>NZ_LMNI01000001.1 GCF_001422925.1 Microbacterium sp. Leaf288
TCTAAAACTGACGGAGGTTGTTGACAGTTGGGTCTTCCGATTGGGAGGAAGATTCCATGTCAGATCGAGAGCTCGAGCGGCGGGCGAATCACAAGCTCGCGGTGCTCAGGCACGTCGAGGAAGTCAGCTTCAACGTGGCCGCGACGTGCCGCTACTACGGGATCAGCCGGCAGGCGTACTACGGCTGGAAGCGACGATACGAGGCGGAGGGGTTTGCGGGACTGAAGGACCGCTCCAGCGCCCCGCACCACCAGCCCACGAAGACGGATCGCGACGTGGTCGAGAAGATCCTCTGGTTGCGGCAGCAGTACCACTTCGGGCCGCAGAAGATCTCGATGTACCTGGCGAGGTATCACGACGTCACGATCAGCGAGTCCGGGGTGTGGCGGATCCTGCATAAGCTCGGCCTGGGTCGGTTGCCGACCTCGCAACGCTACAAGCGCACTCAGACCCGTTGGAAGCGGTACGAGAAGCAACGCCCCGGTCACGCGCTGCAGGTGGACGTGAAGTTCATCGAACCGTTGGGGCAGAAAGGCAAGAAGAAGCGGTGGTACCAGTACACCGCGATCGACGACTGCACCCGCATCCGAGTGCTCCGCGCCTACGAGCGCAACGACCAGAAGACCGCGATCCAGTTCATCGACCACGTCCTGGCGAAGCTGCCGTTCCAGATCGAACGGGTGCAGACCGATAACGGTGCGGAGTTCGGGCAAGCGTTCCACTGGCACCTGCTCGACAAGGGCATCGACCACGTCAAGATCCGACCCCGCACGCCACGCCTGAACGGCAAGGTGGAGAGGTCCCACCGCATCGACTCGGACGAGTTCTACAAGCTCCTCGAAGGCGAGGTCCTCGACGACACCAGACTGTTCGCCGAACGACTCCAACAATGGGAGGACCACTACAACTACGATCGGCCCCACGGCGCCCTCGGTGGCCAAACGCCCTACGAGCGCCTCAAACAGAAAGCAGCGACCCCTCTGTCATAGGGCTCCGTCAGTTGCACANTACGATCGGCCCCACGGCGCCCTCGGTGGCCAAACGCCCTACGAGCGCCTCAAACAGAAAGCAGCGACCCCTCTGTCATAGGGCTCCGTCAGTTGCACACGCCACCGTGGGCCTTTTGCCCACATTTCACCCACGAACGGCACAGATCCGGCCTGATCGAGGCAGATCCAGAACGCGCTGGATCCGCGTGATTCCGCGGGTTCTGGACCGAGACGGACTCACGCGGAACCCCCCTGCGTCGACTGAAAATCGAAAGGTCACCGGATCGATGCCGGTCGGAGCCACAAGGGCGAGCGTTACACTCGCCCCAGGAACCCCCGCGTAGCTTCTACATCGTGGGGGTTTCGTCTTCCTTCAGCGCCTGACGCGGTAGCCGAGGTACACGGACCCCTTCGCGAAGCGGCGCTCGCCTATGAGTTCCAGGTCGAGACGCAGCCCTTCGTCGAGGAAGCGGATGCCGCCCCCGACGACCGCGGGCGCGATCACGGTGTGCACCTCATCGAGGATGCCGGCGCGCGCCGCAACCGAGGCGAGCCGACCGCCGCCGATCGCGATCGGGGTGGCCGAGGCATCCTTCATCCGTCTCACCTCATCAGGGTCGAACGTGGTGCGCAGCTCGGTACGGCGGGTCGTCACGGCCTCGAGGGTCGCGGAATAGACGACCTTGTCGACGTCGCGCCACTGCAGCGCGAACGCGCGCTCGGCGGGCGAAAGGTCGTCGAGCGGGAAGTCCTCCCAGGCCTTCATGACCTCGTAGACGCGACGCCCGTAGAGGTGGGTGCGCGTGGGCGCCATCAGATCGTTGACGAACGAGTGCACCTCGGCGTCGGGCGTGGCCCAGTCCCAGCGGCCGTCGGGGCCGGCGATGTAGCCGTCGAGTGAGGCGGAGTTGAAGTAGATCAGGGAGCCCACGCCTCCGCACGCTACTCGCGCCGGGCGTCGAGCGGCACCGCGGTGGTGTCGTCGGAGCGATGCGGATCCTGCCTTTGTCAGGACTATTGCACATTCTTACAACTCTCAATAAGTTGGCTTCAGCGCACCTGCGCCGGGCGTTCGCGCACCGTGTCGAAGAGACGCGCACCGCGCCCGCGAAGGCGCAGGACGATGCAGCCGGCGTGTTCCCCTCCCCCCATGGCCGCTGCGTCGAGGCCTCGCTGCGGCGTGCCTGCGCGCCCCAGGGGGTGTCGAACGAAGGAGTTGACGTGACCATCACCGACCGCAGACCTCGCCTCAGCCGAGGAAGAACCACGACCGCCATCGGGTGCGTCGTACTGACATCCCTGATCCTCACGCCCGCCGCCGCGCAGGCGAACGGCAACCCCGGCGGTCCGGGGGCGCGGCCCGCGGGCTCCGGCGACTCCGAGGCCTTCACCCCCTCGACGGCGATCGAACCCCGCCCTGGGGCCTACGGGACGTTCGCACGCACGTACACGCAGAACACCGGGGCGAACGCGACGCCGGAGACCAACCCCGCGATCGGCGTGCTCACACCGATGCTCGACTACTTCTCGCCCGGCGCGACATGGAACGACGGAACGGTCCTCAACGCGCAGGTGCATGCGGAGAACATCGGCACCGCCGAGCGGATCACCCAGAATCGCACCGCCGCCGACAGCGCCCAGGCTTGGATCAACGATCGCCGCCACCAGAGCTACTCGGCGATCGCCGGGCTCGCGGGCGACGCCGAGTCGTTCATGGCGCTCACCAACGCCGGCACCACGATCACCGAGGTTCCCGCGGATGCACTCGAGGTCTCGTACAACGATGCCGGCAACGCGAACGGAGCGTGGGCCGACAGAACGTCGGCGCTGGGCTCGGCAGTGCGACTGGTCGACACGCTGCGGGGCTCGTCTGCGAGCGGGAACAACGCGAAGAACTATTACCAGTACATGCGCCCGTTCCGCTGGAGCGACGACGTCGAGGTCGTGCCCGAGCTCGTGGTGCGTCTCGTGCCCGAGGAGAACGCGGCGACCGACGGCGGCTTTCCGAGCGGTCACACGAATGCCGCGTTCCTCGCGGGGCTCGGGTTGGCGTCATCGGCACCCGAGCACTACGACGACCTCCTGATGACGTCGGCCGAGCTCGGCTACAGCCGGGTCGTGGCCGGGATGCACTCGCCGCTCGACGTCATCGGCGGGCGGATCCTCGCCACCGGCCTGGCAGGTGCCACGCTGGCCGATCCCGCGAACGCGGAGCTCATCGCGCAGGCGCGCACCGACGCGCGGTCGCTGCTCGCTCTCGCACCGGCTCTCGGCACCGACCGCGACGCGTACGTGGCTGAGCACACCCGCTACGTCGAGCTCACCTCCTTCGGCCTGTCGGCCGTGGGTGCCGCGGGCGAAGCGCCGCGGGTTCCCGAGGGCGCCGAGTCGCTGCTGCGCTCGCGCTTCCCCTACCTGAGCGGCGAGCAGCTGCGCTGGGTGCTGTATTCGACCGCGCTCGAATCGGGTCTGCCGCTCGTCGACGACGAGGAGGGCTGGGGGCGCATCGACCTCTACGCGGCAGCGCACGGATACGGCGCGTTCGACCGTGACGTCGAGGTGTCGATGGATGCCGCAGCGGGCGCTTTCTCGGCAGCCGACGTGTGGCTCAACGACATCGACGGTGCGGGCGGTCTGACGAAGACGGGCACCGGGACCCTCACGCTGGCCGGCGACAACTCGTTCGAGGGCGGCGTGCTCGTCTCAGGCGGCGACGTGGTCGCGAGCCTCCCCTCGTCGCTGGGCGCCGGCGCGGTCGAGCTGCGTTCCGGAAGCCTTGTCGATGCGGCCGCCGAGACCGTCCGCGTTCAATCGGACTACACGCAGCGCCGGTCCACGACGCTGCGGCTTACGCTGGAGGACGCATCGACGCCCGCTCTCAGCGTCGACGGCGCCGCCCGCTACGGCGGAGTCCTCGAGCTGGATGTCAGCGGCCTCGGCGATGCGGCGGCCGGCACCCGGGTGATCGAGCACGTGCGTTCACAGGGCACGTTCGCCGACCTCGTCGTGACCGGCGCACCCGAAGGCGCGGCGTACCGGCTCGACTACCGCAAGGACGGCGTGTACCTCGTCGCCCAGCGCTCGCAGGGCGCACATCCCGGCGGCGGGCACGGGATCGGACACGGGACCCCCGGAGTCCCGGCGGATCCCGGCAACCGCCCGCGCTCCGTTCGAGTCGCCATCTGACAACGGGCGCGCGCCGCGGACCGCGCCGGCCATGAACGACGGGCCCGGCCCCGCCTCTCCCATCGCGTCGAGGGGCGGGGCCGGGCCTCGTGTTCACCCCTTGCGGCTGGAGCGCCCTTGCGGTCCGGCGCTCATGGCATGTTGAATGTCGATAGGTACATACCGTTTATCGATAGGCAGGCTCGCATGCAGCGCACCACCATCGTCGTCCTGAAGGCCTTGATCGCAGCTCTCCTCCTCCTGCTGCTGTGCTGCCAGGTGTTCGTGGTCCCGGCAGTCGCCGCCCAGTCGGCGGTGCGCTACTCCGAGATCGCGTACTTCGAGATCCCGGGCACGATCGTCGGCATCCTCTTCCTCCTGTGCGTGCAGGTGGTGCTCGTCTGCGTGTGGCGGCTGCTGTCGCTCGTCCGCGAAGACAGCATCTTCAGCGAGAGCGCGTTCCCCGACGTCGACGTCAGTCTCGCGGCGGTCGCGTTCGCGACGTTCCTGGTGCTCGTCGCGCTCATCGCACTGAGCCTCACGGGATTCATGACGCCGTCGATCACGCTGCTCCTTCTGCTCGGCGTCGTGGTCGGCGCCGGCCTGTCGCTCTTGATCGTGGTGCTGCGGGGGCTGCTGCGGAAAGCCTCGCGGCTCGAGCACGACCTCTCGGAGGTGGTGTGATGCCGATCATCATCAACCTCGACGTGCAGCTCGCGAAGAAGAAGATGTCGGTCACCGACTTCGCCGCCGCGATCGACATCACGCCCGCGAACGTCTCGGTGCTGAAGAACGGGCGCGCGAAGGCGGTGCGCTTCACGACGCTCGACGCGATCTGCCGGGTGCTCGAGTGTCAGCCCGGCGACATCCTCGAGTGGGTGCCCGACGACCACCCGGCGGCGATCGCCGCGGCGGAGGGCGAGGCATGACCGCAGCGACGGCGAGTGGCAGGACGGCGCCGGCGTGGAGCTCGACGGCGATCGCGGAGCTCCTCGACGTCGTGCGCTGTCCGGTATGCGGCTCGGGCATCGTCGCCGAGCGGCGGTGCCCGGCCTGCGGCGCGGACTTCCGCGGCGCGATCGGCCGCGATCTGTGGGAGGCGTCCCAGGACGCCGTCGATGCGCTCACGGCACGACAGCTCGTGCTCGAGCGCGTGCCGATCGTCCCGGCGGAGGCACCGAGCGCCGCCGTCGCCGCGGAGCCAGTCGTCGCCCACCACCCTCCGGCTCCGTCGGCGACGCCCTCTCCGGCGGCAGGGCCTTCCGCGACTGTGCAGTCCGTGCTGGCCGTCGCCGGCGCCGGACTCGTGGCCGTCGCGGCCGTCGTGTTCACGTTCTTCAACCCCGACCTCGCCGACCCGCTGCCGCGCGCGGCGATCGTCGGAGCCATCGCCGCGGCGTTCCTGGGCGGATCGGCCGTCCTCGCGCGCCGCGGACTGCGCTTCTCCGCCGAGGCGATCGGCGCCCTCGGCGTGGTGTTCCTGGCCCTCACCATCGCGACGACGCTCGCGCTGCTTCCGTCCGGGCTGGACGGATGGGTCTTCACCGCTCTGACGACGCTGGTCGCCGGCGGTGCCCTCGCCGGGCTCGGCCCGCGAGCCGGCATCCGCGCGTGGCTCTGGAGCGGCCTCGTGGCCCTGGCGTTCGTCCCACTGATGCTCGGCCTCGCGACCCCCTCGGCACTCTCGGCGACGGCCGGCTGCCTGGCCTCGGCAGCCGCGGCGAGCGCGCTGGTCGCCTTCGCGTCCCGCGGGTCGGGCGGCTTCGGGCGCCCGCTGACCGCGGAGACCGTGACCCTCACCGTCGTCCAGTTCGGCTTCGTGGCCGCCGCGCTCGCGACGGTATGGGGAACGGATGCCTCCACCCGCGTCTCGCCCGCGTACCTCGCGAGCGCGGCCCTGGTCGCGATCGCCGCCCTCGCCGCAGTATCCGCCCGGCACCTCGCAGGAGCGCTGTGGAGCGCGGTCGCCGGTGCGGCGATCGTGGGTGCCGCGGCGGTGCTGTCCCTCACCGCGGCGGGTCTCGGCAACTGGCTCGTGGCGTTCCCCGTCGCCGCCGGCCTCGGGCTCGTCGTCGCGGGTGCGCTCAGCCCCCTGCATCGCGTGGTCGCGCGCGGTGCGTTCTTCGCCGGAGCCGTCGCGGTCGTCGCGGCCGTCGCCGTGATCCCGACGCTGACCGCCTTCCTGACGCTGGGGGGCGTGATCGCCGGCCCGAGCACCGTGCTGCCGTCGGCGACCGGGCTCGCACTCACGGCGGGCCTGGCTGCGCTGGCCCTGTCGCTCGCGTCGTTCGCGGCGATCACGACCCCGCACGGCGTCGCACTCGCCGGTGCGGTCGGGGACGAGGCATCCGTCCCCCTTGCCCACGGGTTCGGGGCGGACGCCGTGCCTTCGGGGCGCGCGCCGCACGCCCCGAGCGCACCCGAAGCGCCCCGAATCCCCGTCCCCGACACCGAACCGCTCGAGTCGTGGCGGCCGCCGGCCATCGGGACCCGGTGGCTCGGATTCCTCGGGGCGTGGTACGCGGTGCTCGCGTTCCTCACGGTGCTCGCGCTGCCGGATCTCGAGGTGTGGGCGCGCGTCGCGATCGGGCTCGTCGCGGCGGTCGTGGCCGGCGGCGTCTCGACGACACGGCTGCGGGATGCCTCGGCCGCGGTCCGCATGCCGCTCGTGGTGGGTGCGCACGCGGCCGTCGCCTTCGCCGCGGTGCTGTCGTGGCGCGATGACGACCTCACGGTGTGGGCGGGCGCCGCCGTCGTCGCGGCCCTCGGCGTGCTCGCGCTCACGGTGCCGCGCGCGGCGCGCTTCGTGCACGTGGGGGTCGGATTCGCCTACGCGCTGGTGGTGCTCGCGACGGCGCTCGCCCGTGCGGGCGCCGACCCGATCGTGGTGGTCTGTCTCACCACCTGCGCGGCAGGCGTCGTCGCCATCGCGGTCACGTTCGCCCGCCGAGTCCCGTCGCGCGAGTGGTACGCCGTGCTCGTCGTGACGGCCGTGCCCTTCGCCATCGGCGTGCTGCAGGTCGTGTTCGAGCGCAGCGGCTGGACCGCCTTGTCGACCGCGGTGATCTTCTGCCTCGCCCTGACGCTCGTCACGACGACACGACCGGGGCTCGGCATCGTCGTGCGCACGCTCGCCGCGGCGACCCTGGTGCCCGCCGTCGCGGTGGTCGCGGTGTGCCTCGGCGCGCAGCTGCTGCCCATGAGCGGCTCGCCGATCGTGCTCCCCGTCATCGCGGCGATCGTCGCCGGCGTGCTGGCGTCGGCGGACCTCCTCGCCGGCGCGCTCTCGCGACGCCTGCCGGCGGCACCCGTGCGGGCTGCAGGGCTCGCGGTCGAGGCATCCGCTCTCCTCACGGCGGTGATCGCCGTCGGACTCTCTCTCGTTCGCACGTCGGCGGGGCTGCCGACCACGCTGCTCGTGCTCGTGATCCTGGGCATCGGGTTCGTCGCGACCGCCCTCTTCTCGCCGCGCCGCTACGCGTGGCCGCTCGCCGGCACGGCGTTCACGGGTGCTCTGTGGAGCGCGTGGGGCATCGTCGGCGTCACGGGCCTCGAGCCGTACCTGCTGCCCCCCGCCCTCGGCGTCGCGATCGTCGCTGCCTGGCTGACCGCGCGCGGGCGTCCGGCCGTCGGCCTGTACTCCGTGGGCCTGGCCGTTGCAGTGGTCCCCGTGCTGATCGCGCTCGCGCTGGACGGCACGGATGCGGCGATGCCCGCCCTCGCGATCGACGCCGGCTTCCCGGCCCGGGCGTACGCGCTCGTGGGCGCGGCCTGGGCGCTGGTGGCAGCATCCGTCATCGTGTCCCGTGCGTCCGCACCACGTGTGCGCCGCTTGCGGCTGCTCAGCGCGCCGACGCTCGCCGTCGCGATCACGGCGGCCGCGGCCGCCGCAGTGCAGGGGGTGCGGTGGGGTACGGGGCTCGACGCCGCGCCCACGGATCCGCTCATCGTCGCGGCGCTCGCGTTCGGGCTCGTCGGCGCCGGCGCAGCGGCGAGCGCCGCCCGATTGCTGCACGTCGGGGCGACACCGGGCACGCTGCTCTCGCGGACGCGCTCGCTCGGCGCCCCCGCCGTGCTGATCGTCGGGGTCGCGGCGTGGCCGGCGATCGAGCGGGACTGGTCCGTCATCTGGACGATGTGGGCGCTGCTGCTGGCGCTGCTCGCGCTCATGGTGGCCGTCGCCGCGCGCGGCCTGCGGGCGCCGACCGCGCTGCCACCGGTGTGGTTCCTGTTCGCGGTGTCGTTCGCGACGGCGGTGGTCGCGTGGAGTCCTCGCGACCTGCGCGTCGAGTGGTTCTCGCTGCCGCTCGGGCTCTTCCTCCTCGCGGCCGGGGCGCTCGCGCTGCGCCGGCCCGCACCGTTCGCGCCCACGAGGTCGTTCGAGGCGTGGCCCGCCGGCTGGACCGGGTCGTGGCCGCTGCTCGCACCCGGGCTCGTGACGATGCTGAGCGCGTCGGTCGCGGCGACCTACACCGACCCGCGCACGTGGCGCGCGATCCTCGTGATGGCGATCGCCCTGGTCGCGATCCTGGTGGGAGCCACCCGGCGCCTCGCCGCGCCGTTCCTCATCGGGATCGTCGTGCTGCCTGTCGAGAACGTGCTGGCGTTCATGGTGCAGATCGGCCGCGGCATCGAGGCGATGCCGTGGTGGATCACACTGTCGGTGGTGGGAGCGGTGCTGCTCATCATCGCCGTCGGCTACGAACGGCGAGCCGGCGACGGCACCGGGCTCGCGGCACGGCTCCGCGACCTCGCCTGACCGCGCGGCTCAGGACTCGAAGGTGACGTCGACCTGTATCTCGGTCGCGAGCCGCTCGAGCTCCTGGGTGAGGGCGGCGAGATCGACGGATGCCGGGATCCGGGCGGTCACGGTCGCCTCGAACAGCCGACCGCCGTACATCGCCGCCTCCCGCGTCTCGGTGGTCATGCGGTCGATGCTGATGTCGTGGGAGCGCAGGACCGTCGTCATCTCCCTGACGATGCCCGGATGGTCGTTGCCGATCACCTGGAGGGTCAGCGGACGCATGGCGGCAGCCTCCGGGGAGGGCTCGGAGCCGGTGCTGACCGTGACGGAGAGCAGCCCGTCGAGCACCGACAGCGACTCACGGAGCTCGTCCGCGCGCGCCGGGACGACCGAGACCTCCACGACGCCGGCGAACACCCCCGACAGCTCGGCGAGCTGGCTGTTCTCCCAGTTGCCGCCGTGGCGGTCGACCACATCGGCGACGGCCGCGACGAGACCGGCTCGATCGCCTCCGACAAGCGTGAGCACGAGGATCGTCATGGCTCACAGCGTACCCACCGGGCGTCGGCGGATTCAGTCGGATCGCTCGGCGAGCATCGAGGTCATGCGCGAGATCTCGATGCGCTGGTCGGAGTCGAAGTGGTTGGCGAGCTGCGCGAGCTCCGCCTCCGCACCGTCGGCGCTGCCGAAGAGCTCCGTGATCATCACGAGGGCACCCTGGTGGTGCTGGATCATCGACTGCAGGAACAGCGTGTCGAAGCCCTCCCCCTCGGCGGCCTCGAGCGCTTCCATCTGCTCGGGAGTCAGCATCCCGGGCATGAGCGTGTGCTCGTCGTGCGCAGCATCCGGATCCCTCACCGGCTCGCCGCGGTTCTGAAGCCACGTCTCGAGCTGGACCATCTCGTCTTCCTGGCTGACCCGCATGCGCTCCGCGAGGAGACGGATGTCGCGGTCAGAGGTGCGGTCCTCGACGTAACCCGTCATCTCCAGCGCCTGTGCGTGGTGGTGCAGCATGTCGCGGACGAAGACCACGTCGGTCTGGGTGTGCGCCTCCGGCGTCATCTCGAGCTGCTCGCCCGGCGCGAGCGTTCGGCCCTCCTCACCGGGAGCGCCCAGCTGCACGACGGGGGCGGTCGAGGTCGGGCGAGGTTCGGGCGGCGTCGCGGTGCATCCGGTGAGCGCGAGCGCGATGGCGAGCACAACGCTCATCCGAGCGACGACTGGGGTCACAGAACGCTCCTCCGACACCGATGGCGGGGCCCGAAGTGCCCGAATCGATCCTAGCCAGGAGACACAGAAGACCGATAGATTCCGAGCATCGGCCTCCCCCAGGGCCTGGTTCGCGCACGCTGTCGTGCACGAGCTCCTGCCGGAGGCATCAGTATCCAGCGCAGTGAGAGGGGCACGTCCGATGAAGAACTCCCGATCCGCGCGATGGCGCAGACGCACGCTCGCCGCAGCAGGAGCCCTCCTGCTCGGCGCGTCGGTGCTGACGGCCACCGCCGCCTCCGCCGAGAGCGACCCCCGCGAGGGTGCGCCCGCCGGCTACCTCGACGTCCCGGAGATCACGAGCAACATCGAGCTGCTCGCGACGCTTCCGCGCGTCGCGCCGTTCGACGCTCCTCCGGGCAACTTCGGCTTCGTGAACTCCGACCTCGCCTTCACCGGCGACAACGCCATCGTCGGCAACTTCAACGGCTTCCAGGTCTACGACGTCTCGGATCCCGCGGCCCCCACACTGCGCGGTTCGTTCGTGTGCCCCGGCGGTCAGGGCGACGTGTCGGTCTACGGGAACCTCTTGTTCATGTCGGTCGAAGAGACGCGCGGCCGCATCGATTGCGGCGCGCAGGGCGCCACCGGAAGCGTGAACCTCGAGCGGTTCCGCGGCGTGCGCATCTTCGACATCAGCGACATCGACCACCCGGTGCAGCTGCCCGGTGTGCAGACATGCCGCGGATCGCACACGCACACCCTGGTCACCGACCCCGACGACCCGGCGAACATCTACATCTACAACTCGGGGACGTCGGGCGTCCGCCCGGCCGCCGAGCTCGCCGGGTGCGAGAACGCCGCGCTCACGCAGAGCCCGGTGACCACCGGCAACCCGACGCAGTGGCGCATCGACGTCATCAAGGTGCCGCTCGCGGAGCCCGGCAAAGCGTCGGTCGTGAGCCAGCCGCGCATCTTCACCGACGTCGCGACGGGTGCCTACAACGGATTGCAGAACACGCTCCCGGGCGCTCAGCATCCGTCCGGCACGAACTACTCGCCGCTGCCGAACACGAACACCTGCCACGACATCACGGCGTACCCCGAGATCGGCCTGGCCGCCGGCGCCTGCCAGGGCAACGGCATCCTGCTCGACATCAAGGACCCGGCGAACCCGGTGCGACTGGACGCGGTCTCCGACCCGAACTTCTCGTACTGGCACTCGGCCACGTTCAACAACGACGGCACGAAGGTGATCTTCACCGACGAGTGGGGCGGCGGCACGTCGGCCCGCTGCCGCGCAACGGACAAGCCCGAGTGGGGTGCTGACGCCCTGTTCGACATCGTCGGCGGCAAGCTGCAGTTCGCGAGCTACTACAAGCTGCCCGCGGTGCAGACGGCGCAGGAGAACTGCGTCGCTCACAACGGATCGATCGTGCCGGTGCCCGGTCGTGACGTCATGGTGCAGGCCTGGTACCAGGGCGGGCTGTCGGTGATCGACTTCACCGACACGAAGAACCCGAAGGAGATCGCGTATCTCGACCGGGGCCCGATCAACACGCCCAACCCGACCGGCCTCAACCTCGGCGGGTACTGGTCGACGTACTGGTACAACGGCAACGTCCTCGGCAGTGAGATCGCGCGCGGCTTCGAGACCCTCGGGCTCACGCCGAGCCCGTGGATGTCGGCCAACGAGATCGAGGCCGCCGGAGAGATCCAGCAGGCCGAGTTCAACGCCCAGCTGCAGACGAAGCTCGAACACGCGCCGAGCTTCGCGGTGGTCGGGGCGTACGTCGATCAGGCGGAGCGCGCCGGGTCGCTGACGCCGAAGGCGATCGAGCAGGTGCGCAAGCACCTGGCGGAGGCCGAGGTGCTCTCGGGCGACGGCAGCGCGAACCGCGCCGTCGCCGCACAGCTCGACAACGCCGCTCGCAAGTCGGGCGCCGCGCCCGGCTCCGACGTGGCCGAGTCGATCGCGGCACTCAGGGCGCTGTACAGCTGACACGACGAAGATCACGGCGCCGGTGCCCGACGGTCTTCGGACCGTCGGGCACCGGTCGTTGCGCGTGTGGTCGGCGGACGGGTCTGCGACGTCTCAGCGCGGGACGAGCTCGGAGGTGACCGGGAAGGACAGGACGAAGCGCTCGGGATCGGCGCCGACGGCGGATGCCGCGCCATACTCGTCCGCGACCACCGTGACGCCGCGGGCGCTCGCCTCGGCGATCCGCACCGGTCGCTCGGTGCCGTCCGCGAGGCGAAGGGTCCACCGGTCGGCGAGGTAGCCGATGCCGAGCTCTTCGAGCAGCTCCTCGGCGGCGAGCCACTCGAGGTCCGCGACGCCGTCGGGCGTGCGGTCACGGCCGAGCAGGTCGAAGACGCGGAAACCGCCGCCCGAGGCGAGCATCCAGCCCAGGATCTCGCCGTCGGCGCGACGGTGCTCGATCCAGTCCGCAGGCAGCATGGGAAACGAGCGTAGCGACACCGACGCCGCAAGGCGACGCGGATCATCCACAACCCGCGCCGCGGTCGGGCAGGCGGACGCGGCATCCGGGTAGCATCCCCTTCAGAGATCGCACGTGGGGATGCGCGGTCCCGACGCGGGGAGTCTCATGGCCACCTTCGGCACACCTCCCGCCCGACGGCCGTCGGCGCGGGTGCGTCGCCGGCGCCTGTTCGCGGGCATCGCGGGCGCTGTCGTGCTGCTCGCCGCCATCGGCGGCACAGCCGCGGCGATCGGCTTCGCACGCGCAGGCGCCGACGATCAGGAGACGGATGCTGCGCCCACCGCGACCGCGTCGGCGACACCCACGCCGACCCCGACGCCGCTGACGCCCGAAGAGCAGCTGCTCGCGTCCACCACCGACCCTGCGGCATGCGCGGTGAGCTTCACAGGTGACGGCATCGCCGACGCGCCCATGCTGCAGACGCAGGGCGCGCTGTACGCAGGCTTGCCGATCCCTACGCGCGACGGGCTCGTGTTCGCCGGCTGGTACGCGACGCCGGCGGACGCCGCAGCCTTCGCGGTTCCCGCACGCGTGAACGGCTCTGAACCCGTCGTCTGCACGGACCAGCGTGTCACGCTGTACGGCGCGTGGATGAGCCCCGAGCAGAACGCGGCCGAGGACGCCCGCATCCCGATCCTCATGTATCACCAGTTCACCGCGAATCCCGGCGGCGAAAGCGGCTGGCTGCGCGGCAACTACGCCTACATCGGGGACTTCGACGCACACATGAACCACATCGCGACGACGGGCTTCTACCTGCCCACGTGGGATGAGCTGTCGGCCTTCATCGACGGGCGCCTCTTCTTGCCGAACCACTCGGTGATCGTCACCGACGACGACGCCGACCAGACCTGGTTCGACCTCGCAGCGCCGGTGGTCGACAAGTACAAGGTGCTCACCACGTCGTTCATGATCACCGCATACCGGCAGGACCCGCCCCCGAACGCCTACGTGCTGCGACGGTCGCACACGCACGACATGCATCGCGCGGGCGCGAACGGCGACGGGCTCATCACGAACCTCTCGGTGCCCGAGATCGTGGCCGACATGGAGGCGTCGTACGGCGTACTCGGGGTCAAAGAGATCATGGCCTACCCGTTCGGGCACCACAACGACACCGCGAAAGAGGGCCTGCGCCAGGCGGGCTGGGAGATGGCCCGCACCATAGAGCCCGGCTACGTCACGATCGGCACCGACAAGCTCGCCCTGCCGACAGTGCGCATCAATTACGGCATGGGGCTGGACGCGTTGGTCAACTTGATCGGCTGAGAACTTAAGGCGGGCCTCGGCCCAATACCGGTTCCCCTTAAGGGCTGTCAAGTTTTCGCAGGAAAAGTCTTCCGGTCCTGGCTCGGCGGGCGTACAGTGACATCGCGCAAGAGATCTGGGGATCCCTTCGACCCGACAACCCGGCCGGGTCTGCGCACTGGGGAATGGTCAGCCGACGACGGCACCCGACGACGACGTCGCGCCGACCAGTGAGAAGTTGATGTCTGCTGAGGACGCGTCATCGTGCGCGCGGTGGACCGCGGTCTGAACCCGGCCGCGATCGACGCGGCGCCCGCGGGCGCCGGCGGAGTGACCCGAACACTCCGCCGACGCCCGATCCTCTCGCGCCCGCTCTTCGAGACCCTTCCCGCTGCAGTAGCCCCAAGGGTCCAGCCGTCGCTGGAGCGCCGCCATCTCTGGGAGCGGCGATTCCGGCGGCGGCTGGACTTCACCGACACGGTCAGTGTCACTGTCGCCGTCGCGGCGGCGACCGTGGTCGAGGCTGGACCCGGTGCCGACCTCGCGGATCTTGCGGGGCCCGCGCGCATCGGCGCGTTCGTCATCGCTGCGTGGATGGTCCTGCTGTGGCTCGCGCGAACGCGGGAACCCTCGGTGCTCGGAGCCGGCTCCGCCGAGTACAAGCGCATCGGTCACGCGACGGGCCTCGCCTTCGGCGTCCTGTCGACCGTCTTCATCCTCGCTCAGCTGCCCGGACTGCGCGCGCAGGTGATCGTCGCCCTGCCGTTCGGGCTGGTCACGTTGGTGTTCAGCCGCTGGATGTGGCGCAAGTGGCTCATCCACGAGCGCGAGCGGGGCGAGTGCGTCTCGCGCGTCATCGTGGCGGGATCCCGGGACGATGTCGAGTACGTCATCGAGAAACTCGTCAACGACCCCCACCACGCGTATCACGTCATCGGCGCGACGACCACCGAGTCGCTGACCGAGCCCATCGACATCGACGGCCGGCAGTACCCCGTCATCGGATCGATCCGCTCGACCGCGGCCTTCGGCCGCACCTCCGGCGCCGACGCGATCGTCGTCGCGAGCACGCCCGACGACGACCGCGACTTCGTGCGGCGCCTCGGCTGGGAGCTGGAGGGGACGGCGGCCGAGCTCGTGCTGTGCAACCGGCTCACCGACGTCGCCGGGCCGCGACTCTCGTTGCGACCCCTGGACGGCCTGCCGCTCGTGCAGGTGAAGATCCCGGAGTTCGAAGGCGGAATCCACGCGATCAAGCGCGGGATGGACGTCGTGCTGTCAATGCTCGCGCTCGTGCCCATCCTGCTCGTCACCCCGCTCATCGCCGTTGCGATCAAGCTCGATTCCCCAGGCCCCGTGCTCTTCCACCAACTCCGGGTGGGACGCGATGGCCGTCAGTTCTGGATGGTGAAGTTCCGCACGATGGGCGTCGACGCCGAAAGACGGCGCGATGCGCTCCACGCCCAGAACCAGGGGGCAGGCCCGCTGTTCAAGCTGAAGCGAGACCCGCGGGTGACGCGCGTAGGAGCCGTGCTCCGGAAGTTCTCGATCGACGAGCTGCCGCAATTCGTGAACGTGCTGCGCGGCGACATGAGCATCGTCGGGCCGCGGCCGCCCCTTCCGGCGGAGGTGACGAGGTACGACGGCACGGTCTACCGGCGCCTGTACATCAAGCCCGGCATCACCGGGCTCTGGCAGATCAGCGGTCGCAGCGACCTGTCATGGGAGGAGAGCGTGCGACTGGACCTTCGCTACGTGGAGAACTGGTCGATCGCGACGGACGTCATGATCATGTGGCGCACGGCCCGGGTCATGATCGCACCGAAGGGGGCGTACTGATGCCCCCGCAGCAGACCAGGCCGGCGACAACGGCGTCGCCGGCCGCCAACAACCGGATCCGCGGTCACGAGCCGACGCGCTCCGCCAGGTGCACACTGGCGGTCATGCGCGCGGCGGTTGCCCATTCCCCCAACTGGGCGTGGCCGCGGGTCCCTGGGACGGCGCGTGAGGGCGTGCGGCGACGACACGGAACAGCATCGACCAGGGGTTAGGTCGCGAGAACGGTTGGGGGGGCCGCCGATGGAGGATCGGCAGGAAGCTAAGACGGCGAGCCGGGCAAGGCTCACGCCGGCGATGTGGCGCGTGCTGATCGCCGTGGGCGTCGTCGTGCTCGTGCTCGTCGGGGCCGCCGTGTGGTTCTTCACTGCGTCGGCCGGCGAGACGGCCGAAACCGCGGCCACGCCGCCCGTTCCTTCTCCGTCGGCATCCGTCACTCAAGGACCCCTGCCGGACGCGACGCCCACGACAGGGAGCGAGGTGCCCCAGACGCCCGAGAGCGAGACAGAGACGGACAGCGCAGGCGGCCTCCCGGCCCTGCCGCCACCGGCCTCGCTGCTCACGGAACCGCTGCCGGAGTCGGCCTCGGGCAGTGGGCAGCTCGTCGATGGGTTTCCCGCAGAGGTCATGGGTCCCGCACCGGGGGCGGAAGTCGTGCAGAACGACATCGCGACGGAGGGCGGCGTGATGCAGGTGTCGCTCCTGGCACGGACGGATGCCTCGCCGGAGCAGGTCAGCGACCACTATGCGAAGCTGTGGGCGTCGAAGGGGCTGGTGGCCGCGCCGCCGAGCCCTGACGGGTCGCTCTCGTATACGAGCGCTTTCGACTCGCTGACCCTCGCATTCACGCCTGCCGCCGGCACCGGCACGGTGTACATGGTGCACGGCGTCTTCCGGACGAGCTGACCCTCGTCATGTACATCTCCTTCTCGAACACACCCGAGCCCGGGGAGCAGGAGGGCGCGCCGTCCGCGATGAAGCCGCACAGCCCCGCCGGGATCCGCGCCGTCTCGTCGACCGTCATCACGCTCGGCATCGTCTCGATGCTGACCGACATCTCATCGGAGTCCGTTTCGGCGATCCTGCCGTTGTACATCACGGGGGTGCTCGGACTCTCGACGATCGCGTTCGGATTCCTCGACGGGCTCTACCAGGGCGTGAGCGCGCTCGTGCGGATCGCCGGAGGGCATGTCTCAGACCGCCTCGACCAGCCGAAGTGGGTGGCCTTCACCGGCTACGCGCTCGCCGCGGTCGCCCGGCTCGGCCTGCTCTTCGGCTCCGGCTTCGCCGCGATCACCGCCGTGATAACGGCCGATCGTGTGGGGAAAGGGATCCGCACCGCGCCGCGGGACGCGCTCATCACTGCCGCCTCCGAACCGGAGAGGCTGGGCATCTCGTTCGGCGCGCATCGGACACTCGACAACATCGGTGCGGCCGTCGGCCCGCTGCTGGCGTTCTTCATCCTGCTGGTGATCCCCGACGGCTACGAAACGATCTTCGCGACCTCCTTCGGATTCGCGACAATCGGCGTCGTGATCCTCGGTGTCGTGGTGCCGAACGTGCGCACCCGCCCCCGCCCAGCCACCCTTGGGGAGCCGGATGCCGCGCCGCGGGTTCGGTTCGACTGGAAGATCGTGACGAACGGCCCGATGCGCCGCGTGCTCGCCGCGGCCGGCCTGCTGGGGCTCCTGACGATCGGGGACGGCTTCGTCTATCTCGTGCTGCAGTCACGCGGCAGTTTCGCCGCCCAGTGGTTCCCTCTCTTCTATGTCGGCACGAACGTCGCCTTCCTCGCGCTCGCCATCCCCCTGGGAGCTCTCGCCGACCGCATCGGCCGCACGCGCGTCTTCGTGTGGGGGCATGCGGCGTTGCTCGCCGCCTACATCACCGCTGCGCTGCCGGTCGCGGACGTCGCCGCGACCGTGCTGTGCCTCGTGTTCCTCGGCGCCTTCTACGCGGCGACAGACGGAGTGCTCGCCGCGCTGGCCGCGCAGCTGACGACACCCGAGACCCGCGGGACCGGCATCGCGGCCGCGCAGACAGTGGTCGCGCTCACCCGGTTCGTCTCGGCGGTGGGATTCGGATTCCTCTGGTATGCGCTCGGACGCGAGACCTCGATGCTCGTCGTTGCCGGCCTCCTCGCCATGGCGATTCCGGTCGCCGCGCTGCTGCTCAGGCCCGTCATGCCTGTGAGGGGCGAGTCATGACGGAGCGGGCGAAGTGGTTGCTTGTCGCACTGATCTCGGTGATCGTGATCGGCATCGCGGCCGGCGTCGGCGTGTTCGGCTGGCTCCAGTACCAGGCGAGGGGATCCGGCCCCAGCGAGATCGCCACCTCCTCCTCCCACGACTGGGCGACGGGCGACCGTGTGGTGTTCCGTAACACCGCGGCAGGCGACGGCTACGGTCAGGTCGCCAGCGTCGCGCTCAGCGATCCGCAGGGACCCCGAGCTCTCGTGGACCGTGCCTGTGACCGGGTCGCCGCGTCCGACGCCGAGTTCATCTGCCTGAGGACCGAGCGAGGGGTGGTCCCCCGCTACACGGCGACCCTCTACACAGATGACGGCGCCCAAGTGGAGTCGTGGCCGCTGTCAGGCATCCCGAGCCGCGCCCGGATCTCTCCCGACGGTGCGCTGGTCGCGACGACCTCCTTCGTGACCGGCCACTCATACGCGACGGTGGGCTTCTCGACGCAGACCGAGGTGCACACCACCGATGGACGCGACTTCGGCGATCTGGAGGAGTACGCGCTCATCATCGACGGCGAAGTGGTCTCCCCCGTTGATCGCAATTACTGGGGCGTGACATTCATCGACGACACGAGCTTCTACGCGACCGCCGGGCTGACGACGATCGGCACGACCTACTTGGTGCGCGGTGACCTGGAGAATCGGACTCTCACCGCCGTCGCATCCGGAGTGGAGTGCCCGTCGCTCTCGCCGGACGGCTCACGCATCGCGTTCAAGCGCGTCACTTCAGGGTCGGGACCGACTGCGCATTGGACGCCGGCGATCATGGATCTCGCCGGGGGAACCGTGCGCGTGCTGGACACGGAGACCCGCGATGTCGATGACCAGATCGCCTGGCTCGATGACGACACGATCCTGTACGGACTGCCGCGCGAACGTGCGCCCGGCGACACGGACGTCTGGTCCCTCCCTGCCGACGGCTCTGGGTCACCCGAGATGTTCATCGAGCACGCCTGGTCCCCGTCGGTGGTGCCGTAATGCCCGGACTCGATCGCTACGGTTCCCGGCGATCGCGCCGGACGACGAACAGCCACGCGAGCGCTGCCCCCAGCGCCGCTCCGAGCGCATTCGCCAGGATGTCTCGCAGGCTCGGTTGCCGCGAGGGAATGACGAGCTGGGCGAGCTCGGCGGCGACCGACAGAGCAAGTGCGAGCAAGACACCGAACCAAGGACGTCGGAAGAGCAGCGTCAGCAAGAGACCGAGCGGAAGGAACATGAAGACGTTCGCGATGGACTCGATCCAACCCGCGCCGAACCCGCCGACGCCGAGCGTCGTGTCGAGCCATTCCGCGATGGCTTGCACGATCGTCGCGTACGAGATCGGCAAGAGCACAACCAGCGCGACCGTTGTCGCATATGCCGCGAGGCAGATGAGTACCCAACGGCGCCGGCGGAGCTCTTCTGGCATCGGTCACCTCTGTCATCTGCATGATGCCGGTCCTGAAGGGAAATCCCAAGCATGAGCGAACAACTGAGCGAGTCGGAACGTGCGGAATTCCAACGCACGGGGACAAGCCGATGAATCGCATCAATGTGATGAAGCCTTGGCTGGGGGCCGAGGAGATCGCCGCGGTCACGGCGGTACTCGAGTCCGGCTGGGTGGCTCAGGGACCACGCGTCGCTGAGTTCGAGATCGCCTTCGCCGCACGACAGGGCGCCCACCGTGCCGTGGCGCTCTCGTCGTGCACCACAGCACTGCAGCTGGCTCTCGTGGTGGCCGGCGTCGGCGACGGGGATGAGGTGATCATCCCGTCGTTCTCGTTCATCGCCACGACCAACTGCGTGCGCTATGTCGGCGCAACTCCCGTCTTCGCGGATGTCGAAGTCACCACCGGCAACCTCGCCGTGGCCACCATCGAGCCCGTCGTCACCGAGCGCACCAAGGCGATCATCGGCGTCGACCAAGGAGGCGTTCCACTAGACCTCGACCCGATCCGCCGGTTCGCCGACGCGCGGGGCATCATCGTCATCGAGGACGCAGCCTGCGGCGCGGGATCGACCTATCGTGGCCGCGCGGTCGGAACCGGTGCCGAACTGACCACCTGGTCGTTCCACCCACGCAAGATCCTCACCACCGGCGAAGGTGGAATGCTGACGACGTCGCGGGACGACTGGGCGGATCGCGCGAGGAAGTTGCGCGAGCACGCCATGAGCGACTCTGCGGCGGACCGCCATGGCAGTGTCCTGCCGGCCCCCGAGAGCTACGACGAAGTCGGTTACAACTTCCGGATGACGGACCTGCAGGCGGCGGTCGGCCTCGCACAACTCGATCGACTCCACGAGGCGGTCCTCCGCAGGCGAGCGCTCGCCCACCGGTACTCCGAGGCCATCGCTGACGTCCCTGGGCTCAGAGCCGTCGCCGACCCGGACTACGGAACCTGCAACTTCCAGTCCTACTGGGTCGAGGTCCAAGACGACTACCCGCTGGACCGTGAGGGCGTGCTGGGGGCACTCGCGCAGGCCGAGATATCCGCTCGGCGCGGAATCATGGCCGCGCATCGCCAGGCTCCATACCGCGATCTCGCCCCCGTGGGTTCGCTCCCGAATACGGAGCGACTGACGGACAACACCCTGATCCTGCCGCTCTACCACGAGTTGACCCAGGCGGAGCAGGAGCGGGTCATCGCGGTGCTGGTCGAGGGAGCATGACCGTGCCGATCATCCTGGTCACCGCCGGCGGGCTGGCTCGCGAGACGGCTTCCGCCTGCCTGCATCCCGGCTGGAGCGGGGGAACGCTTCTCGGATACCTGGATGATGACCCCGCGAAGGCCGGGACGACCATTGCGGGTCTGCCCGTACTAGGCACCCTGCAGCGTGTCGACGAACATCCCGAGGCGAAGCTGGTGGTGTGCGCGGGGAAGGGTGCGAGCCGCCGGTCCATCGTCGGACGACTTGCTGAGCGGGGCATCGGGGCCGACCGTTATGCAACGATCATCGACCCGTCGGTTCATGTGCCGGCGAGCTGCACGGTCGGTGTCGGCAGCATCCTGCTCGGGGGCACCGTGCTGACCGCGGACGTGCGCGTCGGCGCGCACGTCGTGTGCATGCCGAACGTCGTGCTCACTCATGACGACGTTCTCGGCGACTTCGCCACCCTTGCCGCAGGGGTGGTCCTGGGCGGCACCGTCCACGTCGGGGAAGCCGCATACATCGGAATGAACGCCTCGGTTCGTGAGCAGCGAAGTGTCGGCGCGGAGGCGACTCTGGGCATGGGATCGGTCCTGTTGTCCGACCAGCCCGCGGAAACGATCTGGGCCGGAGTCCCTGCCCGCAGCCTGACGAGGGCGAGGGAGCCGAAGTGAACATCCCGTTGGTCGACTTGCGCGCCCAGGCCGCTGAGATCGCCGACGAGGTCGAGCCTCAGGTTCTGGAGGTCCTCCGTGCCGCCTGCTACGTCGGCGGTCCCCACGTCGCGGCATTCGAGAGAGAGTTCGCCGAGTTCGTCGGCGTCGCACACGCGATCGGCGTCGCGAACGGCACAGATGCCGTGGAGTTGGCGCTGCGTGCCGTGGGCGTCGGTGCCGGTGACGAAGTGATCATGCCGGCGAACACCTTCATCGCCACCGCCGAGGCCGCGTCCCGCATCGGGGCGATCCCCGTGCCGGCCGACGTCGACCGCGATCACCTGCTCATCTCACCCGACGCCGTCGCCGCGGCGATCACCGAGAGGACCCGCGCGATCGTTCCGGTCCATCTCTACGGCCAGGTCGCTCCGGTCGAAGCACTCGAGGCGATCGCCGCCGCAGCGAATCTTCCGATCGTCGAGGACGGCGCTCAGTCCCAGGGCGCTACCCGCCACGGCCGTTGTGCGGGAAGCATCGGCGCGATCGCCGCGACGTCGTTCTACCCGGGCAAGAACCTGGGCGCGTCCGGCGACGCCGGGGCGGTGACGACCGATGATCCGGACCTGGCCAAGACCGTACGTCTGATGGCGAACCATGGTTCTGCGACCAGGTACGTACACGACGTCGTCGGTATGAACTCGCGACTGGACGCGATTCACGCCGTGACGCTGCGCGCGAAGCTCGCCCGACTGAACGACTGGAACGCCCGCCGTCGCGAGGCATCCGACCGCTATGCGGAGCTGCTCGCCGATGTCCCGAGCGTGGTCCTTCCGCAGACGATGCCCGGCAACAGCGACGTCTGGCACCTCTATGTGATCCGGGTCGCTGAGCGCGATCGCGTGCTCGCGGAGCTCACGGCGGCCGGGGTCGGCGCCGGCGTGCATTATCCAGATCCCTGGTACCTCACGCGGGCATACGCTCACCTGGGGTACCAGCCGGGCGCGGCGCCGATCGCTGAGCGTGCAGCGAGCGAACTGCTCTCCCTGCCCATGCATCCGCACCTGACACGGGAGCATCAGGTGGCCGTCGCCACGGCATTGCGAAATGCGGTGTGCGATGATTGACGACCGCGCCAAAGGCTCGGTGGCGCACCGCGCGTCCAGAGCGTTGGGCTGGAGCATGCTGAACACGATCGCGTCGCGCCTCGGCACGCTCGTGATCGGGATCGTGCTGGCCCGCGTGCTCGGCCCGTCCGATTTCGGCGTGTTCGCGATCGCGACGGTGACGATGCTCGCGGTGCTCAGCTTCAACGAGCTGGGCGTCAGCTTGGCGATCGTGCGGTGGCCCGACGATCCCGCGCGCATCGCCCCGACGGTGAACACGATCTCGGTGAGCACCAGTGCCCTGCTGACGGTCCTCCTCGTCATCTGCGCTCCTTCGATCTCCGCCGCACTGGGCGATGTGAGAGCGACTCCCGTCGTCCAGGTGATGGCGCTGGCGATCCTGATCAACGGGTTGGTGGCCACACCGGCGGCGATGCTCCAACGCGAGTTCATGCAGAAGCAACGAGCCATCGCGGATCAGACCAACGCGTGGCTGGGTGCGATCGTCTCGCTCGCGCTGGCGCTGGCGGGAATGGGCCCCATGAGTCTGGCGATCGGCCGACTGGCAGGGAGCATCGTCTCGGCGGCGATGCTGTGGTGGTGGTCCCCGGCGCCCTACCGGTTCGGATGGGACCGCGTGGTCGCCAAGCGGCTCGTCGCATTCGGCATGCCGCTCGCGGCCGCGAGCATCGTGGTCTTCGCCTCCGGCTATGCGGATCAGATCATCGTGGGATCCCAGCTCGGCGCAGAGGCCCTGGGCTTCTACGTGCTGGCGTTCAGCCTGGCGAGCTGGCCGGTCTCGATCTTCTCGCAGCCGTTGCGCGCCGTCGCCCCGGCCGCGTTCGCAAAACTGCAGCAGGATCGGGAGGCCATGGTGCGGAACTTCTTGCGAGTTCTCCGCATGCTGACCATCGTCGCCATTCCCGCATGTCTGGCCATCAGCGGTGCGGCGACGCCCATCATCGCGTTCCTCTATGGTCCCCAGTGGCTGCCCGCTGCAGACGTCCTCGTCTTCCTCGCCGCGCTTGCGGCACTGAAGGTCTGGTTCGAACTCATCTATGACTACCTCGTCGTTCTCAGCCGGTCGAGATCGGTTCTCGTCATCCAGCTGATCTGGTTCGTCACCGCGGTACCGGCGATGCTGGCGGGTGTCGCGCTCATGGGTGCACCCGGAGCCGCACTCGGGCAGCTCGCAGCAGTCGGCGTCGTAGTTCTGCCCTGCTATCTCATCGTCCTTCGCCGCGTCGGAGTTCGAACGTTCGCGTTCATCGGCGCGGTGGCCCTGCCGACAGCGGCGGGCTTGGTGCTGTGGTGCGGATGCTGGCTGATCTCCCGCATCGTGTCACCGCCCCCGCTCGCGGCAGTCAGCGCCGGAGTCCTGGCCATCCTGGTGATCGCTGCGTTGGCATCCTGGCGGCGGGCTGATGTACGCCTCGTTCGACGTGCAATGAAGGGCGGTGGGCCGTGAGAATCCTGGTGTACCCCCATGACCTGAACATGGGCGGCAGCCAGATGAACGCGATCGAGTTGGCGGCGGCGGTTCGCGATCTCGGACATCACTGCCTCATCTACGGTCGACGCGGCGTCCTGTGCGACCGCATCCGAGAGCTGGACCTCGAGTTCATCTCTTCGCCGGATCCAGGGAGGCGCCCGTCAGTGCGGGTGGCGCGTGATCTGCATGAGGTGGCCGCACACCGTGGCGTCGATCTGATCCATGGCTACGAGTGGCCCCCCGGTCTTGAGGCAGGGATCACCTCGCGGAGGTGGCCGTCCGTCGCCAGCGTCTGCACCGTCATGTCGATGGCGGTGGCTCCGTTCATCCCGAGGTGGATGCCGCTCATCGTGGGGACCGCGCAGATCGCCGCATACGAACGTGCCCACGGCCGTCCAGTCGTGCATCTCCTCGAGCCGCCCGTGGATCTCCACCACAACAAGCCGGTGGCCGAATCAGCTCTGACCGCATTCCGCAATTCCTGGGGCCTCCATCACCGGCCCATCGTCGCCTGTGTCGGAAGGTTGGCGACGGAGCTGAAGGCTGAGGGCGTTCTCACCGCAATCGATGTTGCGGGAAGATCCGCCGCAGGGCCGAATCGGTTTCATCTCGTCCTCGTCGGTGATGGCCCGGCTCGACCTCTCATCGAGTCGGCCGCTGCCGATGTGAACCGGCGGGCGGGCGAGAAGATCGTCGTCCTCACCGGAGAGCTCTCCGATCCGAGACCGGCCTACGCCGTGGCCGATGTGGTCCTCGGCATGGGCGGTTCCGCGCTGCGATCGTTGGCCTTTTCAAAGCCCCTCATCGTGCAGGGCGAACGCGGTTTCTACAAGACACTGAGTCCGACCACATCCGACACCTTTCTCTGGCAGGGGTGGTACGGCGTGGGCGACGGGTCGTCCATCGGATCCGAGAAGCTCGCCGCCGAGCTGGACCCGCTCCTTCGCTCTGAGGACGAACGACGAAGACTCGGTGAATTCGGCCGTGAACTGGTACAGCGGTTCTCGCTGGAGCGCGCGGCCGAGAAGCAGCTGCAGATCTATCGCGAGGCTGTCGATGCGACGAGGCGTGGCTCATCCATCCAGCTCGAGGATCTCCGTGCCGGCAGTACGTTCGTCGCGCACTACGCAAGGAAGAAGGCCGCCCGCCTCACCGGGCATAGGCAGGCGGACGACTTCAACGCGCACCCTGTCGCGGGGCTGAAGACGGCGGAGGGGACTGCACCGCGAAACGACGGCGGGATGCGGCAGAGCGTCGATCTGAAAGAGCCGCTCGACGCGGATTCTGGCTCGCTGGTGTACTTCGCGGGTGTCGACTGGGATGCCGTCGTCGGGACTGATCGGATGCTCGTGCAGGCACTGGCACAGAAGACGCACGTGATCTGGGTTGATCCACCGCAGTCCGTGTGGTCGGCCTACCGTCGCGGCGTCGATGTTGCCCGTGTCAGCAACAGTGCCTACAACGTGACGAGACTTCACACGTATGTTCCACCGGGAGTGAGCAGAACAGGGATTCGCGAGATCTCGGAGCAGGCAACGATACGGAATGTGAAGAGGCTTCTTCGCGAGGAGCAGATCGTCGTGTTCGCCGCCATTGCGTCAGGTACGCAGTCCTTCTTGAGCCGCCTCGCGATTCCCGGCGCGATGAAGATCTTCTTCGCGACCGACGATATGGTCGCCGGCGCACGACTGTGGGGAATGTCGCCGGACAAGATCCTCAAAGACCGAGAAATGAACCTGCGCGCGGCGGACTTGACGTTGGCGGTGACTCCAGAGCTAGCCGGCGAACTACGACGGGAGGACACCCCCGTGCGCCTCTTTCCCAACGGCTTCGACGATGACCGCTACCGTGACATCGCTACAGTCCGACCGGCCGCTGACATCTGGCTGGATCGGCCCATCATCGGCGTGTTCGGACAGTTCAATGAACGCACGGACATCACCCTCCTGCGCGCCGTGCAGGAGGCCGGCCTGAGCCTCTTGTTGGTCGGGCCACGGTACTTCGCCACGAGCGACGCATCGACGGCCTTCCAAGAACTCGTTGCCTCTCCTCGCGTCCAGTACATCGACCGTGTCTCCCCGAGTCTTCTTCCGGGGTACATGAAAGCTCTGCGCGTTGGT
This sequence comes from Microbacterium sp. Leaf288, assembly GCF_001422925.1. Classification (GTDB taxonomy): domain Bacteria; phylum Actinomycetota; class Actinomycetes; order Actinomycetales; family Microbacteriaceae; genus Microbacterium. Next base: position 25,943 of record NZ_LMNI01000001.1, read on the forward strand.
CTGACACCGTATGTCGACAGTGCATTCAATCGGCGGAGTTTCCCTCTCAAGACACTCGACTATCTGGCCGCCGGTGTGCCCGTTGTGGCATCCAATGTGGCCCCCGTCACTGACCTGGATCGACGGTTCGTTCGCACAGCCGACGGCCCGCGCGAGTTCATCGAGAAGATCGTCGATCTGCTTGGTGAGAGTTACTCGCCGAGAGAGATCCAGCGCTCCGTGGACGGACTGTCATGGACGTGCAGAGCGACCGAACTGTTTCGCATTCTCAGCGAGATCGAGTCTGGCCAAGCGCGCGCAGAAAAGGGGACGCCATGGTGGTCTTAGCGTCGGCTGCTCTCGTCCCGCAGCCACGTCGTGAAGTCGCCGGAGCGGACTCGGCGCCGAGAGGCAAGCCTGGAAACGACCGTGATCACGCCGAAGACGACGACCTTGAGCGGGTTTGCCGGGTGGGCGAGCGAAATCCGGAGAAGGTCGGCAGCCTTCGTTCGCGACTCGTCCGCACGCAGTGCGAGGTCGTCGAGTTGAGCATTGCCAGTGACGACTCGGATCCGCCTTCGAATGAGGTCCTTGACGGTGCGTGGGACCGCGATTGTGACGATCGCCGACTCGACGATGACACGCTCTTGCGGGGAGAAGGCGTCCGAGATCGCCAGATCGTCCGACATCACGCGCGGCAGCGAGCGTGCGCGCGCGAGGGCCTCCGGCGACATGGCGATGACCCCGCGCCCGAAGACACCATCCTTCACCCCAGGAAGCTGTCGCCAGACCTCGTAGTACCACCGCACCGGTGCTGCTGCACCGCGGACGTCGAGCTTCCGAGTCGGCGCGGCGACGTGGATGGGCGGGCGGAGCGCGGAGAGCAGTTCAGCGATCGCGGCCCAGGTGATGATCACGTCGGCGTCGACATATACCCGGTACGGCATGTTCGCGTGGAGGTCACCGACGTCGAGAGCTGCCCGCTTGCTTGGCTCGGGAATCTCCACAACCTGAACGTCCGGAAATCGCCTCGCCACGTCAGCCGTGTCGTCCGTGCAGCCATTGCACACCACGATGATCTGGCGTCGCTCCGCGGGGCTTTGGCCGTCTACCAGCTCCTGCAGAAGGAGCCCTATCCGGCTGCCCTCGTTGTGCGCGGGGACGATGATGCTTGCGGCGTGCTGGATCTGAGGCACGCAGCCATGATGACACCCCGGGATGCGACGGCGGTACCCGATGGTTACGCGAGCCCACATCGCAACGAGGCGGATGAAAGGTGATGCCATGACGCCAGGGGAGCGCGACTACCTTCATCGCGGAGTCATTTCATTCCTGCCGAAGAATGGCCGGCGTCCGGGCGTCGACCGTCTGCGCGATCGTATGGGAGTCCATCCTGATGGATTCGGCCCCGTGCAAGGCATCTCCGAGAGCTGGTCCTGGAACACGTCGCCGACGAAGGAGGGAGGCGCCGTCCTCCTCAGCGTGGGGGCGCGGCAAGGAGGGCACGATCTCGCCGCGGGGGACGTCCTGTCTTCGATGGGGGACCCGATGCTGGCCGCCCACTGCTCTTCACCGTATGCCGCGATGCGGCCGGGGCGCGAAGGCATCAGCGTGGTCATCGACTCGCTCGGCTTCCGTCAGATGTACGGGCTCGTGACAAGCGACTTCTCGGCTGTTTCGACATCGGCTCTCGCACTGTCCCTTCTGGCTGATGACGTGCGGATGAATCACGAAGCGCTCGCGCTGCAGAGTCACCTGGGCTGGCAGCTGGGCCATCAGACGCTGATCCAGGACGTCGAGGTCTTGCCGTCGAGTGGTCTGATGACCGAGACAGGGTATGTCCCCGCGGATCGCTCCATGTCCGGGACTCCCCGGTCGAAAGATCCTGTCCGAGATGCCGCGGAAATGCTTCGAACACTCTTGAGCGGGTACCTGGATGAGCATCCCGATGCCGAACTGCAGCTGACGGGTGGCCTCGACTCACGAATCATCCTTGCGGCTATTCCGCCGAGTCGCCGGCCAGGTCTTCGCGCGATGACTCTACGAGCGCCGGACAGCGAGGACGCCAGCATCGCCGCCGCCATTTCTGGCAGGTACGGACTCAGGCACGAAGTCAAGGACCTCATCGGTCCCGGCGTCCTCGACCCGGCCGAGGCGTTCCGGATGTGCTGCGCGGCTGCTCACCGGATCGAGGCAAGCGCGGATCCGATCGCGCGCGCCGCCGTCGACCTGGCGGAAGGGGCTCTCGGCGATGCGCCACGGATCGAGGGGCTCGGCGGCGAAGTGGCTCGAGGGTTCTACTATCTGGGGTCACCCCGCTGGAGCCGCATCAGCGATCGTCGCATCCGGCGGCTCGCGCAATGGCGGCTCTTCTCCAACGAAGCGGTGTCGGCCGAGATCTTCGCACCGGACTTCGGCCGATGGGCGGCGGATTCGGCGCTGCGGCAGGTGGGGTCGGCGCTGCGGTCGGAGTCCGACTCGGACTGGCTGGAAGCCGTCGACGGGCTGTATCTGCACCAGAGAATGCGACGGTGGGCCGGCTCCCTGGCGTCTGCCACGTGCTTCGAGCGAGCAAAGTTCAACCCCATGCTCGATCGAGCGTTCTTGGAGCTCGTGGGAACTCTGACTCCCGCCGAGAAGCAGAATGCCTTGTTCCTGGCTCGCGTGCTCGTCGAGCTCGACCCCGACCTGGCGAACATTCCGCTGGACGGCCGGCCGACTCCGGCCGTGATCGCCTCGCGCTCCCGTTCCGGGCGCATCGTGAACACACGAGGGAAGCTGGTGAAGGCGGCGCGGAAAGTCCGTGCGCGAGTGTCTGGGTCGGCACCCCCGCCGGTGGGCGGGGAGCTCCTCGCGACGCTGGTCGTCGGTCATCTGCGATCGGATCGCGACGCCATCGAAGCACTCGCCGCCCACGACTTCATCAGCGCAGAGTGGCTGTCGAAGTTCGTGGACGGCGAGGTCGCTCCGTCTGTGGCGACGTGTTCCTTCCTGGTGAACCTGCTGGCGTTCGGTTCCCGGGTGTGGCGGACCTCCTAGCCGCCTACCGCCTTGAGGTCCTGGTCGCAGTAGTTGCGGGACAGCTCGTTTCCGGTTCCCGCCTTGTAGAAGGCGATCGCCCCATAGACCCAGTCGCCGCAGACGAACCGATTGCCGAGGATCTTGATGTTGGTCGCAGGCTGGGATGCGTCATACGAATCACCGCTGTTGCCACCGAAGATCGTGTAGGCGCCGCCCGAGATCAAGTTGTCCTCGAGCGTCGTGTTCTGCGCGTGGCCGAAGTCCGCGTAGATGGTGAGCGCTGCCGAGAGCCCGCCGCCTCCACTGGTCGGAGTATTCGCCAAGAGGGCGGTGTTGTGCCGCACGGTGACCTGGAGAGCCCCACCGTGTGTCGAGATCCCGGAGTGGTGATCACCGGGCAGGTGGCCCAGGTCGTGGATCCAGTTGTCGGTGATCGTTCCGTTGTATTCGACGGTGATGCCGTTACCGGTACCCGAGATGTCGTTGCCCTGGACCACCACGTTCGGCGCCTCGCCGTAGATGTCCCGTACACCGGAGCGTGCACGGTGCGTGCAGCCCGCCGGTGTGCCGATCAACTCGTTCCTCTGGATGGTCGCGTTGGATCCCCGGTACGAGGCGTCCGAACCGCGGTATCGGATCGCGATGACGTCGTTGTCCGATGAACCGCCGCACACGCTGACGCGGGAGTCGGTGAGGAGTGCGTTCGGGTGATCGATCACGACCTGGCCGGCGATGTCGAGATTCTTCATCACTGCTCCGGCCGCCGTCGTACGCACGACCTTCAGGTTGCTGTCCCATCTCCAGCCGGGGCCGGACGTCGCCTGTGCGGGGACGCTGGTGAAGGTCCCGGTGTTGGGGCCGGTGTTGGTGGCGTCCGGGTAGCCGCACTTGCTGGGCCGCTCCGCACAGTTCACCGACGTGCCGGTGCCGCCACCGCTCGTCGGGGTGGGCGTGGGAGTCGGAGTCGTGCTTGTGGGTGTCGGCGTGGGGGTTGCCGTCGGCTGCGGAGTCGGGGTCGGGGTCGTCGTCGGCGTGGGGGTTGCCGTCGCCCGGGGAGTCGCGGTCGGAGAAGTCGTCGGCGTGGGGGTTGCCGTCGGCTGGTTCCCGTCTCGGGACGACGGTTCGAAGCGGATGTCCACGAGATAGTTCGAGCCCTTGTAGGAGTTCCGCGGGAAGCTAGACGCTCCATAGCTGTATACGCCGGCGTTGGCGGGGAGGGTGAACCCGTTCTGGTTCCGTGTGCGAAGCAGGTCGTTCTCGGTGACCGGGTAGCGGCCGCGCGGCGCGTGATACGAGACGACGTAGGTCTTGCCTGCTTGGAGGCTGACGGCCTGCTTCAGCGCGACGGTGCGCCAGCCTTCCTGCGACGTGGGGGCGAACTGCGTCGTCGCCAGCCGTCGACCATCCGCTGACCACAGTGATGCCGTGGTCACCCCGGAGGTGCGAGCGCCCTGGTAGTACTGCAGGGCGGTTACGTCGCCGTTCGCATCGGGCCGGAAAGTGACTCCGAGCTCCACCGCGGTGACGTCGGAGTCGGCGGAGACCTTGGGCGTCAGATCATCCGCAAAAATGCCTGTGGGCACCGGGCCTGCGACGGCCGGTACAGCCACCAGGGCGGTTGCGGCGATCACTCCGGCACCCAGGAGTGCCGTGAGCCATCGAGTCCACGTCACTCTTTGGGAATGCGCCCGGCGTGCGCCGGCGCGAGTCTGAGGGGGTGTTTTACGCATGCGTATACTCCCATGCATTGGGGATTCGGGGGAAGGGCCCAGCGTAACTCGGAGGTTTCTTCGAGAGCGTTTCCATGAGGAGATCCTCACTGTGGGTCACGCTCTTCTCACGCTCCGCTCATATGCGTCCCGGCGCCGCCCCCCGCAGTCGAGCGCGCTTCACCTCCCTGAGAATCCGGTCCGGCCCCTGCCTCAATGGTCCACCTCGACAGACCGCGACTCAATCGGTCAGCGAGGTACGAGGTGGCGGCCGCATGCCAGTTCGCTGGGCCGCAAGCGTGGGTACAAGAGGGCCTTGATGGATGCTTTCGACTGAGAGTGGCCTCGGATCACCCACGTGAGTTCGGACAGAACAGTGAGTGCCCAGTAGGCAGCACCGGCGTATATGGGATGGGACCGCGCGTAGTAGCGCACCCGGTTGATGATCTGCATGACGTGAGTCCGATCGTTCCGGCCGGACCCGCCCCCGGCGTGGACTGCCAGCGCAGCCGGGGTGAAGCGCACGACCCATCCGTCAGCACGTGCCCGCGCGCAGTAGTCCGTCTCCTCGGAGTAGAGGAAGTACGTCTCGTCCCACTCTCCTACCTCGAGCGAGCACGCTCGACGCACGAGCAGTGCCGCTCCCAATGCCCAGTCGATGGACGCGGCGTGGTCGTACGCGACCTCCTCCTGAACGTACTCCGAGAAGGCGGGCAGCCCCGTGAATCCGAGACCTACAGCACGCAAGAGTGTCGGTTCTCGACGCTGGGAGCGTTCCAGTTCACCGTTGGGGCCGAGCACCTTCGGCGCCACGATCCCGACGTTCGGCGCGTCGAGTTCCGCCAAGAGGCCGCGAATGGCGTCAGGGGCCAGCTCGAGGTCAGGGTTCAGAATGAGATGTGCCTCGGCATGAGGACTGTGTTCGATTCCTCGGTTTATCCCGGCTGCGTAGCCCTTGTTCGCGCTCTGGATGACCTCGACCCACGGAAACTGGGCGAGCTGTGCGAGTGTGTCGTCTGTCGATGCGTTGTCGACCACGATCACCCGGGGAGTTCCACCGGGGTAGGCCGGATCGATCGATCGCAACAGGCGGCCGACGGAGTCGCCGCTGTTGTAGGTGACGATGACGATCGCCAAACCTCCCATGCGCGTCTCCTTGGCACGGTCCGATGAATGACGAGACCGAGGTTACCGGCTCCCCCCTGTCCGCTATAGCGTCTGGATGTGAAGCTTCTTCTTGTGGCGCCGACGATAGACTCCGGCGACGTCGGCGAGGCGTGGGTGGCGTTCCAGTGGGCGGACCACCTATCGAAGCGGCACGAGGTGACCGTCCTCAGCTATCGCAAGCGCGGTGCGCCGGAGATCGGCCCGCAACTGCCGCACGCGCGGGTGATCGAGTGGGTGGAGCCCGCTCTCATCGGCCGGTTGGAGCGGTTCAACAGCCTCCTGAAGCCGGGCTACTTCACGTTCGCCCGTAAAGCTCGACGGTGGATACGGGGTGCCATCGCCGGAGGCCAGCGATTCGACCTGGCGCATCAGGTCGTACCCGTCGCGATGAGGTACCCCAGTCCCCTCAGAGGCGGCCCGCTGCCGTACGTGATCGGACCGGTAGGCGGCAGCTTGGAGTCCCCGGTCGGCTTTCGGGACGAGGAAACAGGTCCGTGGTATCAGCGGCTTCGCCGTCTGGACGCGTGGCGGATACGGTACGACCCGTGGCTGCGTGCGACGTACGAGCGGGCAGCCTGCGTGATCGGGATAGCGGACTACGTCAGTGAGCGGCTTTCGGGTCTGCACGTCAAGAGGCTGGAGATCCTCAGCGAGACGGCCCTTCCCGAAGCGCCCGCGGTGCAGCCGCGCGAGCAGGTCGAAGCAACCACATCTCGGCCGCTGCGGGTGCTCTTCGTCGGCCGGGTCATCCGCACCAAGGGGGTTCGGGATCTGGTCGCGGCGATGGGGCGTCTGCGGGATGTCCCCGTCGTCGTGGACATCGTCGGCGATGGGTTCGATCTCGCCGCATGTCAGGAGCTCGTCCGGGCGCAGGGGCTGTCGGAGGGCGTTCGGTTCCACGGCCGTCGCTCCAGGGCGGAGGTTGAGCAGTTCTACGACCGAGCCGACGTCTTCGCCTTCCCGAGCTACCGCGAGCCCGGAGGAAATGTGATCTTCGAGGCAATGGGGCATTGGCTGCCGCTCATCGTCTGTGATCGTGGAGGGCCGTCCGCTGCGGTGAACTCCGAATGCGCGTTGATCTTGCCCGCGATCTCTCCAGATCAATTGGCCGGAGACCTTGCGGACGCCATCCGGCGTTTGGCGTTCGACCCAGAGCTGCGGGGCCGGATGGGGGTTGCGGCCAGGCAACGACTTCTGGAGGTGGGTCTGTGGGGCCCGAAGATGGACCGGGTGGATGAGATCTACGCGTCCGTCCTGTCGACATAGCGATGTTCGGCCACCTGCCACAGGCGGTACGTGGCGCCGCAGAGGCCCATCATGAGAAACCACAGACCCGGCACCATGGGAAACGAGAAGCCATCGAAGAGTGCAAGGCTGACGGCGCCGCTGCCCGTTGACGCTGCCACGGCGGCGGCCGCTCCGCGCAACCTGGCGTCGTTCGATCGAAGGTAGACCCGGGCGGCGCTCCACAGGCTCGTCGCGATCAGTATGAGCAACGCGATCACGCCGAGGAATCCGATCTCGACCAGCAGGAGCAGATACTCGTTGTCGAAGATCCGGTAGCGCGGAAGAAATGTTCCGATGCCGCGGCCGAACAGCGGCGCCTGTGAGATGTAGGCATCCGCGATCGCGTAGCTTTCCACGCGGGACGTCACAGAAGAGTCGCCCTGCCCGATCGCCGAAAAGAGTCCGAGGATGGAGCCGGCCACTCCGGGCACCGCGAGGAACACTACGGCGAGGAGCCCTGTCAATCCACCGATGGCCGCGATCCGTTGCCTCGGCGTCCAGGTCAACGCCAAAGCGATGGCACCAACGGCGAGCCCGATCACGGCCGATCGTGACAGCGACAGCACGATGGCCAGCCCCATGGCGAGCGCCGGCCACCAGCGTGCGAGAAGGCTCAGCCGGCCTGCGCCGGCGATCGGCAGTTGACCGACGCCGCGGGCGAGGGCGAGCGGCAAGAGCATCGTCATCACTGCGCCGAACTCGATCGGATGGACGGAGGTTCCGGCTGGCCTCGTAAAACCCTCACGCAGCGTTGCACTGAAAACGGCTTGGTGCGCTTCCAGTCCGGGAATCGAAATCTGGTCCACCCAATACTGACCGGTGACGAACTGAAACAGACCGAAGAGCGCCAGCAGGCCACCGAGAGTGGCAAGGTAATGCAAGAGGTCGAGCAGGCGCTCTGCGTTCGGGATCCCGTCGTGGGCGAGGAGCATGGCTCCGAACCAGCCGGCGATGGAGATCAACGTCAAGGTACTGACGCTGACCTCTTCCCCGCTGATCGGTCGAGCCATTCCGACGTAGAACGACGCCAGGATCATGGCGGTGAAGATCACCAACGCTCCGATGACCGGTGATGACTGCTGCGCGTGTGTTCGTTGGATCCGCGCCAGGCTCCACCAGACGAGGCAGCACAAAGCCAGCAGCAGGGCGGGAGAGCCGGCGCCGCGGAGAACCGCGACGACGAACTGCGACGGGAGTACGAGCCTGACCGTGATGAAGACGATCAGGACGCTCGTCGCATCCGGCCCGCGTCCGGTTCGATCGGTCGGCGTGAGGCCTGCAACGAGAGCCGACAAACCCCACTCCTCAGGACTGTTCGGACACCGCTGCGGCGGGCTGTGGAACGTCCGCGTCGGCAAGCGATCTCTCCAGATCGTCTTCGCCGACGCTGCGGTGATGTCGTCGCAGGGAGGAGTCGCTCTCGAGAGGAGTGCTTCCGCGACGGTCGGGGGGAAGATCCTCGACAGCGTCTTCGGGCGCCGACTCGACGCCGGGCTCATCCGAGTCATCCTCGTCGAGGGCATCGCGGGCACGGATGCGACGTGCCTCGCGGCGAAGCAGGACGTTGTCCAGCAGCACCAGCAGGATCAGCGAGAGACCGAGACCGACGATGCCTCCCACGACGGCTCCGACCAGCTTGTCGCGACCGACGGGCTCCGCATCGGCGTCGACCACCAGCACCGATGAGGTCACGCGGTTCCGGCCGTCGACGCCGACAGCCGACTGCAGCTCGGCGAGGCGAGGGGGCACCATCGCGACCAGCAGATCCCGCACTTCCAGAGCCGAGGCCTCGGACTTGTCCTGGACCTGGATGCGGACGATCGGTCCGCTGGAACTCGGATCGGGGCCGACCTCAGCCTCCGCAGTCGGGGATGCCGCCTCGATCTGACGTGTGACTGCCTGATCGGACAGAGCCTTGCCGAGCAGATCCACAGTGAGATCCAGTCCGCCCAGCTGAAGGAATGGATTGCCCTCGGCGGGGACTGTGGAAGCGGGAGGCAGCAGCAGGACCGACGCTGTGGCTTGATAGGTGGGCTTCGCAATGTAATACCCGGCAACTGCGAGTCCTGCGGTGAAGACCAACCCCACGAGTGCGAGAATCCATCGCCGCCGCACGATCATCGCCAGGTTGCTCAGATACAACGGACTGCCTCTCGCGTCTCAGCTTCATTGCCGACCACTCGCGACCGCAAGTAGTATATTTTACGTCCTCAACGTCCGGATCGGTGGCAGGATCGGGGTCCAAAACGGTGACGATCTGGGATCTTCTTGCCCTGTGGAGACGACAATGGGTGGTCACCCTTTTGTGCGTCGCGATGGGAGCATTCGGCGTTGCGCAGGCACGAAATGTGCAGACGGTGTACTGGGGGTCGACCTCGGTGGTGATCGTCGCCCCGTACCTGAAGGGTTACCTCACGCCACTTGGTGGCGATGTCATCCCCTTGGCCGGCGTCGTGGAGAAACTGCTGAACAACGACAGGAATGCGCCGCCGGCGGTCAGTCCCGACGCAAGCATCATCGATCGGGGAATTTACGATGGTGTCGTCGCCGACGTTCCCGACTACGGCGGACAATGGGCGAAGAACTACACGAATCCGATGATCGTGGTGCAGGCGTCTGCGTCGGACCCCGACACTGTCACGCAGCGGATCGCGGAAGAGACGGCGCGGATCGATGAGATCCTCGCCACGCTTCAGGCGGACGCGGGGGTTTCCCTGAGGGCGGAGGCCACCAGCCTTGCGCTGCCTCCCACCCCTGTCGCTGTGCAGGCCAGCGGAGTCGCTTCGCGAGCATTCCTGGCAGCGGTGGTGCTCAGCATCCTGGGAATCCTCATCGTCCCGTTCGGCGCGGACCGGCTGGCGGTCGCCTACCGAAAGGCGCGACGGTCCCCTGCGGCCCGCCCGCAGGCTCAGGCTCCGGCGTCGAATTCTGCCGGTGATCTGCCCAGCCCCAAGAACGCTGCGATGGCGTCGACACCGCGACGAGCCGCCGCGCCGTCGCCGTAGGGATTGCGTGCCTGAGCCATCGCGTCGTAGGCGGCGGGATCGGCGATCAGACGGGAGACTTCGGCCACGATGCACCGCTCGTCTGTGCCCACGAGCTTGGCCGAGCCGGCGGAGACAGCCTCGGGCCGCTCGGTCGTCTCCCGCAGCACCAGGACCGGCTTGCCCAGGCTGGGCGCCTCCTCCTGAACCCCACCGCTGTCGGTGAGCACGATGGTGCTGCGCTGCAGGGCTTGACAGAAGTCCGGGTAGTCGAGCGGCTCGGTGACCACGACGCTGTCACAGCCTTCCAACGGCGGCAGGATGGAGTCCCTCACGATCGGATTGCGGTGAGCGGGAAGCAGGACCATCAGTTCGGGGTGGCGCCGCGAGAGCTCGGCGACCGCCCGGGCCGTACGGCGGATCGGCTCGCCCCAGGACTCGCGTCGATGGCTCGTCACCAGCAGTACCGGACGATCCGCGGAGTTTCGCAGAAACTGCGCGAACTGCGGGTCATGCGCCGGGCGGGGAACGCTCGTGACGACCCGGAGGGCGTCGATGACGGTGTTGCCGGTCACCGTGATGCGTTCGCGCAGCACGTTCTCGAGGAGGAGGTTGTCACGGGCAAGCGATGTCGGAGCCAGGTGCACGTCGGCCAGCTGGGTGGTCAGCCTGCGGTTCATCTCCTCGGGAAAGGGGTTGTACCTGTTGCTTGTCCGAAGCCCGGCCTCGAGATGCACGACCGGCACCTTCTGGTAGAACGCTGCCAGCGCGGCTGCGAGAGCCGTCGATGTATCGCCCTGGACGAGGAGTGCCGCAGGCGCCACGTCGTCGATGATGGGCTCGAGGCCGGTCAGCGCCTTCGTCGTGATGCCATAGAGCGTCTGCCCGTGGCTCAGGATGTTCAAGTCATAGTCGGGGACGATCTCGAACACTCGGTTGACCTGATCGAGCATTTCTCGATGCTGGCCGGTGACGGCCACGACGGGCCGAAGCCGACCATGTCGTTCCATCTCCTTCACGATCGGAGCGACCTTGATCGCTTCCGGGCGGGTGCCGTAGACGATCAGAACCGGCCTGCGGTGGTCGCGGCCCGACTCGATCATCGCCAGTACCCCCGGGTGTCGAAGACCACCTTGCCTTCGAGCATCGGGCGGCTGATCGACCGGAACGCGTCATGGTCGACCAGAAGCAGAACGACGTCGGACTGTGCGACGGCAGTGGCGGGCCGCACGAACTGTATGTTCGGAATGCCCGTCAGGCGGCTGGGAAGTCCTGTCACCATCGGATCAGCGACGTTGATCGTCACGTCCGGCAGCCTGCTCGCCAACAGCTGGACGATGTCGACAGCCGGACTCTCACGTAGGTCGTCGACGTTGGCCTTGAAGGTCAGGCCCAAGCAGGCGACTTCTGGCTGACGGAATCGTGACACGCTACGGACGACGTGGTCGACGACGAACTCGGGCTTCGAATCATTCACTTCGCGCGCGGTGCGGATGAGCTTCGCCAGTCCAGGAGCCGCACCTACGATGAACCATGGATCCACCGCGATGCAGTGGCCACCCACTCCCGGGCCCGGCTTGAGGATGTTGACACGAGGGTGATGGTTCGCCATCTTGATCACCTCCCAGACGTCGAGTCCGACCTGGTCGCAGATCATCGAAAGTTCATTGGCGAAAGCGATGTTCACGTCGCGATACGCGTTTTCGACCAGCTTCGCCATCTCCGCGCTCGCGGCGTCGCAGAGTTGGATCTCCCCCTGGCAGAACACACGGTAGATTTCCGCCGCTTTCTCCGCGCACTGCTGTGTGATCCCACCGATGACCCTGTCGTTCAGCACCATCTCGACCATGATGGAGCCCGGAAGGACGCGCTCGGGACAGTGGGCGACGAAGACGTCGGGCTGCGATTCACCCTCACTCGGCAACTTCAGGTCTGGGCGGAGTTCCGCGAGCCATTCGGTGACCGTCTGGGTCGTTCCGGGCGGAGAGGTGGACTCGATGACCACGATCGCACCCGGATGCAACCGCGGGGCGACGTCGGCCACCGCCGCCTGGACGTAGCCCAGATCAGCCGTATGGTCCGGCTGGAACGGGGTGGGGACCGCGATGATGTACGCGTCGGCCTCCGGCATCTCCGTCGTCGCGGTGAGGCGCCCGCGGGCCACGACGCCGCTGAGACTGGTCTCCAGGTCGGGCTCGACGAAGGGAAGTTCGCCTCGAGCGACCATCTCGACGGTTCGCTGGTTGACGTCGACACCGATGACCTGGGTTCCCTGAGCCGCGAGCATGACGGCCGTCGGCAGCCCGATGTAACCCATCCCCACGACCGCGACGGTGCCATTGAATGACGGCATTATCTGTTCCAATCCAGCCTCGAGCGTCTGGGCGATCGAAGGTATTCGCGCGCGACCATCACGATGAATGCTCCATTCGTGCGGAAATACCGCATGAACATCCGCCGTGGTTCCTGGACCACTCGGAATGCCCACTCCATCCCCAACTTCTGCCAGATTCGCGGGGCGCGTGCCGTCTTTCCGGCGAGGATGTCGAACGATCCGCCGACGCCGTGCGTGACCGGCACCTTCATGACGTTCTGATTCGCGGCGATGAAGGTCTCCTTCTTCGGCGAAGTCATCGCGACGAACAGCATGTCGGGCGAACTGGCGCCGATATCCTGTGCAACGGCCGCCGACTCCGCAGCACTGAAGTAGCCGTCGTGGTGCCCGGCGATGCGGGCGTTGGGGTATCGCTGCTCCACGACTTCGACGACGCGGTCGAGGACCTCGCGGGTTGCCCCCAGCAGATAGACCGAGTACCGCTTCCTGCTCGCAAGGTCGAGGAGATCCTCGAACAGATCGATGCCGGCCACACGCTCGGGCAGCGGCTGCCCGAGGATGTGGCTCGCCCACACGACGGCTTGGCCGTCGGCGAAGATCTCGTCGCAACTCAGCAGCGCCCGACGAAGCGCCGGGTCCTTCGCCGCATTGACGATCTTCGCGGCGTTGAGCACGCCGATCTGGTGCGGCTGACGGGACTCGATCGCACGCTCGCACAGCTCGACCGCCTCCACCTCGGTGGCGGCCAGCACGGGGTACCCGAGAATCTCACGGACGGGCGTATCGGTCATGCTGCGCTCCTCTGCGGGGAGCCCCACGCGTACAACAGCCAGCCGAGTTCATACGGTCGGCATTCGTAGTCGATGTGCCCGGGCGGCATGACCCTGTCGAGACCCGGCACGTGCAGGCCCGGCCGGATCGAAGTGGTGAGGGCGCCGATGGCCCGCGAGGCTTTCACTGCCTCGCGGCGACCGACCTTTCGCCACACGACACCCAGCTCGGGCGCGATCAGCGGCTCCATGCATTCCGGGTGGGTGGTCAACCAGCCGACACCCCGTTGGACGGCATCCGCGTGATCGTCCCCGCCTGTCTCCGCCAACTCGAGCAGCGCCATCGGGGCCATGCCGTGCTGGTGAACCGCGTATACGGGAAAGCCCTCGACCACCGATCCGTCGCGGCGGTCGTAATGCCACCACCACTGTCCGTGGTCGCCTTGCAGATCGACGATGCGCCTCGCGGTCTCGTTCGCAACTGCCAGGTGCTCCGGCCGGCCGGTGACCGTGTGGAGCCGGGCAAAGGCCTGGATGGGATACACCTGATCGGCGAAGCAGCCTACGTGGCCACGGACTCCCCGCGCCGGGGGCAGGGTGTGTGCGAACACACCGGCTGTTCCCCGGTATGCGAGAAGTCGTAGTGCCGCGCGGTCCCGAAGGAGGTCGGCCTCCGCGCCGACCTCCACGGCCGCCATGAGAATCCACGACGCCACGACGGTGTCGACGGCGCCGTCCAGCGCGGTTGCCAACGGGGCGACCAGGCTGCTGTCCGCAGCGCCCGCAACCTCTGCAGCCGCCCACAGAGAGAGCGCTGCGGCACCCGGCTCGGTCTGCCTGAGCGCAGCCGCCTGGCATTCGAGGGCGAAGTCAGCGGCCGTCCGCCCATCGAGCGCAGCGCGTTGGACGTCATCAGCCATGCGACCGAGGCCCAGCGCGGCGATCGCGGCATAGCGCAGATTTCGACCTTGTGGCTCCAGCCGTGGTCCGTCGGCGCTCGGGAGTCCCCGATACGTCTGGGGCACGTCTGTCACGGTCTGGCCGCCGATCTGGGACAGCCCGCGTACGGCAATCTTGAGGAGGTGATCGATGAATGGTTGGGCATTCGGCAGGGCAGCACGCGAGGCCCGGGACACATCGGTCATGACACGGTCACCCCCCGGCCCGCTGCGATCTCTTCGCGCAGCGGCCGCCACCATGCGACGAGCTGCCGGAGCCCGTCGTCGATGCCGATCGTCGCCTCGAAGCCGAGGTCGCGCCTCGCCGCCGACGTATCGGCGAGGCGGCGCACGACGCCGTTCACCGCGCGTTCGGGGCCGTGCTCGACCCCCAGATCGGAGCCCATCGCGCGCAACAGGGCCTCCGCAAGTTCGAGCAGGCTGGTCTCGGTGCCGCTGGCGATGTTATAGGTCCCCTCGACGACGTCGCTCCGGGCAGCGAGGATGTTGGCCCGCGCGATGTCGGGGACGCACACGAAGTCCATCGTCTGCATGCCGTCGCCGAAGATCAGCGGTGGGCTGCCGTCGGCGATGCGCTCCATCCAGCGCACCAGCACCTCCGTGTAGAGGCCGTGCACGTCCATGCGCGGGCCATACACGTTGAAGTAGCGCAGGAGCACGAAGTCCAGGCCCTGCATCGCCCGGAAGCTACGCACGAGGCCCTCGTTGAAGGTCTTCGCGGCGCCGTAGAGCGTGTCGTTGTTCTCGTGGTGATGGCGCTCCGATGTCGGGAACTCCTCGGCCATGCCGTACACCGAGGCGCTGGAGGCCGCGACGAGCTTCCTCACGCGATGCCGCGCCGCGGACTCGACGACGTTGAAGGTGCCGTCGACGAGCACCTCGAGCGCGAGGCGCGGTTCCTCGGCACATTGCGTGATTCGGATCGCAGCCTGGTGGAAGACGACGTCCTTGTCGGCGGTCAGGTCGTCGACAAGTCGCGCGTCACGGATGTCGCCGTCGACCAGCTCGACCCGGCCGGAGGCCAGCGCGTCGTCGAGATTGGCGCGGCGTCCGCGGACGAGGTTGTCGAGCACGTCGACGTGGGCGACCCCGGCCGCGAGCAGCTGGTCGACGAGGGTGGATCCGATCGTGCCCGCACCGCCGGTGACGAGGACGCGGGCGCCTTCGAGCTCGGTCATGCTCCCTGGACTTCCTTGACGAGGGACTGGACCGGGCGCGGGGCGCCGTACGCGAGCAGGCTCGCCGAGGCCCCTTCGAGCACCGACAGGACGCGCAGCCCGGCGTCGCCGCTCGTCCGCGCCGGACGCCCTTCCCGGATCGCACCGGCGAACTCCCCGACCACCGCGGCGAGCGCCTCGCGTTCGGGGAGAGCGGGCGCCCAGGTGTCGCCCAGGCGATAGGAGATGTTGGCGGCCCGGCTGTCGGCCGTCGCCTTGGACTGCAGCGCGAGGTCGACCCCGCGGTCGTAGACGCTGAGGCGCTGCTGCGGATTCAGGTCGTCCCACACGAGCGTGCGCTTGGTGCCCCCGATGACCATCTGGCGGATCTTCGTGGGGCTCAGCCAATTGACGTGCACGTGGGCGATGCCGCCGCCCCTCAGAGGCATCGCGAGGTAGCCGATGCAGGCTCTGCCCGTGGCGAGCGGGTCGGAGCCGTGCGCCGACACCGACGTGACGTCGAGCCCTCCGGGCAGGACGAAGTCCATGATCGACAGGTCGTGGGGGGCGAGGTCCCAGAACACGTCGACGTCTGGCTGGATGAGCCCGAGGTTGATGCGCACGCTGTCGACGAAGAGGATCTGACCCAGCGCACCGTCGTCGATGAGCTCGCGGATCTTCAGCACTGCCGGCGTGTAGCAGTAGGTGTGGTCGGCCATGAGCACCAGGCCGTTGCGGCGCGCGCGCTCGACCATCTCGGCACCGCGCTCGCGGGTGTCGGCGACGGGCTTCTCGACGATGACGTGCTTGCCCGCGTCGAGGGCCGCGAGCACGACGGCATGGTGGGTGCGCGCGGGCGTGGCGATCGCCACTGCGTCGATCGTCGGATCCGCCAGGACCTCCCCGTAGTCCGCACTCACCGGCACTCCGCCGATGCCGTCGGCCACCTGCAGCGCCCGCGCGACGTCCAGGTCGCAGATCGCTGCCAGCTCCCAGTCCGCCGATGCGCGGAAGTTCCGCGCGAGATTGGGCCCCCAATACCCCGCGCCGATCACTGCTGCCCTCAGTCGTTTCGCCACCCGAGCACCCCCAATCTCTCCGCCCGGTCCCCACACCAGAGCGCCAGCTCGTTACGAAGCGTTCACCTCATCCAGGTGTCGTTCAGTTGTCCGGGTCGAAGACGACATCGACCCAGTACTTGTTGCTGTTCGTCGTGCCGGGATTGCCCGAGCCGAAACCGCTGACGCCGCCATTGGCGACCGTCGACAGGGGCCCCACCGTCACGACCGACGCGAGCGCGCCGTTGGTGACGGAATAGCGACCCGACGAGCTGAGCAGTGTCACCCTGTACTCGGTGCCGACGGTCAGTCGCACCGGCGTCGACAGAACTGCCGTCTGCCAGCCGGATGCGGTCTCGTTGCGGAAGGTCACCTGGGCGAGCACCGTTCCGTTCGCGCTGCGCAGGTACCCGGTGTGCGTGCCGTTGTTCTGGCTGCCCTTGTAGTACCGGATCGTGGTGACGACGCCAGGCGCGCTCACGCGGAATCTCGTGCCGGTCTGGATGGCCAGGATGGCGTTGGCGTTCGCGTTGGCCGGCGTGCCGGTGGTGAAGAGGCTCACCTGGTCCGGCTTAGCCATCGTCGTGAACGACCAGGTCCCGTTCGCGACCGCAGTGCCGTTCGCGGTGACGGTCGCGGTGTAGGCGGTGGTCCACGCCAGCGCCGTCGTCGGAGTGAACGTGACCACACCGGTGGAGACGTTGAAGCTGCTGGTCCCCGCGAGGGTCGTGGCCCCCGCCTTCAGGGCAAGACTCGCCGAGAGCGCCCCGGTCAGAGTGGCCGTGATCTTCACCGTCGCCGGGTCGACGTTCGCCGCCGCTGCCGCCGGGGAAGTCGCCGTGAGGGTCGCGGGCCCGACCGTCGTGAAGGACCACGAGCCGCCGGTCACTGCCGTGCCGTTCGCCGTCGCCGTGACGGTGTACGTCCGGGCGTTGGCCAGCGCCGCGCTCGGCGTGAACGTCGCCACACCGGTCGTGGTGTCGAACGCCGAGGTGCCGGCGACGCTCGCGCCGCCGGTCGTGACGGCCAGCGAGGCCGACTCGGCGTTGCCGAGCTTCGCGGTGATCGACACTGCTGTCGGGTCGACGTTCGCGGCGGAGGCTGTCGGCGTCGTCGAGATGATCGCTGCTTCCGGCACCGTCGTGAAGGTCCACGTCCCTCCGGCGAGTGCGGTGCCGTTCGCCGTCACCGTCGCCGAGTAGGCCTTGCCTCGCTGCAGCGGCGCGCCGGGGGTGAAGGTGACGACCCCGGTCACCGCGTCGAAGGCCGAGGCGCCGCCGACCGTTACGCCGCCGACCGTGAGGGTGAGGGACGCCGAGGTCGCGTTCCCGAGTGTGGCCGTGACGGCGGACGTGACGGCGACGTCGGTCGCCCCGGCCGACGGCGACACCGATGCCAGCGTCGGGCGGAAATCGATCACAGGCTCCACGAAGTACGCCGACGCGCCGGAGGACTGTACGGGGAAGCCGCCGATCGCGTCGTAGCGGAAACGTCCGTTCGCCGTCGAGGGCGCGGTGATGTCGCCGGACACCTTCGGGGCCGCGAAGTAGCCGCCCGTGTAGGAGTAGCCGCCGTTCGGCGCCAGATACGACACGACGTACGTCTGACCAGGCGCGACGCTGATGGGCGTCGCCAGTGCGGCCGACTGCCACCCCGACGCCGACTCGGCGAGGAATGTCACCCGCGACAGGATGGCCCCGGTGCTGTCCCACAACGTGCCGCGATGGACGCCGGTGTTCCCCGCGCCCTTGTAGAAACGGATCGCGGTGACCTTGCCGACCTTGCCGACGGTGAAGGCGGTGCCCAGCTCGACCGGCGCGGTCTCGGCGACGGACGCCAACTGCGGCAGGTCGGCTCCGAAGATCGTCTGCATCGTCCCGGCGGGCGCCTCGGCCACACGGAAGACCCAGGAGTCGAGCGTTGCGCCGTCGAGGACCACAGCCGCCGTGTAGTTGCCGGAGGAGACCAGCGCCGCCGACGGCACGAACCGCACCACGCCGGTCGCGCGGGTGAACGAGGAGGCTCCGGCGACGGCGCCACCGGGACCCGTCACCGTGAGGGACGGCGTCTGC
Source organism: Microbacterium sp. Leaf288 (assembly GCF_001422925.1). Classification (GTDB taxonomy): domain Bacteria; phylum Actinomycetota; class Actinomycetes; order Actinomycetales; family Microbacteriaceae; genus Microbacterium. The sequence continues at coordinate 44,441 of NZ_LMNI01000001.1, forward strand.
GACGCGCTCACCCCGCTGACCGTCGCCGACACCGCGGCGTCGACCGCGACGCCGTCCGCCCCTCGGGCGGGAGTCGGACCCGTCACCGCCAGCGTCGTCTGCACGACGAACTCGACGTCCACGAAGTAGTTCGTCGAATTGTAGGTGTTGGTCGGCGCGACGCCACCCGAGCCGTAGCGGTATCGGCCGTTCGCACCCGCGATGGTCTTGAGAGGCCCGCTCGACACTTCGGCCGCCAGCGCGGCCGGCGTGTAGGCGTATCGCCCGGCGGGAGCGAGGTACGAGACGGTGTACGTCTGGCCGGGGCCCACCACCACCGGACTCGACAGCACCGCGCGCTGCCAGCCGGACGACGTCTCGCCGACGAACGTCACCTGCGCGAGTCGTGTTCCGTCCTGCGCCCAGAGCGATCCCACGTGCACCCCGGAGGTCGCTGCACCCTTGTAGTACCGGATCGCCCGGATCTCGCCGACGACCGAGGTCGTGAACGCGAGGCCGAGCTCGACCGACGCCGTGTCGCCCATCTCCGCCTCGACGGTCGGGGTCGCCGCGGCGAAGAACGTCGTGATGGTCTGCCCTGCTGGGGGCGCGACGACGAAGGACCACGAGACATCCGAGCCGGAGGCGCCGTTCGCACCGGCCAGTCCCGTGATCACGACCGAGACGGCAGCGCCGCGGGCGAAGGCGGACGACGGGGTGAAGGTGATCGTCTTCGCGTCCGACGACAAGGCCCACGTCCCGGGGACGACGGCGCCGTCGGCCTTCACCGTGCCCTGGTAGCCGCCGGCCATCGCACCGCTGAAGACCGCAGAGACGGTCGTCGTCGGAGCCGCGTCGAGCGTTGCGTTCTGAGGCGACACCGACACGAGGGTGGGTGCGACGGCTGCGGGGATGAAGACGACGTCCACTCCGTAACTCGCCGTCGACGTCTGCGACGGATAGCCGCCGCTGTAGGTGAATGCCCCGCCGTTCGCAGGGACGGTCAGCGGCCCTCGCGCGTAGCCGGCGCCGAACTGCCCGGCCGTGACGGCGTATCCGCCGGCGGGCGCCAGGTATGACGCGGTATAGGTCTGACCGGGCACGACGCTGATCGGCGTCGGAAGGGTGACCGTCTGCCATCCCGTCGACGATTCGTTCTGGAAGGTGGCGGCCGAGAGCTGGGTGCCGTTGGCCGCCCACAGCGCACCGACGTGCGTTCCGGCGTTGGCGGCGCCCTTGTAGAACTTGATCGCCGTGATCTTGCCCGCCATCTGTACGCTGAACCTCACTCCGATCGTGACCGAGTCGCGGTCGGCATCCGACCCGACGGTCGGCGTCGTGCTCTCGGGGTAGAGCGAGCAGGGGCACTGGCCCTCGGGGAGGTCGACACCCTGCGTGGTGAAACTCCACGAGGACGCCGCGTCCAGCGCGACGCCGTTGGCGTCCTTCGCCGTCGGCGTGACCGTGTACGTCGTCGATGCAGTGAGCAGGCTCAGCGGGGCGAAGCGCGCCGTCTTGGTCGGCGCGTCGTAAGAGACGGTTCCCTCGACCACGGTGCCCGCAGCATCCTTCATCGTGATCCCCACCGTGGCGGGATCCGCAGGGCGGGTGAACGTGGCCGTGATCGCGGTGCTGAGTGGGACGCTGGATGCTCCGGGCAGCGGCGTGCGGGAGCTGATGCGCAGCGGCGACGAGTCCGACTTCGTGAACATGACGTCGACGAAGTAGTTGCCCTCCTTGTAGGTCGCCGTCGGAAAGGCGCCGGCGCCCGCGTACACGCCCGGGGAGTCGGTGCCCGCGACGTTGTTGACGCTCAGCGGTGGCGACGTGACGGACTTGTACGGCCAGTACAGATCGGTCGTCGCATACCGGCCCTGGGGTGCGGTGTACGAGACCGTGTACTGCGTGCCCGCGATGACCTCGACAGGGCTGACGAACTCGGCTGTCTGCCAGCCGGCAGCCGTCTCGTTCGTGAAGTTGACCGTGGCGATCCTGGTGCCGGACGTGTCCCACAGCGAGCCGAAGTGGGTGCCGCCGTTGCCCGCGCCCTTGTAGAAGCGGACTCCCGTGACGAACCCGTCCGTTGTCGGCGTGAAGCGCAGTCCGAGCTCGTAGGCGCCCGCATCGGAGGTCGAGGCCACGGCGGGGACGGCGTTCCCGAAGACACTCGCGGGGCCGGTGATGTTGAGGCTCCGGGTCGTCCCCGCCGTGGAGTAGTTCGCGCTGTCATCGATCGCTCGGACGATGAGCGGCGTGGTGCCCGTGCCGGACTGGATGTACGTGAATGTCCAGCTCGTGGTGCCCTGGGCCGGGTGCCAGGTCGTGCCGCCATCTGTGGAGGCCTCGACACCGGCGACCCGGCCACCGACATCGCTCGCCGTGCCGGTCGCGGTGACCTGAGCGCCGTTGGCGATGGACTGACCCGCGGTGGGCGTGCTGATCGCGACGACGGGTGCCGTCGTGTCGGTGCTCTTCGTCGCGGCCACGAGGCCGGACATGAGCGACCCGGGCTGAGCGCCCATGTCGGCAAGCAGGTTCACCTGGGCCTGCTGCATGCGCACGTCGGCTGCGGCCCCATTGCCGTCGTGGGTCTGGTCGAGCCCCCAGCCCCACTGGATGCTCGCCGCGGAGAACACGAGCGCTCCGCTCTGTGCCCGATACAGGGTGACGTGATGCGTCGTCGTCCCCGCCACCACCGTGCTGCCGTAGTCGGTCAGATACTGCGGCGTCGGTCCGGTCGTCGTCGACAGGCGGATGAGTCCCTGCGGACGCAAGCCGTTGTCGAGGTCTTCGTTCGCCTCGTACCCGATGGTGTGCGCAGCGAGCGACGCGCTCGTGCCGGAGGCCAAAGACGCTAGCGACGTGTTGCGCCACAACCGCGTCCTGCCCTCCTCGCTGCTGACCTGCACCGCGAGATCCACGTCGTTGACCATGTACATGGTGCCGGTCAGGCGGTTCTCGGGCAGACCGCCGCCTTGCGCAGGGGGCGCGAAGCGGGGGTCCCGCCACGTTCCCGTCCACTGCGGGCTCGGGTCGATCTTGGCGTTGCTCCACGTCTCCTTGTACGACACGAGCGTGCGGTAGCCGGTATTCGAGCCGTCGGCGGAGTTCTCGTAGCGCGTTCGCCAATACCCCTCATTGCCGGCGAGGAACTGCAGATTCACCCCTGCGTCGCGTGCCGCCTCGATGTTGGCGCGCTGCGCTCCCGACCAGTACTCGTCGTGGCCGACCGACATGAACACCTTGTGATTGAGCAGCTCACCGCCCCGCCGGTCGGTGTCGACGCCTGCGAGGTAGCTCACGTCGTAGCCGTTGCGCTCCATGAACCGCACCGTCGCGTATTCGGAGCTGAAGTAGAAGTCGCGGCCCGAACTGTTGCCGCGAGTGGCGAAGGGCCGGTTGTAGCTGATCTTGTAAGCGCGCCCGTTGGCCGCGCCCTGATAGAAGTCCGACCCTCCGTACTTGTTGTACGCCTGCCACGTCGGGTCGGAGGTCTGGAACAGCACCTCGGAGTGGTTGCCGTCGTTGCGAACGATGAAGATGATGTGGCTCGAGTCGGCGTTGTCCGTCCGCGTGAGCTTGGCGATGTACACGCCCGAGACGGCGTCCGCCGGCACGTTCCAGGACGCCGAGACCCCCCAGTTGCCGCAGTCGTAGAGCTCGGTCGTCACGTCGGTTATGCACTGCGGCTGCCCCTGCGGCAGCGTCGCGGTCACGGGCACGGACGTGATGAAGCGCGCGCCGAGCCCCTGGTACCAGCCCGTGCGGTAGACGTCGATCTTGTAGGCGCGCGCGTTCGTGTCGATCTTGAAGTCGATGCGCTGCCCGGCGTTGACGGAGATGTCCGTCGCGAAGCCCTGGATCGACGAGTCCCCCGCCCCGTCGATGTCCCACACCGAGGGGTCGGTTCCCGGCTTCTGGTTCTCGCACGTGACCGGATTGATGCTCGCCCCGCACGGGCTCGCCGCCCGCGCCTGCGGACCAGGCGGAATCGCGATGAGCAGTGCCGTCACCAGCGCTGCGAGCGCAGCGAAGGTGATCGCCTTCTTGCGGTACGTCCGTGATCCGGGCGGAACCGTCGCCAGAGGCTGGTTGATCCCCATGAGCTTCCCAATTCCCGACGCCCTCGTCGGAGCTGCCTTCCCGTCGGCCTTCGGGTGACCGGCTGAGAAGACATCCGCGTGCGATACTTCCCCAGTGCCCGCGGAGGGTCCCGCGCGCAGTATAACCACATCACGACGCACAATGGAACCCGAGCGGCGAAGCGGGGAAGAGGACGATGGGCGATTCCACGACGATCCAGGCGTCCGCCGACGTGGCCGAAAGTGCCCGGCTGGGCGCCAGAACACGCGTCTGGCACCTCGCCCAGATCCGCGAGAACGCGGTGCTCGGCGCCGACTGCAACATCGGCCGAGGTGCCTACATCGGCCCGGGCGTCGTGCTCGGCGACGGGTGCAAGATCCAGAACCACGCCCTCGTGTACGAGCCGGCGCGTCTGGGCGACGGCGTCTTCATCGGCCCCGCCGCCGTGCTCACCAACGACGAGTTCCCGCGGGCGGTCAATCCTGACCTCACCCCGAAGACCGAGGACGACTGGCATCGGGTGGGCGTCACCATCGGCACGGGAGCGTCGATCGGCGCCCGGGCCGTCTGCATCGCCCCGGTCACGATCGGCGAATGGGCGCTGGTCGCCGCGGGCGCCGTGGTGACGAAAGACGTCGCGCCCCACGCCCTTGTCGTCGGCGTGCCGGCGCACCGGGTCGGCTGGGTGGGGCGCGCGGGCAAGCCCCTGCGGCCCGAAGGCGACCAGTGGGTGTGCCCCGACACCGGTGAGCGCTACACGCAGGTCGGCGAGCGCCTCACGCCTGTCGGATAGCGGATGCCGCGGGCCGCAGCATCCGCTTCCCTACAGCTCGCCGGGCTGCATCGCCTCGCGGTCCAGCTCCTCGACGAAGCGGCGGGCGGGGCTGACCTCGGCGCCGGCCTTGCGGGGCGCGTAGACGACCAGCGAGTGGAAGAGGAAGCGGACGAAGAACGCGACCACGAGGGTGATCGCCGTCGCCACGACCGCTGAGATGTGCCCGGTCGAGACCATCATCGCGACGATCGGGATGCGGATGACGGCCTCGGCGTTGTTGAACGTGAACGACTTCGCGAAGCGCAGCCTCACGCCGGAGGCGCTCTCGCGCATGTCCTGGAAGACGAAGCGCTCCTGCAGCAGGAAGTTGCCGACGATCGTGACCTCGGCGGCGACGATCGCGGCGACGATGTAGTCGACGCCCCAGTGGGTGAGCGCCCAGACGATCGCGACGTTGGCGATGGCGCCGAGTCCGCCGATCACGGCGAACAGCGACATCTTGCCGAACCGCAGCGCGGTCAGCTGTGTGAGGAAGTGCAGCCCCTGGCGCACCGACGCCTTCGACTCGCCCGCGTGGCGGTCGGCGAAGTCGAAGGGGATCTCGGCCACGCGCATCGGGCGGCGCGCGAGGATCTCGAGCAGGATCTTGAAGCCCCGCGGCCGCAGCTGCTCAGCGTCGATCGTGCGGCGATCGATGAGGAAGAACCCCGTCATCGGGTCGGACACGTCCTTCAGCCGGATGGGGAACATCGCTCGCGTCACCGCGGTCGAGGCCTTCGACACCATCACCCGGGTGCGGTCGGCGAGTCCGCCCGCGGTGCCTCCGCCGGCGTAGCGCGAGGCGATCACGACATCCACGTCGCCGCGCGAGTAGCGGTGCCAGAGCTCCGGGATCTCTTCGGGCGGATGCTGCAGATCGGCGTCCATGACGAGGCACGCGTCCGCCTCGGCAGCGGCGAAGCCTTCCATGACCGCTCCCCCGAGGCCACCCACGGGTCGATCCCGATGGATCAGCCGGACCGGCAGGGAAGCGGATGCCGCGACCTCGCGGATCACGTCGGGAGTGGCATCCGTGCTGTCGTCGACGAAGATGATCTCGGCGTCGAGACGGTTCTGTACGGCGGCGGTGATACGCCGGACGAGCTCCGCGATGTTCGGAGCCTCGTTGTACGTCGGAACCACGATCGACAACAGCATCGCGGGCTATCCTCCCACGCGTCGGTGAATGGTCCACTCAGGGTTCAGCAGACGCAGGGGAGACGCACGGCCGGCACACCAGCTGCCTCACCCGGCCCGCGCCCAGGATCCATCCCTGAGAATGGGATGGTGACTTTCCCGGCTTCTTCCTCCTCCACCATCACGATGTTCGGCGCCGACTGGTGCCGCGACTGCATCCGCACCAAGAAGCAGCTCGACGAGCTCGGCATCTCGTACACCTACGTCGACCTCGTCGCCGACCCCGCGGCCGCGGACGTCGCCCGCGACATCTCGGGTCGCACCAACATCCCGGTCGTCGTGTACCCGGATGCCTCGCACCACGTCGAGCCGTCGAACGCCGACGTCGAGTCGAAGCTGCGGGAGCTCTCCCTCATCTGAGGCGCCGCTGATCGCGTCTCGGGCCTGACGCCGCACCGTCCCTGCTCATTAGGCTGAGGCCGTGAGCGTCGAACGCAATACCCGGGCGATCGAGGGATCTGTCGTCACCGACTTCGAGGACCGCATGAGCTATGGCGGCTACCTCGATCTCGCCACCCTACTGTCGGCCCAGCGGCCGCTCAGCAACCCCGAGCACCACGACGAGCTGCTGTTCATCGTGCAGCACCAGACCACGGAGCTGTGGCTGAAGCTCGTGCTGCACGAGCTCGGCGCCGCCTGCCGGCTGCTGCGCGAAGACCAGCTCGCACCCGCGCTCAAGTGCATCGCGCGCGTCAAGCACATCCAGAAGACCCTCACCGAGCAGTGGTCTGTGCTCGCGACGCTGACACCCGCCGAGTACGGGCAGTTCCGCGGCGTGCTGGGCAACGCCAGCGGCTTCCAGTCGGCGCAGTACCGCGCCGTCGAGTTCACGCTCGGCAACAAGAACGCCGCCATGCTGCGGGTCTTCGCCTCCGACCCCGCCGCCCACGCCCTCGTCGCGGCCGCTCTCGAGGCACCGAGCCTCTACGACGAGTTCCTCGCGATGCTGGCGCGCTCGGGCTACCCGATCCCCGCCGAGGTGCTCGAGCGCGATGTCACGAAGGCGTGGACCTACACTCCGGAGCTCGTGCCGGTGCTCACCGAGATCTACCGCGACCCGGAGGGCCACTGGGCGGCCTACGAGACGTGCGAGGAGCTCGTCGACCTCGAGGACAACTTCCAGCTCTGGCGCTTCCGCCATCTCAAGACGGTCGAGCGCATCATCGGCCTGAAGACGGGCACCGGCGGCTCGAGCGGCGTGCCGTTCCTGCAGCGCGCACTGGACCTCACGTTCTTCCCCGAGCTGTACGCCGTGCGGACGGAGCTGTGATGTCGCACGATCCCGACGCGCTGCGCGAACTCCTCGGCGCCGATGCGGCTCTCTGCCACCGGGCGATCACCGGCGAGCACGGAGTCTCGCTGCCCCCGTTCACCGACCACCACGTGCACCTGCACCTCATCGACGAGAGCGGTCTGGCCGCAGGCGGCATCGCCGGCGTCGTCGATCTCGGCGGCGACCCGGTGGCACTGGCCCGGCGGGGGAACCACGGCATTCCGCGCGTGGCATATGCCGGCGCTTTCCTCACAGCGGTCGGCGGATACCCGGTCGGCAGGACCTGGGCACCCGCGGAGATCGCCCGTCAGATCGCGGACGCGTCGACCCACCCCGGCGTCGCCGGCGGCGCGGCGACCGCGGTCGACGAGCAGGCCTCGTTCGGGGCATCCGTCATCAAGGCGTCGCTCAACAGCGTCGCGGGTCCCGTTCTCGACGCGCAGGCGCTCGCCGCGATCGTGGAGGTCGCGCGCGAGCGCGGGCTGCCCGTCGTCGCACATGCGGAAGGCGATGGGATGCCGCAGCTCGCGCTCGACGCGGGCGTCGACGGCTTCGCCCACACGCCGTTCACCGAGTTCGTCGGGCGCACCTTCACCGCGCACGCGGTCGCCGCCGGCCAGGTGTGGATCTCGACGCTCGCGATCCACCGCGACGACGACGAGGCCGCCGAGTTCGCGCGGGTGAACCTCGCGGGCTTCGCCGCCGCGGGCGGACGCGTGCTCTACGGCACGGACCTCGGCAACGGCGAGCAGCCGGTGGGCGTCAACCCCGACGAGGTCGCGGCGCTCGACCGCGCGGGCATCCGCGGTGCGGCTCTCATCTCTGCGCTGGCCGATCCGTGGCCGCTCGCCGACCCGCCCTCGGGTGTCTGCACCTTCGTCCCCGGCCCGCCGCCGACCGGACTCGACGAGGTCGCCGAGTGGCTGCGGGGCGCGACCGTCGTCCCCACCGAGGAGCTCATCCATGACGGCCACTGACCCGACCGGGGCCCCGGTGGCCCATGGACTCGAGGACGAGGCATCCGTCCTCGACGCCGCCGACCCCCTCGCCGCGCACCGCGACGCGTTCGTCGGAGCGGAGAGCTCGCTCGTGTACTTCGACGGGAACTCGCTTGGGCGTCCGCTGCGCGCGAGCGTCGAGCGGCTCGCCGCGTTCGCCCGGGACGAGTGGGGCGGTCGCCTCATCCGCGGCTGGGACGAGTCGTGGATGCAGCTGCCGTTCGACATCGGCGACGCCGTCGGCCGCGCGGCGATCGGCGCCGCGGCGAGCCAGACGGTCATCGGCGACTCGACCACGGTGCTGCTGTACAAGCTGCTGCGGGCCGCGTTCGACGCCGCCGTCGCCACGGATCCGGCACGCGTCGAGATCGTCGTCGACCGCGACAACTTCCCCACCGACCGCTACCTGGTCGAGGGCATCGCCGCGGAGCGGGGCGGACGCATCAGGTGGATCGACGTCGACCTCGACGGCGGTGTGTCCGCTGGCGCGCTCCGCGCGGCGGTCGGCCCCGAGACCGCGGTCGTGCTGCTGTCGCACGTCGCGTACCGGTCGGGATATCTGACGGATGCTGCGACCCTCACCCGCATCGCGCACGACGCCGGCGCGCTCATCGTGTGGGACCTCTGCCACTCGGCGGGATCCGTGCCGGTCGAGGCCGACGCGTGGGGCTTCGATCTCGCGGTCGGCTGCACGTACAAGTACCTGGGCGGCGGCCCTGGCTCGCCGGCGTTCGCCTACGTCGCTGCGCGGCTGCAGGATCGGCTGGCCCAGCCCATCCAGGGGTGGATGGGCACGGCCGACGTCTTCGCGATGGGGCCGGAGTACCGGCCGGCCGATGGCATGCGGCGCTTCCTGTCGGGCACGCCGCCGATCGTCGGCATGCTCGCGATGCAGGACACCCTCGACCTGCTCGAGGAGGTCGGCATCGAGGCCGTGCGCGCGAAGTCGATCGCACTCACGGAGTTCGCCGTGCGCGTCGCCGACGAGCTGCTCGCCCCGCTCGGGGTCACGGTCGCGTCGCCGCGGGATCCCGCCGAGCGCGGCGGACACGTGACGCTGTCGCACCCGTCGATGCGCGCGGTCACCGCTCGCCTCTGGACGGAGGACGTGATCCCCGACTACCGCGATCCGGGCGGACTCCGCATCGGCCTCTCCCCGCTCTCCACCTCCTTCGCCGAGACCCTCACCGGCCTCCGGGCGGTCGAGGCCGCAGTCCGCGCCGAGTCCTGACCGCGGGGCGGCCAGGAGGACGTGCCTGAGCATCCCGCACGCTCGAGGCGTTTCGTCTTCGGGCGCTAGAGCGCCCTTCGCTCAAACGACCGGGAAATCGCGGCCTTCCTCTCGGTCGTTGAGCGAGCGAGGAACGAGCGAGACGAAACGCCCCGGACCAACGAGCAAGGCATCCATCGTCCACAACCGGGCTCGCGTCGTTTCGGCACTGACCTACACTGGCGCGATGAGCAATGAGGCTCCGCCGGCGACTGGGGATCAGGCTGGGCCCACGCGCCCCGAGGCTCCGCGCGACGCGCCAGCGGCGCGTGGAGAGGACGTGGGGACCACCTCCGCCCGTCTCAGCCGGGGCACGATCGCGCGGTATGCGACCGGTTCGCTCGGCACAGGCGGTTTCGCGACCCTGCCCGGCCTGGTGCTGACCTATTACCTGACCGACTCGCTGGGGGTCGCCGCGCTCGCGGCCGGCGCGGTCATCACGGTCGCGAAGGTGTGGGACGTCGTCATCGACCCGGTCATCGGCGCGCTCACCGACCGCGACCTCGCCCGCCACGGCAGCCGCCGGCGCCTGATGGTGATCGGCGCGCTCGCACTGCCGGTGCTGTTCGCGCTGACGTTCGCGGTGCCGCCGTCGCTCGGGCCGGTGGTCGCCGGCATCTGGGTGCTGCTCGCGTTCACGCTCACGGCGACAGCCTTCAGCCTCTTCCAGGTGCCCTACATCGCGCTTCCCGCCGAACTCACGCCGCGCTACGACGAGCGGACGCGCCTGCTGACATGGCGCGTCGTCGTGCTCACGCTGGCGATCCTGCTGTTCGGCGCCGGGGGCCCGGCGCTGCGTCGCGTATCGGAGGACCCGTTCGTCCAGTACCTCGTGATGGGCGTGGTCTGCGGCGTCGTCATCGGGATCGGGATGCTGGTGGCCACGGGTGTCGCGAGGCGCGCAGCATCCACCGTCCCTCAACCGATCCGCGAGAGGGAAGCGGGAACGACGGATGCCGCGGCGGCGGGGATCCGGGAGCACTTCGCCGAGGGGATCGGTGCACTCCGGCGCAGCAGGCCGTTCCGGCTGCTGCTCTCGACCTTCGTGCTGCAGGCGCTGGCCACCGGGCTGATGCTCGCGGGCGCGCAGTACGTGGCGACCTGGGTGCTGGACTCGCAGGCGGCGGTCGAGCTGCTGTTCGTCGCGCTCATCGCGCCGGCGCTGCTCGCCGCACCCGCGTGGGGAGTGGTCGCGCGCCGCATCGGCAAGGAGCGCACGTTCACGATCGCGAGCATCGTCTTCGCAATCGCGGCGGTGTCGATCCTCGGCATGCTGTGGGCGCCGGGCGACTGGATCTACGTGCCGGTCGGCATCGCGGGCATCGCGTACGCCGGCATGCAGTCTCTGCCGATGGCGATGCTCCCCGACGTCATCTCGCACGACGAGCGCACGCACGGACCCGGCCGCGCCGGGTCGTTCAGCGGCGTGTGGACCGCCGGCGAGACGGTGGGCTTCGCGCTCGGCGCGACGACGCTGGCGGTGATCCTGGCCGTGACGGGATACGTCTCGTCGACGGGCACGCAGGTGGTGGAGCAGCCGGATGCGGCGATCACGGGCATCGTCGTGAGCTTCAGCCTCGCACCGGCCGTGCTGATCGCGCTGAGCCTTCTCGCGCTCGCCCGCTACCCGTTGCGACGCGCCGACATCGACCGCGACACCGAGTCGCAGGCCGCCTGAGACCGAGTGCCGCCGCACAGGCGCGGTGACATAGGATGCCCGGTGACGTACTCACGAGCGGGAGTCGCGCGCGAGTTCGAAGGAGAACACATGTCCCCCACCTCGTCCGCGACGCCGGCGAAGCCGCGCAAGGCGCCGGCGAAGCGCGCGCCGCAGTCCGACCTTCCGGCCGACGAGCGCGCGGCGCTCGACGCCGACATCGATCGGCTCGAAGCGGGCGCGAAGGTGTGGGTCGCGCTCACCCTCGACCAGCGCGCCCGCCTCCTCGGCCGCGTCCGCGACGCCGTCGGCGTCGTCGCACAGGAGTGGGCCGACGCGGCGACGATGTCGAAGGGCCTGACCCCTGGGCATCCGCTGTCGGGCGAAGAGTGGCTCGGCGGGCCCTACGCCGTCATCGGACTGCTCGACGCGCTGCGCGAGACGCTCGAGGCGCTCGCGAAGGGCGGCAGCCCGCTCGACGGCGTCACGCTCGACGCGGCTCCGGGCGGGCGCCTTCGCGCGCACACCTTCCCCCTGAACGGCACCGAGAAGTTCCTGCTGTCGGGCTTCACCGGCGAGGTGTGGTTCGAGCCGGGCGTCTCCGCGATCGAGGCGACCAGCGCGGCGGGCCTCGCCCAGCTGACCCCGACCGTGTCCGGTGGCGTCGGCCTCGTGCTGGGTGCGGGCAACGTGAGCTCCATCCCGGTCGCCGACGTGCTGTACGAGCTCTTCGCGCACAATCGCGTGGCGCTGCTCAAGGTCAACCCGACGCAGGACGCGCTCGTGTCCGTGTTCGAGCGCGCGCTCGCGCCGCTGATCGAGCCCGGGTTCGTGCGCATCGTGCGCGGCGGAGCCGCGACCGGCGCCTACCTGACCTCGCACCCGCGCTTCACGCACGTGCACATCACCGGCTCGGCGGTCACGTTCGACGCGATCGTGTGGGGCACCGGAGAGGATGCCGCGACGGCGCGCGCGGCGGGAAGCCCGAAGCTGCAGGTTCCGATCACGGCCGAGCTCGGCGGCGTCTCGCCCATCATCGTGGTGCCGGGCCGGTGGTCGGCGGCCGACCTGAAGTACCAGGCGGAGCACGTCGCGACGATGCGCCTCGTGAACGCCGGACACAACTGCATCGCGGGCCAGGTCGTCATCGTGAGCTCGGACTGGCCGCAGCGCGCCGAGTTCCTGCGCGAGCTGCACGCGGCGTACGCCGCGGCCCCGGAGCGCCCGGTCTGGTACCCCCGCAGCGAAGAGCGGCTGGAGGCCGCAGCATCCGCTTATCCCGATGCCGTGTGGAGCGCCGACCGCACGCGCGCGATCGTCGGGGTCGGTGAGAGCGAGGACGCCGACGCTGTCGAGACGGTCGAGTACTTCGCGCCGATCCTCGGGGTCGCCCTGGTGGGCGGCACCGGCCAGGAGTTCCTCGACGCGGCGGTCGCGCACGCGAACGACAGACTCACCGGCACCCTCGGTGCCAACGTGATCATCGACCCCGCCACCGAGGAGGCGCTCGGCGAAGGGTTCGAGCGCGCGATCGCCGACCTGCGCTACGGCGACATCGCGATCAACACGTGGACGGCCTTCAACTTCCTCACCGCACGCCTGACATGGGGCGGGTTCCCCGGGGCGACGCTCGACGACGTGTCGAGCGGCATCGGCGTCGTGCACAACGCGCTGCTGCTGGATCGCGTCGAGCGGTCGGTGGCCCGCGGTCCGTTCCGCCCGTTCCCCCGGTCGGTCGGCGATCAGCTTCGGCGATTGAGCCTGTCGAAATCCACCATCCTGCCCACGCCGCCGTGGTTCGTGAGCTCGCGCACCGGCGCGGAGGTCAGCGCCGGGCTCACGCGGTATCTCGTGGACGGCAAGCTCCCCGGATTGGTGAAGACCCTGACCAAGGCCATGCAGGCGTGACCGCCGGCTTCGGCTCCGACGGGTTCGAAGCCGACTACGTCGTCGTCGGCGCGGGCTCGGCGGGAGCGGCGCTCGCGGCGCGGCTGAGCGACGACCCCGCCGTCTCGGTGCTGCTGCTCGAGGCCGGCGCCCCCGACAGAGCGCCTCAGCTGCACGTGCCGGCTGCGTTCTCGAAGCTGTTCCGCGGCGAGTACGACTGGAACTACGACACGGTGCCCCAGCCGCAGCTCGAAGGCCGTACGGTCTACTGGCCGCGCGGCAAGACGCTGGGCGGGTCGTCGTCGCTCAATGCACTGATGTGGATCCGGGGCTTCGCCGCCGATTACGACGAGTGGGCGGATGCTGCCGGTCCGGCGTGGTCGTGGGACGCCCTGGTCCCCTACTTCCAACGTGTCGAGCGGACCGTCGACCCGGTCGACCCGACGCAGGGTTCCCAGGGGCCGCAGTCGGTCGAGCACCAACGCGACCCCCGGCCGCACACGGCCGTGTTCCTGGCAGCGGCGCAGGAGACGGGGCATCCGGTGACTCCGCCGAACCTCCCGGCTGGGCAGGGGTTCTCGCAGACGATGGTGAGTCAGCACCGCGGCGCCCGCGCCTCGACCGCCGACGCGTACCTGCGGCCGGCGAAGAAGCGGCGCAACCTGCGCGTCGTGACGGGGGCGCACGTGCGACGCGTGACCTTCGCGGCGTCGCCCGGCCCAGGGACCGAGACTCCGAGCGAACCGCGCGCGACCGGCGTGTACGTCGACATCGACGGGATCACGCGCCACGTGCGCGCGCGACGAGAGGTCGTGCTGTCGGGCGGCGCCGTGAACACGCCCCAGCTGCTGATGCTGAGCGGTATCGGCCCGGCGGAGCACCTCACCGCACGCGGCATCGACGTGGTCGTCGACTCGCCCGAGGTGGGTGCGAACCTGCAGGACCACCTCGTCGCGGGGCTCGCCCCCGCGGCCCACGGCGGAACGCTCTACGATGCCGAGAAGCCCGCCGAGCTCGTGAAGTACCTCGTGGCCCGCAAGGGGATGCTGACCTCGAACGCCGCCGAGGCTTACGGTTTCGTGCGCACGCCCGTGGCCGATGCGGCTGGCGTCCCCGAGGGTCTCCCCGACATCGAGATCATCTTCGTGCCCGGGCCGTACGTCGGCGAAGGCCTGGTTCCGATGCCGGCGCACGGGCTGACGGTCGCCGCGATCCTGCTCAGGCCGATCAGCCGCGGCACGATCCGCCTGGCCTCGGCCGACCCGGCCGAGGCCCCGCTCATCGACCCCGCTTACCTGTCGGACGCCGACGACATCGACGCCACGACGCTGCGCGCGGGCCTCGCCGAGTGCGAGCGCCTGATCGACACCGAGGCGCTGCGGAAGATCACGACCGGTGGGTGGGTGCTGCCCGAGGGCGGCGAACACATGACGCCCGCCGATCGCGCGGAGCTGTCGCTCCGCCGCTACTCGCACACCCTCTATCACCCCGTCGGCACGGCACGGATGGGCACCGATGCCGCGTCGGTCGTCGATCCCGAGCTGCGCGTCCGCGGGGTCGCGGGACTGCGCGTGGCCGACGCATCCGTCATGCCCACGGTGATCCGCGGCCACACCAACGCTCCCGCGATCGTGATCGGCGAGGTCGCCGCCGACCTCATCCTCGGCCGCCGGGTCTGACCTTCAACCCCTCCGGCCGGTCCGGTCGGCGCGGGTGTCGTCTCAGGTCCGGGTTTCGCAGCATCCCACGCTCCAGGACCCGCGAAGTCCGGACTTCGCAGAAACAGTCGCAGCCCGGCCACCCGCACCCGTCCGGGTATCGCAGCATCCCACGCTTCAGCGCCTGCGAAGTCCGGACTTCGCAGAAACAGTCGCAGCCCGGCCACCCGCACCCGTCCGGGTATCGCAGCATCCCACGCTCCAGCGCCCGCGAAGTCCGGACTTCGCAGAAACAGTCGCAGCCCGCCCACCCGCACCCGTCCGGGTTTCGCAGCATCCCACGCTCCAGGACATGCGAAGTCCGGACATCGCAACGTTGACGTGGCGGCCGGCGGCGGGTGACGGCCGTGTCGCGCGGAACGACGAACCCCCTCGCACCCTCGGGTGAGGGCGGAGGGGGTCCGAACGTGCGGAGACTCAGCGGCCGCCGCGGCGGTTGGCGCCGTTGGGGCGGACGACCGAGCCGACCATGAGCTTGCCGGTGCCGCCCGACGAGGCGCGACGGCCCGGGGTGCGGGGGTTGCCGGCGGGCTGGGCCGAACGCGAGTGGCCCGCGCTCTGGTCGTGACGCTGGTGCGAGGCCTTGTCGTGCGTGGTTGCGGCGTCGCGACGCTGACCGCCCGCGGCCTGCTGACGGCCGGCGCCCTGTGCCGAACCACCCTGGCCTGAACCACCCTGGCCCGAACCACCCTGGCCCGAACCGCGGCGGCGACGGCCGCCGCCGGAGCGGCTCGCGGTGGCGGCAGCATCCGTCTCGCGTGCGTCACGCGCAGCGCGCTTGCGCTGGGCGTTCGCGCCCTGGCTGGTGCCGCGCGGCGTCTCGGCCACGGGGACCGGCTTGACGTACGGGGCGACCTTGCCGACGAGCTCGACGACCTCGGGCGAGGTCGCCGTGACAGCGACGGGCTCGACGGAGATGGCGGCCTTGCGCAGCAGCTGCGACACGTCGCGGCGCTGCTCGGGCAGCACGAGGGTGACGACGGCGCCCTCGGCGCCGGCGCGAGCGGTGCGGCCGGAGCGGTGCAGGTACGCCTTGTGCTCCATCGGCGGGTCGACGTGGATGACGAGCTCGACGTCGTCGACGTGCACGCCGCGGGCCGCGACATCCGTCGCCACGAGCACCTTGACGGCGCCGGACGAGAACGCCGCGAGGTTGCGGTCGCGCGCGGCCTGCGACAGGTTGCCGTGCAGGTCGACGGCCGGGATGCCCTGGCCGGTGAGCTGCTTCGCGAGCTTCTTCGCCTGGTGCTTGGTGCGCATGAACAGGATGCGGCGGCCCATGCCCGAGGCGAGGGCCGTGACGACGTCCTTCTTGGCGTCGGCGTCGGCCAGCGTGAAGACGTGGTGCGTCATCGCGGCGACGGGCGAGTGCGCCTCGTCGACGGAGTGCAGCACCTCGTTCTGCAGGAAGCGGTTCACGAGCTTGTCGACCCCGTTGTCGAGGGTCGCGCTGAACAGCAGGCGCTGACCGCCGGCCGGCGTCGCGTTCAGGATGCGCGTGACACCCGGGAGGAAGCCGAGGTCGGCCATGTGGTCGGCCTCGTCGATGACGGTGACCTCGACGGCGTCGAGGTGCACGTAGCCCTGCTTCATGAGGTCTTCGAGCCGGCCGGGGCAGGCGACGACGATGTCGACGCCGGCGTTGAGGGCGTTGACCTGACGGTTCTGGTTCACGCCGCCGAAGATCGTGGTGGTCGTGAGGCCGTAGGCCTTGGCGAGGGGCGCGAGGGTCGCGTCGATCTGCGTCGCCAGCTCGCGGGTCGGCGCGAGCACGAGGCCGAGCGGACGACCCTTGCGGCGGGTGCCGCCGGCGAGCTTGCCGCCCAGGCGCGCGGCCATGGGGATCGAGAAGGCGAGCGTCTTGCCCGAGCCGGTCTTGCCCCGGCCGAGCACGTCGCGGCCGGCGAGCGTGTCGGGGAGCGTGTCGACCTGGATCGGGAACGCGGTGGTCTTGCCGTTCGCGGCGAGCACGTCGACAAGGGGCTGCGGCACGCCGAGCGCGCCGAACGAGGTTTCGGTCATGAGGGATGTTCTCTGGGCACGCGAGTGCCCTGTCGGTGGCCGGGGCGTATCTCGCCCGCGGGTCGCCGTACGAAAGATGTCAGCGCGGTTCTTCGGATCGGGGTCCGGATGCCGGCGAGGGAAGCGTTCTACGACGCGAGAAGCGCAAGAATGCGCTGCAAGGGTTTCCACCCTACCAGTGGGTGGCTGGGCGTTGCCCGGCCGGAGTCGTCGGTGGGTCCGGGGCGATTCGACTCGCAAGCTCGCTCAACGACCGCAGAACAGGCCAGGCACGACGAAACGCCGCGTGGGGTGCGGGAGAGTCCCAGCGCTTCTCCCTCCCTCGTCAGAGGTCGGCGGTGTCTTTGCGCTTCTTCGACCCTTTGCGGATGCGCTCCCGGCGCAATGCCGGCTCGGCCACCGAGGAGTCCTCAGGATCAGGGGCGTCTTCGGGGTCGCCGTCGGCGTCGGCCCCGGAGGGCTCCTCTTCCGGCCCGGCGGGCTCGTCCTCCCCCGACTCGGGCATGTCCGACGCCTCCGTCGGCTCCGCCTGAGGAGCCTCCGGCTCCGACGCCTCCTCGGGCTCCGGTGCGGTTCCGGCATCGTCGGGCTCAACCGTCGGCTCCGCCTCAGGAACCTCCGGCTCCGACGCCTCCTCGGGCTCCGGTGCGGTTCCGGCATCGTCGGGCTCTTCCGCCTGCGCCGCAGACTCCTCCGCGAACGCCTCGCGGGCCTCGGGCTCATCCTCCGCGTGTGATTCCTCAGCCGGCGCCCGGTCCGCGAAGCGGTCCGTCGCGGCGCGCAGGGCGGACGCGACGCCCGGCTCGGACGCGGCGTGCGCAGCATCCGGGATCATCACGAAGTCGGCCTCGGGCCACGCGCGGTGGAGGTCCCACGCGGTCATCGCGGGCGTGCAGACGTCGTAGCGGCCCTGCACGATGACGGCGGGGATGTCGCGGATGCGGCCGACATTCGCGATCAGCTGCTCGGGTTCGAACCAGCCGCCATGAAGGAAGTAGTGGTTCTCGATGCGGGCGAACGCCACCGCCGCGCGCGGTTCCGTCATCGCCTCGATGAGCTCGGCGTCAGGGAGCAGCGTGAGGTTCGCGGCCTCCCAGCGCGACCACGCGACCGCGGCGGGAACGTGCACGGCGGGGTCGGGATCCGAGAGGCGGCGGTGGTAGGCCTGCATGAGCCGCGAGCGTTCCAGGATCGGGATGGGAGCGATGAAGTCCTCCCACAGATCCGGGACGATGGATGCTGCGCCCCCCTCGTAGAACCACTCCAGCTCGTGGCGACGCAACGTGAAGATGCCGCGCAGCACGATCTCGGTGACGGCCTGCGGGTGCGCTTCGGCGTAGGCGAGAGCGAGCGCACTCCCCCACGAGCCGCCGAACACCTGCCACCGCTCGATGCCGAGGTTCTTGCGCAGCAGCTCGATGTCGGCGACGAGGTGCCACGTCGTGTTGTGGCGGAGGTCGGCGTCGGGCTCGCTCGCGTGCGGGGTGGAGCGGCCGCAGCCCCGCTGGTCGAGCAGGATGATGCGGTACCGCTCGGGGTCGAAGAAGCGGCGATGCCAGGGCGACGTGCCGGCGCCCGGACCGCCGTGGAGGAACACCACCGGCTTGCCCTCGGGGTTTCCGCTCTGCTCGTACGCGATGCGGTTGCCCTCACCGGCGATGAGGGTTCCGGTGTCGTAGGGCTCGATGGGCGGATAGAGGATGTCGTCGAGGTGTTCGTTCATAGGCTTGCCCCCGAGACGGCGAAGGTGTCGCAGGCGGAAGGCCCGTTGCGGTAACCGGTCTCGAACCAGCGCTGTCGCTGCTCGCTCGAACCGTGGGTCCAGGATTCGGGGTTCACGTAGCCCCCGGACTCCTGCTGGATGTGGTCGTCGCCCACCGCGCCGGCGGCGTTGATCGCGTCGGCGATCTGCTGCTGCGTGGGCTCCTTCAGATACGGTACGCCGTTCTCGTCGCGCTGATCGGTCATGTCGCCCACCCACGCCCCCGCGAAGCAGTCGGCCTGCAGCTCGGTCCGCACGCCGTTGCTGTCGGGACCGGTGCCGTTGTTCGGGTGCTGGTCCATGATGCCGGTGATGTACTGCACGTGGTGGCCGTACTCGTGGGCGAGCACATAGAGCTGGGCGAGGTCGCCGGCCGACGCGTCGAACTGCTGACGCAGGAGGCCGAAGAAGGTGGGATCGATGTAGACGGTCTCTTCGGGAGGGCAGTAGAACGGGCCTGTCTGATTGGACGCCGTGCCGCACGCGGTGCCCGTCTGCTGGTCGACGATGATCAGCTGCGGTGCACGGTAACCCTGCACCTGCGACTCCCAGTACTGGTCGAGCACGACACTGCCGGCGGCGAGACGGCAGTCGTCATCGGCGTTCGCATCGGCGCCCGTCTCGCACTGCTGGATCTCGGACTCCTCGCCGGATCCGACCTGAGGCTGCGAGGGGATGACGCTCGACAGATCCTGTCCGGTGAACAGCTGGAACAGGATCACCGCGATCGCGCCGAGGCCGGCGATACCGCCGCCTGCCACCGCCACGCCCGCTCCTCGACGCCGCGCCGTGTTCCCCCCGACGTTGGCGTTCTCATTGAACGTCATGCCGTCACGGTACCCCGACAGTCCGATCCAGAGCAGGAACCATTCCCTAATCGACGGGAATGAGTACAATGCCGCAGGTCTAGGCTCGGGGGCATGGCGAGCGAACCCACGACCGTGACCATCACCGGCGGCGGGGGCCAGATCGGCTACGCGCTGATGTTCCGCATCGCTGCGGGCGACATGCTCGGCCCGGATCGTCCGGTTCGGCTGCGCCTGCTCGAGATCCCCCAGGGCATGCGCGCGGCCGAGGGCGCGGCGCTCGAGCTGCAGGACTGCGCGTTCCCGCTGCTCGCCGACGTCGACGTCACCGACGACCCGCTCACGGCTTTCAACGGCACCCGCATCGCGATGCTCGTCGGCGCGCGGCCGCGCACCGCGGGCATGGAGCGCGGCGACCTGCTCGCCGCGAACGCCGGCATCTTCGGGCCGCAGGGCAACGCGATCGGCGCGGTCGCCGACGACGGCGTGCGCGTCGTCGTGGTGGGCAACCCCGCGAACACGAACGCGCTCATCGCCGCAGCATCCGCGTCGCCCGACATCCCGTCCGAGCGCTTCACCGCCCTCACGCGCCTGGACCACAACCGCGCCGTCGGCCAGCTCGCCGAGGCGCTCGGCGTCGCTCCCGGCGACATCGCCGACGTCGTGATCTGGGGAAACCACTCGGCGACCCAGTTCCCCGATGTGTCGCACGCGATCCTGCCCGACGGGATGCCGGTGCTCGAGGCGCTGGCCGAGCGGCTCGGCGGCGAGGCCGCAGCGACGGCGTGGCTCGACGACGTCTTCATCCCGCGAGTGGCGAAGCGCGGAGCCGAGATCATCGAGGTGCGCGGCTCGTCTTCGGTCGCGTCCGCGGCGAACGCCGCCATCGATCACGTGCGCGACGAGCAGCTCGGCACACGCCGCGGCCTGACCTCGGCGGCGGTCGTCTCACGCGGCGAGTACGGGGTGCCCGAGGGACTGGTGTGCTCGTTCCCCGTCACCTCACGCGGCCACGACGACGGCTATCGCGTCGTCGAGGGACTCGACCTCGACGAGCGCGCACGCGCCAGGGTCGCGGCATCCGTCGACGAACTCGCCCTGGAGCGTGACGCGGTAAGGGCGCTCGGCGTGCTCTGACGCGCTCGACGGTTCGCGGGAGGCCGGAACGGGCCCGGCAATAGGCTCTGAGTCGTGGAAGCCCTGATCGTCGTCATCATCGCGATCGTGGTGATCGCCCTCGCCACGGCGGTCGCGCCCAAGCTGGGCATCGCGGGGCCGCTGATCCTCGTGCTCGTCGGCGGCGCGGTGAGCCTGCTGCCGTTCCTCGAGATCCCCGAGATCAACCCCGAGTTCATCCTCGTCGGCGTACTGCCGCCGCTGCTCTACTCGGCGGCCGTCTCGCTCCCCGCGATCGAGTTCCGCCGTGACTTCGGACCGATCGCCGGCCTGTCGTTCCTGCTCGTCATCCTGAGCTCCGTGCTGCTCGGGTTCTTCTTCATGGCCGTGATCCCCGGCATCCATCCGGCCGTCGCTGTCGCGCTCGGGGCGATCCTCAGTCCCACGGATGCTGTGGCCACCTCGATCGTCAAGCGCCTGGGTGTGTCGCGCCGCGTGGTGACGATGCTCGAGGGCGAGAGCCTGCTCAACGACGCGACGGCACTGGTGCTGCTGCGGACCATGATCGCCTCGGTCGGACTCGCGACCGGTGTCACCGGCGACACCCGCATCGGGTTCGGGTTCATCCCGGCGTTCGCGTGGGGCGTCGTCGTCGCGGTCGTGATCGGCGCGATCGTCGGATGGCTCAACCTGCGGCTGCGGTCGCTCATCAAGAACTCCGCGGCGAACACCGCGATCGGCTTCGTGGTGCCCTTCATCGCGTACATCCCGACCGAGGAGCTCGGCGGATCGGGCCTGGTCGCGGCGGTCGTCGCGGGCATCGTGACCGGTCAGGGTGCAGCCCGGTGGTTCTCGCCCGAGCAGCGACGATCGGATGAGCACAACTGGCACACCATCGAACTCGTGCTCGAGGGCGCGGTCTTCCTCATCATGGGGCTCGAACTCAGCGACATCGTCGAGCAGAACGTCGAGCAGCACAACGGTCTCGGCACCGGGCTCGGTATCGCGCTCGGCGCGCTGGCGATCATCATCGCGGCGCGCGCCGGGTACGTCTCGCTGCTGGTGTGGCTGCAGAGCCGACGCGCCCGCGGGCGGCAGCGCACGCGCCTCGAGGCCATGAACACGCGGCTAGACCAGATCGCCGACGGCTCGATCGTGCCGGACCCGCGATATCGCAGCCGTCGCAGCGAGGCCTCCTTCGACGACCCGCGTGCGCAGCGGCGCCTCTCGTCGATGCGGTCTCGCGTCTCACGAGCGCTCAGCGACCTCGACTACTACCAGGCGTCGCCGCTCGGCTGGAAGCACGGCGCGATCATCGTGTGGGCCGGCATGCGCGGCGTGGTGACGCTCGCGGCGGCCCAGACGATCTCGAGCGACGTCACCGACGACCGGGCGCTGCTGGTGTTCATCGCGTTCGCGGTCGCCGTGGGCAGCCTCATGCTGCAGGGCTTCACGCTGCCGTGGCTCGTCAGGGCGCTGCGGCTCGAACGGCCGGGCGACGACAGCCTCGACAAGGCCGAGCAGTCGGCACTCGACGACGAGCTGCGCGATGCCGCGATCGGCGCGCTGTCGAGCCCCGCACTGCGCCGCCGCGACGGGTCGTCGTTCGACGAGGAACTCGTCGAACGGATCGGCAGCCGCATGGTCGACCCGCCCGACGAGGCCGACGGGCTCCCGACCCGCGATCTGCTGGAGCTGCGGCTCGCGATGATCGAGGCGATGCGCGGGCGCCTGAACGAGCTGTCGTCGGGCGGCGAGTACTCGACACCCGCCCTGCGCCACGCACTCGCCGAGCTCGACGCCGACCAGCTCAGCCTCGAGCTGCGCCTCGACGACGAAGAGGACTGAGCAGGGCACTGCGCCGCGCTCGGGCGTTTCGACTCGCAAGCTCGCTCAATGACCGGGAAGCCGGGTGAGAGAATGGGGATCGAGCGAGGGGGCCTCACATGAGCGAGACGACGAAGACGCCGGATGCCGCGCACACGCACGCGGCGGCGGCTGCGGGGTCGGTCGCTGCCGACACCGCGCCGCTGCATCTGCCGCACCAGGCGGCCGAGTGCCCCAAGTGCTTCACCGAGCTGCAGCAGAACCGCAACTGGTGGCTCGCCCAGCCCGCCGGCTCACGTCTCGTCGGGCTCGTGATCTCACGCGACGACATGCCGTCCGTCGTCGAGCAGCGGGGCGACCTCACCCGCTTCGGCGTGCCCATCGAAGGCTTCCGCCACCCGGCTCCCGAGACCCTCGAGTCCTGGGAGGACCGGCTCGTCCGCCTCTTCGGCACGCTCGTCCGGGGCGACGTGCTCGTGGTCGCCAACGTGCACGCCCTCGGCCGCGACATCGACGAGGAGACCCGCACCGTCGCGGAGCTGCACCGCCGGGGTGTGGTGGTGAAGGTCGTCAGCCACGGCGGGCGCCACCTGTACGACGCCGGGCGCTGACGCGCCTCGCCGGGTCAGCCGACGAGCGGCGCGATCAGGCTTCGTCCGCTTCAGCCTCACCGCGCAGCGAGGTCTCGTGCTCGACATCCAGAAGGGGGAGGTCGTCGCGCGTGACGAGGCGTGCCGCGATCGCGTGCTCGACGAGTCGCACGCGGCGGTTCGTCGCGTAGGAGCGCACCCCGCCGCGCATGCCGGGCACGCCGGCGCGATCGAGCTTGTCGCACACGTTGTCGAGCTTGCGATTGAAGCGCGTGAGCGTCCAGCCGAGCCGTTCGGCGGCCTGCGCCGACGTCGGCAGTTCGCTCATGCCGGTGCCGTCGCGCCGCAGCACGGGTTCGGCGAGCGCGAGGATCATGACGCGCTGACTGTGGGTCAGCGGCACCTCGCCGATCGTCGAGAGGCCGTCGTCGTCGGCGGGCTGCTGCGTGTCGCGGAAGGTCGGCTCGGCGGCGTGGATGGTGAGCTCGTACGTCGTCGGGCCGGCACTGAAGATGACGGATGTCGCGGCGAAGACGAGCGGCAGCCGTGCACCCGGTGCGAGCCAGGCCTGCACCCGCCCGCCCGAGTCGGTGACCGTCGCCGACAGGCGTGAGCCGACGTTCGAGAGCAGCCAGAGCCCTTCGACGTTCTGGATCGTGAGGAAGTTGCGGTGCAGGAACAGGTTGTCGTCGATCGCGAGGTCGCCCTCGCGGCCCACCGTGAACACCGTGTCGGGATCGACGGAGAACTCCTCGCCCGCGAACTCGACCCTGAGCTCGTCGACCTCTGCGGCTGTCACGGCGTGCACCCCCGCGTCGGGTCGGTCTGCTGCTGACCGTTGGCGCGCACCAGCGTGACGTCCACACAGGTCTGCCCCGTCGCCGCGGCCGGCACGGTGATCTCGGGAACCTCGACCGGCTCGGCCTCGCCCGTGCTGTCGGTGAGCGAGACGGCCTCGACGATGTAGAAGTCTCCGTCCTCGGGGTCGGGGTTCATCCACGTGAACGTCACGCCGCCGTCGACCGGCGCACCGACGACGTCGGTGACGGCCGGCACGGTGGACGCAACCACATCCTGCGGCTTCGACGACTCGCTCGGCTTCGGCTGCTCCTGGGCCGTGCCCGACAGGATGCCCGGCAGCGACACACCGACGATGACCGCGACGATCACGAGCGCGGCGGCGCCGAGCCCGATCCAGAGTCCCGTCCGGCGGCGACGCGGGGGCGCAGCATCCTCCTCCTGCTGGGGAGGGGCCGCGTCGAAGGCGGGAGCGCGCACGATCGTCTCGTCGAGCGACACCGGCAGGTCGACCTGATCGCGCCGGACCGTCTGCTCGTACGCCGACGGGGGTGCGGGTGCGCGGCGAGCGACCGTCTCGGTCTCGACGGGGGCCGGGTCGAACCGCGGCGCGACAGCGGCGGCGCTCGGTGCCGTGACCGCCGACGGGCGGGTCATGCCCGCCGCGGGGGTCGTCTCGGGGTTGATGCTGACGACGCCGCGGACGCGGGTGAGACCGTCGTCCTCGTCCTCCTCGATGTCCTCCGGAACGTGGTCGTCGAGGATGTCGATCGGGGTGACCGAGTGCGACAGCTCGATCTGCACCGTCTGCAGCGCACGGGCGAGGGCGAGCGCGCTCTCGTAGCGATCGGCGGGCACCTTCGCCATCGCACGCTCGAGGACGCGCTGCAACGACACCGGCACGTCCGCGCGACCGAGAGCGGGAAGCGGCAGGGTCTCGATGCGGTGGATGAGCTCGGCCGCGCCGTTGCGCTGACCCGGCAGCTCGAAGGGCGAGCGCCCGGCCAGAAGCGTGTAGACGGTCGCCCCCAGCGCGTACACATCGGAGCGCGGGTCGCTGCGGGGCACGTCGGCGAACGACTCCGGCGGCGACCACGGGATCGACAGGCCCGCCGACTCGGCGGCAGCGTTCGTGGTCGATGCGATGCCGAAATCGGTGAGCGCCGGGCGGTTGTACTCGGTGACGAGGATGTTCGCGGGCTTGATGTCGCGGTGCAGCACGCCTGCGCGGTGCGCCGTCTCGACGGCGGCCGCCACCTGCACGCCGACGCGCAGCGACTCCGCGATCGAGAAGGGCTCGCGCCGGTATCGCACCTGCAGGTTCGGCCGCGGGCAGTACTCCATCACGAGGTACGGGCGGCCGTCCTTCGCGGCCCCGGCCTGGTAGATCGTGACGATCGCCGGGTGCGTCGACAGCATCGCCATGACATTCGCCTCGGCGGTGAACTCCTCGACCGAGCCGCTCGACATGCGGTCCGTGAGCAGCACCTTGACCGCGACCCGACGTTTGGGCAGCTGCTGCTCGTACAGGAACACGTCGGCGAAGCCGCCCGAGCCGAGCAGGTCGACGTAGGTGAAGCCGGGAAGATCCGGCGGCGCCATGGGCGCGCGCTTGGCGCTCACGACAGCCCCTCGATCGCGACGGTGATGCCGTCACCGAGGTCCAGCACATCGCCCGGGATCACGACCGTGCTCTCCCCGGGGTGCAGCCGCACGGGGTCGGCGCCCTGGCGCAGCAGCGTCGTGCCGTTCGTGGTGCGCAGGTCGGTCGCGACGATGCTCTCGCCCTCGACCCGCAGTTCGACGTGGCTGCGCGAGATGTCCTGTTGCGGACTGTCGACGGCCACCAGGTGCGGCAGGTCGGTGCCGCTCACGCGCGTCGAGCGCGGACGCCGGCCGATCACGACGGTGCGGTCGAGTGACAGCACCTGCCCCGTCGACACCCGGATGCGTCCCGGGGCGGGCGGGCGCGGCGGCGCGAGCGGCGCGGGGGTCGAATCGATGGGGAAACCGGATGCTGCGCCCCCGGCGCCGCCCGCCGCTTCACGCAGCGCACGGGCCTGGGCCAGTGAGATCGTCGCGCCGTCGTGGTCACCGGCGGGCGCAGGAGCCTCGGCGGAAGCGCGGTCTTCGTCCTCGCCCTCGGCCGTGCGGTCGCCGTCGGCAGAGCGGATCACCGTCGCCCCCCAGAGGTCGTCGAAGCCGGTGGTCGCGGCGACGTCCGCTTCGGCGGCCGAGGTCGCGATGGCGGAGGCCCCGACAGGCGGGGCGAGGGCGGAGTCCAGGGGAAGCAGCGTCTCACCGTCGGTGGCCGATGGGACCGCGCTCGAGTCGATGAGCGCCCCCGGCTCCCCCGACTCACCCGACTCACCCGACTCACCCGGCGTCATCGGCGAGGTACCCGGCGTCATCGGCGATGCCGAAACACGGGCCGGTTGCCCGACACGCCGGGCCGAGGCATCCGTTTCCGGTGTGTCGCCGTCACCGACCCGTGTTTCGGCAAGGAAGGAGGGGTTCGGACCGGCGGGCACCGGATGCCGGCGAGCACCGGGAGCAGCCCCGGCGGGAGCAGCCCCGACGGGAGCAGCCTCGACGGGAGCAGCCCCGGCGGGAGCAGCCTCGGCGGGAGCAGCCCCGGCGGGAGCGCCACCGGCAGGCGAGACCGAACCCACGGGTGCGGCATCCCATTCGATCCGGCTCGCCAGCACGATGCCGTCGGCGATCTCGAACTCGGCCGGGGCGTCGGACCCCGGCGTCGTGAGCGCGACGCGCACCGCGCCCGGGATGACGCGCTCGGTCCACGTCGTGACGCCGGCGCCCGACACGCGCTCGGACGCGGCGCCGTCGATGTCGAACGCGAAGTCGCCGCGCACGGCGACGCGGACCCCGTCGTCGTCTGCGAGTGCCACCGCGAACGCGGGGATCGCAGTGAGCGAGGCACCGTACGCGCCGGTGAGCGCCTCGAGGACGCCGCCCAGGCCACGGCCGTCGGCGAGCACCGACCGGATGCGGGTGAGCAGCGCCGCCGAGGCGCCAGGCTCGAGCACGGCGAATCCGCGCGGCGTGACGGCGACCGGTGTGGTTCCCGGAGCGTAGAGCGTGGGCATCAGAATCCTCCCGCGAACACCGCGCGGGGCAGCGTGTCGCCGTCGATGTCGGCGTCGTCGGTGGTGTCGGCGGCGTTCACCGGCACCGTGTCGCGCTCGCACGCGCGGCTCGTGCGCGTGCGCACCGCGAGGGCGTCCACGACGATCGCCGTGATGTTGTCGCGGCCGCCGCGCACCATCGCCTCGTGCACGAGCCGCGTCGCGGCCGCCTGCGGGTCGGCCTCGGCGAGGAGGATGCCGTGGATCGCGTCCTGCTCGAGCTCGCCCGACAGTCCGTCGGAGCAGACCAGGATGCGGTCGCCGTCCTCGGCCGGGATGAGCCAGTAGTCGGGCTCGGCGTCGCTGCCCGCCCCGATAGCGCGCGTGATCACGTTGCGGCGGGAATCGCGCTGTGCGGCGTCGGCGGCGAGCTGTCCGCTGTCGACGAGCTCCTGCACGACCGAGTGGTCGACGCTCACCTGCTCGAAAAGGCCCTCGCTGAGGCGGTAGGTGCGCGAATCGCCCAGGTTGATCGCGAGCCAGTAGCCCTCGCCGTCGACATCGGCGATGACCACGCCCGCGAGCGTCGTGCCGGCACCCGCACCGGCCCCGGCCGGCAGCGCCGCGACGCGGCGGCGCGCGCCGGCGACGGCGGCCTGCACGTCGTCGATGGTCAGGCTCTCGCGACCGGTGAGGCCCGAGAACTCCTGGATCACCGTCGCGCTGGCGATCTCGCCCGCGTTGTGACCGCCCATGCCGTCGGCCACGAGGA
Source organism: Microbacterium sp. Leaf288 (assembly GCF_001422925.1). Classification (GTDB taxonomy): domain Bacteria; phylum Actinomycetota; class Actinomycetes; order Actinomycetales; family Microbacteriaceae; genus Microbacterium. The sequence continues at coordinate 72,096 of NZ_LMNI01000001.1, forward strand.
ACAGCGGCGCCACCGCGAGGTACGAGTCCTCGTTGATGCGGCGGCGCAGGCCCGCATCCGTCGACGCCCCGAACGCGACCGCGATGGGCGGCGTGGTCCCGGTCATCACGCGAGCCCCACCGTCACGCGCCGGTCGCCGAACTCGAGTGTGTCGCCGTCGCGCAGGTTCGTGCGGACACCCGGCGTGAGCGGAATCCGTCCACCGTCGCGGACGAGCGTCGTGCCGTTGGTCGAGTGGCGGTCGGCGATCCACGCGCCGGCGATGTCGCCGCCGACCTCGAAGTGCGTCTTCGACAGCGACAGCGTCTCGTCGCGCACGGGGATCGCGACCGCGCCGTCCTCGCTCGCGGGGTTGCGGCCGTAGAGGGTGCGCCCGTACACGGCCATCCGCGTGCCGTCATCCCACGTCAGCACCGCGAGCACCGGCGCGCCGTCGTACAGCGCGGCCCGCTGGGCGGGCGGCGGCACGACGATGCGCGTGGACTCGACATCCTCTTCCACGGACGCCGGGACCAGGGATGCGGCGAACACGGGTGCTGCGGCAGGCGCGATGGCGGCGGCGGTCGTGGGGGCGATGGCACCAAGCGGCTCGGTCGTCGTCGCGGCCGGGAACGGCATCGTCACGCTGGGGAAGGGCTCGGGCGCGCGCGTGCCGAGGGGCTCGTGCGTGATCCACGGGACGTCGGCGATCACACCCGTCGGCACCGGCGGGGCGGGCCGCGTCGCGGCCGGGGCCACCACGGCCGCGGGCGTGAATCCCGGTGCGGGCACCGGGGCCGCCGGCTGCAGCGACGGCACGGGCGGCAGCGGTGCAGCGCCCGTCGGATGCGGCAGGTAAGGGTTCGCGGTGGCGACGACGGCGGAGGCCGAACGCGCAGCATCCGCCTTCCGGATGTCGACGACCACAGCGCGCGATGCCATGTCGTGCCAGCCCTGGCGGCGGCCGCTCGCGTCGAAGAGGGGCGTGAAGTAGCCGACCACGATCGACGCGGCGAGGCCGAACACGAGGTTGCGCAGGATCGCGCGCCAGAATCCGATCGGGGCGGCCGAAGAGGCGTCGTGCAGGCGCAGACCGAGGATCCGCTGCCCGATCGACCCGCCGCCGCTGCCCTGCATCGCCGAGTAGACGAGCCACCAGACGAACATCAGAAGTCCGATGCCGGCGTAGCCGAGCAGGATCATGACCGCCAGGCCCTCGCGGTCCCCAGCCGGGCCCACTCCGAAGATGATGCCCACGACGATGCCGACCAGCACGGCGCCGATCACCCAGGCGACGCCGATGTCGATCGCGAACGCCCCCACACGGCGTCCGATGGTCGCCGCGGGGGCGGCGCCTGGCGGGCTCACGGTCATTCGTTCTCCTGTGGGGGGTGGGCGGAGCGCTCGGGCGAGCTCCGGGTCTTGCTGCCGCGGCGCGAGCGCCGGGTCGACGTCCGTGCCGAAACGGCGTCCGACGCGTCGGGCTGCGCGGCGGCGACAGCGTCCGGCGTCGCTGTCGGCGCCGTGCGCGGGGCCCGTGCCGGGCGTGCAGGCAGGGCGAATCGCGTGCCTTCGAGGAGTGTACGGATGCTGAGCCTCGCGCCGAGACGCTGCCACATCGAGCGGCCCTTCCCCATGCCCCCGACGATCTCGTCGACCTGTGTCCAGAACGCCGCGATGTCGTCGGGCGACGGCTCGGTCGGACCGAACACCTCGAGGTCGGCGCGGGAGGCCAGGGTCGCGACCCGGGGCTCGGCGAACGCGGCGGTGAGCACGCCGGCGTCCTCCTGGCGGGTCGCACCGGGGCGCACCGGGGCCCCGAAGTCCGAGGCGCGATCCACGAGCTCGTCCCACCCGCCGCTGATGCGGTCGGACGCGCGCTCGGCGTCACGGCGCTTGCGGCGGCGCGTGGCCTTGAGGGCTCCGATCACGATGAACGGCGCGAGCAGCACCGCGAGGAGGCCCAGCAGGCCCGCACCGATCGACACGATCGTCCACAGCAGGGCCGCGTCGAAGGCGTCCTCGTCTTCCGAGCCGCGGTCGTCGGCGACGGTCGGCGGCAGGTCGACGGGCTCCGCGGGCGGGGGCGGCGGCTGCAGCACCTGCGGCTTGGGGTCGGCCTTGGGCTTGGTCGTCTGGTCGCTCGGGACCTGGTCCTCGGGAGGCGTCGGATCGAACGGCACCCATCCGGCGCCGTCGAACGCGACCTCGACCCACGCGTGGAGCGTCTCGCCCGTCGCGGTGTAGACGGGCTCGCCGGCGGCGTCCTCGTCGGGGTAGAACCCCATCACGACGCGCGCCGGGATGCCGACCTGGCCGGCGAGCAGGGCCATCGCCGTCGCGTACTGCTCGTCGTCGCCGACCATCTGCTCCGAGCCGAGCAGCGTCGCGATGCGCTCCGCGCCGTGGCCGGCGCGCGAGAGCGGCTGGCCGGCGAGACCGTGGCTGAAGTACCCGCCCTCCGACAGCATCTGCTGCAGCGCGCGCACCTGCTCGACAGGCGTCTCGGCCTCGGCGACGGTCTTCGATGCGATGTCGGCGAGCGCCTCCGGAACGCCGACCTGCTTGGGCATCTTGAGCGGCGCGAAGCTCTGGTCGCCGAGCGCCTCGTCACTCGGCACCTCCGGGATCACGGCGTCGAGCGTGTACTCGTCGCCCTTCTCGAGCCCGACGGTGACGACCCCGGTCTCGGTCGCCTCGTTGTAGTGCGCGGTGCGGCGGAGGTCATCGGCGCGGTCGCCGTCGAACGTGACGCTCCGGACGGCACCGGCATCCGGCATCCACACGCTCTCGAGCTCCCCGATCTCGACGTGCACCGTCGCGGGGGTACCCTCGGCGTCGGCCGACATGTTGGTGCGGGCGGGCGCGAAGGCACTGGACGAACCGCTGCCGTCGTCCGACACGTTGTACACGGTGCCGTTGTACGCGTCCATCGTCGCCAGTCGCATGCGGGCACCCTCGGGCAGGCCGCTCACCGTGAAGAGGGGGTCGTCGGGGTGGTCGCGCACATAGGCGCGGAACGACTGCAGCGGGCTCGCGAACTCGCGGATGTCGAACGGCGGGATCACGATGTCGCGCAGCACGTACCGCGGTGACGACGGTGCCGCGAACCCGCTGGTCGCGACGCCGACGACGGCGGCGATCGCGACGACGGCGGCGCCCATCAGCACGCGACGCACGCCGGCGCCCGACTTCGCGGACCCCTCGCCGACCGGGATCGCGGCCGCCTGCGGCTGCCACGCCTGGCGCAGCGCCAGCCACACCACGCCGACGAGCCCGAACGCGACGCCCTGCACGACGGGCACGAACGGCTCGGACGTGCCGAGCGCGATCTCGATGGCGAGGAACGCGGCCGCAGGGATCAGCGCCCAGCCGGCGCTGCGCAGCCGCAGCGCGAGGGATGTCGTCAGCACCGCCGCGACGAGCGACAGGATGAAGGGCACGATCAGGTGGCCGTCGTCGGTCGCCACCGGAGCGATCGTGGTGAGGAGCTGCTTCCACGACATGACCACGCCGAGCGCGAGCTGGCGCAGCGTCTCGAGGGTGGGGATGACGCCCGCGACCGTCGTGTGCGGCAGCGCCAGCGCCCCGCCGAAGAGGAAGTAGACCGCGATCGCAGCTGCCGTCAGGAGGAGGATGCCCCAGCGGAACAGCCGTCCGAGCACGCCCAGCCCCATGCCGAGCACGAGTCCGCCGAGCGCGGCGACGAGATAGCTCGCGCCGTCGAACGTCGGCGCGAACCCGACGATCGGGATGAGCAGCAGCACGGCGACGGCGCCGAGGTCGAGGATCCAGCGCCGGGTCGGGAGCGCGTCCGTGCGCGGAACGCGCGGGTGGGATGCTGCGGCCCGCGCGGGCGCGGCGGGCTCGGCGCGCGTAGGAAGCGGCGTGACGGGCGCGCTCATGCGAGCACCTTCCGCAGCGCGTTCGGGAGCTGGTCGAGCGCGCCGAGGGTCACGACATCCGCCTCGCCGATCCTCCGCAGCGACGGCGCGGTGTCACCGGGCGACGCGACCACGGCGAGCACGCGCGCACCGAACGGGAGGCGGCTGCACGCGGTGCGCAGGTCGTTGGAATCGACCTTGCTGCCACACACCAGCACGACCACGCTCGCGAGGGGCAGCGTCGCGGCGACGACGCCGGCGAGCTCGACGACGGAGCCCGCCTTCGCCTTCGAATGCCCGAGCGCCGAGAGCGAGTCGAGGAACTGCTTGCCCGTGCCGGCCGGCAGCGCGCGCTCCTGCACCCGCACCTCGACGCGCTGCGAGTCGCGCAGCGCGCGCAGGCCCAGGGAGCCCGCCGCCGAGATCGCGAGCTCGAACTCGTCGTCGTCGCGGTAGTCGCCGGGGCTCGTCGACAGGCCGATCACGAAGTGGGAGCGTCGAGTCTCCTCGTACTGGCGCACCATCATGTGGCCGGTGCGCGCGGTCGACTTCCAGTGCACGTGGCGGAGGTCGTCGCCGGGCTGGTACTCGCGCAGCGCGTGGAACGAGACGTCGTCCGGCGACAGGTCGGTGGCGGGAAGGCCCTCGAGGTCGCGGAGGAACCCGAGCGACTGCCCGTCGAACAGCACCGTGCGCGGGTGCACGAAGAGGTCGACCGGCTCGTCGCGGCGGTGCACGCGCTCGAAGAGGCCGAGCGGATCGCCGCGCACGACGCTCACCGGGCCGACCTTGACGACCGCGCGTCGCGACGTCGGGATGGCGAAGAGCTCCTCGGCGGATTCGCCGGCGGCCAGCCGGTTCACGTCGAAGACGCCGCGGCCGCCCCCGACCGGCAGCAGCACACGCGAGGGGAGGATCGCGCGCGACCCGGTGTTGGCGAGCGTCAGCGCACCGACGGCCCGCTCTCCCACCACGACGCGCGTGCGGTTGAGGTCGAGCGACACGTCGTAGGCCGTGCGGCCGATGAGGAACAGCAGGCAGAGCGCCAGCACGACGGTGATCGAGATCGCCGCGACGGTGAGCTCCCACCAGCCGAGCGACTGGCCGGCGATCCACAAGGTGAGCGCACCGGCGATGAGCACCCAGGCGACGGGGCGCACGACCCCGAACACGCGGCCGAGCACGACGCCGGCGCGCCGCAGCGCGCCGAGCACCAGCTGCCCGTACCAGGCGCGGCGGTCCTCCGTGGCCGCCGGCTGCCCGAGTGCTTCCGTCGTCATCAGGCCGCGGACCTCGCCTGCGGTGCGGCCACCGACTCGAGGACGCGCCCGATGACGGTCTCGGCCGAGGTGCCGGCGAACTCCGCTTCGGGGTCGAGCACGAGACGGTGGGTCCACACCGGCGCCACGAGCGCCTTGACGTCGTCGGGCAGCACGAAGTGGCGGCCCTGTGCGGCCGCGTAGACCTTGGCGACGCGGATCATCGCGAGCGAGCCGCGCACCGAGACTCCCACCCGCGTGGCCGGGTCGTTGCGCGTGGCCTCGGCGAGCTGCGCGGTGTAGCGCAGCACGGCCGGGTCGACGTGCACGGTGCCGGCGAGGTCGGCCATGTCGGCGACCGCGCCGGTCGTGATGATCGCGGGCAGGTGCGCCGACGGGTTGCGGTCGGCCGCGCCGGCGAGGATGCGCTCGGCCACGGCGAGGTCGGGGTAGCCGATGGAGGTCTTCGCGAGGAAGCGGTCGAGCTGCGCCTCGGGCAGCTTGTAGGTGCCCGCCTGCTCGATGGGGTTCTGCGTCGCGATCACGAGGAACGGGCGGCCGACGTCGTGAGTGACGCCGTCGACCGTGATCCGCGACTCCTCCATGACCTCCAGCAGCGCCGACTGGGTCTTCGGCGAGGCGCGGTTGATCTCGTCGGCCAGCACGATCGACGCGAACACCGGACCGCGGTGGAACTCGAAGCGGTGCGAGGCCTGGTCGTAGATCGTGACGCCGGTCACGTCGGAGGGCAGCAGGTCGGGCGTGAACTGGATGCGGCTGCTCGTGCCCTGCACCGTGGCCGCGAGAGCCTTGGCGAGGCTCGTCTTGCCCGTGCCCGGAGCATCCTCCAACAGCACGTGGCCTTCGGCGAGCATCGCCGAGAGCACCAGCGCCACGACCTCGCGCTTGCCCATGAGGGCCTGGTCGACGTTGTCGACCAGTCGCGCGAAGGTGCCCTGGAACCAGGCCGCCTGTTCGGGGGTCATCGTCATGTTCGTCTCGTTCTCTCGTCGCGTGTCTTTGTTCGTCGGCTGTGCCGGGTCAGTACCAGTTCATCGCGTCGGCGTTGCCCCAGCCCTCGATGGTCACCCAGGCGCGGCCACCGGGGTAGCCGTAGTAGCAGTTGGCCCGGACGGTGCCGTTCTCGGGAACCCATGTCGTGCTGCCGCCGCCCCACGAGCCGCCGTTGTCGTGACAGGTCAGGCGGTAGTTGCCGGCGGGGAAGTTCTTCACCGTGACCGCCATGTAGGCGCACGACGCCGAGTTGCAGTCGCTCCAGCTCCCCGACGCGCCCTTGACGGTCTGTGCCGACGGCTGGGGTTTGGCCATGGTCGTCGCCGCGTCCGACGCGATGCCGCTCCACTGGCCCTCGGCATCCTGCGCCCGCGCCTCGATGGTGTGGCGCTCGCTGTAGCCGTAGCTGTTCGTGCGCGAACCGCTGTTGGCCACGTTCTGCCAGCCGCCGCCGTCGATGCGGATCTGCACCTGCGTGATCCTGCGCCCGTTCTCGCTCGGCGGGCTCCAGCTGAACGTGATGTTCGTGCCGTTGGCGCTGGCCGAGACGGAGGGGTTGCGCACCGGACCGTACGGCCGGACGGTGTTCGACGGCGCCGAGGCCGCGCCGGGCTCGCTCGCACCGCTGACAGTGGATACCGCGCGGACGCGAACCGAATAGTCCGTGCCGTTGGCCAACCCGCCGATGACACCGTTTCCGGCCAGTGCCTGCCAGTTGCCGTTGTTCACCGACGCCTGGTAAGCGACCTCACTGGGATTTGCGCCGTTCAGCGGGCCCGGCTGGTAGGTGACGGTCAGGGAGCGGTCGCCCTCCTTTGCCGTGACGTTCGTCGGGGCGCCGGGCGCCGTGAAGGCGCGCTGCGGAGGCGAGTTGGGACTGAACTGGCCCCATCCCGCCTTGTTCTGCGCGCGAACACGGAAGGTGTAGTCCGTCGTCGACGTATCGACCACGACGGCCTGGCTGGTCTGTCCTGCGGAGACCGGAATCGAGTTCACCAGCGCCGATCCGCGGAGGACGTCGAGCTGGTAACCCGAGATCGCGTCGCCGTTGTCGGCGGGGGCGCTCCATGACACCTGCATCTGCGCCTGAGAACCGACCGGCTGAAGACGCGCCGTCGTCGGCGCCGCGGGCGCATCGGGCGCCCGAGCCGGGATCTCGCTCACCGACCACGTGCTCCAGCTCGAAGGCTCAGGGGCACGGTTGTGCGCCTGCACGCGGACCTGGTACGCGACGCCGTTCTGCAGTCCGTCCCACACGATCGAGTTGCCGACCACGTCGGTCTTCTGCGAAATGCCCGACGGCGGGGCGGGCGAGATCTCGAGGGTGTACTTCTCCACCGGCGAACCCGGCGTGGTCGGCGTCACCCACGACACGTTGAGGCTCCGGTCGCCGAACACGAGGCTCGGCGCGGCCGGGGTGTCAGGACGCGCATCCGGACGAGCCGTCTCGGACGGCGCTGACGGGTCGGACGGACCGACACGGTTCTCGGCGACGACCGTGAAGTTGTACTCGACGTTGTTGGTCAGCCCGTCGAGCGTGCACGTGGTCGCGAGGCATTCCTTCTCGTAGTTGCCGGCGGTCGACGAGACGAGGTACCGCTCGATCTCGGCGCCGTTGTTCGCCGGCGGCGTCCACGACAGCACGACCGTGCGGTCCTGCACGCTCGAGACCACCGGGGTGCCGGGCGCATCGGGCTTGCCCTGCACAGTGAGGCGGATCCTTCCTTCGACCTCGCGATCCGGGTCGCCGGTGGCGTCCTGCACGCGGTAGCGGACGACCATGGTCCCGAAGAACTTCGCGTCGGGCGTGACGTCGACCTTGTCGCCGGAGACGGTGACATCGCCCTGCCCTGTCTCCATGATCGCGGTGGTGACCTTGAGCGGCTTATCGGGGAACGGGTTCACATCGTTGGCGAGCACGGGCACCGTCACGGTCTTGCCCTGATGCGCCTCCTCGACGATGTCGTCGTTGGCGGTGGGCAGCTCACGCGTCGATGCGATGACCCGGACGTTCACCGTGCCCTCGATGGGCTCCGTGGTGCCGTCGGTGATGCGCAGACGAATCGTCCCCGCCGTGCCCTTCTTCGTGTCCGCTGCCGCGCCGACGCGCAGCTCGTCGTCCTCGATCGACGCCGTCATACCCTGGGGCGACCCGCCCACGATCTGGTATTCGATGCGGCCCGCATCCTCGGGGTCGGGGTCCGTGGTCAGGCCGCCGAGGTCCAGAGTCGCCGGATCCTCGCCGGGCGCGACATCCATCTGCCCGTTCACGAACGTCGGCTGCTGGTTCTCAGGCGGCAGCACGGTGATCGGAATGGTCAGCGTGGCCTTCCGGCCCTCGGGGTCGTCGGGCCCGGTGCCGTCGGTCACCTCGAACGTGATGGCGTCCGGGCCGAAGTAGCCCTGCGCCGATGTGTAGACGAGCGTCGTCTGGTCCTTGATCAGCGACGAGCCGTCGTTGTGGGCGGCGGTGACCTTGGCGGCCTCGGTGATGACGACCTTGCCGCCGCCCGCCGCACGCACGTGCTTCGACAGCGCCAGCTCGACCGTCTCGCCGCTCTTGACCTCGACCGGCTCCGTCGACACGAGAGTCGGAGGCAGCGAGGACAGCGACGGGACATGGATGAACGCGGATGCCTCGTTCCCGTCGCGATCAGTGATCGTGTAGGTCACGAGCCGGCCCGCGTCGCCGAGCGTGACCCGCACCTTGCCGTCCGCGAGGACCCGCGAGTTCGTGTCGGCGACCTTCAGCTCGAGGTCGTCCACCGTGCCGTCGGGGTCCTCGTCGTTCGCGAGCACCTCGATGTCGACGACGCCGTCCTCGACATCGGCCGCACGCACGTAATCGTCGCGCGCGATCGGCTTCTGGAGGGGGACGTCCTCGGCGACGGTGATCTGCAGCACGGCCTTCGCCTCGGCACCGCGCGCGTCGCGGATCGTGTACTGCAGCGACGTCTCGACGGGCTGCGACGGCGACGTGACGACGACGCGGTTACCCTCGACCTTCGCCTTGAGTCCCGAGACGTCGGGCAGGATCAGGCCGTTCTTGACGATGCCGAACTCGTCGCCGTCGGGGTCGGAGTCGTTCGCGAGCACCGGGACGGCGACCGAGCGGCCGGGGCGCATGATCACGGAGTCCTTGACGGCGTACGGCGCCTGGTTCACGCCCTCGGCGGGCGCGACGCCGACACGGATGGTCGCGGTCGCCTCGGCGCCGAGACGATCGCGCACGCGGTAGGTGAAGGTGTCGACGCCGGCGGTGCCGTCGAACGCCTCGTAGACGAAGTGGTCGGCCCCGGTCTCGGTGATCCGCCCCTTTCCGGGCGAGGAGGCGAGCCCGACGAGCTCGACGGAGTCACCGTCGGAGTCGATGCCGTCCAGCGGCACCGCGATGTTCACGCGGCTGCCGGCCAGCACGCGGACCGTGATGTCGCGCGGCCGCGGCGCCGCGTTCGTGTCGGCATTGACCGGCAGCACCTGGATGGTGATGTAGCCGGCGTCCTTCTGTCCGGTGCTGTCAACGGCCTCGTAGGTCGCGTAGACGGTCCCGGGCTCGTCCGACGCGCGGAAGCGCACGGTGTCCTGCGAGACGAAGATCTCGCCGTCCTCGGGCTCGATGAGCGGGGGCACGAGCTCCGGCGCGACGTGGATCGTGTCGCCGTTCGGGTGGTAGTCGTTGTCGAGGACCGGGATCGTCACGACGTCGCCGGCGCGCACGACGACCTGGTCGTCGTTGGCAACCGGCGGGCGCAGCTGCGCCGGGGCCGGGATGGGGATGACGATGACGTCGCCCTCGGCCGACTGCGAGCCGTTGGAGATGCGGTACGAGATGCGCACCTGCTCCGACAGCGCCGCCTGGTCGCTGATGCGGAGGGTCTCGTGGTTGAGCACGGCCACCGCGACGCCCGAGTTGGGCTCGACGGTGACCGACTGCACCACGAGGATGCCACCCGAGGGGTCCGAGTCGTTGGTGAGCACGTTGACCAGCACCTCGCCGCCGCTCGGCAGCAGCGCGACGTCGCGCACGGCGACCGGGGGCAGGTCGGTCTCGCCCTCGGGAATGACGTCGACGCGCACGATGCCGGGGACGCCGGAAGCGCCCGCCGCCACCATGTACTGGACGTAGTACGTGCCGGGCGTCGCGGAGCGGAAAGTGAAGGTCTTGTTGGAGTAGTCGGGCACGATGTCGGCACCGGAGACCGGGTCGACGCGTGCCAGGCGCAGCGGCTCSCGCCCCGCCCCGACGTCGTTGGCGAGCGGCGAGACGGTCGCCGTCTGGCCGGTGCGAACGGCGATGTAGTCCGCGTTCGTGACCGGGTCGATGGAACCGACCGGCCGCACATCGAAGCGCACGGTTCCGACCGTCACGTCGGAGCCGTCCGAGACGGTGATCTCGACGTCCTTGCGGCCCTGCGTGCCACCGACGGCTCGATAGGTGATGCGGCCGTCGGACGTGAAGTCGGCCTCATCGCCCTCCGCCGGCTGGACGGAGCCGAGGAACACGTCGTCGCCATCGGGGTCGATCCAGTCCGGCAGCACGTTGTACGTGATGGTGCCGCCGGCCTCGACCGCAACCGTCGTCACGCGGTTCTGCTTCGGCGGCGAATTGACGTCCCAGCCGTGCACCGCCAGCGAGACCCGGGCGGTGTCGGTGCCGCCGCGACCGTCGGACACCTCGTAGGTGAACGAGGTCGAACCCTGGGCATCCTCGGGAACGGCGATCTGCAGGGCCCGGCCGTTGTCGATCGACTGGATCTCGCCGACCGTCGGCCCGCCGTCGACCACACGCGTCGTCAGGACGTCGCCGTCGGGATCGCTGTCGTTGTCGAGGATGGGAAGGATCGTGGTGCGGCCCGGGCGCACGCCCAGATCGTCGTCGTTGGCGTCGGGCGGGGTGTTGATGTCGGAGCGCTCGGGGAGGACCGTCTCGGTCGTCTCCTCGGTGGTCTGCTCGTCGTCCTCGGTCTCGCCCTCAGGAGGCGTCATCTCATCCCAGTTGTCGACGCGCTGCAGCTCGTCGACCGCCATCCACGTGGCACCGCCGACGACGTCGTTGAGCACGACCACGTCACGGTTGACGCGGAACTTCAGCAGCGACGTCGGCTCGATGCCGTCGATGTCGGCCGCGAGGTCGTCGGCCTCGCCGGCGCAGTCGCGCACGAATCGTCCCGACCCCGTCCACGCGGCGTAGCCGCAGCCGTCGAGCCACACCGGCGACGCCGGCGCGCCCTCGGCACCGGCCTTGACGGACTTCGGCTCCGATCCGTCGAACGGCACGCGCACGAACGCGGACGCCGTGGAGAGTGCAACGGCATCGGATGCCGCCGACGGCTGCTGCAGGACGGCGTTGCGTCCGCCCTCGATCTCGGTGGCGCGGCCGTCGACGATCACCGTGCCGGTGGCGGTGTCGAGCACGGCGGGCTTGTCGCCGACCGCCGTCACCGTGAGCTCCGCGCTGTCGCCGAGGTCGTTGAGTCCGGACCGGGCCGGCTCCTCCGGGGTGCCGTCCGCGCCGATGCGGATCGTCACCAGCTCGGAGGTCTTCGGCGAGACGGCGTAGACGACGCCGTCGACGCCGACCGCGACATCCGCTCCCTTGCCGAGGCTGGCGGTGGGGTCGGTGCCCTCGATCTGGAACGAGCCGACACTTGCGCTCGGAACCACCCACAGGTCGCCGGAGGCGCGGTCCAGGATCGCGACCGTCTCGCCGCCGAGCGCCACGTCGGCGTCGGCGGGCACGCCGGCCGCGCCCGAGAGTGCGACCATCGCGGGATCGACCACACTCACCGAGGAGCTCGAGTCGTCGACGAGGAGCACGGTGCTGCCGGACTGGAGGATGTCGTAGTCGTCGCTCGTGGTGCGCAAGGCGCCGTCGAGCACCTGCGACTCGTGGTTGAAGTGACCGACCAGCAGGCTCGACTGCTTCGTCACCCACACACCACCGTCGTGGAGGTCGACCTCAGTGGTGGGCACGCCCTGGTAGACGAACGCGAGCGTCGTGATCGTGACCGCGGCAGCAGTCACCGCGCCCGCCGACGCGAGGGCGCGCGGGCGCGCGCGAAGCCAGGCGAATGAGCTCATGGGACGTCGGCCTCCTCCGGGGCATCGTGCGTCTTGTCGTGGCGTGGGACCCCGGCGAGGGGCGTCGCGAGCTCACAGAAGACCTGGGGGAACACCCCAGCCTAACCCGCGGCACGGGGTGTGACGAGACAGGGAGTGTCAACTGCGGAGATCGTATTCCACCTGATCAGACATGATCGATGGGGACAAACACCCATCCCCGCCCGCGGGCTTCGGTCACGCGCCGACGTACTCCCGCAGATGCTGGGCCGTCAGCGTCTCTGCACCCGCGACGAGGTCGGCGGGCGTGCCTTCGAACACGATGGAGCCGCCGTCGTGACCGGCGCCCGGACCGATGTCGATGATCCAGTCTGCGTGCGCCATCACGGCCTGGTGGTGCTCGATCACGATCACGCTGTTGCCGGCTTCGACCAGGCGATCCAGCATCCCGAGCATGTTCTCGACATCGGCCAGGTGCAGCCCCGTGGTGGGCTCGTCGAGCACGTAGATCGCGCCCTTCTTCGCCATCGAGATCGCGAGCTTGAGGCGCTGACGCTCACCGCCCGAGAGGGTGTTGAGCGCCTGGCCGAGCGTGATGTAGCCGAGGCCGACGTCGATCATGCGCATCAGGGTCGTGTGCGCGGGACCTTTGGAGAAGAAGACGGATGCCTCGGCCGCCGACATCGCGAGCACCTCGGCGATGTTCTTGCCGTCGAGGGTGTACTCGAGCACCTCATCGCTGAAGCCCGATCCCTCGCAGAGCTCGCAGAGGGTCTCGACCGTCTGCGTGAACCCGAGGTTCGTGATGATCACGCCGAGGCCGCGGCACGCGGGGCAGGCGCCCTCGGAGTTGGCGCTGAAGAGGGCGGGCTTCACACCGTTGGCCTTCGCGAACGCGGAGCGGATCGTGTCGAGGATGCCCGTGTAGGTCGCCGGGCTCGAGCGGCGGTTGCCCTTGATGGGCGACTGGTCGACGACCACGACGTCGTCGAAGCCGGGCACGTTGCCGTGGATGAGCGACGACTTCCCCGAACCCGCGACGCCGGTCACGACGGTGAGGATGCCGAGCGGCACGTCGACGTCGACCTCCTTGAGGTTGTGCTGAGTGGCTCCGCGGATCTCGAGCGCGCCCTTCGCGACCCGCGTCGAGTCCTTGAGGCGCGCGCGGTCGCCGAGATGACGGCCGGTGATGGTGCCGGACGTGCGCAGACCCTCGACGTCCCCCTCGTACTGCACCTCGCCGCCCGCACGGCCGGCGCCGGGGCCGAGATCGACGATGTGGTCGGCGATCTCGATGACCTCGGGCTTGTGCTCGACCACGAGCACGGTGTTGCCCTTGTCGCGCAGCAGCTTCAGCAGCCGGTTCATCCGCTCGATGTCGTGGGGATGCAGGCCCGCCGTGGGCTCGTCGAAGACGTAGCTGATGTCCGTCAGCGCCGAACCCAGGTGCCGGATCATCTTGGTGCGCTGCGCCTCACCGCCCGAGAGCGTGCCCGAGGCACGGTCCAGCGACAGGTAGCCGAGGCCGATGTCGATGAACGACGCGATCGTCTGGCGCAGGCCCACCATGAGCGGCGCGACGGAGGGGTCGTTCACCGTGTCGAGCCACACCGCGAGGTCCGTGATCTGCATGGCCGCGGCATCCGCGATGCTCGTCCCGTTGATCTTCGAGGACCGTGCGCCTTCGTTCAGACGTGTGCCGCCGCAGTCGGGGCAGGGCAGGAACTTCACAGCGCGGTCGACGAACGCGCGGATGTGGGGCTGCAGCGCCTCGCGGTCCTTCTGGAGCATCGACTTCGTGATCTTCGGCACGAGACCCTCGTAGGTCATGTTGATGCCGGCGATCTTGACCTTGGTCGGCTCCTTGTAGAGGAAGTCCGCACGTTCCTGCTCGGTGTAGTCCTGGATGGGCTTGGCGGGGTCCACGAAGCCGGACTCGGTGAAGGCCTTCACCATCCAGCCGTCGGGGTTGTAGCCGGGGACCTGGATGGCGCCGTCCTTCAGCGACTTGGTCTTGTCGTAGAGCTCGTCGAGGTCGACGTCGCTCACCTCGCCGAGGCCCTCGCAGCGCGGGCACATGCCCCCGGTGATCTCGAACGAGCGGCGCTCCTTGACCTTCTTGCCGCCCTTCTCGAACGTCACGGCGCCGGCGCCCGAGACCGACGGGATGTTGAACGAGAACGCCTGGGGCGAGCCGACGTGGGGCACGCCGATGCGGCTGAACAGCAGCCGCAGCATCGCGTGCGCGTCGGTCGCGGTGCCCACCGTGGACCGCGCGTTCGAGCCCATGCGCTCCTGATCGACGATGATCGCGGGGCTCACGTTCTCGAGCGCGTCGACCTCGGGGCGGCTCAGCTGCCCCATGAACTGCTGCACGAACGTCGGGTACGTCTCGTTGATGAGGCGCTGCGACTCGTTGGCGATCGTTCCGAACACCAGCGACGACTTGCCCGACCCGCTCACCCCGGTGAAGACGGTGAGCCGCCGCTTCGGGATGTCGACCGACACGTCCTTGAGGTTGTTCTCGCGGGCGCCGACGACGCGGATGACTTCGTGCGAATCAGCGATGTGGGACTCGGATGCCATGCCGACGAGTATGCCGGTGAACCCGGACACCGCGCTTCCTGAATCCTGCTCGATCCGGACCACCTCGGGGGTTTGGGGCGCAGTAACTCCGTTGGGGCGGAGAATCTGCGCCCCAACGGAAGGAATGCGCCCCAAGCGTGGGGGACGGGGGACGGATGCTGCGCCTCAGGCGGCGTCGGATTCTGCGGGCTCGATCGCGAAGTTGTCGCGGAAGACGCACGTCGGGTCGTAGGTCGCCTTCACGCGGCGCAGCCGGGCAAGCGTCGCAGGCGGGAACGCCTCGGCGATCCGCTCCGGGCGCTCGGACGAGTCGAAGCTCAGGTACATGCCGTCGAGGTGGTCCGCGAGCATGCGCCACTGGGCGTCGAGCCGGTCGGGGTGGGATCCGAGCGCGGCGACCGAGAAGTTCGCCGACCGGTGTGCATACGCGGTCGCGTCCTCGGCGACGTCGGCCACCGCCCCACCGACCGCGCGCAGCTGGAAGAACGGGACGGCGCCGGAGCGCAGCATACGTTCCGCCGCCGCAGCGAAGGCAGGCGTGACGTGCTCGATGAGGCCCGACCGCGAGTGCGGCTCACCCGCGCCGTGCTGCGGGCCGAGGTCGGCGTTCGCCATGATCTGCGGGTACGTCGTGAGCTGCACGGACTGCTGCACGAGCGGCGCGAGCTCGGCGAACGGCTGCAGGCGGGCGATGACCGTGTCGGGGTCGTCGGAATCGACGACGCCGTACAGCTGAACGACCTGCGGCTGGCCGGGGCGGGGCCCGCCGGTGAGCAGGAACATCGTGAGGTCGCGCGGCGACGACTCGACGATGCGGCCGTAGCCCTCGAGGAACTCCGCGACGTCGTCCACCTGGAACGCGAGCTGCGCGTAGCCCACCTGGCCGACCTCCTGGGCCTCGAACTCGAAGGCCGTGACGATGCCGACGTTGGCGCCGGCGCCGCGGATCGCCCAGAAGAGATCGGGGTGGGTCGAGGCATCCGTCCGCACGATCGAGCCGTCGGCGAGCACCACCTCGGCGGCACGCAGATGGTCGATGGTGAGGCCGTGCTCGCGGGCGAGCAGGCCGATGCCGCCCGCCGTCGCGAGGCCGCCGACCCCCACGCCGCCGTAGTCGCCCGACGTCAGCGCCCAGCCGTGCTCGCCCAGCACCGCGGCCACCTGTGCCCACCGCGCACCCGGTCCGATGCGCACGAGCCGGCGGTCGGCGTCGAGCACCTCGATCTCGTCCAGGCTGCGGAGGTCGATCACGATGCCGCCGTCGTTGGTGCTGCGGCCGCTGATGCCGTGGCCACCGCTGCGCACCGCGAGAGGAAGTTCGGGATGCCGGCGCGCGAACGCGAGCGCCTCTGCGACCTGCTCGGGCGACGAGGGCTGCAGCACCAGGCCGGGGCGCCCGCCGCGCATGTAGGTGGCGCGCACGTCGCCGTAGTCGAAGTCTCCGGGCTCGATCGCGCGGACGCCTGCCGGCACATCGTCGTACGCGATGCCGTCACGGCGGGCGGCGAGCGCCGCCGCCGACCGCACCGGCGCGGCGTCGACCCCGCGGGTGCCGCGTTCGGCGGTCACGAGCTCGCGCACGGCGGGGGCGACGTCCTCGCCGAAGCGCTGGAGCAGGTTCGGGTCGTCGGCCGCGATGATGAACGTGCCGATGCCGTCGTCGAGAGCGAGGCGGGCCAGGCGCTCGGCGAACTCCTGCGGATCGGCGGCGAGCTGCCCGATGTTGAGCAGGCGCCGGATCTCGCGCGGGTCGCGGCCGGCCGACTGGGCGGCCTCGTCGATCGCGGCGTTGCCCTTGGCGAGGTCGCCCGGCTGCATGTAGCCGAGCGACGGCAGCCATCCGTCGCCCTTGCGCCCGGTGAGCGCGAGCATGCGCGGCTTGTACGCGCCGATGTGGATCGGGATGTCGTGCGCCGGCCGCGGCCCGCGCTTCGCGCCGTGAACCGCGTGGAACTTCCCGTCGGTGAACACGCCCCGGCGCTCGTCGGTGCGCCACAGCTCGCGGATGAGATCGATCGCCTCACCCAGCGCCGTCACAGCCTGACCCGGCGTGAGCCGCGTGCCGCCCATCGCCTCGATCGCGTCCCAGAAGCCGCCGGCGCCGAGGCCGAGGTCGAACCGCCCGCCCGACAGCAGGTCGATGCTCGCGGCGGCCCGAGCCACGACGGCGGGCGGGCGCAGCGGCACGTTCAGCACGTTGGGCGCGATGCGGATGGTCTCGGTGCGCGCGGCGACGAACGACATGAGCGTCCACGTGTCGAGGAACGCGGGCTGGTACGGGTGGTCCTGGAAGGTGACGAGATCGAGACCGGATGCCTCGGCCACCTGCGACAGCAGCACCGGCGCCTCAGGGCTCGCGGCGGAGGGGGTGATGAAGGCGCCGAATTCGAGCGGGTGTCCGTAGTCCACGATCCATTCGAACGCATGGGGTGCGCTCGTTGTTCCTCGGGCGTCAGCCGACGCGCCAGCACCCGTCGACGTGGTCGTCCACCATGCCGGCGGACTGCATGAGCGCGTACATCGTGGTCGGGCCGACGAAGCGGAAGCCGCGTTTGCGCAAGGCCTTGCTCATCGCCTGGGCCTCGGGGGTGATCGCGGGGACCTCGGCGAAGGTCGCCGGTCGCCGATGGGCCACCGGCGCGAAGGACCACATGAACGCATCGAGCTCACCGGGCTCGAGGCCGAGCACCAGCCGCGCGTTGGAGATCGTGGCCTCGATCTTGGCGCGATTGCGGATGATGCCGGCATCCGTCATCAATCGCGCGATGTCGTCCTCGCCGAACGCCGCCACGGTCTCGGGCTCGAACCCCGCGAACACCTCGCGGAACCGCGGTCGCTTGCGGAGGATCGTGATCCAGGACAACCCCGCCTGGAACCCCTCGAGGCTCATCTTCTCGAAGAGCGCACGGTCGCCGTGCAGCGGCACCCCCCACTCCTCGTCGTGGTAGCGGGCGTACTCGGGGTCGTCGCCGACCCACGCGCAGCGCGCGCGGCCGTCGGCGCCGAGGCGGACATCGGTGCTCACCCGCGCCAGCCTAGGCTCCCCCGCCGACGTCGGGTCGGGCGGCATCGCCCAGCCAGGCACGATCGGCCGAGTTCAGCCGCCCGACACCCGCTCGATTCCCGGATGGCGCCTGCGTCGCTTACCTTGGAATGTCGGGCTGTTCGGGTCCGCGCAGCTGGGAGGCAGGACCATGAAGATCGTCGCGTCGGCGGATTGGCGGGACTCGGTCCCCTTCGAGAACCCTGTGCTCCTCGCGGACGTGGTCCCGGGCGAGGCGACGCGCTGCTTCACGTGCGGCCCCGACTCCGAGCTGCTGGAGCGCACCGAGCTGTGGGCGTACAAGCACCGGCACCCGAAGAACCACGACGGCTACGTCCGCTTCTACTGCGCGTACCACGTGCCCGCGGCGGCGATCGTGCCGCAGCCGGCGGCGGCCGCGCCGACCGCGCGCGCGAAGTCGTCGTCGCCTCGTCCGGCCGCGCAGCGTCGCGTCGCGAAGCCCGTCGTTCCCGAGCGCGTGCGCGCCATGTGCCCGAACTGCTTCATCGAGATCTCCGCGACCGGCGAGTGCGGCAACTGCGGCTGGACCGCTTCCTGAAGTCGCTCTCGATCCTCAATTGAGGATCGTTGCCGAGATGCGGAGCCGTCGGCGCAGACCGGACCGCATCCCGGCTCCGCTCCTCATTCGAGGACGCCGGCTCGCACGGTGCGAGACGCGCGCCGTCACTTCTTCTTGAGCGACTTCTCCGACACCGGCGCCTCGCCCGACGCGGCGAGCGCGCGGTAGTACTCGCGCGCCTCGTCCTGGCGCTTGCGCTCGGCGCCCGAGGCGATCGGGGCGCGCACGTGCTCGGGCGCGAAGCCGTAG
Organism: Microbacterium sp. Leaf288; assembly: GCF_001422925.1. Lineage (GTDB taxonomy): Bacteria > Actinomycetota > Actinomycetes > Actinomycetales > Microbacteriaceae > Microbacterium. The sequence continues at coordinate 90,750 of NZ_LMNI01000001.1, forward strand.
GCGTCGACGAGATCCTGCGCGTGCGGACGGAGCCGCGCCGCGAGACGATCGATGTAGCGGGAGACGGATGCCGCACGCTGGGTCGAGAGCCGGCCGTTGATGATGTACCACGCGAGGTGCTTCTCGATGAGGTGCAGCCCGAACAGGTCGCGCAGCCACGTCAGCACCTGCTTGGTGCCCTCGTCCGAGACACGGTTCACGCCGTCGGTGAAGGCCTCCCACTGCAGCAGCTCGGCGTGTGCGCGGGCCGCTTCGATGAGTTCCGCCTGGTGGCTGTTGAACAGCGCGGCGGCCTCGGCCGGCGACAGCTTGGATGCCGGACGCAGGGCGGCCGCGACATCCGCCACCATCTGCTGCACCCGGCCGGCGAGCAGCTCGTGCTGCTGGTCGGTGCGCAGGCCCAGCTCGATCGAGCGCGCGGTCGAGCCGAAGTCGGTCACCGTCTGCCCGAGCTGGCGCAGGCCCGCGCCGTGGAACACCTTGCCCGCGGTCTGGCCGACGGCGAAGCGGGCCAGCTTCGCAGCATCCGCCCCCTTGAACTGCTTGGCGTAGTCCGACAGGAGTCGCTTGCCGACCAGCTGGAGCAGGACGTTGTTGTCGCCCTCGAAGGTGACGTAGACGTCCAGGTCCTGGTGGAGGCCGACCATGCGGTTCTCGGCGAGGAAGCCGGAGCCGCCACAGGCCTCGCGGGCCTCCTGGATCGTCGACAGGGCGTTCCATGTCGACAGGGGCTTGAGCGCGGCGGCGAGCGTCTCGAGGTCTTCGCGCTCCTCGGGGGTGTCGGTGCGGCCCGAGAACACGGCGTCGAACTTCTTGAGGAGCTCGTCGTGGCTGAAGAACTGCGCGTAGTTCTGCGCGAGGAGCGGCAGCAGGCGCCGCTGGTGCTTGCCGTAATCCAGCAGCACGACCTCTTCGGTGCCGGCGCCCGAGTCGAACTGGCGGCGCTGGTTCGCGTACGTGAGCGCGATGTGGAGGGCGAGCGCGGTGCCGGTGGTCGCGGCCCCGTCGAGCGACACGCGGCCCTGCACGAGCGCACCGAGCATCGTGAAGAAGCGGCGGCCGGGCGTCGGGATGTCGGAGGTGTACGAGCCGTCGGCGGCGACCTGGCCGTAGCGGTCGAGCAGGTTGAAACGCGGGACGCGCACCTGGTCGAACGCGAGCCGGCCGTTGTCGATGCCGTTGAGGCCGCCCTTGACGCCGTCGTCCTCGCTGATGATGCCCGGGAGCATCGCGCCCTCGTCGTCGCGGATCGGCACGAAGAAGCAGTGCACGCCGTAGTTGACGCCGCCCGTGATGAGCTGCGCGAACACCGTCGCGGCCTTGCCGTGCAGCGCGGCGTTGCCGAGGTAGTCCTTGTAGGCGCCCCGGAACGGCGTGTGGATCACGAACTCCTCGGTCTCGGGGTCGTAGGTCGCGGTCGTGCCGATGGCCGCGACATCCGAGCCGTGTCCGGTCTCGGTCATCGCGAACGCGCCCGGGATCGAGAGGTCGGTGATGCCCGGCATCCACTTGTCGTGGTGCTTCTCGGTGCCGAGCTGGAAGACGGCCGAGCCGAACAGGCCCCACTGCACGCCGGACTTGATCTGCAGGCTGGGGTCGGCCAGCACGAGCTCCTGGAAGCCGGCGATGTTCGCCCCGTTGTCGTTGAGTCCGCCGAACTTCTCGGGCATCGCCCGGCGCGAACCGCCGTGCTCGACGAGCAGGTGCAGCTGCGTCAGCACGCGCTCGCGGTGCTCGGGCATCGGCTGCCCTTCGATGCGCCAGAACGCGGGGTCCTTTATCATCTCGCGGGCCTCGCGGCGGGTCTCACCCCACGTCCCGAGGAGCAGGTCGGTGACCGCGGCGATGTCGATACGGGGATCGGATGCCTCGGCCGCGGTGTGCGGAGCGGTCGGGGCTCCCCCGGCGGGCGTGTTCTTGTGAACGGCGGGCTTCTTGGTGCGGACGGCGGCGTCAGCCATGTGCATCACCTCTCGGTGCGACGGGAAGGATCAAGTTCCCTTCGACCGTAGAACTCCGACAACGTCCCCTCAAAGCCTCTGGTGGATGTCCACAAGGTCGGAGCGACACGGGTGACGGATGCGTTGTGCAAGACGCACAGCCAGGGCGCCTCCGGACACTGTGACGGGGATGCACCGGCAGGACCGCGCGAACGTCCGCGGCGAGGCCTAGGCTCGGGTCATGAGCCCGCCGACGGCGATCACGACCGCGTTCATCCCCGTGCACGATCCGCGAGCGAGCGCGCACTGGTACGCGGATGCGTTCGGCCTCGGCGTCGTCGAAGAGAGCGACGCCTCGAGCGTGCTCGCGGGCTCGCACGGACAGGTGACGCTGATGGGGCCGAAGAGCGGCATCCATGTCGACCCCGGCCTGCCGTGGGCGACGTGCAACTTCCGCGTCGACGACCTCGCCTCCGTCCACGAGCGCCTCGCGCGGCTCGGAGCGCACCCGAGCGACGAGCTCGGCGACCCCGACCGCTGCCTCTTCTTCACCGCGACCGACCCCGACGGGAACACCATCCTCGTCACCGATCGCTGATGACCGGGGCATCAGTCTGCGATCCATGATGAACGAGACCGCCGCCGGAGCTCCGCTCGTCGACATGTCGCCGCTCGACCTCGACGGCCGCGAGCCCGATCTCGACGAGCGGTTCGGCGAGGGGGTGCTCGACGAGAAGGTGTGGTGGCCGCACTACCTGCCGCACTGGTCGTCGCGCGAGCGCACCGCCGCCCGCTACTGCATCGCGCCCGACGCGCTCGAGCTCTTCATCGACGCCGATACCGCGCCATGGTCACCGGAGTTCGACGGCGACAACCGCGTCTCGCACGTGCAGACCGGCCAGTTCGCGGGCGTGCGGGGCAGCGCAATCGGGCAGCACCGCTTCCGCGACGGCCTGGTGGTGCGCGAGGAGCAGCCGGAGCGCCGGCTCCACCTGCCCCGGTTCGGCGTGATCGAAGTCCGCATGGCCGCGGTGCGCCACCCCGACGCGATGGTGGCGTTCTGGCCGATCGGCTTCGAGGACCGCCCCGAGGACTCCGGCGAGATCTGCATCGCCGAGATCTTCGGCAGCGAGATCGACGACGAGGGCGGCTGGGTCGGCGTCGGCATCAAGCGCCAGCACGACCCGCGCCTGCGCGACGACTTCGAGAAAGTCCGTGTCGAGGGCGATCTCACCGAGATGCACGACTACGCCGTCGAGTGGACGCCCGACGCGGTGCGGTTCTTCATCGACCACCGCTGGGTGAAGACCGTGCACCAGGCGATCGACTACCCCGTGCAGCTCATGCTGGATCTCTGCGAGCTGCCGCGCGCAGACGGCACCCGCGACCTCACGGCGCTTCCGCACACGTTCCGCGTCGAGCGGGTGCGCACCTTTCCGCCGCTCTGACCGCCGGGTGGCCCGTCTCAGAAGAGCCCGACGATGCGCCCTTCATCATCGACGTCGATGCTGTTCGCGGCGGGGGTCACCGGCAGCCCAGGCATCGTCATGATGTCGCCGCAGATCATCACGACGAACCGCGCGCCCGCGGCGAGGCGCACCTCGCGGATGTCGACGACGTGGCCCGTCGGCGCACCGCGCAGCTTCGGATCGGTCGAGAACGAGTACTGCGTCTTCGCGACGCACACCGGGTACCCGCCGTACCCCTCGTCCTGCAGGCGCTTGATCTGCGCGCGCACGGCGGTCGACGCGGTGATCTCGGACGCTCCGTAGACGCGCGTCGCGATCGCGTTCATCTTGCGCCACAGCGTCGCGTCATCCGGGTACGTGAAGTGCAGCGCTTGCGCGTCCTCCGGTCCCGCGGCACGCTCGTCGCACAGGCGCACGACCTCGCGCGCCAGTTCCTCCGCGCCCGCGCCGCCCTCGGCGAAGTGCTTCGCGACCACGGCCGTGACCCCGACGGACTCGGCGGCCGCGACGAGCGCCGCGGTCTCAGCATCCGTGTCCTCCGCGCGATGGTTGATCGCGACCACCGTCGGGATGCCCCACGTCTCGCGAAGGGTCTTCAGGTGCCGCAGGAGGTTGGCCGTGCCGTGCTCGAGGGCGGCGACGTTCTCGTGCGGGAGGTCCTGGACCTCGACGCCGCCATGGAACTTCATGGCGCGTACGGTCGCGACGACCACCGCCACGTCGGGGCGGAGGCCCGTCGTCCGGCACAGGATGTCGACGAACTTCTCGGCGCCCAGATCGGCGCCGAAGCCGGCCTCGGTGACGACGTAGTCGGCCATCCGCAGCGCGGAATCGGTGGCGAGGTACGAGTTGCAGCCGTGCGCGATATTCGCGAACGGGCCGCCGTGCACGAACGCCGGGGTGTGCTCGAGCGTCTGGACGAGGTTCGGCGCGAGCGCGTCTCGCAGGATCGCGGCCATGGCCCCGTGCGCCTGCAGGTCGCGGGCGCGGATCGGCGTGCGGTCGCGGGTGTACGCGACGACGATCTCGCCGAGCCGCTCTTTGAGGTCGGCGAGATCGGTGGCGAGGCAGAAGATCGCCATCACCTCGCTCGCCACCACGATGTCGAAGCCGTCCTCGCGGGGGTAGCCGTTCGATGGACCGCCGAGGCCGATCACGGCGTCGCGGAGGGCCCGGTCGTTGACGTCGAGCACGCGCCGCCAGGTCACTCGTCGCACGTCGATGCCGAGGGCGTTGCCGTGGTGGACGTGGTTGTCGATGAGCGCCGCGAGCAGGTTCGTCGCGATCGCGATGGCCGAGAAGTCGCCCGTGAAATGGAGGTTGATGTCCTCCATCGGCACGACCTGTGCGTACCCGCCGCCCGCGGCGCCGCCCTTCATGCCGAACACCGGCCCGAGGGCCGGCTCGCGCAGGCAGATCATCGCCCGCTCTCCGATGCGGGTGAGCGCGTCGCCGAGGCCCACGGTGGTCGTCGTCTTGCCCTCGCCCGCTGGGGTGGGCGATACGGCGGTCATCAGCACGAGCCGCCCGCGCGGCTTCTCCTGGAGCGTCCGCAGATGCCGCAGCGACACCTTCGCCTTGAACCGGCCGTACGGTTCGAGCTCCTCGTCAGGGATGCCGAGCCCTTCGGCGATCCGGGTGATCGGCCAGAGTTCGGCCTGCTGTGCGATCTCGATGTTGCTCGTGGCCACGCTCGCTCCCGTTGCGGGCCTCGTCGCCCGCCTCCGTCAGCCTATGCGGGTGGCGCTCACTCGTCGCGGACGCGCACCGACTGACGTCTGTGATCCCAGACGCTGGTCGGGTGTGCGGGCCTATGCCCGATCGGCACCGCGCACCAGACTGGGGGCACTCCGGGCGCTGTGGCCCGGCCACCCCGTGGGGAGTCCGACATGGCCGCACTCGGCGAACAGCTCTTTCGGCGCAAGCCCATCGTCATCCAGCAGAAGCACCACAAGGGCGAGGAGCTCGCCCGGAACATCGGCACCTTCCAGCTCATGATGTTCGGCGTCGGCGCGACCGTCGGCACCGGGATCTTCTTCGTGCTGAGCGAGTCGATCCCCGAGGCGGGCCCCGCGGTGATCATCTCGTTCATCGTCGCCGCGATCTGCGCCGGCCTGTCGGCGCTGTGCTACGCCGAGCTCGCCTCGGCGATCCCCGTGAGCGGCTCCACCTACTCGTACACGTACCACGCGCTGGGCGAGATCTGGGCGGTGATCATCGCGGGCTGCGTGCTGCTCGAGTACGGCGTCGCCGTCTCGGCGGTCGCGGTGGGCTGGAGCGGCTACTTCAACGAACTGCTCGAGAACACGCTCGGATTCCGGCTGCCGGATGCCCTGTCGGTGTCGTTCATCCCCGGATCCGATGGCGCGGCGACCGGCGGCATCATCAACCTGCCCGCCGTCGTCCTCGTGGGCCTGTGCTGCCTGCTCCTCATCCGAGGCGTCGCCGAGTCGGCCACGGTGAACACGATCATGGTGCTGATCAAGCTCGGGGTGCTCGCGCTGTTCATCGTCCTCGGCTTCACCGCGTTCAACGCCGACCACTTCGAGAACTTCTTCGCGTTCGGCGCGGCCGGCATCAGCGCCGCCGCGGCGACCATCTTCTTCTCGTTCATCGGCCTCGACGCTGTCGCGACGGCGGGCGAGGAGGTGCGAAATCCGCAGAAGGCGCTCCCGCAGGCGATCATCGGCGCCCTCATCATCGTCTCGACGGTGTACATCCTGGTCGCCATCGCGGGGCTCGCCGCCGAGCCGGTGGAGTTCTACTCCACCGAGGAGGCCAGTGAGGCGGGCCTCGCCCAGATCCTGGAGAACATCACGGGCAACCCGATCTGGGGCACGATCCTGGCGGCCGGTGCGGTCGTCTCGATCTTCTCCGTCACGCTGGTGACGCTGTACGGCCAGACCCGCATCCTGTTCTCGATCTCTCGCGACGGCCTCGTCCCCCGCCGGTTCCTCAAGGTCAACGCCAAGACGATGACGCCCATCTACAACACGATCGTCGTCTCGGTGATCGTCGCGATCATCGCCGGGTTCGTGCCGTCCGACTATCTGTGGGACACCGTCTCGATCGGCACGCTGGTCGCCTTCAGCGTCGTGGCGCTCGCCGTCATCGTGCTGCGGCGCACGAAGCCCGACCTCGAGCGCCCCTTCCGGGTTCCGCTCTACCCGGTGGTGCCGATCCTCACCATCGCCGCATGCGTCTACATCCTGTCGGGGCTGGCGGCCATCACGTGGGTGATCTTCGGCACCTGGATCGCGATCGTGCTGCTCTACTACTGGTTCTACGGACGAAAGCACGCGACGCTGAACGACTACACCTCGGCGGAGCAGATCGCCGAGCCGATCCATCCCGAGGACGAGACGTGACGTACCTCGTCGGCTACGGACCGCGCGGCGACGATCGCAGCGCGATCGAGCTCGCGTTCCAGTTCGCCCGCTCGCACCCCGAGCCGGTCGTGGCGGTGTCGGTCGTCCCGCAGGGGTGGGGCACGCCGCTCGCCGGCGGCGTCGACCGCGAGTACGAGGAGTGGGCCGCGGGCGAAGGCCGGCTGAGTGCGGAGCTCGCCCTGTCGGACTTCGCCCACCACCCCGGAATCCCCGCCGAGGCGGTGTGGGTCGCCGGCAGATCAGCGCCGGCGACACTGATCGAGCAGGCGGTGGCGCGAGACGCGCGGATGATCGTGGTGGGATCCGCCGAGGAGGCGGAGCCGGGGCGCGTGCGGCTGACCTCGAAGACCGACCGGCTCGTGCATTCCTCGCCCCTGCCGGTGGCCATCGCTCCGCGGAGCTTCCGCACGACGAGCGCCGTCACGAGGGTGACCGTCGGCTTCCGCGATGACGATGCCAGCTGGTCGCTGCTGAACCGCGTCGCGGAGTTCAGCAGACTCGCCTCGGCGCGGATGCGCCTGGTCACGTTCCTCGTGAACCCGTCACGCCGCCCCGTCACCACCGACATCAGCCACGCGCAGACCCAGGTCGTCGAGCTGTGGGGCGTGCAGGCCGCCGCCGCGCAGCGGGAAGCGGCAGCGCACCTGAAGACGCTGGGGTTCTCGGACGACGATCTCGAGTACGGCATCGCCGCCGCCGGCGACTGGGGCACGGCGGTGTCGTCGGTCGGCTGGACCGAGGGCGATGTCATGGTGGTGGGCTCGTCGTCGACGCACCGCCTGGCCCAGGTGTTCCTGGGCTCCAGCGCATCGAAGATCCTGCGCAACGCACCGGTGCCTGTCGTGGTCGTGCCCGGCGCCGGCGCGTAGCCCTGCACAGAATCGGAGGCTCTCGGCGACACGCCGGGTCACAGCATCCCGAGCCCGCGTGTCGGGCAGATTCTCCGATTCTGTGCGCCGGGAAGCGACGACGGATGCTGCGCCGCGAGGTCGCGGCGCAGCATCCCCGTCTCAGCCGGCTAGAGCGAGAGCCCGTGGCCGAAGCGGAACAGCGGGTCGGCGGTGTCGAAGGGCACGTCGGGTCGCGACGCCTCCACGGCCGCCATCGAGCTCGGCACGTCGAACGGCAGCTTGCCGGTCGCCGGGGATCCGCCGGTCAGGACGTCGAGCAGAGCATCGGCGTTCGCTCCCCAGTTCGCCGTGACCGCGGCCGCGGCATCGACGATCGGGCCGAGGATCGCGGGACGGTCGAGGAACACGTCCACGACCGTCGGCACGACCGACGACACCGCGCGCACATGGGCGACGACGTCCTCGGGGAAGTCGAGCGACCCGGCGTGGAAGAAGTTCTCGAACATCGAGGCGCGCTGCTCGTAGGGTGCCTGCAGGCGCAGGATCGCCGCATCCGCTTCCTCCGGCGTCTCGACGACCTCGCCGTAGTGAGCCGCGGCCTCGGGCGCGATGCCCTCGACGTAGAGCTTGAGTCCGCGGCGCAGCGGCAGGGCTCCGTCATTGGACAGCACGGCGATCGAGGCGCGCTGCGCGGCCTCGCCCGCGGCGCGGAACTGCGCCGAGCCGACGATGGCGTCGGCCGCCTCGACGTCCACGTACGGGTTCTCGAACAGGCCCAGCTCGAACTTCTCGCGGAGCAGACGGCGGGCGGAGACGTCGAGGCGCTCCTCGCTCACGCGGCCGTCCCGCACGAGGCCGAGGAGCAGCTCCGGGTCGTGCTCCCCGCCGAACTGGTCGGCGCCGGCGTCGAGGATCTTCACCATGCGCTCGGCGGGGGTCAGGTGCTCCACGCCCCACGCGCGGGCGGCGAAGTCCGTGCCCATGATCGGCTGGTCGGTTACCAGGCCCCAGTCGGTGCAGACGATGCCGTCGAAGCCGAAGCGCTCGCGCAGCAGGCCCGTGAGCACGCCCTTGTTGAAGCCGAAGCCGACCTCCTCGTACTCGGTGCCGACCGGCATGCCGTAGTACGGCATGATCTGGCGGCCACCCGCGGCGAAGATCTCCTCGAACGGCTTGAGGTGCAGCTCGAACTGCCCGCCGGGGTAGACCTGCTCGCGGCCGTACTCGAAGTGCGGGTCCTCGCCGTCCTTCTGAGGGCCGCCGCCCGGGAAGTGCTTGGTCATCGTGCTCACCGAGCCCGGGCCGAACGCGGAGCCCTGGAAGCCGCGCACGTACGCCGCGCCCAGCTCGCCCGCGAGAGCAGCGTCCTCGCCGAACGTCTGCAGCTGGCGTGCCCACCGCGACTCGGTCGCGAGGTCGACCTGCGGGTGCAGCGCCACGCGGATGCCGACGGCCGTGTACTCCTGGCGCGCGATGTCGCCGAAGCGCTGCACCAGGTCCGCGTCACGGGTCGCCGCGAGGCCGAGCGGCTCGGGCCACTGCGAGAACGGGCCGGCGAACATCGCGGCGCCCGGGTTGTCGCTGAACGAGTGGCGCGGGTCGGTCGAGACCGACACCGGGATGCCCAGGCGAGTGGATGCTGCGAGCTCCTGCAGCTTGTTGTGCCACGCCGCGATGTGACTGGCCTTGGGCGCGACGCCCAGCAGGTTGAAGTGGTTCATGTGGCGGCCGGCCACGTACTCGCGGTTCGACGGGATGCCGAAGGCGGAGTCGCCCTCGGACAGCTCGCCGCCCTCGCCCATCACGATCATCGTCTGGAAGAAGAGGCCCGCCTTCTCCTCCACCGTCATCTCGGCGAGGAGCAGCTCGACGCGCTCCTCGACGGGCAGGCTCGCGTCGAGCCAGGGCCGGTCCGATGGGGCAGGGGTCGCCGCATCCGCGATCGTCGTCGTGGTGTCGGTCATCACTTCACTCCCTTGATGCGGTAGACGAGCACGGCGCCGGCGAGGGACACGAGCGCGCCGAAGAGGTAGTACACGGTGTAGCCGCCGAGGGAGGTGGTGGCGCCGAGGGCGATGATGCCCGGGGCGATCGCGGGGGCGATCGACTGCGGCAGCGCATTGGCGATGTTGAGCACGCCGAGGTCCTTCGCGGTGTCGTCGCGGTTGGGCAGCACCTCGGTCGCCAGGGCCAGGTCGACCGACATGAACGAGCCGGCGCCGAAGCCGATGATCGCCTGGGCGACGAGGACGACGGCGATGCTCGGTGCGAACGCGAGGGTCACGAGGCCGACGACCATGATGACGCCGGCGATCGCGACGAACGGGCGGCGCTTGCCGATCTTGTCGGAGAGCACGCCGCCGAGCGGGCCCGAGATGGCCATGGCGACCATCGACGCGAGGTTGGCAATGAGGATCGTGGTGATCGCGGTCTGCTCGTCGAGGCCGAACTTCTCGGTGAGGTAGAAGGGCAGGAACGTCGCGATGCCCGCGTAGCCGAACATCACGAGGAACTTGGTGAGCCAGGTCCAGCCGAAGTCGGGGTGCTTGGCCGGGTTGAAGACGAACGAGCCGAAGAACTGGCCGACCGTGAACTTCTGCGCGGGCTTGTGGTCGAGGCGGCGGTCCTTCAGCACGAGGACGAACAGCACCGCGAGCACGGTGGCGATGGCCGCGGGCACGACGAAGCGGGCGAAGTCGTCCGACAGGAAGTTGACCAGGAACGAGCCGGCGAGGATGCCGAGCGGCGTGGTGAGGCCCACGATGCCCGACACCTTGCCGCGGCCGGTGACCGGCACCTGGTCGGGGAGCGTCGCGTTGGCGGCGGCGAGCACGGCGTTCATCGAGGTCTGCACGAGGCACCACGCGATGAGCACGACCCACACCGACTCCGCGACGCCGATGAGGGCGAAGCCTCCGAGGCCGACGAGCGTGCCGCCGAGGATCCACGGGCGGCGCATGCCGAAGCGGGAGGTCGTGCGGTCGGACAGGCGGCCGGCGAGCGGGTTGGCGATGAGCGCGAACAGCGCGCCGACGCCCATGATGAGCCCGAGGTTGGCGGTGGCGGTGCCTTCGGGCGAGATGTGCTCGACCTTGAAGGCCATCGAGACGAGCACCGGCGTCAGCAGCGCGAGATAGACGCCGAAGTTCACCGCGGCGAGGCCGGGGGTGTAGCCCCGGGGAGTCTTCTCAGGCGTGGTGCCCGGTGCCTTGAAGCCGGTCGTTCCGGCGGCCGCAACCGTCGCGGCGGGCGACATCTCTGTCATCGGAGTCCTTTCTCGGGTGCGACGCGCGTCGACTCCGACGCGCGTCCAGCCACGAGCGTACCTGAAACTCGACCGTTTGGTAACTGAAACTCGACCGCTTGGTAATCGACGAGGATAGGATGGGCGCAGACGAGCGCAGGGAGGCGGTGACGACGTGACGACGACCACCGCACCCGGCGCCGTGCGCACCGCCCGCACCGAGCAGACCCGCGCCGCGATCGTCGCCGCGGCGCACGACGCATTCGTCACCCGGGGATACCGCGCCACGTCGCTGCGTGACATCGCGGCCGCCGCCGGCATCAGCCACCCCGGTCTGCTCCGGCATTTCGCCACGAAGGACGAGCTGCTCGCCGCCGTGGTCGACCTGTTCGAGCGTGACAACGAGACCGAGCTCCTCGAGCGCATGGCGGCTGAGGACCCCGGCACCCTCGCCTACAGCGAGCTCGCGCGGCGCAACGAGACAGTGCCCGGATACCTGGCGCTCTTCGCCGCGCTCACGGGCGAGGCATCCACCCCCCGTCATCCCGCGCACGAGATCATGCGCGACCGGTACGCGCGCCTGCGCGAGCTGTCGACGGACGCCATCGACGAGGCGATCACGCAGGACACCGTCGCGGCGGACCGCGACCCGGGCGGCGAGGCCGTGCGCGTTCCCGCCGCGTGGGACGGCCTCCAGCTGCTCGCACAGTACCTTCCCGAGCGGGTCGACATCGCCGAGACCCTCGAGACGTACGAGGCGTCGCTCGCACTGCCCGTGGGCTGGCGCGACGCCGACGATCCCCCACCCGCCTCGACGGCGGCGCCGGTGCCGCCGATGCCTTCCTTCGCGGCACCGGATGCTGCGCCCTCGGGCTATCGCGTGGGCCGCGAGCGCCGCGCGCTCATCGTCGACGGCGCCACGGCGCTGTTCGCCGAGGAGGGCTACGGCGACACGAGCCTGCGCGACATCGCCGAACGCGTCGGCGTCTCGAAGTCGACGCTGCTGCACTACTTCGGGTCGAAGGAGGATCTGCTGAGCGCGGTGCTGAGCCACCGCGACCAGCAGATCGAGTCGCGGGCGGACCACGTTCCCGCCGACCGGGCGGTCACGGAGCTGCGCGGCCTCCCCCGCGGCGCCGCCGTCAACGCGGCGACGGCCCCGGGCCTCATCGAGGTCTACGCCGTGCTCTCGTGCGAGGCGGTGCCCGCCGACCATCCCGCGCACGCCTACTTCGAGGAGCGCTTCCGCGGCGTGGTGGACCACTTCGCCGCGCTGTTCCGCGCCGCCCAGGAGGACGGCGATCTCCCCTCTCACCGCGACCCCGAGTTCGAAGCCCTCTGGCTCACCGCGCTCTGGGACGGCCTGCAGTACCAGTGGCTCTACGACCGCTCGTCGGTGGATGTCGCGGCTCAGCTCACGGCGCACCTCGACGACGTACTGCCGCGGTGACCGGTCAGGCGGCGGCGACCACCGCGAGCACGGCCTCGCCGTACGCCTCGCGCTTCTTGGCGCCGATGCCCGAGACACCGTCGAGGTCGGCGAGGCTCGCGGGCCGGCGCTCGGCGACGGCGCGCAGTGTCGCGTCGCCGAACACGATGTAGGCAGGCACGCCGAGCTCTTTCGCGACGCCGGCGCGCCACGCGCGCAGCGCCTCGAAGAGACCGGCGTTCGCAGGGTCGAGCGTCTCGGGAGCGGTGGACTTGCGCACCCGTGCGACGCTGCCGGAGCGGCCCATCACGTCGCGGCGCAACGGCACCGGCGTCTCGCCGCGCAGTACGCCCGCCGCAGAATCGCCGAGCGCGAGCGTGCCGTACTCGCCGCGGGCGACGAGGATGCCGCGGGCCAGCAGCTGGCGGATCACACTGCGCCAGTCCTGATCGCTGAGATCGGCGCCGAGCCCGTACGTCGAGAGCTGGTCGTGGCCCTGCTGCCGGATGCGGTCGGTCGAGGCGCCGCGGAGGATGTCGCCGAGGTGACCGGCGCCGAACGCCTGGCCGCGCTCGCGCTGCAGACGCACGATCGTCGAGAGGAGCTTCTGCGCGGGGACGAGTCCGTCCCAGGTGTCGGGCGCCTCGAGGCACGTGTCGCAGTTGCCACACGGGGCAGAGGCTTCGCCGAAATAGGCGAGCAGGTTCTGGCGGCGGCATCCGACCGTCTCACAGAGGCCCAGCATGGCGTCGAGGTGCTGGCCGAGCCGGGTCTTGAAGGCGCGGTCGCCGGGCGACTGATCGATCATGCGGCGCTGCTGCACCACGTCGCCGAGGCCGTAGGCCATCCACGCGACGGATGCCTCGCCGTCGCGGCCCGCCCGGCCGGTCTCCTGGTAGTAGCCCTCGACCGACTTCGGCAGGTCGATGTGCGCGACGAAGCGGACGTCGGGCTTGTCGATGCCCATGCCGAACGCGATCGTGGCGACCATCACGACGCCGTCCTCGCGGAGGAAGCGGGACTGGTTCGCGGCACGCGTCTCGGCGGGAAGACCGGCGTGGTACGGCAGCGCGTCGACGCCCTGCGCCGAGAGGAACTCGGCCGTCTGCTCGACGGACTTTCGGCTCAGCGCGTAGACGATGCCCGCCGCGCCGGACCCCTGCGAGCGTATGAACGCGACGAGCTGGCGCCGCGGGTCGGACTTGGCCTCGATGCGGTACTGGATGTTGGGCCGGTCGAAGCTCGAGACGAAGTGGCGCGCCTGCGGCAGCTGCAGCCGCTCGGTCATCTCGCGGTGCGTCGCGGGAGTCGCCGTCGCCGTGAGCGCGAGACGCGGCACCCCGGGGAATCGCTCGGCGAGGGTACCCAGCGCCAGGTAGTCGGGGCGGAAGTCGTGACCCCACTGCGACACGCAGTGCGCCTCGTCGATCGCGATGACGCTGAGCTCTCCGCGCCCGAGGAATCGCAGCGTCGCCTCGGTGTTCAGCCGCTCGGGGGCGACGTAGAGGAGATCGAGCTCGCCCGCCAGGTACGCCCGCTCGACGGCCGCGCGCTCGGGCGGCGCCTGGGTCGAGTTGAGGTACGCGGCCCGCACGCCGTTGGCGACGAGCGCGTCGACCTGGTCGTGCATGAGGGCGATGAGCGGGCTCACGACGAGCCCCGTGCCCGGGCGTGCGAGCGCCGGAACCTGGTAGCAGACGCTCTTGCCACCGCCGGTGGGCATCAGCACGACGGCGTCGCCGCCGGCAATGACATGGTCGACGATCGCGCCCTGCTCACCGCGGAACGCGTCGTATCCGTACACCTCGCGCAGCACGGTGGCCGCGTCGGCGCCCGTGAAGTCCCGGCGCGGACCGGCGCCCGCGAAGGGGTCGATCGACGTCGAGCCGCCCGCCATGGGGTCGGGAGGCGGCTGGGCCCACGCGCCCGGAGGCTCCGGGCGACGCGCCAGCGGCGTCTGGAGGGGGCGTGGGGACCACCCGTCCTCCGGCGGCGCCCACGAATCGTCGGGCGCAGGAGCGAACTCGGGCTCCCACGCGAGGTCGGCGTACGGGTCGCCTTGGGGGATTGTCACCCGTCCCAGGGTAGCCGCGGGATCCGACGCGCTCCCCCGTGCGCCCCGCCCGGTGCACAACCCGAGCCGAACCCATGTCCCCGGGTTGTGTGGAGGAGCCTCCCGGCATCCTCAATTGAGGATCAGGGCCGAGATGAGGAGCGGCGCGCCGGGGTCGGGGCCGCACTCCGGCCCTGGACCTCAATTGAGGAGCGAGTGAAGCCACCACACCCCGAGCTCAGCACCACTTCTCCGCGAGCGTGGTGATGACGTTCGCGTTGCGGTTGGTCGCGACGCCCAGCAGCTTCGCCGCGCGGAGCGGATCGACGGTTCCGGCCTGGTAGCCCGGGCCGAGAAGCGCGTGCGCGACGCGGCCGCGCACGACCATCTCGCCGGCATCCGTCGTGAGCCCCTCGATCTCGGCGATCGTGTCGGCCTGCGGCGCTTCCTTCAGCAGATACACGTAGTGCCGCTCCAGGCCGCGCCGGCCCGCAGTGAGGACGACGGCGTCACGGGCGATCGCCGCAAGCTCGTCGATCGTGAACACCATCGTGGGTACGTCGAACCCGCGGTCCGCGGCGAAGGCGTCCTCGAGCGCCTTCTCGATCTTCGCCCGCGAGCGCAGCGTCGTCGTGAAGCGCACGTTGCCCGTGTTGATGTGGGTCTCGACGTCGGTGAACCCGACGCCCTCGACCGCGCGCACGATGTCGCCCTTCGGGAACTTCCGGTTCGCCCCGAGGTTGATCGCCCGCAGGAACGCCACGTACGTCGGCATGACGCCATCATCCCGGATGCCGCCCTTCCACCGCATGCGGTAGCGTCACCCCCATGCAATGCCTGTGACCCCGTCTCCCGTCACCATCGGTCTGCGCGATCCGCGCAGCCACAGAATCATGGATGCCGCGTGCCGGCGTCCGCGAAAGGCATCGCATGTTCCCCTCCTCGTCGTCCCTGCCGCTCACCGGCAAGACCGCCCTCGTCACCGGCGTCTCGCGCCGGCGGGGCATCGGCTTCGCCGTCGCCGCCCAGTTCGCGCGCCTCGGCGCCGACGTCTTCTTCCACCACTACCGCCCGCACGACACACGCCTGCCGTGGGGCGGCGACGACCTCGACGCCGTGCGCGAGGGTCTGCGCGCGGAACTCGCGCCGGGCGCACAGCTCGGCGACATCAGCGCGGACCTGCGGGACGCGGCTGCGCCCACGCGCCCGCAGGCTCCGGGCGACGCGCCGGCGGCGCCGGGAGGGGGCGTGGGGACCGTCTCCCTCGTCATCGAGGCCGCCACGGCACTGACCGGGCGGCTCGACATCCTGGTGTGCAATCACGCGCAGTCGGGCGACGACGGATCGATCCTCGACATGACCGCCGACCGGCTCGACGCCTTCTGGCAGACCAACACACGGTCGACGCTGCTGCTGACGCGCGAGTTCGCGAGGCTGCACGCGGGCGCACCTGCACCCGACTCGCGCCCCGGCGAGCGCGTCGAGCGACGGGGGCCGTTCACCGAGCCGACCGGCCGCGTGTTCTGGATGACATCGGGCCAGATCCACGGCGCGATGCGCGGCGAGGTCGCATACGCGGCGAGCAAGGCGGCGCTCGCCGGCGTCACGAAGACGGTGGCGGCGGAGCTGCTCGACCTCGGCATCATCCTCAACACGATCGATCCCGGTCCGGTCAACACCGGCTATCTCGACCCCGAGACGACCGACCGGCCGCTCGACGAGATCGAGGCGTGGATGCGGTCGACGCCTTTCGGCCGCTATGGCGAGCCCGCGGATCCCGCGCGGCTCATCGGCTGGCTCGCGACGCCCGACGGTGCGTGGGTCGTGGGCCAGGTGCTGTCGACCGACGGCGGACTCGGGCTCGGCTGAGCGCGGTCGCAGCCGCGCCGGGGGTTCGTTGTGCGATGGGCACGATCGGGGCGTTCGGGCTACAGCCGCACGACCTCGGTCACCCGCACCACCGCGGTGCCCGCCTCCTCCGACGCGGCGAGGTCGACCACGCCCCGGATGCGCCAGTCGTGATCGCCCGCCGGGTCGTCGATCGTCTGCTCCACGCGCCAGAGCCCCGAGGACGCAGCATCCGTCTCGTCCACGGTCACCAGTCGCGGCGACCGGGCCGCTCCGCCCGTCAGGATCTCGTCGTGGTCGTCGAAATACGCGTCGAGCGCGGCCGGCCAGTCCACCTCGGGGTCGAGCTCGACCAGCTCCTCGTCGCGCTGCAGCGCGGCGAGCTGCACCCTGCGGAACAGCTCGTTGCGCACCAGCACGCCGAACGCGCGGCGGTTGGTGAGCACCGACGGCGGGGCCGGCGGAACCACTGGAGCCGACGGGTCGTCCACGGGGTTGATCAGCGCCTCCCACTCGTCGACGAGGCTCGAGTCGACCTGTCGGACGACCTCGCCGAGCCACGCGACCAGATCGTGGAGGTCGTCGTTCTGCGCCTCGGCCGGAACGGTCTGGCGCACCGCGCGATACGCGTCCGAGAGGTACCGCAGCACCAGTCCCTCGCTGCGCGCGAGCTGGTACAGCGAGATCAGCTCCGAGAACGACAGCGCCCTCTCGAACATGTCGCGCACGACCGACTTCGGCGACAGCTCGAAGTCGCGCACCCACGGCTGGCTCGACGCGAACACCTCGTACGACTGCGCGAGCAGCTCCTCGAGCGGCTTCGGATACGTGACCTCCTCGAGCAGAGCCATCCGCTCGTCGTACTCGATGCCGTCGGCCTTCATCGCGGCGACGGCCTCGCCGCGCGCCTTGAACTCCTGCTGCGACAGGATCGGCCGCGGGTCGTCGAGCGTCGCCTCGATGACGCTCACGACGTCGAGCGCGTAATGCCCTGTCCCCGCGGCGCCCGCCGTGTCGTCGGGGTCGAGCAGCTCGATCGCGGCGAGCGCGAACGGAGACAGCGGCTGGTTGAGTGCGAAGTTCGGCTGCAGATCGACGGTGAGACGGATGCTGCGGCCCTCGCCATCGCCTCCGCTCCGGTCGATCTCCACCACGTCGGCCGTCAGCAGCGTGCGGAAGATCGCGATCGCGCGCCGCGCGAGCTCGTACCGCCGGGCGCGCGGCTCGTGGTTGTCGAACACGAGGCTGCGGACGTTCTCGAACACGTCGCCGCCGCGCGCGATGACGTTGATGAGCATCGCGGCCGTGAGCTGCAGCTGCGGAACGAGGGGCTCGGGCTCGGCCTCGACGAGGCGCTCGAACGATCCGAGGCCCCAGTTGACGACGCCGGTCGGCGCCTTCTTGCGCACGATCTTCTTGCGCTTGGCGGGGTCGTCGCCGGCCTTGCGGAGCGCGGCCTCGTTCTCGATCTCCCACTCCGGCGCCATCACGACGACGGTGCCCGAGGTGTCGTAGCCGGCGCGTCCCGCACGACCGGCGACCTGGTGGAACTCGCGCGCGGAGAGCTGGCGCATCTTCGTGCCGTCGAACTTCGACAGCGCCGTGATGAGCACGGTGCGGATCGGCACGTTGATGCCGACGCCGAGGGTGTCGGTGCCGCAGATGACTCGGAGGAGCCCTCGCTGCGCGAGCGTCTCGACGAGCCGGCGGTAGCGCGGCAGCATGCCCGCGTGGTGCACGCCGATGCCCGCGCGCACGTAGCGCGACAGGGTGCGGCCGAACGCGGTCGTGAAGCGGAAGCCGCCGATCGCCTCGGCGATCGCGTCGCGCTGCTCGCGGGAGACGATCTTGATCGACGACAGCGCCTGCGCCCGCTCCATCGCGGCGGCCTGCGAGAAGTGCACGATGTAGACGGGCGACTCGCCGGTGTGCAGCAGCTCTTCGACCGTCTCGTGCACGGGCGTGCGGGCGTACGAGAAGTGCAGCGGCACCGGGCGCTCGACCCCCGTGATCCGCGAGACCGTGCGCCCGGTGCGGCGCTCGAGATCCTCGGCGATCGGCGTGACATCGCCCAGCGTCGCCGACATCAGCACGAACTGTGCGCGAGGCAGGAGCAGCAGCGGCACCTGCCAGGCCCACCCGCGATCGTGGTCGCCGTAGTAGTGGAACTCGTCCATCACGACCTGGTCGACCGCGGCGTCCGCGCCCTGCCGCAGCGAGAGGTTCGCGAGGATCTCCGCTGTGCAGCACACGATCGGGGCATCCGGATTCACCGACGAATCGCCGGTGACCATGCCCACGTTCGCGGCGCCGAAGATGTCGACGAGCGCGAAGAACTTCTCGCTCACGAGCGCCTTGATCGGCGCGGTGTAATAGGTGCGACCGCCACGGGCGACGCAGGCCGCGTGAGCCGCGACCGCCACGAGCGACTTGCCCGTGCCCGTCGGCGTCGACAGGATCACGTGCGACCCCGACACGATCTCGATGACCGCCTCGTCCTGCGCGGGGTACAGCGCGAAGCCCTGATCCCCCGCCCACTCCACGAACGCGTCGTACAGCGCGTCGGCGTCGGGCGCCCCCGCGGGCGCACCCGAGGCCTCGGCCGCGGCACTGATGGTCTCGAGAAGCGTCACCGTCCGAGTCTGCCAGGTCGCAGCATCCGTTCGTCCTGGCGGTCCCCCCGCTCGCGCGACCCTCTCGCGCGCGCCGCCCGCCCCTTCGCGGATCCGGAATTCGGACGTTCGTGACGTCTCCGGAGCCGCGGGGGGTCCCTGCTCCGGAAAGAGATCACACCTCCGAATCCGGATCGGCGAGATGGGGTCGGCACGGGCAGGCAGGAGGCGGCGGTGCGGGGGCATGAGGACTGACGGATGCCGCGGCCCGCGGCATCCGTCAGTCCTCGCGGATCAGCGCCCGAGCGCGTCCAGGATCACGTCGGTGTAGGCGGTGTACCCCGCATACGTCGGGTGCAGATAGCCCGCCGGGTCACCCACCGGATCGAGCCCGAACCACGGGTCGCTGGGCCCGCCCGGCACGAGCTGCACGCCGTGCCCGGCGAACGCGTCGACCACGTCGGCGTAGAGCACGTTCGCACCGCCCGCGGCGGCGGCGCCGACGGCGCCCTGGATCGCGGCGTTGAGCGCGTCGGTCGCCCCGTTCACCGCGGCGACGAGGGCGGCGAGCTGGGCGAACTGCGGGGCGCCTGGCGGCGCCGCGAGCAGGTGCGGGTAGCCGGTGACGACGATGGTCGCATTCGGCGAGCGCTGGGCGACCGATCCGATCAGCGAGCTGAGCGGCATCACGATCCCCGGCGCGGAACCGACGGCCATCTGGATCGCGGCGAGGCACGGCGCGGGGTCCCCGCCCGCCGCGGCGGCCGCGCACGCGGCGTAGACCTGGTCGAGGTCGAGGTCGTTCGCGCCGACCGTGAGCGTCACGACGTTCGTACCGCGGTTCACCTGCTCCAGCTGCGCCATGGTGTCGGCGATCGTGGCACCGGAGCACCCGGCGTTGCGCAGCAGGTTGAACTTCGGCGCCTGGTCGAGCTGGGCCGCGTAGCCCCCGTCGGTCCGGGCGCAGGCGTCCAGCGGGACGCCGCCACCCTGGCCCGCGGCGATGGAGTCGCCGAGGGCGACGTGTTTGGCGACCAGCAGCGGCGAAGCCGTGGCAGGCCCTGCCGCCCCCGCGACGAGCACGACGGCCCCCAGTGCGACGGCCGCGAGCGCGGCCAGAATGCGTCGTTTCATGATTCCCCTTCGAATCCGTGGACGGATCGATCGATTCCCCCGAATCGGCCCGCGCAGTGCGGACGAGGCCGACGATAGACCCGTGGCCACCGTCCCGCCAGGGGTCCGCGTGTGTGCGGTGGCGGAATCGCGCGGCGGACCCGTACGTTGAGTAGGACGACGGAGGGACTGAAGTGACCGAGACGCAAACGCAGACCATCGTGACCCGCAACGACGAGGATCGCCGCTACGAGGGGCACGTCGACGGGGTGCTCGCGGGATTCACCGTGTTCCGCATCGACGCGAAGGGCCGCCTGCACTTCCCGCACACCGAGGTCGACCCCGCCTTCCGCGGCCGGGGCATCGCCCAGACGGTCGTGGCGGAGGCGATGGCGGATGCCGCCCGCCGCGGCGAGACGGTCGTGCCGCACTGTCCCGTGGTGGCGAAGTACCTCCGCACGCACGATGTGCCCGGGCTCACCGTCGAGTGGCCCGACCAGCCGCACCCGGAGTGATCGGAGCCGGCGACATGACCCGAATGGACGCCGACGACGCCGTCGCGACCGAATCCGCGGTCGAGTGTGCGGGACCGCGCGCTCTCCTGCTCGAGGCCCGCGAAGTGCCGCTCGGCGGCGTGCGCGCGATGTCGGTGCACCGCGCACTCCCGCAGCGTGAGCTGCCGCTCGTGGGCGCCTGGTGCTTCCTCGACCGATTCGGTCCGCAGGAGACGCGCATGCGCGTCGAGCCCCACCCCCACATCGGCCTGCAGACGGTGACCTGGCCGTACCTCGGCGATGTGCGCCACCGCGACTCCGTCGGCAGCGACGTCGTCGTTCATCGCGGAGCCCTCAACCTCATGACGAGCGGCGCGGGCATCGCCCACTCCGAGTACTCGGTCGGCGAGGATGCCGCGCCGCTCGACGCCTTGCAGCTCTGGGTCGCCCTGCCGGAGTCGCGACGCCACGGCGGGCCCGCGTTCGAGCAGCACGCGGTGCTGCCCGAGGTGGAGCTCGCGCCTGTCACCGGCGACGCGGGTTCGGCCACGGTCGTGCTCGGCGAGCTCGCGGGCGTCGCGTCGCCGGCAACCGTCTACACGCCGATCGTCGGCGCGGAGCTGCGGATTCCGGCGGGCTCGACGGTGACGGTGCCGCTCGACCCCGCGTGGGAGCACGCGCTCGTCGCCGTCTACGGCCAGGCCGCCGTCACGGCGGACGCCGGCGACGACGTCGTGGTCGACGCGGCGCACCTCCTCTACCTCGGCACGCACCGCGACGATGTCGTGATCTCGAGCCCGGCCGGGGCGACGCTGTTCCTCCTCGGCGGCGAACCGTTCGAGGACGACGTCGTCATGTGGTGGAACTTCGTCGGCCGCACCCACGAAGAGATCGTCGAGGCCCGCGAGGCCTGGGAGGCGGGCTCCGACCGCTTCGGCCGCGTCGTCGACCACGGCGACGAGCGCATCCCCGCTCCGCCGATGCCCGCCGTGCGCCTGACCCGGCGCCGCCGCCGCCTGTAACCCCGTCCCCCGCACGAGTCTTGGGGGAACGGATGCTGCCGGCCGCAGCATCCGAAATCCACAGACGCGAAGGGCGCCCGGGCCTGAGCCCGGGCGCCCTCGCTGCATCGGTACGGGTTACGGCACGTCCACCGAGACCACGGTGCGCACCTGCGAGTCGCCGTAGCGGACGACGCCCAGGTAGCTGCCCTTGTCGAGACCCGACCACGACAGGTTGTACGTCGCGGCCTGTCCCTGCTGGGCGGCCAGCGTGCTCGGGTCCGCGGTGAGCGCACCGACGCCGCCCGGGCCGACGAGAGCGCTCGTCGCCGTCCAGGTGAAGGGCGCGGTGAACGCGTACACGTTGGCCGAGATCACGTACCACCCTTCGGCCGGCTCCGTGATCTGCACCGCCTCGTCCGCGGATGCGGTGGCCGACTGCCAGCGCGCGTAGTAGCGCAGGTCGGTCGGGCTCACCACATGGTAGACGGTGAGGTCGAGGTCGGTGCCCGACGTGTCGACCGACGAGTTCAGCGCGAACTTCGCCACGTCGATGCCCTTCGGCACCTGAACCAGCACGTTCGTGGTGCCGCCGTTCGCCTCGCCGGTCTTCTCGTTGCCTTCGATGAGCACGTCGGCCTTGGCGAGGCCGAGCACCGTCAGGGGCAGCTGCCCGGTGAAGCCCGGGGTGACCGTGATGTCGAGGTCGCCCTCGGCACCGGTGCCCGCCGCCGTCGGCGGCGCGTCGGCGCTGACCGGGTAGACCGCGATGGGCGAGCGCACCGTGTTGCCGGCGCCCGTCCACGTGAGGAATCCGGTCGCCCACTGCTCGAGCGACGCACCGGCCGTCGTGAAGGTCACCGTGAAGGACTTCGACTCGCCGACCTTGAGCTCGAGCGTCGCCGGTTCGACCACCGCGTCCACACCCGGGACGTTCACCGACGCCGTGTAGGTGCCCGCGGTGGTGGCCGTCACGGTGCGCGTGACCGTCTGCGTGCCCGCGAGCGCGCCGATGCCGATCGAGGCGATGTTCAGGTCGCTCGGGTCGATCGGGTCGACGCCGTCGAAGTAGTCCTGCCCGAGGGCGCCCTCGAGGTACCCTGCCCAGTCGACGATGCCGTTCTCGTACACGAGGCCCGGGTTGAAGTACCGCTTCGGATCGACGTGACCCGCGCCCTGCGCGAACGTGTCGGCCGTCTGCTGCCCGTTCGCGTCGACGAGGTTGTACGCCGTCGTCATGAGCGCGGACTTGATCTTCGCGGGCGACGCCAGCGGCTCCTCGCCGAGGTACAGCGCACCGAGGCCGGCCACCTGCGGCGACGACATCGACGTGCCCGACTTGAAGCCGAACGTGGGCTTCTCCTTGGGTCCGTTGTGCGTGGCCGCGAGGATCGCGACGCCCGGAGCCGACACGTCGGGCTTGATGACGTCGCGGCCGTCCGCGAGGATCGGGCCGCGGCTCGAGAACCCGGCGATCTGCGGCGTCGGCGTCACCTTGCCGGTCACGTTGTCGCCCACGAGCGTCGCCGTCGCGCCGGCACCCGCGGTGCGCACGTAGTCCAGCAGCGCCGCACGGTACTGCGCGTCGATGTGGACGGTCGGCACCGAGTGGAAGTCGTTGTCGAGCGATCCGGCGGTCACGTTGACGAGGATCATCGCCGTGCCGCCCGCCGCCTTGACCTCCTGCGACTTCTCGACGCGGGCGTTGGTGCCGCGGTCGCAGATCACCGTCTTGCCGGCGGCCTTGGCCGGGTCGAGCGTCCCGAGGAAGCACAGCGCCGCCTCGTTCGTTGCGGCGCCCGCCTTGGCGATGTCCCCCGCGTAGACGACCGGTCCGGTCAGCTCCTTGCCGAACGGCACCGTCACCGATGCGCCCGCGGCCTGGAAGCCGTTGGGCAGCTTGACCGTGCCCTCGTAGGTCGGGATGGTGGATGCCGCGACCGTCGTGTACCAGGGCGAACCGTGGTCGGCGGTCGAGGCGCCCGGACCGTCGTTGCCGGCGCTCACCGCGACGAAGACGCCCGCCGCGGCCGCGCCCAGGAACGCGTAGTCGTCGGCGCTCAGCACGGTGGATGCCGCGCCGCCGCCGATCGAGTAGTTGATCACGTCGACGCCGTCCGCGACGGCCTTGTCGATGGCCGCGATCAGGTCGCTGCCGGCGCAGATGTCGTCGGTCGTGACGAGGTCGTCCGGTCCGACGTAGCAGGCCTTGTACGCCGCGACCTTGGCTGCCGGAGCGACGCCCGAGATCTTGCCGAAGCCGATGCCCTCGACCGACGCGTCGACCCCGAAGTTGCCGGCCGCGGTGCTCGCGGTGTGCGAGCCGTGGCCGTCGCCGTCACGCGGCGACAGGAAGTCGTAGCTGAAGTCGAAGCCGGACGCCGCCGCACCCGCGGAGAAGTACTGCGCACCGATGAGCTTGGTGTTGTAGTGGCGCTTGTCCCAGCTCTGGGCGATCGTGATCGGCCCGCGGAACTGGCCGCCGTCCGCCTTGTCGAAGACGATCGTGTCGCCGTTCTCCGTGTACGGGACGCCCTGAGCGCCCTTCTTCTTGAGCTGGTCGCCCGCGAACGAGGGGTTCTCCGGCGCGATGCCCGTGTCGATCACGCCGACCACGACGCCCTTGCCTGCCTCGCTCACACCGCCGACGGCATCCCAGATGCCGCCCGAGCCGGTCGTGTTCGAGCCGAGGCCGAGGAACTCCGTCGACGGAACGGCGGCGGTGGGGTGGTAGATCTCGTCGGGGAAGACGCCGAGCACACCCTTGTCTGCGCTCAGCTCGGCAACCTGCTTCGCCGTCAGCGCGGCGCTGAAGCCGTTGACGGTGACGCCGTACGACTGCTGGGGCGTGACGCCGGCCTCGGCCGCGACATCCGCCTGCTGCTTCTTGAGGTGCGCGAGGTACTTCTTCGAGTTCGTCGAATTGGCGTCCAGCTGCGTGCCCTTGTCGGGCTTGGTGCGCTGGATGCCGCTCGTGCCGCCCTCGTAGGTGGCGAGGGGTGCGTCCTTGAGGAGGACGATGTACTGGCCGTCCTCAGCGTTGATGGGGGTCGGGGTGTTCACCTCCTCCGGGACGCTGCCGAAACTGGCGGTGGCGGTGCCCGTGAACAGTGCGGCGAGTGTGACGACCGCTGCTGCTCTGACGGAGGATCGACCCATACGTGGCCTCCATTGATATGTGGGGAGTCGCTGCGCCACATCGTCGGGGCGCAACGGATTCAAACGTAACTGCCAGGTGAATCTCAGTTAATGAGAGCTCAGTGAGAATCGCGAGGCCGCGTCCCAGTACGCTGGGCAGGTGGCTGCCCGCACCCGGATTTCGACGAGCGTTCTGCTCACCTGCGCCGCCATCGGCGTCGCGACCGGCGTTCTGCAGGCGGGCGCGGGAGCGATCAGCGGCTTCGTCTCGGCCGGTGCGCCGATCCTCTACGGACTCGTCCTCGGCGTGCACGTGCTTCCCGGTGTCGTCGCGCAGGAACTGCTGCGCCGGCCATGGGTCGCGCTGATCACGCACATGGTCGCCGCCCTCGTCGCGAGCGCGGTCGTGCCACTCTGGATCGGCCGCTACATCGGCACCGCCCTCCTCATCGGCGGACTGCAGGAGATCATCGCCGCGACCTCGCGCTACAAGCGCTGGGAGCCGTGGCGATTCTTCCTCTCGGCAGTCATCGTCGGCGTCGTCATCGCCGCCGCGATCTGGTTCGCCGCCGACGTGACCCGCTTCCCCCTGTGGGGTCAGATCGTCTACGTGGCACTGTTCATCGTCGGCCCGGTGGCATGGACCGCCGTGGGTCTCGCGATCGGCTCCGCGCTGCGGCGCGCGGGGGTCGCCCGACGCAGCCAGCTCTGAGGCATCCGTCGCCCCGGAGCCGTTTCGCCGCCACGCGGTCGGCCGGTAAGTTAGGGAAGGCTAAGTTTCCCTCGACGATCGGATCCCCGTGTCTCCTGCCGTGCCGCTGCTGCGCGTGCGCGAGCTCGGCATCACCCACGACGGCGAGACCACGCCGGCGCCGGCATCCGTCTCGTTCGATGTCGCCCCCGGTGAGGTCGTGCTGCTGCTCGGCCCGAGTGGGTCCGGCAAGTCGACGCTGACCCTCGCCCTCAACGGGCTGCTGCCGCAGGCCGTGCCGGCGACCGTCACCGGGTCGGTCGAGGTCGACGGCCTCGACACGCAGGCGACGCCGGTCGCCGAGCTCAGCACCCGTGTCGGCATGGTCTTCCAGGACCCCGACGCGCAGCTCGTGACCGGCACGCTCCTCGACGAAGTGGCCTTCGGGCCGGAGAACCTCCGGATGCCGGTGGCCGAGGTGCTCGCCCGCGCCGAGGAGGCCCTCCGCCGAGTGGGCCTGTGGGAGCGCCGACGCGAGAACCCCGACCACCTGTCGGGCGGCGGACGCCAGCGGCTCGCGATCGCGTGCGCCCTCGCCATGGGGTCGCCGCTGCTCGTGCTCGACGAGCCGACCGCGAATCTCGACCCGGCCGGGATCGAAGAGGTCTACGCTGCCCTCGCCGAACTCGTCGCAGCCGGTGACCGGGCGATCCTCCTCGTCGAGCACAACCTCGACGCCGCCGTCGGCTTCGTCGACCGGGTCGTCGTGCTCGACCACGACGGTTTCCTCGCCGCCGACGGCTCAGTGGATGACGTGCTGCGCGGCCGCGCGGACGATCTCCACGCGATGGGCGTGTGGCTGCCGGTGTCGACGATCGCCGCCCTGCGGCTCCGCCGCGCGGGCTTCCGCCTCGACCCGCTGCCGCTGACCCCCGACGAGCTGCGTGCCGCTCTCGACGCCGAGCCCGCCCCGTCGGCCCCCGCTCCCGCCGGGGTTTCGCACGCGCCTCTGCCCGCCGCATCCGCAATTCGGACAATCGCGCCGATTCCGGATGCTGCGGCCGCCGCGCTCCGGAAGCGCCACGAATCTCCGAATTCCGGATCCGCGAAAAGGGGTGGGGATGCACCGCTGATCCGCGTCAGGAGCCTCACGCTCCGCCGCGGCCGCACCGAGGTCCTGCACGGCGTCGACCTCGACGTGCCGCGAGGCGCCTTCGTCGCGGTGGTCGGAGCGAACGGCGCGGGCAAGACGAGCCTCATCCAGGCGCTCGCCGGGGTGGTCTCACCGCCCAAGGGCACGGTGCACGTCGACGGGCTCGACGTCGGCCGCGCCGACGCGCGCACCCTCAGCTCGCGCATCTGCTTCGTGTTCCAGAACCCCGAGCACCAGTTCATCGCGCATACCGTGTTCGACGAGATCGCGCACGGCCTGAGGCGCCAGCGCCTGCCGGACGACGAGGTGCGACGTCGCGCCGAGGCGCTCCTCGAGCGCTTCGGGCTCGAAGCGAAGGCCGAGAGCCACCCCTTCCTTCTCTCGGGCGGACAGAAGCGGCGCCTGTCCGTCGGCACCGCCCTCGTGGCCGGCGCCCCGGTGCTCGTGCTCGACGAGCCGACGTTCGGCCAGGACCGCGCCCGCGCCGACGAACTCCTCTCCCTCCTCTCCGAGCTGAACGCCGAGGGCACCACGATCGTCGTCGTCACGCACGACATGCAGCTCGTGACCGACTACGCCGACCGCTCCGTCGTGCTCGCCGACGGTCGCGTGCTGGCCGAGGGCCCGACGACCGACCTGTTCGCCGACGACGCCCTCATCGCCCGCGCGGGCCTGCGTCCGCCGCCCCTCCGCCGCGCCCTGCAGGGCGTGCAGCGTCATCCCGAGCTCTCCCGGATCGCCCGCCTCGCCGACCTCCCCGACGCACCCGCACCCCTCCCCACGTCGCGTTCGCAATTCAGGACCGATGCAGGCGAACCCGCCCGAATCGACCTGCCGCGCCCCAACGATCCTGAATTGCGAACCGGATCGACGCCGACGGCCGCACCGGCCCCGCACGCCACGGGAGGTGCCGCGTGACCGACACCGGCCCGCTCACCGCGGCGACGGCCGCGCACTCGACGTTCGATCCGTACGCGCGGCGGGTCGAGGCATCCGCTGTCCGCTTCCTCTACGGGATGAACCCGCTCGCGAAGCTCGCCGCGCCGCTGCCCGCGATGGCGCTGCTCGTGTTCGTGCGGGACCTCGCGACCCCCGCCGCGTTCCTTGCGCTCGCGTACGTCGTGCTGCTGGTGGGGGTGTCGTTCACCCGGCGCCTCGCGGCGATCCTGTTCCTCGCGCTCCCGCTCAGCGCGCTCGTCATCGGTTTCGGGTTCGCACTGTGGACCGACGCGTCGCGGGTCGACCAGTCCGTCGTCGTGTGGCAGCTCGGCGGCTGGACCATGTACGGCGGCGCGCTCGAAGTGGGCTACGCCACGGGTCTGCGCCTCGCCGCGATCCTCGCCCTCACGCTCATCGCGGGGCTCTCGACCAGCGGACCCGACCTCGTGCGCGCTTCGGTGCAGCAGCTGCGCGTGCCCTACCGCATCGGGTACACCGCGCTGGCGGCGTTCCGCTTCGTGCCGCGGTTCGGGCACGAGCTCGACGTCATCCGCCAGGCGCACCGCGTGCGCGGCGCCCACGGCGGGCGCGGGCCCTTCGCCGCGATCGCCCGCTGGTTCGGCTACGTCGTGCCGCTCATGGCCGGCGCCATCCG
This sequence comes from Microbacterium sp. Leaf288, assembly GCF_001422925.1. Taxonomy (GTDB): domain Bacteria; phylum Actinomycetota; class Actinomycetes; order Actinomycetales; family Microbacteriaceae; genus Microbacterium. The sequence goes on from NZ_LMNI01000001.1 coordinate 118,769, forward strand.
TCACGCCGAGCGGGTCGCCCTCGCCATGGACGCCCGTGCCTTCGGCGCGCACCCCGACCGCACCGAGCGGTACCTCGTGCCGTGGCGCGTGCGCGACACCGTGTTCGTGCTCGCGTTCTGGCTCGCGTCCGCCGCGCTGTTCGCCGTCTTCTTCCCCTGGGGCCTCTGACCCCCTCGCCCTCCCGACAAGGAGCACCGACATGGCTCATCCTCGACTGGTCAAGCCCGAGACACAGGGCCTCGTGCACCTCACGGTGCTGCGCACCGAACAACTCTCCCCGCACTGGCTGCGTGTGACGCTCGGCGGCGGCGAGATCGACCGGTTCCGCGCCATGGGCTACGACCAGTGGTTCCGCCTGTTCCTCCCCCTCGGGGGCGACGAGGGCCTCGAGCGCCTGCCCGCGAAGGCGAACAAGATGTTCGGGTACCTCAAGTACCTCCGCATCCCCGACGGTGTGCGCCCGGTCATGCGCAACTACACCGTCCGTGCGTTCCGCCCTGCGACGGCGACCACGGGCGCCGAGATCGACGTCGACTTCGTGCTGCACGGCTCCGCGGCCGACGGCACCGCGGGTCCCGCTTCGCGCTGGGCGGAGTCCTGCCAGGCGGGCGAGAGCGTCGTCGTGATCGACGAGGGCCTCACCTTCAACCCCGACCGCGGCACCGACCGCGTCATCCTGGTCTCCGACGAGACCGGTCTGCCGGCGATCGCGGGCATCTGCGCCGCACTGCCATCGCATGCGACCGGCCTCGCGATCGTCGAGGTGCCCTCCGCCGAGGACGCGCTCGACTTCCCGCATCCCGCCGGAATCATCGTGCGCTGGATCGTCCGCGACCACGACGTGAAGCCCGGAACCCTGGCGCTGCAGGCCCTCCGCGACGCTTCGATTCCGGATGCTGCGATCCACGCGTACATCGTCGGCGAGCAGGCCCTCGCCACCGAGGGTCGCCGGCACCTCGTCGGCGAACGCGGCGTCCCGAAGGACCTCGTGAGCTTCTGCGGCTACTGGCGCGTCGGCGCCGCGTCGCCCGCCCCGAAGTCCCAGCGCGCGACGGCCGAGGCCCACTCGTGAGCGGGCCCGGCGCCCCGTCCCCCGCCGCGCCGACGCCGCGGAGCACCCGCGGCCGCGCGACCACCGCGTACCTCCTGACGTGCGCCGCCATCGGCGTCGCCGGCGGCGTGATGCTGTGGGGCGCAGGCTGGATCTCCACCGTCCTCTTCGCGACGGTGCCGTTCGTCTCGGTCGCGATCGCGGGTCTCTGGCTCCTGCCGGCCACCGTCGCGCTGCGCCTGCTCGAGCGCCCGTTCGCCGGCATCCTCGTCGGCGTGATCTCGGGGCTCGTCGTGTTCCCGTTCCTCGGGGCGGCGATCTGGTGGGCGTTCTTCGCCGAGCTCGCGTTCCTGGTGACCCTGTACCGGTCGTGGCGCAAGTGGCAGTACTACGCCGGGGCCGTGTTCGTCGGCGCGATCTACCCCGTGCTCGCCGCCGCGTCGTTCAACCTGTGGGCGATGGAGCCGTGGGCCCTCATCACCTTCTTCGCCCTCACGATCGCGAGCTGCGTCGCCGGCGTCGCGCTCGGCATCCTGGTGGCCGACCGCCTCCGCAAGGCCGGCGTAGCGAAGCTCGCCCGTCGTCGCGGCCTGGCGGCGCGCGGCCTCGGCCGCGGCTCCGGCCCCGCCGGCCAGCACTGACCCCCGCGGCTCCCGCCCCGCCGCCCCGCCTCCTCGCCGCCCGCCGCCCGCTGCCCCGCCGCCCCGCCGCCCGCCGCCCCGCCTCCTCGCCGCCCCGAGGTTCCGCAGTCACCTTTGGCGCGTCCCAGCACCACGAACCCACCCGAACTGACTGCTCAGCGACGGGCGTCTGAGTTCCGCAGTCACTTTGTGCGGGAACGGAACGAACTGCACCCGCCGAAGGTGACTGCGGAGGGAACGCTTGCACACACGACGGATGCCGCGACCCCGTGCCTCCGCAGAGGCGCCGGGTCGCGGCATCCGTTATCGAGTGAGCGTCAGCGCTTGCCGACGATCTGGCGCGAGACCAGGTCGCGCATGATCTCGTTCGTGCCGCCGTAGATGCGGTGCACGCGGGCGTCGAGGTAGGCCCGGGCGATCGGGTACTCGGTGATGTAGCCGTAGCCGCCGTGCAGCTGCACGCCGACGTCGAGGAGCTCGGCCTCGCGGTCGGTCGTCCAGAACTTGACCTTGGCCGCCTCTTCGGCGGTGAGCTTCTGGTCCTTGTAGAGCAGCATCGCTCGGTCGACGTAGGCCCACATCACGTCGACGGTCGTCGCCATGTCCGCGAGCTTGAAGCGGGTGTTCTGGAAGTCGGCGATGCGCTCGCCGAACGCCTCACGGCTGAGCACGTAGTCGCGCGTCCAGGCGAACGCCGCCTCGCCCGCCGCGGCCGCGGCGACGCCGATCGACAGGCGCTCGAGCGGCAGGTTCATCATGAGCTGGATGAAGCCGAGGCCCTCCTTGCCGCCGATGAGATTCTCCTCCGGCACGAAGACGTCGGTGAACGACAGCTCGGCGGTGTCCCAGCCGTGGAAGCCCATCTTCTCGAGCTTCTTGCCGTGGTCGAAGCCCTGCATGCCGTCCTCGAGGATCAGCAGGCTGAAGGCGTCGGGGCGGTTGCCCTCGCCGGTCTTCACGAACGTCACGACCATGTCGGCCGTCTTTCCCGACGAGATGAAGGTCTTCGCGCCGTTGACGATGTAGCCGCCCTCGACGCGCTTGGCGGTGGTCTTGATGCCGCGCAGGTCGCTGCCCGCGCCCGGCTCGGTCATCGCGAGGGCGCCGAGGATCTCGCCGGTCGCCATGCCGGGGAGCCACTTCTCCTTCTGCTCCTGCGTGCCCATGTGCACGATGTACGGCACGGCGAGGTCGTCCTGGATTCCGAGTGCGCCGGCGAGCGAGCCCAGGCCCGCGCCGATCGTCTCTTCCAGCACGATCGAGCGGAAGCGGTAGTCCTGCAGCATGCCCGCGCCGCCGAACTCCTCGGGCACCGACAGGCCGATGATGCCGGCCTCGCCCGCGGCGAGCATGGTCGCACGGTCGATCTCGCCGTCCGCGTCCCACTGCTTGCGCTTCTCGTCCGACGCGTAGCGCTTGACGAACTCCTTGACGACGTCGCGGAACGCCTCGTGGTCCTCGTCGTAGATCTCGCGCTCCATGATGCGCCTTCCTCTCGTCTTCGAGTCTGTGTGGAGACGCACCCCCGGTGGAATTGCATCTCACCGTATATGGTACTCAGTTTCAGGCCGGTGGATGCTGTGAGCCGCGGCATCCGTGATCCGCAGAGTAGTGCCGACGCCCGACGTCAGCCGAGGTAGTCGGGAGCCGGGTCGAGTGCGAAGAACTCCTCCAGCGAACTCCAGCCGCCGTCGTGATAGGCCTTCGCGAGCTCGGGGCCGACGTAGCGGAGATGCCACGGCTCGGGGAGGTAGCCGGTCACCGGCGTGGCTCCCTCGGCGTAGCGCACGATCCACCCGTGCTCCCACGAGTGCTCGGCGACGAATTGGCCCTGCGGCGTCGCGGCGAGCTGGTCGAGCGTCCCGCACGAGCCGGCGCACGCGACGACGTCGGCGCTGAGTCCCAGCTGGTGCTCGCTGTATCCGGGCCGCGCGCTCACCTGGTCGGCGCGCTCGCCCTTCTCGGCGAAGTGGCGCCCGTACGTCTGCTGCTGGGTCTGGTACGAGCGGAACCCGCTCTCGAGCGCGATCTCGCCGACACCGGCGTCGCGGGCGGCGGTGACGAGCGAGGCGAGAGCGGATGCCGCGTCAGACCGCAGCGCGCCGCCCTCGATGTTGCGCACCCCGTCGGGGAGGACGAGTGCGCTGGGGCGGTAGTCGATCGGGTTGGCCGGCCGGATCTTGTCCATGACGGTCCAGACACGGGCGGAGTCGCCGAGGTCCACGCACGGAGCCCGGCCTTCGACGACCGCGGCGCGGAACGCCTCGCCGCCGCCGGCCGCGACGATCGCGGCCTCGTCCTCGCCGCGCTGCACGGCGGCCGCCACGTCGGGAAGCGAGCAGATGTCGGCCGCCGGCGGGGACTCCTCGACCTGGGGAACCGGAAGCTGCTCGATCTCGGGCAGCTCCATCGTCATCGTGAGCGCCGCATCGGTGCCGGCGGCTTGCGGCTCGGACGGGAGCATCATCGCGGTCATCGCCGCAGACCCGAGCAGCAGCGCGGCACCGGTGGCGAGCCCGGCCACCAGGATCAGCCGCTTCGTCAGTCGACGCGGCCGCGCATGGCGCACGGGCTGCGCGCCCTCGTCGACCTCGAGCAGTCCGTCGGCGCGCGCCGCGCGGCGTTCGCTGACAACGGGGCGGGGCGAGCGCACCGCGCGTCGGCGTCCGCGCACGCGCGCCTCGGGAACACGGTGGGGCGTCGAGTCGGTCCGGTGCGCAGCGGCGCCCGTCGGTCGGAGGTCGAGCGGCAGCGCGGACGGTGCGCCCGCCGAGATCGAACCCGGCACGAACTCGTCGCTCGGCAGCTCGAACGCCAGGACGTCGTCGGCGGAATCGGCGGCCGACGCGGGCGCGCCGGCGGGGGCGGATTCCGCTGCACGGGCACGCCTCGCAGCCTCTTCGCGCATCGCTCGGGCGGCGCGGCGAGTCTCGGGGGCGGCTCGGGGGGTAGCGAGCCTGCCAGGCTCCGTCACGTCAGCCATTCTTACCCGCGACGGCCGGTTTTGGCCAGGCAGGCGGCATCCGTCTGGTCGATGTTCTAGACACGGCGTGACCGGTCTTGACTTAAGTTCGAAGCTTTGTTCTCATGGATGCATGCGGTGGCAAGGTCAGGAATTGGGCGTGGCGGATGCTGCGGCCCTGCCCGGCCTCGAACAGCTGAACGGTCTGGTGCGCTCGGTGACGACCCCCGAGTTCGCGGGCGTGACATTCCACGAGGTGCTCTGCAAGTCCGCCCTCAACCACGTGCCGGGCGCCTCCGCGATGCCCTTCGACTGGACGGTGAACCCCTATCGGGGCTGCAGTCATGCATGCGTCTACTGCTTGCATCCCGACACGCAGGTACTGATGGCCGACGGCCGCAGCAAGCGGATCGGCGACGTGCGCGCCGGCGACGAGGTGATCGGCACGCGGCGTGAGGGTTCGTACCGCCGGTATGTGCGAGCTACCGTGTCCGCTCAGTGGGGCACGCGCAAGCGCGCCTACCGCGTGACGCTCGCCGACGGCACCGTGTTGGTCGCGAGCGGCGATCACAGGTTCCTCACCGAACGCGGTTGGAAGTACGTGCAGCCGTCGCCGACTGGTTCGCCCCAGCGCCCGTTCCTTACGACGAACAACAAGCTGATCGGCTTCGGCACCGGCGGCCTGACGGCGGCGACTGCGGAGACCGACGCCTACCGACAGGGGTATCTGTGCGGGATGATCCGCGGTGACGGGATGATGCTGAAGCGACCGTATGCGCGGTCGAATCGCAACGGCACCTCTGTAGCCCATCGATTCCGCCTCGCCCTGGCAGATGCGGAGGCCTTGGAACGCTCGCGCGAGTATCTTCGGACCGCTGGGGTGGCCACGACGCTTCGCCAGTTCACTCCCGCCACTGCGGAACGTCGACGGATCGACGCGATCTTCACGTCCAAAGCAGCGGATTACGAAGCAATCGGTGCCCTCATCCAGTGGCCCGCGTCGGCATCACCCGAATGGATGAGGGGTTACCTGGCCGGAATCTTCGACGCAGAAGGAAGCTGCAGCCGAGGGATTCTGCGATTCTCCAACTCAGACGACGAGATCCTCGCAATGATCGGGACCTCATTGCGCGCCCACGGCTTCGCGTTCGTTCAGGAACCTCCGCGACCGAACGGGGTGAGCAGCGTGCGTCTTCTCGGCGGCCTCCCGGCGCGTCGACGATTCTTCGAGCTCACACGGCCGGCGATCACCCGAAAGCTGAATCTGATCAGCGATGCCGTGAAGTCTGACGCGCCGCTTCGGGTCGTCTCGATCGAAGACCTCGGCGAGACGATCGACATGGTCGACATCACGACGTCGACCGGCGACTTCATCGCGAACGGAGTTGTCAGTCACAACTGCTTCGCGCGGGGGACCCACGAGTACCTCGAGCTCGATGCGGGCCGGGACTTCGACACGCAGGTCGTGGTGAAGGTGAACGTCGCCGATGTACTCGAGAAGGAACTGCGCCGGGGCAGCTGGCAGCACGATCCGGTCATGCTCGGCACGAACACCGATCCGTACCAGCGCGCGGAGGGGCGCTACAAGCTGATGCCCGGGATCGTGTCGGCCCTGACCGAGTCGGGCACGCCGTTCTCGATCCTCACGAAGGGCACGCTGCTGCGGCGGGATCTGCCCCTGCTGCAGGATGCCGCGAGCCAGGTGCACGTGACGCTCGCGATGTCGATCGCGGTGTTCGACGACGAGCTGCAGCATCTCATCGAACCCGGCACGCCCAATGCGACCGCGCGCCTCGAGACGGTGCGCGCGGCGACCGAGGCGGGATTCCGCGTCACGGTGTTCCTGATGCCGATCATCCCGCACCTCACCGACTCGATCGCGGCGATCGACCACGCACTCGCCCGCATCAAGGCGGCGGGAGCGGTGCGGGTCGTCTACGGCGCACTGCACCTGCGGCCCGGCGCGAAGCAGTGGTTCCTCGAGTGGCTCGCCGAGCGGCACCCCGAGCTCGTGTCGTCATATCGAGGGCTTTATCCCGGCGCGACGGCATACGCGCCGAAGGCTTACCGCTCGTGGCTCGCCAAGCGGGTGCGCCCGTTGCTGCGCGTGCACGGCCTCGACGGGCAGGCCGAGGAAGAGAATCCGCGCGGCGCGCCCGTGGCGGGTCTCGCCGATCGAGCCGATGCGCGCAGCGCGCCGCCGATCATCACGACCTCGCGCGGGCGAGCCGCCGCGACGTCGTTGCGGGCGGCGTCCTCCCGGTCGTTGCCTGGGGCCGAGGCATCCGCTCGGCTCTTCTGAGCCCCGCCCGGCGAGAACGCGCCGCTGCGCGCTGCGTCGCAGATGTGCCGCCCGGCCGAGATCTGTGCGCACAGAATCGGAGGTCTCGCGCGACGCGCCGAGCGGCAGCATCCGTGTCCCGGCGCGTCGCGCAGAACCTCCGATTCTGTGCACGCGGCGCTGCTACGCCGCGACCGCGCCCAACTCCGCGACCTCGACACGTTCGGCCTCGACCCGTCCGAGCTCGACCCGTTCGACGTCGACGAGCGGAGTGCGGACGTGGTCCAGCACGGCATCGAGCACCGCGTCGTCGGTGAGGATGCGGTTGTGCCCGAGGCCCTTCGTCGCGAGCAACTGCGCCCCCGGGTTGGCGGCGACGACCCGCCCCGCCTCGGCGAACGGCACGACGCGATCGCCGTGGTCGTGAACGACGAGGAGCGGCACCCCGCCTGGCAGCGGGCGCCGCACACCCGACAGCCACGCGAACGGGTCCGGCTCGCCCGGGAAGTACCGGGTCGCGAAGCGCTCGCGCATGCTCGCCGCGACCGCGTCGGAGTAGCCGAGCATGCCCTGGAACTGGCTCAGCAGCAGGTCGGCGTCGGCGGGCGCGGCGATGGTCACGACGCGCGCCGCTTCGATACCGCCCGCGACACCCACGAGCGTCGCGAGGCCGCCGAACGAGTGGCCCACCATCGCGTCGAACCCGCCGTGGCGCTCCTGGAGCGCGGCGAACACGTCGAGCCAGTCGACGAGATAGGTATGGCGACCTCCCGATCCCCCGTGGGCGGGCGCGTCGAACGCGACGACGCGATACCCGTCGGCGAGGAGTTCGCGCACGAGCACCGAGAACTGGCTCGCGCGGCCGTTCCAGCCGTGCGACAGCACGACCGTTCGCGGACCGTCGCCCCATTCGTAGGTGTCGACGTCGGCACCGCGGCGGTCGACGCCGGCGATGCGCACCGCATGCAAGCGCGCGCGCAGCAACGTGGCTTCGTCGTCGGCGTGCACGGGTCGCGGCTTCGCGACATGACCGAAAAGGGGCATGGCCACGGCGGCTCCCCACCGCGGCGAGAAGGCGGCCGCAGCGCGAACGGACGTGCCTGCGGCGGCGAGTGCGAGATTCATGATGCTCCGATCAGAAGAATACGAACGATCGTACTTATGAACACGAACGATCGTACGGTAATCTCGACGTGTGACACAAGCCCCCATCGACCGACGCCGCCTCCGAGGCGACGAGTCGCGGCGCGCCGTGCTGTCGCACGCGGTCGACACCGCGACGGTCGACGGCCTGGACGGCCTGACGATCGGGCGGCTGGCGGATGCCTCGGGCCACAGCAAGAGCGGCATCGCGACGCTGTTCGGCTCGAAGGAGCAGCTGCAGCTCGCCGTCGTGGCGGCCGCGCGTGAGGTCTTCATCGACCGCGTCGTCGCGCCGGCCCGCGCCCGCACCCCCCGCGGCCTGATCCGCGTGTGCACGCTGCTGGGCGACTGGCTGGACTACTCCCGCGATCGCGTGTTCCGCGGCGGTTGCTTCTTCGCCGCGACCTCCGTGGAGTTCGATGCGAAGCCGGGCGTCGTCCGCGACGCGATCGTCGCGGCCTCGAGCGAGTGGGAGGACTACCTCACCGTGAGCATCGAGCACGCGATGGCGGCCGGCGAGCTGCCCCTCCTCGATGACGCGCGCCAGCTCACGTTCGAGATGGTGTCGTTCCTCGAGGCGGCGAACACCCGCTCGCTGCTCCACACGAGCGAGGAGCCCTACCGCCGTGCCGAGGTCGCACTCCGCGCGCGCCTCATGTCCCTCGGCGGCGACCCCGGACTCATCGCCTCGATCGGCGCCGCGCCCGCCGTCTGACCCCGCCCGACGCGCCGAGGTGGTGGCCGCATGCGCCGCCGAAGCACGGGGTTCCGCCGAAACAGGGCGCCCTGCCCCCGGTCTCGGCCGAAGTCCCCAGGTTCGCCGATACCCCGACGCGCGCGACCGCGCCCGCGACCCCCGCGGTCTCGCTCCCCACCCCGTCCTCATCTGAGGATCAGAGCCGAGATGCGGACCGACGCGCCGCAGCCGGGCCTCACGTCGGCCCACAACCTCAAATGAGGAGCGGATGCTGCGCCCCTGGGGCCGGCCCGCACCCGACCTCTTGTCCTCATCTCAGGATCAGAGCCGAGATGCGGACCAACGCGCCGCCGCCGGGCCTCACGTCGGCCCACAACCTCAAATGAGGAGCGGATGCCCCGAGTAGAGAGGTGGGTGAGGTTCGCGCCGCCGTCGACGAACAGGCGCTTTCAGAGCGGCCTGCGCCTCGCCGGTCTCGGCCTCGACGGTGCGCCGAGGCCCTGGTGCGTCTCCCCGGGTTGCGACACGATGTCCCAATGGCCCGATTCCTGGTGACGGCCATGCCATTCACCGGGCATGTCCTCCCGCTGCGCGCGGTCGCCCAGGCGCTCGTCGCACGCGGCCACGACGTGCGCTTCTACACCGGAAGCGCGTTCCGCGAGGGGATCGAGGCATCCGGAGCAGTCCACGTGCCCTGGCGCGAGGCGCCGGACTTCGACGAGAACGATCTGCGCGCGACGTTCCCCCGGCTCGAAGGCCGCAAGGGTCTCAGGCAGGTCTTCGCGAACCTCGAAGACGTCATGATCGACACCGCCCCCGCTCAGGTCGCCGATCTGCAGGCCGAGTGGGACCGCGAGCCGTGGGACGCGATCGCGACCGACGACACCTCCATCGGCGTCGCCCTCTTCGCCGACCGGTCCGGCTGCCCCCGTGCCACGATCGTCGTGCTGCCGCTCCACCTCTCGAGCGGGCAGGGCCCACCGAGCGGCATGGGACTCACGCCGGGCCGCAATCCGATCACGAAGACACGGGATGCTGCGCTCCGAGGCATCGCGCCGCTCGCGATGCGGCCTCTCACCAAGCCCATCGTGCGCGCGCGGGTCGCGGTCGGGCTGCCCGCGACGCCTCTCACCTTCGAGCAGACGGCGCTGTCGGACCGGCGCATCCTCGCGAGCGGATCATCCCTGCTCGACTTCGGCCGCACCGACCGGCCCGCGCACCTCGACTTCGTCGGTCTGCTCGCGGCCCCGCCCACCGTGCCCGGCGATCTGCCGGCGTGGTGGGGCGATCTCGATGGCCGCACTGTGGTCCACGTCACGCAGGGCACGCAGAACATCGACCCCACCGACCTCATCCGCCCCACGCTCGACGCCCTCGCAGCCCGCGACGTGCTCGTCGTCGTATCGACCGGTGTGCGCGGCCGCGACGAGCTCCCGTTCCCCGTTCCGGCGAACGCGCGGATCGCCGGATACCTCCCTTACGACGCACTCCTCCCCCGCACCGCCGTCGTGATCACCAACGGCGGCTGGGGCGGCACGCTCACCGCGCTGAGCCACGGCATCCCGCTCGTCATCGCGGGTGGCCACCTCGACAAGCCCGAGATCGCGGCACGCGTCGCGTGGGCCGGCGCGGGAGTCAACCTCCGAACCGGCACGCCCACCTCGGCGCAGGTCGCGGCAGGCTTCGAGCGCGCCTCGACCGACACCGCGATGAGGGATGCCGCCACCCGCGTCGCCGCTGAGCTCAGGTCGCTCGGTGGAGCGCCGCGCGCGGCCGAGCTGCTCGAAGGGTTCGCGGCCCGGTCGGGGCGGTGAGCGACGTGACGTCAGCGCCCGGCGAGCTCCTCGAGCAGGTCGTCGCCGGGGCGCACCTCGTCGAACGGCGCCTCGATGTCGGCCCGGTCGAGCAGGTCGGCGAGCCGCTCGCGGCGCGCGCGCGTCACCAACGTGACGACGGTGCCCGAGCGTCCCGCGCGGCCCGTGCGGCCCGAACGGTGCAGGTACGTCTTGTACTCGTCGGGCGCGTCCGCCTGCACCACGAGATCGATGTCGTCGACGTGGATGCCGCGGGCCGCGACATCCGTCGCGACCAGCACGTCGATGCGACCCGACGTGAGCTTCTCGAGGTTGCGCGTGCGGCGGGCCTGGTCGAGGTCGCCGTGGAGGGCGAGCGCGCGGATGCCCACGTCGTCCAGCTGGTCGGCAAGCATCTCGGCGAACGCGCGCGTGCGCGTGAAGACGAGCGTCTTGCCGCTGCGATCGACCAGCGTGCGCAGGATGTCGCGCTTGTCGCGATGGTCGACCACGAGCACACGATGATCGATGGTGCCGGTGCGCTGGGTCTCGCCGGCGATCTCGTACACCGCCGGCTCGCTGAGGAACTCCTTCACCAGCGACGTCACCTCGCCGTCGAGCGTCGCCGAGAACAGCAGGCGCTGCGCGTCGCGGGACGTGCGGCGCATGATGCGCTGCACCGGCTCGAGGAAGCCCAGGTCGCACATGTGGTCGGCCTCGTCGAGCACCGCGACGCGCACCTGCGAGAGGTCGAGAGCGCGCGACTCCACGAGGTCTTCGATGCGCCCCGGCGTGCCGATGACGATGTCGATGCCTCGCTTGAGCGCGCCGAGCTGACGCGCCTTGGGCACGCCACCGTAGATCTGCGTCGTGAAGAGGCCGACGCTGCGGGCGATCGGCTGGACCGTCGCGTCGATCTGCAGCGCGAGCTCGCGCGTCGGCGCGATGATCAGGGCGCGCGGCGCACGGCCGAACTCGCGCTTCTCCCGCGCCTGCGATCGAAGCACGCTCTCGACGAGCGGCGCACCGAACGCGATGGTCTTGCCGGATCCGGTGCGGCCGCGCGCCAGCACATCGCGACCGGCGAGGATCGCCGGGATCGTCGCCGCCTGGATGGGGAACGGATGCTGCGCCCCCAGCTCGGCGATCGTCTTGACGATGTTCTGTCCCAGGCCGAGATCGGCGAACGTCACGCCCCCGACCTCGGCGGGTGCGACCGCGGCGGCCTCGAGCCGCTCGTGCACGACATCGCGGCGGCCCGGCTCCTCCCGGCGCGGAGCGCTGTCCCGGCGCGGAGCGGCATCCCGCCGCGGAGCGGCATCCCGCCGCGGAGCGGCATCCCGCCTCACACCGGCGTCCCGCCGCGCACCGTCGTCGCGGCGAGGTGGAGTGTCCCGGCGCGGCGCCTCGCCGCGCCCCGGATCACGACGGTCGTCGCGGTCACGCCCCGGTCGCCCGCGGTCGTCCCGCGAGTGCGTGCGGATCGCCCGCGACTCATCCCGGCCTGCGCGCTCCTGCTCGGTCCAGCGGCGCTTCGGCGCCGTGGCGTCCGTGGATTCGGTGCGGTGTCCGCGGTGCCCGACGCTGCGGCTCCCCGCCTTGCCCGCCGACGATTCGCCGGGCCGGCGCTTGCCGTCCTGAGCGTCGCGGCCCTCGCTCGCCGCACGGTACTTCGGGTTGTACCGGGGGTCGAAGTTCTTCGCCGCGCGACCGCCGCCGGGCTTCTTGTTCTTGGGCATCCGGCTCCTCCAGGTGCGGGTCCGCGGCACCCGCGCGCCGTCCACGCGGCGCGGCGCGTGAACCGGCCCGTCCAGCGTACCGGGCACGATGCCTACACCACGGAATCGCTGTATACCACCGACCAGCGCTTTCTCGGCTCTGCGGGATACAGTTTCGGTATGCGGTTCGCCGCTGAACTGGGGAATTGCCGTCTTGACCAACGGACCCCGGACCGGGGGTTCTTTGGGGGGATATCCGGCTTCGGGGACGCCGTGCAGAACCGATCGTGAGTCGAATGCCTCCCACGACCCTTTCCGACGCTCCACCGGTCACCGTCTCGCCGTCGCGCGCGACGGCCGCCGTCAGCGCGTCGACGCTCACCCGTGTCGACCCCCGACCCGCCGTGGCGCGGGTGCTCTCGCACGCCGCGACGAGCGCCCCCACGGACGCAGCATCCCTTTCGACGACGACCACCACCGCCGTCGCAGCCACCGCCGCAGCCACCGCCGTCACGACCACCACCGTCGCCACGACCCCGACCCGACCCGCGCCGCCGAAGACCGACAACGGATACCTCGCGCATCGCATCGGCCGGCTCGCCGTGCTGTCGCTCCCGGTCGGGGTCGCCGTCGCGATCCTGACGACGCGCGACACCACGTGGTGGCAGCTCCACTTCTCGCAGCTCGGCACCCACACCGACTTCTCGGGCCGCACCTTCAACAGCATCACGATCTTCTCCGGCTTCTTCCTCGCGGCGTACGGCGTGCTGATCGCGGTGGCGCTGCCCCGCGGCATCCGTCGTCGTGCGTCACGCGCGTTCCGCGGATCGATCGTGTCGGCAGGACTGTTCCTCACCGGCGTCGGACTCGTCCCGATCCCGGTGAGCCCGGTGGGGCACGACGTCATCGCCACCGCGCTCGGGCTGTCGTTCGTCTCGACCGTCGCGACGGGACTTGCAATTCCCGGTCGCAGTCGCCGATTCCGCCGGGCGACCATGCTGTGCGTCGCGCTCCTCGCGACGGGCATGGGAGTGCTCACCGCCGGCTTCATCACCCTCGCGCTCTTCGAGTTCGTCGCCTTCGTGACGATGGGCTTCTGGCTGCTGTCGCTGCCGCGCGCCCTCGCCTACGCACCCGCGCCCGCACCCGTCCCGGTGACCACCACCGCTCCGGCGTCCGCAGAATGGATGGCATGGCAGAACCCGTGGCCCATCCCATCACCGTCGCGATCGAACGGCGCATCGATCCCTCCCGCACCGTCGAAGCCACGAGCTGGATGCAAGCCGGCACCGATCTCGCCGCGGGCTTCGCGGGTTTCCTCGGCTCAGGCTGGGTACGTGCGGGCGAAGGCAGCGACCTCTGGTATATGCTCTACCGCTTCCGCGACATCCCGACCCTCGAAGCCTGGGAGGACTCACCGCAGCGGTCATGGTGGCTCGACTCCGGCCGCGCCTTCGCGAGCGAAGTCAGGGTCGAACGACGCACCGGCATCGAGGGATGGTTCGACGCCCCGTTCGCCACGCACGTCGAGTCGAGGCATCCGAGTCACGCGACTTCACCGGTCACCGGCCCGGTGCAGCAGCCCATCCCGGCCGCTCCGCCGCGCTGGAAGCAGGCCGTCACGATCTGGCTCGGCTTCTTCCCCACGAACCTCCTCGCGTCGTGGCTTCTCGGGTTCGTCCCGGGCTTCGCGGAGTGGCCGCTGATCGCCCGCGTGCTCCTCTCGACGGTGCTGCTCACCCCCGTCATGACGTACGCGGTGCTCCCGTGGGTGACACGGATGCTGCGCCCCTGGCTCCAGCGCGGCGCTTGACGAATCTGTGACCGAATCTTCCTGCGCCGATCACCCTCGACGTTCTCACGCGGTCGTACTCTGACCTCGTGAGCACTGTGAACACCTCGCCGGTGCCGGACGCCGCTCCCCCGACGCCCGGTCGCAAAGCCGAGTCCGAGGCGGTCTACGCCGCGTTCGCCGCCGGCATCGTCGGCGCGGTCTACGGCCTCCTCGTGGGGATCCTCGCCCCCGACGTGCAGCTGGGCGGCCAGGCCGATTCGCTCGCATTCTGGGCGGCCTGCGGCGCCGCGGTGGTCGCCGCCGTCGCCTCCACCGTCGAGTACTGGCGCTCCCGCAACCGCCCGGGCCAGCAGTGGCGGCAGTCGCTGCCGTCGTGGAAGTACATCGTCAACACCATCTCGGTCGTCATCGTGCACACGGCGCTGGCCTTCGTCGCCGTGTACGCGCTGGGACGCGTGCTCGCGATGGGGTTCATCGGGCTGCCCATCATCACGTTCTGGGCGGTCGTGCTGATGGCGATCACGCTCGGCCTCACGACCTGGTTCGTGTACCTCTCCGTGTCGGCGATGACGACGCAGCGCATGTCGTCGCTGCTGCTCACGTTCATCGCGATCGGCACGCTCACCGCCATGGTGACCACGCCCGACCCGACCTGGTGGACGCTCCACTTCAGCCAGCTCGGCACCTTCGAAGACGACCTCTCGAGCTGGGTCTTCAACGGCACCCTCATCGCCGCGGGCCTGCTCGTGACGACGTTCGCCGTCTACGTCGCCAACGACATGCGCGAACTCACCGAGGCGGGTGTCCTCCAGAACCCTCGCGGAATGCGCATCGTCCCGGTGCTCTTCGTCATCATGGGCATCATGCTCGCGTGCGTGGGCATCTTTCCCGTCGACGTGAACATGCCGGCGCACAACCTGTCGGCCTCCGGCATGGCCGTGATGTACCTGGTGCTGCTCATCGGCGGTCCACGGTTCCTTCGGGGGATGCCGCGGACCTACTTCGTCGCGTCGTGGACGTTCCTCGCGGCGATGGTGGTCTCGGTGATCCTCTTCATCCCCGCGGTCGGGTACTTCTCGCTCACCGCGTTCGAGATCATCGTGTTCGCGCTGATCTTCGGCTGGATCGCGGTCTTCATCCGCTTCCTGGGCGTCGCCGGCCGCAAGGACTGACGCGGGTCAGGACTCGCTGGGCGCCAGGAAGACGCCGATGCGGCTGCCGTCGAAGACGAACTGCAGGGCGCTGTCGGAGGGGAAGCGGTCGCGGAGCTGCTGCGGCGCGTTGCTGTCGACGACGAACTGGACGGTGGCGGGGAACGCGCCCGCGCCGCAGCCGCTGTACATGGTCCCCGACATCGACCACGAGTTCGTGTCGGCGTCGAGCTCGGGCATCTGCTCGGTGGCCACCACGGCGAAGCAGTCGGTGCCGAGGGCGCCGGTGTAGCCGCCGGTGCTCTCGAACAGGGTGAGTCCGTAGTACTCGAAGGCCATCGAGCTCGGGCCGGCGCCGAACCAGCCGGCCGGGACCTCGATGAACGGATCGGGCTCGAGCGTGTCGACCTGCGTCGCACCGCTGGAGGCATCGACCGGCGGCGCGGACGTCAGCGAATACGTGAGCCCGGCGGCCAGGGCCGCTGCGCCGAGCACGGAGAGCGCCCAGAGCGCCACGGACCGGCTCGACAGGCGACGGGGCCTTCGGGGCAGGGCGGACGCCGGCATGTCCGACTCGGTCTCGCTCGACTCGGCGATGGCGAAGAGCTCGGCGCCGTCGTCGGCGGGCGGCAGCACCCGCGCCTCAGCGGGTGTGGGCTCGACGTGGGCCTGCCCCTCGGACGGCTCGTCCGGCACCGCGGCGTCCGGCGCATCGCGGCTCGCCTCCAGCTCGCGGAGCCGCTGCAGTGCGGCGGGATCCTGCTCGATGTCGGCGGAGGGGCCATAGGCGCGAGCACGCAGTGTGCGCAGCTCGTCGAGGGTCGCGGCATCCATCTCGTGCATCGTCTCACGCCGCGGGCCGCGGGCTGGATCGCGGGTCCGGTCCGGGACTAGCGTCTTCCTCGAACGATCGCACACCACCTGCGGAGGCATCCGATGCTGAATCACGTCGCCGAGGGTGTTCTCACCCACGAGAGCGAGTTCATCCAGACCCAGGCCACGGTCGTGCAGGGGCGCGACGGCGTGCTCCTGGTCGACCCGGGCATCACGCGCGCCGAGATGGCGGACCTCGCGCACGACCTCCGCGAGTTCGGCCGGCCGGTCGTGGCGGCCTTCTCGACGCACCCCGACTGGGATCACGTGCTGTGGCACCCCGATCTCGGCGACGCGCCGCGCTACGGCACAGCCCGGGGCGCAGCATCCATCCGCGAAGTGCTGTCGATGGCGGACTGGAAGGAGCAGATCGCCGAGGGACTGCCGCCGGAGTACGCCGACGACATCCCGATGGAGCTGCTCGGCCACATCACGGGCCTCCCCGAGGGGACCACGCACCTCCCCTGGGACGGCCCGGCCGTGCGCGTCCTCGAACATCGCGCGCACGCGCCTGGGCACGCCGCACTGCTCGTCGAAGGAAGCGGCGTCCTCGTCGCGGGCGACATGCTCTCCGACATTCTCATGCCGTTCCTCGATCTGCAGGCCGATGATCCGATCGGCGACTACCTCGCCGCGCTCGACCTGTTCGAGAGTGTCGCCGACGACGTCGCCGCCGTCGTCCCCGGGCACGGCTCCGTCGGCGGCGCCGGCGAGCTGCGCCCCCGCATCGCCCAGGACCGCGCGTATGTCGAGGCCCTCCGCGACGGCCGCGCCCCCGACGACCCGCGCATCGGCCCGTCCGCCCCGCTGGACTGGCTCGTCGACGTTCACGACTGGCAGGTGCAGGCGATCGCCGAGCGCCGCTGACGGCGCTCAGCCGGCGGGAGGGCGGACGAAGACGTCCACCGTGTTCTCACGGAATCGGAAGTCGACGTTGCTCCCGTCGGGCAGCCAATGCCCGAACTCGTCCGCTTCCCGCGCGACGCTCAGGGTCAGTGCGACCTCCGTGCCCGGCGGGGCGCACTTGATGGAGAACCTGCCGCTCGCGGCGAGGTCCCAGACGATGAAGCAGACCTTTCCCGCGTGATCCTCGACCGACCACACGCGCACGTCGTGGTACAGCTCGAATCGGTGCAGCGTCGAGGCAACCGGCCCCCTGCCCTGGGCGCTCAGCACGCGGATGATGTCGCTGTCCGCCTCGACGGCGACCTGCTGCAGCGTCGCATCGGGACGTGGCACGAGATTCCACACGGCAGCCGCGAGGACGCCGACGAGGACAGTCGCTCCGACGACAGCCCACGCACGTCGCGGCGGCCGCCGGGCGGGGGCCGGTCGCGTGTCGCCCGTCGGCGCCGCGGGCGCGGCTGCCGGGACGGGCGCGGCGCCGACAGCCGATCCACCGGCTCGCACCGCGGTGGCAGCGGCCAGGTGGGCAGCCTCCAGCTCGACGAGCCGGGCCATCGCCGCCGGGTCCGCCTCGATGTCGGCGTCCGGGCCGTACGCCCGCGCGCGCAGCTCGTCGAGCTCGCGTTCGGGGTCTGACGGGCGCGGGCTTCCTGCCGTGAGCTCGAGCGACTCGGGGCCGGAGTCTGGTGCGGAGGACGATCCATCCACAGCCTCAACGTACCCCTGCGCCCTCGCGGAAGGGGCGACGCTCTTGATGACGGATGCTGCGGGCCTCAGCATCCGTGTCCCCTCAGGTCTGCCTGACGGATGGTCGCGCATCGCGGCACCGCCCGAAGGGGCCGCGATGGGTGGACAATCAAGCCATGGCACGCGGCGCGTGGACGCAGGAAGCACGCCTCGAAGCTGCCGCGGTACGGGTCGAGAAGCAGCTGCACCGTGACGGAGTGGTCGAAGCGCGACGCTTCGCGGTGCGCACCGAGGCCCGGGCGATCGTCGTCGCGGCTCTCGCTTTCGGCATCGGCCTGGCCGCCGGAGCCCTGGGGTTCTGGGGCCGTGCCGCACTCGTCTGGGAAGGGGCGTCGGTCGGTGCGGCAGGCATCGTGGTCGCAGCATCCGTCACGCTCGCGGCCGCGTCGGTGAGCTATCGCCTGGCCGCCCGCGATCCGCGGCAGGCGTGGCTGAAAGGCGTCACGCGTGCTCGGCGGGCGTGGATGACAGCGGCGGTCGGGGTCTCGCTCGCGGCGGTGTTCGGCATGGTCCAGTGGGTGCTGTTCCAGGCGGCATCGATGATCTGGCCCGGGGCCGCGGTCGACACGCTCACGGCGACGATGATCGTCGCCTTCGTGGCCGGCGGGTGCGGCTACACGGCGTTCGCCCTCGCGGCACACGTCACCGCGACCCGGCTCGTGCTGCTGCTGTTCGCCGTCGTGGCGACCGGGTTCACCGTGAGCGTCGCGACGACGCAGGACGACGAGTGGTACCGGCTCAATTTCAGCGAGCTCGGCGGGAGGGGCGGGATCACCTCCGCGGTGTTCAACGCGACCCTGATCATTGCGGGCGGGGTGACGGCGCTGCTCGCGATGTACCTCTTGACGAGCCTGCAGGCGTGGGCGCGCACCGAATCCCGAGTGACCCGCACGCGGGCCCTCATCGTCTACTTCGTGTTCCTCGCGCTGGCGACGTGCTTCCTCGGCGCCGCGCTCGTGCCCGTCACGTTCAGCCAGGTCGGCCACAACATCTTCGCCATCGGCATGGCCATCGTCTTCGGGGCCTTCCTGCTCGGCCTGCGCTGGGTGCTGCCGTGCCTGCGCTGGCCGATGATCACGCTCGCGTACGCGGTCGCGGCGGGCATCTTCTTCTCGGCGAGCCTGTTCTGGATCGGGTACTACACCCTCGCCACGCACGAGATGGTCTGCGCGGGCCTCGTCGTCGGGTGGCTGCTGCTCTTCACGCGCTCGCTCGCCACGGCAGAGCGCGCGGACTCTGCGGCGGCGGAGACGGATGCTGCCGCCTGACGCAGACGGCACTGGATAGGCTGACGCCAGAACCGGCAGCCGGTCGCGACCGGCAACGAGGCGGTGGCAATGCGGGGACCGACGCGAGGCATCGGGGTGGCGCTGATCGCGCTCATGTCGGCGATGCTCACCGCCTGCGCGGGCTCCTCCTCGGGGAGCCGCGCGACACTTTACGACGGCCTCGACGCGATGGCGGCCGACAGCTCGATCATCGTCATCGGCACCGTGACCGGGCAGCGCGCCGACGCATCGACGACGGTGTCGACGGTCGAGGTGACCAACGCTCCCAGCAATCCTCAGCTGGGAGCGAACTTCGAGGGCGACCTCGCCACGGTCGGCGTCGGCGATGTCATCGATGTCAGACAGGACACCGGACCCGTGCTCACTCAGGGTGACGAATACCTGCTGTTCCTCACGCCCTCCATGCTCCCCGGCGACGCCGCGGAAGATTACTTCATCACCGGCGCCGTGGCCGGACTCTACGAGCGCGACGGCGACGAGTTCCGCCGAGTGGTGCCCGACAGCGGCGACACCCTTCCTGAGACCTTCACGATCGCGGAGTGACGCGGCGCGAGGGTGGGTAGCGTGGCAGGCATGATTCGCGTGTGGCTCACCGACTGGGAATGGGCATGCTGCGGCAACGCATTCGCCGTCGGCGACGAAGTCGACTTCGGTATCCAGGCCCGCACGCCGGACCCGTCCCTCACCGAATTGCTCGGCCAGCCGCTCGCCGCAACGGTGGACGCGATCGAGTCGCACCATGAGGAGGAGTTCGCTGATCGAGTCCGCGGGCGCGTCGTCGCCGTACACGCGGTCACTCACGACGTCGAGGAACGGCAGTCGCTGCGGAGGCCCGGTCACGGCACGCCGCCGGACGCGGTCCTGCCACCGGAAGGCGAGGAGTGGCCGATGGTCCGTCGCGAACTCGGCGGCGGCGTGTTCGCCGCGTCGCGACCGTCGCGGTTCATGATCGAGAGCATGCCGGTGCCGGACACGGCCGCGCTCGAGCCGGTTCGCGGCGTCCGGCTCGCGTCCGCAGCGGAGGACGCTCCCCCGCCGGCGGTCGGCGACCCGCCACCTGAGCGGACGACACGCTCCTCCGCCGGATGGCTCGTCGACGTCGAAGATCGCTGACTCGGCGGGTCGCGGCATCCGTCGACGGCGATAGGCTCCCGTTGCCGGCCGAGGACGAAGGAGTGACGGATGAACGCGCGACCACGTGTGGTCATGAGCGTCGTGATTCTCGCCGCAGCACTGACCGTCGCAGGGTGTTCGACAGTTCCCGATCCTCCCGCCGCGGTTGGCGAGAACTACCCGGGCACCTGCATGCCGGCGGAGTTCTCGTGGCCTACCGACTTCCTCGACGCTTTGCCGGGCGAATCATCCGCGGTCGGCGGGACCATCGTCGGCCTGCGGCTCGAGTACGTCGATTCCGAATGGGTGTGGCGTCTTCGCAGCGTCGACACGAAGGAGGACGGGTTCGGCGAGCGCGTGGACGACCCGAGCTACGGCAAGGAGTCGATCGTCGACGTCAGGACGATGCGAGTGATCGCCTCCCACGAGACAGAGCTCACCGAGGCGGAACAACGGATGCTTGGCACCAGCGCCTTCGCCGCGGCTCAGCTCTCCGGCGAGCAGTGGCCGAGCCCGCTCATCATCGAAATGGCCCGTGTCATGGAGGACGGCACGCCGGCCTGGCGGATCACGACGTGCGACACCGCCACCAACGCGCACTCCGTGATGACGGTGAACTGACGGCAGGTCGGTCAGCGCCGGCGAAGCGGCTCCGGGTTCACGCCTCGGGATGGCGCAGCCGACCCGCGAGCAGCAGCGCCGCGGCAGGGACGAGCAGGCACACAGCGATCGCGAGCCGGAGTCCCGCCCACTCGGCGATGGCACCCACGAGCAACGGCGAGGCGAGGAGGCCGACCCGCATGACCGTCGCAGCGGCGGCAAGGCCGGTCCCGGGGTCGAGGCCGGGCGCGCGTTCGGAGGCATCCATCGCCAGCGGGATCATCGGTGCGATTCCGAGCCCGAGCAGGCCGAGACCGACGGCGACGACCCAGGTCTCGGGAGCGAATACGGCGGTGACGAGTCCGACGAAGGCCGCCACCGCGCCGACCTGAACCGTACCGACGGCACCGATGCGGTCGACGAGCGCGTCGGAGGCGAACCTGCCCAGCGTGAGCGCACCCATCAGCGCGGCGAACGGGATCGCTGCCTCGGCGACACCGGCACCGGTCTCCGCGACCACATACACGCCGCCCCACGTGGATCCGAGGTCTTCGAGGAAGGCGCCGATGGCAGCGATGGCGCAAGCGGCGATGAGCATCGCGCTGAGCCGACCATGCCGACGGGAGTGCGGGTGCTCCGATCGCGGAGCCGGCTCGGTGCGCAGCCGCACGAGCGGGAGAGCGCCGAGGCTTCCCGCGATGATGACGGCGCCCATGACGGGCAGATGGACGGAGATCGGAATCGCGAACTGCAGAGCGAGTGCGCCGAGCAGGGCACCCGCGATCGCTCCGGCGCTCCACGCCCCGTGGAGGCCGTTGATTATCGATCGGCCCATCAGTCGCTGGATGGCGAGCCCGTGTGCGTTGTTTCCGACATCGCCCGTCGCATCCCCGAACCCGATCGCGAACAGCACCACCGCGAGGACGACCGGTGTGCCGGCGAAGCCCGCTCCCACCAGCAGGGCGCCGAGGATCGCGGATGACGTGACGGCCACCGGCACCGCGCCGAGGCGATTCACCAGCCTTCCGGCGAGGAGGCTCCCGACGACGGAGCCCACGGGCCCGCACGCCACCATCAGGCCGAACGCCAGCTCACCCAGGCCGAATCGATCCTTCAACTCCGGGTAGCGGGTCACGATCGTCGCGAACACCAACGCGTTCGCGACGAAGAGCATCGAGACCCCGCGCCGCGCAGCCGATACTCGCGCAAGGGTGATCGGCGCGGTCATCCCTGGATTCTAGGATGCTCGGCCTGGGCAGAAATCCTCACCGGCCGATGTAGAGATCGCGCGTTCGGTTCCGTCTCCTATCTGAAGCGGCCAGAATGGGCCGCACCGGAACGGGAGGCTGTCATGGCCAAGTACCTGATGCTCAAGCACTACCGGGGCGGACGCCCCTCGGTGAACTCGGTCCCGATGGATCAGCTCACGCCGGACGAGTGGGCCGCGCACATCCAGTACATGCAGGACATGGAGGAGCGCCTCATCGCTTCGGGCGAATTGGTCTCGTCCGAGGGGCTCGCCATGGAGGGCGCCTGGGTCCGCTTCGACGGCGAGGGCCGCCCGCCCGTCGTCGACGGCCCCTTCGCCGAGACGAAGGACCTCATCGCCGGCTGGATGATGATCGAGGTCGACTCCTACCAGCGCGCACTCGACGTCGCCTCCGAGCTGTCGGCGGCGCCGTGGGCCGGCGGCACGCCGCTCGGGGAGTGGCTCGAGCTCCGTGAGGTGATGAGCGCGCCGCCCGCCGACGTCGGATGACCGAGGCGGTCCCCACGCCCGGCCCAGCGGCCGCCCTGCGCCGCGCGATCCCCGAGGTCGTCGGCATCCTCGTGCGGCGCGGCGCGGACTTCGCGTCGGCCGAGGACGCCGTGCAGACCGCTCTGGTGCGCGCACTCGAGCGACCGGGCCCAGAGGGAGTGCGCGACATCCGGGCGTGGCTCGTCACGGTCGCGTGGCGCGCGTTCCTCGATCAGGTGCGCAGCGATACGGCGCGCGCCGCGCGCGAGGAACGGCTCGCGCAGGAGCCCGAGTCCGGGCCCGTCCCGCAGCACGACGACACGCTCGGGCTCTACTTCCTCTGCACCCATCCGGTCCTCACCCCGACGTCGGCGATCGCCCTCACGCTTCGGGCGGTCGCGGGCCTGACGACGCGGCAGATCGCTGATGCCTTCCTCGTGCCTGAGGCGACGATGGCGCAGCGGATCAGTCGGGCGAAGCAGCGGCTCGTCGGCATCGCACTCGATCAGCCGGGCGATCTGTCCCGCGTGATGCGCGTGCTCTACCTGCTCTTCAACGAGGGCTACTCGGGCGAGATCGACATCGCCGCCGAGGCGATCCGCGTGACCCGGCAGCTCGCTGTGCTCACCGACGAGCCCGAGGTGGACGGTCTGCTCGCACTCATGCTGCTGCACCATGCGCGGCAGCCGGCACGTGTGCTCGGCGGGCGGCTCATCCCGCTCGCCGAGCAGGATCGCACCCTGTGGGACGTGGACACGATCACGGAGGGCGTCGCCATCCTGCAGTCGGCCCTCGCCTGCGACCGGCTGGGTCAGTACCAGGCGCAGGCCGCGATCGCGGCTCTGCACGCCGACGCACCGACGGCCGACGAGACCGACTGGGTGCAGATCGTCGAGTGGTACGACGAGCTGCTGACGTTCGGGGATTCTCCCGTCATCCGCCTGAACCGTGCGGTTGCGGTCGGGGAGGCTGACGGGCCGCAAGCGGGCCTCGCCGCTCTCCACCCCGTCGGCGAGGATGTGCCGCGGTACCACGCCGCGCTCGCATACCTCCACGAACGGGCGGGCGTGACGGATGCTGCCGCCGCCGAATACGCGGAGGCCGCGCGCCGCGCGACCAGCGCCCTAGAGCAGGAGCACCTGCTGCGTCAGGCGGAGCGCCTGCGTCAGCCCCGGCGGTAGGTCCCGACCATCGGGCAGTCGAACGGATCGCGGGCTGCCAGGCCGACGCGGTTGAGGTAGTCGATGACGATCCCGTAGGAGCGCCACAATGTCGTCTCGGTGTACGGCACGCCGAGGGTACGGCACTGTTCGATGACGATCTCGCGGGCGCGTGCGAGGTGCGGCCGGGGCATGTTGGGGAACAGGTGGTGCTCGACCTGGTAGTTCAGTCCGCCCATCAGCCAGGTCGCCCACCAGCCGCCGCTGACGTTGCGGGAGGTGCGCACCTGCTTGCTGAAGAAGTCGAGCTTCGCGTCCGCGGCGATGATCGGCATGCC
Source organism: Microbacterium sp. Leaf288 (assembly GCF_001422925.1). Lineage (GTDB taxonomy): Bacteria > Actinomycetota > Actinomycetes > Actinomycetales > Microbacteriaceae > Microbacterium. Next base: position 142,766 of record NZ_LMNI01000001.1, read on the forward strand.
CTTGTGGTTCGGCGCGAACGACGCGCCCATATAGACGCCGAAGACGGCCAGCTGCACGCCGAGGAACGCGAACGCCATCCCCAGCGGCAGGAAGAGGAACACCGGCGTCCAGATCACCGCGAAGCGCGCGGCGATGAGCGCGAGCTCGATCCAGCGATCCTTGACGCCGTCGCGCGAGAACAGGTGCCGGAACGCGTGCGCGTGCAGGTTCAGGCCTTCGAGCGTGAGCAGCGGGAAGAACAGCCACCCCTGCTTGCGGGTCACCAGAGCGCGCAAGCGACCTGCGGAGGCGGCATCCGTCTCGAGGAATGAGATCGTGTCGACCTCGATGTCGGGATCCTTGCCCACCCGATTGGGGTTCGCGTGATGGCGGTTGTGCTTGTTGTTCCACCAGGAGAGGCTGATGCCCACGATGCCGGCGGCGAGGAAGCGCGCGAGCCGCTCGTTCGCGGGGCCGGACGCGAGGATCTGACGGTGCGCGGCCTCGTGCGCGAGGAAGGCGACCTGCGTGAACAGGATGCCGAGGGCACCGGCCATCAGCAGCTGGTACCAGGTGTCGCCGAGCAGGACGAAGCCGGTGATGACGCCTCCGAAGCCCAGGAGAAGGCCGACGCCGACGAGGGCGTAGAACCACTCGGCACGGCGGAGGAGACCGGTCTCGCGGACGACCTGCGACACCTCGGTGTACGCGCGGGCCATCGGCGGGAAGTCAGCCGTGCCGGCGTACGTCTGACGGACGGGACCGAGTCGGGACTCGAGAGCGGTGGAGGAGATGATGCACCAGTTCCGATGGGGACCGTTTGGCCGTTGAAAGCCAGAGGCGGTTGCCCATCGCTGTCCTCAGGTTACGTGGACCCACATGATCCGGAGGGAATACTTCCTGATTCGTAGGCGATGCCCAGGTGAACAGCAGCGCCCGCCCCGGCCGAAGCCGGGGCGGGCGCTTGTGAACGCGGGAGCGTCAGAGCGGACGGATGTTCGCCGCCTGCATGCCCTTGGGGCCCTGCTCGGCGTCGAACTCCACCTTCTGGTCTTCGCGGAGCTCCTTGAAACCGCTGCCTGCGATCGCGCTGAAGTGTGCGAAGAGATCGGCCGAGCCGTCATCGGGAGCGATGAAGCCAAAGCCCTTCTCGGAGTTGAACCATTTCACGGTGCCAGTGGCCATCGTGTCTTTCCTATTCTTCGGGCCGCCGGAGCGACCGGGGGTGCCGCGCCGACGAATGCGGTGCGGACGGATGTGGACCGGTGCCGGAGCCGACAACGGTGAGGATGCGGATGCTGCGACCGCCGCGCGGGCGTGATCGTGTGTCGCATGGAGCCCGAGGTCCTCACCTCGGGGTCCGTGTGCGCGGAATCCGCTCGACGTCGTATCGATGAAGCCAGCGTATTCGTCGGAGCGCGTTGCGACATAGACATCGTCGTCGGCCTGTCGCCAGGCGAGCGCCTGGAGGTGGGAGTGCATGGTGATGTGTTTCGTTCGTTGGCGCGAAGCGTTGCGGCGTTCGCGGCGGCGGCGTGCAGAAGCCGCGGAGAGGATGAGACGTTCGAATCTGCATCTCCACGATGAGGCAGAGAGATGAACGCGAAGTTCCCTGAAGGGAACTCGTAACTATAGCACGGGCGCCTCCAGACTCCGAAATCGGGGTAGCCGTCCGAGCGTGCGAGGGATACGTTCGCGGTGACGTCAGATCCCGTTGGAAGAGGCGGTGCCGCGATCTCCAGGCCTGATGCCACGGTCTCCCTGCCCAGTCCGCGCAGGGTGCAAGGCACGTATTACACGCTCATGCTCGGCAACACGCTTGCCGCCTCCCTCATCTGGGGGGTCAACACGCTGTTCCTGCTCGACGCCGGGCTCTCCAACCTCGAGGCCTTCGCGGCGAATGCGTTCTTCAGCGCCGGGATGCTCATCTTCGAGATCCCGACGGGCGTCGTGGCCGACACCGTCGGACGCCGGGCCTCGTACCTGCTCGGCACGGTCACGCTGGCCGTGACGACGATCCTGTATTGGATGCTGTGGGTCTGGCAATCGCCGTTCTGGGCGTGGGCGCTCGTGTCGGTGCTGCTCGGTCTCGGCTTCACGTTCTTCTCGGGCGCGGTGGATGCGTGGCTCGTCGACGCACTGAAGGCGACCAGCTACACGGGCAGCCTCGAGACCGTCTTCGGCCGGGCGCAGATCGTGGGCGGCGTCGCGATGCTGTCGGGATCGGTGCTGGGCGGTGTCATCGCCCAGGTGACGAACCTCGGCGTTCCCTTCCTGCTCCGCGGCGCCATCCTGCTGGTGATGTTCGTCGTCGCCGCGCTGCTGATGCGTGACCTGGGCTTCACACCGGATCGGAGCGAGAGCCCGTTGCGCGCGACGCGCACCGTCCTGCGCGCCTCGATCCGCTACGGCCTCGGTGATCCACCCGTGCGCTGGCTGATGCTCGCGAGCCCGTTCACCGCAGGCGTCGGCATCTACGTGTTCTACGCACTGCAGCCCTACCTCCTGGAGCTGTGGGGCGACGAGGAGGCGTACACCGTCGCCGGGCTCGCGGCGGCGCTGGTGTCGGGCACCGCCATCCTCGGCGGCACCCTCGCCCCCTGGGTGCGCAAGCTCTTCCGCCGGCGCACCTCGACGATCCTTCTGGCGACGATCACCAGCGCGCTGGTGCTGGTCGGCATCGGACTCGTGCGCAACTTCTGGGTCGCCGTCGTGCTCGTCGCACTCTGGGGCATCGCGTCGGCGATCGACGACCCCGTGCATCGCGCCTACCTCAACGACATGATCCCGTCGAAGCAGCGCGCCACCGTGCTCTCGTTCGATTCGCTCATGGGTTCCGCCGGCGGCGTCGCCGTCCAGCCGGTGCTGGGACGGGTGGCGGATGTCGGCGGCTACGGCGCGTCACTGGTCTGGAGCGGCGTGATATCTGCGGTGGCCGTCCCCTTCGTCCTGTTGAGCCGTGCGCAGAAGCCGGCCGCCGACACGGCTCGCGAAGTCACACCTCAGACACCCCAGTAGGCCAGGACGGCATCGCAGAAGTCGTCGTTCGTGCCCGTCGAACCGAAGATCTGCTCTTCGTCGATCACCTCGTCGGTGGCGGTGTCGATCGTCAGGCGCACCCGGATCTGCCCGTCGTTCTTGGCGATGATCTTGCCGTCACTGCCGAGCGTCCGGCCCCCGCCGGTGAGGAGCTGAGTGACGGTGAGCGTCCCGTCGCCGTTGTCGACGACCTTGTGGTCCTTGGCGAGGGTGTTGGGCTGGATGTCGGTGACGGTCATCCCGTTGTAGGTGAACGTGCGCACGACGGTGAGCTTCTCGTGAAACCAGAACAGCCCGTCCTTGCCCCGATTCATGACGAAGCCGGACCCGGTCTGGTCGTAGGTGAACGTGGGCTGCAGCCCGACGCCGCAGAAGTCGTCTGCGACCCCGCTGTCCGAGAAGTCGAGACTGTAGCGCTCGACGACGGCGGCATTCGCTGGGCCGGCCGCGGCGATGACGAGTCCTCCGGCGAGGAGCGCGGCGGTGAGGGGAGTGAGCTTCCTGAACATGGTGGTGCCCTTCGGGTGAGCGGACATGCGGACGGACGGTGTCCGCGCACGGTCACGCGCAGTTTCCCGAGAGGACCGGCTGCGTTGACGCCCTCCTTGCGCCAGAGGGTACTCCGGCGGTCGACGCGCCGACAGGTCGCCCGGGTGTCAGAGCTCGCGTGGGCGGCCGGGGTCGCGTGTGGGAATCAGCAGCACGATGCCGAGCAGCAGACTGACGCCGAGGGCGATCATCTCGCCGATCGCGTCGAGCATCGGCATGTGGCTCAGGTGAAGCGCGTGGTAGGCGAAGTGCAGCACGCCGAAGATCGTCCACGCGATCCCGAGGATCCGAAAAGCGAGTTCGCTACGCCAGATGAGGCTTCCGATGCTGGCTCCCCCGAGGGCGAGATACATCGCTCCGACGTCGCGGATGAGGTGCTCGTTGAACGGGCCGTCGACGGAGACCCACGATCCGAGAACCCCCGGGAAGGAGTCATAGAAGGACTGGGGAAAGAAGTACGCCCACACCCCGACGAAGCAGGCGAGGAGTGCGGACAGCGCGGCGGCCGCGGCGTGTAGTCGTCTCACACTCACTCCGACGACGCAGCTCGCCGGGTTGTGTCATCGCGTCGCGGATTCACCACTCACGCGAGTCACCCGAGTTGTCGTGGCCCAAGCGCAGGAAGCCGGGCACACCGGGGCGGTGGTGGGTCCTCCCGCCGTCGACGGGGGCCGTCTCGTGCCCGGCCAACTGGTGGATCCACGGCGGCTGCTGCTCCATCGTCACCGACCCCGCCCCGGTCGTGAAGTACGCGGCGATGGGAGGGCTCGCGACGAACGCAGCGGCCACGACGACGCCATCTCGGATGCGCACCAGCGCATCGCGTGCCAGCAGATCGCGCATGAGCGTAGCGAACGCGCCGGGATCGACGGATGCTGCCTCCCTCGGCGCGCCCGGCAGCTCCGCGGCCAGCTGGCCGACGACCGCCTCCCGTTCCACGGTGGAAAGCCGGAAGTAGGCGGCGGCGTACGCCTTGTCAGCGACGCTCGCCGGCACGTTCCCGAGGACGTACGCGTATCGCGCGATCTGCTCGTCCGGGGTGATCTGCTGCTGAGCATGCCGCCTCGTCACGGTGCCTCCCACATGATGAGCGCCAGAGTACGCTCACCGGCGACCACCGTCGACGGGATCACGTCGGCATCCCGGGACGATCGCGTGCGCACTCTCGACGGAACGGAATTCGCGCTCACTCCTCGGGAGTCCTCGGGCGCCTCCGGAAGTAGGCGTCGTCCACGCCGCGCGTAGACAGCGCGCTCCGCCGGGGCCACGATGGTGCCATGTTCCGGGGGGCGGTGGGGAGATCGTGGCTCATCGTCGCGGTCGCGCCGGCGCTCGTCCTGTCGGGATGCACGCCGGACCCGATAGCTGAGAAGCGGGCGGCGAGCACGGAGGTCTTCGAGGCGGTGGTTCCCGACGATACGCCGGGGTGTTCCGCCGCTGTCTCCATCGACGGGGACGTCGTGTGGGCGCAGGCGCGGGGCGTGGCGAACCTCGACACCGGCGAGCAGTTGAAGACGTCGACACCCATCCACATCGCCTCGGTCGGGAAGCAGTTCACCGCCGTGGCCGTGCTCATGCTTGCCGAGCAGGGACTGCTGTCGTTGGATGATTCACCCGCGGATCACTTGGACGGGATGCCGACGTGGGTCGAGGATCTGACTCTCAACGACCTGATTCACCACACCTCGGGGATCGCAGAATTCCTCAGGTTGCCGGCAAGCAACTTCGGGGCACCCCCTTTGAACAACGACGACATCCTCGAGTTCGTGCGAACGAGCCCGATCGCGCAGTCGGGCATGCCCGGCGCGTTCTCCTACTCGAACACGAACTACACCCTGCTCGCCGACATCGTCACCGAGGCCACCGGGGTCGAGTTCGCGGAGTGGATGCAGGCCAAGGTGTTCGGGCCGCTGGACCTGGAGGCGAGGATCGGGCCGCCGGTGCCTTCCGACCCGGTCGGCTATGAAGCCGTCCTCGACGACTTCATCGTCGCTGAGCCGTTCGCGTGGGACGTCGTCGGACCGGGATTCGTCACGATGACGGCTTCGGAACTCGCGCGGTGGGGCGACCAGATTCGGGCGCCGTCGCTCGTGAGTGAGGAGACGCTCGACGACGCCCTGAGTGATGGCGCACCGGTTGACGAGGGGTGGAGCTATGGTCCGGGCCTGCTGGTCGCCGACGACGGCACCCTGGGTCACGATGGGGCCGGGGCCGGCGACGAGACGAGCTTCGCTGTCAGTCCCGATCGGCACACCACGATCGCCATCTCGTGCAATCACGACGGGCTGCACCTTCCGACCGTCATGAACGACCTCGCGGCAGTGTGGGTCGGTTAGTCGCCCTTCGCCGCCGCCCGCGACTGGCTCGGGGAGCGCCACGCGCACTGATCGCTCCCCGGCCGCGAAGCCTCGCCGGCGAAGGCGCCGACACGGCCTGACCACGATGCGGACGCCCTCGGTGCCACGGTCGACGGGCGGCGTATCGGTTGGTCACCGGCGCCCGGGATAATGCGGTGCATGACGGCGCGGGTGCGCCGTCATGAAGGGAGCTGACGGTGATGGATGGCGTGCCGGTCGAGGGCCTGCGGGAGTACATCGAGCATCTGCGTCAGGAGGGCTACTCGGTGCGCGACGGGCACACCGCGGATCCGGATCTGATCGACCCGCATGGGAACCCGGTCTACACCTGGCAGGAGGGCTACCCGTACGGCGATCTGATGGACCGCGATGCGTACGAGTTCGAGAAGTACCGGCTGCAGATCGAGCTGCTCAAGTTCCAGTACTGGCTGGAAGACAACGGCCGGCGGGCGATCATCCTGTTCGAGGGACGGGATGCCGCGGGCAAGGGCGGCACGATCAAGCGATTCACCGAGCACCTCAACCCCCGCACCGCGCGGGTCGTCGCGCTCAGCAAGCCGACCGAGCGGGAGCTCGGGCAGTGGTACTTCCAGCGCTACATCGAACACCTGCCGACGGCGGGCGAGATCGTGATGTTCGACCGTTCCTGGTACAACGGGGCGGGCGTGGAACGTGTGATGGGCTTCTGCACCGACGAGGAGTACCAGCAGTTCATGACGCAGGCACCCCAATTCGAGCGGATGCTGGTGGACTCCGGCATCCACGTCGCCAAGTTCTGGTTCTCGGTGTCGCGCACCGAGCAGCGCACCCGGTTCGCGATCCGCCAGCTCGATCCGGTCCGGCGGTGGAAGCTGTCGCCGATGGACCTGGCATCGCTGGACCGCTGGGAGGACTACACCCGTGCGAAGGAGGAGATGTTCCGTCGCACCGACAAGAAGCACGGCCCCTGGATCATCGTGCGCTCCAACGACAAGAAGCGCGCCCGCCTGAACGCGATGCGCTTCTTCCTCCGCCAGTTCGACTACGACGGACGCGACGACAAGGTCATCGGCACGCCCGACCCGCGCCTGGTGATGCGCGGCATCCGCGAGACCGCCGACGAGTAGCGAGGAAGCGGAGCACCCGCACGTCGCCGGATCGTCGTCGGGTGACGGATGCTGCCGCCCGGGGTTCGCCCTTCACCGCAGCATCCGTCACCATACGCAAGAGGCCGCGCCGCCCTGGAGGGGACGGCGCGGCCTCGTGTGCGTACGGGTGTCAGAGCGTCGCGGCGAACGGATCGAAGTCCGCGGGCACCGACGGGACGGCGTCGACGGTGGTCTCGATCGAGACGGACTGGCCGGACTCGACGGACTGCTCAGCGGAGAGCATGACGTCGAGCACGTGAAGTCCGAGCCGGCCGCTGGCGACGTGCGGGCGGTCCTCGGCGATGGCGCGCACCATGTCGAGGAGGCCGAGGCCGCGACCGACGACCGCGCCCTGCTGGGGGACGTCGATCCACTCCTGCTCGAACTTCGCACCGTCGCGCAGCACGCCGAGCGGCTTCACGTAGGCGATGCGACCCTCGAACTGGTTGGGGTCGGGCAGCACGATCGTGCCTTCGGTGCCGTGCACCTCGAAGACGCCGTGGCGCTCGAGCGCGGAGTCGAAGCTCAGCAGGCTCTGCGCCTGCTGGCCTGCCTCGAACACCGTCGTCAGCTGCACCGTCGTCGGCACCTCCACCGTGAAGTTGGTGCCGGCGATGGGGCCGAGGTGGACCGTGCGCTCGTCGCGAGCGCGCAGGCCTGCCGCGAACACGCGGGCCACAGGTCCGAGGAGGCTCACCAGGCCGCTGATGTAGTACGGACCCATGTCCAGCAGCGGGCCGGCGCCCGTGCTGAAGAGGAACGCGGGATCCGGATGCCACAGGTCGGGGCCCTGCGTCTGGAACGCGGTCTGCGCGAACAGCGGCTCGCCGATGACGCCCTCCGCGATCGCCCGCTTGGCGGTCTGGAAGCCCGGTCCGAGGATCGTGTCGGGCGCCGAGCCGACGCGCAGCCCGGCAGCGTCCGCGGCCGCCAGGATGCGGGAGACGTCGGCGAGGTCGAGTCCGACCGGCTTCTCGGTCCACACGTGCTTGCCGGCGTTGATCGCGGCCTCGGAGACCTCGACGTGCGCCGCCGGGATGGTGAGGTTCACCACGACCTGGACGTCCGGGTGGTCGAGCACCGCAGAGGCATCGCCGTGCACCGGCACGCCGTACTCCTCGGCCTTCTTCTGCGCGCGGTCGGGCAGCAGGTCGCCGACGGCCAGGACCTCGACGTCCGGGAACGACGTGAGGTTCTTGAGATAGGTGTCGCTGATGACGCCGGCGCCGATGATGCCGACTCCGACGCGGGTCATCGGACGAAGCCGCCGTTCTGCAGGAACGCGTACGACGCTGCGATGTCGGCGAAGACGTCGCCGGGCGCGTTGTCGTATTCGATGACGGCGTACTTCACGGAGGTGGCGGCGTTGAGCGCGTCGGAGAGCGCGACGACGCCATCGCCGGGGTGGGTCTGCTGCAGGCTCTTCGAGGTGAAGGCCGGCGCGTCGGGAGCGAACGGGTTGCTGGCGGGCACCAGTCCGTCCTTGATGTGGAGCGCGACCAGGCGGTCGCCGATGGCGCGGGTCAGCGCCGTGACGTCCTGTCCGCCGACGGCGGCCCAGTACAGGTCGAGCTCGATGGCGACACGGTCGTCGGTCAGCTCGAGGAAGCGCTCGAACGCGGTCTGGCCGTCGAACGAGGCCAGGAACTCCTGCGCGTGGTTGTGGTAGCCGACCGTGAGACCGAACCCGGCGGCGATGTCGACGAGGTCGTTCAGGCGGCGAGCGGTGTCGGCGACGCCTTCCTCGGTCAGCCACCGGTCGGTCGGCACCATCGGGTCGATGACCGTGGTCGCGCCGATCGTCGCGGCGGCCTCGAAGACGACCTCCGGAGCGGGCGTCGGGATCGAGCCGTCGGGAGTCCACAGCTCGTCCGACAGGAGCGGAGCGTGACCGGTCGGCGACGCGAGGCCGGCCGCGTCCAGTGCCGCGCGGATCTCCTGCGGGCGACGGACGAAGTCGAAGGCCTCGACGTTCTTCAGACCGATCGCGGCGAGCTTGTCCAGCGAGCCGGACATGTCGGCGGAGAAGGCGGCGGCCAGGGTGTAGAGCTGCACCGAGCTCTCGGGTCGAGTCACTTCGGACCCCTTTCGTACATCTTCGTGCGGATCGGCTGAACCGTGCGAAGGCAGATTAGCACAAAACCTCCACGTGGAGGTTTTGTGCTGTGGGTGATCCGTGGGCCTGGCGGAGCGGCATCCGTTCTGCTAGGAAAGGACCGTTATCGCGCTTTCGTCTGGGTTTTCACCAGGCCGACCGGGCGCGGAGCAGCGGTGGTCGAATCAGGGGAACCCACCAGTCGTCGAGTTCGAGGGGGAACTCCGTGGCCAACAGAATCACCTCCGTCGATGCTGACGGAACGCCTCACGCACTTCTCATCGACGGCGACACGCTCGTCCTCAGCGATGACGATCACGGCTCGCCGATCGACATCTCACCCGGGAACGACCCAGGGGACGTCGTCCTCTACGTGGGCGACGGGCTCGCGATCGTCGCGGATTCGGGAGGCGTCCGCGTCTCGAAGGACCCCGCAACGCCGTTCCGCGTCGATTTCGACGGACCGGATGAGACCCGGATGATGTTCCTCGGTCCGACCGGGTCCGCCCTTCATGGGTCGGGCGCGGGTGAACCGATCACCCTGGCCGACCCGTCGTCCGGAGCCGGCTGCTGGTTCCAGGTCTCCGACGTGCCCGACGCTCCCTCCGCGGGGCGCGTGCAGATGCACTGGAGCGCCGACGAGGGCCATGCGTACGACGAGGGGCACAACACCCACCTGTGGATCTTCAACCGAGCAGTGGATCTGATCATGACGCCGGGCTTCTCCCACAGCCCGAACCTCGCTCAGCTCAAGGAACTTCTCGGCCGACCCGAGTTCATCACCGGGATCCGGGACGGCATCTACGCCGCCGACAACACCGGGATCTTCGACGCCGCCACCTCGGGCTTCGTTTACAGCGCCCACTTCTACAACCCTCAGACGAAGAAGGGCCCGAACTGGGAGCCGAAGCCGGCCGCGGTCAACGCGCTCAAGTACGGCGTGAGCTACTTCGAGAAGGCGGTGAACGCGGCGGATGCCCGTGCCGGAGGACGCGCGCTCGGACTGGCGATCCACTACCTCCAGGACGTATGCCAGCCCATGCACGCCGGCCTCTACGGCAACGACCCCGGAATCAACTTCCAGCACGAGAACTACGAGCAGTGGATCGCGAATGTCCAGGACTCGTGCCGGCTGCCGCTCCACGAGCTCATGCTCAACGAGCTCAGGGTGTCGACGACCGCCGACTGGTACTCGCTCGCCTCGACGAAGGGCCTCGCCGTCTTCACGTCCTGGATCGGGGTTCAGACGTCGCCCATCGGAGGGCAGACCTCCACCATGCCGAAGCTCGACAAGAGAGGCGCCAACAAGCCGCACCCCGATTGGATGGCGGACGCCACGGCGATGCTGAAGCTCGCCCAACGGGTCACGACCGGCCTCCTGCTCTACTGGGCGGCGCAGTCTCCCGTGCTCGTGACAGGTCGAGACAGCACGAAAGCGATCCCCGGCGCGTTGGCGACACTCGGCGCGCCTCAGCAGGTCGTCTTTCTGTCGGCCGGGGGTTCGGATCCGGTTCGCGACCCCGACGCCGACGGCGCCCATCTCCACCAGCTCGAATGCAGGGGCGGGCGGTGGGTGGTCACCGACCTGAGCACGGTGATCGATGGGATGCTGCCTGCCTTGAGGCCGCCGACACAGCTCGCTGCGATGGGCTCACCGTCCGAGCAGATCCTCTTCCGCGGACGCGACGGTCACGTCGTGGCGTACTGGTACGAGAACTCGTGGCGTGCGTCGGACCTGACCGCGACGGCGGGAGGACCCGACGCCGACCCCGACACCTCGTTCGCGGCGCTCACGACCCCTCACCGACAGCTGTTCTACACCTCCGACGCGGACGGCCATCTGCACTGCCTCTGGTTCACCCAGAGCTGGCGCGACACCGACCTCACCGCCGCGGCGGCGGCACCCGTCCCCGCGCGAGCGACCGCCATCGCGGCACTCGCCGTCGGCCAGAGCCAGCGCGTGTTCTACACAGCGGATACGGACGGCCACGTTCACGCCCTGTGGACGGACCAGGGCGTCTGGAAGGACGCCGACCTCACGGCATCCGCCGGCGCGCCCGATCCTGCGATCACGACGCCGCTCGCCGCGCTGTCGACGAACACCCAGCTGTCGTACCTGGCGAAGCAGGACGGCCACCTCCACGCGCTGTGGTACGACGGCAAGTGGAAGGACACGGACCTCACGGCGTCCGCCGGCGGCGCGCTTCCCGCCGCCGATTCGCCGCTCGCCACGCTCGCCTCACCCCAGCCGCAGGTGTACTTCCTGTCGACGGACCGCCACATCCATGTGCTCTGGTACAGCGGGGGCTGGCGCGACACCGACACCACTGCGGCATCGAGCGCGCCCCCCGCGGGCACCGGGAGCACTCTCGCCACGCTCGCACAGCCGCAGGCTCAGCAGGTCTTCTTCACCGCCGAGGACGGCGGCGTGCATCAGCTCTGGTACCAAGACGCCTGGAGGCACACCGAACTCAGCTGAGGGCGGCTCAGTCGCGCGACGTGGCGTTCACGCTGCCGGAGCGTTCCTGTCCGCTCAGGCGTGCGATCGCGGCCATCATGCGCTCGGTGATCTCGCGACGAGCCTTGCCGTCCGGCACGCCCTCGAGGTCGGCGAGATCGAGCGGCACGCCGAAATGCACCTCGACACGCGGCCTCCCCGGCAGCAGGTGGCTCAGAGGCTTGACGCTGCCGGTTCCGATCAGCCCGACGGGCACGACCGCGGCACCCGTGTCGCGGGCCATCCACGCCGCGCCACCGTGACCCTCGTGCAGCTTCCCGTCGCGGGAGCGGGTTCCCTCGGGGAACACTGCGAACACGCTCCCGGCCCGGAGGATGCTGCTGCCCGCGTCGAGCGCGGCGCGGGCATCGCGACCGGTCGCGCGGTATACCGGAACACCGCCGATCGAGGTGAAGAACCAGCGCTTGACGCGGCCGAGCACCCCCGAGCCCGTGAAGTACGACGACTTGATGAGGAACTGCACCGGCCGGGCCGCGGATGTCGGGATGATGACCGTGTCGAGCGACGCGAGGTGGTTGCTGGCCAGCAGCACCGGCCCATGCTCAGGCACGTTCGCTCGGCCGACGATGCGCGGGCGGTACATGAGCCAGAACAACGGTCGCAGGACGACCCGCCCTAGGAAGTAGATGGTGCCCGGCCGCGGCACCGGGGCAGGGCTCGTCGAAGCGGGGGCTGTCACCTCGCCACCCTATCCGTCATCGTCGGGTGCGATCCGTCCGCGGGAGAGGGTGAGTGTCAGTGCCTCCCGCCGCACCGGACCGGTGCTTAGCGTGGGGGCATGACCGTTCCGAACTTCACCTTGAACAACGGTGTCGAGATCCCCGCCATCGGCCTCGGGGTCTTCCAGACTCCGCCCGCTGAGACCGTCGATGCGGTGACGGCCGCCCTCCGCACGGGCTATCGCCACATCGACACCGCGGCGGCCTACGGCAATGAACGCGAGGTCGGTCGAGGCATCCGTGAGTCGGGCGTGGCGCGTGAGGACGTCTTCATCGAGACGAAGGTGTGGATCAGCGATTACGGCTACGACCAGACCCTGCACGCCTTCGCCAAGAGCGCCGGAAAGCTGGGCGTCGACCGGCTCGACCTGTTCATCCTTCATCAGGCGCTGCCGTCCGCCTTCGAAAAGACGATCGCCGCATACAAGGCGCTCGAGACGCTGCTGGCCGACGGAAAGGTGCGCGCGATCGGCGTGAGCAACTTCATGCCGGAGCACCTCACTGCGCTGCTCGATCAGACCGATGTGGTGCCCGCGGTGAATCAGATCGAGGTGCACCCGTACTTCCAGCAGCGGCAGCTGCAGGCGCTCGACCAGGAGCACGGAATCCTCACGCAGGCGTGGTCGCCGATCGGCGGGATCACGTCCTACCGCGACTCCGCCCGACGCAGCTTCGACGAGCCGGTGCTCCTGGCCATCGGTGCGAAGTACGGCAAGTCCGCCGCGCAGGTCATGCTCCGCTGGCACATCCAGAAGGGCATCCAGGTCATCCCCAAGTCGACCCGGCCCGAACGCATCGCCGAGAACTTCGACGTGTTCGACTTCGACCTGACCGGCGACGAAGTCGCCCAGATCGACGCCCTCGACACCGGCCAGCGCGGCGGCCCCGAACCCGAAGCGATCACTCTCGAGGCCTTCGGCCGCGTCATCCCCGAGGCGTAGAGACCGGGGTACAGGCTGATTGCCGAGCGGACGCCCAAAGACCGGCCGGTCACCTGAGGGACTGCGGTTACGTCAGCACGTCTCGGGTCGTGAACCGCCAGACCGCGAGTGCCCCCGCGACGACGATCCAGACCGCTTGCAGCAGCGCGTTGTCGAGGAACGAGTCCCACGAGATCGGCGAGCGCAGCAGGTCGCCGAAGTCGAGCCAACGGTCGGTGAAGAGGTAGGGGTGAACCGCCGACAGCTGCGGGATCTGACCGACGATCTGCGCCGCGACAGCGAGGATTGCGGTGGCCGCCATGGCACCGACCGGCACCGTCGTGAGGGTCGAGAGCAACACGCCGATCGCCGCGAGCCCCAGCATCGACACCGACACGTATGCGACGACGGCAAGACAGCGGACCAGTCCCTCGGCGAGGCTCACCTGCGTCCCGCTGAGCAGGGTCAGCGGGCCGGCGCCGAAGAGGATCGCGCCGACGATCACACCCACCGCGACCACCGCGAAGGTCGCAATCACGCAGAAGACCGCGGCGACGACGTACTTGACCGCGAGGAGCGCGACGCGCCCCGAAGGTGCGACCAGCAGGTAGCGAAGGGTGCCGAGGCTCGCCTCGCCGGCGATCGTGTCGCCGGCGACGACGCTGATGGTGAGGGGAAGGAAGAGCGGGGTCGCGATCGTCAGCGCGGCGAGGCCGACGAAGACGCCGTTGTCGGTGATCTGATCGAGGAACGCCGGCCCGCGGCCTGCACGGGTGCCGCCCGCGATCCGCACCGCGACGCCGAGGAGGATGGGGACGAGGCACAGCGCTCCGAGCATCATCCACGTGCGGAGGCGGCGGAAGAGCGTCGCCAGCTCACTTCCGAGAAGACCTGGAACCCCGCTCCCGCGCGCCACGCTGCGCGACCCGGACGCCGTCGGAGCGGCGTCGGTCAGCCGAGACGCGGCATCACGCGACGACATCGAAGCCCTGCCCCGTCAGCTCGACGAATCTGTCCTCGAGGCTCGTCCGCTCGACCGTGATGCCGCGCACACGCACATCGGCACGCACGAGGGCCGCGACGAGGTCTTCCGGCTCGGGCTCGTGCTCGCCGAGCGTGCCGACGAGCGTGAAGGGCGCAGCATCCGTCGTCTGAATCCCCGCGTTCGCGAGCACTTCTCTCGCGCGCGCGACGTCGGGGGTCTGCAGCTGCAGGCGGCCCGCGCCGTCGCCGCGGCGCAGCTCGTCGAGCGTGCCCGAGGCGACGAGCCGCCCCGCGCTCATGATCCCGGCGTGCGTGCACACCTGCTCGACCTCGGCGAGCAGGTGGCTCGAGACGAACACGGTCGCCCCCTCGCCGGCGAGCGAGCGGATGAGTCCGCGCACTTCGCGCGTCCCCTGCGGGTCGAGCCCGTTCGTCGGCTCGTCCAGCACGAGCAGCGCGCGGGGAGTGAGGAGGGCGTTGGCGATGCCGAGGCGCTGCTTCATCCCGAGCGAGTAGGCGTGCACCTTCTTGTCGGCCGCCGTGGTCAGTCCGACGCGCTCGAGCGCCTCGTCCACGCGTCGACGACGGGAAGTGGATGCCGTGTGCCGGGCCGCCGCGTCGAACCGGTGCAGATTCTGCCTGCCGGTGAGGAACGGGGCGAACGCCGGACCCTCGACGAGTGCGCCGACCTGTGGAAGCACGGTATGAAGTGCGTCGGGGACGGGCTGCCCCAGCACGTGCGCCTCACCCGCGGTCGGACGAACGAGGCCGAGGAGCATCCGGATCGTCGTCGTCTTACCCGATCCGTTCGGCCCGAGGAACCCGAACACCGAACCATGCGGCACGTCGAGCGCGACCGCATCCACGGCGGTCTGCGCGCCGAACCTCTTGGTCAGACCGGAGGTCTGGATCGCGAGATCGGCCACCGCGGGCTCAGTCGCCGGCCGCGACGTGTGCGAGGTGATCGGCGCTGACGGCACCCGCGAACACACGGCCGTCTTCCGCGAAGTACACCGTGACGAGCGCCGTCTCGAGCACGCGACCACCCGCGACCGGACGGGTCAGGCTCTCGAGCGTCGCCTGCTGCTGGCTCGTCGCACCCGAGGTGCTGGTGTCGGCCGGCGGCAACTCGACGACAGCGGTCCAGCCTTCGCCATGCACGACCGGCTGATGCGCGGCATCCGTTCCCGTATCGCCCTGACCGGGCGTTGCCCCGTGGTCCGGGGCCGACAGCGTCTTGTTCTCAACGGTGTATCCCGACGCGGGAGTGTACGTGAGCGTCGCGGGGTCGGGCGCCGCGAAAGAGACGTCCATGAACTCGATGTCGAACGCGGGCTGGTCGGCGCCGCGGGCGGTGATGGATGCTGCGAGCGCAGCGCCCGTCTCACCGTCGATCGCGAAGCGCACCTCGCCGACGAGGCTGGCGGCGTCGTCCGGCACGAGCACGAGCTCGTACACGTCACGGCCTGCCACGCGCCCGTCGGTTCCTACCGAGATCTCGGTCGAGTCGCCGAGCTTGGTGAGGGCGTCGTCGAGCATCTGCTGCGGGGTTTGTGCCGTCGCGTCAGGCTGCTGCTGCGGAGCGGTCATGTCGCCGCTCGCCGTGTAGTGCGTCGCAGTCTTGGTCTCGGAGTCGACGAACCAGCCCTCCCCCGCGGCCCGGTCGATGTACACGTCGCGTTCGGCAAGGCGATCGAGCACCTGCACGCGCGACTTGTCGCCATCGAGATAGACCTTGGCCGTATGCGAACCGGTGAGGAGGTCGATGGCGTCGGAGGCGTCTGCGCTCGAATCCGCTGTGCCCGACGGGCCCGTCAGGCTCGACAGGTCAGGCAGACCGAGATCCGACGTCTGCTCGATGGTTCCGGTCATCGCGGTGACATCGCTCGCGGCGGCGAACTCGAGGAGCTCGGCGGGAGTCTTGTCGGGAAGGTTCACCTGGGCATCCGCGGCTGCCGGGATGACCACGGCCGCAGTCACAGCCGCGGCCAAGACGAATGCGCCGGCGATCGGGAGCCAACGAGCTGGTGACCGGCGCGGATGCCGCCTATCCATGGGGAAAGCGTACGCCTCGGCGCCGACCCGCGGGCCTATCCTCCTGAGTTCGATACCCCCGGCGATGCCGGCGGGTGCCGGATCCGACCCCCTACGTCGACAGGGTCTCGCCGGGGGCGTTCGTCGCGGCCCAGCTCGCGAGGAGCTTGATCCGGTCCTCGTGAGGGGTGCCCGGCTCGGCGGTGTAGAGGTTCAGGGTCCGCGCCGCGCGGTTCGGGTTGGCGAGCTCGGCGGATTGATAGGTGAGCTCGAGGTTGCCGACGACGGGGTGGCGGAGGCGCTTGAGTCCTTCGTGGCGGCTGCGCACGTCGTGAGAGGACCACAGCCCGGTGAAGTCGTGGCTGCGGGTGGAGAGCTCTCCGATGAGCTCGCGAAGCGCGCGGTCGTTGGGTTCGCGCCCGGCCTCCGCTCGGAGCAGGGCGACCGTGGCGGATGCGCCCCCTTCCCAGTCGACGAAGAAGTCGCGAGCTGCGGGGTCGAGGAAGTGGAAGCGGGCGAAGTTCGCCCGGTCGCCGACGGTGGTGGGGCTCTCGAACATCGGCGCGTGCAGGGCGCGGGCCAGGGCGTTGGTGGCGAGGACGTCGAGCCGGCCGTTGCGGAGGAACACGGCAGACAGCGTCACGGAATCGATCAGCCAGCGGACCGGACCGTCGAGGCCCCCATCCTTGGGACGAGGCTCGCGCCGCACCGTGGGGCGGGCGGCTTTGGCGAGATCGAAGAGGTACTCGCGTTCGTCGTCGTTGAGCTCGAGAGCGCGCGCCACGGCTCCGAGGACCTCTTCCGAGACGCCGGTGATGTGCCCCTTCTCCAGGCGGGTATACCACTCCGTGCTCACCCCGGACAGCACCGCGACTTCCTCGCGACGCAGGCCCGGCACGCGTCGGCGGCTGCCGGCGGGCAGCCCGACCTGCTCGGGGGCGATGCGTCCGCGCCGGCTGACGAGGAAGTCCCGGATGTCATCGCGGTTGCTCGGGCTCTCCATTCCCCCACGGTAACCCCGGGCACGGCTGCGTAGGGGGTGGCGCCTGTACCCCCTATAAGCCCGACCTCCCGCGCATGCGAGCGCCGGGATGTGATGGATGCTGTCGCCGCGAGATCCGCGGACATCCGAAGGAACTGCCACCGATGACCACCGACGGCATCCAGGCCACCCGGCCACGAGAGACCGCCCCGTCGACCGACCCGTCGCGGACGCGACTGCCGCTCGTCGTGTACGTGCTCGCGGTGGGGACGTTCCTGATGCTGACGACGGAGTTCGTGGTTGCCGGCATCCTTCCCGAAGTCGCCACGGATCTGCAGATCTCACTCGCGCAGGCGGGAAGCCTCATCACGGTGTTCGCCGCCGGGATGATCATCGGGGCCCCGATGATGGCGCTGCTCACGATGCGGATGTCGAAGCGACTCACCCTGATCACCGCGATGCTGATCTTCGTCGCGGGGCACATCGCCGTCGCCCTCACCTCGGACTTCGCCATCCTGCTCGGCGCCCGCTTCGTCACCGCGGTGGCGACCGGTGCGTTCTGGGCGGTCTCGGCTGTGGTGGCCACCCGCGCGGCCGGTGCGAGCGCAGGCGCTCGCGCCCTCGGCGTCGTCACCGCCGGCGGCGCACTGGCGACCGTCCTCGGCGTCCCCATCGGCGCGTTCATCGCGCAGGCGGGCGGTTGGCGCACCACCTTCTGGGCGCTCGCCGTCGCCGCCGTCATCGCGACCGTTCTCGTCGCCCGTCTCGTACCCTCGGATGACCCGAACCAGCCTGTCGCGTCACTCCGGCGCGAACTGGGCGGGCTTCGCTCAGGCCGCCTGTGGCTGGCGCTGCTGGCGTGCATCACCACGACCGGCGGAGTGCTGGCCGCATACTCCTACATCGCGCCGATCCTCACCGATCAGGGCGGCGTCGATGCGGGCTACGTCCCGCTCGTGCTCACCGGGTTCGGCATCGGCTCGTTCGTCGGCACGGTGCTGGGCGGCCGCTACGGCGACCGTCATCCCGGCCTCGTCACCATCCTCACTCCCGCCGTGACCACCGCGATCCTCGCGGCGATCAGCGTCACCACGGGCGCTCCGCTCGTCATGACGGGGCTCGTGGTCCTGCTCGGCCTGTTCGGATTGAGCGCTAACGGCGTGCTCATCCATGTCGTCGTCCGCTCCGCCGGGCCGGCCGCGACCCTCGGCTCCGCGCTCGCGGTCTCGGCGTTCAACGCCGGCACCGCCATCGGCACCACGATCGCCGGTGCCGCTCTGTCCAGCCCGCTCGGCGTCCACGGACCAGCGGCCATCGGGGCGGTCATCGTCGCGCTCACCCTCATCCCCACCGTCGCGCTCGCGGTTCTGCGTCACCGCAGCCCCGAGCGCTCCTGACCCCCAACTGCAAAGGAACCCGAATATGCGTGCCACGCTCATGTACGGTGCCGGCGACGTCCGCATCGAGAACGTCCCCGACTCCCGCATCAAGAACCCCACCGACGCGCTCGTGCGGATCACCGCATCCTGCATCTGCGGGTCCGACCTGCACCCCTATCACTCGATGGATGCTGCGGCCGCACCGGCCCGCATGGGTCACGAGTTCATCGGCGTGGTGGAAGAAGTCGGGTCCGACGTCGTGACGGTGAAGAAGGGCGACCTCGTCGTCTCCCCCTTCGCCATCTCCGACAATGTCTGCGAGATCTGCAAGGAGAACCTGCAGACCTCCTGCCTGCACCACGAGGCCGGCTTCTGGGACGGCATCCCCGACGAAGGCGGCCAGGCCGAAGCGGTGCGTGTGCCGCTCGCCGACGGCACCCTCGTCAAGCTGCCGGTGGCCGCCGACTCAACGCTGATGCCGTCGCTGCTCACCCTGTCGGACGTGTTCGGCACCGGCTACCACGCCGCGGTCGCCGGCGGCGTGAAGGCCGGCTCATCGGTCACCGTGATCGGCGACGGCGCGGTCGGACTGCTCGCTGTGCTGTCAGCGAAGCGCCTCGGCGCCGAGCAGATCATCCTCATGGGCCGCCATCAGGTGCGCACCGACCTCGGCAGGGAGTTCGGTGCGACCGGTGTGGTCTCCGCCCGGGGCGAGGAGGGCATCGCCCAGGTGCGCGACCTCACCGGCGGGCACGGCACCCATGTGGTGCTCGAGGCCGTCGGCTACATGGCCGCGTACGAGCAGGCGCTCGGCGTCGTCCGTCGCGGGGGTGTGATCAGCCGCGTCGGCGTGCCCCAGTACGAAGATGCACCGATCGGCTTCGGCAGTCTGTTCCGCCACAACATCCGACTCGCCGGCGGCCCTGCGCCCGTCCGCGCGTACATCGACGAGCTGATGCCCGACATCCTCGATGGGAAGATCGACCCCGGCAAGGTGTTCGACGCCACCACCGACCTCGACGGCGTACCGGCCGGATACCGCGACATGGACCAGCGCACCGCGCTCAAGGTCCTCATCACCCCGTGACCTCGCCGGGCGGCGAGAGCCCGTGGTGCCGGTCGGCTATTGCCCTCGGCATCCGCTCGTTACGATCGGCGGGTGGGATTCGAAGGACTCGATCGCGACGCCGTCTCGTTCTACGCCGAGCTTCGCGCCGACAACACGAAGACGTGGTGGACGGCCAACAAAACCCGCTACGACACGGCCGTTCGCGGGCCGTTCGAAGAGCTCGGTGCGGAACTCGAGCCCGAGTTCGGCGCGGTGAAGATCTTCCGCCCGTACCGCGACGTCCGGTTCAGCGCCGACAAGACGCCCTACAAGCTGCACATCGGCATGGTCTCGCAGGCGCGAGTGGCGCACTATGTGCAGCTGAGCGAGGAGGGCCTCATGCTGGGCGGCGGCGTGTATGACGTGCCGCCCGCGGCGCTGGCCCGCTTCCGCGAAGCCGTCGACGATCCGCGCACCGCCGAGGATCTCGACGCGCTGCTCGCGGAACTGCGCGGCGCGGGCTTCGAGCTCCTCCGCGACGACGCCCTCAAGACCGCGCCTCGCGGCTACCGAGCCGACCACCCGCGCCTCCCGCTGCTGCAGCTCAAACGACTCGCGGTCGGCAGGCGAGAGACTCCCGCCGACTGGATGTGGACGCCCGACGCGTACGACATCATCGCCGACGACTGGCGCACCGTCTCGACCTGGTGCGCCTGGCTGACCGAGACGCTCGGCCCCGAGCTGCTCGAGGCCGCACAGTCGTCGCGGCGGGGTCGCAGCGACCGGACGTGACGACCGCGGCTCAGCACATCGCGGGCCGTGAACCCCCAGACGGCGCGTGCTCCCGTGACGACGATCCCGACTCAGCGAGGTGCGCGCAGGGGGGAGATGCGGAACAACTCGAAGGGCGCGGCCGCCCGCCGATCGCCCCTGTCGGACATCACCAGTCCGCGATCAGGCCCGACCTGATCATTTCGGCGCGCAGGTCATCTTCGAGGTCGTCGGCCTGATCACGCAGGGAATGGTCGTGGTCGTCCCGGCTGCTCGCTGCGATCGCGCCTGATCTGGCCATCTCGTCGGTACCTCCATGATGTGAACGGTTCCACTCTCACCGATCACGCGTAGCCGAGGTCGGGGGTTGACAGCGCTTCTGACGTTCGCAAACGGTGGCTGAGGCGGTCCGCCCCACCGTCGCCGCTCGGTGGCAGCGGCACCCACCACCGGAGCGGCGGCGGTTGCATCAGGCGGGGATGCGCTCCCTGACCGGCGGCCGGTGCGGGATCGGAATCGGACGCCGCGCAGCGGGCCGTCGCGGAGCGGTGACCCTGTCGATGACCGCGTCGAGGACGTCAGAGGGGCACATGAATTGCTCCGCGAGCCCGAGGTCGCGCAGCCACACGACGTCGTATTCCAGGTCGTCAACCTCATAGACGTGTGCCACCACACGTTCAGGGTGGCTCTCAGGCAGAGAGAGGTCCTCGATCAGCCATTTGATAGAGGAGACCCTGCGCATTTCGAATCGAGGGTTCGGTTCAGTTGACATTGTTCGCCTCCGATCTGGATCACCCAGCAGAAAGCGCCCGCTTGTCACGTCCGCAGCACTCACGTCACCGTGCGACTGCCCGCAGGACGGACTCCCAGAACCCCGGACGTACGAACGCGATCACTCCCGCCGGAATGTGGTCACTTCAAGGATAGGAAGCTGGGTTGGCACTCTCAAGAGGTGAGTGCCAACTCTTCCGCGCTTGCCAGAGGTTCTCGCGGAGGGTCGACGAGTTCGAGCCCCACGCACGCCGGAGCCGAACTCGTCCGCAGCCGCTCAGGACGAAGCTCTGGAGTCCCTCTTCGCGGGCACCGTGATGGCTGCCACCTCCTCGAGACGAGGATGCCGTTCGTCCCCGTTCTCGACCACCCCGGTGTGCCATGTCATCGTGAGTCCATCGGGTCCGTCCTGCAGCAGCGCGAGGTTGTTGTCGAACCACGGACCCTCTACCGTCCTCCAGCGGAAGGGTGGGTCGGGAACCTTTGCGGAATGCGCGGCTGCAGCGCCCAGCGGCGTCGCTGCGCCGTACGACATCGCCACCGAGAACCAACGCAGGAAGCGGGGCAACGGATTTCGAACCGGTGAGCAGACTGCCTGCAAGATGCGACTGCCGTCCTGGCGCTCTACCTCCGCCAGGTACGAGTAGTGCACGTCGCCGGAGAGGAAGGTCACCGTCAGCGGCGACGGGCCGCGGGTGCCGTCCGCGAGCTCCGTCGCAATCCCCGCAACCGCCTGGAAGCTGTTCTGGAACGCCGCCCAGTGCTCCAGGTCGAATGCCTGCCGCAGCCGTTCCCCGACCCACGCGGCCGGTCGACCCCAGGCGCCCTGTGCGATCGCCTCATCCCATGCCTCGACATGGTGCAAGCCCAGCGGCAGAAGGATCGGGAGCGAGGTGGCGACCAGAACGTGGCGGAATCCGCCCCGCATCTGACGGTCGAACCACGCCAGCTCTTGACCGTTGAGCAGTCCTCGAGCCGAAGGCGTGAGATCTCTCGAGACGCGTGAATCCAGGACGATCAGCCGCGTTCCATCGAAGTCCCGGGAGTAACTCCAGCGATAGCTGTCGGGGTCCTTGTCGCACCGGTCAGCGAACTCGTCCAGCGCAGTGCTCAGGTCGGGAGAAGGGGCGTCGTGGCGCCGCCCGATGACCTGCTGCCACATCTGGTCAGCGGCACGTTCCCGGGGGGACAAGTTGCCGAGGTGCTGGTACACCCAGTACGACGCCAAGCCGGCGACGATGCGCTCGTGCCACCAGGTGGTGGCTTGCATCTTCCGCTTCCAATCGAGCGAGGCGTTCCAGTCATCGCGGATGTCGTGGTCATCGAAGATCATCGCGCTCGGCACGCAGGAGAGCAGCCACCGATTCGCGTCGTCCGACCAGGCCAGTTGGTACAGATGGGCGTATTCTTCGAAGTCTTTGAGCTCCTTGCCCGGTTCCTCGCGGATGTCGCGGCGGCTGCGGATGAATGCCTGCATCTCCTTCGTGGTGGAGTCGGCGTACACCTGGTCGCCGAGCAAGAGCAGCATGTCCGGTCGGTCCACGCGGCCGTCGGCCACCGCGAGCGCAAAGGCGCGCAGCGAGTCGACGCCGTGGGTTCGGTTGCCTGACCGGTCGTGCGGGACGCTGGTACGGCACGATCCGTAGGCGATCCGCGACCGTTGCCCGGGCGTACGCGCGGCGATCACTGATGCCGGATACTCAGAGCCTGGCTCCGGCCAGACCGAGACCCCGTCGATCTCGACCTCGTACGGTGAGACGCTTCCGGGCTCGAGCCGGTCGACTTCAACGAGCGCGTAATGGTGGCCGTGCACGGCGAAGCTGCGGGCCTGCCACGATCGCCCCTCGGCATGGACACTCACCAGACATTCGGCTCGCGTCTCCACCCAGATGGCGGCCGACGTCTCATCGACATAGCGCAGCATCGGCCCCAACACCAGCGGGGATCCCATGGACCCGTTCTACCGTGGTCACACCCCAGCGGCCAGAGGTGCCTGCATCGACCGCGCCCTCGAGCGCCGCCGTCGTCATCTCTCACGGCTGCGCGGAACCGTCAAGGGCACGGCGCGGTACCTGCGCAGCGGGTAGCGTCGAAGGGGCTGTCGCGGGCTCGGTCCGCGGCGAGGAGGAACCGATGGCAGACGCGAACGCCGACGACACGGCGCCGCTGATCGACGGCCGCTATCGACTCGGCGACCTCGTGGGCGAAGGCGGCATGGCCCGCGTCTACCGCGCGGAGGACGTTCTGCTGGGCCGCACGGTGGCGATCAAACTCATCCGGCCAGGAATAGACGGCGCTTCGTCGGAGCGCGCGCGCAGCGAGATGACGGTGCTCGCTTCGCTGAACCACCCGTCGCTCGTCACACTCTTCGATGCCAGCCTCGTGCCCGGTCAGCCCGAGTACCTCGCCATGGAGTTCGTCGACGGCCCGACCCTCGGGGCTCGACTGGCCTCGGGTGGACCGCTGCCACCGCACATCGTCGGTCACCTCGGGGCCGAGCTCGCCGAGGCCTTGCACGTCGTCCACAAGGCCGGCGTCGTGCACCGCGACATCAAACCCTCCAACGTGCTGCTGAGCCCGCCGCAGATCCCGGGCGCGCGCCCGCGCGCGAAGCTCGCCGACTTCGGCATCGCCTACCTGCTCGACACGTCGAGGATCACCTCGCCGGGGCTGGTGATCGGAACGGTGGCCTACTTGGCCCCCGAGCAGCTCCGCGGTGACCCGCCCACACCCGCGGCCGACATCTACTCGCTGGGTCTGGTGTTCCTCGAGGCGCTCACGGGCGAGCGGGTGCACCCGCAGGGTGGCGGCATGGCAGCCGCGGTGGCTCGCCTCGAGAGCCGGCCCGAGATCCCCGCCTCTCTGGATGAGCCGTGGATCGAACTGCTGACACGGATGCTGCATCCCGATCCTTCGCAGCGACCGACCGCCGCCGAGGTCGCGGCTGCGACCGGCAGCCTCGCGCAGCACACTCCTGCTGCCGGGTCGTTCGCCGCGACGACCGGGGCCACAGTTCCGTTCACGGCGCCGACGCTGATCGCTCCAGCCGGGGGCGTCATCGCTGCCTCGTCCGGGCGAGCAGAAGCGGCAGCCCTCGCGCCGGACGCAGCCGGAAACAAGGCCCGACGCAAGCGCCTCATGGCCACACTTGCGGGCGCGCTTGCGGCCGTTGCCGTCCTCGTCGGAGCGGTCGCCGGGATCGCGGCGCTCAATCAGCCGGAGCCCGCGCCGGCGCCCGTGGTGACGACCCCGGCAGCGCCCGACCCGTCCGACTCCCCGCCCGCCGAGGTGAACACCGGGACCGGGGGCGGCGAAGACTCGGGCGTGACCGAGGAGGAGCGTAAGCAGGCTGAGCGGGAGCAGCGCAAGCAGGCCCAAGAGGAGGAGAAGCGGCTCAGGGAAGAGCAGCGGGAGGACGACGACGACTGATCGCCACGCAGAGACCGTGCGACGGTCGGCCGGCCTTCATCACGTGAGGATCTTCCGTCTCGAGGCAAGCGGGCGTCGGTCGCCGGTCCGCCCCAGGGCCCCACTTACGGTCGCGTCCCGTGAGCGCCACCGAGATCGCGGACCGGGTCCAGGATCGCTTCCGCGGCCCAGGTCGCGGCGTCGGCGATGTCGCGGCCGCTCATCCCGAGTTCGCGGCGCATCGTCACCCAGGTCGCCGAGGAGTCGAGGTGGCACAGCGCCGCCACGACGGCCCGGCGATCGTCGTCGCCCAGCGACGGCACCTCGCGGCGCAGCATCCCGTCGAAGTCCTCGCGATGGGGTGCCGGGTCGGCGCCGTTCACACCCCGCATCGCCGTCTCGGCGACGACGTGCGCCAGTTCGGGCCGGCGGTCGTACGCCTCCATCGCCTCGCGTATCGCGATCGGCACGTCGAAGATCGAGTCCGACTCCGCGCGCGTGAAGATCGTGCGCTCGATCCACGCCGACGTCGCGAGCAGAAGGTCGACGCGCGTCGGGTAGTAGCGGAACACGGTGCGCTCGCCGACGCCCGCGCGCAGCGCGATGAGTCGGAACGAGACGTCGTCGGTGCCGACCTCCTCGATGAGCTCGGCGTAGGCGGCGAGGATCGCCGCCTGCGTCCCCGAGACCTGAGACGCCGGTGGAGGCGTCGCCATCACGCCGACCGATTCGCCTCGGTCGCGGCGGGCAGCACCCGCCGCAGGGCGAGATCGAACACCCCGAACGTCTCGTCGGCGCTCATGTCGAAGCCGGTCCGCATCCGCGCCCAGAACATCGGCGAGACGAAATAGCGGAGGGATGCTGCGGCCCGTCGCGCGTCACGACGGTTCAGGCCCGGCGCCACGGCGTCGATCATCGAGACGATCGCCTCTGTGATCGGCGCGGCAGGGTCATCCGCGGTCGGAGAGAGGGCACCCCCGCGGGCGGCGACGAAGGCGAACGCCGGTTCGGCGTCGTAGGCGCGCAAGCGTGCCTGCACCGCGTCACGGAACTCTGTCGCCGTGCGGAACTCCGGGACCGGGAAGTGCTCCGCCTCGATCCAGCGCGCGAGGGCCTCGAGCAGGTGCGACCTCGTGGGAAATCGACGGTAGATCGTGCGCTCGGAGACCCCGGTGGCCTCGGCGAGCTCGAGGTAGGAGACGTCTTCGAAGGTGCGCTGCCGCAGCAGCAGGGCCGCGCTCGCGAGGATCGCAGACGGGGTGTCGACGATCTCGTCCATCACAGCATCCTTCCCCGCCCGTCTGGATGGAGCGTGGTGGCCGGCTCAGCCGGGAGGACGTACCGGTCGGAGTCATCGAGCGTCAGCGCCAGGGACGAGACGAACTGCAACTCGCCCCGTGGTCCTGACTCGGCCGAGGCCAGCATATCCGGCCGCTCGAACGTGTAGCCCGTGACATGGCAGCGCAGCCGCTCCCCAGACGGATTGCCCTCGCTGTCGAGGATCGGGCTCGGGATGCCGTCCGATGTCCGTCGCAGGTAGTAGCGCCCACGGGTCGCGATCGCCATGAGAGGCGTGACGACGACGGCGACGCCGATCGCGATGAGCACGGAGAAGGGCTGCATCGCCGGCCCGAACGCGCCGGCGAAGCACAGCAGCGAGAGCAGCGAGGCCAGGCCCACCGAGACGGGGCCGACGGGATTCCAGTTGTGGAGCATTCCGCGGCGGAACTCCGGGAAGAGCGGGGAGAGCCGCAGCAGATGCTTGTTGATCACGATGTCGGCCGAGATCGTGACGAACCACGCCATGACGACGTTCGCGTAGAGGCTCAGCACGAAGGAGATGAGGCTGAACACGTCCATCAGCATGAGCGAGAGCGCGATCGCGAGGTTGAAGATCACGAAGACGGTGCGGCCGGGGTAGCGCTTCTTCACCCGCGTGTAGACGTTCGACCAGGCGAGCGAGCCGGAGTACGCGTTCGTCACGTTGATCTTGACCTGCGCCACCACGATGAGAAGCAGGACCAGTGCGAGGGCGATCCAGTCCGGCACCAGGGACTGGTACATGCCCAGGAACTGCTTGACCGGCTCGGCGGCGCGATCGGCGAGCGCCGGGTCGACTTTCGTCACGAGGTAGACGGCGAGGAACAGCCCGATCACCTGCTTCGTCCCGCTGAAGATCACCCACCCGGGACCGCTGAAGACGAACGCAGCCCACCAGGACCGCGAGTTCGCAGCCCTGCGGGGCGGCATGACCCGGATGTAGTCGATCTGCTCGGCGAGCTGCGGAGTCAGCGCGAAGCACACCGCAGCGCTCGCGACGACGGCGCTGAAGCTCACCGTGCCGTCGGAGGCGCCCTCGAACCCGATGAACTCGGTCACCGCATCGGGCTGGGTGAACACGACCCAGATGAGCGGGAGGAGGGCGAGCGCGAGCCAGAGAGGCGTGGTCCAGAACTGCAGCCGCTCGAGCGCGCGCATGCCGTAGATCACGATCGGGATCACGACCACCGTGGAGATCACGTAGCCGACCGGCAGCGGGATGCCCACCGCGACCTCCAGGCCCTGGGCCATGATCGCGCCTTCGAGCGCGAAGAAGATGCACGTGAAGCCCGCGAACACCACCGTCGTGATGATCGAACCGTGATACCCGAAGCCCGAGCCGCGGGCGATGAGGTCGAGGTCCAGGTTGTAACGCGCCGCGTAGTACGCGACGGGGAACCCGACCACGAAGATGATGACGGAGGCGAGCAGGATGCCGAGCACGGCGTTCGTCGTGCCGTGCTCGAGGCCGACGCTGGCGCCGATCGAGAAGTCCGCCAGGAAGGCGATGGAACCGAGCGCGGTGCCGCCGACGGAGAGAGCGCTCCAGCGACGGAACGAGCGCGGCACGTAGCGGAACGCGTAGTCCTCGAGGCTGTCTTCGGCAGCGGAGCGTGCGTCCCCGCCCCGCGCGCCGGCTCTCACGCCCAGCGCATGCACACTCACCTCCAGCGCTTCCACTGTCTGGATCATGCCGGAGGCGTGTTTCGTGCGCGTTGCCGCGGAGAATCCATCTGATTCAGATCGCCATCGCGTCACGCACCGTGTCGATGGCGGCGGCTCCCCCCTGTCCGGTGATCGTGATCCGGCCGGACTGCAGCACGTAGAACGTGTTCGTGGACCTCAGCGCGAAGCCGACGTGCTGCTCGACGAGGAGGACCGAGAGGTCGCCGCGCCGGGTGAGGTCGATGATGACGCGCTCGATGTCGGCGACGATGTTCGGCTGGATGCCTTCGGTGGGCTCATCGAGCACGAGGAGTTTCGGCTTCGTCAGCAGCGTGCGGGCAATCGCGAGCTGCTGGCGCTGCCCGCCCGAGAGCAGTCCGGCACGCCGTCCCAGCAGCTCCTTCAGCACCGGGAAGAGATCGAAGACCTCGTCGATGTCGGACTGCCGCTTCGCGACCAGCTGCAGGTTCTCGAGCGTCGTCATCCGCGGGAACGACTGCTGCCCCTGGGGGACGTACCCCAGTCCGCGCTGCACGCGTTTGGAAGGCGGCATCCGTGTGACGTCCTCGCCGTCGATCAGCACCTGACCGCTCATCACGGGAATCAGTCCCGTAGCCACGCGCAGCAGGGTCGTCTTGCCCGCGCCGTTGTGCCCCATGACAGACACCGCCTGAGCGGTGGGGATGTCCACGGTGACGTCGTGCAGCACCTTGGTGCGCCCGTATCCGGCGGTGACTCCCTTGATCTCGAGCATCAGTGATCGCCCTTCCCCTCGACGGCGGCGTCCGCGGCCGACCCGAGATAGACCTCCTGGACCCGCTTGTCGGCCTGCACCTGTTCGACCGTCCCGGCCGTGAGGAGCTTGCCCATGTGCATCACGGTGACCCACTCGGCGTAGTTGCGGACGAAGTCCATGTCGTGCTCGATGACGATGATCGTGCGCTCGTCGCCGATGCGGCGCAGCAGCTGCCCCGTCTCGTCGCGTTCGTCAGCGTTCATGCCGGCGACAGGCTCATCGAGGAACATCACTTTCGCGTCCTGCACGAGAAGCATGCCGATCTCGAGCCATTGCTTCTGGCCGTGCGCGAGCGTTCCCGCCGGCTTGTCGCGCAGGGCGGTCAGCCCGATCGTCTCGAGTGCCTCCTCGACATACGAGGGCACGCCGCGACGCGTGAGCGGCAGCCGCCACGCCTTGCGGTGAACCCCGCCCGCGATGTCGAGATTCTGCAGCACCGAGAGCTCGTCGAACACGGTCGCGGTCTGGAACGTGCGCCCCACACCCGCCCGGATGATCTTGTTCGTCTTCATGGACAGCAGGTCCATGCCGTCGTACATCGCGGTGCCCGTGGCCGGGACGAGCCCGGTCAGCGCGTCGACGAGCGTGGTCTTGCCGGCGCCGTTCGGCCCGATCAGGAAGTGCACCTGTCCCTTGAGCATGAGCAGGCTCACGTCACTCACGGCAGTGAACGCGTCGAAGGTCACCGTGAGATTCGAGACCTTCACGGAGGTCTCGGCCTCAGGAGTCAGGGGCTCCCCCGCCTCGGCAAGGGGAGGCGTCGCGTCGGTCCCGCTCATACTGCCAGCCCCCTGTCGGCCTTGGTGCGCCTGCCTGCGGTGCTCCGCGCGGCGGTCCACATCCTGCCGATGAGCGAGGCGAGCCCGTTCGGGAGGAACAGCGTCACCACGATGAACAGCAGTCCGAGGATGTAGATCCAGCCCTCGGGCCAGCTCGATGCGAGGCTGGACTGCCCCCAGCCGATAGCCATCGCCCCGAGCACCGGGCCGAAGAGCGAGGCACGCCCACCGAGGGCCACGCCGGCGATGAAGAGGATGGACGCGGACGCGCCGATCTCCTGCGGGGTGATGATGCCGACGAGGGGCACGAACATCGCCCCGCCGATGCTCGCCATCACCGCAGCGATGACGAAGGCGACGAGCTTGATGTTGGCCGGGTCGTACCCGAGGAACCGCACGCGGTCCTCAGCATCACGCGTCGCGAGCAGGAGCTCGCCGAACCGGCTGCGGTAGAGTTGCCACGCCACCAGCATGCACACGATCAGCAGGCCCACCGTGATCATGTAGATCATGAGCTTGTTCGCATCGTCGTTCAGGACGTAGCCGAAGAAGTACTTGAAATCGCTCAGCCCGGTGTCGCCGCCGGTCTCACGGATCGTCGAGCTGACGAGCACCGCCAGCGCGACGGCGAGCGCCTGGGTCAGGATCGCGAAGTACGCCCCCTTCACCCGGCGCTTGAACAGCGCGAAGCCGAGAACCCCTGCGACGATCACCGGCAGGAGCACGATCGCCAGCACCGTGAACAGCTCGCTGCGAAACGGCTCCCAGAACGCGGGGACGGCAGCCAGCGGGTCGTACAGGATCATGAACGTGGGGGTCGCGTCCGGTCCCGCGGTCTCGAGCGTCATGTGCATCGCCATCGAGTAGGCGCCGAGAGCGAAGAAGACGCCCTGCCCCATGACGAGCATGCCGCCTCGGCCCCATGCCAGTCCGATGCCCACCGCGACGATCGCCCACGCGCAGTACTTGCCCAGGTTGTTGATCCAGTGCATGGATAGCACGGAGGGGGCGACCGCCAGAAGGAGCACCGCGAACACCGCGATACCGATGAGTGACAGCCGCGGGCTGCGATTGCGCGTCACGGGCTTCGCGAGATCGGGGCTCGCGAGTTCGATCTTCGTCAGCTCGGTCATGCCAACCCCCTCGTGCGGACGGTGAAGAGCCCTTGCGGGCGCAGCTGCAGGAAGATCACGACGAGGACGAAGGCGAGCACCTGCGCGAGGCTGCCGCTCGTCCAGTCCGCGAAGAACGCCATCGCGACGCCGATCACCCATGCGGCGATGACCGTGCCCTTGATCTGGCCGATCCCGCCGGCGACCACGACCAGGAAGGCCGGGATGATGTATTGGACTCCCATCTGGGAGTTCGTGCCACCGATCAGCGATGCGGCGACTCCGGCCACCCCGGCGAGCCCGGACCCGACGAAGAACGTGATCCGGTCGACGTTGCGCGTGCGCACGCCGACGGTCTCTGCGAGGTCGCGGTTCTGCACGGTCGCCCGGATGCGGCGACCGAACGACGTGTACTTGAGCCAGGCGGCGAGCGCGCCGACGCAGATACCGGCAAGCGCGATCGTGAATGCCTGGCGGAGCGGCCACGCGTAGCCGAACACGTCGATCTGGCCCTGAAGCCACCCCGGATTCTCCACGGGGACGCCCTGGGCCGGGAAGATCTGGAGGGCGACCTGCTGCAGGATGAGCGAGACGCCGACCGTGGCCAGCAGGGTGTCGAGCGGCCGGCGATACATCCACTGGATGATGCTCACTTCGAGCAGCAGCCCGAGAAGACCGGCCACGAGGAACGCCG
The DNA here is from genome assembly GCF_001422925.1 of Microbacterium sp. Leaf288. Lineage (GTDB taxonomy): Bacteria > Actinomycetota > Actinomycetes > Actinomycetales > Microbacteriaceae > Microbacterium. Next base: position 173,813 of record NZ_LMNI01000001.1, read on the forward strand.
CAGGCAGCGCGAGAGGGATCGAGATGTCGCTGGAGGGCACGACCAGCTGGGTCAGATAGGTGACGAAGGCGCCCACCATGATGAACTCGCCGAGCGCCATGTTGATCACCCCCATCTGACCGAAGATGAGCGTGAGCCCGAGCGCTGCCAGCAGCAGCAGCGCACCCACGGCGCTGCCGTTCAGCAGCGGGGGGATGAGTGCATCCATGCGAGGTCACTCCCTTCTGTGCGAATGGGTGTGTGGAAGGGGGGATGGATGCTGAGGCCCCGTGCCGTGCGTGCGGCACGGGGTCTCAGCATCCGTTGCGAGAATCAGCCGGCGGCAGCCACGAGCGACTTGCGGACGTTCTCGGGGAACCAGTCGTACTCCTCGAGGTACGGGTCCGGCTCGATGAACTCGTCGGAGGCCCAGACGATGTCGAACTGGTTGTCGGCGTTGATCTTGCCGATGTGGCCCGGCTTCGAGATGTGGTGGTTCTCACCATCGAGGGTGACGACGCCCTCCGGCGCGTCGACGGTGATCTCGTTGTCCACCGCGGCGTCGTTGATCGCGTCGACGTCGAACGAACCGGCGGCCTCGACGAGGGCCTTGTAGAGGTAGAGCGAGATGTAGGCGGCCTCCATCGGGTCGCTGGTCACGCCGCTCGAGCCCGGGTAGGCCTTCCACGCCTCGATGAACGCCGGGTTGTTCGGGGTGTCGAGCGACTGGAAGTAGTTCCACGACGCGTAGTTGCCCGTGACCTCGTGCCCCATCGCGGGCGCCTCCTCCTCGGCGATCGACACCGAGATGATCGGGGTCGTCTCCGGCGTGAGGCCGGCGTCGTAGTAGGCCTTGATGAAGCCGACGTTCGAGGAGCCGTTGATCGTGTTGAAGATGAAGTCCGGCTTGGCCGCGGCGATCTTGGCCACCTGAGTGGTCCAGTCGTCCTTGTCGAGCGGCACGTACTCCTCGCCGACGATCTCGATGCCGAGCTCCTCGGCGTACAGCTTGATGATCGCGTTCGCGGTGCGCGGGAAGACGTAGTCGGAGCCCGCGAGGAACAGCGTCTTCACGCCCTGCGAGGCGAGGAAGTCCATCGCCGGGATGATCTGCTGGTTGGTCGTCGCGCCGGTGTAGTAGATGTTGGGCGATGCCTCGAGGCCCTCGTACTGCACGGGGTAGAAGAACAGTCCGTTGTGCTCCTCCACGACCGGCTTGACGGCCTTGCGCGACGAGGAGGTCCAGCCGCCGAAGATCGCGGCGACGCAGTCCTGCGTGAGCAGCTTCTCGGTCTTCTCCGCGAAGGTGGGCCAGTCGGTGGCGCCGTCCTCCTGGATGTACTCGATCTGCTTGCCGAGGATGCCGCCGTCGGCGTTGATCTCGTCGGCGGCCATGTGCAGCACGTTGGACACCGTCTTCTCGGAGATCGCCATGCCCCCGGTGAGGGAGTTGAGGAAGCCGAGCTTGATGGTGTCGCCGGACGTGTCGACGCAGCTCTCGGCGGCCGCGGCCGACTCGCTCGGGGCTGCGTCGCCGGCGCGGCTGCCGCAGCCGGACAGGACCAGGGCGGCGCTCGTGACGAGCGCGCCCGTGGCCAGGATCGCCCGGAGGCGCTTCCTGTGGGTGGTGATCATGCTGTGCTCCGTTTCGGGGGTGATGCGGTGCGTGTCAGGTGTGATGCGGTGCGGGTGCAAGCCGAGCGCATGGGCGCTGCGGGTGGTCCCACGATGGAGTCACGGCATTACATTGCCATTGCTCTCATATGTCGAGGATGTAAAAGGTGCGACAGCCGAGGTTGCCGAATCCGTTGATTTTCCGGGGTTCAACGCTGGCCACTCGCGCGCGAAAGAATCTCACTGCGCCAGCGCGATGGCAGACTTCTGACACGCATCCACGAGGAGGGAGCACCCCTGCACCTGTCACCCGCCGACACGGAGAAGCTGCTGCTCGCTGTCGCGGGCATGGTGGCGCGAGATCGCAGGGAGCGCGGCGTCAAGCTGAACCATCCCGAGGCGGTCGCGCTGCTGTCCACGTGGGTCATCGAGCGCGCCCGCGACGGCGCGGAGGTGGCTCAGCTGATGGCCGAGGGCCGCACCGTGCTGAGCCGGGACGACGTGATGGACGGCGTCGCCGACATGCTCGCCGACGTACAGGTCGAGGCGACGTTCCCCGACGGACGCAAGCTCGTCACCCTCCACCACCCGATCGACTGAGGAGCAGCAATGGCATCAGGATCCGCATCCGGACCGGGCGCCATCCGGGTCCGCCCCGGATGGATCGAGCTCAACGCGGACCGCACCGACGTCGAGCGGCTCGAGCTCGTCATCCTCAACACCGGCGATCGGCCCGTGCAGATCGGCTCGCACATCCACCTTGCCGACGTGAACGCCGCGCTCGAGTTCGATCGCGCCGCGGCCGCGGGATTCCGGCTGGACATCCCCTCGGGCACGTCCGAGCGATTCGAGCCCGGCGTCTCGAAGCGCGTCGCCGCGGTGACACTGCGCGGACACCGACGTGTTCCCGGCATCCAGATCCGCTCGACGGAGGTCGACTGATGGTGCGCGTCGACCGGGAGCGGTACGCCCGCATCTACGGGCCGACCACGGGAGATCAGATCCGGCTCGGTGACACCGACCTGTGGATCGAGCTGGAGGACGATCTCACCGTCGGCGGCGAAGAGGCGGTCTTCGGCGGCGGGAAGTCGATCCGCGAATCGATGGCGCAGAGCACCGTCTCGCGCGCTGACGGCGCGCTCGACACCGTCATCACCAACGCCGTGATCCTCGACTGGTGGGGCGTGGTCCGCGCGGATGTCGGCATCCGTGACGGGCGCATCGTGGGCATCGGTCGCGCCGGCAACCCCGACATCGCCGACGGGGTCGACCCGCGGCTCGTCATCGGCCCCTCCACCGACGTGATCTCCGGCGAAGGCAAGATCCTCACCGCGGGGGCCATCGACTCCCACGTGCACCTGCTCTCCCCCTCGCAGATCCACGAGGCCCTCGCGACCGGCATCACGACGATCGTGGGCGGCGGCACGGGACCATCCGAAGGCTCGAAGGCGACGACGGTCACCCCCGGCGCCTGGCACCTCGAGCAGATGCACCGCTCCCTCGACCGTCTGCCGGTGAACGTGCTGCTGCTCGGCAAGGGGAACACCGTGTCGGCCGCGGCCTTCGAAGAGCAGGCCCTCGCCGGCGCGGCCGGGTACAAGGTGCACGAGGACTGGGGATCCACGCCGGCGGCGATCGACGCGAGCCTGCGCGCCGCCGAGGAGTGGGGACTGCAGGTCGCCCTGCACAGCGACTCCCTCAACGAGGCCGGCTTCGTCGAGTCGAGCATCGCGGCTATGGCGGGACGCAGCATCCATGCCTTCCATGTCGAAGGCGCGGGAGGCGGCCATGCGCCCGACATCCTGTCGATCGCGAGCCTGCCGTACGTCATCCCCGGGTCGACGAACCCGACCCTGCCGCACACCGTGAACACCGTCGCCGAGCACCTCGACATGCTGATGGTCTGCCACCACCTCAATCCGGGGGTGCCTGAGGACCTCGCGTTCGCGGAGTCCCGCATCCGTGCCACCACGATCGCTGCGGAGGACATCCTCCACGACATGGGGGCGATCTCGATCACGTCCTCCGACGCGCAGGCCATGGGCCGCATCGGCGAGGTGATCACGCGCACCTGGCAGGTCGCGCACGTCATGAAGGCCCGGCGCGGGTCGCTGGGCGAGAGCCTCCCCGCCGACAATGAGCGCGCCCGGAGATACGTCGCGAAATACACCGCCAACCCCGCGATCGCGCACGGGATCGACGGCGAGGTCGGCTCTGTCGAAGTCGGCAAGCTCGCCGACCTGGTGCTGTGGGACCCGCGTTTCTTCGGGTTCCGCCCGAGCGTCGTCGTCAAGGGCGGCGGACTGGTGTGGGGGGCGCTCGGCGACCCGAACGCCTCGATCCCGACGCCCCAGCCGGTGCTGATGCGCCCTTCGTTCGCGGACGCGATCGGCGGTTCGCTCTCTGTCTCGTTCGTCGCGCCCGCGGCGCTGGACGCCGGCCTCGAAGAGCGGCTGGGACTCACGCGCCGCCTGCTGCCGCTGGCCTCGACGCGCGCGGTCGGCAAGGCCGACATGCGCAACAACGACGCGCTCCCCCGCATCGACATCCGGCCCGACACGTTCGACATCTCGATCGACGGCGAGCGCGTGGAGCCCGCGCCCGCCGCACGCCTGCCCTTGGCCCAGCTCTACCAGCTGTTCTGATGCCGCCCCTCTCCGCCTCCACCGCCGCCCTGCTGCTGGCCGACGCGCGACTGCCCTCGGGCGGTCACGCCCACTCGGCGGGGGTCGAGCCCGCGGTGATGGCGGGGGTGGATGCTGCGCACCTCGGTGCGTTCCTGCACGGCAGGGCCGCGACCACCACCCTCGTCGAGGCCGGCACCGCGGTCGCCGCCCGCCACGCCCGCCTCGCGGGCGGCGATCTCGACGCGGTCGAGGCCGCGTGGGCCGCCCGCACCCCGAGCAAGGCGCAGCGCGATGCCGCACGGCTGCTGGCACGCGGGTACCTCCGCGTCGGCGGCATGCTGCTCCCGGGCGACGAGGCCATCGCCTCCTGGCGGCAGCGTCCGACCCCGCCGCCGCGCCCCTGCGTGCTCGGCGTCATCGCCGCCGGGCTCGACATCGCGCCGCTCGAGCTCGCGCGACTCGTCGTCTACGAAGACATGCAGGCCGCGACTGCCGCCGTGCTCAAACTCGAGCCGCGCGATCCGCTCGAGCTCGTGTCGCTCGTGGTCGAACTGTGCGGTCGCGTCGAGGGTCGCCTCGCCGCGATCGCCGCGATCACCGGCCCCGCCGACATCCCCGCACTCACCGCACCACAATCCGAAGCGTGGGCCGAAGCCCACGCGCGATCCAACAGGAGGCTCTTCCGTGCCTGAATCCGCCGCATCCCGTGCTCTGCGCCTCGGCGTCGCCGGTCCCGTCGGCACCGGCAAGTCATCGCTCATCGCGACGATCTGCCGTGCCCTCGCCGACGAGATCCGCATCGGCGTCATCACCAACGACATCTACACCGATGAGGACGCCCGCTTCCTCCGGTCGGCGGGCGTCCTCGAGCCCGAGCGCATCATCGCCGTCGAGACCGGCGCGTGCCCGCACACCGCGATCCGCGACGACGTCACGGCCAACCTGCTGGCCGCCGAAGACCTCGAGCGCGCGTTCGCGCCGCTCGACATGGTCGTGATCGAATCCGGCGGCGACAACCTCACCGCCACGTTCTCGCCCGCCCTCGTCGATGCGCAGATCTTCGTGCTCGACGTCGCCGGCGGCGGCGACGTCGCTCGCAAGGGCGGACCCGGCATCGGCCGCGCGGACCTCCTGGTCGTCAACAAGACCGACCTCGCCCCCTATGTCGGCGTGGACGTCCCGCAGATGGTCGCCGATGCCACAGCCGCACGCGACGACCGGCCCGTACTCGCCCTGTCGCGCACCGACGCCCCGTCGGTGGCCGCGCTGCGCGCGTGGGTGCTCTCCGTCCTGGCCGCACACCGCGCCGGCTCGCACATCCCGCAGGACCCGGGCCCCATGGCACCCCACTTCCACGCCGATGAGGACGGCACCGGCTTCCTTCACACCCACGAGGACGGCGAGGCGCCGCACGCGCACAGCCACGCCGATCACGTGCACCCGTGATCCCCACCGTCGTCGACATCTCGCCCCGCGGGGAGGGGGTGTCCTGTCTGCTGGAGGGCGAGCTCGTCGTGCCACGCCTCGTGCGGCGGCACGGGAGATCGGTCGAAGTGGCGCTGGTCGCCGGGCGCGCCATGCTCCTCCCCGGCGACGACGTGCGAATTCGGATCACCGTCGGCGAGGGCTGCACTCTCCGCCTCGTCGACATCGGCGGCCTCGTCGTCTACGGGCGTCCGGGCGAGACTGGCGACGCGTCGCAGTGGCACGCCCGCGTCGACGTCGAGCCCGGTGCGCGGCTCGCCTGGGACGGTCTTCCGACCGTGATCACGGATGCCGGTTCCCTCACGCGGTCGCTGACCATCACGCTCGGCCGCGATGCGTCGGCGGTCTTGCGCGAGACCCTCGTCCTCGGCCGCACCGGAGAGCGCGGAGGCCGGCTCACGGCGAACACGGATGTCTCGGACGCGCGGGGCCCCATCGTCCGCGAAGCCCTCGAGGTGCGCGGCGACTCCCGCGTGCCCGGCATCCTCGGAGCGAACCGGGTCATGGACAGCATCATCTCCGTCGGCGACCAGGCGCATGTCGCCGATGTCCCCGGGGCGACCCGCCTCGAGCTCGACAGAGCAGGGTCGGTGGTGCGCTATCTCGGCGAGTCTGCGCACGACAGCCCGCTGGGCGGCGTCCTCCTCGACGCCGCTCTGCTCGACCGGGAGCCTGCGCATGTCGTTTGAGAACACGAAGGAATCGGCACGCTCGGGGGCGGAGCCTCTTGCCACCGATGAAGCCGGGAACGAGGCATCCATGAATCGCATCACACCGACCGCGCGCCGCGTGCTGATCGTCGCCGGCGCACTGCTGCTCGTCAGCTGGGCGCTGTTCACGATCGTGGTGCTGCCCGCGGACTATCAGGCCGGGACGTCCACGTTCGGGATCGGTCTGGCCGTCACCGCCTTCGTGCTCGGCATGCGCCATGCGTTCGACGCCGACCACATCGCAGCCATCGACAACACCAGCCGCAAACTGGTGGACGACGGGAAGGACCCTTCGAGCGTCGGCCTGTGGTTCGCGCTGGGGCATTCCACCGTCGTGCTGGTCGCGGTCGGTCTCGTCACCGCCGGCGTCGGAGCGCTGACCGCCCAGATCGGGGCGGAAGGTTCTCCGCTGGAGATCTTCACCGGCGTCTGGGGCCCGACGGTGTCGAGCATCTTCCTCCTGGCCATGGCGACGGCGAACCTGGTCATCCTCGTTCGGCTTCTCCGTCGCGCGCGGGGGGACGCCGCCGGTGAGGGCGCCCTGCCCGGTGGTGTGATCTCGCTGCTCATCGCGCGGACCGCGGCGACCCTGGATGCCCCGTGGAAGATGTTCGTCGTGGGCCTCCTCTTCGGGTTGGGATTCGACACCGCCTCGACGATCGCGCTGCTCCTGATCGCGGGCGGGGCGGGCATCGTCATGCCGTGGTACGCCGCGATGGTGCTGCCGCTGCTGTTCACCGCAGGGATGGTGACGTGCGACGGCCTCAACAGCATCGTCACGGCGGGGCTCTACCGATGGTCGGCGGATCGTCCCGAGAGGCGGCGACGCTACAACGCCGCCCTCATCCTGCTCTCGGTCACCGTCGCATTCATCGTCGGAACCGTCGGCCTGTGCGGCGTGCTCGTCGACTCCGCCGGGGTCCGGTGGGCGCCCGTCGAGGCCATCGCGGAGACGAACCTCGATTCGTTCGGACTGATCATCGTGGGGACGCTGCTCATCGCCTGGCTCATCAGCTGGATCTTCGCCCGCTCGCCCCGCACGGCCGGAAGGCCCAGATCATGGCGTCAGGTCTGATCCGAGCTGCCGGTCTCGGTGAAGAGGTTCCCCTGCGCTGCAGCGGAGCCCGACTCGCCCCCACCCCGTCCCCGCAGGACGAACGCGATGCCGACCGCGATCACAGCGCCGACAAGTGGGCCGGCGACGTAGACCCAGTAGTCGGTGAACGTGAGACTGGCGAGATCCGGGCCGAAGGTTCTGGCCGGATTCATCGATGCTCCTGAGATCGGGCTTGCCCACAGACCCGCGAGGGCGATGTACCCGCCCACGCCGAGCGCCCCGAAGATGCCGATGTTCTGGGCCCCGGACGCCGTCCCCAGGATGACGCTCACGAGACCGAGGGTGAGCACCGCCTCCATGACGAAGGCGGGCCCCGCACCATACGACTCGGCAGGGTAGTTCGAGCCGTAGGTGGCCGACACTCCGACCACCCATTGCAGGAAGAGCGCCGCCAGCGTCGCGCCGGCGAGCTGGGCGACGATGTAGCCCGGCACTCTTCGCCACGGGAAGTCGCGCCTCAGCGCGAACGCGATGCTCACGGCCGGATTCAGATGCGCACCCGACACCTTGCCCATGAACAGGATGATCCCCATCACCATCAGCGCGGGTGCGACGACCGCGGCCGCGCGCGAGATCGTCCCCGGGAACGCCTGCCCCATCATTCCGGCGCCGGCAGCCACGAGCACCAGCAGAAAGGTGCCGTACAGCTCGGAGACCAGGCGCCGCCACTCCTGATGCGGATCACGGAAGTCCGCCATCGGGCCTTCCATGTCTCGATGGACCCATCGCAGGAACTCTTGCTCGGTGCGCTCGATTCCACCGCTCATGACGACGCTCCATCCCTTGTGAAACCGGCGAGGTGAAGGGACCCGGCGCTCACAGTAGACCTTCGGGCGGGCCGTCGCCACCGGTCTCTCCGCTCGGACGAGCCGGCGCCCCGCGGAACCGGCGCCTCAGATCCGATCGGAGCGGTGCTCCGAACAACCGTCGAGCACTCGGCTCGTGGATGGGGGTGCACGGTGACCGTACGTCGCCCGCGCAGGTTCTTCGCGCTCGCCGCGCTCGCAGGCGTGGTCAGCGCAGCGGTGTTCCTCGCGGCTGCCGAGGTGCTCGCCCTCTTGGTGGCGCACGATGCCAGTCCGATCCTGGCCGTCGGATCGTTCGTGATCGACGTCGTGCCGCAACCGCTGAAGGAACTCGCCATCTCCACGTTCGGCGAGTTCGACAAGGTCGCCCTGCTGGCAGGACTCGGGCTCGCGGTGGTGATCGCCTCCGCGATCGCGGGGGTGCTGCAGTTCGTGAGGCCGCCCCTCGGCGTCGTCGCGCTCGGTCTCGCCGGGGCGCTCTCGGTCGCGGCGATCGTGACACGGGCCGGCGCCACCCCGCTCGCGTTCCTGCCGCCGGTGATCGGAGCGGTCGCGGGTTCGATCGTGCTGGTCGTGCTCTGCCGGTGCCTTCGAGGATGGCAGAGTGCGATCGTTCCGCCGGAGCCTGGTGAGCAGGCGAGCACGAGTCGCTCGGGTGTGGATCGGCGCCGGTTCTTCGTCATCGCCGGTGTCGCCGGTGCATCCGCGGTGATCGTCGGCGTGACGGCGAGAGCCGTGAGCATGGCCACCTCGTCCGTGGAGGCGGTTCGGCGTGCCTTGCGCCTCCCCGCGGCACGATCGACCGTGACGGTGCCTGCGGGCGCGGAGTTCGACATCCCCGGCCTCACGCCCCTGTTCACGCCCAATGGGGACTTCTACCGGGTCGACACGGCCCTCACCGTGCCCACCGTGAATCCCGACAGCTGGCGGCTGGTGGTCGACGGCATGGTCGACCGACGTGTCGAGCTCGGCTTCGAGGAGCTGCTCGCGATGGGGCTGGACGAGTACGCGATCACGCTGACCTGTGTGTCCAACGTGGTCGGCGGCGAGCTCGTCGGAAACGCCATGTGGCTGGGCGTGCCGGTGCGCGACGTCCTCCGCCTCGCCGGGCCGCGATCCGGCGCCGACATGGTGCTCTCTCGCAGCGTCGACGGCTATACGGCCAGCACCCCGCTGTCCGCCCTCACCGATGACGGGCTCGACGCGATCCTCGCCGTCGCGATGAACGGCGAGCCGCTGCCACTCGAGCACGGATTCCCCGTCCGGATGGTGGTGCCCGGTCTCTACGGCTATGTCTCGGCCACCAAGTGGCTGACCGAGCTGAAGGTCACCACGTTCGCGCAGGACGAGGCCTACTGGACGCCCCGCGGCTACAGCGCGGAGGCGCCGATCAAGTTCTCGTCGAGGATCGACACCCCGAAGATCGGCAAGCCGGTCGCGGCGGGCCGCATCCCGATCGCCGGCGTCGCATGGGCGCAGTCCGTCGGCATCCAAGGCGTCGAAGTGCGCATCGACGACGGCGCCTGGCAGCCCGCGACACTCTCGACTCCGATCAACACCGACACGTGGGTGCAGTGGTTCCTGGAATGGGATGCCGCACCCGGCACTCACTACGTCTCGGTGCGGGCGACGAACAAGAACGGCGAACTGCAGCGCGAAGAGGTGGCACCGATCGCGCCGAACGGGTCATCGGGCTGGCAGAGGTCTCTTATCTCGGTGACCTGATGCCCGCGTCGAGGCGAACCACGACGTCCGCAGCATCGATCACCGCTTGATCGTGACTGACGCACACCACGGCGACGCCGCGATCCGCCTCCGATCTCATCGCACCGAGGATCCGTCTCGCGCTGTCCAGGTCGAGCGCGGTCGTGGGTTCGTCGAGCAGGAGGGCGTCGGCTCGGCGCGCCAACCCCTGCGCGAGGAGGGCCCGCTGCTGCTGTCCTCCCGACAGCGCCGGGAATGGCGCCCGCTGGAGGGTGGTGAGGTCGAGGCGATCGAGGGCGGCATCGACCGCCTCTCGTGCCGCGCGATCCAGCCGGCGCCACGCGCCGACCCGCCCCCACGCTCCCACAGTGACGACATCGCGCACGGTGAGCGGCAGGGTCGGCGAGATCGCCGCGCGTTGAGGCACGAAGGCCCGTGACGCCGCGCGAATCGCGACGCTGCCTGCACGCGGTGCGATCGTTCCCGCGAGCACCTCGAGCAGCGTCGACTTGCCGGCGCCGTTCGGCCCGGCGATCACGGTGAGGGTGCCCCCAGCCGCGTCGAAGTCGACGTCACGCAGTGCCGGCGTCCCGGCATGGTCCACGAAGACCGCGCGCAGAGACAGCGCTGCGGACGTCGTTCGGAAGGGCACGAGCTCAGCCTAACTGATTTTGAGAATCGTTCTCATTAACGCTACGGTCGTCGCTCGTGACCTTCATGACCGATCCGTTCACCCTGGAGTTCGTGCAGCGCGCCCTCCTCGGCGGCGGCCTCGTGGCCGTGCTGTGCGGTGTCGTCGGCACCTGGGTCGTCGCTCGCGGCATGGCGTTTCTGGGCGAGGCTCTCGGCCACGGAATGCTCCCGGGCGTCGCTCTGGCGACCCTGTTCGGTGTGCCCGTGCTGCTGGGCGCGGGCGTCAGCGCAGTGGCGATGAGTCTCGGCATCGGTGCGCTGCAGCGACGCGGGCGACTCTCGTACGACACCAGCATCGGCATGCTCTTCGTGGCCATGCTCGCGGCCGGCGTGATCGTCATCTCGCACTCGGGAAGCTTCGCGACGGATGCCACGGCCATCCTCTTCGGCGACATCCTCGCGATCTCGACCGAAGATCTGGTCGTGCTCGCCTGGGCGACGGGTATCGGCCTCGCGGTCGCCGCGGTGGCGCACCGCTCCCTCGTGGCGCTCGCGATCGACCGCAGAGTGGCGGCGGTGCTCGGGCTCCGGCCGAAGATCGCACAGGCCGCGCTGGTCGGCCTTGTCACACTCGCGGTGGTCGCGTCGTATCAGGCCGTGGGCTCGCTCCTGGTGGTGGGTCTCCTCATCGCGCCGGCCGTCGCCGCCGGCCACTGGACTCGCCGCCTGCCGTCCACCATGGCCCTCGCGTGCGGCTTCGGCATCGCCGCCGTCGTTCTCGGCCTGCTGCTGTCGTGGCACGCGGGAACCGCCGCCGGCGCCTCCATCGCCCTCACCGCTGTGCTCCTCGCGGCGGCCTCGTGGGCCGCGCACGCCGCTCGTGTGCACACGCTCACCACGCGCGGCGCCTTGGCCTGACCGAGAGGTCGGCGCCGCAGCATCCACCCCCCATCCGACGAAGGAACGAAAGCCCCCGTGCCCCACAGATCTGCCCCGTTGACCGCCATGCTCACGCTTGCCATGCTCACGCTCACCGGCTGCGCGCGTGCCGAGGCCGACGCGCCCGCCGCGAGTCCCGAATCCACCGGCCATGGCGCCGTGGCCCGTGCGACCGAGATGAGCGAGCCTCCGCTCGCCGTGGTGACGATCGACCCGGGCGGCACCGTGCGCCAGCTCGACCTGCTCGACGAGTCGGTCGCGGAGCTCGGCGAGGTACCGGTGGCATCTCGCGCGAGCAGCGACGGCCGCTACGTCTTCGCCGACGGTGGCGACGGGCTCTCGATCGTCGACAGCGGCCGGTGGACGTGGGACCACGTCGACCACTTCCACTACTATCTCGCCGCACCGAACATGCTGGGCGAGGTGCCGGGCCGCGGGCCTGCGACCGTGGCGACGACCTCGTCGTCGACCACCGGCGGTACCGGGGTCTTCTTCGCCGAGAGCGGCGAAGCGGTGCTCCTCGACACCGCGGCGATGTCGAGAGGCGAACTCGTCGAGCGATTCCGCCTGGAGGTCGACCCCCACGACGGCTTGGTCGTGCCGATCGGCGGGTACGCGCTGGTGACACAGCCGCAGGCCGGGGTGGCGGCATCCGTCTCGGTGCTGGACGAGGATGGGATGCCGCAGCCCGGCGCCACCGCCGACTGCGCCGACGCGCGGGGCACTGTCACGACCCGTGTCGGTGCGGTCATCGGATGCGCCGACGGCGCGCTCCTCGCGACCCTCGTCGACGGCGGCGTGGAGCTCGAGCGGATCCCGTACCCCGCGGGCACGGCGGCTCCGCCGGCGACGGCGTTCGCGGGACGGGACGGCCGGCCCACGGTCGCCGGTCCGGCAGGAGACCAGGGCATCTGGCTGCTCGACACTCGCGAGCGCACCTGGACGCTGCTTGCGGTCGACCGACCGATCGTGCAGGCGACCGCCGTCGACGACGAGGCCCAGCACGTGCTCGCGCTCGCTGTGGACGGGCGGGTGCTGGTGATCGACGGGAAGACGGGGGCGTTGCTGTCGCAGACCGGGCCGCTGGTCGCGGACTCGCTCGCGACGGATGCCGGCAGCCCGACGCTGATCGCCGACCAGGCCCGCGCCTACCTCAACGGGCCGGCGGAGCAGGTCGTCTACGAGATCGACTTCGCCGACGCCGCCCGCATCTCGCGGACCTTCGCGACACCGACGGAACCCGCCCTGTTCGCGGAGACCGGTCGATGAGCCGGCGGGTGCCCGCAGCGCTCACCGCGCTGCTGACGGCCGGGCTCGCCGCATCCGTCCTCGCGGGGTGCGCGCCGGCAGACGATGAACGCCCGCTCGTCGTGGTGTCGACGAACATCCTCGGCGACGTCGTGGACCGGCTCGTCGGCGACGACGTCGAGGTGATGACGCTGATGCGGCCGGACGCCGATCCGCATTCCTTCGAGATCTCCGCACAGGATGCCGCGCGCCTGCGCACCGCCGACCTGCTGGTGTCGAACGGTCTGGGCCTCGAGGAAGGGTTGCAGCAGCACATCGACGCCGCCGTCGCCGAAGGAGTCGACAGCTTCGTCGCGGGCGAAGCCATCGCAGTGCTCGCATACGCCTCGGGCGATGCCGCCGGCACACCCGACCCGCACTTCTGGACCGACCCGGGCCGCATGATCGATGTCGTCGAAGCACTCGCTCCGCGCTTGTCCGCCCTGTCGGGGGTGGATGCAGGCGGTATCGACGCGCACGTCGACGCCTACCTCGCCGAGCTCGCAGCGCTCGAGGACGACATGACGACGGCGTTCGAGACGATTCCCGCGGAGCGCCGGGCACTGGTCACCAACCACCATGTCTTCGGCTATCTCGCCGAACGCTTCGGGTTCCGCATCGTGGGCGCCGCGATCCCCGGCGGTACGACACTGGCCGCGCCGAGTGCGGCCGACCTCGCCGACCTGGTGACCGCGATCGAAGAGAACGACGTGCCGGCGGTGTTCGCCGAGTCGTCCTCGCCGGACCGGCTGATGCAGGCCCTCGCGGCGGAGACCGATACGCACGTGGAGGTCGTGGAGCTGTACACCGAGTCGCTCACCGCCTCCGGCGGCGGCGCGGAGGACTACCTGACCATGATGCGCGAGAACACGCAGCGCATCGCCACCGGGCTCACGCGATGAGCCCCACCCCCAAGAAAGAGGAACACCCATGCGCACACGCACGCTGCGCCGCGCCGGCCTGATCGCCGTCGCCGCCGGTGCCGTCGCGACCCTCGCGGCCTGTTCATCCGCTCCTGCCGCGGCACCCGTCGACGGCGGAGCCGAGACGCCGACGGCCACCGCGGCAGGGCCCCGGATCGCGCTCTCGTACGAGGGCGGCATCCTCGTGCTTGACGGCGAGACCCTCGAACCGGTGGCCGACCTCGCCTCCGAGGAGTTCACCCGCCTCAACCCCGCCGGCGACGGCCGCCACGTGCTGGTCACGATGAGCGAAGGCTTCCAGGTGCTCGACACCGCGGCGGGGAGCACCGACGAGCCGGAGCTCACCGATCTGATCTTCGCGGCCGACACCCCGGGCCACGTGGTCCGCCACGGCGGCAAGACGATCCTCTACGCCGACGGCACGAGCGACACCACCGTCTTCGACACCGACGCACTGCTCTCGGCCGACGGCGAGCTGCCCGCCACCGAGACGGTGCCCGGCGTCGAGGCGCACCACGGCGTCTCGGTCGTCCTCGAAGACGGCACCTTCCTCACGACCGTGGGCGGCGCCGACGGCCGCACCGGCGTCTCGGCGCGCGATGCCTCCGGCGCAGTGATCGCCACGAGCGACGCCTGCCCCGGCGTGCACGGCGAAGGGACCGCCGCCGACGAGGCCGTCGTCTTCGGCTGCGAGAACGGCGCACTCCTCTACCGCGACGGCGAGATCCTCAAGCTCGACGCCCCCCACCAGCCCTATGGCCGCATGGGCAACGCGTACGTCAGCGAGACGAGCCCGCTCGTCGTCGGCGACTACAAGAACGACCCGGATGCCGAGGGCTACCTCCTCGGAGCGGTCACCGTCATCGACACCGAGGCCGGCACCCTCGAAGTCGTCGACCTGCCCGAGGGCGTCGAGTACACGTTCCGCGACATCGCCCGTGGGCCCGAGGACCTCGCCTACATCCTCGCGAGCGACGGATCCATCCACGTCTTCGACCCCGCCACCGGCGAGATCACCGACACGTTCCCCGCGATCGAGGCATGGGAGGGCCCCGCCCAGTGGCAGGACCCGCACCCGGCGATCGTCGTCCTCGGCGACATCGCCTATGTGACCGAGCCGGCCGCGGACGCGATCCACGCCGTCGACGTCACGACCGGCGAGATCGTGGCGTCGACGACCCTCGACGTCGCGCCGAACGAGATCGCGGTCACCGCCGGCTGATCCACGGCGAGGGCGGGCTCCACGTCCGCCCTCGCTGTCCATGTCGATTCGCTCGAGAGGGGCCGGCGCCGAAGAGCGATCGCCGTGGAGGTGCGGGCATGATCAGGATGGCCATCGCCCCTGCTCGTCGTGGTTCGCGGAGGTCAGCGAGCCCAGATCGAGACCAGTGAAGCGATGAAGGCGGGAAGCGCCGCGAGTAATGCCACCGCGAGCAGGATCCGTCCGATCAGGACCCCCATCCTCGACGCGCGGGCTGCGAGCAACGCCGGCAGCAGGCGGGGGAATGCCAGCGCGACGAGTCCGGCAAGAGCGAGCAGGACTCCGAGCGGCCACAGCACGACAGCCGGGAGCAGTGGGACGGTCGTCGCCGGCCAGTTGCGTCGCGACATGAGTGGAAGGCTGCGGCTCAATCGCCCCGCGACTGCCGCGAGGAACGCGCCCTGCAGCACGGCGAGCCCGGCGAAGAGGAGCACCGCGAGCCATCCAGGCCCGACGATGTCGAAGTCGATGTTGTCGGAGCGCAGAGGATCGATGAAGGGCGACACGGTCACGAGCAGCAGGACACCGAAACCCGGGCCGCGCAGTCGTCCCGGGGGAAGCCACGGTTCCACGAGGAGATACAGCAGCGCCGATGCGAACGCGAACGGTATCGCGCCGAAGAGAAGATAGCCGAGCGTCCCCTCCAGCGTGATGAACCCGACGAGCTCCCCCGCTTCCGTGAGCCGCCCCCTCGCCTGCGGTGAGGTGACAGCCAGCAGACGCATCACCAGCCGCCCGCCCGCGCCGGTCACGAGGATGCTCGAGGCCGTGGCCGCGACCAGGAAGACCGACACCCACCACACGTAGTAGCGCAAGCCGGCGCGATGACGTCGTGTGGGTGCATCCGCCCCGGGAAGGTGCGGCACGGTGAGCCGCTCGCCATTCCACAGGATCGCGAGCACCACCCCCGTGATCAGCAGCGCCCCGCATACGATCACCAGGAACATCTGACACCCGCCTCACACGCAGGAACCGGCTATCGCGAAGCTACTCCCGCGTGCCCTGCCGCAGTAGTGGGATCAGCCTCGGGATCGGCGTGAAGTTCGAGCTGGTCGAGCAGGGGTTCGAGCTCTCGCTCCTCGAGATGCCGGCCGGCACGACTGCGTACCGATCCTGAGGGACGTCCTGTCGCCGCGGACCTACGTCGCGGAGGGCGCTCAGCAGATCCCCTGCTCAGGTCTGGCGAGGCGATCGAGACGCGACACGAACGCCGGCCCCTCAGGCGTCCCGCATCAGGCGATAGACCGATACGTGACTGTTGGATGCCGCGGTGAACGCGCTGCGGTCCCAGTCCGCCCATCGGGACTCGAGCTCGAACCCTGCGAGGCGCGCCATGAGGTCCAGCTCGCTCGGCCAGATGTAACGGTGCGGGGACCTCCCGATCCGCGCTTCGCGACTGCCGGTGATCTGCGCGTCGAAGGACACGTGATGCGAGACGACCAGCTGTTGCAGAGTGTCGTACGTGTCGACGAGGAGATAGCCGGGCTCGCTCACCTCGAGAGTGCCACCGTGCCCCGGCACGAGTGCGCGCAGCTGGGGCACCCACAGTTCGATCACGAACCGCCCCTCGGGACGCAGGTGCCGGGCGGCGTTGCGGAAGCACTCGACCTGCTCGTCCTGGGTGAGCAGGTTCGAGATGGTGTTGAACACAAGATACGCGAGCGCGTAGCCGTCACCCGCGCTCGCTGTCGTCATGTCGCCCTGCACCACCGGGAGATCATCAGGTGCGACCTTCTCCCGCAACCGGGCGAGCATCGCGGTCGACAGCTCGATGCCGGTCACCGCCACCCCTGCCTCGGCCAGCGGAATCGCGACCCGGCCTGTGCCGATCGCGAACTCGACTGCCCGGCCATCTCCGGCCAGCTCTGACAGCACCTCTACCGTCGGCCCCAGCACGTCGTCGCTGAACATGCCTTCGCCAGGAGTGTCATAGTTCTGGGCGACATCGTCGTCCCAAATCCTCTGCTGATCGACCATCACGTCATCCTTCCAGTCGCCGCGCACCCGTCAAGCTCCGTGGTGTGACAGTGCCCACGCCGTCAGATGCGCGTGGGCCGGTGCTGGCCGCGTCCTCAGGGAGGTGCACGTGGGCGTTGTCGGTTCGCGCCGGTGTCAGGTCCTCGAACCGAGTGTCAGTTCAAGGGTGCAGTCGCGCCCGCAGTCGACGAGCTCGTCCAGCCCAGTGGTGAGGTGGCCGAGGAGGGTGAGGCCGTGGTCGGGGACCGCGGACCCATCGGTGAGGAAGACGACGATGCTCTGCTCGGCGGTGACGTAGGCGACGTCGCCGGCGCGGTACTCGTTCATCGGCGCGGCGTGGTCGGCCGGGAGGGGCGTGGGCAGCTGCGCGAGCGCGGCGGTGCCCATCCGGTCGTGGAATGTCACGGTGAGGGGAAGAAGCGCGGCGATCTGCGCGGCCGTGGCGGAGTCGTCGAGTGCGACGGATGCCTGCGGCGGAGGGACAGCGCCGGCAGGGGCAAGGGTAGGCATCGTGAGGAGCAGGAGTGCGGCGACGACGCTATTGAGAACGCGTTGGGGTGCAATTCGGAGCAGTGAGAGCTGGGGCATGCTGCCCAGCCAACGGCTCGCCGGACACGGGCGGGAGTCCCTGGTCTGACGTGCCCTAGCAGGGCATCCCAGTGCGGTGGCTGGTCGACCTAGCCTGTGTGCATGGACAACCGTTCCGAGGTGCGCGACTTCCTGATGTCGCGGCGAGCCCGGGTGGAGCCCGAAGATGTGGGCTTCGCGCGGGGTGCCGATCGTCGCGTGCCGGGGCTGCGCCGGGGTGAGGCGGCCGCACTGGCAGGGGTGAGTGTCGAGTATTACGCCCGTCTGGAGCGGGGGCAGATCGCCGGCGCGTCCGGGGCGGTGCTGGACGGCGTCGCCAGGGCGCTGCGGATGGACGATGCCGAGCGCGAGTACCTGCACCGGCTTGCGCACCAAGCCGCAGGGACGACGACCGGCGCCCGCCGGGCCGGGAAGCCGGCGCCGGTATGGCGGCCGTCGCCGAGCATCCAGTGGTTCCTCGACTCGATGCAGTCCGCCGTGGCGATGGTCGGCAACGGCCGCACGGATCTGCTGGCCTGGAACCCGCTCGGCGGCGCGCTCATGGACGAGATGCTCGCAACGGCGACCAGCACGCCGCCGAACTTCGCTCGGTTCATCTTCCTGGAACCTGTCGCCCGTCGGTTCTACCCGGACTGGGAGGCGATCGCGGGCATCAACGTCGCGCAGCTGCGCACCGAGGCCGGACGCGACCCGCACAGCAAACCGCTGCACGACCTCGTCGGAGAGCTGTCGACACGCAGCGATCACTTCCGGACTCTGTGGGGCCGCCATGACGTGTGGGAGCACCAGTCCGGAGTAAAGCGTTTCCACCACCATGCGGTCGGCGACCTGACTCTCCATTTCAACGGGCTGGACCTGGTGGGCGAATCAGGGGTGCAGCTGACGGTGCTCACCGCGGAACCGGGCTCACCTGACCATGACGCGCTCCAACTGCTGGGCGGGTGGGCCTCGTCCACCTCACGCCGTAAGCCTCCGCACCCGACCGACGTGGAGAAGACGCGGAGAGAATCCGGGGAGACGGTATGACCAACCGACCGGTGCGCATTGCGGTGCAGCTGCAGCCGCAGCACGCGACATATGAGACGATCCGCGACAGGGCGGCCGAGCTGGAGGAACTCGGCGTAGACATCCTCTTCAACTGGGACCACTTCTTCGCGCTCAACGGTGACCCCGACGGTGAGCATTTCGAGTCGTGGACGATGCTCGCTGCGTTGGCCGAGCAGACCCGCCGAGTCGAATTGGGCGCCCTGGTGAACTGCAACAGCTATCGCAACGCGAACCTGCAGGCCGACATGGCGAGGACCATCGACCGGATCAGCGCCCACGGGACAGGGCGAGGCCGGTTCATCTTCGGGACCGGGTCGGGCTGGTTCGAGCGCGACTACGACGAGTACGGATACGCGTTCGGCACCGTCGGACAGCGTCTGGACGCCCTCGCCGAGAACCTCCCCGTCATCGAGGAACGCTGGGGGAAGCTCAACCCGCCGCCCACCCGCAGGATCCCCATCCTCATCGGCGGAGCCAGGGAGAAGAAGACGCTGCGCATCGTCGCAGCCCACGCCGACATCTGGCACAGCTACAGCGACATCCCCACCCTGGAACGCAAACTCGCTGTCCTCGCCGACCACGGCAGCGCCATCGGCCGCGACACCTCGGAGATCGAGATCTCCGCCGGCGTTCTCGACTCCATCGCCCACCGATCCTTTCAAGACGCCGACGAGCTCCACCAGATGGGGACGACATTGTTCACGATCGGGCTCTCCGGTCCCGACTACGACCTCACCGTCGTGACCGACTGGCTCGCCTGGCGCGACCAGAAGAACGCCTGACCGCGATCCGAACGAGACAGTCATGACGATGGCGGACTACCCCGGATGGGCGGGCACCCTCACCGCCATCCTGCTCGGACTGCCACAACTCATCCGGCTCGCGCGGACGCGAAACGTCGAGGGACTTTCACTGCCGGCGTGGCAAGCGTTCCTCGCCGTCGGCATCGGGTGGACCGCCCACGGCATCACGATCGGCCAAGCGCCCCAGATCGTCGCCAGCGCCCTCTCCCTCGCCTCGACCATCCCGATCCTCTACCTGCTGTCACGGCACCTCCACCGGAACTTCCTCCTCACCCTGCTCCCCGGCCTCGTGCTGGCCGCGATCATGATCGGCATCGACCAGATCTTCGGCTCGGGCGCCTACGGTGCCGTCGCCCTCATCCCGGCGGTGATCGCGAACGCCGGCCAGAGCGTCGCCCTCATCCGCGCACCGCACGTCGGCGGAGTGTCCGTGCTGTTCCTGATCCTGGCCGTGCTCAACCAAGTGCTCTGGCTCGCCTGGTCCATCCTCGTCGCCGACCTCGGCACCATCATCGCCGCCGGCACAACGGGCACCATCGCACTCTTCAACCTCATCTGGTACACCGCCCGCCAACTCGGCGTTCCGCCGATCTGGCCGACTACCGCATCACCTGAGCGCGAGCTCTCCCGCCCCGGATGAACCCAGGGTCGTAGCATTCGTCCGCGTCCCTGGCAACCCCACCCCGATTTCATGCTCGGTCACGGGTGGCGCGCATACGATTGCGCGATCGCACGACGAAGGGAGACGAGAATGACCGACACCCAGGGAAACTCCGAAGCCACACAGGCGGCGCGAGACGCCGCCGAGCGAGTGCGCATGTCGGCCGCCGACGGCGCCGAATCGTTCGGCGCCACGGCGGAGCAGATCGCTGACGAGGTCTCGGCCGGCGCGCAAGCCGCGAAGAGCGATGTCGCAGGAACCGTGAGCGACCTCGCAGACACGGTGAGCGAGAAGGTCGGGGACGTCGTCGATGGAGCCAAGAGCGCTGCGTCCGAGGCGAGAGCCGCGGCCGGAAAAGCCGCTGATGCCGCCGTCGATGCCGCGAAGGCCGCAACCGCGAGTATCAAGGATGCGGCCGACAACGTCGATTTCGACAGCCTTGCCGCCCAGACCAAGACGGTCGCGGCGGAGTGGACGGACAAGCTGAAGCAGACCTATCGCGAGCGTCCCGGCCTGGTGATCGCCGCAGCTGCGGGCGTTGTGGTGGTGCTGGGCGCGATCGTGCGTTCGATCGGTCGTCGCTGACACTCACGCTTGCCTGCATCCAAGCCGAAGCGGCTTGGCGGCCAATGCACGGCGTGCGTCGCCACGGCCCAGCAAGACTGTCGATGCTCAGGCCCCCTCCCTCGGCTGCGCGGGCGAGACGCGGGCGGCGATCTGGTCGGGTGCGGTGGGTACGGTGGGGCTGTGGCAGTGGATACGCAGCGGATGGTGTTGATCGAGGGTGGCACGTTCCGGATGGGTTCGGAGGAGTTCTATCTGGATGAGCGGCCGATGCATGAGCGCACCGTGGAGCCGTTCCGGATCGATCGGTACGAGGTGACGAACGAGATGTTCTCCGTGTTCGTCGATGCCACCGGGTATGTGACCGTCGCGGAGCGGGAGTTGGATGCTGCGGGCTTTCCGGGTGCGGATCCCGCCGACCTCGTCCCGGGGTCGATGGTGTTCACCCCGACGGCGGGTCCGGTGGATCTGGGTGACTGGCGGAAGTGGTGGCGGTGGCAGCCGGGCGCGTTCTGGCGGCGCCCGTTCGGACCCGGATCATCGATCGACGATCGGATGCAGCATCCTGTCGTTCACGTCGCGTTCGAGGACGCGACCGCGTACGCCGCGTGGGCGGGGTCGCGGCTGCCGACGGAAGCGGAGCATGAGTTCGCGGCCCGCGGCGGGGCGGATGGCGAACGGTTCGCGTGGGGTGCGGATCCGTACCCTGGCGGGGTGCCGCAGGCGAATTCGTGGCTGGGCCGGTTCCCGTATGACAACCAGGGGGTCGGGGGGACGGCAGAGGTTGGTTCGTATCCGGCGAACGGATACGGGTTGTTCGACATGATCGGGAACGTCTGGGAGTGGACGAGCGACTATTACACGCCCAGGCACGTGAGGCTGTCGGATCGTCCGGTCGATCCGCAGAAGCGGCGGAATCTTCTGGCGCGGGCGAGCGCCGACGAGGCGTTCCCGGCGACCGCACGCCGCGTGTTGAAGGGCGGGTCGTTCCTGTGCTCGCCGGAGTACTGTCTGCGGTTCCGGCCGGCAGCGCGTTCGCCGCAGTCCGAGGACACGGGGATGTCGCACATCGGGTTCCGGTGCGCGCGCGACGCGTAAGGATTCGCATGCGGGTCGTGCCCCAATGGGGAACCTGTCGGCGCCAGGGTCTACCGTTCGAGAATGGTCGCCGCCTCTGCCAAGCCCGAGTTGCACGTGAACACCGTCGAGGAATGGGAGCGTTGGCTGGAGTCCGGTCCTGATCCCGACGGAGTGAGGCTGCGCGTCCGCAAGGTGGCGTCGAACAAGCCGGGCATCACCTATGCCGAGGCGTTGGACGTCGCATTGTGCTTCGGCTGGATCGACGGGCAGAAGCAGTCGTTGGATGCCGACTACTTCCTGCAGGTCTTCACGCCGCGCCGGCCGCGCGGGGTGTGGTCGAAGGTCAACATCGAGCACGTCGCCCGCCTGATCGAGGAGGGCCGGATGCGGCCCGCCGGCCACCGCGAGATCGAACGTGCGAAGGCGGACGGGCGATGGGACGCCGCCTATCGTCAGCGCGACGGCGAGGTCCCGCCCGACCTCCAGGCGGCACTGGACGCCGACCCCGCGATCGCCGCCGCGTTCGCCGCGCAGTCCGCGCAGAACCGCTTCGCGATGGCCTTCCGCGTGAGTAGCCTGAAGCGCCCGGAGACCCGTGCGGCCCGCGTCGCTCAGTACGTCGCCATGCTCGCGCAGGGCGAGACGATCCACTGAGTCGCCCGGCGAGAAGTCGACCGCCTCCAATCCTGCTGCGTGCGACGACGGCGGGGGTCGAGCGGTGGTCGGCGCGGCTGCGCCATGGATCGGCCGCTGCTGCGGGTGTACGTTGCACCCGTGGACGGGTCCTCGCACCGCTCGGATGCCGACCGCGAGTTGAGTGAACCGCGCGCGAGTGCAACGAACGGTCCGGAACCCGAATCGCGGACGCCGGTCAGTCCTGCGTCTGCGACGCCGCCGCCTGCACGCAGCCGGCGGTCGCTGTGGCAGCGAATGATCGCGACGCGATGGAGTCGGCTGGCGTGGGCGGCAGGCGCGCTGGTAGTCGTCGGGAGCGCAATCGCCCTGACGGTCGTACTCGTGACGACACCGCGTCCCGACGAGACTCTGCATGTGACGGCAGCTGAGCCTGACGATCTGGTTCGCGGTCTGGTGGCCCGCGGGGCCTCGCGGGCTCACATCGCCGACTCGACACTCCGCAGCTACGGGTCCTTCCTCGGTCTGGAGATCTGGTCCGGGACAGATGGGTTCGGCTCTCCGTGCATCCTCTCGGTGAACCGGGCCAACGACACCCTCTCCGACCTGCGATGTGCGCCTCACCCTGCGGAGCTCTTCATCGACATCGCGTCGTTCGGCGACGACTACGACGGGCTGCCCGGCGAAGGGCTCATCCGGTTCATCCACCGTGGCGGCACCGTAGACGCCTATGTCCACCTGATGCCGGGGACCGACTGATGGACACCTCCTCGGTCCCATCGGATGCTGAGCGCGAACTCGCCGAACTCCGCGCGAGAGCGTACGGCCCTGATGCCGACATCCAGACGGACCCCGCCGCGCTTGCGCGGCTGTGGGAACTGGAAGCGACGCACCTCCCGAGGCCACCGAAGCCCGCAGACGACGAGCTCGATGTGGCCGGAGGCTCGCCCGGCGGCGAGCCGTCCGCGACGGGAGGGCACGCCGAGGGCGCAGGGCCCAGAGGCGACATCTCACCCGACATCGCGGCATCCGAGATTCCGCCGCTTTCAGGATGGAGGGGTGCCGCCGCGACACGCGGCGGCCGCGCCACGATCGTCGCGGCTGCCCTCGCCACCGTCCTCGCCGTCGGGTATGCGGTGGGCTGGCTCGTCGGTGCGCATCCGGATGCCACCCTCCGTCCTACCGCGGACGAGGCGAGCAACGCCGCGCTCTCGATGATCCACTTCCTCGACGCGCAACCCGACGCCACGACGATCCGCGGCTACGAGAGCTACCGGGGAATCGAACCTTGGTTCTTCGAGAATGAGCAGGGCTACAACTGCTTCATGCTGGTCACGCCTCCGGCCTATGTCGACGGCGCCAACTGCGTGCCGCCCGGAGTGGATCTGTTCGCTGACATGGCGCTCTTTTCCGAATCGGTCGCCGAGAACTCCGAACCGCTCCCCGCCGGAAGCATCATCCGGTTCCATTACCTCGCAGACCGAGTGGACGTACACGTCTACCCGGCATCGCATACCGACTGAGCGACGTGCGCGCATCGAGATCGCCACGCGGGGCGCGGTCCGGCAGGAGTACGTGGCGGCCTAGGAGACTCCCGGCCCGACCCGATCCGTAGCCCTGTTGCGGGTGGGACTGACCGCCGCCGCCGGCCGCCGCAGCGGCGGGTGGCCGCGACGACGCGGGTTCAGATATGCGCTTCGCATGTGGCGAGGAATGCCACGCAGCGGCGCTGATTCGCGGTAGACGGTGGCACGCGACACGTATCGACCGCGCCCGGATGCTGGACTCCGCAGGTAGGGCAAGAGGATGATGGGCGTCGGGGTCGGATCTCGCGATCGGCGCCCTCGCGGTCACGCTCGGCAACGCGCTGACTATCGGTGCCCGGCCCGGTGCACCCGTCGATTGGGCAGCTTCCGACGTGTCGAAGGAGCCTGCCATGAGCGCCGAAGTAGCCGCGTCGATCGATGCGGAGCGGATCCAGCAGTTCGCAGCGGGGCTGCGCGGCGGCGTCCTCCAGCCGGGCGATGCCGCGTACGACGAGGCTCGCGCCGTCCGGAACGGGCTGATCGACCGGCGCCCGGCGCTGATCGTGCAGTGCCGGGGAACGGCCGACGTGGTCGATGCTGTCGGATTCGCCCGTGCACTCGGTCTGCTGGTGTCGATCCGGGGCGGCGCGCACAATGTCGCCGGGAATGCGGTCAACGACGGCGGGATCGTCATCGACCTCTCAGAGATGCACAGCGTGCACGTCGATCCCGAGCGCCGTATCGCGCGCGTGCAGGGCGGTGCGACGTGGGGCGAGGTCGACCGTGAGACGCAGCTGTGGGGCCTCGCCGCGCCGGGCGGCCAGGTGAGCACGACCGGCGTCGCCGGCCTGACCTTGCACGGCGGTCTGGGCTCGCTGCATCGCAAGTACGGGCTGGCGCTCGACAGCTTGCGATCGGTCGAGATCGTCACGGCCGACGGTCAGGTGCGCACTGCGAGCGATTCGGTGAACCCCGAGCTCTTCTGGGCCGTGCGGGGTGCCGGGAGCAACTTCGGGGTGGTCACGTCATTCGAATTCGCGCTGCATCCGGTCGGACCCGAGATCTACCAAGCGGCCCCGATCTTCTCGCTCGACGATGCGCCGGCCGTGCTGCGCAAGTACCGGGACTTCTGCGCGACCGCGCCCGACGAGTTCGGGCCGCAGGCGATGTTCTGGAGCGTGCCGGCGGTCGACGATTTCCCGGCGGAGCTGCATGGGATGCCGATCATGGTCGTGTTGGTCGTCTACTCGGGCGACCCTGACGAGGGAGAGCGGCTGCTGGCGCCGGTTCTCGACTGGGCGACCCCGATCCTCGACCTCAGCGGGCGTGCGCCTTGGGCGGTCGCCCAGAGCTCGTTCGATGCCTTCTTCCCGTCCGGCGGCTACTACTACTGGAAGTCACTGCTGGTGGGTGAGCCGAGCGATGACCTGCTGGACGCGGTCGTCGAAGTTGCCGCCGACCGGCCGTCGCCTGATGCGATCGTGAACTTCTGGCAGTTGGGCGGCCAGATCGGACGGGTCGCTCCGGATGCCACGGCGTTCGCGCAGCGGGACGCGAAGTACCTGCTCAGCCTCGACACCTCGTGGTTCGATCCCGACGCAACGGAGCGGTGCATCGACTGGACCCGAAGGACCTGGGCGGCGATGCAGGAGCGATTCGCCACGGACCGCGCTTACCTGAACTTCGTCGGCTTCGGCGAAGAGAAGGAGGCGCTCGTTCGCGCCTCGTACGGCGCGAATTACGATCGGCTGGTGGCGGCCAAGACGACGTACGATCCAGGCAACCTGTTCCGGATGAACAACAACATCCCGCCGCGAGGTTGAACAGCCGACCGTCACCACGCCATCGCCGTGTGGGCCATCGTCGCCGGCGTCGTCGTCATCGCCGGGGTCTGACGTTCGGTTGGTGCACGATGGCTGACCGGCACCGTCATTGGCTGATTGTCGTGAGCGCAGTGACCGCCGCGGTCGGCGCCATCGTGACCGTCGTGTACTTCTTCCAGCCGTGGCGTAGCTGCGACGACGAAGACACCTCAGCTGGGTGCGCGATGCTCCCCGCCGACGCGAATGTCATGCTCATCGCCATTCTGGTCGCGCTCTCGGCAGCCTCCGTGCTTGTGATCTCGCTCCTCACCAAGGAGAAGACTCACTCCCGCTGACGAGAGGACGCGCGGCGAAGGGCTTGGACCATCGCCCGCAACACCCCATCAGCGTGCACCGCACGGATACGGATCAACGTCGCGACGGGACCGAGCCTTTGGGCCCGAAAGCATCCGAGGCCGGTCTCGTGGACTTCGCCCCCGCCGCCCCCTCGGGGCGTAGCGTGACAGCGTGGCGAGCTCAGAGACGCGCACACCCGGCGCGGGCAGGATCAGCTGACGATGGATGCTGCTGCCCGCGCCGAACTGGCCGCACTACGTCGCCGCGCGTATGACCGGGACGCCGACATCGCCGACGACGAAGTCGCGTTGGAGCGTCTGTCCGAGCTCGAAGGGCTCGCCCTCGCAGCCCGGTCTGTGACCGCACCCGCGCCGTCGTGCGCGTCAGGCGCCCCAGAGCCCGAGGACTCCACCCTGGATCCCTTCACTCACAGAGGACCACCATCCGATGCGGGCCCGACGGCCGACGGATCGGCGACCGGCCGCCCCTCGCCCCGCCGCCTTCTGATCTTCGGCCTCGTCGCCTCGGTCACGCTGTCCGCGGCCGCACTCGGGGCGGTCCACGGGCTGCAGACCACGCCGGACCCGACCAGCGCTGGCGCGGCCACCGTGCCTTCTCCCACAAGTCCCGCTGCGACCGACCCCACCGCGAACGGTCGCGTGACCATCCCTCTGCTCGTCGACAGGGTGCGCGGCGAGTTCATCGACGTGTCCTCGCGGCCCGATGGGCCGATGTTTCCCGCCAGCGGCGTGACGATGTGGGCGCAGTCACTCGGCGACTACTACGGATGGGCGGTATGGGTCGCAAGAGTATCGAGCCGGCACGGACCGGAGAACTGCCTGCTGTTGACCGATGGCGCTGCGACCGAAGCGCAGTGCATTCCCCACGATGCCACCGCGGAGCGGACGGTTGGAGTGTCGCTCGCCTTCTACAAGCTCGCCGAAGATCAGCGACCCCCGGGCATGACACCCGATCAGCGGGTGACCTTCGGATGGGACGGTCGGGCCTACATGACCATGGAGATCAACGACAGCTGATGTGTCCTCGCCTCGCCTTGCTCACAACGAGGTACGGCGTCACCGCTGAGGGATCCGCTCTGACGGGTCGGTCAGAGGTCGGCGGTTCCGGAGATGATGACGTCCGCGCGGCCACCGACCCAGATGCGACCATCTTCGCTGTTGATGTGCACGCGTCCGCGTCGGCCGATGGCGCCACCCTGAGCCGCGAGGTACGGCGCTCCAATTCGTCCGGTGGCGATGAGCCATTCCGCGGCGGCGGCGTTGAGGCTGCCCGTGACGGGGTCCTCGCGGAGCGGCCCGTCACCGTCCGTGAAGAACGCCCGCACCTCGACAGCCGGGAGCGAGTCGGCTCCGTGCAGTCCGAGAACGCCGATGTCCCAGCGGCCGGGGTGCCCGGAGGCATCCGGACGCAGCTTCAGAACAGTCGCCGCGTCTGCGAGCAGCACACCCACCCAGCCGGGGCCGTTGTCGAGCCACTCGGCATCCACGATCTGCCCCTCGTCGATGCCGAGGATCTCGGTGACCGCCGCGAGCAGGTCGGCATCGACCGCGCCGGAGCGGAGTCGGGGCGGGGCCGCGAAGGCGAGGATGTCACCGTCGAGGCGCACGGGAACGACACCGGCACCGCATTCCTGCATGACCACACCTGGCGTGGCTGGAATACCACCGGCATCGAGCCACGCGCGCGCCGTTCCCAACGTGGGGTGACCCGCGAAGGGGAGCTCGGTGTTCAAGCTGAAGATCCGTACCCGATAGTCCGCATCGGGCACGGTCGGAGGAAGCACGAAGGTGCATTCCGACAGGTTCGTCCACACCGAGAACCGTCGCATCGCGTCATCCGCCAGGCCATCCGCGTCGAGCACCACAGCCACGGGATTGCCGTCGTTGGAGCCCAGTCCGAAGACATCGACCTGACGGAAAGCGCGCCGCACAACAGCATCCATCCCCCGATCGTGCCTCCTGCGTGTGGACCTGTCGACAGACCACTTGGCACGCCGCGGACCGATACCCGGGGTCGGCGCCCTCGAGCCCGACGACACGGCACGACCGGCCCCGGGCGGGTGGCTCCAGTGCGGCCCTGAGACGGTCTCAGTCGCAACCGTCGCTCAGCGGTTTCCATTGGCGCGGATGCACGCGGGTGGCGCCCCTTCCGGACGCCGCTCGGACTTCTCGGTCCATCGGTCGATTCCTCCGCTGAGGACACGTACGTCGGTGTGCCCGGCGGCCAGGAGGAGGTTCGCAGCGGCTTGGGCGCGCGGGCCGACTTTGCAGTAGACGATGACCGGGCGGTCGACCGGCAGCTGGAGGGAGTGTGGTCCGGCGTTTCGGATCTGGCTGAGTGGCGTGGAACACGAGCCGGAGATGTGTGCGAGAGCGTATTCGTCGGGCTCGCGGACGTCGAGCAGCTCGAACGCCGCCCGGCCGGCGGAGCGTTCGTGGAGAGCCACGGTCAGCTCTTCGACGGTGATGACCTCGGGTCCGCAGGTCGCGGCAACGTCGGCGGCGCACGCGTCCGGGAGGTTGTCGCGGCGTGTCACCGGCGGCCGGTTGGTGTCGGGGAACACCGTCAGCTCCCGCCATGTGGTGTCTGCGAGGTCGACGATGGAGAGCCGACCGAGCAGGGAGCGTCCGGTGCCTGTGATCAGCTTGATCGCCTCGGCCGCCATCATCGATCCGGCGACTCCGCAGAGCATTCCGAGTACGCCGGCCTCGCCGCAGGAGGGCGCCGCGTCAGGCGGTGGTGCGTCGGGGTACAGGTCGCGGTAGGTGGGTCCGTGGGTGCTCCAGAACACGCTCACCTGAGCGCCGAACCGGAGGATCGAGCCCCAGACGCACGGCTTGCCGGTGGACGCCGCGGCATCGGAGACGAGGTACCGGGTGGCGAAATTGTCCGCGCCGTCGATGACGAGGTCGTACTGCGCGAACAGCGCCACCGCGTTCTCGGCCGACAGGCGCAACGGGTGAGTGCGGACATGCACGAGCGGGTTGATCGTGCCCAGGGCGTCGCGCGCCGAGTCGACCTTGAGCCGGCCGATGTCGTCGACGCCGTGCACGATCTGGCGCTGCAGATTGCTCGCCTCCACCCGGTCGTCGTCCACGATGCCGAGCGTGCCGACGCCGGCGGCGGCGAGGTAGAGGAGGACCGGCGATCCGAGACCTCCGGCGCCGATGACCAGCACGCGCGCGTTCTTCAGCCGCCGTTGCCCGATGTCTCCGATCTCGGGCAGCAGGAGGTGCCGGGAGTAGCGGTCGATCTCCGCCGGCCCCAGGCTGGACGCCGGCGCGACGAGCGGCGGCAGAGTGGCAGGCCGCGGTGTCGGGGTCATAGGTCGGGTCGCCCTTCCATGGTCGAGGAGGCTTGGGCGGTGGTGCGTCGGGGGATGCGGCCCGAGAGGCGGGCGAGGCGTCCCGCGATCACCGCGTGCCGGAAAGCGGCAGCCATGCCGACGGGATCCTGCGCGCGGGTGACGGCAGTCGCGAGCAGGACGGCATCGCAGCCGAGTTCCATGGCGAACGCGGCATCCGAGGAGGTGCCGATTCCGGCGTCGAGCACGACCGGGACGCGTGCGCGTTCGACGATGAGCGAGATGTTGTGCGGGTTGAGGATGCCGAGGCCGGTGCCGATCGGGGCGCCGAGCGGCATGACGGCCGCGGCACCGAGGTCTTCGAGCCGCAGCGCCAGGGCCGGGTCGTCGTTGGTATAGGCGAAGACGACGAATCCGAGGCCCACGAGCTGTTCGGTGGCGAGGGCGAGTTCGGCGCCGTCGGGGAGGAGGGTGTCTTCGTCTGCGATCACCTCGAGCTTGATCCAGTTCGTCGACAGGGCTTCGCGCGCCAGTTCGGCTGTGAGTACCGCCTCCCTGGCGGTGAGGCATCCCGCCGTGTTCGGAAGGAGGCGGATGCCCTGGTCGCTCAGGAGCCGGAAGAGGGATCCGTTGGTCGATGGATCGTGTCGCCGCATGGAGACCGTGGTGAGTTCAGTGCCGGAGGCCCGGAGGGCGTCGCCGAGTCCGGTGTGGCTGTGGGCGCCGCCGGTTCCCATGATCAGGCGGGAGCCGAGGTCGACGCCGTCGATGCGCAGCGTGTCGGTGGTCACTTCAGCCTCCCTGGGTCGCGCTGACGATCTCGACCGCATCTTCGTCGACGAGATGCTCGTGGCCCCAGTCCGCACGCGGGATGACCACGGAGTTGACCGCGACGGCGATGCCGAGGGTGGTCCCGTCGGGGAGGGTGCCATCGGGGGCGATGCGAACGCCGAGGATCTTCTCCACCAGGTCGGCGACGGACGGTTGCGTCGAACTGTGGTGTGGTTCGCCGTTGACGGTGATCGTGGTCATCGGGGTGTCCTTTCTGCCGTGAGGTCGGCACGGAGATGTGCGAATCGATCGGGGAGGAACGCGTCCCACCGCGGATCGGGGTATCCGTCGAGGAGCCCGAGCACGATGTCGGCGGCGAGCGGGGCGAGCAGCACACCGTGTCGAAAGAACCCGGTCGCCACGACCAGCCCCGAGATCGCCGCACCGTCACGCCGCCGGATGCGTCCGAGCAGGGGCGCGTTGTCGGGGGTGCCCGGTCGCGCCCTCGCCGTCGCCTCCACCAGCGGCAGTTCCGCGACGGTGGGCAGCAACAGTTGCGCATTGTGGAGGAGCCGGTGCACGCCGCCCGCCGAGACGGCCTCCAGTCCGTCCTCCCGGTGTGTCGCGCCGACCACGAGCGTGCCGTCGGCACGGGGCACGAGATACACGCTCTCGCCATGGACCAGAGCTCGCACCGTCGTCCCGAGGAGCGGGCGGGTCGGATCGGGCATGCGCAGGCGGAGGATGTCGCCGAACACGGGTCGCACCGGCAGCTCGAGACCGTCGGGCAGCCCGTCGATCTTCCGGGCCCCGAGACTGTTCGCGAGCACGACCTCGGCACCGGCGACCGTCGTCCCGTCCGCCAGGCGCACCCCGGTGACGGGCGAGTCGTGGTCCGACGGATCGTCGTGCAGGAGGGCGACCGCCTGGACGCGGACGATGCCGACCCGCCGGCTCCCCGCTACCGTCCTGGTGAGCTCGTCGATCAGCCGTGCGGTGAGCATCCGCGGGTCGATCTGATGATCGCCGGGGACGCGGTAGGCGCTGGTCACCCGCGGGCCGAGCAGCGGTTCCCGGGTTCGCGCCTCCCGGGTCGTGAGGGGCTCAACGGCGAGTTCGGCACGACGATGCGCGGTGTGAAGATCGGCCAGCGCCTGCCGGTCGCCGTGGTCGACGCCGACCAGCAGGGTCTCGTTGCGGAGGTAGCCCGCCACCTCGTCGGCGGGAGCGAGCGCGCGCACGAACTCGGGGTAGCGGGCCGCGGACTCCCGCATCGCCGGCAGGAGCGCATCCTCCTGGTGGTGGTACTCGCTGACCGGGGCGAGCATGCCGGCCGCCGCGAAGGTGGCGCCCCGGGCCGGCGCCGGGTCGATCAGCCGCACGGAGCGGCCGGTCTGCGCCGCGCGCCACGCGATGCTGAGCCCGATGATCCCACCGCCGACGACGATCACATCGACGGGCGGCCCGTCAAGACCCCGGGGGCCCGTCGCTACGCTGAGCGCATGTCCCTCGCCGCCGCGCGCCTCTACCTCTGCACCGACGCCCGAGCCCGTCAGGGCGACTTCGCCGATTTCGTGGATGCCGCGTTCGCGGGCGGCGTCGACATCATCCAGTTGCGGGACAAGTCTCTGGAGGGGGGCGAGCAGCTCGACCTGTTGGGCGTCCTCGCGGATGCGGCCGCCCGTCACGGCCGGCTCTGGTCCGTCAACGATCGCGCCGACATCGCGCACGTCACCGGCGCCCCCGTGCTGCACCTCGGTCAGAAGGACCTTCCCGCCCGTCTTGCCCGCAGGGTCGTCGGACCGCGCGTGCTCGTCGGCATGTCCACCCACACCCCCGAGCAGGTCGACGCCGCCGCCGGCGCGGACGATCTCGACTACTTCTGCGTCGGGCCGGTCTGGGCGACCCCGACCAAGCCCGGGCGCGCCGCCGTCGGGACCGGGCTCGTCCGCCATGCCACGAGCATCTCCACGGCACGTCCGTGGTTCGCGATCGGCGGTATCGACCTGTCGAACATCGAGGAGGTCGTGGCGGCCGGCGCCGAGCGGGTGGTCGTCGTCCGGGCGATCACCGAGGCGGACGACCCCGCCGACAGCGCGAGGCGGCTGCGAGCAGCCCTCCCCGCGGCTGTCACGGTGGGGCTCGTCTGAGCTCTCCCCGCGTCCGGCGGCCCTCTGGTCGTTCGAGTGAGCCATGCGCAGTGCCTAAGGCTGGCGTAGCGCGGGCGTCGGCACGTAGACCGTCCCGCCGGATTCCCTGAACTGCGCGGACTTCTGCGCCATCCCGGTCGTGCGCGTGGACTCGGCGACGAGTCCGAACTGGTCGCGGATGTCTTGCGAGATCCGCATCGAGCAGAACTTCGGACCGCACATCGAGCAGAAGTGCGCGGTCTTCGCCGGCTCGGCCGGCAGCGTCTCGTCGTGGAACTGCTCCGCCGTCACCGGGTCCAGCGACAGCGCGAACTGGTCGCGCCACCGGAACTCGAACCGCGCCTTCGACAGGGCGTCGTCCCGCAGTCGGGCACCGGGATGCCCCTTCGCCAGGTCGGCGGCGTGCGCGGCGATCTTGTACGTGATGACGCCGGTCTTCACGTCGTCACGGTTGGGAAGTCCCAGGTGCTCCTTGGGGGTGACGTAGCAGAGCATCGCGGTGCCGTAGCGGGCGATCTCCGTCGCCCCGATCGCCGACGTGATGTGGTCGTAGCCGGGCGCGACATCCGTCACCAGCGGTCCCAGCGTGTAGAACGGCGCACCGTCGCACAGCTCCTGCTGCCGCTCCACGTTCTCCCGCACCAGATGGAACGGCACGTGCCCGGGTCCCTCGACCATCACCTGCACGTCGTACTCCCAGGCCCGCTTCGTCAGCTCGGCGAGCGTGTCCAGCTCGGCGAACTGCGCGGCATCGTTGGCGTCGGCGATCGACCCCGGCCGCAGCCCGTCACCGAGCGAGAACGCGACGTCGTATCGGGCGAAGATCTCGCAGAGCTCATCGAAGTGGGTGTAGAGGAAGTTCTCCTGGTGGCGGGCCAGGCACCAGCCGGCCATGATCGACCCGCCCCGTGAGACGATTCCCGTCACCCGGTCGGCTGTCAGCGGCACGTACCGCAGCAGCACTCCGGCGTGGACGGTCATGTAGTCCACACCCTGCTCGCACTGCTCGATGACCGTGTCGCGGTACACCTCCCACGTGAGCGCCGACGCGTCGCCATTCACCTTCTCCAGCGCCTGGTAGATCGGCACCGTGCCGATGGGCACCGGCGAGTTGCGGACGATCCACTCGCGCGTCGTGTGGATGTCGTCGCCGGTCGACAGGTCCATGACGGTGTCGGCGCCCCACGTGGTCGCCCACTGCAGCTTGGACACCTCCTCGGCGATCGAACTGGTGACGGCGGAGTTGCCGATGTTGGCATTGATCTTCACCAGGAACGCCTTGCCGATGATCATCGGCTCCGACTCGGGGTGGTTCACGTTGCTGGGGATGATGGCGCGCCCGGCGGCGACCTCGGCGCGCACCAGCTCCACGTCGCAGTCCTCCCGCAGCGCGACGAACCTCATCTCCGGCGTGATCATCCCGCTGCGGGCGTAGTGCATCTGCGTGATCGTGCGCCCCGGCTTGGCACGCCGCGCGGCCCGCTTCTCACCCTTCCATTCCGCGGATGCTGCGCCCCGGCGCACTGCGGAACGCCCATCGTCCTGCAGATCCCGGTCGCGACCGTCGTAGCACTCGGTGTCCTCGCGTGCGGAGATCCACTGCTCCCGCAACGGCGGGAGCCCGCGCACCGGATCGCTGCCCGGACCCTGGGTGCGGTACACCGTCACCGGCGCGCTGACCGACCCGTCAGGAGACGGCTCCAGCGCGATCCGGTCCACCGGGACCCGGATGTCGTGTTCACCGTCGTGCAGATGCGCGAGAACGCGCGATGAATGGACGGACTCCATGGAGGCGACTCCTACTTCCTTCGCCGGCATTACCCGGACAGGTTCGAACGGTCGCAGGCCGCGTCAGCCCGATCTCAGCCCTTGCGAGGGCACCCGTGTGGATAGCGCCACGCTACCGCATCCGCCCCAGGCGATCGGACGGAGCCCGGCGCACACAGTCCCGGCGTCGCGCGGTCAGCCGTGGCCGCGGCGCAGCTGCAGTCCCCCGACGAGGAGCTCGACGCCGAACACGAACTCGGCATCCGATGCCTCGTCCTGCCGCGGTTCGTCGATCCCGTCTACCTGGACACCCAGGTCGCGATACTGCTGCCGTTGCTGCTCGTGCAGGACATGACCGAGCACGAAATGGAGCAGGACCGCGGTCGCCCGCTGAACGGATTCATCGTCGAACCCGCCGGCGGCGATCGCCGCAGCGAGGCGGTGCTGCGCGGCCCGGGACCCCAGGCCGAGGGCGAACGTGCTCGCCACCAGTTCGGCACCGTCCCGGTGAGCGAGCAGCGCGGCGCGAAGCGCGAGCGCTTCCGCGCGGACGCGGGCGGCCCACTCCGGATCCGCCGATCCGGAGTCCACCTCTGCGACGATCCGGTCGGAGAGTTCCGCCAGCAGACTCTGCTTGTTCGGGAAGTGCCAGTACAGGGCACTCGGCTGCACCTCCAGCGCGGCCGCGAGGCGACGCATCGTCAGGTCGGGCAGGCCGTACTCGTCGAGGATCCGCATCGCGGTGCGTGCGACCTCGTCGCGGGTGTGACCCCGACCTGCTCTCGCCGACCCCATCACAGCACTCTACTGAACAGCGTTATAGTGAACAGCGTTCACGTGAACACCGTTCAGGACCACTGTATCCATCGAAGGGACCTCGTCCGATGGCCACTCCCCCCGCATCTTCGCTCGCCCCGCAGACAGGCGTTCACGCGCTCGACGCGACCGCGCTGGCCCGCGTCGCGGTGTTCGCCGCGATCATCGCCGTACTCGGACTGCCGGGCGGCTTCACGATCCTCGGCGCGGTGCCGATCACGGCGCAGACGCTGGGCGTGATGCTCGCAGGCGCCATCCTCGGCCCGTGGCTGGGCGCGCTGTCGGTCACCGTCCTGCTCGGCCTCGTCGCGGTCGGGATGCCCCTGCTCGCGGGTGGACGCGGCGGCATCGGCGTCTTCTTCGGCCCGTCCGCCGGATACCTGCTCGGGTGGGTCGCCGGGGCCATCGTGATCGGACTCATCGTTCACGCCGGCGGCCGCAAGCCCACGACCTGGCGCACGCTGCTCGGCGTCGTGGTCGGCGGCATCCTCGTCGTGTACGCGCTCGGCATCCCGGTGCAGAGCCTGGTGACGCGGCTGCCGCTGGCCGAGACGGCGCTGATGAGCCTGGTGTTCGTGCCCGGCGATCTGGTGAAGGCGGTGCTGGCGACGGCAATCGTGGTGACGCTCGTGCGGGCATACCCGCGCGCGTTCCGCCGGGCGTGGACGACGAAGCCCGCCGACATCGATCCCGCACCCGTGTCGTGATCGTCCCGCTCGCCGGCGACGCGGCCGACCTGCTCGAGCGCGTGTGGGCGACGCGCGAAGCCGGCGACATCCCGCTCGTGGGCGATCCGCGCTGGCCGCGCGCCCAATGGGATGCGGTGATCGCCGCGGCTGCCGAAGCGGGCTCTCCCGACGGCATCGCCTGGGCGACGCAGACGTCGGGCAGCGCGGGTCGACCGCGGATCGTGCTGCGCACCGCCTCCTCGTGGGAGGACTCCTTCGGCGCCGTGTCGAGGCTGCTCGCCGTCGGCCTCGATGACGTGGTCGCGCTGCCGTCGCCGCCCGTGTCCTCGCTCACGATGTTCTCGGTCGCGCACGCGCTTGCCGGCGGCCCGCGTCCGCTGTTGGGCGCCGCCGTCGGCCCGGATGCCACGTGTCTGCACTGCACCCCGCAGGCGCTGCGGGTTGTGCTCGACGCCGGCGCCCCGCCGCGGCTGCGGACGGCTCTCGTCGGAGGCTCGCACCTCGACGACGCGCTGCGCGAGCGCGCCCGGGCCGCCGGCATCCGTGTCGTCGCGTATTACGGCGCCGCAGAGCTGTCGTTCGTCGCCGTCGACCACGGTGACGGGCTGCGGGCGTTCCCGGGGGTGGAGCTGCGCGTCCGCGACGGTGAGCTGTGGGTGCGGTCGTCATTCGTCGCATCAGGCTATGCGGGCGCCCCCGGTCCGCTGCGGCGCGACGGCGCGTGGGCCACGGTCGGCGACCGCGCCGAGCTCGTCGACGGACGGTTGCGGCTGCTCGGCCGCGCGGATGACGCGATCCTGAGCGCGTCGGCCACCATCGTTCCCGAGGAGGTCGAGGAGGTGCTCCGCTCTGTTCCCGGCATCCGAGACGCGATCGTGTTCGGACTTCCCCGCGAACGGGTCGGGGCGCTCGTCGCCGCGTTCGTGGAGATCGACGGCCACGCCGATGACCTGCGCGAAACGGTCACGACCCACCTGGCACCTGCTCACCGGCCACGGCAGTGGTTCGCCGGCGAACTGCCACGCACCGCATCGGGCAAACCGGCCCGAGCGCAAGCCGTCCGCCAGGTCCTGGACGGGGAGGTGCCGCGCGTTGCCGTCTGACCGCGACCCCGTCATCATCGCCGCCCGCCGGACGCCGATCGGCACCCGCGGGCGGGCGCTCGCCGGGCTGGACGTCGGCGCGCTCGGCGCCGCCGTGATCCGCGCGACGCTGGTCGACGCCGCGACGGCGACGGGCTCGCCCGTCACGGTGGCCGACGTCCTGCTCGGCAACTGCATGGGCCCGGGCGGCAACCCGGGGCGCGTGGCCGCCCTCGCCGCCGGCCTGGCGCCCTCGGTGCCGGGCGGCACCGTCGACCGCCAGTGCGGCAGCGGCCTCGCCGCCGTGCTGGACGCAGTGGCCGCGATCCGCGGCGGCGGCGACCGGATGCGGGTGGCCGGGGGCGTCGAGAGCCCCTCGACCGCTCCGGTGCGCAGCGTCGGGGGTGTCGCCTACGACCGGGCCCCGTTCGCACCCGCCGGCTTCCCTGACCCTGACATGACACGGGCGGCCGAGGACCTCGCGGAGCACGACGGGATCGCGCGCTCCCGGCAGGACGCGCACGCGGCCCGCAGCCACGCGCGGGCCCGGGCCGCCCGAGCCGCGGGGCGCTTCGAGGCCGAGCTGGTGCCGCTCGCGGGCCTCCGTAACGACGATGCGATCGGCGGGGCCGAACCGCTGCTGCCGCGGCTGCCTCCCCTGTTTCCCGGCGGAACGGTCACCGCGGGCACCTCGACGCGCATCGGCGATGGCGCGGCAGCCGTCGTCGTCGCCCCCGCCGGCACCGGCCCGGGACTCGCCGTGCGCGCGTCCGCCGTGGTCGGATGCGACCCCGCGCTTCCCGGCATCGGCGCGGCCCCCGGCATCCACTCCGCCCTGCAGGCAGCCGGTGCGACCGTCGCCGACGTGGAGGCGTTCGAGATCGTCGAGGCGTTCGCCGCGCAGAGCCTCGCGGTGCTGGACCGGCTCGGCGTCGCCGACGACGATCCGCGGGTCTGCGCCGACGGCGGCGCCCTCGCGCTCGGACACCCGTGGGGCGCCAGCGGCGCCGTGGCTCTCGTGCGCCTGTTCAGCAGACTCGTGCGCACCGGCCGGCCCGCGGGCACGCTCGGGGTCGCCGCCGCGTCGGTCGGCGGCGGACTGGGGATCGCGGCAGTGGTCGAGGTGGTGCGATGACGATCCGGCTGGACTCCGTGAGCCTCCGGCTCGGCGACACGGATGTGCTCAGCGACGTGTCGCTCGACCTCGACGCGCGCACCGTGGCGGTCATCGGCGAGAACGGGTCGGGCAAGTCGACGTTCGCCCGGCTGATGGGTGGCCTGGTGCGTCCGAGCGGCGGCTCGTTGAGCATCCTCGGCCTCGACACCGCCCGCCACGCGGCAGAGCTCCGCCGACGCACCGCGCTCGTGTTCAGCAATCCCGACGCGCAGATCGTCATGCCGACCGTCGCTGAGGACGTCGCGTTCTCGCTCCGCGCCGAACGGATGCCGCCGGCCGAGGTCCGCGCGCGGGTCGAGGTGGCCCTCGAGAGGTTCGGCCTCACGTCGCTCGCCGAGCGGTCCGCTCATGACCTCTCCGGAGGACAGAAGCAGCTGCTCGCCCTGTGCGGCGCGTTCGTCCGGCGACCGGACCTCGTGATCGCCGACGAACCGACCGCCTACCTCGACGCCCGCAACGCGCGGCTCATCGCCGACCATCTGTTCGCCGACGCCGGCCACCGGCTGATCCTGGTGACCCACGACCTGAACCTCGCCCAGCGCTGCGAGACGGCCGTGCTGTTCGCCGGGGGCCGGGTCGCGGTGGTCGGCGAGCCCGCCGCGGTCGTCGCCGAGTATGAAGTGCTCCTGCGATGCTGACGCTCTACCGCCCCGGCGACGGCTGGCTGCACCGGATGCCGGCCGGCCCGAAGACGCTGCTGCTGCTCGCCGTCACACTCGGAGTGCTCCTGTTGCCCACCGCGTGGTGGACGGCCGCCGCGGCGGCGGCGATCAGCGTCGGCGCGTACGCGGTGGCAGGGCTCGGCGACGGCCTCTGCGGGATGCGGGAGCTCGGCCGTCAGCTGTTCGCGCTGCGCTGGATCGTCCTGATCACCGTCGCCGGGCAACTGCTCTTCGTCGGCCCGGAACCGGCGGCCGCCAACACCGCTCGGGTGACGGCATCCCTCGTTCTCGCGGGGCTCCTCGTCCTCACCACCCGCGTCAGCGAGCTTCTCGACGCGTTCGAACGCGGTCTGCGCCCACTGCGACGCATCGGCGTCGACTCCGAGCGTGCTGCGCTCCTGCTCACGGTGACGCTCGGCACCATCCCCGTACTCGCCCGGCTCGCCGGCGAGGTCCGCGACGCCCAACGAGCCCGTGGCGCCCGCGCGACCCTGCGCACCTTCGTCGTCCCGTTCCTCGTCGTCTCGCTCAAGCACGCCGATCAGCTCGGCGACGCCCTCGCCGCGCGGGGGCTGCGATGAGGCAGGAGCGCCCCCGCGTCCTCGGGCCGGTGGTGGATGCCGAGACCCGCTGCATCCACTACTCCACACCCCTGGACGTCATCGCGATCAGGTTCCGGTGCTGCGGCGAGTTCTACCCCTGCCACATCTGTCACGCGGAGTCCGTCGACCATCCGGCCGAGCAATGGTCCGCCGATGAGCGCGCCGACCGCGCTGTACTGTGCGGGCCGTGCGGGTACCGGCTGACGATCACGGAGTACGCCCGCGCCGAAGCGTGCCCGGCCTGCGCGGCGCCGTTCAACCCCGGATGCAAACTGCACTGGGAACTGTACTTCCAGGTCTGACCCGAACACTCCCTCTCAGGACGAGACCATCGAAACCGCGGGGTTCCAGCGTGGATTCGTCTGGACGCGGAAGCAGATGGATCGATTTGTCGAGTCCCTCCTGCTGGGCTTTCCGATCCCGGGTCTTTTCCTCGTCCGACAGCAAGACAAGCGATACCTAGTGCTGGATGGGCAGCAACGTCTTAAGACTCTTCAGGCCTTCCACAAAGGCGTCCATCAAGGCAAGGTTTTCTCGCTCGCCAACGTGATGCTGCTGGTGTCTCGGAGGCTGTCACCGCGTTGAGCGCGAACGAGAAGTTTGACGCGGCCACGTCGCGCGCAACCGCCGACGAGGCGGTCGTGAAGGCGCGAGTAGGCATTGCCGCCGAGACCTTCGGCAACAGCTGATGGCGTGGCCGGTGCCTGGCCGTCGCACGCACTCTCCTCGTCGCGCGCTGGCCTCGCCGAACTTCGCAAAGAAGTTGACTCATTGGACTCCGACACATCGCCGGAGACCGACCAGGCGATGGCGCGATTCTTGGTCTTGAGGGCGTGCGGTCACGTCGAGTTCACCTTCGACGAGTCGTTCTGCGCATTCGCAGAGAGCAAATCCAGCCCTTCCGTTGCGTCGTACGTGCGGACGCAGTTCTTCCGCGGGGCTAACCCCTCCGCGGCACGAATAGGCGAGACTCTCCGCAAGCTCGATCCGTCACGCGCCGATAAGTTCGAGGACTTCATCAATGAGGACGATCAGAGGCTCAAGCGTGAGCTGGACTTCATGGTGAACCGTCGAAACAAGATTGCGCACGGGCAAAGCGAGACGGTTCGGCGGAGGAAAGCGTTGGATCTTGCCGATGTATCCGCGGAAATCGCGGACTGGGTAGTGACGTCACTCGATCCGCGAACGTAGCCCCGACCCGCTTCGCGCTCCCCCTCAAGCGAATCCACGACCGCCTCTCGTTTGACCTGCTCGTCGTAGCCGTGGACGGTCGCGTATTGAGTCAGCCAGATTCTCCGAGCACTAAGCCGGAAGTCCCGCGCACTTAGTCTGTGCGGCGGCCTGCGCCAGCGGAGGTCAAGCCCCGATGGGAGGGCTCGGCTCGCCCGCAGGCCGGTCCCTCAGCGGGCTGCTCAGGCTTGCGGCGCCGCAGGACTGCTTAGGTTATCGGACGCGGGTTGGTGCGCGCGGCCTTGATCGCATCCTTGACGTGTTCGACGCCCAGATCGATCGGAACCGTGTTCGTGTCGATCAGCACGTCCGGGTCGATACGCGTCACCTCATGCGCCCATCGCTCGTACACGCCACTGAGGAACTCTCGCTCCTTTGAGATCCCCCGCGTTGGATCTGCCTTGGCGCGATCGAATGCCACCTCGAAAGGAGTGGTGGTGACGACGGTGACGGTTGCTGCACCCTCCGGAACTTGGCGCAGGAGCTTGAGCACTTCGTCTTGCGTCCCCGAACCTTCGGCGACGACGCATGTGAGGCTCGTCCTCGCCCACATTCCGGTGACGGACTCGAAGATCTGGTGTGCGGCATCCCAGCCAGCAAGGGTGGGCAGCGCCATGGCGGCAATCTGATCGAGTTCGACGAGAGCGACCATCTCGCCACCTTTGCGCAACTCGGCCGCGAGCGCTGCCGCGAGTGTGCTCTTCCCGGATGCCTGAGGCCCAGCGATCAGGACGACGGCAAGTGGGAGTTCTGCGGAGGCCATCAGTCCAACCTGCCCGAACTGCTCGTTGAAAGCGACCGACCGCCGGCGGGTCCTTCTGCGAGCGTTTG
This sequence comes from Microbacterium sp. Leaf288, assembly GCF_001422925.1. GTDB lineage: Bacteria > Actinomycetota > Actinomycetes > Actinomycetales > Microbacteriaceae > Microbacterium. Next base: position 215,038 of record NZ_LMNI01000001.1, read on the forward strand.
GGACGGCCGCACCTCGTTAGGTGCTCGTAGAGTCGGGGCAAGTTGGGGATGTCGTGGGGGACTGTCGTCCGTGTGCGCCGGCCGTCGCCGCGACCGTTGAACGTACTATCAGCAGATGGATGACGAGGACGTCTCGGAGCTGGTCGACGGCGCCGCCCCAGCGCCGGTGAGGATCGCTCGCCTGTGGTGGGTGGTCTCGGCGGCTGCCGCGCTGCTGCTTGTCGTCCTGCTTGGCGCGGTGATCTTCTATCGCCAGGCGGACAAGCCGTTCGGTTTCGAGGTGGAGTGGATGGGAGAACTGGTCGAGGCTCGCGCGCCGGTGTTCACGGTCCCCGCGCTCGCCTTGAACTGGATCGGCGGGGGCATCAGCGGGGTCGCGATTGTTCCGCTCGTCATCATCACCGGCTTGCTCATCTGGCGAAGGCCGTGGGCGGCGCTCTATTTCGTCTGCGCCGCGATCGCGAGCGCGCTGGTGGTCCTGGTCATAAAGAACCTCGTGGGGCGTCCGCGTCCGACGGATATCCTCGTCGCGGCCGACGTCGGTTCGTTCCCGTCCGGCCACAGCGCGAACGCAGCGCTCATCGCCACGACGCTGGGAATCATCTTCTGGCGCACGTGGGTATGGATCGTGGGAGCCGCATACACACTGCTGATGATGTTGAGCCGCACCTACCTCGGAGCGCATTGGATATCCGACACCATAGGTGGGATGCTCGTCGGAGTCGGTCTTGCAGTGATCATCTGGGCCCCGTTTGCGTTTGTGCTCTACCGCGAGCGCCGCAAACCACATCCGCCGATTTGGGTGAAGGTCGTAACCCCCACAGCGGGGATCGATCAGTCCGGAGAAAGCTCACACTGACCCGCCGTCCTGGGCACGCGGGGAGCGTATGTGCCTGGGGACCGAGGTCGAACCACTGTGATCGAATCATGCCGCCGGGGTGCCGGTCACACTGGACGCGGCTGCTGAATCGCAGCGTGCCTCTGCTCCGCTCAAGCTGACCCCCGCAGGTCGCATTCCGGCAGCGCGGCGGGCAGCCGGCGTCACCATGCACCCCAGGCCAGCGCGCAGGGCTCTCGACCCCCGCTCATTGGCCGGTCGCTGACCGTTCGCGGCGAGGGCGCGCGAGCAGGCCCGGCGTGGCTACAGGGTGTTCGTTGAGATTTCGGGCTTCTCCATGCACACGAGGCGCGGACGTCTGTCCCACGTGGGCACAGCCACGAACCCTCGGCTGCGGTAAAGACCGATCGCATCGTCTCGCCAATCCCAGACAGTCAGTCGCATCGGAAGACTGTTCGCGCTGTAGCATGCCGCATCGAGTAGCGCGGATCCCACACGCTGCCCGCGAGCGCGTGGATCGACCCAGAGCCGCTTGATCTCGACGCCATCGCGCACCTGCTGCACCACGACTACTCCGACCGTCGCGCCGTCCAGCTCGGCGAGGAGTACCCGCGCGTTCTCGTATGCGCGCGCAGGATCCTCGACTTCCGCGACGTAGCGCCGGGGCAGGTCTGCATCGGTGAACTGAGCGGCGATCTCGTGTGCCTTCTCCTGCTCGGTCTGCAGGAGGTACGCCCTCACAAGGCGCCCGACCACAATCGCGTCGACGCCGGCCAGATCCGCACTCCGAACATGCACGTTCGGCCCAGTCCCCATCGCCCCATCCTCCCACCGTACGAGGCCGCCCCGATGCGGGTCGATCTGCGCACGCGAGCCGGTCCTCCAGCGCGCGGGCGCCTGAGGACTCGGCCCGTCGCGTGGGGACGCGCGGCGGTGGTGCGCGTTTACCCAGCCCCGCGAAGGGACCCGCGTGGCCGCCCTATTCGCGCGGCCACGCGGAGAGTCCCGTCGGCAATCTGGCTAGGACACCGACCTGTGTCAGTGGTCGTCGCGGGGACGATCCTCGTCACCCTCGGCCCCGTCGGCCCCGTCGGACTCGTCGCCTGCGGGTGAGGCGTCACCGGCGTGCGGCTCCGTCTCGTCGGTCGCGACGTCGGCATGATCAGGTCCCGTAGCGTTGTCGCCGTCTTCCGCGGAGTCCTCAGCGGACGCGGGCGATTCCACCGGCTCCGGCTCGACGCTGGTTTCACCCGGAGCGCCACTCGTCGGCTCGCCCGTCTCGTCCGACTCCGCTGCGGGCTCAGGTTCTGCGGCGGGCTCCGGCTCATCGGGAGTCTCCCCCGGCGCCGCGTCATCAGCCGCTTCCGTCGTGGAGTCAGAGGCCTCGGCCGCCTCGCCGCCCAGCCCGTCGCCGTCCCCCGGCTCCGTGTTCTCCGGTGCCTGGGTGTCGCCCGAGACGCTGACCTCGGGCGCCTGGGCGGCCTCAGGCTCAGACACAGCCGGCTGCTCAGCGCCCGCGGCCTCCGGAGCGGACGCCACGTCGGGCTCCACCGTCTCGGGCTCGACCTCGGGCTCCAGCGCGGCAACCTCCCCTGCTGGCTCGGGCTCGACCTCAGCCCCCGCCTCGACCTCGGCCCCGGCCTCGACCTCTGCCGCGGGCTCGGCGTCAGCCTCCAGCGCAGCCACCTCGCGGGCGGGCGCGGCCTCGACGGGTGCAGGGGTCGAGTCCGACACCTCGATGTCGGGGCCCTCCTCGATCTCGGGCACGGCTACCTGGGCGGTCTCGGCATCGGCCGAGCCGCCCACCGCACGCTGACGACGCTGCCGCCGGGTCTCGAACGCCGCCCCACCGGCAACCCCTGCAGCACCGCCATCACCGGCTGCACCCGAACCCGCAACGTCACCCGCACCCGCGGCACCAGCGGCACTGGCAGCGACACCCGCACCTACGAGCACGCCCGCGGTCGCAGCATCCGTCCCGCCATCCGGGCCATCGCCCTCCGGAGCCGGGCCGCCGCCATCACCCTCGTCGCGGCGCTTGCGCCGCTCGATGCGCCGCTCCTTCGCACCCTCGACGAGGTTGTACAGCGTCGGCAGCACGAGCAGCGTCAGCACGGTCGACGACACCAGACCGCCGATCACGACGATCGCGAGGGGCTGCGAGATGAAGCCGCCCTGACCGGTGATGCCGAGCGCCATGGGCGTGAGCGCGAAGATCGTCGCGAGCGCCGTCATGAGGATCGGGCGGAGGCGTCGCGAGCCACCGGCCACCGCCGCGTCGTGTGCGGTGAGGCCCTTCTCGCGGTACTGGTTCACGAGGTCGACGAGCACGATCGCGTTCGTCACCACGATGCCGATGAGCATCAGCACACCGATGAGCGAGGCGACGCCGAGCGGCACGCCCGTGATGATCTGCAGCAGGATCGCGCCGGTCGCCGCGAACGGCACCGACACGAGCAGCAGCAGCGGCTGACGCAGCGACTTGAAGGTCGCGACCATCACGATGTAGACGATCAGGATCGCCGCGAGGAGCGCCAGGCCGAGCTGGGAGAACGCGTCCTGCTGCTGCGTCACGACGCCGCCGAGCGTCGCGTCGGCCGACGACGGAAGGTCGGCGTCGGCGAGCGCAGTCGTGACAGAGGCCGTCGCGGTCTGGAGGTTGTCGGTCGACGGGGTCACCGTGACGGTCGACGTGCGCTGGCCGCCCTCGGTGGTGATCGAGGTCGGACCCTCGCTCTCCTCCACGGTCGCGACCTGCTCGAGCGGGATCGGGCCGGTGGCGCTCGGCACCCGCAGCTGGCGCAGGTCGTCGAGCGAAGCCGGCGTCTCGGACGCCGCGAGGTAGACCGTGAGCGACGTGTCGTCGATCTCGACGGTGCCGATCGACTGCGGCTGCATCGTGTTCGACACCAGCGCGCCGACCGCGACCTCCGAGAGGCCGAGCTCCGCGGCCTTGTCGCGGTCCACCGCCACGGCGATGTACGGCAGCGAGGCCGACAGGTTGCTCGTGACCTGGCCCACGCCGTCGGCTCCTTCGACGGCCGAGATGACAGCATCCGTCGCGTCCTGAAGCGTCGACGAATCGGGAGCCGTCACGTCGATCGCGATGTCGGTCGAGCCGAAGCCGCCGCCCCCCGCGGCGACCGTGATCTCACCGGCGTCGTCGAGGTCGGCGACCGCTTCCTGCACCTCTTCGCGCAGCGCGACCTGGTCGACGCCCGGGTCGGTGGTGATCGAGTACGTGATGCCGCTGCCGCCGCCCGAGAAGGCGTCGCGCAGGGCCGAGCCGCTCGAGCCGATCGACACCTGCACGGTCTCGATGCCGTCGATGTCGAGGAGCACCTCTTCGACCTGCTCCGCGGCTGCGCTCTCGGCCTCGAGCGAGGGGGCCGGGCCGATGTCCTGGGTCATCGTGAACGTGTTCTGGCCCGAGTCGCCGAGGAAGTTCGTCTTCATGAAGGGGGCCGCGGCGATCGTGCCGACGAGCACCAGCACGGCGAGGGCGAGCGTGATCCACGAATGGCGGAGCGTCCAGCGGAGGATCGGCAGGTACGACTTCTGCAGGCGGCTCGGCGGCGCCGCCGGGTCCTCCGGGTCGACCGCGACGCCCCCGGCGTCGAGGATCGGCTTGCCGGGCTTGAGGAACCAGTATGCGAGCACCGGAACGATGGTGAGCGCGACGAACAGCGACGCGGTCATGGCGATCGTCACCGTCATCGCGAACGGACGGAACAGCTCGCCCGTGACATCGCCGACGAACGCGATCGGCAGGAACACCGCGACCGTCACGATCGTCGACGCCGTGATGGCCGACGCCACCTCGCGCACCGCGCGACGGATCGAGTCGCCCTTGTCTGCGTCGCCGACGTAATGCCTCTTGATGTTCTCGATGACGACGATGGAATCGTCGACCACGCGCCCGATCGCGATCGTGATCGCGCCGAGGGTCAGGATGTTGAGCGAGTAGCCGAACGCCTGCAGACCGATGAACGTGATCAGGATGCTGGTCGGGATCGAGATCGCCGCGACGAGCGTCGAGCGCACCGACAGCAGGAAGATGAAGATCACGATCACCGCGAAGACGAGGCCGAGCAGGCCCTCCTTCGCGAGGGTGTCGATGGACTCCTGGATGTACGGCGCCTGGTCGAACACGACCGTGAACTCGGCGCCGTCGAGCGAGTCCTCGAGGTCGGGCAGCACCGCGAGCACGCCGCGCGACACATCGACCGTGTTGGCGGCGGGCAGCTTCGTGACGGCGATCGTGAGCGCCGGCTCGCCGTTCACGCGCGAGATGGTCGTGACCGGATCGGCCTCTTCCGCAACGGTCGAGACGTCGCCGATGGTCTTCGGGCCTGCGACGAACTGGTCGGCCGTCGAGGGCACGAGCGGCAGCGCCGCGATCTCGTCGACCGACGAGATCTTCGAGCCTGTCTGCACCGTCAGCGTCTCGTCGCCCTCGGTGATCTCGCCACCCGGGAACAGCACGCCGTTCTGGTCGAGCGCGTCGCGGATCGCCTGCTGCGTGTAGCCGGCCTCGGCGAGCTTCGCCGGGTCGGGGGTGATCGTGACGCGCTGGCCGACGCCGCCGACGATCTGCGCGGCGTTGACGCCCGCGACGTCCTCGAGATCCGGGATGACGGATGCCTCGAGCTGCGCCTGGATCGTCGCCTCGTCGTCGTAGCCGGTCACGGCCAGCTGGATCACCGGGAAGTCGTCGATGCTCGCCGAGATGACACTGGGCTCGACCCCGGTCGGCAGCTGCGACTTGATGCGGTTGATCGCCTGCGTCATCTTCTGCTCGGCTGTCGCGAGATCGGTGCCGTAGGTGAAGGACGCCTGCACGATCGAGGCGTTCGTGGTGCTCGTCGCACTCGTCGACTCGAGCCCCGGAACGCCCTGGATGGCGGTCTCGATGGGCACCGACACGTCGTTGCTCACGACCTCGGGCGACGCGCCCGGGTACGTCGAGACGACGATGAGCGCGGGGAACTCGATCGACGGGATCAGTTCCTGCTTGAGGTTCGTGAGCGCGAGACCGCCGAAGATGGCGGCGACGATCGTGATGAGCGCGATGAGCGCGCGGTTCTTGAGACTCAGAACGGCGAGGTTCGACACACGGAGGCCTTCGCTGGTGAGGTTATGCAGGGGGAGGGCGGGAGCCCGCACGATACGGAGATGTATCGCGTTTCAGTATTTCATGCGGCTCTCATGAAACCGCTCCCCCGAGGAGGAGGCCGAGACCCGCCGCGATGGCTGCGAGCGCGAGCGTGCCGAAGAGGTTGAGGGCGGCGTGCCGCCAGCGCTTCCGCTGGGCGAGCAGCACGGTCTCGACCGAGACGGTGCTGAAGGTCGTGTACCCGCCGAGCAGGCCGAGCCCGAGCACGAGCGACAACTCCGGGGCGATGGCCGTGCCGAGCCCGGTGATCACGCCGAGCACGAACGAGCCCGACACGTTGACCACGAGGATCCCTAACGGGAAACGTGCACCGTTCGCCGGGGTCAGCCACCGGTCGACGACGTACCGCAGCCCCGCCCCGACGCCGCCCGCGAGCGCGGCGACCAGCAGCCAGGGGCTCACTCGGCGTCCTCCGGGTACTCGATCTCGCCGGGCCGGTCGGCGATCCGGCGTCCGATGAACAGTCCGACGATCGCGCCGACGACACCCGCGATGATGGATGCTGCCGCCAGCCCCGCGGCCATCCACGGCGTCGCGACCCACAGAGCAGTGGCCACCGCGAACGCGCTGTAGGTCGTGAAGCCGCCCATGATCCCCGTCCCGAGGAACGAGCGGAGCATCGGCCGCCGATCATCGAGCCAGCCGACGACGACCCCGAGGATGAGGGACCCGACCACGTTGATCCCGAGCGTCACCCACGGCACCGCCGTGGGATCGGTCACCGGGTCGAGCACGAGCGCGCGGGCGAGGACGCCGATCGCGCCCCCGGCCACCGTCACCCCGAGGATCCGGGGATCGACGGGCTGCGGCATCCCTTCACGCTACTCGCCCGATGATCCCGGATACTCAGAGCGTTTCGACTTCGCGCGCCGGAGCGCGCTCCGCTCAACGAGCGGGAAGTCAGAGATTTCGCTCGTTGAGCGAGCGAGGAACGAGCGAGTCGAAACGCCCCGAGCGCGGTCGCAACGCCGGCTCAGCGTCCCGGCCGCAGCAGCCCCCGGATCGCCGACTCCGGCGTGATCGAGAGGTCGAGCAGGTTCCCCTCGCGGTACCGCGTGAAGACCCGCGGGTCGATGTACGACCCCCGCGCGACCGCCGGGGTGTTGCCGAGCGCCTCGGCCGTCGCGCGCACGGCGAGCACCTCGGCGCGCTTGCGGTCGGTCTTGGTGTCGACCGTGCCGATGCGTGCAAGCGCCTCGGCCGCGAGGATCGTGCCGCGCAGCGTCCGGAAGTCCTTCGCGGTGAACTTGCCGCCCGTGAGAGCCCGCACGTACGCGTTCACCTCCGCCGGGGTGAGCGCGACCCGGCGCCCGCCCCGCTGCCACGCGAGCAGCGGCGACCGCGGCCGACCCGTGGCCAGCAGCTCCATCGCGGCGGCGAGGTCGGCGTCGTCGAGCTCGAGCACCTGGTGCTTGCCGCTCTTGCCCGGAAACGCGAAGGAGACGACGGATGCCTCGACCGAGACATCCCGTCGCTGCAGCGTCGTGAGGCCCCGGCTGCCGTGCGCGGCGAGATACCGCTCCGAGCCGATGCGCGGGGCGGCGTCGTCGAGGAGGCGGAACGCGACCGCGAGCACCCGCTCGCGGTCGAGCGCCTCGCGGCGGATCGACGTGGTGACGCGCGCCCGCGCGCGCGGCAGCGCCTCGGCGAGCGCGAGCGACCGCGCGAACTTGCCGCGGTCTCGGCCCGCGGTCCAGTCGGGGTGGTAGACGTACTGGCGGCGGCCGGCGTCGTCGACACCCACCGCCTGGATGTGCCCGTCGGGCCGCGTGCTGATCCACACGTCCTGCCACGCGGGCGGGATCACCAGGCCGTGTATCCGGTCCAGGTGCCGGGGTCCGGGCGTGCGGCCCTTCGCGTCGAGGTACCGGAAGCCCGACCCGGACCGCAGCCGACGGAAGCCGGGGTCCTCGTAGGGACGGACGCGCGCGAGCTTCGGCATCCGATCACGCTACCGGGATCGCAGGGCCGGCCGACGAGCTCGGGCGACCCTCCGGCCGAGTCTCCTGCTGCGTCAGTGATTGCGGATCATCGAGATGAGCTCGGACTTCTTCTTGCCCGAGTACCCCGTCAAGCCCAGCTCCTTCGCGCGCTTGCGCAGCTCGGGCACCGTGCGGTCGTCGTAGTCCTTCGCTTTCGCACCGCGGCTGCCCACCGTCTTGCGGCCCTGCGCTGCCGCGGCGTTCGAGATGCGTGCGGCCTTCTCCTTCGAGGCGCCGTCCTTGCGGAGCTCCTCGTACATCTCGCGGTCCTTGAGGTTCGATCCGCGTCGTCCTGGCATGGCTTCCTCCTTCGTCCACCGCCGCGGGGGCGGGTTTCACAGGCCCTTCCCTCCGGTCACGGGCAGGATGGCGCCCGACGTGAACGACGCGCCGTCGCTCGCGAGGTACACGTAGGCGCCGGCGAGCTCGGCGGGCTGACCCGCGCGGCCCAGCGGCGTGTCCTGTCCGAACGTCGCCAGGCGCTCAGCATCCCATCCCGTCGCAGGAATGAGCGGGGTCCAGATGGGTCCCGGCGCGACGCCGTTCACGCGGATGCCCTTCGGGCCGAGCTCTTCGGCGAGCGCCTTGACGAACGCGACCTGGGCAGCCTTGGTCATCGCGTAGTCGATGAGCCCCGGCGACGGGTTGAACGCCTGGATCGAGGTCGTGACGATGATCGACGATCCGGGCTTCAGGTGAGGGATCGCGGCACGCGCGGTGAACATCTGCGCATACAGATTGGTGCGGAAGACGCGGTCCAGCTCTTCGGTCTCGAGGTTCTCGATGCCGTCGCGATCCTTCTGATACGCGGCATTGAGAACGAGCACGTCGAGTCCGCCGAACTCGCCGACCGTCCGCTCGACGATCTCGGCGCAGAAGTCCTCGTCGCGCAGGTCGCCCTCCAGCGGGAGGGCTCGCGCACCGCTCTCGGTGATCCACCGCGCGGTGTCGTCGGCGTCCTCCTGCTCCTCCGGCATGTGGGTCAGCGCGACGTCCGCACCCTCGCGGGCGAAGGCGATGGCGACGGCGCGGCCGATGCCGGAGTCGCCGCCCGTGATGAGCGCCCGGCGCTCCGAGAGCCGCAGCGCGCCCTGATACGAGCGTTCGCCGTGGTCGGGCTCGGGTCGCGTCTCATCGGTGAGGCCCGGCTGCTCCTGGTGCTGCGCCGGGAAGCCGTCCTCGTGGTGAGCGGTCGTCGGATCGGTCGCGGATGTGCTCATACCCGCGAAGCTACGGACGCGGTCCCGAACGCTCACGGGGGTTGACAGCGCCCGCCGGACCGCCCTAGGCACCGCGCCGGTAGGCCCGGCGTATCACCGGCCGACGAGGCTCGTCAACCCCCTACGGACCCTGCCCTCCGGGTGCCACTGTCGAGATGTGCCCACGAGGCACGCGATGCATCACATGCATCGACGACGAAGAAGGAGAGCTCCTATGAACCTCGCCCTGATCATCATCATCGTCGTCGCGATCATCCTTGCGATCGTCGGCGGCCTGAATACGGCGCTGAGCTGGCTGCTGTGGGTGGCCATCATCGTCGGCGTCATCGCCCTGATCGCTTTCCTGTTCCGAGTGATCAGCGGCGGACGACGCACCTGACCCCTGCACCACAGGATCAGTTGACGAACGGATGCCGCGGCCACTGCTGGCCGCGGCATCCGTCTGTCTTCTCGCGGTGGGCGCGCTTCCCGCTCACCTGTCACGAATCGTCGGTCGGACCGGCACATCGCGACAGGTGAGCGAGGAGGACTACAGGTTCGCGTCCGCGTAGACGCGGAGCGCGTCGCGCACGAACTCGGCGCCGTGCGTGCCGCCCTGGCTCGTCGCGTAGTTCGCGCCGAACCGCGGGTCCGCGACGTACATCTCGCCGAGGCCGATCACGTACGCCTTCACGTCGCCGCCGGGCGCCGCCGCGGGCGTCCCGGGAATGCCGGTCAGCCACTCGACGTGCCGCTTCGCGACCGCCTGGGCCTCGTCGCTGTCGGGGGCGATCCCGGATTCCGCGGCCGCGATCCAGTCACGGCCGAGGTCTGAGACCCGCTGCTGCCACGCCGTCTTCTCGTCGGCGCTCATCGAGCGCCACCAGCGGTCGCTGTCGGCGTACGCCTTCTTTCCCCAGCGCTGTTCGACCTCGTCCTTGTACTGCGTGTGGTCGAAGCCGTCGAACATGTTCTCTGCCATCAGTCGTTCACCTCCTCTCACTGCACTGATCGTGTTCTCGACCGACGCGATCTGCCGCGCCAGTCGGCTCTGCTCCTGCCGGAGCCATGACAGGTGCGCCTCGAGGGCGGGCACCTCGCCGGTCTCCCGCTCGATCACCGCGGCGATCTGCGGCAGCCCGAGTCCGAGCTCGCGCAGCAGCAGAATGCGCTGCAGCCGCACGAGCGCGGCCTGGCCGTAGTACCGGTAGCCGTTGTGGCCGATGCTCGACGGCGCGAGCAGGCCGATGTCGTCGTAGTGGCGGAGGGTGCGGCTGGTGGTGCCGGCGAGCTTCGCGATCTGCTGGATCGACCACTCCTGCTCGTCTTCCATGACGACCTCCTCTCGTCTCTTCGTCGTCGCTGACAACGCTAAAGGTTGACGTTGCGTCAAGGTCAAGCCGCGGCATCCATTCGCCCTCTGGTTCGGGGGCGCGCCGCGGCCAATCGGGGCGCGGCGGACACGCCCCAACCGTGCGCGACGCGCCCCAAACCCGGGAGGAACCTGAGGATCGAGACCCGCGCCCTTGACACAGACGCGATATATCGTGTTATCCTCGCATCACGCGATATATCGCGACTCCGACCAACTCAGAGATACGCAGGAGAAGCAGTCATGACCCTGGAGAAGTGGATCATCCACCCGGGCGAGACGCGCGTCATCGACATCGAGGACGTGCGCACGCTCAAGATCGGCCTCGTCGGCGGGCAGGTCGACGTGATCGCCCACGACGAGCCCGGCGTCCGCATCGAAGTGCACGACGTCACCGTCAAGGACCTCCGCATCGAGGTCGCCGACGACCACGTCGAGATCGACCACCCGCAGCTGCGCTGGGACAACTTCCTCGAGGTGTTCCGCAACTTCGGCAACACCGGCCCGAAGGCCGAGATCAGCGTCGCGGTCCCCCGCGAGGTCGCCCTCACCCTCGGCGTCGTCAGCGCGAGCGCCCTCGTCTCGGGCCTGCAGAACAACGCCTCGCTCAACACCGTGTCAGGCGACATCATCGTCGACGGCCTCACCGGCGACCTCTCGGTCAACGCCGTCTCGGGCGACGTGCAGGTGCGCGAGCTCGTCGGCTCGCTCAACGCCAACAGCGTCTCGGGCGACGTGGCCACCACCGGAACCCTCCGCAAGGCCACCATCGACACGGTCTCGGGCTCGGTGCTCGTGGACTCGGTCGGCGACATCCTGTCGGTCGGCCTCAACACCGTCAGCGGCACCTCGACCGTGCGCCTCGACGAGGGCCATCCGGCCAACTACGTCATCCGCAGCGTCAGCGGCAAGGTCCAGGTGGACGGCGTCGTGCGCTCCGGCAACGGCACCGGCCCGACCACCAACTACGCCGGCTCCGTCGGCGAGCTCTCGGGCCGCTTCGCCGACGTGCGCGCCCACAGCGTCTCGGGCGACATCACGGTTCTGCGCCGCGCGGCTTCTCCGGTGACGGATGCTGCGCCCCCCGCGTCCGTCGACGCCCCGGTGTCGCCTCCGGCTCCGGCTTCGGCCGAGTCGTCGGCCCCCGCTGCGGGTGTCGACGAGGCGGCCGCCGGTGAAGCGGCGGACGGCTTCGACCGAGAAGGGCTGTGAACACCATGACCCCGGTCTTCTCGCACGGCGATCTTCGCCTGTACCTGCTGAACCTGCTCGATGAGGGGCCGCGCCACGGCTACGACATCATGCAGGCCCTGTCGGACCGCACCGGGGGCACCTACACCCCGAGTGCCGGCACCATCTATCCGCGTCTGGCGAAGCTCGAAGAGGAGGGCCTCGTGACCAAGACCGTGGACGGACGCAAGACCGTGTACGCGATCACCGAGGCCGGCCACGCCGAGGTGCAGTCGCGCGCGGGCGAGCTCGAGGGCATCGAGGCCGGCCTCGCCGACTCGGTGCGGCTCATCGCCGACGAGGTGCGCGGGAGCGTCCGCGAGGCGATGAAGAGCCTCCGCGCCGACCTCGCCGCCGCCTCGCGCGAGGAGCGCCAGACGACACCTCAGCCCTCGCGCGAGGACGACCCGCGGGTGCGCAGCCGTGAGCAGGTGCAGCGCGTCGACGCCCTCGTGAACGAGTTCCGTGCCAACGTGCGCGGCGACGTCCGCGTCCACGTCGCCCGGGGCGGCGAGCTCGCCTCGTCGATCGTCGACCAGCTCGCGAGCGAGCTCGACCGTGTGGCCCGCGACGTGACACGCGCGCTGCGCGGCTGAGCCGCAGCATCCGTCCCCTCGCACGAGTCGGTCCACAACCCAAACCAGTGAGACGACAGCCGGCGGACGAGACCTCGGGGTTCACCCAGGGTCTCGTCCGCCGGCTGTCGTCTCACCGTTGAAGGGCGGCGCGGGGCCGGCGGCCCGGGGACGGGCCGAACGGAGTCCGGGCCGAACCGGGGCTCAGGCGGGCCCGGGGGCTCAGGCGGGCCAGATCTCCTCGTCGTCGGGCACGGGCTCGCCGAGCGGGACGATCAGGATCGGGCGGTGCTGGCGGTGCGCGAGGCGCGCGCCGACCGAGCCGGTGAAGAACTCGCGGACCGACTCGCCGAAGCCGCGCTTGCGGGTGCCGACGACGAGCAGGCGCGCGTCGATCTCGTCGGCGAAGTGCTTGAGGGCCATCGCGGGGTCGCCCACGAGCTGGCGTACCGTCCAGTCCGGCCCGGAATCGCCGAGGACGGATGCTGCGGCGTCCTGCACCTTCACCAGCTCGCCCTCGCCGGCCGCGATGTTGATGTCGATCGGCGCGGAGTGGACGTACCCGTCGGGATCCTCGTAGGTGACGAAGCGTGTGATGTCGACGTGCACGACCACGAGGGGCGCCTGAAGAAGCTTCGCGTAGCGCGCCGCCTCCTTCAGGACCCGCGGCGACTGGTCGGGGATCACACCCGCGATCACCGCCCCGTGCAGGCTCGCATCGGTCGTCGCGCCGCCTTCCGGCTCGGATGCCTCGTCGGTCATATGTCCGCACTCCTCGTCCACCACTGGCGTCGGAACGGCCGGGTTACCGGGGCTCCGTGTTATCCTGAATGCTACTCTTACCGGTTCGAAGCCGGATTCGTGAATGCCCGGGTTTGCGAGGCCGAGAGCCTCCCAAAATAGCCCGCGACCTTAAATGAGGGGGTCTCGCATGGGGCGTGGCCGTCAGAAGGCGAAGCACACCAAGATCGCCCGTGAGCTGAAGTACGACACGTACAACGTGAACTACTCCGCACTCGAGCGCGAGCTCGGTCACCATGACGACGAGTACGTCGACAAGTGGGCCGACCAGTACAACGACGAAGACGAGGACGAGACCTCGCCGCTCTCGTCGTCGCAGGCGTAACACCTCGCATGTCGGCCGCCGCTCTGGCGGCCTGATCGGTGTTCGTCGACCCCGGATGCCCAGGGCACCGCGGATGCCTCACCAGGCGCCGTGCCGGCGCTCCCAGTCGTCCTCGACGGTATGGGGGCGCGCAGCGACGACGCCCGCGGGGATCGCGGCCGCGACGACGATCGCCAGCACGATGAGCGGACCCGTCCACGAGTGGGTCGCCTCGTGGAGCAAACCGATGCCGAACGGGAACAACGCGGCGATCGCGTAGCCGCCGCTCTGCGCGAACCCACTGAGCGCGACCGAGCCCTCGTGCGTGCGCGTGCGCAGACCGAGCAGCACGAGGATCATCGGGAACAGCAGCGGCGCGAGCCCGAGCAGCACCACCCAGAGCCACGGCGCGGCCGTCGGCACGAAGAGGAACCCGGCGATGCCGGCGAACCCGCACGCGACCGCGACCCCGAACAACAGTCGCGTGGCGTTCCAGCGCGTGACGAGCAGCGGCACCACGAGGGATGCCGGCAGGCCCATGAATCCGAAGAGCGACAGCAGCGCACCGGCCGTGGCGGGCGTGACGCCGGAGATGTCGACGAGCAGCTGGGGCATCCACGCGAACGACGTGTAGGCGATCGTGCTCGACACCGCGAACGAGACGAGCAGCGCCCACGCGAGCGGGATCCGCCACATGCGGCCGAACGCCAGCGGGCTCGGCTCCTCGATGTCGTCGTCGTCCTTCGCGGCCTGCTCGGCACGGTGGCGCAGCGCGAGACCGATCCACGGGATCATCGCCACCAGGGCGAAGACGCCCCACAGGCCCAGCGAAACGTGCCAGTCCGCAGCATCCGCCATCGGAACGGCGATGAGGGGCGGCAGGAAGGTCGACACGGCCATCGTGGTCGAGAAGATCGTCGTCATCAGGCCGATGCGGTCGGGGAAGTACCGCTTCACGAGCGGCGGCAGCAGGATGTTGCCCGTGCCGACCGCGGCGAACACCAGCGCGGTGCCGGCGAGCAGCAGCCCCCAGCTCGGCGCGAAGCTGCGCGCGACGAGCCCGAGCGTCACCACCGCCATCGCGGCGACGGCGAGGCGTTCGAGCCCGAACCGGCGCTCGAGGGCGGGCGTCAGCAGCCCGAAGATCGCGAAGCACACGGGCGGCGCCGTGCCGATGAGCCCGATGACCGCCGGCGGAACGGCGAAGTCCGCCGCGATGTGGTCGTAGAGGGGCGACAGCGAGGCGACCGCAGAGCGCAGCGAGAACGCGAACAGCACGATCCCGACGAGCGCGAGGGTCCTCCCCTGCCAGAGCGGGCGGGCAGGAGACGACTTCACCTATCCACCCTACGGGCGTGGACGGATGCCTCGGCCCGGGCCGAGAGGAGAGTCAGGACTCCTGCGAGCCCTCGACCCAGGCGAGGTACTCGTCGGTGACGGTGCCCGTGATGTAGCGGCCGTCGAAGCAGCTCATGTCGAGATCCTCGACGTCGGAGCCCTCGAGGATCGCCGCCTTGAGGTCTTCGACCTCCTGGTAGACGACGAAGTCGGCGCCCAGCTCCTCCGCGATCTCGGGGATCGTGCGGCCGTGGGCCACCAGCTCGTGACGCGACGGCATGTTGATGCCGTAGACGTGCGGGTAACGCACGGGCGGCGCGGCCGAGGCGAACGTGACGCTCTTGGCCCCGGCATCCCGTGCCATCTGGATGATCTCCTTCGACGTCGTGCCGCGCACGATGGAGTCGTCGATGAGGAGCACGTTCTTGCCCTTGAACTCGCTCGACATGGCGTTGAGCTTCTGGCGCACGCTGCGCTTGCGCGCGGCCTGGCCCGGCATGATGAACGTGCGGCCGACGTAGCGGTTCTTGTAGAAGCCCTCGCGGTACTCGACGCCGAGCTTGCGGGCGACCTGCATGGCCGCCGGGCGCGACGAGTCGGGGATCGGCATGACGACGTCGATCGCTTCCTTCGGCGTGTACTTCGCGATGGTGTCGGCGAGCCGGTCGCCCATGCGAAGACGCGCCTCGTAGACCGAGATGCCGTTCATGACCGAGTCGGGGCGGGCGAGATACACGTACTCGAACGAGCACGGCACGAGCTGCGCGTCGGTGGCGCACTGCTGCGTGTGCAGGTTGCCCTCGAGGTCGATGAAGACGGCCTCGCCCGGGTCGACGTCGCGGACGACCTCGAACTCGCCGTTCTCGAGCACGAGCGACTCGCTCGTGACGACCCACTCATAGTGACCGTCGTCGTTCTTGCGCGTGCCGAGGATGAGGGGACGGATGCCGAAGGGGTCGCGGAACGCCAGCAGGCCGTAGCCCGCGATCAGCGCGATCGCCGCGTACGAGCCCTCGACGCGCTCGTGCACGCGGCTGACCGCGTGGAACACCTGCGCCGGGTCGAGCTCGAGGCCCGAGATCGAGGACTGGAGCTCGTTCGCGAGGACGTTGACCAGCAGCTCCGTGTCGGAGGACGTGTTGAGGTGGCGGCGATCCTTGTGGAACAGCTCCTCGGTGAGCTCACGCGTGTTCGTGAGGTTGCCGTTGTGCACGAGCACGATGCCGTACGGGGCGTTCACGTAGAAGGGCTGCGCCTCCTCCTCGTTCGACGCCGTGCCCTTGGTCGCGTAGCGGACGTGGCCCAGGCCGATCTCGCCGAGGAGCGCGCGCATGTCGCGCGTGCGGAACGACTCGCGCACCTGCCCCTTGACCTTGTGCATGTGCACGACGCCGTTGCGCTCGGCGGTCGAGATGCCCGTGGAGTCCTGACCCCGGTGCTGGAGGAGGAGGAGGGAGTCGTAGATCTCCTGGTTGACGGACCCGCGGCCCACCATTCCGACGATTCCGCACATGGGTGTTGCCTGCTCCTGCTGTGTTCTGACTGCGGCTCAGCGAGCCGCGTGGTCTGCGTACGCGCCCACGAGGCGCACCGCGCCGCCGTCGACGCCCTTGGCGCCCTGCTCCCAGTGGCCGTCGGCCGGGCGGTCGCCGGTGCGCACGACACCCACCTGCCACGTCGCGATGCCGTCACGGGAGAGAGCGGATGCTGCGGCCTCGGCCTTGTCGGAGGCCACGACCGCGAGGAACCCGATGCCGAGGTTCCAGGTGCCCTCGGTCGCCTCGAGCTCGAGGCCGCCGAGGTCGGCGAGGACGCGGAACACCAGCGAGGGCGACCACGTCGAGCGATCGACCTCGACCCAGGTGCCCTGCGGGAGCACGCGCGCGAGGTTCGCGGCGATGCCGCCGCCGGTGACGTGGCTGAGGGAGTGCACCGCGTCGCCGGTCGCCTCGATGAGGCGCAGCAGCGGCAGCGTGTAGAGGCGGGTCGGCTCGAGCAGGGCCTCGCCCCACGTCGTGCCGAAGTCGGCGGCGTTGTCGCCGTACTGGATGCCGGAGCCCGCCACGATGTGGCGCACCAGCGAGTAGCCGTTGGAGTGCAGGCCCGAGCTTGCGAGCGCCAGGACGACGTCGCCTTCGCGCACCCGCTCGGCGCCCAGCACGCGATCGGCCTCGACGACGCCGGTCGCGGCACCCGCGACGTCGTAGTCGTTGACGCCCAGAAGGCCGGGGTGCTCGGCGGTCTCGCCGCCGACGAGCGCCGTGCCGGTGGCCTCGCAGCCCTCGGCGATGCCCCGGACGATGTCGGCGATGCGCTGGGGGAAGACCTTGCCGCACGCGATGTAGTCGGTCATGAACAGCGGCTTCGCGCCGACCACGACGATGTCGTCGACGACCATGCCGACGAGGTCCTGCCCGATCGTGTCGTGCTTGTCGATGGCCTGCGCGATGGCGACCTTCGTGCCGACGCCGTCGGTGCTGGTCGCCAGCAGCGGCTTGTCATAGGCCTTGAACGCGGCCGCGTCGAAGAGTCCGGCGAAGCCGCCGACGCCCCCGAGCACCTCGGGGCCGTGGGTGCGCCGCACCGCCGACTTCATCAGCTCGACGGCGAGGTCGCCGGCGGCGGTGTCGACGCCGGCAGCCGCGTACGGGTTCACGGGCTCTTCGGGGCGGGAGGGGGCATCGCGTTCGGATGAGGCCACGGCTACCAGCCTACCGGCGCCCCGCCTGGACGGATGCCGGGGACCGCCGCTGTTACGCCGGGCCCCGCGAAGTGAAGACTCTCGCCTCGGCCGGGTGGCAGCATCCATGATCCCGCTCCTCGACGAGCCGGCTCCCGTGACGAGCGGAGGAGATGTGGGCAGCGGAGGACGGATGCTGCACCAAGAGGTCCTTCCCCGGCCACATCTCCGCCCGCGGTGACGAATCACGCGCCGCCGGTCGGTGCGAGATGCAGCCCCTGCGCGACCGCCTGCATGATCAGGGCCTGCACCCCGGGCCAGTCCTCCATGACCTGGATGTACCCCACTCGGATGACGTGGTACCCCATGTGGCGGAGGACCGCATCGTGGGTGTTGTCGCTTGCGCGTTGCCTTCCCACATGGTGGCCACCGTCCACCTGCAGCACCAGTCGCTCGCCGATGAGGAAGTCGACCCGGTGCCCCGCGATCCAAGCTTGGGGAACGATGCGGAGCTTCATCCATCGGAGCCGTGGCACGACATACGTTTCGAGCCCCGAGTCCGAGTAGGGACTGGCGACTTCGAGGATCTTCCGCACGCCGGGTGCGTAGGGCAGACGCAGGAGCGCTGACTTCTGCACGAGTCCCTTGTTGAGTGCGGACTCCACGATCGCAAGTGCAGATTCGAACGGCTGGCACACGCACACGAGGAGAAGCGCGTTCTCGATGGAGTCCTCGAGGGCGGCCGGGTCTCGCGGAATGACGGGCGCGGCCCGATGGACGTGGATCCCCTTCCTCACCACGACGCGACCTGCATGCGGATGCGCGGCCACGTGCGTCTCGGTGCTCTCGGCGGCGATCCAGAGCCCCAGGCGGCGTGCACGGGTGACGCATGAGATCACGACCCCTGCCTGCGCAGCCTTGAGAAGCAGTGGATCGACGCGGGGAACGGCGACCCAGACACGCCGCACCACGTGGAGGAGCCCGCCGGTGATCGCCGCCTCGATCGTGCGCTGTGCGTGCCCGGCTCTGACCAACGCAGCCCGACGGACGATTCCGCCTGCGTCGGATACCGCGGACAGGAGCGCGAGCGCGCGTTGCTCCGCCGTCAGCTTCATCGTCCTGATCATCGGGAACAGTGGGCTCGTCGGGTCGAGCCGATGTCATTGCTGTGCAGAACTCACCGCCCGGGGTGGTTGGGGAGGACCGCCTCCCATACGTCGGCCACGTCGTCCGCGCCGTGCCGCCGCGCGCGTGGCGCGTGAGGAGCGGAGGAGATGTAACGACGGGAGGATGCAAACGGCGTGTTCCGCCCTCCGTTCCCCACGTCTCCTCCCGTCATCGCGCGCGGGGTTCGAGCGGGGGTCCCGGGACGCGGTTCGCACCGCCTCGACGTCGATGCCCGGTTCTACAATGGCCACATGGGCGGCGCCGGTACTCCGGAGTGGCTGATCCGCGAAGACGCCGGTCAGCCCGTTCTCCTCGCCCTGTACCTGCGCCAGGTGCTCGGCATCCGTTCTCCGGAGGAGCTTCCGCACCTGCGCGGCATCCCTCCGCGCGCGAACGACCGGTCCGAAGAGGCCCAGGCGCTGCTGGAACGGCAGTGGCGTGAGTTCTGGGCGATGACTGTCGAGCCGCAGGCGCATCCGTCGCCGGTCCCCCTCGATCTGGTCGACGGCTTCGACACTGCGCTCGCCCTCCCCACCGAGGGATGCGACGAGCTCCGCGCAGCCTTCGTACCCCATGCGATCGAGGCGGTGGCGTTCGCGCAGTCGGCGAACGCGCGGTACCGAAAAGAGGCGTCGCACAGCACCGGAACGGCGTACCGCGCCTATGCGGGGGCGATCGCCGAGCACGAGCGGCAGGTCGGCCGCCGGGCGCACTCGTTCGAGCTCAACGTGCAGGTGCTGCCGCTGAATCAGCGCGGGGTCTGGTGGATCGGCTCTCTCACGATCGCCGTCACCGACGGACTGCGGGGCGATGTCGCGGCGTTCGACGCCGCGATCCACCCGATCATCGCCGAGCTGGCGTAGCGCTCGGGCTCAGTGGGCCGGGCCGTGGCCGTTGGTGCCGGGCTCCGGGTCGACGTGCACCTGCTGGTGGTCGACCGCGATCTGGTGCGTGTGACGCCGTGACCGGCGGTCGAGGATCAGCGCGAGGACGCCGCCGAGTGCGAGGCCGATCGGGGCGCAGATGAGCGCCAGGAAGCCGAACACCTGACCCTGCGAGTACATGACCCCGGTGTTCGGGCTGGCGTCGGCGGTGCCGTTGAACGCGAACGTCAGGATCATCGCGACGAAGACGCCGACCAGTGCACCGACGATCAGGAACACCGAGATCTTCGGTGCGCGTCGCACGCGCACGGTCTCGATGCGGTCCTGGCTGTGCTCGGGCATACATCCATTGTCCCACTCGGCGAGCGGGAACGCGCCCATAGGAGTGGCGGCGCCCCGCTCGGAAGCCGAGAGCGGGACGCCGCCGGGGTGACGGCCGGGGGTCAGCCGGCCGTCTGGTCTCCGTTGCCGCCGGCCGTCGCACGGCGGCGGGAGACCACGATCCAGACCACGGCCCCGATCCCGAGAGCCAGGGCGATCCCCACGAGCGCCCACGGCCACACGGGCGCCGTCGTCTGGTCGGCGGAGAGGACCTCGGCAGCGCCGGCCGCCGGCGCCTCCTCGGCCTTCACCGGCGCTGCAGCGACCGCGCAGTCGCCGGCCACCGGGAGCACGGCCGAGACCGGGTCGAGTTCGTCGCCCGCCGGGTACGTGCCGAAGGCGGCCGCGCCGGCGTCGGTCAGGGTCGCCGGAAGCGCGTCGAGCACGAGCCCGTCGTCGGTGACCTCGAGGTCGGGCAGGGCGAACTCGGCGAAGCGGATGCCCGCGGCCGTCACCGGCTCACCCGCCTGCGTCGTGCCGCTGACGTCGAACACCAGGTAGCCGGTGTCGCCCGCCAGCTCCACGCGGGCGTTCGCGAGCGTCGTGTCGAGCGCGCCCTGGTGACCGGTGAAACGGATGCTGCCGCCATAGGTGACGAGACCTGCCCGGGTCGCAGCATCCACCGCTCCCGTGCCCGCCGTCCAGACGAACTCGGGGTATTCGTACGCGACGTCGGTCAGCTCCCAGCCGCCGGCGGCGATGCCCTCGATGTACGTGCGGAAGGTCTCCTTGAAGCCCCAGTTCAGGCTGGCGGCCTCCACGAAGCAGCCGTCGGCGATCGCGGCGCGGGCGAGCGTGAAGCGGATGCCGCGGTCCACGGACCCCTGGAACGTCAGCGTGTGCTCGCCGTCCTCGAGCGTCGCGGGCAGCGAACCCGTCCACGTGGCGTTGCCCGAGGCATCCGCCGACACCTCGCCGAGGAGCGTCGGCGTCGAGTACACGACGACCTTGATGCCCTCCTCGTTCGGGGTGAAACCCGCCGCGGAGACCGTGACCGGCTCCCCCTTCTGCAGCGCGGAGAGGGTGTCGTCGTCGAGGTCGATGCCCGTCGATGCCGGCGGAGCGGCAGGGAGCGTCGTCGTGCGCGCGGTCGACGCGGGAGCCGCCGCGACGGTGCCCGTCGAACCCGCGGGCGCGGCCGCCGGGGCGCCGATCGTGAACGCCAGCGGGTCGAGGTCGGTCGTGTAGCCCTGGAACACCTGGCCGCGCCCGGCCGCGGTCAGCGTGGCCGGGACGCGCGAGTACGAGACGGTGCCGCTGGCGGTGACGCGCACCGCGGCCGACAGGTCGAGGTTCGCGAAGGCGACCTGCGAGCCGCCGCTCGTGACGTACAGCGTCGCCGCGTTCGCCGAGGTGATGCGCACCTGCGGGTTCGCGATCGTGACGTCGAGCACGCCGCCGTGGCCGGTGAAGCGGACCGACCCGGTGTACGAGACGGTGCCCGTGCCGGTCGCCGCGTCGAACGTGCTGCCCGTCGCCTGGCCGAACTGGAACAGGCCGCCGGAACGCGTGGCGCCGCCCGTCACGGCGATGCTGCCGTGCGCGATGCTGCCCGTGATGTAGCTCGCGAAGCTCGACGAGATCGCCCACGAGAGCGAGCCGCCCTGCACCGTCGCCGGCGGGGTCACCGGCGTGCCGGGATCGACCGGCGGCTCCGGGTCGGTCGGCGGCGTCACGTCGGGGAAGAGCTTCGTCCAGTGATCGGCGGTGAACGGCACGTCGGCGCGGGCGTAGATCGTGTCGGCACCCGGGTTGGAGTGCTGCTTCCACACGATCGCCTCGTACTGCTTCGTGCGGTCGAGCTTGTCCGTCGGCGCGACGAGGTCGACCGTGAACGCACCGCCCGAGATCGGGCGCACGCTCTGCACCGCCGCGAAGCCGTCGCCGGCGGTGACCGCCGACTCGGTGCCCTTCTCGATGATGGCGGCGTAGGCGCCGGTGACATCTCCGAGGTTCGAGGCGGCGACCTCGACGGACGCGCCGGCGGTGGCCGAGGCATCCGTCACCGTCACGTCGACGGCCGGCACCGGCGTGGGCTCGGCGAACGTGATCGGCGTGTACGTCTCGAACGCGGCGTACTTCGCGCCCGCTCCCGAGTAGGTGTAGACGCCGTAGTTTCCGGCGAGCGCCCGGGACGCCTCGCTGCGGGAGAGGGTCAGCGTCGTCTCGAACGTGCCGTCAGCGGCGATCGCGATCCCTCCGCGCGCAGCGCCGCCGATGGACGCGACATCAGCCGCGTGCACACCCCACTTCGTGTCGATGCCGGGCCGTGCGGAGGTCGGGGCACCGGAAGAAGGCGTCCACTCGTCGAGGAACTTGCCGAAGACGATGTACGAGCCGCCGAACTTCCCCGCGAGCGGCGGACGGACGCCGTCGGTCGCCGGCGCGTTCGGGACGAACCCCGAACCCGACACCGTGACGGTTTCCCCGTCGGGGTCGAGCCCCGTCGTCTTCGACACCGTCACGGTGGGCGTCGGGGTCTCGGGCTCGGGCTCGACCGGCGGCGCGGTGATCTCGTACGAGACGATGGACGAGGTCGAGCCGGTGAACGCCGTGGCGTCAGCCGGCGTGAACACGGCCCTCAGCTGCGCGGTGCCCGCGGTGGCGATGCTCGCAGTGACCGTCGTGCCGACGGGCGCGGAGCCGAGCTGCGTCTCGCCGTCGAAGTACGAGACGGTTCCGGATGCTGCGGGCTCGACGGTCGCGCCGAGCGCGAAGTCCGCGCCGGGCAGGCTCGAGGCGGCCGGGTCGACCGTCAGGGTCGTGGTCGTCGCGACGGCGGGGAGCGGCTGCCACGCGACTGCCGTCGAGGCGTTCTGGCTCGGGTCGGTGAAACCTCCGCCGTGGGCCTTGGAGGTGTAGACGGTGTACTGGGCGCCTTCGGCGTGCGCGGGGACGCTCAGCTGAACGCTGAACGTTCCGGACTCCGTCATCGGCGCGGTGCGGCCGGCGCCGGTGGAGCCCTCCGCGTTGCCGGGGGACACCCAGACGACGTCGCTCATCGTGCCCCCGTAGAAGCCGCTGAGACCTGCGACGCCGACGCCGACGTAGACCCCCGGCGCGACGCCCGAGAAGCCGGAGCCGGTGACGGTGATCGTGCCGCCCGCGCGTGGGGCCTGCGTGGCCGAGACGGTCGGGCTGGCGGCGAAGGCCGGAACGGCGGTGAGGGCTCCTGCCACGACGAGCAGGAAGGCGAGGAGCGCGGCGATGCTCGCGCGGCTGCGATCCAGGAACGGCTGCGTATTCACGGGGTGTCTCCGGCGCCGCGCGCGCCGAAGCGCACCGGCGCATCAGTGCGATTCGGGTTGGTTACTTAGGTTTGGCTAACCTAATATCGACACGAATGTAGGGCACTCTCACAGCCGGCGTCAAGCCTAAGGTAAGGCTCACCTAATGCTCCCCATCTCCTCTTCCCGCCGCGGTTCGCCGCGCCTGGCCGGCGTGATCGCGCTGCTCGTGGCCGCGGTCACCCTCGCCGGCTGTGCCGCGCCGGCCGCCGATGCCGCCGACGCGGACTGCCCCGCAGCATCCGTTCCGCTGGCGTCGCTGACTCTCGCCGAGAACCCGCGCACCACGACCGGGCCCTCCACGGCCTGCCTGGCGTCGCACGCGATCGAGCCTGTCGCGGCTGACGACGCCCCCGACCTGCCGGTGACGGTGACGGATGCTGAGGGCCGCGCGGTCGAGATCACCGATGTCAGCCGCATCCTGCCGGTCGACATCTCGGGCACGATCGCCGCGACCGTCTTCGGTCTGGGTCTCGGCGACGCGGTCGTCGGACGCGACTCATCGACGTCGTTCGACGGCACCGCGGACCTGCCGGTCGTGACGAAGTCGGGGCACACGCTCAACGCTGAGGCGATCCTCGAGCTCGCCCCGACCGTGATGCTGACCGACACCTCGATCGGCCCGAAAGAGGTGCGCCAGCAGCTGCGTGACGCCGGCATCGCCGTCGTCGTGGTCTCGAGCGAGCGGCGCGCCGACACGGTCGCCGACCTCGTTTCGGAGATCGCCGGAGCGCTGGGCGTTCCCGGCCGAGGTGACGCGCTCGCAGAGCGGCTCGATGCCGACGTCGTGGCGGCGCGCGCCGAGGTGGCCGAGATCGCGCCGGCGGCAGCATCCGATCGTCCGCGCATGCTCTTCCTCTACGTGCGGGGCAGCGCGAACGTCTACTACATCTTCGGGCGCGACTCGGGGGCGGATTCCCTGATCGAGGCGGTCGGCGGCGTCGACGTCGCGAGCGAGATCGGCTGGGAGGGCATGAAGCCCATGACCGCCGAGGCCCTCGTCGCCGCGCAGCCCGACCTCGTCGTGATGATGTCCGACGGCCTCGCATCCGTGGGTGGGGTCGACGGGCTGCTCGAGCGCATCCCGGCGCTGCAGCAGACGCCCGCGGGCGAGCACCGCCGCGTGGTCGACATGGCGGATGCCGAGATCCTGAGCTTCGGGCCGCGCACGGCGGAGATCATCCGGGCGCTCGCACGTGCCGTCTACGCGCCGGCGTCGAGCGCCACCCCGGAGCCGGCGTCGTGACGGGGACGATGACGGCTGCCGAGGTCGAGGCCGCGGAGGGCGGGACGGCCGAGGTCGTCACCGAGGTGCCGACGACGCACCGCCGTCGCCGGTTCGCGCTCACGGCGGCGGGGCTGTCGGTCGCGATCGTGCTCGTGGTCGTGGTGTCGCTCGGCCTCGGGCAGTACTGGCTCACCCCGGCGCAGGTGATCGGTGTGCTGCTGCAGTCCCTCGGGATCGACACGTCGTGGGCACCGGAGGCGCCGACCGCGGCCGGCGTGATCCTCGACATCCGACTCCCCCGCATCGTGCTCGGCCTCCTCGTCGGCGCAGCGCTCGCCGTCTCGGGCGTGCTCATGCAGGCGATCTTCGGCAACCCGCTCGCCGACGCGGCCGTCGTCGGCGTCTCGTCGGGTGCGGCATTCGGCGCGGCCGCGAGCCTCACGTTCGGGCTCGCGGTGTTCGGCATGTGGACGACCCCGGCCTTCGCCTTCGTCGGCGGGCTCATCGCGGTGTTCTCGGTGTACCTGATCAGCCGTTCGGGCGGGCGCACCGAGGTCGTGACGCTGCTGCTCACCGGCATCGCGATCAACGCCATCGCCGGCGCGGGCCTCGCGTTCCTCACGTTCGTCGGCACGACCTCGACCCGCGAGCAGATCGTGTTCTGGCAGCTCGGCAGCCTCAACGGCGCGCTGTGGCAGAACATCGCCGTCGTCGCGCCACTCGTCGCGATCGGCGTCGCCGCAGCCGTGTTCGTCGCGCACCGCCTCGATCTCTTCGCGCTGGGCGAGCGCACCGCGCGTCACCTCGGCGTACGCGTGGAACTGCTGCGCGTCGTCGTCATCGTCATGGTCGCGCTGCTCGTGTGCGCGGCGGTCGCGTTCGCCGGGATCATCGGCTTCGTCGGACTCGTCGTGCCGCACCTCATGCGCATGGCGATCGGGCCCGCGCACCTGCCGCTCATGGTCACGAGCGCCCTCGGCGGCGCGCTGCTGATCGCGGTCGCCGACCTCATCGCCCGCACGGCGGTGCCCCTCGCGGACCTGCCGATCGGCATGATCACGTCACTCGTGGGCGGCCCGTTCTTCCTGTGGCTCCTGCTGCGCACGCGCCGCAAGGCGGGGGCTGGGGATGAGCACGACGACGGATGCCGCGACCTCGACGGTCGCCGTTGCTCCGGGCGCCGTGCGGCTCAGCGCCCGAGGCGTGACCGTCACGCCGAACGGCGCCGGGCGGCCGGTGCTCGCGGACGCCGGGATCGACGTCCGCGCGGGTGAGCTCCACGCCCTCGTCGGTCCGAACGGCGCCGGCAAGTCGACGATGTTCGGGGTGCTCGCGGGGGATGTCACCCCGGATTCCGGCGACGTGAGCCTCGACGGGACGCCGCTGGGCAGCATCCGTCCGCGCCTTCTCGCGCAGCGGCGCGCGGTGCTGCTGCAGCAGAACGCCGTGTCGTTCCCGTTCACGGTGGAGCAGGTCGTGCGCATGGGTCGTGCCCCGTGGGCGCGCACGCCCGCCGAGGACGACGACGCCGCCGCGGTCGCGCGGGCGCTCGCGGCCACCGACCTCACGCCGCTGGCCGGGCGCGGCATCACGTCGCTGTCGGGCGGCGAGCGCGCGCGGGCCGCGCTGGCGCGGGTGCTCGCGCAGGGGTGCGACGTGCTGCTGCTCGACGAGCCCACCGCGGCGCTCGACCTCAAGCATCAGGAGGACGTGCTGCGCATCGCGCGGGATCGTGCGCAGGAGGGCGCGGCAGTGGCCGTGGTGCTGCACGACCTCAATGCGGCGGTCGGCGTCGCCGACCGCGTGACGCTGCTCTCGCGGGGTCGCGTCGTCGCCTCGGGTGCGCCGTCCGAGGTGCTGACGGCGGCGGCGATCGAGGAGGTCTACGGGCAGCGGGTCGACGTCTTCCCGCACCCGGTGTCGGGCACGCCCGTGGTCATGCCCCGGCGCTGACCAGGAGAATCGGCCTCATCCCCGGTCGTTGAGCGAGCGAGGAACGAGCGAGACGAAACGCCCGACGCAAACACCTGACCCGCGAGGTCAGGGGCGCAGCGGCAGGAGGTCCGAGATGTCGGCGCGCGTGCCCGAGGCGCTGATGCGACCGGCGGCGGCAGCATCCGTCCACTGCTCCGCGCCGGTCGCGAGGGCGATCCAGGTCGCGGGGTCCGTCTCGACGACGTTGGGCGGGGTGCCGCGCGTGTGCCGGGGCCCCTCGACCACCTGCACCGCACCGAACGGCGGCACGCGCACCTCGACCGAGTTGCCCGGCGCCTTCTCGGCGAGCAGCTGCAGCAGGTAGCGCACGGCCGTCGCGTTGTCGGTGCGGGCGGGAGCGACGGATGCCTCCACCGCCGCCGCGACCGCGCTCAGGGCGGCGCGGCCGTCATCGGTCGAGATCTTGCGGGCCACCCCTCCACGCTACGCCGCCCACCCCGGGCGCGTGCCCACCGCCCCACGCCCCACGCGCGGGCACCATCCCACGCCCACGCCCCGGGCCCCGGGCCCCGGGCCCCTCGTTCCGCCGTCACTTCGTGCGGGTCACCACGGGCCTCACCCACCAAAACCGACTGCGGAACACACACGCGACGGCCCGACKGCCCGCCGCCYCGTCGTTCCGCCGTTCCGCCGTTCCGCCGTCACGTCGTGCGGGTCACCACGCGCCTCACCCACCAAAACCGACTGCGGAACACCCACGCGAACGCCCCCGGCAGCCCGACGGCCCGCCGCCTCGTCGTTCCGCCGTCACTTCGTGCGGGTCACCACGCGCCTCACCCGCCAAGACCGACTGCGGAGCATCGGGGGGGGCGGAGCGGCGACGGGACGGAACACCGCCGGGGGGCGGGCGGGGTGCGGTTAGCGCCTCCGATTCTCCGAAACAGCGCGAAGGGCCGCCGGTAGGCTGGAACGCGTGAAGATCCTGGTTCTCGGCTCGGGCGCGCGGGAGCACGCCATCATCCTGGCGCTGCGGTCGGAGGAGGCGGAGCACGAGATCTTCGCTGCCCCCGGCAACGCCGGAATCGGGCAGGACGCGCAGCTGGTCGCCCTCGATCAGAACGACCCCGTGGCCGTCAGCCAGTTCGCGATCGACAACGACATCGCCCTCGTCATCATCGGTCCGGAGGCCCCCCTGGTGGCGGGCGTCGCCGATGCGGTGCGCACGCGCGGCATTCCGGCGTTCGGGCCCGGCCACGCGGCCGCGCAGCTCGAGGGATCGAAGACGTTCGCCAAGCGGATCATGGATGCCGCCGGGGTTCCGACGGGCCGCGCCGTGCGCGCGCACACGCACGCCGAGGTCGAGGCCGCGTTCGACGATCTCGGCGCCCCGCACGTCGTCAAGGCCGACGGACTCGCCGCCGGCAAGGGCGTCATCGTGACGAGCGACCGCGAGGCCGCCCTCGCGCACGCCGACGAGTACCTGCCGTCGGGCGCGGTGCTCGTCGAGGAGTTCCTCTCGGGACCCGAAGTGTCGCTCTTCTTCCTCAGCGACGGCGACCACGTGCTGCCGCTCAGCCCCGCCCAGGACTACAAGCGCCTGCTCGACGGCGACGAAGGCCCCAACACCGGCGGCATGGGCGCGTACTCCCCGCTCCCCTGGCTCGACGGCAGGTTCGGCAGCGAGCGCGAGTTCGTGGAGCTCGTCACGCGCGACATCGCCGAGCCCGTGATCCGTCAATTGGATGCTGAGGGCACCCCGTTCATCGGGCTCCTCTACGCCGGCCTCATCCTGACCGACGACGGCGTGAAGGTCATCGAGTTCAACGCCCGCTTCGGCGACCCCGAAACCCAGGTCGTGCTGCCCCGGCTCGTCGACCCGCTGTCGGAGCTGCTGCTGGCCGCGGCATCCGGTCATCTCGAGGATCTCCCCCTGCCGGCCTTCGCCAACGACGTCGCCGTGACCGTCGTTCTCGCGAGCGAGGGCTACCCGGCATCGCCGATCACCGGCCGGGCACTGACGAACCTGCGCGAGGCGGAGTCGGTCGACGGGGTGCACCTCGCCCACGCCGCCACCGCCGAGACCGACGGTGGCCTCGTCGCCACCGGCGGACGCGTGCTCAACGTGGTCGGCGTCGCCACCACCTTCGTCGAGGCCCGCGACCGCGCGTACCGGGCGCTCGGCGCGATCGGCCTCGAGGGGGGTCAGCACCGCACCGACATCGCCGCGCGCGTCGCCGAAGGGCTCTGACACATGCGTCGGCGCGCGACTGGGCCCACGCGCCCGGAGGCTCCGCGCGACGCGCCAGCGGCGCGTGGCGCGGGCGTGAGGACCGTTCTCTCCGTCGCCCTGCTGCTCGTCGGCGCGACCGTGACCGGGTGTTCGGGCGCCGTCGACATCGACGCTCCCGGCAAGGAGTTGATGGACCAGGCGCACCAGGTCGCGAACGAGGCCCTCGTGGCCGCGGCCACGACCGGGCTGCAGGCGCTGCAGGCAACCGGTGCGGTCACCGAGGACGCCGTGCGCGACGCGCTCGAGAAGGCCGGAGCGGCCGAGGTCGAGACCCGCGTCGAGGGCGACAGCCTGCTGTTCGGCGCGGAGGTCTCGGGCGGCTGCGTGTACGGCTCGGTCGGCACCTCGGGCACCGTCTCGATCGACCTCGGCGGCGTGAACGCCGGCGGCGGGTGCCTGCGCGAGCCGTGATCCACCTCGTTGCCCGACGCCTTCGTGCCGACCACCGCGATCGGGTGATCGCCTGGCTGGGTGGGATCGACAGGCCCCGTCGCCCCGAGGCGCTCGAATCGCTCGCGGCTGAGGGCGTCGACCACGAGACGGCGATGATCATCGACACCAGCGAAGGCCCGATCATCGTCTACGCGATGCAGACCGATGACCTCGAACGCTCGCGTGCCGTCACCGATGAGTCGCAGCGACCGATTGACGCGGAGCATCGCGCGGTGATGCGTGCGGCGGATGCGGGACCCGTCGCGGCGGAGATCGTGCTCGACCTGCGCGCCGACGAACGCTAGCGAGGACTGCGCGCGCCGCTGTGGAGCCTCCGCGACGAAGTGATCGGCGCGGGAGACGACCCGCTTCTACACTCGGGTGAAGACGGCGGTGAGGACGCATTGATGGGGACGACCGGGATCGTCGGTGGCGGCATTGTGGGCGTCGCGCTCGCCCGGGCGCTGAGCGCGCGCGGCGACGAGGTCACCGTCCTCGAGAAGGAGGGCCGGCTGTCGCAGCATCAGACCGGACACAACTCCGGAGTGGTGCACGCGGGCCTTTACTACAAGCCGGGGTCGCTGAAGGCGACGCTGTGCGCGACCGGGCGGGTGTCGATCCGCGAGTTCTGCGAGGAGAAAGGCCTGCCCTACCGGGAGGTCGGCAAGCTCGTGGTCGCGGTGGACGAGTCGGAGCTTCCCGCGCTGGCCGAGATCGAGCGGCGCTCGCTCGAGAACGGCGTGCCCGACCTGACTCGCATCGACGATCTCGAACACCTGCGGGAGATCGAGCCGCACGTCGCCGGGGTCGCGGCGGTGCATTCGCCGCACACCGCCGTGGTGGACTACGCCAGCATCACCGAGGCGATGGCGCAGGACGTCCGCGCCGGCGGCGGCGAGGTGCGGCTCGGCCACGAGGTCACCGCGATGACGCTCGAGAACGGCCGGGTGCGGGTGGTGACGCCGGTGTCGGAGGACGTGTTCGACCGGGTGATCGTGTGCGCCGGTCTGCAGTCCGACGTGGTGGCCCGGTTCGTCGGCGCCGACCCGTCACCGAAGATCCTGCCCTTCCGCGGTGAGTACTGGGAGCTCGCGCCGGAGCGCACCGACCTGGTGAAAGGCATGATCTACCCGGTCCCGGATCCGCGTTTCCCGTTCCTCGGGGTGCACTTTACGCGCGGGGTGTACGACAACGTGCACGTGGGCCCGAACGCGGTGCCGGCCCTCGCCCGTGAGGGGTACAACTGGCTGCAGTGGTCGGTGAAGGACACGCTCGAGTCGCTGCGGTGGCCGGGCGCGTGGCCGCTCGCGAAGCAGCACTGGCGGATGGGTGTGGACGAGGTCTCGGGATCGCTGATCAAGCCGCTGTACTTCCAGAAGGCGCGCCGGTTCATCCCCGAGCTGCGCTCGTCGGACCTGTCCCACAAGCACGGCGCCGGGGTGCGCGCGCAGGCGTGGGGCCGCTCGGGCGAGCTGCTCGACGACTTCGCGGTCGACCAGGTCGGCCCGGTCACGTTGCTGCGCAACGCCCCCTCGCCCGCCGCGACCAGCTCCATCGCGATCGCCGACTACGTCATCGACCACTACCTCGACGCGCCGGGGGCTGCTGCTCCTGCGGTGAAGACGGCGGCGACGGATGCTGCACCGCCCGCCACGCCGGCCCCTTGAGCGTCCACCGAACCAAGGCCCCGGAGCCGCGGCGCTCATGGCCGACGCGGTCGCCGTCCATCGGCCGATCGGACGAGGCGTTTCGAGCCGGGCGGCCGAAGCGGGCGACCCCTTGCCGCGGCGAACATGGCGGCATGACAACCGCCACCGCCCGCCCGCAGCCGACTCGACGCCGGCCCGAATGGCTCGTGCCCGCCGGCCTCATCGCCCTGAGTCTCGTGCCGATCGTGGCCGGCTCAGCCCGTCTCACCCAGCTCACCACGGGAGCCACGGTCACCGCCGAGAACGCCCGGTTCTTCGACTCGCCCATCCCCGTCGTGGCGCACATCATCGGGTCGAGCGTGTTCCTCGTGCTCGGCGCGCTGCAGTTCTCGCCGTCGCTGCGGCGGCGGCGATGGCACCGCATCGCCGGGCGCGTCGTCGCACCCGCGGGGCTGGTCTCGGCGCTTTCGGCACTCTGGATGACGCTGTTCTACGACATGCCGGCAGCCGTGACAGGGCCGGGACTCGCCGCCGTGCGGGTCGTGCTGGGCACGGCCATGGCAAGCGCCATCGTCGTCGCTTTCGTCGCGATCCGGCGGGGCGACGTGCGCACGCACAGCGCGTGGATGACCCGCGCCTACGCGATCGGCATGGGCGCCGGCACCCAAGTGCTCGTGTTCATGCCCTACACGCTGGTGATCGGCACGCCTGCCCCGTTCACCCACACGCTGCTGATGACCGCCGGCTGGGTGATCAATCTCGTCATCGCCGAGGTCGTCATCCGGCGGCGCGCTCGCGCCGGACGCAGCCGCCGCGGCGCCCCGATGGCGGCGACCGGTGCCCGCCTATCATGAGGGCATGACGAGCCCGGTCCGCGCGCTCTGGGACGCGCCCGCGGCGGTTCCGGCGCCGCCGCGGCGGGTCTGGCGCGACGGGGTGCTCGTCGGCGTGATCCCCGTGCTCGCGGTGTTCGAGGCATCCGTCCGCGTCGACGTGCCGTGGCGCTGGCTGTGGGCCGTCGTGCTCGCCGTGCTCGCTCCCACGCTGCTGTGGCGCCGGTCGCGGCCGTTCACGATGCTCGCGATCGCGTTCGCCGTCGGCACGGCCGTGGGCCTCGCGACGGCGGGCGACCCGCAGCTGTACACGACGGCGTACTTCCTGATCCTGCTGTACGCGGTGTTCCGTTGGGGCTCCGGGCGGGCGATGATCGGCGGCGGCGTGCTGGTGGGGATCGGGATGCTGCTCACCTTCCTCGCGACACCGCCCCAGGTCGCCGACGTCATCGGCGGCGTGGCCGTCGCGGTCATGACGGCGACCCTCGGCCTGGCCGTGCGGTGGAGGCGCCGCGCGCGCAGCCGCGAGCTCGAACAGGTGCGGCTGCTCGAGCGCGAGCAGCTCGCCCGCGACCTGCACGACACCGTCGCGCACCACGTGTCGGCGATCGCGATCCAGGCCCAGGCCGGCAGCGCCGTGGCCGCGACCGATCCCGGCGCGACGGTGCAGGTGCTGCAGGCGATCGAGGCCGAGGCGACGCGCACGCTCCGCGAGATGCGCGCGATGGTGGGCGTGCTGCGTGGGCCGGGCGACGCGCTCGCGCCCACTCCCGGGCTCGCCGACATCCGCGCTCTGGAGACGACGGATGCCGCGACGCCGGCCGTCGTCGTGAGGCTCGGCGGTGACCTCGACACCGTGCCGCAGGCGGTCGCCGCCGCGGTGTTCCGGATCGCACAGGAGGCGGTGACGAACGCCCGCCGTCATGCCCGCGACGCCAGCCGGATCGAGGTGGGTGTCGAAGTCGACGCGGAGGGTGTGCAGCTCGAGGTGCGCGACGACGGCGGGGCTGCAGCTGGGCCCACGCGCCCGGAGGCTCCGCGCAGCGCGCCAGCGCTGCGTGGAGGGGACGCCCGGAGCATTCCCTCGTTCGGCTACGGGATCACCGGCATGCGCGAGCGCGCGGCGCTGCTGGGTGGCACGTGCGAGGCCGGACCTGCGCTCGGCGGAGGCTGGGTCGTCGCCGCGAAGCTCCCGCGGGCAGGATGGACCGCATGAGCGTGCGCGTGCTCGTCGCCGACGACCAGGACCTCGTTCGGACAGGGCTGCGCATGATCCTGGACGCGCAGCCCGACATCGAGGTGGTCGGCGAGGCCGCCGACGGCGCCGAGGCGGTTGCGCTCGCGCGGAGCCTCCGGCCCGACGTCTGCCTGCTCGACATCCGCATGCCGGTGATGGACGGGCTCGCGGCGACCCGCGCCCTCGCCGGACCGGACGTCGCCGACCCGATTCCCGTCGTGGTCATCACGACATTCGATCTGGACGAGTACGTGTACGAGGCGCTGCGCGCGGGAGCGCGCGGGTTCCTGCTCAAGGACGCCGGCGCCGTGCTGCTCGCCGAGGCCGTGCGCGCGGCATCCCGCGGCGATGCGCTCATCGACCCGAACGTCACGGTGCGCCTGATCGAGGCGTTCGCGGGTGCGACGCCAGAGCCGCCGACGCCGCCGTCGGCTCCCCTCACCGACCGGGAGGAGGCTGTGCTCGCCGGCGTCGCCCGGGGGCTCGGCAACAGCGAGATCGGCGACGAGCTGCACGTCTCGCTCAGCACCGTGAAGACGCACCTCGCGAACATCTCGACCAAGCTCGGCGCCCGCAACCGCGTCGAGCTCGCGATCTGGGCACACGAGCGCGGTCGCGGCCGTCACTGAACCACGGGAAGCAAAGAAGGACGCCGGCGCCGCGTGCTGGGGGACATGCGGGCCGGCGTCCTGTCGACGCCCGGGATCGGGGAGGACCCTGCGGGCGCCGCGCGACCTGAGCTGGGGAAATCAGGTCTGACGACGGATGAAGCGCATCAGCCACGCGATCACGGCGATGACGATGATCACGAGGCCGATCCAGAGCAGGAACTTGGCCGCTTCGATGAATACGCCCAGCAGCAGCAGGACGATTCCGACGATGAGCAGGATCACTGCGAGTCCGGTCATGTGACCATGGTGGGCGGCTGAGCCGCCGCCGACCAAGCTCTTGACAAGCTCCCCGAACGGCGTTAGTCGGATGCGACAGCCGCGTTCGCGGCCTGCCAATCCTCGGTCGACGTCGTCTTCGGCCGACGAAGGAACAGCACCACGACGACGCCGACGAGCATGACCGCGGCCGGCAGCAGGATGGCCTGCGCCATCGCCTGCGAGAAGCCGTCGATCACGAACGGAGGCAGCGTTCCTTCGCCGAACCCGCCCGATGCGTCGGACGCGCCAGGAAGGTTCGCCTCGAGCCGGGCCTGCATGAAGGCCGCGATCGATGCCGAGCCGATCACCGAGCCGATCGTCCGGGTGGTGTTGTAGATGCCCGCGCCGGCACCGGCCTGTCGCGGAGGCAGGTTGCGCGTGGCCGTGGTCGCGAGCGGCCCCCACATGCCGGCGTTGCCGATGCCCATGAGCGCCGACGGCAGGAGGAACATCCAGATCGGGGTGTCGACGTTCATGAGCGACGAGTACCAGAACAGCGAACCCGCAACCATGAGCAGGCCCGGCACAAGGAGGAACCGCGGGTCGGTGCGGTCGAGGAGACGGCCGGCGAACGGCGCGCCGACGCCGGAGAGGACGGCCATCGGGATGAGCAGCAGCGCCGACTGCGTGGGGGTGAGCCCCCGGGCGAGCTGGATGAAGAACATCAGCGGCAGCGACATGCTCGTCACGGTGAATCCGACGATCGCTATGCCGAGGTTCGACACCGAGAAGTTGCGGTCACGGAAGAGCGGCAGCGGCACGAGCGGCTCGTTCTTGGTGCGCGCCTGCGTCCAGATGAAGAGCGCCATCACCGCCACGCCGCCGGAGACCATCGCCCACACCCACGGCGCCCAGTCGTACTTCTCGCCCTCCTGCAGGCCGAAGACGATCAGGAAGAGGCCGACGGCGCTCAGCACGACGCCGACGATGTCGAAGCGGTGCGGGTGCGTCTCGAGCTTGGGCACGAGAATCCACGCGAGCACGAACGCGATGACACCGACGGGGATGTTGATGAAGAAGATCCACTCCCACCCGAAGCCGTCGACCAGCAGGCCTCCGGCCAGCGGCCCGACGAGGGTCGCGACACCGGCGGTGGCGCCCCACAGGCCCATCGCCGCGCCGCGGCGGTTCGGTGGGAAGGTGCGCGTGATGACGGCCATCGTCTGCGGGGTCATCAGCGCGGCGCCGAGGCCCTGCACCGCGCGGGCGATGATGAGCATCTCGAGGGTGCCCGACAGACCACACCACAGCGACGCGAGCGTGAACACCGTCAGCCCGATCAGGTAGATGTTCTTCGGCCCGAACCGGTCGCCGAGGCGGCCGGTGATCAGGAGCGGCACCGCGTACGCGAGCAGATAGGCCGAGGTGACCCACACGACGTTGTCGAGGTTGTTGGTGTCGGGGTCGAGCGCCGCCTTGATGGCGGGGTTCGCGACCGAGACGATCGTCGTGTCGACGAGGATCATGAAGAAGCCGATGACCAGCGCCCAGAGGGCGGGCCAGGGGCTCTGGGGCTTGTGCCCGACGGCGTAGGCACCGGTGATCGGGCCGGCGACCCGGGCGGTGGCGGATGCCGCGCCCGCCGTGGGGCGGGACTGCGGCGTTTCGGGGGTGGTCACTGTCGTGCTGCCTTTCTCTGGGCGAGATAGCGTTCCGAGGGGGTGGGGGTGGGACCCCAGGCGAAGTCGGGATCGGCGATGCGCGGGAGCACCGCGTCCATCCACACGAGCTCCGCGCGCAGGAGCGCGAGCTCGCGGTCGATCTCGATGAGGTACTGCGGGGGCACGCCCTTCTCCAGGGCGTGACGCTGGCCGTCCTCGAGGGACCCGAGCGCCGCGGCGAGCGCGGCGCGTCGGACGCCGAGCAGCTCGATCGCCTCGTCGCGATCCAGTCCGTGCACCTCGGCGAGCGCGACGCGGAACTCCGCCGGGCGGTCCACGCGCGGCAGCTCGCGGCGCACCCATTCGAGCACCGCGGCGGCGCCGGCATCCGTCTGCGTATAGGTGGTGCGCTCGGGGCGGTTGCCGTCGCGGTCGACGCCGACCTCGGCGATCAGTCCCGCCCGCTCGAGCCGCCCGACGGTGTGGTAGACCGTGCCGTTCGTGATCGTGACGAGCCGGTCGTCCCGGCGGAAGTGCATCAGCCGGATCATCTCGTACGGGTGCATGTCCCCCTCGCTCAGCAGCGCGAGCACGGCCACCCCGAGCGGGGTGAGGCGGGCGACAGGGTCTGACACGGTGATCACTCCACTTCGATTAGTCCACGTGGACTATACGCTTCTTCGTCGCGACATGCATCCCTCGCGCTCTGTCGGTGGGGCGTCGTACGGTGAGGGTCATGGCAGACAAGGGCGCCGCGCGCAGGGAGAAGTTCCCCGAGTCGTACGCGATCTTCGACCCGATCGTGGCGGAATGGACGACGCGGCCCGACGTCTCGCTCGGCGCGATGTTCGGGTCCGAGGGCCTGAACGTCCGCGGCAAGGTGTTCGCCTTCGTCACCTTCGAGGGCGCCCTGATGGTGAAGCTGCCTGAGAGCCGCGTCGGCGAGCTGGCCGAGGCGGGCGAAGCCGAGCCCGCCGTCATGCGGGGGCGGCCGATGCGCGAGTGGGCGACCGCGGGGACGGATGCTGCCGACCGCTGGCCCGCGCTCGTCGCCGAGGCGTTCGCGCACGTCGACGAGATCACGCCGTGAGCCCGTCGGCCCCGATGCGACCCCGCCCCGAAACCCGCCGGAGTCACCCGGGATAATGGACGGGTGACGGCTATCCCCACCCCCACGACCGAGCTCCCCGGCTGGCGCCACGCCTACTCCGGCAAGGTCCGCGACCTCTACGTCCCGGCGGACACGCCCGAGGGGGCGACGCCCGAGCGCATGCTGGTCGTCGCGAGCGACCGCGTCAGCGCGTTCGACCACGTGCTGTCGCCGGGCATTCCCGGCAAGGGCGAGCTGCTCACCACCCTGAGCCTCTGGTGGTTCGACCGGCTCGCGGGTGCGGACGGGGGTCGCAGCATCCCGAATCATCTCGCCGCCTCGCACGAGCTCACGCTCGGGGCCGACGGCGCCGATGACCTCAAGAGCCTGATCCCGGAGGCCGTCGCCGGCCGCGCGATGGTCGTGAAGAGCCTCGACATGCTGCCGATCGAGTGCGTCGTGCGCGGGTATCTCACCGGCTCGGGCTGGGCCGAGTACGGCGAGAACGGCACGGTGTGCGGCATCGCCCTGCCCGAAGGGCTCTCGAACGGCGACCGGCTGCCCGAGCCGATCTACACCCCCGCCTACAAGGCGCCGCTCGGCGAGCACGACGAGAACATCTCGTACGAGCGC
Organism: Microbacterium sp. Leaf288; assembly: GCF_001422925.1. Classification (GTDB taxonomy): domain Bacteria; phylum Actinomycetota; class Actinomycetes; order Actinomycetales; family Microbacteriaceae; genus Microbacterium. The sequence continues at coordinate 252,109 of NZ_LMNI01000001.1, forward strand.
ACCGTCGAACTCGTCGGCGCCGAGCGCGCGGCGGAGCTCCGCGACCTCTCGCTCGAGATCTACGCGCGTGCGGCCGCGACGGCCGAGGCGCACGGCGTGATCCTCGCCGACACGAAGTTCGAGTTCGGCCTCGACGGCAACGGGGTGCTGACGATCGCCGACGAGGTGCTCACCAGCGACTCGTCACGATACTGGGATGCCGCGGCCTGGGCGTCCGGCACGACCCCCGCCGAGCGCATGGCGAGCTTCGACAAGCAGATCGTGCGCGACTGGCTGGCCGCGAACTGGGCGGCCCCGCGCGAGGGGGAGCCGCCGGCACTCCCGGCGGACATCATCGACCGCACCACCGCCCGCTACCGCGAGCTGCTCGAGCGCCTCACCGCCGCCTGACGCCGCGGCGCGGCATCCGCCTCACGCGTTCTTCATCGCCTTCAGTCGGACGAGCAGCACCGGCCCCGTGCTGTCGAGCATCCTGCCGCCGATCAGGATGCCGGCGACGAGCACCGCGGTGCCGCCCACGATCCCGATGGCGAACGCGATCCAGCTCAGGGTCGGGTTCTGCGTGAAGTACCCGATGAGCCCGACGATGATCGCGGGCGCCGAGAGCGCGAGCGCCACCAGCCAGATGCCGAAGAACGCCATGCCCTGCAGGAACGTCGTGCCCGGGACGCGCTTGAACGGGTTGTCGCCCGAGCCCGGAACCGGCACCACGAGCTGGGCCGAGGTGACGGCGCAGACGCCGTAGCAGGTGAAGAGGATGCCGAGCGCCATGCCGAGGATGCCGGGCAGCTGCGTCCAGTCGCCCGCGAACACGAAGGGCAGCGCCGCGGCCAGCAGCACCAGCGGCACCGCGACCGCGGCGGCGGCGAGGATGCGCCCGAGCCGGTCGGCGCGACCGCGCGCGCCCGTCGCGACCTCGGTGCCGAACGCCGTGCCGTCGTACGAGATGTCGGCGTACACAACGATGCCGATGATGAACGCGATGATCGGCGCCGAGAACGCCAGCGCCACGAACGGGTCGCCGTCGCGGGCGTAGAACCACAGCAGCACCGGCACGAGCGGCACGGCGATGAGCTGGCGCAGATACCGCGGGTCGCGCGTCCAGTACGTCAGCGACCGCGCGAAGACCGCACCCGCGGCACCGCTCGGCACGCGGCCGAACCATCCGATCGACCCGGCCCGCACGGCGGCGGCCGACGTGAGCCGGGGCCGCACGAGGGAGCGTGCGAGCGAGGCGCGCCAGAGCAGCCACAGCGCCGCGAGGGTGGCGAGCGCGATGAGCAGCTTCGCCGCGGCGGCGGGCAGATCGCCGGCGGCCGCGTCGGCGGGCACGGCCCAGGCGGCGCCGAGCGGCGTCCAGCCGAGGAGCGGCACGAGCTCGGCGATGGTGTCCGCGTTCACGGTGACTCCGTTGGCGAGCCCCACGATGATGGGCCCCGCCAGGATGAGCGGGATGAAGATGAGGATGCCCGCGACCTCGCGGAAGCGTCGGCCTCCCCCGAAGCCGGAGGCGATCGTCGCGACGGCGCGTGAGGCGACCACCGCCGTGAGCACCGCCAGCGGCGTGCTCACCAGCCAGGCGACGAGCGCCGCAGGCCAGTGCGCCCACGTCGCGATCGTCGCGAGCGCGGCCGCCGACGTGATGATGCCCGGGATGCCGCAGACCGCGGCGAGCGTGAGCGCGACCATCATCCGCGAGGTCGTCAGAGGGAACACGACGAGGCGATCCGGGTCGAGCGTCGTGTCGACGCCGAACGCCACGAGAGGGATGAGGGCCCACCCCAGCGTCACCAGCGACCCGGCGCCCACGATGACGATGCCCGCGAGCCGGACGTCGGCGAAGCCCAGCGCGACGAGGCCCGCGACGATGCCCACGAGGATCAGGGCGCCGTAGAGGGCACCGAGGATGAACCCGACCAGCTGCCACGGACTGCGCGCGAGCTGGTTGCCGAGAACCCGGAACCGCAGCCTCAGGAGCGTCGCAACCATTCCGGCCCCTCCGTGTGGCGGCGGCCGCCGACGAGCTCGACGAAGCGGTCCTGCAGGGACTCCCCCGCCCGCACGTCGTCGACGGTGCCCGCGACGAGCAGCCGGCCCGCCGCGACGATCGCGACGTGGTCGCACATGCGCTGGACGAGGTCCATCGAGTGGCTCGAGACGATGACGGTGCCGCCGCCGGCCACGTAGCCGGCGAGGATGTCCTCGATGTTCGCCGCCGACACCGGATCGACCGACTCGAAGGGCTCGTCGAGCACGAGCAGCCGCGGGGCGTGGACCAGGGCGCACGCCAGCGCGATCTTCTTGGTCATGCCCGCCGAGTAGTCGACGACCATCGTGCCCGCGGCATCCGTCATGTCCATGAGGGAGAGCAGATCGGCCGTGCGCTGGGCGATCTCGTCGTGCGGCAGACCGAACAGCAGCCCGTTGTAGGTGACGAGCTGCTCGCCCGTGAGGCGGTCGAACAGCTTGACGCCGTCGGCGAGGTTGCCGACCATCGCCTTCGCCTTGACCGGCTCGCGCGACACGTCGACCCCGTGCACGAGCGCCTGACCCGCGTCCGGCATGAGGAGTCCGGTCGCCATCGACAGCGTCGTGGTCTTGCCGGCGCCGTTCGGGCCCACCAGCCCGTAGAACGATCCCGCGGGCACGCGCAGGCTGACGTCGGCCACGGCCACCTTCTCGCCGAAGCGCTTGTGGAGTCCCCGGAACTCGAGGGCGGGCGGTGTCGGCAGGGTCGCTGGGTCGGTCACGTCTCTCCGTCGGTTCTGCATCGAAGGTCCGGGTGCGAGCCGGAATCCGTCCAGCCTCTCGGATGCCGCGTGGCCGAGGCAACTCGCGCGCACCCGCTCGCTAGGGTGATCCTCGCACCATCACCCGAGCGCAAGGAGCGCGCATGCCTTTGTGGACCATTCACGGCAACGGCCGGACCGTCGAACCCGGGAAGGTGGTGAAGCCCGACGAGCGGCTGAACTGGCCCGCGACGGTCGCGATCGGCGCGCAGCACGTCATCGCGATGTTCGGCGCGACGTTCCTGGTGCCGGTGCTGACGGGTTTCCCGGTCTCGACGACGCTCCTCTTCTCAGGCATCGGAACACTGCTGTTCCTCCTCATCACGAAGAACCGCCTCCCCAGCTACCTCGGCTCGTCGTTCGCGTTCATCGCACCGGTCACCGCCGCGACCGCGTCGCAGGGCATGGGCTCGGCCCTCGCCGGCATCGTCGCCGTCGGCGTGCTGCTGGCCGCGGTCGGCTTCATCGTCCAGTTCGCGGGGCTCGGCTGGATCGAGAAGCTCATGCCGCCGGTCGTCGCCGGCGCCATCGTCGCGCTCATCGGCTTCAACCTCGCCCCGGTCGCGTGGCAGAACTTCCAGCAGGCGCCGATCACCGCGACCATCACGCTCGTGGCGGTGATCCTCGGCAGCGTGCTGTTCCGCGGATTCCTCGGGCGCATCTCGATCTTCCTCGGCGTGATCGTCGGCTACATCGTGGCGCTGCTGCGCGGCGAGGTGGACTTCACGCAGGTGAACGAGCTCGTCGCGAACGGGCAGTGGGTGGGCCTGCCGACCTTCCAGTTCCCGACGTTCGGCAACCCCGGCACCTGGAGCGTCATCGCCATGTTCCTGCCGGTCGTGCTCGTGCTCATCGCCGAGAACGTCGGACACGTGCGCGGCGTCGCGACCATGACCGAGTCCTCCGTCAACCAGTACACCGGCCGTGCGCTCATCGCCGACGGCGCCGCGACGGTGCTCGCGGGCACCTTCGGCGGTTCGGGCACGACGACGTACGGCGAGAACATCGGCGTCATGGCGGCGACCCGCGTGTACTCGACGGCCGCGTACTGGGTCGCAGGCGTCTTCGCGATCCTGCTGTCGCTGTCGCCGGTGGTCGGCGCGGTGTTCAACTCGATCCCCGCCGGCGTGCTCGGCGGCGTGACGACCGCCCTGTACGGCCTCATCGGCATCATCGGCATCAAGATCTGGGTCGACAACCGCGTGGACTTCTCGCGCCCGGTGAACCAGTACACCGCGGCCGTCTCGCTCGTCATCGCGATCGCCGGCTTCACCATGGTGTGGGGCGACTTCCAGCTGGGCGCGATCGTCATCGGCGCCGCCGCGGCCCTGCTGATCTACCACCTCGGCAACGCGATCGCCCGCTGGCGCAAGACCGGCGCCGACGACGGGGGCCCGCTCCCCGCCGTCGGCCAGCTCGATGGCGACCCGCAGGACTCGCAGGTCAAGTAGCGCCGGGCCGCAGCATCCGTCCCCGCCCTGTTTCTGGGGTTTGGGGCGCATTCTGTCCGTTGGGGCGCGATTTGCGCGCCCCAACGGAGGAATAACGCCCCAAACCCGGACGACCGTAGCGATGAAGCGGGAATGGATGCTGCGCGCAAATGGTTGTAGCTACACGTGAATGAGATCGCGCACCCTGACCGCCTCGCCGCCGCCACCTCGATGGGCGCCGTGACGCTTCTCGTCGGCGACCTCGACGGCATGACGGCGTTCTACCGCGACGTCATCACCCTCCAGGTGCTCTCGGCCGAGGGGGACGAGGTCGTGCTCGGGCGCGCGGGTCGGCCGGTCGTCATCCTGAAGCACGAGCCCGCCCTGCGCCACGCGAGCCCCGGCGCGGCCGGACTGTTCCACACGGCGATCCTCTTCGAGACGCAGGAGGCCCTCGCGGCCGCGCTCTACAGCGTCGCGCAGCGCGCGCCGCAGACCTTCACCGGCTCGGCGGACCACCTCGTGAGCCAGGCCTTCTACCTCACCGATCCCGAGGGCAACGGCGTCGAGCTGTACTGGGACCGGGTCCGCACCGAGTGGTCGTGGACCCACGGCAGTGTCGAGATGGCGACGCTGTACCTCGACCCCAACGGCTTCCTCCGTGAGCACCTGACGGAGCGGGCCGCGAGCGGCGGGACGGGGCAGGACGCAGCATCCGTCGGTCATGTGCACCTGTCGGTCGGCGACGTCGCGAGCGCCCGCGCCTTCTACGTCGACGCGCTCGGCTTCGACCAGACCGCCGAGCTCGGCAACCAGGCGCTGTTCGTGAGCGCCGGCGGCTACCACCACCACATGGCGATGAACGTCTGGAACTCGCGCGGCGCCGGCCCGCGGATGCCGGCGCTCGGCCTCGGCCGCGTCGATCTGGCCCTGCCCGACGCCGACTCGCTGGGCGAGCTCGCCGAACGCCTGCGCCACCACGGCCTCGAGGTGCGCGACGACGGCCGCACGGTGGCCTTCGACGACCCCTGGCGCAACCTCCTGCACGCGACGGTTCCCGGCCGCGCCTGAGTTCTCCCCCCAACCCCCCAAACCACGTCGCCTTCCGCAGTCACATCGTGCGGCTTCGCGGCCCCCGTTCCCGCCAAACCCGACTGCGGAGCGAAGGTCTTCGGTGTTCCGCAGTCGCAAGGTGCGGGTGCCGCCGCCCCGCGGACGCGAAAAGTGACTGCGGAACGAGGGGGCGGCGGGGGGAGCGGGGGCGGGTCAGACGGATTCGCGGATGACGAGCTCGGTCTCGAGGATCGTGACGTGACGCGGATGCCGCCCCGCGAGGAGGTCGACGAGCACCGTGGCCATGCGCTCGCCCTGTGCGAACGACGGCTGGCGCATCGTCGTCAGCTGCGGCGTGACGGAGGTGGCCACCGGGGAGTCGTCGAAGCCGATGATCGCGACGTCCTCGGGGACGCGGAGTCCCGCGGCCGTCAGCACCGTCAGCACGCCGCGCGCCATGAGGTCGCTGGCGACGAACACCGCGTCGGGCTGGGCTCCGGTCGCGAGGATGCGGCGCATCGCGTCGGCACCGCCGTCGGCGGTGAAGTTGCCGTCCTCGACCGCGATCTCGTCGAGGTCCCACGCGGCGAGCGCGTCGCGATACCCCTGCAGGCGGTCGACACCGGCGGGCATGTCGCGCGGGCCGGTGATCGTCGCGATGCGGCGGCGGCCGCTCTCGATCAGGTACACCGTGGCGTCGTAGGCCCCACGGACGTTGTCGACGTCGACGTAGTAGTCACGGTCGCGCTCGCGCACCGGGCGGCCGCCGTATACGACGGGCACGACGCTCGCGATGCGGTCGATGAAGGTGTCGCTGGTGTGGTGCGAGACCACGATCGCACCGTCCACCGCACCCGAGCGCACATAGCTCGTGGTCTTGTCGCCCGGGTCGTCGCTCGCGATGAAGAGGTTGAGCACGTAGTCCGAGCGGCTGAGGCGCGAGTTGATGCCCGACACGATCGCCGCGAAGAACGGGTCGCCGAAGAACCGGGTGGTGTCCTCGGGGACGATCAGCGCGATGGCGTGCGTCTTCTGGCTCGCCAGCGACCGGGCCGCGCGGTTGGGGACGTAGTTGAGCTCGCTGATCGCGCGGGTCACCGACTCCAGGGCCTCGGGGCTCACGGCGGTCGAGCCGTTCACCACGCGGGACACCGTCGAGCGGGAGACCCCCGCCGCGGCGGCGACCTCTTCGATCGTCACGGCGTGTGCGCTGCCGGCTCCCCGCTGGGTAGGCCGCATGGCGTCGGTGCTCATTCCTGTCCCCTCCTTCCCGGATGCTACTGCGCCACGACTCCGCGCGGCGCAGTGCTACGACGCGACCGTCGCCGCGCGCGCGGACTCCAGGTCGATCGCCCGAGCGCCGATGATGCGGCTGTACTCGAGCGCGCTGTCCTTGGGCGTGCGCTCCTGGGTGTCGTAGTCCACCCGCACGATCCCGAACCGCTTCTCATAGCCCCACGCCCACTCGAAGTTGTCGAGCAGCGACCAGTAGAAGTATCCGCGCACGTCGACGCCGGCCTCGGCCGCGTCGAGGATCGCCCCGAGGTGTCCGCGCAGGAACTCGACGCGATCGGCGTCGTGGACGTGCTTCACGTCGCCCTCCACCACGAGCTCGTCGTCGTAGGCGGCGCCGTTCTCGGTCACGTAGAGCACGGTGCCGGCCTGCTGCGCGTACTCGTCCCACACCCGCTCGAGGAGCGTGGTGAGCCCCTCGGGCTGCACCTCCCACTGCATCGGCGTGCGGGGAAGGCCGCGCTCGTGCCAGTAGATGCCCTCGTGCGAGGGGTACGGCGAGCGGGCGGGGCGGTCGGTCGGCGCGTCGCCGCCGATCGGCGGGTTCACCGGCTCTCGTCCGCCCACGTACTCGCCGTGGTAGTAGTTCACGCCGAGCGTGTCGATGGGCGTCGCGATGGTCTCGAGGTCACCCGGGCGCACGGCGGTCTCCCACGCGGCGATGGCCGCAGCATCCACCTTCCGGATGTCTTCCACGATGTCGGCGGGGTACTGCGCACGGAAGATCGGGTCGAGGAACCAGCGGTTGAACTGGCCGTCGATCCGACGTGCCGCGTCGACGTCGGCGGGGTCGCTCTCGTCGACCGGCTCGGCGACCGTGAGGTTCAGCGTGATGCCGAGCTTGAGCGACTCGTCACGAGAGCGCAGCTCGCGCACGGCCTGGCCGTGCCCGAGCAGCAGGTGGTGCGCGGCGAGCACGCCCTCCTCGACGCTGTAGTGGCCCGGCGCGTGGATGCCCGCGGTGTAGCTGAGGAACGACGAGCACCACGGCTCGTTGAGGGTGGTCCACACGTCGACCCGGTCGCCCAGGGCGTCGTGCATCGTCAGCGCGTACTCGGTGAAGAGGTCCGCGGTGTCGCGGTTCGCCCAGCCGCCCTTCTCCTGCAGCGCCTGCGGCAGGTCCCAGTGGTAGAGCGTCAGCCACGGGAGGATGTCGGCCCCGAGCAGCTCGTCGACCAGTCGCTTGTAGAAGTCGAGTCCCTGGAGGTTGACCGCCCCGCCGTCGGGCCGCACGCGCGACCACGACGTCGAGAAGCGGTACGTCTGCAGGCCCAGCTCCTTCATGAGCGCCACGTCATCGCCGTAGCGGTGGTAGTGGTCGCACGCCACGTCGCCGTTGTCGGCGTTGATGACGGCGCCCGGCACGCGGCAGAACGCATCCCAGATCGAGTCGCGGCGGCCGTCTTCGTGGGCGGCGCCCTCGATCTGGAAGGCGGCGGTCGCGGCGCCGAACAGGAAGTCCTGGGGGAAGGCGCGAGGGATCGCGGTCGTCATGAGGTCAATGATCCTCTCGGGGAACGTCGGTGTCAGGATGCCGAATGCTGTGGGGAACGGGAAGGGTCTAGCCCTTGACGGCGCCGGCCATGATGCCGCTGACCAGCTGCCGGCCCGTGAAGGCGAAGACGATGAGGAGCGGAATGGTGGCCAGGAGCACGCCGGCGAGCACGACCGAGTAGTCGACGAAGTAGTTCGACTGCAGGAGCGAGAGTGCCACCGGGAGCGTGGGGCTCTGCCGGTCGAGCACGATGAAGGGCCAGAAGAACTGGTTCCACGCGCCCACGAAGGTGAAGAGGAACAGCATCGCGGCGGCGGGGCGTGCGGCGGGCACGCCGACCGTCCAGAACGTGCGGAGCATGTTGGCCCCGTCCACGCGCGCCGCCTCGATCAGCTCGTCCGGCACGGTCTGCGACAGGTACTGCGTCATCCAGAACACCCCGAACGCGCTGGTGAGCGCGGGGATGATGATGGCGCCGATCTGCCCGGTCCAGCCCAGGTCGGAGAAGAGCAGGTAGAGGGGCACGACGCCGAGCTGCATCGGCACCGCCATGGTGGCGACCACGAAGGCGAGCAGCCACTTGCCGCCCGGGAAGCGGAGCTTCGCGAACGCCCAGCCGGCGAGGGTCGAGAACAGGACGACGGATGCCGCGATCACGGTCGAGCTGAAGATCGAGTTCCAGAGGGCCTGCCAGAAGTTCACGGCAGGGTCGTTGATGACCTTCAGGGCGTTGTCGATGAAGTTGCCGCCCGGCAGCCACGACATGTTCGGGTTGTTGATGGTCGAGGCGTCGCCCGAGCCGATCAGGAACGACCAGTAGTAGGGGAAGAGCGCCGAGACCACGACGACTCCGAGACCGACGTACACCCAGACCCCGGCGCGCACGCCGCGGATCTTCGTGGTCCGCCGGCTCCGGCGCGCGTTGGGCAGGTTCTCCTCGACGACCGCGAGGGGCGGGGTGCTGATGGCGCTCACTGCTGGGCTCCCTTCCGGCCGCGGCGGCGGCGCTGGATGACCCCGCGTCCGCCCTCGTCGCGTACGAGGGCACGGGTGATGGCGAGGTTGATGAGGCCGATCGCCAGGATGATGATGAAGAGGATCCACGCCAGGGCGGCGGCGCGGCCGAAGTTGAACTCGCCCCAGCCGATGTTGTACAGGTACAGCGTGATCGTGAGCCACTGGCCGGCGGCACCGCCGCGGCCGGTCTGGTCGAACATGCGGGGCTCGTCGAAGATCTGCAGGCCGCCGATCGTCGACGTGATGATGACGAATATCAGGGTGGGCTTGAGCGAGGGGAGCGTGATGCTCCAGAACTGGCGGAAGGCGTTGGCGCCGTCGACGGTCGCCGCCTCGTAGTACTCGCGCGGCACGGCCTGCATGGCGGCGAGGAGGATGAGGGCGTTGTAGCCGGTCCAGCGGAAGTTGACCATCGTGGCGATGGCGATGTGGCTCCAGAACGGGTCCTTGTGCCACGCGATCGGGTCCAGCCCGAGGTTCGTGAGCACGTTGTTCACGAGTCCGTGGTTGTCGCCGAAGAGGTTGCTGAAGATCAGCGCGACGGCGACCGGGGCCATGACGTACGGGAGCAGGACGCTCATCCGCCAGAAGGTCTTGGCCCGGATGTTCTTGTCGAGCATCGCCGCGATGAACAGCGCCAGGATGAGCTGCGGCACCGACGAGAGCAGGAAGATGCTGAAGGTGTTCCGCAGGGCGATCCAGAAGTCGGCCTGGGACAGGATCCAGACGTACTGGTCGAATCCGACGAAGGTGCCGGAGTTGCGGACGAGGTCCCACTCCTGGAACGAGATCACCGCCGTGTAGACGATCGGGAAGAGCCCCACGATCGCGAACAGGATGAAGAACGGCGAGATGTAGAGGTACGGGGAGAGCTTCAGGTCCCAGCGGCTGAGGCGGTGGGAGAAGGAGAGGACGCGCGGCTGGCGCTCCGGATCGGGCCGATCGGCCGGCCCGGATGCCGTCGTACGGGTGGCGGTCGTGGTCACCGGTGGCTCCGATTCGGGTGTCGAGGGGTGGGCGTGGAGGCGGAGTGCGCGCGGGCCGGGGGGACCCGCACGCACTCCGCTTCTGCTGTCAGACCTGGTCCGCGGGCGCGGACCGGATCGTCAGTGTCGGCCTATCAGAAGGCCTCGACCTCGGCGACGTACGCGTCCCACGACGCCTGGGCGTCCTGGGTGCCGTCGAAGACGCGGGTGATGGCGTCCTGGAGCGCGGTGTTGTACTTGAAGTAGTCCGCGCTCTTGTACGGGGTGACCGTGATCGCCGCGGAGCGGTCCGCGAAGATCGTGCCGGTCGGCGCGTCGGCGAAGTACTCGTTCTTCGAGTCGGTGATCGACGAAGCGCTCTGCGCGTCGAGGGCGCTCGGGTAGGCGCCGACGTTGACGAACGTCTTCTCCTGCTGCTCCGGAGCGGTCAGCCAGTCGGCGAGCTTGAGGGCCTCGTCGACGTTCTTGCCGTTGGCCGGAACGGTCAGGTACGAGCCGCCCCAGTTGCCGCCGCCGTTCGGGAACGCGTTCGCGATCTCCCAGCCGGTGACCTCGGGCGCGTTGCCCGAGATGATGCCGAGCATCCACGGCGGGCACAGCATCGCGGCGAACTCACCGTTGGCCATCGACGCGTTCCAGTCGTCCGACCACTGGCCCGAGTAGGCCGAGTTCGGGATGCCGCGCTCGACGACGAGGTTGTACGCAGCCTCGAGGTCGGGGTTGTCGGTCGCGACGACGGTGCCGTCGGGCTCGTCGTACGGGAACTCGATCTGGTTGACGATGCCCTGGAACGCGGAGTTCGCGGAGTCGAGCATCGGCTTGCCGGTCGCAGCCTTGTACTGGTCGGCCAGGTCGAAGAACGTGTCCCAGTCGCCGTCGATCGCCGAGGCGACCTCGTCGGGCGTCGAGGGCAGGCCCGCGGCCGAGAACAGGTCGGCGCGGTAGCAGACGGCCTGCGGGCCGATGTCCGTGCCGAAGCCGACGAGACGGCCGTCGGCGTCGGTCGCGGCCGCTTCCTTCCACTCGACCCAGCGGCCCTTGGCGCTGTCAGGCACCTCGGCGAGCAGGTCGGAGTACTGCATGGCCTCGGCGAACCAGTCGACCTCGACCGCCTCGATGTCGGCGAGGCCCTCCTTGCCGAGCTTCGCGAAGAAGTTCGTGCGGGCGTCGTCGGTGATGGCGGCCTTGTTGTGGACGATCTTGATGTTCGGGTTCTCGTCCATGTACTCCTGGAGGAGTTCGTCGTCGTACCCGAAGTCGTTGAACGTGGCCAGGGTCAGCGTGATCTCACCGTCTTCGCCACCGGCCTCGTCTCCGCTGCCACCGGCGCAGCCGGCGAGGACGATGGCCGAAGCCGAGAATGCGGCGATTGCCACGGCGCTTCTGCGGAAGGCGCGTGCGTTCACTGTCACTCCTTTGTGTTGTCAGGGTCGTGTGTGTTGCAGGATCGGCGCGGAGGGAACCGTGCCGTGGTGGTCGTGGGAGCGTTCCCATCGATCGAGACGCAACGCTATGGGATCGCTCCCACGAAGTCAAGGGAGCGCTCCCATGGATTGATCACGGTTGTGTCACGGGGCTCGCGCAGCGCTTCGGGCAGGGCTTCTGGACGGCCGGAGAAACGCCGCGCGCACGGCCCGTAGACTGGAGGGGACCCCTGCCCGCGACATCCGGCGTTTCGATTCCTCGCTGCGCTCGTCGCTCAACGACCGATAGCTGCGGCCTCCGGCCGCCAGGAGGATCCCGATGCCCACCATCGTCGTCGACGTCATGCCCAAGGCCGAGCTTCTGGACCCGCAGGGGAAGGCCGTCTCGGGCGCCTTCGCGCGTCTCGGCGTCTCCGACTTCAGCGCGGTGCGCATCGGCAAGCGGTTCGAGCTCACCGTCGACGGCGAGGTCACCGACGAGGTCCTCGCCGAGGCCCGGCGCATCGCCGACGAGATCCTCTCCAACTCCGTGATCGAGGACGTCGTCGGCATCGAGGTCGTCGAATGACCGCCCGCATCGGCGTCATCACCTTCCCGGGCTCGCTCGACGACCGCGACGCGCAGCGCGCGATCGAGATCGCCGGCGGCGAGGCCGTCGCCCTGTGGCACGGCTCGCACGACCTCGACGGCGTCGACGCGCTGGTCCTCCCCGGCGGGTTCAGCTACGGCGACTACCTGCGCGCCGGAGCCATCGCGGCGCTCGCGCCGATCATGGCGGAGGTGAAGGATGCCGCGGCCAAGGGCATGCCGATCCTCGGCATCTGCAACGGCTTCCAGATGCTCGTCGAGGCGCACCTGCTGCCGGGCGGCCTGATCCGCAACGCGCACCAGCAGTTCGTCCGCCGCGACCAGAAGCTGCGCGTCGAGAACAACGACACCGCGTGGACCAGCGATTTCGGCTCCGGCCAGGAGATCGTGATCCCGCTCAAGAACGCCGACGGCGGCTACATCGCCTCGGAGTCCGAACTCGACCGCCTCGAGGGCGAGGGCCTCGTCGCCTTCCGCTACCTCGGCGTGAACCCGAACGGGTCGCTGCGCGACATCGCCGGCCTCACGAACGAGCGGGGCAACGTGGTCGGCCTCATGCCGCACCCCGAGCACGCCGTCGAGCCGGGCTTCGGTCCCGACACCTCCGCCGCGATGCGGTCGGGCGTCGACGGCCTGTCGTTCTTCACGTCGGCCATCGCCGCCGTGGTGGGCGCCGCGGCCTGAGCCGCAGCATCCGTCCCGCTTCTAGACCGTCCCGGCCGGCGGCCACACGCCGATGATGAGCGCCATCACGATGATCGTGACGAGCTCGTGCGAGATGTTGAGCACGGTCAGCGACGAAGGCCGCCCCTCGAAGGCGTCGTGGGTGATGAAGCGCGCCGCCGTGAAGCCCGCCCACAGGATCACGCCGGTCAGCAGCGCCGCCCAGAGGTAGCTGCCGCCGTAGAAGTGCCAGGCGATCGACGAGGCGCCGGCCAGCACCCACGCGGTCACGAAGCTGACGAACACCGTCACCACGATCGGCACCACGGCGCTTGCGCCCGGTCGGTTCATGTCGACGTTCGCGAGCTTCGCCCATCTCGTGCCGAAGACCTTCGGCGTGTACCAGATCGAGCCGACGACCATGCTCGACGCCGTCGCGATCAGCACCGCCCAGTAATTGATCTCGGGAACCATCTCCGCCTCCTCCGCCCAGGCGCGGCCGCCCGTCGCGGTCGTCGCTCGACGCGAGCGTAGCGCCGCCCGGTGACGCCCGCCCCGCACCGCGCCGGTAGCGTGGAGCGGGTGAGCACAGACACCCGGAATCTCGTCGTCAGCGTCCCCACCGAACAGCTCGCCGCGGATCTGGGCGCCCTGCCCGAGGGGGTCGAGCTGGTGGTGTGGCCGATGGATGCTGCCGCCCCGCGTGACCGGTTCGATATCGTCGTGCCGCCGTACATGTCGATGGCGCGTGTGCTCGAACGTCTCGAGGGCGTCGAGGTCGGGCTCGTGCAGGGCCAGTCGATCGGCTACGACGGCGTCGCCGCCATCCTGCCCGAGGGTCTGGTCTTCGCGAACGCGGCGTCGGTGCACGAGACGTCGACCGCCGAGCTCGCGGTGGGTCTCGCGATCGCTGCGCAGCGGCACATCGACGCGTTCGCCGTCGACACCGCGGCCGGCCGCTGGGCCCCGGTCTTCGCGCAGAGCCTCGCCGACCGCCGCGTGCTGCTGCTGGGCTACGGCGGCGTCGGCAAGGCCGTCGCCGCGCGGCTCGAGCCGTTCGAGGTCGAACTCACCCCCGTCGCGTCGCGCGCCCGCGTCGAGGACGGCGTCGCGGTGCACGGCATCGACGAGCTGCCCGAGCTGCTCCCCCAGGCCGAGATCGTGATCCTCACGCTGCCCGGCGGTGAGGCCACCCAGGGGCTCGTCGACGACGCGTTCCTGTCGGCGCTTCCCGACGGGGCGCTCATCGTGAACGTCGGCCGCGGCACCCTCGTCGACACCGACGCGCTCGTCGACCACGTGCGTCGCGGACGCATCCGCGCCGCCCTCGACGTCACCGACCCCGAGCCCCTCCCCGACGGCCATGCGCTGTGGGGCCTTCCGGGTGTGCTCATCGCCCCGCACGTCGGCGGCGCGTCGAGCGCGATGCGGCCCCGGGTCGCGAAGCTCGTGCGCACGCAGATCGAGCGCCTCGCCGCCGGCGAGCCGCCGATCAACGTCGTGCTCGGCGGCTGAGCCACACGCTCCCCCTTCAGTTCTCCGCCGCTCTGAGGTAGACCGGAGGGGACGGACAGTGGTGCGCGATGAACGATTCCCCGAGCGATCCCCCGAGTGCAGGCCAGCCCCCCAAGGTGGAGCGGCTTGCCGCTTCGGCGTGCTGGGAGTACCTGCAGACCGCCGAACTCGGCCGGCTCGCGGTCGACAACGCCGACGGTGCGCCCGACATCTTCCCGGTCAACTACGTCGCCCACGAGGGCGCCCTGTACATCCGCACGGCGCGCGACGCGAAGCTCCTCCACATCGCGCAGCACCCGATGGTCGCCTTCGAAGTCGACGGGGCGACCGACGACGACCACTACTGGAGCGTCGTGATCCGCGGCAGGGCGGAGCGCGTCACCCGTGACGACGAGATCCGCGACAGCGGTGTCCGCCACCTCGCGTCGTGGAGCCCGACCGCGAAGTTCTTCGTCATGAAGGTCGTCGCGAACACCGTGACGGGTCGGCGGTTCCCCCAGCACGCGAGCCGCAAGGACCCCCTGATGCCGTTCGAGGGCGACGCCACGCTCCCGGCAGCGCCCGAACCGTCGCATCAGCCCCGCGCCGAGCGCCCCGCACCGATTCCGCACTTCACTCCGCGCACCGGTCCGCAGGACACGCTCCCGGGACCCCGCTCGGACGGGTGACCGCCGATGCCGACGGCGGGGGCGACGTCAGGCGGTGAAGACCGTGTGGACGTCGCCGACGACCTCTCGGCCTCCGAGCGCCGTCAGCTCCATGAGCACCGCGGTGCCCACGACCACTCCGCCGAGCGTCTCGACGAGTTCGTGCGCCGCGACGAGCGTGCCACCGGTCGCGAGGACGTCGTCGACCAGCAGCACCCGCATGCCGCCGGAGATGTCGTCGTGCGCCTCGATCGTGGCGGTGCCGTACTCGAGCGCGTAGGAGACGGATGCTGCGGGCAGAGGCAGCTTGCCCGCCTTGCGGATCGGGACCAGGCCCACGCCGGCCTCCATCGCGACGGCGCCGGCGAGCAGGAACCCGCGCGCCTCGACCCCGGCGACGACGTCGAACGACCCCTCGAACGGGGCGATCATCGCGTGGATGACGGTGCGGAGCGCCGAGGCATCCGCCAGCAGAGGCGTGATGTCGCGGAACTGCACGCCCGGCTCCGGGTAGTCGGGGATCGTGCGGATGAGGGATTCGGCGCGCGTGAGGGCTTCGGACAGCACCCGCCAACCCTACGCCCGGCCCCTGTGCGTCATTCGTTACGAGGGAGTGTAAGCGCTTGCAGTATGCTGGCCGGATGACTTCCGCAGAGACCATCGAGCGCACGGACGCGTTCCTCACCACCGTGGGTGGCGAGTGGTGGCGCACCGCCGTCATCTACCAGATCTACCCCCGCTCCTTCGCCGACGCGTCGGGCGACGGCATCGGCGACCTCCCCGGCATCACCTCGCACCTCGACGACCTCGCGCACCTCGGCATCGACGCCATCTGGCTGAGCCCCTTCCAGCGCTCGCCCCAGAAGGACGCCGGCTACGACGTCAGCGACTACTGCGA
The DNA here is from genome assembly GCF_001422925.1 of Microbacterium sp. Leaf288. Lineage (GTDB taxonomy): Bacteria > Actinomycetota > Actinomycetes > Actinomycetales > Microbacteriaceae > Microbacterium. Next base: position 267,907 of record NZ_LMNI01000001.1, read on the forward strand.
CGTCGACCCGCTCTTCGGCACCCTGGCCGACTTCGACGACATGCTGGCCGCGGCGCATGAGCGCAGCATCCGTGTCATCGTCGATCTCGTCCCGAACCACTCGTCCGACCAGCACGAATGGTTCCAGCAGGCCCTCGCCGCCGCTCCCCACAGCACCGAGCGCGCGCGCTACATGTTCCGCGACGGCAAGGGCGAGAACGGAGAGCTCCCGCCCAACAACTGGGAGTCCGTCTTCGGCGGTCCGGCATGGACGCGCGTCGTCGAGGCCGACGGTGAGCCGGGCCAGTGGTACCTGCACCTGTTCGACTCGTCGCAGCCCGACTTCGACTGGTCCAACGAGGAGGTCCGCGAGGAGTTCCGCCGCATCCTGCGCTTCTGGCTCGACCGCGGGGTCGACGGCTTCCGCGTCGACGTCGCCCACGGCCTGGTGAAGGCGGAGGGGCTGCCGGACTACATCCCGAACCCCGAGGCCGGCTCGATGGGCGGCGAGGCGGAGAACGTGCCGTACTGGGGCCAGGACGCCGTGCACGAGGTGTACCGCGACTGGCGCAGGATCCTCGAGGAGTACCAGGGCGACCGCGCCCTCGCCGCGGAGGCGTGGCTGCCCACCGCCGCGCGCACGGCCGAGTGGGTGCGTCACGACGAGATGCACCAGGCCTTCAACTTCCCGTACCTCGAGACGAAGTGGAACGCCGCCGACCTCCGCGAGGTCATCGAGGTGTCGCTGCACGCGTTCCCGGGTGTCGGCGCGCCCTCGACGTGGGTGCTCTCGAACCACGACGTCGTGCGCCACGCATCGCGCCTGGCGCTGACCGCCGAGAACCCGCAGGGTCACGGCATCGGCCCGGACTCCCCCGGCCAGCCGATCCGCGAGGTCGGGCTCGCCCGCGCCCGCGCGGCCACGACCCTCATGCTCGCCCTGCCCGGTTCCGCCTACCTCTACCAGGGCGAGGAGCTCGGGCTTCCCGAGGTCATCGACATCCCGGGCGACGCCCGTCAGGACCCGACGTGGTTCCGCACGAACGGCGAGCGGTACGGCCGCGACGGCTGCCGCGTGCCGATCCCGTGGAACGCGGATGCCCCGGCCTACGGCTTCAACGCGACCGGTGCGTCGTGGCTGCCTCAGCCCGCCGAGTGGGCGACGCTCGCCCGCGACGCGCAGACCGGCGTCGAGGGCTCGACGCTCGAGCTCTACCGCGCACTGCTCGCCGAGCGCCGGGCACGGTCGCTGGGCGCGGGGTCGCTCGAATGGATCGACGGATACGGAACGGATGCTGTCGCATTCCGCAACGGGAATGTCACCGTCATCGCGAACACCGGTTCCACGCCGATCTCGCTGCCGGGCGGTATCGTGATCGCGTCCAGCGGCCCTGTCGCGGACGGCGAGCTCCCGGGCGACACGACGGTCTGGATCGAGACCGCCTGACACGCGAGCTGGGCTCCGAGAAGGTACGGTGACGACGTGGTCAGCATCGACGAGGTCGCCCGCGCGGCGGGGGTCTCGACGGCGACCGTCTCACGCGCGCTGAGCGGACGCGGGCACGTCTCGGCGGGCGCGAAGGCGAAGGTCGAGGAGGCCGCCAAGAGCCTCGGGTATGTGGTGTCGGCCTCGGCCTCGAGCCTCGCCTCGGGCCGCACGCGCAACATCGGCGTGCTGGTGCCGTTCCTCGACCGCTGGTTCTTCTCGACCGTGCTGAGCGGGATCGCCTCGGCGCTCATGCGCCGCGGCTACGACATCACCCTCTACAGCCTCACCGCCGACCGCGGCGAGCGGCACGACATCTTCGACACGTTCCTGCGGCGCCAGCGCGTGGACGGGGTCATCGCGATCTCGCTCGAGCTCGGCCAGGAGGAGACCGAGCGTCTTGTCGAGCTCGACCTGCCGGTGATCGCGATCGGCGGGCCCAATCCGCTGCTCACGACCCTCACGGTCGACGACGTGGCCGTCGCGCGGCTGGCCACCGAGCACCTGCTCGCGCTCGGCCATCGCAGGATCGCGCACATCGGCGCGAGCCCCGAGTTCGACATCGACTTCCACATCCCGACGCAGCGCCGGCAGGGCTTCGAGCTCGCCCTGGCCGACGCCGGCATCGAGGTCAGCCCGTCGCTGTTCGAGCCCGCCGACTTCACCATCGAGGGCGGCTTCCGCGCCGCCAAGCAGCTGCTGGGAAAGCCCGGCAGCCGGCCGACCGCGATCTTCGCGGCATCCGATGAGATGGCGATCGGGGCACTGCTCGCCGCACGCGAGCTCGGCTACCGGGTGCCCGAGGATCTGTCGGTGATCGGCATCGACGGCCACGAGCTCGGCGAGTTCTTCCGCCTCACCACGGTCGACCAGTTCCCCCTCGGCCAGGGCGAGCGCGCCGCGGACGCCATCCTCGAGGCGCTGGAATCGACGGATGCCGAGACCCCCGTCCACCGGCCGGGCGAGCTGCCCTTCGAGCTCATCGTGCGGGGCTCCACGGCGCGCCTGCCGCAGTGACGGTGTCGCGACTTCTTCACCGGTCTCGGGAATAGTGTCGTATCGGAGCCTCACCGTTCGTGGATCAGGTGTGCGGGCCCGTTCGGGCGCCGCGACGGAGGGTCCACGACGGGGTCCTCGTCCCGATGAGAGGAGACGACAATGCCGAAGTACCTGATCGCATTCAACGACGAGTGGGTGCCCCCGCAGACGGCCGACCAGCTGCGCAGCAAGAGCGAGGCCTCGCAGGCGCTGTTGGAGGAGATGAAGAGCGCGGGCGTCTTCCTCTTCGCGGAGGGGGGCATCGACGCCTCGACCGCGGTCTGCAGCGTCGTCAGCGACAACGGCTCGCCGGTCTTCACCGACGGTCCGTTCGCCGAGACCAAGGAGCACCTCGGCGGGTTCACCGTCGTGGACGTGCCCGACGACGAGGCTGCCCGCTACTGGGCGGGACGACTGGCCGTCGCCCTCGACTGGCCGCAGGAGGTGCACCGCTTCCCCTCCGACATGACGGAGATCGTGGAGCGGCACGCGTCCGAGTCGTGACCGGCCCCGCCGTCGATCAGGCGCTCACCCGCGCCCACCTCGAGGAGTGGGCGCGGGTGGTGGCGGGGCTCGCCCGCCGCTTCGGCGATCTCGACCTCGCCGAGGACGCCGCCGCGGAGGCGTTCACGACCGCCGTCGAGCGCTGGCCGCGTGACGGCGTGCCACCGAACCCGGGTGCGTGGCTCACCACCACCGCGACGCGCAAGGCGATCGACCGGCTGAGACGTGAGTCGCGCCGCGACGACAAGCACAAGGCGGCGCTGATGCTGTCCGACGACTCTCCTCCCGAGCAGACGGGACCGATCGACGACGACCGGCTCCGGCTGATCTTCACCTGCTGTCATCCCGTCCTCGCCATGGAGGCCAGGGTCGCCCTGACGCTGCGGCTGCTGGGCGGGCTCACGGTCGCCGAGATCGCCCACGCCTTCCTCGTGCCGGAGACCACCATGGCGCGACGGATCACCCGTGCGAAGGCGAAGATCGCGGCCGCGCACGTCCCCTATCGGGTGCCGTCGGCGACCGATCTCCGAGGGCGGCTCGCCGGCGTGCTCGCGGTGGTCTACCTCATTTTCAACGAGGGCTATCTGGCGACCGGCGGCGACGACCCGATGCGGGCGGACCTGACCGACGAGGCGATCCGCCTGGGCCGGCTCCTGCGCACGCTCCTTCCCGATGAGGGCGAGGTGACGGGACTCCTCGCGCTGATGCTGCTCATCGACGCGCGGCGAACCGCACGCGTGTCCCGCACGGGCGAGCTCGTGACCTTGGAAGAGCAGGATCGCGGGGCGTGGAGCCGCGCTCTGATCGTCGAGGGCCACGCGCTGGTCCGAGAACGGATCGCTGCCGTCGCCGCCGGCGGAGAGCCGCCGGGTCGCTACCAGCTGCTCGCCGCGATCAACGCGGTGCACACCGCCGCCCCGTCGGCTCGCGACACCGACTGGTCGCAGATCGTCGCGCTCTACGACCGCCTGCTCGCCGCCGATCCGTCCGCCATCGTGCGTCTCAACCGCGCCATCGCGGTCGCCGAGATCGACGGTCCCGACGTCGCGCTCGCCGAGCTCGACCGGCTGCGCGCACCTCTCGACGGGTATCACGCCTACCACGCGGCGCGCGCCGACCTCCTCCGCCGGCTCGGGCGCAGCGAGGAGGCGCGGTCGGCGTACGACCGCGCCGTGCAGCTCGCCGGCAACCCCGCCGAGCGTGCGTACCTCGCCCGGCGCCGCGACCAGCTGGTGTGGTGACCCCGCCCCCGCCCCCGCCCTCGTCCCCCGCCCCCGCTCCCCCTGCGCCCGTTCCCCCCGCGCTTCCGCAGTCACTTCCGGCGCGTCCGCCCCTCCCGCACCCGCACAACGTGACTGCGCAGCACAGAACGTCTTTGCTTCCGCAGTCACTTCTGGCGCGTCCACCCCGCCCGCACCCGCAAAACGTGACTGCGCAGCACAGAACGTCTCTGCTTCCGCAGTCACGTTGTGCGGGTGGGGGTGAGAGGTCGCCGAGACGGACTGCGGAGCGGGAGGGGGCGCGGCGGCGCGGCCGCGTAGGCTCGACCGCATGACCCTCGACCTCGAAGCGATCTACGTCGATCTGCACCGGCATCCGGAGCTGTCCTTCCAGGAGACCCGCACGGCGGGGGTGATCGCGCAGCACCTGACGGGGCTCGGCATCGAGTTCGAGGAGGGGATCGGCAAGACCGGCGTCGCTGCGCGGATCTCCAACGGCGAAGGTCCCGTCGTGTGGCTGCGGGCCGACATGGACGCGCTGCCGGTGCCTGAGCAGACCGGTCTCGAGTACGCGAGCACGGCTCGCGGCACCGACCCGGCCGGCAACGACGTGCCGGTCATGCACGCGTGCGGACACGACATGCACGTCACCGCGCTGCTCGGCGCCCTCGAGCGCCTGGTCGCCACGAAGGACGAGTGGTCGGGCACGATCGTCGCCGTCTTCCAGCCCGCCGAGGAGTACGGCGCGGGCTCGCAGGCGATGATCGCCGACGGCGTGCTCGACCGCTTCCCGAAGCCCGACATCGTGCTCGGCCAGCACGTCACGCCGCTGCCCGCAGGCACGATCGGCGTGCGCAGCGGCACGCAGATGGCGGCATCCGACGGCCTCACCGTCACGCTGCTGGGCCGCGGCGGCCACGGCTCGCGTCCGCAGGCGACGATCGACCCGATCGTCATGGCCGCGGCCACCGTCATGCGGCTGCAGACGATCGTGTCGCGCGAAGTGGACCCCCGCGACGTCGCGGTCGTGACCGTCGGCTCGATCCACGCGGGTCTGAAGAACAACATCATCCCCGCCGAGGCGAGGCTCGAGCTGAGCCTGCGCTACCCCGACGACGAGGCCCGCGCCCGCGTGCTCGAGAAGGTGGAGCGCATCGTCCGCGCCGAGGCGCTGGCCTCCGGCGCCGAGGAGCCGCCGGTCATCGTCACCGACCACACGCTTCCTCCGACCATCAACGACGCCGGCGCGACCGCGCGCCTGACCGCCGCGTTCGACGGGGCGTTCGGCGACGGCACCGTGATCGACCCGGGCATGTTCACCGGCAGCGAGGACGTCTCGTGGTTCGCCCGCGAGGCCGGCGTGCCGCTGGTGTTCTGGTTCTGGGGCGGCGTCGACCCGGCGGCCTTCGCCGCGGCCACCGCCGCCGGCACGGTCGAGCGCGACATCCCGACCAACCACTCGCCGTTCTTCGCCCCCGTGCTCCAGCCCACGCTGGGCCGCGGCGTCGACGCGCTCGTGGTCGCCGCGCGCGAGTTCCTCGGCACGCCGACGGCGTAGGCGGTGGACGGATGCTGCGGGCCGCAGCATCCGTTCGCTCCGGTGTCGGCGCCGAGGGCGTCAGGCGGATTCGGTGACGGCTCCCGCGCGGGCGTCCTCTGCATCGAGCAGCCGCTGGAGCCCGCGGAAGTCGCGCATGAGGATGCGGGCCAGGACGAACGTGGGAAGCAGGGCGACCAGCCGCAGCCACCCCGCGACGTCGCCCCCGTAGTCGGCGTGCACGCGCGTCCCGCGACCCTCGGCGGAGCAGGCGTACTCGACGCGCGAGTTCCAGGGCGAGGTGGAGTGCCACACGACCCGCTCGTCGGGCTCGACGACTTCGAGCACGTCCTCGAAGCGGACGCGGAACGGGCCGATGATGTGGTCGACCGCGGTCCAGCGGCTCCCTACGCTCGGCGGTCCGTCGCCGACGCGCCTGCGGAGTTCGACCGCGGGCGCCCAGTCATGCCACGTGCCGGGGTCGGCGAAGTACGGGAACACGCGAGCCGGCGGGTGGTCGAGATGCACGTCCAGCGTCACGCGTCTCCACATGGCCGTCACACCATCGCGGGAACCGGGCGGTCGGGGTAGAGCTCCCGCATCGCCCTGTCGTACTGCCGCTTCATCAGCAGCTGGTACAGCAGGCGGATCGGCGCGGGGACGTTCGTGCGCATCCACTCGTCGCGCTCGGCCTCGGGCACGCTGGCGACCAGCAGTCCGAGCTGGAGGGACATGATGTCCTTGCCGAGCTCCTTGCGGTGCGCCATGAGCTCGGCCCGCGTGTGCTCCTCCATCCAGTCCCACTCCTGCTGGGAGAGGACGGCGCCGGCCACCGGCATGATGTCGTCCTCCTCCTGCCCGAGATGCGCGGTGAGGGTGTCGCGGAGATGCTCGATGTCGCCGGCGAACGCATCGCGCAGTGTGGCATCCGCCGTCCGCAGCCACGGCTCGAGCTGCGGCTCGATCAGGGCGAGCTGAGACGCGACCTCCGCGTGCTGCGCGCGCATCTGGTCGACGTGCAGCGCGCAGCCGGGGTCGCGCGAGACCAGCTTGTCCCACAGCGCGGCGTCCTCGGTCTCGTGGTGCATGTGCAGCGCAAAGAAGTCGAGGTGGGCGTACCGGCCGACGACCGCGGCACGTTCGACGTCGCCCGGGGGCACGCGGCGCACGAGCTCCGGCAGCTCGCGGTAGAGCCAGCGGAAGATCCTGTGGACCAGGATCAGGCCGGACGTGTCGCAGCCCGGTTCCTGCCCCTCCGGCATGGCCCCGGAGGAGGGAAGCTTGGTAGCCATATCGCACCCCCGATCCCCGCAGCTCGTCGGCGCTGACGACCCCAGGCGGTGATCAGCCGGATTCTACTCCCGGGGCGACCGCACCGCACCGGCCCTGCGACGATGACACCGCGCGTCACCGGGCGTGGCTGGGACCCGGGGGCGCAGCATCCGGTTCCTGCAGCTCCCGCGCGTCGGTGAGGCGCTGACCCGACGCGAGACCGGGGAGGCCCCGACGGGTGTCGGTCGTGAAGACCAGCACGATCGACACCACCGCGAACACCGAAGCCACGAACGTCCACGCGCCGGGGAGCGCGTTCAGCACGAGGTAGCCGCCGATGCCGGTGACGAAGCGCAGGAAGCGCGCGAGCCCGACCGGGAGCGGCCCGCCGGTGAAGCGCACCTGCACGGCGTGGTCGCCGATCGTGCCGCCCGTCGCGAGCGTCGCGACGAGCCACACGACGATCGGCACCGCGGAGCCGATGAGGTTCGCCGCGGATCCGTCGCGCACGGCGGCGTCCGCACCGAGCAGGTAGAGCACGAGCTGCACCGCGACGACCACCGTGAGGGTGAGCACCCAGGAGGCGAGCCCGTCGCACAGCATCCCCAGCAGGCGCCGCCCGCGCGTGACGGGCTGCGGCCGGTCCGCGTCGGGCAGGCGCGGCGACCCGCGGTAGCGCCGCGGCACGGCGAGCGCGAGCAGCGAGCCGAGCACCGCGCCCAGGGTGTTCGTGAGCAGATCGTCCACGTCGAACACGCGGTAGGCGCACGGGTAGAGGCCCCAGACCCCGGTGAGCTGGGTGACCTCGACGAACCCCGACAGCCCGACGCCGACGACGAGGGCCGTGACCACGCCGCGTCCGCCCAGCACACGGAGGAAGAAGCCGAGCGGCACGAAGAGCAGGACGTTGAGCAGCAGCTGCAGCACGGCGGGATCCGTCGCGAACCCGCTGCCTCGACGCACGATGGCCCCGCGCAGGTCGGCGGCGATCGCCGTCACGTCGATGTTCACGCCCGCGCACGCGATCGTGTCGGGGTGGGGCAGCGGCAGGAGCGTGTAGGTCCAGATCGCCATCACGTAGACGAGCGCGGCGCCCCAGACCACGAAGCGGCCGACGCCGAATCCGCCCCGACGGCGGTAGCTGAGCGCGACGAAGGGGACGAAGAGCAGCACCCCCACGACCACCCCCAGGGTGATCGCGAGCACACCGAGGATGATCTGCTCGTCCACGCTACGAGTGTCCCAGAGAGGCACCGCATGGATTTCGTGAGGATGGTCGTCGGGATGCATCCTCACGTTCTCCTCACGAGTAGCCTTACGGGCCGTGACGAACGAAAGCCGTGAGCCGTCGGTCGATGAGAAGCCGATCGCCAAGCGCCTCATCCTGGGGGATCCGCTCGCGTCCACCGACTCGGACGAGCACCTGCTCCCCAAGAAGCTGGCGCTGCCCATCTTCGCCTCGGACGCGCTGTCGTCCGTCGCGTACGCCCCGCAGGAGCTGCTGCTCATCCTCCTCACCGGCGGCCTCGCGTTCCTCGCGTTCGCCCCCTGGGTCGCGGCAGCCGTCATCGTGCTGCTGATCGTCGTCGTGATCAGCTACCGGCAGCTCATCAAGGCGTATCCCTCCGGCGGCGGCGACTACGAGGTGGCGCGCAAGAACCTCGGCGAGATCCCGGGCGTCATCGTGGCCTCCGCGCTGCTCGTCGACTACGTGCTCACGGTCGCGGTGTCGGTCGCCTCCGGCGTCGACAACATCATCTCGGCGCTGCCCGGCCTCAACCCCTGGCGCGTCGAGCTGGCGGTGGGCTTCGTCATCCTGATCGTCATCGTGAACCTGCGCGGCGTCCGCGAAGCGTCGCGCGCGTTCGCGATCCCGACCTACCTCTTCATCGGCTCGGTCGGGATCATGATCCTCGTCGGGCTCTTCCAGATCGTCACCGGCAACCCGCCCGTCGCCTCGAGCGCCCAGTACGAGGTGCAGACCGAGAGCCTCACACAGGCCGCCGTCATCCTGCTCGTGCTGCGCGCGTTCTCGAGCGGCTGCTCCGCCCTCACCGGCGTCGAGGCCGTGTCGAACGGGGTGCAGGCGTTCCGCAAGCCCAAGGTGCGCAACGCCCAGTCGACGCTCGCGATGATGGGCGGCATCGCGATCCTGCTCTTCGCCGGGCTCACCGCGATCGCGCTGGTCTCGGGCGTGCACTACGCCGAGAACCCCTGCGACCTCATCGGCTTCGACTGCTCCAACCCGCAGCCGAGCCTCATGGCGCAGGTGTCGTCGGCCGTGTTCGGCATGAACTCGATCCCGTTCTTCGTGATCCAGGCCGCGACCGCGGTCGTGCTGCTGCTCGCCGCCAACACGGCGTTCAACGGGTTCCCCCTGCTCGGGTCGGTGCTCGCCCGCGACGGGTACGCGCCCAAGGCGCTCAACACCCGCGGCGACCGCCTCGTGTACTCCAACGGCATGATCATCCTGGGTCTGGTCGCGATCGGCGTGCTCATCGTCTACCAGGCGAACCTCACCAACCTGATCCAGCTGTACATCATCGGCGTGTTCGTCTCGTTCACGATCGGCCAGATCGGCATGATCCGGCATTGGATGCGGGGGATCCGGGCGATCCGGGAGCTCCCGGCCGACGCGCGGCGCAGCGAATCCGCGCGCACCGAGCTCTTCGGCCTGCGCAAGGGTCTCGTCATCAATTCGCTCGGCGCCACCATGACGGCATCCGTCCTCATCATCGTGACCATCACGAAGTTCACGCACGGCGCGTGGCTCGTGTTCCTCGCGATCCCGATCCTGTCGTTCCTCATGGTGGGCGTGCACCGCTACTACCGCGACGTCGAGCACGAGATCGCGATGGACGACCAGACCCACTTCGGCTCGAGGGGCGACGTCGCCCTCATCCTCGTCAACAAGCTGCAGAAGCCGGTGGTGAAGGCCGTGGACTACGCCCTGGCCGCCAAGCACGACAAGACCTTCGCGGTGCACGTCTCGGTGACGAAGGAGGACGCCGCCGCCCTCGAGGAGGAGTGGCGGGCGCACCGCATGCCGATCCCGCTCAAGATCATCGAGTCGCCGTATCGCATGTACGCGAGCCCGATCGCCGAGTTCGTGAAGAGGTACCGCGAGGAGCACGGGTCGTCGGTGGTCACCGTCTACCTGCCGCAGTACATCGTCGGGCACTGGTGGGAGTCGATCCTGCACAACCGCCGCGCCCGCCGCATCGCTCAGCAGCTCATGCTCGTGCACGGCGTCTCCATCACCCTCGTGCCGTGGCTCCTGGACTCGTCCGAGCTCATCTACGGACGCCGATCGCACGTCCTGCCCGGCGACGAGCGGGCAGGTCGCGGCACGGCGCCGCAGGTGCACCGCGTCGGCCGTCGTGCCGTGCGCCCCGGAGGACCGCCCGAAAAGGCGGATGCCCCCGAACCCCCGGTGCCGACCAAGCCCTGACGGGCGCCCCGGCGCCGGGTGCGCCCCCCGAACGAGCACCCGGCGCCAGGAGGCGGCATCCCGCGTAGCCTTGAGGGGTGAGTTCTGCCGCCCCCGCCCCCTCCCAGGCCGCGCCTCTGGACGCCGCTGTGCTGCGAGCCGACTTCCCGCTCCTCGGCGAGCGCGTGAACGGCGAGCGCCTGGTCTACCTCGACTCGGGCGCGACGAGCCAGAAGCCGCAGGCGGTCATCGACGCCGAAGTCGACTTCCTCACGCGGGCGAACTCCGCCGTCCACCGCGGGGCGCACACCCTCGCGGCCGAGGCCACCGAGCTCTTCGAGGACGCCCGCACGACGGTCGCGGGCTTCGTCGGCGCACGCCCCGAGCAGCTGGTGTGGACGAGCGGCGCGACCGCCGGCCTCAACCTCGTCGCCTACGCGATCGGCAACGCATCGGTCGGTCGCGGCGCCCCCGCCGGCGCGCGCTTCGCGCTGAAGCCCGGCGACGAGATCGTCATCACCGAGACCGAGCACCACGCGAACCTCATCCCCTGGCAGGAGCTCGCCGCCCGCACCGGCGCGGTGCTGCGCCACATCCCCGTCCGTGACGACGGGACCCTGGACACGGATGCTGCCGCCACCCTCATCGGCGAGCGCACGCGGATCGTCGCGTTCACGCACGTGTCGAACGTGCTGGGCATCGTGAACCCGGTCGCCGACCTCGTCGCCCTGGCGCAGGGCGTCGGCGCGGTGACCGTGCTCGACGCATGCCAGTCCGCCCCGCACCTGCCGCTCGACTTCCCGGCGCTCGGCGTCGACCTCGCGGTCTTCTCGGGGCACAAGATGCTGGGGCCCTACGCCGTCGGAGGCCTCTACGGCCGCGCCGAGGTGCTCGAGGCCCTGCCGCCGTTCCTCACCGGCGGCTCGATGATCACCACCGTGACCCTCGACGAGGCGTCGTACCTGCCGCCCCCGCAGCGCTTCGAGGCCGGCACGCAGCCGGTGTCGCAGGCGATCGGGCTCGCGGCTGCGGTGCGGTACCTCAACGGCGTCGGCATGGACGCGGTCCACGCGCATGAGAAGTCGCTCGAGGCGCGCATGGGTGACGGCCTGCGCGCGATCCCCGGCGTGCGGCTGCTCGGCGACGCACCGGACGCGGAGCGCGTGGGCCTCTGGTCGTTCGACGTCGACGGTGTGCACGCACACGACGTGGGGCAGTTCCTCGACGCGCGGGGCGTGGCCGTACGCGTCGGGCACCACTGCGCGCAGCCGCTGCACCGCCGCTTCGGGCTCACCGCCTCGGTGCGCGCGTCGTCGGCGCTCTACAACACGGCGGACGACGTCGACGTGTTCCTCGACGCTCTGTCGGGTGTGCGCTCGTTCTTCGGAGCCGGCGCATGAGCGGCCTCGAATCGCTCTACCAGGAGCTCATCCTCGACCACTCCAAGCGCCCGCACGGCAAGGGCCTCGGCGCCGAAGAGGGCCGGGTCGCCACGTCGTACCAGCGCAACCCCATCTGCGGCGACGAGATCACCCTCCGCGTGCGCCTGTCCGCCGACGGCACGACCGTCGACGAGGTCACGTGGGACGGCGCCGGCTGCTCCATCTCGCAGGCGTCGGCGTCGATGCTCGCCGCGCTCATCGAAGAGCAGGAACGGATGCCGCGGGCCGAGGCATCCGCTCTCATCGAGGGATTCCGCGAAGCGCTGCGCTCACGCGGCGAGATCCCCCTGGACGAAGAGGTCTTCGGCGACGCCGCCGCGCTCTCGGGCGTCTCGAAGTTCACCGCCCGCGTCAAGTGCGCGATGCTCGCGTGGGTCGCCTTCGAGGACGCGACCGCCCGCGCCTGAGGAGCGGGCGACACCCCCACCCCCGGTCGTTGAGCGAGCGAGGAACGAGCGAGTCGAAACGCCCTGGGCGTCCGCGCTCGCCCCTGGCCGCGATCTTCAGTCGCCGCCGGCGACGGGGTGCGTGCGGTGCACCGTGATGTCGCCGTACCCGGCACGGGCGTAGAGCTCGACCGACGCCTCGCCCTCGACCGGACCCGCGGCCGCTGAGAGCTCGTTGCGCACGACGCCGTGCTGACTCGACACATCGAGCCACGCCGCGGTGCCGGAGCGGATGCCGAGGTCCACCGCGCCGTACGACGCCTCCACCCGCGCGGTCCCGCCGCTGAGGTCGCCGACGCGCACCGGGCCGTACGCCGATCGCACCGTGAGCGCGGGGCCCGGGTCGCCCAGGTGCACGACGCCGCTCGACGTCGCGATGTCGGCGACGCCCGAGACCGAACCGACGTCGATGCCGGCGTCGGATCCCTTGAGCCGCAGCGCTCCGTCGACGATGCCGATGCGCGCGCGGCCGGACTTGATGTCGACGTCGGCGTCGCCGCGCACATGCTCGACGCGCAGCTCGCCGTGCCCGAGACCGAGGTCTGCGCGACCGGTGCGCTCGAGGGTCGCGTCGCCGTAGTCCAGCGCGATGCGCGCGGTGCCGACCGCGCCGGCGACGCGGATCGAGCCGTACTTCAGCGCGAGCGAGACGTCCGAACCGGTTGGGATGCGCACCGACACGTCGACGGAGTCGCCCGAGCCGAACAGGTTGAACCGCACCGGGCCGACGATGCGCAGGTCGGACCCCGCCTGGGTCACCCGCACCGCCTCGGCCGCGCTGCGGTCGCCCGCGCGGTGCGGGTTCGCCGGCGCGACCTCGACCGCGAGGTCGCGCCGTCGTTCGGCGACGACGTCGATGCGGCCCATCTGCAGCTCGATGCGCACGGCGGCCGGGCCCGACACGGGGAACGTGGGCATCAGCGCACCCAGCCGGTGTAGGCAGAGCTCGAACCGCGGGCCGCAGGGGGTGCGGGTTCGACGGCCGCGGCGACGGCGCGCACCAGCCACGTGTTGAGCGAGAGCCCGTCGGCAGTCGCGGCCGCCTCGGCACGCGCCTTGAGCGAGTCGGGCAGGCGCAGGGTGGTGCGTGCAGGGGCGTCATCGGGATCATCGGATGCTGCGGCCGCGAGCACGACCTGACCGCTGGGGGTGGTGACCGCGCCCGCTGTCGCGGGCTCGGTCTGGGGCCGTGCGACGACGAACTCGACGTCGCGCCCGCGCAGGCGCACGTCCACGGACCCGGGCGCGAGCTCTCGCGTGATCTCGCCCGCCGCCTCGGACAGCGCCTCGAGGATCGCGAGCCGCACCGCCGGCTCGAGCGCCGCCGCGAGACGCGCCGCCACTTCGGAGTCATCGGGAGGTGCGGCGGCGGCGAGCTGACGCTGGAGCTCCTCGACGTGGGTCGCGATCTGCATGACGTCAGAGTGACATCAGAGTGGTGTCAAGTCAACGACGGGATGGCTGATGCGTCTGGTTGCCGTGAGCGTCGGGCGGGACGGCGTTCGGATTCCGTGAGGACGGCGGATGCAGCATCCGTCCCGGAGTTGCATCGAATCCGCACCTGAACCGCACCTTCCAGGAGACCCCGTGCTCGATGTCATCTACCTCACCCTGACGCTCGCGCTGTTCGCGCTCGTCGGACTCGTCGCCACGGCGGTGGAGAAGCTGGGCCCACGCGCCCGAGGCTCCGCCCGGCGCGAAGCGACGAGCGGAGAGGCGCGAGGATGATCGTCTTCTCGCTCGTGGGCGCCGCGCTCGGCCTCGCCGCGATCGTCTACCTCGTCGTCGCGCTCGTGAAGCCGGAGAAGTTCTGATGGACACCGCCACCGTGTGGACCGGCGTCTTGCAGATCGCCACGGTCATCCTGATCCTGGCGCTCCTCTACCGACCGCTGGGCGACGGGATCGCCCGTGTCTACAGCGCAGACAAGGACTGGCGCGTCGAGCGCGGGATGTACCGCCTCGTCGGCGTCGACCCTCGCTCCGAGCAGACGTGGCAGGCGTACCTGCGCGGTGTGCTCGCCTTCTCCGCCGTCGGCGTGCTCTTCGTCTACGCGCTGCAGCGCTTCCAGGCCGTGCTGCCGTACTCCCTGGGCCTGCCCCCCGTGCCCGAGGGCCTCGCGTTCAACACCGCGGTGTCGTTCGTGACCAACACCAACTGGCAGTCGTACTCTCCCGAGCTGACCATGGGCTACACCGTGCAGCTCGCGGGTCTGGCCCTGCAGAACTTCGTGTCGGCGGCCGTCGGCATCGCGGTCGCCGTCGCGCTCGTGCGCGGTTTCGCGCGGCGCGGGTCCGCGACGATCGGCAACTTCTGGGTCGACCTCACCCGCGGGATCACGCGCCTGCTGCTGCCGCTCGCCGTCGTGTCGGCGATCGCGCTCATCGCCGCCGGGGTCGTGCAGAACGTCAACGGATTCGTCGACGTCGGCACCGTCGCAGGCGGCACGCAGTCCATCCCGGGCGGGCCGGTGGCCTCCCAGGAGGCCATCAAGCTCCTCGGCACGAACGGCGGCGGATTCTTCAACGCCAACTCCGCGCACCCGTTCGAGAACCCGACGCCGTGGTCGAACGTGCTGCAGATCCTGTTGATCCTCGCGATCCCGGTCGCGCTGCCGCGGGCGTTCGGACGCATGGTGAACGACGACCGTCAGGGCTACGCGATCCTCGCCGTCATGAGCACGATCGCCGTCGTGTCGATCACGGCCGTGACGTGGCTCGAGTCGCTGGGCCTCGGCACCGCGCCGCAGCTCGCCGGCGCCGCGATGGAGGGCAAGGAGGCGCGGTTCGGCATCTGGGGCTCGACGCTCTTCGCCGGCGCGACCACCCTCACCTCGACCGGCGCCGTGAACTCGATGCACGACTCGTACACGGCACTCGGCGGCATGATCCCGATGATCAACATGATGCTCGGCGAGATCGCCCCCGGCGGCGTCGGGTCGGGCCTCTACGGCATGCTCGTGCTCGCCGTGATCGCGGTGTTCGTCGGCGGCCTCCTCGTCGGCCGCACGCCCGAGTACCTCGGCAAGAAGATCGGGCCGACAGAGGTCAAGCTCGCGAGCCTGTACATCCTCGTGACGCCCGCGCTCGTGCTCGCGGGCACGGCGTTGAGCTTCGGCATCCCGGCGATCCGCTCCGACATGGAGTCGACCTCGATCTGGAACCCGGGCGTCCACGGCCTCGGCGAGGTGCTCTACGCGTTCACCTCGGCGGCGAACAACAACGGCTCGGCGTTCGCGGGACTCACCGCGAACACGCCGTGGCTCAACACGGCGCTGGGTGTCGCGATGCTGCTCGGCCGGTTCCTGCCGATCGTGCTGGTGCTCGCTCTCGCGGGCTCGCTCGCCGCCCAGACACCGGTGCCCTCGACGGCCGGCACCCTCCCCACCCACCGCCCGCAGTTCGTCGGCCTCCTCGCCGTCGTCGCGGTCGTGATCACCGCACTCACCTACTTCCCCGTTCTCACGCTGGGTCCCCTGGCGGAAGGGCTCGTCTGACATGTCCACCGACGTTTCGTCTCGCTTCGCTCGCTCAACCGCCGGGGAGGCGGAGCCGACCGCACGCCCTGTCGCGGGCACGGTCGCGCCCCAGCCGCCGAAGCCGTCCTCCCGGGCGTTCAGCGCAGCCCAGCTGTGGGCGGCCGTCCCCGGCGCGCTGCGCAAGCTCAACCCCGCGGCTCTCTGGCGCAACCCCGTCATGTTCCTGGTGTGGGTGGGCGCCGCCTTCACCACGGCGATCGCGATCGCCGAGCCGTTCCTCGGCGGCCCCGAGCAGTCCGGCGGCACCGCCGTGCCCTTCGGCTTCACGTGGGGCATCGCCGTCTGGCTGTGGCTCACGGTGCTGTTCGCGAACGTCGCGGAGTCGGTGGCCGAGGGGCGCGGCAAGGCTCAGGCCGCGTCGCTGCGCAAGACCCGCACCTCAACCGTGGCGCGTCGCGTCATCGCCTATGACGGAGGAAGGGATGCCGCGGGAGAGCGCACCGAGACGGTCGAGGTCTCGTCGTCCGACCTGAAGCTCGGTGACGTCGTCATCGTGTCGGCCGGCGAGCTGATCCCGGGCGACGGCGACATCGTCGCGGGCATCGCGACCGTCGACGAGTCGGCGATCACGGGCGAGTCCGCGCCGGTCGTGCGCGAGTCGGGCGGAGACCGCTCGGCCGTCACCGGCGGCACCCGCGTGCTGTCGGACCGCATCGTCGTGCGCATCACGTCGAAGCCGGGCGAGACGTTCGTCGACCGCATGATCGCCCTCGTCGAGGGGGCCGCACGGCAGAAGACGCCCAACGAGATCGCGCTGAACATCCTGCTCGCGAGCCTGTCGATCGTGTTCGTGATCGTGGTGCTGACGCTCAACCCGATCGCCTCGTACGCCGCGTCTCCCGTGAGCATCCCGGTGCTGATCGCGCTGCTGGTCTGCCTCATCCCGACCACGATCGGCGCTCTGCTCTCGGCGATCGGGATCGCCGGCATGGACCGCCTCGTGCAGCGCAACGTGCTCGCGATGTCGGGCCGCGCCGTCGAGGCCGCGGGCGACGTCACGACGCTGCTCCTCGCCAAGACGGGCACGATCACGTACGGCAACCGCCGCGCCTCGGACTTCGTCGCGCTGCCGGGCGTCGGCGAGGACGAGCTCGCACGGGCGGCCGCGCTCTCGTCGCTCGCCGATCCCACTCCGGAGGGCGTCTCGGTCGTCGAGCTGGCCGCGGTGCAGGGTGTGCACGTCAGCGAGCCCGCCGGCTCCACCGTCATCCCTTTCACCGCCCAGACCCGCATGAGCGGCGTCGACCTCGCGGACGGCACGCAGGTGCGCAAGGGCGCCGGGTCTGCCGTGATCGCGTGGCTCGCAGCATCCGGATCCGATGTCCCGACCGCGGTGCGCGCCCACCTGACGAGCGAGACCGACGCCATCGCGCAGTCGGGCGGCACGCCGCTGGTCGTCGCCGAGCTCGATCCCTCCGGCGCGGGCCGTGTGCTGGGGGTGATCCACCTCAAGGACATCGTCAAGGACGGTCTGCGCGAGCGGTTCGAGGAGCTCCGGTCGATGGGCATTCGCACGGTCATGATCACCGGCGACAACCCCCTGACGGCCGCTGCCATCGCGAAGGAGGCGGGCGTCGACGACTACCTCGCCGAGGCGACGCCGGAGGACAAGCTCGCACTGATCCGCAGGGAGCAGGAGGGCGGCAACCTCGTCGCGATGACGGGCGACGGCACCAACGACGCCCCCGCCCTCGCCCAGGCCGACGTCGGCGTCGCGATGAACACCGGCACCTCCGCTGCGAAGGAGGCCGGCAACATGGTCGACCTCGATTCCGACCCGACGAAGCTGATCGACATCGTGCGCATCGGCAAGCAGCTGCTGATCACGCGTGGCGCGCTCACCACCTTCTCGCTGGCCAACGACATCGCGAAGTACTTCGCGATCATCCCGGCGATGTTCATGGGGGTGTTCCCGGGCCTGGCGGCGCTCAACGTGATGCAGCTGTCGTCGCCCGCGTCGGCGGTCACAAGCGCGATCATCTTCAACGCCGTGATCATCGTGATCCTCATCCCGCTGGCGCTGCGGGGCGTGAAGTACCGTCCGGCGAGCGCTTCGCAGATCCTCAGCCGCAACCTGCTCGTGTACGGGCTCGGCGGCGTGATCGCCCCCTTCATCGGCATCAAGCTCATCGACCTCGTCGTGAGCCTCATCCCGGGCTTCTGAGCCCTTCTGGAGACGCACATGTCCACCACCCGCTCCACTGTCCGCACGACCGGCGTCGCCGTCCGCGCGATGCTCGTATTCACCCTCGTGCTCGGCGTCGGGTACACCCTGCTCGTCACCGGCATCGGCCAGCTCGCCCTGCCGTGGCAGGCGAACGGCTCGCTGGTGCACAACTCTGCGGGCGACACCGTCGGGTCGGCGCTCATCGGGCAGTCCTTCATGGATTCCTCGGGCGCGGCGCTTGCGCAGTACTTCCAGTCGCGTCCGTCCGCCGCCGGCGACGGGTACGACAGCGGGGCGTCGAGCGGCTCGAACCTCGGCCCGGAGAACCCCGACCTCGTCTCGGCCATCGAGGAGCGCAGGGCCGCGATCGCCGAGCTCGAGGGCGTGGATCCGTCGCAGGTGCCCGCCGACGCGGTGACCGCGTCGGCCTCGGGTCTGGACCCCCACATCAGCCCGGCGTACGCGCTGCTCCAGGTGCCCCGGGTCGCTGAGGTGCGAGGGCTCGATGAGTCCGACGTGCACGACCTCGTCGAGGCGCACATCCAGCAGCGCGACCTCGGCTATCTCGGCGAGCCGCGCGTGAACGTCGTCGAGCTCAACCTCGCCCTCGACGCGCTGGGCTCGTGACCCTGCCCGGGGCTGCAGCATCCGTTCCCCCTCCCGGGTCTGGGGCGCGATGTGTCCGTTGGGGCGGAGAAGTCGCGCCCCAACGGACAGGATCCGCCCCAAACCAGGGGCAGCCAGGAAGAAATAGGGTGAGCACGTGAAGCGCGGCAAGCTGCGAGTGCTGCTCGGCGCGGCGCCCGGCGTCGGCAAGACGTACGAGATGCTCGAGGAGGGCCGCCGCCTCGCCGAGGACGGGCGCGACGTCGTGATCGCGGTCGTCGAGACGCACGGGCGCGCCGCCACTGCCGCGCTCATGGACGGACTTCCCGTCGTGCCCCGCACGCTCGTGTCGCACCGTGGCGTCGAGCTCAGCGACATGGACCTCGAGGGTGTTCTCGAGCGCAGCCCCGAGATCGCTCTCGTCGACGAGCTCGCGCACACCAACGCGCCGGGCCTGACGCATCCCAAGCGCTGGCAGGACGTCGCCGACCTCCTCGACGCGGGCATCGACGTCATCACGACGGTCAACGTGCAGCACATCGAGTCGCTCGGCGGGGTCGTCGAGCAGATCACGGGGGTCGCGCAGCGCGAGACGGTTCCGGATGCCGTGGTGCGCGCCGCCGACCAGGTCGAGGTGGTCGACCTCTCACCCCAGTCGCTGCGCGATCGCCTCTCCGCGGGGCTCGTCTACCCCGCCGAGCGGATCGACGCGGCCCTGTCGAACTACTTCCGGCTCGGCAACCTCACGGCACTGCGCGAACTCGCGCTGCTGTGGCTGGCCGACGAGGTCGACAGCGCCCTCAAGACCTACCGCGCGGAGCACGGCATCGAGGGTGCGTGGCAGGCGCGCGAACGCGTGGTCATCGCGCTCACCGGTGGCCCCGAGGGCGAGACGCTGCTCCGCCGCGGCGCACGCATCGCCGCGCGGTCGGCGGGCGGCGAGCTGCTCGCGGTGCACGTGTCGAGCCAGGACGGCCTCCGCTCGGGCGACCCGGGCGCCCTCGCCGCACAGCGGGCGCTCGTCGAGTCCCTCGGCGGCACGTACCACCAGGTCGTCGGCGACGACATCCCGCGCGCGCTCGTCGAGTTCGCCCGCTCGGTGAACGCGACGCAGCTCGTGATCGGCGTGAGCCGCCGCGGCCGCCTCGCGACGCTCTTCACCGGCCCGGGCATCGGGGCGACGGTGATCCGCGAGTCCGGCGACATCGACGTGCACATCGTCACGCATGACGCGGCGGGCGACCGTTTCCCGCTGCCGCGCGTGACCGGCGGTGCCCTGAGCGTCCGCCGCCGCGTGCTCGGGTTCGCGCTCGCGCTGATCGGCGGCCCGCTCCTCACGTGGCTGCTGGTCTCGCTGCGCAGCGAGGACACGATCACCAGCGACGTCCTCGCGTACCAGCTGCTCGTGGTCCTGGTCTCGCTCGTCGGCGGCATCTGGCCCGCGGTCTTCGCCGCGGTGATGTCGGGCTTCACCCTGAACTACTTCTTCGTGGCGCCCTACTACACGGTGTCGGTCGCCGACCCGCGGAACGTCTGGGCGCTCATCCTCTACGTCGTGATCGCCGTGCTGGTGAGCTTCATCGTCGACCGCGCGGCGCGCGCGGCGCGATCCGCCCGGCGTGCCGAGGCGGAGGCCGAGCTGCTCGCGAACGTCGCGGGCAGCGTGCTGCGCGGCGAGTCCGCGGTGCCCGCGCTCATCAGCCGCACGCGCGAATCGCTCGGGCTGGCCGGCGTGCGCCTGGTCGACGCCGACGGCTCCGTCGTCGCGACCGACGGCGAGCCCGTGCGCGACGGCCGCTACGAGGCCGTGACGGTCGCGCGCCGCAACGGGGGTCCGCCCGCGATGCTCGAGCTGCACGGCCACGTGCTCGACGCCTCCGAACGCCGGCTCATCGACGCCGTCGCCGCCCAGCTCTCGGCGGCCCTCGAGCACACCGACCTCACCGCCACGGCACGGCAGGCGGGAGCCCTCGCCGAGACGGACCAGGTGCGCAGCGCACTGCTGTCGGCCGTGAGCCACGACCTGCGCCGCCCGCTGGCCGCCGCCGTCGCCGCCGTCGGCGGGCTCCGCGCCGCGGGGCCGAACCTCTCACCCGAGGACCGGGCCGAACTTCTCGCGACGGCGGACGAGTCGCTCGCGACGCTGTCGGCGCTCGTCACCGACCTGCTGGACGTCAGCCGCGTGCAGGCGGGCGTGCTCGCGGTGTCGCTGCAGTCCGTCGACACCGCCGGCGTCGTCCTGGCTGCGCTCGACGAGCTCGGCGCCGGCCCCGACCGGTTCGAACTCGCCCTCGACCCCGATCTGCCGCACGTCGAGGCCGACCCGGTGCTGCTGCAGCGGGTGCTCGTGAACGTGCTCGCGAACGCCGCGCGCTACAGCCCGGCGGGATCGCGCGTGCGCGTCGCCACGAGCAGCCTGGGCCGCACCGCCGAGATCCGCGTCGTCGACCACGGCTCCGGCGTCTCGCCGGAGCGCCGCGACGACATGTTCGTCCCGTTCCAGCGGCTCGGGGACACCGACAACACCGCCGGACTCGGACTCGGGCTCGCCCTGTCGAAGGGGTTCACCGAGGGCATGGGCGGTACGCTCGCCCCCGAGGACACCCCCGGAGGAGGCCTGACGATGGTCATCGCGCTGCCGGTCGCGGACGCGATCCCCGCCGACGAGAGGTCGCTGCCGTGAAGGTCCTGATCGCCGACGACGATCCGCAGCTCGTCCGCGCGCTGCGGATCACGCTCGCCGCGCACGGCTACGAGGTCCTCGCCGCACCCGACGGGGCCGCGGCGATCGCCCTCGCCGCGAAGGAGCATCCCGACATCGTGATGGTGGACCTCGGGATGCCGCGCCTCGACGGCGTGCAGGTCATCGAGGCGCTGCGGGGCTGGACCACGGCCCCGATCATCGTCGTCTCGGGCCGCACCGGCTCCGCCGACAAGGTCGAGGCGCTGGATGCCGGCGCCGACGACTACGTCACCAAGCCGTTCCAGATCGACGAGCTGCTCGCACGGCTGCGGGCGCTCTCGCGACGCGTGACCGCAGCATCCGGTGTCCCCGTCGTCACCTTCGGGGACGTCGTGGTGGATCTCTCGACCAAGACGGTGACGCGCACGGGCGAGCGCGTGCACCTCACGCCGACGGAGTGGAAGATCCTCGAGTTCCTGGCACGCAACCCCGGCTCGCTCGTGACACGGCAGGCGCTGCTCAAGGACATCTGGGGCACCGAGCAGGTGGCCGACACCGGCTATCTGCGGCTGTACATGTCGCAGCTGCGAAAGAAGCTCGAGTCCGACCCGGGCAACCCCGCGCACCTGCTGACGGAGTCGGGCATGGGCTACCGCCTCCTTGCCGACGCCGCCGCCTGACCCGCGCCGCGGCTCTGCTTGCCGAAACACGGGCCGGTAACCACGACACGCCGGTGACGGATGCTGCGCCCCGGCGTGTCGCGTTGCGGACCCGTGCTTCGGCAGGTTGAGGGGCCGAGCCGGCCGCGGTCCCGGGTCAACCGAGGCCCTGGCGCTCCTCGTCGGCGGTGGGCGCGGCATCCCCCGCCACGGGCTTCGACGACAGACCGACCGAGCCTGCACCCGGCGCGTTCGACAGCGCAGCGGCCACCGCGACCGACTCGTCGACGTCGGGGTACTGCGGGCGCAACTGAACGGGGGTGCGGCGGCGCTGCTCGCGCTTGGCCCTGGAGGCCGCCGCCCACAGGTTGAGCGCCTCGACGAAGATCGCGAACGCCATCGGGCCGTAGATGAACGCCTTGTCGATGTGGAAGCCGAAACCCTCGGCCACCAGGAACACGCCGATGAGCAAGAGGAACGACAGCGCCAGCATCTTCACCGTGGGGTGCTTGTTGACGAACGCGAAGATGTAGCGCGACGCGAACAGCATGATGCCGAACGACAGCACGACGACCGTGATGATCACGACGAGGTTCTCCGTCATGCCGACGGCGGTGATGACCGAGTCGAGCGAGAAGACGAGGTCGAGCACGAGGATCTGCGCGATGACCGACCCGAACGTGATGCTCTTGCCGCCGCCCGCGCCGTGCCCCTCTTCGGCGCCCTCGAGCTTGTGGTGGATCTCGGTCACGGCCTTGTAGACGAGGAACAGTCCACCGGCGATGAGGATGATGTCCTTCCACGAGAAGCCCAGCTCCCCGATGAAGAACACCTCCTCCTTCAGCGTCACGATCCACCCGGCGAAGAGCACGAGGACGACGCGCATCAGCATCGCCAGGGTGAGGCCCAGGTTGCGGGCCTTGGCCTGCTGCTCCTTGGGGAGCTTGGACGCGAGGATCGAGATGAAGATGACGTTGTCGACGCCGAGCACCACCTCGAGGACGAACAGCGTCAGGAACACGGCGATCAGATCGGGCGTGAAAGCGAAGGAGAAGTCCACCCTGCAATGCTATGGGGGACGGATGCCGCAGCCTCCGTCCCCCCGGTTCGCAGCGTCGGTCAGTCCAGCACCTCGCGGAGCCGGACAGCGAAGCCCGCGGGATCGCCGGGGAACCCCGGCTGGTCGGTGAAGCCGGCGTGGTGGCTGGGGAAGTCCGCCACCGGAACGCCGATCGCGGCTGCTGCGGTGCGTGCGCCGCGCACGGCCATCGTCCCGCCCGACTCGACACCCGCCGCGATCACGAGACGGTCGCCTCGCGCACGCAGGGCCCCGACGTCGATGCGGTACTCGATGATCGCCGGCATGTTGCGCAGCAGCGGGTTGGTGCGCGTGCCGTCGTCCTGGGGCGACATCCCGAACATCGCCGGGTCCGGTGCCGGCTGGTCGAGGTAGTCGTCGGGGACCTGGCCGTCGAGCATCACGAACGGGATGAACTTCGCCATGGCGGCGCCGTCGCCCTGCTCGGCGTAGGTGCGCTTCATGTCGGCCACCACCGCGAGCACCGCATCACGATCGGGGAGGTGCTCGGCCAGTGGCGGCTCGTGCACCACGGCGATCCGCACGTCGTCCGGGTGAGCCGCGAGCAGGGCGAGGAGGTTCACGGCCCCGCCGCTGGAGCCGAAGGCGTCGACGGGACCGGCGCCGAGCGCCTCGATGACACGATGCAGGTCGTCAGCGTGCTGCTCGGGGCTGATGTCCGCGGTGCCGACCGGGTTGCGGCCGGCACCGCGCGGGTCGTAGGTCACGACCGGACGGTCATCGATCTGCCCGGCGAGCAGCTCGAATCCGGTCGCGTCCATCGGCCCCGCGAACAGGAAGAGGGGCGGGCGATCCGGGCTCGCCGTGGCGAGGTCGCCGTGCACGTCGTAGGCGATCGCGTCCTCGCCCTCGCCCACGACGTGGGTGGTGACGGTCCGCTCGACGGTGTTCTCGGTCATCTCGGCTGTTCCTCCGACTCAGACCTGCGCGAGGACGCCCTCGAGGCGGCCGTAGCTGGCCTCCATGCCGTCGGTCATGCCGGTGGCGAGCACGATGTCGCGCGTCTCTTTGTCGGGGTACTCGATGAGCAGCGTGATGAGGGTGGCGCCGTCCTCCTCGTAGAGGTTCAGGTCGTTGAGCGTCGAGGGGAACTCGGTTCCGGTCATGTGCTCGGTGGTGACCGCGCGGTGCGGTGCCTCGGTGAGCAGCGTCTCACCGTCGAAGCCGAAGGTCTCGCCCGCGGTCCCTTCGAGCGGCTCCCACTGGTAGCGGTACTTCCCACCCACGGACGGGTCGATCTCGCACACCGACATGCGCCAGCCGTCGGGGCCGAGCAGCCACTGCTGCATGAGCTCCGGCTCCTGATGGGCGCGCCACACAAGGTCGATCGAGCCCTCGATGAGCCGCGTGATGCGCACGTGGGTGTCGTCGAGGATCTCGGTCTGGGTGCCCTTGCCAGCCGAGTAGGCGCGAAGCCCCTCGAGCACGCGATCGAGCTGGTTGATCGCCATCGTCGAGCCCTCGACGGCTCCCATCGCGACGACCTTCTCGAGCGCCTCGGCGGAGTCGAAATGGGTGGTGTTGACCAGGCGCGAGCCCGTCGGGGTCTGGTCGAAGGCGAACACCATGCGCGAGGTCGGCATCTCTGCCAGCACAGTGCCCTCCGCGTCGGCGAACGAGTCGAGAGCGGTGAACGTGCGCGGGCCGTCGATCTCGAGGAATTCCCACACCCCGTGATACTCCTCGCCCTGGGGGCTCGTCATGTGGTACCGAGCGCGGCCCCCGGCCGTGAGGTCGAACTCGGTGAAGGTGGCGGGGTAGCCCGGAGGGCCCCAGAACCGCTCGAGCTGCCGCGGCTCGGTGAAGGCCTCCCACAGCCTCTCGACGGGAGCTGCGAACTCGGCCGTGAGCGTCATGGTGAGCGCTTCGGGATCGGTGGTCACGTCGGTGACGGGCATCGTCATTCTCCTTCGTTCCTGCGGTGATCGTGCTTCGGTTCTTGGGTGGGGCCGGGCGTGCCGGCGGGTTCGGCGAGCAGCGCATCGAGCCGGTCGATGCGTGCGCGCCACAGTTCCTCGTAGCGGGCGAGCAGTGCGCGGGCGCGAGCGATCATCTCGGGGTCCGCCCGGACGAGGCGCTCACGGCCTTCGGCGCGCTTGACGATGAGGCCGGCGGCCTCGAGCACGGTGACGTGCTTCTGCACCGCCGCGAACGACATGTCGTACTCGCGAGCGAGAGCCGACACGGAGTACTCGCCTGCGAGCGTCCGACGCAGGATGTCGCGCCGGGTCGCCGCCGCCAATGCGTGGAACACGCGGTCGATCTCGTCATCGCTGAGCTCAATTCCTACAACCATTTGGTTGTACGTTAGCCCTGGTGGCAGCATCCGTCAACCCCTTTTGCTGTCACGGATGCCGCCGCCGCCCGGATCCGTCACCCCGTCCCGTGCCGAACTAGACTGTTGAGGTCCGGCATCCCCGAATTTCTGGAGCTGAGCCGCGTGACCACCCCCGCATCGACCTCTGTCGCCGACACCGTCGAGAACGCCACCGCCACGCCCGAGAAGGAGCAGCCGTACGCGGCGCTCGGTCTCAAGCCCGACGAGTACGACAGGATCCGCGAGATCCTCGGCCGCCGCCCCACGTCGGGCGAGCTGGCGATGTACTCCGTCATGTGGTCGGAGCACTGCTCCTACAAGTCCTCGAAGATCTATCTCCGCAAGTTCGGCGAGAAGGTCTCGGACGAGATGAAGGAACGGCTCATGGTCGGCATGGGCCAGAACGCCGGCGTCGTCGACATCGGCGAAGGCTGGGCCGTCACCTTCAAGGTCGAGTCGCACAACCACCCGAGCTACATCGAGCCGTTCCAGGGCGCCGCGACCGGCGTCGGCGGCATCGTGCGCGACATCATCTCGATGGGTGCGCGACCCGTGGCGGTCATGGACCAGCTGCGCTTCGGCGCCATCGACAACCCCGACACGGCGCGAGTCGTCCACGGCGTGGTGAGCGGCATCTCGTTCTACGGCAACTGCCTGGGCCTGCCCAACATCGGCGGCGAGACCGTGTTCGACGCCGTGTACCAGGGCAACCCGCTCGTCAACGCCCTCGCTGTCGGCGTTCTCCGCCACGAGGACCTCAAGCTCGCCAACGCCACCGGCGCCGGCAACAAGGTCGTGCTGTTCGGCGCCCGCACCGGCGGCGACGGCATCGGCGGGGCATCCATCCTCGCCTCCGACACCTTCGCCGACGGCGGCCCGACCAAGCGCCCCGCGGTGCAGGTCGGCGACCCGTTCGCCGAGAAGGTGCTCATCGAGTGCTGCCTCGAGCTCTACCGCGACGAGCTCGTCGAGGCCATCCAGGACCTCGGCGCCGCCGGCATCTCGTGCGCGACCTCCGAGCTCGCGGCGAACGGCGGCTCGGGCATGCGCGTCGACCTCGAGAAGGTGCTGCTGCGCGACCCCACGCTCACGCCGGAGGAGATCCTCATGAGCGAGAGCCAGGAGCGCATGATGGCGATCGTCGCGCCCGAGAAGCTCGACGCGTTCCTCGAGGTCGTCGGCAAGTGGGACGTCGAGACCTCGGTCCTCGGCGAGGTGACCGGCGACGGGCGCCTGCAGATCTTCTGGCACGGCGAGCAGATCGTCGACGTCGACCCCTCGACGGTCGCGGTCGACGGCCCCGTCTACGAGCGCCCCGTGGCCTACCCCACATGGATCGACGCGCTGCGTGAGGACTCGGCATCCGCTCTCCCGCGTCCGACCGACGCCGAGACGCTGCGGGAGCAGTTCACGAAGCTCGTCGCGAGCCCGAATCTCGCCGACACGTCGTGGATCACGAACCAGTACGACTACTACGTGATGGGCAACACGGCGCTGTCGTTCCCCGACGACGCCGGCATGATCCGTGTCGACGAGCACTCCGGTCTCGGCTTCGCGATCGCCACCGACTGCAACGGCCGGTACTGCCAGCTCGACCCGTACCAGGGAGCCAAGCTCGCCCTCGCCGAGGCGTACCGCAACGTCGCCGTCACCGGCGCCGAGCCGACCGCCGTCACCGACTGCCTCAACTTCGGCTCGCCCGAGAACCCCGAGGTCATGTGGCAGTTCTCGCAGACCGTCGACGGCCTGTCGGACGCCTGCCTCGAGCTCGGCGTCCCCGTCACCGGCGGCAACGTCTCGTTCTACAACCAGACCGGCGACCAGCCGATCTTCCCGACGCCCGTCGTCGGCGTGCTCGGGATCATCGACGACGTCGCCCGGCGCATCCCGTCGGGCTGGCAGGACGCCGGCGAGAACATCTACCTGCTCGGCGTGACCTCGACCGAGCTGTCAGGCTCGCAGTGGGCCGGCACGATCCACGACCACCTCGGCGGACGCCCGCCGGCGGTCGACCTCGCGCAGGAGAAGAAGCTCGCCGAGCTGCTCCACGCCGGCGGCCAGCAGTCGCTCATCTCGTCGGCGCACGACCTCTCGTCGGGCGGCCTGGCACAGGCCCTCGCCGAGGCCGCCATGCGCTTCGGCGTCGGCGCGCGCGTGTGGCTGAACGAGATCCAGGAGCGCGATGGGGTGGATGCCGCCACCGCCCTGTTCTCGGAATCGACGGGCCGCGTCATCGTCTCGGTGCCTCGTGAAGACGACGTGAAGTTCCGCGGACTGTGCGAGGGCCGGGGCTACCCGGTGCTGCGCATCGGCGTGACCGACGCAGCCGCGGACGGCGATGAGCCCGCGCTCGAGGTGCAGGGTCTGTTCACCGTCCCGCTCGCCGAGCTGCGGAGCCTCTCGACCTCGACGCTGCCCGACGCCTTCGGCCCGATCATCACCGAGCACACCGCCTGATCCGCGGTCGACACGAACATAGGATGGGTCGCATGGCGGCGGAAGACGACGAGTACAGCGGTTTCAACGACACCCGGCAGCGGCGCGTCAAGATCATCGCGTGGGTGACGATCGTCGCCCTCATCCTCGTCGGCGGCGGCGCCACCGTCTTCGCCCTCCTCTTCGGCTGAGGTCGCGGCGGGTGGCCGAGGTGTCAGCAGACTCCCGGCGACAACCGCGCTATATCGCGTTTATCATGGCAGGGTGGAGCCCATCCTCCTCATCGTCTCGAGCTGGTGGTGGATCGGTCCGGCGGCCGTGGGCGCCGGGGCGGCTGCCTATACCGGCATGACGACGCGCAGCCGCCGGGCACGACGCCTGGAGCTCGATGCCGCCCGCGCGGAGGAGTCCCAGGCCTACCGCGACCTCGTCGCCGCGAAGGCGCGCCTGCGCACGGCGCAGGCCGATCTGCTGACCGCCAAGTCCCGCTCCTCGGTCCCGGCCGCGCATGCCGCCGAGGCGCGGCGCGAGCTGCAGGCCGCACGGCAGGACGAGAAGACCGCCTCCCTCGCCCTGCGCGCGAGCCGCACGCGGGTGAAGGCCGGCTACGCCCAGTACCGCGCCGCATCCACCCGCGACCCGCTTCCGATCGACCGCCTCTACGCCGCACACGACAGCGTCAACACGCGATGGCTGGCCTACGAGACGGACGTGGACAAGGCGCTGGCGTATCCGCAGATGACCGACCCGCGGCATCCCGCGACCGTCGTCTTCCTGCGCGCTCAACGTGAAGCCCTCGCGAAGCGCCCGACCCTGCGCGACCGCGTGACGCCGCAGCAGTTCCTCGAGTACCGGGTCGCCGTGCGCCACCTCGAGGCGACCTTCGCGGAGGCGGAGCGTCAGTCGGGCGTTCCCGGCGCACCGCGTCCGTCATCGGCCGGAACGACGGCCGCCGCCGGACTCACCGCCGCCGCAGCGGTGCTGTCGGAGATCGCCGATCGTCTTCCCGCGCTCATCGCGCGGATCCCCCCGCCTCGCCAGAGCGAACCGCCCGCTGGCAGGGTGCCCTGAGCCGACCACGCGGCGGCGACCGGCCGTTAGCATGACAGTGTGCAAGCGTTCTGGGAGTTCGCGGGCAACTTCTGGTGGCTCGTCTTCCCACTCATGGGTGTCCTCGGCATGGTCGGCAATGCCTGGGAGCGCGGCGCGCGCATGCGCCACAAGCGCCGCCTCGAGGTGATGCACGCGAAGGCCGAGCTCAAGGCCGCCCAGGCGGCGGCGCGCGGCAAGGCGGTGCCGGCGGCATCCCTCCCTCCGATCACCGCGCCGACGGCGACCGCGGCTTCTTCGCAGGGGGCGTCGGCGTCCCGCGAGACGCAGGTGACCCAGCTCGAGCGGCTGTTCGCGACGCACGACGCCGTCACGGCGCGCTGGCTCGAGTACGAGCTCGACGTCGCGAAGATCATCGCGTTCCCCGCCATGAGCGACGGACGCCAACCGCTCACCGCCGCGTTCCTGCGGGCGAAGCGCATCGCCGACGGGCTGCGTCCCGCGTCGGCGAAAGCGCGCCTCCCGAAGGAGCAGCTCGCCGAGTACCGCAACGCGGTCGCCGACTTCGAGGTGGCCTTCGACGTCGCCGAGCGCGACGCACGGCGCCTGCGCGACTCGACCTTCACCGACGACGAGCGCAAGCGCCTCGACACCGCGAAGAAGCTGCTCACCGTCGCGATCGACGAGGCCGCGACGCCCGCCGAGCGCCAGCTCGCCTACCGCCGCGTGCGCGAGGAGCTCGACGGGCTCCTGTCGATCTCGGACGAGGCCATCGAGGTGCTCGAGAAGAAGGTCATGCTCGAACTCGGGCCTGTCACCTCATCGACGACGGTGACGGATGCTGCGGCCCCGCCGCGCGCGGAAGCCCCGGCGGCGCCCGAGCTCATCGCCGACCCCCTGCCCGCACCGAAGCGCCCGAGCACGACGCCGCCTCCCGGTGCGACGTGGCCAGTGCCCTCGCGCGGGAACGGCGATGCGCCCGGCCGCGTGACACATCCCAAGCCCCACCGCTGATCCCGCGCACCCGAAGATCCTGAGCAGCTCCTTCCTCGCTCGGTCGACAGGAGGCACCCCGATGAGAGCAGGCCTGCATGCCACGGCCGCGGCCGATGACTCCTGAGGATAAGGACGTCTCCCGCGTCCTTATCCTCAGGAGTAGTGCCGCCCATCGATGAGGGCGCGAGCAAACGAGCGACGGCACCCGCCCGTCACGTGCCACGCGTGGAACGAGCGAGCTGGAAGGGCGGAGACGCCGCTGCGGCTTCAGGCGGCGAGCTCGGGGTGGGCGTCGATCCAGCCGTCGATGCGGGCGAACCAGTCGAAGAGCCATGCGGCGCGGGCGTCGAGGTCGTCGGGGATCTCCGATCGCGGCACGCGCCACGCGCGCATCGTGATGCCCTTGTCCATCGGCAGCTCGCGCCAGATGTCGCGCAGGGTGTGGAGTCGCTCGAGTCCGGTGTGGGCGATGAACACGACGTCGGCGTCGGGTGAGGCATCCAGCGCGGCATGCATGCCACCCGGCTGCGGCGCCATCACGTGCGTCATCGCCTCGGCGCGTTCGGCCATCGCCTCCCGGCCCGCGTCGCGCAGCCGCCTGATGCGCGAGCGCCGCCTCGTCGGACTGACCTGACCGCCTTCGGGGAAGATCACGAACGCGTCCTCGGGACCGAGGTCGGTCGCGAGGTCGCGAAGCGCTGCCTCCACCGCCGCGCCGCCGCCCTTGCGCCCGTGCCCGAACCCCGACGGCACGATGAAGCGCGCAGGGATCCGGTGCAGCAGGATGTCGATCGCCGGGTCCCACTGCAGCGTGTACTTGAGCACGATGCGGGGCCGGCGCGCGACCTCGTTGAGCAGCGTGTGGATGAGGATGAACGAGTCGCCCGGGCCTCCGTGCCGGCTCGCCACCACGAGCGGGGTGCCGGGGGCGAACAGCGCCTCGAACGCGGCGCGGCCGGTGGCGGATTCCGCGTCGTCCGAGCCGGTCGTCGTGATGGTGAGCCGCAGCACGCCGCCGAAGATCCAGAACAGGAGCCGCAGGGCCCAGGCGCCCAGGCGGTAGTGCGCGGTGACGAACCCGGGCCGGCGCAGCGCGTAGCCGAAGCCCGAAGCGATCCAGAGGGCGAAGAGCGCGATCACGAGCATCGCGTCCCACAGCAGGTACACGGTCACGAGCCACAGCACGCGCGGCAGCCGGAACCGTCCGGGCACGAGCGAGGTCAGCGCGAGGGCGACCAGCAGCCACAGCGGAGTGAGCACCAGCATCACGAGCGCCGCCACGATCACGAGCGGGGCGAGAAGGATGCGGCGCACCCAGGTGGGCAGCATCCGCATCACGAATCCCCGCTTTCGGCGCCCAGCCCGCGCTCGGCGAGGAACGCGCAGCTGGCGTCGTAGGCGGCGTCGATGCGGCGGCGGACGGTGTCCATGCGGCGATACGACATGAGCGAGTCGTCGCCGTCGAGCCCGCCGCCGCTCGGGAGCACGTGGAGGGCGACCCCCTCGGGAAGCGTGGCGACGTCACGGGCGTAGCGGTGGCGGCGGGCGATCTCAAAGGCCACGCGCGCGGTGTCGACTGCCGACTGCGGGGCGACCAGCGGCGTCTCGATGCGCCCGACCTGCAGCACGTAGACCGTCGTCGCGCCGACCTCGACCGCCTGCTCGATGGGGATCGAGTTGACGATGCCACCGTCGATGAAGTGCTCGTCGCCGATGCGGGTCGGCGGCAGGAGTCCCGGCACCGAGGCCGATGCGAGGATCGCCTCGACGAGCGGCCCCGACTCGAACACGTGCTCGGCCGCACGCTCGATGCTCGCGGCGACCACGCGCAGCCGGACCGCGAGGTCCTCGAAGGTCGTGTCGGCTCCGAGGGACCGCTCGAGCAGGTGCCGCAGCGGCGCGGGCGAGTTCAGGTGCGTCTTGGTCTTCACGAGGCGCGTGAACTGGGCGAACAACGAGTCGCCGTAGACGGCGTTCGCCTCGGGCGAGGTCCAGGCGTCGAGCAGGCGCGGGATCACGGCCGGCGTCGGGTCGCTCGCGACCAGGGCCCCGTTGATGGCGCCGATCGAGGTGCCGACCACGACATCCGGGTGGATGCCGGACTCGAGCAGGGCCCGCAGCATCCCGATCTCGACGGCACCGCGCACGCCACCGCCACCGAGAACGAAGGCCACCGTCATGCCCACACCCTATTGCGGGCGCCGTCGAAGACGATGGACTTCGCTCGTTCCTCGCTCGCTCAACGACCGGAGGCGGTCAGGCTGTCGACGTACTCCTTGTTGTCGGCGACCCACTTCGCCACGACGGGGCCGTAGTCGTCGCCGTCGTAGGCGCCGAACATGGCGTCCTCGAGCGAGTACAGCAGCTCGTTGTCCATGCGGAAGGCCTCGAGCCAGTCCGAGATCTCGGGGAACTCGTCGGCGAACGAGGTCGACGCCACGGTGTGGATGCCCTCCGCATCGCCGAGCAGGCCGTCGGGGTCTTCGAGGTCCTTGAGCGGGAACGCGTTGTACGCCCAGTGCGGTCGCCAGAGGGTGACGGCGACGTCGCGTCCGGCGTCCGTCGCCGCCTGCAGCTCGGTGAGCATCGCGGGCGTGGACGACGTCACGAACTCCATGCCCTCCAGGCCGTAGCCGGGGATCACATCGTTCTGCGTGACGGTCACGAGCCCTGACCCCGCCTCGATGCCGACCAGACGGTTGCCGAACACGTCGGCGTTCGCGGCGAGCTCGGTGAGCGAGTCGATGGGGGCGTCCTCGTTCACGGCGATCGTGAGCTTGGCTTCGTCGTTCCAGGCGCCGAGGTCGACGAGCTGGTCGCCGTACGTCTCCATGTAGTCGGCGTGCGTGAGCGGCAGCCACGTGTCGAGCGTGAGGTCGTAGTCGCCCTTCGCGATGCCGGTGTACGCGGCGGCCGGGTCGGCGTACTCGAGGTCGACGGTGTAGCCCTTCTCCTCGAGCACCGCCTTCCACAGCTCGGACGCGGCGATGCCCTCGTCCCAGCCGTTGAACACGGCGATCGTCAGGTGCCCCTTGTCGGAGCCGCCGACGCCCGTCTGCACGAGCGCGCCGTTGACGAGCAGAGCGGCGGTCCCCGCCAGGGCGAGTCCGGCGGCGATGATGCGTCGCTTGGTCATGTCGATTCCTCTCCTGTCGGGTCAGGCCCGGACGGGCTCGGGTCGCTCTGCGGGAGCATCGGGAATGGTCCCCACGCCCCCTCCAGGCGCCGCTGGCGCGTCGCCCGGAGCCTCCGGGCGCGTGGGCCCAGCTGCAGCCTCGGTCTGCTCGGGCTTCGGGGTCGCGGATGCCGGGGTGGCAGCATCCGTGTCCGCCTTCGTGTCGCCGGCGGCGCGCGGCGTGCGGGCGCGCGGCTGCGAGAAGCCCGACGTGACGCGGTCGAGGATCATCGCGAGGATGACGACCGAGAGGCCTGCTTCGACGCCGAGGCCGATGTCGATGCGGCTGAGGCTCTGCACGACCTGGCCGCCCAGGCCGCCCGCGCCGACCATGCCCGCGATGACGACCATCGACAGGCTGAGCATGATGACCTGGTTGACGCCGGCCATGATGCTCGGCAGGGCGAGGGGCAGCTGGATCTGGCGCAGGATGCGTCCGGGCGAGGCGCCGAAGGCGTGGCCGGCCTCGACGATCTCGGGGTCGACGCCGCGGATGCCCAGCTCGGTGAGGCGCACGCCGGGCGCGAGCGCGAACGCGATGGTCGCGACCATGCCGGGCACGGGACCCACGCCGAAGATGAGCATCGCGGGGATGAGGTAGACGAAGGCGGGCATCGTCTGCAGGAAGTCGAGCACCGGCCGC
This sequence comes from Microbacterium sp. Leaf288, assembly GCF_001422925.1. GTDB lineage: Bacteria > Actinomycetota > Actinomycetes > Actinomycetales > Microbacteriaceae > Microbacterium. The sequence continues at coordinate 301,630 of NZ_LMNI01000001.1, forward strand.
AGCGTCTTCGAGACGCGGTCGCTGCGCGCGGCCCAGATGCCCAGCGGCACGGCGATCGCGATCGCCACCACGGCGGCGAGGATCACGAGCGCGAGGGAGTCCATCGCGTTGGACCACTGGCCGACCGCGACGATCACGAGGAGGCCGATGGCGCTGCCGACGGCGAGCACGAGGCCCCTCGACCAGTAGGCGAACGCGGCGATCACGAGGATCACGGCCCAGAACGGCGGTGTCGAGAGCGAGGCGTCGAGCCAGTCGTAGAGGCCGCGGAAGATCACGGCGACGACGTCGAAGAAGCCGCCGAGCGCGTCGATCACCCAGCGGACGCCGGTCTCGACGACGTCGCCCAGGGGGAGGCGGATCAGGTCGTTCATCGAAGGGCTCCTTCCGCGGCGGCGTGTTCGTGGGCGCCGACCTCCGTCGGCGGCGCCGCGCGACCGGCCGGCACAGCACCCGTCTGGTCGACGACTTCGAGGGTCTCGGTCATGACGCTCGCCGGGACGGTGGCGGGCACATCGATGATGGGGTTCTCGCGGGTCACGGGCGGCACGTCGCCGAGGGCTGCGAGCAGGGTCACGCGCGGGATCGTGCCCACGAGGCGTCCGGCGTCGTCGATGACGGCGACCGGCACGGGGCTCTCGACCGCGCGCTCGACGACGTCGGTGAGCGGATCGTCGACGTGCACGGCCGGCCGGCCGTTGCGCACGAGCGAGCGCAGGTCTGTGCGGCCGTCCTTGACGGCGCGGATGACGGCGCGGTCGGTGACCGACCCGAGATACCGACGGTTCTCGATGACCGATACCGAGCCGACCTGCAGGTCGCGCATGACCCGCAGCGCGCCGCGGACGCCGGCGCTCACCGGCGTCGTGGCGACCGGGGGAGCCATGACCGAGCCGGCGGTCAGCACGCGAGCGCGGTCGACGTCCTGCACGAACTGGGCGACGTAGTCGTTCGCCGGGTCGGTGAGGATCTCCTCGGGCGTGCCGTTCTGCACGATGCGGCCGTCGCGCATCACCGCGATGCGGTCGCCGAGGAACATCGCCTCGTTGAGGTCGTGCGTGATGAAGACGATCGTCCGACCGAGCTCGCGCTGCAGCTCGATGAGCTGCTCCTGCATCTCGCGCCGGATGAGGGGGTCGAGCGCGGAGAACGCCTCGTCCATGAGCAGGATGTCGGTGCCCGACGTGAGCGCCCGGGCGAGGCCCACGCGCTGACGCATGCCGCCCGAGAGCTCGTCGGGCATCGCGTCGGCACGATCGCCGAGGCCGACCTTGTCGAGGAGCTCGCGCGCCCGCGCACGGCGCTCGTCGCGTCCGACGCCCTGGATCTCGAGGGCGTACGCGGCGTTGTCGAGCACGGTGAGGTGCGGCAGCAGCGCGAAGTGCTGGAACACCATCGAGATGGAGCGCTGACGGATGCCGCGCAGCGCTTTGGCAGACGCCTTGGTGACGCTCTGCCCCTGCACGAACACGTCGCCGGCTGTCGGCGGCAGCAGCCCGTTGAGCATGCGCAGCACCGTCGACTTGCCCGAGCCCGAGAGACCCATGATCACGAAGATCTCGCCGGGCTGCACGACGAAACTCGCGTCGATCACGGCGGCGGAGCCGGCATCGGCGACGTCGGCGCGCGTCGCGCCGGCACGGAGCCGCTTGACGGCGTCCTTGGGATTGCGTCCGAAGACCTTGAAGAGGTTCCTCGCCTCGATGGCAGGCGGAACTGTCACTGTGCACCTCGGCAGCTCCGGTGCAGGAGCTGCATCGGTCGCGCCCGGGTGGCGGCCGTTCCTGCGGCGGATGTCGGATCCGCGCCGCGGCCGCCGACCATACGCTCACCGGTCTGACGCTCAGGCGTCACCGGAGACCGCGGACTGGTCGGGAGGGGCCCGTGAAGGCCTCAACCACCGTTTCATGCGGCCCCAGGGCTCGCAAATTCGACACCGATCGGCCGTTTCGGTACCTCGCGCACGCGTGATAGCACGGCGAGCGGCAACCCGGGCCGTCGGAGGAACGGGGCTTGACGGCGTCCGACTTCCATGGTTACTTAGTCAAGTAACTAACCGACCAAGCGGAGTTGATGTGATCGAAGAAGGCCGGGCGCTGTTCCTCCAGATCGCCGAGAGCGTGGAGGACGCGATCATCGACGGCAGCCTCGCCGAAGAGGCGCAGGCGCCGTCGACGAACGAGCTCGCCGCCTTCTACCGGATCAACCCCGCCACCGCCGCGAAGGGAGTCGCGATGCTGACCGACAAGGGCGTGCTGTACAAGCGGCGCGGCATCGGCATGTTCGTGGCGCCCGGTGCGCGCGAACTCCTGATGAACGAACGCCGCACCGCATTCGCCGACCGCTTCGTCGAGCCGCTGCTCGCCGAGGCCCGCAAGCTCGGGCTCGGGCCCGAAGACCTGGAACAGCTCATCCGCGACCGCGCCGGGGCGCACGTCGCGACCACCACGGAAGGGAACGCACGATGACGACCGGGAACAACGTCATCGAGGTGAAGAATCTCACCAAGCGCTACCGCGACCTCGTCGCGGTGGACGACGTGAGCTTCACCATCGAGAAGGACACCATCTACGGCCTGCTCGGCCGCAACGGCGCCGGCAAGACGACGGTCATGTCGATCCTCACGGCGCAGAACTTCGCGACGTCGGGCGACGTGCGGGTGTTCGGCATGCAGCCGTACGAGAACGCGAAGGTGCTCTCGCGCATGTGCTTCGTGCGCGAGAGCCAGAAGTATCCCGACGACGCGCTGCCGAAGCACGCGTTCGGCGCGGCGAAGCTCTTCTTCCCCGCCTGGGACGACGAGCTCGCCGCGCAGCTCATCGACGACTTCCAGCTGCCCCAGAAGACGCGCATCAAGAAGATGTCGCGCGGGCAGCTGTCGGCGGTCGGCGTGATCATCGGCATCGCCTCGCGCGCCGAGATCACGTTCTTCGATGAGCCGTACCTCGGCCTCGACGCCGTCGCACGGCAGATCTTCTACGACCGGCTGCTGGAGGACTACACCGAGCACCCGCGCACGGTGATCCTCTCGAGCCACCTCATCGACGAGGTGTCGAACCTCATCGAGCGCGTGCTCGTCATCGACCACGGGCGCATCGTGATGGACGAGGCGACGGATGCCGTGCGCGACCGCGCCGCGAACATCGTGGGCGACGCGAGCGCCGTCGACGCGTTCGTCGCCGGCCGACAGGTGATCCACCGCGAGAGCCTGGGGAATGTGGCATCCGTCACCGTCCTCGGCGCGCTGTCGCTCGCCGACCGCGAGCGACTCGCGGCCGCCGGCCTCGACGTCGCGCCGGTCTCGCTGCAGCAGCTGATCGTACGCACCACGCAGAACGCGGCCGGGTCCGCGGCATCCGAGGAAGGAGCACTGCGATGAACCGCACCGTCAACGTCGTGCGCATGCAGCTGATCAACAAGCAGACGTTCGTCTGGGTGCCGCTGATCGTGCTCGGCGCCTCGTTCGCGATGTCGATCGCGATCTACGCGATCCTGAACTCGTCGGGCCTGGAGGGCCCGTTCTACGGCGGCGGCTCGCAGGCGCCGCTGTGGATCCTGCTGTTCGTGGGGATCTCGTCGCTGACGCTGACCTTCCCGTTCTCGCAGGCGATGAGCGTCACGCGCCGGGAGTTCTTCTTCGGCACGATGCTCGCCGCGGCGATGTGCGCCGCGCTGCTGGCGGCGGTGTTCGCGATCGGCGGGCTGATCGAGGAGGCGACGAACGGCTGGGGCATCAACGGGTACTTCTTCGCCCTGGACTGGGTCGTCGAGGACGGCGCGCTCGGAGCTGCCTTCTTCTACTTCGTGATGGCGATGCTCATCTTCATGCTGGGGTTCTGGTCGGCGACCGTCTACAAGCGCTCGGGTGCGCTCGTGCTGACGCTCATCTGGGTCGGCGTCGGCGTACTCCTGCTCGTGGCGATCTGGGCGATCACCCGCTTCGAGGTGTGGGGCGAGGTCATCTCGTCGCTGGTCGGACTGGGCGCCGTCGGCCTCGCCGCGTGGGGACTCCTCCTGACGCTCGTGCTCGGCGCGATCTCCTACCTCACCCTCCGGCGCACGGTTCCCTGATCACCTCCCGCTCGTTGAGCGAGGTTGTGAGTCGGAACGGATGCTGCCACCCGGCGTGATCGCCGGGTGGCAGCATCCATATGTTCCACGTGAAACGGAAGTTCAGCGGGAGTCGGCCGCCTCGGTGTGGTGGCGGATGACCTCGGCGACCACGAAGTTGAACCATTTCTCGGCGAAGGCCGGGTCGAGGTCGGCCTGCTCGGCGAGGCTGCGCAGGCGCGCGGTCTGCTGCTCCTCGCGGGCGGGGTCGGAGGCGGGCATGCCGTGCTCGGCCTTCAGATGGCCGACCTGCTTGGTCGCCTTGAAGCGCTCGGCGAGCAGATACACCAGGGCGGCGTCGATGTTGTCGATGCTGCTGCGCAGCCGGGCCAGCGTCGTCGTGGGGTCTTCGGTCATGGCGCTCCTTCTCGCTCCTCGACGATACCCGAGCGACCGGACGCCTCCGGCGGGATGACGCCGGCTCACGCGATCCGCATGAACTTCCCGCGCGCACCTCGTCGCGCGCACCCCCCAGTCCTAGAGTGTGTCCCATGACCGATGCCTCGCCCACCCTCGGTGCCACCGCAGCCGAGGCCGCTGAACCGCTGTCCGTCGACGCTGCGGCCGGCACGGACAGCCAGACCACCACGTCCGCGTCCGTCGACGGCGCCGTGGACACCGCACCCGAAGACACCCCGGTGTTCACCGGCGAGGCGCCCGCGGGCAAGACGTTCTGGGCGAACCTCAACAGCCCGTTCCGATTGGGGCTCGTGCTGACGCTCGGCGCGCTGGCGGCGGTCGCCCTGGGACTGGCGTTCTGGAACCTCTCGACGATCATCATCTACGTCGTCTTCGCGCTGTTCGCCGCGCTCGGCCTCGATCCCGTCGTGCGATGGTTCGGGAGGCACAACGTCTCGCGGCCGTGGGCGATCGTGATCGTGTACACGGCGTTCGCACTCGTGCTCGCCGGCATCCTGCTGCTCGTGGTGCCGACCCTGATCAAGCAGATCAGCGCGTTCTTCACGGACCTGCCGACCACCATCGCGAACTTCCAGAAGTCCGACTTCTATGGGTGGCTCAGCGACACGTTCGGGTCGCAGGTGGGTCAGATCACCGACCAGGTCGAGAAGTTCCTCACCAACCCTGCGAACATCGCCGCGATCGGCGGCGGCGTGGTGAACTTCGCGGTGAGCGTCGGCACGACCATCTCGGGCCTCATCATCGTGCTGGTGCTGAGCCTGTACTTCCTCGCAGGCCTTCCCAACATGAAGGTCGCCTTCAACCGCTTCGCCGCGGCCCGCAACCGCAAGAAGGCCGCGGCGATGACCGATCAGATCACCGACTCGATCGGCGCCTACCTCATGGGCATGGTGGTGCTGGCGTTCTGCAACTCGGTCGTCGCGTTCCTGCTGCATCTGTTCCTGGGGCTGCCGTTCCCAGCTCTCATGGGCGTGCTCGCGTTCCTCATCACGCTGATCCCGCTGATCGGTTCGGTGCTCTACTGGCTCACGGCGACGACGCTCGCGCTCTTCACGGGCTGGGTCCCGGCGCTGATCTTCGCGGTCATCTACCTCGTCTACATGCAGCTCGAGGCGTACGTCCTGACCCCGAAGGTGATGAACAAGGCGATCTCGGTGCCCGGTGCCCTCGTCGTGATCGGCGCGATGGTCGGCGGCACGCTGCTCGGCCTCCTCGGCGCGCTCGTCGCGATCCCGGTGACGGCGTCGATCCTCCTGATCATCAAGCAGGTCTTCATCCCGAAGCAGGACGCCAAGATCTGACGGGCGTCTGCGCAGCCCGAGACCGCACAAACGCACCTCAGGGGGGTTCCACCAGGTGCTGTTGTGAGGTCTCGTCACGTTCGGCGCACCGATGCTGTGGTGGCGCGACAAGAGGTCGGCGGCGGACTCCCGCGTGCGAGACCGCACAAACGCACTCAGGGGCGTCTCCACCAGGTGCTGTTGTGAGGTCTCGTCGCGATTGCGCGCGGCGGGGCGCGGCGGCGCGGGGATGGGATCGCCGGGTCGCGGGGGACCTGCGCCGAGAGTCAGCGCACGGGGAGCAGGCAGGTCGGCGACGGGGCGTCCGTGCGCTGTCGCACGCGGCCCGGAACCCCCGTGCGCACGTCGAGCGTGAGCGACGCGACCTCGTGCGACAGCTGCCCGGCGACGAGCAGGATGTCGCGCACCACCACGTGGTGCCGGGGCCAGTCGACGCCGGCGTCGACGAGGGCGACCGGTTCGACGTACTCGCCGGCGCCCCGCACACGGAGGGTCGCGAGCGTATTGCTGCCGCGCACGCCGGCGTACAGGAACTCGCCGTCACGCGACGCGGCGAGCTCGGCGGCGCTGTCGCCCGGGAGGGTGCCGGCGCCGAGCGGCGTACCGCCCACGAGGCTCCACGTGCCGTCGACGGCCGGGGCGAGCACGAACAGCTCGCAGGAGAACTCGGTCACGACGTAGAGATGCCCGCTCGGGTGCCACACCATGTGCCGCGGCCCGCTGCCCTGCGGCAGCGCGACCTGGTGCACCTGACGCAGCCCGTTCGCGCCGTCACGCCAGAACCGCACGACGTCGTAGCCGAGATCGGTCGTCGCGATGAGCCCACCCGGCAGGAACGCCGCCTGGTGCGCACGGGAGGGACGGGAAGCGGATGCTTCGTCCTGTGCTCCGTCCGTGGCGGCAGGCTCTTCGCGGTCATGGTCGGGGACGAGGTGCGCGTACTCCTCGCCGGCGGCCTCCCGCAGTGCACGGGCAGCCGCGGCGAGGTCGATGTCGCCGGCCTGTTCCGCGGCGCCGTCGGGTCCGTACGGGTCGGTCGCGGCAGGAGCGATCACCGGCGACGAGGGACGGCCCGCAGCATCCAGGGTCATGCGAACGACGTGTCCGTCACCCCAGCAGCTCGCGATGAGGAAGCGGCCGTCGGGCGACACCGCCACGTGGCACACCGCCGCGCCGGCAGCCACCGGGGCGCCGAGCGGCGCGAACGTCGCCTCGCCGGTGCGGCGGAACGCCTGCACCTGCTGCCGCGCTTCGAGCGCGGCGTAGACGACGTCCCCCGGCGCCACCGTCAGCGAGCCGGGATGCGGCGCCAGCCATGACGGCGAGTCGGTCGTCGCGACCTCGCCGGCGAACGCCAGCGCGCCGCCCGCGGAGGCGTCGTCGGCGGCGCCGGCGAGCAGCATCCCGAATCCGGACGCGCTGCCCCCCATGTCGGCGGTGTACCCGCCCAGCCAGAACTTCATGACCCTCCGTGGGGCTCGGGGCGTTTCGACTCGCTTCGCTCGCTCAACGACCGGGAAAGGATCAGTCGACGAGGTCGTGGCGCACGATCACGGCGTCGCGGGCAGCGCCGACGCCGATCACCGAGATGCGCGTGCCGCTCATCGCCTCGAGCGCGAGGACGTACTCCTGGGCCTCGCGCGGAAGCTCGTCGAAGGTGCGGGCACCCGAGATGTCCTGCTTCCAGCCGGGGAAGTACTCGAGGATCGGCTTGGCGTGGTGGAAGTCGGACTGGTTCACGGGGACCTCGTCGAACCGCTCGCCCTCGACGTCGTACGCGACGCAGACCGGGATCTGGTCGAGGCCGGTGAGGATGTCGAGCTTGGTCAGCACGAGGTCGGTGATGCCGTTGATGCGGGTCGCGTAGCGCGTGATGGGCGCGTCGTACCAGCCGACGCGGCGCGGGCGGCCCGTCGTGGTGCCGAACTCGAAGCCGCGCGAGCGCAGGAAGTCGCCGTTCTCGTCGAACAGCTCGGTCGGGAACGGTCCCGAGCCGACGCGCGTCGTGTACGCCTTCACGATGCCGACGATGCGGTCGAGGCGGTTGGGTCCGACGCCCGAGCCGGTCGCGGCGCCACCGGCGGTCGCCGACGACGACGTGACGAACGGGTAGGTGCCGTGGTCGACGTCGAGCATCGTCGCCTGGCCGCCCTCGAAGACGACCACGTCGCCCGCGTCGAGGGCGTCGCCCAGAAGCAGCGACGTGTCGGCCACCATCGGGCGCAGACGCTCGGCGTACGACAGCAGGTCGTCGACGATCTCGTCGGCGGTGATGGCACGGCGGTTGAAGATCTTGACCAGCAGGTGGTTCTTCTGGTCGAGGGCGCCCTCGACCTTCTGGCGCAGGATGTTCTCGTCGAAGAGGTCCTGCACGCGGATGCCGACGCGGTTGATCTTGTCGGCGTAGGCCGGCCCGATGCCGCGACCGGTGGTGCCGATCTGGCGCTTGCCGAGGAAGCGCTCGGTGACCTTGTCGAGCGTGCGGTGGTATTGCGTGATGATGTGCGCGTTGGCACTCACGCGCAGACGCGAGGTGTCGAGACCGCGGGCGTGCAGCGCCTCGAGCTCGTAGAAGAGCACCTCGAGGTCGATGACGACGCCGTTGCCGATCACGGCGTTCACGCCGGGAGACAGGATACCGGACGGCAGCAGGTGCAGCGCGTACTTCTCGTCGCCGATCACGACCGTGTGGCCGGCGTTGTTGCCGCCGTTGAACTTGACCACCCAGTCGGTGCGCTCACCCAGGAGATCGGTGGCCTTGCCCTTGCCCTCGTCTCCCCACTGGACTCCGACGATCACGATGCCTGGCATGGGCTACTCCCCCGTTATCGGACGGTTACACCCCATCCTATCCGGATGCTTCGTTACGCCTTCTGGCGCCGCGAGTCCTCCCGTGACGATCGGGGTTGGACGTACGCACGACCCCGCGGGAATCGTGAACAGCGGATCGCCTCGTGCGAAGAAGGAGAATTCTCGTGACCGACCAGGTTCACCTCGCCGTCGCCCTCGAACGGGCCGGCTGGCACCCCGCCGCGTGGCGCGAGGCCACCGCCCGCCCGCACGAGCTGACATCGGCGCGCTACTGGCGCGACCTGCTGCGCACGGCAGACGACGCCGGCATCGCCCTCGCCACCATCGAGGACGCCCTCGCCCTCCCCGACCGCTTCGAGTCCGCCGAGGCCCTCCGCCGCGACCGCGTCCGCGGACGCCTCGACGCCGTGCTCATCGCGTCGTACGTCGCGCCGCTGACGCGCCGGATCGGCCTGGTGCCCACCGTCACGACCGCGCACCCCGAGCCGTTCCACGTCGCCACCGGCATCCAGACGCTCGATTTCGCCAGCCGCGGCCGCGCCGGGGTGCGGCTGGTCGCGGGCGCCTCGGCCGCTGAGCGCGCCAACTTCGGCCGGCGCGCCTCTGGCGTCGACGCGATCCCCGCGTCGGGGCGCGTCGAGGACTCCCCCGAGATCCTCGCGGCGTTCCGCGAAGCCGGCGAGTTCGCCGACGTGCTGGCGCGCCTGTGGGACTCGTGGCAGGACGACGCCATCATCCGGGATGCCGCGGCAGGCCGCTTCCTCGACGCCGACCGCGTGCACAACATCGACTTCGAGGGCGAGTTCTTCTCGATCACCGGCGCTTCGATCGTGCCCCGGTCGCCCCAGGGTCGCCCGCTGATCACGGTGCTCGCGCACCAGACGGTGCCGTACCGCCTGGCCGCGGAGCACGCGGACGTCGTGTTCATCACACCCCACGTCGAGGGCGGGCGACCCGGGTTCGCCCTGCCCGGCATCCTCTCGGAGCTGGATGCTGCCGCCGAAGACCTGCGCAGCGGTGACGAGCCCGTGCGGGTCTTCGCCGACCTGCTCGTGCTGATCGAAGACACCGGGGCCGCGGCGCGCGAGGCGCTGGCGCGACTCGACGAGTGGGACGGCGAGCAGCTCGCGTCCGACGCCCGCATCGTCGTCGGCACGCCCGGCGACGTCGCGGACGCGGTGCGCGAGCTCGCCGCCGGGGGTGTCGACGGCGTGCGCCTGCGCCCTGCCCGCCAGCCCGCCGACGTCGTGGCGATCGCCGAGCAGGTCGTGCCCCTGCTGCGCGGAACCGGCACACTCCGCGAGGACGACGGCGGGTCGCTCCGCGCCCGCCTCGATCTCGCACGCCCCGAGAGCCGCTATGCCCGAGAAGAGGAGTTCGCGCTGTGAGCCGTCCCGTCCGCCAGATCCATCTCGCCGCGCACTTCCCCGGCGTCAACAGCACCACCGTCTGGACCGACCCGACGGCCGGCAGCCAGATCGACTTCTCGTCGTTCGAGCACTTCGCCGCAACCGCGGAGCGCGGGCTGTTCGACTACGTGTTCCTCGCCGAAGGGCTGCGACTGCGCGAGCACAAGGGCCGCATCCACGAACTCGACGTGCTGGGCCGCCCGAACACGCTGTCGATCCTGGCTGCGGTCGCCGCGATCACCGAGCACGTCGGCGTCGTCGGCACGCTCAACACGACGTTCAACGAGCCCTATGAGCTGGCGCGCGAGCTCGCGACCCTCGACCACCTCTCGGACGGCCGCGCGGGCTGGAACGCCGTGACGAGCTCCGACGCCTTCCACGGTGCGAACTTCCGCCGCGGCGGCTACCTCGACCACGCCGACCGCTACGAGCGCGCCCGTGAGTTCGCCGCACTCGCGAAAGAGCTGTGGGACTCGTGGAGCGAGGGTGGTGTGCGAGCGGATGCCGCAACCGGCGCCTTCCTCGACGACGGGGTCCCCGCGCGGGTCCGCCACAGCGGCCCGCAGTTCGACGTCGACGCACTGTTCGACGTTCCCCGCTCCCCGCAGGGACGCCCTGTCATCGTGCAGGCCGGCGACTCGGCCGACGGACGGACGTTCGGCGCCGAGCACGCCGAGGTGATCTTCTCGCTGCACCAGGAGTTCGCGGACGCGCGCGCGTTCTACGACGACGTCAAGGGCAGGCTCGCCGCCTACGGACGTGAGGAGGACTCGCTCAAGATCCTCCCGGCGGCGACGTTCTCCATCGGCGACACCGACGCGGAGGCACGCGAGCGCGCCCGCGAGGTCGCGCTGCAGCAGGTGCGGCCCGAGGTCGCGCTCACGTACGTCGAGCAGGTGTGGGGCCGCGACCTGTCCGGCTACGACCCCGACGGCCCCCTTCCGGATGTCGACCCCGACACCGGGTCCGAGACCGCGCGCGGCTGGGCGAACCGGCACGCGGCGGTGCGCGCCAGGATCGCGAAGCTGCGGGAGCTGTCGGAGACCGAGGGGCTCAGCATCCGTGAGACCGTCATCCGCCTGACCGCCGCCCCGACCTTCGTGGGCACGCCCGAGCACATCGCGGCCGAGATCGACCGCTATGTGCAGGAGCGCGCGACGGACGGCTTCACCGTCGTCGGGCACCTCACGCCGCACGGCCTCGACGAGTTCGCCGAGCGCGTCGTACCGCTGCTGCAGGAGCGCGGCTCGTACCGGCGGTCCTACGAGGAGGGCGCGACACTGCGCGATCTGCTCGGTCTTCCGGCGCCGGTCGCCGCACCGGCGCTCGCGGCCCGATGACCGGCCGCGCGCGCCTGCTGTTCGTCGGAGCCGGCCCCCGGGCGATCATGCTCCTCGAACGCGTGCTGGCGCGCGCGGACGAGCACACGCTGCTCGACATCGATCTCGTCGACCCGCATCCCCCCGGTGCCGGCCGCATCTGGCGGCACGCCCAGTCGCCGCTGCTGAAGCTCAACTCGATGACGCGCGACGTCACCGTGTTCACCGACGACAGCTGCACGATCGAGGGGCCGGTGCGCTCCGGCCCCTCGCTCAGCGAGTGGCTGGACCTGTGGCGCGCGGGCGAACTCCCGGACGTCGACCTCGACGAGCTGTCGGAGGCCGAGGCGCGGGCACTCACCCCCGAAGGCTTTCCGACGCGGCGCCTGCACAGCCACTACCTCGACTGGTTCTTCCGCCGCACCGCGGCGAGCGCGCCCGAGGGCGTGAGGATCCGGCTCCATGTCGACGAGGTGACGTCGGTGCGGACGTCGTCGTCGGGACAGCACGCCGTTTCGCTCGCGAACGGTCGAGTGATCATGACGGATGCTGTCGCCTACTGCCTCGGCCACACCGAACGCGAGCCCGACCCGGCGTCGGCAGCGCTTGCGGCGGCCGCGGTCCGCGAGCGGCTCGCGTACGTGGGTCCCGCGTTCACCGCGGACGCCGATCTGTCGACGCTCGCCCCGGGCGCCGACGTGATCGTGCGCGGGATGGGCCTCGCCGCTGTCGACCTCGTCGTGCTCCTCACTCAGGGCCGAGGCGGACGCTTCGACCGCGGCGCCGACGGCGCCCTGCGCTACGTGCCGTCGGGGCAGGAGCCTCGGCTGCACCTCGGATCGCGGCGAGGGGTGCCGTACCGGTCGAAGGTGACGTCGACGCTGCAGGGCTCGCCCCCGGAGCGGGACGTGCTGACGCCGGACGTGATCGCCGCGCTCGTCGACGCGGGGCGCCCGATCGACTTCGACCGCGACGTGTGGCCGCTGGTCGCCGCCGAGCTGCTGCACGGGCATTACCGCGAGCTCTTCACGGGGCATCCGGAGCGGGTCAGGGGCACGTGGGACGAGCTCCGCGCCCTCCTGCAGGCGCACGCGTGGGACGACCCGGCCCTGCGCGCCGCGATCGCCGCGGCGGTGCCCGATCCGCTCGACCGGTTCGACGTCGCCGCGTTCGACCGGCCGTTCGCCGACGCGGAGTTCGCCGACGCCGACGACGCTCACGACCGGGTGCGGGCGCACATCATCGACGACCTCGAGCTGCGGACGACGCAGGAGCGCAGCCCCGCACAGGGCGTGTTCATCGCCGCGCTGCTGTCGTTCATGGCGCTGTCGGAGATCCCCAAGGAGCGCTTCACCGCCCGCTCGCGGGCGTACACGCTGCCCGTCCGCTGGCATACGTTCTTCAGCTACCTCGCGAGCGGTCCGCCCCCGCACCGGCTGGAGGAGCTGATCGCCCTCGCCGATGCGGGAGTCGTGCGCTTCCTCGGACCCGACGTGGACGTGGTCGTCGAGCCGCGCGGGTTCGCAGCATCCCGTCTCCGCGTGCCGGGCGAGACGGTCGCCGGCGCCCTCGTCGACGCATGGCTGCCGGCCGCCGACGCGGAGCTCAGCACCAACGCGGCGCTGCGGGAGCTCGCGACCGTGCACGGCAGCGTGCTGCACGTGACGGATGCCGAGTACTCGGGCTCGCTCGGACGCGTGCGGGTCGCCGACGACGGCCGGGTGCTGCGCCCCGACGGCGCGCCCCACGACGCGCTGTTCGCGATCGGCCCCTTCACCTCGCAGACCGAGGCCGGCGCCTTCACCCGTCCGGCGGCGAACTCGCTGTCGCTGCGCCAGACCGACGTCGTCGCGGGGGCGATCGCCGCCCATCTCGGCGTCGCGGTTCCGGTCGCCCCCTGATCCGGCCCCTCCGTCCTCGGCTCCGCCCTCCCGCCGCTGCTCCTCTGTTCCGCAGTCACCTTTTGCGGGTGCATGGCCCACGAACCCGCCAAACGTGACTGCGGAGCCTCCACGCCGCGGGCTCCGCAGTCACTTCGGGTCGCGGATAGGGCGCGGGACCCGCACGAAGTGACTGCGGAACATGACGTCAGATGACGGGGCGTGAACGATCGTGACCGACGTTCACGCCGCGTGACATCACCGATCGAGCCGCGCACCGCCTCTCCGAGACGCTGAGACCACGAGCCGGCACCACCGCCGCGCCTCGCACCATCACAGCTTCTGGAGACCCCATGTCGTTCACCCGACCCCGTACCGCCGCGCTGGCGGCGATCGGCGTGGTCGCGCTCGCGCTCACCGCGTGCGCGACCGGCGCCGGCGACGCCGCACCCACCGCATCCGCCGACGCGGAGCCCGTCACGGGCGGCAACCTGACCTTCGCGATCTCGGTCGACAGCCAGTGCATCGATCCGCAGCAGGTCGGCAACAACGACGCGATCGCGATCGCGCGACAGACCGTCGCATCGCTGACGATCCAGGACCCCGAGACCGGCGAGATCCTGCCGTGGCTGGCCACCGACTACGAGGTGAACGACGACGCCACGAGCTTCACGTTCACGCTGCAGGACGGCCCCACGTATGCCGACGGCGAGCCCATCGACGCGGCATCCGTCAAGACCAATTTCGAGGCGATCCAGGCGCTGGGCGCGAAGGCGAGCCTCGGCTCGTCGTACCTCGCCGATCTCGAGAGCATCGAGGTGCCGGACGAGCAGACGGTCATCGTCAACTTCTCGGAGCCGAGCGCGCAGTTCCTGCAGGCGACCTCGACGTTCTCGCTCGGCCTCCTGTCGCCCGCGACCGCCGCGGTGAGCCAGGCCGACCGCTGCCTCGGCGACTACATCGGCTCGGGTCCGTTCTCGGTCCAGAGCTACACGCCCAACGAGGGCGCCGTGCTCGAGCGCCGCGAGGGCTACGAGTGGGGCCCGTCGACGGCCGCCCACACCGGCGAGGCGTACCTCGACACGATCACCTACAAGGTCGTCCCCGAGTCGGGCAACCGCACCGGAAGCCTGCAGTCGGGTCAGATCGACGCGACCACGGGCATCGCGACGGCCGACGCCGTGCTGTTCGAGGGCGAGGACTTCTGGAGCCTCAACCGCGCCAACCCCGGCTCGGTCTACAACCTGTACGCGAACCAGTCGACCGAGAAGCTCGCCGACGAGAACGTGCGTCTCGCGATCCAGAAGGGCATCGACCGCGAGCAGATCACGTCGACCCTCCTCGGCCCCGACGACGTGCCCGCCGTGTCGCCGCTCGCCTCGTCGACGCCGTACTTCACCGACCTGAGCGACGTGCTCGAGTACGACCCGAAGGCCGCCGCCGAGCTGCTCGAGGAGTCGGGCTGGACCGAGGGCGATGACGGCATCCGGGAGAAGGACGGCGAGAAGCTCAGCTTCCACGTCACCTACTGGCAGTCGCCCAAGGAGGTGCTCGAGCTCGTGCAGCAGCAGCTGCGCCAGATCGGCATCGACCTGCAGCTGACCTTCGCGAGCATCGCCGACGTGCAGGCCGCGAACGCCGACGGCACGTACGACTTCTCCTACGGCAACCTGACGCGCGCCGACCCCGACGTGCTGCGCACGGTGTTCTCGGTCAGCGGCACCAACAACGCCACCAAGCGCACCGAGCCCGCCGAGATCGACGAGCTGCTCGACGAGCAGGCCGCGATCATCGACCCGGCCGAGCGTCAGAAGGTCGTCGACGAGGCCGCGGAGCTGCTCATCACGGGCGGCTACTCGATCCCGATCTACCAGCTGTCGACCACGATCACCGCCGCGTCGAAGGTGCAGGGGCTCGGCTTCGAGGCCTCCAGCCGCCTGGACTTCTACGACGCCTGGATCGCCGAGTAAGCCCGCACCGGGCGCATCGCACAACGAAAGGGATGAGGAACGAGATCATGTGGGGTCGATACATCGCCCGGAGGATCGGGCAGGGCGTGATCGTCCTGTGGGCCGCGTACACGATCTCGTTCCTCATCCTGTATCTCCTCCCGGGGGACGCCGCGACGCTCTTCGCGGGGGGCGGCGACCAGGAGGCCATCGATCCCGAGCTCGTGGCGCAGCTGCGCAGCGAGCTCGGGCTCGACCGCCCGCTGTACGAGCAGTACCTCGTCGCCCTCGGCAAGGCGCTGACCGGAGACTTCGGGGTGTCGACGCAGACCGGCCGCCCGGCATCCGATCTGCTCCTCGAATCGCTCCCCCCGACGCTCGCGCTGACCGCTTTCGCGTTCGTGCTGTCGGTGGTGTTCGGTGTCGTCCTCGCGCTGTCGGCGTCGCTCGCCCGCGCGCAGTGGCTGCGCAACGTGCTGTCGTCGCTGCCGCCGCTGGGCGTCTCGATCCCGGTGTTCTGGATCGGCCTCCTGCTGCTGCAGGCCTTCTCGTTCCGCATCCGCCTCTTCCCCTCGATGGGCAACGAGGGCTTCGAGAGCCTCGTGCTGCCGGCGATCACGATCGCGATCCCCTCGGGCGCGTTCATCGCGCAGCTGCTGTCGCGGAGCCTGCGATCGACCCTGGCCCAGCCGTACGTCGAGATCGTGCGTGCGAAGGGCGCGAGTGAGCGCCGGGTGCAGCTCGGCCACGCGTTCCGCAACGCCGCGATCCCCTCGCTCACGATGGTCGGCGTGCTCATCGGCGGTCTGCTCTCGGGTGCCGTCGTGACCGAGACCGTGTTCTCGCGCCTCGGAATCGGACGCCTCGTCGTCACCGCCGTCAACAACCGCGACGTGCCCGTCGTGCAGACCGTCGTCGTCTTCGCCGCCCTCGTCTTCGTGGTCGCGAACCTCGTCGTCGACCTCGTCTACCCCCTCATCGACCGCCGTATCACGCTCGCCCGCACGGCGTTCGTCGCCGCCTGACAGGAGCCGCCATGATCGCCCCGAACGTGCTCTCCCCGCCCGCGCGCACCCTCGAGCCGCACGATCCCGTCCTCGAATCGATCGTCGACCCCGACGCCGATCCGTCGGGCAGCCCCCGCGCGGCCGCCCTCGGAGAAGAGCGAGCGGATGCTGCGTCCCGCCGCTTCGCGCTTCGCCCGGTGATCGCCGTGCTGAAGCAGCCGACCCTGGTCGCGTCGATCCTCGTGCTCGCCCTCGTGACGCTGTGGGCGCTGGTGCCGTCGTGGTTCACCGCGTGGGACCCGATCGTCGGCGTCCCCCAGGACCGCCTGCTGCCGCCGAGCCCGGAGCACCTCTTCGGCACCGACAACCTCGGCCGCGACCTGTACGCCCGCGTCGTCTACGGCTCGGCGACCTCGCTCGCCGCGACCTCGGTGGCCGTGATCGTCGGCCTCGCGGTCGGGTCGCTGTTCGGCCTGCTCGCGGGCTTCCTCCGGGGCATCGTGGACGACGCGATCATGCGCTTCATGGACGTGCTGCTCGCGATCCCGAGCCTGCTGCTGTCGCTCGCGCTCATCACGGCGCTCGGATTCGGCACGCTCAACGTGGCGATCGCGGTCGGACTCGCGAGCATCGCCTCGTTCTCCCGCGTGATGCGCGCCGAGGTGCTGCAGATCGCCACCGCCGTCTACGTCGAGGCTGCGCACGTCTCGGGCGTGCGCTGGTACACGGTGCTGCGCCGGCACGTGCTGCCGAACGCGTCCGGACCCGTCGTGGCGCTGGCCGCCCTCGAGTTCGGGGTCATGGTGCTGGCGATCTCGTCGTTGTCGTTCCTCGGCTTCGGCGCACCGCCGCCCACACCCGAGTGGGGCTCGCTCGTCGCCGGCGGGCGCGACTATCTCGCCGTCGCGTGGTGGCTCACGACCTTCCCCGGCCTCGTGATCGTCGCCGTCGTGCTGTCAGCCAACCGCATCTCGCGCGCACTCGAGCGCAACGGAGGAATCCGATGACCGCACTGCTGGAGGTCTCGAACCTGTCCGTCTCGTACACGCTGGGCGGCGCGTCGCGCCCCGCCGTGCGCGATGTGAGCTTCACCGTCGACCGCGGAGAGGTCGTCGCGATCGTCGGCGAGTCGGGCTCGGGCAAGAGCACGACTGCGCACGCGGTGATCCACCTGCTCGCCTCGAACGCGTCGGTGGACGCCGGCTCGATCGTCTTCGACGGCACCGACCTCACCGGGCTCTCGCGTCGCGCGTGGCGCGAGGTGCGGGGTCGTGCGATCGGGCTCATCCCGCAGGACCCGACGACGAGCCTGAACCCCGTCAAGCGCGTGGGTCGCCAGGTCGGCGAGCCGCTCGTGATCCACGGCCTCGCCACGCGCCGCGGCGCCGACGCGCAGGCCGTCGAGCTGCTGCGTCTGGCCGGGATCGGCGAACCTGAGGCACGCGCCAAGCAGTTCCCGCACCAGTTCTCGGGCGGCATGAAGCAGCGCGCGCTCATCGCGACGGCGCTGGCCGCCGAGCCGAAGCTCGTGATCGCCGATGAGCCCACGAGCGCGCTCGACGTCACCGTGCAGAAGCAGATCCTCGACCACATCGACACGCTGGCGTCGACGCTCGGCACCGCCGTGCTGCTCATCACGCACGACCTCGGCGTCGCCGCCGACCGCGCCGACCGCATCATCGTGATGCAGAACGGCGAGATCGTCGAGACGGGCACCGCACGCCAGGTGCTCGAGAACCCGCAGCACCCGTACACCCGCGCGCTCATCGCCGCGGCACCCGGGCTGCGCGGCGGGACGCCGCGCGTGTCCGAGCTGCCGCTGCGGACGGAATCGGATGCTGCCACCCCCGCACTCCTCGAAGTCATGGGCCTTCGCAAGGAGTTCCCGCTCCCCGGCCGTGAGAAGCTCCTCGCCGTCGACGACGTCACGTTCCGCATCGACCGGGGCGAGACGCTCGCGATCGTGGGCGAGTCGGGGTCGGGCAAGAGCACGACGGCGCGACTGGCGCTGCGGCTCGAGAAGCCGTCGGCGGGCAGCATCCGTTTCGATGGAGACGATCTCGTCGCCGCGAGTCGTGAAGAGCTGCGCGCGCTGCGCCGGCGGTTCCAGCTCGTCTACCAGAGCCCGTTCGCATCTCTCGACCCGCGCTTCACGATCGCCGAGGTGATCGACGAGCCGCTGCGGGCGTTCGGCGTCGACAAGGCCGAGCGGGCGCGCCGCGTGCGCGAGCTGATCGACCAGGTGGCGCTGCCGGCGAGCACCGCGTCGCGGCGGCCGGCCGAGCTCTCGGGCGGCCAGCGGCAGCGCGTGGCCATCGCACGCGCGCTCGCGCTGCGTCCCGACCTCGTCGTGCTCGACGAGGCGGTGTCGGCGCTCGACGTGTCGGTGCAGGCGCAGATCCTCGACCTCCTCGCCGCGGTGCAGCGCGACGTCGGGGTGTCGTACCTGTTCATCAGCCACGACCTCGCCGTGGTCCGCGAGATCTCGGACCGCGTCGCGGTGATGCAGCACGGCCGCATCGTCGAGCAGGGCTCGACCGCGCAGGTGCTCGGCGCGCCGCGCGAGGAGTACACGCGCCGGCTCATCGAGGCGATCCCGGGCGCGACGCTGTCGGCGCCGGCGCTCGCGGGCGAGGCTGCCGCATGAGCGCGCAGGCAACACTGGCGCAGCAGACGACCGGGCTGCTGCAGGAGCTGATCCGCAACGCCGCCGTCAACGACGGCACGCCCGACTCGGGTCACGAGGACCGGCAGGTGCAGACGCTCCAGCGCTTCTTCGAAGGCTCCGGGCTCGAGGGCGTCGTCGTCGAGCCGCACCCCGGCCGCGCGTCGCTCATCCTCCGGATCGAGGGCACCGATCCGACAGCGCCGTCGCTCGCGCTCGTCGGGCACACCGACGTGGTGCCGGTCGAGCCGTCGGGCTGGTCGCGCGACCCGTTCGCGGGCGAGATCATCGACGGCGTGCTGTGGGGCCGGGGCGCGATCGACATGCTCAACCTCACCGCCGCGTACGCCGTCGTGACGCGGGCGGTCGCGACCGGATCGTTCCGCCCGCGGGGCGACCTCATCTTCGCCGCGGTCGCCGACGAGGAGAACGGCAGCCGGTTCGGCGTCGGCTGGCTCACCGAGCACCGCCTCGACCTCATCGACGCCGACTACGTGCTGACCGAATCGGGCGGCGCACACGCCGGCGCGCAGCCGCACCTCGGCGTCATGGTGGGCGAGAAGGGTGGCGCCGGCCGCCTGCTGCGCGTCACGGGTGCGCCCGGGCACGGCTCGGCGCCATGGGGCTCGCGCAACGCCGCGGTCATCGCGGCGGAGGCCGTGACCCGCCTCGCGCGGCACCGCGGCACCACTGTCATCACCCCGCAGTGGCGCGCGTACGCCGGGGCGCTCGATCTCGACCCCGAGATCCGGGCCGCGCTCACCGACCCCGACCGGTTCTACGAGGGCCTGCCGCACCTCGGCACTCTCGACGGGTTCGCGCACGCCTCGACGCACACCACGATCTCGCCGACGATCGTGCGCGCCGGAGAGAAGGGCAACGTCATCCCGGGCACCGCGACCGTGCAGCTCGACATCCGCATCCTGCCGGACGTCACCCGCGAGGACGTCGAGGGCCTCATCCGCGACGCGATCGGCGATCTCATCGAGCACATCGAGATCGAGGGCGACTGGTTCGGCGAGTCCACCCTGTCTCCGATCGACACTCCGCTCTTCGATGCGCTCGGCAGCGCGGTGCGCCGCGCCTACCCGTCCGCCGAGCTGCTGCCGATGCTGGGCGTGGGCGGCACGGACGGCCGCTTCTACCGGCGCCGCGGCATCCCGGCCTACGGGTTCGGCGTGCTCAGCGAGCGCTGGGACTACGGCACCTTCCGCCGGCTCTTCCACGGCAACGACGAGCGCATCGACCTCGACTCGATCGCCCTCACGGTCGAGGCACTCGACCACGCCGTGCGCACGTTCCACGCCGACACGAGCACCGCGAGGCGCACCCGCGTCGCGGAGCCGGCGACCGCCTGAACGCGGATGCTGCGCGGGCCGCAGCATCCGTTCCCCATCCACCCCACCGAGGAGCACCCATGACCACCACCCTCAACTCCGATGTCGATCGCGCCATGTTCGGGCGCGAGTGGGAGGACTGGCACCGCACGCACGAGACGCGGCGCGCCGACGCCCTCGGCTTCTTCGCGATCACCGGTCTGCACTGGCTCGGGGCCGACCCGATCACCCTGCCGGGTGCGCCCGGCACGTGGCGACTCGGCGCCGAGGGCGTCGAAGTGGAGCTCGCCGACGGCGAGAGCCTCGCTCTCGACGGCGCGACGATCACGGGGACGCACGCGTTCGGCGAGATCGCCGAACGCGGCAGCGTCACCCCCACCTTCACCGACGGCGACATCGCCGGCGCCGTCGAGATCGCGATCCGCGGCGGGCACACGATCCTGCGTCCGCGCCGGGCCGATCACCCGTTCCTCGCGGAGTACTCGGGCACCCCGACGTACGTCCCGAACCCGCGCTGGCGGGTCGCGGCGCGCTTCCGCCCGTTCGATGCACCCGTCCCGACCGAGGTCGGCGCCGCCGTCGACGGGCTCACCCACGTCTACGACGCCCCCGGCGTGCTCGAGTTCTCGTGGCGGGGCGAGGAGTTCTCGCTCACGGCGTTCGAGGGCAAGGCGCCGGGCGACCTGCTCGTGCTGTTCACCGACGCGACGAGCGGCATCACCACGTACGCCGCGAACCGCTCGGTGGGCATCGACGCACCGGACGCCGACGGCTGGACCACGATCGACTTCAACCGCGCCGTCAACCTGCCCTGCGCGTACACGGACTTCGCCACGTGCCCGCTGCCGCCGGAGGGCAACCGCCTGCCGATCGGCATCGAGGCCGGCGAGAAGACGCCGCTCGCCCGCGTGATCTCGAACGCCGAGCTCGTCGCGCCGGGGGTGGCCGCATGAGGTTCCAGCTGCTCGACATCGTCCCCTACCGCGCCGACCCGATCACCGGCCACCAGGTCTCGCCCGCCGAGCGTTTCGCCGAGACGCTGCAGCAGGCGATCCGCGCCGAAGAGCTGGGATTGGATGCTGTGGCCATCGGCGAGCGTCACGCCGGGCACTTCATCTCGTCGTCGCCGACGGTGCTGCTGGGTGCGATCGCGGCCCGGACGCGCAGCATCCGTCTCAATTCCGGCGTGACCGTGCTCTCGGTACTGGATCCGGTGCGCGTGGCCGAGGACTACGCGACGATCGACCAGCTGTCGGGCGGGCGCCTCGACCTCACGATCGGCAAGGGCAACGAGGCCCTGCAGTTCCCGTTGTTCGGGCTCGACATCGACGACCAGTGGGAGCTGCTCGCCGAGAAGTACGAGCTGTTGCGGACGCTCTGGCGCGAGGAGGACGTCACGTGGCCGGGCACCGAGTTCACACGGGCCTTGACCGGCGTCACCACGCTGCCGCGACCCTTCGCCGGAGCGCCGCGCGTGTGGCACGGCTCGGCGACGACGCTCTTCTCTGCGGGGCTCGCCGCGCGCTTCGGGGATCCGCTGTTCAGCGCGAACGCGATCCAGCCCCTCGAGAACTACGGGGTGCTGGTCGACCACTACCGCTCCGAGTTCGCGCGACACGGCCACGATCCGGCGGGCGCATTCGTCGCTGCGGGCTCGGGAGCGCTCTTCATCGCCGACACGACACAGGAGGCGATCGCGCAGTACGGCCCGGTCTACAACGCGATCGTCGCCGCCACCAACGTGCCCGGGAACAACACGCCGTTCCGCGACATCGAGCACGCCGTCGCCGAGGGCCCCGCGCTCGTCGGCACGCCGCAGCAGGTGATCGACAAGATCGCGCGGTTCCACGGCCGGCTCGGGCACGACCTGCAGTCGATCAGCCTGCCGACGACGGTGCCGTTCGCGCAGCAGCTCGAGATCCTCGAGCGGTTCGCCGAGGACGTCGCACCCGTGCTGCGGCGGGAGTTCCCGACGACACTGTGGACGGAGGCCGACCCGCTCGGTCAGCGGGAGCGCGAGCTCACGACCGCATGAGTGGCGAGAGCGCGGTCCGCGAGGCGGCTGCTGCCGTCTCCGGCGAGCGCGGCGTCGCGCGACGCAGCGGTCGCAGGGAACGGCAGCGGTCGCACGCGCGGCCCGCGCTCTGGGCGTGCCTCGCGGCGGGCTTCGCAACGCTGTTCGACGCGGTGGTGATCACCTACGCGGCACCGGCGGTGAGCGCGTCGCTGGGCGGCTCCACCGCGGGCGTGCAGTGGCTGCTCGCGTCGTTCTCGCTGACGTTCGGGCTCGGGTTGATCCCCTCGGGGCGGCTGGGCGATGTGTACGGGCGCCGGCCGCTGTTCCTCGTCGGCCTCGGGATCTTCCTGGTCGGAGGCGTCGCGGCCGTGGTCGCCCCGACGATCGTCGTGCTCGTGGCGGCCCGGTTCGTGCAGGGGCTGGGTGCCGGCGTGATCAGCGCGCAGGTGCTCGGCGCGATCCAGGACCTGTTCACCGGCAGGGCCCGCCTGAGCGCCCTCGCCGCGTACAGCGCCGTCGGCGGGCTCGCGGGCGTGCTCGGCCCGGTGCTCGCGGCCGTGGTGATCGTCGCCGTTCCCGCCGACGTGGCATGGCGCGTCGTGCTGCTGACTCCCCTGCCGCTGGTGATCGCCGCCTTCGTCCTCGGATGGCGCGGGATGCCGGGCCCCCGCGCCCGTCCGGAGCCCTCGGGGTCGGCGCGGGTGTGGCTCGATCTGCCGGGCATCGTGCTGCTGTGCCTCGTGGTGGTGGCGCTGACCCTGCCCGTCGTGGAGCCGGGGCTCTCGGGCGTGTCCGGCCTGGCTGTCGTCGGCGCGGCGGTGCTGCTCGGGCTCGTGCTGGTGCTGTGGGAACGCAGGTACGCACGGCGTGGACGGCTTCCGCTGTTCGCGCCGGCGCTGGTGCGCTCGCGCGGTTTCGTCGTGGGGAACGTGGTCGCGCTGCTGTGGTTCGGCAGCGGCTTGGCGGCGGGGTCGGTCGTGACCCTGTACTTCCTGCAGTCGCCGGCGCTGTCGGCGCTGGCGATCGCGCTCGTGTTCGCGCCGGGCGCGCTGGCGCGGCTCGTCGGCTCGCTGTTCAGCCTGCGGGTGGTGGGGCGTATCGGGTCCTCGGCCACGGTGTGGCTCGGCCTGGGCCTGCAGGCGGCGCTGTTCACCGGGCTCGCGATCGCGGCGCCGCTGTTGCCGGACGGAGTGCTCTTCGTCGTCGCCGCGGCCGCCCAGATCGGGCTGGGAATCGGCGGCGGCCTCGTGGAACCGGTGGTGCGTGCCACGACCCTCTCGTTCGCGCCCGCTGAGCTGCACGGCGTAGCGGCATCGTTCCTGCAGCTCACGCAGCGGCTGGCCGCGACCTTCCTGGTGGCCCTGGCCACCGGCATCCTTCTCACGTCGTCGGGCGTCTCGACCGTCGCCACGCTGCAGGCCGCACTCGCGACGTGCGCGGTGGGCTCGGTGGTGGCGCTCGTGGCGTCAGCGGATCCAGCGTTCCGGCGGGCAGGCACACGCGCGGAGGTTCCGGCGCCGCTGCGACGTGCAACGCACACGACCCCCGCTCGTTGAGCGAACGAGGGTCCTGCCTGCCGACCCGCCGCTACGGCACGATGTTCTGGTTGAGGTGGAACATGTTGTCCGGGTCGAACGCGCGCTTCACCGCCCGCAGGCGGTCGTAGTTCGCACCGTAGTTGCTGGAGGCCTTCGGCTGGTCGTCCTGCGACGCGAAGTTGATGTAGCCACCCGGCTGCGAGAAGGGCTCGATCGCCGCGTAGTAATCCTTCACCCACGCGGTGTTGGCGGTGTTCTGCGTCGGATCCGGCCACATCCCGGCGATCACCAGCGCGAAGTTCGCGTCGCGATGCCCGAAGGCCGTCGCGTCGGACGCCACGTCGTGGCACGCCCCATTGATCGGGTAGAAGTGGACCGTCGAGTTGACCGTCGGCACTCGCGGGCCGTGCTCCATGTGGGCGGCCACCGACTCCGACGTGAGCTCGTCGAGGAACGCCGCCTTCCAGTAGTGCTGCAGGCCGGGAGGAACGAGTCCGTCGAAGAGACCGTTCATCGCCGGGTAGGGCATCGGGCCCACCATCTCGGCCACCGGCTTCGCGACGTCGCGGAACCCCTGGACCATCTTCTCGGCCTTCGACGCCGGGCCGTTGATGCAGAAGACCACCGCGACGAACGGCTCCCCGGCGCGGTCCTCCGGCACGAAGGGCAGCGGAGGAGCGATCTGGAACGCGGGGAACCCGCCGAACTCGCGCGGTGCGGTCCGCACATGATCGGCGAAGTAGGCCAGGATCGCCGGACCGTCCGCGAGCTCGAAGAACATCGGGCCGCCATAGATCTCGTCGACCGGATGCAGCTGGAAGGTGAACTTGGTCACGACGCCGAAGTTCCCTCCCCCGCCGCGCAGAGCCCAGAACAGGTCGGGCTCCTCGTCCGCGCTGGCGGTGACGATCTGGCCGTCGGCGAGCACGACTTCGGCCGCGAGCAGGTTGTCGCACGAGAAGCCGTAGCCGCGGGCGAGATACCCGATGCCGCCCCCGAGCGTGAGGCCGCCGACGCCCGTCGTCGAGATGATGCCGCCGGTCGTCGCGAGGCCGAATTGTGCCGCCGCTTCATTGAACATCCCCCAGGTGGCCCCGCCACCCACGTCGGCGGTCGAGGACGCCGGGTCGACCGCGACCGAGGTGAGGTCTCCCAGATCCGCGACGAGCGCGCCGTCGGCGGTGCCGAACCCCGGCACGCTATGACCTCCGCCTCGCACCGCGAGGCCGCTCCCATCCTCAGCGGCGGCGCGGACGACGGCCGCGACATCCGCGGCATCCTGACACCGCACGACCGCGGCGGGTCGGCGGTCGATCATCGCGTTGTAGACGACCCGCGCCTCGTCGTATCCGTCGTCGCCTTCTTCGACGACCGAACCCTTCACGCTGCCCCGCAGCGAATCCATCACCTTCATGGACATGGTCGACCTTCCCATCGACGCAAACGGGCACAGCGACCGCACGGTGCGTGCGGGCGTCGGCACCGGTTTGAATCGACGGTCCTCGCGTTCGAGGGCACTGTCAAGAAGGTCGGTCGCCACCGGGTGAGGCAGCGGAACCCGGGTGGTCAGCCGATCCGCGCCGCCGATCCCGACACGACGATCCCGCCCGTCTCGGGGATGTCGACGGTGAGCTCGCTCGGCCGGCCGACGTGGCTCCCCTGGAGGATCACGACGCGCGCCGGGGTCTCGACAGCGCCGCCGGCGCGGAGGTACCCGCCGGTCGCGGCCGCCGCGGCTCCGGTGGCCGGGTCCTCGATGATCGGGCCGACCGGGAAGACATTGCGGGCGTGCCACCTGCCGGCGCCTTCGGGCCAGAGCACGATCATCGTCGCCGGCCATCTCCGCGCGTCGAGCACCGCACGGGCGCGGTCGGGATCGATCGTGAACGCGTCGAAGACCTCCCGGTCGGCGAGCACGACGAGCGGGTGCCAGTTGCCGCCGAACGCCTGCGCGGGGGCGAAGTCCGGGTGCAGGTCCCGGTCCGTCAGGCCGATCGCTCCGAGCACGTCGGCCAGGGCCTCCGCGGGCAGCGGGGCCGTGCCGGGCTCGACGCTGGTGAACGAGACGCGCCGCTCACCGGAGTCCGTCGCCGTGACGATCTCGACGACGCCGACCGGAGTCTCGAACGCGATCGCGCCGTCGCCGTCGGCCTCAGCGATCGCTGCCGCCGCAGCGACGGTGGCGTGACCGCAGAACGGCACTTCGGCGAGCGGCGAGAAGTAGCGGATGGCCCGACGGCCGTCGTCACCGGCGACGACGAACGCCGATTCGGCATACCCGAGGTCTGCGGCGATGCCGAGCATCGCAGCATCCGTCAGTCCATCTGCGTCCAGCACGACACCGGCGGGATTTCCTCCCGCGGGTTCGGAGGAGAAGGCCGTCCATCGCTGGATGTCGATCGCGCTCATCCGGTCACGATAGGTCACGTCGGTGCGGCGCGGTCGCCAGGCACCGACCGATTCCTGCCGATCAGGGGGTGCGCCGCCGGCGCCGCGCGATCCCGATGCCCATCAGCACGAGCCCCACGACGAGCACGATCGGTCCGATCGTCGCCCACAGCGTCGACCCGGTCATCGCCGATCCCTGCAGCACCCCGACGCCCTGTAGCGTCCACACCAGTCCCACCGCGGCGAGGATCACGCCGGGCACGAGGAACGGCCACATTCGCTTCACGGCCCCGACCTTAGTCCGGCCGCCTGCCCTGCGACAGAGCCCCGCTCACCCGTCGCCGCGCAGCCAGCTCACCACGTGCGCCGGGGCCGTGTCGGCGGCCTCGAGGGCGATCGCGACGTGCGACCCGTCCATCCAGTAGAGCTCCGAGCCGGCGATGCGCGCGTGGGCGTACTCGGCGTTGGCGGGAGGTGCCACCCGGTCCGACCGCGCGTGCACGATCAGCGTCGGACACGTGATGCGCTCGAGCGCGGCCGGCACGAGCTCGGTGTAGTCGTTCTTCATCCCCGCGCGGCGCCGCTTCGCTCCGAGCGATGCCCGCAGCGTCGCCTCCATCGTGTCGGTCCGGCCGGGAATCGCGGCGAGCTCCTTCGCCCGCGCCGACACGACGGCACGGCTCTCGGTGCCGGCGCCGCCCATGAGCGCGCCAAGCGCCTGCCTCGGTGCCTGCCGCAGCAACCACAGCTGCATCTTGGCCGCCCAGTCCCAGGCGAGGAGGTTCGATGCCAGACGAGGAGGCCGACCCGGGATGCAGACGGCGTCGACCTCCACGAGCTTTCTCACCCGATCCGGATGCCGCGCGGCGAGCTCGTAGCTCGCCGGCCCGCCGCCCGACGCCGCGATCACGATGATGCGCTCGATCCCGAGCGCATCCAGCAGCGCCGCCAGCGCGTCGCCCTGCTCCGGGAAGGTGCGCCCCGTCGACAGCGGCGTGCCGAGGTATCCGGGCCGGCTCGGCGCGATGATCCGGAAGCCGTTCACGCGCAGGAACTCCCCCGCCACGAGCCCCTGATCCCAGCCGCCGAGCGTGCCGTGGACTGCGAGCACCGCCTCACCGGTCCCGCGCTGGGCGTACTCGACCGGCCCCGACGCCGTGGCGACGGTGCGGGGAGTCTCTGCCAGGCACGCGAGGTAATCCTCCCGCGTGGGCAGCTGCGGCGCGGCGGCCATAGTCCACTATCCCCACGCGGGGTCCCGCCGAACAGGGCGGTGGCAGTATCGAAGCGTGGACGACGGCGAACGGATGTCCCTGACGCAGCCGGCGAGCGCGGACTGGCGCGAGCATCCTGAGGGCTTCCGACGCTGGGAGAAGTCCACCCGCCTCGGCGACGGACCGGAGATCTGGACCTGGGCGAGCACCGAGGTGCTGCGGTGGGGCGTCAAGACCCGGAGCGGCTTCACCGTCTCGCCGGCGGCAGCCGCGGTCCGACCCGGCGACCGCCCGGTCATCACGGCGCACCCGTTCGGGCTGTCGGTGCGCGAGCCCGTCGAGGTCGTCGCCGTCGTCGACGGCGAAGACCGCGTCGGCTTCGCCTACCGCACCCTCCCCGGCCACCCGGTCACCGGAGAAGAGGCGTTCATCGTGCACCGCACCGGCAGTTCGGTGAGCCTCACCGTCCGCTCGCTGACGCGGCCTGGCCGCGGGCGCTGGCGTGCGCTGTATCCGGCACTGCTGATCGCGCAGGCTGTCGCCCGCCGCCGCTATCTCCGCGCCTTGCGCGTCCGCGCGGGCCGCTGAGCCCGCCCGCCGCAGTCCTACTCCCCGCCGAGCTCGCCCGGATGCGTGAGACGCCAGGAGTCGGTCGGCGGGACGATGGTGCCCTCGATCTCGATCGGAACCGTCACCGTGTTCGGACCCGCGGTCCACGTGATGCTCCCGACCTCTTCGCCGTCGGTGTACGTCTTCGGCGTGGTCGTCGTCATCTCGACGGTGATCGGGGTGTCGGACCACGTGAAGATCGTCGCGTAGTCCGAGACGACGATCTGCGCCGACGCGCCCCATCTCGTCGTGATCGTGCCGACCGGCTGATCGCGCTTGGCGACCGGCACCTCGTGGAAGCCGGCACGGATGCTGTCGATCAGCCTCATCACGTCGTGATTCACGTTCGCTCGGGTGAAGCCGCCGAGCACCACCCCCGTCACGCTGAGCGGCTGCGCCGTTCCGACGGGGACGGATGCGGTGAACAGCAGGTTGTACGTGCCCTCGCCCAGGTTGCCCGTCTTCAGGCCGGTGATCCCGTTGCTGCCGAGGAGGTCGTTGGTGTTGTGCATCGCACCGGGGCCGGACAGCGCCAGCGAGCGCGTCGCGACGATGCTCGCGATGACCGGATTCGCGGCGGCGAGCTTGCCGAGCGCGATGAGGTCTGCCGGGGTGCTGGTGTTGCGCGCGTCGAGGCCGGTCGGCTCGACGATCGTGGTGCCGGTGAGGCCGTTCGCGGCGAGCCACCGCTGGGCGGCCCCGCGGAACGCGCCCTGCGAGCCGAACGCCCATGTCGAGACCGCCTCCGCGTAGTTGCTCGCCGAGGGGATGAGCATCGTCGCGAGCGCGTCGTGCAGCGACATCGAGCTGCCCGTCGGCATCGCCGCGATGGTCGCGCCGCGCACGTAGTACTGGTCATAGAGGTCGTGGTCGGCCTTGCTGAAGGTGATCGTCGGGCCGGGATCCGCGGCATCCGCCAGGGGATGACGATCGAGGATCACGAGCGCCGTGATGACCTTGGTGATGCTCGCGATCGACTGCGGCTCGCTCGTCCCACTCGTCGCCCAGATGCCGCTCGCCTCGGCCCCGAGGTACTCGTCGCCACCGGCGACGGCGATCGCCGAAGCGCCGGTGGACGGCAGAGCGACCGCGGCAGCCGCAGGCACCGTCACGGGCGGCTCGTGCGTCTCGACGAGTGGCGCGCTCACCGGTGCCGTCAATGCCCACCACACGTACCCGCTGGGAACGGCGAGCAGCACGACGAGCACGATCGCCGTGACGATCCAGCCGATGCGCCGTCGGCGGCGCCGCGCCTCGGGATCCGCCGCGCGCCGCGGCGGACCGCCGAACATCTGCTCCTGACTGATCAGCTGCGTGAACTCTTCGAGCTCATCAGTCGGCTGCTGAGGTGTCGAAATGGAAGGCTCCCGTCCCGAATGCTGAACCCATCATGCAGCATTTGAGACTCCTCGTCTCAGGAGGATCGACCGACGGAACCCCGTGCTCACACCGGCGCAGCGAGCTCCTTCGCGAAGCACTGCGAGAAGGCGAACGCCGTATACGGCTCGAAGATGGGGATCGGGCGGTACCCGATGCGCTCGTAGAGCACGACCGCGTCGTGCTGGCGGTCGCCGGTCTGCAGAATCAGGCGGCCGGCCCCGCGATCCTGCGCGATGCGCTCGAGCTCTCGCATCAGGGCGCGGCTCGCACCCGTGCCGCGTGCGCGCGGCTTCACGAACACGCGTTTCACCTCGAGGTCGCGGGTGCCGTCGTGGGCGAGATCCCGCAGCGCCGCGTGACCGACCGCGTCGCCTGCGGCGTCCACGGCGAGCACCGTCGCGACGATCGTGTCGGGGTCGACCGCGAACGTGCGCTGAGCCTCCTCCGCCGCGGCGGGTGCAGCATCCGTGAGCCGATCCGCGTAGCGCGGCGAGACCTCGACGTCCATCTCCGCGCGGAGCTCCTCGGCGCGCGGGTCGTCCCAGGGGACCGTCTCGAAGGTCCACGCCTGCTCGCCCGGCGACGCGTCTGCGGGCTCGGGCGCGAGGTCGTAGCCGAACGTGTACAGCTCGATCCAGCGGCCGGGCTGCACCTCCCACAGCCCTTCGCGCTCCGAGAGCCTCCGAAAGCCGAGCTTGGCGTACAGCGCGTGGGCGCCGGTCATCTCGGGGCCGCTGTTCATCACGACGCGGTGCGAGCCCCGCTCGCGAGCGAGGTCGATGACGTGGCGGGTGAGCGCCTCGCCGATACCCCGACCGCGGGCGGCGGGAGCCACCGCGAGCTGCCGGAAGTCCGTCTCTCCGGGCCGCGCGACCTCCGCGAGCGGGCGGTTCGGCCGCGCGACCCACACGGTGCCGAGGATCTCTCCGTCGGGCTCGACGGCCACCCATACGTCGCCTTCGCGCACGCGGCCGGCGACGTCGCGCAGCGAGGCGACGTACTCGTCGGACAGCTTGTCGTAGCTCGAGAGGTACGCCTGTGCGGTCACGTCACCCGCCTGCTCGTACTCCTCGGTGCGCACGAGCCGGATGGTCCAGTCGGAAGACACGGATGCTGCAGACCCGGCGCTCGCGTCGGGTTCGGCGTCCCACGCCTCGGCCAGCAGTTCGTACGAGCGCACCCGGTCCACGGGGTCGTGCGTCACCGTCGTGACGAGGAGCTCGTCGGCGCCGGTCACCCGCTGCAGCGTCTCGAGCCGCTCGACCACGGTCTCGGGCGAACCGACGAACTGCGTGTCGAGGCGGTCGCGGACGACCGCGAGCTCCTCGGCCGTCAGCGGATCGGCCGCGGCCTCGTCGGGCGAGGGGAAGGGGACGGCGCCCTGGCCGGCGCGGATGCTGTGCACCCATCGACCGTAACCCGCGGCGATACGGCGGGCCGCGGCATCCGTCTCGGCGACGACGGCGTCGACCGACACGATGACGTAGGGCTCGGCGATGCGGCCCGGGCGGAACGCGGCGCGGTACTCGGCGATCGCCTCGAGCACGAAGCCGGGGGCGACGTGGTAGTTCGCGCCGAACGGAAGCCCGAGCTCGCCGGCGAGACGTGCGCTCGGGCCGGCAGTCGAGCCGTGGATCCACACCGTGACGTCGGCGCCCTCGGCGGGCGTGACGTGGATCGGCACGTCTTCGGGGGGTGAGAACGTACCGTCGAAGAACGACAGGATGTCGGCGACCTCGTCCGCGAAGCGCTCGGCGTCGGCCTCGGTTCGGCCGAGCAGCCGCGCCTGCACGACGAAGCGCTCCGAGTCGAACCCGGCGAACGGACGGGCGGCGGGCAGCAGGAGCCCGTCGACGACGCGATCCTCCGGTGCGGCGGGCAGCGCGGCCGCCGCGGCGCTGCGTGATCCCGAGCGCCCGATGCCGAGGTCGAACCGGCCGGGGTGCAGCTGCGCCACGACGCCGGCGGCCTCGGCGACCTGCGCCGGCGAGTAGTTGCCGATGATGGTGGCGGCCGTGCCGACACGGATGCTGTGCGTCACGGCCGCGACGGAAGCCAGCAGCACGTGCGGAGCGGCGCCGGCGATCCCGGGATTGAAGTGGTGCTCGGCGACCCAGTAGCGCCGGTAGCCGAGGCGCTCGGCCGCGCGCGCCAGGCCGATGCTGGCGCGGAGGCCGTCGGCGGGTGTCTGACCCGAGCCGAACGGCGACAGGTCGAGGACGGAGAGCGGAACGCGGGACATGGGTGCTCCCTAGACGTGGTGCAGACGTGGAGAACGAGGGCACAGAATCGGAGGTTCTCGGCGACACGCCGGGTGGCGGCATCCGTCCCCGGCGTGTCGTCCGAAACCTCCGATCCTGTGCCGATCTGTCAGGACTTGGGCAGTCCCGGCGGGTTGACGAGGCTCTCGTCGACGCGCTCGGACGTGAGGTCCCAGATCTTGAGGACCTCGTCGTACTGGCCGTTCTCGATGAGGTGGTTGAGCGCGATGGCCACGGGCTCGATGAGGCCGTTGCCCTTGGCGGTCGCGGCGGCGATGTTCGCCGTCAGCGGCCAGCCGCCGGGCACGAGGCCCACGAGCTTGGTGTCACCGGTCTCGCGAGCGGCCCAGGCCGACGTCGCGTTCGGACCGAACGTCGCGTCGATGCGGCCCGACTGCAGCGCCAGCACGGTCGCGGCGTTGTCGTCGAAGTACTGCAGCTCCGCCGGCTCTTCGCCGGCGGCCTCGAGCTCCTCGTTCCACGCGAGCAGCACCTGCTCCTGGTTCGTGCCCGAGCCGACCGCGATCTTGAGGCCCGTGATGTCGGCGGCCTCCTCGATCTTCTCGATGTCGCTGTCGCTCTTCACGTAGAAGCCGAGGAGGTCCTCGCGGTAGCTCGCGAAGTCGTAGAGCTCCTTGCGCTCCTCGGTCACCGTGACGTTCGAGGTGATGAGGTCGTACTTGCCGGACTGGATGCCGAGGGGCCAGTCCGCCCACGCGACGACGACCGGGTTGTACTCGAGGCCGAGCGCGTCGGCGATCAGGGCGCCGATGTTCGGCTCGGTGCCGGCGGGGTTCGTCTCGCCCTCGGGGATGTAGCCCAGCGGGGGGACGTACGCGGAGTGCGCCACCGTGAGCTTGCCCGGCTCGACCGGCTCGAAGCCGCTCGCCTCGAGCGCCTCCACGGCTTCGGCGACGGGCTCGTCCAGGCGAACCCACTGGATGTCGTCGGTCGCGACGTTCGCCGACTCCTCGGTCGCCTCGGGGGCGGCCGCCTCGGCCGGGGCGTTCTGGTTGACGCCCCAGACGATGCCGCCGACGATCGCGGCCACCGCGACGACGCCGACGCCGATCGCGATGCCTTGTTTCTTGCTCAGTGCCATTGCTGTGTTTCCTTTTCTCGGGTGAGGACTCGAAGGCGAGATCTCGGGGGGTTCAGGCCAGGACCTTCGCGAGGAAGTCCTGGACGCGGGGATGCTTCGGTGCGACCAGCACCTCGGCGGGCGGACCCTGCTCGATGACGCGGCCGCCGTCGAGGAACACGACGCGGTCGGCGACCTCGCGGGCGAACCCGACCTCGTGCGTGACGATCACGAGCGTCGTGCCGAGCTGCGCGAGGTCGCGGATGACGTCGAGCACCTCGCCGACGAGCTCCGGATCGAGCGCGCTGGTCGGCTCGTCGAACAGGATCACCTTGGGCTTGAGCGCGAGGGCGCGCGCGATCGCGACGCGCTGCTGCTGCCCGCCCGACAGCTGCCGGGGGTAGTGCTCGGCCTTGTCGGCGAGTCCCACGCGATCGAGCAGGCCCAGCGCGAGCTCGCGGGCGTCGTCCTTCGAGAGCCGGCCGAGCGCGACGGGCGCCTCGGTGACGTTCTCGAGAGCGGTCAGGTGCGGGAAGAGGTTGAAGTTCTGGAAGACGATGCCGATCTGCGTGCGGCGCTCCAGCACCTCCCGCTCACGCAGCTCGTAGAGCTTGCCGCCGCGCAGCTCGTATCCGATGAGCTGGCCGTCGACCGTGACCGAGCCGCGGTCGACGCTCTCGAGGTGGTTGATCGTGCGCAGGAGCGTCGACTTGCCCGAGCCGCTCGGCCCGAGGATCGCGACGACCTCGCCCGGCTGGACGGTCAGGTCGATGCCGCGCAGCACCTCGACGCCGCCGTAGCTCTTGTGGACGTTGTGGATCTCGACGAGGCCCTTCGTGGGGGTCTCCGTGGGGGTCTCCGTGACGGTGCTCATGTCAGCGCCCTCCGAACTTCGCGTCGTTGCCGTTGCTGTGCTGTGCCGCAGTGGGCAGGGGTGCAGCATCCGATCCCTCCAGAGGAGGTGGGGACGCACCGGAGTCCCCGAGACGCGCCCACTGCACGCCGAGCCAGTGACGGGCCCGCTGGACGGGCGTCGGCGGCAGCACGCGCACCGTGCCGCGGGCGTAGTGCCGCTCGATGTAGTACTGCGCGATGCTGAGGATCGTGGTGATGATCGTGTACCAGACCACCGCGACGAGCAGCAGCGGGATCACGCGGCTGTTGCGGTTGTAGATGACCTGCACCGCGTAGAACACCTCGGGGATCGCGATCACGAACACCACCGATGCGCCCTTGACGAGGCCGATCACCTCGTTGGTGGCGTTGGGGACGATCGAGCGCATCGCCTGCGGCAGGATGATGCGGGTCAACCGGCGACGCGGAGGGATGCCGAGTGCCGCGGCCGCCTCGAGCTGGCCCTGGTCGACCGACAGCAGGCCGCCGCGGATGATCTCCGCCGAGTAGGCCGCCTGGTTGAGGCTGAGGCCGAGGATGGCGGCCGCGAAGGCGCTGATGAGCTGCACGGTCGGGAACTCGACGATCCAGAAGTCGGTCGTGAACGGGGTGCCGAGGCCGAGGGTCGGATACAGGTAGCCGAGGTTGTACCAGACGATGATCTGCACCACGAGCGGCACCGAGCGGAAGAACCAGATGAAGACCCAGGCGGCGGAGTTGAGCAGCGGCGACTTCGCCAGACGGGCGAGCGCGAGGAGCGTGCCGAGGAAGAAGCCGATGGTCGCCGAGATCACGGTGAGTGCCAGCGTGATGCCGACGCCCTGCAGCACCGGCTCCGAGAGGAAGTAGTGGGCGAAGACGTCCCATTCGTAGTTCTCGTTCGTCACCAGCGACCAGGCGAACTGGGCGACGACGAACAGCACGACGATGCCGATCGACCACCGGAACCAGTGCCGGGTGTGGACCACGCGGAGGTCGCCCAGGTCGACGCGCGACGACGCCGCGGACGACGGCGGGGCGGCCTCGGCGGCGCCTGCCTGGCGCGGAAGTGTGTCGGTCATGAGGGGCTCCTCGGTCGGGGCGCGGGGGGTCTGCGGGCTGCGCCGGTAGGCCGACGGTAGGGCCCCGCCGGGCCGACCGCCCAGCCGCGCGGGCCGTCAGGCGACACGGATCGTGACGGTCTGCAACGCGGCGTCACACTCCGGAACCCGGCGACGCAGTCCGGCCCCGTGCGGGTGCGGAGACCTACCGTGGCTCGCATGTCCGACACCCCGTTCGCTGTCGCCCTGGAGCTGGATGCCCACGGCGCCCACCCCGCGGCATCCTCCGCCTCCGCTGCGCTGTCGCCCCGCCTGCTCGCCTCGCGCGTCGCGAGCGCCGAGCGGCTCGGCTTCACCGCCGTGACATTCGACGACTCACCGCTGCCGGTGGGGGATGCGGTCGCGCGTCTGGACGCCGTGCAGCGCGCGGCGTTCGTCGCGCCGCTCACCTCCGCCATCGGGCTCGTGCCGGTCGTGCACGTCGCCTACAGCGAGCCGTTCCACGTGGCCACGCAGCTCGCGAGCCTCGACTGGACCTCGAAACGCCGCGCGGGCTGGATCGCCGCCGCCTCCGGGTCCGCGCGCGAAGCCGCCGCGTACGGACGCGAGGCGTTGACCGACGCCGAGCTCGACCGCGAGCGCGCGGACGTCATCGAGGTCGCGCGCCGGCTCTGGGACTCGTGGGAGGACAACGCCGTCATCCAGGACGTCGCGACCGGCCGGTATCTCGACGCCGACAGGCTGCACTACGTCGACTTCGAGGGCGAGAGCTTCTCGGTGAAGGGCCCGCTCATCACGCCACGGCCGCCGCAGGGGCAGCTCGTGGTGGTGGCGCCCGCGGGCACCGCGGGTGCGGACGTCGCGCTGGTCACGGGTGCCGATCCGGCGGAGATCTCGGATGCTGCCGCCCGCGCACGTGCGGCAGGCGCGAGCCTCGTCTGGGCCGAGGTCGAAGTGGTGCTCGACGCCCGAGGGGTGTCCGCGGCTCGGCGGCTGTCCGTGCTGGGGCCCTGGCCGGAGGTCGGGCGCCTGCGCTACGCAGGCGAGGCGGGCGGTCTGGTCGCTCTGCTCGCCGAGCTCGCAGCATCCGTGGACGGCGTCCGCTTGCGCGCCGCCGAACTCGATGTCGATCTCGAGGAGGTGGGCCACGCGGTGCTGCCGGCGCTGCGGAAGCGGGTCGGGTTCCGCTCGCCGCGCGCCGGGGAGACCTTGCGCGACGCGCTCGGACTCGACAGGCCTGTCAATCGCTATGCCGCTGTGAAGGAGTTCGCATGACCACGTCCCGTCGCATCCAGTTCGGTGTCTTCTTCCAGGGGGTCAACTTCGGCACCATCTGGTCGAGCGACCGCAGCGGGTCGCAGTACGACTTCGAATCGTTCCGCCGCATCGCGCAGACCGCCGAGCGCGGGCTCTTCTCGGCCTTCTTCCTCGGTGAGGGCCTGCGGCTGCGCGAGCACTTCGGGCGCATCCACGACCTCGACATCGCCGGCCGGCCGGACGCGCAGACGCAGCTGGCGGCCCTCGCCGCCGTCACCGAGCGCATCGGCCTCGTGGCCACGCAGAACACCACGTACAACGACCCCTACGACCTCGCGAAGCGCCTGAACTCGCTCGACCTGTTGAGCGGCGGCCGTGCGGGCTGGAACATCGTCACGACCGACAACGCCTGGACCGGTGCGAACTTCCGTCGGGGCGGCTACCTCGAGCACGCCGACCGCTACCGACGCGCGGCGCAGTTCGTGGCCGCGGCGCAGCGGCTGTGGGATGCCGGAGCCGACGGCGTCGGCACGCCCGTGTCGGTGGCCGATCAGCTCGTGTCGTTCGAGGGACCCGCGCCGCTGCCGCCGAGCGCGCAGGGGCGGCCGGTGCTGTTCCAGGCCGGCGACTCCGACGAGGGCCGCGAGTTCGCGGCATCCAGCGCGGACGTGATCTTCTCGGGGCATCCGGGTCTGGAGGACGCCGTGGCGTTCGCCGCCGACGTGCGCCGGCGTCTCCCTCGCCACGGACGGAGCGAGGACGACCTCAAGTTCTTCCCCGGCGCGCAGTTCATCCTGGCGGCGACCGACGCCGAGGCCCGCGAGAAGGCCGAGTGGGTCACGCGCGCGCAGGTGCCGCCGCAGACGGCGATCCGCTTCCTCGAGCCGATCTGGGGCCGCGACCTCTCCGAGTTCGACGCCGACGGACCTCTGCCCGACATCGACCCCGTCGTCGACGAGGTGGACGGGCAGCGCGGGTCGCTGTTCCAGGGCCGCCGCGCGGTCGAGACGGCGCGCGAGTGGCGCGAGAGCGCGGCCGCCGAGGGCCTCTCGATCCGCGAGTTCGTCATCAAGCGGTCGTCGCTGCGCACCTTCGTGGGCGGGTACTCGACGATCGCCGACCGGGTGCAGCAGTACGTGGAAGCGGGCGCCGTCGACGGCTTCAACGTCTCGCCGTACCTCGTGCCCGAGGGACTCGACGACATCGTGGACGGCCTCATTCCCGAGCTGCAGGAACGCGGCATCTATCCGACCGAGTACGTGGGAACGACGCTGCGGGAGAACCTCGGGCTGCCGGAGGTGGGCGAGAGCGCGGAGCTCGCGGCCTGACGATCGGCCGGGAGCCGGCTCAGCCGAGGGCCGCGAGGAGATGCGCGTTGCGGTTGCGGATGAGTCGGCGCAGGTAGGGCACGAGCACCAGTCGCTCAGCGAGTGACCCGAAGACCGGGGAGGCGAGCGTGACGGTGTCCGTCATGCGGGAACCGGCCTCGAGCCGCTCGAACCGGTGCTCGTGGATGAAGCTCCGGAACGGACCCCGAACCTGCTGATCGACGAACCGGGTCGGCCTGTCGAGCGTCGTGATCTGCGAGGTCATCGTCCACCAGACGCCGAGATGACGAGCACGCCACGTGACCGTCTCACCGAGGCCGATCCGCCCGCTCACGACGCCGGCGACGGCTCGCTCACGCGACCGCGCCATCGAGGCGACGTGGGCGTCGATGTCGAGCGACAGGTCGAAGAGCGCCTCGACCGACAACGGGGTCTCGGTCACGAGCGTGAAGGTCGACGGCACCCTTCCATCATGGACGTACTCACAGGGGTCGCAGTGTCGGAGGTATGTTCTATGGTCGGAGCATGTTCATCGACCCGGAGCTCCCCCACCTGGTGCTTCCGGATGAGCTCGATCTCGTCCTCGAGGCGGCCGACATGATGACGGTGCTCGCCGCGCAGCGGCTGGTGCGCATCGACGTGATGCGGCGTGAGGCACTTCGCGAGGCGACCCGCAACGGCAGGGTTCTGACCGACGTTGTGGAGCGGGGGGTTCGGCTCGAACTCGCGGCCGCGCTGCGCATCACCGAGCAGGCCGCCGGTGACCTGCTCGCCCTCGCAGAGGCGATGGTGCACACCTACCCCGTGGTGCTGGCATCGATGGAACGGGCACGCATCACGGAGCGGCACGCCGAGATCCTGGTCTCCGCGGTGAACGAACTCGAACCCGAGTTCCGCACGCAGGTGCTCGCGCCGGGCCTCGCACTGGCGGAGGCGGAGCCGGTGGGAACGTTCCGGCGCAAGCTTCGTTCGCTCATCGACACCGTGCGATCAGCGACGCTCGCCGAACGCTATGAGCGGGCCGTGACGAGGCGCCGGATCGCCGTCGAGCCCGACGACGACGGGATGGGATGGCTGCATCTCTACGCTCCCATGGTTGCGATCACCGCCGTACATTCACGGGCCACCGCGATGGCCAAGGTCGTCAAGGCGGCCGACGGCGACACGCGCACCCTCGACCAGGCGCGCGCCGATGTCGTGCTCGACCTCCTCGTCGACGGTGCTGTCGAGGCTCATCCCGAGCAGGCCCGTGGTGTGCGGGCGACGGTTTTCGTCACGGTCCCGGTGCTCGCTCTCCTCCACGAGTCCGACGCGTCCCGCGCAGCCGCGGGGATCGACCCGCCGGTCGTCGAGGGCATCGGGCCTATCCCCTTGCCCCTGGCGCGGCAACTGGTGGGCGGCGCGCCCGGCTGGACGCGGGTGCTCACCCACCCCGAGACCGGAATGGTGCTCTCCGTCGGACGCGATCAGTACCGGCCACCGCCGGCGCTGGCGAAGCTCGTGAAGTGGCGCGCGGATCGGTGCATGGGACCCGGCTGCGGGATGCCGGCTTCCCGGTGCGACATCGATCACAACGTCGATTGGGCGCTCGGCGGAAGCACCGAACTGACGAATCTGGGGCCGCTGTGCGAAGGTCATCACACTGTCCGACACCACACCGACTGGACGATCGAACAGGTCGCCGGGTCGGGCGGCGCGATCCTCTGGACCTCCCCCGCGGGTCGCCGGTACCTCGTCAAGCCGGAACGCGCAGTTCCCGTGTTCCGGTCGGCGGACCACGACGACGCGCCGTTCTGACCATCGCAGCCCGCGCGCATGCGCGGGACCGGCGCGTTCGTTAGCCTGCTGGCGATGAGTTTCGACGTGGCGACCTGCGGGATCAACGCCCGGACGTGGGCGCTCGCCCACGAAGGCTCGACGGCGTACGCGACGCGCTGCCTGGCGTTCGTGGAGGACGCGATCGAGCGCTCGAACGACCTCGAGATGTTCGGCGGCGACGATGCGGCGGAGTCTGCGCGTCTCTATGGCGCAGTCGGGAACACCGGCGCACCGCCGGCCGACGCGCTCGTCTTCTACGAGAGTGTCGGCGAGCTCTTCGGCGAGCGCCGCGATTGGGGTCATGTCGGGCTCAGCCTCGACGACGGCCGCGTGGTGCATGCCTGGGACCGCGTGCGCGTCGACGAGTACCGCGCCCTCGAGGCGCTGACGCCGGCGACCGGGTGGGAGCCTCTGCGGTGGGTCGGCTGGGTGCCGCTCAGCCGCGTGCTCGAGGGGGCCCGACCGCGCACGTGGGATGAGGACCCCGCGGCTGCGGCCGCGCGGATGCAGGCCGAGCGCTTCGGCGGTTGACGGCCCCGCGAATCACCCGAAGGGCAGCCGGAACACGGCGAGGAGACCCCCGCGTGACGCCGGGATCGTCTCCCGCTCCGGCAGCCGGTCGAAGCCGAGGCGGTGGTAGAGCCGCTGCGACCGCTCGTTCTGCGGGCCGGTGTCGAGCACCAGAGCCGGCGCACCCCACGTCCGGGCGCGGGCGATCGCCTCGGCCATGAGCGCCTCGCCGATCCCCCGGCGGCGCGCCTCGGGCAGCACCGCCAGCAGGCGCAGCTCCGCCTCGCCACCCCGCGACTGCCGCACCAGAGCACTGTCGGCGCGCAGGAGGCTCGCCGTGCCGAGGATCGCCCCCGAGTCATCGACGGCCACGAGCAGGTCGCCGGCCTCGGCCCGCGCGGCCGCCCCGTGCAGCAGCGCGAGCCGTTCGGCGTCGGGCTGCGTCGCGCCGGGCTCGCCGTGCCCGAAGCCGAGGTAGGTCACCTCGCCGACCCGGTCGTACTCGTCAGGGCGGGCGGTCCGCACCAGGAAGCCACCCGTCGCGGCGGTCGACGCGGGACCCGACGCACCGGTGTGCGCGGCATCCGTCTGCAGCAGCTCCGCGGTCATCGCGCGACGACCAGGCGATCGGCACGATCGGTGTGAGCGACGAGGGTCTCCCGGGTGATCACTCCCACGATCCTTCCATCGCGCAGGACGGATGCTGCCGCCCAGCCGGGATGCGAATCATCCAGCGCCGCGAGCACCTCGCCGGGCGAGCGCCCGATGCCGACGGTGGGCGGTGGCGCGGCCACGCGGTCACGCACGAGGCCCTCCCCGGCACCGGCGGCGAGCGCGCGCCGGAGGCCGTCGAGGGTCACGAGACCGGCAGCGTCACGCGCGGAGAACGGCGCCTCGTGATCGCTGCGCAGGTATACGGCGAGCACCGGGGCCGCAGCATCCGTCCCGCTCTCCTCGAGACGCTCCACCGCCTCGGCCACCGACAGGTGCAGGCCCACGCGCGCCGCGGGCTCCTCCACCAGACCCTCCAGCGTCGGCGCATCGCGCTGCTCGAAGACGAAACCCCGGTCGGCGAGCCACTCGTCGTCGAAATAGGTGGAGAGCGCGTTGCGTCCGGAATCGGGCGCGAGGGCCACGACCACGTC
Organism: Microbacterium sp. Leaf288; assembly: GCF_001422925.1. Classification (GTDB taxonomy): domain Bacteria; phylum Actinomycetota; class Actinomycetes; order Actinomycetales; family Microbacteriaceae; genus Microbacterium. Next base: position 342,318 of record NZ_LMNI01000001.1, read on the forward strand.
GTCGCGGCCGAGCCGTCCGGCCAGCCGCAGCGCCGCGGCCAGCGCGGTGCCGGCAGAACCGCCCAGCAGCAGTCCGTCCTCACGGGCCGCGCGCCGGGCGGTGAGGATCGCCTCGCGATCGTCGACGGTGACGTACTCGTCGACGACGTCGAGGTGGAAGGACTGCGGCCAGATGTCCTCGTCCGCCTCGGGGTGCACCGTGTGGCCGGCGCCCTCGATGTACTTCGGGCTGCCGTCACCGCCCGAGTACGACGAGCCGGCCGGATCGGCCGCGATCACGCGCACCGCCCCACCACTGAGCTCCTTGAGCGCACGGCCCGTGCCCGAGATGGTGCCGCCCGTGCCCACGCTCGCGACGAAGTGCGTCACGGCCCCCTCGGTGTCGGCCCAGATCTCCGGGCCGGTCGAACCGACGTGCGCGGCGGGGTTGGCGGGGTTGTCGTACTGGTCGGCACGCCAGGCGCCGGGCGTCCCGTCGACGAACCGGTCCGCGGCCGCGGACAGGCTGTCGGGGTGCCCCTTCGGCACGAACGCGTCGACGAGTCGCACCTCGGCGCCGTACGCCCGGAGCAGGCTGATCTTCTCCGCCGCGATCTGGCTCGACGTGAAGATCACCGCGCGATAGCCGAGGTGCGCCGCCACGAGCGCCAGACCCACGCCGGTGTTGCCGGAGGTCACCTCCACCACGGTCCCACCCGGGCGGAGCGCACCGTCGCGCTCGGCGGCGCGGATCATCGAGAGCGCGGCGCGATCCTTGACGCTGCCACCGGGGTTCTGGTGCTCCAGCTTCACGTAGACCCTCGGCAGCAGCCCGGCCGCGAGGCGATGCACACGCACGAGCGGCGTGCCCCCGATGGACTCGATCACGGACTCGTACCGCACCATGAGCAACCCGCCTTCCCAAGGATGTCCCCAGACGCTACGGCGCCCGTGGCATGGACCCGGCCCGGCTTCGTCGCGCGGGGCCATGCGACGTCGCGCGGCGTCACAGACCCGGGCCGCTCGCGACGGCGCGTGACGGATCATGGCGCCGTGTGACGGACGGATGCCTGGAGCGGCGCGCGCCGGCCGTAGCGTGGCGCCGAGGAGCGGCATCCGTCCGTCCGTCCGACGTCCGTCCGTCCGTCCGAAAGGATCACCCCGCCATGACCGACACCACCGACACCGCGGCCGAGCCCACCTTCGACGCGCCGCTCATCACGGCCGAAGAGGCCGCCGGGCGCGCCGCCGCGGGCGCCCTCGTGATCGACGTGCGCAGCGACGCCGGCCGCGAGCGCGACGGCGTGATCCCCGGCTCCATCCGCGGCGATCGCGACAACCTCGACGCGCAGTTCCTCATCGACTCGCCCGAGAAGTTCGCCGAGATCACCGACTGGGACCAGGACATCGTCATCGTCTGCGGCTCGATCCGCGGCTCCGGTCCCGTCGCCGAACAGCTCCGCGAGAAGGGCTTCACCAACGTCGCCCACGTCGACGGCGGCTTCCCGGCGTGGAAGGAATCGGGCGCACCCACCGCGGAGGCGCCGTCTCGATAGCGGTCGTCAGGCGGTCCGCAGGATCCGCTCGGTCACCCGCGCCGAGAAGTGGAGCGCGTCGACGGGGATCCGCTCGTCGGCGGCGTGGAACTGCGCGAACACATCGAAGTCGCGGGGCACACGCAGCGGAACGAACCCGTAGCCGTGGATGCCGAGCTTCGCGAAGTGCTTGTTGTCGGTGCTGGCCGGCAGCAGATACGGCACGACCACGCCGTCGGGGTCGTCGACCGAGATCGCGTCCTGGAGGACGTCGATGATCGGCGCATCGACCGGAGCCTCGGTCGCCGACCACCAGCGCCCCTCGCGGATGTCGATGTCGTCGCCGACGAGCTCGCGCAGGCCCTCGCGCAGCGCGTCGTCCTGGCCGGGGAGGATGCGGATGTCGAGCCGCGCCGCCGCCTCCGCCGGGATGATGTTCGTCTTGTCGCCGGCGTCGAGCACGGTCGGGGTCGCGGTGTTGCGTGTCGTCGCGCCGACGAGCGACGACACGAATCCGAGGCTCTCGAGGTCGTCCGCGAGCGACTCATCGGTGAACGCCAGACCGCGCGCCGCACCGAACACGTCGAGGAAGCGCTGCAGCGCAGGCGTGCGCACGACCGGGAACCGGTGGGCACCGACGGCCGCGACGGCCTGCGCGAGCCGCACGACGGCGTTGTCGTCGGTGGGCCGCGAGCCGTGCGCGGCGTGGCCGCGGGCGCGCAGCGTCGACCAGGCGACACCCTTCTCGCTGGTGGCGACGAGGTACGCGCGGCGGTCGTCGCCGGGCTCGTCGGCCAGCGGCACCGAGAATCCGCCGACCTCGCTGAGCGCCTCAGTGACGCCCGCGAACAGGTCGGGCCGGTTCTCGACCAGCCATCCGGCGCCCCACACGCCGCCGCTCTCCTCGTCGGCCAGGAACGCGAACACCAGGTCGCGCCGCGGCACGATCCCCTCGCGGGCGAAGTGCCGCGCCACCGCGAGGATCGTGCCCGCGTAGTTCTTCATGTCCACGGCGCCGCGGCCGTAGAGGTAGCCGTCCTCGACGTCGGCGCCGAACGGCGGGTGCGTCCAGTCCTTCTCCTCGACGGGCACGACGTCGAGGTGCGCGTGCACGAGCAGGGCGCCGGCATCCGGATCGCTCCCCGGAACGCGCGCGATGAGCGAGCCGCGCCCGGGGCGCGACTCGACGAGCTCCGACGCGATGCCGACCTCGGCCAGGCGCTCCTGCACCCACCGCGCCGCGCGGGTCTCGCCGTCGCCGATCGTCGCGGCGACGCCGGTGTTCACGGTCTCGATGCGGATCAGGTCCCGCACGAACTGCAGCGCCTCGTCCTCCAGCAGCGTCGGCACGGTGGTCCTCCTCGGTTCGGGCACGGCGGTCCCTCCGCCGCGGCCGAGGCTAGCCCGACTCGTGCCGCCCTCGCGCCGACGCGTGCCACGCGGAGTCACACCGCGACGCGCCGCGACACTCCCCACTCGATATGGTGAGCGCATGACGCGCACGCGGGGATGGGCGACGGTGTGGACGGTGCTGCGACTCGTGATGGCGGCGCTGATCGCCGCCGCGATCTCGGCGCAGCTGGCGAAGTCGATCGGCACGGCCATCGAGCTCGGCCGCGACGTCACCACGACGATCGCGAACTTCTTCAGCTTCTTCACGATCCTCTCGAATGCCGCCGCGGCCGTCGTGCTCGCATGGGCGGCGCTGTGGTACCTCACCAAGGGACGCCGAGCGGATGCTGAGCCCCACGGTCTCGCGGTGGCGCTGGCGTGCGTCAGCACCTACATGATCATCACGGGCATCGTCTACAACACCCTGCTGCGGGGCATCGAGCTGCCGCAGGGCAGCGCCCCGATCCCGTGGTCCAACGAGGTGCTGCACCTCATCGCCCCGATCTTCCTGCTCCTCGACGTGTTCCTCGGACCGCTCCGCCGCGCCCTCGGCTGGCGGAGCCTCTGGAGCGTGGTGGCGTTCCCGATCGTGTGGGTGATCTACACGATGATCCGCGGACCCCTCATCACGAACCCGGTCAGCGGTGACCCGTTCTGGTACCCGTACCCGTTCCTCAACCCGAACAACCCCGGCGGCTGGCCTTCGGTGGTCCTCTACGTCATCGGGATCGCGGCCGCGATCGTCGCCGTCGGGGCCCTCGTCGTGTGGTGGGGACGGCGCCGAGGTGCGGCTGCCGGCGCGTCGGATGACGCCGGGGCAGCGGCATCCGTCCCCACCACCGCACTGCCGGACTGACGCGCGACCAGCCGGCCACAGAGGCTGAATCGTGTCCCCCGAACGGAGGACACGCCCGGATTTCCGCGGCTTTTGTCGACGATGTCCACCAAACGGTGGACAAGTTGTAGCTTCCTGACAACACCGGGTGCCGGGCGCGCGTTTTCCACACGCTGCCGACACAAAGGTTTGATACACCCCCGTATCGACGGGAGTACATCTGTGCACGGGGCAGAACGACACGCAAAGCGCGTGATGTCGAAAGGGGTAGGACATGCACTGGGCATGGTTTCGAATCGCCGCGGCACTCACCGGGATCTCCGGAGTCGTCGCTGGATTCATCGTCAACGTAGACCGCGCAGCGCGCCAGGGGCAGGGCCTCGGCGACGTGCTGGCGAACTACTTCAGCCTGTTCACGATCGTGTCGACGCTGCTCAGCATCGTCACACTGTTCGTGGCCGCATCATGGGCGATGCGGCACCCGGGCTCCGTGCGCGAGCCGTTCGGCATCGCGCTGGCCCTGGCGGCGGTCACGGGACCCGTGCTGCTGCTCGGGCTGGTCTACAACGCGCTGCTGCGCGGACTGCCGTCGGCCATCGCGCTCGGCGACTCCGCCGGGATCGCGATGCTCGACAAGTACGCGGCAGAGGTGCTGCACGTGGTCCTGCCGATCTACTTCGCGCTGGACCTGCTGCTGGCCCCGCGCCGGCGGGCGCTGCCCTGGTGGTCGCTCGCGGTGCTCGTCGGCTACCCGCTGGCATGGACGACGTACACGATGGTCCGCGGCGAGCGCGTCGCGAACCCCGACGGCACCACACCGTGGTGGTACCCGTACCCGTTCCTGGACCCGCACGGCGCAGGCGGCTACTCGTCGGCGTTCACCTACATCGGCGTGATCCTGGCCGGCTTCCTCGCGATCGGCTCGATCATCATCCTCATCGGCCGGTACCGCGAGAAGCGGTCCACACGTCACGGCGCCCCGGCCGCGCGCCACACGCTGGCGATCTGATCAGCGCCGCCGGGGGAGGCCGCAGATGGGCGGGTGCGATGAGGCACCCGCCCATCGTCGTCAGACGCTCCGGCTCCGTCGACGCACGACCACCATCGCGAACACACCCGCGAGGATCGCCAGCGCACCGATCGCCCCGAGTGCCGCGACGCGCGCCCCGTCCGCGCCCGTCGCCGGCAGCGGGCTGTCGAACCGGTTGTCGACGGTGATGGATGCTGCGTCCGCACCGCCGACCGTCACGACGGCGCGGTTCGCACCATCGGGATCCGCCGGCGTGTACGTGACGGCATCCGCTCCGCCGTTCGAGGTCTCGGTCACGGCACACTCGGCGCCGACCGGGAGGTCCTCGTAGACGACCGGCGCAGCCGTCGTGAGCTCACGCACGGCGCCACCGGGCACGTCGATCGCGGAGCCGTTCCACGTGCACGACGCGGTCACTTCGAACGTGTCGGTCCGGTGCAGCGACGCGTCGCCGCCCGACACGGTCTTCAGGACCTCGATCTGCCCGACGTCGAACGTGTTGGTCACCGTGACGTCGGTCTCGCCCTCGACGACCTCGATGGTCTCGACCGGCTCGCCCTCGGCATCCGTGATGGTCGTCGCGTGCGCGCCGCCGGTGTCGGTCTCGGTGAGCGTGCACTCCAGACCGATGAGCAGCGGCCACCACGTGTAGGTGTACGGCGTCTCGCTGTCAGCGCTCAGCACCTGTTCGGCGTCCGGTACATCCACCGGCTCGCCATCCTGGTCGACACACGCGAGCACGACGGTGAACGGCCCGGCGCCCCACAGCTCGGCGCCGTCACCGTCGATCACCTTGGTGACCGTGAGCGATCCGGCATCGAAGGTGTTGACGGCCGTGACCACCTCGGTGCCGCCGGACTCGACGACGAACGGCGAGGTGCGGATCTCGACGGATGTCGCCCCGCCGTCCTCCGTCTCCCGGACTGTGCAGCTCGCTCCCGCAGCCACGTCGTCGACCCGCGCCTCGTAGCCGTTGCCCTCGTCGAGCGTGAGGAACCCGGCCCACACGATGCGGGGGATCGCACCGCCGGTGTCGAGAGTGCAGACGACGGCGAACTCGAAGGGCCCGGCGCCGAAGACCTCGGCGGCGTCTCCGGTGCGCTGCTTCACGATGCGGAACGATCCGGCCCCGAAGGAGTTCGTCGCGAGCACCTGCACCTCGGTCTCGTCCTGGATCGTCACGTTCACCGACGTGCCCTCGACGGGCTCGTCCGAGTCGACCTGCATCGTGGTGCCCTCGGCGCCGAGGGCGTCGGTCTCTTCGACCGTGCACGTCGCGTTGACGGGGAGCCCGTCGAGCGCCCACGTCTGATCGGGGGTGATCTCCTCGACCATGGGCGCGTCGGGGCCGTAGCCGTCGGCGTACGCCGGCTGGCCGTTGAGTTCGCACGTGACCCCGAAGGTGAACGGACCATACGGGATCGGGTCGCCTCCACTGTCCACGGCATCCGTGTCCACCGCCTTGCTGATGCGCAGCGCGGCGACGTCGTAGATGTTCTCGACCGTGACGAGCCCGATCTCCTCGGTGTCGAGCGTGACGGTCGCGGTGCCGATGTCGGTCTGCGTCTGGCCCCACTGACCCTCGGTGGCCGTGCACTCGGCTCCGAGCGGCAGCCCGTCGATCACCGTCGGATCCGCGCCGGGCACGAGGTCGACTTCGGGCAGTCCCTGCACCGGGATGCCGTCTATCGTGCAGACGAGCTGCACCGGGAACGAATCGGGGGCGAACCCGGAGGCCGGGCCCGAAACGATCTTCTGCAGCGCGATCGAGCCGGTCGGGTACGCGACGCCCACGCGGCGCCCCTCGGTGGCCGGCACGAGCACGGTCGCCGCGCCGCTGAGCGCCGCGCCGCCGGTGGAGATCGTGTTGTACGCCGTCGGCTGATCCTTGACGACCTGCGCGGTCGGAGTGGTGCGCGTCGTGAACTGGAGCGTGAGCGAGTCACCCGGCTCGAACTTCTCCTCACCGGGGAAGTCCACCGTCACCTTGATGCTGCGCACGATCGACGGGTCGACCGAGTCGTCCAGCGGCAGCCAGGCGCCTGGAGCGCACGGGGTGCCGACGGGATTGAGGTCTGCGGTGCAGGGGACGGAGGCCGTCGAATAGAACAGCGAGATCTGCGCGTTCGCCGGTGTCGTCGGGTCGACGATGAGGGCGGCGTCGCCGACGAACGTCGGCTGCCACTGGCTGCCGCGCGGAATGACCACGATGAGACCCTGGTCGCCCGGGGTCGGCAGGTTGTCGATCGAGACGAGCTTCGAGATGGGCACCGTGCCCGCGTTGGTGACGTGCAGACGCCACGTCTCGGTGTCGCCGGGCAGCGTCAGCGGCACACAGGGGTAGCGGTAGAACCCGTCGGCCGTCGCGGAGCCCTCGCACGTGAAGTTCGCGTCGTCGCTGCGGACGTTCGGCACGTCCGGCAGGTTCGGCGGGTTGTCGGCACGGACGAACTTGACGGTGCTCAGCGCCGGTACCGCCAGCGGCCTCACGGTGGCGGTGTCGGCGCACAGTCCGGTGGCCTCGTCGTAGCTGGGCACGCACTCGTCGAGCGGCTCGGCCACGTCGACCGTCGCCGTGTTGGTGACGGAGTCGTTCGGCGTGAGGCCGGGTCGCAGCATCATGCGCAGCGTGATGGTGTACGTCTGCCCGGGCTCGAGCACCGATCCCTCCGGCATCGTGAAGACGATGCTCGTGCCGAGGTCCTCGACCTCGACGTCGGCCGGGTCGGTCGGAAGCGGATCCCCGCCCGGCGGCGTCGGGGCAGCGCCGGTGAGCGCGAACGACCACGGCGGGACGCTCGGGTCCCGGTCGGGGTTGAAGATCAGCTGCGGCTCGCCGGTGGCGGTCAACGGCAGTTCGTCGGTGAAGACGACGTCGGTCAGCGCCCGCTCGCCGGTGTTCGTATAGGCGAGGGTGAACGGGATCTCCACGCCCGGACGCACGTCCCCGGTCGGGGACTTCACCACGTTGACGGATGCCTGCAGGTGCAGGTTGCGGTACTCCGCCTCGGCCGTCTCCTCAGCGGTGAGCCGATCTCCGAGCCCGACCTGGGCCGAGATGCCTTCGACGGTGACCGTGTCGAAGAAGACGCCCGCATCCTGCTCCCCCGGCGCGGGGACCTGATCGCTGCGCGTCGTCGGGGTGGGCTCGCCGGTGCGAAGGTCCGCACGGCGCTGCACGAAGAACGGGACGTTGATGATCGGATTGACCGGGTTCGTCCAGCCGAGCTCGACATCCGACCAGAACTGGAAGCTCAGCCCGTGCAGCGTGCTCGGCGCGTTCTCGAGGAACGTCTTGGCCGCCGCGACCGACAGGTCTCCCAGACGCGGCATGCACGTCCAGGTGCCGCCGACCGTGTCGGCGACCACGTTCGCGTCGGTGAAGTCGCCGCCGTCGAGGTAGCACACCTGCACCTTGCCGATGGGCGGGGGCAGCTGCCAGTCGGGGTCGGGCCCGACGAAGTCCATCGCGTTCCAGAACGTCGGGTCGTCGTCGGTCATGAGCATCGTGTACGCGCGGGCCGATCCGCCTGGCTGACCGGTGAGCGTCACTGTGACCGGCGAGAAGTCGTTCTCCTTCTGCTGCGCCGGCGCGATCGTCTTGCCTGCGCTGACCGAGAACGTCGGCTCCTCGAGCGCGATCGACGCGGACGCGTCGTCGCAGGCCCAGCGGGCGCCCTCCGGCGGCGGGCAGGTCGTGAACGGGTCGACATCGGCGATGACGCCCTCGGCCGTGTTGGCGATCGGCGAATCGCCGACCGACACCCGCTCGGTCGTCCCCTGCCAGAAGGGACGCAACCGCAGGTCGAATTCGACCACTCCCGCGGCGTTCGACGCGATGCGACCGGTGTAGGTCACCTGCACGCCCGACACGTCGCAGGGCATCGTGTTCGGGGTGAGCGCGAGCGCCTCGGTTCGGGTCAGCTCGATCGGACCGCCGCCGAAGCAGGACAGCGTGACCACGGTCCCCGTCGTCCCCGACGGTTGGTCGATCCGGACGAAGTTGTTGAAGGTGAACGCCTGGAACGGATCCTGGCGCCGATCGGTCACCGAGCCCGGGGCGGTGTCGGTGATCTGCAGCATGTCGATCTTGGCCGGCGTCGTGTTGCGCGTGGTGACGGTGACCCGGCTGAGCGGGTACTGGCTCGGAAGGATGTCGGGGTCGTTCGGCACCGCGAGCGGGCCGCCCTGCCAATTCTTGTCGGTCGTCGTCGTCAGCGGCACGTCGACGATGATGACGTCGTCCTGATCCTCGGCGATGATCGTCCCACCGCTGACGGGATAGCCCGTGGCCCGGGCGGTGTTGCGCACGACTCCGTCCGTCGTGAGGTTGTAGAGCTCGTCGCCGAGCACCGCCGTGCCGTCGCTGCGGCGCTCGTCGCGCACCTGCCACACGAGTGTCACGGGCCGGTCGTTCGCGAATGAGCGGGCGACGCCCGACCCCACGGGCGGCGCCGTCGGGTCACCGGCCGACGCGGCTGCGCGGTCAGGGCTCTCCTCGAAGATGAGCCGGACGCCGATCGTGGATGCCCGTTCGGCCGTCGTGAGCGCCATGCCGGGGAACTGCCCCGCACAGGCGCTGGGGCAAGGGTCGTTCGCTGCGTCCACCCACGCGGTCCCGTTCCACAGCTCGACGCTGCGGACGGCATCGTAGGCGATGAGCGGGTCGGTGGCGGGGGTGATCGGCTCCACGCGGACGAGGTCGAACGCGTCGTACACGCTGTCGACGACGAGCGTCCGCGGCGGATCGGCAGTGTCCATGATGTCGACGTGCTCGAGGTTCGAGTAGCCGCCGGTGGACCAGCGCAGCGTCGACGGGATCGTGTCTCCCGAGCGCGCGATGACCGACTTGTTGCCGCCCGAGCTCGACGTGCCGAACGACTTGTCGATCAGGTCGGCGTTGCCGGGGTCCGGCGGAATGAGCTCGAGCACGGGGCAGTCGTCGGGCGGGATCACGGCCTGCCCGTCGGGCACGCTCGGGTTCTCGCTCGAGGCATCCGTCTGCGCGCAGTTCGGCACGAAGGTGCTCTCGTCATCGCTGAACGGCGGCACCTCCGTGTAGCGGCCCTCCGCGCGGAGCGACGAGGTGAAGTTCGGCGCGAAGTCGGTGCCCGGCGCGAAGCCGCCGGCATCACCGGTGTAGTCGTAGACGAACCGCACGCCGCCTGCGACGTCGCTGATGTCGGACGGCACCTGCTGCGAGTAGATCGTCGGCCCGTCGATCGGCCCGGCGAGGGTCTCCCACGTGCCGGTCGTCGTGTCGTAGTACTCGATCGTCAGCGTCGAGTCGGCCGGCACCGGCGTCTGCGTGATCGCAGTCAGGTCGAACGCGTTCCACCACGGGTCGCCCTCGACCGGATCCTCGGGATCCTGGATCACGACCTGCTGGGCGCGTCCGGTGGTGCCGGTGGGGTTGTCGGGGGGTGACGGCCGCTCGGTGAGGCCGCCGTTCAATGTGACCGTGACGACCTCGCCGGGCACCGCGAGGATCGGCGTCGGCCGGATCTGCTTCGAGATGTACGGCTCGAGCACCTCGTCGTAGATGTAGAGGTCGTCTGTCGCCTCGGCCGTCCCCGTGGTGCCGGCGTTCTCGCCCTCGACGCCGACGATGTTCGGCACGGTGAGCGGGAGTCCGGTCAGGTCGGGGTCGGTGTCGACTGTGAACGGGATCTCGGTCTCGCCGCCGGGGATGATGTCGCCCGTGAAGGTGAACTCGAACGCGGCGATGTCGGCGGGGTCCACCCCGTCGGGGAGTGCAGGAACCGTGCCGTCGGCGAACGGAACGACGACGAAGGTCCCGTCCGAGAGGACGTACTCGACCTCCCCCGACGTCGCGCCGGCCGGCCAGTCGACCGGCCCCGTGAACCCGCCGAACGTGTACGCATCGGGGAACGTCCCGCTCGTCGGCTCTCGGATCGTCAGCGTATCGATCGGAATCGTCGAGGCGTTGCGCCCGCCGATCGTGACGGTGGTCGACTCGCCGGCGATGACCAGGTCCGGGCTGAACGACTTGCTGGCGGCCACCGTCACGGTGTTCTGACGAAGCGTGAACGACGCCTCCGCGTCGCCGGTGGCGGTCTCGTCGCCGATCGCGACCGTCGACCGCACGTCGTTCGGCACCGAGGTTCCATCGGGCTCGGATGCCGCAGCATCCGTCACCGTCAGGTTCAGCGCGACGGAGCCCGTGGCGCCCGCAGGGATCGCCCCGCGGAAGGTCACGCGCGTGCCCTTGATCTCGTCGGGCGTGACCCCGGCCGGAAGCGCCCCGCCGGGTGCCTCGACCCACGCGCCGTCGACGTACACCTCGTAGGTGGTCAGGGCGGGGTCGGCACCGGTCGGAGGCGTCACCGTGCCGAACGAGGCGAAGGCGAGCGAGTCGAAGGGGTTCGGCGCGGCCTCGGGGTCGACGGGATCCTGGATCGACAGCGACTCGACGGTCGCATTCGAGGTGTTCGTGCCGCCGAGTGCAGCCGAGACCGCGGCCCCGGGCGTGGCGATGGCCTCCGTCGGGGTGAAGGTCTTGGTCGCGGTGGTCGCGAGCTCCAGCGGCACGATCGGCGTCACCGGGGCGACGGCGTCCTCGTCCGCGAAGTTCGTGCCCTCGATCGTGGCCTCGTTGATCACGGCCGTTCCGCTGACGTCGTACGAGACGTCGGCGGGCAGCTGCGCCGTGATCTCGACGATGCCCGTCGTGTTGTCGAGGATGCCGACGGTGCCGTCGCCGAGCGGCGTCGTCCACGTCACCGTCACGGTGTTGCCGCTGATGACCGGCTCGGCGGCGGTGTTGGCTCCTCCGCCGACAACGGCCTCCACGACCACGAAGGGCGCTGGCACGACATCGGTGAGCACCGCCCCGCGGCAGCCGAGATCGGTGATGGCCGAGCAGCCGACGGTCAGCGTGTACGTGAAGGTCTCACCGGGCGCGACCTCGGTGACCGACGCGGTCTTGTCGAGCGTCGCCACCGCCGTGATGTCGCCCGCCTGCGGGTCGGGCAGGATCGGGGCGGCCACGGCTGCCGGTGCGATCAGCGTCGCGGCGGCCACCGCGAGGATCGTGACGGCTGCCGCGATACGTGAGCGCGCTCTGGAGAACAAGTGACCCCCCGGTCCACTGGCACTGCGACGAATGGGCCGGTCACACTCCCGAAGTCACGACCGGATTCACACCTCGCGGTCAGCCTAGCCAGGCTGGTCGGCACGGCGCCACTGTTGCTGGCGTGACTGGTGTGACGGCCGACGCATCGCGGGGCGGCATCCGTCCCCTTAACTAGACTTGAGGCCATGTCGAAGGTCCTCCAGTCCCTGCCCGTCGGCGAGCGCGTCGGCATCGCCTTCTCGGGAGGCCTTGACACCTCCGTCGCCGTCGCGTGGATGCGCGACAAGGGCGCGATCCCCTGCACCTACACCGGTGACCTCGGCCAGCCCGACGAGGACGACATCGACGCCATCCCGAGCCGCGCGCTCGAGTACGGCGCCGAGGTCTCGCGCCTGGTCGACTGCAAGCCCGCGCTCGTCGAAGAGGGCTTCGGCGCCCTCGCGTGCGGCGCGTTCCACATCCGCTCGGGCGGCCGCACCTACTTCAACACCACGCCGATCGGCCGTGCCGTCACCGGCACGCTCCTCGTGCGCGCCATGAAGGAGGACGGGGTCGACATCTGGGGCGACGGCTCCACCTACAAGGGCAACGACATCGAGCGGTTCTACCGCTACGGCCTGCTGGCGAACCCGGCCCTGCGCATCTACAAGCCCTGGCTCGACGCCGACTTCGTCACCGAGCTCGGCGGCCGCAAGGAGATGAGCGAGTGGCTCGTCGAGCACGGCTTCCCCTACCGCGACTCCGCCGAGAAGGCCTACTCCACCGACGCGAACATCTGGGGCGCGACGCACGAGGCGAAGACCCTCGAGCACCTGAACGTGTCGCTCGAGACCGTCGAGCCCATCATGGGCGTGCGCTTCTGGGATCCGTCGGTCGAGATCGAGACCGAGGACGTCACTGTCACCTTCGAGGCCGGCCGCCCCGTCGCCCTCAACGGCGTCGAGTTCGCCGACCCGGTCGCGCTCGTCTTCGAGGCCAACCGCATCGGCGGCCGCCACGGCCTCGGCATGAGCGACCAGATCGAGAACCGCATCATCGAGGCGAAGTCCCGCGGCATCTACGAGGCGCCGGGCATGGCGCTGCTGTTCACCGCGTACGAGCGCCTGGTCAACGGCATCCTGAACGAAGACACGCTCGCGACGTACCACGAGCAGGGTCGTCGCCTCGGCCGCCTCATGTACGAGGGCCGCTGGCTCGAGCCGCAGTCGCTCATGCTGCGCGAGTCGATCCAGAAGTGGGTCGGTTCGACGATCACCGGCTCGGTGACGCTGCGCCTGCGCCGCGGCGAGGACTACACGATCCTCGACACCACCGCCCCGCGCCTGTCGTACCACCCCGACAAGCTCTCGATGGAGCGCGTCGGCGACGCCGCGTTCGGTCCCACCGACCGCATCGGCCAGCTCACCATGCGCAACCTCGACATCGCCGACTCGCGCGTGCGCCTCGAGTACTACGCGTCGAAGGGTCTCATCGGCGGCGCGACGGGCGAGCTCGTCGGTCACCTCACGCAGGGCGAAGCCGGCGAGATCACCGAGCGCGCCGAGAACTACAGCGCCGCGCAGGAAGAGCTCGCAGAGGCGACGGATGCCGCGAACGAGGCGTCCGCGTTCGACCTGGGAACCGACTGACCCGGACTGCCCCCCCTCCGCCCGCCTCGCCCTCCGCCTGGCGGCCCCACCCTCTCCTCCAACGGGCGATGTCCGGACTTCGCAGCTGTTTCCGTACAGAAAGCCGCAAAACCCGGACCCCGCTCGCAACCCGGCGCAATCTCCCGCCTGCGAAGTCCGGACTTCGCAGCCGTGGAGGGCGTGGAGTCGCCGAAAGCTGGACCTCACCCGTGAGTCACCGAGATAAGTTGCACACTACTGTGCAACTTATCTAGCCTGGAGGCATGACCTCCCCGATCGATGCTGCGCGCCGTCCGCGGCGCGATGCCCTCGAGAACCGCGCGGGCATCCTCGCCGCGGCTCATGTGGCCCTGGCGCACGACCCTCGCGCTTCCGTCGACGCCATCGCCCGCCAGGCGGGCCTCTCGCGCCGGGCGCTGTACGGCCACTTCGACGACCGCGACGCCCTGGTGCGCGAGCTCGTCGCGCAGGGCGCGGCACGCTTCAACGCCGTCGCCGCCTCGATCGACGACGCCGACGCGCGGGTCGCACTCGCCCGTCTCGCCGCCGCCCTGTGGAACGAAGCCGCGCACGTGCAGGTGCTCGCGGCGATCGCCCTCGACGAAGCCCACCTCGACGAGACGGCGACGGCCCTCGCACCGCTGCGCCGCACCGTCGTGCGCATCGTGCGCGATGGGCAGGACGCCGAGGTGCTGCGCACCGACGTCGCCGCCCCGACGCTCGCGCGCCTCGTCGAAGAGACTGCGCGCACCGTCATCACCCGCATCGACGCCTCGTCGCCCGCCGCCCGCGACCTCGCGGTGCGCGCCGTGCTGAGCATCGCCGGGCTGTCGTGGCGCCAGGCAGACGCCCTGCTCGACGAGCACCCAGAGATCGTCGCCACCCCCGAGGCGGCGAGCGCGTGAGGGTCGCGCTCGATGCGGTCGGCAAGGGCCGCCGCGAGCACGCGCTGCCCGCGACCTCGGCCGCCTTCGAGACCGGCGTCGCGACGCTGGTCGCCGCCGAGACTGCGCAGCGGCCGACCGTGCTCGGACTCATCGCGTCGGGCCGCATGCGCCCCGACACCGGCCGAGTGACGCTGGACGGCAGGACGGATGCCTCGGCACTTCGCCGCCGGGTCGCCCTGGTGGATGCTCCCGAGGTGTCGGAGCCCGAGCCCAACGTCACGCTCGCCGGCGTCGCCGCCGAGGAGCTCATGTTCGCCGGACGCCGGTCCGACCCCGTCGCGGTGCGGCGCTGGCTGGATGAGCACGGCCTCGGGGACGAGGCATCCGTTCCCGTCTCGAACGTCGACCCCGCCGCCCGCGTGCGCGCGCTGTGCGAGCTGGCGGCGCTGCGAAAGGGCGTCGAGGCGATCGTGCTGGTCTCCCCCGACCGCCATGGCGGCGAGCCTGCCGTGTGGTGGGCCGTGGCGGAGGACTTCGCCGCGCGTGGCTACGCGGTGCTCGTGATCGCCGGCCAGGCGTCGGAGCCGGTCGCGGGGCGGACCCCCCTCCCGGTCGCCGGACGGACCTCCCTCCCGGTCGCCGCGCGGACCTCCCTCTCGGTCGCCGGGCGGACCCCCCTTCCGGTCGTTGAGCGAGCGAAGCGAGCCGAAACGCCCCGGACCATCGGACGACCTCGTGTCCGCAGGATCACCGCACCCACGAAGGGGGGCCGGGCATGAAGGTCCCCCAGATGATCCTCGCCGAGCTCCGGCGGCTCGCGTCGACCCGCATGTCGCTCATCGCGCTGATCGCCCTCATGGTCGTGCCGATCCTCTACGGCGGGCTGTACCTGTGGGCGAACCGCGACCCGTACGGCCAACTCGACCAGGTGCCGGTGGCGCTCGTCGTCGCCGACACCGGCGCCGAACTCAACGGCGCCGACCGCAATCTCGGCGACGAGGTCGCGCAGGAGCTCATCGAGGACGGCACCTTCGACTGGCACCTCGCCACCGCCGACGAGGCCGACGCCGGACTCGACGAGGGCGACTACGACTTCGCGATCGAGCTGCCCGCCGACTTCACGGCGGCCATCGCGTCGATCACCACCGGCGAGCCGCGGACGGCCGACATCGTGCTGCGCACCAGCGACGCCAACAACTACCTCGCCTCGACGATCGGCACGCAGGCGGTCGAGCGCATCCAGGCGACGATCACCGAGAAGGTCGTGGCCGAGGCGGGTCTCACGATGCTCGACGCCCTCGACACCATCCGCGTGCAGTTGACGGATGCTGCCACCGGCGCCTCGCAGCTGGTCGACGGTCTCGCGCAGGCCGGCGACGGCGCATCGCAGCTCTCCTCCGGTGCCGGGCAGCTCGCAGACGGCACCGCACAGCTGCGCGACGGTGCCGCTCAGCTCTCTGCCGGCGCGGCACAGGTCGCCGACGGCGCGTCGCAGGTCGCCGGAGGCACCGCACAGCTCGACGCCATCGCCGATCGGATCGGCGCCGCATCCTCGTCCGCGATCTCGGCGCTGCCGCAGGTTCGCGACGACATCGCCGCGAAGCTCGGTGAGGCCTGCCTCGACCAGGCCCGGATCGATGATGTGCTCGCCACGCTCGACCCGGTCGGCGAGCGGCTCGATGCCGTGGACGACCGCGTGCAGGGAGCCGTCGCGCAGATCGACCGGCTGAACTCCGGCGCGCAGCAGGTCTCGGCGGGAGCAGCATCCGTCGCGGCAGGATCGTCCACGCTCGCCTCGGGCACCGCGACGGCCGCCGACGGCGCCGCACAGCTGCGCGATGGCGCGGCTACTCTCGACAGCGGGCTCACTCAGCTCGAAGACGGCGCGACACAGTTGCGCGACGGGCTCTCCGCGGGCGCCGCCCGACTGCCGTCGTACGACGCCGACACCCGCCACGCGCAGGCCGACACCCTCGCCGCCCCCGTCGAGGTCGAGCGCTCGTCGCTCACGCAGGCGCAGAACTACGGCGCCGGCCTCGCGCCGTTCTTCGCCGCACTCGCCGGCTGGATCGGCATCTACGCGCTGTTCCTCATCGTCAAGCCGGTCTCGAAGCGCGCGGTGACCGCGCTGCACTCGCCGATCCGCATCACGCTGGCCGGGTGGGCCACCCCTGCCCTCTTGGGCGGCGTGCAGATGCTCGGCCTCTTCGGCGTGCTCTCGCTCGCGCTCGGCTTCTCGTTCGCACACCCGCTCGCGACCCTCGGCATCCTGCTGCTCGCCTCGGCGACGTACGCCGCGATCGTGCTCGCGCTCAACGTGTGGCTCGGCTCGGTCGGGCAGTTCCTCGGCCTCGTGCTCATGGTGCTGCAGCTCGTGACCGCCGGCGGAACGTTCCCGTGGCAGACGCTGCCCGCACCGCTGGCGGCGCTGCACCACGTGCTTCCCATGGGCTACGTCGTCGACGCGATGCGCCAGGTCATGTACGGCGGCAGCGCCGACCGCGTCTGGCTCGACCTCGCCGTGCTGCTCGCCTGGCTCGTCGGCGCGGGCGCGATCGCCGCGATCGGCGTCACCCGAATGACCCACTTCCGGACGCTCCGCGACCTGCAGCCGAGCGTCATCGGTTAGCGGGCGCTCCGACGACACGGATGCCGCGGCCCGCGGCATCCGTGTCGATCAGTGCCTCTCAGCCGACTCCGCCGCCGTCGCAGGTGCCGTCGCCGATCTGCGACGCGTCCCCGTTGCCGGGGAACCACAGCACCTCGCCGTGACGCTCGTACCAGAAGGCCGGGATGATGTCCTCGTCATCCTGGTGCTTCTCGTGGGCGCGTACGACGGCGAGCTTGTCGGTCTCGATGTAGACGTACGGGTTCTTCGCACTGTGCGTCGCGTGACAGTACGCGACCTTGTGCGTGCCGTCGGCGGGCTTCGATGCGAATGCGGGTGCGGCGCTCCCGAGCGCGACGACCGCGGTGAGTGAGACGGCGGCTGCAAGAGCAGTCGCCCTGCGCGAAGCGCGCGTGTGCATGGGCATAGTGGATCTCCCCCAGTTGAGATCGGCCAGTGACGGGAAGAGTCTGACAGCACGCAGCGCTCCCGACAAGAGCCCGGTCGCGCGGTGAAAACCCCACGCGATTCGGCGCGAGACACGACTCGGGGTTAGCATGCGGGATGGTGCCGGTGCGACCCGAACGCGCGTGACACCGAATGTCGCGGTGTCCGGCACCGCGGATCCCCCCACCCCGCCCGGAAAGCCCTTTCAATGTCGAAGCCCCAGCCCTCTCCGTACGCCGTCGACGACACCGTGCATCGCCGGTCCGCGGGGAGGACGATCGGCATCATCCTGTTCAGCATCCTCGCGGCCGTCGTGGTGCTCGCCCTCATCGCGGTGGGTGCTGTCACGTACACGGCGCAGCGCTCGTTCCCACAGCTGAGCGGCGAGGTGAAGGCGCCCGGCCTCGAGGCCGAGGTGACGGTGCAGCGCGACGTGCTCGGCATCCCGACGATCACCGCGGACTCGTCGCACGACCTGTTCTTCGCGCAGGGCTACGTGCACGCGCAGGACCGCTTCTGGGAGATGGACTTCCGCCGGCACGTCACGAGCGGACGCCTCTCGGAGATGTTCGGCGCGTCGCAGCTCGGCACCGACAAGTTCCTGCGCACCCTCGGCTGGCACGACATCGCAGAGCAGGAGGTCGACGCCCTCGACGCCACCGAGCGCGCGTACTACGACGCCTACGCCGACGGCGTGAATGCGTACCTCGCCGATCACCAGGGCGCCGACGCGTCGTTCGAGTACGCCGTGCTGGGTCTGCAGAACTCCGACTACGAGATCGAACCGTGGACGCCCGCCGACTCGGTCGCGTGGCTCAAGGCGATGGCCTGGGACCTCCGCAGCAACATCGAGAGCGAGACCGAGCGCGCGGTGATGGCGCCGGACTTCACCCAGGCCGAGATCGACCAGCTCTACCCGGCGTACCCGTTCGATCGGAACCCGGTGATCGTGCCGAAGATCTCCACAGTGCCGGCGGTCGGCACGGCTCCCGACCTCCCCGAGACGGACGCGTCCACCTCGTCGATCGAATGGACCGAGGTCGGCAGCGTGATCGAAGCCGTCGGCGAGCTCGTCGGCGACGCCGGCGAGGGCATCGGCTCGAACTCGTGGGTCGTGTCGGGCAGCGTCACCGACACCGGCATGCCGCTGCTCGCCAACGACCCGCACCTCGGCGCGTCGCTGCCGAGCGTGTGGCACCAGATCCAGCTCAAGTGCTCCACCGTGACCGAGGAGTGCCCGTTCGACGTCGCCGGCTTCGGCTTCTCGGGGCTTCCCGGCGTGGTGATCGGCCACAACGAGCGCGTCGCGTGGGGTTTCACGAACCTCACCACCGACGTCACCGACCTCTACCTCGAGAAGGTCGAGGGCGACTCGTACTGGTACGACGGCGCCCTCGTGCCCCTCGAGACGCACACCGAGACGTTCAAGGTCGCGGGTTCCGAAGACGTCGAGCTCGACGTGCGTGCCACGGCGAACGGACCGATCATCTCGGGCCTCACCGACGACTTCACCGCGATCGCCGAGGCCCCGTACATCGGCACCGGAGGCACCGTGACGGAGGCGCCCGCCGACGCACCCGAGGGCGACTATGCGGTGAGCCTGCGCTGGACCGCACTGCAGCCCGGGACCACGGCATCCGCCATCTTCGCCCTCAACACCGCGAAGGACTTCGACGACTTCCGGGGAGCCGCGGCCCTGTTCGACGTGCCGGCGCAGAACCTCATCTACGCCGACGTCGACGGCAACATCGGCTACCAGACGCCCGGCAAGCTCCCCATCCGCGGCGCGGGCGACGGCTCGATGCCGCAGCCCGGGTGGGACTCGGCGTACGCGTGGCAGGGATATATTCCGTTCGAGGAACTTCCGGTCTCGTACAACCCGACCGAGGGCTACATCGTCACCGCGAACAACGCGATCATCACGCAGGACTACGCCTACCCGCTCACGCGGGACTGGGACTACGGCTGGCGTGCGGCCCGCATCACGGAGCTGATCGACCGCGCGATCGCCCAGGGCCCGGTGACGGCGGACGACCTCAACGCGATCCAGGCCGACAACTATTCCTTCATCGGCATGCGCCTCACCGCCGCCTACGCCGGCATCACCACGGGCGATGACGAGACGGATGCGGCGCTCGACCTGCTGCAGGAGTGGGACGCGCAGAGCAGCGCCGACTCGGCGGCCGCCGCGTACGCGAACGTGCTGTGGGACACCCTCGCCGGCAACGTGTTCGTCGACGGTCGCGCGAACGCGGCGCCGATGACCGGGCAGGGCCGTCAGTTCCTCGTGATGGACGCCCTGCTCGACGACGAGACGTCGCCCTGGTGGGTCAATGACGAGCTCGGCGTGGACGGCATGACCGACATGCTGAAGCGCTCGGCGATCGACGCGTACGAGCGACTCGTCGACGCCCAGGGCGACAACCCCTCTCGGTGGAACTGGGGCGCCCTGCACGCCCTTCCGCTCGAGAACGGCAGCTTCGGCAAGTCGGGCATCGCCGCGATCGAGTGGCTCTTCAACCGCGGGCCGTTCCCGGTCGGCGGCGGCTCGTCGGTCGTGAATGCGACCGGCTGGGATCTGACCCAGAGCTTCTCGACCGTCACCGTGCCGTCGATGCGGATGATCGTCGACCTGTCGGACTTCGACGCGTCACGCTGGAACCAGCTCACCGGCGAGAGCGGCCACGCCTTCCACACGAACTACATCGACCAGGTGGAGTCGTGGCAGAAGGCGGAGCTCACGCCCTGGGCGTTCACACCCGAGGCCGTCGAGGCGGCCACGACCGACACCCTCGTGCTGAAGCCCTGAGGGTCAGGCCGCCCGCTCGATCACGTACCCGTCGGCGGCGAGCTCCCGCGCCATGAAGGCGGCGTACCACCGGGGCCACGCCTCGTCGTAGACCCCGCCGAGCTCCTCGCTCTCGAAACGGCCGTGTGCCTCCGCGGTGCGGGTGAGGAGGTCCCTGAGCAGTGCTTCGGCGTCGGGGAGCGGCATCCGTGTCATCGTCGGTGTCCTTCCCGCTCAGCGCCCGGGTGCGCGCGTGACGATCTGCTGGATCACCCAGCCGTTGCCGTCGGGGTCCGCGAACGAGGCGAATGTGCCGTAGCTGTCGACGGACGGGTGCGGCCCGGCGACGCGGTTGTCGGTGCCGGCCCAGTGGAAGACGCCGTCGGCGTCGTGCCACAGCTCGCTGACCTCGGCGCCACCCTGGACGAGGTCGGCGCGGGCGGCGGCGATGTCGGCCGTGACGAGATGCAGCCCCTGCGTCGAGCCCGGCTCTGCCGTGGTGAGCTTGTCGCCGAAGATGATGGACGCCGCCGACCCCGGAGGGGTCACCTGCACCACGCGGAGCCCGCGCTCGGTGCGGAAGTCGGCGTCCAGGCGGAAGCCGAGGCTCTCGTAGAAGGCCTTCGAACGGTCGACGTCCGCGACGGGGATGACGACGACTTCGAGCTTCAGGTCCATGGGATTCTCCTTCGATCGGTGCGTTACCGGTTAGAACGGTGACTACCGTGCCATGCATTCCCGTTACCTGTCAAAATGGTTATGTGATCCACGCCTTCCCCTGCGGCACGCTCAGCCTCGACTTCGTCGGCACGCTGCGCGCACGCCGCAACGACGAACCCACCGAGAAGCTCGCTGCCCCCTCAGACCTCGATGCATGGTTCGTCGAGTCCGGCCTGGTTCCCCGGGCCGAGGCATCCGTCGCCGAAGACCTCCGTGCTGCGATCGAAGTTCGCGAGACGATCTACGCGCTGGTGTGGTCGCGCCTCCACGACCAGCCGCTCCCGGCCGAGGCCGTCGACAGGCTGAACGCCGCCGCGGCGACGCCTCCGCTCACCGCCGCGCTCACGCCCGACGGCTGGGCGCGGTCCGGCACACCGCGGCAGGCGCTCTCGCACATCGCGCGCGAGGCCGTCGAGATCATCGGCGGCGAGCAGACGGCGCTGCTGCGCGAGTGCGCGCGACCCGAGTGCACGCAGGTGTACCTCGACCACTCGCGCGGCCATCGCCGCGAGTGGTGCTCGATGGCGACGTGCGGCAGCCGCATGAAGGCCAAGGCCTATCGTGAGCGGCAGAAGAGCGGCTCGACCTGACGCGTCAGCCGCCCGAGGCGGGCGGGGTGCGCTTGGATTCGGCGAGCTCGTCGACGTACAGGCCGGTCTCGTCGATGGTGCCGTTGCGGTAGGCCTGGCGTCCCACCATGTGCGCCGAGAGCGGGGCGGTGGCCAGCTGGATGAGCACGACCGGCACCAGGAAGGCGACGACCGGCCACGACCGCAGCGACAGTGCGATCGCGAGGCAGATCAGGATGAGCCCGAGCACCTGCGGCTTGGTCGCGGCGTGCAGGCGGGTCGGCACATCCCGGAACCGCAGCACGCCGATCGCGGCGGTCAGGCACAGCAGCGCGCCGATGAGGATCAGGATCACGGCGGCGAAATCGAGCATGGCGTCCATCAGCGGTCCTGGTCCCTTCTCGCCACGAACCGGGCGATCGAGATCGATCCGAACACGCCGACGGCGGCGATGATGAGCAGCACCGGGAGCGTGCGCGTGTGGTGGTTGATCGCCATCTCGGCACCGAGCACGCACATCACGAGCGTGAGGAGAACATCGGATGCCACGGCTCGGTCGAGGATCGACGGTCCGATGACGATGCGCCACAGCGTGAGCAGCGCCGCGACCGCGAAGATCACGTAGATCACGAGCAGCAGGATGTTCATCGGGCACCTCCTCGATCCACCGTGCCGTGGGGCGCGGCGTCGCGCATCGCCTGCAGCTGCGCGTGCGAGCCCACGGCGCGCACGATGCGCTCCTCCCAGTGGTGCACGCTCGCGCGCTGCTTCTCGACGTCGGCGTCGTCGCGCACGCCGATGACGTGCAGGTACAGTATGCGCCGGTCGCGATCGGTGTCGACGATGAGGGATCCCGGAATGAGGGATGCTGTGACCGCGGTGTGCGTCATGATCAGGTCGTCGTCGGTGACCAGCTGAGCGGCGATGATCGCGGCCCCGGGCCGGCGGCGGAAGTCGAGCACCTGCCATGCCACCGTGAGGGAGCCCTGCACCACCGCGAGGAGGAACTCGACGACGAAGACGAGGCCCCACCACAGGTTCACGCGACCCGACAGCTCCACCGGCGGCAGGCGGAAGACGCGCGTCACGACGAGCGCCGCAGCGAGTCCGGTGAGGAATGCGAGCCACGTGAACTGGCCCCACAGCAGCATCCACAGGGCGATGAGCCACACGAAGAAGGGCAGCTGCCGCCACGCGGTCGCGAATCCGCGACGAAGCCGGCTCTGGGGCAGGTCGGGGCTCACGGCGCCTTCTCCGTTCCCGCGGCGTCGTCTTCGAGCTGCGTCAGCGAGACCGGCTGCAGCAGCGCCTCGCCGATGCGCGTGCAGACGTCGTACAGCGGCCCGGCGAAGATGGTGAGCGCGACCGTGATGGCCACCATGCCGGTGGTCGCCGCGGTCATGATCTTCGGGATGACGCGACGCTCGGTCTCGATGCCGGCCGCAGGCGCCGAGCCCAGGTACGAGATGCGGGCCTCGGTCTCGGCCGAGTCCTCGTCCTCACGCCAGAACGAGAGGTTCCACGCCCGCATGAGTGCGTAGAGGGTGAGGAGGCTGGTGAGGATGCCGCCCACCATCAGCACCATCATGATCGGCGTGCCGACCTGCGCGGCGGCGTCGAACAGGGCGAACTTGCCGATGAAGCCCGAGAACGGTGGCAGACCCCCCAGGTTGATCGCGGGGATGAAGTACAGCACCGCGATCACGGGGGCCGCCTTCATGAGGCCCTTGACCCGCAGGATCGAGGTCGAGCCCGCGCGGCGCTCGACGAGGCCGACGGCGAGGAACAGGGTCGTCTGCACCACGATGTGGTGGACCATGTAGTAGATCGTCGCGCCGATCGCGGCGGGCGTCGCGATCGCGAGCCCGAAGATCATGTAGCCGATGTGGCTCACGAGCGTGAACGACAGGATCCGTTTCAGCTCGGCCTGGGCGACGGCGCCGAGCACCCCCACGATCATGGTCGCCAGCGCCACCCACATCAGCAGCTGGTTCACGTCGTTGTCGAGGAACAGCTCGGTCTCGGTGCGGATGATCGCGTAGACGCCGACCTTGGTCAGCAATCCGGCGAACACCGCGGTGACGGGCGCCGGAGCGGTCGGGTACGAGTCGGGCAGCCAGAACGACAGCGGGAAGACGGCCGCCTTGATGCTGAACGCGAGCAGCAGCATGAGGTGCAGGATGAGCTGCGTCTCCTGCGGCAGCTCGCCCATGCGCTCGGAGATCTGCACCATGTTCACCGTGCCCAGGGCACCGTAGATCATGGCGATCGCGGCGAGGAAGAGGATCGACGAGACCAGCGACACGACGATGTAGACGACGCCGGTGCGGATGCGCGACTCGGTCGAGCCGAGCGTGATGAGCACGTACGAGGCGACCAGCAGGATCTCGAAGCCGACGTAGAGGTTGAAGAGGTCGCCGGCGATGAACGCGTTGAAGATGCCCGCACCGAGGATCAGGTACGACGGGTGGAAGATCGAGACCGGCGTGTCGTCGTCGCCGTCGGCGGCTCCCTGACCGACGGAGAACAGGAGGACCGCGAGCAGCACGATGCTCGACACCACCACGAGGAGGGCCGCGAGCCGGTCGACGTAGAGCACGATGCCGAACGGGATCGGCCACCCCCCGACCGACACCGCGATCGGCTGGTCGCCGGTGTCGACGACGTACAGGAGGATCGCCGCGATGACGGTGACGGCGCTCAGGGTGACGACCGACACCACGACCTGGGTCTTGCGGTGCCGGCCTGCGATGAGCGCGATGGCGGCGCCGAGCAGGGGCAGCGTGACGAGCAGCGGGACGAGGGCGGGCGCGATCTGGATCATGCGTCGTCACCCCGATCCTGCGGATCCGGGGAGGGGCGGTCCACCGGGGCGTCATCGCGGAGGCCCGCGAAGTCGCGCGCGCCGAGGATCGTGATCGGCGCGGTGTCGGTCCCGACGAAGTCGGTGGTCGCGTCGTCGTCGGCGTCCTCGATCTCGGTCTCCTCGTCCATCGTCTCCTCGGCCTCGGCGGCGCGCTCGCGCACTTCGAGGTCGGCCTCGTCGTCCGCCACGGTGTCGGCCTGGCCGAGCTGCCACGACCGGTAGATGAGGGCCAGGAGGAACGCCGAGACGGCGAAGGTGATGACGATGGCGGTGAGCGTGAGCGCCTGCGGGAGCGGGTCCGACATCTCGTCGACGGGTGCCGAGCCGAAGAACGGCGCGACGCCCGGGGCTCCCATGACGATGAGCAGCAGCAGGTTCGTCGCGTTGCCGAGCAGCAGGAACCCGATGAGCACGCGCGTGAGGCTGCGCTCGAGCATGGCGTACACGCCGCAGGCGTAGAGCACCGCCATCACGATGATGAGGACGAGCGAGGCGTTCACGGCACGCTCACCCCCTGCTCGCGCGCTTCCTGCGCCTGGCGGTCGACCTCGGCGCCGAGGCTGCGCAGCACGTCGAGCACGAGCCCGATGACCACGAGGTAGACGCCGATGTCGAACAGCGTCGAGGTGACGAACTCCACGTGGCCGAGCATCGGCACGTCCCACTCCCAGAAGTAGCTCGTGAGCGGCTGGTCGCCGAAGAACACGGGCACGATCGCGCACGCGACGGCGATGGTCATGCCCGTGCCCAGCAGGCGTCCGGCGTCGGTCGGTGCAGCGGCGCCGAGCTCATAGCGGCCGCCCGCGATGTAGCGCATGACGAGTGCCATGCCCGCGACGAGGCCGCCGGCGAACCCGCCGCCGGGCAGGTTGTGACCCGCGAAGAGCAGGTACAGCGACACGATGATGATCGTGTGGAAGAGGATCCGCACGATCACCTCCAGCATGATCGAGCGGTTCTCGGGCCGTACGCGCTGGCCGCCGACGAGCCACGCCATGCGCCCGCTGCCACGCTCGTCGCCGCGCTGGCGGAGGCCGTCGGAAGTCTCGACGAGGGGCCGACGGGCACGCGTGGCTCCGGTGGGCAGCGACGAGATCGCCCGCGACAGCGTGTCGGCGCGGTGGGTGACGAAGACGAGGGATGCCACACCCGTCGCCGCGAGGATCAGCACCGACAGCTCGCCCATGGTGTCCCAGCCGCGCAGGTCGACGAGGGCGACGTTCACCACGTTCTTGCCATGCCCCAGCTCGTAGGCGAGGTCGGGGAACGCGTCCGAGATCGGCTTCTCGACGCGGGCACTGGTGGCCACGATCGCGACGAGCGCCATCGTGATGCCGACCGCCGCACCCAGCACCGCGCGCGCGACCGGCCACACCGACGCGTTGTGCTCGCCCAGCCGCGACGGGATCCGGCGCAGCACGAGTGCGAACGCGACGAGCGTCACCGTCTCGACGAGGATCTGGGTGAGCGCGAGGTCGGGCGCGCCGCTCGTCGCGAACAGCAGCACCATGCCGAGGCCGGTCACCGACACCAGCACGACGCCCGTGTACCGCTTGCGCGCACGGATCGCGATGAGTCCGGCCGCGATCATGATGGGCGCGACGAGCAGCTGCGTGGGTGTCTGGTAGGCGTCGAGCTTCGCCTGCCAGTCGTCGCTCGCGAGCAGCGCGGTCGCTTCAGCCGCGACGAACACCACGAAGATCGTTCCGACGTAGACCGGCAGCGAACCGCGCTGCGTGAGGCTCGTCGTGACGACCGACAGGCGCGCGATGACACG
The DNA here is from genome assembly GCF_001422925.1 of Microbacterium sp. Leaf288. Classification (GTDB taxonomy): domain Bacteria; phylum Actinomycetota; class Actinomycetes; order Actinomycetales; family Microbacteriaceae; genus Microbacterium. The sequence goes on from NZ_LMNI01000001.1 coordinate 368,475, forward strand.
CAGCGCGCCGTTGTAGACCTCGGCTGCGGTGAACGGCAGCAGGCGCTTGGCGGGACGCCAGCCCCGCGTCAGCCAGAACACGAACACGCCGATCGCGATCGTCGCGAGCGAGATCCACAGCGCCGGCTCGAGCCCGTGCCAGAGGGCGAGGTGAGCGGGGTGCGCGGGCGCCGGCACACCGGGCGTCGAGACCGGCGCCTGATCGGCGTACGGCGCGAACGCCTTGTCGAGCCAGGGTGCGGCGGCTCCGGCGATGACGGTGAGCCCCGAGAGCACGATCGGCGCCACGAGGAATCCGATCGGCGGGTCCGGCCATTCCGTGTCGGGCATGCGGTCGCCGTTCGCCGCGCGCTTCGTCGAGAACGCACCCCAGAGGAAACGGATGCCGTACCCCGCGGTCAGCACGGAGCCGAGGGCGATTCCGACCAGCGCCACGATCCCCCACACGGCACCGCCGAGAGCTTCGTGCAGCAGCGCCGCGAGGGCGCCCTCCTTGGCCACGAAGCCGATGGTGGGGATGATGCCGATCATCGACGCGACGGCGATGATCGAGAACGTCGCCATGACCGGCGCTTGACGACCGACGCCCGAGAGCTCGGTCAGGTCACGGGTGGACAGCTGGCGGTCGATGACGCCCACCACGAGGAACAGCGCCGACTTGAAGAGGGCGTGACTCAAGAGCAGCGCGAGACCTGCCAGCGCAGCATCCCTCGTCCCGTAGCCGAGCACGACGGTCAGAAGGCCGAGCTGGCTCACGGTGCCGAAGGCGAGCACGCGCTTGAGGTCGGTCTCGCGCAGCGCCTGGAAGCCGCCGAGCAGCATGGTGAAGACGCCCAGCGCGATCACGATCGGCCGCCACGGCGGGGCGATCGCGAAGACGGGCGCGAAGCGGGCGATGAGGTAGATGCCCGCCTTCACCATGGCCGCCGCATGCAGGTAGGCGCTCACCGGGGTCGGCGCGGCCATGGCACCGGGGAGCCAGAAGTGGAAGGGGAAGATCGCCGACTTGCTGAGCGCGCCGACGAGGATCATCACGAGCGCGGCGTCGACGATCGGGCCCGTGGGGGCCTCGGCGAGGATCGTCGAGATGCTCGACGTCCCGGCATCGACCACGAGCAGCACGACGCCGATCAGCATGACCAGTCCGCCGAGAGTCGTCACGAGAAGCGCCTGGAGCGCGGCACGACGGCTCGCCGCGCGCTTGTTGTAGTACCCGATGAGGAGGTACGACAGGACGCTGGTGACCTCCCAGAACATCACGAGGACGACGAGGTCGTCCGTCAGGACGAGCCCGTACATCGCCCCCGCGAACGCGAGCAGCACCGCCGCGAACTGCCCGAGGTTCTCCTTCTTGCCGCGGAAGTACCAGCGGCAGTAGATCATCACGAGCGCGCCGACGCCGGTGACGACCAGCGTCATGAGCCACGACAGCGTGTCCATCCGCATCGAGAGGTCGATCCCGAGCGGCGGGATCCAGGCGTATGTCTCGAACGGAATGTCACCCGCGAGCACCTGCGGGGTGAGCACTGCGGCGTAGACGAAGCCCGTGATGGGGAGGATCGCCGCGATGTAGAACGCGCGTGCGCCGATACGCGCCACGAGCCATGGGAGGAGGATCGGGACCACCGCGAACGCGCCGAGAACGAGGAGCATTCGGGCCTCCTCGGGGTCGTCGGCAGGCGCAAGTCAGAGGAGGACTGCGCAAAGCCCAGGCGATCGGGGTGTCAGCAACCATCCTAACGGGCGCGTCGCACCCGATCGCCCGGGCGGCATACATCGCCGTCGGTCGAGGGCGTTCGAGCGGGTCTCAGGCGAGCGCGGGTGCCGGCCCCGTGGTGTTGCCCTCACGGAAGGTGCAGGTGAACCGGATCGACGCCGCGGGGGTGCCCTCCAGCATCGCGGCGACGGCAGCGCCTGCGGCACGGCCCTTGTCGGTGGCGGGCTGCACGAGGGTGGTCAGCTCGTACGGAGCGAGGCCGTCGACGACGATGCCGTCGAAGCCGGTGACGCTCACGTCCTCCGGCACGCGCAGCCCGGTCTCCTCCGCTGCGCGGATCACTCCGGCGGCGAGCAGGTCGCTCTGCGCGATGACGGCGGTCGGCCGGCGGTCGGGGTCGGCGAAGATCTCGCGGCCGGCCGCGAACCCCTCGTCGATGAAGCTGCCCGCGGCGGCGTAGGCCGTGGCGTCGGGGAACACGTCGAGGGCGCCGGCGAGCCGCTCGCGGGTGACGTCCACGGTGACCGCGGTGTCGTCGTGCAGCCAGCCCCGCTGCCAGTCCACGCGGGCCGGCAGGGTCACGATGGCGATCTCGCGGTGCCCGAGCGCGCGCAGGTGGCTCGCGGCCTGGCGCTGGGCCTCGCGATTGTCGAGGCCGATGCGCGGCACGTCGTCGCCGGCATCCCCCTCGATGACGACGACCGGGATGCCGCGTGCCTTGACGGTCTCGAGCGACTCGCGCAGCAGGCCGCTGCAGCCGATGAGCACGGCGGCGTCGAGCGGGGCGGTGGTGAGCGAGGGGCCGCTTCCGGTGGGCTCGTGGTCGCGCAGGAGCAGCAGCCCCGCGCCGAGCGGGGTGACGGCGTCGGCGAGGCCGTCCATCATGAGCGTCTTCACGGGGTCGAGGAACGCGGTGCCCAGGTGCTCTTCGAACACCACGCCGACGATGCCCGAGCGGCCGCGGCGCAGCGAGGCGGCGCGGGGATCGGGGCCGGTGTAGCCGAGGGCGGAGGCCGCGTCGAGCACGCGGCGGCGGGTCGCGTCCGACACGGGCGTCTTGCCGCTGAACACCACGGAGGCGGTCGACGGCGAGACGCCTGCCTCGCGGGCGACGTCCGAGATCGTGGCGCGGCGGGTGCCGGTGTCCTGACGGCTCATGCTGTCACGATGGTATCCCGTCACGGATACGTGATGTCGAATCGATTCGGCCAGGCCCCGTTCAGCCCCGGTCGAATCGATTCGGTAACATGTGCGGATGGATACCGCGCTCACCCGTCGGCAGCTGGTCGCCTGGCGCACCGCGATCTTCACGATCTTCCTCATCATGGGAGTCGGCTTCGCGTCGTGGGCGTCGCGACTGCCGGCGGTGAAGAACGACCTGGGCATCAACGACCTCCAGGTCGGTGTCCTGCTGTTCGTCTCGGGCGTCACGTCGATCGTGGGCCTCTCGCTGGCCAACGTGATCGTGGCGCGCTGGGGGGCGCGGCGCGGGATGTTCGCGACGATCATCACGTTCGCGCTCGGCGTCGTGGTGGCAGGCGTCGGCGTGGAGTTCGTGCAGTCGTACGTCGTCGCCGCCATCGGTCTCGGGCTCATGGGCCTCGGAATGAGCGCCACCGACGTCATGATGAACGTCGAGGCGGCCGCGGTGGAGCAGGCATTCGAGCGCACGCTCATGCCGCTGTTCCACGCCTTCTTCAGCCTCGGCACCGTCGCGGGTGCCGGGCTCGGCGTGGCGATGGCCGCCCTGGGGATCGGCGTGGGCTGGCACCTCGGCGCCGCCGGACTTCTCGTCGCCGTTGCGGGACTGCTGTCGCTCGGCGCCGTCCCCGTGCGCGAGAGCACGCACGACGACCCCGCGACGAGCGTCACGCGCCGCGAGCGCTTCGCCGAGATCGCGGCGGTCTGGCGCGACCCGCGAACCTACGCGATCGGCGCGATCATGCTCGGCATGGCGTTCGCCGAGGGCAGCGCCAACGACTGGCTCACGATCGCGATGGTCGACGGCCACGACCAGACCGAGGCGGTCGGCGCGATCGCGCTGACGGTGTTCTCGGTCGCGATGACGACGTTCCGCATCCTCGGCGGCCCGCTCGTCGACCGGATCGGCCGCGTGTGGTCGCTGCGCATCCTGTCGATCGCGGCGGGCGTGGGCCTGGTCATGTTCATCCTCGCGCCGAACCTGCCGATCGCCTTCGTCGGCATCGCGCTGTGGGGCGCGGGCGCATCGCTCGGCTTCCCCCTCGGCATGTCCGCGGCGGCGGACGACCCGAAGAAGGCGGCGGCATCGGTCTCGGCCGCCGCGACCATCGGGTACCTGGCGTTCCTGTGCGGCCCGCCGATCCTCGGCTGGATCAGCCACGAGATCGGCATCCTGCCCACCCTGTGGATCATCGTCGCCCTCATCGCGATGTCGGGGCTCGCCTCCGGCGCCGCGAAGCCGATCGCCGGCTCGAAGGTCGGCGCAGGCCACGCCCACCACTGAGGCGGCGCCGACGCCGGGAGCCGGGTCGGCTCAGATCAGAGCCGGTCGGCCACGGTCGCGGCGACGGTGAGCCACGCGTCGCGGGTCTCGGGCGACAGCGCGTCGAAGTCGATCGGGCCGCCGTCGACGAGCGACGGATCGAACGGAGCGTTCACGACCGCCGACGTCACCTGCTCGAAGTGCTGCGACAGGCGGGACTCGAGCTTGCGGTCGGGGCGGGAGGACGGGGCCGTGAGCACGGTGACCGCCTCGTCGATCTTCCTGCCGAAGCCCTTCTCGCGCAGGCCGTCCAGCAGCCACGCGGCGCTGGCCGCGGTGTCTTCGCGCACGGTCGACACGATCACGAGCTGGTCCGCGGCGGCGACGGCCGCGACCCAGTTCGAGGCACGCATGTTGTTGCCGGTGTCGACGATCATCAGGCGGTAGTAGCGGCGCAGGAGGGCGTGGAGCCGGTCGAACGCCGCCGCGTCGATCGTCGAGGATGCCGCGGCATCCTCGTCCGAGGCGAGCACGTCGAAGCGGGCGTCGACCTGCGTGCGGACGTAGTGGTCGAGCGCCGCGAGGCTGGACCCGCGGAAGTTCGAGGCCTCGTCGAGGTCCTCGAGCAGGTCGACGGCGGTGCGGTGGTGCGGCGCGTGCTGCGCGCGCCAGCCGAGCGTGCCGCGGGTCTCGTTGTTGTCCCACGCGAGCGTCGCTCCGCCACGCAGCGTGCCGAAGGTGGCGGCCAGCAGCAGGGTGCTCGTCGTCTTGTGTGCGCCGCCCTTGGGGTTGAGCACGACGATCGTGCGGGGGGCGTCGAGTCGGCGCTGCACCCGCTTCTCGCGGTCGAGGCGCGAACGCTCGACACGGCCCGGCGCCGGCGAGATCAGGCCGCCGGTCGCGCGCCGCACGGCGCCCTGCCAGCCCGTGGTCGCCCGGGGGCGGCCTCCGCCGCCGCGCGAGTCGAGCAGATCCTGCACGGTCGGCCGCGCGATGTCCTCCGCGACCGGCGCGAGCGTCGGCACGGCGGGAACCGGCGTGGGGGCCGTGACCGGAAGGGCCGACACCGGGGCGGGAGCGGGCACCGGCGCCGGCGCCGGCTCCACGGCCGCTTCCTCGAGCGCCTCGTCGTACGTGCCGTCCGGGTGGACCACCAGCGGCCAGCGCGACGAGCCCTCGACGAGGGTCGCGTGCGCCGGTTCGCCGGCGGATGCGGCGAGCTGACGGATCTCCTCGACCACGCGGTCGCGCAGCGCAAGGCTGTCGGGGGCGACGACCTCTGCCACGTCGCTGCCGACGTGGAGCTCGGCGACGGTGCTGGACAGGATGTGGACGGTCGCGTCGGGCAGACGTGAGTTCATCGGTTCTTCTCCGGACGAAAGGGGTGGCGTGGGGGGCCGGGGTCTCAGGGCCGCGCGGCGAGGCGCAGGCAACGAGGGCAAAGGCTATCCGACGAGCCTGCGGGCAAGCTGACGCAGGCGGCTAGGCTCGTCGGGTGCGTCTTGTCATCGCCCGCTGCTCCGTCGACTACACCGGGCGGCTCAACGCCCACCTTCCCCTCGCCACGCGCCTGCTGGTGCACAAGGGCGACGGGTCGCTGCTGGTGCACTCCGACGGCGGCTCGTACAAGCCGCTCAACTGGATGAGCCCGCCGTGCCGGCTCGACGTCGAGGTGCCCGATGAGGAGTCGGCGTCCGCCGGCGTGCTCGAGCACTGGCGCGTGACGCACGCGAAGACCGGCGACGCGCTGCTCGTGCGCATCTACGAAGTGATCCACGACTCGTCGCACGAGCTCGGCATCGACCCGGGCCTGCAGAAGGACGGCGTCGAGGCCGACCTGCAGCGCCTCCTCGCCGAGCAGGTCGACGTCATCGGCGAGAACCTGACGCTGGTTCGCCGCGAGTTCCCGACCGCGATCGGCCCGGTCGACCTCCTGCTGCGCGACCCCGAAGGCGGCACGATCGCCGTCGAGGTCAAGCGCCGCGGCGACATCGACGGCGTCGAGCAGCTCACGCGCTACCTCGAACTGCTCGGCCGCGACCCGCACCTCGCCCCGGTCACCGGCGTCTTCGCCGCCCAGGAGATCAAACCCCAGGCCAAGGTGCTGGCCGCGGACCGCGGCATCCGTTGCGTCACCCTCGACTACGAGGGCATGAAGGGCATCGAGTCGGGCGCCCCGCGCCTGTTCTGAACCCTCCGCGCGGCCTCCCTGTTTGCGGCGGGGTCTTGTGTCGTGTCGTGGGGACGGTACATACTGTCGCGAGGACAGTACTTACCCGAACGGATGCTGCAGCAATGACGCTCGACGACTTCCGGCGTGAGATCGCCGAACCCGCCATCGAATACCGCCCCGAGCTGCGCTGGTGGCTCGCCGAGGGCCTGCACAGCGACGCGACGCTCAGACGCGAGATCGACGACGCGCATCGCCTCGGCTTCGGCGGCATGGAGTTCCTCGCCATGGACGAGGGCGCGATCGACCACGCGCGCTACGGCTGGGGCTCCGAGGAGTGGGTGCACGATTCGCAGGTCGTGGTCGAGGAGACCACCCGCCGCGGCATGTCGGTGAGCTTCACGTCGGGCACCAACTGGTCCAACGCCAACCTCCCGACGATCACGCCCGACGACCGCGCTGCTGCGCAGGAGCTCGACGTGGCGTCCGAGACGCTCGCCCCGGGTGAGCGCCGCTCCGGCCCGCTCCTCCGGATCGACCTCGCGGCACCCGCCGCTGCTCGCCACCTTCCCGGTGGGCGCGGCACGATCCGCGACCAGCACCTCGTCGCCGTCGTCGCGGCCAGGGTCGTCGACGCCGACGCGGGGGTGCTGGATGCCTCGTCGCTCACCGAGCTGACGGCATCCGTCACCGACGACACCCTGGAGTGGACGGCGCCGGACGGCGACGGCGACTGGCGTGTCTTCTTCTACTGGCTGCACGGGACCGGTCAGACCGCGGAGCCCTCGGCATCCGTCAACTACACCGTCAACTACATCGACCGCGACGGCGTCGACGCCGTGATCGCCTACTGGGACGAGGTCGTGCTCACCCCCGAGCTGCGCGCGCAGATCGCGCAGAACCCCCGTGCGCAGATGTACATGGACTCGCTCGAGCTGTCGACGTTCGGCGCCGGCGGGCTCTTCTGGGGCCACACGGTCGTCGACGAGTTCCGCGCCCGCCGCGGCTACGACGTGGTGCCGTGGCTGCCCTTCCTCACGCGCGACGTGCCGTTCATGGCTGTCTCGACGCTCTACCACCACCAGCCCGCCGACGACGCCGACCGCATCACGGTCGACAAGGTGCGCCACGACCTCGTGGTCACGTTCACCGACCTGTACATCGAGAACATGCTGCGGCCGTTCGCGGAGTTCCTGCACGGCGTCGGCATGACCCTGCGCGCCGAGATCAGCTACGGGCTGCCGTTCGAGCTGACCCGCCCCGGCCCGGAGGTCGACGGCATCGAGACGGAGTCGCTGGAGTTCGGCGCGCAGATCGATGCCTACCGGCTGCTCGCCGGCCCCGCGCACCTGTTCGGCAAGCAGTACTCGTCCGAGACCGGCGCGACCACCCGCAACCACATGCTCGACCACCGCTTCTACGACCAGATCATCGCGACGCAGCTGGCCGCCGGCATCACCAAGACCGTGCTGCACGGGTGGGCCAGCCCTGCCGGCGCCGAGGGCGTGACCGAGTGGCCGGGCCACGAGGGCATGTGGCCGATGTTCTCCGAGCGCTTCGACACGCGCCAGCCGGGCTCCGAGTTCTACCCCCTCTGGACCGCCGCCATCGGCCGGCTGCAGTATGCGCTCCGACGCGGCCGCCCGCGGATCGACGTCGGCATCCTCCGCACCGACCACTTCACCGACAACCTCGTCGGGCTCTCGCTGACCGGCGACGGCGGCGAGCGCATCCCCGACGAGGTCGCCTACGGCACCATGTGGATGCGCGACCGCGACAACTTCTGGTGGCAGGACCTCGGCATGCAGGACGCCGGCATCACCTACGAATTCTTCGACGGGTCCCTGCTGCTGCGCGACGACGTCCTGTTCGACGGCGACGAGGTGCAGCCTTCCGGCCCCGGCTACCGCGCGCTCGTCGTGTACCAGGAGACCCTCGACCCCGACGTCGCCGCGCACCTGCTCGCGTGGGCGCAGCGGGGCCTGCGACTCGTGGTCGTCGACGGCGCCCGCGAGGTGCAGTCGCTGATGGAGGGGCGCCACACCACGCACGAGACCGCGGCGGCGCGCACCCCCGGTCTCGACGGACGCGACGACGAGCTCGCCGCCATCATGGCGGAGCTGCGAGGGATGCCGGGGGTCCGCGTCGCCGCGCCCTCCGGCGTCGTGACCGCCCTCGACGAGCTCGGCGCCGGCGGCCGTGCGCGCTTCGAGTCCGACGATCCGCACGTGCTGACGCACCTGCGGGAGGACGACGGCCTCGCGGTCCTGTACGCGTACCACTTCCTCTACGAGACGACCGAGCCCACCACGGTGCGCATCTGCCTGGAGGGCACCGGTGCGGTGCACCGCCTCGACGCCTGGACCGGCGAGCTGCGTCCGCACCGCGGCGCGCAGCGCGATGACGACCGGACCGTGGTCGCGCTCACGCTCGCGCCCGGCGAGGTCGCGATCGTGGTGCTGGACAAGACGACGGATGCTGCGGACTCGCCCACCCCGGCCGTCACCGAGGTCGCCCGGGCCGAGGCGTGGCGCCTCGTCGTCGAGAGCTGGGACGCCGGCGAGCCCGAAGTGCTCGAGGAGGACCGCGGCCTCGGCTACGTCTCTCGCGAGGTGCGCCCGACGACCGCCGTGACGCGGCTCGACGCCGGCACCATCGAGCTCGCACCGTGGTCGGAGATCTCGGGCGTCGGCGCCGAGGTCTCCGGCGTCGGCGAGTACACCGCCGTCCTCTCGGTCGCCGAGGTCGCGGACGGCGCGCGATACCTCCTCGATCTCGGCTCGACCGGCGGCGGGCTCGGGTCTGTGCGTGTCGGCGACGGTCCCGAGCGCGGGTTCGACACCGCGCACCCGGTCGTCGACGTCAGCGGCAGCATCCGTCCCGGTGACAATGCGATCACCGTCCGCGTCTCGAGTTCGCTGAACAACCGGCTCCGCGCCCGTGGATACTATGAGCGCATCCCCGACATCGGCGCGCAGCTGACCGGCGAGGAGCACATGCAGCACGCGGTCCTGCGCGAGTACGGACTTCTCGGCCCGGTCCGACTGCTGCGCGAGGAGTGACGACCGGGACCGAGCGAGAGGAACGAGCAGGCGATGGCCAGAGGTGACGTCGACACCGACGCCTCTGCAGACCTGAGCCCGGTCATCGCGCCCGACCCGCTCGACCTCCGGCTGTCGCTCGCCTCTATCGTGCACTGGGCCGACAGCACCGGCGTGCGCCGCGACGTCATGGCGCGGGTCGCGTTCCCGGTGGACGACATGGGCATGTTCCTCGTCGTCAACCAGTTGTCGTACAACGGCGCGATGCGGCCCGTCGATCTGTCGCTGGCGCTCGGGCAGACCGCGACGAACATGAGCAAGATCGTCGGCCGCCTCGTGAGCGCGGGCCTCGTGGTGCGCGTTGCGGCGCCCGATGACGACCGCGGTGTGCTCGTCGCGCTCACCGACGAAGGCCGCCGCATCGGCGAGCGCATCATGTCGACGGCCGAGTCGAACATGAGCACGGTGCTCGCCGACTGGTCCCCGGCCGAGATCGAGGATCTGCGGCGCATGATGGCGCGCCTCGCCCGCGTGCACCGCTCCGTCTCGGAGCGCAGGGCCGCCTCCGCATAGGCTGGTCCCTATGCCGAGCCGATCGCCGTGGACCTGTGTGCTGTGGGACGTCGACGGAACGATCGTCGACGCGTCCGACGGCATCCTCCGTCGCCTCACGATCGCCCTCGAGCATTTCGGCAAGCGCCCGCCGACCCGCGCCGAGCTCGTGCACTGGATCGGCCCGCCGATGTACCAGTCGTTCCAGGTGAACGTCGGCATGACGCCCGAGCAGTCGGCCGAGGCCGTCGCCTTCTACCGCACGCTCGGCAAGGCGGACGGGTACACGACGGGCGCCAAGCTCTTCCCCGGAGTGGGTGAGCTGATCACGGATGTCGCGGCCTGCGGCATCCCGCAGGCCACCGCGAGCTCGAAGCCCGAGGTGCAGGTCGTCGCCCTCATGGACCACTTCGACCTGTCGACCTCGCTCACCGCGATCGTCGGCGCGACGCCGGACGAGAAGACGCTCAGCGCGAAGTCCGACATCGTCGCCGAAGCGCTGCGGCGCCTCGCGGCCGCGGGCGTCGACACGAGCCGTCCGGTGCTCGTGGGCGACCGGCACCACGACGTCGAGGGCGGCGCGGCGCAGGGCGTGCCGGTGATCTTCGTCCGGTGGGGCTTCAGCTGGCCGCACGAGTCCGAGGGCGCGCAGGCGGTCGTCGACGACGTCGACCAGCTCCGCGCCCTGCTGCTGTTCGGCGAGCACCCCGACGAGACTGCGGCCGCGACCGCCGGCGTCGCCGATGCCTGAGCTCGCCGCCGCGATCCTGGGGTGGCTCGTGCCGGCCCTGGTCGTGTTCGGCGTGACGGCCATCGCCGTCGCCGCCATCGTGTGGGCGGTACGCCGCGCGCGTCGCTCCCCGCGAGCCCGCGCCGCCGCCGAGCAGGCGAGAGCGAAGGCGGGCGCGACGCTCGTGAAGCTCGACGACGAGGTCGGCGAGCTCGACCTCGAGGTCGGCCTCTCGGGCGCCCTCTACGGCGGGGACGCCCCCGCCTCGCTGCGGCGGGCACGCCTCACGGCGCAGCACGTGCGTGACGACGCCTTCGAGGAGTACCGCGCGATCAGCGACCCGGCCGTCGGCCCGCACGAGGTGCGCCGCGTCTCCGCGCGGATCGAGCGCCGCACGGGCGAGGCACTCGCGACGGTCGCCGCCGCCCGCCACGAGCACGGCGCGTGGGTCACCGCGAACGTGTCGGCGGCCGGGCAGATCGACGCCGCCCGCCGCCGTCTCGCCGGACTGCGCGCGTCGATGGGCGATCCGGCCGCGCTCGTCGCCGAGCTGTCGTCGCGCTTCGCCGAGGAGGAATGGCGGGATGCCTCGCGCTCGGCGCACGCCGCACTGTCCGAGGTGACCGCCGCCGAACGTCACCTCGACGCCGCCGCGACCCGTGCGGGCGACCCGTCGCTGAGCGCCCTCCCCGATCTCGCCGCCGCCGAACGGGCGCTCCGCCAGGCGGAGGCGGACGCCCGCAACCTCGAGGAGACCCACCGCCTCGTGCTGCAGGCGGCGCAGGCCGTGCCCGACGAGATCGCGTCGGCGCGCACGGCGCTGCGCCAGGCCTCCGTCACGCGCGAGCACCTCGACGCCGCCGACGCCGCACGGCTGGGCGCGGAGCTGCACGCCATCGACGGCGAGCTGAACCGCATCGAGACGGATGCTGCCCGCCACCCCACCCGCACGGTCGACGCCATCGCGCGCCTGCGCAGCCGGCTCGACCTCGCCCTCGGCGACGCCCGCACCTCGCAGCAGCGACTGCGCGGCGCGCGCACCGCCCTTCCGGGCACCCTCGCCGCCGCGCGCGGCGCACTGGCACAGGCCGAGGCATCCGTGTCCCGTTCGCGTGCCGGGGCCGACGCGCGCTCGCGGCTGCTGTCGGCCCAGAGCGAGCTCGCCCAGGCGCGCCAGGCGCAGGACCCGGTCGCCGCGCTCGACGCCGCCCGCCGTGCGATGCGCGACGCCGAGGACGCGAAGGCCCTCGCCGAATTCGCCCGCCAGACCGGCCCGCTCGGATAAGCGACAGCGGGAAGACCCCCGCTATCGTGAAGCCCATGAGCGACGGGGCGACTCAGAGACCGAACCGCGTGCTGGCCGGGGTGGGGCGGATTCCGGCGACGCTGACGATGATCGGTCTGGTCCTGGCGGCGGGTGTCATCTGGCAGGGGTTGTGGCGGCCGTTCGAGGATTCGGACCTGTTCGATGTCGTCGCCTACGGGCTTCCGGCTCTGGAGGCCGGGCGGTGGTGGACGCCGGTGACGGGGACGTTCTTCGTGAACCAGCCGTGGGTCTATGTGTTCACGATCACGGGATTCGTGGGCATGGCGTACCTCGAGTGGCGTCGCGGCTGGCGCGCGGCGCTGGGCTATCTGTGGGTGGGGCAGTTGTTCGCGGTCTTCGCGGCCGCGCTGCTGCTGTGGGTGCTCTCGCTGCTGCCGTGGGTGTGGGCGCAGGCTGAGGCGGCGGCGCTGGATGTCGGCCCGTCCGGCGGGACGATGGCGTGCATCGCGGCGGCGGTCGGGCTGCTGCGTCCGCCCTGGCGGGTGCGGGGCTGGCTGGTGCTGCTCGGCTTCGTGTTCATCGCGATGCTGTTCTGGGGTGCGCTGGCCGATCTCGAGCACCTGCTCGCCGTGCTCCTGGTGCTGTTCGTGGATCGCTCGCTCCGCGTCCAGCGCACCACGGTGCGTGAGCAGCGGCTGATCGCCTTCATCGCGGTGCTGGTGCTGGGCGCGGTGGAGATCATCACGATCCTCGTGCCCACCGACGGCCCGTTCGGGCCGACCGAGCCGGCGTCGGGCGGTTTCGTCGACCTCGCGATCGACGTGGTCGTGATCCTGGTGGTCGCCAACGGGCTGCGCCGCGGGCGCCGGTGGACCTGGGTCGTCGCGATCATCCTCGCCGTGCTCAACATCCTGTTCGCGATGCTCATCGTCGCGGCGTTCATCATCGCTTCGCAGGCGCAGGTCGAGGCGACGATCGACGGTGAGACCGAGCTGGCCCTCGCGGGCGGCGTGATGTGGCTGCTCATGCTCGTGTACCTGATCTGGGTGCGTCGCGCGTTCCGCGCCCGCCGCAAGTCCCGCATCGGTCATCAGCCCGCACCGGTCGTCGACGACGTGAAACGGATGCTGCACACCCACGGCGGCGGCACCCTGTCGTGGATGACGACCTGGGAGGGCAACAGCTACGCCCGCACCACCGACAGCATCGTCGCCTACCAGCGCCGCAACGGTGTCGCCCTCGCCCTCGCGGACCCGATCGGACCCGCGGCGTCGCGCACGGCAGCCGTCGAGGAGTTCATCCACGACGCCGAACGGGCGGGACTGATCCCGTGCTTCTTCAGCGCCGACGAGGCCACCCGCGCCGCCGTGCCCGCGACCTGGCGCAGCCTGGTCGTCGCCGACGACACCATCGTCGACCTTCCCGGCCTGGAGTTCACCGGCAAACGGTGGAACTCGGTGCGCTCGTCGCTGAACCGCGCCGGACGCGAGGAGATGACGTTCCGGATGACCCACCTCAAGGACGAGTCGTGGGGCGTGCAGCAGCAGCTGCGGGCGATCTCGGAGATGTGGGTGGGTGAGAAGGGGCTGCCCGAGATGGGGTTCACGCTCGGCACCCTCGTCGAGGCGGAAGACCCCGAGGTGCGCCTCGCCCTCGCGCTCGCCCCGAACGGCGACGTCGACGGGTTCCTGTCCTGGCTGCCGGTCTACGGTCCCGGGGAAGACGGCGCGCAGAAGGTCGCCCGGGGCTGGACGCTCGACCTGATGCGCCGCCGTGACGGCGGCTTCGGCCCCGTCATGGAGTACCTGATCGGCTCGTCCGCGCGGCTGTTCTCCGACGAGGGCGCCGAGATCATGTCACTGTCGGGAGCGCCGCTCGCCCACGACTACCCCTCGGACGCCGGAATGATCGCGGCGCTCAGCGACAAGCTCGCCGACGCGCTCGAACCGGTCTACGGGTTCCAGTCGCTGCACCGCTTCAAGGAGAAATTCCACCCACGGTACGAGACCATGTACCTGCTGTTCCGCGACGAAAGCGACCTCACCCGCATCGGCGGAGCACTCACCCGAGCGTTCCTCCCCGACGCGACCCTGCGTCAGTTCGCCGGGGCAGGACTCGAACTCGTCCGCGGCGACCGCGACTGAGGCCCCACGGCCGGCGCAGGCGCGCGCGACGAAGCCGCGGCACCCACCCATGGGATACCGCGGCTTCGACCGCGTGAAACGATCGGTCCGCCGCTCAGAGCGGGCGGATGTTCTCGGCCTGGAGGCCCTTGGGTCCCTGCGCGATCTCGAACTCGACGCGCTGGTTCTCCTCGAGGGAGCGGTACCCGCTCGACTCGATTGCGCTGTAGTGCGCGAAGACGTCTGCGCCACCCTCATCGGGAGCGATGAAGCCGAATCCCTTTTCCGAGTTGAACCACTTGACGGTGCCCTGCGTGCTCATTACTTGCCGTTCTTCGTTGATCTCGTCGCGATTGCGGCGATTGCATCCAACGTAGTGAACAGGCGGGCGCGCGGCGAGACCCAGTTGCGAAGGTGACACAAATGTTGCAGAGCGCCCGTTGACGAGACAGGGACCATCGTCCGCCCGGGCTGAGCTTGGCTCGAAAGCCCGGGCGTCGACGGATCCCCCCGGATAGGCCACGTCGTAACGTGGACAGGGACCATCGTACCGATATATCAGTGCAAGAGCGAGGCCGGTTTCCTCAGCGTTTCCGCATGTTCCGGTGGGGTCCCACGGCCCGCTCAACGGCCTCCTCAAGGCGCGCTCAAGCGGGTCTATGCACGTGAATCCTCCGGCGTACACTGGTGCCACTCATGAGTGCCCCCTTCGTCCCGCTCGAGCCGAGCCGCGCCGTCCTCGGAGACGAGGTGTACGCGCGCCTGGGCGAGGCGATCCTCGACGGGCGGCTCGCCCCCGGCGCGCGGCTGCGCGACCAGGAGCTGGCGGAATGGCTCGGCGTCTCCCGCACTCCCGTGCGCGAGGCCCTGCAGCGACTGGAGCGGGCCGGCCTGGTGGAGGTGTCGCCCCACCGCTACACGCGGGTGTCGCACCCCAACCAGCAGAGCGACACGGTCGAGCTCGTCGCCTTCAACATGGGTCTCGCGGTGCGCATGGCGTCGCGGCGGGCGGATTCCGACGCGCTGGAGCTCGCGCTGGAGCGGCTCGACGACGTGATCGCGGCGTCTCGCGCCGACGACCCCGACGCTCTCGCCGCGGCCAGCCACGCGTTCTTCTCCGTCGTCACCCGCGCGAGCGGCAACTTCGCGCTCCTGCAGTTCGTCCGCGAGTACGAGTTCGCCATCCGGCGCGACATGGTGGGCTGGCGGCCGTTCATCGAATGCCCCATCGGCCGCACCGCCGCCTACGAGGAGTTCCGCGGCGCGTTCGCCTCCCGCGAGGCCGACCGCGCCGAATCCCTGCTCCGCAGCATCCACGGCCTGAACTGACACCCGCCCTTCCTCGGTGACGGATGCCGCGGCTACCGTGAAGCGCGTGAACCACATCGATCTGCGACCCCTGGACGATGACGACCTCGACGCCGTCTTCGAGATGATGCGCGACCGTGAGGCGATCACGATGGCCGCATTCACCGCGGAGGATCCGGACGACCGCGCGGCCTTCGACGCGTGGATCGAACGGCAGCGTGCGATGGCCGACGTCCTCTCCTTCGTGGTCACGGAGAACGGCGGATTCGCCGGGACCGCGGCATCCTTCACCGTCGACGGCGACCGCGAGGTCACCTACTGGATCGCTCGTCACGCGTGGGGGCGGGGCGTCGCCACCGCGGCGGTGCGCCACCTCATCTCGCGCGAGCCCATCCGACCGCTGTTCGCCCGCGTTGCCGCCCACAATGCCGCCTCCATCGCCGTGCTCACGAAGGTCGGCTTCACCGAGGTGTCGCGCAACGTCGACTTCGCCCCGGGCGTCGGCCGCGAGATCGAGGAGATCGTCTTCGCGCTCCCGCCCGCCCTCGACGGCGCGTAGCCTTCGGGCGGCGCGGGCAAAAAGAAGAGGACCCCCTCTCGGGAGTCCTCTTCTGCGCTGTGCGCGAGGGGGGAGTTGAACCCCCACGCCCTTTCGGGCACTGGCACCTGAAGCCAGCGCGTCTGCCTATTCCGCCACTCGCGCGAGCCGCGGCATCCGGAGATCCCGCGAAACTCAACTTGCCGAGGATATCATGCGTCGCGGCCCCTTCCGAACTCTCCTGTCGGGAGGGCACGATCCATGACGGGTACAGCGTGTGCAATTAGCATGTAGCAACCGGCACCCCCCTCTAGAGGAGCTCCGTGGGACTACTTGACAGCTTCGAGAAAGGTCTGGAGCGCGCAGTCAACAGCGCGTTCGCCAAGACCTTCCGCAGCGGCATTCAGCCTGTCGAGATCGCATCGGCCCTGCGCAGCGAACTCGACAAGAAGGCGGCGGTCGTGAGCCGCGACCGCATCCTCGCGCCGAACACGTTCACGGTGCGCCTGTCGCCCGCCGACGACGATCGCATCTCGGCGCTCGGCGACGCGCTCCTGCACGAGCTCGACACGCTCGTCCATGCGCACGCGAAGGCGCAGGGGTACTCGTTCGCAGGTCCGGTGACGATCGCGATCCGCCGCGACGAGGAGCTGGCGACCGGCACCCTTCGCGTCGAGTCGTCGACGGCGCAGGGCGGCCGCGTCTCGTGGCGCGGCGTCGTGGACGTCGAAGGCCGTCGCATCCCCCTGACGAAGTCGCGCACGGTCATCGGCCGTGGCAGCGACGCCGACATCACGGTCGCCGACTCCGGCACCAGCCGCAAGCACGTCGAGATCCTGTGGGACGGCGAGCGCGCCATGGTGCGCGACCTGGGCTCGACCAACGGCACGATGCTCGACGGCCGCAAGGTGACCGAAGCGGCGCTCCCGCCAGACTCGACCGTGCGCATCGGCCGCACCGACATCGTGTTCCGCGTCGTCGCACAGGCGAGCGCGCCGCGGCCCGCAGCATCCGTCGACGATGCCACGCGGGCGTTCGACGCGCACGAGAGGGGCCCGCTGGCATGAGCGAGCTCACCCTGCTGCTGCTGCGCATCGGGTTCCTGGTGCTGCTGTGGGCGTTCGTCTTCGCCGTCGTCTATTCGCTGCGCGCCGACCTGTTCGGGGTGAAGGTGAGGCGGATGCCGGATGCTGCGGCCGCCGCAGCCGCCGCGCCCGTGGCGCCGGCTGCCGCCGCGTCGTCCGTGACCGGACCCGTCGCTCCGGCGGCGCCCGCTCCGGTCGCCAAGCCCGGCGGACCCGCCACGACCGCCACCGCGTCGCGCATCGTCATCACGAGCGGACCCAAGACCGGGCTCGAGCTCCCGCTGGGCAACGAGCCGCTCACGATCGGCCGCTCGAGCGAGTCGGGACTCGTCGTCCGCGACGACTACACGTCGAGCCACCACGCACGCCTGGTGCTGTGGGGCGACCAGTGGATGATCCAGGATCTCGACTCGACGAACGGCACGTGGCACGACGGTGCCCGTGTGACGGCCCCGGTCCCCGTGAACCTCGGCGCCCCGATCAAGGTCGGCGCGACGACGTTCGAGCTGCGGAAGTAGCGGGCGGACCTCTCGCACATGGTCTTCCAGGGCTCGAGCGCCGCGATCTCGCACACCGGCAAGGTGCGCTCCAACAACCAGGACTCCGGGTACTCCGGCTCCAACCTGTTCGTCGTGGCCGACGGCATGGGCGGTCACGCAGGCGGCGACGTCGCGTCGAGCCTCGCGATCTCGCGCCTGGAGGGGCTCGACCGCCCGTTCAACTCGACCGCCGAGGCGGAGCGGGCGCTGCGCGACGCGATCTCGGACGCTGCGGTCGACCTCGTCGACACCGTAGGCGTCCGGCCGGAGCTCGCCGGCATGGGCACCACGGTCAGCGCGCTGATCATGGTGGACGACTACGCCGTGATCGCCCACATCGGCGACTCGCGCATCTACCTGTACCGCGACGGCGCCCTCACGCAGATCACCACCGACCACACCTTCGTGCAGCGCCTCGTCGACTCGGGCCGCATCACGCCCGAAGAGGCGCGGTACCACCCGCGCCGCTCGGTGCTCATGCGCGTGCTCGGCGACATGGACACCGATCCCGAGCTCGACACGTTCATCATGCCGACGCAGCCGGGCGACCGCTGGCTGCTGTGCTCGGACGGCCTGTCGGGCGTGGTCGACGACCCTCACACGTCCAAAGCGCTCGGGCTGGGTCTGGCCCCGGGCCGCACGGCCGACAACCTGCTGAAGCAGGCCCTCGACGGCGGCGCCCCCGACAACGTCACGATCGTCATCGTCGACGTCGGCGGGCAGCATCCGCTCTTCTCGGGAACGCCCACCATCGTCGGCTCCGCGTCGAACCCGGTCGGCGTCGAGGTGCCCGCGGCGGCGCCCCGGCGTTCGAGCTGGCTGCACCCGAACCGCCAGGCGGCGAACGAGCCGACCCACTTCGAACCGGCCCCGGAGTTCCTCGAAGAGCTCATCGAGGAGGACCGGCGACGGGCACGCCGTCGCCGCGTCGGCTGGATCGCCGGCGTCGCACTCGTGCTCGTGATCATCGCCGGAGCCGCCTGGATCGGCTACCAGTGGACGCAGACCCGGTATTACGTCGGCGCCGACGAGGACACCGTCGTCATCTACCAGGGCGTGCAGCAGGGCATCGGGCCGATCTCGCTGTCGACCCCGTACGAAGACACCGAGATCCCTCTCGATTCGCTCTCGGACTTCGCCCGTGCGACGGTGGAACAGACCATCTCGGCGAACTCCCTGTCGCACGCGCGGCAGATCGTGTCGGGAATCAGCGACCTGGCGGGAGGCGGCGGATGAGCGCATCCACGGGCACGCCGACCGACGCCGTCTCGACCGACACGGCCGTGGTGCGGGCGCTGCGCCGCATCCGGGTTCCGCAGACGCAGCGCAACCGCGAGCTGGCGCTGCTGATCTTCGCGTTCGCGATCAACGGCTCGGCGATCGCGCTCGTGCAGCTCGGCTCCGAGGGCGTGATCGACTGGACGTTCCTCGTCTACTGCGGCGGTCTCACCGCCCTGGTCATCGCGCTGCACATCCTGCTGCGCCTGCGCGCCCGCGCCGCCGATCCGTTCGTGGTGCCGATCGCGACGCTTCTGACCGGGCTCGGTCTCGCGATGATCTACCGGCTCGATCTGTACGGGGACCGCCACGGGTGGGACGCGTTCTCGACGCGGCAGCTCGCGTGGGCGGCGATCGCGCTGGTCGCGGCGATCCTCGTGGTGATGTTCCTCAAGAACTACCGCGTGCTGTTCCGGTACACGTACATCTTCGGGTTCGTCGGCATCGTGCTGCTGATCCTGCCCGTGATCCCTGGCCTCAGCGGCGGCGGCAACGCCGACGTGTGGGTCGACCTCGGCTTCTTCACGTTCCAGCCGGGCGAGCTCGCGAAGATCGCGCTCGGCATCTTCTTCGCGGGCTATCTCGTCCGCACGCGCGAGAGCCTGACCTCGACGGGCACCCGCTTCCTCGGCATGACCTGGCCGCGAGCCCGAGAGCTCGGGCCGCTGCTCGTGATCTGGCTCGTGTCGCTCGGCATCATCGTGCTGCAGCGCGACCTCGGAACCGGTGTGCTCATCTTCGGCATGTTCGTCGCGATGCTCTACGTCGCCACGGGCAAGACCAGCTGGGTGCTCATCGGCGTCGTGCTCGCGGTGTCGGGCGCATTCCTCGCGTCGCGGATCCTGCCGTACGTCGGCGCACGGTTCAACAACTGGCTCGACGCGTTCAACCCCGAGCTGATGGACAACTCGAGCTACCAGCTCGTCAACGGCATCTTCGGCATGGCGAACGGCGGACTGCTCGGCACCGGCCTCGGCCAGGGGCGGCCGTACCTCACGCCGGTCGCGGAGAGCGACTACATCCTCCCGGCGCTCGGCGAGGAGCTCGGGCTCATCGGCGTCTTCGCGATCCTGTGCCTGTACATGGTGTTCACGAGCCGCGGGATCCGCATCGGCCTCGCCGGTCAGGACGACTTCGGCAAGCTCCTCGCGACCGGCCTGTCGTTCACGATCGCGCTTCAGGTCTTCATCATGGTCGGCGGCGTCACGCGTCTCATCCCGCTCACCGGCCTGACGACACCGTTCCTCGCGGCCGGCGGTTCGTCGCTGGTGGCGAACTGGATCATCGTCGCCCTGCTGCTGCGCATCTCGGATGCCGTCCGCAGCCGGCCGAGGGTGGTGATCGGCTGACATGACGAAGGAACTCAGGCGACTCAGCATCCTGATGCTGATCATGTTCCTCGCGCTGTTCGGGTCGACGAGCTGGATCCAGGTGATCCAGACCGACGAGCTCGCCGCGAACCCCGCGAACCGCCGGGCGCTCTACGACTCGTACGAGGTGCAGCGCGGATCGATCATCGCGAGCGGTTCGGCCATCGCGTCGTCGGTGCCGTCCGGCGATCTCTACAGCTGGCAGCGCGTGTACACGGATGCCGACATGTGGGCGCCCGTCACGGGCTACATCAACCCCGCCCTGAACTCGGCGACCGGCATCGAGCAGGCCATGAACCAGGAGCTCAGCGGCACGGCAGGATCGCAGTTCCTGTCGCGCGTGGAGCGCATCTTCACCGGGCAGCCGCCGCGCGGCTCGAACGTCGTGCTGTCGCTCGACGCCGACGTGCAGCGCGCGGCCTACGAGGCGCTGGGCGACCTGCAGGGCGGCGTCATCGCGATCGAGCCGTCGACGGGCCGCATCCTGGCATTGGTGACCAGCCCCAGCTACGACACGAACGTGCTGGCCTCGCACGCCACCGGCGAGGTGAACGCCGCGTACGACGCGCTGGTCGCCGACCCGGGCAAGCCGCTGTCGAACCGTGCGATCGCCGGCGACCTCAACCCGCCGGGCTCGACGTTCAAGCTCGTCGTCGCCTCCGCGGCCCTCGCGTCAGGCGACTACACGCCCGAGTCGACGCTCCCGAACCCCGCGACGTACCAGCTGCCGCAGTCGTCCAGCGTGGTGCACAACGCGAGCGGCGGGACGTGCGGCGGCGGCGACACCGTCACCCTCGCCGACGCGCTGCGGCTGAGCTGCAACATCCCGTTCGCGGAGCTCGCCGTCGAGCTCGGCGACACCGCGATCCGCGAAGAGGCCGAGAAATACGGCTTCAACCTGTCGTTCGAGCTGCCGCTCATCTCGACGCCGTCGGGCTACCCGCGCACGATCCAGGACGACGCGCAGACCGCGCTGAGCGGCTTCGGCCAGGGTCAGGTGACGGCCACGCCGCTGCAGATGGCGATGGTGTCGGCCGGCATCGCGAACGGCGGGATCGTGATGAACCCGCGCATGGTGGATCGTGTGATCGGCCCGGATCTGTCCGTTCAGAAGACCTTCGACGACAGTGAATTCGGGCGTGCCCTCGACACGGGACTGGCAGACGAGCTGGTGGCGATGATGGTCGCCAATGTCAGTGACGGTGCTGCGTCGGGTGCAAGAATAGACGGGGTCGACGT
Source organism: Microbacterium sp. Leaf288 (assembly GCF_001422925.1). GTDB lineage: Bacteria > Actinomycetota > Actinomycetes > Actinomycetales > Microbacteriaceae > Microbacterium. The sequence goes on from NZ_LMNI01000001.1 coordinate 389,896, forward strand.
GGCCGGAAAGACGGGTACCGCGGAGAACACGGGCGATGAGCCGTACACGCTCTGGTTCACCGGGTTCGCACCCGCCGACAACCCCGAGGTCGCCGTCGCCGTGGTCGTCGAGGACGGCGGCAGGCAAGGACAATCGGGCAGCGGCAACACCATCGCCGCTCCTATCGCGAAGAAGGTCATGGAGGCGGTGCTGGGACGATGAGACCGACGCAGGGCGTGACCTTCGGCGGCCGTTACGAACTCGATTCGCGCATAGCGATCGGCGGCATGGGCGAGGTGTGGGAGGCGACAGACCACGTCATCGGACGAACTGTCGCCATCAAGATCCTCAAAGACGAGTACATGGGCGATCCGGGCTTCCTGGAGCGCTTCCGTGCCGAAGCCCGCCACGCGGCGCTCGTCAACCACGAGGGCATCGCCAGCGTGTTCGACTACGGCGAGGAGAACGGCAGCGCGTTCCTCGTGATGGAGCTCGTCCCCGGCGAGGCGCTGTCGACGATCCTCGAGCGCGACGACTCCCTGTCGACCGACAAGACGCTCGACATCGTCGCGCAGACGTCCGCTGCTCTGCAGGCCGCGCACGCGGCGGGCCTCGTGCACCGCGACATCAAGCCCGGGAACCTCCTCATCACGCCCGACGGGCGCGTGAAGATCACCGACTTCGGCATCGCGCGCATCGCCGACCAGGTGCCGCTGACCGCCACCGGCCAGGTCATGGGCACGGTCCAGTACCTGTCGCCGGAGCAGGCTTCGGGGCACCCGGCATCCCCGGCCACCGATATCTACTCGCTCGGCATCGTCGCGTACGAGTGCCTCGCGGGCAAGCGCCCGTTCACGGGCGAGTCGCAGGTCGCGATCGCGATGGCGCAGATCAACGAGCAGCCGCCTGCGCTGCCCGCGACGGTCGCCGTTCCGGTGCAGAACCTCGTCATGGCGATGATCGCCAAGAAGCCCGAAGAGCGCCCCGCGTCGGCTGCCGCCGTCGCGCGCGCCGCCACGGCGCTGCGCCGAGGCGATGTCGCCGCCGCGGCGGCGGCCGTTCCGGCGATCGCGGGTGTCGCGGCGGGCAGCGACGCGGCGACGCAGCTGCTGGCCTCCGGCTCCGACACGTCCGCGGCGACCCGCCTCATGCCCGCTCCGGGCGAGGAGCCCACCGAAGAGACGACCGAGAAGAAGAAGCGCAGCCCCTGGACGTGGCCGCTGATCGCGCTCATCGCGCTGCTGCTGCTCGTGCTGATCGGAACGATCTGGGCCGTGGTCGCGAACTCGGGCAACGAACCCGAGCCGGACCCGACGAAGACGTCGGCGTCGCCGTCCGCGACGCCGACCAACACACCGACGCCGACACCGACCACGGCGAACGTCGTCGCGGACGACTACGTCGGGCAGGACTGCGCCACCGCGTCTGCCGCGCTCGACACGCTCGGCCTCGGGGCGAGCTGCCAGGAGGGCAACGCCGCGCCCGACGAGGGCAGCGTGGGCAAGATCTACAGCGTCTCGCCGACGGGCAACGTGCCGAAGGGCACGATCATCGAGCTGACGGCGTACGCCGGGCAGACCCCGATGCCGGCACCTTCCACCCCGACGTTCCAGGGATCGCCGGCGACGGTCGAGCCCGGCGGCACCCTGACGGTGATGTGGGACGGCTACACCTGCCCGTCCGGCACCGGCTCGGTGAGCTCGTACACCTTCGCGGTGCAGAACGGCACCATCGCCAACGGCCCGAACTTCCCGCAGAACGCACGCAACGCGACGGTGACCGCGGGCGACACGGCCGGTCAGACCGTGATCGTCACGTACACCGTCACCTGCAGCGGCGGCACCGCGGGCAACCGCACGTCGGGCGCGTCCGGCGAGGCGACCGTGCTGATCGAGGCCGCAGCCCCGATCCCGACCCCCACGCCGTGAGCTTGGCTGAGTGAGTCCTCAAAGCGGGTCGTGCGGCACGTGCGACCCGCTCGGGCTCGGCTAGTGTGGCTGATGTTCCAGGCAGGGAGTGACCGTGACAGCTGAGCCGCGCGTGCTTTCGGGGCGCTATCGCATCGATGAGCCGATCGGCCGGGGCGGCATGGCGAGCGTCTATCGCGGCTACGACCTCACGCTCGGCCGCGAGGTCGCGATCAAGATCCTCGACCGCGAGCTCGCCGATGACAACGCGTTCCGCACGCGGTTCCGCCTCGAGGCGCAGGCTGCCTCGCGCATGGCCCATCCGACGATCGTGCGCGTCTACGACGCCGGCGAGGACTCTCTCACGGCTCCCGACGGCACGGTGCGTCCGGTGCCCTTCATCGTCATGGAGCTCGTCAAGGGCCGGCTCCTCAAGGAGATCATCGCCGCGGGCCCGGTCCCGGTGACGGATGCCGTCCGCTACGTCGACGGAATCCTCGAGGCCCTCGAGTACTCGCACCGCGCGGGTGTGGTGCATCGCGACATCAAGCCGGGCAACGTCATGGTCACCGACGCGGGCCAGGTGAAGGTGATGGACTTCGGCATCGCGCGCGCGGTGTCGGACTCGTCGTCGACGGTCGCCGAGACGACCCAGATCCTCGGCACCGCCGCCTACTTCTCGCCCGAGCAGGCCAAGGGGGAGCCGGTCGACGCCCGCGCCGACGTCTATTCGACGGGCGTCGTGCTGTACGAGCTCCTCACCGGGCGCCAGCCGTTCCGCGGCGAGTCGCCCGTCGCGGTGGCTTACCAGCATGTCAGCGAGGCGCCGCTGCCGCCGTCCGAGGTCAACGACACCGTGCCCCGGGCTCTGGACACCGTCGCTCTGCGCGCTCTCGCGAAGGACCCGTTCCAGCGCTACCAGGACGCCGCAGGCTTCCGCGAGGCGCTCGACGCGACGGTCGACGGCCGGCAGCCCTCCAAGCGCCAGGTGGGCGCACTCACGAGCGAGCTGTACGGGCCCAACCCGCGGCAGGCTGCCGAGACCGCGCGGTCGCTGCGCCAGCTCAGCACAGACACCACGATGAAGCGCACGCAGGCCGGTCCGCCGGTGGCGTGGATCTGGGCCGGCGTGGCCCTGCTCGCGGTGCTGCTCATCTCCCTGCTGTTCTGGGTGCTCACGATCCAGCCGCGCGACGACCTCCCGGGCAACGTGCGCGAGGTGCCGGACGTGTCGGGGATGACCTACGAGCGCGCGAACGACACCCTCGCCGAATCGGACCTCCGCGCGATCCGCGTGGACGAGGAGAGCACCGACGTCGCGGCGGGCAACGTCATCCGCACCGATCCCGAGGGGGGGACGTCGGTCGCACCCGATCAGCAGGTGAAGGTCTACGTGTCGACCGGGCAGCAGATGTCGACGGTTCCGACACTCACCGGCCTCGGACAGGAGGCTGCGACCTCGGCCATCACCGGCGCCGGGCTGCAGCTGGGCACCGTCACGCAGCAGAATGACAAGGATCTCGCTGCAGGCACGGTGATCTCGAGCACCCCCGTCGACGGGGCGAGCGTGCCCACCGGCTCGATGGTCAACCTCGTCGTCGCCTCGGGCCGCGTGGCCATCAACGACGTGCGCGGCTACACCGTCGATGCCGCGACGCGTGAGCTCGAGAACCTCGGCCTCACGGTGATCCCGGCGGAAGACCCGAACTGCGCGGGCTCCACCCCGCCGACCGTGTCGTCGCAGTCGCTCACGCCGGGCGACGTCCCGGTCCACTCCGAGATCACGCTGACCTACTGCACGGGCGCCTGACCCGGAGGGCAGACGGCCCGAGGGCTCAGCGCCTCGGGCTCAGCGCAGCGCCGCGGGACGCGGCATCCGTGTATCCGATCGATGCGAGCCAGTTGCCGAGCAGGCGGTAGCCGCCCTCGGTCAGCACGCTCTCGGGATGGAACTGCACCCCGAGGATCGGCGCGGTCCGGTGGGCGACGCCCATGATCACCCCGCTCGCCGTGCGACTCGTGACGACGAGGTCATCGGGGAGCGTCTCGGGCACGATCGCGAGGGAGTGGTAGCGCGTGGCTGTGAACGGGTCGGGCAGCCCTGTGTACAGGAGCGAGCCGTCGTGGTGCACGAGCGAGGTCATGCCGTGCATGAGCTCGGGCGCGTGATCGACGGTGGCTCCGTACGCCTCGCCGATCGCCTGGTGACCGAGACAGACACCGAGGAGAGGGATGCCGCCGGCCGCCGCCGCGCGGACCACTTCGATCGATGCGCCCGCGTCGGCGGGCGTGCCGGGTCCAGGGGAGACGAGGACGCCGGGCCGCCCCGCGATGTCGCGCGACGGATCGGCGAGGGCGTCCGCCTCGACGAGCTCGGTGCCGGCGCCGAGTTCGTGAAGGTACCCGATCAGGGTGTGGACGAAGCTGTCGTGGTTGTCGACGACGAGGATCGGCGCCGACGAGGAGGAGCGGTCGGTCACGACAGCGGCGTCGGAGTCGACGCCGCGGGCAGGGTGACGGTGACCTCCTGCGGGTTCACGAACTGACTGACCCAGGGGAAGGCGTAGAAGAGGAGGCCGTACAGCACCGCGGCGATCAGCACGAGCAGGATGAGGACCCGCACCCACCACGGGCCGGGGAGGATCCGCCACAGACCCGCGTACATCAGGCCACCGCCTGGAGGGAGGCGGGCTCCTCGCCCGACGCTGTGCGGGGGGTGAACGACTCGAACACGCCGTACGCCACGATGCGCTCGGTCATCGCGTACATCGGGCTGCAGCTGGTCAGCGTGATGTAGGCCGTGCCCGCGGGGACGTCCATCTGCTGGGGGACCGGAAGGAGCACCTCGACCTCGTTCGGCGTGACGTACTGGAGTGTGCGGAAGCGGTACGTGTACCACCCCGCCTGCGTCTCGACGACGATCGCGTCGCCGACGTGCAGATCGGCGATGCGGTTGAAGGGCTTGCCCCACGTGGTGCGGTGCGCGGCGAGCGCGAAGTTGCCCGCTTCGCCCGGCATCTTGGTGCCGGGGTAGTGGCCGATGCCGATGGGATCGAGGGTACGGGCCCGCGTGACGCCGCCGGCCATCGGGACGGCGTAGTCCGCGCCGAACCGGGGGATCCGCATGATCGCGAACGTCTGGCCGTCGGCGGGTTCGGCCAGCACGGGCGGAGGGGCGGTGACGGGCACCACCTCGGGGTCGGTGCCGGCGTCGGTCGGGGCGGGGGCCGCCTCGGGGTTCTGATCCTCGTACTGCGCCTGCCACTCCTGCGACAGCTCCGTGCCCTCGGCGTTGCGCTCGGCGCCGTAGATGAGGTCGCCCACCCAGAGCTGCCACACGACGTAGAGGAGCACGACGACGCCGGCAGTGATGAGCACCTCGCCGATGACGCCGACGACGGAGGTTCGCCGACGCGGAGTTCGAGTCCCGCGGGCAGCTCGCCTCGGTCCGGGCAACGCGTCATCCACAGGTGGATTCTAATCAGGGCGGGCTGTGGCGTGGCTGGCAGTTAGACTCTTCTGCATGGCACGACCCGGCAAAGACGACGACTCGCTCGTCGAGCGCGCAGAAGGCGAAGCCGCACCCAACCCGGTGTGGTTCAAGCCGATCATGATCGGACTGATGCTCATCGGTCTGGTGTGGATCCTCGTCTTCTACTTGAGCGGCATGGCGTTCCCGATCCCCGACATCGGGGCATGGAACCTCGTGATCGGCTTCGGCATCGCCTTCATCGGCTTCCTGATGACGACGCGCTGGCGGTAAGCGACACTTCGAAAGAGAAACCCCGGTCTATGACGACCGGGGTTTTTCCATGCCCGGATGCTGCAGATCGGGCCGATCCGCAGTTGTTAACAAGTCTGTTAACACCTGTGAATTACACGGGTGTGATTCTCCCCAGGGTGTGGATGAGCCTGTGGATAACTCTGTTCAGAGGATCACGAGGGCCGGGAAGACGACCGGCACGAACAGCAGCGCCACGAGTCCCGCGCCGACCGCGACGAGAAGCCCGATCTGCAGCCCGCGCTGGCGGAGGGCACGCGTGCGCGTGTAGATGAATGCGACGAGCAGGCCGACGAGCAGGCCGCCGACGTGCGCCTGCCACGACACGTTGAATCCGGGAATGAACCCGATCACGAGGTTGATTCCGAGCACGAGGGCGATGCCGGCGATGTTCGCGCCGATGTGCCGCCCGATCACGAGGAGCGCCCCGAAGAGGCCGAAGATGGCACCGGATGCCCCGACCACGGGCGTCGTGAACGACAGCAGCGTCACGGCGACGGAGCCGCCGAGCGCGCTCAGGAGGTAGAGCGTGAGGAAGCGCCAGCGGCCGAGGAGCGGCTCGAGACTGCGACCGATCATCCACAGGGCGAGCATGTTGAGTCCCACATGCCAGATGCCCGAATGCACCAGAGCGACGGTGAGCAGACGCCAGGGCTGTGAGGTGCCCCGGAACTCGGGGTAGAGCAGCGGCGCCCAGTAGTACAGCGCGTCCTGGATGGCGCCGCCGACGCCGGGGATGAGCGTGAGGAGGTAGACGAAGGCCGTGATCCCGATGATCGAGTAGGTCACGACGGGCCGGCCCGACGACGCCGACACCGCGCGTGGGCGCGACCAGCGCCGCTCGGCCTTCTTCTGCGCCGGCGACTGCGCCTTCTGCTGGTCGCGGAGGCACTCCGGGCAGATGACCCCGACGGCGGCCTGCGTCTGGCATTCCGGGCAGATCGTGCGCAGGCACCGCTGGCACAGCACGAAGCTCTGCCGGTCGGGATGCCGGTAGCAGAAGTTGTCGCGGTTGCGCTGGAAGTCCTGCGTGCTCACGTGGGCCCCGTCTCTGTCTCGCCTGGGCTCAGGGATGCGGATGGCCCGGGGCGGCGGTCGCCGCCCCGGGCCCGATGACGCGCGCGCTCAGACCGCGGCGATGTCGATCGACTCGATGACGACGGGCTCGACCGGGCGGTCGCCCGCCGCCGTCGGCACCTCGGCGATCGTGTCGACGACGGCCTTCGACGCGTCGTCGACGACCTCGCCGAAGATCGTGTGCTTGCCCTGCAGCCACTCCGGGCCGCGGCCGCCCTGGCCGGGGACGGTGATGAAGAACTGCGAGCCGTTGGTGCCCTCGGGCTGGCCGGTGATCGCGTTGCGGCGCAGGCCTGCGTTCGCCATGGCGAGCTTGTAGGGAGCGGTGAAGGTGAGCTCGCCGCTGATCTCGTCGTTGAAGTTGTAGCCCGGGCCGCCCACGCCCTGACCGAGCGGGTCGCCGCCCTGGATCATGAAGCCCGAGATGATGCGGTGGAAGATGACGTCCTTGTACAGCGGGCCTTCGCCCGGCTTGCCGGTCGCCGGGTGCGTCCACGCCTGCGAACCGTCGGACAGGCCGATGAAGTTCTGCACGGTGCGAGGAGCCTGGTCGCCGAACAGGTTGACGACGATGTCGCCGTAGTTGGTGTGGATCGTTGCGACAGCTGTGTGAAGCGGCATGTCTACATTGTCTCAGAGTTCCCTGCAACCCCTCCCGTCTCACCGGTGGTCTGGCAAGATGAAGAGACCGACATCCCCACAACAGGGAGGGCAAACCGTGAGCCTCAGCCGCAAGCGCAAGAAGGAACTCGAGAAGCTGCAGAAGCAGGCCGGAAACCTCTGGGAGGCCCAGCAGGTTCTGGTCGGGGAGGCCGCGACCGTCGCCCGCGAGGCGAGCCGTCAGCTCGGTCACTACGGCCGCGAGCAGGTCAAGCCGCAGGTGCAGGCCGGCTACGACAAGTACGCCGCCCCCTATGTCGACAAGGGCAAGAAGGTCGTCAACAAGACCGTCATCCCCGCGGCGGGCGCCGTCGTCGGCTCTGCGCTGTCGGTGTGGGACGCCGCCAACGAGCAGCGCTCGCGCCTGGCGGACGGCCGCGGCATCAGCCTTCCGTCCTCGTGGGCCAAGGCGGCACCCGTTCCGGCGAAGAAGGGCATCGGCGCCGGCGGCGTGATCGCCATCATCCTCGGCGTCGCCGCCGCGGTCGGCGTGCTCTACGCCGCGTGGCAGACGCTGCGCGCCGACGACGAGCTCTGGGTCGCGGACGACCCGCTGCGCGCACCGGATGCCTGAGCCCACCACGGGTGAGGCTCTGACAGGCGTCGATCGCGTTCGCGCGGCGGCGGCCGAGCGTGGGCTCGAGGTCGAGATCCGGGAGCGTCCGGCGGCGAACAGCCTGCCGGAGGCTGCCGCGATCCTCGGCATCCCGCCGTCGGGCATCGTGAAGACGCTCGTCGTCAAGCGCAGCGACGACACCTACCTGTTCGCCCTCATCCCGGGCGACCGTGCGATCTCATGGCCCAAGCTGCGCGCCGTCGTCGGGGTGAACAAACTTCAGCTGCCGGATCCTGCGCGCGCCCTCGCGGCCACCGGCTACGAGCGGGGCACCATCGTGCCGCTCGGCAGCACGCACGACTGGCCTTTGTACGCCGACGCCGAGATCGTGGGGCAGCGCATCGCGATGGGGGCGGGCGCCCACGGCTACAGCATGTTCGTCGACGCCGACGCGCTCATCGCCGCCTACGGCGCGACGGTCGCCGACATCTCGCAGCCCATCGACTGACGGCATCCGTCGCCATCAGTGCGTCGACGGAAGTTCGATCCCCGCCATCTCGAGGGCGATGTCGACGAGCTTGACCCGTTGCAGCGCGCGGACCTCGGGGAGTGTGAACCAGTCGGCGCGATCGGTCGACCCGTCGGTCTCGTTGCGCAGGCGCCCGCCGGTGATGCGGGCACGGTAGACGATGCGCAGCGTGTGCAGCGGCAGGTCTGCGCCGGGCTTGAGACGGCGCCCCGGCGGGATCACGCGGGAATGGATGCCGAGCAGCCCGTCGATCTCGACGCGGTAGCCGGTCTCTTCCCTGACCTCGCGGCGCGCGGCGCTCTCGGGGTCCTCTCCGGCCTCGAGGCCGCCGCCCGGCATCGTCCACGCGGCGCGACGGCCCTCGTTCCAGTGCGCGAGCAGGACGCGGTCGTGATCATCCACGATCACCGCGTACGCCGCGACGCGCAGGTCCATGCTTCACCCTAACTGCGCGGGGCCCCGGGGAGAATGCAGAAGCCGGTCCCTCTCGGAACCGGCTTCGTGTCTGTGGAGCCTAGGAGATTCGAACTCCTGACATCCTGCTTGCAAAGCAGGCGCTCTACCAACTGAGCTAAGGCCCCGGGGCTTACGGTGGGGCTACCAGGACTTGAACCTGGGACCTCTTCATTATCAGTGAAGCGCTCTAACCGCCTGAGCTATAGCCCCGTTTGACTGCGGAACCTGCGCTCCGCAACCTCCAAGACTTTACCCGACGAATCCGGATTTCACGAATCGGGCTGGTTGACTGGGGTCGTGACAGAGATTTCCCATCCTGGTGAACCGCACGGGGTCCGGCTGGGGGAGCGCCTCAACTGGCTCCGCGCCGGTGTTCTCGGCGCGAACGACGGCATCGTCTCGGTCGCGGCGCTGGTCGTCGGCGTCGCGGGCGCGACGACCGACACCGCCGCGCTGTTCACCGCCGGCATCGCCGGCCTCGTCGGCGGTGCGATCTCGATGGCGCTCGGCGAGTACGTCTCGGTGAGCAGTCAGCGCGACTCCGAGCGGGCGCTGATCGCCAAAGAGCGCGGCGAACTGCGTGAGATGCCCGAAGAGGAGCTCGAGGAGCTCACCCAGCTCTACCGCGACCGCGGGCTGTCGGATGCGACGGCACGTCAGGTCGCCCACGAGCTCACCGCACACGACGCGCTGTCTGCCCACCTCGAGGTGGAGCTGCACATCGACCAGAACGACCTCGTGAACCCGTGGCACGCCGCGATCTCGTCGGCCATCTCGTTCACTCTCGGTGCGCTGCTGCCGTTCCTCGCGATCCTTCTCCCGCCGCCCGAGTGGCGCGTGCCGGTCACCTTCGTGGCGGTGCTCATCGCGCTGGCCGTCACAGGCACGGTCTCGGCGCACCTGGGCGGCGCTCCGAAGGGGAGGGCTGCGATCCGCCTCGTCATCGGCGGCGCGCTGGCCCTCGTCGCGACGTGGCTCATCGGGACGCTGCTCGGGACCACGGTGGTCTGACCCGCAGACGCAGAGCGCCGGCATCCGGGATCGAGATCCACGGATGCCGGCGCTCGGGCGGTTGCGTCAGTTGGAGGTGAAGCCGACCAGCAGGCCGCCCGTCACCTTGACCGCGAGGTTGTAGATGCCCGCGATCACGGCGCCGAGCACCGTGACGACCACGAGGTTCAGGATCGCGACGACGGCCGAGAAGGCCAGGACCTGCGGGAAGCTCACGAACTGCGACAGCAGGATGCTGCCGTCGGAGAAGCTCGAGAAGAACTCGTCGGCCTTGGCGATCAGGCCGGTGGTCTGCACCACCAGGAAGACCATCACGAATGCCACCACCGTCACGACCGCGATGGCGATCGCGGCGAGGAAGGACAGCTTCACCGCGGACCAGAAGTCCACGTACACCAGACGCAGGCGAACCTGCTTGGCGCTGGTCTTGTGACTCGATTTCTTGGCGAGCTTGTCGGCTACCGTGCTCATGCGTCAGTGCTCTCTTCGGGGGTCTGGGGAGAGGCATCCGATTCGAGGGTGTCGTTCGACTGGGGGGTCTCGGGTGACGGTGCTGCTTCAGCCCCGTCGGTGGATGCGTCCTCGGATTCTTCTGCGAGGCCTCGTTCGCCGTTGCGCGCGATCGCGAGGATGCGATCGTCGTCGCCGGAGCGGGCGAACACGACACCCATCGTGTCTCTGCCCTTGGCGGGGACCTCGGCCACGGCAGAGCGTACCACCTTGCCGCTGGCAAGAACCACCAAGACCTCGTCGTCCTCGGAGACGATGAGTCCGCCCGCGAGATCGCCGCGATCCTCGCTCAGCTTGGCCACCTTGATGCCCAGTCCGCCGCGGTTCTGCATGCGGTACTGATCGACCGCGGTGCGCTTCGCGTACCCGCCTTCGGTCACGACGAAGACGTACCCGTCGTCGGCTGCGACGGACGCTGACAGCAGGCTGTCGCCCGCGCGGAAGTCCATTCCCTTCACACCGGACGTCGAGCGACCCATCGGGCGCAGCGCCGAATCGGTCGCCGAGAAGCGCAGTGACATGCCGTGGCGGCTGATGAGGAGGATGTCGTCGCCCTCGTCGACCAGCAGCGCGCTGACCACCTCGTCGTCGGGGCCGGCCTCGGCCTCGTCGCCCTCCTCGGGCACCTGCCCACGGAGCTTGATCGCGATGATGCCGCCCTGGCGGTTGGTGTCGTACTCGGTCAGACGCGTCTTCTTGACGAGGCCGCTGCGGGTCGCGAGCACGAGGTAGGTCGCGACCGAGTAGTCGCGGATGTCGAGGATCTGGGCGATCTCTTCATCGGGCTGCAGCGCGAGAAGGTTCGCGACGTGCTGGCCCTTGGCATCGCGCCCGGCCTCCGGCACCTCGTACGCCTTCGAGCGGTACACGCGGCCCTTGTTCGTGAAGAACAGCAGCCAGTGATGCGTGGTGGTGACGAAGAAGTGCTCGACCACGTCGTCGGCGCGCAGCTGCGCGCCCTTGACGCCCTTGCCGCCGCGGTGCTGCTGGCGGTAGTTGTCGCTGCGCGTGCGCTTGATGTAGCCGGCGCGCGTGACCGAGATGACCATCTCCTCTTCGGGGATCAGGTCCTCCATCGACATGTCGCCGTCGAATCCGTGGAGGATGTGCGTGCGGCGCTCGTCGCCGAACTTGTCGACGATCGCCGTGAGCTCTTCGCGGATGATGTCGCGCTGACGCTGCGGCGTTGCCAGGATCTCTCGGTAATCGGCGATCTGCAGTTCGAGCTCGGCGGCCTCGTCGATGATCTTCTGTCGCTCGAGGGCCGCGAGGCGGCGCAGCTGCAGCTGGAGGATCGCGTCGGCCTGCGCCTCGTCGACGTCGAGGAGCTTCTGCAGACCCTCGTTCGCCTCCTGCGCGTTGGGCGACCGCCGGATGAGCGCGATGACCTCATCGAGTGCGTCGAGCGCCTTCAGGTAGCCGCGCAGGATGTGCATGCGCTCTTCGGCCTTGCGCAGGCGGTAGCTGGTGCGGCGGACGATGACATCGATCTGGTGCTCGAGCCACAGCGTGACGAAACCATCGAGCGACAGCGTGCGCGGCACGTTGTCGACGATCGCGAGCATGTTGGCGCCGAAGTTCTCCTGCAGCTGGGTGTGCTTGTACAGGTTGTTCAGCACGACCTTGGCGACGGCATCCCGCTTCAGGACCACGACGAGACGCTGACCGGTGCGGTCCGAGGTCTCGTCGCGGATGTCGGCGATGCCCGTGATCTTGCCGTCGCGCGCAAGGTCGCCGATCTTGACCGCGAGGTTGTCGGGGTTCACCTGGTAGGGCAGTTCGGTGATGACGAGGCACGTGCGGCCCTGGATCTCTTCGATCGAGACGACGGCGCGCATCGTGATCGAGCCGCGGCCGGTGCGGTAGGCCTCGCGGATGCCCTTGGTGCCGAGGATCTGCGCGCCGGTCGGGAAGTCCGGACCGGGGATGCGCTCCATCAGCGCCTCGAGCAGCTCCTCGCGCGATGCCTCCGGGTGCTCGAGCGCCCAGAGCGCGCCGGCGGACACCTCACGGAGGTTGTGCGGCGGGATGTTGGTCGCCATGCCGACCGCGATGCCGACGGAACCGTTGACGAGGAGGTTCGGGAAGCGCGCCGGCAGCACCGACGGCTCCTGGGTCTGACCGTCGTAGTTGTCGTGGAAGTCGACGGTCTCTTCCTCGATGTCGCGCACCATCTCGAGCGCGAGCTGAGCCATCTTGGTCTCGGTGTACCGCGGGGCGGCGGCGCCCATGTTGCCGGGCGAGCCGAAGTTGCCCTGCCCCTGCGCGAGCGGGTAGCGCAGCGACCACGGCTGCACGAGACGGACGAGGGCGTCGTAGATCGCGGTGTCACCGTGCGGGTGGTACTGACCCATGACCTCGCCGACGACGCGCGCGCACTTCGAGAACGACTTGTCGGGACGGAACCCGCCGTCGTACATGCCGTAGATCACGCGGCGGTGCACGGGCTTCAGGCCGTCGCGCACGTCGGGGAGCGCGCGGCCGATGATGACGGCCATCGCGTAATCCAGGTAGCTGCGCTGCATCTCGAGCTGCAGGTCCACCTGGTCGATCCGGCCGTGGTCGTGTTCGGCATTCACGTCGGGACGTTCGTCTTCTGCCATGTCTTCTGTCTCGTCTTCTTCGATTCTTCGTTGCGTTTCGAGATCGTCCTGCGGCGTTTCGACTCGCTCCGCTCGCTCAACGACCGGGGCAGCTCGCTGCGCTCGCCTGTGCTAGATGTCGAGGAAGCGGACGTCCTTGGCATTGCGCTGGATGAACGTGCGGCGCGACTCGACGTCCTCGCCCATCAGCACGGAGAAGATCTCGTCCGCGGCGGCCGCGTCGTCGATGGTCACCTGGCGGAGCGTGCGCGTGGAGTGGTCCATCGTGGTCTCCCACAGCTCCTTGGCGTTCATCTCGCCGAGACCCTTGTAACGCTGGATGCCCTCCTTGGGGATCCGCTTGCCGTTCGCGAGCCCGTCGGCGAGCAGCGCGTCGCGCTCCTTGTCGGAGTAGACGTACTCGTGCGCGGAGTTGGTCCACTTCAGGCGGTAGAGCGGCGGCATCGCGAGGTACACGAACCCCGCCTCGATGAGCCCGCGCATGTAGCGGAACAGCATGGTGAGCAGCAGCGTGGTGATGTGCTGGCCGTCGACATCGGCATCCGCCATCAGCACGATCTTGTGATAGCGGGCCTTGTCGATGTCGAAGTCCTCGCCGATGCCCGTGCCGAAGGCCTGGATCATCGCCTGGACCTCGCGGTTGCCGAGCGCCTTGTCGAGGCGCGCGCGCTCGACGTTCAGGATCTTGCCGCGCAGCGCCAGGATCGCCTGCGTGTGCGGGTCGCGGCCCTGCACCGCGGAGCCGCCGGCCGAGTCGCCCTCGACGAGGAAGATCTCGCTGATCGAGGGGTCCTTGCTGGTGCAGTCCTTGAGCTTGTCGGGCATCGCCGCCGACTCGAAGACGCTCTTGCGGCGTGCGGTCTCTCGCGCCTTGCGGGCCGCCATGCGCGCGGTTGCGGCGTCGACGGCCTTCGTGATGACGCGCTTCGCCTGCACGGGGTTGCGGTCGAGCCAGTCGGCGAGCTGGTCGCCCACGACCTTCTGCACGAACGCCTTGGCCTCGGTGTTGCCGAGCTTGGTCTTGGTCTGTCCCTCGAACTGCGGCTCGGAGAGCTTGACCGAGATCACGGCGGTGAGACCCTCGCGGATGTCGTCGCCGGTGAGGTTGTCGTCCTTCTCCTTGAGGAGGTTCTTGTCGCGCGCGTACGTGTTGATGCGCGTGGTCAGCGCCGCACGGAAGCCTTCCTCGTGCGTGCCGCCCTCGTGCGTGTTGATGGTGTTCGCGAAGGTGAAGACGTTCTCGGTGTAGCTCGAGGTCCACTGCATCGCGAGTTCGAGCGAGATGTGGCGGACCGTGTCCTCCGACTCGATCTCGATGATCTCCTCGTTCACGACGTCGGCGTGACGCACCTTGTTGAGGTACTCGACGTAGTCGACGAGGCCCCGCTCGTAGTGGAAGTCGTCGAACGGCTGACGCTCCTCAGAGCCTCCGCCCTCGGCATCCGTGACGTAGGTCGAGGAGGGGCGCTCGTCGGACAGCGTGATGCGCAGGCCCTTGTTGAGGAACGCCGTCTGCTGGAACCGCGTGCGCAGCGTGTCGTAGTCGAAGTTCACCGACTCGAAGATGGTGTCGTCGGGCCAGAACTGGATGATCGTTCCGGTCTCTTCGGTCGGCTCGCCCTTCGCGAGCGGCGCCTGCGGCTGCCCGCCGTCGCGGTAGGACTGGCGCCAGACGTGCCCCTGGCGCTTCACCTCTACCTCGAGGCGCGTCGACAGCGCGTTCACCACCGACGAACCGACACCGTGGAGACCACCCGACACCGCATACCCGCCGCCGCCGAACTTTCCACCGGCGTGGAGCACGGTCAGAACGACCTCGACGGTCGACTTGCCCTCGGTGCGGTGGATGTCGACCGGGATGCCGCGGCCGTTGTCGACACAGCGGATGCCGCCGTCGGGCAGGATCGTGACGTTGATCGTGTCGCAGTAGCCGGCGAGGGCCTCATCGACGGAGTTGTCGACGATCTCGTACACGAGGTGGTGGAGGCCGCGCTCACCGGTCGAGCCGATGTACATGCCGGGGCGCTTGCGGACGGCCTCGAGGCCCTCGAGCACCTGGATGGCGTCTGCCCCGTAGTCGCCGGGAGTTCCGTTGGGAGCCGGAGCGGGCTTTTCGGGTTCCTCGGAAACGTTATCGGGGTTGTCAGACGTCATCTTCGCGAGGGCTCCAAATCCTTCGACACGGGCCCTGACAGTCTATCGGGTAACGGCCCGATCACAGCGCTCTACGCCCCTGTGAGGGGATGGAAATCGCCTGGATGCCTCCCGACGTGGCTTATCCGTAGGTATCGCGCGGACCGCGCCCTGGAATCGTTCTGGGACCCCATTTCCAGGAGGGGACGTCCGGCCCGATGAAGCGGACCGCGTTCACCCCGGCCTCGGGGTACCGGCGGACGATCTCCGAGAGGATCTGCGCGCGCATCAGCTGGAGCTGCTTGGCCCACGCCGTCGAGTCTGCCTGGATGGTGAGGGTGCCGTCCGAGAACGCGACCGGCCGGGTGTGCTTCGCGGTGTCCTCGCCGGCCACCTGATCCCACGCACGGACGACGTCCTCCCGCGCCAGCTGAGGATCCCATCCGGCCTCGCGGGTGAGGTCGGCGAGCACGTCGCCGACGCCGCGCGGGTCGCGCCCCGGGGCGAACGGGATGTTCTCGTCGTCCGCGGTGCGCCGGCGGCGCTTGCGGTACGACCGGGCCGAGGGCTCGAGACCGCGCAGACGCAGGTACGTCGAGATCGTCTCCGGGACGGCCGTGCGATCGAGAGGGGCGGGCTTCTGGGGAGTGGCCGCCGGCTCTTCGGGGCGTTCAGGCATCGGCCGCCTCCGACTCGACGGGACCCACGATGCGGCCGGCCTCGACACGCACCATCCGAGCGCGCAGCTCACCGGGCACATCGCCCTCGACCGCGGCGGTGACCACGACCTGCTCGTAGTCGGCCGCGAGGTGCGCCAGGCGTGCGCGGCGGTCGGTGTCGAGCTCGGCGAAGACGTCGTCGAGGATCAGCACCGGGTCTCCGAGGCGCGAATCCGCGCGCAGCAGCTCCGCCGACGCGAGCCGGAGCGAGAGGGCGACCGACCACGACTCGCCGTGCGATGCGTACCCCTTCACCGGAAGCCCGCGGATCCGCAGCAGCAGGTCGTCACGGTGCGGCCCCACCAGCGTGAGCCCGCGCTCGAGCTCGGATGTGCGCTTCGCCGCGAGCGCCTGACGGAAGAGCTCTGCGATGCGGGTGGTCGAGGCATCCGTCCTCGCGGTCTCGGCGTCTGGGCCCGGCGCCGCGCCGACGCCCGAATCCCCGTCTTCGCCGGTTTCGGCGCCGGCGACCGAGAGCGCCCACTCGATCTCGGGGTTGTGGTCGGCCCCGGCGATGGCGGTGTAGGCCGCGGCGAGCGGGGTCGCCAGGTCGGTCGCGAGGGCGAGGCGCGCCGCGATGAGCTCGGTGCCGAGCGAGACGAGCTTCTCGTCCCAGACATCGAGGGTCGAAAGCGCGTCGCCGCGGATGCCGCGCGCCTTCGCCGACTTCAGCAGCGCGGTGCGCTGCTTGAGCACGCGGTCGTAGTCGGCCAACACCGCGGCCATGCGCGGAGTGCGCTGCACCAGGAGCTGGTCGGCGAAGCGGCGGCGCGCAGACGGATCGCCGCGCACGATCTGCAGATCCTCGGGGGCGAAGAGCACGACCTGCGCGTAGCGGGGAAGCTCCGCCGGCTTAACCGGAGCGCCGTTCACCCGCGCCTTGTTGGAACCCTGCCGGTTCACCTGCGCCTCGAGCTGCACGCGACGCTCGCCGTGGGCCAGTCGCGCGCGGATGATCGCGGCATCCGCCCCGTCACGCACCATGGGTGCGTCGTTCGATACCCGATGCGAGCCCAGAGTCGCGAAGAAGCCGATGGCCTCGGCGAGATTCGTCTTGCCCTGGCCGTTGCGGCCGACGAACACGTTCGGACCGGGCCCGAGCTCGACGTCGGCGGCCGCGTAGTTGCGGAAGTCGACGAGACTCAGGTGCTCCACGATCACCGGACAAGCCTAATGACGTGCTCCGACGACGGGCTGATCAGCGAAGCAGCAGGTTGGGCTGCAGCAGGTAGCGGAACGAGTCCGAGCCGGCGCGGTCGACCGAGGTCTGCGGCGTGATGAGCACGGGACTCAGCTTGTTCGCGTTCTCGCTCGAGGTGAACGTGATGCGCACGAACTCGCTCTTCACGGCGCCGAGCGACTCGAGCAGGTACTGGGGGTTCAGACCCAGGGTGACTTCGTCGCCGCCGAGCAGCGTCGCGTCGACGGACTCGGTGGCGCGAGCCTGCTCGGTGCCCGAGGCATCCATCGACACACTGTCGGCCGTGAAGGTGAAGCGCAGCGGGGCCGAGCGGTCCAGGACGAGCGACACACGGCGCACGGCCTCGGCGAGCTCGGCGGTGTTGACGACCGCGTGGTGCTCGGTCTGCTCGGGGAACAGGCGCCGAACCGGCGGGAAGTTGCCCTTGATGAGCAGTGAGGTCACGGTCTTGTTGCCGGCGGTGAAGGCGATGATCTCGCGGTCACCCGACCCTGAGAAGGCGATCGAGATGTCGCCGCCGTGCGCGAACGTCTTGCCGACCTCGGTCAGGGTGCGCGCGGGCACGAGTGCGGTCGTCGACTCGTCGCTCGCTGTGGTGCCGCCGTCCCACGGGATCTCGCGGAGCGCGACGCGGTAGCGGTCGGTGGCGACGAGGCTGAGGCTCGTTCCCGAGACCTCGAGCTGCACGCCGGTGAGCACCGGGGTGACGTCGTCGCGCGATGCGGCGAACGCGACCTGCGCGATCGCGGTGGCGAAGTCCTCGGAGGGCACGAGACCGGAGTCACCGGTCACCTCGGGGATCGCGGGGTACTCCTGCACCGGCATCGAGGCGAGGGTGAAGCGCGCGGAACCACAGGTGAGCAGGATGCCGCCGTCTTCGTCGACCTCGATCTGGATCGGTGCGTTCGGCAGACGGCTGGCGATGTCGGAGAGCAGCCGGCCGTGGACGAGGATCGTGCCCGGCTCGTCGACGGTCGCCTCGATCGTGGTGCGCGCAGACGCTTCGTAGTCGAACGCGGCGAGCGAGAGGCCTTCAGCGGATGCCTCGATCAGCACGCCCGCGAGGATCGGCTGAGGGTTGCGCTGCGGCAGGAGTTTGACGACGAACGATACGGCTTCGCTGAACACATCGCGATTGACGTGGAACTTCACGAACGCTCCCTCTGCAGCGGGCCCTTCGACTGCGGGCTCGGGGTTCTCATGCTAGTGCCAGCCTCGGAGATTGCCAGTCCGCCGTCTCGTCTCGGGGCTTGTCCACCGCAAAGGTGATCGGACGGGTTTCATCACAAAGATTTCTTGTCATGGTGTTAACGGCTGTGGAAACTGTGGACAACTGCCGCGTTGCCAGTCGGGAGAGGGAAACCACACGCTTGTGAGTTGTGGAGACGCTCCGGAGAGCGATCGGAAAGACGAATGACAAAACCTGTGGAGTCCGCAATCCATCCACAGGTCTCCCCCGCTCGTTCACAGCAGTTTCCGCAGCTTGGGAGAGTTATCCACAGGTTTTCCACACTGTGCAGAACCGGAATAATGGCCCTGCTCCCCGCGCGTGTCAAGAACTTCTTCGGGCATATGCGACGAGGGGCCGGCGCGTCGTGACGCACCGGCCCCTCGAAGGGCGTGGAGGACGGATCAGCGACCGTTGCGGCCGAGCTGAGCGGTGATCTCGGTCACCTGGTTGTAGATCGAGCGGCGCTCCTTCATGAGCTCGCTGATCTTCTTGTACGCGTACATCACGGTGGTGTGGTCGCGGTTGCCGAACAGCTGCCCGATCTTGGGCAGCGACAGGCTCGTGCGCTCGCGACACAGATACATCGCGATCTGACGCGCTGTGGCGACCGACTGCGAGCGGCTGGACCCGTAGAGGTCGTCGACGGTGAGCTTGAAGTAGGCCGCGGTCGCCGTGATGATGTCGGTCGGCGAGATGACGTTGGCATCGTCCTGGTCGACGATGTCGCGCAGCACCGTCTGGGCGAGCGACATGTCGAGCGTCGAGCGGTTGAGGCTCGCGAACGCCGAGACGCGGATGAGTGCGCCCTCGAGCTCGCGGATGTTGCTCGACACGACAGTCGCGATGTACTCCATGACCTCGTCGGGGATGTGGAGTCGCTCGGACTGCGCCTTCTTGCGGAGGATCGCGATACGCGTCTCGAGGTCGGGCGCCTGCACGTCGGTGATGAGGCCCCACTCGAACCGGCTGCGCATGCGGTCCTCGAAGCCGGTGAGGTGCTTCGGGGGCACGTCGCTCGTGATCACGACCTGCTTGTCGTGATCGTGCAGCTGATTGAACGTGTGGAAGAAGGCTTCCTGCGTCTCGGCGCGGCCC
Organism: Microbacterium sp. Leaf288; assembly: GCF_001422925.1. Taxonomy (GTDB): domain Bacteria; phylum Actinomycetota; class Actinomycetes; order Actinomycetales; family Microbacteriaceae; genus Microbacterium. The sequence goes on from NZ_LMNI01000001.1 coordinate 409,345, forward strand.
TGCAGGAACTGGATGTCGTCGATCAGGAGGATGTCGACATCCCGGTACCGCGCCTGGAACGCCGAGCCTCGGTTGTTGGCGATCGAGTTGATGAAGTCGTTGGTGAACTCTTCGCTCGACACGTACCGCACGCGGATGCCGGCGTAGAGGCTCAGCGCATAGTCGCCGATCGCGTGGAGGAGGTGGGTCTTGCCCAGACCCGAGTCGCCGTAGATGAAGAGCGGGTTGTAGGCCTTGGCCGGCGCCTCGGCGACCGCGACCGCCGCGGCATGGGCGAAGCGGTTGGACTGCCCGATGACGAAGTTGTCGAACGTGTACTTCGGGTTCAGTCGCGTATCGCTGCGCGAGACGGATGCTGTGTCCCCCGGTTCGTCGAGCGGCGGGCGTCCGACCGGCGGCCCGGACTGCAGTCCGACGGGCGACGCGATCGGCGCCGCCGTGGACTGGACCGGGATCGGTGCGGTGAGGTGCACGTCGGCGAGATCCGGGTTCACGACGACGCGGAAATTCGACGCGGGATCCTGGACGTCCTGGCCGACGCGCGTGAGCGCCTCAAGGATCGGCGCACGCATGCGCTTGGTGAACTGCGCCGCGGTCAGATCGTTGGGGACGTCGAGATAGAGCGTCCCGCCCATCACTCCCTGCGGAACGGCCAGGCTGATGAAGCCGTGCAGCTGCGGGGTGATGCGATCATCTCGCACGAGTTCGTCCAGAACGGCCGTCCAGACCGGTACATCTGGAACTTCGTGCGGTGTCATGGCCCCCCCGGGTTGTTGATGATTCCACCGGAGGCCGCGGAAATGTCGGTGCAGGCCTGTGGATAACTGCCGGAGCCACGCTAGTCAGGAGGCGTCGCGTGAGCAAACTCCACTGTAGAACCGGCCTGCGTGTCGGTGCCAGGGTCGATCCCCTCTCCGGTGCATAATGACACGTTCTGCGCTCGGTTTGAGTTCTCGGGCAACTCGACGTAGCCTTAATCGGTTGACTTATGCCCTCGTGGCAGTCGCCCCTGTACACACGTCCCCGGTCTCGAGCGTCCCGGTGACACCTGATCGGAAGTAGTCCCCATGAGCAAGCGCACCTTCCAGCCCAACAACCGCCGCCGCGCCAAGAAGCACGGCTTCCGCGCCCGCATGCGCACGCGCGCCGGCCGTTCGATCCTGTCGGCTCGCCGCGCCAAGGGGCGCACCGAGCTCTCGGCCTGAGCCGAGCGGTGCTCGCGAGGCCGCACCGACTCACCCGCGGATCGGAGTACAAGGCCGTTGTCCGTCGGGGTCGTCGGTGTGCCGGAGCGCACACCATCACCTACGTGAACCGCGTCGTGACCGATGGTCCGGCGCGGTTCGGCTTCATCGTGAGCAAGCAGGTCGGTGGCGCCGTCGTGCGCAACACCGTCCGTCGCCGGCTCAAGGCGCTGTGCTTCGAGTCCATCGACTCGGTCGCGCCGGGCAGCGAGGTTGTGATCCGCGCACTGCCCAGTGCGGCATCCGCGTCCTTCGATGATCTGCGCAGCGACGTCGTGAAGTGCCTCGCACGGAGGGCCGCATGAGCGTTCTTCCCGCCTACGCGTTCGGAGACGCCGAGTTCGCGGCATCCGATTCCCTGCGCAGCCTCCCTCTGCTCCCCCGCAACGCGCTGCTTGCGCTGCTGCACGGCTACCGTGCCACGATCTCGCACACCTACGGCGACGTCTGCAAGTACTACCCGTCGTGCTCGGCGTACGCCGTCGGCGCGGTGCAGCAGCACGGCGCCGTCGTCGGTTCGGCTCTGACCGCCGCGCGCATCGCACGCTGCCACCCCTGGGCGGTCGGCGGCGTCGACGACGTGCCGCCCCGCAAGAACTTCCGGCACGCCCTGACCCGACACGGGTTCGTCGTGCCTGCCCCCACCGGAAAGGACTGATCCTCCGCATGGATCTCTTGTCAGCCCTCGCCTCGACGCCGTCGCCGTCCGCTCCGGCGACGAACGGCGGATTCGATCTCTTCGGGATCATCCTGTGGCCGCTCAAGTGGGCGGTCGAGGCGGTGCTCGTCTTCTGGCACTGGCTCTTCACCGCGATCGGGCTTCCGGCGGCCGACGGCATCACGTGGGTGCTGGCGATCGTGGGTCTGGTGATCGTCGTGCGCTCGGCGATGATCCCGCTCTTCGTTCGGCAGATCAAGAGCCAGCGCAAGATGATGGAAATCGCCCCTGAACTGCGGAAAGTCCAGGAGAAGTACAAGGGCAAGAAGGACCAGCTGTCTCGCGAGGCCATGAGCCGCGAGACGATGGCGCTGTACAAGAAGCACGGCACGACCCCGGTCTCGAGCTGCCTGCCGCTGCTCGTGCAGATGCCCGTCTTCTTCGCGCTGTTCAGCGTGCTCAACGACGTCACCAAGCACGCAACAGCCGGGATCGGCGGCGTGGGCCTTCTCAACGCGGAGCTGACCCAGGAGTTCTACAACGCGAAGCTGTTCGGCGTCGCTTCGCTGCACGAGACGCTGATCGACGCCGTCAACACGGGAAACACCCCGGCGATCATCATCCTCGTCGTGCTCGTCGTGCTGATGATCGTGTCGCAGTTCTTCACGCAGCTGCAGATCATCTCGAAGAACCTGTCCCCCGAGGCCAAGACCGGCCAGGCCTACCAGATGCAGAAGATCATGCTGTACATTCTGCCGCTGGGCTTCATCTTCTCGGGTGTCTTCTTCCCGCTCGGCGTCGTCATCTACTGGTTCGTGTCGAACCTGTGGACCATGGGCCAGCAGTTCCTCGTCATCCGTGAGATGCCGACCCCCGGCTCCGACGCGGCCAAGGCGCGCGAAGAGCGTCTCGCGAAGAAGGGCAAGGCGATCGATGCCTCGGGCAAGGTCGTCCCGATGGACAAGTACGTCGCCGAGCAGCAGCGCCTCTATGAAGAGGCCGAGCGCGCGAAGGCAGCGGCGCCGAAGCGTCAGCAGCCCGTGAGCAAGCAGCGCGCGAAGAAGCAGGGTCAGAAGCAGCCCGGATCCGGTCAGAAGCAGGGCGACCAGGTCTCCGGTGGGACCGACCCGGGCAAGCCCGGCACCGGCTCCACTTCCTGAAGACCCCGACCGACGTCACACACGAGGATCACGCCATGACCACGTCACCTGAGTACGCCCCTGTCGACACGCGCGAAGAGCGGGTCCCCGCGACCGTCGCCCAGCTCGAGGAAGAAGGCGACGTCGCCGCCGACTTCATCGAGGGTCTGCTCGACATCGCCGACATCGACGGCGACCTCGATCTCGATGTGCGCGCGGGCCGCGCGTACGTATCGGTCGAGGCGCCGTCCGGCGGATCGGTCGATCTGATCGCCGCACCCGACACCGTTCAGGCGCTCCAGGAGCTGACGCGCATCGCGGTGCAGAACCGCACCGGTCGCTTCTCGCGCCTGATCCTCGACATCGGCGGCTCGCGCGACGCTCGGCAGAACGAGCTGACCGCTCTCGTCGACCGCGCGATTGCCCGGCTGGATGACGGTGCCTCGCAGGCGTCGTTGCCGGCGATGTCGAGCTACGAGCGCAAGGTCGTCCACGACATCGTCGCGGAGCGCGGCTTCGTGTCCGAGTCGTACGGTGAGGGCGCCGACCGTCACACGGTGATCCGTCGCGGCTGAGCCGCGCGTTTCACGTGAAACAGTCGTGCTGAGCTTGTCGAAGAATCGATGATCGAGATCGAGCAGGAACCCCCGGCCGCCGCCGAGATCTTCGGCGACCGCATCGACGTCGCGCGGAAGTTCGCCGAAGCCCTCGGACAGCACGGTGAAGAGCGCGGGCTGATCGGTCCACTTGAACCGCCGCGCCTCTGGTCGCGCCACATCCTGAACAGCGCGGTCATCGCTCCCCTGTTCTCCGGCCGCGTCGGTGACGTGGGGTCGGGCGCCGGCCTCCCCGGGCTCGTACTCGCGATCGCGCGTCCCGATGTCGAGTGGGTCCTCATCGAGCCGATGGAGCGCCGGGTCGCGTGGCTGTCGGAGCAGGCCGAGTCGCTCGAGCTGGACAACGTCGAGGTGCTGCGCGCCCGGGCCGAGGATTGGAAGCGCGGTCCTTCGCTGGATGCCGTCACTGCCCGTGCTGTGAGCGCCCTGCGCACCCTGGTGCCGATCACCGCTCCCCTGGTGCGCGACGGGGGCGAGCTCATCCTCCTCAAGGGGACGAGCGCCGCGAACGAGATCGAGGCAGCCGAGAAGCAGCTCCGCAAGTTCAAGGTGACGAACCCGCGCGTCGAGGTCGTCGGCGAAGGTCTGCTTCCCGAACCGTCGCGGGTGATCCGAGCGACCGTACGCTGACGGCTGGTCGCCGACAGCTCGATTTTCGGCGGACATTCGGCGTGGAAAGCGTCGGTCGAGAACCGACGCCGCGGGCATGTTTCACGTGAAACGGCCTCATTATCGGGTCCGACTGCGCCTCCCCGGCAGCACGACGGATCGTCGACCGACGAGTGTCACTTATCCCGCAGCGGTCGCAGCGAAGGCGGGAGCACCGATGTGCACCGTCATCCGGCTGCCGAGGGCATACGGCTGGTCCGTCGGATGCAGCTCACCCTGCTTAAGCCACGGAGATGCGGGACCCGCGGCCGTCGGCCTCGGATATTCGCTATGCGTCCCGCCTGTAAGAGGTAAGAGCGGATGGACATGCCCGAACCCTGCTGGCGGACGTGCGCGAACCGCGGAGTGCAGGCGCACACCGGAACCCTCACGGCGCGTCTCCGCGGCACAGCGTCGATCACGGTGTCCCGGATGCGGAGAGCAGTGGGATCGCCACAGGTTGACCCGATTCCCCGTGACCTCCGGCCGTCTTGAACTCCCGAGGCCGGGGGCGAGCTCATGGTGTGCGGGATCGTCTATGTCGACGCCGCTGTCGCGGTTCTCCCACGGAGATTCTGTGTCCGCACGGTGAATGGGCCGGCCAGCAACGAGTGCTCGTGTTGGCCACGTCGGATCTCGCACCCCCTCGGACTCACTCCCCTGCCGGCGAGCGATTCCGATGAAGGTCGTCACAGAGGTGCGACCCGCCTTCTCCGTCGGTGGCGACTGGATCGCGCGGGGGCGAAGGTGACCACGACGCAACACCGGCTGCATCTTGCGTCGCTACGGGCGACGGATGCTGCGCCGCATTAGCCGACCGTTGTGCGCTGCAGCTCCGTCCCGCCATGCCGAACCCCAGTTCGACGCGCGACGTCGCTGGCGCTGCCACCAAGAAGCCCCGCGCCCGATCATCAGGCTGCATGCTCACACGGGATGCCCCTGGGGGCGGTCTCTTACTTCTCCCTGTGCAACGGGCGCTGGTTGTCATTGCTCCGGAGCATGCCCAGTCGTATTTGGAAGCGTCGATCCGCGCCGTGACAGCGGCCGTCCGGCTTGACCGCGGTGTTATTCCCGCACGTGTGCCGTGCGCTGGTCGGGCACAGCGGTCATCTCCGCCACTGCCCCACGCCACGCCTGATCGCGGCTTGAGTGCGTTCGCGACGCGGTGGCTCGAGACGGCACGCATCTAGCCACCGCAAAGTCTCGGGCGGCGGGCGCCGGGAACAGCGGGCTTCTCTTCCGAGGAGGCGTGGGAGATCTCGTCGATCGCACCTGCCGCGCCGGCGTCACTGATCACGTTTCACGTGAAACATTCGGCGTCGAGGACGAGTGGATTGCCAGCCGTCCGGCGCGGGCGCTCTCCGACCCCAGCGCGGCGCCAACGCGAAGATCGAGGCGTCGTCGCACAGCGAAGCGGCGTCTTGCGGGGGCCACTGAACTCAAGCTGGGCGGTGCCGCCGCCTTCCGACGAGCCTTCGATATTCGGTCAACTGCGTCTCGAGTCATGTGGTCGACGGCGTTTCACGTGAAACATGGGGCCGACGCGGCCGGATCCACACGGGTTTCTCGACGTGGCGCGCTGCGTGGGGCGAGCGGGGCACGGATGCGGAGGTCTCGTCTGGCTTCGGTTCTCAGAGCCCCGTTGAGTGTGTGCTGCGGAGCCAATGGGAGCAGATGGAGGAGTACTGCCGCCGCACTGCGCGCCGCGCGTCCCCCGTGAGAAGTGGCTGGCGGAGTTGTCACGGGGTGCACACGCGCCGGACGCTTTCGGTACGCGGAGGCTTACCTCCGGTGTCCGGTCGAATCAGGGGATATCCGATGCGTCCAGCGCGTTGTCTAGTTCCGCGACGCCTGCACCCACCTCAGCGCGGAGGGCATGACGCCTACAGGGCACCGTGTCCCGCGCCATGTCGTCGATCAGGTTTCACGTGAAACATGCGGCGGTAGACGCTGACCGATGAACGACCGCTCACCGAGGGACAGGCCGCCGGGAGGGGGACATGGACGTGGACATCGACGCGGGCGTGGCGCCCACGCCCCCCCCGCGAGCGTAGGCGACGTAGTTTCGCCACGCTGTGCGCCTTGATTCTCGTCGGTGCCGAGAGTGGAGGGTGTGCTGTCGCTCAAGTGCATGACCGCCGAAGACTCCCGGGATCGCGCGCTTGACGTGCGTCGAAGCTGCCAGGATCGGGTCGACCGCGCTACGGGAGGGTGTTGTCGATCACGTTTCACGTGAAACACGCGGCGAGTCGGCTCAATGACTGTCCGCTCCATGCTCCGTGATCCGGCGTGAGCACGACCCGACCGGGGGGTGCGCGTCGCTTCCCGCAGCGTGCAGCAACGCTTCGCGGCGCAAAGTGAGACCCATCGGCGTACCGGCGCGTCGCTACCGCACACCATGAAGTAGTCCGCCTGAGCGCACGAGTCGGTGGCGAGACGCGCACCGCCGTGCGCGCCGGCTGGCAGTGCGCGCATTGACCCACCCTCCGCACGTGAGTGGACGCATCCTGCAGTTCAGAGCGGTGTGGACCGCGCAGGCAGAATGGCCGCGCCGCGGCGTCTGTTTCACGTGAAACATTGGCAACTCTGGCTTGGTTCAGCCAACCCGATGGAAGCCAACCGCTGAAGGAGACGGTGATGCCTGTCTGATCCCGCGTTCGGCGCTCGCGCACGGCACGAACGGGGTTCCGGCGCAGGTCCGGGGCTGTGTGAGCCGAAGTCGGAGCGGCGGATCAGCCGTGGAGGTCGGCTCGGGCGCTAGCCGATGCGATCCCGCAGCTAGGCTCACCGCTCGACAGGAAGCAGGAGGGTTCGTCATGTGCACTCAGCAGCCGACCATGGGTTAGGCCGTGGTCGAGTCGCACTTTCCGATTCCGCTCGGTTTCGTGCCACTACGATCTCGACGTGGATCGAAACGCACGCGCCTACATCTGGCGCGGCGAGGAGAGATCACTCCCCGCTGACCTTCGCGAATGATCGCGCCGAGATCTTTGGATCGGCGCGCTTTGAGGGACATCCCGCTCGTCGTTGCCGCACTGGTACATGGCTGTGACGGTGACCGCGCTCAACCCCGCCAGGGAGACGTTCTCGTTCAGTGGAAGAGCGCCAGCGCACCCGTGTTGACACCTGGAAGGCCCCTTGCGGTCACCGCCTCCAGCGGATTCCTGCGGAGTCGACCGGATCGAGCAGAGTCGCGCGATGGACGACGGGCGTCTGATGCTCGCGGCTCTCGCCTTCCTGAGGCAACGGGAGATCCGCGAGCCTCGAGCATGTCTTCTCATCGAGCGATGACACTCACCGCCTTGCGACCGATGCCCCTCTCGAACGCTCCGCCGACTCGTCGCGTTTGTGCGTCCACAGGGGTCAAGTCAGCACGCTGCGAAAGTGGCGTGCTTGCGGTCGTCATGGGTAAAGCGCCGTCTCCTCAATGGGAAGTTGCAGCCAATCGGGCGGGGGGAAGATCCCCACGAGACCAGCTGATGCAAAGGCGGCCGTTGTGCCGGCGGCGTGGTCGAAAGAGGCTCCCGCCGGGAGCCTGCGGGCGATGACGTGCCAGGTGCGATCGCGGGCTGCACAGCTGCGACCTCGAGGGGCTGGAGGTGTCTTCCGGGCGGAGTGAACCCGCGCCTCTTCGCTGCGCCCTGAACTGCTGCGGACCACGTCGACCGGGCGGGTCTCTGGGCCGATCGTGCGCTGGCATGGCCTGTGCGAGGTGGCGTTCACGGGATCGTCGCCCGTGAAGAACCATGATCTCGAACGGCCGGGCCGCCCAGCCGATCGAACAGGGCGGTGAGCAAACATTCGCGGTTGGCGCGATGCCCGGCGTCCCCAAGGAGACCGACGGAACACGACAGGCGAAGTTGCGCACCCTCGACAGGCGTGCACCGCACGGAATACCGCCGGCGCGGGATTCCCGTGCTCGCGCGGGATCTCCTGATCCGGGACTGCTCGGCTCTCGCCGGCGATGTGTAGCGGAGAGTTCTTGCGCCGAGGGCTACGTTTCACGTGAAACGGCGTGTGAGGCGAGTGCCGTCGATCAGCGCCAGCCTCTCGTCCGGTGGCGGGCGGACGCGCGTCACCGGACTGAGCATGCCTGCCTGGAGCGGACCATGAGTAAGCGCTGTGGCGAGCGGTCCGCTCCAGAGGGCGGTGGAGAGGCGATCGGCCTGTGGTGTGCGGGCCCCACCTGTCGGAGTCCCACCTGTCGAAGGTGATGAGGACTGCGGGGTTCCCCTCGCTGCATGGTTTCACGTGAAACGGCGTGTGAGACGAGTGCCGTCGACCAAGCGACAGCCCTCTCGGCTGGCGGCGCGCGGCCGCGTGTCACCGGAGTCAGCACGCGTGCCTGGAGCGTGCATGAGCAAGCGCGCCGTCGCGAGCGGTCCGCCCCATAGGGCGGTGCAGAGGTGATCTGCCTGCGGTGTGCGGGCTCCACGTGTCGGAGCCCCGTCTGTCGAGGGTGATGAGGACTGCGAGGTTCCCCTCGATGCATGGTTTCACGTGAAACGGCGCGTGAGGCGAGTGCCGTCGACCAAGCGACATCCTGTCGGCCGGTGGCGCGCGGCCGCGTGTCACCGGACTCAGCACGCCTGCCTGGAGTAAGCATGAGCGATCGCGCTGTGGCGAGCGGTCCGCTCCAGAGAGCGGTGGAGGGGTGATCGCCTGTAGTGTGCGGGCCCCACCTGTCGGAGTCCCACCTGTCGAAGGTGCGGACGATCGCGGGCTTCCCGTCGGCGCATGGTTTCACGTGAAACATGCACGGACTTCCGTACCGCCCTCAGCTTCTCAGGGACGGCGACGAGTGATGTCGTTGGACGACCGGGCGCCATCGGTCTCCCGTCGCGGAATGGACCACTGCACCACTGCACATCGCCGGCTGGCGAGACCAGATGATCTGTACGGCTTCCCCTCCCGCGCGGCACCCTCGCTGGCACGTTTGGATGCGCGCACTGATTCCCCGAGCGGCGCAGATAGATTCCTTGGGCAATGCGCGGCCCGAGCTCACTGCAACGTCATGGGCGAGTACCCACTGTTGGCGATCGTCAGCGAGTCGACCCGTCGCGGCGCCATGGCCCCGCGACCGATGGGTCCTCTCCCCTAGCCCGCGCAAGGCGTGCTCGGCCGCGAGGTTGTCGTCGACCGGTGCGACAGAGGGCGCAGACGTCAGGCAACGATGTTCTATGAAGTCAGCGCGTGCGACGATGCAGCCTTGCGGTCGAGACGCACTGACGTGGATATCGAACTCGAAAGAATGGTTGGAACTTCACGCGTACCCCTCCGGAGGATGGGTAGTAGTGACAGGTGACGAGCGGCCCTGAATGGGCCGCTGAGCGCGTCGGTCTCGGTTCCTCACCGGATGGGTGCCATGGACAAGCCGCCGGGGAGTGAACTCATCCCCGCAAGAAGCCGCGTCAGCTGCGTCCCGTCGAGTGAAGAGATGTCGCGATCGGTGGTGCAAGCCGGGCGCGACCGGGAGGCGGTCCGCGGAGCGCGCGCGTCTGAAGATCGCACGCGCCTGCCGGGGGTCTGCTGCAGAACTCTGCGGATTCTGCGGCAACGCCGCAGGGAGTTTCACGTGAAACACGACGTCCACCACAGAACCGACCATCGTGGCTACGAGTGTCGGGATGGGACGTTTGAAGCGAACGCGGGGCGGGCTGGTGCCGGCTGTTCCGATACCGGACTGCAGCGATCAGACGCTGCCATTCACTGCCGCTGTCACACGTGAGCTCGGTCCGCTTCACGTGAAACGGACCGCACCGAAACGCGGCGAGAACGCGTACGTGGCCCACACGTCCAGGCCGTAAACGACACCCGGAGACGGGGCCTTGGCACCCAAACGCGAACAGGTGGAACGGCTCACCCGGAGCGGGGTCGGGCGGGACAACCTGCCCGCTCCCGCACCACGTCACACGTGAGTGCCTCGACTGCTGAGCGGGCTGCGGTGCCCTTCGGGCGCGGAGTGAACGCGGATGCCGCCTTGGCCGGTGTTGCGTCAGATGAGGGATTTCTCAGTCGCATCCGAGCGGCGGGTTGGCGTGCCCGAACGGTCCGCGCGGGGTTGACTAGGGACGGTGGATGATCCACCCGGAACGGTAAGGAACGAATGAATAAGTGGCTCCGGCGGCTGGGGATGGGGGGAAGGCGGGATAGGGTGGAAGACGATGTTGAGCGGCTCGGGCACGGGGGAGAGTTTCACGTGAAACAACCCGACGAGAGCGACGCTCAGGCATCCTTCTCGTCCGACGAGCCGCCGACTGTCTGGACACCGCAGTCTGCGGAGCAGCAGGATGCGTCCGACCCGGTGCCCAGCGACAGCGAGATCCACTCGCACAGTGAGAGCGCCGTGTCCAACGGAGCCGCAGTCCCCGAGGAAGCCACGGTCCCCGAGGAAGCCGCCGTTTCGGAAGAAGACGTCGTTCCCGACGAAGACCCCGTTCCCGACGAGCTCGCAGGCTCCCAGCAGGACGACGTGCCCGACGAGATCACCTCGCAGGACGACGAGGCTGAGCGCGCAGACTCCGACGGCGATGTCGTATCGTCCGAGTACGCTGACCCCGCACCTGCAGTCGTCGCATCCCCCGAGCGCCCCACCGTCACGCAGGAAGAGGAATCCCCCATCGTGCAGCAAGACGGCGCCGCTCTCGCGCAGGAAGAAGACGACTCCCCCATCGCGCGGGAGCTCGCAGACCTCACCGCACGTCGCAAGGCGCTCGAAGCCGCCGACGTGCAGCTCACCGGACGCACGCGGGTCCTCACCGTCTCGAACCAGAAGGGCGGAGTCGGCAAGACGACGACGACCGTCAACCTGGCCGCCGCGATGGCCGAGCGCGGGGCGAAGGTGCTCGTGATCGACCTCGACCCGCAGGGCAACGCCTCGACGGCGCTGGGAGTGCCGCACACGGCGGATACGCCGAGCGTCTACGACGTGCTCATCGACGAGTTCCCGCTGGCCGACATCATCCAGGTGAGCCCGGAGTCACCCAATCTGCTCTGCGCGCCGAGCACCATCCACCTCGCGGGCGCCGAGATCGAGCTCGTGTCGCAGGTCGCACGCGAGCACCGACTGCGCGTCGCCGTCGACGACTATCTCGCGAACAATCCGGGCGAGCTCGACTTCATCCTCATCGACTGCCCGCCCTCGCTCGGGCTTCTCACGATCAACGCCTTCACCGCGGCGAGCGAGCTCCTCATCCCCATCCAGTGCGAGTACTACGCGCTCGAGGGACTGAGCCAGCTGCTCGGCACGGTGCGGATGATCCAGAAGCACCTCAACCCCCGCCTGGAGCTGTCGACCATCATGCTGACGATGTACGACGGGCGCACGAGGCTCGCGCAGCAGGTCGCCGACGAGGTGCGCGCCCACTTCCCGACCGAAGTGCTCGACACGATCATCCCGCGTTCGGTGCGCGTCTCAGAGGCGCCGAGTTTCGGGCAGTCGGTTCTCGCTTACGATGGACAGTCGGCCGGCGCCATCGCGTACCGCGAGGCGGCAGTCGAGATGATCCGGCGCGACAGCGCCTCGAATGAAAGGGGCGCGTGATGGCAGCGAAGCGCACAGGACTCGGCCGCGGAATCGGCGCACTGATCCCGACCAGCGAGCAGGCCGACGAGCGTCCCGCAGATGTCTTCTTCCCCCGCGCCGTCGCGGTGGCTGAGGCGGAGCCACCCGCAGAGACCGTCGAGTCCGACGGGCAGGGGGATCTCCTCGAGGTGCCCGGCGCCCGCCTGGCGCACATCGACCCGCACGACATCGTGCCCAACCCGCGTCAGCCCCGCACCAACTTCGACCCGGAGCACTTCGCGGAGCTCGTGCACAGCGTGCGCGAGTTCGGCGTACTGCAGCCCGTGGTCGTCCGGCTCAACGAGAAGGGCGACTACGAGCTCATCATGGGTGAGCGTCGTACGCGCGCCGCCCGTGAGGCCGGACTCTCCTCGATCCCCGCGATCGTGCGCGACACCGCTGACGAGCACCTCCTCCGCGACGCCCTGCTCGAGAACCTGCACCGCTCCGAGCTGAACGCCCTCGAAGAGGCCTCGGCGTACCAGCAGCTGCTCGAGGACTTCGGCATCACACAGGAAGAGCTCGCGACCCGCATCGGCCGCTCGCGTCCGCAGATCAGCAACACGATCCGCCTCCTCAAGCTCCCGATGCCGGTGCAGCAGCGGGTCGCCGCAGGGGTGCTCACCGCCGGTCACGCGCGCGCGATCCTGTCGCTCGAAGACCCGACGGCCATGCAGCGCTTCGCCGACAAGATCGTCAACGAGGATCTCTCCGTCCGTGCGGCGGAGGCTGCGGCGAAGCTTCCGGATGCCTCCCCCACCCGTTCCGTCAAGCCGCAGGCCGGCTCGCGCCGCGCCCACCTGGATGAAGTTGCAGGACGACTGGGCGATCGGCTCAACACCCGGGTGAAGATCGCGCTGACGGCACGAAAAGGCCAGATCAGCATCGACTTCGCGACGATTCAGGACCTCAACCGCATCCTCGCGGAGCTCGGTGAGACGGAGTACGGGGCCCTCGAGGCGTCATAGGCGCCCGAGCGCCCGAGCGCGCCGGCGCAGCGCTTCAGTCTCAGCGGCGTTGCCCGGCAACTCCGCCGCGGCGAGGAACGCCGCGGCTGCGGCATCCGTTCGTCCGAGTCGCTCCAGCAGCTCCGCGCGCACGGCCGGGAGAGGGCGGAACCCCGACAACTCGGGCTCGAGCGCGTCCACGACGGCGAGAGCGGGCTCAGGACCACGCGCCATGGAGAGCGCGACGGCGCGGTTGAGGCGGACGACGGCAGACGGCGCGAGCGACACGAGCGCGTCGTAGAGCCGGAGGATCTGCTCCCAGTCCGTTTCGCCGAACGACGGGGCGACCGCGTGGCACCGTGCGATGGCGGCCTGCAGGCCGTAGTAGCCGAGACCTCGATTCGATGCATCCGCGTGCTCCATCGCCTCCAGGCCGCGGGCGATCGCGGAACGATCCCATCGACGGCGGTCCTGGTCTTCCAGGGTCACCGGGAGTCCGTCGGTGTCGATGCGCGCGGCGAAGCGCGACGACTGGAACTCCATGAGCGCGATGAGCGACCAGATCTCGGGCTCAGGCGGCATGAGCGCGGCGAGCTGCCGACCCAGCCGCACCGCCTCGCGCGCGACGTCGGGACGGATGACCCCCTCCCCTTCCGCCGCCGAGTACCCCTCGGTGAAGAGGAGATAGATCACCTGGAGCACGCTCGCCAGCCGTGCCGGCCGTTCGGCACGGTCGGGCACCTCGAACGGCACGCCCTCTGCCGCGAGGGTCCGCTTGGCCCGCACGATGCGCTGCTGCACCGTCGGCACGGTCACCAGCAGCGCCCGAGCGATCTGCTCGGTGGTGAGACCGGCCACCGTGCGCAGGGTGAGGGCGAGGCGCGCCTGTGCCGGGAGCACCGGGTGGCAGGCGACGAAGACGAGACGCAGCACGTCGTCGTCGATGCGGTCGGGGTCGGCATCGTCGGGCACCGAGTCGATCGCCTCGGCCACGAGAGCCTCCGAGACGAACAGGGGCTCGCGCTGCGACATCCGCTCGCGCCGTCGCCACACGTCGATCGCGCGCCGCTTGGCGACCGACATGAGCCAGGCTCCCGGATTGTCAGGGATGCCGCTGCCCGGCCACGCGGCGAGGGCTTCGACGAGCGCCTCTTGAGCGAGATCCTCGGCCCATGCGAAGTCGCCGGTGTGCCGAGTCAGCGCCGAGACGATGCGCGCGGACTCGTCGCGCCACACGGCTTCGACCGCACGGCGCGCGTGGGCATCGTCGTGGGAGGTCATGCTGCCAGCGTAGGCGCGTGACCCACGGTGTCGGGATCGGCACGTACCCTGGATTGATGGCGAACGACGAGCAGACCCCGCGGCGACGTGCGAGCCTCGAGCTGCTCCGTGCCGAAGCCGCTGACGAGCTCTCGGTGCTGGTGCATGAGCGCCTCCGTGCCGGCGAGGACCCGTGGGAGTTCATGGACGATCTCCCGTCCGTCGACGAGCTCGTCGTGTATCTGCTCCGCGCCGAGAACATCGCCGCCGACGGCGGGGCGCGCCCCAACGCCAGCCGCCACTACCGCGTGCTGAGGCAGATCGCCATCGACTATCCCCCGCTCACCCGCGCCGTGTGGTCGTTGCTGGGTGACGCGAACACGCACCGCCGGTGGGACCCGACGGTGCGTGCCGAAGCGAGCTGACGCGCGCAGCTCACGAGTCACGAGTTGGCGGCACGCCACTCCTTCTCCTTGGCGATCCACTCGTCGTTCTGGTCGAAATCGCTGAGCTCGTTGACGCGACGCACCTCCAGTGCGGTGCCGGGGCCCAACGGGCACTTGCGCGCCCAGTGCTCGGCCTCCTCGCGGGAGGCGACCTCGAGAATCCAGAAGCCGGTGAAGACCTCGCGCGCTTCGGCAAACGGTCCGTCGGTCACCGCGGGCGGGACCGAGTCGAAGTCGACCCGGAAGCCCTCGGCGGCGTCGGACAGCCCTTCGGCGCTCAGGAACACTCCGGCCTTCTGCAGCTCTTCGTTGTACGCGCCCATGGCGGCGTACGCCTCCGCCATGTCGAACGCCTCGGGATCGAATGCCGCAGCAGCCTCGGCACCGACCTGCATGATGAGCATGTAACGCATGGGAATCCCTTTCGTCGGGGCGATCGTGGCCCGGTTGGAGGCCCGTCCGGGCCCCTTCACCATGTGCGTCGAACCAGCCTCCCGCAGATCGACATCGCCCACGAAGATTCTCGACGGAATCTCGGATGCCGGAAACAGCATATTGAGGAAATCCCCGGTAGGAATGCGAAAACCCCGCCGAACGGGTCGGCGGGGTCTTCGGGAAGCGTGAGGGGACTCAGCCGATGTAGGCCGCGAGATCCTGCTCGAGCGCGAACTTCGGCTTGGCGCCGATGATGGTCGTCTCGACCGCGCCCTTGTTGAACACCTTCATCGCGGGAATGGAGGTGATCTGGTACTTCATCGCGAGGTCGGGGTTCTCGTCCACGTTGAGCTTGAGGATCGTGATCTTGTCGGGGTGCTCCGACTGGATCTGGTCGAGGACGGGCGAGACCATGCGACACGGGCCGCACCACTCCGCCCAGAAGTCCACGAGCACCGGACCCTCGGCCTGGAGCACGTCCTGCTCGAACGTGGCGGAAGTCGTCGCCTTGGCGGTCATCTGTGTTTCTCCTTCTCTGGGAAGTCTGTCCACGCTCATTCAACGCGAGAGGGGCGTGAAGTGTTCCCGGGCTTGTGCGGCGCCCGGTCGAGCGCTATGCGGCGTCGACCTTGGCGACCGGCTCGGCGCCGGGAAGTCCGTCGATCTCGGCGGCGTCGGGGGCGGGAGCGCCGGCCTCGCCGAGCGCGGCGAGGAAGTGCTCGACGTCCAGGGCCGCGACGGTGCCGCTGCCCGCGGCGGTGACGGCCTGACGGTAGGTCGGGTCGATCACGTCACCGGCGGCGAACACACCGGGCACCGACGTGCGCGACGAGCGGCCATCGACCCACACGGTGCCCTCGGCGGTGAGGTCGAGCTTGTCGTGCACGAGGTGCGTGCGCGGGTCGTTGCCGATCGCGACGAACACGCCGTCCAGCGCCAGGTCGCGACGCGAGCCGTCGACGGTGTCCTCGAGCACGACGCCGGTGACCGCCTCGTCGCCGAGGATGTCGACGACCTCGCTGTTCCAGACGAACTCGATCTTGTCGTTCTTGAACGCCCGCTCCTGCATGATCTTCGAGGCGCGCAGCTCGTCGCGACGGTGGATGATGTACACCTTCGACGCGAACTTGGTGAGGAAGGTGGCCTCCTCCATCGCGGAGTCGCCGCCGCCGACGACGGCGATCACGCGCTCGCGGAAGAAGAATCCGTCGCAGGTCGCGCAGTACGACACGCCGCGTCCGGACAGGCGGGCTTCGCCCTCGATGCCGATCTTGCGGGGAGCGGAACCGGTCGCGAACACCAGCGCGTCCGCCTCGTGCGAGGCGCCGCTGCCGAGGGTGACCTTCTTGACGGGGCCGTCGATGTCGAGCGAGACGACGTCGTCGTAGAGCACTTCGGCGCCGAACCGCTCGGCCTGCTCCTGCATCTTCGCCATGAGGTCAGGACCCATGATCGCCTCGGGGAACCCGGGGAAGTTCTCGACCTCGGTGGTGTTCATCAGCTCGCCGCCGGCCTCGACCGAGCTCGCCACGACGAGCGGGCTCAGGTTGGCCCGTGCGGCGTAGATGGCCGCCGTGTAACCCGCGGGACCCGAACCGATGATGATGACCTGACGCACGTGCGCACCTTTCCTCGTGAAGCCTCGCGGAACGTCCCATGACACGCGCGATGGCTCCGGATGCCTCAACACATGGTAACCGCGCGGCATTCCGTGACCCGTCCCCCGCGCCCCGGCGGGACACATGGGCAGGTGGTCTCAGCGGCGGCCGGGCAGGAAGCGGCGCACGAGGCCGGTGGCGACCGCCAGCTCGGGCGCGCGGAAGACGGCGAGGATGCCGACATAGACCGCGATGACCACGATGCCGATGATGGCGGCGCCCGCGGCACCCAGGATCTTGTCGGACACCGTCCAGCCGTCGACGCCGCCCAGCAGCTCGAACGTCAGCCAGCCGACGACGCCCGCAGGAACCGCGGCCAGTGCGAACCGTCCGAGCGCCCACAGCCATGAGCCGACGTGGATGCTTCCCAGCCGCCGATGCAGCAGCCAGGTCGCGACGATCACCTGCACGACACTGGCGAAAGACTGACCCAGAGCGACCGCGGCGACCAGTTGCGCGGAAGGGAGCACGCCTTCGTGGAAGGCCCATAGCGCACCCCAGGCGGTGAGGACGACGATCGCGCACTGCAGGATCGTGAAGAAGAAGGGGGTCCGGGTGTCGTCGTAGGCGTAGAAGCTGCGCTGCACGACGAACAGCACGGCGAGCGGGATCAGGCTCACGAGGTAGCAGAGAAGCACCCCCGCTGCGGCGACCGCTTCGTCGGGGCTGCCGGTGAAGATGCGGGACGCGGGAATGGCGGCGGCAGCGAGCGCGGCCGTGGCGGCGACCACGAACACTCCGAGCGTGCGGATGCTGCGACCGATGTCGCCCCGCACCTCACCGTCGCGGCCCGCCGCGGCGTGCTCGCTCAACTGGGTGAAGTACGGGGTGCCGATCGACAGCACGATGATCGAGTACGGGAGCATGAACAGCAGCCACGCGTTCTGCGCCACGAAGACGCCCGGGTCGCCCTTGGGGATCTCCGACATGACCTGCGACTGGACCAGTCCGGCGAGCTGACCCGCGACGACCATGAGGAAGGTCCAGCCGGCGAGCTTTCCGATCTGCCCGAGTCCCACGCCTTTCCAGCCGAAGTCGGGGCGGATGTGCAGTCCTGTCTGCCGCCAGAAGAGGAAGAGGATCCCCGTCTGCACCACGATGCCGAGCGTCGCGGTACCCGCGAGCACCGCGATCATCTCGGGCGTCCACGCCGTCGCGGAACCCGTCGGGCCGAAGAGCCAGATGAAGACGAGGAAACCGGCGATCGACACGATGTTGTTGACGATGGGTGCCCACGTGTAGGGCCCGTACACGCGCCGAGCGTTGAGGGATTCGCCGACGAGCGCGAACAGACCGTAGAAGAAGATCTGCGGCAGACACCAGTAGGCGAATGCCGTTGCCAAGGCCTGCTGCTGAGGGGGATAACCGGGCGCGTACAGGGCGACGAGCCACGGAGCTGCGATCGTGGCGAGGACGGCGGTCCCGAGGAGCACGACCGTCCCGAGGGTGAAGAGCTTCGAGACGAAGGCGCGCCCACCGTCGTCATGGGCGGCGGCCTTGACGATCTGGGGCACGACGACGGCGCTCAGGAGGCCTGTCGAGATGATCGCGTAGATGTTGTTCGGGAGTTGATTCGCGATCGCGAACGCGTTGCCCCCTGCGGTGGTCGCGCCGATGGCCGACACCAGCACGACGGAGCGGAGGAAGCCGGTGAGGCGCGACACGATCGTGCCCGCGCCGATGAGCGCACTGGCGCGCCCGATCCCGCTCACCGCTTGTCCCCTTCGGTGGGCGTGGGGACCGTTCCCTTGCGCTTGCGGCGCATGCGCAGCACGGTGCGTGCGATGCCGAACAGGAGGAGGATGCCGACGAGCACGGCCAGGGCGGCGATGCCGACGGCCTCCCAGTCGGCGTAGACGTTGATCTCGACGGATTCGGGCTCGCCGATGGCGACGAAGGCGGGGCTGCGCAGCTGCAGGGTCAGCGTGACGTCGCCGCGGCCCACGCGGGCCTGCACCGGCACCTCGACGCGGGTGTTGCTCTGCGGTGTCGCGACGATCGGCGTCTCGCCCTGCACGTCGAGCCGCAGGTTGTCACGGGTCGTGTACAGCACGAGGTTGACCGGGTACGGCAGGTCGTTGCGCACCCAGAATCGGAGGGCGGCGCTCGACCCGTAGAGGTCGCTCGGGCTGGTGGGGAGGAGTGCGACCGAGTCCAGGGTGCCGGCGGTCGCGGCGCGGTGGTCGGCGAGCTGCGTCGACCAGGTGGCGTCGCCGATCCACGCGACGCCGAGCAGCTGCAGGATGTCGGCGCGCTCGGGTCCGGTCAGCATCGACGGCTGGTCGAGGATCGTGGCGAACCGGGCGAGCTCGCTTTCGTCGGCGACGAGAGCGGATGCCGCGGCCGCGCGCTCGGGCGAAGACTCCACGCCGGTCAGCTCGAGGTCGAACGCCTCCCCCGCTGCGACCGTCGCGATGGTGCGGGGCGTCACGTCGGGGGCGGAGAAGGCCGCGGAGATCGCGGCGCCGAGCTCGACGCGCGAGCGTCCGTCGCCGCGGCCGACGGTGACGAGCAGGGGCCCGTCGGTCTCGGCCGCCGCGAAGGCGAGGTAGGCGGTGGCCGTGGTGAGCGGGGCGCCCCGCAGCCAGGACTCCTCCTGCTGGGATGCGTCATCGAGCGCGGCGGAGACGTCGCTGTCGTAGACGAGCACCTCGCCGGCGCCGACCCGGCCGTGCGCCGAGACGGTGCGGCCGTCGGAGCCGGCATCCGTCGTCGACGACGGGATGAGCGTGACAGGGGCGGTGCCGTCGGCGGTCGCGATGTCGGCGAGGTGGGAGACGATCTGCTCGTCCGCCGTGCCGTCGGCGGGCCAGTACACGCCCTGGCGGGTGGCGGGGCCGACGACCAGGAGCTCGTCGGTGCTCGGGAGTGCGCTGTCGGGCTGTGGGGTGGGTGCGGTGGTCGGCGCATCCGACGGCGCCGGGGTGGGCGTCGGGGTCGGAGTCGGCGTCGGCGTCGCGAAGTTCGAGGACGACATGTACGCGCTGAACGAGGTGGGCTGCAGCGGACGCGGGAGGCCCGCCTGCAGCTGCGCGGTGACGTCGGCGTCGCCGAACTGCAGGGCGAAGCGCGAGTTCTGGATGGCCTCGAGCCGCGAAAGCCACTCGAGCGCGGACTCGGGAGCCGAGGTGCCGAGCACCCGGATCGACGCGGGCACGGCGGGGTCGACCGCGAGGATGGCGGCGGTGCCGGTGACCCCGTCGAGCTGGTTGGTGAGATCGCCGTCCGGCGCGGTGAGCTCGGCCAGCTGCCCCGCGGTGAGCAGGCCCTCGCTGAGAGGACCTGCGGTGATCGGCACGACCACGCCGATGCCGACGTCGATGGCCTCGGTGGGCGGCACGATCATCGCGCTCGTCGACGTGACGGTGCCCTCCGCGGCGGGGTACGACGCCGCGAGCGGGTAGACGCCCGGGGCGAGGCCGGCGAGGGCAGGGTCGTCGGCTGCGACCGTGATGCCGCGGACCTGGAAGCCGCCGGGCTCGACAGCGGCGATCGAGTCGGTGCCGATCGGCTCCAGCGCGAGCTCGGGCGAGCTGCCGTCGAGCCAGTCGCCCAGGTCGTCGCGGTCGGCGAGCGGCGTGCGTCCGAGGGAGAGGGTGACGGTCGCGGCCGCGAGCTCCGCATCCGTCCCGTTCTGGATCGAGACCGACACGCTCAGCGCATCGCCCGGGTTCACGATGCCGTTGGCGACCGGCGACAAGGTGAACACGGTGGTGCCGGCGGGGACCGCGGAGCTCACGCTCGGCGAGGGGATCGGTGTCGGATCCGCCGCGATCGCCGGAGCGGGCAGCAGAAGAGCGGCGAGCACGGCTCCGGCCGCCATGGCGGCGGTCACGAGACGCGGTGCGCGGCGCGGGGCACGCCGCGGGGCTCGCGGTGAAGTCACGATCATCCTGTCGGGGGGTTCGCTCCTGTGCGATGTCCTGACCGCACGATCGAGGAGATTCTACGGTCCGCGCCTCCGAGCCTGCCGGAGGGCGGGCGGCGCGGTTGAATGGAGCCGTGCTCCCCGAACCGGATACCGACCTGTGCCGTGACCTCGCCGCCGACCTGCGCAGCGCGGGGTTCACCGCCGAAGCCCTGCGCGACGCGTGGGGCGCCGCGGCCGACGATGCGATCGCGCGCGGCCTCCGGTCGCCGGCGTCGCGGGCCCTCGGCGACCGCGGCGACGCCCTCGCCGTGCTGGGCAGGCTTCTAGTGCTCGGGATGCCGCAGGCCGAGGCATCCGTCGATCACGCGCTCGTGCGTGCCGGTGCGCAAGGACTCGCGCGGCTGGGTCTCGCCGAGATCGACGGCGGCGAGGTGCGCCCGCTGGCGGTGGTGCGACCGCAGTCTTACGCCGACGATTCGGGATCCGGACAATGGTGGATCGGAAGCGACCTCGACGAGGCGGCGCTCGGCGGGCCGCTGCCCGAAGATCACGTGCTCGGCGTCGGCGGCGCGTCGCTGACGCTCGCCGGGCTGCAGCTGCCGACCCCCGCGGAGCGCGCGCTCGACATCGGGGCGGGCTGCGGCATCCAGGCGCTGCGCGCCCGCGCGCACGCCGCCCACGTCGTCGCGACCGACATCTCGCCTCGCGCGCTGTCGTTCACGCGGCTGAACGCCCTCCTCAACGGCATCGACGGCATCGAGGTGCGGCTGGGCAGCCTCTTCGAGCCGGTCGCCGGAGAGCAGTACGACCGTGTCGTGTCGAACCCGCCGTTCGTGATCACGCCGCGGGTCGCCGACGTCCCCGCCTACGAGTACCGCGACGGCGGGATGGTCGGCGACGACGTCGTGGCTGCGTTCGTGAAGGGGGTCGGCGCGCACCTGGCGCCCGGCGGGGTCGCGCAGCTGCTCGGCAACTGGGAGACGCGCGACGGCGTGCCCGGCCTCGAGCGTGTGCGCGGATGGGTCGAGTCGTCGCCGGTGCCGCTCGACGCCTGGGTCGTCGAGCGCGAGAGCCTGGACCCGCTGTCGTACGCCGAGCTGTGGGTGCGCGACGGCGGCACGCTGCCCGGCACGCCCGGCTTCGCGAGACTCGTCGACGCCTGGCTCGACGACTTCGCGGCCCGCGCGGTGACGGAGGTGGGCTTCGGATACCTGCTGCTGCGCCGTCCGGCTGACGGGACGCCCACGCTCGCCCGGTATGAGACCCTCCACACGGCCCTCGCGGGTGACGGGCTCGGGGCGCATCTCGCGGCCGCGCTCGACGCCCACGACCGCCTGAGCGGGCTCGACGACGCGGGGCTCGCGGCATCCGTCCTCGTCGTCGCCCCCGACGTCACCGAAGCGCGTCATCACCTGCCCGGAGCCGAGGATCCGACCGTCATCGAACTGCGCCAGGGTGGCGGGTTCGGTCGCGCCCTCGGCGTGGATCCGGGGCTCGCCGCGCTCGTCGGCGCGTGCGACGGCGACCTTCCCGTCGGGGTTCTCATCGACGCGATCGCCGACCTGCTCGAGGTCGACGCCGGTGCGCTCCGTGCGGACCTGCTGCCCCGAGCGCGTGAACTCGCCTTCACGGGATTCCTCCGCTTCGCGCATTGATGCGCCGAAACGAATATGGATGCTGTTGACGACAGTATCTTGACAGGCCGCCCGCGCAGGGCCATCATCCGTCTCGGGTGCTGGTGTGGGCGCCCGCGCCGCGTCGATGCGGCGGATTCGGGATCTGTCTGAGGCCCTGGGGAGGGCTGCGGTGGCGAAATCGCGGGGACCCTTGCGCGCTGAGCGCCAAGCGACGATGTCACGCGCGCGCTCCGCGGCGGTCGCCGCCACCGTCTCGCTCTCGATGGCGATCACCCCGCTCATGGTCCCTCCTGCGGCCGTCGCCGACGAGTTCGCGCTCCGCTCCGCCGCGCCCGTCGGGTCCTCCTCCGCGATCCGCGTCCTCACGCCCGCCGACATCGACACGGTGCTTCCGGCGGCCCTGGCGGTGTGGGGCGAGACCGGCCTCACGGGCGCCGTCGTGCGCGTCGGCGCCGTCAGCGGCGATCGGCTCGCGGTCACGTCCGGACGCACGATCACGATCGACATGGATGCTGCGGGCCGCGGCTGGTTCGTCGACAGCACCCCGTCCACCTCGCACGAGTTCGCGCAGCGCTCCGGCGACGTCGCGCACGCCTCGGGCTCGAGCCCGGCGGCGGGACGCTTCGACCTGCAGACGGTGCTCGCGCACGAGATCGGGCACCTGCTCGGCCGCGCGGACCTCGGCCGCGCCGACGCGATCATGCACGAGAGCCTCGCGCCGGGCGAGCGTCATCTCACCCGCGGCGTCGACGCCGGTGCCCGGGTCAGCGTGCTCCGTGCGCTGGCCGCCGGCGCGGAGCTGCCGCTGACCGCGGCGACGGACGCCGTGACCGGCGACCCCGCGGCGACCGACCCGGGCGCGGGCGAGCCGGCGCCTCCGGTGGCCGAACCCGCCCCAGCTCCGGCGGAAGCGCCGGCCGCGGAACCGGCGCCCGTCGTGGACCCGGCACCGGCAGCCCCCGACTCCGCCTCGACGACCGACCCGGCCGCCGAGTCCGTCGCGCCCCCCGCGGTCGAAGACCCTGCGACCGCCGACGTGGCGGCCGAGGACCCGGCGGCGGCGCAGCCGGCCGCGCCCGAGGCATCCCTCACCGTCACCGCGCTGGCCGCCGCCACCCCGTGGTCGATCTCGATCGCGGGCGCCGTCACCGTCACGGTCGACGGCACGGACCTCGTGATCGGCGCGGAGAGGCGCGCCCTCGACACGATCAGCGCCCTCGCGATCGTCGGCTCGGGCGGCGACGACACCGTCGTGTTCTCCGCGGCGGCGCTGGCGGCGCTCGCCGGCATCGGGATCACGTTCGACGGCGGCGCGGGAAGCGACACCGTCACCGGTCCCGTGGGCAGCGTGCAGTGGACCCTCACCGGCCCCGGAGCCGGCGTGCTCGCGGCAGGTGCCGCCTCCGTCGCCTTCACCGGCGTGGAACGCCTGCAGGGCGCCGGAACCGACAGCCTCGCGGGCGGCGCCGCCGACACGCAGTGGGTGATCGACGGGCCGGGCACCGGATTCACGGGTGACATCTCGTTCAGCGGCATCGACACCGTGGTCGGCGGCTCGGGTGCCGACGCGTTCGCGATGCGCAGCACCGGGTCGATCGGCTCGATCGCGGGCGGCGGCGGCGCGAACACGCTGGTCGGCCCCGACGCCGCGAACACCTGGACCGTCTCGGGAGCGGATGCCGGAACCCTCGGCACGACGTCGTTCACCGGTATCGGCACCCTCGTGGGCGGCAACGCCGACGACACCTTCAAGGTCTTGGCGGGCGGCGCGCTCTCGGGCGGCGTCGAAGGCGGTGCGGTCGCGGACGCTGCGGCGGCGCCCGTCGACGTGCTCGACTTCTCGGCGCGCGGCGGCCAGATCGTCGCCATCCTCGCCGGCGGCGCGGTCGACATCGCGACCGCGTTCTCCGCCGCCACCGCGGGCGCACCCGCGGCCGGGACGGTGCGGCTCAACACCCCGGATCAGAACCAGGCGACCCAGGTCGTCATCAGCACCACGGATGCGGCGGGCGCGTCGGTCGCGGCATCCATCGATCGCATCGACACCTCGCAGAGCGGCGGCCAGCTGCTGATCTCGAGTGCGGACGACCCGTCGGCCTGGATCCTGTTCCGGGTGCTCGGGATCTCGGCGCCGGGCCTGCCGGGCGAGTCGCGCACCGTGAGCGTGCAGGTCATCGCGGCCAGTGCCGCGTCGCCGTTCGCCGGAGGCATCGACGTGACGCTGTCGTACGTCCCGCCCGTCAACGTGGTCGTCGGCTTCGGCACCTTCTCGGGCATCGACAGGCTGGTGGGTTCCGCGAGCAGCTCCGACTCGATCCGCGGTCCTCCCGACGCGAGTGTGCGCTGGACGATCGACGGCGCGAACTCCGGCACGGTCGCCGGTATCGCCTTCTCGTCCATCGAGAACCTCGTGGGCACCGCGAACAACGCCGACGTGTTCGACGTCGTCGGCACCGGCTCCATCGGATCGGTGGCCGGCGGCAGCGGCGGCACCGACATCCTGGTCATCTCCTGCGTCGTCCTGTGCGGCAGCATCAGCGGCGCGCTCTACAACATCAGCGGAACGGATGCTGCCGGAACCGCGTCGCTCTACGGCCGGGTGATCGCCTACACCGGCCTCGACCAGCAGACCCCCTTCCTCACCGTCGGCGGCGACACGGTGCGCATCACCGGCACCGCGTCGAACGACACCATCACCATCTCGGCTCACCCCACCGATCCGAACCGGATGCGCGTCGACTACGGCTCGCACGGCTGGTACGACCCGATCACCCAGGTCGTGACCACCGTGATCGAGTTCGCGGTGCCGAGCACGTCGCTCGTGGTCGAGGGCCTCGACGGCGCCGACACCATCGTCGTCACCGGCCTCGCGGCCGGCTGGGTGAGCGAAGCCACGTTCATCGTCTACGGCAACCGCCGGCTCAGCGACGACATGCCGATCTTCGTCGACGACCCCGAGGCCGACAGCGTCACCTTCACGGGGGACGTCTGGACCAACGACGGCGTGATGGAGATCTACGCCGCGCACATCACGGTGAACGCGAACGTCGCGATCGACACCGGGGCCGGCTGGGTCACCTTCCGCGCCCGGCAGATCGGCAGCGCGTTCGCCGAGAATCTCTCACCCGTCTTCGCGACCGACCGGAACGTGTCGATCACTGTCGGCGACGGCGCGACCATCCACGCGACGGGCATCTTCTTCATCGCGCAGGCCGAGGACCGCAGCCTCGCCGAGTATCTCGGCGTCGCGCGCGAGGTCGGCAGCTACGTGCTCGACCCGCTCACGGGCCTCCTCGGCAGCATCATCGCCCTCCCGGTCAAGCTGCTCCTCAAGAAGTCCACCGCCACGATCACGATCGGCGTCGGCGCCCAGCTCATCGGCGACGACACCGTCGGCATGTACGCCACGGCGGCGGCCGTCGCGAACGGCACCGCACGCGGCAGCCTCGTGAGCGCCGGCTTCGTGCAGGCCACGGCGACCGCCACGGTGATCATCAAGAAGGACGCGCTCATCACGAGCACCGCCGCGATCGTCATCACCGCCACCGCCAACGCCGGCGCCTCGATCAGCGCCTCGACCGAACGTGAGATCAAGAGTCTCGCGAACCCGGGCGGCACACAGGTGGCCATCGCCGTCGCAGTGAGCAACGCGGTGGCGAACGCGCACATCGACGTCGCCGCGGGCGCCGTCATCGAGGCAGGGAAGACGGCCAACCTCGTCGCCGGCGGCACGGTCGAGTCCGAGGCCGAGGCCGAATCGGGCATGTACGCCGACGGGTCGGCCGGGCTCGCCTTCAGCATCGAGCTGTCGAAGGCGGATGTCACGACGGTCGTGAACGGCACGGTGATCGCGCACATGACCCCGTGCGAAGACCTCACCGGAACGCTCACCGGGTGCTCGACCGTGAAGATCGAGATCGACCCCCTCGTCACGAACATCACGGACGTCGGCTACGTCGACTACGCGTACGACCGCATCCACGTGGGCATGCACGGCCTCGTCACCGAGGACACCGTCACCTACAGTCCGCGCCGCGGCAGCAACATCGGCGGGCTCGTCGGGGGACGCACGTACTTCGTCGTGTGGATGGCCGACGACCCGACCACCCTCGACCTCAACGAATCGGAATTCATCGCGCTGGCCTCGTCGGAGCAGGCCGCGGTGCGCGCCGCGACCTGCAGCGCCGCCGGCGACGACCACGCCGCGTACCTGGCCTACCTCGTGTGCCTGCAGCAGTTCACCGTCGACCTCACGCAGGCCGGGTTCCCCGCGACGACGAACAACACGCGCGACTTCAGCGCGGCCGACGTCGACGCCGCGGCCAACACGGTGACGCTGCACTGGACCGGCGGTGTGTTCAACACGTTCGAGCTCGGCCAGGCGGTGGTGTACCACCAGAAGGGCGACGCGAAGATCGACGGCCTCGTCGACGGCGCCACCTACTACGTCGTCGCGAGCACCAACCAGACCAACCTGCAGGGCAACACGCGCTTCACCGACGCGCAGGTGATCGGGCTCGCCGAGACCGAGAACGAAGCCCGCGCCGGCGTGCTCATCGACATCGGCCCGGCGCAGGCGGGCGGCTACCACTTCGCCGCCAAGCACGTGCTCGACACCGGGTTCGCGACGGGCGTCGGCATCCTCGCCAAGCTCGAGGCGAAGGACTCCTCGAGCGCCGCCGCCGGCCTCGCCGACGCCGGCCACCCGGTGACGTGGTGGGCCCGGCTCAAAGAGTCCTTCGCGGGCAACGCCGTCAACCAGCTGTTCGATGCCGCGGCGTTCGCGTTCGGGGCGCACGCCCCCGCTGCCGGGCTGGGGTCTCCGCCGCCACTGGCGGTCGCCGGGGCGCTGGCCGTCATCGACGCAGGCCACCACGTCGAGACGACGATCGGCTCCACCGCCGTCGTGAAGTCGGGCGAAGACCTCGAGATCAAGGCCACGATCGCGCAGGGCTACACGATCAGCGCCAACAGCAGCATCGAGCCTCAGACGGACGCGGCTGGCGGCCTGGCCGGCTCGAGCGCCGACACGGCCATCAGCGTCGCGGTGTCGGTCGGGAACTTCGACAACACGGCGATCGCCACCGTGAAGACGGGGGCGAAGGTCGACGGGCTGCGCGCCACGCGCGTGATCTCCGACGTGAGCTACCCGTTCCTGGTGCGGTTCGACGAGTACATCCCGCTGTCGTGGAGCGAGTTCATCGACCGCCTGCGCAGCGAGGGTCCCGACGCGGTGCTCAAGTACCTCAACACCACCCTCGGCCTCCAGGGCATGTTCAACGCGTGGACGACGTCCACCGCGACCGCCGACAAGATCGCGCTCGCCGGCTCGCTCGCTGTGCTGGTGCTCACCAACGTCTCGACGGCGACCGTGCAGGGCGGCGCCTGGATCAACCAGGACGAGAAGTGGCGCTCGACCGACGCCGCCGACCCCGAGGCGATCAACGCGACGCACATCAACAACACCGGCGAGCAGACGGTGTCGGTCGAGGCGACGAACTACCAGCAGCTGCTGTCGATGACCGGCAACTTCTCGCTTCCCGACCTCGATCTCGACACCGCCGACGTGAAGATCAAGGAGCGGCTCGAGACGCCGTCCGTGAGCGGGGGCGGCGAGAAGGGCGGCGCGGGAGGCGCGTTCCTCATCTTCGTGCAGGACAACACCACCCACGCGATCGTGCAGGACGGCGCCCGCATCTTCAGCGGCACCGACGGCGGCTTCAACATGAAGGCCGAAGAGGCGCTGTTCCACATCGACCTCGTGCAGTCCGGCAGCAACGGCGGCGCGTTCACGATCTCGGGCTCGGTCGCCTACATCGGCCAGCGCAGCGACACGCTGGTGCAGCTCGGTGCGAACGCCATCGTGACGGGTCGCGACGTGCGCCTGTACGCGGGCGACCTGATGACCCAGGTCACGTGGGTCGGCGCCGTCGCATTCGGCACCGGGCTCGGTGTCGGGTTCTCCCTGGCGATCAACGACCTGCACCGCACGACCAAGGCCGTGATCGGGAATCCGGATGCCTCGGCCACCAGCACCGCGACGGCCCGGCCGAACGCGAACATCACGGTGACCGGCGTCGTCGACGTGCTGGCGAAGCTCGACGGCGACCTGTGGGCCTTCACGGTGGCGGGTGCCTTCTCCGGACCCGCGGCGCCACAGCCCACGCCGCCCGCGGGCGCATCGCCCAAGGCGCTGCAGCTCCTCGGCGGCAACGCCCAGCCGGCGACGCAGTCGCAGGCCGCCGTCGCTGCGGCGATCGCGGTGAACGTCGTGGTCGACACCACGCAGGCGTCGATCGCCGACGCGGGCCATCTCACCGCGGGAAGCATCACCGTCACCGCGCTCGACGACTTCTGGCAGCGGGCGATCACCGGAGGCGCCGCGCTCGTGGCGGGCGCGAAGACGAATGCCGCGGCGCTCGCCGGCGCGCTCAGCGTGAACCTCATCGATGCGACGACCCGGGCCTTCATCGTCGCCACCGACCTCACCACGACCGACGGATCGCTCGTCGTGCAGGCAACCCGCACCGGTGACCTGATCAGCGTCTCGGCCGGCATGGCCGCCGCGGCCGGCACCCAGTCGGTCTCGGTCGCAGGCTCGTTCTCGTTCAACACCGTCTACGGCACCACCGAGGCTGTCGTGCAGAACGTGCGCGGCGTCATCGCATCCGACGTGGTGGTGGCCGCGCGCGACGGCACGCGCATCGTCGCCGTCGGCGGCGGCATCGGGTTCGGCGGCGCGGTGGGCATCGGCCTGGGCATCGCGCTCAACCTGCTCGGCACCGAGGCGCGACCCCTCATCTCGAGCGCGCGCATCTCGGGCTCGACGCTCACGATCGGCGGCAAGGTGCTGTCGGTCACGGCGAAGAGCCTCAACGACGACACCGGTCAGCGCATCTACGCGATCGGCGCCGGGGTCGGCCTCGCCGCCGACGCCCAGGCGCACATCGGCGGCGCCTTCCACTTCGCGGTCAACCTCCTCGTCTACCGCACGATCGCCGAGATCACCCGCAGCACGATCCTCCGAGCGACGAGTTCCACGAACACGCTCGACGTCACGGTCGCTGCCACCGACGACTCCGGCATCGTCGCCCTGGGCGGCGCGATCGCGGTCACGACAGGCAGCGCGATCGGCGCCGCCGTCGGGTACAACGAGATCCAGGGAGACGTCGAAGCGCGACTCGACGACGTCGACCTCACCACGGACGGCAAGGTCACGGTCGAGTCGACCTCGAAGGCCGAGATCGGCGGTGTCGCGGTCGGCGTCACCGCCTCGGCGTCCACCGGCAACAGCATCGCCGCGTCGGGCTCGCTCCTCATCAACATCGTCGACAACCGGATCATCGCCGAGATCGTCGACACCGTGTCGTCGTCGCCGATCGGCGCCTCGGTCATCGACGCGCAGGGCCCGGTGTCGGTGACCGCGACCGATGCCTCGGTGATCGCGTCGCTGTCGGGCGGCGTCGCTCTGGCCACCAGCGGCCCCGCCGTCGGCGCCGCCATCAGCTACAACCTCATCTCGAACGTGATCTCGGCCCGCATCGACGGGGTGTCGGTGTTCGCGCGGGGTGCGGCATCCGACATCACGGTCGCCGCGCGCTCGACGGCCACGCTCGTCGCGATCGCGGTGGGTGGCGCGCTCGCCGGTGACAACGGGTTCGCGATCGGCGGGTCCGTCACCGTCAACTCGATCGCCAACACCCTCACCGCGGTCGTCGCGCACAGCCCCGCGGTGCAGGCCGGGCGCGACGTGCTCGTCACGGCCGCCGAGTCGGTGACCCTCGTCGTCGTCGCCGGCGGCGTCGGCATCGCGTTCGGCGGCGTCGCGGTCGGCGCATCGTTCGCGTACAACTTCATCGGCGGCAGCTTCGATGCGGCCAACCCCGACCACACCAACAGCGACACCGCCACCGTCGACGGCGAGCTCGACCAGATCATCGCCGCGATCGACGACGCGCAGGTCTCGGCCGGCCGCAACATCGTCGTGACGGCGGGCTACCTGCCGGCGGACACCGGGGTGCCCGGCGCGGTGTCCCTCGACACCGGCACGGGCAGCGCGCTCGTCATCGGCATCCCGGGCGACCCCAGCACCGAGGGCAGCCCGGCGTTCACCGCCACCATCGTCAGCGTCACCGTGGGCGCCGCGGGAGGCAACGACCTCGCTGTCGGCGGCTCGATCTCGATCAACGTGATCATGCACGACATCGTGGCGCGCATCACCGGCAGCCGCCCCGTCAGCGCGGGCGGCAGCATCCTGGTCGCCGCAGCGGACGACCTCACCGCCGTGGCCGTCGCGGGCGGCATCGCTGTCGGCGACAACGCCGCCGGGGTGGCGGTGCCGCTGCAGATCGACGTGAGCACCGTGCACGCCTACATCGGCGACGGCGCGGTCGTGGACGCCCGCGGCAACGCGGCCCTCACGGTGCCGGACGGCCGGGGCCAGACGGTGCTCCGGCGCGGTGTCGCGGTGGTCGCCACGGCGACCGAGGATGTCGTCACCGTGGGCATCGGGCTCGCGGGCGCCGGCGAGGTCGCCGGTGCCGGCGGCGGAGCGGTCACCGTGATCGACCGCGAGACCCACGCGTGGATCGGCGCGGGCGCCCGCATCAACACGACGGCCGGCGCCGAGAACAACGCGCAGGACGTCTTCGTCCTCGCCTCCGACCGCACCGTGCACGTCACGGCGGCCGGCGCGGCGGCGGGGTCCGGCAGCGTCGGCATCGGCGCGGGCCTCACCGTCGGCGTGCTCGCCAAAGACACACAGGCGTGGATCGGCGCGGGCGCCGAGGTGCAGGCGCAGGGCGATGTGCGGGTGATCGCCGTCTCGACCGAGCTCGTCGTGGGAGTCGCGATCGCGGGGGCCGTGAGCGGCGACGTCGCGGTCGCGGGAACGGTCGGGGTGTACGTCATCGACGTCACCACGAAGGCCACGATCGCCGGGACCCCGGCAGCGGTGACCCCGACGACGGTGCGGGCCGACGGGAGCGTGCAGGTCGCCGCATCCTCCGCCCTGCGGGTCGAGGTGGTGTCGGGCAACCTCGCGATCGGCATCGAGATCGGCGGAGTCGGGGGCGCGCTGGTCGTGCCGGTCGTGACGAAGACGACGGAGGCCGTGATCGGTGCGCGCGCGGTGGTCGTCGGCCGGGCTCTCCGCCCCGGCATCACGGTCGAGGACGGACTGTCGGAGCTGCTCGCGGCGAACGCCTGCAACGGGGGCACGCGCGACCCGCACCAGGTGACGGCGCCGTGCCTCACCGACCAGGACGTCGGGTACGACCAATCCCAGCACGGCGGCGACACCTCGCAGAACCCGCTCACCTCGCCGCAGCTCACCCAGGACCGCACCGTCACGGAGAACGCGCGCACCGGCTTCACCGGCGTCGCCGTCACCGCGCTGAGCCGCGACGACATCGGCATGTACGGCATCGGGGCGTCGGGCGGCCTCTTCTTCGGCGTCCAGATCTCCGCCCTCGTGCACGTCCTGAACGCCACGACGAACGCCGAGGTCGACGACCTCGCGCAGCTCTCGTCCGGTGACGACGTGCTCGTCATCGCCGCCGACGACTACCAGCTGCTCGGCATCGCCGGCGGAGCGTCGGGCGGCGGGGTCGCTGCGACCCCCGGCATCCAGGTGGCCGTCGTCACCGCCCAGACCACCGCACGCATCGGCAAGAACGCGGTGGTGACCGCGGCAGGCGACGTGATCGTGCGCGCCGACGCGAACGAGGAGACGCTCGTCATCGTCGTGGCCATGGGGGTCGGCGCGGTCGGCTTCGGCGGCGCGGTGGGCGTGCTCGTCATCGACTCCACGACGTGGGCTTCGATCGACGACGGGGCCGCCGTCACGGCGGGCGGCAGCGTGCTGGTCGCCGCGTTCGACGCCACCGACATCGACCTCATCACGATCGGCGCCGGCATCGGCGCGGGCGGAGCGGGCGCCGGAGCGGGCGTCGGTGTGACCGTGCTCACCAAGTCGACGCGGGCCTGGATCGGCGCCGCCACCGTCGACGCCTCCGGCAACGGCGCGGCCGTCGACGTCCACGACGGCACGCTCGCCGGCGACGGGGCCTTCGGCCACACCACCGCGACCGGCGTGATCGTCACCGCCGTCAGCCGCGAGGATGTCGTGTCGGTCGCGGTCGCCGCCGGCGCCGGCTTCTCCGCCGGCATCGCCGGAGCGGTGACCGTCGAGGTGATCAACGCCGACACGCGGGCGTACATCGCCGGCGGCGCGCGCATCAACACCGCCACCCCGAACGCCTCCGCCACGCAGGACGTGCGCGTCGTCGCCGTCGACGACCTCACGGTGCTCGTCATCGCCGGCGGACTCGCGATCGGCATGATCGGGCTCGCAGGCGGCGTCGACGTCGGCGTCGTGAACAGCGACACCACCGCGTGGATCGCCGGCAGCGACGTGCGGGCCCGGCGCGACATCGCCGTGGCCGCCCTCGCCGACCGCTACATCCGCACCTTCGCGCTGAGCGCCGCGGGCGGTGCGGCCGCGCTCGGTGCGGCGATCTCGGTGTGGGTCATCGCCGGCGACCTCGTGGGCACGTACAGCTACGCCGACCAGGACGAGAACGGCAACGCGACCAACCCGACCTACGAC
Organism: Microbacterium sp. Leaf288; assembly: GCF_001422925.1. Classification (GTDB taxonomy): domain Bacteria; phylum Actinomycetota; class Actinomycetes; order Actinomycetales; family Microbacteriaceae; genus Microbacterium. The sequence continues at coordinate 442,078 of NZ_LMNI01000001.1, forward strand.
GCACTGGGCGCCCAGGGCGCGGGCAAGACGCTGACGAACGCCGACACGCTCATCGGCGGCGGCTCCGCCTCGACCGAGATCGGCAAGGTCGGCGGCGCCGGTCACGGCCGCGCGAACGCGGGAGTGCTGCAGGATGCCGCGACCTCGGCCAACGGCTCGCTCGGCGCTGCATCCCCCGCAGGCGTGATCGCCGGGTCGCGCACGGCACCTCCCCAGGAGGCCGGCATCCCGGCCGGGACGGCGGCGTTCGTCGGCCGGGGCGCCACGCTCAGCGCCGGCCACGACATCCGCATCGACGCCCGCAGCCGCCTCGACTTCACGCAGGTGACCGGCGGCTTCGGGTTCGGCGCCTTCGGCGGGGGCGTCTCGGTGTCGGTGGCGACGGTGAACGAGAACGTCTCGGCCTTCGTCGGCTCGGGGGCGACCCTCACCGCCGGCCACGACGTCGCGATCGCCGCGAACCTGCGCGACGAGCTGGACGTGCTCGCGATCACGACGGGGCTCTCTCTCCTCGTCGGGATCGGCGTGACCGTCGCGGTCGTCTACGACGGCGGCACCGCGGCCGCGTACCTCGAAGACGGGGCCGTCACCGGCGCGACGATCCTCGCCGGCGGGGCCGTGACCCTCACCGCGGTCAAGCAGTTCCTGCTCACGATCTCGGCCTATGCGATCGGCAGCGCCTTCATCGTCGGCGTCGGCGCGGGTGCGGGCATCGTCGTCGTCACCGACGGCGGCGGCGCCACCGCCGCCCTCGGAACGAACTCGCGCGTGGGCCAGCCCGGCAGCCCCGTCGGATCGGTGTCGCTCTCGGCGACCCACACGGCGAGCGTCCACGAGTTCGCGAACGCCTCGGTCAACGTCCTCGCGCTCGGAAACGGCGGCGCCGGCGTGGGCATCGCCGCCGGCGTGCTCGTCATCACGATCGGTGCATCTGCCGCCTCGGTCGCGTCGGCGGAGGTGCGTCGCGGCACGATGATCTATGCGACTGGCACGGTGCGGGTCGCTTCGACGTTCACCCCGACGGTCGTCGCGCACGCCGCGGGCGGCGCCGGCGGCCTGGTGATCGCCGTCGGCGCGGTCGTCGTGCACATCGCGATCGCGGGGCTCGTGCTCGCGGCCGTCCGCGACGCGGTGCGGATCGAGGCGGGTTCGCTCGAGATCGCAGCATCCGACACCGTCGATGCGACCGCAGAGCTCGTCGCCGTCGCGATCGGCCTCTTCGGCGGATCCGGCGCCCGCATCGACGTCGACGTCGACGTCCACACGCGCGCCTTCGTCGGATCGACCGCCGGCGTCACCACGACCCTCGCGACGGGCGGCTCGATCTCACTCCTGGCCACCTCCTCCCGCACGCTCTCGGCCTACTCGCACGGCGGTGCCGGCGGCGCGGCAGCGGTCAGCTTCCTGATCGCGAGTGCGAACCAGACGGGATCGACCGAAGCCGGGATCCTGGGCAACACCGCGATCCTGCGCGCTCTCGGGGTGTCTGTCACGGCCGACCTGCTCTCGGCGACGAGCACCGCGACCGTCGTCGTCGGCTCGGGCGGTCTCATCGGAGTGCGCGGCACCGAGGCCGCCGCCACCACCAAGCCGGTCGTGAAGGCGTGGATCGGCGACGGCGTCGTGATCGGCGACGTCAGCGTCGCGTCGGCGCCGGTGCCGATCACCGGCGGCGTCACCGTCACCGCCCGCGCGCGCGCCGAGGCCGACGCGACCGGCAACGCCTACGGCGGCGGCGGGGTCGATGTCGGCGTCCCGTACGCTCACGCGGCGATCGGTCCGGATCTCGACGCGTACATCGGCACCGCGGGGGCCACCGCGCGCACGGTGATCCACGCCGGCGGCACGGTGCGCGTGGAGGCGGTGCTCAAGGACGACGGCGGTTCGGCGCAGCCGGTGTCCGACCAGATCGCAGCGGTCAGCGCGTCGAGCGACACGGTGACCTTCACCTACCCGGGCATCGGCGAGGGCACCGTCGTCACCTATCAGGCGACCGGGGGCGGCATCCTCGGCCTCCACAAGGGCGCGCGCTACACAGTCATCGACACGGGCGTGGCCGGGCAGATCCGCCTCGGCGCCATCTTCAACGCATCGACCGTCGATCCCGCCACCGAGATCATCACGTTCGGATCGGCCCACGGGTTCGTGAGCGGCGACTGCGTCGTCTACGACGCGCGCGGCGGCGCGTCGATCATCGCGAGCGCGGGCGCCGCCACCGGCACGTGCGCACAGCCGGGAAGCACCACGTTCTACGTGCGCAGGATCGACGATTACCGCATCAAGCTCATGACGACTTCCGCGGCGGCGACGGCCTCGACCGAGACGCCGCTCGCCCCCGCCGTCACGGACGGGCGTCTGCAGGACGGCACGCTGAGCGCCCTGCCCAACGGCACCGCGGTCGAGTACCGGGCGCCGTACGTCGCCGACTTCATCGCCGGGGCAGTCGATGTCACGCTGCACCTCGTCGACAAGCCCGAGGGCGGCGGCCAGGTCTGGGTGCCCGAGACCACGACGGTGAACGGTAAGACCGTCGTGGCGCACAGCAACGGCGCGAACAACATCTTCCTGGGCACCGAGCTGACCGCGACCCTGCACTCCGGCGACGCGCTCGTCTACTACGGCACCGGCATCGCGGGCCTGGTGAGCGGACGCACGTATTACGTCATCGTGCAGGCGAACGGCCTCATCCAGCTCGCCGACACCTTCTGCCACGCCGTCGGGTGCACGAACGACCCGGCCCAGGCGCTCGCCATCTCGCCCGGTTCCGACGAGAGCGTCACGGCCTCGCTGCAGAGGGCGCTGCCCGGCCTCCGCGACGGGTACACGTACTACACGGTCGGGCGCGCAGCCGACGGCACGAGCGTGGCGCTGGCCGCCACGATCGGCGGAAGCGCCATCGCCCTCGGCGACGCGGCCGCCGGCGTCCACCGCTTCGGCCTCGTGCAGGTCGACCTGAAGGCCGGCTCCGGCAGCCAGGTGATCTACGCGCGGCTCACGAGCCCGTCGCTGCCGGCCGGCACCCACACGCTCGGCGGCCCGGGCGGCGAGGTGCTCGCAGACCTCGCGCCCGCCGCCGGCGACGGCGCGACCGGCGCGACCGTGAACGGCGGATCGGCCGGCATCATCGTCGGCATCGACGTGCCGAGCGCGCGTGTCGATGGAACCCCCACGGTGAACGCGGCCCTCGGCACCGTGACGGTGCGCGCGGGGCAGTCCGTCCAGGTCGTCGCGTCGAGCCGCACCCGGTCGGTCGCGTACGCGAACAGTGCGGGCGGCGGCGGGGTCGCCGTCGGCGAGGCGCACGCCGACACCGTGTTCGACACCGCCACCACCGACGTCGCGATCGGCGGGGGTTCGGACATCGCCGCCGGCGCGGACGTGCTCGTGTCGGCAGCATCCGACCACCGCATCTCTGCCACCGCCTCGTCGAAGGGCGGCGGCGCGATCTCGGCGAAGATCGCCGAGACGACCGCCCGCATCGACAACGACACCACCGCGACGATCGGTGCGAACGCCGTGATCGTCGCCGGCCACCACGTCATCGTGCGCACCGACCTCGCCACGAACGGGCGGACACTGTCCGACACCGAGTCCTGGGGGATCGGGGCCGGTGCGGATTCCGACAACACCAACGACGACCGGGGTGTGAGGATCGGATCGAGAACGGATGCCTCGACCTCGCGCGTCGTCGTCGGCACGGGCGTGCGCCTGACCGGCGAGACGGTGAACCTCGACGCGTTCGTGTCGCGCATCCTCGCGAATGCGACCGCGAAGGCACTGGGCGTCAACCCGATCCTGCTCGGCGTCGCGACGGCGTTCGCCAACGCGGAGGTCGACGTGTTCCTCACCGTCGCGGTCGAGATCGCCGGCGGCGGCACGATCATCCGCGGCGACCGCGGCGTCGACCTCAAGGCGCACACCGCGAACATCGTCATCGAGCGCAACGCGATGCGGCTCGCCGTCGCCCTCATCCCGCCGCAGCGCGCCGAGAACAACGGCGAGGGCCGCATCGACACCACCGTCGACACCGCAAAGGGCGCGCTCGTCATTGCGGGAGCCCGCCGCACCGACCCGGCGTCGGGGCTGGATGCGGCGTCCGATCCGGGTCAGGTCGCGCTGTACGTGCTCTCGACCAACGCGAGCGTGACCTACCCCGACATGCCCACGGACTCCGACCGCTACCGCGACGACGGCGGCTCGCCGTTCATGCAGGCGCGCCGCATCGCCTGGGATGCCGACGTCATCGTGCTGGGCGGGCTCAACGGAGCGCCCCTGCTAGTCGTCGGCGCCGACGGCAGAGTCGTCGCGGTCAACGCGATCACCATCAACGGCGGGCGCGCCCCCGTCATCGGCGAAGAGGTCGACCCCGATGGCGACGGCGCCTACGTCATCGATCCGATCCGCAACGACGGCTACGCGAACGTGCTCTTCGAGGCGCAGTGCACACCGACCGACCAGGTGTCGTGCGCGATCGACAACGGCGACGGGTACGCCTCGAGCGTCGACGGCCGCGCGAGCGACCCGTGGCCGACGTTCGAGTTCCGCGACACGCTCGAGTCGGTGACGATCGTGGACCGCTCCGGCAAGCGGGTCACCGTGAGCGGCATCGACGTCGTCAACACGTTCGGCTCGTGGCCCCGTGTCGTGCTGCGCTCGTCGGGCGGCCCGCTCGCCTCGCACGTGACGCTCGAGTTCGACCTGCGCCACGCGGCCGCCCCGAGTGTCGTCGACATCGAGAAGCGCGGCGACGACGACGTGCTGCTGAACGGCCGCATCAACAACCCGGTCGGCCTCACGCGCATCGTGAACCTGTTCGGCGACATCCTGGCGTCGTCGCCGAGCACGATCATCGTGACCAACCTGCTCGACATCGAGGCGACACAGGGCTCGATCGGGTCGGCAGCGCGCCGCCTCGCCGTCGACCTGGTGCGCTTCACCGCCCGCCCGCGGCTCGACGCTCCCACCGCCTCGGGCCCGCGCGACCCGCGCCTGGCCGCCGTCGCCGGCGTCGACGCGCACCTGAGCCTGCGAGGCGTCGACCGCACCGTGCCCGCGGCCGGTCAGCCCGCGGTGACGGTGATCGAGGTCACCCTCGACCTGGTGCGCGCCGGCCGCGACGTCGACCTCGAGCTGCGCACCGGCATCCGCCAGGGCGCCTCCGCCCGCACCGCCGACGTGAACGTGGTCGTGCCCGGCGAGCAGTCGATCTGGTCGGTGCCGCGCCCGCACCGCCACCACTTCCGCGGGGTGAACGACGTCAACGGCGCCTACGACCCCGCCCGCGCCGGCGTCTCCGCCTTCGTCGATCCGGCGATCGACCCCGCAGGCGCCGACGTCGAGATCGACAGCGTCTACCGCCTGCTCGCGCGCAACGCTCCGCGCCCGCGCACCGAGGTCACGGTGGGCGGCTCGAGTGACACCATGTTCCTCGCCGAGATCGTCGGCGGCTGGTTCGTGATCTTCGCCGACGCCCCGCTCCCGGCGGGGGCGCCCGGCGTGGTGGCGGGCGACCACCTCCGCATCCGCGACACCGAGGCACTGGTGAACGGACCCGACGCCGTGGACGGCGGGACCGCGCCTGAGATCGACGTCGTCGGCTTCATCGATCTCACGGCGCCGTCCGCGGCAGGCACGGGCTCCGGCTGGGTCGACGTCGACATCGACGGATCCGTCACGCTCGAGGAGGTCCAGGACGACTTCCGCATCGGCCTCATCCGCTCGCGCACGTCCGACGTCGCCCTCGTCGCCGCGGTGAGCATGCTCGACGGCGACCCGGGCGACGCGGCCACCAACCCGGCCGACCCGCGCGACGTCGAGGGCGTGAACATCACGCTCACCGCGAGGACCGGCTCGATCGGCACCGAGAGCGACTTCCTCGAGATCAACCTCCTCGACACCGTGGGCCTCGCGCGCACGCCGGTGAGCGGCATCCTGAACGCCACCGCCGCTCTGGGCGTGCACCTGTTCGAGACCATCGGCGACCTGCGCGTCGGACTCGTCACCTCGAACCAGCTCGACACGACCAAGGTCACCGACGTGGCTCTCGTCACGGGCGCCGGCTCGATTGTGGACGGACAGACGGATGCTGCCGCCGACGTGGTCGCCGAGCACATCGACCTGCGGGCGACCGGTGGCGGCATCGGCGCGCTCCTGGACGACCTCGACGTGAACACGTCGTCGATCACCGGTGCGGGCGGGCGCCTCTACGCCTCCGCCGATGCGAGCGTGTTCGTCACCGAGACCGACGGCGATCTGCGGCTGCTCGCGGCGACGTCGCGGACCGGCGACGTGCGCGTGACGGTCCCCGACACGAACGGCGTGAGGGGACCCCCGTCGACGGGCACGCAGAACCTCATCCTCCTCGTCAGCGGCACGAGCCTGGTCAGCCAGGCGCAGCCTCGCAGCACGACCCCCGGCGCTGCCGACACCGCGACCACGACGCGCAGCGGCATCTGGGCCAAGGTCGACATCTCCCTCTGGGTGGGCGACGACCTGCTCGCCCCCGCGGGCTCCGACATCGTCGCCGGCCGCACCATCTACATCCACGGCGACGCCGACCGCGGACCCGCCACCCCGACGGCCACCGATCCCGACCCGCTGGGGACGCCTGTCGCCGCGAACGCCGACACGCACGCGAGCGCGGCCACGGCACCTGCTGGCTTCGGCACGACGATGACGTTCGCCGGACGCCTGGGCGGCGTCTTCGACCTCGACGGCGGAGCCGACCGCACGAACGGGGCGCTGATCTTCGGCCACATCGACGCCGACCACTTCGACTTCATGTCGACGCTCCTCGGCACCGCCGTGCACGTCTACGGCAGCCAGAACCTGTCGGCGACCGACCGCACCATCTGCGCCCCCGCAGTGCTCCAGGTCGGGTGCGGCGACGGCGAGGACGCGTTCCGCGTGCTGGCGCTGCGCACCCCCGACGACCCGGCCGCGCACACCCTCACGCTCGACGGGCAGCAGGGCACCGACTCCTACCGCGTCGAGACGACGACGGATGCCTCGCGCACCTACATCGTCAACCTCCTCGACTCGGGCGCACCGAACGACGGCGCGGACGTCGCGACGATCGTCGGCACCGACGGCGCGGACGTCTTCCTCCTGCGCCGGGTGACCTCGATCCCCGGCGAGAACGCCCACAGCCCCGCGTTCGTCGCCCTCGTGCACGGCACCGTCGAGGGCCTGCGCTCCTCGCCCGCTCTCGGCACCGGCGTCGAGCGGATCACCTACGACGCCGCGCTCAACGGCCGGCTCAGCGTCGAGTCGGGACTCGGCGACGACTTCTTCGCCGTCGACGACACCGCGACGACCATCACCCTCGACGCCGGCGCCGGCGACGACGAGTTCCAGCTCGGCCAGCTGTACGGCACCCCGCGAGACGCCTCCGCCGGCCTCGCGCCCGCCGATGTCTTCCCGCTCCTCATCCCGACGACGCGCGGCTACCTGAGCCCCGGCGTGAGCGCGCCGCTCGTCGCCCTCGGTGGCGCCGGCGACGACCGGTTCACGGTCTACTCGAACCGCGCCGAGCTGCGCCTCGAGGGCGAGGACGGCAACGACCTCTTCGTGGTCCGCGCCTTCGCGCTCGCGCGGACGGATGCCGCGGGGCACATCCTGATGGCGAACGGCACGGCGGTTCCGGCGATCGGGCTCTCGACCGGGCGTCCGCTCGACATCCGCACCGGCGGCGGTGACGACGAGGTGCAGTACACGATGAACGCGCCGGTGTCGGTGGACGGCGGAGCGGGCTACGACAAGCTCGTGATCCTCGGCACCGAGTTCCCCGACGACATCGTGATCACGGCATCCGCGATCTACGGCGCGGGCGTGAGCGTCCGGTACACGACCGTGGAGTCGGTCGAGATCGACGGCCTCGAGGGCGCGGACGAGTTCTTCGTGCAGTCGACCGCCGGGGGCGTCTCGTACCGCGTGATCGGCGGCCTCGGCAGCGACCGCATCAACATCGCGGGCGACATCTCGACCGACATCGTGGTGCGCGACATCGAGGGGGCGAGCGGATCAGTCGACCACCTCGTCACGTCGGGCGACATCCGCTACGACGGGATCGTCGCGCCCGGCATCGACCTGCACGTCGCGGGCGTGAACGAGGGGCTCGTGGTCATCACCGAGTCCGGCGGCGGCACCTCGGTCAGCGAGGGCGGCGGTGCGACATCGTTCGACTCGTACACCGTGAAGCTCTCGCGTCAGCCGGTGGGCAAGGTGTACGTCACGGTGTCCGCCGCCTCGCCCGGCGTCGCCGAGCGGCTGGGAGTGAACCCCGGCGACTCGGTGTGGCTCTGCGCCGGCACCGCCGCGCAGTGCGACGACGCGTTCGCCGAATTCCGCCGTCACCTCGTCGAGATGGGCGGCGTCGTCGACCCCGCGCAGCGCGCGGTCGTCCTCGTCTTCGACGGCTCGGACTGGAACGTGCCGCAGACCATCCACGTCTACGCCGTCGACGACCTGCGCGGAGAGGGCGACCGCGTGGTCGCCATCAGCCACACGACGATCGCGACGGACGCCGCCGACATCGCCGCCGGGTTCGACGGTGCGACCGTCCGCAACGTCGAGGCGCTCGTGCGCGACAACGACGTGCCCGGGGTCGTCGTCGTCGAGGTCACGCCCGGCACGTCGAACGAGGACCGCTCGACCGTGGTGCTCGAGGGCGCGAACGGCATCACCGACGAGATCCTCGTGGGGCTGGCCGCACCCGCCGCCGGCACCGTCGTCATCCGGCTCGACCTGCCGGACGGCCGGATCCGCCTCGAGAGCTCGGACTCGCGGTTCGACGCCGCGACCCGCACGATCACGTTCGCGGCGGGCGACGTCGCGCCGGTGCGCATCCGCATCGTCGCGATCGACGACGCCGCGCGCCAGGACCCGACCTGGGTGCGCCTCATCGCCCACCTGGTCTCGGCGCCGGCCGGCTACGCGTTCGCCGACCGCACGCTCTATGCAGACGTCCGCGACGACGACTCCGCGGGCGTCATCGTGACGCAGAGCGGCGGCTCGACGACCGTCGTCCGCGGCGGCACGGGCGACGACTACACGATCCGCCTCACCACGCCGCCGACCGCCGATGTGCACATCGCGATCCTCACCGACGGGCTCACCGACGTCGTCCTCGGCGGCCGCGTCACGATGCGCGCCATCGGCACCGCGGGCGCGGGCCTGTTCAGCGGCGGCGTCACGATCGACCCGGGAACGCGCCGCATCACGCGCACCGACGGCGGCAGCTTCCTCGCGGACGGCTTCCTCGAGGGCATGCGCATCTCGCTCGACGGCGGCGCGACCTCCTACAAGATCGCGGTCATCCGCGGCACGAACGCGACGTTCGACAACGTGATCGAGCTGACCGCCGAAGGCGCGCTGGGCGCGTTCGCCGGCACGATGACGCTGCGCCGGGTGGCAGCATCCATCACCTTCACGGCTGCGAACTGGGCGACGCCGGTCACGGTATCGCTGCGGGCCGACGCCCTGTTCGACGTGCCGCTCGTGCGCGAGGGCGTCAGGACGTTCGCCGCGCAGCCGCACCTGCTGTCGCAGCTCGTGGGTCCGGTCCAGATCGAGGGCGGCACGACTCGCGCCGATCGGTCGCTGCGGGGCGGCATCAAGCTGCCGGGCGAGACCGACGGGCCCCTGCTCGGCATCGGGAACGCGGCATCCGTTCCCGAGGGGCAGAACGTCGACATCCTGAGCATCTACGACGACTCGAGCGTGCAGGACCACGTCCGCACGCTGACCTCCACCAGCCTCACCGGAACGGGACTGCCCGCCGGGTTCACCGTCGACGGCGCGACCGCGTTCGGTGAGCCCGCCGTGGTGCCCGGCGGCATCTCGTGGGGCCGCGTCGAGTTCGCGACCGGCGGCGACGGCACGGTGACGGGGATCACGACGGATGCCTCGCTCTCGACGATCGAGGTGCTGAACCTGCTGCTCGGCACGGGCAACGACCGCCTGACGATCACCGGCACGCTGCAGCAGGCGCCCGAGGACGACGGCGACCCGGCCACCACCGTGAACCCGCCCGCCGCGCACGGATCGCTCACCGTCGTGCACGGCGGCGGCAACCAGCTCGTGGGCGGCGTGGTCGGCGGCGACACGATCATCATCACCGGCGGCGGCGGTCCCGCCTCGCCGCTGGTCGTCTACGGCGACACGTCGCAGGACGGCGTCTGGTACTCGGGCCGCCCGGCCGGCCAGGACGCGGGAGACTTCGGCGCACAGCCGTTCGACTCCTTCCCGGGGATCCCCGACGAGGACGAACGCTTCTGGCTGCCGCTGGCGAACCCGTTCGCGCACGCCGGCAACGATGTGATCGACGCGAGCGCGCTGTTCACCGGGGTGCCCGCCGGGGCCCTGCCCACCGTCGGCGTCGTGATCTACGGCGGCGAGGGCGACGACACGATCATCGGCAGCCAGGCGCACGACTACCTCGCCGGCGGTTCGGGCGACGACCTCATCCTCGGCCAGCGCGGCAGCGATCAGATCTACGGCGACTCGGGCGTGAACGTCGACGTCATCACGCGCCGCCTCGACATCCCGACGGCGAACGCGAGCACGCATCCCATGGCCGACGGCCTCGTCCCCGGAGACGACGAGCTGCACGGCGAAGGGGCCGGAAGCGCCGCGGGCGCCGCGGGCGACGACGACGACGTCATCTTCGGCGATCACGGCGTCGTGACGCAGGCCGTCACCCTCGAGCGCACCGACCTGCTCGGCGGACCGGTGTTCGTGCGGATCCAGACGGCGCGCCTCGTGACCGCCATCGCGACCGCCGAGCCCGCCGTGGGCGGCGACGACGTCATCTCGGGTGACGCGGGCGATGACCGGATCGCCGGCGGCAACGGCGCCGACGCCATCACCGGCGACGCCGGACGCGACACGATCTTCGGCGACCACGGCCGCATCCAGTACGCCTCGCCCGACGGCCTGCGCCACCTGGTGACGACGACCGACCCGCTCGTGGCGGCCGGTGGCGACGTGATCTCCGGTGGCGACGACCGTGACGTCATCCTGGGCGGCAACGGCGCCGACACGATCCGCGGCGACGCGGAAGCCGACATCATGCTCGGCGACCACGGTCTCGTGCGCGACGGCGCGACGCCGGCCGCGGCGGACGGCACGTGGGACCTCATCACGACGACAGACCCGAACCTGGGCGCGGGGGACGTCATCTTCGGCGGCACCGCCAACGACATCGTCTTCGGCGGCACGGGCGCCGACACCGTGGCGGGCGACGACGCCAACGACCTCATCTTCGGCGACCACGGCAAGGTCGAGTCCACCGTCCCGTACAGCGGCGTGCTCGGCATCTTCCTCGAGCTGCTCCCGCTCAACATGCCGCTCGCGGCACACCCGTTCCGGTGGACGTCGATCGACACGCTCGCCGCCCACGGCGGCGCGGGCGACCTGCTGCGCGGCAACGCCGGCGAGGACGTCATCATCGGCGGTCAGGGCGCCGACCGCATCACCGGCGGCGACGGCGACGACGACCTCATCGGCGGCCACAACGTCGCGGGCGGCAGCGACGGTGCTGATCCCGCTGGATGGGGCGACGTGATCGACGGCGGTCAGGGCGACGACGCCATCGCCGGCGACAACGCGAACCTGCTGCGCACCGGCGACATCTCGAGCCGGCGCTTCCAGGTGCTCACCGGAAGCGGCATCTACGCGCAGGACACCGGATGCGCCAACATCGTCAGCGGTGCCGGCGGCGCCTGCGGCACCAACCCGGCGAACTCGTACGACGACCCGCGCGGCGCCAAGGAGCGCGACGTCGTGCTCTTCGACCACGACACGTCGACACAGCCCGGGCTGTACGCCGGCGACGTGATCGCCGGCGGCGCCGAGGACGACCTCATCTTCGGCCAGCTCGGCGACGACTGGATCCAGGGCGACGGCTCGGCGATCGACGACACCGGCGCGATCACCGTCGATGTGCGCACCACGCGCCAGTCGGCCGAGGACTGGGCGGGACCCGGCCGCGACGGCGACGACTACATCGAGGGCAACGGTGGGAACGACGTCATCTTCGGAGGCCTCGGCCGCGACGACCTCATCGGCGGCAGCTCCGAGCTCTTCAGTCTCACGACGGCCGCGCGCCGGCCGGACGGCGCCGACACGATCTTCGGCGGTGCCGGCATCCGTCTCGTCCGCAACAACTACGGCGACCTCGAAGAGGGCGGCCACGCCGCGGACAGCGACGTGATCCTGGGCGACAACGGCAACATCCACCGCCTCGTGCGGATGGTGGCCACCGCGGCGGACGCCGACCCGTACACGCCGGGCACCGCGTTCCTCACCTTCACCTACGACACCTACGCCGGGGCCGTGCGCCTGCTGCCGCGGGCGTACACCTTCCTCGACTACACACATGGGTCGGGCGCAGGCATCGGCGCGGCCGACGTCGTGCACGGCGAGGACGGCGACGACACGATCCACGGCCAGCTCGGCGACGACGTGCTCTTCGGCGAAGGCCAGGATGACGACATCTACGGCGGCTGGGGCAACGACCGCATCTACGGCGGCACCGGCGTCGACGGCATCATGGGCGACGACGGCAAGCTGCAGACCAGCCGCAACGGCCTCACCGAGCCGCTCAACAACCTGAACACCGCCGACGCGGCCCAGTTCGTGTCGATCCCCGGTCCGTTCACGGGCGCCGAGATCTACATCCTCGGGGAGCTGCTCAAGCGCGCCGACTTCGCCACGTGGATCGACGGTGCGGTCAACCACGACGTGCTCTACGGCGGTCTGGGGGACGACTTCATGCACGGCGGCGAAGGCAGCGACTCCATGTCGGGCGCCGAGGCGATGCAGGAGTTCTACAACCGCGACCTGCGGATCGGGGCGCTCACGCGCCTGGCGACCGAGCTGCCGACGGTCGACACCAACCCGCTGCACTACAACGCCGACACGACGATGTTCGCCGACTACGACGCCGACGACCCGCGGTCGATCATCCCCGGGTTCCTCCTGAACTTCGACGCGTACGTGCTCGACGAGGCGACGGGGCTGCCGATCGACATCGACGGCATGAAGGTCAAGAGCGACGACGGCCGCGACCGCATGTACGGCGACCTGTGGCACGACTGGCTCGTCGGCGGCACGAACTGCGACTGGCTGTTCGGCGGCTTCGGCGACGACCTCCTCCAGCTCGACGACAACCTCGAGACCGCCGGCGGCGCGAACACCGACCCCGAGAACGACGACCCGCGCTTCCGCGACGGCGACCTCGCCTTCGGCGGCGCCGGGCGCGACGTGCTCATCGCCAACACCGCGCAGGACCGCATGTTCGACTGGGGCGGCGAGTTCAACAGCTACCTCGTGCCGTTCAGCCCGTTCGGCTCGCCGACCGTCAACCGCGGCTTCAGCCCGCACATCCGCGACTTCATCCGCGCCCTGTCGGTCGCCGGGGGCTCCGACGAGGGTCCGGGCGTTCCCCCCGGAGAGCCCTTCGACGAGGAGGCGCTCGTCGAGCCGAGCGACGGCCAGCTGTGGAACGACCAGCACGGCGGCCCCCGCGACCCGCAGCCGGGCAACATCGGCGGCACCGGGCGTGACGATGTGGGCGGGCAGAACCTGCACTGCCCGTGCGACCCGCAGACGATCCTCCGCGTCGTGAAGTACGTGAACGGGCAGGATGCGAACGAGTCGGGTCCGACGGTCCCCGTCGGGTCGACCGTGGTCTGGACGTACGAGGTCACCGTCGCGGGCACGATCTCGATCCGCCTCACCCGGCTCCTCGACGACGCCGGCACGCCCGCCGATCCGATCGACGACTTCGCGCCCGTGTACCTCGGCGGCGACACGAACGGCAACGGGCTCGTCGACCCCGGTGAGATCTGGCGCTTCAGCGCGACCGGCATCGCGCGCGCCGGCCGGTACATGAACGTGGTGACGGCGGAGGGCGTCGGCACGAACGGCCAGGCCCGGCGCGACAGCGACCCCGCCGTGTACATCGGCATCTCGGGCCCCGACGACGTGCTCCTCTTCGTCGAGAAGGCCGTGAACGCCGTAGACCCGCTGCACCCGACCCCCGCCGAGGACGCCGACACCGCGACCGGCCCCCTCGTCACCGCCGGCTCGCAGGTGGTCTTCACCTACCTCGTGACCTCCCTGAACGGCTCGGTCTCGGGCGTCACGCTGATCGACGACAACGGCACACCGGGCAACCCGAACGACGACTTCGCCCCGACCTATGTCTCAGGCGACACCAACCAGAACGGCTCCCTGGACCTCGGCGAGATCTGGATCTTCCGCGCCATGCGCGCCGCGATCCTCGGTCAGTACATGAACATCGCGACGGTGCGCGGCACCGGCGCCGGGCGCGCACTGGTGGGCACCGACGCGGCCAACTACTTCGGCATCCCGGTCGACGAGACGGTGCTGTTCGTGGAGAAGGCCGTGAACGCGGTGGATCCGCTGCACCCGACGCTCGCCGAGGACGCCGACTCGCCGACGGGTCCGCGCGTGGCGGTCGGGTCGCAGGTGGTCTTCACCTACCTCGTCACCGCCGTCGGCGGTCCCGTCTCGACGCTCACGCTGCGCGATGACAACGGCACGCCGTTCGATCCGAGTGACGACTTCACACCTGTGTACGTGTCGGGAGACACGAATGGCGACGGCATCCTCGATCCCGGCGAGATCTGGTACTTCCGGGCCGTCCGCGCGGCGATCCTCGGCCAGTACACGAACATCGCGACCGCGCGCGGCGCCGCCGGCGACGCGCCGCTGGTGGCCACCGACGCCGCGAACTACGTCGGGGTGCCTGTGGAAGGCACCGAGCTGTTCGTCGAGAAGGCGGTCAACGCCGTCGACCCGCTCCACCCGACCTCGGCCGAGGACGCCGACCTCGCGACCGGGCCCACACTGATCGTGGGTTCGCAGGTCGTGTTCACGTACTTGGTGTCGGCCGTCGGCGGCCCGGTGTCGAGTGTCACGCTCCGCGACGACAACGGCACGCCCGGCAACCCGAACGACGACTTCACGCCCGAGTTCGTCTCGGGCGACACCAACGGCAACGGCATCCTCGACGTCGGCGAACTGTGGCTGTTCCGCGCGATCCGTACCGCGGTCCTCGGCCAGTACACGAACACCGCGACCGTCCGGGGCGCCGCCGGCGGGGTCAGCCTCGACGCCACCGACATCGCGAACTACCTCGGCATCCCGGTGGGCCTGGTCTCGATCGACAAGGCCGTGAACGCGGCATCCCCGCTCGCGCCGACCGCCCAGGACGACGCCGACGCGGCGGTCCTCGCCAAGCCCATCGGCGTCGGCACCGCCGTCGTGTGGACGTACCTGGTCCGCAGCCTCACGGCGTCCAGCCTCCACGGCGTCACCGTCGTCGACGACAACGGCAGCCCCGACGACGCCAGCGACGACTTCACCGCGGTGTACGTCTCGGGCGACGCCAACGGCAACGGTCTGCTCGATCCCGGTGAGGTGTGGCTCTTCACGTCGCTGGGCGTCCGCGTCTTCGCGGCGATCGCGGGGCTCTACGGCAACACCGCGACCGTGACCGCCTACGACGAGGCGAATGCCCCGGCCTCGGCACGCGACGCGGCCTACCATTTCGGCGCGATCACGCTTCCCGAGATCGTGAAGTACGTGAACGGACAGGATGGTGCGACCGCACCGGGCATCGAGCTTCCGGTCGGCGGCCCCGTGACGTGGACGTACGAGGTGCGGAACCTCGGCAACATCGCGCTCGCGGTCGCGGTGACAGACGACAACGGCACGCCCGCGACCCCCGTGGACGACTTCGCCCCCGCGTACGTGTCGGGCGACACGAACGGCAACGGGCTGGTCGACCCCGGCGAGGTCTGGCTCTACCGCGCGACCGGGTCCGTGACGGAGGGCGCGTACGTCAACACCGCGACGGTCGTGGGCACCGTGCCGGGCACGGCGATCACGGGCCGCGACACCGATGACGCGCACCACGTCGGGGTGGTCGTCCCGCCGACAGGCATCGTGGTCGTCAAGCGCGCCGACGGACAGGATGCCGACACCGCCGCCGCGGCCGTGCGCGTGATCCCCGGCTCGACGATCGAGTGGACGTTCGCGGTGCGCCTCATCGACGGCTCGCTGCCGCTGGGGGGCATCGTGCTGGTCGACGATCGCGGCACGGCCGATACCGCCGACGACGTGACGCTGACGCTCGTGAGCGGCGATGTGAACGGCAACGGGATCCTCGAGACGGGCGAGGTCTGGCTCTACCGCTGGACGACGATCGCGACCGTCGGCGCCTTCCGCAACGTCGCGACCGTCTCCGGCACCGACCGGTTCGGCCGCGTCTTCACCGACGACGACCCGGCGCACGTCTACGGCGCCGTCGTCGGGATCGACGTCGAGAAGGCGATCAACGCGGTCGACCCGTGGCACCCGAACGGTCTCGAAGACGCCGACACGAGCGGCCCGCAGCTGCTCGCGGGCAATGCCATCGTGTGGACGTACCTGGTGCGCAACACCGGGAACACGCCGATCTCGGTGAGCCTCGTCGACGATAACGGCACGCCGGGCAACACCACCGACGACTTCACCCCCGCGTACGTGTCGGGCGACACCAACGGCAACGGGCTGCTCGACCCCGACGAGATCTGGCTGTACAGCTACAGCAGCACAGTCCGCACCGTCGACTACACGAACACCGCGACCGCGACCGGCACCGACGCCGTCACCGGCCAGACCGCGACCGACAGCGACGCCGCCGCATACCGCGCCGTGGCCGCGGGCGGCGCCGAGGGCCACACGCCCGGCTTCTGGAAGACGAACGCGACCAACTGGGGCGCGATCGCGTGGCCCCGCCTGCCCGACGGCTCGCTGCTGTACCGCCCCGACCAGACCGTCGGCAGCGTGTTCACAGCGGCCACCGGCGCGTACGCGTCGCAGACGCTGCTGCAGGCGCTGGGCGCGGGCGGTGGTGGCGTCACCGCCCTGCTGCGCCACGCGGTGTCGGCCCTGCTGTCGTCGGCGCACCCCGAGATCCCCTATCCGTACACGACGGCCCAGGTCATCGCCCGCGTGAACGCCGTGCTCGCCGGCGGCAGCAGCGCCCAGATCAACGCCCTCGCCACCGAGCTCGACCGCTACAACAACTACGGCTCCGATCTCGACCAGCACGGCGTCGGCACCGGGGCGCGGCTGGCCGACCCGGTGGAGCCCGCGGCGCCGGCGACCCTTCCCGCCCTGACCATCTCCGACACGTCGGTCACCGAGGGCAGCAAGGGATCCGGCACCACCGCGAGCCTCAGGATCACGCTGTCCGCAGCATCCACCGTCGACATCACCGTGACCGTCTCGGTGATCGGGGGCACCGCGACCAGCGGCACCGACTACAAGGGGGCGACCACGGTCACCCTCACGATCAAGGCCGGGCAGACGTCGGGCACGTTCTCGCTCACGATCGTGGCAGACAAGGCCGATGAGGCCGACGAGACGATCGTCGTCGGGCTGAGCACAGTGAGCGCCGGTGCGACCATCGCCGACGGCACCGGGGTGATCACGATCGTGGACGACGACTGACCCGCCCGTCTCGGTGGGTCCCGTCCGCGCGGATAGGCTCGATGTCATGCTCAACATGGCCGAGGGCATCGCGCGCCTCGGCGCGCTCGCCGAGTCCCCCGTCGTCTCCACGCTCGCCCGCGCGTTCTCCGACGCCGGGTTCGACCTCGCGATCGTGGGCGGCCCGGTGCGCGACGCGCTGCTCGGCCGCCCGACGAACGACCTCGACTTCACGACGAACGCGCGCCCCGACGACATCCTCAGGATCGTCAAGCCGATCTCGTCCGCGCGGTGGGACATCGGCCGCGCGTTCGGCACGATCGGCGCCCGCGTGCACGGCGAGCAGGTCGAGATCACGACGTACCGCGCCGACAGCTACGACGGCGTGACCCGCAAGCCCACCGTCGAGTTCGGCGACACCATCGAGGGCGACCTCGTGCGCCGGGACTTCACGGTGAACGCGATGGCGCTGCGCATACCCGGGCAGACGCTGGTCGATCCCACCGGCGGTGTCGAAGACCTCGTCCGCGGCGTGCTCCGCACCCCGGCCGACCCGGCGGTGAGCTTCGGCGACGATCCGCTCCGGATGCTGCGCGCCGCCCGCTTCGCGTCTCAGCTCGGTTTCGCCGTGGACCCCGCCACCGAGGCCGCGATGCAAGAGCTCCGCGCGACGCTCGAGATCGTGAGCCCCGAGCGCATCCAGGGCGAGCTCGTGAAGCTGCTCGCGACCGACGACCCCGTGCGAGGCATCCGCCTGCTCGTCGATACGGGACTCATGGCCGAGTTCCTGCCCGAGATCCCCGCGCTGCAGCTCGAGGTCGATGAGCACCACCACCACAAGGATGTCTACGAGCACTCCCTCACGGTGCTGCGGCAGGCGATCCAGCTCGAGAAGAGCCGGAATCCGGATGCTGCACCCGACGTCGCGCTCCGTCTCGCGTCGCTGCTGCACGACATCGGCAAGCCGGCGACCCGCCGCCTCGAGCCGGGCGGCGGCGTCACGTTCTACCACCACGACCTCAAGGGCGCGCGGCTGGCCCGCAAACGCCTGCAGGAGCTGCGCTTCGACTCGGCGACCATCGCGACCGTGAGCCGGCTCATCGAGCTGCACCTGCGCTTCTTCGGGTACTCCGAGGGTGCCTGGACCGACTCGGCGGTGCGCCGGTACGTCCGCGACGCCGATGCCGAGCTCGATCGCCTGCACATCCTCACGCGCGCCGACGTCACGACCCGCAACGTCAAGAAGGCCACGCGCCTCGCGCGCGCCTACGACGACATCGAGCGCCGCATCGCCGAGCTCGCGGCCCAGGAGCAGCTCGATGCGATGCGCCCCGAGCTCGACGGCAACCGCATCCAGGAGGTGCTGGGCCTGAAGCCCGGCCGCGAGGTGGGCGAGGCGTACAAGTTCCTCCTCGACCTCCGCCTCGACGAGGGCGTGGTCGGCGAGGACGAGGCAGAGCGGCGCCTGCGGGAGTGGTGGGCCGCGCGCGCCTGATCCCCTTCAGAGCGCGTGCAGATGCACCCCGACCCGCTCGGCGAAGGCGGGGCATCCGGCGGTGGTGAGCGCCTCCGTGATCGGCTCCGGGCGGCCCTCTCGCGTTCGGCGGGCGCGTGCGTGCTGCTCGGAGGTCACGTGCCTCACGTCCGCACCCGCGGTGTCGTCGAGGAGGCAGAGGAACTCGTCGGGGCTGTAGACGTCGAAGGGCGGCGGATCCTCTGCAGCGATCCCGTGAGGGTGGCTCGAGACCAGCACGTGGGCGCCGCCGGTCGCGGCGTCGGCCGCGGCGCGGTGGGGCTCGACGGCATCGTCGAGATCGATGTCGGCGCCGACCGACCCGATCATCTCGTCGAGGCTGGTGGCGAGCAGCTCGAGACGTCGCCATGAGGCCGCGCGCCGCGTCGGCTGCCGCCTCGACCACAGGCGGACGGAGTCCGTCACGACACCCGCGGACGAATGGAGCTGGAACGACCCGGTCTGGTGGCGCAGCAGCGCGAGCCATTCGTACGGGGTGCGCGCGGCGAGGACGTCGCTGTCGACGAAGACACGGTGCAGCACCCGGTCAGACTACCCAGCGAGGGTTGTCAATCGGCTCCGAATCCGGCTCCGAGCTCGTCGTCGAGCTCGCGCAGGGCGTCGAGGGCGTCTCGCCGCGCGCGGGCGCGTGTCCGCCGCAGCGCGAGGACGTCGGCGGTGCGCAGCCGCGTGTGCGTTCCCACCTGGTGGGAGGCGAGCTCGCCCGACCGCACGAGCTTCATCAAGGTGGGCCGGGACACGCCCACGAGCTCCGCCGCGACGGTGGTGGTCAGCTCGTCGGGGAGCGTGGCCACCGACACGCGGCCGCGTGCCAATCCCTTGAGGACGTGGGCCAGGAACGACCCCAGATCAGCGGGAACCGCGGTGTGGGCGCCGTCCTCCGCGGCGACGGTGAACCCGACGGTGCCGAGGTCGGGGACGCGGCGCAGGAGCTCGGCTGCCTGTTCGCGCAGGCCATCTTCGATGAAGACTGTCCCGTTCGACAACAACACGCTCATCCGGCCCCCCGACCTGTATCGCGCACCACCCCTGAGCGCTGTACAGGGCAATGCTATCCGGTTGCAGTTGCACGTGGTTGCTTTGCAGTTACATCCGCAACGCGCTAGCGTCGCCCGAGACCGAATCGCCGACGAGGGGACAGGACACACGTGGATGCGGTAGCGCTCAAGCGGACCTGGAGCCAGGTCGCCGCTCACGGGGACGCGGTCCCCGGGTACTTCTACGCGCACCTCTTCCTCGCCCACCCCGAGACGCGCGACCTGTTCCCCGTCGCGATGGCGGCGCAGCGCGATCGCCTCGTCAAGGCGCTGGGCCACATGGTGAGCAACGTCGACCGGGTCGGCGACGTCGTGCCCTACATCGAGGATCTCGGCCGCGATCACCGCAAGTTCGGCACGATCGCCGGGCACTATCCCGCCGTCGGCGCGTCGCTGCTCGCGACGCTGAAGCATTTCCTCGGCGACGCGTGGACGGCCGAACTCGCGGCCGACTGGGCCGAGGCCTACGGGCTGATCGCCACCACCATGATCACCGCCGCAGAAGCCGTCGAGTCGCAGCCCGCGACGTGGGCCGCGGAGGTCGTGGCGACGCAGCGACGGGGAATGGACGTCGGCACCGTGACGATCCGCCCCGACGACCGGTACCGCTACCAGGCCGGCCAGTCGCTGGCCGTCGAGATCCCGCAGCGGCCCCGGCAGTGGCGCTACCTGTCGCCGACCCATGCCCCCCGCGCCGACGGCACGATCACCTTCCACGTCCAGCTCGTCGCCGGCGGACAGGTCAGCGGTGCGCTGCTGCGCGACGTGAAGGCGGGCGATCGCGTGCGCCTCGGCCCGCCGATCGGCGAGCTGCTCACCCTCCCCTTCGACAGCGAGTGGCCGGACCTCCTCCTCGTCGCCGGCGGCACCGGTCTTGCGCCGCTGCTCGCCGTGATCGACCAGGTCGCCGCGCGCCACGCGGCCCGCGGGAACGGCCCGCGCGTCGCGCTCTACCAGGGCGTGCGGCACCCGTGGGGTTTCTACGCGAAGCCCGAACTCGAGCGGTACGCCGACGCGGGATGGCTCGATGTCGAGTACGGCGTGTCGGACGACCCGTCGTTCCCCGGGCGCCGCGGCCTGATCGGCGACCTCGCGGCCGCAGACGGCCCGTGGGATGAGCGTCTGGCGATGGTGTGCGGATCGCCGCGCATGGTCGACCACACCATCGCGGCCCTGCGCCGCGCAGGCCTCGACGAGCACCGCATCCGCAGCGAGAAGTACGAAGACCCGTTCACCCAGCAACCCAGCGCCGCCGCCGGACGAGCAGACTCCCCGGAGCTCGTCCGCCCCGCCGTCTCGCTGGGAGTCCAGTAGAGCGAAGGCGAAATGACCGCGATCCAATCCGTATCCACCACACCGGAGACGCTGCGCGCCGCGTCGTTCTCGGACGAGCGCCACGGCTACTCCCGCGGCGAGGTCGACGCACTGCTGACCGCCGCGGCCGACGCCCTCGAGGTCGCCTGGCGCGAGAACGCCGCGCTGACCGCCAGCGGCGTGAGCGCGGACGAGGGCGAGATCTCGAGCCGCGCCGTGCTGCTGCTCAGCAGCGCGCAGCGCATCGCCGACGACGCCGTCGCCGAGGCCGAGTCCTACGCCCGCGACCTCATCGAGACCGCGCGCAAGCAGTACCGCGAGATCGTCGAGCGGGCGCAGCAGGTCGCCCACTCGATCGAGAAGGAAGCGGCGGCGCACCCGGCTCAGGTCGCGGTGGCCCCGGCCGGCGCCCCCGCGGCGGGCGCCCCCGCCCCCGCATCCGCCTCGCAGCCGGGACCCGCGGACCGGTCGCCCGCGCTCGCGTTCGCGACCGACGACCTCGAGGTCGCGGGGCCCGCTTCGCCGGAGGACGTGGTGCGCGCCCGCCAGTTCGCCCGCATGGCCAGCGCGCAGGTGCACTCGCTGCTGGAGTCGATCGAACGGGAACTCGGACGCCTCGGCGCCACCCCTGCGCGAACGACGCCGACGACGCCGACGACGCCGACGACGGCTGCGCCCCTCCCCGCTCCTGCGAACCCCTCGGACGAGGGCCGCCGGCGGCGCAGCGACGTCGAATACTGAACGACCCGCACGACGACATCCCCCTCACGATCGGAGCATCCGCATGACTGACACGAGCGAAGCGACCCTGTACCAGCGCCTCGGCGAAGGCGCGGGCATCGCCGCGGTGGTCGACGGCCTCTACAGCCGCATCATGGCCGACGAGACGCTGGCCCCCTTCTTCGAGCACACCCGCATGATCGAGCAGAAGCGCCACATGGCGCTCTTCCTCGCCGCCGCGGCCGGAGGTCCGGACGGGTACAAGGGCAAGGACCTCGGCGTCGCCCACGCGGGTCGCGGCATCTCCGACGCCGACTTCGACCGCGTCATCGGCCACGCGGCGGCGGCGCTCGCCGAAGCGGGCGTGGACGCCGACGCGATCGACCAGGTGGCCGGCGCGCTCATGCCGCTGCGCGCGCAGGTCACCAGCGCGGCGGCGTAGCACCGCCCGCACCTACACTGGAGGCACGCTCCACCGACGTCGATCGGAGCCGCCGTGTCATCATCCTGGTCGCAGCGCCGCGAGGTGTCGCCCGAGACCTCCCGTCTGCTGATCGAGCGCGCCCACGAGGAGCTCGTGGCGGGCAACGCCGCAGATGAGCGATTGCGCGACGTCCGGCTGTTGGTGCGCGACTCGTGGCGCCGCTCGCTCGACAGCCTCGTCGGTGCCGAAGCGCTGCCGCCCCTCGACCTGACGGCCGAGGAGCTCGAGGCGTACCGGCGCGCCCACCCGCTCGCCGCGGTGATCGACATGGTGCGCGGTCTGCTGCTCCCGGGCGAGGCATCCGAATCCGGGGTCGTCGTCGCGGTGGGCGACGCCGCCGGGCGCCTGCTGTGGGTGGAGGGCGACCGCAACGTGCGGCGTCTCACCGGTGACATGGGTTTCGTCGAGGGCGCGAACTGGTCGGAGGACGCGGTCGGCACCGCCGCCCCCGGCACCGCGATCACGCTCGACCGGTCCGTGCAGATCACCGGTGCCGAGCACTTCAACCGGCTCGTGCAGCCGTGGTCGTGCAGCGCTGCGCCCGTGCACGATCCTGAGACGCGGCGCATCCTCGGGGTGATCGACGTGACCGGCGGCCTCGAGGCCGTCACCCCGCAGGCGCAGCTGCTGGTGGATGCCACGGCCCGGGCGATCGAGGGAGAACTCCTCGTCGCGCGCCTCCGAGCCCGCGCCGAGCCGCCGCGACCCGCGCGTCGTGCGCCCGCCCGGCGGGTGGAGCCGACGCGCGCGACACTGCGGGTGCTGGGTCGCGACCGTGCCCAGCTCGAGGTGACGGGCGAGGGCTTCGAGACCGTGTCGGAGCTCGGTCCGCGCCACGCCGAGCTGCTGCTCATGCTCGCGGTGCATCGCCAGGGCCTGTCTGCCGAGCGGCTCGGCGACCTCGTGTACGGCGAATCGGCGGGGGACGCAGCTGGGCCCCCGCACCGAGAGGCTCCGCGCGGCGCGCCAGCGCCGCGTGGAGGAGGAGCCGGGACCGTCACCCTCCGCGCCGAGATGGTGCGCCTCAGAAAGGCGCTGACGACAGCCGCCCCCGCGCTCGTGCCCGAGTCCCGGCCGTACCGGCTCGGCGTCGAGGTCGAGACCGATGCGCACCAGGTGCTGTCGCTCCTCGACCGGGGCGCGCACCGCGTCGCACTGGCCGCCTACCGCGGTGATGTGCTGCCCGACTCGGTCGCGCCCGGGGTGGAGGAGTTCCGCGACACCGTCCGGGTCGCGCTGCGCGAAGCGCTCATGGCCGAGGCATCCGTCGACGTCCTCCTCGCCTTCGCCGAGACGGATGCCGCCGCCGACGACGTCGAGCTGCTCCGGCTGTGCCTGTCGATGCTGCCCGCCCGCTCGCCGCGCCGCGCCGGCCTCGTCGCGAGGATCGAGAGGCTCGAAGCGGACGACTGACCCTCCTCCCGCTGGTCGAGCGAGCGGGGAACGCGGTCGTTGAGCGAGCTCGGGAGTCGAAACGCAGAGACGGAACGCCCCGGACGAGGTCGCAACATCATGCAACGTTGCGCGGCCTACCTTCGACGCATCGCGACGACGACCGTCGCGGACAGCGTCGAAGGAGACCAGCAATGACCATCGTCGAAGAGGGCGTCTCGAGCGTCTACGCCGCACCCGGGCAGCGAGGATCGATCGCCGACTACCGTCCCCGCTACGGGCACTACATCGGCGGCGAGTTCGTCGAGCCGATCAAGGGCCAGTACTTCGAGAACATCACCCCGGTCACGGGGAAGCCTTTCACCGAGGTCGGCCGCGGCACCGTCGAAGACGTCGACCGCGCCGTCGACGTCGCGTGGAAGGCGTTCGAGTCGTGGAAGCGCACGACTCCCGCCGAGCGTGCGGTGATCCTCAACAAGATCGCCGACCGCATCGAGCAGAACCTCGAGCGCATCGCCGTCGCCGAGACGTGGGAGAACGGCAAGCCGGTCCGCGAGACGCTGGCCGCCGACATCCCGCTCGCCGTGGACCACTTCCGCTACTTCGCGGGCGTGCTGCGCGGCCAGGAGGGCTCGCTCAGCCAGCTCGACGAAGACACGGTGGCGTACCACTTCCACGAGCCGCTGGGCGTGGTCGGCCAGATCATCCCGTGGAACTTCCCGATCCTCATGGCCACGTGGAAGCTCGCTCCGGCGCTCGCCGCCGGCAACTGCGTCGTCCTGAAGCCCGCCGAGCAGACCCCGGCGTCGATCCTGTTCCTCTTCGAGATCATCGGCGATCTGCTGCCCGCGGGTGTCGTCAACATCGTCAACGGCTTCGGCATCGAGGCAGGCGCGCCGCTCGCGCAGCACAAGCGCATCCGCAAGGTCGCGTTCACGGGCGAGACCACCACCGGCCGCCTCATCATGCAGTACGCGTCGCAGAACCTCATCCCGGTGACGCTCGAGCTCGGGGGCAAGAGCGCCAACGTCTTCTTCGAGGACGTCGCGCGCTCGACCGACGACTCCTACTACGACAAGGCGCTCGAGGGCTTCACGCTGTTCGCCCTCAACCAGGGCGAGGTCTGCACGTGCCCGTCGCGCGCGCTCATCCAGCGCTCGATCTACGACGGGTTCCTCGGTGACGCCCTCGGCCGTGTCGGCAAGATCGTGCAGGGCAACCCGCTGGATCCTGCGACGATGATCGGCGCGCAGGCGTCGAACGACCAGCTCGAGAAGATCCTGAGCTACATCGAGATCGGCAAGGCGGGCGGCGCGAAGCTGCTCGCCGGCGGTGAGCGCGTCGATCTCGGCGGCGAGCTGTCGGGCGGCTACTACGTCGCGCCGACGGTGTTCGAGGGCACGAACGACATGCGGATCTTCCAGGAGGAGATCTTCGGACCCGTCGTCTCGGTCACCTCGTTCGACGACTTCGACGACGCCATCTCGATCGCCAACGACACGCTCTACGGCCTCGGCGCCGGCGTCTGGAGCCGTTCCGGCGACACCGCCTACCGGGCAGGTCGCGCGATCGAGGCGGGCCGCGTCTGGACGAACACCTACCACCAGTACCCTGCGCACGCTGCGTTCGGCGGGTACAAGCAGTCCGGCATCGGCCGCGAGAACCACCTCAAGATGCTCGACCACTACCAGCAGACCAAGAACCTGCTGGTGTCGTACGCCGACGGAGCCATGGGCTTCTTCTGAGCCGACGCATGTCAGACACGACGTACTTCAGCAGGGTGGCCGTGACGGATGCTGCGGCCGCCCTGCTGCGGCAGCTGACGGTGCAGCACGGTCCGCTGATGTTCCACCAGTCCGGCGGCTGCTGCGACGGCAGCGCCCCGATGTGCTTCCCGATCGGCATGTTCATCGTCGGTCCCTCCGACGTGCGGCTGGGCGACCTCGACGTCGGCCTGGACGACCCGATCGAGGTGTTCATCTCGCAGGCCCAGTTCGAGTACTGGAAGTACACGCACCTCACCATCGACGTCGTCCCCGGCAGGGGCGCGGGCTTCAGCGTGGAGGGTCCGACGGGCAGCCGGTTCATCATCCGCAGCCGCATGCTCGAGGACGCAGAGCTCGTGCATTTCGGCCTCGGACCAGGGATGTCAGGGGGCAGTTCGCCCCGCTGAACGGGCATCCGGCTCGATCGCGAGCGGGCAGGCGACTTGCGACGAGTGACCCGGTGGGCCGGGCGGGTGTTCGCGCCCCGCCGGCGGTCACATCATGTGTTCTCGCCGAGATCACACGTTCGGCGCGTGAACGACGTGTGATCTCGGCGACATCATGTGTTCTGAACCGGACGCGGCGTCACGCGCCGTCGCGGATGTCGCGCGCGAACCCCTCGGCGTGCGCGCGGAGCGCCTCGATGCGCCGCCGGCGCGCGGCCATCACATCGAAGCCGAGGTACGCCGGCGGCATCGGGCGCCGCGCGTTGACCGAGCACTCGAACTTCTCGCACAGCAGGGTGCCGACGGTGTCGCCGTTGCGACCGGCCTTGCCGGCCCGCTTCGCGCCGAAGAGCACGACGTCGTTCGGCAGCGTGACGTCCTCGCACCAGGAGCACTGCGCGCGGGTGCGCGTGCGCTGTTCGGTCTGGCGCAGCAGGATGCCGACGGCCTCGCCGTCGACCGGCACCACGATGAAGCCGGCGAGCGGCTGCTTCGGGTCGCGCCAACCGAAGTAGTCGAGTCCGTCCCAGTCCACCTGGGCGAGGTCGGGAACGATGAGGGAGTTGCGCTCGCGCAGCGAGGCGTTGACGAAGGACGCGCGGATGTCCTTCTCGGTGAATGCGTGCATGATTCCTTGATTCACGGAAGAGATCGCCGAAGCGGCGACGAAAGGATGCTGCGGGCCGGCGGCGCGCAGATGATGCGGGCTGCACCACCCGAGGTCAGGGACCCCGGCGGCGCGCGCGGCTACCTCCGCTCGGCGCGTGGAGCGCCGAGTACCCCCTCACGCCCGCCGGGCGTCGTGAACGTCGAATGCACGCCCGACAGCATACGCTCGCCGGCCTGCGCGTCGGCCTCGCGTTCAGCGGAGGAAGGCGGGCCCGATCTGGGTCAGGATCCAGAACAGCACCATCACGCCGCCGACGACGATCGGCACCCACGGCACGCCGCGCTGGAGGCGACGGCCCGCCGGGGCGACGCCCGGCGGCGGGCGCAGCGCGTCGAGGGGCGGAGTGAACGGGACGGATGCTGCGCCTCGCTGCCCTGCGCCCGCCCCGGCCGCCGCGGAGCCGAGGGGGGCAGCATCCGTCATCGCCGCAGCCGCAGCCGCGGCCAGTCGTTCGTCGCGCCACCGCGCCCACTGCGCGAACTTGTCGAGCAGGGCTCCGACGACGGAGAAGAGCCACGCCCAGGTCTGCGGGTCGAGCGTGGAGAAGTCGCGCTTGGCGTAGAGGAACAGCCAGTCGTCGACGATCTCGACGTCGAGCGCAGCGGCGTTGTCGATGAAACGCGCCATGATGTCGGGCGTGAAGAGGTAGAGCGCGTCGCGCTCGTAGTCGGCGGGGCAGTACAGCGAGAAGTACTTGTCGAAGTCGCCCTCGAGGCTGAGGCGCTGATCCTTGTCGAACGTGAGCGGCAGGTTCGAGCCGAACAGGCCGTTGTTGCTCGTCGCGTCGAGCACGATGTGCGGGAGGGGCGTGTCGAGCTTCACCGCGACGTAGCCCCAGTGATGCGTCTGCCGGTTCTTGCCCGAGCCGGTCGTGTAGCGGTAGTTCGCGAACTCCACGAAGCGCGGACGATCGCCGCGCACGAGATCGCTCGACAGGCGGCCGCTGCCGAGCGAGAAGATCATGCCCGGCAGTCCCGGACCGTCCACCCGCGGCTCGTAGTGCATCCCGTTCGCGCGCGCGAAGCGGTCGAGGCGGTACATGCGGTCGCTGCTGCTGCGCGCACCTCGCACGAAGAGGGTGATCCCCACCGCGACGATGATGCCGATGACGACGAGCGGCAGGAAGCCGAACAGGACGGCGAGTCCCCCACCGTCGGCGCCGGAGGTCGTGACGCTCACGATGCTCGTGACGAGGGTGATCGCGACGGAGCCGAACAGCACGACGACCACGAAGACGATGACGACGATCACGAGCACGCCGAAGACGGGGGAGCCAGTGACGCGGCCCGTCCGGCGCAGCTCCTGCACGAACGCGCGCGCGGCGCCTGGTGCCACGGGCTCGACCAGCGGGCGCGCGTCGAACGGGTAGGAGCTCTGCCCGGCGGGAGGAACACTCACCCGACCACGCTACCCGCGCCGGTTCTGCCCGCGCCGGTTCTGCGCGTGGCGGGCGATTGCGGGCATGATCGAGTGGTGTCGGCGCGAGCGCGCGTCCGATGGATTCTGCGCGAGGAGGCGCCGTGACCGATGCCCGCCGTGACCCCGACGATCTCGCCGCGCTGCGCGAGGCATCCGATGTCCTCGGCCTCGAAGCGCAGCTGAGCCCCGACGAGCGGGCGATCCGCGACCGCGTGCGCGCGTTCGTCGACGCAGAGCTGCGCCCGCACATCGCGGACTGGTTCGACCGGGCGCACTTCCCCGTCGAGCTGGCACCTGCGCTCGGACGCCTCGGAGTGCTCGGGATGGAGCTGGACGGGTACGGATGCCCCGGCCGCAGCGCCGTCGAGTACGGTCTGGCCGCGCTCGAGCTCGAGGCCGGCGACTCCGGCATCCGCACGTTCGTCTCGGTGCAGGGCTCGCTCGCGATGGGCTCGATCCACCGCTGGGGCAGCGAGGAGCAGAAGCAGCAGTGGCTGCCGCGCATGGCCGCGGGCGAGGTGATCGGCGCGTTCGGGCTCACGGAGCCGGGCGCCGGGTCCGACCCGTCGAGCATGACGACATTCGCCCGCCGCGATGGTGATGACTGGGTGATCACGGGCGCGAAGCGCTGGATCGGCCTCGCGTCGCTCGCGCAGCTCGCGGTGGTGTGGGCGCAGACCGACGACGGCGTCCGCGGTTTCATCGTGCCCACCGATGCGCCCGGTTTCGGAATCACCGTCCTCGAGCCCAAGGGCTCGATGCGGGCGTCGGTGCAGACGGCGCTGCACTTCGACGGGGTGAGAGTGCCGGCATCCGCTCTCCTTCCCGGAGCCCGAGGACTGCGCGGACCGTTGTCGGCCCTGAACGACGCGCGGTACGGGATCGTCTGGGGCGCGCTCGGCGCCGGGCGCGACAGCTACGAGGCGGCGCTGCGCCACGCGCTGCGGCGCGAGCAGTTCGGCAGGCCGATCGCGGGATTCCAGCTCACGCAGCGCAAGCTCGTCGACATGGTCGTCGAGCTGCAGAAGGGCGCCCTCCTGGCGCTGCAGATCGGGCGCGCGAAGGATGCCGGAACCCTGACGCCCACCCAGATCTCGCTGGGCAAGCTCAACAACGTGCGCGAGGCGATCGAGATCGCGCGCGAAGCCCGCACGATCCTGGGCGGCGATGGCGTGCTGCTCGAGAACTCGCCGATCCGGCACGCGGCGAACCTCGAGTCGGTGCGCACGTATGAGGGCACGGACGAGGTGCACACCCTGATCCTCGGCCAGCACCTGACCGGGCTCGGCGCGTTCCGATGACCGCGCCTCGACAGGCTCGGCAACCGGAGCAGGCCACCGGCCCGCTCGCCGGCCTCCTCGTCGCGGACTTCTCCCGCGTGCTCGCGGGGCCGTACTGCACCATGCTGCTGGCCGACCTGGGCGCCACGGTCGTCAAGGTCGAGGGCCCGGCGGGCGACGAGACGCGGCACTGGATGCCGCCGTCGCGCGACGGCGAGGCCACCTACTATCTGTCGATCAACCGCGGCAAGCGCGCCATCACGCTCGACCTCGACGACGCCGAAGACCTCGCCGTCGCCCGCGCACTCGCCCACCGCGCCGATGTGGTGATCGCGAACTTCAAGCCCGGCGGACTCACGCGCTTCGGCCTCGACTACAACGCCGTGCACAGCGCGAACCCTCGCGCCGTGTACGTCTCGATCACCGGCTTCGGCGCCGACTCGGCCCTTCCCGGCTACGACGTGCTCGGCCAGGCGCTCTCGGGACTCATGAGCGTCACCGGGGCGCCCGACGGCGAGCCGACGAAGACCGGGGTCGCGATCGTCGACGTCGTGACCGGCCTCCACGCGGGTCTCGGCGCGCTCGCCGCGCTCCGGCACCGCGATGCCACCGGCGAGGGGCAGCACGTCGAGGTCAATCTCCTGTCGTCGGCACTGTCGGCGCTCGTCAACCAGTCGGGTGCGTACGCCGTCGCCGGCGTGGTGCCCGAGCGGCTCGGCAACGACCATCCGAGCGTGTACCCGTACGGCCCGTTCCCGACGGCCGACGGCGAGCTCGTCCTCGCGGTCGGCAACGACGGCCAGTTCCAGCGGCTCTGCCTGGTGCTCGAGATCCCGGATGCCGCGACCGACCCCCGCTTCCTCCGCAACGCCGATCGCAGCACGGGTCGCGAGGCGCTGCGCCCGTTGCTCGAGCGGGCGCTCGCCGCGCATCCGGCGACGGAATGGGAGGCCCGGCTCACGGCGGCAGGGGTCCCCTGTGCCCCGATCCTCGCGATGGACGCCGCCTTCGCACGCGCCCGGGCGCTCGGCCTCGACCCCGTCGCCCACGCCGGCGCGCAGCGCGTGCCGGGGGTGCGGCATCCGATCTCCTTCTCCGCCACGCCGCCCGCGTACCCGCTCGCGCCGCCCGCGGCCGACGCCGACCGGGCCTGGGTTCGGCGTCTGCTCGACGATCCGGTACCATAGGAGGGTTGTCCGCACGCGCAACCATGCGCGGCGAGTCGGACGACGTGCTACACACCCTCCTGCTGCCGGGAAATGCCCGACAGCCGTTCTAGTCCGAAGGAGGTGGGTTAGTGACGCACCAGTACGAGCTCATGGTCATCTTGA
The DNA here is from genome assembly GCF_001422925.1 of Microbacterium sp. Leaf288. GTDB lineage: Bacteria > Actinomycetota > Actinomycetes > Actinomycetales > Microbacteriaceae > Microbacterium. Next base: position 472,979 of record NZ_LMNI01000001.1, read on the forward strand.
ACCCCGAGATCGACGAGCGCCAGGTCGGCGCCAACCTCGACAAGTTCCTGAAGGTCATCACGACCGACGGCGGCACCATCGAGAACATCGACATCTGGGGCAAGCGCCGTCTTGCCTACGAGATCCAGAAGAAGAACGAGGGCATCTACGCCGTCGTCAACTTCACCGCCACGGCTGCGACCACGCAGGAGCTCGACCGCCAGCTCAACCTGAGCGAGCAGATCATGCGCACCAAGGTCCTGCGCGCCGAGGAAGCGATCGCCATGATCGCCTCGGAGAAGCAGCGTGCCGACGAGCGCGCCGCCCGCAAGACCGCCAAGGCTGCGAAGGCGTAAGGACGATGGCCGGCGAGACGATCATCACCGTCGTGGGCAACCTCACGGCTGATCCCGAACTGCGGTACACGCAGAACGGTCTCCCCGTCGCGAACTTCACGATCGCGTCGACGCCTCGCAACTTCGACCGTCAGGCGAACGAGTGGAAGGACGGCGAAGCGCTGTTCCTCCGCGCGAGCGTGTGGCGCGAGTTCGCCGAGCACGTGGCCGGCTCGCTGACGAAGGGCATGCGGGTCATCGCGACCGGCCGCCTCAAGCAGCGCAGCTACCAGGACCGCGAGGGCAACAACCGCACCGCGATCGAGCTCGAGGTCGATGAGATCGGCCCGTCGCTGCGCTACGCGACCGCACAGGTCACCCGCGCCGCGGGCGGCTCCGGCGGTGGCGGCGGCAACTTCGGCGGCGGCGGTCAGTCGCGTCCGCAGGTCGCCGACGAGCCGTGGTCGACGCCCGGTTCGCAGAACGCCGGCGGCGCCGGTGGCGGCGACGCGTGGGCTGCCCCGGGCGCCTACGGCGACGACACCCCGTTCTGATCGGTCAGATCTCACAACAGGTTCCGGATGCCTCGTGACGAGGCATCCGATCAGCAAAACGTAAAGGAAACACCATGGCTGGAAAGGCAACCGGCGACCGCCGGAAGCCGCGGAAGGGCGCGAAGAACGCGGCCCCCGCGAAGGCGATCCGTGTCGGTCTCATCGACTACAAGGACGTCGCGACGCTTCGCAAGTTCATCTCGGAGCGCGGGAAGATCCGCGCCCGTCGTATCACCGGTGTCTCGGTGCAGGAGCAGCGTCTGATCGCCAAGGCGATCAAGAACGCGCGCGAAATGGCGCTCCTGCCTTACGCCGGCGCTGGCCGCTAAGGAGTACCCACATGGCAAAGCTCATTCTCACGAACGAGGTCGCCGGGCTCGGTAGCGCCGGTGACGTGGTCGAGGTCAAGAACGGGTTCGCCCGCAACTACCTCATCCCCCAGGGCTTCGCGGTCGCGTGGACCCGCGGTGGCGAGAAGCAGGTGGCGTCGATCCGCGCCGCCCGCGAGGCGCGCGCGATCCACGACCACGAAGAGGCCGTGGCCCTGAAGAACAACCTCGAGACCAACAAGGTCCGCCTGGCCGTCAAGGCCGGCGCCGAGGGTCGCCTGTTCGGTGCGGTCAAGACCGTCGACGTCGCGGAGGCCGTCAAGGCCGCCGGTCTCGGCGAGCTCGACAAGCGCAAGATCCACATCACCTCCCCGATCAAGTCGGTGGGCGAGCACGAGGCGACCGTTCGCCTGCGCGACGACCTCACCGCCGTGATCACCCTGCAGGTGGTCGCCGCCAAGTAATTCCTGGCGCACGAACGGATGCCGCAGACCTTCGGGTCTGCGGCATCCGTCGTCTCCGGGGTCAGAGCCAGCCGTTCTCCTGGGCGAGACGGGCCGCGTCGGCGCGGTTTCGGCCGCCGGTCTTGCCGATGGCGCTGGACAGGTGATTGCGCACGGTGCCCTCCGACAGGTGGAGCATGCGGGCGATGTCGGCGATGGAGCCGCCGGTCTGCGCCGCCGACAGTACGTCGGTCTCTCGCTCGGTCAGCGGTGAGTCGCCCTGGGCGAGCGAGTCCGCGGCCAGGACGGGATCGACGACCCGCAGCCCCTGGGCGACGCGGCGCACGGCGTCGGCGAGCTGGGCGGCGGGGGTGTCCTTCACCACGAAGCCGGCGGCTCCCGCCTGCATGGCGCGCTTCAGGTAGCCGGGCCGGCCGAACGTCGTCACGATGAGCACGTGGCACCCCGGCAGCGCGGCGCGCAGGGCGGCGGCCGCTCCGATGCCGTCCAGCCCGGGCATCTCGATATCGAGCATCGCGACGTCGGGGTGCGACGCGAGCGCGGCCGCGACGACCTCGTCACCGCGGCCGACCTCGGCGACGACCTCGATGTCGGGCTCGAGGCCGAGGAGCGCCGACAGTGCGCCGCGCACGAGCGCCTGGTCGTCGGCGATGAGCAGGCGGATCACAGCGTCACCCGCAGGCTGAAGCCGCCCAGGTCGCTGCGCCCGATCACGAGGCGCCCGCCGGAGGCCTCGACGCGCTCGCGCAGGCCGGCCAGTCCGGTCGACGTCGTCGTCGAGTCCGTCGGGCCCCTTCCGTCGTCGGCCACCTCCACCTCATGTCCGGCGAGCGTCACGCGGCAGACCGTCGCACCGGAGTGCCGGACGACGTTGGTGACCCCCTCGCGCACGACCCACCCCGCCAGCTCGCGGCGATGCGGGGGCACAGCATCCGTCGACGACGGCAGCTCCGCGGCGATGCCCGCAGTGGCCAGCGCGGCCTTGGCCGCTGCGAGCTCGCCGCTCACGTTCACCGACCGTACCCCGGCGACCGTCGCGCGCACGTCGGCGAGCGCGCCCCGGGCGAGCGACTCCACCTCGGCGATCTCGGCCTTGGCGCGCTGCGGGTCGACGTCCACGAGTCGCCCGGCGAGCTCGGCCTTCACGGTGACGACGGTGAGCGAGTGGCCGAGGATGTCATGGATGTCGCGGGCCACCCGACCGCGCTCGCGCTCGACCGCCAGCGCCTCGAGCTGCTTCTGCGCGTGCCGCAGCTGGCTCACCGCCGCAGTCGTGCGGGCGAAGGACGCCAGCATGATCGAGATCGAGACGATGATCGCCGGAACCCAGAGCACGTTCTCGTCCCAACCCTCGGTCATGCCGGCCGTCCCGAGGGCGAGCCCTCCGAGTCCGAGGATCGCCGGCCACGTCCACCGCCAGGGGAAGACGCACATGCCGAAGGTGACGCCGACGTAGGTCCAGGCGGGCGCGATGCCCCAGCCGAGCCACGGGAACAGGCTGAACGACAGGGCGAAGAGCCCGGCGCACACGGTGAGCCGGCCACGGGTGCGCAGCGTCCACGCGAGAGGAGCGGAAAGAAGGTACGCGGTTGCGAACAAGATGAGCAGGAGCACGCCCGTCGTCGCCGCCGCGGCGGATGCCGACTGTGCGATCACCTCTTGAGCGAGGCCGATCAGCCAGAGCAGGGATACTCCGGCGCCGATGTACCAGCCCGCGGCCTGCCGCGACCAGAGGGCTCGCGGCAAGGGGCCGGTCGCCCGGATCGTCGCGTCGGCCCGTCGCACGGGGGTTCCCGGAGGGGGATCGGCATCGAGTCCGTCGCCGCGAGACGTCGCGTGCATGGCTCTCACCCTAGGGGTCGAGGTCGGCGAGCGGCACCGGCCGCGCGAGTGGCGAAGAGTCGCGCGGCCGGCGCCGCGATCGCCGGTCAGACGCGCTTCGTGTCGCGGCGGAAGGCCCAGGCGGCGCCGGCGACGAAGATCGCCAGCCACACGACCGTGTTCACGAACCACAGCGGGTCGACTCCCGCTCCGGTGAGCGGTGCCCGCGCGATCTGACTGATGCCGTAGACCGGTGTGAACCGCGCGATCACCTGAACGAAGTCGGGCATCGAGCTGAGCGGTGTGAAGAGCCCGCCGAGGAACGACAGCAGCACGATCGCAAGGCTCGTGATCTGCGCGGCCCCCTCGCCCGGCACGAGATAGCCCATCATGAGGCCCAGTGTCGTGAACACGGCGCTCGCGAGCAGCCAGCCGGCCAGCCCGGTCGCAATCCACTGTGCCGGCGTGAGCTGGACGCCGCTGATCGCGCCGGTGATGTAGGTGCCGACCACGGCGACGAACCCCAGCAGCATGCCGGCGATCGTCTTCACGACGACGTTGACCAGTGGGTTCAGCGGGGTGAGCCGCAGCTGGCGGCTCCATCCCTGCGCCCGCTCGATCCCGATGGCGGCACCGGTCTGCGTGGCCGACATCATGGCGCCGTACATCGCCATCGACACCATGATGTAGGCGGCCACCGAGGGCCCGCCCTGCGAGACCGGTGTGGCCGTGAGCGGCTGGTCGCGCAGCGGGAGTCCGATGATGACGAACATCACGATGGGGAACGCCACGATGAAGAGCAGGATGCGGCGACCCCGCAGCTTGCGCTTGAGCTCGATGCCCAGGTAGGTGAGGCTGAAGCCGCCGAGCGGCGGCACGCGCCGCTCGAGCGACACCCGGTCGGCGGTGGGTGCGGTGGTGGTCATGATGCCGTTCCTTCGGAGATGAGGGCGAGGAAGACGCTCTCGAGGCTCTGCGCCGCGATCTCGATGTCGCGCGCATCGGTGCGGGTCAGGAGGTGCCGGGCGACGGCGTCCGCATCCCTGGTGTAGATGCTGAGCCGGTCGCCCAGCGCCTCGACGCTGTCGACGCCGGGCAGCGCCGCCAGCGAGGCCGGATCCGCATCCGTGACCGTCGCGGTCAGGGTCCGTCCCGACACCATGTTCTTGATGTCGGCGGTCGTGCCGTCGGCGACGATCCGCCCCCGGTTCATCAGAACGATCCGGTCGGCGTACTCGTCGGCCTCGTCGAGGTGGTGCGTCGCGAACAGCACGGTGCGACCGCGCGCGGCGTCGGCCCGGATGGCCCTCCAGAACGAGCGCCGGCCCTCGACGTCCATGCCGGTCGTGGGCTCGTCGAGGATGAGCACGCCGGGGTCGGAGAGCAGCGCCATGGCGAAGCGCAGGCGCTGCTGCTGCCCGCCCGAGCACAGGCCCACGCGGCGGCCGGCGATCTCGGCGATGCCGGCCCGCTGCAGCACTTCGTCGACGGGTCGCGTGTCGGCGAACAGGCTCGCGGTCAGCTCGACGGTCTCGCGGACCGAGAGGTCCTTGAGCAGTCCGCCCGTCTGCAGCACGGCCGACACGAGGCCGTGGGCGATCGCCGCGCGCGGCGGGTCGCCGAACACGCGCACCGCGCCGGAGTCGGGCTCCGACAAGCCGAGCAGCAGGTCGATCGTGGTGGTCTTGCCCGCGCCGTTCGGCCCGAGGAAGGCGATGATCTCGCCGGGGTGCACCCGGAGGCTCACCCCGTCGACCGCGTGGACCTTGCCGAACGCCTTGCGCAGGTCGCTCGCGTCGATGGCGAGCGGCATCACGGATGCTGCCGCCGCCGTTCGCTCGAGGGTCTGTGTCATCTTCATGCCCTCAGCGTCGCGCCGCGGGCGCCCGCGACCCTCACACGGCTGTCACGATGTGGCTGTGACATCCGTCACGGGTCACGACTCCGGCGGAACCGGGCTCCAGGCGCTCGTGCCGGCGACCGTGGGGCGATTCTTCTGCCTGAGTTCTGAGCCGAGAAGGTCAGAAGATCCAGTTCGCGCCGGCCGCGACGGGCCAGGACCACGCCGCCGAGGCCGCGCGCAGCGCCTCGGGTGTGCGCACCTCGATGAGGCCCGCCTGCGCGAGCGAGCTGAGCGAGATCGAGCCGAGGTGCGCCGCTCCGAGTTCGCGGACGTCGAGCACGAGGTCGGGCTCGGAATCGGATGCTGCCACCTCGGCGTGCTCCCACGCGGCGGCGCGCACGCGCCACCGGCCCGCGTTCGCGGGCAGCATCGCGTCGGTCACCTCGAGCACCACGTCGACGTCGCCCGCGTAGCGCCGCCGGCCGAGCGCCGCCGGCAGGTCGAGGATGCGGATCCACGAGTTGTCCTGGTAGTCGGGAACTGCGGGGCGGATGTCGACGAGCAGCGACACGATGGGGTCGTCGACGGGCAGGTTCGAGATCTTGACGCGGCTCGTGAGGTCGAGGTCGAGCAGCACCGACCACATGCGGTGGGCCGCGGCCGCGGTCAGCGCGACGGCCTCGCGCACGTGGACGGTGCCCTCGGCGCCGGCGCGCTCCCACGACGTCGCACGCCGGAAGGTCGCGTACGCGAGCGTGTTGTCGGCGGCGTCGCGCACCAGCAGGAGCCGCAGCGACTCCTTGCCGCCGCGGTACGCGGGCGGGTCGGCGTCGCGGGCGGTGCGCTGCTGCGGGGTCTCGCGCGTCGCCCACCCCGGACGACCGAGGCCGGCCGGCAGCCGCGCATAGTCGCGATGGATCGAGGCGACGAGATCGCCGTGGACCTCGGCATCCCATTCCTCCAGCTCGACCTCGAGCTCGGCGGCCCCGGCCACCGGACGCAGCGCAGCTCCGCGCGGGATCGTGAGGTCGAGCTGGGTCGAGGCCATGCCGTAGCCGAAGCGGCCGTAGATGGGGGTCTCGGCGGCCATGAGGCCCGAGATCGCTTCGCCGTTGCGGAGGCAGTCGGCGAAGTGGTGCTCGATCATGCCGCGGAGGATCCCGCGCCGCCGGTGCCCCGGGTGCACGCCGACCCAGGTGAGCCAGCCGCACGCGACCTCGGCGCCGGGGACCGGGTAGGCGCGCAGCGGATAGGCGCCGTGGAAGCCGGCGAGCACCTCGTCGTCGTCGACGCGGGCGACCCCGTAGGTGCGATCCCAGCTGAGCGGGCTCGGGAGCTCCCGCAGCGCCTCGACGGAGCGCTCGGTGGGGAAGGCCCAGGTGTCGAGGCGGAGGACGTCCTCCAGCCGGTCGGCGTCGACGGGGGCCAGGCGATAGGGCTCGGGCAGCGGCATCCCTCCACTCTGGCGAGGAGTGGGGAGGCGCGCAACGCGTCGGATGCGCGCGGGACGAGCGGGCATGACGAGGCGGATGCCGCGAGCCCCCCGGGTCGCGGCATCCGCTCGTGACATCTCCGAGTACGTCGCCACGGTCCAGGCATTGTGCCGGGACGCCGGACTGCGGAGATGGTGTGTACCCCCGATCGCGGGGCGCGGTCCAGGCAGAGCCGGCTCTCGCGATCGGGGGCGTTGAGGGCGGGAGGGCCGCTGGGGGACGGCCCTCCCGCGCGCTCACGCGGGTGGGGGCGAGGGACGCCTGGGGTACGTCGACCCGCCCCGTCGACTCACGCGGAGCGCCGCCGCGACGCGCGTGCGATGGCGCCCGCTGCGAGCAGCGAGAGCGCGAGCAGCAGGAACGGCATCACACCCGTCCCTCCCGTCGTGGCGAGCTGAGTGGCGGTGCCGGACGTAGCCGCCGAGCCCGTGACCGCGGCCGCCGAGCCGGTCGTGCCGTCGGTGCCTCCCGTGCCGCCGTCACCGGGGCCGGTGGGGCTGGTCGGGTCCGTCGGATCGGTGGGATCGGTCGGGTCCGTCGGATCGGTGGGATCGGTCGGGTCCGTCGGATCGGTCGGGTCCGTCGGATCGGTGGGGTCCGTCGGATCGACCGGCCCGGTCACGTCCGTGTCGCCGAGCAGGTCGGTGAGCAGATCGTCGACCAGTCCGGTGTCGTCCACCGCGTCCGCCACGTTGTCTCCGGCGTTCTGCACCGTGCCGGAGACGGCGCCGAGCACGTCGCCGCCGCTCACCAGTTCGTCGAGGATCGTGCCGACGTCGCCCAGCGCGTCGTTCACCAGAGAATCGAGCACCTGGTCGGCGGTGTTCTCCGTGGCGTTGGTCACCGTTGTGCCGAGGTCGGCACCCAGGTCGGCCACCGTGTTGCCGAGGTCGTCGACGGCGCCGTCGAGGTCGCCGTCGAGCAGATCGTCGACGAGGTTGTCCCCGTTGTCGACGAGGTTGCCGACGAGTCCGCCCTCGACCAGGATGCCGTCGCCGACGACATCGTTCAGACCGGACTCGTCACCGAGCAGGCCATCCAGGATGCCGGTGCCCGCGGTCGTATCGGTGACGCCATCGAGGAGGTCGCCGACCGGATCCGTGAGCGGCGCGAGCGCGCCGTCGTCGCCGAGGACCGGATCGAGCACGCTGTCGCCGAGGAGACCGTCGACGATGCCGTCGTTCTCGGTCAGACCGGTCAAGAGGCCGTCCGCGTCCGCGACAGGAGTGGCCGGGGTCGACGCGGGGCCGCCTTCGAGCGTCTGCTCGAGGGCGTCTTCGAGCAGGCCCGTCGTGTCGATGGCGTCGCCGGTGTTCTCCCCTGCGTGCTGGACCAGGCCATCGGCGCCGGTGATCGCCGTGTCGCCCGACAGCACACCCACCGCGTCCGTGAGCGCGTCGTGCACGAGGCCGTCGACGACCTGATCGTCGGTGTTGGCCGCTGCATCGGTGATGGTCTGTCCGACATCGGAGCCGAGATCCTGGACCGTCGTTCCGAGATCCGTGACGGCGGCCTGGATGTCACCCGCGACGACGTCGTCGATGACGGCATCACCGTTTGCGGCGAGGGTGCCGACGGTTCCGCCCTCGACGAGGGCGCCGTCGCCGACGACATCATCGAGTGCGCCGCCGTCGCCGACGAGGGTGTTGACGACCGCCGTGCCGGCGGTGGTGTCGGTGACGTCGTTCACGACCGCGGCTGCGGCGTCGGCGACGGGGTCGAGACCGCCGTCATCGCCCAGCAGCGGCTCGACGATGCCGTCGCCGACGATCGAGTCGACGAGCCCGTTGTCGGCGACCACCGACGACAGAAGGTCCGGATCCGATGGTGGTTCGGCCGCGTTGGCGACCGTCGCGCCGAGCAGCGTGATGCCGCCGGCCAGGAGCGTGCCCAAGAGGGCGCGCTTGCAGAAAGTGCGCATGATGTTCCCCTTTGTGAATTGATCGGTTCGCAGCGCGGAAGGGTCGCACTGCTCAGCGCGGAGGGCGCGCTGATGCTCTGCCGCTCACGCTCGGGTGAGCAGAAGCGGCGGCGAGCCGATCAGTCGGGGGAGACGTCGGTGGAGCCGGCGGGCGCCGGCGGCGCGTGCTCGTCCTGCGGTCCTGCTCGGCGCACCCAGGCACGGTGTGCGACGAGCGGAAGGAGGGCAGCGAGCGCCCAGGCGCCGGGACCCGCACCACCGGGTCCCGCGGAAGCGATCGACAGGCAGAGTCCGCCTGCGGAGCCGAAGAGTCCGCCTGCGACCAGCGCGGCGGAAGACATGACGAGAGCGGCGCGCGTGGCCGCTTCGGTGACGGATGCCGCGGCCCAGTGCCCGAGCGCACCCGCTGTCGTCGTGAAAAGGGCCGCGGCAGCATCCGTCCGCGCGGCGGGAAGTGCGATCGCGGTCGGCGCCGAAGAGTCGGCCGGGCTGTCGAGAAGGCCCGGAAGATGCGGGATCGCGGGAAGTGCGGGGAGAACCGGGCTGGTCGCCGGCGGCTGGCCGATCGTCGAGCCAGTCCCGTCGATGGCGCCGACCAGACCGCCCAGTGTCGCGTCGACCGTGCCGCCGAGGTCGCTCACGGCATCGTCGAGGCCGACGCCCGAGACGATCCCGCCGACGATCGGCACCTCGGTGACGAGGTCGACGACCGGCTTGGCGATCTCGCTCACGACACCGCCGGAGACGGCCTCCGAGACCGGCTGGGTCACCGTCGTGACGACCGAGCCGACGGTCTGCACGACCTGGCTCACGGGCTGCTGCACAGGAGCGGGAGCGGCGGCGACCACGTTGTTCACCGCGTTGCTCACGCCGGTCGTGACGGTCGAGACGGTGCCGGTGACCGTCGACGCGGTCGTGTCGACCAGCGAGGTCACGGCGCCGAGGGCACCCCCGAGCGCTCCTGCGTCGTCGGGCTCGTCGGCATGCGCCTGTCCGAGGCCGAGGCCGAGGACCAGCGAGACGACGAGCCAGGCGAACGCGGTCGCGGCCCCGATGAGGGCCAGCCGCACGATCCTCGGCAGCTGCGAGGTTGCGATCTCCACGTTCACCTCCCACGACGAAAGAGCCGCACGTTCCGGATGGATCGTGCGTGAGGGTGCCTGGACCCCCGAGAGTACTCCTCGCCGATTCGGTCTGTCCAGACCCGTTTGGACGGTGAGTCCCTTTGTCTCGGGGCAGCATCCGGAGACAGCGGGGGCTGCGGGCGATTGTGCACAGGACAGTGTTCGCGAGTAAACCTTCAACCCGGACTTCAACCACATCTCTCTCCACAGGCTGTGGATTGGGCAGGCCCTGGTCAGCGGCGATTTCGGCGACATAACCCCCAGAAGGACGGTGGGTTCTCCACAGGGGTTGTTCACAGGAGCTACGGCGTTTCTCCCCCACTCTCCACAAAGTTATCCACAGGGTGTGTTGCGACTGTCGGGGGCCATCCTTAGCGTGGGGTGCGGCCCATTCGGGCGTCGCGCCTCCGTGCTGGGTCAGGTGACGCGACGGTGGCCGCGATCGCACGGCGGAATCAAGCGGGGGGCGAGATGCCGTGGCATCTCGCTGGTCGCTCGTGCTCAGGCGCGCCGACTCGGCGAGCCGTCCCGGTACCGCCGAGAGAGCTCGGATGATGTGAACAACGGTAGGGAGGACTCGCAGCCTATGTCGATCGCCGACATCTCCGAAGAGCGCATGGGGGGCCCTCGCGACTTCGAGCGCACTCCCCCGCACGATCTGCTCGCCGAGCAGAGCGCACTGGGCGGAATGCTGCTGTCGAAGGACGCCGTCGCCGACGTCATCGAGACGCTGCGCGGCACCGACTTCTACGTGCCCAAGCACGAGCTGATCTTCGAGGCGATCCTCACCCTGTATTCGCACGGTGAGCCGACGGACGTCGTCGCCGTCACCGACGAGCTCATCAAGACGGGCGAGCTGCAGCGCGCCGGCGGCGCCGACTACCTGCACACGCTCACCTCGATCGTGCCGACCGCCGCGAACGCCGGCTACTACGCCTCGATCGTGTCGGAGCGTGCGCTGCTGCGCCGCCTCGTCGACGCCGGCACCCGCATCGTGCAGATGGGGTACTCGGGTCAGGGTGAGGCGCTCGACCTCGTCAACAACGCGCAGGCCGAGATCTACTCGGTGACCGGCGCGGAGCAGGCAGAGGACTACGTCCCGCTCACGATCGCGGTGGATGCCGCGGTGGAAGAGATCGAGGCCGCGCGCGGTCGCGACGGCCAGATGACCGGCATCCCGACCGGCTTCTCGGGTCTCGACGCGCTGACCAACGGTCTGCACCCGGGTCAGATGATCATCATCGCGGCGCGACCCGCGATGGGTAAGTCGACGCTCGCGCTCGACTTCGCACGTTCGGCGGCGATCAAGGCCAACATGCCGACGATCTTCTTCTCGCTCGAGATGGGGCGCAGCGAGATCGCGATGCGCCTGCTCAGTGCCGAGGGTGCGATCCCCCTGCAGTCGATGCGCAAGGGCACGCTCGACTCGCGCGACTGGACCACCGTCGCCGCGACCCGCGGCCGCATCAACGACGCGCCGCTGTACATCGACGACAGCCCCAACATGACGCTCGTCGAGATCCGCGCGAAGTGCCGCCGGCTCAAGCAGCGTGCGGGCCTCAAGCTCGTCGTCATCGACTACCTGCAGCTGATGACCTCGGGCAAGCGCGTCGAGTCGCGTCAGCAGGAGGTCTCCGAGTTCTCGCGGGCCCTCAAGCTGCTCGCGAAGGAGCTGGGCGTGCCGGTCATCGCGCTGTCGCAGCTGAACCGTGGTGCCGAGCAGCGCGCCGACAAGAAGCCGGCGCTGAGCGACCTCCGCGAGTCGGGCTCGATCGAGCAGGACGCCGACATGGTGGTGCTCCTGCACCGCGAGGCCGCCTACGAGAAGGACTCGCCGCGCGCCGGCGAGGCCGACCTCATCGTCGCGAAGCACCGCAACGGCCCCACCGACACGATCACCGTCGCCTTCCAGGGCCACTTCTCGCGCTTCACCGACATGGCCCCGGGCGACTTCGGGTAGACGCGTGGAAGCGGCCGGCCGGGAAGTCCCGACCGGCCGCCTCGGTGTCTCACCGGGTCAGTGGACGGCGATCAGATCGTTCGTCCAGCCGATCATGCGCTGTGCGAACACCGCATTCACGCCCTTGCCGCGCTGACCCTCCAGCTGCTGCACGACTGCGCCGAGCTGGTTCACCTCGGTCGGGTGCTTGCCCGTCGCGTGGCTCTTGAGCGCCGCGTCGAGCTTGTCGCGCAGACCCTTCTCGACCTTGGGGTCTGTCACGAGCTTCTCGGCGACGGCCCGGGTGAGGTTGTTGCTGAGCGACTCGGTCGTGGCCAGCAGCGTGAACGTCCGGGTGGCCGTGCCGGTGTTGCCGACGAAGTCGGTCGCCGTCGCCACCGCCGTGTGCGCACCGGTGTCGAGCGTGAACATGTCGAGCACGTGGCCCGTCGGCACCTCGGTGCCATCGAACGTCACGGACTGCGACTCGACCCCGCTCAGCGAATCCGTGATCGTGTACTGCACGCTCGCGAAGTCGTCAGTGTCGTAGCCGGTGGCCGCCGGCTGACTCAGGTCGACGACCGGCGCCGTGCGGTCGACGCGGACCGTCTGGCTTCCGGTGACCGTCTCGCACTCGCTCGACGCCGTCCACTCGATGACCCACTCCAGGTTCTCGTCGGCGTCCGCCGGAAGGGCGAACTCGGCGACCGCACCGTTGACCGTCGTCCACGTCGGCTCGGAGCCGGCGGGGTGGACGGCGTACGTCGTCGTCAGCGACTCCGGTGTGAAGGAGTCGTCGTCGGCGGTGACGGTGAACGTGTGGTCCACGCCCACCCACTGCACGCCTGAGACGACGGCTTCGTCACCGGTGATCTGGAAGTCCGCGCCGAGCGACCCGGCGATCCACGCCGGCGCGCTCGGGGCGTCGCCGTGGTCGGGGAAGTTCTTCCCCGGCAGGTACCAGGCGCCGTTCTCCCAGTCGCGGAACACGTCGCGGAAGGTCGAGCGTGCGACGCACGACTCCCACAGCGGCATCTGGCCGGTGCCGGCGTACTGGGGCTCGTCCTCCGAGCTGTGGCCCGGGTCGGGCGAGTCGAAGACCGGCAGCCGGTCGGCGCGCCAGGAGTGGTCGGAGTCGATGCTCCGCAGCCACGGCTGCCCGTCGAGCCCGTCGATCATGACGTTCGCGGGGCGACCCGCGGGATCCGTGTAGATCGCCGTCGACACGCTCGGCAGAAGGCCGGGGCTGCGGTGGTCGGCGATGACCTGGTTGAGGCCGTTCGCGTCCAGGAGGAGCAGCTTCGACATCTGCACGGCGTCGTACGCGGGCTCGAAGTCCTCGAGCGTCCACTCGGCGTTGTCCTTCAGGCGGGACGACGGCACCACCGTGCCGTCCGGCAGCTCGACCTGGTCGCCGACCAGCGGGTCGACGAGACCCATGACGGCGTCCAGGTACTCGCGGTCGCCGTCGTCGAACAGGTCCACGTGCACGTCGTCGTCGGAGAAGGGCACGTCGATGTCGGCCGAGCCGACCTCCATCCAGTGCGTCGGACTCTTGAGGAAGTCCGACAGCAGCTCGACGTCGAAGCCGAGCGCCTCGGAGGCGAGCTCGAGGACGAGCTCCTTGGCGTCGGCGACGAGCGGATCGAGGAAGTCGATGTCGGGCATGATCGACTGCAGCAGATCCTGCAGCCACAGGAAGACCGCGCCACCCTCCTCGACGACCTCGCCGACGAAGTCGGGAGCCCCGAGCATCGACAGCAGGTACTCGTTGATGAAGCCGGGCTTGTCGCTGTCGTTCAGACCGCCGAGCGTGTAGCCGGCCACCTGGAAGATGCCGATGCCGTCCTCGCACTTCGCGCGGTCGGTGTCGAGCACCTCGTCGGTCTCGCCTTCTTCGGCGTCGCCGTCGCAGAGGAAGTTCTGCGCGTCGCGGAACGTGCCGGCGTCGAAGAGCGTCTTCGAGAGCGCCTCACCGAGTTCGGGCCAGTGCCGCAGGCCCCGCTCGATGTCGGCGATCCAGGCGTCGAGGTAGGCGATGATCGCGGGGTTGACGATGGCGTCGTCGGCCTCGTCGATCGGGCTCGTGACGCAGAAGTACTCCGCCCGGCATTCCTGCACGGTGACCGGTGTGACGGTCACGCCGCGCACCGTGTCGACCGTGACGTTCTCGACCACTTCGTAGCAGTCCCAGTCGACGATGTTGCAGTCCTCGTAGTCGAGGTCCTTCTGCATCGCCGCGCGCTCGACCTGCAGCTTGGCCTTGAGGTCGATGAAGTAGTCGATGAGCGGGCCACGGTTCGGCTCGGGCTCGTCGCCCACGGTGTACGCCAGGCCGGGGCATCCATCATCCGCCGTCCCGTCGCCGTCGTCGTCGACACCGTCGCCGCACGTGCCGACCGGCAGCGGGTTGTTCGGGTCGACGAGGGTGTCGTAGATCCACGCGGTCGGCGCCGAGTACTCGAACGCCGGTGTGGAGTCGTTGCTGTACTCGGGTCCGGTCTCGTCGGTCTCGCCCGCGACCTGCGAACGCAGCGAGTTGCCGTCGAAGCCCGCCGTCGCGTCGCCGACGTAGCCCTCGGCGATGACGTGGCGCAGGGCGATCTCGAGCGCGGTCGGGTCCTCGAGGTCGAGGATCTCGCCGACACCGGGGAAGACGCCCTCCGCGACCTGGTTGATGAGCGTGTGCGCCCACATGTCGCCGGCGGCATGCGTCATGAAGCCGTACGCGAACGCGAGGATCTGCTGCTTCTCGGCGGCGCTGCGGCCGGCGTCGTCCTGCGCGTCCCACGCCTCGGTCATGACGTGCTGCAGCCACTTGCCGGTCTCGTCGGGGTGGATCGCCGACTGGCCGTAGGCCAGGTCGGGGAACCCGTCGGGACCGATCACGCCCGCGTTGTACGCGGCCGGCTGGTTGCGCAGGGCCGTGACGATGTCGCCGCGGACGGTGTACTCGGTGCCCTCGATGGTCACCTTCCCGTCGTCGGTGACGTCGTCGTAGGCGTTCTCGGCGGTGGCGTTGTGGGTGTATGGCTTGAACGCGGCGGCGGGCAGCGCACCGACGACGAGTGTCGTCACGGTGAGCGCCGCGGTCGCGGTCAGGCCGGCTGCGAGCTTCGTGAAGCTGCGGCGTCGGCCGGCGGTTCGAGACATGGGCTTTCCTCCCCAAGGAAACGGACGTGCGAAACGGATGTTCCGAGGTACCGAGAGTCGCGACGGTGCTCGCCAGATACACGATCGGGAGAACGGATGCTGCGGCCGAAGGTCCGCGCACGCGCACCTGCCCTGCCCGTGCTCAGTCGTTCCCGTTCCCGTTGCCGTTGCCGTTGCCGTTGCCGTCGGGGGGCTGGTCCGGACCGGGAGCGGGTGCGGGACCCGGGCGCGGCGGCGGCGCGGCGCGACGCACCAGGTCGGCGGGTGGCGCGGCGAAGCCACCGCCTCCGTAGAGCTGGTTGGCGGCCGCCTGGATGTCGCGGGTCATCGGCAGGCGGATCGTCGACAGTGCGCGGCCGTTGTGGAAGGACCGGAACACGTCGCCGTAGCCGGTCGTGTTCCCGACCCACACGGCGGTCGTCACCCGCGTGCTCGACTCGACCAGCCACGTCTGGATGTTCTCGTGCGTTCCGGTCTTGCCCAGCACCGGCGTGCCGTCGTTGGGGTTGCCGCCCGACCCGGTGCCGCCCGGACGCATGACGCCCTGCAGTGCGAACGCGGTGGCCGCCGCCACCTCGGGACTGATGGCCTGGGTGCACCGGTTGCCCGGGACCGGAAGCTCGGTGCCGTCGGCGTTGACCACGCGCTCGATCACGCGCGGCATGCAGTAGACGCCGTTGTTCGCGACGGTCGCGAACGCCCCCGCCATCGCGACGGGTGCGATGTTGTTGGTCCCGATGATCGAAGAAGAGCCGTCGAGGTCCACGGGGTCGCCGTCGCCGCGGGCGACGCCCATGCGGGCTGCGACGTTCTCGATGTCGCACATGTCGAGCTGCTCCGCCATGCCGAGGAAGCCGCTGTTGAGGGACTGCGCCGTGAACTGCATCGGCGTTCCCACGTAGCCGGGGGCGCCGCCGAAGTTGCGCACGACGTGGTTCTCGCGATTGACCCAGGTGCCCGCGCAGCGGTCCCGGAGACGAGGGATGGCCCGCAACGTGCCGTTGACGGTGTCGGACAACGTGTGCCCGGTCTCGAGCCAGTCGACGAGGGTGAACAGCTTGAAGGTCGATCCGGTCGGGAATCCCGTCGAGACCCCGTGCATCACGTCGCCGGCGTAGACGAGCGAGCTGTACACCGGGTCGGTGAGGGCGAGGTCGCGGTCCTCCGTGAACCGGTTGTTCTGACTGATCGCGAGGATGCGCCCCGTGTTGACCTCGACGCTCACCGAGGCCGACCCGAAGGACATTCCTGCCACGGTCTCGGGCGCGTAGCGGTGCATGGCGTCCTGCGACGCGTTCTGCAGGTTCCAGTCCAGCGTCGTGTAGATGTTCAGGCCCTCGCGTGTCAGCGACTTCTGCCGGTCCTCCGGCGTCGCGCCGAACGCGCTCGCGTAGTCCGGGTCCGATTGCACGGTGTTCACCACGTACTGGCAGAAGAACGGGGCCGCGCTGGATCCGCACCGGGTGGGTGGCAGCTGCAGCGCGGGGGTGATCGGCTCGATCGCCGCGGCGACGTACTGATCGGCGGTGATGCGGCCGTCCTCGCGCATCCGGTCGAGCACGTAGAGCTGCCGTCCCTTGGTGGCACTGTAGGCGTCTCCGGCCGCGAGGTACTGCTCCGGAGTGATCGCGCCGTCCGCGAGGAGGGTGTCCAGGCCCGCCAGGGTGCCGGGGGTCACGTCGTCCACCGAGCCGTCGGCGGCCTTGTTGTACCTGGTGCCGTCGCCCCCGAAGATCGAGCCCAGTGCCCGGTCGATCCGGAACGTGTTGGGGTTCTGCACGATGCCGGCGAGGGTCGCCGCCTGCGTCAGCGTGAGCTGGGCGGCCGTTGTGCTGAAGTAGTAGCGCGCGGCAGCCTCGATGCCGTAGGTCGTGCCGCCGAAGTTGGCGATGTTGAGATAGCCCAGCAGGATGTCGTTCTTCGAGTACTTCTGCTCGAGCTGCACGGCGTAGCGGATCTCCTGCAGCTTGCGTTCGTAGCCCGCTGTGCCGTCCGCCTGCGTGGCGTCGAGCCAGCACTGCTGCAGCACCTGGTCGCGAGTCATCTTCACGACGGTGGCGCCGTTCTCGTCGACGACCGTCTCACCCGCCTCATTCGTCTCGAACACCGTCTCGGCGTCGCGTTCGCAGCGCTGGACCAGCACGTTCTTCACGTACTGCTGACTGATCGAGGAACCACCCTGCGTCTGACCGCCCTGCGCGTTCTTGATCAGGGCGCGGGTGGTGCCCATGATGTCGACCCCGCCGTGCTCGTAGTACCGGGGGTCCTCGGAGGCGAGGATCGCGTCGTACATGACGAGCGACACCTGGTCGAACGCGACGGGCTCGCGGTTCTGGTCGTAGAACGACGTCAGTTCGACGTCCTGCCCGGTCGACGGGTCACGGGCGTAGATCGTCGTCGGCAGCATGAGGCGGTCGATCTCGAGGTAGCTCGGCATGTTGTCGAACAGCGACACCGCGCTGCTGGCCGCGTGCCCGCCGATCGCGATGGCCGGCGCGAGCGGCGCGACCACCAGCACCCCCGCGATGACGCTGAGCGAGAGCAGACCGACGAGGCCCCCGACAACCCCCGCGAACGTGCGCCGGTAGCGGGGTATCGGCGCGACCGGTGAAGAACCCTCTGATGGCTGCTTCACGAAAGCTTCCAATCTGCGGTGGGAGAAATCATGTCAGACCGCCCCCGATTCCGCGATGGGTTCGGTGCGCGACGCGGGGGTGTCGTCGCGTGGAGGCGGCGCATAGGCTCGGGTCGAGGCATCCGCTCGAGAAAAGAACTCCCGCAGAACGCGGCGAGAACCGGACACGAAGGAGAGTCCCGTGCAGACCGTGACGGTCGACTTCATCATCTCGCTCGACGGCTACGGCGCCGCGGAGGGGTGGCCAGGTTTCTGGGGGATGGAAGGTCCCGAGTACCTGGGCTGGCTCGCCGAGTCGCCTGACAAGGACGATCCGCTTCTCATGGGGGCGACGACGTACCGCCTCATGTCGGAGCTCACCGCCGGCGGCGAGGAGGGCACCGACATGCTCGGCGGCATACAGAAGTACGTCTTCTCGTCCACGCTCGAGGAGCCTCTCGCGTGGGAGAACACGACGCTCGTCCGTGAGGATGCGGTCGCGTTCGTCCGGCGGCTGAAGGAGGACTCCGACCGCCCCCTGCGCACGCTCGGCAGTGTCGCCCTCTGCCGGTCGCTGCTGCTCGCGGGGCTCGTCGACCGCTACCGGGTGGGTGTGTTCCCGGTGATCACGGGCGCAACCGGACAGGACCGGATCTTCGACGGCTACCCCGACGTGCGGCTGGATCTGGTGGAGGCGCGCACGTTCGACGGGCGCATCCAGCTGCTCGAGTACGTCCCGACGGTGCTCGACGGCCCGCCCGGGGCATGATGAGGACGTGGTGGATGGGGGTGACCTCGCCGGAGCGGCGGTCGTGAGCGATCCGGTGGAGGGTGGGCGCGGGCCGGCACCCCGGTCGTCGTTCGCCCGCTTCTGGACCGCGGCGGCCATCAGCTCGTTCGGCACGGCGGTCACCGCCGTCGCGATGCCGGTGCTCGTGGTGCAGCTGCTGCACGCGACGCCGTTCGAGGTCGGCATCGTCGGCGCGGCGCAGTTCGTGCCGTACGCCGTGCTCGGGCTCTTCGCCGGTGCGTACACCGACCGCTGGCGTCGCCGGCCCATCCTCGTATGGGCGAGCGTGGGGCGGGCCGTGTCGCTCGGTGCGATCCCCGTGCTGTGGCTCGTCGGCGCGCTCGAGATCTGGATGCTCGTCGTGCTGCTGCTGCTGTTCGGCGCGTTCTCCGTCTTCGGCTTCGCAGCGACGCAGTCCTTCCTCCCCCGGCTCGTGCCCCGCTCCCGGCTCGTCGTCGCGAACGCGCGACTGGATCAGACGGATGCCGCGGCCCAGACGCTCGGTCCGGCCCTCGGCGGTGGGCTCGTGGCGCTGCTCGGTGCGCCGATCGCGCTGCTCGTCGACGCGATCAGCTACATCGTGGACGCCGCGCTGAACGCGAGCATCCGCGTCGAGGAGACCCGTGAGCGGCGGCGCGATCGGCATCTCGGCCGCGAGATCCGCGAGGGCCTCCGGTGGGCGTACGCGCACCGCACCCTCGGCCCGCTCGCCGTGTCGACGCACGTGTGGTTCTTCGCCAACGGCCTGGCTCTCACGGTGCTGTCGCTGCTGGCGCTCCGCTCGCTCGGGTTCACGGCGTTCACGTTCGGCCTGCTGCTCGCGGTCGCGGGATCGTGTGCGCTGGTCGGGGCGACGTTCGCGGCTCGGATCGGCGAGTGGCTGGGCATCGGCCGGACGATCGTCGTGGCGCGGGCGATGTACCCGATCGCGTGGGCGCTCGCCGCGGTGGCGGCCTGGGTCCCCGCCGGACCCGCGCTCCTCTTCGTCGCGCTCGCGCTCCACGGGCTCGCGGGCGGTGTCGAGAACGCCAACGAGATGGCCCTGCGACAGACGGTCACCCCCGACCTCCTGCTCGGCCGCGTGAATGCGAACATCCGCTCGGCCAATCGCACCGCGGCGGCGATCGGCGCGTTCGCCGGCGGCGCTGCGATCGCGCTCGTCGGCGACCGCTGGACGCTCATCGCCGTCGCCGTGATCTTCGCGATCGCGGCGCTGCTGGCGTGGCTCTCGCCCCTGCGCTCCGAGCGCGTGGCCGCGACCTGAGCACCCCGCGGTCACAGGGAGCGCGCGTGCTCCACGAACGCGTCGAGCGTGGCGCGCAGGGCGGGGGAATCCTCCTGGGTGCGGCGATGCACTGCGAGGACGTCGCGCGTCGACGCCGGTTCGACGGTCGGGATCGCGACCAGGTCGGGCCCGAGGTCGCCGCGGCCGAGCCGGGGCACCAGTGCCACCGCGCGGCCCGCGCGCGCCAGTTCGAGGTGGTTCTGGAACTCCATCGACTCGTGCACGATGCGCGGGGCGTTGGGGACGCCGTCGAAGAGCCGACGCAGCCACTGGCGGCAGATCGTCGCCTCGAACGTCGCGACCCACGTCTCCCCCGCCAGCTCGTCGGGGTGCAGCACCGTGCGGCCGGCGAGCGGATGGTCACGATGCAGGATGACGTCGGCGACGTCCGTGAACAGCGGTGTCGAGACGAGGTGATCGGGCATCGCCAGGGCGACTCCGCCCCAGCGGTGCACGATGCCGAGGTCGCGCTGGCCTGAGGCCACGAGCGCGATCGTCTCCCACGGCTCGCTCTCGCGCAGGGGCACCGAGAGATCGGGATGCTGCGCCGCGAGGTCGCCGAGGACCGGGATGACCAGTCCGCGCACGACGGTCGAGAACGCGGCGAGCCTGATCTCGCCCATCACCTGATCGTCCGGCCCCGCGGCGAGCTGGAGATCGGCGCGGAGCCGTTCGAGGTCGGCGAGGATCGGCGTCGATGCGACGACGAGACGCGTCCCCGCTTCCGTGAGGATCACTCCGCGTCCCGCACGTTCGAGGAGGGCGATACCGGTCTCGCGCTCGAGTCGCTTGACCTGCTGAGACACCGCCGACGGGGTGTAGCCCAGGCTCGTCGCCGCGGCGACCACGCTGCCCTGCGTGGCGACCGCACGAAGCGAGACGACGGCTTCAAGATCGATCATGAAGCAACGCTACATCGAATCATGAGAAAAGCATCGCTGGTGCTTCATCCACTGCTGGGGTGAAGTAGAAGTCGTGAAGAGACGCGACATGGTGCTGGCGGCGATCGTCGCATCGTTCTGGGGATTCAACTTCGTCGTGATCGACTGGGGGATGACGGGCGTGCCGCCCCTGCTGTTCGTCGCGATCCGTTTCCTGGTGGTCGCGCTCGCGGTCTTCGTCGTCCCGCGGCCCCGCACCTCGTGGCGCACGGTCATCGGCGTGGGGCTGTTCATGAGCCTCGGGCAGTTCGGGCTCCTATACACGTCGATGGCACTGGGGCTGCAGCCGGGGCTCGCCGCCCTGGTGCTGCAGGCGCAGGCGGTGTTCACCATCCTCATCGCCGCCGCCGTGCTGCGCGAGCGCCCGACCGTCCCGCAGATCGCCGGAATCGGACTCGGCATCGTCGGGCTCGCGATCGTGGCGGCCGGTCGCGGTGGCGATGCGCCCGCGCTCGCGGTGGCGCTGGCCCTTGCCGCGGCATTCTCGTGGGGAATCGGGAACGTGATCTCCCGCCGGGCCGGGGTGGTCAGCGGGCCCGGGCGGCTCGGGTCGCTGTCGCTCACCGTGTGGTCGGCGCTCGTGGTGCCCGTCCCCGCCCTGATGCTGTCGTTCGTCGTCGAGGGGCCGGAGGCGATCTCGTCGGGTATCGCCGCATTCGGCTGGCAGTCCTTGCTGTCGACGCTCTACACCGCGGTGCTGTGCACGATCATCGGCTACTCGATCTGGAACAGCCTGCTGGCTCGCAATCCCTCCGCGGCCGTCGTGCCGTGGGTGCTGCTCGCGCCCGTGGTCGCGATGGCATCGGCCGCGCTGCTGCTCGGCCAGATCCCCACGCCCGCCGAGATCATCGGCGGCACGCTTCTGGTCGGAGGTGTGCTGGTCACTGGACTGCGCCGTCGAGTGTCGTTTCGCCGGCGCAGGATCACGGAGGTCGGCCGGCAGCCCATGCGAAGCGCGTCCGCAGGGGATGACGCGCGCCCGATCCCACAGGAAGCGGGTGAGTCGCGTCGGCTCAGGTCGGTGAGGTGAACAGACGCGCCGAGACCTGGGGCATCCGCGTCAGAAGGGTGGCGCCGCGGGGGATCCGGGTGGGTCGTCAGCAGGGAAGAGCCAGGGTTCGCGCATCATCGTGCGGAGGTGTGTGGTGGCCTCGTCGGAGCTGAATCTCACGGTCGGCTCGGGGCGGTCGGTGTGCCTTCGCCCTGACGGGCTGGTCCAGATCAGAACGCCGGGCGAGACCTGCTCGACCGACCACGCCGTGACGCCCTTCAGGGTGTGATGGCGTCGGCACAGGTGCGCGAGGTTCGCGTGGTGCGTGGGTCCGCCTTCGGCGGCGGGAATCGTGTGGTCGACGTCGCACCGCCACACCGGGCGGCGGCAGCCGGGGAATCGGCAGTGCTCGTCCCGCGCGGCGAGGAACCGGTTCAGCGCGGGCCCGGGGCGGTAGCGGTCGACGGCGAGGACGCTGCCCGTGACCGGGGAGGTCATCACACGTTCCCAGCCGACGGCGCCGGCGGCGAGGATCCGGGCGGTGCCGGGGTCGATCGGGCCGTAGCCGGCGAGCAGGGCGGGCTCGGTGGATGCGCCGGTCATGGTGAGCACCGGGATGGTGACCTGGACGGTGGCGCGGATCGCGCGGAGGCCCGTCCCGGCGACGCAGTCCTCAGGTCCGGCGGTGAGCAGGGTGTCGGTGAAGATGTCGACGCGGAGCTGGTCCATCGTGCGCTCGTCGATCTCGGCGTGATCGTCGAGGCTTTCGCCGTCACCCTCACCCTCCCCGTCGCCGTCACCCTCGCCGTTGCCCCGTGCGGTGATGACCGAGCGGGCCTGCTGCGTGAGGCGGTCCTCGATGCCGTGCGCCAGCGTCGCCGGCATGATCGCCGTCAGCGCGGCCATGTCGTCGGGCAGATCGACCACTTCGATGCGACGCCCGGCGGCTGCTTCTTTGTGGCGCTCCTCGAGGGTTCGCTCCAGGAAGCGTTCGGCGATCACCCGCAGCACCGCGGCCAGGCGTCCCGGTGTCAGGTTCGCGGCGCGCTCGAGCGCCAGGCCGACGAACTCGGCTCGCGCGGTGTCGTCGACGATCGAGGCGCCGGCGTCGTGGATCACCGAGAGGTGCGGCCTGGAGATCTCTCCCCGCTCGAGGGCCTCCACGCCCCCGGCGAAACGCTCACACAGATCGGCGGCCTCCGACAGCAGCCGGTTCACGGTCCATTCCGACACCCGGTTCGACGTCGCCAGATCGGCGACCAGCGCACGCCGGTCCAGCTCCGCCCGCCGCGCGCGCTCCGGGGTCGCATCGGCCGGCCTGGCGACCACGGCCGCAGCATCCGCCAGCACCCGGATCTCCGCCGCATCGTCCATCGATCGACGCTTCCGCCCCGCCTCGAACGCATCGACCAGCCGCACGACCCGGAAGAACTCGGGCGCGACGCCGTCAGCACCGGGGTCGGAATTCGCAGACATGAGGCTCGCAGTCAGGAAGGAGTGGGCCGAGATTCCCGCGCGTCACGCGCGATATGCCTCAACACCTGCCCGCGGCTGAACCGCGCCACCCGACGCCCTGAACGGGCCCACCCGACTTTCGAATCTCTGATCTATACCCTAGCCGATCTCACCACGAGAAGGAAGTGCAAATACGAACAAAAATACGAGTCATCAGGGCGGGTCGCCCGGGTGGGGCGGGCTAAGTTTTGCGCAAGAGCCTGAGCTGAGGATGGCGCTTCCGAATCGATTCGATACACTGGCTGCTGCCACTCGGCACCTCTCCGTCGCCTGCGGGCGCGGCATCCGTCCCCCTCCTCGTCTTCTCGTTCAAGAGCCGCCCTCATGACCACCGCCCTGACGACAGGCCGCCCCTGGCGCGTCATCCTCCTGTTCTCCGTCCCGCTGCTGATCGGCAACGTGGTGCAGCAGCTGTACCACTTCGTCGACGCCGTCGTCGTGGGGCGCCAGCTCGGCGTCGACGCGCTGGCCGCGGTGGGCGCGACGGGCAGCATGCTGTTTCTGCTGCTCGGGTTCGCGTGGGGTCTCACATCGGGCTTCGCGATCCCGACGGCGCAGGCTTTCGGGGCGCGCGACTACGCGGCGGTGCGCCGTTCCGTCGCGGCGGGAACGATCCTCACCGGCATCTGCACGCTCCTGCTCACCGTCGGCGCACCGCTGCTGACGGCGCCCCTGCTCGAGCTGCTGCAGACGCCCGCCGAACTCATGGACGACGCCATCGTCTTCGCCCAGATCAGCTTCCTCGGCGCCGGCGCGATGATGTTCTTCAACTACCTGTCGGCGATCATCCGCGCCATCGGCGACTCGCGCACGCCGCTCGTCTTCCTCACGCTCGCGTGCGTGCTCAACGTCGCGCTGGTCATCGTCATGGTCGGCCCGCTCGGCTGGGGCGTGGGCGGGGCGGCGCTCGCGACGGTGGTGTCGCAGGCGATCTCGGTGCTGCTCTGCCTCGAGTTCGTACGGCGACGGATGCCGGTGCTCCACGTCCGCCGCGGCGACTGGCGTGTCAGCAGGGCCGAGCTCGCGGAGCACCTCCGCCTCGGTCTGCCGATGGGCTTCCAGGCCTCGATCATCGCGATCGGAACCCTCTCGGTGCAGGTCGCGCTGAACGAGCTCGGCGCGGACGCGGTCGCCGCGTACACCGCGGCATCCCGGGTCGACGGCCTCGCCGTCGCCCTCCTGCAGTCGCTCGGCCTCGCCGTGTCGATGTTCGTCGCGCAGAACCACGGTGGCGGCCGGCCCGACCGCATCCGCCGCGGCGTGGTCGAGGCGACGTGGATGTCGGTGGGCGCGGCCATCGTGCTCGGTGCCCTGCTCATCGCCTTCGGCGCGATGACGGTGCGCCTCTTCATCGACGAAGGCTCGGCAGAGGTCGTGGACCTCGCCGCGCAGATGCTCGCCATCAACGGTGCGACCTACTGGATCCTCGGCATCCTGTTCGTGCTCCGCGGTGCTCTGCAGGGGCTCGGCCACACCCTCATCCCCACCGTGACCGGCGTCATCGAGCTCGTCATGCGCGTCGGCGCTGCCGTCGTGCTGGGCAGCATCTTCGGCTTCATCGGCGTCGCCGCGAGCAACCCGCTCGCGTGGCTGGGCGCCGTGGTCGTGCTCGTGCCCGCGTACATCCACGCGCACCGTCAGCTCGCCACGCAGCCGGTCACCCCTATGGTCGCGACGCCCACCACGCCCATCGCGCTCATCGGTCCGACCGACGGCTCGATGGTCGTCGACGCGATCGTCACGCAGCCCATCGTGCTGCCGCCCGTCGCCCAGGGCGCGACCCGGCGGCCGCGGCGGTTCCGGTTCGTGCCGTCCCGCGACAAGCGCCGCACGCGAGGCTGAGTCACGAGGGGGCATCTCAGGCGGTCCTTGATGTCCTAATATCTGCGTATGAGTGCAGATAAGCAGGGATCCGGATACGCGGTCGACAGTCCCTTCGTCGAACTCGCGGTCGAGGTCTTCGCGATGCTCGCCGACGCCACCCGGGTGCGGATCGTCCTCGCGCTGCAGGACTCGGGGGAGCTCTCGGTGAATCATCTCGCCGACATCGTCGACAAGTCCCCGGCGGCCGTGTCGCAGCATCTCGCCAAGCTCCGGCTCGCGCGCATCGTGTCGACCCGCCAGGAGGGTCAGCGGGTGTTCTACCGGCTCGAGAATGAGCATGCCTCGCGCCTGGTCGCCGACGCGATCTACCAGGCCGAGCACTCGCTGGGCGGTACGCCCCGCCACCACCACACCGAGAGTGCCCTCGAATGAGCGCGAAGACCGCCGGGCACCACGCGCATGACGAGCACGGGCACCGCACCGACCACGATCACCCTCACGACCACGGCCCCCACGACCACTCTCACGGCCCCCACGACGACTCCCACGCGGGCGGGTTCCGCGGCGTGCTCCACGAGCTGTTCGTGCCGCACTCCCACGACGCCGCCGACGCGATCGACGACGCGATGGAGGCGCACTCCGCCGGCGTCCGCGCCCTGAAGATCAGCCTCGTCATCCTGCTCGCGACGACGGTCGTGCAGGCGATCGTCGTGGCGTTCAGCGGCTCGGTCGCCCTCCTCGCCGACACGGTCCACAACCTCTCCGACGCCCTCACGGCCGTGCCGCTGTGGATCGCGTTCGTGCTCGGCCGTCGCGCGGCCTCCCGTCGCTACACGTACGGACTCGGCCGGGCCGAAGACCTCGCAGGACTGTTCATCGTGTTCGTCGTCGCTCTATCGGCCGTCGTGGCGGCCTGGCAGGCGATCGACCGCATCCTGCACCCGCAGCCTCTCGACAACCTCGGGTGGGTGATCGCCGCGGGCGTCATCGGATTCGCCGGCAACGAGGCGGTCGCGATCTACCGCATCCGAGTGGGCAAGCGCATCGGGTCGGCGGCCCTCGTCGCCGACGGCGTCCACGCCCGCACCGACGGCTTCACGTCGCTCGCGGTCGTGCTCGGGGGCGTCGGCGTCCTCCTCGGCTTCCCCCTCGCCGACCCCGTCGTCGGCCTCCTCATCGCAGCCGCGATCTTCGTGCTGCTCATCGGCACGGTGCGCAGCGTCGGCCGCCGGCTGCTCGACGGCGTCGAACCCGAGCTCGTCGACCGCGCCGAGCACGCGATCGAGCACGTCGACGGTGTCGAGCGCATCGACCGCGTCCGCCTTCGCTGGGTCGGACACCGCCTCCAGGGCGACGCGATCGTCATCGCCGCTCGGGAGACGGATGCCTCGTTCCTCGCCACTGCGGCGGAATCCAGCATCCGTTCGCATCTGCGCAACGTCGACGACTTCACGGTCACCGTCCGTTCCACGATCGACGTCGGCGACGGCGCCTAGGCTCGTTCCCATGTCCGTGACGACGCGCCGCATGCAGGATCTGACCATCGACGACCACTTCCTCACGGTCCCCCTGGTGTGGGGCGATCCGGCAGACGCCCGCACGATCGACATCCACGCGGCGGTCGTCACGCGAGAGGGCGGCGAGAGTCTGCCGTATCTGGTGTTCCTGCAGGGCGGACCGGGCCACGAGGCGCCGCGCGCGTTCCACTCGCCGTCGGGGCCGTCGTGGCTCGACGCGGCGCTCGAGCACTACCGCGTCGTGCTGCTCGACCAGCGCGGCACGGGGCTTTCGACACCCGTCGGCGACGACGACCTCGAGCGCGACCCGTCCGAGCTCGCCGAGTACATCACGCACCTGCGCGCCGACGCGATCGTGCGCGACGGCGAGGCGGTGCGCCAGCACCTGGGCGCCGATCGGTGGAGCGTGCTGGGCCAGTCCTTCGGCGGGTTCACCACGCTGGCGTATCTCTCGACGGATGCCGCATCCCTCGAGCACGTCTACATCACCGGCGGTCTGAGCGCCGTCGGCCGCCATCCCGACGACGTCTACGCCGTGACGTACGACAAGATGCGCGACGAGTCTGAGAAGTACTACCGCCGCTTTCCCGCTCACCGCGACGCGATGCGGCGCGTGATCGACCTCGCGGTCGACGGGGAGCTCGTGCTGCCCGGCGGCGAGGTCGCCTCGGTCTCGCGTGTGCGCTCGGTGGGCTCGGCGCTCGGCACCGACGACGGCTGGCAGACGCTGTGGGGTCTGCTCGAACGCGACCCGCGATCGAACGCCTTCCGCCACGACCTCGCCGGGGCGATGCCGTTCACTGCCCGCAACCCCCTGTACTACGTCTTCCACGAGTCCAGCTATGCCGACGGCCACGCCACGCGGTGGTCGGCCGAGCGCACCGAACCCGCAGACTTCCGCGAAGACCCGACGCTCTTCACCGGCGAGCACGTGCGCCGGGAGTGGCTCGACACCGTGCCCGGGTTCCAGCCGTGGCGCGACGTGACCCTCGCGCTCGCCGATTTCGAGTGGCCGTCGCTCTACGACGCCGACGCGCTCGCCGCGTCCGGCGCCCGCGGCGCCGCCGCGGTGTACGTCAACGACGTCTATGTGCCGTTCGAGTTCTCGATGGAGACGGCACGGCTCCTCCCCGGCGTGACCCCGTGGATCACGAGCGAGCACGAGCACAACGGCCTGCGCGCCGGCGACGTGCTCTCGCGCCTCATCGACCTCGCGCACGGCCGCCGCGTGCGCTGACCCCGCGCGACACATGGTCTGGCGCACCCCCGTCCTGGCGCCGACCACTGCGCCTCGCCGCTTCCGTGAGACGACAGTTGCGGGACGAGACTTTGGGTGATCCCCGGGGTCTCGTCCCGCGACTGTCGTTTCACGGTCGGGAGGGCGCGGGCAGCGTCAGTCGAGGCGGGTGATCGGCGTCGGAGAGTAGGTGCCGTTCAGCACGGCCTCGCCCGGCATGTACATCCGCAGGATCGGGCGGAACGCGCCCTCGGGTGCCGGGAGCCAGTTGGCCGCAGCATCCGGATCCGACGGCCGCGTGCGGCTGATGCGGATCGTGAGGCCGCCGTCGGCGTCGGTGATGATCCCGGGCGTGCGATCGCCCACCGAATAGCGGTCGATCTCGTTCGCGACGAGGTAGAACTCCGGAAGTGCGTACATCGTGACCGACCAGAACGCCCCGACCGGCGGGGGCGGCGACAGCTGCAGCTCGTACTCGTGCTCACCCGTGAGCGGTTGCCCGTCGCCGTCGAGGAACGTCATGACGTAGGCGGCTTCGTACCCGTGGTTGCCCCACAGCCCTGCCTTCGCCGCCACGGCGCGCTCGACGATCCGGATCTTCGGATCGGCGATCTTCCACGCGGGATCGTCCATCGCACCGGCCTCGAAGAAGTCGAGGTTGTAGTCGAACACGTGGAGGGTGGCCGACCAGGCGCCCGGCTCCGCACCGGTGGCGGCACCGGCCATCGCCGTGGCGATCACCCCCGCTCCGCCCTCGAATCCGGCGCGCAACGCGGCCCGCTGCTCGTCGCTCAGCTTGCCGACCGGCGCATCGCCGGTGAGGCCGAGCGCCGCGAACGACGCCTGCAGCGCCTCGTCGCGCGGAGCGGGAGGGAAGGCCTGCGACCACACGCGGTACTTCTCCCAGAAGTCGAGCACGTCGTCGCCCTGAGCCTCGACCGCAGGAACCCCGGTGGCCACCGCACCAGGATCGAGCGGCGTCAACGTGGTGGCGTCCTGCAGCGCGTGGACGGCCGGCAGATCCTCGACACCCGAGCAGGACCAGCGGCCGACGATCGACGCCACTCGCGTCGGCGAGTGGATGACGGTCGACCCCTCGGCATCCCCATCCCATCCCGGCGGGACGATCAGGAACTCGCCGGCATCGTTGCCCGTGCCACGGGTGCCGACGTAGGCGAAGTTGTCGGTCCAGGCGTCGACGAACTGCAGCACGTGATACCGATCGGACGCCGGCACCGAGAGCCGGACCGGCCCGACCCCGAGGTCGAGCGATGCCATCGAGTAGACGGTGTCGTTGTTGATCGACACGAACGTATCGGCGGCCGTGGCCAGGGTGCGCGCGTGCGAGAACGCGTTGAACGGCGCCTGCGGGTTCGAGCCGACGCCGGTCGACGTGTAGCGGACCACCTGCTCGAGGTCGAAGACCAGCGGGAACCCGTAGAGGTACGCCTCGGCGGCGAGGGTGTCGAGGTCGGTCACGGCGTTCAGGCCCCCTTCACGAGCTCGGGCAGCTGCCACGTCTTGTCGAACCAGGGCTCGAGCGGGCCGTAGAGCCGGAGCATGGGGAACCAGGATTTGCCGGGGATCGTGGGGATCCAGTTCGCCTCCTTGCCCTCGGGCGCGGTCGGCGAGAACCACAGCACGGACGAGCCGTCGTCTTCGGACTGCACCGTCCCCGAGAGGCTGGCGAGCGCGGGGTACGGCGTGGACTGCAGGAGCGAGCGGGTCTGCGTGTCGTAGAGGTCGATCGCCCAGAAGTTCTTCGCCGGCGGGTCCGCCGGGATCCGCAGCGAGTATGTCGCGGAGCCGTCGAGCGCGTGGCCGTCGGCATCCTCCGCGGTGTACGCATACGCCGAGCCGGAGCCCACCTGCGCATGCGCCATCGCCGGCGTGATCACCGTCGCGAAGTAGTGGAACTGCGTGCGGGCGTCGAGATTGAGGGCGCCGCCGCGCAGGAACTCGTAGCTGCCGCCCACGAACGCGTTCTTCCACGACGAGCCCTCCCAGAAGAAGGCGTCGGGGTCGCGCGGCTTGTAGACGAGCGCTCGCGAGATCGCCGCACCGATGCGGGCGGCGTCGTCGAGGATGGCGCGCCGGTGGGCGTCGGGCTCGAAGGGCGTGCCGTGCACGAGTCCGATCGAGGCCAGGGTGCCGGCTCTTTCGGGGTCGAGCGCCGTCGGCGGCTCCTCCGAAACGAGCTGCGCGATCTCCTCGAAGAACGTGAAGTCGTTCGCGTGCACGGTGTTCTGCAGCACGGGAGCGATGTTCAGGAAGGTGTTCTCGCGGGGCGAGTCGGCTTCGCTCAGCGGGTAGATCCGCGTCTCCTTCATCGCGGGAACACCGCCCAGGGTGCGCAGCACGACCCAGTTCGCGTAGGTCGGCGAATCGTACGTGTAGTACCCCTCCGGGCGCTCGCCGTCGTAACCCGGCGGCAGGAAGAGGTACTTGCCGCCGGCGCCCTTATCGGGCCCGGCGATGCCCATGTCGGCGACGTACCGGAACCAGAAGTCGTCGACGACGCACAGCGACTGCGGCGGCGCCTCGATGACCGTCGGCCCCCAGGCCTTCAGATCGAGGAACGTCGTGCCATAGGTCGTCTCGGTGTTCGGGGTGAGGAAGATGCCGCCGGAGTTCGCCCGGGGGTCGGTGTAGCCGATCTTGTCGGGCGCATCCACGCCCGCCGTCCGCAGACCGTTCCGCATCGCGACCAGCGAGGCTCCCGGCATCGCAGTGAGGAACGCGTCGATGCCGCGCAGCAGGTCGAGTGCGTCGAAGATCGACCGCACCGAGTCGGTCTTGGGCACGCCGTCGAAGAACTCGAAGTCGCCGAACGGCGTCGAAAGGACGTCGGGCGTCGCGAGGTGCGTCACCTCCTCCGCCAGCTGTTCCTTCGTCAGTCCCGCCCCGGGGGTGCCGTCGATGGCCATACTCGTCCCTTCGTCCAAAGCGCCGCCCCCCGGCGGCGCCCATCCTCCGCATTTTGCCAGGCGGAGGTGGCGCGCACGGCGAAGGGCGGGGGATGCCGCAGCATCCCCCGCCCGAAATCGGCGATGTCGTCCCGGCTCAGCCCGCGAGCGTCACCGTGTCGATGGTCACCGCGGCGATGCCGGGGTGGTCGCTGAAGACGCCGTCCATGCCGGCGGCGACGAACGCGCGGATCTCACCGTCCAGGTCGCCGTAGGCGGCGGGGTCGGCGCTGGAGCGGAAGTCGGCGGGCAGGAACTGGTTCTCGGCCCGGAACGTCCAGCCGTGCACCGTGAGCCCCGCGGCGTGCGCGTCGGCGATGACCGCGGTGGGCGTGCCGAGGCGTCCTTCAGCGGTACGCGGGATCATGACGGACTTCTCGAGTCCCACCCCGTCGGCGTAGGTCGCGATCTCGGCGAGGCCGGCCGGCGTCACCAGGTCCTTGTAGGTGCGCGCGTCACCCGCGAGCGTGAAGTCGTACGGACGGCCCGACCCGTTCACGAGCTGGGCGAGCGTGACGTCGGTCATCTCGTCGAGGTCGCGCAGATTCGCGGTCTCGAAGCTCTGCAGGATCACCGGCGCGTCCGTGCGGTCGAGTCCGTTCGCCTTCAGGGCCGCGACGAGCGGCTCCTCGAGCGACAGACCGATCGCGTCGAAGTACGACGGATGCTTCGTCTCGGGGTACACGCCGACGGGCCGGCCGTCGCAGCTCACCGAGTGGCGAGCGAGGTCCATGACCTCGTCGAGCGTCGGGATGACATAGAGCCCGTCGAACGCGGTGTTCGCGGGACGCGTCTGGGGCAGGCGCTCCTTCGCGCGGAGGGTGCGCAGCTCGGCGAAGGTGAAGTCCTCCGTGAACCAGCCCGTCACCGAGACGCCGTCGATGAGCTTCGTGGTCTTGCGTGCGGCGAACTCGGGGTGCGACGCGACATCCGTCGTCCCGCCGATCTCGTTCTCGTGACGCGCGACCAGGACGCCGTCCTTCGTGGAGACGACGTCCGGCTCGATGTAGTCGGCGCACTGGACGATCGCCGTCTCGTACGCGGCGAGCGTGTGCTCGGGACGCGAGCCGCTCGCGCCGCGGTGGCCGATGAGGCTGACCGTCGACGGCTCGATCTTCGTCTTGTCGAGGTCGATGATCGCGAACTCGGTGTCGTCGGGCGTGCCGGGGATGCGCGCGTCGTTGCCGGGGTAGTTGTTGTCGTTCCCGATGAGCAGGCTGCCGTCCTTCAGCTGCACGACGGTCTCGAACGACTGCACCGGCAGCGAGTAGACCTCGCCCGTGCCGTAGCCGTCACCCGCGCCGATGCCGCTCGGGTTGGCGATGCGCAGCGCGTCGAGCACGAGCGTCTTCTCGAGGTAGCCCTCGGCGTCCGTGCGCCGCAGGTCGACCTGGTACACGCGCTTGGTGACGGACTGCTCGCCCTCGAAGTCGTCGCGCTCGATGAGCAGGAGCACGTCGTTCTTCACGGTGAAGGCATCGCCGATGACGTTCGGCTCCTGGTCGGTCTGGTAGCTCCACGTGCGGCCGGTGTAGGCGCCGGCGCGCGTGTCGAACTCGAGGATCTCGCGGCGGCGCAGGTCGCTGTCGTCTGCGTACGAGCCTTCGACGACCGGGTGGAGGTAGCGCCCGTTCACCGAGGCGGCGAGGGCCTCGAAGCCACGGCTGGCCCGCACGCGCGGCGTCTCGCCGGACTGCAGGTACGGGTTCTGCGGAGACTTCGCGCCGTCGAGCGAGAAGGGCTTCTCGAGCAGCGTGCCCTCGGCGTCGAAGTGCAGCAGGAACGGCCCGAACTCCTCGCCGACCCAGAAGGTGCCGTCCTTGGCCCTGACGACGGACTCGATGTCGAAGTCGGCGCCGGTGAGGAGGCGCTCGGCGGTGCCGTCGCCCACGATCGGGAAGTCGAGCACGTGATTGCGGTCGTTGTACGACACGACCCGCTCGATGCGGATCTCGCCGGCGCCCCCGGCGGCCGTCTGCCACGCCGGACGCACGAGGTAGTTGCGCAGCAGGAAGTCGGCGGAGTTGCCCTTGGCGCCGAAGCCGTTGTCGGGCTGCGCCCAGAAGGTGCCGTCGCCGTTGTCGATCGCGGCCGAGAATCCGGGGATGACCTGCCCGTTCCACGGACCGGTGCGCCCATTGGCCGTGCTGGCCAGGGCACCCGACGCCGGGCCCGGCTCGAGGTGGTCGGCCGAGAGCGTCGCCCGCGCGACCAGCGTCGGCACGTGCGTCTGCACGTACGGCGACTGCGAGTCGCCGGACGCGGTGGCGACCGGCTGGGCGAAGGCGGCGGAGGTGGGGAGGAGGGCGACGGCGGTGGCCGTCGCTGCTGCCGCGGCGAGAAGGCGCGGCAGGACGCGTCGTGTGGGGATTCGACTCATGCCCTCGACGCAACCGGGGTCGCTCGGCCGCGCGCTGACCGATCGCCGACCATTCCGCGACGGCCCGGTGAACGGGTGGCAAGCGGCGCGTGAGAACGATCTCACCGACGGCAAGACGATGGATGCTGCCGCACAAGCCCTGATCGGGGTCGCGGTCAGAGCGCGGCGAGCAGCGCCGCGAGCGGCGGCGGCACGCGATCGAGCGGCACCGCCTCTGCGAGCAGCCGGGCGTAGCGCGCCTTGTTGCCGCTGCGGCCCCCGAAGAAGCGCGCGAGCTGCGCGTCGACCGGACGTTCGCGCTGGAACGGCTGGCGCTGCAGACTCCGGAACGACTCGAGCTCGCCCTGCTCCGCGATCACCGCCTCGACGCCCGCGACGCCGAGAGCGCGCACGAACTCGGCCTCGAGGTCGGGGTCGCACACGAACACCGTGTCGAGCACGCGCTCGAAGTCTCTCCGCTCCCCCACATCGACGAGACCGACGAGCGGTACGCCGACGAGCTCCCCGACCGCGCGGCGGGCGCCCTTGGAGCCGCCCACGACACGGACCTCCGGCATCCGTATCCCCATCCGCGTCGCGAGCGTCTCGAGAGCGATCCGATCGCTCTCACCTTCGACCAGTACGACGGTCATGCGGCCTCGGCTTCGGCACGCTCCTCGTCGAGGATCTCGAGCAGGCGGGGTGCGAGCGAGGCGGTGCTCGCGATGAGGGTCGACACGATCCACTCCGGCGCACCGGAGGGGACCGGCAGGGCGACCAGGCCCTTCGCCTGGGGCTTGTTCGCGACGTGCTGCGGCACGATCGCGACGCCGAGCCCGCGCACGACGAGGTCGAGCAGCGTGTGCACGTCGTCGACGCTGCAGCGCACCCGCCGCTCGACGCCGTGCCGCTGGAACGCGTCGTCGTTGATCGTCCGCAGCGCCCACGCCGGTCGGAAGTCCACGAAGTCGGCGTCGCGGAGGTCCTTCCACCGCGACACCGGACGCTCGGCCAGCGGGTGGGCGGGCGGGACGATGAGCACGAGGGGGATCCGCGCGAGCTCCGCCACGGCCGGCACCGGCGCGGGGTCCGCGCTGGCGACGAAGGCGACGTCCAGCTCGCCGGCCGCGACATGGTCGACCAGCTGATGCGACCCCGCCTGCACGAACTGGATGTCGACGGCAGGGTGGCGGCGGTGGAACCGCTCGAGGAGCAGGTTCACGTCGAGTGCACCCAGGCACTGCTCGGCGCCGATGCGCAGCGAGCCGGCGAGCTGGTGCGACGCGCGGACGACGGCATCCCGTCCCGCGGCCGTCTGGGCGAGGATCTCGCGGGCGTGCGGCAGGAGCGCGAGCGCGGCCGGCGTCGGCTCGACAGAGCGCGTGGTCCGCTCGAAGAGCTTCGCGTCGAGCTCTTGCTCGAGTCGGCGGATCGCCGCCGACAGGCCGGACTGAGAGACGCGGCATCGCTCTGCGGCGCGGGTGAAATGCCGCTCCTCGGTGAGGGTGACCAGGTACTCCAGCTGGCGGTGCTCCATGGTGTATCCATTCGTTTCGATTCTCAATCGCAGAATATACAGTTGTTGGACTTCTTTGTGGGCGGTGCCTAACGTGGACCCGGCAGTACTGACCCGACCCGAGAGCGGACCCATGAAGACCATCGAACTCACCGGCGTCGAGCGCCCGGCGCCCAACGTGGTGCTCGGCCTCATGCGCATCCAGGACCTCGACGACGACGCCGTGCGCACGCTGATCCGCACCGCGCGCGACGCGGGCATCGACTTCTTCGATCACGCCGACATCTACGGCAGCTCCCTGCACGGCTGTGAGAGCCGCTTCGCCGAGGCGATGCGGCTCTCATCCTCCGAGCGCGCGGAGATCACCATCCAGACCAAGGCCGGCATCGTCGGCGACGGGCCGTACTTCGACTTCTCGTACGAGCACATCGTCGATTCGGTGGAGGGGTCGCTGCGGGCGCTCGACACCGACTACATCGACATCCTGCTGCTGCACCGGCCCGACGCCCTGGTCGAGCCCGACGAGGTCGCGCGGGCGTTCGACGACCTCGAGGCGGCGGGCAAGGTGCGGGCGTTCGGCGTCTCGAACCACACCCCGCGCCAGATCGATCTGCTGAAGAAGTCGGTGCGCCAGCCCATCGTCGCGAACCAGATCCAGCTGTCGATCACCCACTCCCCGACCATCGCGCAGGGCGTCGCCGCGAACATGCACGGCGAGGAGCAGTCCCTCACGCTCGACGGCGGCGGCATCATCGACTACTGCCGCCTGCACGACATCGCGGTGCAGGCCTGGTCGCCGTTCCAGGCGGGCTTCTTCACCGGCGTGTTCCTCGACTCGCCCGACTACCCCGAGCTCAACGCGGTGATCGACCGTCTCGCGCGGAAGTACGACGTGCCGCCGATCGCGATCGCGGTGGCGTGGATCACCCGCCATCCGGCGCGTATGCAGGTCGTGCTCGGAACGACGAGCTCCGAGCGTGTGAGCGGTGCCGCCGAGGGTTCGGACATCCCGCTGACCCGCGCCGAGTGGTACGAGCTGTTCCGGGCCGCGGGCTACCGCGTGCCCTGACCCGACGCCGGTCTCATCGAGCCGAGGCGTTTCCGCCGAGACCGAGGGCGACGTCCTCGGTCTCGGCGGGAATCCCCTGGCTCGCGGTCGAGGGCGGGCCGGTCTACTGCCGCGAGAACTCCGATGCGCGTTGGATCTGGTCGAGCGTCGGCGTGACGCCGGTGTACCGCTCGAACTGCCGGGCCGCCTGCAGGGCGATCACCTCGGCACCCGTGATGACCGGGATGCCGCCGCTCCGCGCCGCCCGGATCAGCGGGGTCTCGGCGGGGTAGGCGACGACATCGAACACGGTCTGCGCCGCGTCGACGTGCTCCTGGGAGAACGACAGGACGTCGGCGTCGGCCCCGGCCATTCCGAGCGGGGTGACGTTGACCAGCACCGCGTGCCCGGGCGCCGGGTCGGCCGTGGTGCTGCGGAAGCCGTACTTCTCGGCGATCCGGGCGCCCGCCTCGGCGTTGCGTGCGACCACGGTGACGTCGTCGAAGCCCGCGCCGCGGAACGCCGCGACGACCGCCTTGCCCATGCCGCCCGATCCGCGCACCAGCACGGGGAGCGCCGGGTCGACGGCATGCCGCTCGAGTAGCTCTGCGACCGCCTCGTAGTCGGTGTTCGACGCGACGAGGCGCCCGCCCTCGTTGACGATCGTGTTCACGGACTCGATCGCCGCGGCGGAGGGCTCGATCTCGTCGACGAGCGGGATCACGGCCTCTTTGAACGGCATCGACACCGAGCACCCGCGGATGCCGAGCGCCCGCACCCCGCCGATCGCGGCCTCGATGTCGTTCGTCGTGAACGCCTTGTAGATGAAGTTCAGCCCGAGCTCGTCGTAGAGGAAGTTGTGGAACCTCGTGCCGATGTTGGAGGGGCGTGCGGCGAGGGAGATGCAGAGGACCATGTCCTTGTTCAGAATGGGCACGGTGCCATTGTGCCCCGCCGCCGATGTCCGACCCCAGGGCGACGATCCAGGAGGCGAGATTCACGCGCCGCCCCCGACCCTCGAAGGAGAGCACAGGATGACCGCCATCGAATACCGCCGGCTCGAGCCCGTCACCGTCTATGCGGCATCGGGCGTCGCACCGGGCGGTGAAGGCGTACCCGCCGTGATCGACCGCATCCTGCCGCCCCTGCACGGTGCCCTCGAGGCCGCGGGCGTGGAGTACCGCGAGCCCGGCACCTTCTGGTACGAGCCGCTCGACGGCGGCGACCTGCGGGTGTGGGTCTCGTGGATCGCGGGCGACGAGCCGGTGGAGGGCGACGGCTGGCAGGTCGTGGAGCTGCCCGCAGTCGAGCGCTCCGCCGTCACGACCTACCGGGGCGAGATGAGCGGCATCGCCGATGCGTGGGCCGCGTTCATGCAGGCGGTCGTGGCAGACGGCGGCGAGTTCGACGGCCCCTGCCGCGAGGTCTACCTCCAGGCCGACGGCCCGCAGTCCACGTGGGTGACCGAGCTGCAGCAGCCCGTCGCCTGACCCTCGCACCGACGCGGAGACCGATGCCGCGGGCCGCTGCATCCGCCTCCCTCGGCGTCAGCGAGCGGCGAGCACCTCGACGAGGCGCCGGGCCGTGGCCACGCTCGACTGCGGGTTCTGTCCGCTTACGAGCGAGCCGTCCACGACGACCGTGACCGACCACGGCTCACCCGACGCGACGACGGCCCCGAGGTCGCGCAACCGCGACTCGACGAGGTACGGCGAGGCATCCTTGAGGCCGCCCTGGTGCTCCTCCTCGTCGGTGAAGACCGCGAGCCGGCGCCCGGCGAAGGCGAACGAGCCGTCCTCGCGCACCGCGCTCAAGAGGCCGGCCGGACCATGGCACAGCACGCCGACCACCGCGTCGCGGTCGATCGCGTCGACGAGGAGCCGTCCGAGGTCGGCATCCGTCGCGAGGTCCACCATCGGTCCGTGCCCGCCCGGCAGCGCGATCGCGTCGTACTCGTCGGTCTTCACGTCGGCGAGGTCGCGGGGGTGCGCGAGCAGGGCGTCGATCGACGCGAGGTAGGCGTGCAGCTCGTCCGAGGACTCCTCGCCGAGGCTGCCGGGGTCGACCGTGGGGCGTACGCCGCCCGGAGTCGCGATGTCGACGGTGTGACCCGCGGCGACGAGCCCGCGGTGCAGCTCGACGAGCTCCTCCGCCCAGAATCCGGTCGGGTGCGCGGTGCCGTCGGTGAGCGCGATGGTGTCCGCGCCAGTGACAGCCATGAGTACGTGTGCCATGTCTTCTCCGTTCAGGTGGGCGCTCGGTGCGAGCCGCTGCGGGAAGGAACGAGGCATCCATCGGCATCATTTCCTACAATGCTGTTTAGTCATAGATTTCTTGATGGACGGATGCCGCATGCAAGAACTCGACCTGCTGCACACGTTCCTCGAGGTGCACCGGGCGGGGTCGATCACCGCCGCCGCGGCGCGGCTGGGTGTCAGCCAGCCGTCGGTGAGCGAACGGATCGCCCGGCTCGAGGGCGAGCTCGGCACGCCGCTGTTCACGCGCTCGGCACGTGGAGCCACCCCGACGCCCGCCGGCGACGCCCTCGCGGTACGCGTGGCCGGGCCGGTCGACCGCCTGCGCGAGGTGTGGGTCGCGCCCGCCCCCGGCCCCGCTGAGACGGTCCGGATCGGAGGTGCGAGCGACGTTGTCGCGTCGAGGGTCATCCCCGCCCTGGCGCCGCTGACGGGCGAGGGCGTGAGCCTCGCGTTCACCCTGGGCCTCGCCCACGACCTGCTCGCACGCCTCGCGGACGGTGAGCTCGACGTCGTGGTGTCATCGGTGCGGACGCCGGTGCGCGGCATCCGTTATCGCGGTCTCGTGGACGAGGAGTTCGTGCTCGTGGGGGCACCGGCGCTCGCTCGGACGATCGACCGGAAGCGCCTCGCCGCCGAACCGGCGGGGGCGCTTCAGCACCTGCCCCTCGTGGCCTACGACGCCGACCTGTCGAT
The DNA here is from genome assembly GCF_001422925.1 of Microbacterium sp. Leaf288. GTDB lineage: Bacteria > Actinomycetota > Actinomycetes > Actinomycetales > Microbacteriaceae > Microbacterium. The sequence goes on from NZ_LMNI01000001.1 coordinate 511,488, forward strand.
CGTGCGCAGGTACTGGCGCAGTCAGTTCGGGCATCGACCCGCCAATCCCGTGGCTGTCACGGTGCCCGACCTGCGGGGTGTACTCGCCGCCGTTGTGGCGGGAATCGGCATCTCGGCGCTGCCCCGCTACCTCGCCGAGCCCGCCATCGGCGCCGGCACCGTCGAGGTGCTGCACCGCTCCGACGAAGCGCCGATCAACACCCTGCACCTCGCGATCCGAGCCGCCGACCCCCCGACGCCCGCCACCGGCCGTGTCATCGACGCGCTGGCCGAGCGGGCGCGCGGCTGGGACGTGTTCTGAGCGCACGCACGACGATGCCCCGGGTCCGCCGGGAGCCGGGGCATCGTCGTCGGCAGGTCACCGGTCGCCGGTGACCGCGTCCTTGATGTCGTCGCCGGCCTTCTTCATCTTGGCGCTGGCCTGATCCGCCACGCCTTCGGCCTGCAGCTTCTCGTTGCCGGTCGCGTCGCCGACCTTCTCCTTCACCTTGCCCTTCATGTCTTCGGCATTGTGCTTGATGTCGTCATCCAGACCCATGGCGGATCCCCTTCTCTTCGTTGTCTTTCATAGGGCGAGGCTCAAGAGCGGGCGCGATCCACGCGGTCCACACCGTCCAGTCCGACGCGGTCGACGCGGCGGTGGTAGCTCATGCCGGCCATCCCGCCCAGGACCGCGGCGACGAGCGTGATCACGGCGGCGCCGATGGCGGTGAGGATGCCGGTGAGCGTCGCCGTGTCGGCGGTCACCGGGATGCGCGGGAAGATGTCGACGTTCGCGAGGATGTCCCACTGGCTGCCGGCGATCAGCGTGATCACCGCGACCACGATCGCGATGAGGATCGCCCACAGCCACACTGCGAAGCCCTGCTTGGCGCCGCTGAAACGCGCCATGCGGCCGGCGACGTAGCCGCCGGCGAAGTAGGCGATGAACAGCACGACGGCGATGGCGATCGCCCCGATGATGGTGGCCGCGCCCGTGTTGCCGGTCGCGGCCTCGGCGGCGTCGTCGACCGCCTGGGGCGAGGTGAGGCCGATGGCAGCGCCGATCGCGGCGACAACGGCGGTCAGCGCGACGAGTGCGCCCAATGCCGTGAGCCAGCCGAAGAAGGCGCTGCCGAACTTGATCCCTCCGAAGCGCTCGCGCTCGCGGGCGACGACGACCTCGCGCAGCGACGCCTCGCGGGTGTCGGTGACGCTGTCGACATCTCGCGTGCGACGCGCCTCCTGGGCGTCCGGCACGCCGTCGCCGTCGCGATCGCGCACCACGTGGGCGTCGCGGTCGCGGTAGATGCGCTCGGTGTCGTCGGCGACGCCGTCGCGGTCCGCGTCACGGGCGCGAGTGCCGTCGATGTCGCGGGTGGTGTCGGTGCGGGGATCCGTGTCGAGGGGACGGGTGCTGCCGGCATCGGGGTCGCGGGCGAGATCGCGATCACGATCCAGGTCCGCGTCGGTCCTCCGCGGGTCCGTCGTGCGGTAGTCGCGGTTGTCGGTGCTCATGAGGTGAACGTATGCGGAGCACGCCCCGACCCTCAGCCCGGTTGATATCCCGCGCGGTGGGAGGTAACCTGTGCGGCCTTTCCGCCTGGGGGGAAAGGACTTGGGGACCCTTCGCCGGCGCTCTGGTGCACTTGAGCGCGCGGGCGCGGGAGCAGAATGGCGATATGGATGCCGTCGCCTCGTTCCCGCGCACCGAGATGCCGCCGCCGAGCTACATCATGTCTGCGGAGGGGTACCAGCTCGCGACGTACGCCTGGGGCGAGCCTGACGCCGACCCCGTGCTGTGCGTGCACGGGTTCGCGTCGAGCTGCCGCGACAACTGGGTGGAGACCGGCTGGGTGCGCATGCTCACCGCCGCCGGATATCGCGTCATCGGCGTCGATCAGCGCGGCCACGGCGCGAGCGACAAGCCCGATGACCCCGTCGCCTACTCGATGAGCGCCTTCGTGAGCGACCTGATCGCCGTGCTCGACACGTATCTCGTCGATGACGTCCGCTACGTCGGCTACTCGCTCGGTGCCCGTGTCGGCTGGCAGCTCGCCGTCGACGCGCCGGAGCACGTGAGTCGCGCGGTGCTGGGCGGTATCCCCGACGGGCGCCCGCTCGGGCGGCTGCGCATCGAGCAGGCCCGCGCGTATGCCGAAAAGGGCATACCCGTCGAGGATCCGGTCACCCAGAACTACGTGAAACTCGCCGAGCGTGTCCCTGACAACGACCTGCGCGCTCTGATCGCGCTCGCCGAGGGCATGCGGTTCGGCGACGCCGACCCCGACCGGGAGCGGCCTCCGCGGCAGCCGGTGCTGTTCGCGACGGGTACGGAGGATGCGATCCTCGAGCGCTCGCGGGCACTCGCCGCGACGGCGCCGAACGGCCGTTTCATCGAGATCCCGGGGCGGCATCATTTCAACGCCCCGGGCTCGCGCGCGTTCCGCGATGCGGCCGCGGAGTTCCTGGCGGCGGAGGGGACAGGCGTATGAGCCATCACATCCGCGTCGTCTACTGCACCCAGTGCGCGTGGATGCTCCGCGCGGCATGGGTCGCACAGGAGCTCCTCACCACCTTCCAGGACGAACTCATGGGCGGCGGCGCGACGCTCGAGCCGGGCACCGGCGGGATCTTCGAGGTCTACGCCGACGATGAGCTCGTCTGGTCCCGCAAGGCTGACGGCGGCTTCCCCGACATCGTCGCCCTGAAGCGCCGCGTACGCGACCGCATCGCTCCCGGCCGGGCCCTCGGCCACGCCGATCGCGCCGCTCCGACGCCGGCCGGCCCCGACCGCTGAACCGCGCACGACCGCGGGGCGCAGCATCCGTATCTCTGACGGATGCCGCGCCCCGCGGTGCGTCGGTCGCGCCGGGTCAGGCCACGGCGGCCGCGACGAGCTCGGTGATCTTCTTCTCGACCGCGGGCGTCCAGGCGAGCACCGCGAACCCCGTCGACCAGAAGTCGCCGTCGTCGAGGTGGGCGTTCTCGTCGAACTGGATGGTCGCGTAGCGGGTCTTGAACTTCGAGGCCGGCTGCGTGAAGACGACGACCTTGCCGGCCGCGTTCGCGTACGCGGGGAAGCCGTAGTAGGTCTTGGGCACGAGGTCGGGAGCGACCTCGCCGACCACCTTGTGCAGGCCCTCGGCGATGTCGCGGTCGGTGCCGTCGAGCTTCTCGATCGCCTCGCGGACCTGCTTGGTGCCCGCCTCGCGGCTCTTGCCCGCCTTGGCCTGGTCGCGCAGCTCCTTCGCGCGATTCTTGACCGCCTCGCGCTCCTCCTGCGACAGTCCGTCCGATGCCGTCTTCGCCATGATGCTCCTCCTCACGCTCGTGGGCGCCTTCGCGTCCCGTGATCCTCACGCTACCCACGGCGATTCGGCGGCGCTTCTCCATTCCTGCTTGATCGTGGCGACGTGCACGAGGCAGGGGCGAGGCATCCGCCCCGCCCCTGTGCTCCCGTGACACCTCCTCGGCGTCACTCGAACTGCATCACGATGCGGCCGTCGATCCTGCCGTGCTCCATGCGCTCGAAGATGTCGTTGACGTCGTCGATCGACTCGACGGCGACGGTCGGGTGGATCTGGCCGCGCGCGTAGAAGTCGAGTGCCTCGATCATGTCCTGGCGCGTGCCGACGATCGATCCGCGGATCGTGATCGCGCGGAGCACGATGTCGAAGATGTCGGCGGGGAAGTCGCCCGGCGGGAGGCCGTTGAAGACGATCGTCGCGCCGCGGCGGGCGACGCCCAGCGCCTGGCCGAAGGCCTTCGGGTGCACGGCGGTGACCAGCACGCCGTGCGCGCCGCCGGTGCGCTCCTGGACGACGGCGGCCGGGTCCTGCGTGAGCGCGTTGACCGTGAGTTCGGCGCCGTGCCGGCGGGCGAGCTCGAGCTTGGCGTCGTCGATGTCGACGGCGGCGACCCGCAGGCCCATCGCGCGGGCGTACTGGACCGCGATGTGGCCGAGTCCGCCGATGCCCGAGATCACGACCCATTCGCCCGGACGCGCCTCGGTCATCTTGAGTCCCTTGTAGACGGTGACGCCGGCGCACAGGATCGGCGCGACCTCGACGGGGTCGGCGCCCGCCGGGATGCGGGCGGCGAAGCGCTCGTCGACGAGCATGTACTCGCCGAAGCTGCCGTCGACGGAGTACCCGCCGTTCTGCTGGTCGGGGCACAGCGTCTCCCACCCGGTGCGGCAGAACTCGCAGACGCCGCAGGCGCTCCAGAGCCACGCGTTGCCGACGAGTTCGCCGACCGCGAGCGTCGTGACGCCCTCGCCGAGGGCGACGACGCGGCCGTACCCCTCGTGCCCAGGGATGAGGTCGGACTTCGGGGCGACCGGCCAGTCGCCGCGGGCGGCGTGGAGGTCGGTGTGGCACACGCCGGTGGTGAGCACCTTCACGAGCGCCTGCCCGGGGCCGGGCGCGGGGATGGGCACGTCGCGCACTTCGAGAGGCCGGTCGGGCGCGGTGACCACGGCTGCGCGCATCGTGCCGGTGGGGGTCGCGGTGCCGTGTGCTGCGTGCGAGTCGGTCAGGATCGTCATCGATATCACTTCCCTGGGGCGGGCGTTCGCCGCCCTCTGATCCGACGGTAGGCGCGCGTACGTTGCACGACGTTGCGGTCGGGCGCGGTCGTCCCGCTCCCCTGACCTCAGGCGACGGCCGAGCTCAGGAGGATGCTCGTCTCGCTGTCCCGCACGCCCGCGGTGCTGCGGATCGCCGCGAGGGCGCCGTCGAGGTCGCCGAGGCTCTCGCAGCTGAGCTCGGCCACGAGATCCCAGCGACCGTTGGTCGTATGCAGTGCCGCGATCTGAGGGATGCCTCGCAGCTGACGGATCGCGTCCCGCGCGTCGTGTCCCTCGACGGCGACCAGCGTGATCGCGCGTACGGCGGAGTCGCTCGCGACATCGTGCAGGCGCACCGAGAAGCCGGCGATGACGCCCGATTCGACGAGCCGCTCGATGCGCTTGTTCACGGTCGTGCGCGTGACGCCGAGCCGCTCCGCGAGCCGAACCACCGACTCCCGGCCGTTCGCGCGGAGCAGCGAGATCAGGCGACGGTCGAGATCATCCAGCGGAGCCACCATGCACAGAATGTACCCCGTCTATACGCAGAATGCGTATCGGGTCGCCGAATTGACGCGAGATGCTGATTGAAAGGCGCAGTGGTACGCGCATAGCCTGGCCACGCCACCTCTGGAAGGACTCACCGTGACCGCGCCTGAAGACATGCACCGCATCTCGCCCGACACCCGCCACACCGTCGAGGACGTGCTGGAGTACGCGCGGCGCCGGGCCCTCTACGAGGACGTGCCGCTCGACAAGCCGATGACCCCGCGCGACCTGGAGCGCCTGGCGTCCGGTTCGATCACCCCCGAAGGCATCGGCTCGCGGCGCGCGATCGCCCTCTTCGAGAACGTCCTGGCCCCGGCGTGCGTGTCGACCGACCACCCCGGGTACCTCTCGTTCATCCCCTCGGCGCCGAGCAAGGCCGCGCTCGCGTTCGACGTCGTGGTCTCGGCATCCGCCATCTACGGAGGCTCGTGGGTCGAGGGCGCCGGCGCGGTGTTCGCCGAGAACGAGGTGCTGCACTGGCTCGCGAAGGAGTTCGGCCTGCCGGCGGGAGCGGGGGGCGTATTCGTGCAGGGCGGCACGATCGGCAACCTCTCGGCTCTCGTGACGGCTCGGGATGCTGCGCGCCGCCGTGCGGCGGACGAGGGGCGCCAGGCGCCGCCGCGGTGGGTCGTCGTGTGCAGCGCCGAGGCCCACTCGTCGATCGCGTCGGCCGCGGCCGTCATGGACGTCGACGTGGCGACGGCCGAGGTGGATGCGAACGGGCGCCTGCACGGTGACGCGGTCGTCCGCGTGCTCGACGAGCACGCGGCCGCGGTGTTCGCGGTGGTCGCCACCGGTGGCACGACCAACTTCGGCATCGTCGACGACATCGCGAGCGTCGGGGCCGTCGCCCGCGAGCGCGGCATCTGGTTCCACGTCGACGGCGCCTACGGCCTCGCGGCGATGCTCGTCGAGAGCATGCGGCCCGTCTTCGCGGGCGTCGAGCTCGCCGACTCGGTCATCGTCGACCCGCACAAGTGGCTGTTCGCGCCCTTCGACGCGTGTGCTCTCATCTACCGGGAGCCCGCACTCGCGCTGTCGGCCCACACCCAGAAGGCCGAGTACCTCGACACCCTCACCGGCAAGCCGGACTGGAACCCGTCCGACCTCGCGATCCAGCTCACCCGCCGGGCACGAGGCCTGCCGATGTGGTTCTCGCTCGCGACCCACGGCACCGACCAGTACCGCGCCACGATCGAGTACGGCATCGACCTGGCGCGCCGCATCGCCGACGAGATCGCATCGCGCGAGGGCCTCTCGCTCGTGCGCGACCCGCAGCTGTCGGTCGTGGTGTTCCGACGCGAGGGCTGGACGCTCGCCGACTACGAGGCGTGGTCGAGCAGGCTGCTCGAGGAGCAGCACGCGTTCGTCGTGCCGAGCTCCCACGCCGGCGAGCCCGTGCTGCGGTTCGCGATCATCTCGCCGCTGACGACGTTCGAGCTGCTCACCGCGATCCTCGACACCCTGGACTGAAGCCGCCGACGGGTGCCCGGAAGCTCCCAGCCTCCACGCACGTAGACTGGGGGCATCCGTTCTCATTCCTGAGAACCCGCCGCTCCGCAGGATCACCGTGACCTCAGCCGATTCCCGCACGTTCGCCGTGCGCCACGTGCAGCTCGCACGTGCCGCATTCGCGGCGCTCGCGGCGCTCATGATCACGTTCTCGCCGGACCACTCGGCCCTGGTCGGCAGCTCGGTGTTCAGCGGCTTCGCGATCGCGACCGGCCTCGTGCTGCTGCTCGCGGTGTGGCTGGTCTACCCGAAGGGACTGCGCTGGCCGTCGGCCGCGCTCGGCGGCGTCGCCATCGTCGCGGGCATGGCGAGCGGCCTCCTCCCGCTCCGCACGGTCACCGGGTACTTCGTCATCGTGATCGCGTGGGCGCTCATCAGCGGCGTCATCGAGCTCATCGCGGGCTGGCGCGGCCTCCTCGGTCGGCGCGAGCGGCGCGAGATCGCGCCGGGTGTCGCCGACGCGCGGCCCGCCGCGCTCGTCGGTCCGCGCTCGGAGAGCCGCGATGCGGCCGTCGTGGGCGCCCTGACGATCCTCCTCGGCATCGCGCTGCTGTTCGTGCAGCCCGCGTACGCGCTGGACTACACGATCGAAGAGGCCCACGCGACGTTCACCCTCACCGGCATCACGATCGGCGTCGGCCTGTTCGGCGGCTACGCCGCGATCGTCGCCGTGTACCTCGGCATCGCCGGCTTCTCGCCGCGCCCGGCCGAGACCCCCGACATCACGGCGGGGGCGTCCGCGTCCGCCGATCCCACCCCCCAGAAGGACTCCGCGTGAGCCACGAAAGCCCCACCCGCCGCGACCTCATGAAGCCCCTGCAGCTGCTCGGGCTGGCCTTCGCGGCCGCTCTGTTCGCGGGCATCGTGACGCTCGTGTCGATGGGCTTCTTCCAGCAGCGCGCCGCCGGCGAGGCGGAGCGCGCGGTGGTCACGGCGCTCGTCATCGCCGGCATCAGCTTCATCGCGGTGCTGCTGATCGTGTCGCTGCTCCTCCTGGCGGTCGACCCCGCCCAGGTGACGAAGCGGATCGACAAGCCCGTGCTCTTCGACGAGAACCCCGACGAGCCCGAGCAGGGCGACAAGCCGGATGCCGCAGCATCCGGCGACCAAAAGGCCTGAACCCGACGGACCGACTTCGTACCGTCCACCTCGCGGGGTCCGGCCACAGAATCGGATCCGCCGGTGCGGACGTGACGAGCGACACGCCGGTGACGGATGCTGCCGCCCGGCGTGTCACGTCGATCATCCGCTCCCGCGGATCCGAGGTTGAGTGCGGCGCCCTCCACGGGGGCACGTCGGACTGCGGTGCGGCCGCGGACCGGAGCGGTCAGCCCAGCTCGTCGACCAGCTGTGAGGCGAGGCCGTCGTAGGTCGCGGGCGTGAGCGCGAGCAGGCGCTCCTTGGCCTCGTCGCCGATGTCGAGCCCGCGGACGAACTCGGCGAGCTCGGGGGCGCCCACGCGGCGGCCGCGGGTGAGGTCCTTGAGGAGCGCATACGGGTCGCTGATCTGCGAGCGCCCGGCCGCGATCTCGGCGCGCACGACCGTCTGGATGGCCTCGGCGAGCACTTCCCAGTTCTGGTCGAGGTCGGCCAGCAGCACGTCCTCGGCGAGGGAGATCTCCTTGAGGCCGCGCTGCAGGTTGTCGAGCGCGAGCAGCGAGTGCCCGAACGCGACGCCGATGTTGCGCTGCGTGGTCGAGTCGGTGAGATCGCGCTGCAGGCGGCTCGTGACGAGCGTCTGCGAGAGGGTCGCGAGGAGGCCCCCCGAGATCTCGAGGTTCGCCTCGGCGTTCTCGAAGCGGATGGGGTTGATCTTGTGCGGCATCGTCGACGAGCCCGTGGCGCCGGCCACCGGGATCTGCGTGAAGTAGCCGATCGAGATGTAGGTCCAGATGTCCGTCGCGAGGTTGTGCAGGACGCCGCCGGCGTGACGGACGCGGTCGTAGAGCTCGACCTGCCAGTCGTGCGACTCGATCTGGGTCGTGAGGATGTTGAAGTCCAGCCCCAGGCCCTCGATGAACGCGCGGGAGACCTCGGGCCAGTCCACGTCCGGCGCGGCCGAGAGGTGCGCCGACCACGTGCCGGTCGCGCCCGAGAACTTCGCGAGGTACTCGCCGCCCTCGATCTGATCGGCGACGCGGGCGAGGCGCCACGCGAACACCCCGAGCTCCTTGCCCATGGTCGAGGGCGTCGCCGGCTGGCCGTGCGTGCGCGACAGCATCGCGGCGTCGCGGTGGTTCACGGCGAGCTCGGTGAGCGCGGCGATGACGGCGCGCAGCTTCGGCAGCCACACGCGTTGCACCGCGCGCTGCACGGTCAGGGCGTACGACGTCGAGTTGATGTCCTCGCTCGTGCACGCGAAGTGCGTGAGCTCGGCGATGGCGTCGAGTCCGAGCGTCGACAGGCGGTCGCGTACCAGGTACTCGACGGCCTTCACGTCGTGACGGGTCACCGACTCCTTCTCGGCGAGCCAGTCGATCTCTGCCTGCCCGAACTCGAGGTAGAGCGCGCGCAGGCGCTCCTTGTCGGCGTCGGCGAGCGGCGAGGTGCCGAACAGCGAGCGGTCCGTGAGGGCGATGAGCCACTCCACCTCGACCTCGACGCGGGCGCGGTTCAGGCCCGCCTCCGAGAGGTACTCGCCGAGCTCGCCGACGGCGGGGCGGTAGCGCCCGTCGAGGGGACTGAGCGGCTGCGGAGGCAGAGAGGTCATGGGGGCTCCCGTCGGTATCGCCGAGGACGACCGTCGATCCGGTGTCTTCACACCGGGCGGATGGCGGGTTCGAGTTGCCGGAAGAGCGCCCGGCTCGCGCTCTCGATCATACCGAGCACCTCGTCGAACATTCCGGGGCCCGCGTAGTACGGGTCGGGGACGTCGAGGGTGCGGGCCGAGGGATCGAAGGCCAGCAGCAGGGCGATCTTGTCGGCGTCGCCCTCTGTGCGGGCCCATCCGCGCAGGATTCGCTCGTGGCTGCGGTCCAGCGCCACCACGAGGTCGCTGCGCGCGAAGTCCGAGTGCGTGAACTGCCGCGCGCGGTGGTGCGATCCGTCGTAGCCGGCGCGCTCCAGCGCCTCGATCGTGCGGAGGTCGGCCTGCTCGCCGACGTGCCAGTCGCCGGTGCCGGCGCTCGTCGAGGCGACGCGAGTGCCGAGGCCCGAGGCATCCGCGAATCCCCGGAACACCACCTCCGCCATCGGCGAGCGGCAGATGTTCCCCGTGCACACGAACACGACGCGGAAGGGCGTCGCGTCGGTCGCGGTCATGGGTTCCATTCTGGACCGAGCGGACACCGAACGTTAAGGAGTTCTCCTCTCAGGGTCTTCCGGTGACGGATGCTGCTCGCCTAGCTTGTGACGAACGGGCGGCGACCAGGCCGCCCTTTCCCCATGCGCGGTCCACAGACCGCCGTCATCCCGTGGAGGTCTCGTGTCCCCAGTACCCCGTCCCATAGCCGCTGCGATCGCGGCCGCGGCGCTCGCCGCCGGAGGAGTCGTGGCATTCGCCGCGCCCGCGGCCGCGGCATCCGGTGATCTGTTCATCAGCGAGTACGTCGAAGGCTCCTCGAACAACAAGGCCATCGAGATCTACAACCCCGGCACGACGGCGGTCGACCTCGCCGCGACCGGATACAAGCTGCAGCAGTACTCCAACGGCAGCCCCACGGTCAGCCTTACGATCAACCTCACCGGCAGCGTCGCCCCCGGGGATGTCTACGTGTTCTCGCACGCGCTCGCCAACGCGGCGATCCTCGCCCAGGCCGACCAGTCGGCGAACCTCGGGCTCTTCAACGGCAATGACGCCGTCGCCCTGGTCAAAGGCACCGAGATCGTCGACGTCATCGGTCAGATCGGTGTCGACCCCGGTTCTCAGTGGGGCACCGGGCTCGCGTCGACGATGGACAACACGCTGCGCCGCAACGCGAGCATCGTGCAGGGCGACACGAGCGGCGCGGACCCGTTCGATCCCGCCGTCGAATGGACCGGCTACGCCAGCGACACGTTCGACGGCGTCGGCTGGCACCTCACTCCTCCCGACCCCGATCCCGAGCCCGTGGCGGACTGCGCGGCGACTCCCGTGACGATCGGCTCTGTCCAGGGCTCCGGTGCGGCGTCGCCGATCCCGGGACAGGACGTGCTGATCGAGGGCGTCGTCGTGGGCGACTTCCAGACCGGCGGGTTCGACGGGTACTACGTGCAGGATGCGGGTGACGGCAACGCCGCGACCTCCGACGGCATCTTCGTGTACGCGCCGGGCGGCGCGCCGGTCGACGTCGGCGACAGTGTCAGCGTTGCGGGCGAGGTCGCGGAGTTCTTCGGTCTCACGCAGGTCGTCGCCGCCGACGTCGAGGTGTGCGCGACCGGCCAGGCGCTGCCGACGGCGACGCCTCTCACACTCCCGGCGACGAGCGCGCAGCGCGAGGCGCTCGAGGGCATGTACGTGACGCTTCCGCAGAACCTCGCGATCGGCGAGACGTTCGAGTACGGCCGCTTCGGCACGATCACCCTCACCAACGGCCGCCTCGACACGCCGACCGCGGTCGTCGAGCCGGGGGCTGCGGCCAACGCCCTCGCTGCCGCCAACATCGAGAACAGCATCACACTGGACGACGGTCGCGGCAGCCAGAACCCCGACCCGGCCATCCACCCGGACGGCGCGGTCTTCACGCTCGACCACTCGTTCCGCAGCGGCGACCTCGTCCAGAACGCCACCGGCATCCTGGACTACCGCTTCGACACGTGGGGCGTGCAGCCGACCGAGGGTGCCGACTTCACGGTCGCAAACGCCCGCACCGGCGTGCCCGACGTGGGCGGCGACCTGAAGATCTCGAGCTTCAACGTGCTGAACTACTTCACCTCGATCGACCCGACCCCGACCAACTCGGGTGACGACGACGACTACCGGGGTGCGGACACGGCCGAGGAGTTCCAGCGCCAGCAGGACAAGATCGTCGCTGCGCTCGCCGCGATCGACGCCGACGTGTTCGGCCTGCTCGAGATCGAGAACAACGGCACCGCGGTCCAGGCGCTGGCAGACGCGCTCAACGCGAAGGTGGGTGCGGGCACCTACGTGCCGGTGACCACCGGTGTGATCGGCACGGACGCGATCACCACGGCCGTCATCTACAAGCCGTCGACGGTGACCCCCGTCGGGACGTACCAGCTGATGACGAGCGCCGTCGACCCGACCTGGTCGGACGCGCGGCACCGCCCCGCGGTCACGCAGCGGTTCGCGTCGACCGAGACGGGCGAGGAGTTCGTGGTGTCGGTCAACCACCTGAAGTCGAAGGGCTCGGCGTGCTCCGAGAGCCCCGACCTCGAGGACGGCCAGGGCAACTGCAGCGCGTCGCGCACGGCGGCCGCCACGGCGCTCACGAAGTGGCTCAACGAGACGGTGGCTCCGGACGGTCGTGCGATCGTCATCGGCGACCTGAACTCGTACGACCACGAGGACTCGATCGACGCGTTCGCCCGGGGCGGCTTCACCGACCTGGAGAAGCAGTTCAACGGCGAGCACGCGTACTCGTACGTGTTCGACGGCCAGCTGGGCTACCTCGACTACGCGCTCGCGCAGCCCGCGCTCACCGCGGACGTGTCGGCGGTCGCGTCGTGGCACATCAACTCCGACGAGCCGAGCCTGATCGACTACGACATGTCGTTCAAGCTCCCGGCCCAGGACGCGCTGTATGCGCCGGACGCCTACCGTTCGAGCGACCACGACCCGGTGATCGTCGGGCTCAACCTGACGCCGCCCGACACGACGGATCCGACCATCGAGGTGACGGCGGACCCGGAGCTGATCTGGCCGCCGAACAACAAGATGCGCACGGTGCAGTTCTCGATCGACGCGGCCGATGATCGCGGCGATGTGACCGTCGAACTCACCGATGTGAGCGTCTCGGGCGCGAACGCGTCGTGGACCCAGGTCGACGACGACACGTTCACGGTCAAGGCCGCGAAGGGTGCCGTCTACCACTTCACCTGGACGGCGACGGATGCTGCGGGCAACGCCAGCACCGACACGGTCGAGGTGGTCGTGGGCAAGTAGCCCGCGATCGCTCCGCCCCCAGGGGCGTCGTTCCGAAAGGAGCGGCGCCCCTCCTCCACAGCCGGGTGGGGCGCTGCGCCGTGAACAGATCGTCGCGCGGGCGGCCGCGGCAAGGTCGCTCCCCGCGACGATCGACGGGTGACACTGCTTGAACCGGCCGCCGATGCGGCCTCTCACCACCTGGCCCAGATCGCGCGGGAGCTCGCACGCATCATCGACCGGATCACGGATGCCGCGACCGTCGCCCGCGGGCTCGCCGACGCCGTCGATTGGCAGGCGAAGGCCGCAACCGCGTTCCACGATCGGGCGACGCTGTGGGCCGGTGACGTGTCCGGCCTCGCCTGCCTGGCCGAGACAGCCCGGTACGACGTCTCCCGGGCGCAGGACCGCGCCGCGTTCGCGGGCTCCTTCCCCGGCCTCTTCCCGAGGGCGGGGCGATGAGCGACACGAAGCCCGGTCCGAACCTCGTCGATCCGGAGCCGGCGCCGGAGGTGGGGCGCCTCGGCCCGAACGAGGGCGCCATCGGCCTCCTCGCCGAGCACTGGCCGCGCGTCGACGACGGCCTGCAGATCCGCGGCGGGGGCGCCGTCGCCGTCGACACCGCGACGCTCTCGGCTGCGGCGGTCCGCTTCGACACCTCCCGGGAAGAGCTCAGCTCGATCGGCCGGCGACTGCGCGCGCTGCGCGCCGAGCTGGGGACGCACGCCGAGTACACGGCAGATGCGCGGGCCGCAGCATCCGTCCTCGCCGCGAAGCTCGACGCGGCGCAGGTCGAGGCCGATGAGATCGCCGCGGCACTGCGGCAGGCTGCATGGGCCTACGAGATGGTGGAGATCGAGGCGGCGCACCGCTCCGCCGTGCTCGCGGGCGACACCGACCGCGCGCGGCGCCTCGACGCCCGCATGACAGCCCTGGTCGACGCGCACCCCGACGCGTGGCGCATGGCACTCGGATCCCAGTTCGAGCGCGCCGTCATGTGGCCGTCGGAGCTCGTCCGCCAGGCGACGCAGTGGGGCGTCGCAGTGGGCGGCGAGGTCAGCGACCCGGGGTCGGTCGTGGTCGGCGGTGCGGCGGGGCTGCTCACGCTGGGCGGGGCAGCGGTCGTGGGGCTCTCGGGTGCCGGCCTGCTGTCTCGGAACACACGGCTCTCGGGCTCGGCCGGGCCGGTCACGGTGACCCCGGTCGTGGCCGGCCCGCCGGCGGGCGCGACCTCCGCCGGCGTCGCGTTCGCGCCGTCGCGGTCGCCCGCCTCGGTGGCGCCGCAGAGCCTTTCTGCCGTGACGGAACGGATGCCGGGGGCCGGCGACTCGCGGGTGCGCGTCGAGCGGTACACGATGCCCGACGGGTCGCGGCAGTACGCCGTGTACCTCGCCGGCATGCAGTCGTTCGACGTCGGAGGCGAGGAGCCCTGGGACAACGCCTCCAACGTCGAGCTGTACGCGGGGCAGAGGTCGGACTCGTACACGGCCACCCAGGCGGCGCTCGCCCAGGCGGGTGTGCAGCCGGGCGACGCCGTCCATCTCTTCGGGTTCTCGCAGGGGGCGATGATCGCGGGGCACCTGGCGCTGGAGGGCGGCTACGACACGCAGACGCTGGTCTCGATCGGGTCGCCCGTCGACACCGACGTCGGATCGGACACCCTCAGCGTGACGCTGCGGCACACCGACGACCCGGTCGCCGGCCTCGCCGGCGGCGGCCACGCCGCCGCGGTCGGCGCGCCGGGGAGCTTCGTCGCGGAACGCGTCTTCGATCCCGACGTCGGCACCGACGAGCCCCGGCTCCCCGCGCACCGGCTCAACGCCTACGCCGAGACGGCCGCGCTGGTCGATGCCTCGACCGACCCGCGGGTCGATGCGCTCCGTGATGTCTTCGCCGAGCTCGCGCGTGCCGAATCGGTCGAAGTGACCGAGTACGCGGCGACGCGCGGTGCCGGGTGAGTCAGTCCTTGCGCGGGCGGATGATGATGCCGACGATCCAGTTGATGAGGGTGATGATGATCGCCGCCACGACGCCCCACCAGAAGTCCTCGACCCGCAGGCCCCAGTTCCAGAAGCTCGTGAACCACGCGGTGAGCCACAGCAGGAACGCGTTGATGAGGAGGCCGATGAGCCCCAGCGTCAGGATGTAGAGCGGGAACGCCAGCACCTTGATGACCGTGCCGATGATCGTGTTCACGAGCGCGAAGATCGCGGCGACGATCAGCAGGGTCAGGATCAGCTGGAGCGTCTCGCCCGGCGGGAACGGGATGACCGAGACCTGGAGCGCCGGGATCAGGGTGACGACCCAGATCGCGAAGGCGTTGATGACCACGCGGATGAGGAAGCCCATAGTCCGCTCAGTCTTCCACGCCCGCGCCCGCGATCGATAGGAGCCACACCGTGCCCTGCGGCGGCCGGGGACGGGAGGCGCATCCGATCCCCCGCTCGTAGACTCGGGGCGTGACCGACGCTCCCGAGATCCCCGTCCGCGTGCGCCCCGAGGTCGCCGCCCTGCCGCCCTACAAGCAGGGCCGGCAGGCCGGCGCGGACGCGTTCAAGCTGTCGAGCAACGAGAACCCGTTCGACCCGCTGCCCGGGGTGCTCGAGCGGGTGCGGAATGCGTCGGCGCTGAACAGATATCCGGACGCGACGGCGGCACGGCTGCGCGAGCGGCTGGCCGCGCGGTTCGGCGTCGGCGCCGACGCCGTCCACATCGGTGCCGGCAGCGTCTCGATCCTCGCGCAGCTCGTGCTGGCGACGTCGGGCCCCGGCGACGAGGTCATCTACGCCTGGCGCTCGTTCGAGGCGTATCCGTGGCTCGCGGTCGTCGCCGGTGCCACCGCCGTGCAGGTGCCGCTCGCCGAGGGTGCCCGCCACGACCTCGACGCCATGGCGGCGGCGATCACCGACCGTACCCGCGCGATCATCGTGTGCAGCCCCAACAACCCCACCGGCCCGATCGTCACGCAGGCCGAGTTCGACGCCTTCGTCGAGAAGGTGCCCTCCGACGTGCTCGTCATCCTCGACGAGGCCTACGCCGAGTTCGTCACCGACCCCGAGTCGGTCGACGGACTGCGCGTGCTCGGCGGCTCGGGCCGCCCCAACGTCGTCGTGCTCCGCACGTTCTCGAAGGCGTACGGTCTCGCCGCGCTCCGCGTCGGGTACGCGATCGGGCACCCTCGCGTGCTCGACGCCGCCCGCAGCACCGCGATCCCGCTGTCGGTGACCGCCCACGGCGAGGAGGCGGCACTCGCGAGCCTCGACGCCGAGGCCGAGCTGCTCGAGCGCGTCCGCGTGATCGCCGATCGTCGCGACCGGCTGGCGGCGGGTCTCCGCGAGGCCGGGTGGGACGTCCCCGTCGCGCAGGGCAACTTCGTGTGGCTGCCCACCGGCGACGACACGATGGTGTTCGCGGCGACCTTCGAGGAGGCCGGGCTGATCGTGCGGCCGTTCGCCGGCGACGGCATCCGGATCTCGGTCGGCGAGGAGGAATCCGTCGAGCAGGTGCTGCGGATCGCGGCGACGGTCGCGGCCCGTCGTGAGGGATGACTGCCGGTGCGATTGTCGATCGCGTGCGGTGGTTGTCGGCATCCATTGTCGAACGCATGCAGAATCGCGCATGCACGGAGAGATAGCGTGAATTCATGATCCCGGTCGACGATCACGCCCTGGTGCGGTTTCTGGAGGCGGACGGAACGTTCGCGCCGAGCCGTGCCGCCGAACCGTATCGGGAGGCCGTCGAGAGTCTCGGCGATGCCGACCTCGAGACGTTCTACCGCGATATGGCCGTTATCCGCGCGTTCGACGTGCAGGCGACGAACCTCCAGCGGCAGGGGCAGCTGGCCCTCTGGCCGCCGAGCTACGGGCAGGAGGCCGCGCAGGTGGGTTCGGCCCGCGCTGCGCGCGCACAGGACCACCTCTTCCCGTCGTACCGCGAGCACGTGGTCACGAAGATCCGCGGCGTCGACCCGATCGACATCATCCGCGTGATGCGCGGACTGACGCATGGCGGGTGGGACCCGACCGACCCGAAGAACGGCAACACCCACATCTACACGCTCGTGCTCGGGTCTCAGACGCTGCACGCCACGGGCTTCGGGATGGGGCTCGTCTTCGACGGGCGCTGTGGCACCGGCGACCTCGACCGCGACGAGGCCGTCATCGTCTACTACGGGGACGGCGCCTCCAGCCAGGGCGACGTGCACGAGGCGATGGTCTTCGCGAAC
Source organism: Microbacterium sp. Leaf288 (assembly GCF_001422925.1). GTDB lineage: Bacteria > Actinomycetota > Actinomycetes > Actinomycetales > Microbacteriaceae > Microbacterium. The sequence goes on from NZ_LMNI01000001.1 coordinate 528,345, forward strand.
AGCTACCGCACGCCCGAGGTGTTCTTCCTGCAGAACAACCAGTGGGCGATCTCGGTGCCCGTCGCGACGCAGTCGCGCTCGCCGCTGTACAAGCGCGGCGAGGGCTACGGCATGCCGAGCACGCTGATCGACGGCAACGACGTGCTCGCGAGCTGGGCCGTGACGCGCACCGCACTCGACCAGGCGCGCGCCGGCGGCGGACCGCAGGCGATCGAGGCCATGACCTACCGCCTCGGCGCGCACACCACGAGCGACGACCCCACCAAGTACCGCACCTCCGACGAGGAGGAGTCGTGGCGCCGCCGCGACCCGATCGCGCGGATGAAGACGTTCCTCATCGGGCGCGGCGCCTCCGAGGCGTTCTTCGCCGACGTCGAGGCCGAGTCTCAGGCGCTCGCCGACGACGTGCGCACCCGCACCAACGCTCTGGGCGGGCTCGAGCGCGACGACATGTTCGCGCACGTGTACTCCGAGCAGCACCCCCTCATCGACGAGCAGCGGCAGTGGCTCGCCGACTACGAGGCATCCTTCGAAGGAGGCGCATCGTGACCCTTCGACAGGCTCAGGGACCGGCGGTGGAGGCCGCGGCCGCCGCCGAGGCCGCCGCACCCACGGTGCAGACCCTGCCGTTCAGCCGGGCGATCAATGCCGGACTTCGCGCGGCGCTCGCCGGCAGCGACCGCGTCCTGCTCATGGGCGAGGACATCGGCAAGCTCGGCGGCGTCTTCCGTGTGACCGAGGGCCTGCAGGCGGAGTTCGGCGAGCAGCGCGTGCTCGACACCCCGCTCGCGGAGTCGGGACTCGTGGGTACCGCGATCGGACTCGCGATGGCCGGCTTCCGCCCGGTCGTCGAGATCCAGTTCGACGGGTTCGTCTTCCCGGCGTTCGACCAGATCACGACCCAGCTCGCGAAGATGACCAACCGGCACGAGGGCGCCCTTCAGATGCCCGTCGTGATCCGCATCCCGTACGGCGGGCACATCGGCGCCGTCGAGCACCATCAGGAGAGCCCCGAGGCGTACTTCACGCACACGGCCGGTCTCCGGGTCGTGAGCCCGTCCACGCCGAACGACGGCTACTGGATGATCCAGGACGCCATCTCGTCGCCCGACCCGGTGGTCTTCCTCGAGCCCAAGAGCAAGTACTGGCAGAAGGGCGAGGTCGACACGTCGGCGCGCGCCCTGCCCCTGCACGCGTCCCGCGTGGTCCGCCGGGGCACCGACATCACCCTCGTCGGACACGGCGCCATGGTGACGACGATGCTGCAGGCGGCGGTGCTCGCCGAGGCCGAGGGCACGAGCATCGAGGTCATCGACCTCCGCTCGCTCTCGCCGGTGGACTACGGGCCCATCCTCGACTCCGTCCGCCGCACCGGCCGCATGGTCTACGCGCAGGAGGCGCCGGGCTTCACGTCCCTGGGCTCCGAGGTGGCCGCGACCGTCATGGAGCGCGCCTTCTACGCGCTCGAGGCACCCGTGCTGCGCGTGTCGGGCTTCGACACCCCCTTCCCCCCGGCCAAGCTCGAGGGGTCCTATCTCCCCGACGCCGACCGCATCCTCGAGGCCGTCGACCGGTCCCTCGCCTACTGACCCGACCCCTTCCCCGTGAGGCGACAGATGAGGGACGAGACTGTGGGTGAAACCCACGGTCTCGGCCGCAGACTGTCGTCTCACGAAGAATCCGGGATCGAAAGGAGCTCCGCATGAGCACCCAGACGTTCGTCCTCCCCGACGTCGGTGAAGGCCTCACCGAGGCCGAGATCGTCCAGTGGCGCGTCGGCCCCGGCGACAGCGTCGCCGTCAACGACGTCCTCGTCGAGATCGAGACCGCCAAGTCGCTCGTCGAGCTGCCCTCGCCGTTCGCCGGCACGGTGGGCGAGCTGCTCGCCGCCGAGGGCACGACCGTGAACGTCGGGGCCGCGATCATCACGATCGCTTCGGCGACGGATGCTGCGCCCCCGGCCACCGTCGGGCAGTCCGAGCACGGCGAGCCCGCCGAGGCGGCCGGCGAGGGTGCGGTGCTCGTCGGCTACGGCACGGGCGGACACGTCCAGTCGCGGCGGCGCAAGCCCGCGGTTCCGGCGGAGGAGCGGGTCGCAGCATCCGTCGGCGTCATCGCGAAGCCCCCGATCCGCAAGCTCGCGCGCGACCTCGGCGTGGAGCTCTCGGCCGTCGCGCCCAGCGGCCCCGCCGGCGAGGTGACCCGCGAGGACGTCGTGCGGCACGCCTCGCAGGCCAGCGTCTTCCGCAACATCGAGACGCCCGAGTGGGGCGACGTGCGCGAGGAGACCATCCCGGTCTCGGCGCCGGCGCCTGCGACCGGGCCGGCCGGGCCGGCGGCGGTGGCTCCGTCGACGCCCGCGCCCGACGCGGCGGGCCGTGAGGAGACCATCGCGGTGCGGGGCGTGCGCAAGGCGACGTCGTCCGCCATGGTGCAGTCGGCCTACTCGGCGCCGCACGTGTCGGTGTGGACCGACGTCGACGCCAGCCGCACGATGGAGCTCGTCAAGCGCCTGAAGACCTCGCCGGACTTCGCCGACATCAAGGTCTCGCCGCTGCTCATCATGGCGCGCGCCGTCATCTGGGCGGCCCGGCGCACCCCGATGGTGAACGCCGCCTGGGCCGACGTCGAGGGCGGCGCCGAGATCCGCGTGCGCAACTACGTGAACCTCGGCATCGCCGCCGCGACCCCGCGCGGACTGCTGGTGCCCAACATCAAGGACGCCCAGGATCTGTCGATGCGCGAGCTCGCCCGGGCGCTCGAGAAGCTGACGCTCACGGCGCGCGAGGGCAAGACGACCCCGGCCGACCAGCACGGCGGCACGATCACGATCACCAACATCGGCGTCTTCGGCATGGATGCGGGCACCCCGATCATCAACCCCGGCGAGGCCGGCATCGTGGCGCTCGGCACCATCCGCCAGAAGCCCTGGGTCGTCGACGGCGAGGTGCGTCCTCGCTGGGTCACGACCGTCGCCGGCTCGTTCGACCACCGCGTGGTCGACGGCGACGGCATGTCGCGCTTCATCGCCGACGTGGCGTCGATCCTCGAGGAGCCCGCGCTGCTGCTCGACTGACCCGCTCGTTCCTCGCCGCGGGACGGAGACCGTAGCGCCGCCGCGGCTCTGTGCCGGGCGGCGCTGCGTCGTCTCTCCGATCGCGCCCGGCAGCACCCCCACGGCCGGTGAGACGACAGTCGGGGGACGAGACCCTGGGTGTTGCCCACCGTCTCGTCCGCCTGGTGTCGTCTCACGGAGGGGTCGGGGAGCGCGGGCGGAGATTTGAGAACGATTCTCATTAGCCTTAGAGTCGAGAGCATGACCTTTGTACGACGTTCCCTGCCCGTGCTCGGCCTGGCGGCAGCATCCGCCCTCGTCCTCGCCGGGTGCGCGGGAACGCCCGCCGAAGGCGACGCGGGCGACGGGAAGATCGTGGTCGTCGCCTCGACCAACGTGTACGGGCAGATCGCCGAGGAGATCGGGGGCGACCTCGTCGACGTCACGTCGATCGTGACGAACGAGTCGCAGGACCCGCACTCGTTCGAGCCGAGCGCGCGCGACCAGCTCGCCGTGTCGAAGGCCGACCTCGTGATCGAGAACGGCGGCGGCTACGACGCGTTCATCGACGCGCTCATCGAGTCCAGCGGCACCGATGCGCCGGTCGTCACCGCCGTCGAGTACTCGCACGACTGGCCCGAGAACGGCGGCCACGACGAGGAGAGCGCCGGCGACGCCGAGGACCACGCCCACGATCACGGCGACCACGAGCACGTCGAGGGCTTCAACGAGCACGTCTGGTACGACCCGCACACGATCGCGCATGTCGCTGAAGCCATCGCGACCGAGCTCGGCGAGCTGAGCCCCGGCGACGCCGAGACCTTCACCGCCAACGCCGAGGCGTTCTCCGGCGAGGTCGAGGGCCTCGAGGGGTCCCTCGAAGAGATCGCCGCAGCGCACGAGGGCGAGAAGGTCTTCGTGACCGAGCCCGTGCCGGTGTACCTCGTCCAGGCGGCCGGACTCGAGAACGCGACGCCCGAGAAGTTCAGCGAGGCCGTCGAAGAGGGGCAGGATGTCGCGCCCGCGACCCTGCTCGAATCCCTCGCGCTCGTGAAGGGCGGCGACGTGCGCGTGGTCATCACCAACACGCAGACCGGGGGCGCGGAGACGCAGGAGATCGTCGACGAGGCCGACGGGCTCGGCATCCCGGTGATCGCGTTCTCGGAAACGCTGCCGGAGGGGCAGACTTACATCTCGTGGATGCAGGCGAACATCGAGGCGCTGAGCGCAGCGCTGGACGCGTGACGCCGGCCGCCGCGGGCTCGCGCCGCGTCATCCTCAGCATCCGGGATGCCGCCCTCCAGCGCGGCGCCCGCGAGCTCTGGGCGGGTCTCGACCTCGATGTGCACGCCGGCGAGCTCGTCGCCGTACTCGGGCCGAGCGGTTCCGGCAAGACGACGCTGCTGCGCGCGATCCTCGGCCTCGAGCCGCTGTCGAACGGCGAGATCACCGTCGAGGGCGAGCCGGTGGCCCACAAGGGCAGTCGCAGCATCGGCTACATCCCGCAGGCGCGGCCGCTGCCGCGCGACACGTCGCTGCGGGGCCGCGACCTCGTGACGCTCGGCGTCGACGGCCACCGGTTCGGCTTCCCGATCCCCCGGCGCGGCGACCGGGCACGCGTCGACGCGCTCATCGACGCGGTCGGCGCCCGTGACTTCGCCGACCGGCCCGTCGGCCTCCTCTCGGGCGGCGAGCAGCAGCGCCTGCGGGCCGGCCAGGCCCTCGCCGACGACCCGCCGCTCCTCCTGTGCGACGAGCCGCTCACGAGCCTCGACCTCGCCAACCAGCAGGCCGTCATCGGCCTCATCGACCGGCATCGCCGGGAGAAGGATGCCGCGGTCCTGCTCGTCACGCACGACATCAACCCGCTGCTGGGCAAGGTCGACCGCATCCTGTACATCGCGAACGGACGGTTCACCCTCGGCACGCCGCAGGAGGTGCTCCGCTCGGACGTGCTGACGGCGCTGTACGGGGCGCACGTCTTCGTGCTGCGGGCGGGCGACCGCCTCGTGGTGGTCGGTGCGCCCGACGCCGAGGCATCCCATCACCATCACGACCACCCGATGCACGAATGAACAGGGCGCACGCATGAACTGGAACGACATCGCCGACGCGATGTTCGGCGGGCTGCCCTACTACGGCGAGATCCTCGCGCTCGTGTCGAACTCGGTGTGGGCGGGCGCGGTGCTCGGGCTGGTGGGCGGACTCGTCGGCGTCTTCGTCATGCAGCGCGACATGGCGTTCGCGGTGCACGGCATCAGCGAGCTGTCGTTCGCGGGCGCCGCGGCGGCGCTGCTCATCGGGTGGGACGTCGTCACCGGGTCGATCGTCGGCTCGCTCATCGCAGCCGCCATCATCGGCGTGCTCGGGGCGAAGGCGCGCGACCGCAACTCGATCATCGGCGTGCTGATGCCGTTCGGGCTGGGTCTCGGCATCCTGTTCCTCTCGCTCTACGACGGCCGCAGCGCCAACCGGTTCAGCCTGCTCACCGGCCAGATCGTGTCGGTGCAGACGGGCCAGCTCGGCTGGCTGATCGGCATCGGGGCGGTCGTGCTGCTCGGGCTGCTGCTCATCTGGCGCCCGCTGCGGTTCGACTCGCTCGACCCGCAGTCGGCGGCGGCCCGCGGCGTGCCGACCACCGCGGTCTCGCTCGGGTTCATGCTGCTGCTCGGCCTCATCGTGGCCGTCGCGGTGCACATCATCGGGGCGCTGCTGGTGATGGCCCTCCTGGTCACCCCCGCTGCGGCGGCGATGCGCATCGCGTCGGGCCCGCTGTCGGTGCCGCTGCTGTCGGCCCTGTTCGGGTTCGTGTCTGCGGTCGGCGGGATCCTGCTCGCGATCATGGGCACCCTCCCGGTGAGCCCGTACATCACCACGATCTCGTTCCTGATCTACGTCGTCTGCCGCGTCGTCGGCTCCCGCCGCGACCGCGTCACGCGGGCCGCCGTGCCCGAGGTCGCCCGGTGACCGGCGCCGGATTCTGCTCCCCTGTCACGAAATGCTGCCTGCGGTGGCACGGTGCGACAGGTGAGCATGCGGAGCTCGGTCTGACCGGCGCCCGGGCGACGCACAGGACCCCTCGGTAGACTCCCCACCATGGCCCAGCGCAACACGTGGCAGCGCGAACGCGTGCGCGAAGCGCTGTCGGACGCCCGCGGATTCGTCAGCGCGCAGTCACTGCACGCCACCCTCCGCGACGAGAACACCGGCATCGGGCTGGCGACCGTGTACCGCGCCCTCGCCGGGCTCGCCGCCCTGGGCGAGGCCGATTCGCTGCAGAGCCCCGAGGGCGAAGCGCTCTACCGCGCGTGCTCCAGCACCGGCCACCACCACCATCTGATCTGCCGCTCCTGCGGACTGACCGTCGAGATCGAGGCGACGGACGTCGAGCAGTGGGCCCAGCGCACCGCCGAGCGCCACGGATTCCGCGACGCAGAACACGTCGTCGACATCTTCGGGCTCTGCGCGAACTGCGCGGCCGCCCGGGATGCCCAGCGTGACGCGAACTGACCCCGGCACGCGGGGGCGCTCTGCCGAGCACCGCCACGGATCTGCATCGGATGCTGCGCCGCAGCCGTCCGCGCAGGCTCGCACCCTGCTCTGGCTCGGTGTGGGCGTCGCCGTCGTCGCCGGCCTCTTCCTCATCGACTGGCTCGCGCCGGCGCTGTTCCCGGCGTCGCTCCCGACCCGCGCCCAGGATGGCCTGACGCTCGCGATCAGCGTGCTCATCGAGTCGCTGCCGTTCGTCGCGCTCGGCGTCGTGCTGTCGATCGTCGTGCAGGTGTGGGTGCCGCCGGGCGTCATCGAGCGATGGATGCCGCGGCGCGGGTGGGCCAGACGCGCGGTGCTGTCGCTCCTCGGCATGATCGTGCCGGTGTGCGAGTGCGGCAACGTGCCGTTCGCCCGCGGCCTGCTCATGCGCGGATTCTCGGTGCCCGAGACGCTGACGTTCCTCATCGCCGCGCCGATCGTGAATCCCATCGTCATCATCACGACCCACCAGGCGTTCGGTTTCAGCGACGGCATCCTCGTCGCGCGCCTCCTCGGCGGGTACGCGATCGCGAACCTCATCGGATGGCTGTACTCGCGGCATCCGTCTCCCGACGCCCTGCTGACCGACCGCTTCCGTGACACGTGCGAGCTCGTCGTGCATGAGCCGGGCGGCAAGTGGCGGCGCACGCTCGCGCAGTTCGTGATCGAGCTGCGCGCGGTGATGCCGGCGCTCGTCATCGGCTCCGCCCTCGCGGGCGCGGTGCAGGTGCTCATCCCGCGTGAGGCGCTGCTCGCGATCGGCGCGAATCCGGCGCTGTCGATCGTCGCGATGATGGCGCTGGCGATGGTGGTGTCGATCTGCTCCAACGTCGACGCGTTCTTCGCGCTGTCGTTCGCCTCGACGTTCACGCCCGGCTCGATCGTCGCGTTCCTGCTGGTCGGGCCGCTCGTCGACGTCAAGATGCTCGCGCTGATGCGGACGACCTTCACGTGGCGCACGCTCGGCGGCATCGTGGTGGTCGTCGTCCTGTCGGCCTTCGCGATCGGGACGGCGGTGAACCTCCTTGCGTAAGACGGGTTTCGTCGGCACGCGGTGGCTCGGGGTCGGGCTGGCCGCGGCGCTCGCCGTCTTCACGATCTCGCTCGCGGTGACCGGGCGACTGGGCCTGTACATCAACCCCGACTCGACGTGGTTCGCGGTGTCGATGTCGGTGTTCGTGCTGATCGGCGCGGTGGCCTCGTTCGCCCTCCCGCTCGGCGCCGAGGCCGACCACGGCCACGACCACGGCGAGGAACCGGAGCACGACCACGGCCACCACACCTCGCACCCGCTCGCCGTCGCGGCCACCGTCGCCGGCGGGGTGGCGGCATCCGGGGTCGTGGTGCTCACGCTCGTGCTGCCTCCGGCCTCGCTCAGCGCCGAGCTCGCGATGTCGCGCGACGTCGGGGCCACGCCGCTGTTCGGCGGGGCCGACACGATCCAGCTCGCCTCGACCGGCGACACGGCCTCGTTCGGCGTCGGCGAGTGGGCGACGGTGTTCGCGACCGCCACCAATCCCGACGCGTTCGACGGCGAGACCGTCGAGCTCACCGGCTTCGTGACGCCGGGTGAGGGCGGCGAATTCGATCTCACGCGTCTGGTCATCACGCACTGCGTCATCGACGCGCAGCCCGCGAGCCTGCCCGTCGTGAGCGGCGCGAGCGCGCCCGACACCGGGCAGTGGGTCACGATCACCGGCACCGTGCGCTCGTCGTCGGACGGGCAGCTCGTGGTCGCCGCGGCCGCGGTCGAGGAGATCGACGAGCCCGAGGACCCGTATGAATACTGACGGGTCGTCACGTCGTTCGCGGTCCCGGCGTCGTCGGGGCCGCGCGTTCGTCGGAGCCTTCGCGATCGTCGTGGGCGTCCTCGCCGTTCTCGGGCTCGCCGGAGCCGCCGCGAGCGTCGCGCAGGGGCCCCGGGTGACGGACGCGTATGTCGATCCGGAGGCGGCGGCCGCAGCATCCGGCGCCCGTCTCATCGTGACCACGACGCAGTCGCTCGCCGAGATCGACCCCTCGCAGGTGACGATCACCCCCGAGACGCCGTTCGCCGTCGACACGTCGGGGCGGAGCGTCGGCGTGCGGTTCACGCTGCCGCTGTGGGACGACACCGAGTACACCGTGACGATCGACGACGTCGCGTCGCTGGGCGGCGGCCCGACGGCGACGATCACGCAGACCTTCCGGACCCCCGCGGCAGAGGTCTTCCTCATGCAGCGCGGCACGAACTCGGGCGACCTCATCTACCGCACCGACCTCACCGGGCAGAACGCGGTGCCCGTGTTCCGGCACGCCCACATCGAGGACTTCCGCGCGACATCCCAGCACCTCGTCGTCTCGGTGCGCACCGACGACGATCAGGCCGGGCTCATCGTCACCGATCTGGACGGCGAGAACGCGCACGAACTGCCGCTTCCCGGCGACGGGTTCGTGTCGAACCTGCAGACCGCCGATCGCGGTGAGCGCATCGGCTACACGTTCTCGGACGCCGAGCTCACCGCCGACTCGGGTCGCGAGAGCCGGCTCTACACCGCGTCGCTGAGCGAACCGGACGCCGATCCGACTGCGATCGAGGTCGAGGGCGCCGACCCCCGCGTCGCGGAGTGGCGGTTCGTGCCCGACACCGACAGCATCCTGCTGCTCTCGTTCGACGGCTCGCTGCTCTTGACGGGCTCGGATGCCTCGGCCGGCGCGCCGACCGCGCTCGGCGACGCGCTGACCATCGAGGGCATCGCCCGTGGTTCGAGCGAGGCGGTCGTCGACCGGCTCGACCGGGCCACCGTGATCGACCTCACCGACGCGAGCGAGGCCGACCTCGTCGCGCCCGACATCGACCTCGGCGGGACGACGTCGGTGACGCCCCTCCCCGACGGCTCCACGATCCGCACGGCGGCGGTGCTCGACGCCGACGGCGTGCCGACCGGGCGCACCTCGGTCGCCCACGTGGGCGCCGACGGTGCGACGACCATGCTCACCGAGATCGCCGACACGGATGCCGTCATCCAGGTGTGCGTGTCGCCCAGCGCCCGCTACCTCGCGGTGCTCGTGGCGCCCGACGCCGTGACGAACTCCTACGACACGTACCAGCACCCGCTGCCGAAGCGCCCCGAGACACGCGTCCTCGAGGTCGCCGACGGCGACCCCGTCGTCGGGCTCAACGGCTCCTCGATCTCGTGGTGCCAGGTGCCGCCCCGCTGACCCGGCGGACGGACGCGGGGACGCAGCATCCGTGTCACGTCCTCACCTGAGGACGAGAGCCGAGATGCGGACCGTGCGCACCGGCTCGCTCCGCATCTCGGCGCAGATCCTCAGCTGAGGACGCGAGGAGCTCAGGAGGGGCGGGCGGATGCTGCGTCCTCGTCGTCCGTCTCCGTCTTGGGCGCGGCGGGATTGGGCAGCGTGGCCGGCAGGCCGCTCGAGAGCATGAGCCCGAGCACCGTGAGAGCGAACACGAAGAACAGCGATTGGCGCAGCGACTCGACCTGCGTGTCGGCATAGATCTGAGCGACCTCGGAGGCGGACTCGGGGTCGGCGCCGGCATCCGTCAACAGGTCCTCGGCCTGCTGCTGCGAGATGATCGGCGCGCCCTTCGAGGCGGTGGCGACGACCTGCTGCTGGATGTCTGACGGGATCGTCGTGCTCTGCTCCACCGCCGCAGTGAAGCCCGAGGTGAGCAGCAGGATGAACACCGAGCCGACGATCGCCGTGCCGAACGACGAGCCGAGGTTCTGGAACGTTCCCTGGAGGCCACCGACTTCCGAGGTGTCGGACTGCGAGACGGCCGACATGTTGACGTTGCCGAGCTGGGAGGCCAGAAGGCCGAAGCCGGCGCCGACCACGAACATGCCGGCGGCGAACGCCCAGTCGGCGAGCTCGGGCTGCACAGCCAGGAACACGATCAGTACGCCGAGGCCGAGCGTGAGCTGCCCGATCCGGCCGATGTTCTGCGCCGTGCGCACGGTCGACAGCCGCGACCCGAGGATCGAGAACAGGATGAGCCCGAGAGACAGCGGCAGGATCTTCAGGCCCGTCTGCAGGGCGTCGTAGCCGAGGATCGTCTGCAGGTACACGGGCACGACGAAGAACAGCGCGGCGATCGCGAAGTACTGCGCCATGAACATCGTCAGGCCGCTGCGCAGCGCCGTGATGCGCAGCAGGCTGACTTTCAGCAGCGGCACGTGGCCGCCCCGCTCGAGCTGCTGCTGCCGCTTCACGAAGAGCCACAGCACGACGAGCGACAGCAGGATCAGGTACGCGACGGGCGAGATGCCGAGCGGGGCGAACGGCTGGCCGTTGATCACGGGCGGGTCGAGCGGCTGGAACCAGCCCCACGTCTTGGACTGCAGGATGCCGTAGACCAGCAGCCCCAGGCCGAGCGCCGAGAGCACGACGCTCAGCAGGTCGATCCGCAGCTTGCGGTCGCCCGGCACGTCCTTGATGCGCCCCGACACGATGAGCACGACGGTCATGACGACGGCTTCGGCGACGAAGACGTAGCGCCACGATGAGTAGGTCGTGACGAGTCCGCCGATGAGCGGGCCGGCCGCGGCGGCGCCGCCGGTGACCGCGCCGAGCACGGCGAACGCGACCACGCGCTCGCGGCCGGTGTAGTTGATCGCGGCCAGGGCGGCGATCGCGGGGATCACGAGCACGGCGCCGAGCCCCTCGACGAGCGACCAGCCGAGCATCAGCACCGTGAGGTTCGGCGCGAGCGCGGTGGTCAGCGAGCCGATGCCGTAGACGACCGACCCGATGCGGAAGGCCATGCTGCGGCCCCAGCGGTCGCCGAGCTTGCCGCCCGTGAGCATGAACGCCGCCATCGTCAGCGCATAGAACGTGATGGCGGCCTGCATGCCCGAGATGTCGGTGCCGAGGTCCTCCGCGACGGTCGAGATCGAGACGTTCATGACCGTGCTGTCGAGCACCATGATGAACTGCGAGACGCTCAGCAGGATGAGTACGAACCACTTCCCCATGCGCGAACAGTATCGGCGGCGGTGCGTCGCCGGGCTGATCGCGGCCACGACGCGCGGACGTAGACTCGGCCCATGGCGCGGGACCTGTGGCGTGCGGCGACCCGCGCGGACCTGCAGGGTCTTCCCGCCGACGTCGCGCCGCGCCTGCTCGGCGCCCGCCTCACGACCGTGGTCGACGGCGAGACGGTGGCGGTGCGCCTCACCGAGGTCGAGGCCTACCACGGGCGCGGCACCGGACCGGTGCCCGATCCGGGCTCGCACGCGCGCATGGGGCAGACCGCCCGCAACGCCACGATGTGGGGCGAACCCGGGCATCTGTACGTGTACCTCAGTCACGGCATCCACTCGTGCGTGAACGTCGTGTGCGGTCCCGAGGGGGTCGCCGGCGGTGTGCTGCTGCGGGCGGGCCAGGTGATCGAGGGGACGGATGCTGCGACCCGCCGCCGACCGGCGGCCCGCACTCCGCGCGACCTGGCGCGCGGACCGGGCCGGTTCGGCGACGCGGTGGGGCTGCGGCATCCGCTGCACGACGGCATCGACGCGATCACCGGTGCGCCGCTCCACGGCGCAGTGGCACGGCTGGAGCTGCTCGCCGACCCGCTCGCCGAGGTGGCGTCGGGCCCGCGCGTCGGCGTCGCGGGCGTTGCCGGCACCGCCGTGTTCCCGTGGCGATACTGGATCCCCGGCGAGCCGACCGTGTCGCCGTTCCGCTGGGGGCGCGGCGCGCGCGAGGTCAGCGAAGCGACGTGACCGCGACGACGGTCGTGCGCAGCGCCTTCATGTTCTTCTCGTAGCGGGCGGCCATGAAGATGAGCAGCGCGCCGCCCAGGCCGAGCCACAGCCACCACGGCACGGCGACGTAGGTAGTGGAGATCCACGGCCACAGCTGGGCGACCGCGTGCACGACCAGCACCGCCGAGCCGAGCAGGAGGGGCGCCTGCAGCCGGTAGGTCGCGCCGACCACCACCATTGCGATCGCGACGACGCCGAGCGAGACGATGCGCCAGAGCTCGGGCCCGCCCAGCCACCCCGCTTCGGCGGCCACTCCGGACGGGGACCCCGCGAAGTCGGTCAGCAGCGACGGCACGGTCAAGAGCGCCAGCCACGGGCCGAGTGTCGGCCACGTGCGCGACGCCGGTTCGCGGCGCAGGGTGCGCACGCCGTACGCGATGCCGCCGAGCGCCGGCGGCGCCGTGACCAGTTCGATGGGGCGCACGTCCCCGGCCGTGAGCGCCAGGATGCCGAAGCCGGCGCCCGCGATCGCAGCCGCGATCACCAGGGCCAGTCCGAGCCGGGCGCGTGCCGCCGTGCCGACCACGGTGGCCGCCGTCAGCGCCGACATCACCGCGGCGGTGCGCAGCTCGTCGCCCGTCTGCTGCACCAGCAGCAGCTGCAGCTCGGCGAGGGCGAACAGCACCGATGCGACCGCGAAGCCCGCACCGGCGGTGAGGCCGACCGCGCGCGACGGCGTCGCGCGCAGCGCAGCCAGGGCGACCGCTCCTGCGATCCCCGCCCCTGCCACGGCCCAGAGGTCGGGCTCGAGGCCGCCGGCGGGTGCGATCTCGAAGAACCGCGCGCCGCACGCGACCACCGCGACGACGAGTCCGCCCACGGCCAGCACCCCGCCGAGCGGCGCCCAGCGCCGCAGGCCCAGCACCGAGGCGCCCGCGACGCCGAGCACGCCGCCGATGACGGCGGTCACGGTCGTGAGCACGAGATCGGCGTCCGGACGCGTGAGCGACATCGCGACGAGCAGGGCCGTCCCGGCGCCGGCCAGGGCGGCCGCACCGCGGGCGGCGGCATCCGCTGCTGCGCGTGCCGTCAGCAGGACGGCCACCGCCACGACGCCGAGGCCCGCGACGATCGCCGCCGCCGCGTCGCCCGCGACGGCCGGCGGGACGAGCCCGCGCAGCCCCATCAGGACGGCGGCGAAACCGAGCAGCATCGCGGTCGGGGTGCGCAGCGACCAGATGTCCACGAACCGCGGGGTCCGCGGCACGGACGGCGCGACGGCTGCCGCGGGCGGCGCTGCGTACGCCGGTGGCGCGGCAGGATGCACGGGGGAACCCGCGGGCGGAGCGTAGGCGGAGAGCTCTTCGGACGGGGCACTCGTCGCGAACGGGCCGGGCGGGATGGGCGCCGCAGCACCCCGGGCAGACGCCGGCGGCGCGGCGACCTGCGCCGCTGTGGGCGCGGGCGCCGCGGCGACGCGCTCGCGCGCAGGCTCGCGCAGCGCTGCCACCCCGGCCGCCGCCGCGAGGGTGAGCGCGATGTACGCCCAGAGGCGCGCGGGCTCGGCCGCGACCAGGAGGCTCGGCGCGGTGGCGAGCACCACACCCACGATCCACGCGGGGCCCTCCGCGGCGGGCCAGACATCGCCGGCCCGCCGACGCCGGAGCATGCCGAGCACGGCCCCGACGAGACACATCGCGGCGACGGGGAGCGACACCGCCTCTACCTCGGTCGCCGCACCCAGCACCCAGCCCGCGGCGCCGACCGCGAAGGCCCCCGCGAGCGAGATCCAGCGGGTCGCGCCGGTCAGCGGAAGGCGGTTCAGCCCCGCGGCGGCGAGATGCAGTGCGGCGAGCATGATGATCGTCCCCGCGACGATGCGCGGCTCGTCGGCGATCGGCAGGATCGCGACGATCGCCGCGATGACGGCTGCCGGGGGCACGATGAGTGCGTAGAGCCCGGACGCCAGACGGCTCGGCCGCGCGAGGGTCGCGCCCCAGCCCGACGCGTACGCGACCGCGACCAGCAGCACGAGCCAGAGCACCTGCGAGCCCTGCCCTTCGAACGCGCGCTCGACGGCGACGAGCCCGATCGCGATCACGGCGACGCCGGCCCCGAGCGGAGCGGCGGGACGGATGCTGCGCACCGGCGTGAACGACAGCGCCAGGCACACCGCCACGGCGACGAGGGCGATGACCACGCCCCGCAGCGGCTCCCCGCTCCACCCCTCGACGGCGGGAGCCCACAGCCCGAGCGCGAGACCGCCGGCGAGGGCGATGCTCGCCTCGACGCGGCGGCGCAGCCGCACCAGCAGCGCGGCGAAGACCACGAGCACCACGGCCGACGGCACGACGTACGACTCCACCGTGTACGACATGTCGGGGGTGCCGGCGTCGAGCCACGTCCACCACGCCGCGATCGCGGCGACGAGCGCCGGCCACGCCAGCAGTCGGCGGGGGCCGTCGAGGAGCGGCATCCCGTTCCGCTTCGTCGCGAAGCGATCGTCGGCAGGATCCGCCGCGATCGCCCCCACCCACCCGCGGGACACGGATGCCGCGGCGAAGCCCACGGCGACGATCGCGAGTGCGGCCCATACGAGCAGAGGAGTCACCGGCCACACCACGACGAGCACCGTGAGGGCAGCGCCGAGATCGGCGGCGAGCCTGCGGAGCACGCGATCCGTCGGGCGCGGCCGCGGCGGGGAGGGGGCGATGTCGGCCGGCCACTGCGAGACGGGTGCGGGCGGAGCCTCGTTCGCTTCGCGTCGCGGGAACGCGGTGGCCGCCGCGACGAGCGGAACGACGACCGCCGCGGCGGTGAGGGCGAGCGGCGCCCCTTCCGTGTCGCGCAGACCGAACGTGCCGAGCACGTCGTAGGTCGTCGCGGCTGCGACCGGGGCCGTCAGCGCCGCGGCGAGGATCGTCGGCACCCCGGCGACGCGGGTGACGCCGAAGGCGACGATCGTGAGGCCGGCGAGCAGCAGGGCGCCCCGCGCGATGCCGAGGCCCGGCTCGCCGATCGCCGTCAGCAGCGGGTTCGCCGAGGGCTCGGCACCCGGCGTCGTCACAGCGGTGAACGCGCCGACGAGGCTGAACGCCGCGAGCACCTCGGCGGCGACGGCCAGCGCGATGCGGCTCGCGCGTTCCACAGGCAGCAGGATCGCCGCGACGAGGGTCGCGACGGCCACCCACTGCAGCAGCGTCGCGATCACCGGGCCCGGCTCGCCCGTCAGGCCGGTCACCGCCGCGAGGGCGCTCGGGGCGAACAACGTCGACAGCGCGGCGACGGCGACCGGGGCGACGGCCGCCACGACCGCGGCGATGTCGGTCGGCCGCAGCACGAGCCGCAGCGCGATCGGGTACGCCATCGCGACGCCGATCCCGACGAGCCACAGCCACGGCGTGGCCACGCCGCCGACGTATGCGGTCGCGGCGGCGATCCCGCCGGCGACCAGGTACCCGATCGGAAGGCCTCTGGCGAGGAGTCCCTCGCCGGGATCGACCGCACCGTCGGCGTCGACGCCGTTGCGGCGGCGCTTTCGGATCCGGAGCACCGCGACGACGGCCACCGCGGCGACGACCAGGACGACCGCGATCGCCACGACGACGGCCGGGACGGCCGTCCGCGCGCCCGCGACCAGCAGGAGGACCGTCGCCACGGCCGGCACGAACGGGCGCAGCACCGGTCCTCGCAGCGAGGGCGTCGCGAGCAGCAGGCCGCCGATGACCACGGCGGTGATCACCGCGAGCAGCGGGACCTCGGGGGCTCCGGCCGGGAGGGTGAAGGCATCCGTCCGCCACGCCGTCCACGAGGCGCCGATCGTCACGATCGCCTGCGTGACCCACGTGAGGATGATGGCGACGATCGACAGCCCGGCGACGACCGCGGACGCGATCGCCGCGGGCACCCACGCGGGTGCGCCGCGTCGGCTGCGCACGACGTCGATCGCGACGGCGACGAGCACGGCCAGCACGGGGGCGACCAGCACGCCGTACACCGGGAGGCCGCTGCGCATCGCGAGCTGCCAGCCCGCGAGCCCCGCGGCCGCGGTCGCGACCACCGAGGCGACGCCCGAGACCACGACGGCGGCGGGAAGACGAGCGCCGTCGACCGTCCGATGGGCGAGCCACGCATGCGCGATGCCCAGCACGACGAGCCCGATGCCCGACCAGATCACGACCGGCAGCGCGCCCCCGGTCAGGAACCCCGCGGCGAGACCCGCCGCGACCAGGGCAGCCACCCCGCTGAGCGCGAGCACGAGGCGCTCGACCGCATGGTCCTCGCCGCGCCGCGCCGAGGACCAGGGTGCGGGAAGCGCGTGCACCAGCCCGCCGGCGGCGGCGCCGAGCAGGCCGGCGGTGAGGGCTTCCGCGGGTGGCAGCGACGTCAGCCCGCCCACGAGGAATCCGAGGCCTGCCGGCAGGGCGAGCGAGGCGGCGAGGTCGGGTCCGCGCAGGTGCGAGACGCGCGCCCACAGGCGGCAGATCACCGCGACGACGAGAGCGGACACCCCCGTGTACAGCGCTGCGTCGGTCGACCCCGTGCCGAACAGGTCGTTCGCCCGTACGGCCCAGGCGTCCAGCGCGAGCAGTCCCACACCGAGCGCGCCGATCCCCTCGGCCGTCGCCCCCAGGTCGCGGCGGCGCAGCCACGAGGCCAGCGCGATCGTGGCGAGGGTGATGCCGCCGATGATGAGCGCGCGCACCGCGATGCCCCACAGGAACCACGCCAGCAGCAGGAAGAAGACCGCGGCGATGCCGACCAGCGAGACGCCGACGATGAGCAGCAGCACCGGCACGGTCAGCCGGCGGCGGGGAGCGGATGCCGCCACCGCGACCGGTGCGGACGGCCCGGGTCCTTGCGGGCCAGAGGCGGCGGGTGCGGGCGGCTTCGGGGGCACGACGATCTCGGGCGCCGTCGTCGCGGCTGCCGCGAGGGTGGACTCCGGCACGGTCACGAGCTCGATCGCGTCGGGCGCTGTGAGGGACGCGCCCTCCGCCGCGGGCTCGGCCACGACGGCGATGGCGCCGGTCGGCGGTGCCGAGGCGCCGAGCATCGCCTCGGCGGCGGGCGCCAGGTGCACGGCGACGCCTGCGTCGGCGACGGCCGCGACGAGCTCCGGCGCTGCGGCCACGGTCGCGGGTGCAGCATCCGCTGTCGCCGCGGATGCCGTCGCGTGCGCGAGGCGGATCTCGTCCATCAGCTGCTGACGCGACAGCTCCAGCGTGAGCATCTGGCGGCCGAGCTCGAGCACGCGCGGGGCGCCCGGGTCGGTCAACGCGAAGCCGCACGCGGGGCATACCCGCGCGGTGACGGCGGTGAAGCACGACGGGCATCGGTGCGCGTCGGCGAGATCGAACGGAGACGCAGGCCACAGGGGTCCGTCGTCGTGCGTTGCGCTCATGTCCATCCCCTCTCCCGGGATTGACGACATGGTCCACCCGGATCCGACGCGTGCGCGAGACTTTGTAGACAGGCACAGGGCCCTCGGTGCCCCAGGCGCCTCGTATTGGACCACGTGTCAGGAGAGATTCCTGCCCAGGAATATAGCGCGGCGGGCGCGGGTCGCCTCGCAGCCTCCACGGCTGGAGGTCGAACCGGGCCGCGTCAAGTGCGACACGCCGTCCGTGCTAGACTGACTCTTTGTCTGCGCGCCTCCAGCACGCAGTACGCGTTTCGACTCGCTTCGCTCGCTCAACGACCGGAAACTTCCGGGCGATGGCGGCGTGCGTCGAGATGCAGACAAGGGATCTTGGGTGAGGTCGTCCGGCCTCACGGTACTAAGGAGACATCACCATGGCAGCAGTGTGCCAGGTGACCGGAGCAGTTCCCGGCTTCGGTCACAACATCTCGCACTCGCACCGCCGGACGAAGCGCCGCTTCGACCCGAACGTGCAGAAGAAGACCTACTTCGTTCCGTCGCTGGGTCGCAACATCAAGCTCAACGTCTCGGCCAAGGGCATCAAGGTCATCGACGCTCGCGGCATCGAGGCGGTCGTGCGTGACCTCCAGGCGAAGGGTGTGAAGCTCTAATGGCCAAGAAGGCACAGGACGTCCGTCCGATCATCAAGCTGCGTTCGACCGCGGGCACGGGTTACACCTACGTCACGCGCAAGAACCGCCGCAACAACCCCGACCGCATCGTGCTCAAGAAGTACGACCCGGTCATCCGCAAGCACGTCGATTTCCGAGAGGAGCGTTGATCCATGGCTAAGAAGAGCAAGATCGCGCGCAACAAGCAGCGCCAGGAGGTCGTCGACCGCTACGCCGCCAAGCGCCTTGAGCTGAAGAAGGCGCTCGTTTCGCCGACGTCGACCGACGAGGAGCGCGAAGCCGCTCGCGTGGGCCTGCAGAAGCTGCCCCGCAACGCGTCGCCGGTCCGCCTGCGCTCGCGCGACGTCATCGACGGCCGCCCCCGCGGTGTCCTCACGAAGTTCGGCATCTCGCGTGTCCGCTTCCGTGACATGGCGCACCGTGGCGAGCTGCCCGGCGTGACCAAGTCGAGCTGGTAAGCACCCGCTTCGCAGAAGGCCCGGAGTTCCTCGGAACTCCGGGCCTTCTGCATTTCCGCTCGACATCGATCGTCCGAATGTGTATCGTTACAAATCGCCTCGCCCCGATGTTTCGAAGGAGAAACCCGTGCCCGACCTCCGCGCTCGCGCCGTCGTCGACCTGGACGTCCCCGGTCCGGTCATCAGCCGCCACCTCTACGGCCACTTCGCCGAGCACCTGGGGCGCTGCATCTACGGTGGCTTCTACGTCGGCGAGGATTCGTCGATCCCCCACGAGCGCGGCATCCGACTCGACGTCGTCGAGGCGCTGAAGGGCATCGGCATCCCGAACCTCCGCTGGCCGGGCGGCTGCTTCGCCGACGAGTACCACTGGCGCGACGGGATCGGCCCGAAAGAGTCGCGGCCCCGCATGGTCAACACCCACTGGGGCGACGTCGTCGAGAACAATCACTTCGGCACGCACGAGTTCATGGACCTGTGCGAGATGCTGGGCGCCGACGCGTACGTCAGCGGCAACGTCGGCTCGGGCAGCGTGCAGGAGATGAGCGACTGGGTCGAGTACCTGACGCGCGACGGCGACAGCCCGATGGCGAGCCTGCGCCGCGAGAACGGGCGCGACGAGCCGTGGAAGGTGCCGTTCTGGGGCATCGGCAACGAGGCCTGGGGATGCGGCGGCAACTTCACCGCCCCGCAATTCGCCTCCGAGGCGCGTCGCTACGCGACCTTCTGCCGCGACCACGGCGACAACAAGCTCTACCGCATCGCCGCCGGCGCGTCCGATGACGACGTGACCTGGACGACGGCGCTCATGGAGGCGCTCAACTGCCTCGGCTGCCAGCGCGACCCGAAGAACATCTTCCAGGCGATCTCGTTCCACTACTACACGCTCGCCGGCACGTGGGAGCACAAGGGCAGCGCCACGTCGTTCTCCACCGAGGACTACTACGCGACGATGTCGAAGGCGCAGGACATCGAGCGCGTCATCAGCGCGCACGCCCGGATCATGGACGCGTATGACCCGGGCCGCAAGGTCGGGCTCGTGCTCGACGAGTGGGGCACGTGGTGGGACGTCGAGGAGGGCACCATCCCCGGGTTCCTGTACCAGCAGAACACCGTGCGCGACGCGCTCGTGGCGGCCGTCCACTTCGACGCGTTCCACCGCAACGCCGACCGCCTGGTGATGGCCAACATCGCGCAGACGGTGAACGTCTTGCAGGCGATGCTGCTGACGGATGCCGAGACCGGCGCCCTCGTGCTCACGCCGACGTACCACGTGTTCGAGATGAGCCGCGGCCACCACGACGCGACGTCGCTCGCCGTCCACGTCCTCGACGCCCCCGACGCCCGCGAGGCGGACGGCCGATCGCTGCAGGTGGTGTCGGCGTCGGCCAGCACGACGGGATCGACGGCGCTGCTCTCGCTGAGCAACCTCGACGCCGAGGCATCCCTCTCCATCGAGGTCGATCTGCGCGGCCGGACGGTGTCGTCAGCGACGGCCCGCGTGCTCACCGGCGACTCCGCCGCCGCGCACAACTCGGCCGAGGCGCCCGAGGCGGTGGCCCCGGTCGCGCTCGACACGGAGCTCGACGGCGGCACGCTGCGGGTCACGCTGCCGGCGCACTCGTTCGCGACGGTGTCGCTGGAGCTGGCCTGACGGCCGGGCCGGCGGCCCACGGATAGAGTTCAGCAATGGCCACCCTGCACGACGTCGCCAAGGCCGCCGGCGTCTCGCCGATGACCGTGTCGAACGTGCTCAACAAGCACCCGCACGTGCGGGCCGAGACGCGTGAGCGCGTGCTCAAGGCGATCGACGACCTCGGTTATCGCGTGAACGTCGCGGCGCGCAACCTGCGTGCGGGGCGCACCAACACGATCGGGTTCGCCGTGCCGGAGGTCGACCGGCCGTACTTCGCCCAGCTCGCGGCGCGCGTCATCGCGAAGGCGCACGAGGCCGGATACCGCGTCGTGATCGAGCAGACCGGCGCCGACCGCGAGAACGAGCTGTCGGCCATCGTGTCGTCGCGCACCCGCATGTACGACGGGCTCATCCTGTCGGCCGTCGGCCTCGGCACCGCCGACCGCGACCTGCTCACGACCGACGTGCCGATGGTGATCCTGGGCGAGAGCGTCTTCGACTCGCCGGTCGACCACATCGCCCTGCCCAACGAGGACGGCACGTACGCCGCGACGATGCACCTGATCGACCGGGGGTGCCGGCGCATCGCGATGGTCGAGGGCGACGACGTCAGCCGCCTCAGCGTCACGTCGCTGCGTCACGCGGGATACCGTCGGGCGCTCGCCGAGCGGGGCATCGAGCCGGACCCTGCGCTCGTCGTCGAGCTGCAGGAGCTGTCGTCCGAGTCCGGACGCCTCGCCGCGCACGGACTGGTCGACCGCGCCGCGGGTGTCGACGGTGTGGTGTGCATCACCGACACCGTCGCGCTGGGCGTGATCCGCGGGCTCGCCGATCGCGGCATCTCGGTCCCCGGCGATGTGAAGGTGGTCGGCTTCGACGACATCCTCGAGGCCCGGTACAGCGTGCCGAGCCTCACCACCATCGACCCCGACCACGAGGAGGTCGCCCGGCTCGCCGTCGACCTCCTGCTCGCCCGCCTGGCGGACTCACCGGACTGGCAGCCCCGGGAGCACGTCACCGGGTTCCGTGTGGTCGCGCGGGAGTCGACCGGATGAATCCGGCATGAGGATCCCGGACCGGCTCTAGACCGGTTGTAACGATACAGGTAGCATTCAGTCCACTTCCGCTGGTCGAAGGAGATCACGTGACACTCATGGAAGAGAGGCCCCGGACAGACACGCGGGTCCTCGTGACGGCGGGCAAGCGCATGTCGCGATGGCTTCGACAGCCGGTCGGCAGCCACGGCCCCGTCTACCGTGCCGATCGGGTGCGGATCAGCCTGTTCCTGGTCCCGATGATCATCGTCTTCATCGTGCTGTTCGCGATCCCGCTGGCGCAGTCGCTGTGGTGGAGCTTCACGGACTTCAACGGGTACTCGTCCGACGCCCAGTTCGTCGGGTTCCGCAACTACGCGAACGTCTTCACCGACCCCTCGATGCTGGCGGGCCTGAGCTTCACGATCCTGTTCACGCTCGCCACGACGATCATCATCACGGCGCTCGCGATCCCGCTCGCCGTCGTCCTCGACCGCGCGTTCTTCGGCCGCAACGCGGTGCGCGCGATCTTCTTCTTCCCCGCCATCCCGTCGGTCGCGATCCTCGGCCTGGTGTGGGGCTTCATCCTCAACCCGCTGGGATCGGGAGCGCTCAACTCGCTCCTCATGTCGATCGCCGGCATCGGGCCGATCCCGTGGCTGTCGAACAGCACGCTGGCGCAGATCAGTGTGATCGCCGTCGCGGTGTGGACCTCGACCGGGTGGCACGCCATCCTCTACCTCGCCTACCTGCAGTCCATCCCCGGCGACTACTACGAGGTCGCTCGCATCGACGGTGCGTCGGGGTTCCAGCGCTTCTTCTACATCACGCTTCCGCTGCTGCTGCCGGCGATGACGGTGAGCTGGCTGCTGCTGATGACGGGCGGGCTCAAGGTCTACGACCTGCCGATCACGCTGACCAAGGGCGGCCCCGGCTTCTCGACCTTCACGATCACGCAGACGATCATCCAGAACGGCGTCTCGCAGGCGAAGTACGGCCAGGCGTCCGCGCTCGCGGTGATCTTCATGGTCGCGGTGGGGGCGATCGTCGCCCTGCAGCTCTTCCTCTCCCGCCGCCTCGAGGGGAGGTTCTCATGAGCGTCCGCGAAGCCGCCGTGCCCGCAGCATCCGTCCCCGCCGTCAAGATGCGCCGCCGTGAACGGGTGCTGTCGCGCCCGGGCGCGATCGTCACGAGCCTCGTGATGATCCCCCTCGCGGTGCTCGTGGGGCTGCCGTTCTACTACCTCGTCATCAACACGCTCAAGACGCAGGCCGAGACCACGGCGTCTCCGCTGGCCCTGCCGGCCACGTTCAACCTCGACAACTACATCCGCGTGTTCACCGAGGTCCCCGTCGCGCAGGCGTTCCTCAACACGCTGTACGTGACGGTCGCCTCGATCCTGCTCATGCTGCTGATCGGGTCGATGGCCGCGTTCTCGGTCATCATGCGGACGTCGCGGCTCATGGTCGTCCTGCTGGTGATCGCGTTCCTCGTACCCGGCCAGGTGACCCTGATCCCGCTGTACCGGCTGCTGAGCGACGCGCGGCTCGTCGACACCCTCGAGGGGCTCATCATCCTCTACTCCGCGGGGGCGGTGTTCTGCTACTTCCTCATCGTCGGCTACATGCGCACGCTCCCCGGCGAGGTGATCGAGGCCGCGCGCATCGACGGCGCCGGGCCGTGGCAGATCTACTGGCGGATCGCTCTCCCGCTCATCCGGCCGATCCTGGTGACTGTCGGCGTCTTCCAGACGATGTGGGTCTGGAACGACTTCCTGCTGCCGGTCGTCTTCATCAGCTCGACAGAGAAGCAGACCCTGGTCCTGCAGACCTACAAGGCGGTCGGCGAGTTCACGACCGACTGGCCGATGTTCCTGACGCTCAGCGTCATCGTCCTGATCCCGATGGTGATCTTCTTCATCGCGATGCAGCGCCACATCGTGCGCGGCCTCATCGCGGGAAGCGTCAAGGGCTGAGATGCACCGCTCGCACGGCGGTACACGCGGAAGCTTCCGCAACCTGTAACGATCCAACAACCGAAAGGCACAGCAATGACGCATACCTTCCCCTCCGCCCGGGCGTCGGTCCGGCTGGCTGCCGGCGCCGCCGCAGTGGCCACGGCCGTGGCGCTCGCCGGCTGCTCCGGAACACCCGCCGACGACCGGACGGTGCTCACCTTCTTCTCGTGGTCGAACGAAGAGACCATGACGCCCGTGATCGAGGCCTTCGAAGAGGAGAACCCCGACATCCGCGTCGAGTTCTCCTCGGCGCCGCCGGTCGCGGAGTACATCTCCACGCTGCAGAACCGCCTCGGCTCCAACACCGCCGCCGACGTCTTCGTCATCGCGGCCGAGAACAAGACGAACCTCATCGAGGGCGGGTTCGTCGAGGACCTCAGCGACGAGCCGTTCATGGACGTCGCGTCGGAGTTCAACACGGCGACCTACGCGGGTCCCGGCGGCGAGGCGTACGGGCTGTCGCTGTCGTCGTGGGCGTCGGGCATCGTCTACAACGAGGACCTCCTGGCCGAGCACGGGTACGACGAGTTCCCCACCGACTGGGACTCCTTCGTCGAGATGCTGACCACGCTCAAGAGCGACGGCGTCGTGCCCTTCCTCGAGTCGTGGCAGGGCTTCCCGACCTCGCTGGGGTCGGCCGTCGGCCTCGCGAACTACGAGCAGGGTGGCGACGTCGACGCGCAGATCTTCGCGGGCGAGTCCACCTTCGAGGACCTCTGGACAGACCCCCTCACCCCGTGGGACGAGCTGATCGCCGAGGGCGTGCTGAGCCCCGACATGGTCGGCCTCACCGGCGACCAGGTGCGTGACGAGTTCGTCGGGGGACGCGTCGCGATGATCACCACGGGTCCGTGGGACGTCGGCACGATCCGTGAAGCCGCCCCCGACCTGAACTTCACGTTCGCGGGCGTGCCCCAGGAGGGCGGCGAGCCCTTCTTCACCGGCGCCGCGTCGCCCGGCTACGCCATCAACACCGCCGCGAAGGAGCCGGAGGCCGCGAAGAAGTTCCTGGAGTTCCTGGCCAGCGAGGAGGGCGTGCGCATCTTCCAGGAGCAGACCAACGACATGACGACCACGTCGAACTACACCCCGACGATCGACGAGTCGCTCGAGGTGCCGTTCCAGGCGCTGCTCGACGGCAAGTTCTACCTGCCGATGATCTCGTGGCCCAAGTACCAGGACGCGCTGTACACCGAGCTGGTCGCGCAGATCCAGCTCATGGCGCAGGGTCAGGCCACTCCGGCCGACGTCGGGGCGGCCCTCGACGCCAAGCTCGCGCAGGAGTCGGGCGAGTAGGCCCGGTCTTCTCGGGCCCGGAGTTCCTCGGAGCTCCGGGCCTTGCGCTTTGTCAAGCGCCGTGCGGCCGCGGCCGGCCGCGCGAGGATGGGATCATGCGGCTGGATCCGTTCTTCGACGAGCGCCTGAGAGTGCACCGCAAGTACCTGCTCGACAAGGCCACGGGGTCGATGCGCGCGCGGCTCGCCGCCCTCTGGCCTTTCCCGCGGGTCGCCGCGCCGACCGCGGCCGCCGAGGCGAGCGCGCCGAGCACCGCCGAGGCGACGGGTTCCACCGTCGAGGCGCGTGCGCAGCAGCGCACGAAGAAGCCGGAGAAGCCGACGCTCGGTCCCCGGGCTCAGGCCCGCGCGCGCAAGCGCCGCGCCGCGCTCGCATGGGATCGCACGGAGCTGCGCACGGTGGGGGTCGCGGGGCCCGAGGTGCGCATCGCCGAGCACCGCGTTGACGTGCCGGGCCGCCCGTCGGTGCGCGTGCGCATCTACTTCCCGTCCGAGGCGGCCGACGCGCCGGTGCCCGCCGTGCTCGCGTTCTTCGGCGGCGCGTTCCGCATCGGGGGGATCGACTATCCGACGACGGATGCCGGATTCCGCCGTCGTGCCGTCGACGCCGAGGTCGCGATCGCCGCCGTCGATTACGCCCTCGCGCCCGACCACCAGTACCCCGTGCCCGTGGAGCAGGGGTACGCGGCGCTCCAGTGGCTGTTCGCGCAGGCGGAGGAGCTCGGCATCGACCCGGGGCGCATCGGAGTGCTCGGCACCTCCGCCGGGGGCAACATCGCCGCTGCAGTGACCCTCATGAACCGCGACCGCGGCGGGCCGGACCTCCGGCTCCAGCTGCTCGAAGTGCCCGTGGTCGACCTCACGGGGGCGCACCTCGATCTGAGCGCGACCCGGGCTCTCGGCATCCCTCGATTCATCGCGGTCCGCGAGCTTCGCTCGGTCGCCCGCACCTACCTGCCGTCGAAGCGGAGAGCCCGTGAGTCCTACGCGTCGCCGCTGCGGGCCGCGTCGCACGAGGGCCTGCCGCCGGCGGTGATCCTCACGGCCGAGTACGACCCGCTCCGCGGTGACGGCGACGCCTACGGCGCGGCGCTGCGCACGGCCGGCGTCGACGCGAGCGTCGTGCGCTATCAGGGCGTGACGCACGACACCCCGATCTTCCTCGCCGTCCTCCCCGCGGCCCGCCGCTGGCACGACGACGTCGTCGCCGCGCTGCGCCGCCTGCACGCCTGACCTCACCCCGCGGATCCGGAAACTCGGGCTTCTCGCCTGTTTCCGGATGCTGCGACCGCGACCGCTCCGGAAACGCGACGATTCTCCGAATTCCGGATCCGCGAGAAGGTGGGGGGACGGACGGCGAAGGCCCGGGGCTCGAAGAACCCCGGGCCGCTGCGTCCCACCGCGGACACCGGCCGGGACACCACCCGGCCGCCGAACCACCAGATGGACTGGGAGCTCGACGACCGGCTGCTGTCGGCGCGGCGCCGGGGCGCAGCATCCGTCTACTGCGCCGCCTCCGTCTCTGAGGCCGGAGCCGTCTCGCGCACCTGGTGGGTGGTCGCCCACTGGAGGGCATAGTCGGCGATCTCCTCCCAGCCGTCCTGGCTCACCAGGCGGTGGGTGCGGCCCGCGTACTCCTTGTACTCGACGATCGCGGGGCTGCCGGTGCCGGTGTACTTCTTCACGACCGCCTTGCCGATCGCCGGCGGCACGACGTGGTCGATCTCGCCGGTGATGATGAGCAGCGGCGCGCGGTCGGTGCGGCCGTAGTCGACGTGGGTGACGCCGCCCTTCTCGTTGAGCACCGATGCCACGCCCTCGAAGAAGACCCGGTTGTACGAGTTGACCGCGTACTCCTCCCAGAGCCTGTCGGACTCCTCCCGCGGCAGGTCGTTGCCGAAGGTGAAGTGGAAGTGGCGCTTCGAGAGCGGCTTGGCGCCGTTGCGGCCGAACGGGTTCGACAGGATCGGGGTGCCGGTCCACAGGGTGGAGAGCGGCAGCGTGGTGACACCGGCGGTCTGTCCGGGGGCGACGCCCACGTACGCGACGCCGAGGCCGCGGTCGGCGAGCATCTGCGTGAGGACTCCCCCGAAGGAGTGGCCGATGATGATCGGCTTCTCGGGGAGCTCGCGGATGATGCGCTCGTAGTTGTCGGCGATCTGCTTCAGGCCGATGCCCTTGAGCGCCTCGGGGTTGCTGCGGATGTCTTCGACCGTGCGGTCGTCGATTCCGGGCCAGCCCGGGACGATGACCTGGTGGCCGGCGGCGCGGAAGCGCTCGGCCCACGTGTCCCAGCTCTTGGGGGTCATCCAGAGGCCGTGGATGAGGACGATCGGGGTCTTGGTCGTGGTGCTCTCGTTCATGTCGTGCTCCTCGGTGGTGTCGTGCGGTGGTTTCGGATGTTTCTCAGGCTCCGGATCCTGGTGTGTCTCCGGCTGATGTGTCCGATGGTAGACCGAACGTTCTATCTACGCAATACTATTCCCAAGATTTTCTGGAATGGCACGATGGAAGGACCTGAGGGGGATCCATGAGCACCACAAGTGCCGCGCCTGCCGCGGCGAGCCGCCCGTCGCCGGCGCGTCAGCGGCTGCTGGAAGCCGCGACGCAACTCTTCTACAACGAGGGCATCCACTCGGTGGGTGTCGATCGCATCATCGAGGAGGCCGGCGTCACGCGGGCCACGATGTACAAGCAGTTCGCGGGCAAGGAGGGCCTCGTGCTCGCCTACCTCGAGGGGGAGGACCAGGGCCTGCGGGCGCTGTTCGCGCAGGCGGCGCAGGCCGGGGGCGCCCCGGATGCGCTGCTGGACCTCGTGGTCGCCGGCATCGAGCAGGACATCCGCGACCGGCACACGCGAGGCTGCCCCTTCATCAACGCCGCGGCCGAGTATCCCGACCGAGGGCCGGTGCGCGATCTCATCGCCGACCACCGCGAGTGGTTCCGCGGAACTCTCCGGCAGCTGGCCGAGGGAGCGGGGCTGCGCGATCCCGAGGGGGTCGCCGCATCCCTCGTCCTGCTGCGCGATGCGGCGCTCGTCGGCGGCTATCTCGACGGCCAGGACCGGGTCGGCCCGGCGTTCGCCCGCACCGCCCTCGAGCTCATCGCCGCGCACAAGGGCTGAACGCTGTCGGCGTAATCGAGGCTCACGAGCCACATTTGTCACTCTTTTCACACGACACGCGGCCTGAATCGGCAGAAATCCGCAGAAATACGCGGTTCTGTCGGCCTGGTCGGGTACATTCGGGACCGGTCGATAGGACCAGCCGGGGGGCGAAGCCGTCCGGTCCGAGCAATGACAAGACGGCACTCTCGTCGTCTTTGGAGGACATACCAAATGGCCGACAAGACCATCACCAAGACCGAGCTCGTCGCGAGCATCGCGAGCGCGACCGGCCAGAGCCAGTCCGCCGTCTCTGGCGTGCTCGACTCCCTCTTCTCCACCGTCTCCGACGCGGTCGCCGCCGGCAGCAAGGTCTCGATCCCGGGCTGGATCGCCTTCGAGCAGGTCGCCACGTCGGCTCGCACGGGCCGCAACCCGCAGACCGGCGAGGAGATCAAGATCCCCGCGGGCAAGCGCGTCAAGGTCACCGCGGGCTCGAAGCTGAAGGCCGCCGTCAAGTAATTCCGACGCAGACCTCTGGAGAGGGGATGCCGCGACCCGCGGCATCCCCTCTCTCTTCGTAAACGTAGGCTGGAGACGTGAACCCCCGCGCCCTGCGGGCCGTCGGGCCCGTCATCCTCGTCGTGGCCGCGCTCGCCGTCATGGTGTGGGCGCTGGCGTTCGGCGGGGGCGCCGCGCCGCTCGCGATCGCCGACCCCGGGCCGTTCGTGCGCTGGGGGCTTCCGACCGCGAAGCTCTTCGTCAACCTCTCGGCCGCCGGCATGGTCGGCGTGCTCGTGACGGCGCTGTTCACGCTGCGGGCCGGGGATCGCGAGTTCGACGTCGCGCTCGACACCGCGTCCATCTCGGCCGCCGTGTTCACGATGGCCGCGGCAGCCACCGGGTTCCTCACGTTCGTGGACGCGTTCAACCCCGTCCTCAGCATCGGCCCGGAGTTCGGGGCCCAGCTCGGCCGCTTCATCGTCGAGACCGAGGTCGGCCGCACGTGGCTCATCACCACGATCGCGGGCGCCGCCCTCACGGTGCTGACCTTCGCCGTGCGCTCCTGGACGGCGACCTTCTTCGTGGCGCTGCTGGCCACGGCATCCCTCGTCCCGATGGGCACCCAGGGCCACTCCGGCGAAGAGGCATTCCACCACGAGGCGATGACTGCGCTGATCCTGCACATCATCGCCGCCGCGGTGTGGCTGGGCGGCCTGCTGCTCATCGTGATCGTGCGGCCGCTGCAATCCCAGGGCGATAGCGTCGCGACCGTCGCCCGCTACTCGAGCATCGCGCTCGCCGCGTTCGTCGTGGTGGCCGTGTCGGGCACGGTGCGGGCCGCGATCGGTCTGCGCGACTGGTCCGCGCTCATCTCGCCGTATGGCCTGATCCTCGGCGTGAAGGTGCTCGCGCTCATCGCGCTCGGCCTCTTCGGCGCCTGGTACCGCACCCGCCTCATCGGGAAGATGAAGATCGCGGATGCTGCCACCCGCGCCTTCTGGACGCTCATCGCCTTCGAGCTCGTGCTCATGGGCGTCGCGAGCGGTGCGGCGGCGGCCCTCGCGCGCACGCCCCCGCCGGTCACGCCGCTGATTCCGAAGACGCCCACGCCCGCGGAGCGCCTCACCGGGGCGCCGCTCCCGCCCGAGCTGACCCTCGACCGCTGGCTCACGGCGTGGAACGTCGACCTCCTGTGGGCGGTCATCGCCGGCTTCGCGATCTTCTTCTACCTCGTGGGCGTCTGGCGCCTGCGCCGGCGCGGCGACGCGTGGCCGGTGTACCGCACGATCATGTGGGTCGTCGGCTGGCTCCTGCTGGTGTGGGTCACCGGCGGCGTCATCAACGTCTACCAGGACTACCTGTTCAGCATGCACATGGTCGGGCACATGCTCCTGACCATGGCGATCCCCCTCCTGCTCGTGCCGGGCGCACCCATCACGCTCGCGGCGCGCGCGATCCACAAGCGCGGCGACGGCACCCGCGGCGGCCGCGAGTGGCTGCTCTGGGTCGTGCACTCGCCGGTGGCGCGCATCCTCACGAACCCGTTCGTCGCCGCTGGTCTCTTCATCGGCTCGCTCTGGGTCTTCTACTACACCGACCTCTTCCGCTGGTCGCTGTACGACCACCTCGGCCACGAGTGGATGATCGCGCACTTCCTCATCACGGGGTACCTGTTCGTGATGAGCCTCATCGGCATCGACCCGGTGCCGTATCGCCTGCCGTACCCGGGGCGCCTGCTCCTGCTCATCGGCGTCATGGCGATGCACGCGTTCTTCGGCATCGCGATCATGATGCAGGAGGGCCTCATGATCGCCGAGTGGTTCGGCTCGATGGGCCGCACGTGGGGTGCGACGCCCCTCGAGGACCAGTACACCGGCGGCGGCATCGCGTGGTCGATCGGCGAGATCCCCACGCTCATCCTCGCGATCACGGTGGCGATCCAGTGGAGCCGCAGCGACGACCGCGAGACCAAGCGTCGCGACCGCCACGCCGACCGCACCGGCGACGCGGAGCTCGAGGAGTACAACGCACGGCTGGCGGCGCTCGCCGAGCGTGACGCGCGCAGCGGCGGCTGAGAACTACGCTTTCGGGTCGCCGGGGGTGTCGTCGCCCGGGGCGCGACGAGGGCTTTCGGGCGCAGCATCCCATTTCGTCCCGCTGATGTCGCCGCGCAGGGTGCCCGTGACCTCGTCGACGGCGGCGCCGACGGTCGGCGCGAAGCGGTCGGGCGTGAAGCGGCCCGTGAGGCCGTAGCGGGCGAGCGTGTCGACGACCGGCGACTTCATCTCCGCGATGATGAGACGGATGCCGCGTGCCTCGAGATACTCGTCGAGCTCGACGAGCTCGTCGGCCGCGGTGGTGTCGATATCGGTGATGGGCTCGGCGGCGAGGATCACGCTGCGCACGTCCGGTCCCGCGGACCGCACGCGCGAGCGCACCCAGTCGTCGAAGATCGCGCCGTTCGCGAAGAACAGCGGTGCGTCGAATCGCACGATGACGACTCCCGGGACGCGGGTGCCCTCGGGATTGCGTGCGAGGTCGTGGTAGCCGCGGAGGCCCGCGACGCGGCCGAGCTCGGCCTTGTAGGGCCGCCACGAGCGGTTGACGAAGGCGATGAACGACAGCCCGATCGTGATGACGATGCCCTCGAGCACGCCGAAGACGAGCACGCCGAGGAACGCGGCCGCCGAGAGCACCGCGTCGACGATGTTGATGCGCACGAGCCGCACGACTCCGCGCGCGTCGATGAGGCCGATGGCGGCGCTCATGACGACGGCGGCGAGCGTCGCTGACGGGAGGAGTTCGGTGAGTCCCGGCAGCGCGAGGATGAACACGATGAGCAGCACGGCGCCGACCACGCCGGTGAGCTGCGTGCGCGCCCCGGCCTGTTCGGCGACCGGGGTGCGCGACGACGAGCCCGAGACCGGGAAGCCGCCGAGCGCGCCGCCCGCGACGTTCGCGATGCCGAGACCGGCCATCTCCTGGCTGCCGTCGACGCTGTCGCCGCGGCGGGCGGCGAATGTGCGCGAGAGCACCGCGGTGTCGGTGAACGCGATGAGCGCGATGCCGGCGGCGGGGAGCGCCAGGGACGCGACATCCGCCCACTCCAGTCCGCCGAGTGCGGGCGCGGGGAGGCCCTGCGGCAGTGCGCCGACGACGGGGAGCGACGCCGACAAGCCGAGGATCGCCGTGAGGACCATGGAGACGATCACGACCACGAGCACTCCCGGCACGGGGAAGCGCAGCGCTTTCAGGGCGAAGATCACCAAGAGGCAGCCGATGCCGAACGCGGCGGCGACGGGATCGACGCTGCCGCCGACGATGCCCTCGCCCGTGGCGACCGCTCCCCGCCACAGCGAGGGTGCCTCGACGGAGAAGCCCAGCAGCTTCGGAAGCTGCGACACGATGACGATGACCGCGATCGCGTTCAGGTAGCCGACGCGGATCGGCTTCGACAGCAGGTCGGTCACGAATCCGAGTCGCACCAGGCCGCCGACGATCAGCAGCGCGCCGACCATGATCGCCAGCAGCCCCGCGAGCGCGACGGCGCGCGACGGGTCGCCGAGGGCGAGCGGGAGGATCGCGGCGGCGATGATCGGGGCGAGCGACGAGTCCGGGCCGAGCACGAGCACGCGCGAGGGACCGAACACCGCGTACGCCAGGAGCGGCACGATGGTCGCGTACAGGCCGGTCACGGGCGGAAGCCCCGCGACCTCGGCGTAGCCCATGCCCGCGGGGATCAGAAGGGCCGTCACGACGATGCCCGCCCGCACGTCGGGCCAGAGCCATGCGCGCCGGTAGCCGCGCACGGCCGCGACGGCGGGAATCCACCGCGCGATGCCTTCCTGCGACCTCATCATCGACCCCGGCACCCATCATGGCGGAAAGGTGGTCGCGGCCGCCCGGTGCGCGGCCGATGAAGACGAGGAGTTCTGCGGATCAGGGGGTGATTCGGCGGACTCAGCCCTCGGATGGGCAGATCTCCTCGGATCTGCACGTCGGGGCGTGGTCAGGTCGTGTCGGGGCCGGTGACGACGATCGTCGCGGTGCCGTCGGGGCGCACGCTGATCGTGCCCTTGACGATGAAGGGGACGTCCTCGCTGACGGCGCGCACGCGACCGTCGAAGAGCGAGCGGATGCCGACCTCGATGTGGGCGACGGCTTCTGCCGCCAGGATCGACCACCCGGCGCCGTCCGGCTCGACGGCGACGGTCGGCTGCGACACGATCGACCACTTCGGGAGCGACGTGATGCGGTCCTCCACGAAGAAGCCGAACGGGCACGCGGTCGGCTGCAGCACCTCCTGCGTCGCGCAGGAGGTGAGGAACTCCTCGACCTTCTCCTGCACGACGCTCAGGAACTTCTCGGTCGGCTGGGCGACCACGTTGACGGGGATCGCACGGAACGGGCTGTCCGAGAGCACCGCCACACCCGGGGTGCTCGAGATCGCGGTGTCGACCGACACCGAGTAGAGGCCGGGCGAGAAGACGAGGAGCGAGACCGGGGCTGCGGGGTCGGCGTCCGCCCCGTCGGGTGAGACCTGGCGCTTGTCGATCTCGAAGCCGTTCACGTCGAAGACCATCGAGCCGGTGACACCGAGGTTCATGACCGCGAGCGGGCTCTTCGCGAACCGCCACGTCGGCGCGAGGCCGATCGAGCCGTCCTGCTCGACCGAGAACGTCGTGCGGCCGTCGTGGCCGCGTGCCGTGTACTCGATCGTGACGTGCGTGACGTCACCGTCCTGTTCCTGCGAGACGACATGCGCGTCGCGGATCGGGGCGAGCGCGGTGCTGCGCAGCAGCGCCTCGGACGCCGTCGGAGGCAGACCCGCCTCTTCGAGCTCGGCGGAGGTGACGGCGACGCCGGGCACGGCGAGGGCATCGGCCGCGCGCCCCTCCGCGAGCAGCTGGACGTAGCGCTCGACGAACGCCTTCGGGCTGTAGAACTCGCGCTGCATCACCTGCCAGGCCGCGAACGCGGCGCCGACGAGCACCACGCCGACGACACCGAGCAGCGTGAGATCGAGCGCGAGGCGGCGGCGCGTCCGCCGCTTGATCGGAGGGTGGATGACCGGCGACTCGGGGGTCGCGTGCGCCGTGTCAGGGGTCGCCGGACCGGCCGGAGGCGCACCCGCGCGACCGGACGACGTGTCCATCACCCCCTGATCCACGGGCCCAGTCTAGGAAAGCGTGGCCGGGAGGCCCCTGTGGAACGCAAAGTCGGGACTCGAAGTCCACTCGGTCGCCTCGCCGCACCCGCGCGCCGGTCAGGGCATGATCGCGTCGCGCACGGCGCTCGCGCCGGCGAGCTGGCCGGAGGCGATCGCGGCGGCCAGCGACACCATCGGGCCGGGGACGGCCGCCAGGTGCGCCATGTCGCCGCCCGCGTACACGCCGGGCACCGTGGTGCGCCCCATCGCGTCGATCTCGACACCGCCGCCGGGAAGGATGCCGCAGCCGAGCTGGGCCGCGAACGGGGCGCGCTGCGTCGCCGTCGCGGCCGTGAAGACGCCGGCGACGTTCTCGACCGAACCGTCGGCGAGCGAGAGCTCGAGCCCGCCGTCGACCTCGGTCACGAGCGCGACGTCGGCGGGGCGGGCGATGAAGGCGGAGGCGACGATGGGGCGCAGCATCCGTTCGATCATCCCGGCGTGCTCGCCGTCGATGAGGATGCCGACGCGCCGGCCGGCGAACTCGTGGCCGTGGCAGAACGGGCACTGTGCGACGAGGCGGCCCCACTGCTCGGCGAGGCCGGGGACCGGCGGCAGCTCGTCGCGCATACCCGTCGCCAGCACGAGTCGCGCGGCGCGCTCGGTGCCGTCGGCGGTGGTCACCTCGAAGTCGCCGAGCGACCCCGACACGGCGGTGACGGGTGTCGTGCGCACCTCGACGGTGTCGTACGCGGCGAGTTCGTCGCGGGCGATTCCGCGCAGCTCGGCAGGGCTCCGGCCATCGTTGGTGAGGAGGTTGTGGGCGTGCGCGACCGTCGCGTTGCGGTACTCGCCGGAGTCGAGCAGGAGCACGGTGCGGTGCATGCGGCCGATGGTGAGCGCGGCCTGGAGGCCGGCCGGGCCGCCGCCGATCACGATGACGTCGTACATGAGTGATCCTCTCGTCGGGTTGCGTCTGCCTCGATCCTGTGACTTCATGTCGACATGAAGTCAAGTCTGCCGATCGGAGACGCCGCCGCCCGGTTCTCGCTGCCCACGAACGTGCTGCGGCACTGGGAGGACGTGGGACTGCTGCGGCCCGACCGCGACGGAGGTGGGCGCCGTCGCTACGGCGACGACGACCTGGTGCGCATCGGCGTGATCGTGCGGAGCAAGAACGCCGGCATGAGCCTCGAGCAGATCGGCGTGCTGCTGGACGAGCAGGCGCCCGAGCGGCATCGCGTGCTCGAGGAGCACCTCGCCGACCTCGAGCGCCGCATGGCCGACATGGAGCGCTCGCGGCGCATGACGGAGCACGCGCTGCGCTGCCGCTCCCACGACATCACGACGTGTCCGCGATTCCGGGCGATCATGGACGAGGTCGTGGCGGGGACCGGGCGCTGGCGAGAAGCCGAGGAGCCTGTGGAGAGCGGGCGGGTGTCCACGGATCGCGGCGTGCAGGGCCGGGAGGCGGCATCCGCTCGTTAACATGAGTCGGTGAACACTCCGCCTCTGTCTGCCGAGCAGGAGGCGCTGTTCCGGCTCATCGAAGACACCCGCGAGCACGTGTTCGTGACCGGGCGCGCGGGCACCGGCAAATCGACGCTGCTGCAGCACCTCGCGTGGAACACGAACAAGCAGATCGCGGTGTGCGCGCCGACGGGCGTCGCGGCGCTCAACGTCGAGGGTCAGACGATCCACTCGCTCTTCAAGCTGCCGCTCGGCATCATCGGCTCGCACGACGAGGACCAGTCGGACGCGACCCGCAAGCTGCTCAACGCGATCGACACCCTCGTCATCGACGAGATCTCGATGGTCAACGCCGACCTCATGGACGCGATCGACCGTTCGCTGCGCAAGGCGCGGGGGCGGCGCGGCGAGCCGTTCGGCGGCACGCAGATCGTCATGTTCGGCGACCCGTACCAGCTCGCGCCCGTCCCGCCCCGCGGCGACGAGCTGCGGTACGTGCAGGACCACTACCGGTCGTTCTGGTTCTTCGACGCCAAGGTGTGGGTGGGCGAGGCGGCGACCGACGGCATCCTCGATGTCGGGTCGTACGGCGCCGACCTCAACATCCGAGAGCTCGTCGACATCCACCGCCAGTCCGATCCGGCGTTCAAGGCGATGCTCAACGCCGTGCGGTACGGCCGCGTGACGGCCGACATCGCCGAGGTGCTCAACACGACCGGCGCGCGCACTCCCCCGGACCCGCTCGACGGCGAACACCCGATCATCACGCTCGCGACGCGCAACGACATCGTCAACAACATCAACCGCCGCCACCTCACCGAGCTCGTGGGCCGGGAGCAGACGGCGATGGCGGAGGTCAACGGCGACTTCGGACGAGGGGATGCCGCGTACCCGGCCGATCTCGAGCTCAAGCTGAAGGTCGGCGCCCAGGTGATGTTCCTGCGCAACGACACCGCCGCCTTCGGCGAGCCGCCGCGGTGGGTCAACGGCACGATCGGAACGGTCACCCGCATCGCCGGCGAGACCGTGCGGGTCGACGTCGAGGGCGAGGAGTTCGACGTCGAGCCGTCGGTGTGGGAGAAGTACCGCTACTCGTACAACCCCGGGTCCAAGACCCTCACCCGCGACATCGTGGCCGAGTTCACGCAGTTCCCGCTGCGGCTGGCGTGGGCGGTGACGATCCACAAGTCGCAGGGCAAGACCTACGACCGCGCGATCATCGACCTCGGCTCCGGGGCCTTCGCGCCGGGGCAGACGTACGTCGCGCTGTCGCGACTGACCTCGCTGGACGGGCTGTACCTCTCACGGCCGCTCAGGCCGCGCGACATCCAGGTCGACCCCGACGTGGGGCGGTTCATGGCGTCCGCGGTGCGGGGAGCGCCCGTGGCCTGAGGTGCGCCCCGGCCCGCAGCATCCGTCCCCACCACCTCGCGGGGTTCGGAGGGGCCGCGAGTCAGGCGACGTGCGAGGACTGGGCGGACTCCGCGGCCTTGGCGGCGGCGAGGTCTTCGAAGAGCTCGGTGTTGAAGCGGTAGGCGAGCAGCACCTCGTCGATCACGCGCTCCTGCTCCGCAGCATCCCACGGGGCGGCGTCGAGCTGCTCGCGGTAGACGTCCTTGAAGGCCTTCGGGTCGGCGATGTCGTCGAACAGGTAGAAGCCGATGCCGTTCGTCTCGAACCCGAAGCGGCGCGCCATCAGGCGCCCGATGAACTGGCCGCCCGAGAGGTCGCCGAGGTAGCGCGTGTAGTGGTGGGCCACGAAGCCACCCGCCCACGTCGCGCCGACCTCGTTGATGCGGTCGACGTAGCGGCGCGTCGTCGGCAGCGGCTCGATGCGCTCGCGCCAGTCGGGGCCGACGAGGAACCCGAGGTCGGCCTCGAGCGCAGGCAGCCGCGTGAGCTTGTCGGAGATGAAGACCCTCGCGACCGGGTCGTTGCGCATCTGGCCGGCGGTGCGCTCTAGCGCCTCGTAGATGAACCAGTGCTGCACGACGAGGGCGACGTAGTCCTCGCGCGTGCCCTCCCCCTTCATGAGATCGGCCATGAAGCCGGAGTGCTCGCTCGACGAGTGCGAGCTGCTGGAGCGTTCGCGCAGGGCGGTGGAGAACGGGATCGGGTCGCTCATACCTTCATGCTAACTGAAGATAAGGCGAACCTAACCACTGATTTCCTACGCGTGCGGCCGGGGGTCGATTCCGAGGCGGTGGCACGCCTCGTCGTACAGGGCGACGATCTCGCGGCGCACCTCGCGGCGCTCCGCGATCGGACCCGACGGCCACGGCACGGCGATCTCGGCGGTCGAGCCGTCGGCGAGCGTGGCCTCCCAGACGCCCCGATCCCCGTCGAACCCGGTCATCGTCGCGGCGCTGATCTCGGCGTCGGCCAGTCCCGCGTCCGCGGCGAACGCCCGCGAGATCAGGAGGTTGTCGCCGGCGTGATCGCCGTTCATGTGGCCGAGCACGCCGGTGAGGGCGGCGACGTCGAAGTGATGGGTCATGCGATCACCCTACGGATCGCCGTTCAACGCAAGCGACCATGGTGTGTTTGAATTCATTGCACGATCATCGGGGGGTGAGAATGCGGACCCGCTCCACACATCGACGCGCCATCGCGGTCGTCGCCGGTGCCCTGACATCCGCTCTGCTCCTCGCCGGGTGCTCGTTCGACGGCGACATCGAGCCCGACCTGCCCCCTCAGACGACCGCGGCCTTCGCCGACGAGACCGTGCAGCAGCTGACGGATGCCGTCACCCACGCGATGGGCGTCACCGGGTCGTCCGGCGCGATCGTGGGCGTGTGGGCGCCGTGGAGCGGGAGCTGGGTCGCCGGCCTCGGCACGCAGCGTCCGGACGGCGGGGGCGAGGTCACCGACGATCTGGTGTTCCGTGCGGGCAAGGTCACGCGCGCCATGACGTGCGACGTGCTGTTCGAGGCCGCCGCCGAGGGCAAGGTCAAGCTCGACGACAGCATCACCGACTACGTCTCGGGCGTGCCCGATCTGAAGGACGTGACGCTCATCGAGCTCTGCGACGGGACGTCTGGCATCGGCTCGTACGCGGGCCAGCTGTACTCGTCCTGGCTCTCGAATCCCGACCGGAACTGGGATCCACGCTATCTGGCGAGCTTCGGACTCGGCCAGCCCCGCACGGCCGACCCGGGCGCGGCCTACCGCGACTCGGACGCCGGGTACGTGCTGCTCGGCCTCGCACTGGAGCGCGCCACCGAGAAGACGGCCGCCGCCCTCATCCACGACTACGTCGCCGACCCGCTCGGGCTCGATGCCACCGCGCTCGGCGATCTCCCCGCCCCGGGCATGCTCAAGGGTGGGCAGTCCGTCAACAACGCCGAGGGTGCGCTCGACTGCGCGCAGCCGCTCGATCTCACCACGGCCTCGTCGAGCAGCGGCTTCACCGACGCCGGCGCGATCACCGACATCCATGACCTCGGCCGCTACGTGCAGGCGCTGGCGTCCGGTTCGCTCGTCGAAGACGACGACCGATTCAACGCGCCGGTGGCGGTCGCCGCCGATGCCCCGTCGTGGTACGCCGCGGACGGCGGTGCGCTCATCGCCGGCTCGCTCATCGGCCAGTACGGGAAGGTGCCGGGGTACATCACCGCGGCCTTCGCCGACCCCACGACCGGGCTGACGGTCGCGATCGTCCTCAACAACTCCGCGGCCGATGCCGCGGTGGGTGAGTACCTCGCGTGGGAGCTCGCGGCGATCGCGTCGAAGACGCCTGCCACCGCGGGCGAGACGGCACCCGAGGCCGGTCTTCCCTGGACCGCCGAGCAGTACCACGCCGCGATCGACACGCTCGCGGTCTGCACGCCGCCGGCGTCGGAGTGAACGCGGGCGCAGACTCCGCGGGCGCGACGATCTCGGGCGGTGGCCGCTCGGGCACCTCGCCCGCGATCCTGCTGGTGATCGCGGGCCTCGCGTGCCAGGAGGTCGGCGCGTCGATCGCCGTCCTGCTGTTCCCCCAGGTCGGCCCGCTCGGCATGGTCATGCTGCGCCTGGTGTTCTCGGCCGTCGTGCTGCTGCTGATCGCGCGACCCCGCGTGCGCGGTCACTCCCGCGCCGACTGGAGGGCAGTGGCGCTCTTCGGACTCGTGCTGGCGCTGATGAACGGCCTGTTCTACCTCGCCCTCGAGCGTCTTCCGCTCGGGGTCACCGTGACCATCGAGGTGCTGGGGCCCCTCGTGCTGTCGATCGTCGCGGCTCGCCGCGCGTCGGCGTGGCTGTGGGCGCTTCTGGCGCTCGCCGGAGTCGTGGCTCTGGGCGGCGGCGGGTGGGACCGGCTCGACCCGCTCGGCGTGCTGTTCGCGCTCGGCGCCGCCGGCAGCTGGGCGTTCTACATCCTCGCCTCGGCGCGCGTCGGGCGGGCGTTCCCCAGGCTCGACGGGCTCGCGCTCGCGATGGCGATCGGCGCCGTCATCGCCCTGCCGTTCGGGATCGCGGATGCCGGAGCCGCCCTCCTGCGGATCGAGATCGTCGCGCTCGGTGCAGCGGTGGCGGTGCTGTCGTCGACGATCCCGTACGCGTTCGAGCTCATCGCTCTCCGGCGCCTCCCGGCGGCCGTCTTCGCGATCCTGATGAGTCTCGCGCCGGCCACCGCGGCCCTCGCGGGCTTCATATTCCTCGGACAACATATGACGTGGCTCGAGCTCCTTGGCATCGCACTGGTCATCGCCGCGAGCATCGGCGCGATCCGGTCCTCCGCCCGCGCTGCGCGCGAGTCCGCGGAGCCGATCGCCTGACGCACGGCGTGCGCCGCGCCGCAGCATCCGCCTTCGCTCCGTCAGCATGCGAGACCGCACAGAAGCACCGATCCCGGCGGATGCGCGGTGCTGTCGCGCAGTCTCGCCCAGAGGTGGGTGCTGCTCGGTAGCATCAGGGCGTGACTCAGGCGCAGACGAGATGGGCGGTCCTCGGGCCGGGGTGGATCAGCCGGGACTTCGTGGTCGGACTGCGGGCATCGGAATACGGGATGCTGCATGCCGTGGGCAGCTCGTCGGCCCCGCGCGCGGCGGCGTTCGCGGCGGAGCACGGGGCCGAGGCATCCGGAACCTACGACGAGATCCTCGCGCGCGACGACGTCGACGCGGTGTACATCGGGACGGTCCACACGGCCCACGCCGACCTCGCGATCCGTGCTCTCGAAGCGGGCAAGGCCGTGCTGTGCGAGAAGCCCGCGAGTCCGACGCTCGCGGAGGTCGAGCGGATCCTGGACGCGGCTCAGCGCGCGCAGCGGCCCTTCCTCGAGGCGTTCAAGACGCGCTTCGGCCCCTTCGCCGACGCGCTGCGGGAACTCGCCGCGGGCGGCGAGTTCGGAGGCCTGGAGCATTTCGGGGGTGCCTTCGGCTTCGACGCCGGAACGCGCGAGGGGCGTCTGTTCGACCCGGCGGTCGGCGGCGGCGCGATCCTCGACGTCGGCTGCTACCCGCTGGCGCTCGCGATCGACCTCGCGGCCGCGGCCGGACAGCCGATCGACGCGCCGGAGTACCGCAGCTTCCAGGCAGAGCTCGTCAACGGCGTCGACGGGTGGGCGACCGCTGAGGTCGGTTTCGGCACGGTGACGGCAGAGCTGGCGACGTCGGTGGTCGAGGACCTCTCCGACGTGGCGATGCTGTGGTTCGGTGAGACCGAGACCGACGTGCTGCTGCCGAATGTGTGGGGCAGTCGCACCGAGAGCCCGTCGACGCTGATCGTGCGCCGCGGGACCGACGAGCGGGTCGTCGAGCTGCCGGTGGTGCAGCCGATGGCCGCCGAGGCCGACGCGCTGTCGCTGGCGCTCGCCGAGGGCCGGCTGGAGGTGCCCGAGATGCCCTGGGCCCACACGCGTGCCGCGGCTCGCGTGCTCACCGACTGGCGCGCGGCCGCCCTCGCCGGCTGACGGGGTGGGCCCGCGTCACTCCCAGGTGTGCACGGGCTCGTTCGTGTGCATCGCCTCGCGGTACTCGAGCAGGGTGGCGCGCAGCGCGTCGTAGCGGTCCATGTCGGCCCGGCGATGCATGCGGTCCGTGAACCAGCCGGCGCCCGTGACCCCGGTGAGGCATCGTCCTTCGATGATGCCGAGCAGGCGATCTCGGACGGTTGTCTCCACGCCCCACGCCTCGAGACCCCGGTGCGCCAGCGGCAGCAGGCGCCGCAGCACGAGCTCCGTCGCGGGCACCTGGCCGACGCCGGGCCAGTATTGCTGGGCGTCGATGCCGTCACGGGCGGCGCTGTGGAAGTTCTCCTCGGCGGCGGTGAACGACAGCTGCGACCACAGCGGCCGGTCGTTCTCGGCGATCGCGCGCACGAGCCCGAAGTAGAACGCGGCGTTGGCCATGATGTCGGCGACGGTGGGCCCGGCGGCGAGCAGGCGGTTCTCGACCCGCAGGTGCGGCACGCCGTCTGCGACGTCGTAGATCGGGCGGTTCCACCGGTAGACCGTGCCGTTGTGCAGGCGCAGCTCCGCGAGGGCCGGGATGCCGCCGTCGTCGAGCACGGCCATCGGGTCGTCGTCGTGGACGATCGGCAGG
Source organism: Microbacterium sp. Leaf288 (assembly GCF_001422925.1). Taxonomy (GTDB): domain Bacteria; phylum Actinomycetota; class Actinomycetes; order Actinomycetales; family Microbacteriaceae; genus Microbacterium. The sequence goes on from NZ_LMNI01000001.1 coordinate 569,886, forward strand.
AGCGCGGGGAAGTACCGGACGTTCTCCTCGAAGAGATCGAAGACGGAGGTGATCCAGCGCTCGCCGAACCAGACCCGCGGGCGCACGCCCTGCACCTTCAGCTCTTCGCTGCGGGTGTCGGTCGCCTGCTCGAACAGCGGGATCCGCGTCTCGTGCCACAGCTGCTTGCCCAGCAGATACGGCGAGTTCGCCGACATCGCGAGCTGCACCCCCGCGATCGCCTGCGAGGCGTTCCAGTACGCCGCGAATGAGTCCGGTGAGGTCTGGACGTGCAGCTGCGTGCTGGTGCAGGCCGCCTCGGGAAGGATCGAGTCCGCCGTCGTGAGGAGCCGCTCGGGCCCGTCGATCTTGATCAGGATGTCTTCGCCGCGCGCGTCGAGGATCTGCTCGCTGAGCAGCCGGTACCGCGGATTCGCGCTGATGCTGTCGGGCCGCAGGTGTCCCTCCGCGAGCGTGGGCAGGATGCCGATCATCACGAGGTGCGCGCCGACCGTCGCCGACCGCTCCTCGGCATGGTTGAGACTGCGCCGCAGCCCCTCCTCGAAGGTCGTCAGGCCGCCCTCGCGCAGGCGGGCCGGCGGCACGTTGATCTCGATGTTGAACTGTCCGAGCTCGGTCTGGAACGCAGCATCCGCTATCGCTTCGAGCGCCTCGGCGTTGCGCAGCGCCGGGTCTCCCGCCTCGTCGACGAGGTTCAGCTCGACTTCCAGGCCGGTCAGCGGGTCGTCGGTGTCGAAGTGCGCTTCGCGCAGCATGCGCGCGAACACGTCGAGGTTGCGCCGGACCTTCTCGCGATGGCGTGTGCGGTCGGCGCGGGTGAACTCCTGTGCCGGGACGTCCTCCCCCATGGCGGAACTCTAGCGAGCCCCGGGCGTTTGCGCGCCTAAGCGCCGCGGGGCGGAGCGGTCGAGCCGCGGACGTTCAGCGTGGGGTTGAGCACGACGCGGTGCACCGGGCGTGTGGGGTCCTCGATGCGCCGCGCCAGCAGGTCGACGGCCGCCCGGCCGACGGAGTGGCGGGGCGGGCTCACGGCGGTGAGCGCGGGCGTGAAGAGCTCGGCCACCTCGTCGTCGTAGGCGACGACCGAGAGGTCGCCGGGCACCGAGATCCCCCGGTTCAGCGCGAGATCGACGAAGGCCATCGCCTCGGGGTCGGAGTGCACCAGGATCGCCGTGACCGAATTCGACAGCGCGGCGTCGAGCGTGGCGTCGACGACCGCCGAGAAGTCGGGGCTCGTGCGCGGTGGCAGGCTCGTCTCGAAGTGGTCCGACGGGGTGAGGCCGAGCTCGAGGCAGGCGGCCTGCCAGCCGGCGGCGATCTTGCGCGAGGTCGGCGAGTCCCGCGCGATGATCAGCCCGACGCGGCGGTGGCCGAGCGAGGCGAGGTGCCGGGCCGCCAGCACGGCGCCGAGCGCGTGGTCGGTCGTGACGTTCTCGACGGGGCTGCCGTCCGGCAGCACCACCGCGTCGCGCTCGACCAGCACGTTGGGGACACCGCATTCGGCGAGCCACTGCACGACGTCCTGCGCGTGGGGCGTGTCGGTGTTCGGTGCGACGACGAGCCCGCGCACACCCTCGGTGTGGACGAGCCGCTCCAGCACCGGGCGCTCGTCCTGCAGCTCGTACGACGCGCCGCGCAGCACGACGCGCAGACCGTGGCGCGTCGCCTCGGTCTCGGCGCCGCGCACGACGCTCGGCCAGTAGAAGCTCAGCGACGGCACGAGCATCGCGATCGATCCGGTACGGGTGGCGGCGAGCGGATGCCCGGGCTCGACGTCGTCGAATCCCCCGGCGGGAGGCACGGCGCCGCCGTGGACGCGCACGAGCAGGCCTTCGCGCTCCATCTGGGCGAGGTCGCGGCGCAGCGTCACCGGGGCGACGCCGAGCTCGTCCATGAGCTGCGCGACCCGCACGGCGCCGTCGCGCTCGAGCGTGGCCATCACGTGCGCCCGCCGTTCCGCGGCCAGCAGCGCCGGAGTCTGGTCGGTCATCGGGCGTCCTCCGCGTTCGTCAGGTCCAGTTCTACCGTGACGGCGACCGAGTCGGCCGTCGTCACGTCAAGATCGAGCCGGGTGAGTCGCGCGCCCCACACGCCGGACAGCACCGGGTCGTCGAGCTCTCGCACCACGAGAGACGCCTCCACGCCCGCCGGCCACGAGATGCGGACGGGCGTCGCGCCGTCGAGCGGCGTGACGATGACGGATGCTGCGTCCCTGCGCACGTCGCCGGCCAGCAGCATCCGCACCTGGGACTTCTCGTCCGTCCGGGGCGTTTCGACAGGCTCGGCGACCGAAGCCGGCCACGCGTCCTCGATCACGACGCGCCGCGTCTCGCGCTCGAGGCGCACCGTGCGCCGCCACGGCGCCGCGCCGGCGTACGCACCCGAGAGGTCGAGCGACAGCGACGCGTCATCGACGGACACCTCGACGTCGGATGCTGCGAACTCGGCGCCGGGGCTCTGCTCGACACCGCCGATCACGGGCACGTTGTGCCACCCGCTCTGCATCGTCCAGATGTCGTAGCGGCTGGGGCCGAAGGTCTGCAGGGTGTACGTCGGCCGGCCCGCGTCGACGATGACGGGCACGCCGTCCGACGCGACGACGAACGAGCCGACGTCGTTGTGGTTGTGGTGCTCGCCGTTGTGCCCGCCCTTGACGGCGACCGTCAGGCCCCGCGCAGTCCCGCTGTGCTCACGGGCCAGCAGCACCTCGGTCGAGGGCAGCCAGACGTCGCGCGGGAACGGCGACGTCTCGCGTGCCGCGCCCACCCAGGCCGGATCCGTGATGCCGCGCAGCAGGCGCCCCAAGCCCTCGTGCTCGGTGGCCGCGGGCGTGCCGGCGTGACGATGCGACGCAGCATGGGCGGCAGCATCCGTGTCCCCGGTGTTCCGCGCCGCACGATGCAAGGCGTGCCACGGCTGCCGGTCCGTGATGCGCGCCTGTCCGTCGGCGAGGTTCAGGTACCAGTCGCCGCCGAGGTGCATGCGGTGCGGGAAGGCGACGGTCTCGCGCAGCGCCGGGATGCCGGAGGCGTCGAGCACTCCCCCGGTCGCGTGGCGCACGATGTCGAGGGCTTCAAGGGCGCGGCACGCGCCGTTCCACCAGTACGCGTACCCCTCGTCGATGGCGCCGTCGGCCGGCAGCACCGAGACGTATCGGTCGATGCCCTCGATGGCCAGGGCGACGATGCGCGCCCGCTCGTCGGCTTCGGCCGGGTCGTCGAGCAGCCGCAGCGCCGCGGTGATCACGTTGCCGTGGATCCACGGGTTCCAGTTGTGCACGTCGCCGTCGAGGCCGATCCAGTGCCAGTCGCGGCGCTCGATGAACGGCTGGAACACGCGCACGCGCGCCTCGTGGCGGATGCGGGAACGGATGCCGGGGTACCGGGCTTCGAGCCGTGCACCGAGGAGCTGGTCGACCCACGTGAGCAGGGCGACCGCCTCGCCCGCGCCGAGGTCGAGGTACGGGGCGGTCACCGTCGGGAGGACGGATCCGCGCTCTCGGAAGGCGTCGTCGTGGGCCGGCCAGCACCACGTGCTCTGCTCGCAGATCAGCCAGACGCCGTCGAGCACCTCGGCGAGCCACGCGGGGCCGAGCTCGGGGTCGTCGGCGTGGTGCGCGGCGGCGATCGCGGCGCGGGCCAGGCGGAACTGGCGCTCGAAGACGACGGTCTCCCACCCGACGCGGTCGCCGTCGTCGTGGATGCGCGCCGCGGCGGTGGCGAGGGGGACGCCCCACGGGCGGCCGAGATCCGCGTGGGCCCGGGCGAGGACGTCGGCGACGGCGACAGGATCGGCGCTGCCGTCAGGTCCCCAGACGGTGCGGTCCTCGGCGGGTGCCACCGGGAGTGCGCGCTCGGACTCCTCGAGGAGGGAGGCGAGTGCCGCGCCGAAACCGGCGGCGTCGATGCCGGCCTGCCGATGGTAGGCGGCGGCCAGCTCACCCTGGAACGTCGCGGGAGAGGCATCCGTCGCGGTCGTCAAGGTTCCTCCTCGTTGATTCACCATGGGTGGGGGATCCACCCGCAGTGAGGCTCGTTATGAACCCAAAGCGATCATAAACGATCATAACGAATCTCAAACAACCTTGCAATGAACGAATTGGGTTGCTACAGTCCCAAACGTTCGCTTTCCGCTGATCTGATTCCGGCGGCGAGAAGAAGGCATCAAGGGAGATCCCAGTGACGGTCCAGCAGCCCACCACGTCGGCGCACATCGCGACGGGCTTCGATTGGACACGCGACGAATGGCTCGCCTACGCCGACCGCCTGCTCGACACCGCCCGCACCCACGCGTCGCCCGGTGCCGGCCGCATCCACTTCCCGGGCGCGGAGGGCGGCTACGGCCACGCCGTCGACGGGCTCGAGGGGTTCGCCCGCACCTTCCTCCTCGCCGGATTCCGCATCGCGGGGGCGCGTGGGCAGGGTACCGAGGAGCTCGCCGACTTCTACCGCCGCGGAATCGTGACGGGCGTCGACCCCGAGGCCGAAGACCGCTGGGTCCGTCTCGAAGAGCACGCGCAGGCCAAGGTCGAGGCGGCATCGCTCGCGCTCGTGCTCGACATGACGCGCCCGTGGATCTGGGACCGCCTCGACGCTCTCACCCAGCAGCGCGTCATCGACTACCTCGCTCCCGTCGTGGGCGATGCGACGTACCCCAAGACGAACTGGCTGTGGTTCCGCGTCGTCGTCCAGACGTTCCTCCGTTCGGTCGGCGGGCCCTGGTCGCAGGGCGACATCGCCGACGACCTCGCGCTGCACGATGTGCTCGTGCGCGAGGACGGCTGGATCTCGGACGGCTTCGAGCGCTCGTACGACCACTACGTCGGCTGGGCCCTGCACACCTACCCCGTGCTGTGGTCGCGCATGCGGGGCGCTGAAGAGCTCGCCGCCGGCCGCACGCCCGGCGACATCGCGCGCCTCGACCGCTTCCTGCAGGACGCGGTCACCCTCGTCGGCGCCGACGGCTCGCCGCTCGTGCAGGGCCGCAGCCTCATCTACCGCTTCGCCGCCGCCGCCCCGTTCTGGGTCGGCGCGATCGCCGAGGTCCCGTCCGTGCCGCTCGGGCAGCTGCGACGTGCGGCGAACGCCGTGGTCGCGCACTTCGACGACGCCGGCGTTCCGACGGCGGACGGCGTGCTCACCATGGGGTGGCACCACGAGTGGCGCGAGCTCGCCCAGTCCTACTCGGGCCCGGGTTCGCCGTACTGGGCCGTGAAGGGCCTCCTCGGCATCGCGCTCCCCGCGGACCACCCGGTGTGGGCCGCCGAGACCGAGCCGCTGCCGATCGAGTCGGGCGACGAGCTGCGCACCGTGCGCCCTGCCGGTTGGGTGATCTCGGGCACGCGGGCCGACGGCATCGTGCGCATCGTCAACCACGGCACCGACCACGCCGCAGGCGGCAGCCTCGTCGGCGACTCGCCCCTCTACGCCCGCATCGGGTACGCGACGGCGGCGGGCCCGCTCGCGAACCAGCGCGCGTTCGAGGAGCCCCTCGAGCAGTCCGTCGCCCTGGTGGACGCCGCCGGCCGCGCGACGCACCGCGCGGCGATGGACCTCATCGATGTGCGGGTGCAGGACGACGAGGGCGGCCGCGTCGGCATCGCCGCGTCCGTCTCGCGCGCCCACTGGATCGACCTCCGCCCGTCGGCCCAGCGCCACGGCTCCGGCATCGACGGCGAGATCGAGATCGCCGGCCTCGTCGAGGTGCACTCGCTCGTGCGCGGCCCGTGGGAGGTGCGCCTCGTCCGCGTCGCCGCGCTCGAATCCCGCGTCGACGCCGCGTCGCTCCGCCTCCGCGTGGGGGGCTGGGCTCTGGCAGACGCCCACACCCCGCGCTCCTCAATTGAGGAGCTGAGCCGAGATGAGGGAGCACACGCCGGGTCGGCCTCCGCCTCTCAGCTCTCGTCCTCAGATGAGGATGCAGGAGGTGGCACGGATGCTGCCGCCTCGGTCGTCGCGAAGGGGCTGAGCAGCAGCATCCGTCCCCTCCTCGGCGACGGTGAGGCGAGCATCGAGACGCGCGAGGACGCCAGCCCGCTGGGGCCCGTCGCCGGTGTGCCGCTCGTGTCGTTCCCGGTCGAGCCGGGCACGTGGAGCGCGACGCTCGTGGAGCTCACCACCGAAGACCTCGCATCGCCCGCCGATGCCGCACAGGTCGTCCTCGACGAGGACGGCGACCAGACCACCGCCACGGTCACCTGGCCGGACGGAACGGCGACCACGAGTCGCCTTGCACACCCCGGATCCCCCGCGAACCGGTAACCCGATGGGCCCGAGGACGGGTCCGCAATCACAAAGGAGTACCCCCAGAATGAAGCGCTCATACGCTGCCGCGGCCGGCATCGCCGTGGTCGCAACGCTCGCTCTCGCCGGCTGCAGTGGCGGCGGCGACGACGCGGCCGCGCCCGAGGAGTCGTCGGGTCCGGTCACGCTCTCCCTCTCGGGCTGGAGCCTCGACACGACGCCGGAGTTCCAGGCGCTCGCCGACGCGTTCCACGAGGAGAACCCCGACATCACGGTCGAGCTCAAGGGCTACGACGCGGCGGAGTACAACACGCTGCTCACCGCCGACCTCGCTGCGGGCTCCGGCCCTGACATCATCACGCAGAAGGAGGTCAAGTTCGTCCCGACGTTCGTCGAGGGCGGCCAGCTCCTCGACGTGTCGGATGTCGAGCTGCCCGACGGCATCAGCGGCGCCAAGTCGTACGAGGTCGACGGCACGGCGTACGCGGTGCCCTACCGCAACGACTCGTGGGTCCTGTACTACAACAAGGCCCTCTTCGACCAGGCCGGCGTCGAGTACCCCGACGGCTCGTGGACGTGGGACGACTACAGCGACGCCGCGGCGGCGCTGACCGAGGGCATCGCCGCTGCGGGCGGTTCGGCCAAGGGCGCGTACCTCCACAACTGGCAGTCGACCGTCCAGGGCTTCGCGAACGCGCAGTCCGACGGCGACATCCTCAAGGGCGAGTACGAGTACATGGAGCCGTTCTACGACAACGTGCTCGCACTGCAGTCGGCCGGCGACCAGGTGGACTTCAACACCGCCAAGGCGAACCAGCTCACCTACCAGGGCGAGTTCGGCAAGCAGAACGCCGCGATGCTCCAGATGGGCACGTGGTTCGTCGCGACGCTGATCGCGCAGCAGGCCTCGGGCGACGCCGACGACTTCGAGTGGGGCATCGCACCGATCCCGCAGGTCTCGTCGAAGACCGCGGGTCTGGAGAACACCCCCGTGACCTTCGGCGACCCGACCGGCTTCGGCATCAACGCCGGCATCGACGAGTCGAAGGTGGCCGCGGCCAAGAAGTTCCTCGCCTTCGCGGCCGGTGAAGAGGGCGCCCAGGTGCTCGCGAACATCGGCATCACCCCGGCGCTGCTGACGGACTCGGTCGTCGAGACCTACTTCTCGGTCGACGGGGCTCCCACCGACGACCTGTCGAAGTTCGCGTACTCGACGCACGAGGTGCACCCGGAGAACCCGACGTCGAGCAAGACGGCGGCGATCCAGGGCATCCTCGGCGACATGCACACCGCGATCATGTCGGGCTCCAAGAGCGTCTCGGACGCCATCAAGGAGGCCCAGGACCGCGTGGCCAACGAGGTCGGCACCGACTGATCTCTCCGGGCCCACCGGGGCCCGACCCGGTGGCCGGTCCGCACCCTGCGGCGGACCGGCCACCGCCCCCCCCCGACGTCACCACCCCACTGGAGGTCCGCCATGGCGACCATCACCGCCACAGAGGCCGGCACCGCGCCGCCGCCCGTGCGCCCTCGGCGCTCGAAGCTGCGGCTGCGCAACACCCTCATCGGGTGGAGCTTCATCCTTCCGAACTTCATCGGCTTCGGGCTGCTCACGCTCATCCCGATCATCGTGCTGTTCTACATGTCGTTCACGAACTGGAACGTGTTCGGCAAGGCCGACTGGGTCGGACTCGCGAACTTCCAGCGCCTCATCGGCGACGGCAGCTTCCGCATCTCGGTTCTCAACACCCTCTACTACTCGGCGCTGCACATCCCGCTGACGATCCTCGTGTCGCTGGGTCTCGCGCTGCTGCTGAACAACAAGCTCCGCGGCGTCGCCTTCTTCCGCACCGCCGCGTTCTTCCCGTACATCACCTCGATCGTCGCGATCGCGGTCGTGTGGAACCTGCTCTTCAGCCCCGAATACGGCCCCATCAACGAGTTCCTCCGCTTCATCGGCATCCAGAACCCGCCCGGATGGCTCACCTCGCCCGAGTGGGCGATGCCCGCCGTCGTCATCGTCGGCACCTGGCGTGACATGGGCTACTACATGATCCTCTTCCTCGCGGGGCTGCAGACCGTCCCGCGCGAGCTGCACGAGGCCGCCCGCGTCGACGGCGCGAACGTGTGGCAGCGGTTCGTCAACGTGACGCTGCCGTGCCTGCGTCCCACCATGTTCTTCGTCACCGTGATGCTGACGATCAACTCGTTCAAGATCTTCGACCTGATCCTCGTCATGACCGACGGCGGCCCGGGTCAGTCCACCCTCGTGATGTCGCAGTTCATCTACCGCAAGGGCTTCGAAGAGAGCCAGTTCGGCTACGCGTCGGCCGCTGCCGTGGCGCTGTTCTTCATGTGCATCATCGTCACGATCGTGCAGTTCCTCTGGAACAAGAAGCGGAGCAGCTGATGGCCGAGCAGATCGAGAAGGACGCCGAGCTCCTCGTCTCCGACTTCACCGCCCCCGCGGGCGCGCGTCGCGGACTGCGCAAGCTCGCCGAACAGACCCCGGAGCCGCAGCCCCAGGTCGCCTACACCGAGAAGATGACCCCCGGCCGCCGTATCGCCCGGATCGCGATGTACGTCGGACTCGTCATCTTCGCCATCGGACTGCTCGCGCCGTTCGTGTGGATGGTGCTGAGCTCGTTCAAGTCGGCCAACGAGGTCTTCTCGGTGCCGGTGAAGTGGCTCCCCGAGACGTGGGTGTGGCAGAACTACATCGACATCTGGACCGAGTCGAACATGCTCGTCTGGATCCGCAACACGCTGTTCCTGGCCGTGGTCGTCACGTTCCTGCAGGTGCTGACCGGCTCCTTCGCGGCGTACGGCTTCGCCCGCATGCGCTTCCGCGGCCGCGACGTGCTGTTCCTGCTCTACGTCGGCACGATCGCCGTCCCGTGGCAGTCGTACATGATCCCGCAGTTCATCCTGCTCTCGAACTTCAAGGTGTCGAACACGCTGTGGTCGATCATCCTGCTGCAGGCGTTCGGTGCGTTCGGCGTGTTCCTGATGAAGCAGTTCTACGAGACGATCCCCGAGGAGCTCTCCGAGGCGGCACGTCTGGACGGCCTCAGCGAGTACGCGATCTGGCGCAGGATCATGCTCCCGCTGTCGATCCCGGCGCTCGCCTCGCTGACGCTGCTCACGTTCGTCAACACCTGGAACGACTACCTCGGGCCGCTCATCTACCTGCGCAACCCCGACCTCTGGACGATCCAGCTCGGCCTCAAGGGCTTCGTCTCGAACCTCTTCGACACGAACTACGCGCTCCTGTTCGCCGGCCTGACGATCTCGGTCATCCCGATCGCGATCATCTTCCTGCTCGGCCAGAAGTACTTCGTCGAGGGCATCGCGACGAGCGGTCTGAAGGGCTGAGGCCATGAAGAAGCTCAACGGGCTGGTGTCGCACGAGACGTGGGCGTCCCTCATCGGGATGATCTATCTCGGGCTCATCGTGAACCTGCTGCTGGTGGTCTCGTCGCTGCCGCTCGTGGTGCTGCTGGTCACGACCGACCCGCTGTACTCGTGGCCGCTGCTCGCGATCGCCGTGCCGCTCGCCGCCCCCGGTCTCGCTGCCGCGTTCCGCGCGTTCCGCGAGCACGGGGAGGGCGGGCTGGGCCCGATCCGCGCGTTCGTCGCGGGGCTGCGCGCCACGTGGCGCCGGGCGCTCCTGATCGGCGCCGCGGTCGCGGCGGTCGTCGTGGTGCTGCTCGTGGACGTACGGATGCTGTCGACCACGGCCGTGGCCGTGTTCACCGTCCCGCTCCTCGGGGTCCTGGCGCTGCTCGCGATCGCGGTCGGGCTCGTCGCCCTCGTCGCGATCTCGGAGGTGCCGACCGCACGCCTGCGCGACGTGCTGCGGGCCGGCCTCTACCTGAGCCTGCGCCGCTGGTACCTCACGGCAGCGTCGCTGGCGGCCTTGGCGGCCCAGGTCGCCGTGTTCGCCACCGCGCCCGCCCTCGGGCTCGGCCTCACGGCCTCCGCTGCCCTCTTCTTCGCGTGGACCAACTCGCGCTTCACGCTCCGCCCCGTGCTCGATCTCGACGAGAAGGCCGCCGCGCAGGCCTGAGCCCGCGGCATCCGTTCTCTGCATATACCTCAGAAGGAATCTCTCCATGACGTCCACCTCGCCCGCCGCGGGCACCACCGAGACCACGACCGACGCGGCCATCGCCGCCGCGCTGTCGACGATCCGGCGCAACATCGCGAAGTTCGGGGGTGCGTACCCCGACGACACGACGGTGGACGACCGCTACGAGCTGCGTCCTGCCGAGGGCGGCATCCCGCTCGGCGGCAACCGCGGCTGGACCACGAGCTTCCGCACCGGCCTGCTGTGGCTCGCCTGGGAGCTCTCGGGCGATGAGGACTATCGCGACGCCGCGCGGATCGACGCGGCCGACTTCGAGCGTCGCGTGCGCGCCGAGGAGGACCTCGACACCCACGACCTCGGCTTCCTCTACACGCTGTCGACGGTCGCCGCGTGGCGCCTGGTCGGCGACCCGAAGGCGCGTGACGCGTCGCTGCTCGCCGCCGACCACCTGATGCGCCGGTTCCTCGAGCCGGCGGGCATCATCCAGGCATGGGGCGACCTCTCCGACCCCGCCCAGCGCGGACGCACCATCATCGACAGCCTCATGAATATGCCGCTGCTGACATGGGCCCACGAGCAGACCGGCGAGGAGCGCTTCGCGGACGCGGTCGTGCGCCACACCGCGCAGCTACGCGAGCACATCCTCCGCGAGGACGACTCGACCTTCCACACGTTCTACTGGGACGCCGAGACCGGGGAGGCCCTGCGCGGCGGCACCGAGCAGGGCGCGGCCGACGAGTCGTGCTGGGCCCGCGGCCAGGCGTGGGGCATCTACGGCTTCGCGATGAACTACGCGGTGACCGGCGACGAGCGCCTGCTCGAGGCATCCCGTCGCTGCACGGAGTACTTCCTGCGCCACCTGCCGGCCGACGAGGTGCCGTTCTGGGACCTCGTCTACACCGACGGCAGCGACGCCCCGCGCGACAGCTCGGCCGGCGCGATCGCGGTGTGCGGCCTTCTCGAGCTCGCCAAGGTCGAGACGGATGCTGAGCGCGCCGCCGAGTGGACCTCCCGGGCGCACTCGATCCTGGCGTCGCTCATCGCGAACTACACGCCGGTGAACGCCGAGGACTCCGACGCTCTGATCCTGCACTCGGTCTACGACCTGCCGAAGGACAACGGCGTCGACGAGGGCACGCTCTGGGGCGACTACTTCTACCTCGAGGCTCTGATGCGCGTCGCGCGTCCGGAGTGGAGGAAGTACTGGTGAGGCTCGTCACCTACGCGGGGGCGGACGGCGCCCGTCCGGCCGCGGTCGTCGCCGGCGATCGCGTGCTCGACCTCGGCGGGATCGCCGGCTCGGTGACGGAGCTGCTGTCATCGGACGCCGCACTGGACGCGGCGCAGGCTGCGGTGGCGTCGGCGGATGCGGATTCCCTGCGGGTGGTCGATGCGGCGGACCTTCTCGCTCCCGTCGTGCCGGGCAAGATCCTCTGCCTCGGGTACAACTACCGTGGACACGTGCCGGACGGCGTCGACCCGACCGCGAACGACCCGGAGTATCCGGACGTGTTCGTGAAGACGTCGAACACGCTCGCCGGCCCGAACGACGCCGTCGTGATCCCGCCGGGTGCGACGGACGTCGACTACGAGGGCGAGGTGGCCGTGGTGATCGGCCGGCGCGCGCAGCGTGTGTCACTCGAGGACGCCCTCGACCACGTCGGCGGCTACACGATCCTCAACGACGTGTCGGACCGCGCGTGGCAGCGCCGGCAGAGCCAATGGGCGCTGGGCAAGTGCTCCGACGGCTTCGCGCCGCTCGGGCCCTGGGTCGTCACGCCCGACGAGGCGCCGGACCCGCAGGACCTCCTCGTGGAGGTCGTGCGCGACGGGGTCGTCACGGTGTCGCAGTCGACGTCGACCACGATCTTCAGCGTGGCGTACGTCATCCACCACCTCAGCCAGGTGCTGACCCTAGAGCCGGGCGACATCGTCTCGACCGGCACGCCGCAGAAGCTGCCCGCCGCCCAGGACGCGCATCGCCCGCTCGCCGCCGGCGACGCGGTCACCGTGCGCATCTCGGGGCTCGGCGAGCTCACCACCCGATTCATCGCAAGCCTGGAGTCCGCCGCATGATCCTCGATTCGTTCCGCCTCGACGGCAAGGTCGCGCTCGTCACCGGTTCGAGCCGTGGTCTCGGCCAGGGCGCCGCCGTCGCCCTCGCCGAGGCCGGCGCCGACGTGGCGCTCCTCGACCGAGGCGACGCATCGGCCACCGCCGAGCTCATCGAGGCGACCGGCCGCCGCGTCCACCGCGTGCAGCGCGACCTCGTGTCGGCCACGCCCGACGAGCTGTCCGCCGCGGTCGACGAGGTGATCGCCGAGCTCGGCGGCCTCGACATCCTCGTCAACAACGCCGGAACCATCCGTCGCGCGCCGGCCGCCGAGTACCCGCTCGGGGACTGGGACGACGTGCTCGCCATCAACCTCGACGCGGTGTTCCACCTGTCGCAGGCCGCGGGCCGCCACATGCTCGCGAACGGCGGCGGACGCATCATCAACGTCGCGTCGATGCTGTCGTTCCAGGGCGGCATTCTCGTTCCGGCATACACCGCCTCCAAGCACGCCGTCGCCGGGCTCACCAAGGCGCTGGCGAACGAGTGGGCGGCCGCGGGCGTCACCGTCAACGCCGTCGCCCCCGGTTACATGGCGACCGACAACACCGCACCGCTGCGTGCCGACGAGGACCGCGCCGCGTCGATCCTGTCTCGCATCCCCGCAGGACGCTGGGGCGAGGCATCCGATCTGCAAGGCGTCTTCGTCTTCCTCGCCTCCGACGCCGCCGCCTACGTGACCGGCGCCGTCATCCCCGTCGACGGCGGCTGGCTCGTCCGCTGACCCTTACGCACCCCCACGCAGAACCAGGAGAGAACTCGTGACCGAGACGCACATCCCGCAGCGCTACGCGACCAACCCCGCCCAGATCCCGGGCATGACGACGCAGGACCTGCGCGACACGTACCTCATCCCCGACGTCTTCGTGCCGGGTGAGATCCGCCTGACGTACACGCACCACGACCGCATCGTGCTCGGCGGCGCCGTGCCCGCGGGCGCGGTGCTCGAGCTCGGCGGATACCCCGAGATCCGCAGCGACTACTTCCTCGAGCACCGCGAGGTCGGCATCATCAATGTCGGCGGCACCGGCACGGTCACCGCCGACGGCGAGGTCTACACGCTCGTCAAGGGCGCGTGCCTGTACCTCGGCCGCGGCATCCGTTCCGTGTCGTTCGCCGACGCTTCGGGCGAGACGGGGGCGCAGTTCTACCTGTTCTCGGCGCCCGCCCACACCGCGTACCCGGCGGCCCTCGTGTCGCCCGGCGAGGGCACCGTGCGCGAGCTCGGCGACCAGCTGACCTCGAACCGCCGCACGCTCAACCAGTACATCCACGAGAACGGCGTGAAGAGCTGCCAGATCGTGATGGGCGTCACCGAGCTGCACCCGGGCTCGATGTGGAACACCATGCCGGCGCACACCCACGACCGCCGCACCGAGTGCTACCTGTACTTCGACCTGCCCGAGGACGCCCGCGTCATCCACCTCATGGGCGAGCGCGAAGAGACCCGCCACCTCGTGGTCGCCGACCGCCAGGCCGTCATCTCGCCCTCGTGGTCGCTGCACTCCGGGGTCGGCACGTCGTCGTACACGTTCATCTGGGCGATGGCCGGCGAGAACCAGGCGTTCGACGACATGGACGCAGCCCCCGTCACCGATCTGCGATGACGCGGTTCGACGCCGCCGGCAGTGCGCCGGCGGCCGCCGGGATCCGGATCTCCGAGTTTCGCGCGATCCCGCCGGGGAGGGCGACGGATGCTGCAGCCTGACTACGCTGGCGGGGTGCCCCGGACTCTGCTCGCGATCGGCGAGACCATGGCTATGGTGACGCCCGTCATCGCGGCTCCCGTCGCCGACGCCGACGCGTTCCTGCTCGATGCCGGGGGAGCGGAGTCGAACGTCGCCGCGCACGTGGCCGCGCTCGGACACCGCGCCGTCTGGTTCAGCCGGCTCGGCGAGGACGCTCTCGGGCACCGCATCGCGCGTCAGCTGTCGGGGCGGGGCGTTGATGTCTCGGGCGTCGTGTTCGACGACGGGCATCCGACCGGGCTGTACGTGAAGGATCCCGGCAACGGGGTGCTCTACTACCGCCGGGGCTCTGCTGCGGCGCATCTGTCGGAGTCCGACGCGGACGACGTGTCGTTCGACGGCGTCGACCTGCTGCACGTCTCGGGCATCACGGCCGCGATCTCGGCGTCCGCCGCCGCGTTCCTCTCTCGTGTGATCGTTCGCGCCGGGGAGCACGGCGTGCCGGTGTCGTTCGACGTCAACCACCGCGCGCCGCTGTGGGATGCCGCGACCGCCGCGCCGGTGCTGCTCGAGCTCGCCCGCAGCGCCGACATCGTGCTCGTGGGCCGCGACGAGGCCGAGACGCTCTGGTCCACCCCGACCGCCGCCGACGTGCGTGCCCTCCTGCCGGACGTCGCCGAGCTCATCGTCAAGGACGGCGACATCGGCGCGACGGCCTTCGTCGGTGACGACGAGGTGTTCGAGCCGGCGCTCGTCGTCGAGGTCGTCGAACCGGTCGGCGCCGGCGACGCCTTCGCCGGCGGGTACCTCGCGGGACGGCTCTCGGGCGACTCGGTGTCCGACCGCCTGCGGGCCGGCCACGCCCGCGCCGCCCGCACCCTCCAGACCACCACCGACTCGATCGACGAGCCCGCCGCCCCGGCTCCGCCCGCCGCTCCGGCTCCCGCCGCCGGCATCCCGACCCCGACGTGACGGGTTCGGGGCGCGTCCCGAGCGTTCGGGGCGCACGCCGCACGCCCCGAACGCACGCCGTGCGCCCCAAACCCGCAACGATGACCGAACCCGACACCCGAAGGACCCGCGAATGACCTCCCAGCCCACCTCATCGAGCGCGATGGTCCCCACGCCCCCTCCGGTCGCCGCTGGCGCGTCGGCCGGAGCCTCCGGGCGCGTGGGCCCAGCTGCCGCCCAGGGCGCGTGGTTCGACACGGCGTTCGCAGGGGCGCCGCTCATGGCGATCCTCCGCGGCATGGGCGTCGAGCGCTCGGTGCGCCTCTCCGAGACGGCGTGGGACCTCGGAATCGACTCGGTCGAGGTGCCGCTGCAGACCGACGAGGACGAGCGCGCCCTGCGCGCCGTCGTGGAGGCCGCGAACGCCCGCGGCAAGAGCGTCGGTGCCGGCACCATCATCACGCCGGAGCAGGTGACGCGGGCCGCCGACGCCGGCGCGGTGTATCTCGTCTCGCCGGGACTCGATCCGGTCGTCGTCCGGGCGGCCCAGGATGCCGGCATCCCGATCCTCCCCGGAGTCGCCACCCCCAGCGAGGTCCAGCTCGCCGTCTCGCTCGGGCTCACGTGGCTCAAGGCGTTCCCCGCGACGTGGCTCGGCAGCGGTTGGTTCAAGCACATCCGCGGACCGTTCCCGCAGGTGACGTTCGTCGCCACCGGCGGACTCGACGCCTCGAACGTCGAGGAGTTCCTCGACGCCGGGGTGCGCGTCGCCGCCGTCGGCTCGGCCCTCGAAGACGCATCACAGCTCGAGCGCCTCGCCGCACTGCTCCACGCCCGCAAGGCTGCGCGATGACCGCCGGCGCGCGCTCGTTCGCGATCGGCGAGACCGACTTCCTCCTCGACGGAGAGCCCTTCCGGGTGCTCGCCGGGGCGCTGCACTACTTCCGGGTGCACCCGGGACAGTGGGCCGATCGCATCCGCAAGGCCAAGCTCATGGGCCTCAACACCATCGAGACGTACGTCGCGTGGAACGCCCACGAGCCGGTGCGCGGCGAGTGGGACGCGACCGGCTGGAACGACCTCGGCCGGTTCCTCGACCTCGTCGCGGCGGAGGGCATGCACGCGACCGTGCGGCCCGGTCCCTACATCTGCGCCGAATGGCACAACGGGGGACTCCCCGTGTGGCTGACGGCGCTCGAAGGCATCGGCCTTCGTCGTTCCGAGCCTCGCTACCTCGAAGAGGTGACCGCGTACCTCGAGCGGGTGTACGAGATCGTGGCTCCGTACCAGATCGACCGCGGCGGACCCGTCATCCTGGTGCAGATCGAGAACGAGTACGGCGCGTACGGCGACGATACCGCCTACCTCGAGCACCTCGTGCAGGTGACGAAGGATGCCGGCATCACGGTCCCGCTCACCACGATCGACCAGCCGACCGACCAGATGCTCAGCGACGGCAGTGTCGCGGGCGTGCATCTCACGGGTTCTTTCGGATCCCGCGCGGCCGAGCGCCTCGAGACCCTGCGCCGGCACCAGCCCACGGGGCCTCTCATGTGCGCCGAGTTCTGGGACGGGTGGTTCGACTGGTGGGGCAACACGCACCACACGACACCGGCTGCGGCGTCGGCCGCCGAGCTCGACGCGCTGCTGGCGTCGGGCGCGTCCGTGAACTTCTACATGTTCCACGGCGGCACCAACTTCGGGCTGACGAACGGCGCGAACGACAAGGGCCGGTACCTGCCGATCGTGACGTCGTACGACTACGACGCCCCGCTCGACGAGCGTGGAGATCCGACCGAGAAGTACTTCGCGTTCCGTGATGTCATCGCGAAGTACGCGCCGGTGCCCGACGAGGTGCCCGCGGCGAGCGGCCCGGCACCCACGTTCGAGGTGGGGCTGGAGCCGGTCGAGACGGTGGTGGCGGCATCCGTGTCTCGTCACGAGACCCCGCCGACGTTCGAGGATCTCGGACACCTGAGCGCGCTCGTCGCGTACGAGGCCGAGCTCGGCGGCCGCGGGGGAGTGCTCCGCTTCGGCGAGGTGCGCGATCACGCGTGGGTCTCGGTCGACGGTGTGGCGGTGGGGACGCTGTCGCGCACGCGGCACGAGGACGCACTCGTCGTTCCCGCCGGTCGCCGGCTGCGCGTCCTCGTCGAAGAGCAGGGCCGCGTCAACTACGACGTGCGCCTCGGCGAGCCCAAGGGCCTCATCGGGCCGGTGACGCTGGCGGGTGAGCCCCTCACCGGGTGGACCGCGACGCCCATCGACGTTGCCGCTCTCGCTGCTGCGGCGACGGATGCTGCGACCGCTGTCTCCTCGACGATCGGCGTCGCTCCGTTCGTGCTGCGGGGCTCGTTCACGCTCGACGATCCCGCCGACCTCTTCCTCGACACTCACGGCTGGGGCAAGGGCTTCGCCCTCATCAACGGCTTCCTGCTCGGCCGCTACTGGTCGAACGGCCCGCAGCGCACGTTGTACGTCCCGGCTGCCGCGCTGAACGCGGGGGAGAACGTCGTCGTCGTGGTCGAGCTGGATCGTGTCGCCGACGCGATCGCGCGATTCGTCGGCGGGCCCGACCTCGGGCCGCTCGAGGAGTAGCCGGGGACGCAGTCGGCCGGTGCGCCGCGATAGGTTGGCCGCATGCCCGGCTACCTGCGCCCGTCGCCGCCGGCCCGGGAGTTCGTCGACGCATCGGGTGCGCCGATCGCCTACGGCGAGCGGTGGGGCGGTGAGTCGCCGCCCCACGACACGTACTCGGTGACGAGCAATCTCGAGCGGTTCGCGCCCCTGCACGACGTCGCGGATGCTCTGATCACGTGGCTGGCGCAGTCGTTCGACGTCACCGTCGAGGATTCCCCGGAGGCCGCAGCCGATCTCGCGCGGGTGCCCGCTGATGCTGTGCGAGCCGTGCGGGTGCGACCGGCCGACGACGCTGCGTCGCCGTTGACCTTCGTCTTCACGTCGTTCCCCGGCATCCATCTGCACGCCGGCTTCCTCGTCGACGCGTACTTTCCGGTGTGCGGCTGCGACGCGTGCGACGAGACATGGGAGAGCACTGCGGACGAGATGGAGCAGACCGTGTTCTCCGTGGTCGAGGGCGGTCTGTCGGAGCGGTTCACCGAGGGCGCCGAGTTGCCGGTGTCGTTCCGCCTGCA
Organism: Microbacterium sp. Leaf288; assembly: GCF_001422925.1. Lineage (GTDB taxonomy): Bacteria > Actinomycetota > Actinomycetes > Actinomycetales > Microbacteriaceae > Microbacterium. Next base: position 588,125 of record NZ_LMNI01000001.1, read on the forward strand.
GCGCGGGGACGGTTGGCGCGGCGGCACGAGCCGTGCGCAGGACCACCCCGCTGAGCGCCTGGCCGCGGCGAACTCGGCGCTCGTGGCCGGCCGCACCTGGGTGGCGTGGCAGCCGCGGTAGCGGGCGCCGTCCATCGGAGCAGCTGCGTGGGTCGTCGACGGGGCTGAGGAGCTGGGAGCAGAAGACCGCTGGTTTACTGGGCGGATGCCCCTCGCTGACGCCCGGGTCGCCCTGTGCGGGCCCGCCTCGTGGAACCACCTCATCCTCCTCGACCGACTTCCCGAGCCGGTGCCGCACATGCAGTTCGCGCTCGGTGATCTGCACACCCTCGGCGGGACGTCGGCCGGCAAGGCTCTGCACCTGGCCGATCGCGGCGTCGACGTGGCCCTCCACGCGCTCCTCGGTGCCGACGACGACGGCCGCCGGGTGGCTGAGGCGCTCGACGCGGCGGGCGTGCGGGTCGAGGCCTACCCCTCGGAGCGCACCGAGCGCCATGCGAATCTGATGACCGCCACGGGGGAGCGCGTGAGTCTCTACCTCGCGACGCCGTCGGCGGCATCCGTCGACACGATCGATCGCATCGACGACGCCCTCGCCGGAGCGGACGTCGCGGTGGTCGATCTCAGCGAGGTCGGCGTGGCGATCGTGCACCGCCGACTCACCGGCGCTGCGGGCGTTCCGATATGGACCGACCTGCACGACTACGACGGGACGGCGGAGTTCCACGAGCCGTTCCTCCGCGCCGCCGACGTGGTCTTCATGAACGACGACGCGACCGACGATCCGTGGGCGCTCATGCAGAGCTGCCTCGACCGCGGTCCGCGGCTCGCCGTATGCACCCGCGGGGCGCAGGGCGCTGTCGCGCTCGCCGCGTCGGGCGAACGTGCGACGGTCGCGGCCGTTCCGGTCGACGTCGTCGACACGAACGGCGCCGGCGACGCGTTCTTCGCGGGGTTCCTGGCCGCCTCGCTCACCGGTGAAGGACTGGACGGATGCCTCGCCGCCGGCGCCCACCAGGCGGTCGTGGCGCTGTCGTCCGAGCACCTGCATCCGGCGGTCGCCGCCGGTGGGGTCACCAGCGCGCTTCGGTGACGTTGGCGGGGCTGGTCGACGCGTCGTAGACCCGCACCCACGCCGGGCGGACGACGATGACCGCGAACTCCGAATCGAGCGCGCGCGACCCGGGGAACTGCTCGTTGTAGGCCCCGCCGTACTCTTCGCGGAGCGTTCCGTGCACGATCGTCCCGAAGCCGTCGATCTGGACGGACACCGCGCCGTCCGTCCCGATGACGACGGCGATGCGGTGGTCGTGGCGGAGGTTCTCCGCTTTCCGCGAGAGGGCGAGGGTGTCGAACACGAGCGTGCCGTCGTCGAGCGCGGCGATTCCCACGAGCGCCGCTTCGGGCGCCCCCGACGGCGACACGGTCGCGACGACGCCTTGCGCTTCGGCGCGCACGAAGTCCACGAATGCCGGAACGTCGCGCGGATCGAACGCCATCCGCTCACAGTACGGCAGAGGAAGCCGCCGAGGCATCGGCTTTCAGAACAGCGGATGCCTCCCCGCGGTGTCCGGCCAGAAGCCGGTGTTGAGGGCGAAGATCGGCAACCCTGTTGGCGTGCACGCCCGCACGCCCGCACGCCCACACGCCCACGCCCGCGCCCGCACGCCCGCGCGCCCCCGCCCGGGCCCCCGCCCGCGCGCCCACGCGCCCACGCGCCCGCGTGCCCGCGTGCCCGCGCGTAGCGCCCGGCGTCCTTCGCCGCGCCCGCTTGCCTGTCGGCCCGCGTGTCAGCACGCCCGCACGCCCACGCGCCCGCACGCCCGCACGCCCGCGCGCCACGCACCCGCGTGCCCGCGCGTCGCGCCCGGCGTCCTTCGCCGCGCCCGCATGCCTGTCGGCCCGCATGTCAGCACGCCATGCCTGCGTACGCACTTGTCGCACCGACGCCCCTGCACGTCATGCCGCCTCGAATCGCCGGGGAGACTTCGATCTCAACGCGACGGGCTGGCCGATCTCACCCGTGGCGGGGTCGGGCGGTGGATGGAGCCAGTACGTGTCGGCGTCGGTGAGGGCATCTCGCGTCCGCGTGATGCGCCACCGCTGGTTGTGAAGGCGCAGATGGCAGTTGCGGCAGAGCGCGATCCCATCGTCGACATCGGTGCGCCCGTGATGCTCCCACCAGTGATCGATGTGGTGATACTCGCACTGCGAGATCGGCGCGCCGCAGGACGGCCACATGCAGCCGCCGTCGCGGGCGGCGATGGCGATGCGCTGCTTTCTCGTGAACAGGCGAAGCTCGCGCCCGACGTCGAGCGGGCGCCCATCCGGCCCCCACATCAGCGGGATCACCCCGGACTCGCACATCCGCGCCTCGATGACGCCCCCGGGCAGAGCGTGTCCGCCGTCCTCCAGGTGCCCGACGCCGGTGACGTGCATCTCGCCGCGTTCACCGCCGCCCGTCACCGCGCCCGCCTCGATGACGATTCGCACTCCCGGCTGCCGGTCGCCGAATGCCTGCTGCGGGTCGGCGTTCGCACCCGTGCGCAGCACGGCGATGATCGTGTCGTACTGCAGCTGCTCGTTCGACCGGCTGTCAGCCTCGGCCGCGCGCGTCTTCTCCACGGCGTCGGTGCCGACGAAGCGCGGCCCGCGACGTGGCCGCAAAGCGGCCTGCAGGAGGGCATCCACCCAGGCGCCCGCCTCGTCGTCGAAGAGGATGTGCGCGTGCCGCTGACCGTCGTGGTCGATCCAGGTGCGGAAGGACCGGGCGTCGAAGCGCTCTTCGAAACGGAGCGTGACGCCGACCGGATCGAGCCGATCTCGCGCGATGCGCGCCTGGCTGCGGAGCTCTTCCACGGGCAGCCCGCTCGCTTCTTCGAGCAGCATGTTCACGGCGCGAGCCCACGCCTGCGGGAGGAAGTCGGGCGCCAGCTCCGGGTAGCGGTCGACGGGCGGTTCTCCGAGCCCAGAGCGGATCGCCTGGAACTGCGCCTGCGTCAGACGTCCCGACGCGAGTGCATCTCGAAGCGCGCCCAGCCACTCCTGGACCACCGGTGCCGCCGGAACGCTTGCCCTGGTGACATCGGCTGCCGGCGGCTCCGCCGGGGCGAGTTCCCTGCCCGCGTCCACAGCCCGCGCGACGTCTGCTCTCCCGAGCCCCGTGAGATGCTGCACGAGCGCCGTGCCGGTGCGCAGACCCTTCCGCTGCGCGAGCCCCTCGTATCCGAGCTCGCGTGACGAGCGGCGCGACACCTCGGCCGACGCTCCTGCGACGATCAGCTCGAGCGCCTTCCGCGCCTCCGTCGCGTCGGCGAGCAGCGCCAGGAGATCGTCGTCGGCGAGCCCTCCCACTTCGGCGCCGCCGTCGCCGAGCCGCGAGGCGACCCGAGCCGCAGCATCCGTCAACCGCATCGCGGGGGAGGGTGCGGCTGAGAAGTTCATAGAACAAATATACGAATGGCCTCCGACATCCGCTCGGCGCTGCCGGTGATCCCCGGGCGCCGACGAACACAGCTCGAAGCGGCGCGCAGATCCGCTGCGCGTGAGCCGGAGCAGTCTCGCCGCAACCCGCCGCGCACCCGCAGACAACGACCTGGCTCGTCGACTCGCGGCCCCCGACGCAGACGACCCTGGACGCAGACCCACCCCGGAGCCCGCCCGCGTCAGCCCATGATCCGCCGCAGCAGCTCGTCCCCGAACTCGATCGCGCCGGATCCGCTCGCGTCAGCCCACGATCCGCCGGAACAGGTCGTCCGCCTGCTCCCGCACCTTGCGCTGATCCCGCACCGGCGGCACGCCCTCGAGCGCCTCCGCGCGTTCCAGTTCCTGCGCGGCGAAGCGCGCGAGCACCGCGGGCGCCTCTCCAGAGCCCAGTTCGCGCGTCACCGACTTGAGGGCGATGAGGTCGGCGGCGGCATCCCGGATCTCATCCGACACCGTGGTCTCGGACAGCAGCGTCGGCAGATCCATCGGCGGCACGGCGTCACCCGGGTGGTCGGCGAGCCACCGCAGCGCGGCGGCCGGGCGCAGCACGTAGAAGAACCGCTTCAGGGTCTGCGTTCCCGTCTGCTGGCGCCGCGCCACGTGGAGGTAGTGGCGGGAGATCGCACCGCGCTCCACGACGGCGGCCGCGTACGCCAGCAGCTCGTCGCGGAACGCGGTGTCGCCGCCGTAGACGATGGGGGAGCGCAGCCACTCGATCGGCGTGGCGTTGCCCCGCGCCATCAGCGTGAGCGCCTTGGCGAGGTCCCAGCCGTTGACGTCGAAGACCTTGTCCAGCGGCGTCTCGATCACGTCGCGTGCGGGCCAGAGCGTGAGGTAGCGCTCGCGTCGCCCCACGAACAGGAACCGGCAGTCGTAGTCGCTGTCGGGCGAGGGGAACCCCCACGCCCGGCTGCCGCTCTCGATGGCCCACGGGATCCGCACGCCGTGCTCCGCCGCGACGGACTCCAGGCGCCGGTCGATCTCGCTGACGACCGCCGCGTCGAGACTGTCGGGGATCGCGCGCATCGCTCGACCCTACTCGCGGAGCACCTCGATCGTCACGGATGCTGCGGGCCGCGGCATCCGGATATCCACACGCCCGGCACGCGCGCTGCCGCTTCACCGTCGCCGGCTGCGACCGGTCTCCTCTCGCCGGTACGGCGCGGTGCGGCCTACCGCAGTGTGGCGGCGGGCTCCGGCCGGTGCACGCCGCGGGGCCGGTAGCCGAGCGCATCGGCGACGCCGGCGAGGTCGGCGAGGTACCAGAGGATCGCGAGCCACATCTCGGTGCCCTGCAGTCCCGGCTCGGTCTCGATGAGACCGCGCGCCGCGGGGCTCGGCTCGCGGAACGAGAACCCGGCGCCCGGCACCCACGTCGCCAGGGCGTCGGAGAGCAGGCGCGCGGCGAGCTCTCGCACCTCGTCGTCGCGGTAGCCGGTGCCGCGCGCGAGCCACAGCGGGTGCGCGACGTCGAGCACGTTGCACGCGTTGCGGGCGCCCGGTGCGAACCAGCGCGGGTCGCGGGCGTGGCGCAGCACCGTGTCGATCACGCGGTCGGGGTGGGGCAGCGGCACGCCGAACTGCGCGAACGTGCCGCGCGAGGCGCGGTAGAACCCATTCACGACGGGGAGAATCCCGCGGTCGGGTGTGGCCGAACCCCACATGCCGGTCTGCGGGTCGGTGTTGAGCAGCAGCCACCCGAACAGCGCCTCCTCCACACCCGCCGGAATCGGATGCCCCGCACGCTTCGTCCACAGAATCGCGGTGCCGAAGCCGTCGATGTGGTGTCCGGCGCCCCACGCGTCGGTGGCCCACGGCAGACTCTCGCAGAACTCGACGACCCGTTCGGGGGTCGCCGCGGTCACCCACGTGAGAGGAGCGGGAAATGCCGACCCCAGCAGATCGAGCGCGTAGCCCGTGCTCAGCACGTGATAGGCGACGTCGCCGTGGGAGAAGCCGAGGCCCGCCTGCTGACGCCCGTCCGCATCGAGGGGAGCGACCGCGCCGGTCGTTGCATCCTGCCAGCCCTGCAGGCGGCGGATCTGCGCGTCGACCGACGCCTGCGGCGGCGCCGTGCCGAGCAGCAGATCCGCGATCTCGATCGCGTCGGCCTGGGCGCGTACGGTCGGGGCGGCGCCGGGGCGGTCCGTGAAGAGTCCGAGGTCGTCGTTCCACGCGCGTTGAAGGACGACGGATGCCTCGTCCCTCGCGCGCGCCGCCAGTTCGGCGACGCGTTCGGCCAGGCCGGCGACGTCATCGCTCCCGGTCGAGGCGCCGGCTGCCGTGAAGACGTTGTTCGGCGCTGCGGTCTGGCCGCCGGGCGCGGGGGCCCGGGACGGCGTGTGAGCGGGGTCGGCATCGGGCGGGAGCCCTGCGTCCGGCGCGGGTTCGGACTCGGGCTCGGACTCGGGCACGGACCGGAGCTCGGGCGAGACGGCAGCCTCCGACGCGGCCGTGGCCAGGGCGGCGAGCACCGCCGGCGGCGTCTCCACGGGCTCGCGTGGTTCGGGGGAGTCGGGACGGTCCTCGGTGCCCCGGGCGGCAGCATCCGCCGCCGCATCGGGGTGGATGCCGGTGTCGTCGGGCTCGACGCGCCAGCGGATGAACCGCGCGGGGTTCCCGCCGACGACGGCGCCCGCCGGCACGTCCTTGGTGACGACCGCGCTGGCGGCGAGCACGGAGTGCGACCCGACGCTGACGCCGTCGAGGATCACGACGTGCGAGCCGATCCAGACGTCGTCGCCGATCTCGATGCCCTTCGAGGTCAAGGGCTGGCGGAAGACGGGCGTGCCCGACTCCATCGAGTGGTTGAAGCCGAGGATCGAGGTGTGCGCGCCGATGCGGACGCCGTCGCCCATCGTGACCCGGCCGCGGATCACCGTGTACGGGTTGATGCTGCAGTCGGCGCCGGCCCGGAGGTCGCCGGTGAGGTAGGCGCCTGCCGCGACGTACGTGCGGTCGCCGAGGCGCAGCGATTCGTTGTCGATCGAGGCGAGCTCGGAGAGGAAGCACTGCTCACCGAGCTCTTGGTCGGAGCGGCCCGCGACGACGGTCTGCTGGAGGAGCAGCTGCGCTTCGCGCTCGGACGGGGTCGCCTCGCTCCAGAAATCCCAGGGCGAGTACTCGTGAGCGGCGATCGCGGGAGACATGGAGGGGCTGACGGGAATCGAACCCGCGCTGTCTGCTTGGGAAGCAGAAGTTCTGCCATTGAACTACAGCCCCGGACGCCGGCATCCCGGCGCTCGCGCGCCTGTTACAGCGCCCGGCCAGCATAACAGCACGGTCCGGATAGGCTGGCTCCGTGCTGCTGAGTGACCGCGACATCCGGCTCGAGATCGACGCGGGGCGCCTCGCGCTCGACCCGTGGGACCCCGCGATGGTGCAGCCGTCGAGCGTCGACGTGCGGCTCGATCGGTACTTCCGGCTGTTCGACAACCACAAGTACCCGTTCATCGATCCCGCCGAGGACCAGCCCGAGCTGACGCGCCTCATCGAGGTCGACCCCGAAGAGCCGTTCATCCTCCACCCGGGCGAGTTCGCGCTCGGCTCGACGTTCGAGCAGATCACGCTTCCCGACGACATCGCGGCCCGCCTCGAGGGCAAGTCGTCGCTCGGTCGCCTCGGGCTGTTGACCCACTCGACCGCGGGCTTCATCGACCCCGGCTTCTCGGGCCACGTCACGCTCGAGCTCTCGAACGTCGCGACTCTGCCCATCAAGCTCTGGCCCGGCATGAAGATCGGCCAGGTCTGCTACTTCCGCCTCACCTCGCCCGCTGAGAGCCCGTACGGCTCGGGGCCGTACGGCAACAGGTATCAGGGGCAGCGCGGGCCCACGGCATCCCGTTCCTTCCAGAACTTCCACCGCAGCGACGTCGGCGCGACGGATGCCGGGAGCCGCGGCGCCTGAAAGCTTAGGGCGTGGGCTCGACGATGCCCGGCTCGCGCGCGTAGACGTGCACCTGCTCCCCGTCGAGCACGAACTGCAGCGCCGTGCCCTCGGCGAAGCGTTCGCGCAGCTCTGACGGCGCCTGCCTGCCGACCACCAGTGCCGCCTGTGCAGGGAAAGGGCCTGCGCCGCACGCGCCGCCGAGGTAGGAGGGGTTGTCGCCCACCCCGCTGAAGACGATCAGGCAGGGGACGGCCCCCTGAGTCCCGTCGCCCGTGACCTGCGGCTGCGACAGCACCGAGAGACCGTAGAACGACTCGAAGGCGAGGGAGTCCTCGGTCGGGCCGCCCCAGACCTCCTCCGGCCAGTCGGCGTCGGGGTCCACCCCGAGCACGCCGACCCGGCCCGCCTCCATGGTCTGCACGAGCACCGTCAGTCCGACTCCGACCAGCATCGCGACGACGACCGAGGCTGCCCACACGACGGGTGTGCGGCGCCACCACGGGCGGCCGGGCGCGTTCTCGACAGCGTCGGGATCGACGACGTCGCCACCGGCGTCGCTGCCGGGGTCGGCAGCTGGGCCCACGCGCCCGGAGGCTCCGGCCGACGCGCCAGCGGAGGCTGGAGGCGTGGGGACCGTTCCGCTCGCGAGGTCGTCCGCACCCAGCGCCTCCGCGGGGGAGCCGTGCTCGTCGCGATCCGGGGCGATCGGGTCCGCTGCGGCCGCGGCATCCGTCTCCTCCGATGCGGGCGGGGCGATGGCTTGCGGTTCCGCGACGTCCTCGTCGCCATCGAAGGCGGACCTGCGCGGGGTTCCGCCGTTGGTCGAGACACGTGCGCTCGCCGCGACGTTCGCCGCGCTCGCGGCCGCGGCCTGCTTCTCGAGCTCGCCCAGCCGGGCGAGTGCGGCGGGGTCATCGAGGATGTCGGCGTCGCGTGCGTACGCGCGCCTGCGCAGCTCGGCGAGCTCGTCGCGCGAGGAGTCGGTCGGCGTTGACATCGAGGCCATCCTTCCCCATCGCGCCCGGCGCGCTAGCTTCCGACGACGAGGGCGAGCGATGTGTCGCCGCAGGCGAGCACCGACGTGCCGCCGGAGAGCCTGACGGGGGTCGGCGACAGCGCCCGCACGGCGGCGGTGAGGTCGTCACCGCGGAGCATCGATCCCGGCTCGCGCCGCGCGTCGGTCGAGGTCACGACCCGGCCGGAGGCGTTGACGAGGGTCGCGGGCATCTCGCCCGCGCGCAGCACCGGAAGGAGCACGCGTTCGAGCCGATCGACCAGGGCGTCCGCTCCGACGACGCCGATCATCGAACCCTCGCGCACCACAGGCGTGGTGATGGTGACGGTGTAGTCATCGGTGCACACGTAGTCGACGTACGGGCCGGTGAGGTGCCGCGTGCCCGTCGCCTGCGGAACCCGCCACCACTCCAGTGCGGTGTAGTCGCGGAACTGCTCGTGGGTCGGGTCGTCGATCGTGGCCAGCCGCCGCACCCCGTGGGCCGAACCGGTGGTTCCGAGCCACCAGGCGAGGTGCCATTCGGCGTCGGTCAGAACGCCCGGCGCCGCCACGAATCCCGCGCCGGTGAGCAGCGTCTCTCCCGAGACGGCGGGCACGGCGAACGCCTCGACGAGGGGATCGATCGCCTTCGCCGTCAGCGCGTGGGCCGAGGCGAGCTGCTCCTCGAGCAGATCGCGCCACCCGTCGATCATGGCGAAGATGCCGTCGATGGTCGCGGCGACACGGATCGCCACGTCGGCCGGAGACCTGGTCGCGATGGTGGTCATGGGACGTCCTTCGGGTCGGATGCTGCGTCCTCGGTGCGCGCGTCGATGCGCGCTCGCTCGTCGATGAGCCATTCGAAGGCGCTGTTGATATGTGTGATCGTCTCCGCGCGGGCCTTGTCGGGTGCCACGTCGCGGATGGCGTCGATGACCCGCGTGCGGGCGATGGCGCTGCGGTCACGGTACTCCTGCTCCCGCAGGCACATCCAGAGGAGGGAGCCGGCCTCTCCCTGCAGGCGCATCTCCTCGTGCACGAGGCGGGGCGACTGACTGACGGCCGCGACCTCGAGCCGGAACCGGCTCACGGCTCGCCTCGCGCCGCCGGCCGTCGTGAGATCCGCGGCGTCGGCGATGCGCACGAGCGTCTCGATGTCGTCGTCGCTTGCGCGGCCTGCGGCGGTCTCGGCCGCCGTGCCGGCGATCGCCGAGGTGTGCAGGGCGAAGTCGCGCAGCTCGATGCGGCTGAGCTCGCGCAGGCGCCGCTCCAGCAGGCGGGTCGCGGCGTCGCGGTCGAAGGTGACGAAGCTGCCGCCGTCGCGGCCGCGCCGGGTCTTGACGAGCCCTTTGTCGCGCAGCACCTCCAGCGCCTCGCGCGCGGTGACGAGGGCCACTCCGAGGCTTCGCGAGAGGTCCGCTTCGCTGGGCAGGCGCTCGCCGTCGTGGAGGACGCCGGTCACGATCGCATCGGTGAGCCGCTTCTCGACGAGCTCGGCCCTGCCGGTGCCGTCCAGCGGGGCGAAGACGACGGCGCGGGCGGCGTCGACTCTTCCCGTCGCGTGCGGCATGGGACTCCCGGGTGGACGGCGGAAGAAGGTGTCCTCCGCAACTGTGACCCGACCGTAACACGGCACCCCCTCTTTTGACATATGGCTCCATATGATTAACTTCCATCGACATCGAGGGAGACGTCATGACCGAGCAGCAGCCTGCCATCCGGCTGACCGGACTCACGAAGGAGTTCGGTGCCGTCACGGCCGTCGACCACGTCGACCTCGAGATCGCCGCCGGCGAGTTCTTCTCGATGCTGGGACCCTCGGGATCGGGCAAGACCACCGTGCTGCGACTGATCGCCGGCTTCGAGCAGCCGACCGCCGGCACGATCCAGCTGTTCGGGCAGGACGTCACGAAGAAGGCGCCCTTCGACCGCGACGTGAACACCGTCTTCCAGGACTACGCGCTCTTCCCCCATATGACGGTGCTCGACAACGTCGCCTACGGCCTGCGCGTGCGGGGGATGGGGCGTGCGAAGCGCCGCGACCTCGCGATGACGGCGCTCGCCGCGGTGCGGCTCGACCAGATGGCGGCGCGCAAGCCGTCACAGCTTTCGGGGGGTCAGCGCCAGCGGGTGGCGCTCGCCCGCGCCACCGTCGTGCAGCCGAAGGTGCTCCTCCTCGACGAGCCGCTGGGCGCGCTCGACCTCAAGCTCCGCGAGCAGATGCAGGTCGAGCTCAAGCAGATCCAGCGCGACCTCGGCATCACCTTCATCTTCGTGACCCACGATCAGGAGGAGGCGCTGACGCTCTCCGACCGGATCGCGGTGTTCCATGACGGCCGGATCATCCAGCTCGGCACTCCGCAGGACCTCTACGAGCGACCGGCGTCACGGTTCGTCGCGGACTTCGTCGGCACCTCCAACCTGTTCGACCACGAGCGGTCCGCGGCCCTCATCGGGCGCGAGGGCGAGCACTCCATCCGCCCCGAGAAGCTCACGCTGGCTTCGTCAGCCGCCTCGGCGCCGGGAGAGCACTCGGCCGAGGGAACGGTGGTCGAGTCGATCTACGTGGGAAGCGGCATCCGTCGCGTCATCGATCTGGATGCCGGCATGCGGGTGACCGTGCTCGAACGCAACGACCGCACCCGCCTGGCCGACGACGATCGCGGCAACCGCGTGCACGTGACGTGGCACGACGAGGACGTCGTCTCGTTGATCCCGCCCGGCACCTGATCCCCACCCGACCTGGGCGCCCGCGCCCCGGAGCACACAACAGCACAGCCCGATATCAACAGCACCGAGAGGAAACACCATGTTGCGCACATCACGGGGGCGGCGCATCGCCGCAACCGCCCTGGCGGTCGGTTCGATCGCCGTCCTGGCCGGCTGCGGCACGTCCGGCGGCAGCAGCACACCGACGGAGGCCGTCGACGAGCTCGGCGACTACGAAGGCGAAGTCTCGATCATCGCGTGGGCCGGCTACGTCGAAGACGGCAGCAACGACCCCGACTACGACTGGGTGTCGGGGTTCGAGGAGAAGACCGGCTGCCAGGTCACGTCCAAGACGTTCAACACCTCGGACGAGGCCGTCACCCTGATGAAGACCGGCGACTACGACGTCGTCTCGGCCTCGGGCGACGCGTCGCTCCGCCTCATCGCGGCCGGTGACGTGCAGCCGGTGAACGTGGACCTCATCCCGAGCTACGAGGGCGTCTACGACTTCCTCAAGGACCAGCCGTGGAACACCGTCGACGGCGAGCACTACGGCGTGCCCCACGGGTACGGCGCCAACCTCCTGCTCTACAACACGGAGGTCGTGACCCCGGCACCCACCTCGTGGGACGTCGTCTTCGACAAGGCGGGCGACTACTCCGGCAAGATCACGGCGTACGACAACCCGATCTACATCGCCGACGCCGCCGTCTACCTGATGACCCACCAGCCCGACCTCGGCATCGAGAACCCCTATGCGCTCGACGAGACGCAGTTCCAGGCCGCCGTCGATCTGCTCAAGGAGCAGCGCCAGCACGTCGGAGAGTACTGGTCGGACTACCTGAAGGAGATCCAGGCGTTCGAGACCGGCGACTCCGTCGCGGGCACGACGTGGCAGGTCATCCAGAACGTCCTCGCCGGCGGGGGCGCGACCACGGACGTCGTGCTCCCCGATGAGGGCGCGACCGGATGGTCGGACACCTGGATGATCTCGTCGACGACCGAGCACCCGAACTGCTCGTACGCGTGGCTCGACTGGATCGCGAGCCCGGAGGTCAACGGCGTGGCGACCTCGTACTTCGGCGAGGCGCCGTCGAGCGACGCAGCCTGCGACTACCGCGAGGACTGCGAGGCCTACCACGCCGGCGACGCCGACTACGCGTCGCAGATCTGGTACTGGACGACCCCGATCGCCGAGTGCCTCGACGGTCGCACCGACGTCGAGTGCATGGACTACTCGGCGTGGACCGAGGCCTGGTCCGAGATCAAGGGCTGACCCACGCATCGCGCCGGGGGCGGACGGATGCCTCCGCCCCCGGCCTGAACGGATCCCGAACCCGGAGGCACTCGATGACCGACACCGCGACCGCTCCGCCGCCCGCCCGCACCGTGCCGGCGCCCCGGGCGACGCCCGCGCGACGCTCCTCGGCGTGGCTGAGCGCGCACCCGAGGTTCCGGCTCGCGTTCCTGCTGACCGCGCCGCTGTTCTGGCTGGTCGTCGTGTACATCGTGGCGCTCGCGCTGCTGCTGGTGACGGCGTTCTGGCAGGTGGACTCCTTCACCGGCGAGATCATCACCGACTGGACGCTCGACAACATCATCACGGTCGTCACCGGCTCGCTCTATCAGACGGTGACGCTGCGCACGGTGGGCATCGCGCTGCTGGTGACCGTGATCGACGTCGTGGTCGCCCTCCCCATCGCCTTCTACATGGCCAAGGTCGCGTCCCCGCGCGCGCAGCGGCTGCTCGTCATCGCGGTGCTCATGCCGCTGTGGGCCAGCTATCTCGTCAAGGCCTACGCCTGGCGGGCGGTGCTGTCGCAGGAGGGGATCCTCGAGTGGATCCTCGCTCCGTTCGGCCTGCACACTCCGGGGTACGGACTCACCGCGACGGTCATCACGCTGTCGTACCTGTGGCTGCCGTACGTGATCCTGCCCATCTACGCAGGACTGGAACGCGTGCCGGACTCGCTGCTCGAGGCATCCGCTGATCTCGGGGGCAAGTCCTGGCGCACGCTGGTCTCCGTCGTCCTGCCGCTGGCGTTCCCCGCGATCATCGCGGGCACGATCTTCGCCTTCTCGCTGTCGCTCGGCGACTACATCACCGTCAACATCGTGGGCGGCACCAACCAGATGCTCGGCAACCTCGTCTACACGAACGTCGGAGCGGCGAACAACCTGCCGCTGGCGGCGGCGATCGCGCTCATCCCGATCGTGATCATCTTCGGCTACCTCGCCCTGGTGCGCCGCACCGGCGCCCTGAACAACCTCTAGGAACCCGGCGATGCGACTCTCGCGACTCTCGCGCACTGTACTCGGCGTGGTCACCGTGCTGATCCTGCTGGTCGTCTACCTGCCGCTGTTCGTGGTGCTCGTCAACTCGTTCTCGACGTCGACCTCGCTCAGCTGGCCGCCGCCCGGCTTCACGCTGGAGTGGTGGGGCAAGGCCTTCCAGAGCACCGGGGCGATCGAGGCGGTGGGCACGAGCGTCGCGATCGCGCTGGTCGCGACGGCGATCTCGCTCGTGCTGGGCACCCTCATCTCGCTCGCGCTGCAGCGGTTCGAGTTCTTCGGCCGCGACGCGATCTCGCTGCTGATCATCCTGCCGATCGCGCTGCCCGGCATCATCACGGGCATCGCGCTGAACAACTTCTTCCGCACCATCATGGGGGTGCCGCTGTCGATCTGGACGGTGGTGATCGCCCACGCGACCTTCTGCATCGTGACCGTCTTCAACAACGTCATCGCGCGCCTCCGGCGTACCGGCACGAACCTCGAGGAGGCGTCGGCCGACCTCGGGGCCGGCATCTGGACGACGTTCCGCCTCGTGACCTTCCCGCAGCTGCGCTCGGCGCTGCTCGCCGGGGCTCTGCTCGCGTTCGCGCTGAGCTTCGACGAGATCATCGTGACGACGTTCACCGCCGGGTCCGGCGTGACGACGCTGCCGATCTACATCCTCAACAACATGTTCCGCCCGAACCAGGCGCCGGTCGTCTCGGTCATCGCCGTGGTGCTGGTGATCGTGTCGATCGTGCCCATCTACCTCGCGCAGCGGCTGTCGGGGTCGGAGCAGACCCGGCGCTGACCGGCGGGCAGAGAGATGTGCGGCGGGCGATCCCCAGATCGCCCGCCGCGAAGGCGGTCCCGCGTCCCCACGCGTGAGTCCACCCACGGCGACGGTCCGTGTCCCCACACAGGTTGCCGTGCCGATGCTTACTGCATTCTGCAGTATATGGTCGTTCCTGCGTGCGCGGGGTAATCTTCTTGTTCCGCGACGTGACCCGAGTGCCGACGGGGAAGGAGCTTTGTCGTGCCCGAACGCGAACCCTCGATCACGGGGTACCTCACGCTGGGTCTGCTGGCCGGGCGCGACTGGTCGGCGTACCAGCTCGCCGAGCAGCTCGGGCGCGGTGTCTCCGAGCTCTGGCCCTCGGCCGACCGCGGCCGGTACGCCGTGCTCAACCGCCTCCATTCCGCCGGGTTCGTCGAGACCCGGCAGGAGCACACCGGCAAGCGCGCCCGCACGATCTACTCGATCACGCCGGAAGGGCGGGAGGCGCTCGCCGCGTGGCTGCGCACCCCGGTGCGTCCGCCGACCGTCGAGTTCGAGGGCATGGTGCGGGTGCTGCTCTCCGACCAGGGCTCGCTCGACGACCTCCGCGCGACCCTCGCCCGCACCCGGGAGCAGGCCCTGGCGAACCGCGAGATGTTCGCGCGGTACGCCGCGTTCATCAGCGAGACCGGCGGCACGTTCCCCGAGCGCAAGCATCTGTTCGCGCTCGCCAACACGTTCATGATCGGCCACTACGAGCACGTCATCTCGTGGACCGAGTGGGCCGAGCAGCAGATCGCCGACTGGCCCGACACGGTCGCACCGGCCCGCACCCACGGCGGACAGGTGCACGACATGCTCGCGCCGGGCCGCGAGGCGCTCGCCGGCGACCAGGCCACCGACTGGTGACCCTCGCTCTTACGGCCGCTGGGCGGAGACGACCACGCGGTCGCCGTCGCGGACGAACTGCAGCGTGGTGCCTTCAGGGAACTCGTCGAGCAGCGCCGGAGGCGCCTGCGGGGTGACGACGATCGTCGTCGACGAGGGACCCGACCCGGTGGCGCACGACCCGGCCGACAGGCCGAAGTTGACCGAAGCCGAGTCGTACACCCACAGGCAGGTGCTGTTGGTGCCGTTGCCGAAGTCGCGGGCCGAGGCGATCGCGGTGAGGCCGAGGTACTCCTCGAACGTCACGCCGTCGGGCGGCCGCGGGCCCCACATCTGCTCCGGCCAGAGCCCGTCGGCGTCCTCACCGAGGACGACGACCTGCTCGCGTCCCGTCGGCAGCTGCACCGACGCCACCGCCGCACCGACGAGGACCGCGACCAGCAGCGATGCGCCCCACAGGAACGCGCGGTGTCGCTCCCACCACGGGACCGGCACCACGGAGACCGCGCTGGGCGGTTCCTTCTGCTCCGTGGCCGTCCGTGCGGCCTCGGTGACCCGGGATCCATCGGGCTCCGCCGTGGCGACGGCCCGCGCTTCGAGTTCGCGCAGCCGGCTCAGCGCCCGCGGATCGGCGTCGATATCGGCATCCGGTCCGTAAGCGCGCAGCCGCAGCGCCTTCAGCTCGTCGGCCGCATCAGCGGCCAGATCGTCGGACATCGCCGACATCTTCATCCACCACGGGTCCGGAAACCGAACGCACAGGTGTCCGATCGGTGAACATCCTGCGGCGCGACTCGCAAGCGCCCGCCGGCTCAGTGGGCGGTGCGCACCCCGACGAGATCGTGCACGAGCACGGCGGCCGCCCGAGCGCCCTGGCCCGCGGCGACGATGAGCTGCTGCGGACCCGGGGACGCAGCATCCCCCGCCGCATACAGCCCCGGCACCGACGTGCGTCCGGAGCGATCGGTCACCAGGTTGCCGAACCCGTCGCGCTCGAGGTCGATGCCGCCGACGAAGTCGAGCGCCGGGTGCCATTGCGGGCGCACGAACCCGCCGTCGATCTCGACGCGCGCGCCGTCGGCAAGGCGTACGGCCGTCACCGTGCCGCGGTCGCCCTCGAGGTCGTCGATCACCCGTCGCTCGACGACGATCCCGGATGCTGCGAGCTCGGCCTCTTCGACCGTGTCCACGGCGTCGGTGCCGTGTGTGAAGACCGTGAGCCGGTCGGTCCAGCGGGCGATGAGCCGGGCACGTGCGGCGAGGTCGCGGGTCTCGCCGATGAGGGCGAGCGGCCGGTCCTGGAGTTCCCACGCGTCGCATGCGGCGCAGCTGAAGATCGTCATGCCGTAGAAGGCGCGCAGGCTCGGGATCGCCGGGAGCGTCTCACGCAGCCCCGTCGCGACGAGCACCGAGCGCGCGGAGACGGCCGGCGGGATGCCGGCGCCCCTGCCCTGGAGCGCCGCGAGGAAGCGGAGTCCCTCGCCGCAATCGCGCTCCTGCAGCGCGGTCACCACGGTGCGGTCGAACACCTGCACGTTGGGGTAGGCGGCGAGCTCGGCACGTGCGAGCTTGCGCAGCTCGAGCGGCGGAACGCCGTCGCGGGTGAGGAAGCCGTGCGAGCGCAGGGTCGCGGCGTTGCGCGGGCGACCGGCGTCGATGAGGACGACGGATGCACGGGCGCGTCCGAGGTTGAGCGCCGCCGACAGTCCGGCGGGGCCCCCGCCGACGATGACGACGTCGACCTCGGTCGAGGGCGCGGGCGCGGGAGGAGTGGGATCAGTCATGGCCGTCTCCTTGGGGCGCAAGCGCCGCGATGACCGGGTGGTCCTTCGCGATGACGCCGGTCTTGGCCGCACCGCCGGGCGACCCGATGTCGTCGAAGAACTCGACGTTCGCTGTGTAGTAGTCCTGCCATTCCTCCGGCAGGTCGTCCTCGTAGTAGATCGCCTCGACCGGGCACACCGGCTCGCAGGCGCCGCAGTCCACGCACTCGTCGGGGTGGATGTACAGTGACCGCTCACCCTCGTAGATGCAGTCCACCGGGCACTCGTCGATGCAGGCGCGGTCCTTGACATCGACGCACGGCAGGGCGATCACGTAGGTCACGGGACGAGCGCTCCCCGCGAGATCGCGACCTGCTCGTCGCGGGGCACGACCTTGACGCGCTCGCGCGTGTGGAGGTGGTTCGCACCCAGCTCGCGCTCGTGCGCGTCGAGGGCGAGCCAGCCGTCCCATGTCGTGTAGGCGACCTCGCGCTCCTCCAGCAGGTCGAGCACGTCGCCGTCCACGGTCGGGGCCGACAGGCGCCCGCCCTCGACGTCCGAGACGAGGTGCGCGATGGTCTCCATCGCGTCGGACTTCGTGTGGCCGATGAGGCCGACGGGTCCGCGCTTGATCCAGCCCGTCGCGTAGAGCCCGGCGATCACGGGGGCATCCGCGTCGCCCGTCACCGCAGCATCCTTCACGCGTCCTTCGACGTTCGAGACGACGCCGGCCTTCTCGTCGAACGGCGCGTCGATGACCGGCGTGCCGTAGTAGCCGACGGCGCGGTAGACCTGCTGCACCGCGATCTCGCGGAACTCGCCGGTGCCGCGGACCGCGCTGCCCTCTCCCGTCGGCTCGGTGCGCTCGAAGCGGAGGCCCTCGACCTTGCCGTCGCCGAGCACCTCGACGGGCGAGTGGTAGAAGTGCAGGTGCAGGCGACGGCTCGCGCCGGTCGACTCGCGCGTGCGCCAGCTCTGGAGGATGCGGAGCATGACCTTGAGCTGGTTGTTCGACGGCACGAGGCCCTCGAGATAGGCGAAGTCCTCGTCGTGCACGACGATGTCGACGTTCGGCACCTCGCCGAGCTCGCGCAGCTCGATCGGCGTGAACTTGATGTCGGCGGGGCCGCGGCGGCCGAAGACGTGCACGTCGGTGACGGCCGAGGCCTCGAGCCCGGCGAGCACGTTGTCGGCGATCTCGGTGGAGCGCAGATCGACGGCGTGCTTCGCCAGCACGCGGGCGACGTCGAGCGCGACGTTGCCGTTGCCGATGACCGCGACCTCGCGCTGGTCGAGCGTCCACTCGGTCGGTACGTCGGGGTGGCCGTCGAACCACGCCACGAAGTCGGCGGCGCCGTACGAGCCTTCGAGGTCGATGCCGGGGATGTCGAGCGCGGCGTCGCGGATCGCGCCGGTGGCGAGGATCACGGCGTCATATCGCTCCTGCAGCTCGTCGATCGAGATGTCGCGGCCGACCTCGACGTTGCCGATGAAGCGCGTGGTGCCGGCATCCAGCATCTCGTGCAGCGAGTTGACGATGCCCTTGATGCGCGGGTGGTCGGGCGCGACGCCGTAGCGGATCAGTCCGTAGGGCGCGGGGAGCGACTCGAACAGGTCGATCGCGACGGTGCCGCCCGACTCGACGACCGAGTTGGTGAGGATGTTGCCCGCGTAGATGCCGGCGGGACCGGCGCCGACGATCGCGACGCGGAGGTTCTGGAGGCTCGAGGAAGTCACTGCGTGGGGGCCTTTCGGAGGCGCTCGGGTGCGAGCGGGTCGTACTGGGAGAGATCGAGGGTTGCGAGTTCCGCGGGCGCGTACGGGCTGAGCCGGACGACGTCGCCGACGACCACGACGGCGGGGGAACGGATGCCTCGTTCCGCGGCCTGGTGCGCGATGGTCGAGAGCGTGCCGACCGTGACCCGCTGGCGGGCTCCGTACCCGTCCTCCACGACGGCGACGGGGCAGTCCGCACCGCGCTCGCCGCGGGACAGCGTGATCGCGGAGTTCGCCAGGGTGCCGATCCCCATGAGCAGCACCACGGTGTGGTCGCGGCCGCCGCCGAGGGCGACGATCTGGTCGTGCGCGGTGGCGACGGTGAAGGCCGTCGCGACGCCGCGATGGGTGAGCGGGATGCCGGCGATCGCGGGCACCGAGATCGCGCTGGTGATGCCGGGCACCACCTCGACGGGCACGCCGGCCTCTTGGCAGGCGTAGAGCTCCTCGCCGCCGCGGCCGAAGACGTACGGATCGCCGCCCTTGAGGCGGACGACGGTCTTGCCCTCCTGCCCGAGGTGCACGAGCAGCGCGTTGATGGCGTCCTGCGGCACGGCGTGGTGACCGGGGCGCTTGCCCACGTCGACGACCTCGGCGCGCAGTTCCACCCCGTCGGCGGCGAGGCCGTCGAGCACGGCGCGCGCGCCGAGCCGATCGGCGACGATGACGTCCGCCGCCTCGAGGGCGCGGAGGCCCTTCACGGTGAGCAGCCCCGCGTCGCCGGGGCCGGCCCCGACGAGCCAGACCTTGCCGACCGCGGTCATCGCGAACCTCCCGAGATGAGCAGGCCGCGGCGCTTCAGCATCCGTCGCTCCAGCGGTCCGAAGAAGACGAGCTCGATGAGGATGCCGATCGCGAGGATCACGAGGATCGTGCCGAGCACCCCCGCGAGGTCGGCGAGATCGCGGTTGTTCTGCAGCATCGAGCCGAGGCCGAAGCCGATCGTGCCGCCCATCGCGATGATCTCGGCGGCCATGAGCGAGCGCCACGAGAACGCCCAGCCCTGCTTGAGGCCGGCGAGGTAGCCGGGGAGTGCGGCGGGAAGGATGACGGCGGTCGCGAGCTGCCAGCGGGACGCGCCCAGCACGGTGCCCACTCGGCGCAGCTGCGGCGGCACCTGGTCGATGCCCGCGATGAGGCCGTTGACGATCGAGGGGATCGCGCCCATGAGGATCACGAAGTAGACGGTGGCGTCCGACAGGCCGAACCAGATGATGGCGGCGGGCACCCACGCGACCGACGGCAGCACCTGCAGGCCGGAGATGATCGGGCCGACGGCGCGGCGGATGGGGCGCACCTCGGCGAGCAGCAGGCCGATGGGCGTGCCGACGACGATCGCGATGAGGAAGCCGATGATGCCGCGCTCGAGGCTCGTCGTGACGGCCTCCTGCAGGCGGCCGGAGTCCCACGCCTGGCCGAGGGCCGCGGCGACGTCCGCCGGGCCCGGGATGATGTCGGGGCGGGGCTGCGCGATGACGACGTACAGCTGCCAGACGACGACGAGCAGGATGACGAAGACGATCGGCGGCACGACGCTCGCGGCGAATCGACGCCAGCGGCTCGGGCCGCGCTCGGCGTCGGTCTGGAGCCGGTCGAGCCCAGCTTCCAGTGAACGGAGGTCGTCGGAATGAGCGGACTCGGCCCGATTGCTGTTGTGGGCGGAATCCGTCTTCGAAACGGTCACGGTGTCATGCGGCATTGCGGCGGATCTCCTTCCGCAGCTGCTCGGTGATCTCCACCGAGAGGGCGGCGACCTCGGGCGACTCGATGCGGCGTCCGGTGGTCTTCGTGATCTGCCACTGCTGCACGACGCGGCCAGGGCGGCTGCCCAGCAGCACGACGCGCTGGCCGAGGCGGGCCGCCTCGCGGACGTTGTGCGTGACGAACACGATGGTGCGGCCGGTCGCGCGCCACACGCGCTCGAGCTCCTCGTGGAGGAGGTCGCGCGTGATGGCGTCGAGCGCGGCGAACGGCTCGTCCATCAGCAGCACGGGGCGGTCCTGGGCGAGGGCGCGCGCGAGCGCGACGCGCTGGCGCATGCCGCCCGAGAGCTCGTGCGGGCGCTTCTCGGCGGCATCCGCCAGATTCACGGTGTCGAGCAGGGCGAGCGCCTTCTCGCGGCGCTCGCCGCGGGCCACACCGCGCAAGCGGAGTGCGAGCTCGACGTTCTTGCGGGCCGTGAGCCACGGCATGAGCGCCGACTCCTGGAACATCACGGCCGAGCCCTCGGCCGGCGTCTCGATGCGCCCGGCGCTCGGCTTGTCGAGACCCGCGATGAGGTTCAGGAGGGTGGACTTGCCGCATCCCGACGCGCCCAGCAGGCACACGAACTCGCCGGGGGCGATGTCGAGCGACACGTCCTCGAGCACGATGGGGCCGGTGCCGAAGCGCTTGGAGACGCCGTCGATGCGCACGGCGGGCGTGGGTGCGGGAGCCGCGACGGGCACCGGAGTGACGCTGTCGAAGCTCGGCGCCAGCGGCTTGGTCGGGCCCGCCGGTGCCGGCGTGCCGGAGGAGGCGGGCGCGCCCGCCCCCGGGACCGCGTGAGCGGACCCGGAGGCGGAGGCGGGAGCGGTGCTCATGTTCAGTCCTCGCCGAGCCCTGCTGCCGAGACGGTGTCAGCGCCCTCGGCCTCGAGCTGCTTGTTGAGCAGGCGCAGATCGAAGAGACCTTCGATCGACCCCTTCTTCTGGGTTCCCGCCTCGATGCCGTTCTCGACGAGCGTCTGGAACGTGTCGGCGTGCGGGTCCACCGAGAACGACACGTGCTCGAGCGCACGGGCGATGACGTCGTCCGCCAGCGGCTTGCCGGTGTCCTTCTCGATCTTGTCGTTGATGACGGCGGGCGCCTCGGCGGGGTTGTCGGCGATCCACTGCACGGCGGCCTCGTGGCCCTTCAGCAGGTCTGCGACGACGTCCGGGTGCTCGTCGAGGAACTCCTTGCGCACCAGCAGCACGGTCGTGGGGAACTCGCCGTCCTCCCAGAGGTCGGCCTCGTCCTGCAGCACGTGTGCGCCGGCGTCGATGATGAGGCGCGAGACCCACGGCTCGGGCAGCCACGCACCGTCGAGCTGGCCCTGCTGGAAGAGCGTCAGCGTCTGCGCGTTCTCGGTCGGCGTGATGTGCACGTCGCCGCCGCCCGCGGTGTCGGTCTCGAAGCCCTCGTCCTTCAGCCAGACGCGCGCAGCGACATCCTGCGTGTTGCCGAGCTGCGGCGTCGCGATCGTGGTGCCCTCGAGGTCGGCCGGGTCCTCGATGCCGTCGCGCACGACCAGCGCCGCGCCGCCGGTGGCGGCACCGGCGACGATGCGCGCGGACTCGCCGCCGGACTGGATGAAGGTGTTGATCGACGGGTTCGGGCCGATGTACGTCGCATCGATCGCGCCCGCAGAGAGCGCCTCGATCGCGGCCGGACCGGCGTTGAAGACCTGCGTCGTCACGTCGACGTCGCCGAGGGCGTCATCGAACAGGCCCTCTTCGAGGCCGACGAGCGCCGGCGCGTGCGTCACGTTCGCGAAGTAGCCCAAGCGCAGCTCGGTGACCGATGCGGCGTCGCCGCCGGCGGCGCTGTCGCTCGGGCTCGCCGCTGCGGAGGCGCAGCCGGCCATCATGGCCGCCACGAGTCCCAGGGTTGTGAGTGCTGTCGCAGTGCGGATTTTGTTCACGGTGTCGCCTCCTTAGATTCGGTGTTGCTCAGTGGTGGGTTGTGCGCGACGGATCAGTCGCGCACGATGCCGGCGGCGAGCGTTGCGCCGTCGGACGGATGGATCACGAGGAACGAGCCCCCGTGGCGGCTGGTGGCATACGGCTCGAGCGGCAGGTCGGCCGCCAGCCGCAGCCGCACGCGGCCGATGTCGTTGGTCTCGAGCGTCTGGGCCGGCTCGTGTGTGAGCGCGTCGAGGTCGTAGCGCGACTCGATCTGCGCGACGATGGCCTGCACGGTCGCGGTGCCGTACTTGACGAGGACACGGATGCCGGGGGTCAGCGCCCGCGCGTCGAGCTGGAACAGTTCGGCATCGAACTCGCGGCGACCCGCCGGAAGCGTGCCGGCGGCGACGACGAGCGCGCCGCGCGCGGTGTCGATGTCGCGGTCGAACTCGAGGGAGACGGACTGCGGGGCCGTGGCCTCCTCGACCTCGGTGCCCGCGGCACGGATGCCGGTGACCGTGGTCGCCGAGCCGCCGGGGAAGATCTCGACGCGGTCGCCCACGCGCACGATGCCGCTCGAGATACGGCCTGCCACGGCGCGGTAGTCGCGCAGGCGCTCCGCCTCGGCGGGGTCGATGCCGGGAGCGAGGCCGCCCTGCGGGCGCAGCACGAGCTGCACCGGGAGGCGGAACGGCTCGAGCTCACGCTCGGCGTCATCGGCGGCGGGAAGCGTCTCGAGCAGCTCGAGCAGCGCCGGGCCTTCGTACCAGGGCGTGCGCTCGGAGCGGTCGACGATGTTGTCGCCCTCGAGGGCCGATACCGGGATGACGTGCAGGTCCTCGATGCCGAGCTCGGTCGCCACGGCCTCGGTCTGGGCGGCGACCTCCGCGAACGTCTCCTGCGAGAAGCCGACGAGATCGATCTTGTTGACCGCGACGATGACGTGGGGAACGCGCAGCAGGGCGACCACGGCGAGGTGGCGCTTCGTCTGCTCGAGCACGCCCTTGCGTCCGTCGACGAGCACGATCACGGCGTCGGCGGTCGTCGCACCGGTGACCATGTTGCGGGTGTACTGTACGTGCCCGGGGCAGTCGGCGAGGATGAACGACCGCGCGCCCGTCGAGAAGTAGCGGTAGGCGACGTCGATCGTGATGCCCTGCTCGCGCTCGGCGCGCAGGCCGTCGGTGAGGAGGGCGAAGTCGAACGCGCCGTGCGCGAAGCCGCGGTCGGCCGACGTGCGGGCGACCTGCTCGAGCTGGTCGGCGAGGATCGCCTTCGAGTCGTGCAGCAGACGGCCGACGAGCGTCGACTTGCCGTCGTCGACCGAGCCCGCCGTGGCGAACCGGAACAGCGTGCCATCGGCCCCGGTCGTTGAGCGAGCGAACCGAGACGAAACGCCCTGAGTATCGAGAGACATTTAGAAGTACCCGTCCTTCTTGCGGTCCTCCATGGCCGCCTCGCTGAGGCGGTCGTCGGCGCGGGTCGCGCCGCGCTCGGTGATGGTGGAGATGCCCACCTCGGCGACGATCGCAGCCAGGTCCGCAGCATCCGATTCCACCGCTCCGGTGCAGCTCATGTCGCCGACCGTGCGGTAGCGGACCGTGCGGCGCTCGACCGTCTCGTTCTCACGCGGCGGCGAGAACGGGCCGACGGGGCGCCACATGCCGTCGCGGGCGTACACGTCGCGCTCGTGCGCGAAGTACAGCGGCGGCAGCGCGATGCCCTCGCGCTCGATGTAGCGCCAGACGTCGAGCTCGGTCCAGTTCGAGATCGGGAAGGCGCGCACGTGCTGACCGGGGGTGTGGCGGCCGTTGTACAGGCTCCAGAGCTCGGGGCGCTGGTTGCGGGGGTCCCACTGGCCGAACTCGTCGCGCAGCGAGATGATGCGCTCCTTGGCGCGGGCCTTGTCCTCGTCGCGACGGGCGCCGCCGAAGACGGCGTCGTGGCGGCCGGCGGCGATCGCGTCGAGCAGCGGCAGCGTCTGCAGCGGGTTGCGGGTGCCGTCGGCGCGCTCCTGGAGGCGGCCGTCGTCGATGTAGTCCTGCACGCTCGCGACCTCGAGACGGATGCCGAGACGCTCGACGGTCTCGTCGCGGAAGGCGATGACCTCGGGGAAGTTGTGGCCGGTGTCGACGTGCAGCACGGGGAAGGGCACCTTGCCGGGCGCGAACGCCTTGGTGGCGAGGTGCAGCACGACGACCGAGTCCTTGCCGCCGGAGAACAGCAGCACAGGCCGCTCGAACTCGGCGACGACCTCGCGGATGACGTGGATGGCCTCGGCCTCGAGCAGGTCGAGGGTCGAGAGCGCGGTGGGGGCGGCGATCGTTCCGGTCATTCGTGGAGCCCGCATTCGGTCTTCGAGGAGCCGGCCCAGCGGCCGGATCGGGGGTCTTCGCCGGGCGCGACCGGCTTCGTGCACGGCTCACAGCCGATCGAGGGGTAGCCGAACCCGACGAGGAGGTTCACCGGAGCCTTGTGAGCGGCCGCGTACTCGAGCACGTCGTCGAAGCTCCACGCCGCGACGGGGTTCACCTTGACGAGCCCGTTGCGCTCGTCCCACGTCACCAGCGGCGTGTTCGTGCGGGTCGGCGCCTCGTCGCGGCGCACCCCCGTGAACCACAGCTCGTACCCGCCGAGGGCGTCCTGCAGCGGCGCGACCTTGCGGCGCGCGCAGCACAGGCCGGGGTCGCGCTCGAAGAGCTTCGCGCCGAACTCGGCGTCCTGCTCGGCGACCGTCTGATCGGGGGTGATGTCGACGATCCGCACGTCGAGCGCGCGCTGCACCTCGTCGCGCGTCGCGTACGTCTCGGTGAAGTGGTAGCCGGTGTCGAGGAACAGCACGTCGACACCGGGCAGCTGCTCCGCCACGAGGTGGGGGAGGGCGGCGTCGGCCATCGAGCACGCGACGGCGGCAGCATCCGTCCCGAAATTGCGCGCGACCCACGCGACCACTTCTGCAGCGGATGCCTCATGGTCGGTCAGGCTGCCGAGCTCGATGTTGCCCTGCTCGGCGAGAGCCTGCAGCTCTTCGCGGGTGCGCTTCGTGGCGACGCGGGGGGCGAGGGACACGGTCACTGGAGGGCCTCCTCGTCGGCGCGGTGCGCCCACTGGGCGAACGTCTCGTCGGCGGCGGCATCGCGCTCGGCGAGGAAGCGCTTGACCACCCGCTCGGTGTAGTCGGCGATGCCGTCGGCGGCGACCTTCAGGCCGCGCACGGTGCGGCCGAGGCCGGCGTCGTCGCGGTCGGCGTTCACGAGCCCGCCGCCCAGGTGCACCTGGTAGCCCGGGACCTGCTCGCCGTCGATCGTGACGAGCTGGCCCTTGAGCCCGATGTCGGCGGTCTGGATGCGCGCGCACGAGTTGGGGCAGCCGTTGACGTGCAGGGAGATCGGATGCGGCAGCTCGAACTGCTCGAGACGCTTCTCAAGGTCGAGCACGGCCGCCGTCGCGTACGCCTTGGTCTCGACGATCGCCAGCTTGCAGAACTCGATGCCGGTGCACGCGATCGTGCCGCGGCGGATGAGGCTCGGCCGTGCCGAAAGTCCGAGCTCGTCGAGGCCGGCGATGAACGGCTCGACGTTCTCCTCGGGGATGTCGAGGAAGACGAGCTTCTGGTGCGGCGTCGTGCGCAGGCGCGTCGAGCCATGGGTCTCGAGGAGGTCCGCGAGCTTCGCCAGGGTCGGGCCCGAGACGCGGCCCACGATCGGCGTCGCGCCGATGTAGGAGAGGCCGTCCTTCTGCTTGTGCACGCCGACGTGGTCGCCCTGCGTCAGCGGCTGCGGTGCGGCGGGGCCGTCGGGCAGCTCGTAGCCGAGGTACTCGTCCTGCAGGACCTGGCGGAACTTCTCGGCGCCCCACTCCGCGAGCAGGAACTTCAGGCGCGCCTTGTTGCGCAGGCGCCGGTAGCCGTAGTCGCGGAAGATCTGCGCGACGCCGTGCCAGGCCTGCGCCACCCGCTCCGGCGCCACGAAGACGCCCAGGCGCTCTGCGAGGCGCGGGGTGGTCGAGAGGCCGCCGCCGACCCACAGGTCGTAGCCGATGCCGAGCTCGGGATGCTCGACGGCGACGAACGCGACGTCGTTGATCTCGTGGACGACGTCCTGGCTCGGGTGGCCGGTGATCGCCGACTTGAACTTGCGCGGCAGGTTCGCGAGCGACTCGTCGCCGATGAAGCGCGACGTGATCTCGTCGATCTGCGGCGTCGGGTCGATGAGCTCGTCGGCCGAGATGCCGGCGACGGGCGAGCCGAGGATGACGCGGGGCACGTCGCCGCATGCCTCGGTGGTGCCCAGGCCCACGGCCTCGAGGCGGCGCCAGATCTCGGGCACGTCCTCGACGCGGATCCAGTGCAGCTGGATGTTCTGGCGGTCGGTGAGGTCGGCGGTGCCGCGGGCGAAGTCGGTCGAGATGCCGGCGATGACGCGCAGCTGCTCGGTGGTGAGCTGGCCGCCGTCGATGCGAACGCGCATCATGAAGTACTCGTCCTCGAGCTCTTCGGGGGTCAGGGTCGCGGTGCGGCCGCCGTCGATGCCGGGCTTGCGCTGCGTGTAGAGCCCCCACACGCGGAAGCGGCCGTGCAGGTCGGTCGGGTCGATCGACGCGAACCCGCCCTTCGAGTAGATGTTCTCGATGCGGTCGCGCACGCTCAGGCCGTTGTCGACCTGCTTCCACTCCTCGTTGCCGTTGAGCGGGGTGGTGCCGTCGACCTTCCACTGGCCGTTCGGCTTCGACGACGGGCGCGGCGGGCGCACGGCCGCGCGCGGGCGCTCTGCGGCTGCGCGCGCTTCGGTGTCGTTGATGGTCACGGTGGCCTCCGGGGTGAATCCCGGGGCGTCCCCCGGGCGGGACCCTATCGAGTCCATTGCCTGAGGCTAGAAGCGGGCGCCCGTGAGACCTATCCGAGCGTCAAGTGACGTTAACCGACGTAACGGTGCGTCACACAGTTGCGGCTACGGGCCTTTGTGGACTCGGTCCGACTACGTTGCGGCTTCGTTGTAGCGATCGACGACGATGTCGACGAGGGATGCTGGCGGCTCGTCGTCGCCGAGAAGCGGCGGCGCGACCGGGGCGCCGGCCGCGAGCCGCACGGCGAGGTCGTGGAAGTAGCCCGGGGCGAGGAGATAGTCGGCCACGACGACCTGTTCGGCGCGCGTCCCGGCGTCTGCGACGGCGACGTCGACGCGCGGGTCGGCGGCAGCGAGGAAGCCGACCGTGACATCGCGATCGAGCCGGGCGCTCAGCATCCGTCCGATCTCGCGGCAGTCCTCGTTCGCACGGTCGTCGGTCGAGCCGGCCACAGCGAGCACGAGGGCGTCGTCGGGGCCGAGGGGGTCGAGGCGCGCGAGGAGTGCGTCGACGAGGCGCGGGTCAGGGCCGAGCGCCGGAGCGATGACGACACCGTCGCGCCCCGCGGACTGCTCGATGAGGTCGACCCGCACGTGGTACCCCGCCGAGAGCAGCAACGGCACGATCACGACCGGCGTGCCCTCCGGGATCGCGTCGAGGGATGCCGCGACATCCGGCTGCTGCACGTCCACGTGCCCGAGCCGCACCGTGATGTCGGGCAGCCGCCGTGCGACCGCGTCGACCAGTGCGGCGACCGCGGCCTGCCCCGCCGGCGACGACGTGCCGTGCGAGATGGCGAGGAGCGCGGGCCGTGTCATGTGGCCCATTGTGCCCCGCGCGTGTGACGCGCGTGTGACGGCGTCTCGTCCCCCCCGGGCTGCCCTCGGCCCCCACCCCCCGCCCCCCGCCCCCGGTGCGATGTCCGGACTTCGCAGGATCTCAGGCTGGGTCGCCTGCGAAACCCGGACTGCCGCGGGTCCGCTGGTTGTCTGGGCCCGGTCGGCCTCCGGGCGATGTCCGGACTTCGCAGGATCTCAGGCTGGGTCGCCTGCGGAACCCGGACCGCCGCGGGTCCGCCGGCTGCCTGGGCCCGGTCGGCCTCCGGGCGATGTCCGGACTTCGCAGGATCTGAGGCTGGGTCGCCTGCGAAACCCGGACTGCGGGACACACGCCGAAGGGTGGACCCGCGTGTGCGGGGACCACCCTTCAGAGGGACGGATGCTGCGGCTCAGGCCGCGCCGGACTCCCGGCCGCGGGCGAACCCGGCGTCGAAGCCGCGCTCGTACGCCTGCTGGGTGCGCCGTCCGCCGCGACCGTGGTGGCCGTGACCGCCGTGGCCCTCGTGGTCGTGGTGGCTGTGGCCGGCGTGCGAGTGGTGGCCGTGGCAGCCCTCATCGCCGTGGCCGCGCATGGGGTCGTCGAAGCGCTCGGCCGGGTGGCCGGGGCGTCCGGGAGCGAAGCCGCGGTGGCGGTTGCGGCCGTAGCCGTCGTGGACGTCGGGGTCGAACGGACGCGGGCGCCCGCCGAAACCAGGCCCGAAGCCCCCGAAGCCCGGGCCGAAGCCCGGACGGAAGCCGGGGCCGAACCCGGGGCGCCCGAAGCCGCCGAACCCGCGCTCGCGGCCGGTGGCGTTCTCGTCCCAGCCGAGCTCGCGGGCGATGGCCTCGAGCGAGCCGGTCAGGGCCGCATAGGCCTCGTCGTCGCCGACGGCGGCGACCACACGGGCGCGGAGTCCGTCGACGATCGCCCCGATGCGCTCCCTCTCGGAGCGGCCGAGGTCGGTCAGGACCCACGTGCCGTCGCCCTGCTCCTCGGCCCAGCCGCGTTCCTCGAGGCCGCGGAGGCGCTTGCCCTTGCGGGCGAGACGCTCACGGAACTCGGGGGCGTCGATGTCGCCGGACAGCACGTTGAGCACCATCCAGTCGCGTCGCGTGAGGCCCTCTGCCTCGAGCGCCGTCGCGAACTCGCGTGTCAGCAAGGCGTCGACCGCACGCAGCCAGTAGCCGAGCGGACGGTTGCCGGTGGGGATGTCGTTCTCTTCGTTGTCATTGATGTCGTTCATGGGGAAGTCCTTTCGGGGGCGGCTCGAGGGGCCGCCGGTGATACATGTCGAAGTGCATGTACATGCAGTGTGACATGCATTCCGGATCCATGTCAAGTCGCATGTAAATTGGACTCATGCCGTCCACTCCCGACGACCCCTCCGACGCGATCGCCGCCGCCCTGGCCCGCCTCCGCGGACGACGGGGCCCCCGTCCGCCGTGGATGGAGGGCCCCGGCCCGCACGGGCACGGCCACGCGGCTCCGCACGGCCATGACGCCGACGGCTCGGGGCACGTCCACCCCGATGGCTCGATCCACGGCTTCGCGGGCCGTGGCGGCCGCGGCGGTCCGTGGGGCCGCGGTGGACCGGGCCCCGGCTTCGGCGCACCGCCGTGGCCCGGAGGCGGCCGCTTCGGCGGCCCGGCGCGCATGAGGCTGCTCGAGGCTCTGGCCGCAGCATCCCATCCGCTCTCGGTGGGTGAGATCGCCGATGCCGTGGGCGTCGATCAGCCCCGGGCGTCGCGGCTCGTGCAGCAGTCCGTCGAGCTCGATCTGGTGCGGCGCGAGGCCGACCCCGACGACGCGCGTCGTACGAGGGTCGCGTTGACGGATGCCGGCGCACGTCTGGTGCGCGGCTTCCGCGGCGAGCGGCGCGAGGCGATCGACTCGGCGCTCGCCGCCTTCACCGATGACGAGCGTGCCGAGCTCGCACGCCTGCTGACGAAGCTCGCCGACTCCTGGCCCGGGTCGTCATAGGGGTCGGGGCGGCGTTCCCGCCGACCTCAAATGAGGAGCGTTGCCCAGTTGAGGAGCGACACGCCGACTCCTGCCCCGCATCTCGGCGCACAACCTCAGCTGAGGATGCAGAGACGGCGGCTGCCCAGCGCATACGGGTTGCGCGGCGCGCGCACCCGGCGCCGGGTCAGAAGCTGGTGACGAGGTCGCCGAGCACCGCCTCGAGCTTGGACGGGTCGGTCGCGTCGTAGTAGTGCGCGCCCGTCGCGCTCGAGATGGACTGCAGCGTCGCCACGTCGGCGTCGGCGCCGTAGGCCAGCGTGAAGATGAGCACCGGCGTGGCGTGGTGCATGTCCTTCAGGTTGGCGAGCATCTGGTCGGCGCTGATCGTCGGCGCGTTCGGGGCGTCGTTCTCGCCGTCCGACAGCAGCACGATGGCGTTGATGTGGTCGCTCGACCACGCCGCCGCCTGCTGCGCCGCGAACGTGTCGACCGCCTGGTAGAGCGGGGTGTCGCCCATCGAGGTGAGGCCGCCGAGCGCACCGAGGAAGCCGTCGCGCGACGAGCCGATGTCGGCGACCGGAGACACGAGCCCCGGCACCATGGCCCCGTCCGGCGCCTGCGCGAAGGCCGCGAGGCCCACGTCGTCGCCGTTCGTGAAGTGGCCGACGGCCGCCTCGATCGCCTTGCGGGCCTGGGTGAGCTTCGTGTCGCTCGCAGAGATGGGCTCGTCCATCGACCCCGACACGTCGAGGAGGAAGAGCACGTTCGCGCGCTTGCGGACGTCGGGGAACGACGCCTGCACGGCGGTGACGACGTCCGCTCCGGGGAAGGCGAGGGTGCCGCCCTGGTCGCCGTCGAGCTGCCCGATCTGCTGCACTCCCTCGTCGAGGTCGCGGTTGAGGTCGCGGTAGCCCGCGGCGCGCACAGCAGCCTGACCTTGCGCGGTGTGCGTGAAGCGGATGAAGTCCGCCGCCGCCTCCGACTCGACCGGGTCGATCCACGCGCCAGTGATGCGCATGACCGGGTTGTCGGCCGAGTAGTAGCCGTCGGCAGGATAGATCGGCACGAGCTGCTCCGCCGGCGGCTCGGCCTGCGTGCGCGTGATGCCGTCGCGACTCGTGATGCCGCGGTTGTAGTCCCACACCGACTTCTCGTCGACGATGACCGCCGAGAGGAAGTCGGCAGCGGAACCGGATGCCTCGGCCTGGCGTGCGTGCCAGAGGAAGTGCTCGGGCGTCGCCATGTAGTGGCTCGTCGCCAGTTCGTTCTCATGCACTTCGGCCTGCACGGCGGGGTCCTGCACCTGGGCGGCGGTGAAGTCCGTCATCGATCCGGAGGCGGTCCCGTAGGAGGCGAACATCGCGGCCTCGCCGCTCGTGGCGACGAGCGGGCTCGTCTTGCCGAGCTTGAACGCGCCCCACTCGGGGTGGCCGAGACCGCTCCAGAGGTCGGGGTCGCCCGCCGACTCGAAGATCTGGGCCCAGGTCGGGGCCTCGGCATCCCACCCGATCGCGGACGCGAGGTTCTCGGGCATGGCGAGCACGATGTCGGAGACCGCGACGCTCGTGCCCTCGGCGCGAAGGCTGGTGGCGCCGTCGGCCTGCGCGACGTCGACCCAGGTCGACGAATCGGGCAGCCAGACGGTGGGCTTCTGGTCGTCGGCGAGGTTCGGGAAGCCGGTCGCGACGACGGCGGCGGCCACGCCCGACTTCTCGCGGCTGGTCGTCACCGTCACGCACGAGCCGGCCACGTTGCGCGGCTGACTGTTGTACGCGGCCGCGAGTCCTTCGACCATCTCGGCGTTCTCGAACGACGACAGCACGTTGACGGTCGCGCAGGGCTCCGCGCCGGCGGCGGTGGCGGGCTCGTCCTCGGGGAAGACCATGGGCTCGGCGACGGCCGGCGCCTCGGGGGCGGGATCGGCGGCCGGCTGTTCGGCGCCGGCGAGATTCGAGACGATCGCGTACGACACCGTGCCGATCGAGCCGACCAGCACGACGATGCCGACGATGGTCGCCGCGATGATCCCCTGGCGGCGGCGCTTGCGACGGCGCTCGCGGCGCTCGTCGATCGCGGACGGCTTCGCGGACTTCGGTGCCGCAGCGGGGGTCGAGAAGGTGGGAGAAGGGGTCGGCGAAGAGGCCGAGGGTGTCGGTGTTGTCTTCGGGTCGGAGGTCTGGCCCCTGCGGGGGCCGGGGACGTCCTCGTCGCCGCGCGTTCCATCGCGCATGGGAGCATCCTCAAAAGCGGGTGCGGCCGTGAAGCCGGGCGGGGGGTCACCGGCCGGGTAGTCCGGTCTGGCGACAGCCTAGCCCGAGTGAACGTGCGAGACGAGCGCGAGAAGACCGTGAGATCACCGTGAAGCGGTGTTCAGCATGCCGATCAGAACGGCCGTCCACCAGGCGGTTTGCGATACGACGGCGCTCCAGACGCACCACAACTTCAACCGGGCCGGCAGCGACGAGAAGCGCACCGCGCCAGGCAGCCGGTCGAGTTCGTCGGTCAGCCGCGTCATCGCGACGCCGTTCATCGCGGCCACCAGCACGGCGATCATCTTGATCCCGGTGAGCGGCTGGGAGAGATCGGGCTGGAGGAAGGCGCCGGTCACGAGCAGGCCCGCGATGCCCAGCCAGGCGAGAGCGGTCACGGGGGGCTCGGTGCGCCGCATGTCGTCGAGCGACGTGCGGCGCAGCATCCAGAGCAGTCCGCTCATCTCGAGCAGCACCGCGGCCCCGAGCCCGACGATCACCGATGCCAGGTGGCCGAACAGGGCCGGCGTGTGCAGCCAGTCGTGCGGCACGACCGACGTGCCGATCCACAGCGACAGCAGCCACGCGATCAGCACCCACCAGTACCCGATCGCGCGGCGGTGACGCGCGGCGCGCAGGCGCTCGGCGCGCTCAGCGCGCAGGCGCGGGATCGGCGGGGTCGTCACGGGGCCTCTCGGGTTCGGCGAGGTGAGGGACGCGTGCGCGACGACCCCCCGTGCGCATGCTGCCCGAAAGCGAGGGTATCCGATGCAATGGCTGTCGGGACCGGGGGGGACCGGTCCGCGGGCGTCAGCGGCCGATGTCTTTGGGCCGCAGCTTCACGGGGATCAGGAGCAGCAGCCCGACGAGCAGCACGATCACGATGCCGAGGATGCCGTAGTGCGTCGCGCCGAACGCCGCGATGAACGTCGCCCACAGCAGTGGGGAGAGGAAGCTCATCACCCGACCGGTGGTGGCGTAGAGGCCGAAGACCTCGCCCTGCATGCCGGTCGGTGTGACGCGCGCGAGCAGCGACCGGCTCGACGCCTGCGCCGGGCCGACGGCGGCCGACAGGATGATGCCGCCCACC
Source organism: Microbacterium sp. Leaf288 (assembly GCF_001422925.1). GTDB lineage: Bacteria > Actinomycetota > Actinomycetes > Actinomycetales > Microbacteriaceae > Microbacterium. The sequence goes on from NZ_LMNI01000001.1 coordinate 621,294, forward strand.
CAGAACACCGGCTTGCCGCCCTCGCGGAGGAAGAAGACGAACAGGGCGCTGACGATGAGGATCGTGAGCGCGGTGATGATCACCGCGCGTGCGCCGAAGCGGTCGTCGAGACGGCCGGCGATGATCGTCGAGACGCCCGCGACGAGGTTCAGGGCGATGCCGAACGCGATGACCTCCGTCGCGCTGAACCCGAACGACACCGCGGCCAGCACGCCGCCGAACGCGAAGACGCCGGCGAGGCCGTCGCGGTACACCGCGCTCGCGATGAGGAACCAGAATGTCGGCCGGTGCTCGCGGAAAAGCGCGACGATGTCGTGCACGAGCACGACGTACCCCTCGAAGAAGCCGACCTTCCGACGGTCGGGGTCGGCCGGCGACTCGGGCACGAGGAAGACGAACGGCAGGGCGAAGAGCACGGTCCACACCGCCGCGCCGACGGCGATGAGGCGGTAGGCGAGGCCGTCCGACACGTCGAGGCCGAACCAGTCGAACTGGTTGAGGACCACGACGATCGCGAGCGCGATGATGCCGCCGATGTAGCCCATGCCCCAGCCGAGCCCGCTGACGCGGCCGATCGTCTTCGGTGTCGAGACCTGCACGAGCATCGCGTTGTAGTTGACGCCCGCGATCTCGGACGAGACCGACCCGAGCGCGACGAGGATCGCGCCGAGCCAGAAGAACTGCGGCTCGGAGTACACGAAGAAGAGCGCGAACTGCAGAAGCGCCAGCACCGCGGTCGCGCCGACCACCCAGCGCTTCTTCGTGCCCGCTGCGTCGGCGCGCTGGCCCAGCACCGGGGCGAGCAGGAGGATCAGGATGCCGGCGGCGAAGGTGACCCAGCCGTACCACTCCGACAGATCGGCGAGGGCGCCGCAGTACGCGGTCGCCGAATCCGCGGCGCTCGAGCACACCATGTCGCCGTTCGCGTTCTGGGTGGCGACGTCGGGGGGCAGGAACGCGTCGGAGACCAGGTAGAGAGAGACGAAGACGAAGGTCAGGATCACCGAGTTGAAAGGCTGCGTCGCCCAATCCCAGAGCGCCCACGCGAACACCCGCCGACGGGGCACCGGCGTGTCGTCGAGACCGCCGGTGTTCAGGGCCGCGGTCGACAGCACGTGCTCGGTCGAAGCGCCGGGATCCGCCGGTGAAGCGGGCTGCGACGGGGTGCCGGGCTCGTCGGAGCCGGCGGCGGGAGAGCTCATGTCGGTCACACTAAGACCCTTCGGTGAACTGGTGCGGAATCAAAGTAGCGCTCCGAGGGCGCGGGGTGCTTTGCTTCGTTCATGACAGGGGATCCCTCGCCCGAGACGAAGTTCAACGGCCGTCTCGCCATCCTGCTCGCCATGGCGATGTTCGTGCTCGTCGTCGACACGTCGATCATGAACGTCTCGATCTCGGCGGTGGTGAAGGAGCTCGGCACGACCGCCAGCGGCGTGCAGGGCGCGATCGCCCTCGAGGCCCTCGTCTCCGCGGCCTTCATCCTCATCGGCGGCAAGACCGGCGACCTCATCGGACGCAAGCTCGCCTACATCCTGGGCCTCTGCGGCTACGCCGTCGGCGCGGTCGCGATGACGTTCGCGACGAGCCTGACCGCCGTCATCATCTTCTGGGCGGTGATCGGCGGGATCGGGGCATCCCTTCTGCTCCCGTCGATGCAGTCGCTCATCCACGGCAACTTCGCGGGCGCCCACCAGAAGCGCGTCTACGCGCTGGTGGGCGCGTCGGCCGCGATCGCCGCGGCCGTCGGCCCGCTGCTCGGCGGGTTCATCACGACGTTCTGGTCGTACCGGGTCGCCTTCGGCCTCGAGGCGGTCATCATCGCGGTCGTGCTGCTCGGCGCCGGCCTCGTGAAAGACGTCAAGTACACCGGCGACCGCTCCATCGACCTCGTGGGTGCGGCCCTCTCGGTCATCGGCATGGGCGGCGTCGTGCTCGGCATCCTGGTGTGGCAGGAGGGTGGGGGCTACGTCGGCATCATCATCGGCCTCGGTGTGGTCGCGCTGGGCGGCCTGGCGTGGTGGCTCAACTCGCGCAAGAAGAAGGGAAAGCCGGTCCTCCTGGACCCTGCGCTGTTCTCGTCGAAGCCGTTCCGCACCGGCGTGAGCGGGCAGCTGCTGCAGCAGATCGCCCTCGGCGGCACGATGATCGTGCTGCCGCTGTACCTGCAGATGGTGCTCGAGTACAACGCGCTGCAGGCCGGTCTGTCGATCGCGCCGCTGTCGCTCAGCATGTTCGCGGTCGCGATCTGGGCAGGGCGCCGCGCCAAGGGGCGCCCCGCGAACCTCATCCTGCTCGGCTTCTCGCTCGCCGCGGTCGGCCTCATCGCCATCGTGCCGCTGGTGCCCGTCGCCGACACCGGGTGGTGGCTCACGATTCCGCTCATCATCGCGGGCTCGGGCCTCGGCCTCCTGGTCTCGCAGCTCAACAACTACACGCTCTCGCCGATCTCCGACGAGCGCGTCAGCGAGGCCGCCGGCGTCAACTCCGCGGCCGGCTCTTTCGGCCTCTCGTTCGGCCTCGCGTTCGCGGGCGCCATCATGCTGGCGACCCTCGCGGCGTCGTTCACCTCGCTCGCGTACTCGAGCACGGTGCTGACCTCCGAGCAGCAGGAGCAGGTGGCCACGGTGCTCGAAGAGGACGCCGAGCTCATGTCGAACACCGGGCTCGAGCAGCTCCTCGCCGACGAGCCGCCGGAGGCATCGGCGGAGGTGATCCGCATCAACACCGAGGCCCGCCACATCGCGCTCCAGGTGGCCCTGCTCATCCCGATCCTCGCGGCGGTGCTCGGCGTGCTCAACGGCTTCCGCATGCGGCGCCTGCCCGACCCCAAGCCGAACGAGGCCGTGGAGGGGATGCTGGGCGGGTGAGCCGGCGCACGGACCGCGCGCGGGCGCAGCTCGAGCAGGTCGAAGGCGGCGAGCAGGCGATCGTCGCCTACTTCAAGGAGCGCGTGTATGCGACCTTCACGGGCCTCGCCATCGTGCTGGTCGTCTCCTCGAGCGAGCACCCTGAGGCCGACCACGCGTTCTGGGCGCTGATCCTCGGCGTCGTCGGCATCACGGCGGCGGGGTTCGTCTCGGACGTGATCTCGCACCTGTCGGTGCACCGCACGTTCCCGGGCCGCGTCGACCTCCTCATCTCCACGCGGATCGCCGGTGGGGCGCTCGGCACTCTCCTGACCCCCGGCATCCTCCTGCTTCTCGCGTTGCTGGACGTCATGCCGCTCGACGCGGCGCTGCAGGCCTCGGCCATCGTCTACATCGCGACGCTCGCCGTCATCGGCTGGTTCGCGGTGCGCCGCTCCGACCTCGCGTGGTGGAAGCAGATGGTCGCACTCGCCATCCTCGTCGCGCTCGGACTCCTGGTGGTGGGCCTCCAGACCCTTGCGCACTCGATCTGAAGGCAAGTTGAGCCGCCTCGTATCAACTTTGATTTGACGGATGCTGCACCCCAGGCGTATGGTTGAGCCATCGCGACTCAACCTCATGGTGAGCCGCGAGAAGACTTCCCTGTAACCCCGGGTGGCAGCATCCGTCTGCGCCCATATGAAGGAGAGATACACATGGCACGTGCTGTTGGAATCGACCTCGGTACGACCAACTCGGTCGTGAGCGTCCTCGAGGGCGGCGAGCCCAAGGTCATCGCGAACGCCGAAGGCTTCCGCACCACCCCGTCGGTCGTCGCGTACACCAAGGACGGCGAGGTGCTCGTCGGCGAGACCGCCAAGCGCCAGGCCGTCACCAACGTCGACCGCACCGTCTCGTCGGTCAAGCGCCACATGGGCACCGACTGGGGCTTCGACGTCGACGGCAAGCGCTGGACGCCGCAGGAGATCTCGGCGCGCATCCTCCAGAAGCTGAAGCGCGACGCCGAGCAGTACCTCGGTGACACCGTGACGGACGCCGTCATCACCGTTCCCGCGTACTTCAACGACGCCGAGCGTCAGGCCACGAAGGAGGCCGGCGAGATCTCGGGCCTCAACGTCCTGCGCATCATCAACGAGCCCACCGCGGCCGCCCTGGCCTACGGCCTCGACAAGGGCAAGGAGGACGAGCTCATCCTCGTCTTCGACCTCGGTGGCGGAACGTTCGACGTCTCCCTGCTCGAGGTGGGCAAGGACGACGACTTCTCGACGATCCAGGTGCGTGCGACCGCCGGTGACAACCGCCTCGGTGGCGACGACTGGGACCAGCGTCTCGTCGACTACCTGATCAAGCAGTTCAAGGACACCACCGGGGTCGACGTCTCGGGCGACAAGATCGCGCTGCAGCGCCTCAAGGAGGCCGCCGAGCAGGCGAAGAAGGAGCTCTCCTCGTCGACCAGCACCTCGGTCAACCTGCCGTACCTGTCGCTGACCGACTCGGGCCCCGTGTCGCTGTCGGAGACGATCACGCGCGCCAAGTTCGAGGATCTCACCAAGGACCTCCTCGACCGCACCAAGAAGCCTTTCGAGGACGTCATCCGCGAGGCCGGCATCAAGGTCGGCGACATCGACCACGTCGTGCTCGTCGGCGGCTCGACCCGCATGCCCGCCGTGTCCGAGCTCGTGATGAAGGAAGCCGGCAAGGAGCCCAACAAGGGCGTGAACCCGGACGAGGTCGTCGCCGTCGGCGCCGCCCTGCAGGCCGGTGTCCTCAAGGGCGAGCGCAAGGACGTCCTCCTCATCGACGTGACCCCCCTGAGCCTCGGCATCGAGACCAAGGGCGGCATCATGACGAAGCTCATCGAGCGCAACACCGCCATCCCGACGAAGCGCTCGGAGACCTTCACGACCGCCGACGACAACCAGCCGTCGGTCGCGATCCAGGTCTTCCAGGGCGAGCGAGAGTTCACCCGCGACAACAAGCCGCTGGGCACGTTCGAGCTGACCGGCATCGCGCCGGCTCCGCGCGGCATCCCGCAGATCGAGGTCACCTTCGACATCGACGCGAACGGCATCGTGCACGTGTCCGCCAAGGACAAGGGCACCGGCAAGGAGCAGTCGATGACGATCACCGGCGGCTCGTCGCTGCCGAAGGACGACATCGAGCGCATGGTGCGCGAGGCCGAGGAGCACGCCGCCGACGACAAGAAGCGTCGCGAGGCCGCCGAGGTGCGCAACCAGGCCGAGACCCTCTCGTACTCGATCGAGAAGCTCATCAAGGAGAACGAGGACAAGCTCCCCGCCGAGGTGAAGACCGAGGTCCAGGGCGACGTCGACGCTCTCAAGACCGCGCTCGCGGGCGAGGACGACGACGCCGTGAAGGCCGCGTTCGACAAGCTGAATCAGAGCCAGGGCAAGCTCGGCGAGGCCATCTACGCCTCGAGCCAGGCTTCGCAGTCCGCTCCGGATGCTGCGGCCGGCGACGCCGGTGACGGACAGGCCCCGGCCGACTCCGATGAGGACGTCGTCGACGCCGAGGTCGTGGACGAAGAGGACGAGAAGAAGTAACCATGGCGAACAAGGACCACAACCCGGAACCGGTCGAAGAACCGGGCGACGGCGACGAGGTCCGGCCTGAGGATGTGGGGTCGGAGGCGAACGCCTCCGGCCCCGCGCCGCAGGACGGGCAGGACGACGAGCTCACTGTCGACGACATCCTTGGCGCTGCGCAGAACGCCGACGCCGCGGCCGAGGACGCCGTCCTCGCCGACCTCGAGTCGCAGCTGCTGAACGACCTCAAGCGCCTGCAGGCCGAGTACGCCAACTACCGCCGCCGCACCGAGGAGCAGCGCGAGGTCGAGATCGAGCGCGCCCAGGGCGCGGTCGCGAAGGGCATCCTCCCGGTGCTCGACGACCTCGACCGCGCCGAGAAGCACGGCGACCTGGAGCAGGGATCCGCCTTCGCGGCGATCGCCGAAAAGCTCCGCGGCGTCGCCGAGCGCATCGGGCTCACCACGTACGGTGCCGCCGGCGAGGCGTTCGATCCGCAGCACCACGAGGCGATCTTCCAGGTGCCGACGCCCGGCGCGACCGAGACCACGATCGTCGAGGTCGTCGAGATCGGCTACCGCCTCGGCTCGGTGGAACTGCGTCCGGCGAAGGTCGTCGTCGCGGTTCCCGCCGAGTAGCCCGAAGGAGGCTCCATGGCCAGTCAGGACTGGTTCGACAAGGACTTCTACTCGGTGCTCGGCGTCTCGAAGGACGTCAGCGAGGCGGACCTCAAGAAGACGTATCGCAAGCTCGCGCGGAAGTACCACCCCGACTCCAACCAGGGTGACGCGGCCGCCGAGGCGAAGTTCAAGGAGGTCAGCGAGGCGTACTCGGTGCTCTCCGACGCGGAGCAGCGCAAGGAGTACGACCAGATCCGCGCGATGGGCTCGGGTGCTCGATTCACGTCGGGCGGCCCGGGCGGCGCCGGCGGCTTCGAGGACGTCTTCTCGATGTTCAATCAGGGCCGCGGCGCCCGCTACCAGAGCGCCGAGGACTTCGACGACATCTTCGCGATGTTCAACCAGCAGCAGGGCGGCAGCGGCTTCGGCTCCGGGCGTTTCGGGCAGCCGAGCGGCGGTTACCGCGGCTTCGGCGGCCCGACGCGCGGCGCCGACGTCACGGCGCGCACGACGATCGACTTCGTCACGGCGACCAGGGGTGAGACCATCACGCTGGCAGGCGAGGACGGCAAGCCGTTCAAGGTGAAGATCCCCGCCGGCGTCTCGGACGGGCAGAAGATCCGGCTGCGCGGCCGCGGGCGTCACTCGCCCGACGGCGGCGAGAACGGCGACATCGTCGTGCAGGTCACCGTGCGTCCGCACCCGGTGTTCACGCGCGACGGGCTGAACCTGCGCGTCACCGTGCCCGTGACGTTCACCGAGGCTGCGCTCGGCGCCACCATCGAGGTGCCGACGCTCGGCGGCGATCCGGTGCGGCTGCGCGTCGCCCCGGGCACGCCGTCCGGCCGCGTGCTGCGCGTCAAGGGCCGCGGTGTCGAGACGGCCAAGGGCACGGGCGACCTCCTCGCCGAGGTGCAGGTGGCTGTGCCGTCCCACCTCGACGAGGCCGCGCGCGAAGCGCTCGAGCGCTTCCAGAGCCTCGAGTCGAAGGAGAACCCGCGCGCCGACCTCATGGCCAAGGCGCAGGGCTGACCGATGTACACGGTCGTTGAGCGAGCGAAGTGAGACGAGGAGGTGACGAGATGACCGAGCACGACATCGACGAGGATGCCCCGATCTTCGCGATCGCCGTCGCCGCCGAGCTGTCGGGCATGCACCCGCAGACGCTGCGTCAGTACGACCGGCTCGGATTGGTCGTCCCCGCGCGCACGCAGGGCGGATCGCGGCGCTACTCGCTGCGCCACGTGGAGCAGCTGCGCGAAGTCGCCCGCATGTCGTCGGACGGCATCGGCCTCCCGGCGATCGTGCGCATCCTCGAGCTCGAGAACCGCGTGCAGGAGCTCCACAGCCGCGTCCGCGACCTCGAGGACCGCATGCGCGCCGAACTCGAGAAGCGGCCAGGCGCCCGCGTCTTCGCCGCCGGATCGACCGGTGCGGTCGTGACGCTGCGCCACGGCACGCGCGTCCGCCGCGCGACCGAGGTCGTCGTATGGCGTCCGCGCGCGTCGCTCGCGCAGCAGAGCGAACCCCCGGACGAGACCCCGGCGGGCTGATTCACCGAAGAGGGAGGGGACGGATGCCGTCCCCTCCCTCTTCGCGTGCGTTCGCGGTCGCGCGTCAGACGCGTCGGGCGCGTCGGGCGGCGAGAAGGACGCCGAGGGCGATCAGGCCGACGGCTCCGAGCGGGACGAGGGGCGAGAGCCCTCCGCCACCCGTCGCCGGGAGCGGGCGAGTGGACGCCGTGTTCGTGAGCGTCAGCTCCGCCGTCTGGGGCGTCCGCACCTCCGACATCGGCAGCGTGACCTTCCCGTCCTCGTCGGGGACGAGGGCCTCGCCATCGACCGTCCACACCGGCGTCCCCCAGTCGACCCCAGGGATCGATGGCAGGTCTGCTTCGCGCGCCTGGATGATCGTGCCGACGGGGAAGTACGGCGACGTGATCGTGACGTTCGGCTCGAGCTCGATGCGGGGCTGGGCGACGCCGTCGAGCCACCAGTCGGCAGGGAACGTGGTGCTCGCCGGGACCGACGACCCGCCATCGCCCGCAACGACCTTCGTGACGGCCCAGCGGGTCATCGCGACGACGGAGTTCGTGACCTCGAGCACGGGGGGCGTCTCGCCGGGCCCGATCTCGACGAAGCTCGCCGGGCTCCACGTCGTCTCGCCCCACTCGTAGCCCGGGGGCAGTGCGGACGCGTCGGGCTCCTCTTCGAGGAGATTGACGATCGTGCCGATCGGGAAGGAGATCGGGGCGCCTTGGCCGTCGACCGGACCCGCCGGCGTCCCGTCGGCAGGCAGCTCGAACCGGCCCACCAGCACGTCGCGACTCGGCAGGTGCGCCACGTAGTCGATCGTGAACGAGTCGACGAGGAGGTCGTCCGGATCGATGCCGTCCATGTTCTTCTGCACGAGGAACGTTCCCTCGATGAGCGACGCGTCGTTGGTGAGCGTCGCGTGCACCACGGCCTGGTCGTCGACGCCGATCGTGAGCTGTTCGAGGTCGAACGCGGCGCCGAGCCAGGAGAGGTGCCGGATGGTCGGCGTGACCTGCTCCTCATACGTCACGACGGTGCCGTAGGGGAACAGCAGCGGCTCGCCCGCGTCGTCGACGGGGCCGACCGGCGCGCCGTTGCCGGGGACCCGCAGCACGCCCTCCTGGATCACGTCCTCGGGCTCGGTCGTCGGGAAATACGCCGTCCAGGCGACGGTGAACTCGAGGCCCGGGGGCACCTGGTCGGGCGGGACGCCGTCGAACTCCTTCGAGATCGTGAAGGTGCCCTCCTTGAGCGCGTTCGTCACCTCGACCTCGATGTCGGCAGCCGAGTCGGGCGGAAGGGGGATGTCCACGACGTCCCCGAAGCCGTCCGGCTGGTATGGAGTCGTCACGCCGTCGACCGTGACGTTGAAGACGGGCGGCACCCAATCGTCGACGTTCGCCACGGTGTCACCCTCGAACGTCGGCGCAAGCTCGGCCAGCTCCAGCGTCTCGGCGCCCGTCTCGAGGTCCTCGATCAGCTGGGGCTCACCCACCGGCAGGGGAAGGGTCGCCCGCTCAGGGGCGGGGTTCGTGTTGTAGGTGACCTCGTAGCCGAACCGCGGGTCCGCGGCCGAGCCGGTCGCGGACTTGACGATCGTGATCGTGCGGCCATCGTCGGTCGGGGTGACGAGGTTCGTCAGCTCGACCTCCACCGTCGTGCCGGCCCCGGTGATCACGAACGTGCGCCCCGGGTTCCACCCGATGCCGCTCCAGTCGTACCCCGGCGGCGGATCGATGCCGTCGAGGTTCTCGGTGAGGATGATGCGGGTGCCCACCGGGAAGGCGATCGGGGCGCCGTTCCCGTCGACCGGGACGACGGGCGTGCCGGTGAAAGGCACGTTCATCGTGCCGGTGCCGATCTGCTCGCCGCCGTATCGGGCGATCCACGTCACGGGCACCGACCCATCGAGGACCGGAGGTTCGCCCGACGGATCGTCGATCGACTTCGAGACGCTGAAGGTGCCCGTCACCCGGGTCGCCGTATTCGTGACGACCACCTGGGCGGTGCCGGTGCCCACGATCAGCGGGTTCGGGTCGATCTCGACGTCGCCCCATGCCCAGCCGGGGATGGTCTCGGGCGTGATCTCCTCGAAGGTGATCTCCGTGCCCGCCGGGAACCGTTCGCCCGCGGGGACCGGGGTGCCGTCGGCCGGTACCTCGAGTGAGCCGACGGTGACGTTGCCGTCCGGGTCCACGGCGCGGTAGTTGACGGTGAACGTCGCCCCCTCGGGAAGATCGCCGGGCTGGATGCCGCCCGACAGGGCCTTGCGCACCACGAAGGTGCCGCTGGCGTCGTCGCACGAGATCTCGCCGGAGAAGAGGAACGAGTGGACCTCGCCGCCCTGGATGATGACGTTCTGACCGATCACCTGGCCGTCGAGCGGCGCGGCGTTCACGGTGACCGAGGCGTTCGGGGCGTAGATCGAGCCGTCGATGCGGGCCTGGCCGGCGGCCACGGTGACGTCGCCGGTCAGCTGTGAGAGGTCCCACACGATGTACGGCGAGTGCACGCCCTGGGGATCCGCCCGCGCGCCGATCACCTCGGTCGTCCCGGCGGGCACCCGGATGACCAGCGGATTCGACACGCCGGGCGTCGGCCCGGGGGAGAACTGGATGAGCGACGCACCGGCGATATCGGCGTAGTCCACGATGTTCGGCTGGTCCGGGCTCAGCTCCTCGAGGACGACGCGGTCGCCCGCGTCCTCGGCCACGCCGACGTGGTAGCCGACGCCGGTGGTGGGGTCGGCGATGTCGTCGAAGCAGCTCGACGCCTCCTCCCACGACGCATCGCGGTTGGCCTCGACGTAGTCGGCGACCGCGGTGGCGGAGGTGTTCGCCGTGTAGATGCTGCCGTCGCCGGCCGCACCGGACGGGGGCGCAGCATCCGCCGGGTACTGCTGGTGGGTCGCGTCGATCAGCGGGGTCTGGTCGACGTTGGAGGGGTTCTGGTTCAGGCGCAGCCAGTCCGCGCGCGTGAACGCCTGCCAGCCGCCGTCGCGCTGGACCATCTTGAGGTCGCCCCACAGCGCCGGGTCCGTCGTGCCGGCGCTTGTGATGGCGAGGATGCCGGTGCTCGCGGTGCTGTACTCGCCGACGAGGAACCGGGTGGGGTCGCCATCGACCGTCGGCAGATCGTAGTTCCCCGTGCCGGCGGAGACGTGGATGATCGTGTACTGCCCGCTGCTGCCCTGGACCGTGGCGGTCCCGCCCACCGCGATGCTGCCCTCGGTCTCCTGGTTCTGCAGCAGCGCATCTTCCCGGGCGTAGACCGTGAAGCCGCCCGCGATCGCGAAGGGGTTGACGGACTCGGGATAGGCGGCCGCCGCAGGCTGAGGATCGATCGCTCCGGCCAGGACGGCTCCGGTGGTGGCCAGCAGCGCGGCGGTGAGACCGGCGACGAAGCTGCGCATCCGGCGGCGCGGGCGATCGAATCCAGGCATCCGTGGAACCCCCTCCTCGCCCGCACGCGTCGGGAGCGCGGGGCACGGTCCTTCGACCCTATCGGGACACGTCAACCGGACAGCCGGTGGATCTCGCGGTGGACGCTGAGCCGTCACATGATGGACACATGCCGACTCTCGACGACGTCCGCGCCATCGCGCTCGGGTTCCCCGACGTGATCGAGCGCGTCGACGGACACCGCGGCGGGGTGGGGTGGCGCACACCCGCCGGCCTCTTCGTGTGGCAGCGCGGCCCGAGCGGCCGCGACCTCGATCAGCTCGCGGCCCTCGGGCGCGAGTGGCCGCCGGGCGACGTCGTGGGCGTGCGAACGGACGGCGCTCAGGTCAAGGCGGCGCTGCTCGAGACCTACCCCGGCGTGTTCTTCACCATCCCGCATTTCGACGGCTACCCGGCCGTGCTCGTGCGTCTCGACCGCATCGACCTCGCGCAGCTGCGCGAGGTCATCACCGATGCCTGGCTGCTCAAGGTGACCAAGCGCGTCGCAAACGAGTGGCTCGCCGCGCACCCGCCAGAAACCGGATAGCGCTCAGAGGACTCCCGCGTCGTACCTCGTCGCGCCGGCCACCACAGTGCGCACGACCCGGGCGGTCAGCAGCGACTCGGGACCATCGGCGAACGGGTCGGCGTCGATGATCGCGAAGTCCGCGGCCAGTCCCGCCTCGAGCCGCCCGCGCGTGGCGCCGTCGCCCACGGAGGCGGCAGCATCCCTCGTCGCATGTCCGAGCGCCTGGGCGAGGGGCAGCGCGAACTGCGGGTGCCGCGGGGTGAACGAGTCGTCGAGCGCGGAGCGGCGGGTCGCCGCGATGTACATGTTCGGGAGGGCCTCGTGCGGTGCGGTGGGTGCGTCGGTCGAGAAGGCCAGCAGAGCGCCGGCGTCGACGTACTCGGGCCACGCGAACGCGCGGTCGACGCGCTCGTCGCCGAGCATCGCGGCCCAGTTGTCGAAGATGGCCGGGTCGGCGTGCACGGGCTGCATGGATGCCGTCACCCCGAGTCGCGCCATGCGCTCGGCCGTGCCGGGGGAGGCGTACTCGAGGTGCTCGATGCGGTGACGACGCGGGCGGTCGCCGTTCACCGCGGCGGCGTGCTCGAGCGCGTCGAGGGCGATGTCGCTGGCCAGATCGCCGATCGCGTGCAGCGCGACCTGCAGCCCCGCCGCGTCGGCGGCGGCGACGACGGGCGTGATGTCGGCGAGCGACCAGATCGGCTGCGCGTTCGAGCCGTTGGAATACGGATGCCGCATCGCGGCGGTGCACGCATCGATGACGCCGTCGATCACGAGCTTGATGCCGACGATCCGCAGCCAGGGCGAGCGCACCGTCTCGGCGAGCTCGGCGGCCCGGGCCACCTGTGCGAGGTTCGCCGCCTCGTCGCCGGTGTTCTCGACGAACCAGTGGGCGGCGACGCGCACCGGCAGGTGCCCGCCGCGCCGCTCGGCTGCCCGCTGGAACGCCGCGAGTCCGAGGTCGTCGAACGCCATGTCGACCGCTCCGGTCACGCCGGTGGCGGCGTAGGCGGCGAGCGTGCGCTCGACCGCGGCGTCGCGGGCGGTGTCGTCGGTCTGGTCCGCCAGGAACGCCCACACGTGCGTCTGCGCGGCCGTCTCGTACAGCATGCCGTCGGGCTCGCCGTCGGCGTCGCGGCCGATGCGCCCGCCCAGGGGATCGGGGGTGTCACGGGTGATCCCGAGCTCGGCGAGAGCCGCCGAGTTCACCCAGCACGAGTGGTAATCGTTGGCGTCGAGGTAGACCGGCACGTCCGCGACCGCGGCGTCGATCATGGCGGCCGTGGGCCTGCCGCCGGGAACCGAGTCGAACAGCCATCCGCGGCCCAGCACGCGCGCGGCGTCGGGCTGCGCCGCCCGCGCGGAACGGAGGCGCTCCTGGATGTCGGCGAGCGTGCGGGCATCGGTGAGCCCCACCCGCCCGAGGGCCTCGCCCATCATCACGAGGTGCGTGTGTGCGTCGGTGAATCCGGGGAGCAGCAGCCGGCCGTCGAGGTCGACGACGGCGGCCTCCGTGCCCGCCGCGGCGCGGGCGCCCTCCGCATCGCCCGCGAACACGACCCCGTCGCCGGCGACGACGAGGGCCTCGGCCCAGGGCTCCGCGCCCGCGGTGAAGATGCGTCCTCCGGTGTAGATGGTGGCGGTCATGCGTGGAGCTCCTCGGTCTCTGCGGCAGCGGTCTCGACAGCGGCCTCGGCCGCAGCATCCCTCTCCACCCTCGTCGAGACCGCCGCGACGATCGCCGCCGGGATCGCGAGCACGAAGCTCGCCACGCCCAGCACGACGGTGAATCCCTGATAGCCGAACGCTTCGACGAGTGCCGCGCCGATGACCGGCGTGAGCGCCGACCCGACGAGGTACACCGCGAGCAGGGGGCCCGACCAGCGGCCGTCCGCGTCGAGGGCGGCCGAGGTGGAGACGAAGTACATGAAGGCGATCGCGTAGATGGTGTTCCAGACGATGAAGAGCGTGATGAACGCCGTCTGGTCGCCCGCGAAGCCGAGCGCGATCTTCAGGGCACCGCCGGCGACGAGCAGCACCACGAGGGGGACCGCGCGGCCGAGCCGGTTGCCGACGACCATGAGCAGCACGGAGCCCACGAGCCCGCCCGCGGTCGCACCGCTCAGCGCGAGACCCAGCCCCTCGGGGGTGAGTCCCGCCTGCTCGCCGCCCATGACGCCGGCCATGGCCCACAGCGAGTCCTCGCTCGCCGCCCACAGGGCGAAGGTCACCAGCAGCGCGAAGCCGGCCATCGTGACCGTGCGCGACGCCGAGCGTGCGCGGACGCTCCGCACGACCCCCGTCGCGGGGATCGTGACCGGCATGGCTTCGGGCACCGCCGCGGCCGCCTGCGGGTCGATGACGGGCGCCACCGGAAGCCAGCCGACCGCCACCAGGCCGATGAGGCAGAACAGCGCGAGGGCGCCGAAGACGTCGAGCGGTGCGAGGCCGATCAGCGGGATCACCGCGAGCACGATGGTGATGACCGCGCGGTTCGCGAGGCCGTTGAAGCCCGCGACGCGATCCGGGTTGCGGAACGCGGCGAGGGCGGCGCCGGCGGCGGCGACCGCGCAGCCCGCGCCGACGCCGCCGACGAGGAGCCCGGAGATCGCGATGCCCGCCGACGGGACGAGTGCCGCCGCGGCGAACCCGAGGAGCCCGGCCGCCAGGCCGATGCGCGCGACCGTGCGGCGATGCGCTCCGGCGCACAGCGGCGCCGTCGCGAGACCGGTGACCGCGGTGGCGAGCAGCGTCGCGGTGACGATCCAGCTCGCGGTGAGCACGTCCGTGCCGAACCCGGTCTGCAGGGCGGTGATCATGTACGGCGAGAGGTTGACGCCGAGGTAGCCGGCGATGCCGATGGCGAAGGTCGCGGCTGCGGTCGGGAACCGCAGGGGCACGCGAGCGGTGAGGTCGTTCATACGGGATCCTTCTGTCGTTTCCTGCACGACGGTGTGCGACACCCGGCCAGCCTGGCCGGTAAACGAACGGTATTCGTTTATTGTTGCACGGGTGTAACGGATCCGGGAAGCCCCGATGACGGCGAAGCTAGGCTGACCGGGATGGAGGGAGACGGATGCCGCGTCCTCGCGTGAACCTGCTGTCGGTCGATCTCATCGCCGACGCCGCGATCGAGCTCGCCGACTCCGGCGACACGTTCGGCGTCAACGCCCTCGCCCGCAAGCTCGGGGTCACGCCGTCGTCGCTGTACAACCACGTCGACGGCAAGGACGCCATCATCGAGCTCATGCGCTCACGGCTCGGCGCGCGGTACTTCCCCGAGCCGATCACGGGGGAGTGGGACGAGATCGTGACGGGGACGGTGCGGGGCCTGCGCCACCTGTATGCCGATCACCCGCTGATCGTGCCGCTCATCGTCGGCAAGACGATCACCGATCCCGGTGTCATCGGCAGCTACGACCGGCTCGCCACCGCGCTCGTCGGCGCGGGCGTGCCCGACGACGAGGTGCTCGCGATCGTGGCCATCGTCGACGCCTATGCGATCGGCTTCGGCCTGGACCTCGCGTCGCCCGACGAGATCTGGCAGCCGACGGTGCCCACCGCGACGCTCGGACGACTGATCACGGATGCCGCGCACGGCGCCGAGCGCAGCGACGCCGCCTTCGAGATCGGTCTCGAGATGCTCGTCGCATCGCTGCGCCTGCGGCTGCAGAACCGCCGCTGAGCCTCAGCTCGCCGCGTCGACTCCGCGGTGCGTGCGGAACAGCTGCCAGTCGGCGCGTGAGAGGTCGGCGTACGCGTACGCCCACTCCAGGATCGCCTCGCCCGCCACGCGGCCCCCGCCGACGTAGCCCGCCACGGCCGCGGAAGCGGGGGACTGGCCGTGCGCCCGGGCCAGCGTCGCCGCGCACGCGTCGGCGTACCAGAGGAACGCGGAGTCGTCGAGCTCGTCCATGTCGAATCCGCCCTTCTTGTCGCGGAACTGACGGACATAGAAGTCGCGCTGGGCGCCGTACGTCGTGCGGCGGACGAAACCGAGGAAGGGGTCCGACACCGACTGGAGGATGCGCTGCATGCCGACCACGCGGCCTCCGTCGCCGTACTCGTCGATGAACCGCGTGACGACGTCCGGCTGCTCGGCCTTGCCGTACTGGATCAGCACGCTCTTGCCCGCCTCCTTGCCCTGGAGCAGCAGCACGCCGTCGTCGCCGTCCTGCATCGAGATCACGAAGCAGCGTGTGCCGACGCTGCCCACCCCCACGACGCGCAGGGCGATGTCCGACATACGGTACTTCTGCAGCAGCGCGCGGATGTCGATGTTGGCCGACTGCACGTACTGGTCGAAGACGCCGAGGACCCGCTCCTCCGACTGGGCGTCGATGTGGGTCATCGTCGGCGGCGCCTCGACGAAGACGACCCTGCCCTCCGCGTCGACCTGAGTCATCTTCTTCGCCGCGCGGGCGCCGGTGCGCTTCTCGGCCTCCTTGATCGCGGAGTCGATGGCGGCGCGGGTGTCGGCGTCCACGGCTCGCTCGGCGGCCATGGCGTCGAAGCGGTCGTAGTAGCGTTTCAGCGGGCTGCGCTTGGCGCCGGTGCTGATCGCACGCGCATAGACGCGCACCGCGTCCAGCGATGCCTCACGCACGACGGAGTCGGCACGCCCGGTCGATTGCCCGGCGATGACGATGCTGGTGACCAGGCGCTTCACGTCCCACTCCCACGGCGCCCAGGCGGACTCGTCGAAGTCGTTGAGGTCGAAGACGAGGGTGCGCTGCGGTGACGCGTACAGCCCGAAGTTCGACACGTGCGCGTCGCCGCAGGACCCGACGCTCACTCCGCTGCTGGGCGATCGCGAAAGGTCCGCGGCCATCAGGGCGGCCGTCCCGCGGTAGAAGGCGAAGGCGCTCGCGGCCATGCGCTCGGTGCGCACCGGCACGAGCTCGGGAACCCGGTCCGCGTCCTGTGCGTCGAGGATCGCCATCGGGTCTCGGTCGTTCGTCGGCAGCTCGGCGAGCGACTCCCGGGGAGTGTGCTCGCGGGCGGCGCGGCCATCGGCGATGTGGTCGGCGTACGACGGCAGAGGGGCCCACGTGCGGCCGATGGGCGAGGCGTCGATCGGAGACATGGGCCCAGTGTGGCACTGAGCAGCACCGGCCGGGAAGAGCGGTACCCTGGCGCCGTGACCCGCGCCGCGCAGCCCGCTCCGCCCCCTGCGATCTCGCCGGGCCTGCGTGTGCTCCTCGTGCTGGCCGCCACCGTGATCGTGCTCGCCGGCGTGTACTTCGCGCGGAGCCTGATCGGGCCGCTGGCGCTCGCCATCGTCCTCGTCGTGATCTGCGAGCCCGTCCGTCGTCCGCTCGAGCGCCGCGGCTGGCCCCGCTGGGCGGGTACGACCGCTGTCATTCTGCTCGCCTACCTGGTGCTTGCGGTCATGGGCGTGCTGCTGTGGGTCGCCGGCGTGCAGTTCGCGGGCCTCGTGTCGGACTACCTCGACCAGCTGCGCGGCAGCCTCGACGACTTCCTCGCGTGGCTGCAGTCCGCCGGCCTGGATCAGCAGGCGACGGATGCTGCGGCCTCGGTGCTCGACCCCAAGGCGCTGCTGGGACTCGTGGGGAGCATCGGGGGCACGGTGATCGGGGTGGTCACGGCCCTCTTCTTCGTCGTCTCCTACATCATCTTCACGGCGGCCGACGCGGCGCGGTACCGCGACGCGGAGCGGGTCTTCGGCGCCGGCCGCCGCCCGGTCCTCGCCCGGATCGGACGCCTCAACACCGGTGTCCGCCGGTACTACGTCGTCAATGCGTCGTTCGGCGCGATCGTCGCGATCATCGACGGCCTGGCGCTGTGGGCCCTCGGCGTTCCCGCGCCGATCGTGTGGGCGGTGCTCGCGTTCGTGACGAACTTCATCCCCAACATCGGGTTCGTCCTCGGCCTCATCCCGCCGGCTGTCCTCGCGTTCGTCGTCGGCGGCTGGCCGATGTTCCTCGCGGTCATCGCGATCTACTGCGTCGTCAACGTGGTGCTGCAGGTGCTCGTGCAGCCGAAGTTCGTGAGCGACGCGGTCGACCTCAGCCTCACGCTGAGCTTCTTCTCGGTCGTGTTCTGGACGTTCGTGATCGGCCCGCTGGGTGCGATCCTCTCGATCCCGCTGACATTGTTCGTCAGGACGCTGGTGCTCGAGGGCGACCCTGGCTCACTATGGCTGCGGTGGCTGTCCGGAGACCGCACGGCCACTCCCGCGTCCGCCGCCCGTGAATCACTCTCCGATTCCTGACCCACCTCTCGCCCGCACCACTCGAGTCCTCCCGGAGCCCCCGATGACCCAGACCTCGCTCGATCGACCCGCCCCCGGGCAGCCTGCCTCGCCCCGCCGGAGCGGGGGAGTGTTCGACGCATCGAGTGAGCGATCGCTCGAGTCGCTCGCCCTCGGCGTCGGCGCGGTCTCGTTCGTCCTCGTCGCCCTCATCTCCCTGATCGCGTTCCAGTTCCAGGCCGCGCCGATCTCGGGACCGGGCTCGGTCGGCCAGTTCGCGGCGATCGCCTCGGGCGTCGTCGCCTTCCTAGCGGTGATCGCGGGCCGGATCGTCGTGCACCGTCATGAAGGAGCCGACCGCCTGCGCGTGCTGGACTACATCGACGTCGCCGCCCTCGCCTTCGCGCACGGCGTGATCGCGCTGCTCGGATGGACGCTGCTCGCGGTCATCCTCGAGCAGGCCTTCATCGGCGCGACGGTCTTCGCGCTGCCGGTGCTGCTGCTTGCGGGCGCCACCGCCGCGATGACCGGCTATCTCGCGTTCTACTCCGCCACGCACATGGACCTGCAGCTGCTGGCAGTGGTGCTCGCCGTGTTCCTGGTGTTCGGCGTCCTCGCCAGCATGCTGACCGCGAGCGACCCGGACTGGTGGAAGGACAACCTCAGCGCCCTCGGCATGTCGTCGAACGTCTCGGCCTTCGCGTTCAACATCACGATCATCGTCGCCGGCTTCCTCGTGACGACGCTCGCCCGCTACTCGACGCGCGGCATCCCGACGGAGAACCCTAAGGGGATCGGGCGCGTGCGCGTGACCCTCATCGTGCTCGGCGTGTTCCTGGGGCTCGTGGGCGTGTTCCCGGTGGACCAGTTCTTCGCGCTGCACACCGGCGTCGCGTCGGGCATGGTCGCGGCGTTCGGCGTGCTCGTCATCGCGCTTCCGAAGTGGATCACCGGCATCTCGCGGGCCTTCGTCGTCCTCGGCTGGCTCTTCCTCGCGGTCACCCTGCTGCTCGCGGTCTTCTTCTTCATCGGCTACTACACGCTGACCGCCGTGGAACTGGTGGCGGGCATCCTCGTGTTCACGTGGATCGTGCTGTTCATCCGCAATGCGGGGGCGCTGCAGCAGGACTCGCGGCAGGCGGCGTCAGCGGACTGAGGCCGCCTGCTCCCAGGGGAGGCGGGCGGGCGTGCGCTCGCGCGCGAGGTCGTCGGGCGTGATGAGCATGTCGCGCGCCCGCGTCACGACCAGCCATGTGGGCAGAACGATGATGCAGAGCATCGGCAGCACCGTGATGTCGTCCACGAGGGCGACGGCCACGAAGAGCGCGACCCAGCCGTCGCGCGCGATCGCCAGGACGACGCCGAGGATGCCGCACGCCACCGCGAGTGAGAGCGGGAGCCCGGGGAGGAGCGCGCCGCCCAGCAGGCCCGCCGCCACGCCGAGGAAGACCGCGGGGAAGATGCGACCGCCGCGGAATCCCGCCGAGGCCGCCACCACGAGCGCCGCCATCTTGACGAGCAGGATGATCGTGAGCTGTCCGGGCGGGTAGGCGTCGGGGTCGGCGAGCAGCTCTGCGCTCTGGTCGAGGCCCTTGAACAGGGTGATCGGTCCGCCGATCGCGCCCAGCAGGCCCAGCACCACGCCCCCGAGCGCGGTGAAGAGCAGTGGATGCCGCAGCGCGTGGAACGCGCGGTGCACCAGCGGGAAGAGATAGATGCCGACGAGGCCGAAGGCGGCCGCGCCGCACGCGATGAGCGACCCGGTGAGCAGATCGAACGGCTGCGGGCTGCCGTACGGGTCGAACGGAGACTGCGCTCCGAAACCGCCGCCGAGAAGGTAGGTCGTGACGGACCCGGCGCCTGCGGCGACAAGCGGGAGAAAGAGCTTGTCCCACAGCGAGCCGCCCATCTTGAACTCGCCGACCATGCCGGTGAAGACGAGCGCCGCCGCGACGGGCGTGCCGAACAGCGCACCGATCGTCGCCGAGATGGCCAGCGCGCCGATGAGGGCGGGCGGCACGGCCTTCGAGATCCGGGCGATGATCGCCACTGCCAGGGAGACGTTGATGGCGATGATCGGGTTCTCGGGGCCGAGACTGACGCCGCCGGCGAGGCTGAGGATGACGACGACCGCGAGCCCGGGCAGCACCGACAGCTGGAGCGGCGTTGCCGCGAGCTCGGTCGTCGCCGAGTCGGGGCCGGCGTGGCCGGGTACGAGCCACACCACCAGCCCGACCGCGATTCCGGTGAACGTCAGCACGGCGAAGATCCACCATGGCGAGTCCGACGCGATACCCAGCGACTTCGGCAGGTTCGTCCAGAGCCCGTCGTCGAGCTGATCGGCGAGGAGGTCGACGGCGCGCAGCGAGAGCGCTGACAGGACGCCGATGAGAATCGCCGGGATCGACAGCAGCACCAGCCGGCGGACAGTGAGCTGCGGTCCCGGCGGCGTGGCCGGTGCGGGCGAGGCGGTGGACGGGCCGGGCATGGGCACACGATATCGGCAGGGGGTCACCATCGCGAGGATCGCAGGCGACACGATCGTGCACCGTGGGGCGCGTCCACGCGCACCACGGAGCGGCATGCGCCATGATTCGGCTGTGGACGAGCACACCTGGCACAAGCGGACGCAGACTCCGCTGATTATCGCGAGTCTCGCGTACCTCGTGGCCTATTCGTGGCGTGTGATCGGCGACCTGCAGGGACCCGGCTGGACCATCGCCACGGTCGTGGTGCTCGTCACCTGGGCGATGTTCATCGCCGACTATCTCGTGCGCCTGAGCCTCGCCGAGAACAAGCGGGTGTGGTTCCGCAGGCATCTGCCCGCGCTGGCGTTCGCGCTGGTTCCGGTGCTGCGGCTCGTCCGCCTGCTGCGGTTCCTGACGCACATCCCGGGGATGAAGACGACCGCCGGCGGTGTACTGCGCACGCAGATCCTCGTCTACGGCGTGGGCGCATCGCTGATCCTGATCTACATCGCGTCGCTTGCCGTGCTCGAGGCCGAGCGCCACGCGCCCGGCGCCAACATCACGACGTTCGACATCGCGATCTGGTGGTCGTGCGTGACGGTCACGACAACCGGCTACGGCGACTACACGCCCGTGACGGGTGCCGGCCGATGGGTCGGCGTCGGGCTCATGTTCGGCGGGGTCGCGCTGGCCGGAGTGATCACGGCGACGCTGGCATCGTGGGTGCTCGAGCGTGCTGCCCGCGACCACGACGACGAGGAGCCCGCGACGCGTGCACAGCTGCGTGCGCTGATCGAGAGGATCGACGCGCTCACGTCGCCCCCCACGCAGGGCGGCGCGCCGGGACCGGAGCGCGGACCCGAACCGAGGGGCGACGGCGGCGACGACCGCCCGGGCGGCTGAGCAGCGGCGTTCGTCAGGTCGAGCCGAGGCATCCGCGCCGAGACCGGGGACGTTGCCATCGGTTTCGGCGGGAATCCCTCGGCTCGGCGAATCGGGGCGGACCTCAGGCGCACACCGCACCGGCGGGCGCAGCATCCGTCCCTCTCCTATGCAAGAAGGCCGCGTCCCCGGCGGGGGTCGCGGCCTTCTCGACGATGCGCGTCAGGAGAGCAGCTTGGCCTTCGCGGCCGCGAACTCCTCGTCCGACAGGATGCCCTGAGCGTGCAGCTGCGCGAGCTGCGTGATCTTGGCCATCATGTCGTCCTGAGCGGGCGCAGCGGCCGGCGCGGGCGCCTGCGTGGCCTGGGCGTTGGCGACGGCCTGCGCCGCCGCCTGGTCCATGGCCGCCTGCTGAGCCTGCGCCTCATACGCCTGCTGCTGCGACTGGTCGTAGTACTTCTGCTGCTGGTGGCGTGCGACGCTGCCCGAGACGGCCGTCGCGGTTCCTGCGACGACAGCGGTGCGGGCGGCCATGCCGATCAGGCCGGGACGGCCCATTCTTCCGAGTGGCATGTGTCTTTCCTCCTTCAGTCCGCGTTCTCGGCGAGGAACGCGTTGACGATCGGTGCCGGGATGCCCTCGCGGGCGATGACGGCGCCACCGGCGTCGTAGAGCGCCGCGGCGAACGACTTCGCCCACAGCAGCTCGATGACGAGGATCGCGGCCGACGAGCCCGGCTCGAGGTTCTCGGCGAGGTAGAGGATGTCGTCCTGGCCCGCGAGTCCGGCGAGATCGAGCGCCGGGGCGCCATCGTCGATCGTGTCGGAGAGCTCGAGCACCTCGATCTCGCCCTCGGGCGAGCGGCGCGCGAACACGAGGTCGAGCACGTTCACCGTGCCCGAGGCGACGAGGTCGTCGATCGCCTGGAGCACCGCCGGACCCGGGCGGTCGCCCTCGAAGCCGATCGCGTAGAACTCGATCGGGCCGTAGTCGAAGGTCGTCATGTCTTCTCCTGTTCCGGTGCCGGCTTACGCCGCCAGCGCCTTGGCCTTGAGGGCGTCGAACTCGGCCTGAGAGATCGCGCCCGAGTCGAGCAGCGACTTGGCCTTCGCGATGTCGTCGGTCGCGCTGGAGCCGCCGGACCCTGCGGTCTGCCGGATGTAGGCGTCCTGTGCGGCGCGGAGCTCCTGCGCCTGTGCGATCGAGCGCTTCTGCATGCCGTTGCCGCGGGCGATGAGGTAGACCAGCGCGGTGAGGAACGGGACGAAGATCAGGAACAGGATCCAGATGGCCTTCAGCCAGCCGTTGAGCGAGTCGTCGCGGAACAGGTCGCCGATGATCGAGAAGAGCACCATCAGGTACGCGACGAAGACGAAGATCCAGAAGAACCAGAGGATGAAGTCCCAGATGCCGCCACCCATGTCACACCAGCTTTCTCGACGGGACGAGCCGTCGAATCGATTGTCGGAGGGACCGACCATGTCGTGGCCATCCCCTGGCAGAACCGTACTACCTAAACGCGGCAGACGAGCAACGAAAATCCGTGCCGCGTCGGACTGTTCCCCCGGCGTTCAAAGGCCCCATTATTAGGGCATGACCGACCCCGCCGAACCCGTCACGTCGTCCGTGTCCGCCGAGGAGGTGGTCGCGGTGACGCAGGAGCGTCCCCACCGCTTCCCGAAGGTGCTGGCAGGGCTCGACCATCCGCTCGCGACGGGCTTCATGGTCACCATCGGCGTTCTGGGGGCGATCGTCCTCGGATCGGCCATCGGGTCGATCTCGACGATCCTCGTCTACATCATCCTGGGCATGTTCCTCGCCATCGGCCTCGACCCCATCGTGCGGATGCTCGAGCGCCACAAGGTCAAGCGCGGCGCCGGCATCGCGATCGTGTTCGCCGGCTTCGCGCTGGTCATGGTGGCGTTCTTCGTCTTCGTTCTGCCGCCGGTCATCGCCCAGATCGTGCAACTGGTGCAGGCGATCCCCGAGCTGGTCGAGAACATCCCGCAGTCCGAATGGTTCGCGCGGCTGAGTCCCGACGCGCAGGTCGCGGTGCTCGGAGCCCTCGAGCAGATCGCCACGTGGATCTCGGCGCCGTCGACGCTCGCGGCACTCGGCGGCGGTGTGCTGGCGGTCGGCGTCGGCTTCGTCGCGGCGATCTCGGCGAGCTTCGTCGTCATAGCGCTGACGCTGTACTTCCTCGCGTCGCTGACGGCCGCCAAGCGTGCCTTCTACGACCTCGCCCCGGCCCACAGCCGCGTGCGCCTCGCGGACCTCACCGAGCGCATCACCGACTCCGTCGGCAGCGCCCTGATCGGCTCGGTCATCCTCTCGTCGATCAACGCGGCCGTGGTGTTCGTCCTCCACGTCGTGATCCAGCTGCCGTTCCCCGCACTCATGGCCGTCATCGCCTTCGTGGTGACGCTGATCCCGCTGTTCGGCTCGGTGATCTTCTGGATCTTCGCGTCGATCATCGCGCTGTTCACGAGCCCGGAGCAGGCGCTGATCTTCTTCATCGCGTACCTCGTCTACATCCAGATCGAGTCCTACGTCGTCAGCCCGCGCGTCATGAACAAGGCGATCGAGATCCCCGCCGCCCTCGTCCTCATCGGCGCCCTCGCCGGTGGCGCGCTCGCCGGCATCGTCGGCGTCCTGGTCGCCCTGCCCGTGATGGCATCGATCCTGCTGATCATCCGCGAGGTCGTGGTGCCGCGCCAGAACCTCAAGGTCTAGCGGGTTCTCTGCGTGTGGGGGACGGATGCCTCGGGCCGAGGCATCCGTCTTCCCCTACAACCCCGCGCGGCGCGTCCAGCGCGGGGCGCAGGCCTCCTGCTCCTCAACTGAGGACCATCGCCGAGTTGAGGAGTGCACAGGGACGGATGCTCCGCATCTCGGCGCACCTCCTCATTTGAGGAAGCGGATCGAGTCCCGGCGCACGGCGTTTCCGCGGCTCCGGCGCGGCGCCGTCCTCAATTGAGGAGCGTTGCCGAGTTGAGGACCGTCCGCCGCGGACAGGCTCCGCATCTGGGCGCAGCTCCTCAACTGAGGAGCACACTCTCGTCGTGCGCCGAAGCAGGGCCGTGCTGACGGTGCTGTTCGGCAATACGTCGGGATCGCGGGGTCAGCGCGCGAGGTGCAGACCCTGGGCGACGGCGTTCATCACGAGCTGCTGGACATGAGGCCAGTCATCCATGACCTGTCTGTAGCCGACGCGGATCACGTGGTAGCCGCGGAGCATGAGCTCGGCATCGTGCCGGTTGTCGGAGTCGCGCTGGAGTCCGACATGGTGCCCGCCGTCGATCTGCAGGACAAGCCGGTCGCCGATGAGGAAGTCGACGCGATGCCCATGAAGCCAGATCTGGTGGAGAATCCGCACGCGGAGCCAGCGCAGTCGACGCGGCACGATGGTCTCGAGCCCCGAGTCGGCGAAGGGCGTCGCTTCGGCGAGGATGTCGCGGGCAAGACCGGGCAGTCTCAGGCGCGCGAGCACCTCGCGGTCGATCAGGCTCTTGTTCAGCGCGGATTCCCACACGGCGAGCGCATGTTCGAAGGGCTGACACTGCGCGATCGCGACAAGGGTGTTCTCGATCCCGTCTTCCAGCACATGCGGCGTGCGGGCGACGACGGGTACGAACCAGTGGACGATCGCCTTCGGAGCTCCCGTGCTCCCCTCCGGCTCCAGCCGCACGCCTCCAGAGCTCGGCGGAGCACAGACGTGTTGCCGTGACGTGTCGCCGTGCACCCACAGCCCGAGCCGTTGGGCCTGCGTGATGCACCCCAGGACGACCCCTGCGCGTGCGGCGGCGACCAGCTGCGGATCAGCGCTCGGCAGCGCCAGCCAGGACCGGCGGATGCGCCAGAGCGACCCTGCTGCCACCGCGTCGGCCAGATCGCGTTTGCTCGTGTCCCTGCCGAGGAGGGCTGACTGGCGGGCGATCCCGTTCTGGGCGTGCAGCCGCTGCATCCACGGAGGCTCCGACGTCGCTGTTCCCATCGATTCAGGGTGGACGCCCGACGCCGTCGACTCTCCCCGTTCACAGAGATCCGATGAGAACCGCCGCTGCGGGCGCCCTGGGGAGGAGGCGAGGTCGAGCTGTGTGTAACCTCCCACGACCGCTCCTCAATTGAGGATCTCGGCCGAGATGAGGACCGAATGGGCGAGGGCCGACCTCATCTCGGCAACGGTCCTCAAATGAGGAGCCGGGGGACCGCGGGCCGCACACACAGCGGAAGGAGCGGGGGCCTCGGGCGGCAGAGACATCAGAAGGAGCCGGGGGACCTGGGCCGCACACACATCAGAAGGGACGGATGCCGCGGGCCGAGGCATCCGTCACCAGAAACCTCAGTTCAGCGCAGAGGTGAGGCGCATCAGTCCGTCGAGGAACGTGGCCTTGGCGGGCTCGCGTCGCCACTCTTCCAGGGTGAGCTCGCGGCCGGCGTCGCGGTAGGCCTGCTCGACCTCGCGCATGCCGGCGACGAAGGACTCGCCCCGCACCATGAGGGAGACCTCGCTGTTGAGGCTGAACGAGCGGATGTCCATGTTGCTCGAGCCGATGACGGCGATGTCGTCGTCGATCGAGAAGTGCTTCGAGTGCAGGATGAACGGCTCGGGGTACAGGAAGATCCGCACGCCCGCCTCGAGCAGCACCTGGTAGTACGACCGCTGCGCGTGCCACACCATGAACTGGTCGCCGATCTCGGAGACGAACAGCTGCACCTCGAGGCCACGCTGGCACGCGCTCGTGATCGCGTAGACCATCGCCTCGTCGGGCACGAAGTACGGGCTCGTGAGGATGACCTTCTCGGTCGCCCCGTAGATCAGCGACAGGAACAGGCGCAGGTTGTTCTCGGTGTCGTAGCCCGGTCCGCTCGGCACGACCTGGCATTGCAGCGCGTCGGGGGCGGTCGACACCGGCAGCTGGGCCGCCGGCACCTGGGCCGTCTGCGACAGGTCCTCGCCAGTCTCGATGAGCCAGTCCGACAGGAAGACCGTGTTGACGGATGCCACGACCGGGCCGGTCAGCCGCGTCATGAGCTCCTGCCATTTGAGGCCGCGCTTGATGTTCTTCGGCGAGTCGTAGTGCCGGGCGATGAGGTTCTGCGAACCCATGAACGCGACGCGTCCGTCGACCACGACGATCTTGCGGTGGTTGCGCAGGTCGGGGCGCTGGTACTTGCCCTTGAAGGGCTCGACCGGGAGCATCCACGCCCACTTCACGCCGATGCGGTCGAGCTCGGCCAGCATCTTGTCGCTGCCGGCCACCTTCTTCGTCGCGACGTAGTCGGCCAGGAGGCGAACGGTGACGCCGCGCGCGACGGCGCGCTCCATCGCGGCGAAGAATCCGCGGGTGGTGTCGTCCCATCCGACGATGAAGAACTCGATGTGGACGAAGTCCTTCGCGGTGTCGACCTCGGCGGCCATCGCGTCGATCGACTCCTGGTAGTGCGGCAGGAGCGTCGCTTCGTTGCCGTCCGAGGCGGGAAGCGCCGTCAGCTTCTGGTTCTGCTGCACCACGCGCTGGAACCACCGCGGCCACGAGGCATCCGTCTCGTCCAGTGCGTTCGCGGTCACTCTGCCGCGGATGATCTCGTCGATGCGCGCCTGCTCGGCACGCCTCTTCGCAGGCAGACGGAAGTTGCCGATGACGAGGTAGAGCACCACGCCGACGCCCGGCAGGACGACGATGAGCAGGATCCACGCCATCGCCGCCGTGGGCTTGCGCCCGCGCGGGATGACGATGAGCGCGGTGATGACGATCGCGGCGTGCACGAGCGCGGCGAGCGACCAGGTCAGGTTGGCGAGAAAACCGGAGTCCACGGGGTAAGTGTGGCACCGCCGGGGTCCGCGACGCGTCGTTCAGAGCGCGCGATCTCGCGGCGCGTCGCACGCGTCCGGGGCGGGAGACCGCCCTTTGCGGCAGGTGAGCAACGGACCGGGTCAGAACGAGCCGATGCCCTTGCCGATGAGCGAGACGCCGATGACCAGCAGCAGCACGGCCATGATCACCGCGTTCTCCTTGCCCAGCCACACGCGCAGCGCGTCGAGCGGGCCACGGAGCTTCTCGGCGGCGATGAGGTAGCCGACCACCGGAACGAGGACGGTGGATGCTGCGATCAGCGTGAACACCACGATCACGAGCACGATCGACCCGACGTCGAGCCCTGCCGACCCGATGTCGACACCGGCCGCGGCGGCCATGAGGAGATTCTTCGGATTGATCGCCGACAGCAGGAAGCCGAGGCCGAACGCGACGGGGAAGGTGACCTTGTCGATCGCCTGCATCCACTTCGGCATCTGGGGCTCCTCGCCCGCCTTCGGCCGCCCACGCCACTGGCGCAGCGCGAGCAGGAGCAGTCCCAGGCCGAGGAGCAGCTGGATCACGGCCTGGATCGGCTTCGAGGCATCCGCGTCCTGCTCGGGGAGGATCGACGACAGCAGCGTGAACACGGTCACCGCGACCACGATGCCCAGCACCCAGCCGAGCAGGAACCCGACGCTCGTGACCCGCGCCTTCGGCGACAAGAGCATGAGGATCGCCGCGATGACCGGGATCGGGCTGATCGCCACACCGAGGGCGAGGGGAAGGATCTCTCCGATGACGGCGCCCATGGGCGTCCTCCTGAGGGTTGTCGAGCGATACCGGCCTGGCTAACGTATCGGCGGGTCGCCCTCAGTCGCCGTTGATCCGGTCGCGCCACTCCAGGAGCGCCTTCACCGGCGCGAGGTCGTAGTCGGGTCCGTCGATCGCCGGGACGATCAGCCGGAAGCCGAGGTCGTACAGGCGGGACGCCGCATCCGCGTTCTCGAGCAACGGGCCGAATCCCCGCACGGTGTACCCGGTCGACAGCTCGATGTCGGCGGGGTCGCGACCCTCGCGGGCACACCACTCGTGGAGCACGCCGATCTTGCGGTCCAGGTCGTCGAGCCTGGTGAAGGTGTGCCAGATGTCGGCGTGCTGAGCGACGAGTCGCAGCGTCTTGCGCTCGCCCTGACCGCCGATGAGGATCGGGATCCGCCGAGTGGGCGGCGGGTTCAGGCGGTCCCAGCGGGCGCGCACGCGGGGGAGGTCCTCGGCGAGGTCGTCGAGCCGCGAGCCGACGGTGCCGAACTCATAGCCGTACGCGTCGTAGTCGGGCTGCGCCCACCCTGAGCCGGTGCCGAAGATGAGCCGGCCGGTGCCTGTCGCGCGGGAGCTGATGTGGTCGACGGTGCGCGCCATGTCGGCCTGCAGATCGGGGTTGCGATACGAGCTGCAGTTGACGAGCGGGCCGAACTCGACGCGCTCGGTCTGCTCGGCCATCGCGGCGAGCACCGTCCACGCCTCGAAGTGCGCGGCCTCGAACGGCTCGGTGAGCGGGAAGAAGTGGTCCCAGTTGAAGACGACGTCGACGCCGAGCTCCTCCGCGCGCAGCACGGCGTCGCGATAGGCCGTGTACGACCCGTGCTGCGGCGCGAGCTGCACGCCGATCCGCAACGGACGATGGTCAGCGGGATGCCTCGACGAAGTCACGTCGAAGAGCCTCTCAGTTCTTCGGCTCGATGCGGAGCACGTCGGGCGACTCGCCGACCGTCAGATCGTCGACGACGCGGAGGGTGCGCGCGAGGTCGTCGACGCTGCCGATCACGGTGCCGAAGCGCTCGCGGTCGGAGCACACCGCGGTCACGGTGACGAAGTGCGTGCCGGTGTCCCACGTGTACGTGGCGAACGGAGGGGTGCGCTGGTCGGAGGGGAGCGGCATCTCGAGCTTCTCGCCGACGCCGAGGTAGAGGCTCCGGAAACTCTCGGTGTCGTCGTACTCCATCGGCATCATGGCGCGGGCGGCACGGAGGTCGTTGGTGGCCAGCTGCACCTGCGCCATCACGACGACGAGCTCGGCGTCGGCCTTCCACACCCAGACCAGCACGCGTCCTGCGGCCTTGCGCATCAGGAACGGTGCGGCCTGACTCATCGCCCAGGCGGCGAAGCCGTTCCCGGGGCGAGGCTGCCCGTTCGCGCCGCCCGGCGACTCGATCGACGTCGCGCCCGCAGGGCCGATCATCAAGCCGCCGGCCTGGTTCAGCAGCATCCGTATCGCGGTCTTGCGGTGACGGCGCCCGCGGAAGCCGAGCGATTCGGTCACGGGCACCCAGAGGTTCGGGTCGGCGTCGGCCTGCAGGCGGGGCATGCGACCAGGGTACGTGCCTCCACTGGCGCGTTCCTGGGGAGCCCCCGGAAAGCCCTCGGGTAGGGTGGAGGCGCGTGGCGCCAGCCGCTGCCGCGCGTCCCCCGCCGCACAGACAGGCCCCCCAACCCGTGACCGATCCTGCGACGCCCGACGACACCCCCGCCGACGCCGCGAGTCCTCGCGCGCTGACGATCCTCTACGGCGCCGACACGTTCCTCCCGCACGTGAACGGCGCCGCCCGCTTCGCGGAGCGCCTCGCCGCCGGCATGGTCGGCCGCGGTCACGAGGTGCACGTGATGGCGCCCAGCAAGCGGCACCGCGACCACGGCACGTTCACCGAGGTCATCGAGGGCCAGCCGATGACGATGCACCGGCTGCCGTCGTGGCGCTGGTACCCGCACGACTGGCTCACCTTCGTGCTGCCGTTCCGCTCGAAGTACTACGCACGCCGCGTGCTCGACAAGGTGCAGCCCGACGTGGTGCACATCCAGTCGCACATCGTGATCGGCCGCGGTCTCACCCGCGAGGCCCGCAAGCGCGGCATCCCGGTCGTCGCGACCAACCACGTCATGGCCGAGAACGTGCTCGACTTCACCGTGCTCCCGCCGTCGTGGACGCGGTACGCGGTCAAGCTGGCGTGGGAGGACGCCGAGCGCACGTTCAAGATGACGCGCGCCGTCACCACGCCCACCCGCAAGGCCGCCGAGTTCCTCGAGCGCACGATCGACATCGACGGCGTCATCCCGGTCAGCTGCGGCATCGACGCGTCGAACTACACGGCCGACCTCACTCCGCGCGACGCCCATCGCCTGGTGTTCGTCGGCCGCCTCACCACCGAGAAGCAGATCGACGTCGTGCTGCGCGCGATCGCGAAGCTCGACCCGGCGCTCGACGTGCGGTTCGACATCGTGGGCTCGGGCGACCAGCGCCGCAACCTCGAGCAGCTCGTCGCCGAGCTCGGTCTCGGCGACCGCGTCCATTTCCACGGTCACACGACCGACGAGGAGCTGCGGGCGCTGCTCACCGACGCGAGCCTCTTCGTGATCGCGTCGATCGCCGAGCTCCAGTCGATCGCGACGATGGAGGCGATGGCCTCGGGCCTGCCGATCGTGGCCGCCGACGCGGTCGCGCTTCCCCACCTCGTCCACGACGGCGAGAACGGATACCTGTTCCGCCCCGGCGACGTCGACGACCTCGCCGCGAAGCTCACGACGGTGCTGACGCAGACGCCCGAAGAGCGGGCGCGCATGCAGCAGTGCTCCCTCGAAGGCGTCAAGGTGCACGACATGAAGCGCACGCTCGACACGTTCGAGGCGCTGTACCGCGACGAGCCTCTTCCCGAGTAGGCCATCGTGCACGTCGTGATGTTCGGCGACCAGCACGCCGAGTCGCTCGGCGGGGCGCAGGTCTCGATGCGCCTGCAGCGCCGCTTCCTCGAGAAGGCCGGGCACACCGTGACGATGGTCGCGCCGGCGATGCGCGGCCCGCGGGCACGTGCGGCCGCGGATGACTCCGCCTACGTGGACCTGCCCTCGATCCCCATCACGGTGGACCGCGAGTACTCCATGACGTGGCCGGGCCGGCGTACGGATCGGTGGCTGGATGCTGCGATGGCGGGCCGCCCGCCGGTCGACGTCGTGCACATCCAGGGGGACTTCTGGGGCGCGTTCATCGGCGTGCGGTACGCGCAGCGCCACGGCATCCCGATCGTCCACACGATGCACAACCGGCTCGACGTCGGCATCGAGGCGACCACTCCGTTCCCGAAGACCGTGCTGCGGGTGCTGAACGCGTGGCAGCGCCGCGCGCTCGGACGCCGCGTCGGCGCATCGGAGCCGGGCCACGACGGCTGGGCGTACCTGCGGCGTTTCGCCGCCCGCGCCGCCGCGATCACCGCGCCGTCGGCGCACTTCGCGCACCGGCTCGAGGCGAACGGGGTCCTGCCCGCGGCCGGCGCGCCGGCGGTCGACGTCATCTGGAACGGCATCGACGACGACGTGCTCGACGAGGTGCTGTCGCTCCGCCCCGATGCCCCTCTTCCCCCCAGTTCCCCTGCCGAAACACGGGTCGGTGACGCGACACGCCAGGCCGAGGCATCCGTTTCCGGCGTGTCGTCGTCACCGGCCCGTGTTTCGGCGCTGGAGCGGCGGCCGCGGTTCGTGTGGCTGGGGCGCATGAGTCCCGAGAAGCGTCTGATGCCCTTCCTGGAGGCGCTCGCCGCGTCGGGCGTCGAGGCCGAGGTCGAGATCATCGGCGGCGGCGGTCAGCTGCGCGCCGCCCGACGCCTCGTCGAGAAGCTCCGGCCCCGCGCGACCGTGACCTTCGCGGGACGGATGCCGTATGCCCAGACTCTGCGGCGCATCGCGGCCGCCGACGCCGTCGTGCAGACCTCGATCGGCTTCGAGACTCAGGGCATGACGATCTTCGAGGCGGCCTCGCTCGGCACGCCGTCGGTGGTCAGCGACCCGGATCTGGCCGCAGAGCTCGGCGAGGGCTTCTGGGCTGTGGGGGACGGCGTGACCGCGGATCCGTCGGTCGCCGCGCTCGCTGACGCGCTGCGGGCCGCAGCATCCGATATCTCCGCCGGAACGCCGCGCGTGCCGGACCCGACCATCCGCGAGCGCTTCCGGCAGTCGTCGCGCACCGCGGCGATGGTCGAGGTCTACGACCGCGTCACCGCCTGAGCCGGCCCCCTCGTTTGTGTCGCCCGGCCCCGCGTTTGTGTCGCCCGGTCCCCGCGTCGCGTCGCCCGGTCCTCATTCGAGGACGAGAGCCGGGATGAGGAGCGAATCGCGGGATCTGCTCCTCATCCCGGCTCTGATCCTCATCTGAGGAAGGGGGCTGGGGTGGCCGGCGCCGGTCAGGGGAGGCGGGTGCGGTCGGTGGGGAGGCGACGGTAACCGTCGTTGCGAAGGGCGGCGATCGTCGATGCGAGGGCCACCGCGGACAGGGCTGCGAGAAGAATCACCATGAACATGGCAGAAACGCTACGCTTGCGTCAGTCCTGCCACGAGTGGCAGAATGGACACACATCGCACGAAAACTGCCAGTCGCGGAGGTTCGCATGAAAACGGTGGCCTGCATCGTCACGGACGGCTTCGCGCCGTTCGAGTTCGGCGTCGCCTGCGAGGCTTTCGGCCTCGATCGGTCCGACGACGGCATCCCCAACTTCGACTTCCGCGTGGTCACGCCCGACCCGGGCGCGGTGCAGTCCAAGATGGGCTTCTCGATCAACGTCGACGCGGACCTCTCGTTCGCGTATGAGGCCGACCTCGTCGTGGTGTCGCCCGTCCCGCACCAGTACTGGGGCAACGTCGACGACCGTGTGCTCGACGTCATCCGCGCCGCGGTCGCCCGCGACGCCTGGGTGCTGAGCGTGTGCAGCGGGTCCTTCGTCGTCGCCGCCTCCGGCGTGCTCGACGGCCGCCGCGCCACGACGCACTGGATGTACGCGCAGAAGATGAAGGAGATGTACCCGTCCATCGACGTCGACCCCGACGTGCTCTACGTGCAGGACGGACGCATCATCACGAGCGCCGGCACCGCGGCCGGTCTCGACGCCTGCCTGCACCTTCTGCGCCAGGAGCTCGGCGCGGAGCTCACGAACATCATCGCCCGCCGCATGGTCGTGCCGCCGCAGCGCGACGGCGGCCAGGCGCAGTTCATCGCCAACCCGCTCCCCGCTACCACCTCGCTGTCGCTCGCGCCGGTCACCGACTGGATGCTCGACAACCTGCGCCTCGACCTCACCGTCGACCAGCTCGCGACGAAGGCGCACATGTCGCCGCGGACCTTCGCGCGTCGCTTCAAGGCCGACTTCGGCGCGACGCCGGCGGCATGGCTCGCTCGGCAGCGGATCATCCACGCCCAGCGCCTGCTCGAGAAGACCGATCTCGGCCTCGACCGCATCGCGTACGAGAGTGGGTTCGGCTCGGCGGCGGTGCTGCGGCAGAACTTCGCGCGCGTGCTCGGCACCACGCCGACCGCGTACCGCTCGCGCTTCACCTGCCACCTCGATGAGATGACGGATGCCTCGGCCTCCGCCGAAGCGGGGGCCGAGGCATCCGATCTCGTGTCCGTGGCGTAGGGCGTGCTCACGCCCTACGACGGGGTCAGGCCTTCTTGGCGTCGATCTCCTTGCCGTGCACGGTGAGCGCGTAGATCACGAGGATGTCGACGGCGAGCAGTGCCAGCGACAGCCACGGCTGCACCGAGATGAGCGTGATCTGGCCGATCGCGTTGATCGCGACGAGCACGATCGCGGTGACCCGCGCCCAGGTCGCGCCCAGGAGCAGGAAGACGCCCACGAGGATGAGCAGTGCGCCGGCGATCAGGTGCCACCAGCCCCAGCCCTGGACGTCGATCGAGAAGAGGGCCTCCTGCCCGAGGAAGTAGGCCGTGTCAGGGCCGATGAGCGCCTGCAGGCCGTGGAATGCGTCGATGGTGCCACCGACGATCAGCACGACGGCGGCGAAGACGCCCCATCCGGCCCATCCGGAAGTGTTGACATCAGAGTTGGTCATGGCGAGGTCCCTTCATGTCGGCCGGGGAGGCCGTTCAGCGTCGGGCGTCGCGGCGCCCGTGCGGTGTTGGTGCCGCTAGGCGTCAGACTAGCCATCCTGGGAGAATCCTGGGAAGGGTCTTCTTCCTGCGGGTCGCGTGAATGACGCGCGATGTCGGTGCGCGTCGAAAGGTTCCCGCCGCGCGCGGGGAGGCCTTCGCTAGCGTGTGACACGTGGGGTTCGATCCGAGATCGTGGTTCTCCCGTAAGACGTTGCGCAAGGACGCCGTCGCGGGTGTGATCCTCGGCGTCGAGGCGGTGCCCGACGGACTTGCGGCTGGGCTCCTCGCCGGGGTCAATCCGCTCGCCGGCCTCTACGGCTACCTCTTCGGCATGGTGGGCGCAGCGGTGCTCACGAGCAGCGCGTTCATGGCGGTGCAGGCGACCAGCGCGATGGCGCTCGTCGTGTCGGATGCCGGGCTCGAGAGCCTCCCCGATCCGGATCGCGGGCTCTTCACCCTCGCGATCCTGACCGGCATCATCATGGTGATCGCGGGCCTCCTGCGCGGCGGGCGGCTGATCAGCTTCGTGCCCACGCCGGTCATGACCGGGTTCGTCACCGCGATCGGCGTCAACATCATCCTCGGCCAGCTGTCGAACTTCACCGGCTACCAGGCCGAAGGTGCCAACCGGCTGCTCAAGACGATCGATGTGCTCGTGCACATCGGACAGTGGAACATCTCGTCCCTGGTCGTGGGCGCGATCGCCGTGCTCATCATCGTGGTGCTCCTGCCGACCCGCGTCGGGAGCATGGGGCTCGTCATCGCCGTGGTGGTGGGCTCGGTGTGCGCGGTGCTGCTGAATCTGTGGGTGCCGAACTCGGTGGTGCTGCTGCGCGACATCGTCGACGTGCCGCGCGGGCTGCCGGCGCCGGTGCTGCCCAGCATCGCCGACGCGCCGAACCTGCTGATCCCCGCCCTGTCGCTGACGTTCATCGGCCTCGTGCAGGGCGCCGCCGTCTCCGCGGGCATCCCGACCGCCGACGGCAGGCGCGCCGACGCGAACCGCGACTTCATGGGTCAAGGACTCGGCAACGTCGTCTCGGGGCTGTTCCAGGGCATGCCGGTCGGCGGGTCGATGTCGGGCTCGTCGCTCATCGTGCAGGCGGGGGCGAAGACGCGCCTGTCGCTGTTCGTCGCGGGTGCTGTGATGGCCGTCGTCATCTTCGCCCTGGCCGACGTCGTCGCGTTCGTGGCGATGCCGGCACTCGCCGGGCTGCTGATCGTCGTAGGCTGGCGCGCGATCAAGCCGAGCCGCATCTACTCGGTGATCAAGTCGGGCCTGCTGCCGACGACGATCATGGCGGTGACGTTCGGACTGACGCTGATCATCCCGCTGCAGTTCGCCGTGCTCGTCGGTGTGGGGCTCGGCGTCATCCTGTACGTCGCCGAGCAGTCCAACAGCGTGCGGGTGAGGGCCGTCGTGATCGCCGACGATGGTCGCATGCGCGAGACCGATCCCCCCGCGGTCGTCCCGCCGGGCGTGGTGCTGGTGCTGCAGCCCTACGGCAGCCTCTTCTTCGCCAGCGCGCCGGTGTTCGAGCGGCAGCTGCCCGACGTCAGTCGCGAATCGAGCGGCTCGGTCGTCATCGTGCGCCTGCGCGGCACCGACGAGATCGGCCTGTCCCACGTGGAGGTGCTGCGGCGGTTCGCGGCGGAGCTGCGCGACGCCGACTCGACACTCAAGGTCGTGGCCACGGAGGACCGCGTCATCTCGCAGCTCGACGCCGGTGGGCTCACCGCCGACATCGGCGCCGACAACGTCTACCGCGGCACCGAATGGGTGGGCGAGGGGCTGCGCCGTGCCTACGCCGATGCCCGGGCGGAGATCGAGGACTAGCGTCGCGTTGCTCGGCGAGCGACTCGCTGGTAAACTTGAGCCATGACGACTCAACTTTGACGAAGAGTTGAGGTCCGCAGATTTCAGGAGACAGATGAACGCCACGCAACAGCCCGGGCAGGAGGACGCGCAGAGCGCCCTCGAGCAGTTCGGGATCAACCTCACAGACCGTGCCCGGCAGGGCAAGCTCGACCCCGTCATCGGGCGGGACAGCGAGATCCGCCGCGTCAGCCAGGTGCTGACCCGCCGCACCAAGAACAACCCCGTCCTCATCGGCGAGCCCGGCGTCGGCAAGACCGCCGTCGTCGAGGGCCTCGCCCAGCGGATCGTCGCGGGCGACGTCGCCGAGTCGCTCAAGAACAAGGAGCTCGTCACCCTCGACATCTCCGCCCTCGTCGCCGGCGCGATGTACCGCGGCCAGTTCGAGGAGCGCCTCAAGAGCGTGCTCAAGGAGATCACCGAGTCCGACGGCCGCATCATCACGTTCATCGACGAGCTGCACGTGCTCATGGGCGCTGGCGGCGGCGAGGGGTCGGTCGCAGCATCCAACATGCTGAAGCCGATGCTCGCCCGCGGCGAGCTGCGCCTGATCGGCGCGACCACGCTCAACGAGTACCGCGAGTTCATCGAGAAGGATGCTGCGCTCGAGCGTCGCTTCCAGCAGGTCTACGTCGGCGAGCCCAGTGTCGAAGACACGGTCGCGATCCTGCGCGGACTCAAGGGCCGCTACGAGGCCCACCACGGCGTCACCATCAACGACGGCGCGCTGGTGGCCGCGGCATCCCTGTCCCACCGCTACATCCCGAGCCGCCAGCTTCCCGACAAGGCCATCGACCTGATCGACGAGGCGATGAGCCGGCTGAAGATGGAGATCGACTCGAGCCCGCTCGAGATCGATCAGCTGCGGCGCCAGATCGACCGCATGCGGCTCGAGGAGCTCGCCCTCAAGAAGGAGAAGGACTCCGCGTCGAAGGAGCGCCTCGCCACGCTTCGCGAGCACATGACCACCGCCGAGGCGGAGCTGTCGGTGCTCGAGCAGCGCTGGCAGCGCGAGCGCGCCGGCCTCAACCGCGTCGGCGAGCTCAAGAAGCAGCTCGACCAGGCGATCATCGACCGCGACCGCGCGCTGCGCGAGGCCGACTACACGCGGGCGTCGAAGCTCGAGTACGAGACCATCAAGCGCCTCGAGGTCGAGATCGCGCAGGCCGAGCAGGCCGAGGCGGCGTCGACCGAGGAGCGCATGGTCAACGAGCAGGTCACCGACGAGGACATCGCGGCCGTCATCGCGGCGTGGACCGGCATCCCGGTCGGCCGCCTGCTCCAGGGCGAGAGCGAGAAGCTGCTGCACCTCGAGGCGGAGCTCGGCAAGCGCCTGATCGGGCAGAAGGCCGCCGTGAAGGCGGTGTCGGATGCTGTGCGCCGGTCTCGTGCGGGCATCAGCGACCCCGGTCGCCCGACCGGCTCGTTCCTGTTCCTCGGCCCGACCGGCGTCGGCAAGACCGAGCTCGCCAAGGCGCTCGCGGAGTTCCTCTTCGACGATGAACACGCCATGGTGCGCATCGACATGTCGGAGTACGGCGAGAAGCACTCGGTTTCGCGCCTGGTCGGCGCCCCTCCCGGCTACATCGGCTACGAGCAGGGCGGCCAGCTCACCGAGGCCGTGCGCCGGCGTCCCTACTCGGTGGTGCTGCTCGACGAGGTCGAGAAGGCGCACCCCGAGGTGTTCGATGTGCTGCTGCAGGTCATGGACGACGGCCGCCTCACCGACGGCCAGGGCCGCACGGTCGACTTCACGAACGTGATCCTCATCCTCACGTCGAACATCGGCTCGCCGATCCTCATCGACCCGGTGCTGTCGGCCGACGAGAAGCGCGACGCCGTCATGGCGATCGTGCGGCAGGCGTTCAAGCCCGAGTTCCTCAACCGGCTCGACGACATCGTCATGTTCGCCGCGCTCAGCCAGGACGACCTGGCGCAGATCGTCGAACTCGCCGTGTTCGCGCTGCAGCGTCGCCTCAAGGACCGTCGCCTCACCCTCGCGGTGACGCCCGACGCCCGCGCCTGGCTCGCCGAGCGCGGCTACGACCCGGTGTTCGGAGCGCGGCCGCTGCGCCGGCTCATCCAGTCCGAGATCCAGGACCGCCTCGCGATGGCCCTGCTCTCGGGCGGCGTGCGCGACGGCGACGTGGTGCGGGTCGACGTGGCTGCCGACGGCGCTTCGCTGGTGCTGACCAGCGACGGCCCGGCCGCGGCTGAGCCCCCGACGGAGGACGACGACGTGATCGAGGCCGAGCTCCTCGACGATTGACGCCTCGCTCCGCGCCTCGGTGAGACGACAGCTCGCGGACGAGACCGTGGGGATCACCCGCGGTCTCGTCCGTGCGCTGGGGTCTCACGGCTGCGCGGGCGGCGGAGGAACGAAGAGACGGATGCCTCGGCCCGCAGCGGCGGGTCGAGGCATCCGTCTCGCGGATCGGGGTGGATCAGTCGTTCACGAGCACCGAGTCGGCGGCGGGGCGGCGCACGCGCGGGGCGTTCTCGCGGGCCTGCAGCTCTTCCGACGCGAGGCGGATGTCGCCGAGCTCGCCGACCGCCATGACGGTGACGGGCGTGAAGTCGGAGCCGAGGTCGAAGCCGGCGGCGATGGCGTCGCGGTCGAAGCCGCCCATCTGGTGCGTCGACAGCCCGTCGGCGTGGGCCTGCACGGTGAAGTGCGCCGCGACCTGGCCGGTGTCGTACTGCGCCCAGCGCATCGGCTCGCCGTCGCGCGTGGTCTCGGCGACGAACACGACGAGCACGGCGGCGTCGCCGGCCCAGGCGGAGTTGAAGCCGGCGAGCGAGCCGAGCACGGTCGCGTGCGCGGCCGAGCCGCGGCGGGCGACGATGACGCGCCACGCCTGCGTGTTGGCGGCGGTCGGCGTCCAGCGGGCGGCCTCGAGCGCGCTCGTGAGCGCGGCCTCGTCGATGACCGACTCGCGGTCGAAGATGCGGGTGCTCCAGCGCTCGGCGAGCACGTCGATGATGGGGGCGTCGGTCTCGGCGGTGCGGGCGGTGAGAGTGGACATGGGGCTGCTCCTCTGGGGTCGAGCGATCTCGGTCGGGACCCCGTCGGCCCAGATCCATGCAACGACATGGACCTGGGAACATTCCCTCCATGTCCTCCCGTGTCGCCGAGCGGCCCGTGAGAGCATCGACCCGTGCGCACCGTCCGTGCTCTGTGGGGTTCTTCGCATCCGGGGCCGACGCTCGTCGTGACCGCCCTCGCCCTCGCCCTGGGCATCGCGACGGGGCTCGAGACCTGGCGGTTGGCGCTGCTGACGACGTCGGTCTTCGCCGGGCAGCTGTCGGTCGGCATCTCGAACGACGCCCTCGACGCGGAGCGCGATCGCGCGGTGGGGCGCACCGACAAGCCGATCGCGCGCGGCGACGTGTCGGCGCGGGTCGCGTGGGGCGCCGCGCTCGGCCTGCTGGCGACGGCGCTGCTTCTGTCTGCCCCGTTGGGATGGCGGATGCTGGCGGCTCACGCGCTCGCCCTCGGCTCGGCGTGGGCCTACAACGCCGGCCTAAAGTCGACGCCGTGGTCGATCGTGCCGTTCCTCGTGAGCTTCGGGATCTTCCCTTCGCTGGCGACGCTGTCGGCGCCCGACCCCTCGTTCGCGGCGGGATGGGCGTGGATCGCCGGTGCCGCCCTCGGCGCCGCCGTGCACCTGACCAACGTGCTGCCCGACCTCGACGACGACGCGCGCACCGGCGTGCGCGGGCTCCCGCACCGGCTGGGACCGCGGGTCGCGGCGATCGTCGCGGCGCTCGCGGTGGTCGGCGGTGCGGTCGCGGTGCTGCTCGGCGCGGCGGGGGGTGATCTCGGCGCGATCTCGCCGGTGTCGTGGGTCTTCTTCGCCGCCGTCGTCGCCGTGGCGGCGGTCACGGCGTGGCGTGCGATCTCGAGGCCGCCGACGCGCGCGCTGTTCCGCCTCGTGATGCTCGCGGCCCTGCTCCTGGCGGCCCAGCTCGTCGCCTCGGGTAGCGCCTTCGTCGCGTGACGCGGGGCCCGGGGTCGAGGCATCCGCTCGCGGGGTCAAGGGTGGCGCCATCCCCTCCCGGCCGGGTTCGGGGCGTGATGCCTCCGTTGGGGCGGTGTCTATGCGCCCCAACGGACATTGTGCGCCCCGAACCCACAGCCGGACCCCGGCTGACCTCGGGCCGGCGGCGCGTCAGGCGTCGACGTCGAATCCCATCGAGTAGGCGCGGGCGAACACGCGGGCCGACGGGCCGGAGAGCATCGCTCGCACGGCCGTGCGCCTCAGCGCGTCGCCGCGACCGCTGGGCCGGCCGAGCGCGGTGTTCACACTCGCCAGCGCCGCGGCGCGTCGCGCCGACTGGACCCGACGGGCCTCCCACCGCAGCAAGCCGAGGTCGGGGGCACGGCCGGTGTGCGCCCAGGAGGCGAGGAGAGGTGCCAGGGTCACCGCGTCGAGCAGGCCGAGGTTCATGCCCTGCCCGCCGATCGGGCTGACCTCGTGGGCGGTGTCTCCGATCGCGAACACGCGACCGTGGCGCAGCCGGGGCGCGACGACACGGCGCACGCCGAACGACGTCGCCGCCGTCACGGCATCGGCCGCCGCAGCCTCCCCGCGACGGGCCAGCGCGTCCCGCAGCCGCTGGGTGCGGGCCTCGGGGTCGTCGCCTCTGCCCGGCGGGTCCCATGCGACGAACCGGCGGCGACCGCCGGGCAGCGGGAAGGACTCGAGCACGCCGTCAGGATCCAGGTGGATCACCGCGAGCTCGCTGTCGGCGTCGGCGGCAGCATCCGTCATCAGGTACCGGTCGCGGTAATCGCGCGCCGGCACTGCACTCGGACGGTAGACGAGATCACGCGCGGCGCCTCCGCCCGCGACGACGACGATGCGGCTCTCGTACTCGATGGGGCGGCCGAGGAGTCCTGCCCGCACCACCACCATGTCGCGGTGCGGGATCACCGCGAGCACGTACGCGCCGCGCAGCGGCTCGGGGGCCGCGCCGCCGAGCACGGACTCCGTGGCCGCCTGCGGGAGGGTCGCCACGAAGGGGAAGCGCGCCGGCAGCACGTCGAAGTGCACCGTCCCGAGCAGGCGCCCGCGCGATCGGGCTTCTCCACGCCGCACGCGCACCGCCGCGGCGAGGAGGCGGTCTGTGAGCCCCGACGGTTCGAGGGCGGCCAGGACGGGGGAGTGGATGCCGATGGCCCGGGTGCCGTCGCCGACAGCGGGTCGCCGCTCGAGGAGCTCGACGTCGACCCCGCGGCGGGCGAGCTCGCCGGCCAGCAGCAGCCCGACCGGGCCGGCGCCGACGACGGTGACGTCACGCACGGCCGCGCCCGACGGCGACGAGGCGGAAGGGCACCGGCGTCTGCACCGTCCACGCGCCCGGACTGCTGCCCTCCAGCGCGGCCGTGAGCTCGGCGCGCGTGTAGCTGCGGCGAATCGAGCGGAGGCCGTCGGTGCGGAGGAACGTGCCGCGTTCGAACGGTGTGATCCCGACGGCGTAGAGCCCGTACCCCAGCCGCGAGCGGGCGATGTCGCTGTGCAGCACGATGCCGCGGGAGAGCGCGCAGGACTCCTCGACGAAGTCGCCGAGGCCGTCGCCCAGGTGATGGAGGACGTGGTTCGACAGCACCGCGTCGTACGTGCGTCCCTCGGCGACCAGGGTGGCGGCATCCGCTCTCCGGAAGCTCGCGCCGGCGATCGGCCCGCGGGCCGTGGCGACCTCGTGCGCGCGAGGGTCGGGGTCGATGCCCGTCCAGGTCACCTCGAGCCCGTCGCGCCGGGCGGCCGCGGCGAGGCGCGCGACGAGGTCTCCGCCGCCGGAGCCGATGTCGAGGACGTGCGCCGGCCGGCCCAGCGCGGCGAGGCGAGGGCGCAGCCGCGTGCGGTAGACGACGCCCCAGCCCGAGACGAGGCGGTTGATCGTGCCGAACCGCCGCAGGGTGGCGCGCAGCGCGTCCGGATCGCAGTCCGGGTCGTCCATGAGCTCGGCGAGCCGGTCGTCGCGGACGGCGAGGCTCATGCCGGCACCGCCGCCGTCACGCCGAGGCCGCCAGGGCGAGGCCGACGTCCTCCGCGGTCGTGACCGCCCGGCGGCGCCGGGTCATCAGCGCCGACTCGACGGTGAGACCCGGGCCGAAGGCCAGGCCGGCCACCCGCGCGCCGTCGGGGACGTCGTCGTCGCGCAGGAGCGACGCGAGGATGAACAGGATCGTCGCGCTCGACATGTTGCCGAAGTCGCGGAGCACGGCGCGCGACGCCGCGAGCGCGTCGGGCGGGAGATCGAGCCCGGACTCGACCCGGTCGAGGACGCTGCGCCCGCCGGGATGCACCGCCCACACCTCAGGGGGTGCGTCGCCGCCCAGGAACCTGCCCACCGCGCCCTGGATCTCGCGGCCGATGATGCGCGGCACCTCGGCGGAGAGGATCATCTCGAACCCGTTGTCGCCGATCGTCCAGACCATGTCGGTCTCACCCTCCGCGGTGAGGGCGGTGCCGAACCTGTCGAGGTCGAGCCCGCCGGGGTTCCCCGCGGCCGGATCGGCGGTGACGACCGCCGCCGCCGCGCCGTCGGCGAAGACGGATGCTGCCACGATCTGCTGCGGATCGTTCGAGGGCCGCAGATGCAGCGTGCACAGCTCGGTGCACACGACCAGCACGACCGCATCCGGTCTCGACGCCGCCAGAGCCGAGGCGACCCGCAATGCGGGCAGCGCCGCGGCGCACCCGATGAAGCCGAGGTGGCACCGCTCGACCGTCGGGCGCAGGCCGAGGTCGCGGACGAGGCGATAGTCCGGGCCCGGAGCGAAGAGGCCGGTGCACGAGACGGTGACCACGTGGGTCACCGCGGACGGATCGATGCCGCCGTCGGCCAGGGCCGTGCGCGCGGCGGCGGCCGTGAGCTCCGGGGCCGACACGATGAAGCGCTGGTTGCGCGCGCCGGTCGTGGGGGAGAGGAGCCGGCCCCCGGCGTCGACGAATGCGGCATCGTCGGGCGCGGCGGCGGGCGACGCGAACTCGGCCAGCACGGTGTGCCGCTGTTCGATCGCAGACACGTCGAAGACCGCCTGGATGCGGCGCCGCGCGAGCCGGTCGGCCCCCTCCTGCGCCGCGAAGATGTCGCGCGCGACCGCCTGCGCGATGCGGGTGGGCGGAACAGCTGTGCCGATCGAGACGATGCGGGCCGTCATGGTGCAACCTAAGCACGCCTATGCCCCGAAGAGCACGACCTCGCCGGAAACCAACAGGTCGCGCGCCGCTCGGCGGACGGGGGAAGGATGCCTCGGCCCGTACCCTGCGCGGCGGGCCGAGGCATCCTGGTCTGTCAGCCGGCGGGTTCGTGGTCGGTGTGCTCGGCGTGCGCGTCGGGGAGCTCCCGCATGCGCCAGAAGGGGCCGATGACGACGAACAGGCACGCGAAGAGCTCGCCGCATGCGGCGATCCACAGCGTGGGAACCGTGCCGATCCACGTGCCGAGCGCGCCGGCGAGCAACGCCGAGATCGGCATGACACCCCACACCACGAAGCGCACCGAGGCGTTCATTCGTCCGAGCAGCCGGGGTGGGGTGATGCGCTGGCGGAAGGTCACCTGGGTGATGTTGTAGAGCAGCACCGTGAAGCTCGTCAGGAAGAACTGGATGGCCAGCAGCGGGAACGCGAGCGCGGGCACCAGCGAGATCGCGGGCAGGAAGAAGGGGGTCACCGAGAACGCGATCGCGCTGATCGGGATCGCTCGGGCCTCGCCGATGCGCTCCACGATGCGGGGGGTGGCGATGGCGCCGAGGAGACCGCCGACGGCCGACACCGTGAACACGATGCCGAACATCTGAGGGGTGAGACCCAGCTCGCGCAGCGCGAAGATCGGCAGGAGGGTGGCGGCGATGGTCCCGAAGAAGTTCGCGGTGCCGGTGGTCAGCACGATGCGGCGCAGCAGCGGGTTGCCGAAGACCCAGCGCAGCCCCTCGCCGATCTCGTGGATCAGGGGCTTGTGGTCCTCGGGAGCGCGGAGCTGCTCGTGGTCACGGGTGAACAGCAGCGCCACGAACGAGGCGAGGTACGTGCCGACCGTGATCAGGACCGCGAGCGGCGCGGCGAGGATCCCGAGCAGCCAGCCGCCCACCGCAGGGCCGGCAAGGCCCGCGAGCTGCTCGGTGGACTGGAGCTTTCCGTTCGCCTCGGCGATCTGGTTCGCGCGCACGAGCGAGGGCACGATGCTCTGATTGGACACGTCGAAGAACACCGTCGCGACGCCCATGATCAGCGCGACCAGGATCATGTGCCAGATCTGCAGGATCCCGAGCAGGGTCAGCACGGGCAGCGTGGCCAGGGCGGCGGCGCGGACCGCGTCGGCGACGATCATGACGTGCCGCTTTCGCATGCGGTCGATCCACGCGCCCGCCGGAAGTCCCACGATGAGGAACGCCGCGACCTGCGCGGCGCTGAGCACGCCGACCTCCCACTCCGTGGCGTTCAGCGCCAGCACCGCGAGCACGGGGAGCGCGAGCTCGGTGATCTGCGCGCCGAACTGGCTGAGCGCCTGGCCGCTCCACAGGGTCATGAAGTTGCGGTCCCGCCACAGCGAGCCCTTCGGCGCGGGGGCGGGCGCTGCGGTGGCCGCAGCATCCTGATCCGCCTCGACCGCCTCGTCGGCACCCGCGCGAGAGGTCAGAACGGATGCCTCGGCCCGGGCCTCTGCGAGGACGGCGTCGTCGATCGCCTCGGCCTCGCGGATGTCGTCTGATTGGGACATGTCAATCAGTGTGAGCCACCCATTGAGAACTGTCAATCAGCCTTGTACGCTGACCACGTGACAGGGGATCGCGAGGAGCGGATCGAACTGCGGCACGGGGATCCAGAGGCGGAGGCGCGCATGCGCGCGCTGAGCTCGCCCCTGCGTCTGCGGGTGCTGCGGCTGTGCGCGTTCGAGTCGCGCACCAACAAGGAGCTCGCCGAGCTGCTCGGCGTGAACCCCGGCACGATGCTGCACCACGTGCGCACGCTCGTGCAGACCGGCTACCTCGCCGCCCAGCCCGAACGCACCGGAGCCCAGGGGGCGCGAGAGGTGCCCTACCGTGCGACCGGCCTTTCGTGGCGCACGTCGATGCCCGGTGGCTCGCCCGTGCTCATCGAGACGTTCCTGCAGCAGATCGAGGGCGTCGACCCCGACGATCTCGACACCACCTGGCTGGGACTCAAACTCACCCCCGAGCACCGGGAGGAGTTCCAGCGGCGTCTCTACGAGCTCGTCAGCGAGTTCAAGGAGCGCGAC
Source organism: Microbacterium sp. Leaf288 (assembly GCF_001422925.1). Taxonomy (GTDB): domain Bacteria; phylum Actinomycetota; class Actinomycetes; order Actinomycetales; family Microbacteriaceae; genus Microbacterium. The sequence continues at coordinate 666,249 of NZ_LMNI01000001.1, forward strand.
CCCGACCCCGACGGCGACACCTACTCGTTCTTCAGCACGCTCCACCCCGATATCAACCCGCCCGCTCCCGCCTGACGCCCCTTCTTGCGGTTCGCAGAAGGGTGCGCGAACTTCTCTTCCTGACGGATGCCTCGGGGCACAGCACCCGTCATAGCGTCAGAGCATGACCACCGCGACGGCCGACCTCTACGACGAACGCGCCGACGAGCTCGACTCGCTCGCGCTGCAGCTGCACGACATCGGCGGGCGCGTCGCGTTCGACGGGCCGATCCGCACCGTGAGGTGCCACCGCGACAACGCGCTCGTGAAGGCGCTGCTCGCCACCCCGGGCGAGGGTGCGGTTCTCGTGATCGACGGCGGCGGATCTCTCGAGTCCGCGCTGGTCGGCGACCTCATCGCGGCCTCGGCGGTCGAGAACGGCTGGGCGGGGATCATCGTGCACGGCGCGATCCGCGACCGGGTCGCGATCGGCGAGCTCGACCTCGGCGTCAAGGCGCTCGGTTCGAACCCGCGCAAGAGCGCGAAGGCAGGCGTCGGCGAGGTCGACGTGCCGGTGGTCATCGCGGGCGTCGCCTTCGTCCCGGGCACGCACGTGTGGGCCGACGCGGACGGGGTGCTCGTCGAGCGGTGACGGCCCTGCGCGTGGGGGTGGTGCGCGCGGCGCGGTGCGCTCGTATGGTTGGGCTGATGTCCACCACCGACGGGACGCCCGCCCGCTACCTCGCCCGGGCCATAGAGATCGCGACCGAGAACGTCCGCAACGCGGGCGGTCCGTTCGGGGCGGTCGTGGTGTCGGCCGACGGGCAGGTCTTCGAGGGCGTGAACCGCGTGACGGCCGACCTCGACCCGTCGGCGCACGCCGAGGTCGTCGCCATCCGGCGCGCGTGCCAGGGACTGGGGACGTTCGACCTCACCGGAGCGACGCTCTACACGAGCTGCGAGCCGTGCCCGATGTGCCTGGGCACCGCGCTCTGGGCCCGCGTGGACCGGGTGTACTTCGCCGCCGACCGTGAGGATGCCGCCGCCGCGGGCTTCGACGACGCGGTCTTCTACCGCTACTTCGACGGCCACGCCGAGCACCGCGACATCATGCCCGTGGAGTCGATCGACCTCACCCCCGAGCACCGCATCGCCCCGTTCACCGAGTGGGGCCGGACCTCGACGCGCATCGAGTACTGACGGCCGCAAACCCCCCGTGCCTGGGTGCCCGACCATTCGTGGCGAGACCGCACGACAGCACGTGAAGTGCGCCGAACACGGTGCTATCGCGCGGTTTCGCTGCGGGCGGTGACGGGGGCGGACGCTTCGATGAGCTGCAGCAGCTGGGCGGAGACGCTCACCGCGATCGTCGCGGGCTGCTTGCCGGGGATCTCGGGCAGGCCGATCGGCGTCGTCACCCTGGCGAGGGCGGCCTCGTCGTGGCCGGCCTCCTGGAGGCGAGCGCGGAAGCGGGCCCACTTGGAGCGCGAGCCGATGAGGCCGATCGAGGCGATGCCCTCGGTGCGCAGCGCCTGGTCGACGATTGCGAGGTCTTCGGCGTGGTCGTGGGTCATGACGAGCACGTGCGTCCCCGCCGGCACCGACGCCAGCACGGCCTCCGGCACCGGAGCCTGGTGCACGTGCACTCCCGCGACCGCGTCGGCGAGCGGCCCCGGCGCACCGTCCACCCCCAGGCGCGTCGGCGAGAGCATGGCCGCGCGGGAGTCGACGAGATGCAGGTCGAGGTGCTGGCGCGCCAGGATCCGCGCCACCTCGAGTCCCACGTGTCCCATTCCGAACACCGCGACCGACGGCACGACCCGCACGGGCTCCAGCATGAGCGTCACCTCTCCTCCGCAGCACTGCACGCCGTACTCCGTGGTCTCCTTGTCGCTCAGGGTGAGCGTCAGCAGCTGCGGCTCGGCGGTTCCGGAGGCCAGCATCGCGCGGGCGCGCGCGACGGCGGTGGCCTCGAGGTTGCCGCCCCCGATCGTCTCGAAGACCTCGCCCGGCGAGACGACCATCTTGGCGCCGCCGTTGCGCGGGGCGTGGCCGCGCACCATCGCGAGCGTCACGATCACCGCGGGCGTGCGGGCGTCCCGCAGGCTGCGCACCGCGTCGAGCCAGTCCACGGCCGGCCTCAGCGGCCCGCCGTGAGCAGTCCGGGCTCCGCCGAACCCGAGTCCTCCGTGTCACTCCGGGACGCAGCATCCGTGCCATCGGGAGAAGCGGATGCTGCCGCCTCGTCGCCGGCGCCACGTGCGGCCTCGATCGCCCAGAACACCGCCTCGGGGGTGGCGGGTGAGCCGAGCTCGACGCTGCGCCCGGCCGGTCCGAACGCACCCACCGCCTGCCGCAGCGCCTCGCGCACGCTGAAGGCGAGGAGCAGGGGAGGCTCGCCCACGGCCTTGGAGCCGTACACGGCGCCGTCCTCGCGGGCGTCCTCGAAGAGCGCGACGTGGAACTCCTCCGGCATCTCGGAGAAGCTCGGCAGCTTGTACGTGCTGGCCGACGGGGTCTGCAGGCGGCCGCGCGTCGGCCCGTCGCCGGTGTCCCAGCGCAGCTCCTCGAGGGTCAGCCAGCCGGTGCCCTGCACGAAGCCGCCCTCGATCTGGCCGATGTCGAGCAACGGCGAGAGCGAGTCGCCGACGTCGTGCACGATGTCGACGCGGCGGAGGCGGTACGCGCCGGTGAAACCGTCCACCTCGACCTCGGCGGCGGCGCAGCCGTAGGCGAAGTACTTGAACGGCGACCCCTGCTGGCGGTCGGCGTCCCAGTGCAGCCCCTCGGTGCGGTAGTAGCCCGCCGCGAACAGCTGCACCCGCTGCAGGTACGCCGCCGCGACCACGTCGGCGAACGGCATCCGTTCCGCGCCCCCCAGTGCGCTGACGTGGCCGTCGGAGAACCGCACGTCTCGGGCGTCGACGCCGAGGAGGCGCCCCGCGACCTCGGCCAGCCGGCCGCGGATCTCCTCGCACGCGAGCTTGACGGCGCCGCCGTTGAGGTCGGCGCTCGACGACGCGGCAGTCGCCGACGTGTTGGGCACCTTGTCGGTGCGGGTCGGGGCCACGCGCACGGCCTCCAGCGGCACGCCCAGAGCGGTGGCCGCGACCTGGAGCATCTTGGTGTGCAGGCCCTGGCCCATCTCGGTGCCGCCGTGGTTGATCAGCACCGAGCCGTCCTTGTACACGAGCACGAGGGCACCGGCCTGGTTGAACGACGTGAAGGTGAACGAGATGCCGAACTTCACCGGCGTCATCGCGAGCCCGCGTTTGCGGTCGGTGTGCGTCTCGTTGAACCGCGCGACCTCGCGCAGCCGTTCGTCGAGATCGCACGAGCCGCGGAGCCGGTTCCATATCGCGGAGAGGCGCTCGGCGTCCTTCACCAGCTGCCCGTAGTGCGTCGACTGGCCCGGCCGGTAGAAGTTCTTCTCCCTCAGCTCGAGCGGATCGATCCCGAGCACGGGTGCCGCGCGGCCCAGGATGTCTTCGATGAGGAACGCGCCCTGCGGGCCGCCGAAGCCGCGGAACGCCGTGTTCGACGGCTTGTGCGTCTGCGCGACCCGGCCATGCACCCGCACGTTCGGGATCCAGTAGGCGTTGTCGACGTGGCAGAGCGCGCGGCCGAGCACCGGCTCGGAGAGGTCGAGGCTCCAGCCCCCGTCCGCCGTGAGCGTCGCGTCGAGCGCCCGCAGGTACCCGTCGGCGTCGAAGCCCGCGCGCCAGGCCAGGTGGAACGGGTGGCGCTTGCCCGACATCGTGATGTCCTGCGTGCGGTTCAGCCGCAGGCGCACGGGGCGTCCGGTGAGCTTCGCCCCCAGGGCTGCGATCGCCGCGAACCCGTGCGGCTGCATCTCCTTGCCGCCGAAGCCGCCGCCCATGCGGAGGCACTCGACGGTGACCTCGCTCGACGCCACGCCGAGAACGTGCGCCACGATCTCCTGCGTCTCGGACGGGTGCTGCGTCGAGCACTCCACGAAGTAGCGCCCGTCGGGGTCGCGCACGGCGAACGAGGCGTGCGTCTCGAGCGAGAAGTGCTCCTGCCCGCCGACCACGCTCTCCCCCTCGAAGACGAACGCGGAGGATGCGAGGGCGGATGCCGCGTCCCCGCGCGCGATCGTGCGGGGTACGCCCTGGAACGACCCGGCGTCGATCGCCTCCTGCACCGTGATCAGCGACGGCAGCGGTTTGTACGACACCGTGACGGCGGCAGCGCCCTGGCGCGCAGCATCCGTCGTCTCTCCCAGCACCCACACCAGCGCATGGCCGAAGAACATCGCCTCGGTCGGGAAGAGCGGCTCGTCGTGCTTGACCCCCGCGTCGTTGACGCCCGGCACATCGTCGGCGGTCAGCACCCGGACGACGCCGGGCACGTCGTAGGCGGGCGCGACGTCGATGGTGACGCGGGCATGCGCGACGGTCGACGGCACCGGCCAGGCGGTCAGCACGCCGTGGGACCGCGCGGCGATGTCGTCGGTGTAGACGGCCGCGCCGGTCACGTGCAGCGCCGCGCTCTCGTGCACCGCAGGGCGTCCGACGACCGGATTCTCGGGGTGATCGGCGAGCGAGCTCATGCGGTCGCCTCCTCGTCATCGGCCGACGCCGCGAAGAGCGCCGGCAGCGCGGTGCCGAGCATGCGTGCGCGATACGCGGCGCTCGCGCGGTGGTCGTCGAGGGGCGTCCCCTCGCGCTGCAGGACCATGGATGCTGCCGCCACCGTCGAGGCGTTCCACGGGCGCCCCTCGAGCACCTGCTCGGTCGCGTATGCGCGGAGGGGCGTCGCGGCGACACCTCCGAGGCCGATACGCGCTCTCGTGACGGAGCCGCCGTCGAGCTCGAGGGCGAAGGCGACGGCCACCGACGAGATGTCGTCGAACCGCCGCTTCGTCACCTTGTGGAACGCGGTGAGACCCGGCGTCGGCAGCGGGATCCGCACCGTCCGGATGAGCTCGTCGCGACGCCTGACCGAGGTGCGATACCCCGTGAAGTAGTCGGCGAGGTCGACCTCGCGCTCGCCGCCGTCCGCCGAGACGAGCACGACGCCCGCCCCGAGCGCGAGCAATGCCGGAGCCGCGTCGCCGATGGGGGAGGCGGTGCCGAGGTTGCCGCCCAGCGTCGCGCGGTTGCGGATCAGGCGCGACGCGAACTGGGGGAGCAGCTGTGCGAGCAGCGGCACCCGCTCGCCGACGCGGCGCTCGATCTCCGACAGGGGCACCGCGCCGCCGATCTCGACGGTGTCGCCGGTGATGTCGATGCCGCGCAACTCGGGCAGGCGGTCGATCGCGACCACGAGTGGCGCGCGGGCGCCGCGCAGGTTGACGTCCACGCCCCAGTCCGTGCTGCCGGCCACGGCGAGTGCCTCCGGCTCGTCGCGCAGCAGCCGCAGGGCCTCCTCCAGCGTCTCCGGGCGGATGAAGCGCCCGTCGGCAGCTCGCAGCTCGGTGGCGACCGGAGCCGGCGCCGGCGCGGACAGCCGCTCGCGGAGCGGATCATCGGGCAGAGGCATCCCGAGCCGGAAGGCCGCGTCGCGGATGGGCCGGTAGCCCGTGCAGCGGCAGAGGTTGCCGCTCAGCGCATGCAGCTCGAATCCGTTCGCCCCGTGCTCGGCGTCGGCCGGGCCCGCCTCGCGGTCGGACCGGTAGAACTCGGCGGCCATCGCGCACGCGAACCCGGGCGTGCAGTAGCCGCACTGCGAGCCGCCGCCGGCCGCGAGCTGCTGCTGCACCGGATGCAGGTCGTCAGGTGAACCCAGGCCCTCAGAGGTCACCACCTCCTGCCCGTCGAGCGCATGGACGGGCACCAGGCAGGAGTTGACGGGGGTCCACACGGCGGTGCCGTCGGGGCCGGCGGTGGCGACCAGCACGGCGCACGCTCCGCACTCGCCCTCGGCGCAGCCCTCCTTCGCGCCGGTCAGTCCGAGGCCGCGCAGCCAGTCCAGCGCGGTGGCGTGTGCGACCGCGCCTGCGAGCGGGACGACCCGCCCGTTGACGGTCACAGCGCTGTCACGGTTCGTACGGATGCCGGGAGTATACGCCGCGCTCCCGGCGCAGCGAAGGTGCGCCGCGACCCCTCTGGACATGCCCTGCGGGCAAGAGGATCGTTGGCGGCGGCACAACCACTGGGAGGCTGTCATGTTCACACCCGATCGGCCGTTTTCTAGCTTCGCCGTACCCGACATCGGCGCAGCTGCGGCCTTCTACCGCGACACCCTGGGGCTCGACGTCACCGTCTACGAGGAGATGGGCGGAGGCTTCACCATCGCACTGCCCGGCGGGGGCAGCATCTTCGTCTACCCGAAGGAGGATCATGAGCCGGCCGTGTTCACGATCCTCAATTTCAGCGTCGCCGACGTCGATGCCGCCGTCGACGATCTGAACAGGCGGGGTGTCGTCACGAAGATCTACACCGACCCCGACTACGGCACCGATGAGAAGGGCATCTCGCGCGGGTTCGAGGGCGGCCCCGACATCGCGTGGTTCACAGACCCTGCGGGCAACGTCATCTCCGTCGGCCGCATGGAGCCGCAGATGATGGGCGGGCAGTAGGCGCTCCTCAGGGAAGCGCGGGCCACCCGGCGGGACCGAGCGACCCCGCCGGATACTCGTCGAGCGGCACGTCGCCCGCGCGCCAGGCCGCCAGCACGGGGTCGACGATGCGCCACGACTCCTCGGCCGCGTCGCCGCGCACCGCGAGGGTCGCGTCCGCGTCGAGGATGCCCGACAGCACCTCGCCGTACGCCTTGAGCGCACCCTCGCCGAGGTCGGCCTCGAGCAGCGCCCGCTCGAGTTCGAACGGGTCGTCGCCGCCGTTGACGTTGAGTTCGAGGTCCATCCGGTCGGGGCCGAGGGAGAAGCGCAGCACCGAGCCGGGCGCCGCCCCGGTGAGGCCCTCGGGGACGTGGTTCACGGGACGGAACGTCACCACGACCTCGCCGTCCTTGCCGGCGAGCGCCTTGCCCGACCGCAGGGTGAAGGGCACGCCCTCCCACCGCTCGTTGCGCACCTCGCACGTGACCTCGGCGAGCGTCTCGGTCTCGCGCGACGGGTCGACGCCGTGCTCGTCGGTGTAGGACGGCAGCTCGCGGTCGCCGACCTTCCCGGCCGTGTACCGTGCCCGGCGCGAGGCCTTCGCCGGATCGTCGCCCCACACGCGGGTCGCCCGCAGCACGGCGGCCGTCGCATCGCGGAAGTCCCGCTCGTTCAGGGTCGCGGGCGGCTCCATCGCGAGCACGGCCGTCACCTGCAGCAGGTGGCTCTGGATCATGTCGACGAGCGCGCCCGCCCGGTCGTAGTAGCCGGCTCGGCCCTCGAGGCCGAGCGCCTCGTCGTAGCGGATGACCACCGACTCGACGTCCTGCGCGCGCCACACCGGCGCGAAGACGCGGTTCGCGAACCGCACACCGAGGAGGTTCAGCGTCGTCGACCGGCCGAGGAAGTGGTCGATGCGGAACACCTGCTCCTCGGGCACGAGACGGGCGAGCGTCGAGTTCAGCGCGTGGGCGCTCGCCTCGTCGACGCCGAACGGCTTCTCGAGCGCGAGCACCGTGCCCTCGGGGATGTCCACGCCGACGAGCGCCTCGCACGCGGCCTTCGCGACCGCGGGCGGCACGGCGAAGTACAGGGCGATCCGCCCGTCGTGGTCGGCGAGCAGCCGCTCGAGGTCCTTCGCGTCGGTGATGTCGGCGCGCGTGTACGTCGTGTCGGCCACGGCGGCGACGGCGTCGGCGAACCCGGCCGACTCGAAGGACGAGCGCACGGTCTGCCGCCAGTGCTCGTCGTCCCAGTCATCGATGCCGGCGCCGCGCAGGCGCACCGAGCGCTGCGGCTCCCGGGCCAGCAGCTGGCCGAGCGCGGGCAGCAGCAGCCGCGAGGTGAGGTCGCCCGAGGCGCCCAGGATGAGCAACGTGGTCTGCGCCGACATGCGCCTCACGCTACCCACACGCCCGTGCTCGGGGCAGGGGCTTGCGCCCGTGCGCGTTGCGCGTGTGTTCGCATCATGTGCTCTCACCGAGGACACACGTCGTGTGCGTGCAGATCCTGTGCGCTCGGCCAGAGCACACGAAGCGCGCAGAGGACAGAGGGATGCTGCGGCCCGGCGCAGTGCGCAGGGCCGCAGCATCCATCATCCGAGGTGACCCGGGTCAGCCGGCGAGGGCCTCCGAGAGCTTCACTCGACCGCCCATGCGCAGCAGCGAGTTCTCGTAGATGCGGGCGGCGACGAGGATCGCCGCGACGCACGTCGCCATGAGGATCACGATCGACAGCAGCGGCTCCCACCACTGCGCCTGCCCGAGGAAGATGCGCATCGGCATGCCGACCGGCGCCGAGAACGGCACGTACGACATGATCGCGAGCACCAGCGGGTTGTCGTTGAAGAAGATGACGAGGAAGTACGGCGCCATCACGAGCATCGTCAGCGGCATCGTGGTCGAGCCGATGTCCTCCTGGCGCGACACCATCGATGCCGCGGCCGCGAACAGCGACGCCAGCAGGATGAAGCCGAACAGGAAGAAGATCGCGAACCAGGCGATGGGCGCGCCGAGCCCCTGCAGCAGCGCCGTCTGATCGGTGACGGTGAGCCCGATGATCGCGATGGCCGCGAGGATCAGGATCTGGCCCATCGCGAGCACCGTGTTGCCGATGACCTTGCCCGCCAGCAGCGACCGCACCGGGATCGCCGAGATGAGCAGCTCCACCACGCGGGTCTGCTTCTCCTCGACGACGCTCTGCGCGATCGTGCCGCCGAACAGCGACGCGGCGAGCAGGAACACGATGCCGAAGCCGACTGCGGCGATGTAGCCGAGCGCCGCGTTGCCCTCCTCCGGAGCGAGCAGCTCGACCGGCGGCACCTGCGCGAGCTGCAGCATCAGCGACGTCGGGGCGGAGGATTCGGCGATGATCGCGAAACCGAGCGGCGACGACGAGTCGCCCACGACCGCGGCGTCGACCTCGCCGTCCTTCACGAGCGCCTCGGCGGCCGCGCGGTCCGCCACGTCGGTGACGTCGAGGCCCTCGGCCTGGGCGACGTACTGCTGCGCGTCGGCGGTCACCGCGACGGGCGTGCCGCTGTTGTTCGCCGCCTGGAAGCCGCCCCAGATGACGAGGGCCAGCGCGCCGATGAACAGGATCGCCGTCGAGATGACGAACGCCTTGCTGCGCAGCTTCGAGCCGATCTCACGCTCGGCGACGAGCCAGATCGCCTGGCCTGCGCCCAGCGTGCTTCCGCCGCGGCGGGTGTCGGTGGTGCTCACTGGATGACCTCCTTGAAGATCTGGGCGAGGGACGGATGCTGCGGCGCGAAGCTCGCGACGTCCCCGTTGGCGACGGCCCGACGCAGCACGCGCTGCGCGGTCTCGTCGCTGTCGGCGTCGAACACGGCGTACCCGCCGTCGAAGTCGAGCACCTCCACGCCGGGCTCGGTGCGCAGCCACCCGGCGTCCCCGGCCGAGACGAGCTCGAAGCGGCGCGTGGAGTGCTGCGCGCGGAGGGTGTCACGGGCGCCTGCCGCGCGGATGGTGCCGCCGGCGATGATCACGAGGTCGTCGCACAGGCGCTCGACGACGTCGAGCTGGTGCGACGAGAACAGCACGGCGGCGCCTTCGGCCGCGCGCTGCTGCAGCACCCCCGCCACGACGTCGACCGCGAGCGGGTCCAGGCCCGAGAACGGCTCGTCGAGGATCAGCACCTGCGGGTCGTGCACGAGCGCGGCAGCGATCTGGGCGCGCTGCTGGTTGCCCAGAGAGAGCGTCTCGACGTTGTCGTTCAGGCGCTCGCCGAGCCCGAGCTGCTCGAGCAGCGCACGAGCGCGGGTCGAGGCATCCGTCTTCGAGAAGCCGTGCAGCCGCGCGAGATAGGTGATGTGCTCGTGCACCTTCATCTTCGGATACAGCCCGCGTTCCTCGGGCATGTAGCCGAAGCGGCGGCGGTCGGAGGCGGTCACCTCGGCGCCGTCGAGGGTGACGGTGCCGGCGTCCCCGGCGAGCACCCCCAGCACGATCCGCATGGTGGTGGTCTTGCCCGCGCCGTTCCCGCCGACGAAGCCGGTCAGCCGGCCGGGCCGCACGTCGAACGACACGTCGTCGAGCACGCGGCGCCCTCCGTAGCTCTTGCCGATACCGCGAAGCTGCAGCATCCCTGTCTCCTCTCGATCCCCCTGCCACAGACGCTACGGACCGGAGTGCTCGGCGTCCTCCCCCGTGGGGTGGATTCGGGCTTCCTCCGCCGTGCGGGGGAGGAGGTGGATGAGAGATCTTTCATGCACCGGAATAGAAGGAGCGTGCATGTGCTTGCATGGATGTGGAACGTCCACGGTGGTCCCCACCGGGGACGCCTTTGCTTTTCAAGGAGAACCCCACATGTCCGAGCGGACCATCGGCTACATCGTCGGCAGCATCTCGTCGACCTCCATCAACCGTCGTCTCGCGAAGGCGCTCGAGCGTCTCGCCCCGGAGGGCACCACCCTCGTCGAGATCCCGATCAAGGACCTCCCCTTCTACTCGCCCGACCACGACGCCGACTTCCCCCAGGTCGCCCGCGACTTCAAGCAGGCGATCGCCGACGTCGACGGCGTCATCATCATCACGCCCGAGTACAGCCGCTCGATCCCCGGCGTGCTGAAGAACGCCCTCGACTGGTCGGCCCGTCCGTGGGGCCAGGGCTCGTTCGACGGCAAGCCCACCGCCGTCATCGGCACCTCGGGCGGCGGCATCGCCACCGCGGCGGCGCAGCAGCACCTCAAGGCGATCCTCAGCCACTACAACGCCCCGACGCTCGGCCAGCCCGAGGGCTACGTGCAGACCACCCCGGGCCTGTTCACCGAGACCGGCGAGGTCACCAGCGAGCAGACCGCCGACTTCCTCATCGGCTACCTCCAGGCCTTCGGCGCGCTGATCGACCGCTACGCCGCGGTCCCCGTCGCCGCCTGATCCTCCCCCCGGTCGGCCTCACCCCGGGCCGATGACCCGTTCCAGCACCCCGGATGCCCCGGCCCGGCGCCCTTTCGCGGCGCCGGTCCGGGGCATCCGTCAATCGGGGGTTCGTCCGTGCCATCCGTCCTTCGCGGCGTCCGTCCGGGGCATCCGTCCTTCTCGCGGCGCCCCTGCCGGCCCCCGCGTGCGCCCCGACGCGACGTCCCGCCGTTCCGCAGTCAGTTTTGGCGACGTCCCGACGCCAAAGGGCGCCATTTCCGACTGCGGAACAGAGGTGGCAGGGGTCAGGCGAGGCCGTGGCGGTGGGCATAGACGACGGCGGCGACGCGGTCGCGGGCGCCGAGCTTCTGCAGCACGTTCGAGACGTGGGTCTTCACGGTGGCCTCGCCGATGTAGAGGCGCTGCGCGATCTCGGCGTTGCTCATCGCCTGCGCGACGAGCTGCAGTACCTCCCCTTCGCGCTCGGTGAGCTCGACCGCCGGCGGCGCCACCGCCAGAACCGGTGAGACGACAATCTGTGGACCAGACCTTGGGTGAACCCCACCGTCTCGTCCCGCTACTGGGGTCTCACCCGCGGTGGGGGCGGGGGCGGGGGCGGGGGTGGCGGAGGCGAAGCGGGCGATCACGCGGCGCGTCACCTCGGGCGCCAGCAGCGCGTCGCCGGCCGCGGCCACCCGCACGGCCGAGATGAGCTCCTCGGGGCCGGCGTTCTTCAGCAGGAACCCGCTCGCGCCGGCCGCGAGCGCGTCGAACAGGTAGTCGTCGCGGTCGAAGGTCGTCACCACCACCACCGCCGCCTCCGCCGATGGGTCGCCGACGATGCGCCGGGTCGCCTCGAGGCCGTCCATGTCGGGCATCTGCACGTCCATGCAGATCACGTCAGGACCGAGATCGGATGCTGCCGCCACAGCCTCGACGCCGGTCGAGGCCTCGCCCACCACGGTGATGTCTCCCGCGGACTCGAGGATCATGCGGAAGCCGGCCCGCATCACGGCGTGATCGTCCACGAGCAGGACCCGGATCACGCGCCGACCGCCTCGGCCGACACGGTCAGGGGCACGCGCAGTCGCACGAGGAAACCGCCGCGGGCGCGCGGCGCGGCCTCGAGCTCGCCGCCCGAGGCGGCGGCCCGCTCGCGCATGCCGACCAGGCCGAGGCCGGGCCGCATGGGCGCGGCGACGGCGCGGCCGGTGTTCACGACCTCGAGCTCGACGGCATCGGGCGCGTAGCGCAGGCGGACGTCGGCGGCGGCATCCGGTCCGCCATGCCGCCGTGCGTTCGTGAGCGCCTCCTGGGCGACGCGGAACACGTTGACCTGCACGAGCTCGGGCAGATCGACCTGGTCGCCGACGATCGTGAGGGTCGTGGGCAGGCCGTTGTCGTTCGCGTGGGCGACGAGTTCGGCGAGCGCTGACAGGTGCACGGTGGATCCTCCTTCGGCGTCGCCGCCGGAGGTGCGGAGGGTCTCGAGCAGCTGGCGCAGCTCGACGAGCGCGGAGCGGGCGGACGACTCGACTCCGAGCAGCGCGGTGCGCGCAGCATCCGGATCCCGATCCAGCACGGCGCGCGCGGCACCGGCTTGGACGCCCATCGCCGAGACGTGGTGCGCGACGACGTCGTGCAGCTCGCGGGCGATGCGCACGCGATCGAGCGCCACGGCCTGCGCGGCGGTGACCTCGCGCTCGCGCTCGAGCTCGCGGGTGCGCTCCTCGAGCACCGCGCGCGCCATTGCGGCGGCGTACGCGCGATCGCCCATGTAGTACGCGCCGCCGAAGAATCCGGCGTTGATGAGCAGCTGGATGAGCATCATCGCGGCGAACGGCGAGAACAGTCCCGCCCTCGACAGGCTCTCGTCGGACGGATCGATCGCCGCCTGGAACATCGTGATGAGCAGCCACACGAACATCGCGATGATCACGCCGACGCGCACCCACATCGCGCGACGGCGGTCGTCGACCCAGGCGCCCACGGTGTACATCGCGATGAACATGGCGATGTTCGAGACGTAGAGGTCGGGGATGCGGAAGGTCACGCCCATGAAGAACACCACGGCGATCGCGACCACGACGAGCTCGGGGAAGCGCCGCCGCACGGCCAGCGGGGCGGTGAGCCCGAGGCTGTAGAGCAGCGCCCACTGCATGCCGGCGTTGGCGTCGGCGCCGTAGATCCCCGCGACCGAGCCGAGCGCGGTGCTGATCACCGCGGCGACGAAGAGGGCACCCGCGAGCCAGACGTCGTTGCGCAGCTCGCCCGCGGTCGGCGCCGGGCGTCGCGCGGGGTGCGCGGAAGGCAGGTCGGACATCCTTCCACGCTACGGGGGCGCCGGTCCCGCGGCATCCCCCGCGAGACGGAGAATGCTCCCCACGCCCCCTCCAGACGCCGCCGGCGCGTCGCAAGGAGCCTCGGGGCGCGTGCGCCCAGCTGCGCCCCGAGGCCCGCGCCGGGTAAGTTAGCGAGCGTTCACCTCGCGTCGACAGGGGATCCCGTGCACGACCGCAACGCGGGGCTCGACCCCGAGACCCAGTTCGTCGAGATCTACCGCAACCTCGGCACCTACGACTTCGCGTGGGACCTGAACCAGTCGCTGAGCTTCGCGCTGTTCCGCACCTACGCGGTGCCGTCGATCGGGCGCCTGCTCGACGCGACGGGCGAGTTCGAACGCGCGACGCAGAAGCGCTACGACGACACGTCCCTGCTGCTCGAGGTGCCGCTTCTCGAGGGGTTCGAGAGTCCTCGCGGTCGCGCGGCGATCCGGCGCATCAATCAGATGCACCGCATGTACGACATCTCGAACGACGACATGCGGTACGTGCTGTCGACGTTCGTCGTCGTGCCGGTGCGCTGGCTGCACGCGTTCGGCTGGCGCCGGCTCACCGCCGGCGAGCTCCTCGCGTCGGTGCGGTACTACCAGAGCCTCGGCCGGCACATGGGCATCACGGACATCCCTGAGACCTACGCGGAGTTCGCCACCCTGATGGACGAGTACGAGCGCGTGCACTTCGCGTACGACGCCGCATCGGCGCGGGTCGCCGACCGCACCTTGGCGCTGCTGGTCTCGTTCTACCCGCGGCTCTTCGCCCCGGTCGTGGAGGTCTTCAGCCGGGCGCTCATGGATCCGCCTCTGCTGCGGGCGTTCGGCTACCGCGAACCGGGCCGGAGCGTACGCCGCCTGTCCGCGGGTGCGCTCCGCCTGCGCGCCCGGGCGGTCGCGGTGCTACCGAAGCGCCGCGCCCCACTCCACGTGATCGATCTGCCCCGCATCCGCAGCTATCCGAACGGCTTCGACATCGAGCAGATGGGGACGTTCGCGCCCGGATGCCCCGTACCGCACGCGAAGCGGTGAGGTGCAGCATCCGTCGGCTACTTGCTATTGACAAGCTTGCTTGTTTTTTGCAACCATCGTGATGTCGGCGGTCCGGTCGACGCCACGGTGACAAGGAGCAAGGCAATGACGCACATCTTCGTCAACATCCCGACGAACGACCTCGAGCGCTCGAAGGCGTACTACACCGCCCTCGGCTGCGCGCTGAACCCGCTCTTCACCGACGAGAACGCCGCGTGCGTCGTGTGGAGCGACCAGATCTTCTTCATGGTCCTCACGAAGGAGTACTTCGCGACGTTCACCGACAAGGAGTTCGCCGACCCGAAGACGCACGCCCAGGTGCTGCTGTCGATCAGCCGCGAGACCCGCCAGGACGTCGACCGGATCGTCGAGGCGGGCGTTGCAGCCGGCGGCACCGCACCGGGSGAGCCGCAGGACTTCGGCTTCATGTACGCTCGCGACCTCATCGACCCGGACGGCAACGGCGTCCAGTTCATGTGGATGGACCCCGAGGCTGCCGCCAAGGGTCCCGAGGCCTACATGGCGGAGCAGGCGCAGGCGTAAGTGGCGTCCCGCAGCTACGGGCAGTACTGCGGGGTCACGACCGCCGTCGAGCTGATCGGGGAGCGGTGGGCGCTGCTCATCGTCCGCGATCTGCTCGTCGGCCCCCGGCGCTACACCGACCTCAAGCAGGGGCTGCCCAAGATCCCGACCAATATCCTCTCCACGCGGCTCAAGGAGCTGCAGGAGGGCGGTGTCGTGCGCCGCGTGCCGCTCCTGCACTGCGGGCTCGTGTACGAGCTGACGCCCTACGGGCGCGAGCTCGAGCCGATCGTGCTCGCCCTCGGCCGGTGGGGGTTCCGGCAGATGGGCGACCCCCAGCCCGAGGACGTCGTGACGGCGGACTCGCTCACGATGGCGCTGCGAACGGCATTCCGGACGGATGCTGCGGCCACCCTGCCACCCGCCGACTATGAGCTGCACGTGGCCGACGTCGTGCTGCGCGTGCAGGTCGACGCATCCGGGCTGCGGATCGCACAGCTCCAGCCGGCCGGGCGCCCCATCGACCCGCGGCTCGGCACGCAGGCTTCGACCTCGGGTGAGCCCGACCTCGTCTTCGCGGCGGGTCCCGGCATCCGTCGCCTCATCTCGGGCGAGCTGACCCCGGCCGCCGCGATCGACCAGGACGTGCTGGCCGTCGTCGCCGGCGACGGCACCCTGCTCGAACGCTTCGCCCGGACATTCCACATCCCGATCGACCCCGAGGTCGTGCTCGTCGCCTGAGCCCGACCCCGCCCTGGAAGGAGGCGGCCATGACCGGTCGCATCTACATCGACCTGTTCACCACCCTCGACGGCGTCGCGCAGGCGCCAGGCGGCCCGGAGGAGGACCCCTCGAACGGCTTCCCGTACGGCGGGTGGCAGGCGCCGTTCCCCGACGAGGTCATCGGCGCCTCGATCGGCAAGGGCATCTCCGAGCTCGACGCCCTGCTGCTCGGGCGACGGACCTACGACATCTTCGCGGGCTACTGGCCGCACCAGTCCGGCAAGATCGCCGACGCCCTGAACAGCGCACCGAAGTACGTCGCCTCGCGCGGCCTTCCCACGCTCGAGTGGGAGGGATCGTCGCAGCTCGGCATCGACCTCAACCGGGAGGTGGAGGCGCTGCGCGAGAAGCACGAGAGCATCCACGTCATCGGCAGCGTCGACTTCGTGCAGACCCTGCTGAAGGAGCAGCTGTTCGATGTGCTGACGCTCTGGGTGTACCCGGTCGTGCTCGGGCAGGGCAAGAAGGTGTTCCCCGAAGGCGCGCATCCCGCGAACGTCACGCTGCTCGAGCCGGCGGTGACCGGCCCGCTCGGCGTGCTGCAGCTGCGGTACGGGCCGGCGCCGGGTGAGCCGCAGACCGGTGAGATGGGCCCCGAGGACTGAGGTCGTCCTGGCAGCCGAGGCGTTCCGGACCCCCGGTGAGGGGGAGGGCGGCAGTGCCGGCGCCCCCCGCGCCGGCACCCCGCCAGAGGCGCCCTCAACGCCTGCTTCCCCAGAGCCGGACGCCCCGCCACCCCCGGAGGGCGTTCCGGCGATCACCGCTGCCACGGCCGGAGTGGCATCGGTGGTGGAGACGAGGCCCCAGCCCCGGGGATCTCAGAAGATCATCGGGCGATCTTCGTCGTCCGGGCCTTCGAGGTCGAGGTCGACGACGACCGGCACGTGGTCGCTCGGGGCCTCGCCCTTGCGCTCGTTGCGGTGGATCGTCGCCCCCGTGACGGCGTCGGCGATCGCGTGCGAGCCGAGGATGAAGTCGATGCGCATGCCCTCGTTGCGGGGGAAGCGCAGCTGCTTGTAGTCCCAGTAGGTGAACCCGGTCGGGATGAGCGGGCGCACGACGTCCTGAAGTCCCGCCGCCTCCAGGGCGGCGAACGCCTCGCGCTCGGGCGGCGAGACGTGGGTCGCGAAGCCCTGCACGACGGTGGGGTCGCCGTTGTCGGCATCCGTCGGCGCGATGTTGAAGTCGCCGACCAGGGCGAGCGCGAGGTCGGGGTTCGCGGTCAGCGACTGCGCCGTGTACTGCTCGAGCGCCGACAGCCAGTCGAGCTTGTAGTAATAGTGGGGGTCGCCGAGCGACCGCCCGTTGGGCACGTACAGGCTCCAGACCTCGACGCCGCCGATGGTCGCGCCCATCGCCCGCGCCTCCTGCGGGGCGTCGGGGCCGTTGTGCCCCTTCTCGAATCCGGGCATGCCCGGGAAGGCGGTGCGCACGTTCGTGAGCGGTTCGCGGCTGGCGATGGCGACGCCGTTCCACTGCGAGAAGCCGTATGCCTCGACGTGATAGCCGGCATCTTCGAACCGGTCGAACGGGAACTGCTCGGTCTTGCACTTGATCTCCTGCATCGCGAGCACGTCGATGTGCTCGCGCACCGCGAAGTCGACGATGCGGTCGACCCGCGCGCGGATCGAGTTGACGTTCCAGGTGGCCAGGCGCATGGGATCAAGCCTAGGCGGGGTGGCGGACGCCGAACGGCGCTGCGGATGCTGTGACCCCTGGCGTATCAGTGCTCCGAGGAGGATTCTCCTTTGTGTCAGCGGCCGCGTCCGCGGTCGGGAAAGCGAGACCCACCATGGACCACGACTGCGGCTGCGGCCACGCGGCCTCCGCCGCGCACGACGACACGCCCCTCGAGTTCGACGCCGACGGCGAGCTCGTCACCGGGCCGATCATCCGGCCCGAGCTGCCGACCCGGCCGTGCCCGCTCGGCACGCTCGACGGCTCGTGGCTGCTCGAGCTCGAACGGCGCACCGTGTTCGCCCCCGAGGTGCGCGGCGCGCTGCGCATCGAAGTCGGCGCCTCCTCGCTGCGCATCTCGGGTGACATGTACTCGCGGCGGGTCTTCCCACCGGTGCTCGGTGAGGTGCAGCGCCCCGTGCCGATCCCGGATCCGGGGCCGGCCGCAGGCGCCGATGCCGCGGCCCGCGATCTCGGCCCGGACGACGATCCGGCGGTCGCCGACGTCCTGCCGGTGCGCCTGCGCACCTACCCCGCATTCCCCAAGGCGGAGTACTCCTGGTACTTCCGCTCCCACGGCGCCACCTACGTCGACGGCACCCTCACTGTTCAGATCGTGCGGCACCTCTGGAACCGCTCGACGCAGGAGTTCGTCACCACCGACACCGGTACGCTCACGCTCCGCTGCCGGCGGCCGCTCGTGCTGGCGCCCGCGTCCGCGCTCGTGGCGCCCTCGCAGCGCATGACGGGGACGCTCTCCATCGGCGGCACCGTCACCACCGTCACGGCGAGCAAGACGTCGCCGATGTACCGCGGGTGCCGCATCGAGGTGGATGCCATGGTGAACCGCGTGTTCCCGGCATCCGCCACCATCGGCTCGGGGGCCGCGGCCAATGTGCGCTCGGTCTATGCCTCGGCCGGCTGGGACGTCACCGTCGTCACGGACGAGATCGACGTGCCGAACGACGCCGATCTCACGAACGCCGAGCTCGCGACCCTCATGTCGGGGCACCGCCAGACGGTGGCCGGTGAGCAGTGGCGGCTGTGGCTGTTCGTCGGCTCATCGCAGGGCGGGCTTTTCGGGATCATGTTCGACGACGACACGGTGCCGCGCGAAGGCGCGGCGGGATTCGCCGATGTGACGCTCGGCAACGACTCGTTCATCGCCGCGGCGGCACGGAACCGTCCGCTGGACGAGGTGCCGGCGGCGTTCCTGCGCACGCTGGTGCACGAGGCGGGCCACGCGTTCAACCTGTGGCACCCCAAGCACGACGTCCACAACCCGGGCATCGGCATCGAGATCATGAACCAGACGGGCGACGTCATGGGCTTCGCCACGGTCGCCAACCCCTACCCGGGCAACGCGGCGTTCGTGTTCTCGGAGCACGACCGCACGTCGCTCATCCACTCGCCCGACCCGCAGGTGCGGCCCGGCTGGAAGAACTTCGGCTGGGGCCACGGCAATCTCTCGGCAGGGCTGCCGGCGCCGGTCGACGTCGCGGGTCTTGCGGGCGACACGGGCGACGATGCGCTGCAGCTGACCGTCACCATGCCCGCGCAGGCGTTCGTCGGCGAGTATGTCACCGCCGAGGTCGCGCTCACGAACGTGTCGGACCAGCCCCGCACGGTCACGACGCTGATCAACCTGTCGGAGGGCGACCTCGTCTTCCTCCACACCTCGCCCGACCGGTCGCTCGAGCACCTCGTCGACGTCGCGATCGGCTGCGGCCCTCGGCCGACGACGGTGCTCCAGCCGGGGGAGTCGATCCGCAACCACGTGCAGGTCTTCTTCACGAACCAGGGGGTGACCTTCACCGAGCCGGGACGCCACACCGTCGCCGCGCAGCTGGAAGTCGATCCGGTGACGACCGTGCGCTCGGCGCCGGTGACGGTCGACGTGCGCGGCCCGGCGTCCGAAGCCGAGGTCGACATCAGCGCGAAGACGCTCACACCGGGCGTCGGTCGCGCGATCGCCCTGGGCGATTTCGCGACGGATGCTGCCGCCCGAAGTGTGCTGACCGCCCTGGCCGAGCAGCACAGCGACACCGACACGGGCGCCGCCGGGGCGCTGGTGCTCGCGAACTCGCTGGCGCGTTCGTTCACCGACGTCCGCGCTCGCGGCGTGCGGGACGCGGCGCCGGACGAAGCGGCGCACTTCCTCGAACTGGCACTGGCCGGCCGGTCGGCCGAACGCGTCGCCGCTCTCGCCGTGACCGTCGCGAGCCCGACCGAGAGGAACGCGCCGGTCGTCGCCGACACGGTGGCGGCGCTCAAGGCGCGCACGAAGGGCGGCGCGAGGTCGGCAGCAGGGAAGGACGTCGCGGCGGCCGAGCAGATCGCCGAGGACTTCGTGTCGCCGCAGGGGCGCTGACCCGGTGACAACGGCGCTGCGCGGGGGAAGGATCGACGTGTGACTTCCGATGCGCAGGGCGGCGGCGGGCTGGAGCTCCGGCTCCGGCTCGCGGCCGCGACCGTTCCCCTCGATCGCGTCGCCTTCGCCGAGGTGGAGGTCGCGGCGGTCGGCGGTGCGGAGACCGTGAGCGCCCGGCTCAACCTCATCGAGGGCGACCTCGAGGTGGAGGTGACGGGGCCCGACGGGCGCGTCGCCCGCGCCACCTGGCCGTGGCCTGCCGACTCGGCGCCGCGCTCGGTCGCACTCGCGGCGGGGGAGCGCCTGGTCGCTGCGGTGCCCCTCGTGTCGGAGGGCAGCGAGCCACTCTTCCCCGTGACCGGCCGGTACGAGGTGGTGGCGCGCTTCGCCGTTCGACCGGGCGAGACGCTCACGTCGAATACGGCGGTGCTCGTGCGCACCGCGGGCGAGGACGCCGCGCTCGCCGCGGACCTCCGCGATCGCGATGTCGTGCAGAGCCTGCTCGGAGCAGGAGTCATCGGCGCTGCAGAGCCGGCACTCGAGCGTCTCGCCGAGTCGGAAGACGCGGGCACCGCGGCGGCCGCCCGTCTGGCGCTCGCATGCACGGACGCCCTCGCCGAGGCTGCGGCGGATCCCGCGGTGTCGCGAGCCGTGGCGGCGCTGCTGCCGCCGGGCGCCACCGGGAACGACAAGCGACGCGAGGCGATCACGTCTCGCGCGGCTCCGCGCGACGTCGCGATGCTCAGCGGGCGACCGGTCGAGGACAGAACCGACGCGGCTGTGGAAGACTGAGGCGCCATCAGCCAGGAGAAGGGCCGTCATGACCGTCAAGAACCGCGTGCTCGCCGGCGTCCTCGCCGTCTGCGTCGCCTCGGGTGCAGGCATCGCCGCCGCAGCACCCGCCCAGGCCGCGACGATGGGGTACAAGTCCTTCACCATCACGAAGTCGGGTTACACGACCAGCACGGCATGCCTGGCGGCGCAGCGCTCGACCGCGTGGTCGATCACGAACTCCGGGGGGATCATCTATGCCGGCGATGCCTGCGGTTACTGGGGCTCGGCGCAGAAGTGGGGCTTCTCGACCACGTACAAGAAGCTGGTCCCCATCGGCTCCTGAGCGGCGCCGGGGCGCAGCATCCGTAAAATCGAGGGCATGACCGCCGCCTCCACGCCGCAGCTCGAAGCCGACCGCCAGTATCTGATCGCGCTGATCCAGGACGAGGCGGTGTTCCACGGAGACTTCACCCTCTCGAGCGGCAAGAAGGCGACGTACTACGTCGACATGCGCAAGCTGACGCTCGACCACCGTGCGGCCCCGTCGATCGGGCGCATCATGCTCGATCTCATCCGCGACGTGGACGGCATCGTCGCCGTCGGCGGCCTGACCCTCGGCGCCGACCCGATCGCCAACGCCGTGATGCACGAGTCCGCGCGCACCCACAAGCCGCTCGACGCCTTCGTCGTGCGCAAGGAGCCGAAGGACCACGGCCGCGGCCGCCAGGTGGAGGGGGCGGATGTCGCGGGCAAGCGCGTCGTCGTGCTCGAAGACACCTCGACCACCGGCCAGTCGGCGCTGAAGGCGGTCGAGGCGCTCCGCCGCGAGGGCGCCGAGCCGGTCGCCGTCGCCGTCATCGTGGACCGCAAGACCGGCGCGCAGGCGGCCGTGGAGGCCGAGGGTCTGCAGTGGCTCGCCGCGATCGACCTCGACGACCTGGGCCTCGACCCGCAGTAATACTCCGCGGGGTGTCACACGCCGGCGCCCGCCGGTGTCTCCATGTCGAAGGACCGAATCGACACGGAGGTAGACATGAGCAGCGACACCCGCATCCCCACCGCAGAGGTCACCGGCGTCTCCGGCGCGCTGATCAAGGCGGTCGCCAAGAAGATGGTCGGCCGCGTGCCCGACTCCCTCGGCGTGCTGTGGCATCACCGCGGCGTGATGAAGGACTCGATGGGCATCGGCCAGAAGGTCGAGGGCTGGCACGAGCTCGACCCGAGCCTCGCGACCTTCGCCGCGATGGCGTCGGCGGCGACCATCGGCTGCAGCTTCTGCCTGGACTTCAACTACTTCATGTCACGGGACCGCAACGTGGACGCGGCGAAGGTGCGCGAGGTGCCGCGGTGGCGGGAATCCAGCCTGTTCACGCCGCTCGAGCGCCGCGTGATGGAGTACGCCGAGGCGGCGAGCCAGACGCCGCCCGCCGTCACGGATGACCTGTCGGATGCGCTCCTCGCCGACCTCGGCGCTGCCGGGCTCGTCGAACTGGCCGCCAGGGTGGCGTTCATGAACATGTCGGCGCGGATGAACATCGCGCTCGGCATCCGTTCCGAGCACTTCGCCGACGCCTGCGGCCTGCCTCCGCTCGCCGCACGGCCGGCCGTCGGCGCTTCCGCGTAGGCTCCCGGCCATGAGCACCGCCGCCGTCGACGACCCGTTCGTCACGCACCGGAGCCTGCTGTTCACCGTCGCGTACGAGATGCTCGGCTCGGCCGCCGACGCCGAGGACGTGCTGCAGGAGTCGTGGCTGCGGTGGGCGGCCGTCGAGCACGACACCGTGCAGGAGCCGCGCGCCTACCTCGTGCGCATCGTGACGCGGCAGGCGCTCAACCACTTGCGCACGGTGTCGCGGCGGCGGGAGGAGTACGTCGGGGAGTGGCTCCCCGAGCCGCTGCTCACGAGCCCCGACGTGGCCGACGACGTCGAGCTCGCCGAGAACCTCTCGATCGCCATGCTCACGGTGCTCGAGACGCTCGGCCCGGCCGAGCGGGCGGTGTTCGTGCTGCGCGAGGTGTTCGATGTCCCGTACGACGAGATCGCGGATGCGGTGGGCAAGACCCCTGCGGCCGTGCGGCAGATCGCCCACCGTGCGAAGGACCACGTCGCCGCGCGCCGCCCTCGCGTGACGGTCGGCCCCACCGAGCACGAGGAGGTCGTGGAACGCCTCGTCGTGGCGCTCAACAGCGGGGACCTGCAGGGCCTCATGGACGTGCTGGCGCCTGACGTCGTGTCCGTCGCCGACGGCGGCGGCAAGGTGCGCGGTGCGGCCCGCCGGCCGATCGTCGGCGCGGAGCGGCTCGCACGCTACCTCGTCGGCGGCATGGCGAAGGTCGAAGGCACCTTGGCGGCGTCGTCGACCTGGGTCAACGGGCAGCCCGGGGTGCGCATGGAGCTCGACGGTGTGCTCGTCGGCGTCGTCAGCCTGACCGTCGTCGACGGGCGGATCACGCAGGTGTACTCGATCGCCAACCCCGAGAAGCTCGGACGGGTCGACGAGGAAGCGGTGGTGGGCCGCTGAGCCGCACACCCCGCACACTCAGCGGGCGAGGATCTGCGCGTTGAGCTCGCGCTGCCAGTCGCGCAGCTGCCACATCGGATGGTGCGGGGCGGCGTTCGACGACAGCACGACGCCCCACACGCCGTGGTCCAGCGCCGTGCGCACGCCGTGCTCGGCGAGGGACCGGCCGATCGGGCCCTCTTCGAAGGTGCCGTGCAGCGGCGTGTAGCCGACCCACCCCTCCCCGACGATCGCCGGGACGCCCTGCCAGCGCGCCCACGCGGCGATGGCGATGGCCCGCGAGGCGATCTCCCGGTGCATCACCTGCTGGTACGGCGGGTAGTGGTCGACGAGCCAGGTGTCCCACACGACAGGGTCGATCCAGTCGTAGCCGTAGATCATCTGGTCCGTGACGACCGTCGCGCGGTACTTCCACTCGGCGGCGCGACCGTACTCCGCGAGGGACGGGGCATCACTGCGCAGCAGTTCCCGGAGGGCGGCGTGGGGAAAGCCTTCGCTGCCCTCGGAGCGGATGTCGATGCGCTGCTGCAGCGCGTCGAGCACGCCGTAGCTGTACACGTGGAACTGCGCGGCGCCCAGCCCGTCGGGGAGCCGGTGCATGGCGAGGTGGGGCGGCTTGCCGTAGCCGGCGGTGATGAGGAGATCCGGATGCTGCGCCCGCAGGCGCGTCACCTCCTCCGCTCCGCCGTCCTCGAGCGCGGGCAGGATCGAGAAGTCGACCTCGTTGTGCAGCTCGACGAGCGCGATGCGATCACGGTGGCCGTGGTCGGTGAGCCACTCGATCATCGCGTCCCAGGCGTCGGAGAGGACGCCGTAGCGATCGGCGAGCGGCACCGCGTCGATCGCTTCGAACCATGCCGGGGAGGCGGCGAACGCGGTCGACTGCTGGTACTCCCAGCTGGCGAGGATGATCACCATGCCGTGCGCGGCGGCAGATTGGAAGAGCGCGAGAAGGCGCGCCCGCAGATCGATGCGGTAGCCGCCGGGAGCGTCGTACCACCGGGTGCGCTGTCCGAAGTATCCGCCGAGCGGGGACGGGCCGAGCCCGCCGATCTCGAGGTCGCGGGCGACCTCATAGAGTCCCAGTCCGCCGAAGAGCAGCACCGGGGCGGCGCAGATGCGGATGGCGTTGTAACCCAGGGAGGCGGCCTCCGCCACCGCCGCGTCGAGATCGGCGTACGGCTCGCCGGGACCCGCCTGCGTGTACCAGGAGAAGTCCCACAAGGTGATGGTGAGCCGCTGCGGAAGATGCGCCGGGACGGGTCCGGTGAGGGCCGACTCGTCGCGCTCGATCGTGCCGGATCCCAGGTAGCGCTCGGTCATGTGCGGGTCCTCTCCGAAACGTCGACGGGCCGCGCTGCGAGCTGCTGCGCGCGTCCGCGCTCCGCCAGCCGTTCGAGCCGGTCGGCCATGGCTGCCCGCGCCGTCGCGGTGGCGGCCTCGAACGAGGTCAGCTCGGGCACGGAGGTGGCGAAGTAGTCGACCTCGTCGCTCGCGGCGCGCAGCGCCGTCGCACGCGCGTCCAGGGCATCCCACGCGGACGCCGCGCTCGTCGCGTCGGCGAGGTGGAGATGCGCCACCCCGGTCCAGTACGTCGACTCGCCGGCCGCCCGCGGTGCCACTGCCAGCGGCGACGGTGCGACGGCCGTGCGCCAGGCCTCGGCCGCACCTGCCGCGTCTCCGGCAGCCGCGCGCGCGGCGCCGAGCAGCACCCATCGCTGCACCGGACGCTCGGCCGGGTGGCGTCCCTCGCCGAGGGTGCGCGGCGGAACGAAGCCGGACTCCAGCAGCGAGACCGCGTCGGCCGGCGCCGTCTCCAGCATCCGTTCCGCGAGTCGGCACGCGGCGCGGTCGTACGCTGCGATCACGAGCCCCTCGCCGCCCTCGAACGGCCGGAAGCGGCGGGTCGTGAGCAGGATCCACGCCTCGTCGATGCGCCCGACATCGAGAAGCAGGTTCGCATGGCGCACCGCCAGGTCGTCGCGGGCGTCGAGCAGGACGGCGTGGGCCTCGAGCAGCGAGAGCCGGGTCGCGGCATCCGTCCTCCTCCGCACCGCGAGCACGTCGCGCTCGAGAAGCAGCCGCGCGTCCGGGCGCAGTGACAGGGCGTGGGCGAGCGCCGCGTCGGCCGCGGCCTCGTCGTCGTCGACCGCGACGAGCGCGATCGCGAGGTTGCGCCACACCACCGGGTCGGTCGAGCCGCCCTCGGTCGCGCAGCGCAGGTGCGCGAGCGCGTCGGCGTGACGGCCGGCGTCGAGCAGCCACATGCCGAGGAGCCCCGCGGCGACGACGTCGTGCGGGTCGGCGGCGACCGCGGCGACGAGCGCGTCGAAGTGGTCGAGGCCGGCGGGGAATGCCAGCGTGGTCGAAGTCCCCCGTCCGAGGGAGCGCTCGTCGTCGGCCTCGGCGGCGCGTCCGGACCGTTCGAGCCAGTGCGCGCGCAGGTAGTGGCGGAGCGGACCTGCGAGACCCGCCGAGGGCGTGCGCTCGACGGTGGCCGCGGTGGCCGCGGTGGCCGCGAGGGCCTCGTCGACGGCGCCCGCCCGCGCGAACTCGGCACCGACCTCGAGCGCCGTGCGGGCGTCGCGGTCGATCGACTCGCCCGCGAGCGCACGGGTCGCCGGGTCGAGCGGGTCGGCCGCGAGCAGCTCGGCGACGCGGGCGACGGATGCTGCGCCCTCACCGCGGCGGGCGAGTGCCAGGGCTTCGATGCGTCCTGCCTCGGGGATCGGCGCAGCCGAGCGGGCGAGGTCGAGCGCTGCGACAGTCGATCCCGCGCGCAGGGCGATGCGTGCCCGCGCGAGCATCGCCGCCGGCGCGAACGCCGCGTTCCAGGCGGCCTTCGCGAGGCAGCGATCGGCCGCGTGGTCGTCGCCGAGCCGTTCGTGCACGAGGCCGAGCAGGTACGCGGCTTCACCGTCGCGCGGGTTGAGGTTGCGCCGGGTGAGCTGCGCGGTGGCCGCCTCGAGCAGATCGCGCGCCGCCGCGTACTCGCCGCGGGCGAGGTGCCACGATCCGAGCGCGGTCGCCGCGCGCGAATCGCCGGCGTCACGTCGCAGCGCCTCGTGCAGGTACGGCACCGCCGAGCGGGTGGGGTGGCGGTACTGCAGCAGGTGCATGGCCGTCGCATAGAGCTCGTCGTTGGACGCGATGTCGTCGGGCAGGGGCGGCGCGGTCGCTACCCAGGGCTCGCCCGCGTTCCCTGCTCGCGCTCGCCAGGCAACGAGGGTCTCGCCCGCGTGGAGGACACGCACCTCGAGGCCCGCAGCATCGACGGCGATGTCCGCGACGGCGGCGAAGGGCGCATCGGGGCCGAGGTCGACGGTCCAACGCGCGACCGTCGCGCCACCTCGACGCACCTCGATCACCGCCGCCGGGAGCACCCGCGTCGCGATCGCCGTGATGAGAGTGCCGTCGCCGTCGGCGCGCACGCCGATCGCGGCATCCGTCGTCGCCTGCCGTACGGCTCCGGTGGCGTGGATCGGGTACCAGTACTGACGGAACCGCTTGGTCTCGCCGGGGAGCATCCAGCTGAAGTCGGGCTGATTGTCGGTGTAGACGCCGGCCATGAGCTCGACGTACGGGCCGTCGTCGTCGGTCAGCTGGTCGTCCCATGCGCGCCCGATCGGGCCGTCGCCCCACGTCCACTGCTTCTTGCCGGGGGAGATCGCCCGGTCCGCCCAGTGGACGAAGCCGGCATCGGCCGCGTGGTCATAGCCGCCGAAGAACGAGTCGTCGGTGTCGGTGATCATGTACGACGTCGGCACCGGGATGCTGCTGTACACGTCGATGCGGTCGGCGTCCGGCCGCTCCGCCGCGAGCGCCGGGTAGTCGACGCCGTAATAGGGGCGGTCGGCGCGTGGGAACGCGGAGATCGCCCGGCGCGCGTGGTCGGCGACGAAAGCGACGTCGTCGGGGAAGAACGACTGATACCGCTCGTGCGCACGCGCCGCGACGTTGGCCCACCACAGGAACGTCTGCGGGACGTCGGTGCGGTTGTGCAATGCGGCCTCGAGCTCGATCAGCGACGATCCCGGCCGGAGCCGCACCCCGTGCACGCCGCGCATGCGCTGCAGCGGGTCGAGGTCGCTGTGCCACACCACGACAGCGCCGTCGGCCTCCCGCTCGATGCGGGTGTCCACCGGGAGGAAGGTCGCGGGCCGGTGGTGCTGCGGCCAGTTGAACTCGACGCCGCCCGAGATCCACGGACCGGCGAGGCCCACGAGCGCGGGCTTGATGACGTTGTTGCGGTAGAAGAAGTCGTAGCCCGCGACCTTGTCGTAGCCGATGTGGATGCGACCGCCGATCGCGGGGAGCAGCGCGAGGCGCACGTAGGCGTTCTCGAGATGGATGGCGTGCCACTGCCGCGGCGCCTTCTCGTGCGCGACGCTGTCGATCATCGGGAGCGGGTAGACCTTTCCGCTGGACCCCTGATAGACGCGCCGATCGAGGAACAGCGGGTAGGGATCCGGCTCGCCCGGCTCGTACGTGTCGATCCAGAGGGGCTCGCTCCAGCAGGCGACTCCGCCCGCCGCGAGGATCGCGGCCTGATCGGCGGGAGCCTCGGGGAGCTCGATGCGGCTCTGGCGGTCGGCGTCGGTCACCTGGCAAAGCTACGCGCGCGGGGGGCCTTGCGACCATGGCGGATCGTGGCGATGACCTGGACGATCCAACTGCCATCCGTGACAGGATTCCGGAGTGGAGCGTGCAGAAGGCTTCGAGCGGGAGCGGCTGAGCGTCGTCCCTCGTCCTCTCGTCGACGCTGCGCTCGCGCGGCCGGTCACACGGCGCATGCTGGTGACGGATGCCGGGTACTTCCCGCGTGCGAGACACCATGGACGACACCGCCCCGATGGGGCGGCGGAGACGATCGTGATCGTGTGCGTCGCCGGGTCGGGATGGGTGGAAGCGGAGGGCGTCCGCACGCGGGTGGGGAGTTCGACGGCGATCGTCATCCCCGGCGGTGTGGCCCACTCGTACGGCGCGGATGCGACCGATCCCTGGACGATCTGGTGGTGCCATGTGCGCGGGAGTGACGTGCTCGAGCTCACCGAGGCGGCCGGTATCCGTCCCGACCGGTTGACGCTGTCACTGCGCCAGGTCGAGCGCGTCACCGCCCTGCTCGACGAGATCTCGATGTCGCTCGCTCTCCAACCGACGCCGGCGCGTCTCATCGCGACGTCGGGAATGGCGTGGCGCCTGTTCACCCAGCTCGTCGTCGATCGTGCCCTTCCGAGCGAGGGTGCGCCCGTCGAGCGTGCGATGCGCTATCTCGAGGAGCGTGTCGACGGGCGCGTGCAGGTCGCGGAGCTCGCCGCCATGGTCGGGGTGTCGCCGTCGCACCTCGCCGCGCTGTTCCGCCAGGCCACCGGCGGCGGTGTGCACGCGCACCACCAGGCCCTGAAGATGGCGCGTGCCCGGGCGCTGCTCGACACGACCGATCTGCCGGTCGCCGAGGTCGGGCGCCGGGTCGGGCTGGACGACCCGTTCTACTTCTCGCGGCAGTTCCGCCGCACGCACGGCATGAGTCCGCGCGCCTACCGCGAGCAGCACAAGGGCTGACGGGCGTCCGGGGCCGGGTCGGCCGTCTGGGCGGTTCGGGATCAGTCGCGCTTGCCGCGGCGCCGCCACCACTGCCAGATGATGACGGTGAGCGTGCCGAGCGTGATGATCGCGGCGGTCAGGAGGAGCAGCGTCTGCTCCGTCTCGGAGATCACGGGCGCTTGCCTTCCGCGGCGTCGGCCACGAGCTTCGCAACGCGCGCGGCGCGGGTCTCGGGGCGCCGCGCCGTGTCGACGTGGGAGATTCCCAGCTTGCGGCTCGAGGGCGGGAACGCGTCCCAGGCGGTGCGCGCAGCGGGCGCGGCGTCGAGCGCTGCAGCGAGGTCGTCGGGCTCGCGGAGCGCCTCGGCGTTGTCGAGCACCGTCCACGCGCCGTTCGCCTTGGCGACCTCGACCGCTCGGTAGCCGGCCTCGGTGATCAGGCCGGCCGCTTCGAGCTCGATGAGCCGCGCCTTGTTCGTCGCCGCCCAGCCGCTCGTCGCGCGCCGCGGCGCGAACCACAGGCCGCCGCGCTCGTCGTCGAACGAGCGCACCGGGCCGTCGATCCACCCGAAGCAGAGTGCTTGCAGGATCGCGTCCTCGTACCCGATGACCTCTAGGTCGGAGCCCGGTCGCGCCCGCACGAGCCACGCGCCCTTGGAGGTGCGATGGTTGGCGTCGAGCCACGCGCGCCAGGCCGCAGCATCCGTCACTTCCACCATCTCGCCGTCGTCGAGCGCACCCATGCCGCGACCCTACCGGGAGCCGGTGACGTCGCGCGCGGCGACCTCGCGCACCGTGTCGGCGAGCAGGCGCACCGCCTCCTCGACGAGGGGATCGGCGAGGTCGCCGTACCCGAGAACGAGGCGCTCAGGCGCCGGTGCGTCGGGTGAGACGCGGTAGCGGCGCATGTCGGTGAGAGCGAGCTCGCGGGGCTCGGCCGTGCGCACCACCTCGGCCGCGCGTACCCCGGGTGGCAGCTCGAGCACCACATGAAGCCCCGCCGCGATGCCCGACACGCGGCACTCGGGCATCGCGCGTTCCAGTGCCGCGAGGAGCGCCTCGCGCCGGCGCCGGTAGCGGGTGCGCGCGCCGCGCAGGTGCCGGTCGAGGCCGCCGGAGATGAGGAAGCGGGCGAGCGCGAGCTGGTCGAGCGTCGACGGCGCCGCCGATCCCGCGTCGCGCACGGCGTCGCGCAGCCACGGCGGCAGCACGAGCCACCCGACCCCGAGCGCGGGCGTCGCGGTCTTGCTGAGGCTTCCGGCGAGCACGACGCGATCGGGTGCCATCGCCTGCAGCGCGCCGATCGGGCGCCGGTCGTAGCGGAACTCGGCGTCGTAGTCGTCCTCGACGACGACCCCGTCGCGGGCGCGCGCCCAGGCGACGAGTCCCTCGCGGCGCTCGGCCGACAGCGGCACCCCCGTGGGGAACTGGTGCGCGGGTGTCACGAGAGCGGCGCGCGCGCCGGTGCGGACGGATGCCTCGACCAGCGCCGCGACGTCGATACCGCCGTCGTCGACGGGAACGGGCACCGACGTCAGCCCCTCCGCCGCGGCGACCTGGCGCATGCGCTGCCACGATGGGTCTTCGACGAGGAGCGCGGTGTGCCCCAGGGTGCGCAGTGCCCGGGCGACACGGCGCATGCCGTCGGCGGCGCCGTGCGTGACGAGGACGGCGTCCGCATCGGCCCGCGCGAAGCGCGACCGCGACAGGTAGGCGGCGAGCGCCGCGCGCGCAGCCGGCACGTCGCCGTCGAGCCGGAACAGCTCGGTGTCGGGGGTTTCGGTCAGCGCCTCGGTCACGGCGCGCAGCCACAGCGCACGAGGCGCGTTCCGCAGGTCGGGCACGCCGGGGGCGAGGTCGTACCGGGGTCGGTGCAGCGGCCGGACGGGCTCCGCCTCGGGTGGCGAAGCGGTGGCGCGCACCGTCCCCACGCCCTCTCCACGCGCCGCCGGCGCGTCGCGCGGAGCCTCGGGGCGCGTGGGCCCAGCGGCGACCCGCGTCGCCGACCCGGTCCGGGCCTCGAGGATGCCCTCGGCCGTGAGCCGCCCGTACACCTCCGTGACCACCCACCGCGAGACGCCGAGCGACGTCGCGAGCAGGCGGCTCGGGGGAAGTGCGGCACCGGACGCCAGGCGGCCGGTGGCCACAGCATCCCTCACCGCCTGCTCCAGCCGCACGTGGCGCGGGCCCTCGTACGCGGCGAGGTCGAACAGCGTCTCCCACGCGACCGGATTGGTCTGGGTTTCTGCCATGGAATCGGATCGTACTCCCAGACCGCTCGCGATCCACGATGGGAACACGAACCACGGAAAGGGCACATCATGCAGTTCCGCACCATCTCCAACGGCACGACCTC
Organism: Microbacterium sp. Leaf288; assembly: GCF_001422925.1. Lineage (GTDB taxonomy): Bacteria > Actinomycetota > Actinomycetes > Actinomycetales > Microbacteriaceae > Microbacterium. The sequence continues at coordinate 697,045 of NZ_LMNI01000001.1, forward strand.
GTTCGAGGTCTCGACCCTCTGCCTCGGCACCATGTTCTTCGGCACGCGCACCGACACCAGGACGTCGCTCGAGATCCTCGACCGCTTCGCCGACGCCGGCGGCACCTTCGTCGACACCGCGAACAACTACAACGCGTGGGTCGGCGGACACGGCCGCGACAGCGAAGACGTGCTCGGCGCGTGGATCCGCCGCCGCGGGGGACTCGGCGACGTGCGCCTGGCGACCAAGCTCGGCGCCGCGAAGAAGGACCCTGCGCTGCCGCTGCAGAACGTCGAGCCGACGAACTTCCAGGGATTGTCGGCCGAGGTCGTCGCCCGCGAGGCGCGCCTCAGCCTGCAGCACCTCGGCGTCGAGCGCATCGATGTGCTGTACGGGCACGTCGACGACCGCGAGACGCCGATCGCCGAGACGGTCGCCGCCTTCGGACAGCTGCAGCGCGAAGGACTCGTCGGCATCTCGGGCATCTCGAACGTCGCGCTGTGGCGCCTCATCGAGGCGCGCGACGAGGCGCTGCGGCAGGGCGTCGACCCGTACGGCGTCGTGCAGCAGGGCTACAGCTACGTCTACCCGAGCCCGGGCTTCGGGCGCACCAACGACGTGTCGGTCGAGCTCCTGGACTACGTCGCCGCCGCGGGAACCGACGGACGTCCGCCGCTCACGATCACGGCGTACTCGCCGCTGCACCAGGGCGCGTTCGCCCGCGACGACAAGCCGATGTGGGCACCCATGCGGCACGCGTCCAACCGCGAGCGCGTGCGCGCGCTGCACGACGTCGCGGCCGAGATCGGTGCGACGCCGAACCAGGTCGCGCTGTCGTGGCTGCTCGGCGCCGAGGTGCCGGTGATCCCCGTGGTCGGCATCTCGAGCGTCGCGCAACTGGAGGAGGCGCTCGCCGCGTCGGAGCTCGTCCTCGACGCCGACGTGCGCGCCCGCCTCGACGCCGCCGACCTCGACGTCCGCGCCGCGGTCGCGGCCTGACCGGTGCGGCGGCGCTGTGCCCGGCGCAGGGGCCGCAGCATCCGCCTCCTCATTTGAGGTCGTGGGCCGAGCTGAGGGCCGGGCGCGGCGTATCGGTCCGCATCTCGGCTCTGCTCCTCAATTGAGGACCGGAGCTTGCGCCCGCAAGACCGGGATCGCACGACGTAGTCGCGACCGAACGCGCGGGAGTGCAGCATCCGTCTCCTCATTTGAGGTCGTGGTCCGAGGTGAGGGTCGGGCGCGGCGTATCGGTCCGCTTCTCGGCTCTGCTCCTCAATTGAGGACCGGAGCTTGCGCCCGGAAGACCGGGATCGCACGACCGAATCGCGACCGAACGCGCGGGAGTGCAGCATCCGTCTCCTCATTTGAGGTCGTGAGCCGAGGTGAGGGCCGGGCGCGGCGTATCGGTCCGCGTCTCGGCTCTGCTCCTCAAATGAGGACCAGCGGCTGGCACGGGGGAGCTGCGGGCGGGGGCGGGCGCTGCGGAAGCCCGCCTCCTTCCGGGGAACGGATGCCTCGGGCCGAGGCATCCGTGTTCCCCGTGCTACAGCAGCTCGGGGTCTTCGGACTCGACGGGCTCGTGGTCGAGGAGGTCGGCGACCGAGTCCAGCACCTCGTCGGGGCGGAAGGGATAGCGGGCGATCTCGGCGGCGTCGCTGATGCCCGTCAGGACGAGCACGGTGTGCAGGCCTGCCTCGATGCCGGCGACGACGTCGGTGTCCATGCGGTCGCCGATCATGCCGGTGTTCTCGGAGTGCGCGCCGATGCGGTTCAGGGCCGAGCGGAACATCATCGGGTTCGGCTTGCCGACGACGTAGGGCTCCATGCCCGTCGCCTTGGTGATGAGCGCCGAGATCGCACCCGTCGCCGGCAGCACGCCCTCGGTCGAAGGGCCGGTGGCGTCGGGGTTGGTCGCGATGAAACGGGCGCCGGCGTTGATGAAGCGGATCGCCTTCGTGATCGCCTCGAACGAGTAGTTGCGGGTCTCGCCGACGACGACGTAATCGGGATCGGTCTCGGTCATGATGAAGCCGGCCTCGTGAAGGGCCGTTGTGAGGCCCGCCTCGCCGATGACGAACGCCGAGCCGCCGGGCATCTGCGACTTGAGGAAATCGGCGGTGGCCAGGGCCGAGGTCCAGATCGACTCCTCCGGCACGATGAGGCCGGAGGCCCGCAGCCGGGCCGACAGATCGCGCGGCGTGAAGATCGAGTTGTTGGTGAGAACGAGGAACGGCACACCCTGATCGGTCCACTGCTGCAGCAGATCCGATGCCCCGGGGATGGGGGTGTTCTCGTGGACCAGCACGCCGTCCATGTCGGTGAGCCAGCATTCGATGTCCGCGCGGGTCCGCATGCGTCAAGACTAGGCGGCGGGCAGGCGTAGGGTCGTTCCCGTGACGTGGGACCCCCGGACCCTCCCAGACCTTTCCGGACGCGTGTACCTCGTGACCGGATCCAACGCCGGCCTCGGTTACTTCGCGTCCGAGCAGCTCGTGCGCGCCGGTGCGCACGTGCTCATGTCAGCGCGCCATCCGAACCGCCTGTCGGCCGCGCGCGCGGCGATCCGCCGCCGGGTTCCGGAGGCCGCACCCGACGCGACCGAGCCGCTCATCCTCGACACCTCGAACCTCGCGTCGGTGCGCTCCGCCGCTGCGAGCGTCCGCGGCAAAGGCCCTCTCGACGGCGTGCTGCTCAACGCCGGCATCGTCCATGCCCCGAAGTCGCGCGAGACCACGATCGACGGGCACGAGGTCGTGTTCGCGACCAACGCCCTCGGCCACTACGCGCTCGCCGGAGAGCTCCTGCCGGCTCTCGCCGACGCCCACGGGCGCATGGTGTGGGTGGGGAGCATGTCGACCTCGCTCACGCCGTACGACCCGGTCGACCCGCAGCTCGTCGACGACTACACGGCCTGGCGCGCGTACGTGCAGTCGAAGGTCGCGACGACGGCGCTCGGGTTCGAGGCCGACCGGCGCCTCCGCGCGGCCGGCATCCCGGTCGCGAGCGTCGTCGCCCACCCGGGCTACTCGACCGGCGGCCGCACGCCCGGCATCGTCGGCGTCAACGAGCCGTCGCGCGCCAAGCGCTTCCGCGACAACCTGCAGGCGGCGATGGCGCAGTCGAAGGAGCACGGCGCCTGGCCGCTCGTGCGGGCCCTCACGGATCCCGAGGTCGAGGGCGGCGAGTTCTGGGGCCCGCGCACCGGCTCGCGCGGCGAGCCCCGCAAGCAGACCGCCTCGAAGATCACCCGCGACCCGGTCGTGGCCGCGCGCCTCTGGGACGTCGCCGAGACCGCCACGGGCGTGCGCTGGCCGTTCGAGGTGACGGCGCGCCGCTGACCCGCGCGCACAGCATCGGAGGTTGTGGGCGGCACGCCGGCGCGCAGCATCCCGTCCCCGGCGTGTCGTCGTGAATCTCCGATTCTGTGTCGGGACACGCATGCCGCGACCCCGGCCGAGACTCGCGTCAGGCGCTGAGCCAGACGGCGTCGGCTGCGGCCTCGGGAAGCGACACCGACGCGGTCCCGATGCCCTCACCCATCGTTAAACGCAGGGCCGCAGCATCCGTCACCGTCACGGTCGCGCCGACGGCCACGCCGGCCGACTCGACGGCCCGAAGCAGCTCCGGGTCGCGGTCGCTCACGCGCAGCACGCGGCCCACGTGTCCGACCGGCGCGGTGGCGAGCAGCACGAAGGGTTCGCGGTGGACCTGGCCCGCAGCATCCGGGATCGCGTCACCGTGCGGGTCGAAGCGCGGCCTGCCGAGCCGCTCGTCGATGCCCTCGAGCAGCCGGTCGCTGATCGCGTGCTCGAGCACCTCGGCTTCGTCGTGCACCTCGTCCCACGCGTAGCCGAACTCGCTCACGAGCCACGTCTCGATCAGGCGGTGGCGGCGGATGATCGCCGCCGCGCGGCGCTCACCCTCCTCGGAGAGCGCGATGGGCCCGTACGGGCGATGCGTGACGAGACCCTGGGCGGCGAGCTTCTGGACCATCTCGGTGACGCTCGACGGCGCGAGGCCGAGCTCAGCGGCCAGCTGCGACGGCGTGATGCGGTCGTCCTGCCACTCGGTGTGGTGGTAGATCGTCTTCAGGTAGTCGTCGATCGCAGGGGAGGCCACGGTTTCAGGGTACCGGGCGGCCTTTCACGCGCCCGTCAGCACCAGGTACAGCAGCACGCCGTTGAGGGCGATGAGGAACACGGATGCTGCGATCCCCGCGATCGTCGTCCACACGCGGTTGCGGTACCCGCCGAGCACCTCGCGGTTGGCGGTGAGCGCGACCAGGGGGATGAGCGCGAACGGGATGCCGAACGACAGCACCACCTGGCTCAGCACGAGGGCGACCGTCGGGTCGAAGCCGATCGCGAGGATCGCGAGTGCGGGGATCAGCGTGACCAGCCGGCGGGCGAGCAGCGGCACGCGGATGTGCAGCAGGCCGTGCATGATCTCGGCGCCGGCGTATGCGCCGACCGACGTGCTGGCCAGGCCGCTGGCCAGAAGGCCGACGGCGAACAGCGTGGCGACGAGCGGCCCGAGGCCCGCGTACAGCGCGGCGTACGCACCCTCGAGCGAGTCGGTGCCGGGGACGCCTGCGAGATTCGCCGCCGCGAGCAGCAGGATGCAGAGGTTCACGGTGCCCGCGATCAGCATCGCGATGGTGACGTCCCATTTGGTCGCGCGCAGGAGGCGACGGGTGGGGATGCCGCGCAGCTCGGCCAGCGTCGGGTCTGCCGGGGCCCCGATCGGGGCGTCGGCAGCGCGGGAGCCGCGCGGCATCAGTCGGTCGCCGCCGAGCGCCCCGCCGGCCGGCGCCGGGGCGAAGCGGTCGCGCGCCAGGGCGCTGTGCGCGTAGATGGCGTGCGGCATGATCGTGGCGCCGAGGATCGACGCCGCCAGCAGCACCGAGTCGGTGCCTTCGAAGCGCGGCACGAGGCCCGCCACCACGCTCGCGCCGTCGGGCGGGGCGACGAACACGCCGAACGAGAACCCGATCGCGATGATGGCGAGCAGGCCGATCACGACGAACTCGAACGTGCGCGGACCGCGCCGCGACTGGATGAGCAGGAGCGCGATCGACACCGCGCCGGTGATCGCGCCGCCCCACAGCAGCGGGACGCCGAAGAGGAGGTTGAGAGCCACGGCGCCGCCGATCACCTCGGCGATGTCGGTCGCCATCGCGACGAGCTCGGCCTGCAGCCAGTACGCGCGGCGGCCCCAGCGGTTGCCGATGCGGTGGCCCAGGGTCTCGGGGAGGCTGCGGCCGGTGACGATGCCGAGCTTGGCCGACAGGTACTGGATGAGCCAGGCCATCACGTTGCCGAGCACCACGACCCACACCAGCAGGTACCCGTACCGGGCGCCCGCCGTCATGTTGCTCGCGACGTTGCCGGGGTCGAGGTAGGCCACCCCCGCCACGAGCGCCGGGCCGATCAGCCATGCGAGGCGCGGCATCGACACGCGTCGGCTCAGGAGCGGCGTCGGCGTGCTGACATCCTCGGCAGTTTTCGGCATACCGAAAACGTACCCTGTTTTCGGTGCACCGAAAAGACTGCGACGGCACAGTCAGCCGGCGAGACGAGGGAATCGGCTGAGACCGGGGACGCGGTCCTGTGTCTCGGTGAGAGTCCCCTGTCTCGGGGTGCGGTCAGTCGCGGCGCAGGCGGCGCAGCCGCCAGACGTTGCCGCGCTCGGTCTCGTGGACGAGTTCGTCGAGGGTGGCGAGGGCGATCGCGAGCCCTCGTCCGGACTCGGCGTCGGAGCCTGGCATCGAGACCGAGCCGAGGTCGATGAGGGCGGGCTCGGCGGTGTCGGTGAAGACCGCCGAGAGCGCGTCGGCGTCGGCCTCCAGTTCGACGGTCACGTGGACGGGCTCCCGCGCGAGGGCGTGCTCGGCGACATTCGTGGCGACTTCGCTGACCGCCAGGCGGAACAGCATCGCGTCCTCGTCGCCGACGTCCGGGACGCGGCGGAGCAGCTCGTCGAGGGCATCGTGCACGCGGTCGACGAGCGCGTCGTCGGCCACGCCTTCGAGGCGGATCGTCGGCTCAGTCGCCATCGAACGCCGACTCCGGCGTCGGGTGATCGCGCAGCACGCGGTCGAGGTTGGTGAGCTTCAGTACGCGGCGCACCGGCTCGGTGGCGGCTGCGATGCGCAGGTCGCCGCCGGCGAGCCGGGCCGACTTGAGGCCGCCGATGAGCGCGCCGAGCCCGGACGAGTCGACGAACTCGGTGCCCGACAGGTCGACCACGATGCGCGTGCTGCCGCCGCCGACGAGGTCGTCCACCGCCTTCTTGAGCCGGGGCACGGAGGTCGCGGTCAGCCGGCCCTCGGGCCGGACGACGGCGAAAGCCTCGCCGGGTGTCACGATCAGATTCACGCTGCCTCCTCGGGCTCGGGGACGGGCCGCGCGGGCCCGCGGTACAGGGCGGCCTGGACGATGACGCTCAGCACGGCCAGGTCATAGATCACCCACACCGTGTTGACGAGCGTGCCCGTGCCGTCGGCGGTTCCGACCGCCAGGCGTGACAGGCCGAGCACGAGGGCGAGCGCGAGCACCACGATCGCCGTCAGCTGCGGCCAGATCTCGCGCCACGGCGGGCCGGACTCGTCGCGGCCGTCCTTCTTGGTGACGGCGAAGCCGAGGGGGCGCTTCAGCACGACGTTCGAGAACGCCGACGTGCATGCCTTGATCCACACCGGGAAGAGCGCCAGCGCGTACTGCTGGCCGCGCCACGTCTTGATGCCCTTCGCCACGACGAGGAACAGGATCTGGTTGACGATGAAGTACGGAAGGAAGCGCGCGAAGAAGTCGACGCTCCACGCGGTGACCGGCATCACTCCGAAGACGAGGTAGATGACCGGCGCCGCGAGATAGACGATCGCCGTGAATCCCGACAGGTAGCTCCACATCGTCGCGAAGTACATCAGCCGCTGACCCGCCGACAGGCCCTTCTTCGCGAGCGGGTTGTCGCGCAGCATCACCTGGAGGGTGCCCTGCGCCCAGCGCAGTCGCTGCGTGAGCATCGTGCGCAGGTCCTCCGGGGCGAGCCCGTGCGCCAGGATCTCGTGGTGGTAGACGCTCTTCCAGCCGAGCGAGTGCAGCTGCATCGCCGTCGCCATGTCCTCGGTGACCGAGATCGTGGCCATCGGCTGCACGGGCTGCGCCTCGTCGGGGCGGTCCACGCGGAGCGCCTCGAGCAGTGCCGACACCGAGTCGATGGCGCCGAGCGGCGACAGCTCGCGCGCGGCGAGGGCGTCCAGGCCCGCGTCGTCGATGACGATCGCGTCGAGCTCGGCGTCGCGCTGGACCGGCAGCTCGCCGATCGACGCGAGGTCGGCGCGCATGCGCGACAGGTCGCCCCGCACCAGCTCCCGCGAGGCCGTGTCGACGGCGGATTGCACGCGGTAGGTGACATCCGCGATCGGCTCGCCCTCGTCGAGCCGGGCGCGGGCCTGCGTGACCTCGCTGCGCAGCACCCGCAGCTGCTGACGCACGGCGGGATCGGCGTCGCGGTCGCGCGCCGCGTGGGCGAGCAGCGACTCGGAGGCCTTCAGCGTGCGCGCCGTGGACTGCTCGAGGCTGCGGACGTACCCGACGATGCCCAGCTGCATGAGTGCGTCGCGGCGCAGCACGGCGTTCGAGCCGCAGAAGAACGCCGCGTTCCAGCCGTCCTTGCCTTGCTGGATGGGGCCGTAGAACAGCGGCGCCTGACTGCCGAGCGGATCCGCGTCGTCGACGTTGACGAACCACTGCGGGGTCTGGACGAGGGCGACCTCAGGGTCGTCGGCGAAGTAGCCGAGGGTGCGGTGGAGGATGAGCGGATCGGGCACCTGGTCGGCGTCGAGGATCAGGAGGAACTCGCCCTCCGTCTGGAAGAGCGCATTGTTGAGGTTGCCGGCCTTCGCGTGCCGCGGCTTGCCGGCCCAGTCGGCGGAGCGCGTGATGTAGCCGACGCCGAGCCGGCGGGCCGCGGCGGCCATGTCGGGTCGCGCACCGTCGTCGAGGATCCACGTCTCGTGCGGGTAGGCGATGGACTTCGCAGCCCGGGCGGTCGCGATCACCATGTCGACGGGCTCGTTGTAGGTCGTGATGAGCACGTCGACCGTGCCCTCGGGAGGCGAGGCCGGGGCCGGGCGCTCGCGGGCGCGCCACATCGTCGCCGAGAACAGGAAGGTGTCGATGAGGCTGTAGGTCTCGGCGATCACCAGCGGCACCGCGATCCACCACGCCGCCCAGTTCACCGAGTCGAGCCAGCGCCAGACGATGTAGTTGACGCCGAGCAGCACCGACAGCAGCGCCAGGATGCGGATCCAGACGAAGCGTGCGCTCACGCATCCCTCCTCACGACGAGCACCGTGACGTCGTCGGGCGCGCCGCGCCGCGCGGCGAGGGCCGTCGCCTCCTGCACGGCCCCGGCGGGGCCGAGATCGCGCAGCGTGTCGTGCACGTGACCGAACGGGTCGTCGGCGTCGAGCACGTCGAGCAGGCCGTCGCTGCAGACCATGAACACGTCACCCGGATCGAGCTGCGCCGCCGATGCCGTGCGGGTCTCGTCGAATCCCATGCCCAGCGGCAGGCCCGTCGACCTCAGCGGCTCCCACGTCCCTCCGGCGCGCAGCACGAACGCGAGGCTGTGTCCCGCGTCGACGAAGGCCATCCTGCCGGACGCGATGTCGATGTCGGCGGCGACGGCGGTCACGAAGATGTTCGACCCGCCGATGTCGTCCTCGAGCATGCGGTCGATCTCGCTCACCGCCTGGGTGAGCGGGCGCTCCGGGGCGGTGCGCAGCGAAGCGCGCACAGCGGAGGCGATGATCGCGGGCCCCGCACCCTTGCCCATGACGTCGGCCAGGGTGACCCGCAGCCGCCCGTCCACGACCTGCCAGTCGTAGACGTCGCCGAGCAGATGCCCCGCCGGAGCAGCCGCGGCGGCGAGCGTGTAGCCCGGCACCTCGGGCGTGCGCGCGGGGAGCATCGCGCGCTGGACGACGGACGCGTAGTCCAGCTCGCCCCTGTCCATGATCTCGGCCTGCACCCACAGGGCGAGTTCGCGCAGCAGCTCCCTGCCGCGATCGTCGAGGGTGCGCGGCTCGGTGTCGACGATGCACAGCGTGCCGACCTGCTCTCCGCCCGGCGCTCGCAGCGGATGCCCGGCGTAGAACCGCAGGTGCGGATCGCCGACCACGAAAGGGTTCTCGGCGAACGTGTCGTCGGTGGTGGCATCCTCGACCACCAGCGTCCCCTCCTGCCGGATCGTGAGGTCGCAGAAGGAGTCGGCGCGCGGCGCCTCGTGGCCGCCGAGACCGATCTGCGCCTTGCGGAACTGCCGGTCGCCGTCCATGAGCGTGACGCTCACCATGGGGACGCCGAACATCTCCTGAGCCAGCCGGGCGACGCGGTCGACGCGTTCATCCGGTGGGGTGTCCAGCACCCCGAGTGCTTCGATGGCGCGCTGACGCTTCTGATCGTCGAACAACTGGCCCCCCGGTCGTACGGTCTTTCCCAGTATGACCGGCGTGCGCTTTCCGAGTCGAGCCGAACCACGCAGTGAGACGAGATCGGTCGGCCACACGCCGTGCGAGCCGTCCGTCGGCACGTCCGCGACGGCCGCCGCACCCCTGATCGCCGAGAAGGGTTCGCGATTCAGGATGGATGCCGCGTGACGGCGCCATGGCGCTCGCTGCGGGCGTCCGGTCCTGCGTTGCGAACCGCAGCGCGGGATAGCCTGGGCCGGTGAACCCGCCCGAGCAGAGCGCCGAGCCCGCCGAGCCGACGCTGCCGGTCGGCGTGGGGCCGTGGCCGGGTGGTCCGGACGCGTGGCCCGACGATCCGCGGTACGACCGCGAGCTGCTCGCGAACGGCGACGCCCGCAACGTCGTCGACCCTTATCGGTACTGGACGATGGACGCCATCGTCGCCGACCTCGACACGCGCCGCCATGCGTTCCACGTCGCGATCGAGAACTGGCAGCACGACATGAACATCGGCTCGATCGTGCGCAGCGCCAACGCGTTCCTCGCCGCCGAGGTGCACATCATCGGCAAGCGCCGCTGGAACCGCCGCGGGGCCATGGTGACCGACCGCTACCAGCACGTGCGCCATCACGAGACCGTCGAGGCGTTCACCGCGTGGGCGGATGCCGCGTCCCTGCCCGTGATCGCGATCGACAACGTCGAGGGGTCGCTGCCGCTGCCGGCCGCCGACCTGCCCGAGGCGTGCGTGCTGCTGTTCGGCCAGGAAGGACCCGGGCTGTCGCCCGAGGCGCTGGCGGCAGCATCCGGAACCGTCCAGATCGAGCAGTACGGTTCGACCCGCTCGATCAACGCGAGCGCCGCCGCGGCCGTCGTCATGTACGAGTGGTGCCGCCGCTGGGCGTGAGCCCGGGCCTCAGGCGGGAGACGTCGTCAGTCCGGAGACGGGCTGAGGCGGGGTCGTCACGGCGTGCCGACGCGGCGTGAACGCGAAGCGTGAGAGGTCCGCCACGACGCCCGCTGCCCGCGAACGCGACGGCATGAAGCGGAGGAAGAACACGAGGCGCAGGATCCACGCGACCGCGCCGGTGAACGGCACCCCGTACAGCTCCGAGATGCCGCGACCGAAGCCGAGCGAGGCCGCGCGCCCGAGCCCGCGGTAGGTGAAGCGCCCCGCCGTCCGTCCGCTCAGTCGCCCTGCGATCGCGCGGCCGATGTGGTCGCCGCCCTTCATCGCCCACAGCGCGTTGGCGGGCACGGGCTCGCCTGTGACGGGATGCTCGACCCGCGCGCCGTCGCCCGCCGCCCACACGCCGTACCGGACCGCGAGCGTCGGCTGCGTGCGCAGGCGACCGCGTTCGTCGCGCCAGGGGTCGAGCCCGGGGATGCGCACGGGACGCTGGCCGGTCGTGGCGACGACCGTCGCCGTCGGGAGGGCCGAGCCGTCGGAGAACCGCGCCGCGGTCGGCGTGACCTCGGTGAGCCGAACGCCGGTCACCACCCGCACCCCGAGTCGTTCGAGTTCCCGCGCGGCGCGAGCCGCCAGCCGTGGCTGATCGGACCACTCGCCGACGAGGTGACCGCGGGAGTGCACGAGGGTGACGGGATGTCCGCGGTCGGCGATGGCCGCCGCCAGCTCGACGCCCGCGATCCCGCCGCCGGCGACGACGACCGGTGATCCGGGAACACCCGCGAGGTGGTCCGCGAGTTCGGCGATCTCGTCCGGGCCGCGCAGGGCGTAGCCGTACTCGGCGAGCCCGGGGACCTCGGCGACCGGCTCTCTCGCTCCGGTGCCGACGACGAGATGGTCGTAGGCCAGCGTCTCGACGTCGCCGTCGTCGTGGCGTCGGTACGACACCGACTGGCCCGCGGCGTCGATGCGCACCGCACGGCCCTCGATGATGCGGGCGAGCGGCATCGCCTCGGCCAGCGGCGTGGCCACGCGGTCGCGGTCGATCATCCCCGCCAGCAGTTCGCCGGTGAAGCCGTGGAAGCGGTGCGCGGTGTCGGCCGAGATGACCACGATCTCGAGGTCGCCGCGCCGCAGTCGTCGCCCGGCACGACGCGCGAGGGTCGCGTAAGCGTGGAGGGTGACGTAGCCCCCGCCCAGCAGCACCACGCGGGTCATGCGATCACCGTCGCGCGTCGCTCGAGCGCCACCGGTGCGCCGAAGCTCGTCGGGGCGGCCGCGTGGAAGCCGAGATGTGCGAGTCGGGCGGCCCGAGCACGGATGCCGTCGATCTGCTCGAGCGTGGGGTTGCCGATCGAGAAGTGGCCGCGGTGGCCGGTGAGGGCGAGGATCGCCGTCTCGGCGAAGCAGGCGTACGAGCGGCCATCGGGCAGGCCGATCTCGCCACCCGTGAGCCGCAGGCTCGGGATCGAGACGATGCCGCCGTCGACCACGAGCACATCGGGCCGCGCGGTGGCGAGGGCGGGCGACGTGTTGCGCGGCTGGGTCGCGTCGAGCACGATCGCGCCGGGCGCGAGGTGGTCGGGGCCGAGGATCGTGTCGGCCGAGGCGGTGAGGAGCACGACCAGGTCGGCGCCCTGGACCGCATCGATCGAGAGCGCGACCGTGACATCGACGTCGCCGGCGACCGACGCCGCGAGCGCTTCCAGGCGCGGTGCGGTGCGGGCGATCAGCGTCAGACGTACCTCCGCGGGGTCGCGGGCGAGCAGCTTCGTGACCGCGCTGCCCACGCTGCCGCTGGCGCCCACGATCGCGATGTGCGGACGCGTCGTGCGTGCCGAGACGTGGGGGAGCAGCATCCGGATCTGGTCCTCGACGATCGCCGCCGTGAACGCGTTGCCGTTCGTCACCCCGATGTCGGAGCGTCCGCGCAGGGTGGCGCCGCCGGCCGTCACCGTCGCGGTGAGCGCGCCGAGTCCGACGACGTCTGCGCCGAGCGCGGCGCCACGGTCGACCGCGCGGGTCACGCGCCGCCGGCCGCCCTCGACGTCGGAGAGTAGATGGCGTGCGCCGAAGGGAACCAGCACGACGTGGCCGACGCGCTCGCCGCCGATCTGCACGCCGGCCATCGTGATCGGCGGCAGCGGCAGGCGCCGCAGCGCGGCGTCGTAGACGGACTCCGGCACCAGTCCCAACGGCCGCCATGCGCGAGCGAGGTCCTCGCGCAGACGCGCACGGGGGTGGACGGTGAACGCGAATGTTCCGGTGCCGGACACGGGACGCTCCTTCCGGCGGCCGCGGATGGACGCCATGTGACTCAGGAGCGGTCGGCAGCGGGCGTGATACGTCCGTGCGCGGAACCGGTCGTCAGGCCTCGACGGACAGCCAGGCCGAGCCGCGCACGCGCCAGCCGAGGGTGGCGAGCCGGGCGAGCATGTAGACGCCGAAGAACGCGACGGCGAGCCACGCGAGCCCGGCCGCCCCGACGGGATGCAGCCACGCGACGAGCGCGAGCGCGGGGACGAAGGGCACGAGGTTCAGCACCCCGACGATCGCGAGGTACTTCGCATCGCCGGCGCCGATGAGCACGCCGTCGAGCACGAACACGACTCCGCACACCGGCTGGGCGATCGCGAGCACGATGAGCGCGGGCTGGACGAGGGTGGCGATGCCGGCGTCGCCCGTGAACGCCAGCCCGATGACGCCCGACAGCGCCCCGATGATCGCACCCGTGATCACGCCGAACCAGGCACCCCACGCGACGGTGCGGCCGAGCACGCGGCGAACGAGCGGCGTGTCTTCGGCTCCGAGGCCCTTGCCGATGAGCGCCTGCGCGGCGATCGCGAGCGCGTCGAGCGCGAAGGCTGCCGTCGAGAAGATCGTGAAGGCGACCTGCCAGCCGGCGAGCTCGACCGTGCCGAGCCCGGTCGCGACGGCGACCGTCGCCAGCAGCGCGAACCGCAGCGACACGGTCCGCAGGAACAGCCAGCCGCCGGAACGCGCAGAGCCGCGCACACCCTCGCGCTGAGGGCGGATGGATGCCTCGTGCCGCCGCGCGAGCCGCCCGACGACGACCGCGTACGCGGCGACCATGCCCCACTGCGCGACGACGGTGCCGATCGCGGAGCCCGCGATGCCCCACCCGAAGCCGTAGATGAAGAGCCAGTTGAGCAGGGCGTTCGCGGCGAAGCCGAGTCCGGCGATCCACAGCGGCGTCACGGTGTCCTGCATTCCGCGCAGGAGACCGGTCGCGGCGAACACGACGAGCATCGCGGGAAGGCCCCACATCGAGATGCCGAGGTAGATCTCGGCCTGCTGGGCGACCTCCGGCGTCGCGCCGAACAGACCGACGAGCAGCGGCGTCGCGACGTAGCCGACGAGCGCGAGCACCGCTCCGAGGCCGAGGGCGAGCCAGATGCCGTCGATGCCGACCGACACCGCACGGGACGGGTCGCCGGCGCCGAACCGGCGCGCGACGGCGGGCGTCGTCGAGTAGGCGAGGAACACCATGAGCCCGACGATCGTCTGCAGCACGGCAGACGCGATGCCGAGCCCGGCGAGCGGCTCGACGCCGAGATGACCGACGAGCGCCGAGTCGACGATGAGGAACAGCGGTTCTGCGATCAGGGCGCCGAGCGCCGGCACCGCGAGCCGCAGGATGTCGCGGTTCAGGGTGTCGGTCGTCACCCTGAGAGCCTAAGAGGCGCCGCCGACGCCGGGGCGCAGCATCCGTCGATCCTCAATTGAGGACGAGAGCCGGGATGCGGGCCGATCCTCGCCGTTGCATCCGCAACTCGGCAACAGTCCTCAACTGAGGAGCGAGCAGGCTTCATCACAATGTCGTCACGAGCGGCGATCCGGCCGCTCCCGAGAGTTGTCCAGGCTTCGGGCGACTACCCTGGAACGCATGACCGATGCCCCCCGCTCCGGTCTCGCGCTCGAGGAACTCAGCGCCGAGATCCGCCCCCAGGACGATCTGTTCCGCCACGTCAACGGCAGCTGGCTCGAGCGGACCGAGATCCCGGAGGACAAGGCGCGGTGGGGCTCGTTCCACCTCATCGCGGAGCAGGCCGAGAAGGACGTGCACGCGATCGTCGAGGAGTCGCAGCAGGCCGAGCCCGGCACCGAGGCCCGCAAGATCGGCGACCTCTACACGAGCTTCATGGACACCGAGCGCATCGAGGCGCAGGGTGCGGCCCCGCTGGCGGACTCGCTGGCCCGTGTCGAGGCGATCGAAGACATCCCCGGGTTCCTGCGCACGATCGGCGAGTTCGAGCGCGACGGCATCGCCGCCCTCATCCACCTCTATTTCGAGCCCGACCCGGGCAACCCCGAGCGCTACGTGCCGTTCTTCATCCAGGGCGGCCTGTCGCTGCCCGACGAGAGCTACTACCGCCTCGACAACTTCCAGGAGACGCGCATCGCGTTCCGGACCCACGTGCAGCGCATCCTCGAGCTCGCGGGCGTGGCCGAGGCCGAGGCATCCGCAGATCGCATCGTCGCGATCGAGACGGAACTCGCCACCCACCACTGGGACAACGTCTCGAGCCGCGACGCGGTCAAGACGTACAACCTCAAGACGTGGGACGAGGTCCAGGAGCTCGTCGGCGTCGACCTGACGCCGTGGCGCGAGGGCGCGGCCCCCGACCACGCCGACGCGTTCGCCGAGATCAACGTCTACCAGCCGAGCTTCTTCGAGGGCCTCGGCGCCCTGCTCGTCGAGGACCGCCTCGAGGACTGGAAGGCGTGGCTGCGCTTCGCGGTCGTGCACTCCGGCGCCCCGTTCCTGTCGGAGGAGTTCGTCGCCGAGAACTTCG
Organism: Microbacterium sp. Leaf288; assembly: GCF_001422925.1. Taxonomy (GTDB): domain Bacteria; phylum Actinomycetota; class Actinomycetes; order Actinomycetales; family Microbacteriaceae; genus Microbacterium. The sequence continues at coordinate 712,224 of NZ_LMNI01000001.1, forward strand.
GGTTCTACGGCACGCAGCTGACGGGCGTCCCGGTGAACCGCGAGCGCTGGAAGCGCGGCGTCAGCCTCACCGAGGCCGCCATGGGCGAGGCCATCGGCCGCGTCTACGTCGAGCGCCACTTCCCGCCCGCGGCCAAGGAGGCGATGGACGAACTCGTCGCCAACCTCATCGAGGCGTACCGGCAGTCGATCGCCGAGCTCGAGTGGATGAGCCCCTCCACCCGCGAGCGGGCACTCGCGAAGCTCGACGCGTTCACCCCGAAGATCGGGTACCCGGTGAAGTGGAAGGACTACTCCACCCTCGAGATCGCGAGCGACGACCTCATCGGCAACGTCCGCCGTGCCCACGTGTGGGAGCACGACCGTCAGCTCGCCAAGGTGGGCCAGCCCATCGACCGCGACGAGTGGTTCATGACGCCGCAGACCGTCAATGCGTACTACAACCCGCTGATGAACGAGATCGTGTTCCCGGCGGCGATCCTGCAGTACCCGTTCTTCGACGTCGAGCGCGACGCCGCCGCCAACTACGGCGGCATCGGCGCGGTCATCGGCCACGAGATCGGCCACGGCTTCGACGACCAGGGCAGCCGCTTCGACGGCGACGGGTCGCTGCGCGACTGGTGGACCGACGACGACCGCGCCGCCTTCGAGGAGCGCACCAAGAACCTCATCGCCCAGTACGACGCCCTCGTGCCGCAGGGGCTCGCCGATGACAACAACGTCAACGGCGCGCTCACCATCGGCGAGAACATCGGCGACCTGGGCGGACTCGGCATCGCGATCAAGGCCTACGCCCTGTCGCTGGGCGATGCCGACGCCCCGGAGCTCGACGGCTTCACGGGCATCCAGCGACTGCTGCTGAGCTGGGGACAGATCTGGCAGCAGAAGGGACGGGATGCTGAGACCATCCGTCTGCTCACGATCGACCCGCACTCGCCCAACGAGTTCCGGTGCAACCAGATCGTGCGCAACATCGACGCGTTCTACGACGCGTTCGGTGTGACCGAGTCGGATGCTCTCTGGCTCGACGAGGATCAGCGCGTCACCATCTGGTGACGGCCGGGCCGCGTGCGGCCCGATCACCCCGCAACAACGTCAAGGGGAGGGAAACTCCGTGGGCATGGAGCCCAAAAAGGATGCCGAGTCGCTGCGGGGGGCAGGGCGGAGCACCGGTAGGCGGCTGCCGAAGAGGGCAGCGGCCGGTCGTCGTTCGTTCACGTCGACTCTGAAGGCGCTCGACGATCTCGCCGCATCCGGGGCCAAGATCTCGGTGCGCATCACCGACCTCGACCGCGGGACCTCCGTCCTGTCGGGCGACGACTTCGTGACGCTGCCCGTCGCCGGCCTCGGCGTCGTGCCGCTGCTCATCGAGGTCGCCGCCGCGTTCGAGTCGGGGCGCCTCGAGCCGCTCGAGATCATCGACCGCGCGCACATCGAGCCCGTCGGCGTCGGGGGAGTGTGGCAGCATCTCAAGGCGCCCGCCCTGCCCCTCATCGACCTCGCCGTGCTCACCGCGTCGACCGGCGACGCGCTGGCGGCCAATGCCCTGCTGACGCGTGTGGGCATCCCGGCCGTGCGCGCTCGCATCGAGGAGCTCGGACTCGCCCGCTCGGCGCTGCTCGACCGCTTCCGCGACGAGCGCGGGCCCGACGACGCCCCGCACTTCGCCCTCGGCTCCGCGCGCGAGCTGGCCGAGGTGTTCGCCGCCCTGGTGAACTCGCAGGTCGTCTCGCCGAGCGTGAGTGCCCAGGTGGCGGAGTGGCTGAGCCTCAACCACGACCTGTCGCTCGTGGCATCCGCCACCGGACTCGACCCGTTCTCGCACGAGAACGACGAGCACGGGCTGCTCTTCATCAACAAGACCGGCCGGGATGCCGGCATCCGTGTCGAGGCGGGTGTGCTGGCGGGCCCCCGCGCCGGAGTGTCGTACGCGCTCATCGTGTGCTTCGACGACCTGTCGATCTCGCACCGGCTGCGCGCGCACGAGGCGTTCCGCATCCTCGGCACCGACCTCATGGAGTACGTGTTCTAGACCGGTGTGCCTCGCCGTCGGCGGTGTCCCCCGCAGGACCGGGCATTCGGTGAGACGACAGCCTGCAGACGAGACCATGGGGTTCACCCAGGGTCTCGTCCGCCGACTGTCGTTTCACGCGGTGGGGTCGCGCGGCAGCGGCGGGGTCGCGCGGCGGCGGGGGATGACGCCGGGTGACGAGCGAGTACCTATGCCGGGAGGGATCGGCTACGCTCGCGAGGGTGTCAACACCGCCGTTCCGCGCCGACATCGTCGGCAGCTTCCTTCGTCCCGCTGAGCTCGCGGAGGCCCGCCGCCGGTTCGCCTCCGGTCAGATCGACGCTGATGCGCTGCGCGTCGCGGAGGAGACGGCGATCGCCGAGCTCGTCGTGCGCGAGGCCGACGCCGGCCTGAAGCTCGCGACGGACGGCGAGTTCCGCCGCTCGTGGTGGCACTTCGACTTCTTCGGCCTGCTCGACGGCGTCGAGATCGTCGAGCTCGACCACGGCATCCAGTTCCAGGGCGTGCAGACCAAGCCGCGCGGCATCGAGATCTCGGGCAAGATCGGCTTCAGCGACGCGCACCCGTTCCTCGACCACTTCCGCTCGCTCAAGAGCCTGCTCGAGCGCACCACCGGCGCGGTGCCGAAGTTCAGCATCCCGGCCCCCACGGTGCTCGACTTCCGCCTCGAGCCGGGGCACCTCGAGGGTTCGGGTTACGACGGCCGCGACGACATCGTCGACGACCTCGTGCAGGCGTACCGTGACGCGGTCGCCGCGTTCTACGACGCCGGTGCCCGCTACCTGCAGTTCGACGACACCGCGTGGGCGTACCTCTGCTCGGAGGTCGAGCTCGAGAAGGCGCGCGAGCGCGGCATCGAGACCGACGGCATCGCCGAGCGCTACTCCGGCATCCTGAACCGCATCCTCGACGGCAAGCCCGACGACCTCACGATCACCACGCATGTCTGCCGCGGCAACTTCCGCTCGACGTGGATCTCGTCGGGCGGGTACGAGCCGGTCGCCGAGCAGCTGCTCGGCAACACCGCGTACGACGGCTACTTCCTCGAGTACGACAGCGAGCGCGCCGGCGGCTTCGAGCCGCTGCGGTTCCTGCCGGAGGGCGACAAGACGGTCGTGCTCGGACTCATCACGTCCAAGAGCGGCGAGCTGGAGAACGTGGATGCTGTGAAGCACCGCATCGACGAAGCAGCGGCGTTCGCCCCCCTCGAGCAGCTCGCCCTGAGCCCCCAGTGCGGCTTCGCCTCGACCGAGGAGGGCAACGTCCTCACCGAGGACGAGCAGTGGGCCAAGGTGCGCGAGGTCGTCGACATCGCCGCCGACGTCTGGCGCTGATCCGGCCCGCCCCGGCCCGGCCCCGCCTCTGTGGGAGGTTCGGGGCGCAGTCCGTCCGTTGGGGCGCAGATACTGCGCCCCAACGGAGAATCTGCGCCCCAAACCCGGGGAGAACCTCTCGCGACAGTGCGACGCTGGGCTCAGTTGCCCGGGGCGTCGACCACGGGGGTGCCGTGGGTGTGGAAGGTCTCGATCGTCTTCATGCCCCAGGCCTGGCCCTTGCGGCGCTCGGCCTCGGTCCACTCCACGACGGGCTGATCGGGGTCCAGCAGCAGGCGGGCGCCGGCGTTCGCGAACTCGATGCGGTTGCCGCCGGGTTCCCAGACGTAGAGGAAGAACGTCTGGTTGATCGCGTGCTTGTGAGGCCCTGACTCGATGTGGATGCCGTTCTCGAGGAAGATGTCGGCGGCCTTGAGGATGTCCTCCCGCGTGTCGGGGGCGAACGCGATGTGGTGCAGGCGGTTGCCGTGGCGGGTCCAGTCGTCGGAGTAGACGACGTCGTACGACTTGAGCGAGAAGTGGAACCACCACGCCGCGAACCTGCCGCTGTCGAGCCGGATGCGCTCGGACTCGCGCATGCCGAGGGCGTCGCGCAGGAACGCCCCGTTCGCCTCGACGTCCTTCGCGAGGTAGTTGATGTGGTCGAGCCGGCGCGCGTTCACGCCCCGGCCAGGGAAGCGGGAGGCCTGGTTCTTCAGCGCCGGCCTGTCGTCGTCGCCGGCCTGGTAGCGCTCGGCCTCGTAGAAGATCGACATCGCGTGACCGTCGGGGTCGGTGAACCCGTAGGTCGGCCCGCAGCCGACGTCGCCGTCGGTCCACCCGACGCCGAGCCCGGCCGCCTCGATCGCGGCGACGCGCCGCTCCAGCGCCTGCGGCGACGATGCCCGGAACGAGGTGCGACCCACGCCCGCAGCGTCCGACGCCGTGAGCTTGATCGTGTAGAGCTGGTACTCGTCCCACGTGCGCAGGTACACGGAGTCGCCGTCCTCCGCGACGACGCGCATCGCCAGCAGGTCCTCGAAGAACCAGCGGCTCTCGGCGGGGGTGGGCGTCAGCAGCTCGACGTGGGCGAGGTGGGCGACGTCGAACGACGTGTCGGCGGTCATGGGGCGTCCTCTCTGACGGGTTTCATCGGCGCGGCCTCGGAAAGACCGTGCCGTCGAAGAGCTTGCGGGCGGTGCGCAGCGAGAAGGAGGTCGCGCGCCAGGCGCCGCCGTCGTCCTGTGTGACCCGCACGCGCGACGGGAAGGTGCCGCTCGGGTGCTCGATCGCGGCGTCCTCCTCGCCGAGGGGGCCCGCGAGGTCGTGCCCCACGGCGCCGGGGATCCGCAGAGCGGCGGCGACGGATGCTGCCATCAGCACGCCGATCGCCGTGTGCACGCGCGTCGGGATGAAGGCGCGGGTCGAGATCGCGCCGCCCGCCCGCGGCGGCGAGAGCAGGATCACTTTGGGCACCGTCTGCGCCGACACGTCGCCGAGGCCCATGACCGGACCCGCGGCAAGCCGGAGGCGCTCTATGCGCGAGGTGAGGTCTGCGTCGGTCTCGAGCGCCGCGGGCGTCTCGAAGCCGTCGACGCCCAAGTCGTCGGCGCGCAGGAGCACGACCGGCATGCCGTTGTCGATGAGGGTCGCGGTGACGCCGTCCAGGTCGTCGGCGGGATTGCCGGTCGGGAGGAGAGGCTTGTCGTCGCCGCCCCCGACCTCGAGCTCGATGGCGGATGCCGTGCCCGGGACGCCGTCGATGGCGGCATCGCCGTCGTAGTCGGGGCGGCCGTCGGCCGTGGTGAAGACCGCGGTCGCGGTGTCGCCGGTGTTGAGGAGCCGGATGCGCACCGTCGTGCGGCCACCTGTCGCCGGGACGAGGCCGCGCTCGACGGCGAACGGCCCGATGCCGGCGAGCAGGTTGCCGCACGTCTGCGCGTCGGCCACCGTCGCTGTGTCGACGCCGACCTGCAGGAACAGGTAGTCGACGTCCACGCCCTCGGCGGTCGACGGCGACACGATCGCGACCTTGCTGGTGAGAGGGTGCGCGCCGCCGATGCCGTCGATCTGCCGGGGGTCGGGTGAGCCCATGATCCGCAGCAGCAGGTCGTCGCGCGCGCCAGGATCGGACGGCAGGTCTGCCGCAAGGAAGTACGCGCCCTTCGACGTGCCGCCGCGCATGAGCATGCAGCGGACGCCGTCGCGCACGGGGTCAGGCGCCGCCATCGCCGCGCGCCTCGTACTCCGCCTGCGTCATGTACTCGATGCCGAGCTCGGCGAGGAGGGGGCGCAGCCCCTTGCGGTCGAGACTCAGCTCGCCGCTGCGGTACGCGGAGCGGTCGGCCGCCTCCTTCGCGATGCGCGCGTCGGCGGCGGCGAGGGCACCCGCCGCGTCCCGCCGGGGCACGCACAGCACGCCGTCGTCGTCCGCGACGATCACGTCGCCCGGGCGCACCGTGACGCCGCCGACGGTGACGGGCACGTTCACCGAGCCGGGCGTCGCCTTCACGGTGCCCTGCGCGAACACGGCCGCCGACCACACCGGGAAGCCCAGCTCGCGCAGCTCCGCGACATCTCTGACGCCGGTCGTCGTGACGAGTCCGCGCACGCCGCGGGCCTGCAGAGCCGTGGCGAACAGCTCGCCGAACGCGCCGTCCACCGACGGCGACGTCGTGGTCACCACGAGCACGTCGCCCTCGCGACACTGTTCGACGGCCGCGTGGATCATGAGATTGTCGCCGGGGTGGCTCAGCACCGTGACGGCGGTTCCGGCGATGCGCACGTCGTCCTGGATGGGACGGATGCCGGGACCCACGAGTCCCGTGCGACCCATCGCCTCGTGCACCGTCGCGACGCCGTGGGATCCGAGCGCGCGGGCGGTCGCAGCATCCGTCCTCGCGATGTCGGTGACGATGACGGGCTTCATAGCGGACGCACCCCGCTCACGACAGCACCGAGGTGACCTGCGGGAAGTGCCGCATGTAGGCCTCGCCCATGGTCTCGTGGTGAAGGCCGAGGTTCGGGCCCGCGTTGCGCTTGAGCTGCACGCCGCGGCGGACCGCGAGGTCGGTGTAGTACGACCACATGTGCTTCTGGGCGGGCAGGCACTCCATCGCGGCGCGCTTGCGTGCGAACGCCTCGGTGATGTCGAGGAGCACATCCGGGGTGAAGTCGCACTGCTCGGGCTGGTGCGGCTCGAAGAAGAACACCGGCGGGGCCCCGATGATGTCGTCCTTGCCGGGGTAGCTGCCGTCGGAGTTCGCGACGCCGATGGCCTGCGCGAGCACGCGTGCCTCGAGCGCCATGCGCGCCGCGGCCGGGTGGTCGCCGTTGTACGGGTCGCGCAGGGTGTGCGTGAGCACGACCGTGGGCTGCACGCGCCGGTACAGATCGACCAGGCGCGAGACGGCCTCGCGCGACTCGACCAGCGGGTAGTCACCGAGGTCGAGGAACTCGACCTCGGCACCGAGAGCGGATGCTGCGGCCTCGGCTTCGCCCCGCCGGATGCGCTTGATCTCGTCGAGCGACTTGCCGTCGAGCCACTGGCTGGCCGACTCGCCGCGCTCGCCGTACGACAGGCATGCGACCACCGCGCGTTCGCCGCGGAGGGCCGCGGCGGCGATCGCGCCGCCCGCCCGCCACACGAAGTCGCCGGCGTGGGCGCTGACGACGAGGAGCGTGTCGACGGCGGTGTCTGTCATGGGGCCAGCGAACCATACCCGTGGCGAAATGGTCAACAAATTGTCTACAATCGTGGCGACCAAATACCTCTGGATGTAGGTATAGCCGCCGCGTACCATCGCGGTCAGGTCACCCGGAACGAACCACTGGACGAGGAAGTCGAGACAGGCATGGCGAGCAACCTCCAAGAGCTCCTGAACGAATACACCGCCGAGCGGGGGAGTGTCGTCGACATGCTCCGCAACTCGCAGTTGGGCACGTACATCTACCCGGTGGTGCCGGCCGAGTTCACCAACTGGCGGCGCGAGCAGAAGGCCTGGCGCGAGACCGCTGTGCTCTACGACCAGACGCACCACATGGTGAACTTCTTCATGACCGGCCCGGACGCGCTGAGACTGCTCTCCGACACCGGCATCAACTCGTTCGCGAACTTCCCGGTGAACACGGCGAAGCAGTTCGTGCCGACCTCGTCGACCGGCGGCGTCATCGGCGACGGCATCCTGTTCCACCTCTCGGAAGATGAGTACGTCTACGTCGGTCGCGCGCCCGGCGCGAACTGGCTGCAGTTCCATGCCGAGACCGGCGGCTACGACGTCGAGACCCGCTACGACGACCGCTCGCCGTCGCGCCCGTACGGCGAGGCGGTCACCCGCGAGTTCTACCGCTTCCAGATCCAGGGCCCGAACGCGTGGCCCATCATCGAGAAGCTCGCCGGCCGCGAGGTCGAGCAGGTGCGGTTCTTCCACATGGGCGAGCTAGAGATCGCAGGGCAGCGGGTGCGCACGCTCCGCCACGGCATGGCCGGAGCGCCGGGCCTCGAGATCTGGGGCCCGTACTCCGAGCACGGCCGCATCCGCGACGCCGTGCTCGAGGCGGGCCGCGAGTTCGGCCTCGAGCCGTGCGGCTCGCGCGCGTACTCGTCGAACACGCTCGAGTCGGGCTGGATCCCGTCGCCGCTTCCCGCGATCTACACCGGCGGCGACATCGAGCGCCGCTACCGCGAGTGGCTGCCGGCGAACAGCTACGAGGCCATCAACGCCCTCGCCGGCTCCTTCGTGTCGGATGACGTCGAGGACTATTACCTCAACCCGTGGGACCTGGGCTACGGCTCGTTCGTGAAGTTCGACCACGACTTCATCGGCCGCGACGCCCTCGAGCAGGTCGACCCCGAGACGCAGCGCAAGAAGGTCACTCTCGCGTGGAACGACGAGGACCTCAGCAAGCTCCTCACGAGCGTCATCGACCGCGAGGGCCCCGGGTATCAGTTCTTCGACCTGCCGAACGCGAACTACGGCTCGTCGAACTACGACGCCGTGATCGACGCCGACGGCGACACCGTCGGTCTGTCGCTCTTCACCGGCGTCACGGCGAACGAGAAGCGCGGCCTCTCGCTCGCGACCGTCGACCGCGACGTGCCGATCGGCGCCGAGGTGCGCGTGGTGTGGGGCGAGCCCGACGGCGGCTCGCGCAAGACCACCGTCGAGCCGCACGAGCAGCTCGCCGTGCGCGCCGTTGTCAGCCCGGTGCCGTACGCCGTGACCGCCCGCCAGGAGTACCACGGCGGCTGGCGCACCGCGGCCGCGGTGGTCTAGCCCCGGGGCGGCGGTGCGGCGTCCGTTCGGGGTCGCGACACGCGGAGTGCGCGCGGCGATTCCGCGGCCCCGCCACCTGAAGCGGCGCGGTCTCGTCGTCAGTCGTGGTCGCGCTCGGCGACGAGCCGCTCGAACCAGGCGAGGGTCGCGCGGGTCATGTCGGCGGGCTGCCCCGACGCCTCCAGCGCGGCGAGGGCCGCGCGCACCTCGTGCTCGCGGCGCACCGCGTGGGTGATCGAGCCGTCGACGAGGCGGTCGATCAGGGCAGCGCCGTCTGGGCCCAGCTCCTGGGCCATCTGCGCGCGCAGCCAGTCCTCGGCGCCCACGGCGCGCGACGCGCCGAGCCCCTCGAGCACGAGCGCCGCGAGGCCCTTCATGAACACGCTCCGCAGCAGCCGCAGGCGGGCGGCCTCGCCGGCGTCGCCGTCGACCACGTCGACCGGCACCTCGAACGGGCCGACCCGGGCGGCGAACTCGCGGGCTCCGGGTCCGCTCGCGAGCAGCGGCGTGCGGTGGCCCGCGCGCACCACGGGCGCCAGCACCGCGACGTCGGCCATCGCGAGCCCGCGGTCGGCGGCGAGCCGTGCGATGCGCTGCTTGAGCTCGGGCGCGGCGGTGTTGAGGTCGGCGTAGACGGCGCCCTCGGCCACGTGGGGAAGAGCTTCACGGGCGACGGATGCTGCGGCATGCCCGGTCACGAGGCTCAGGGCGACGTCGGCCCCGGCGAGGGCGTCGGCGAGGGTCGCGAACTGCGGGACGTCGGGATCGCCGAGGTCGTGGGCGGGATCGAAGCCGCGTACCTCCGCCCCGGCGTGCGCGAGGCCGCGCGCGTAGCGGCGCCCGGCTTCGCCGAGACCGAGGACCGCGATCGTCGTCATGCTGCCGACCCTAGGGCACCGGCGCGGGGCCGAGAGCGGGAAGCTCGCCCATCTCGTGCGGGTCGGCGTCGAGGCTCTCGAGGTACTCGAGCGACCGGCGCGACCCACTCACGAGCGAGCGGATGCCGTGGGTCCGCTCGTCGACGTCCGGACGGTACGCGACGGCGAGGTCGCGGGCGATCCCGGCGGCCGCGCGGCGCAGCAGCTCCGCGTATGCGTGCGTCGAGCCGCCGTCGTTGGGCACCACGACGCCGATCGCCGCGTACACGGTGCCGCCGGGCCCGGTGACCGGCACGGCGATCCCGCGGGACTCGGGGTGGATGTGCCCTTCGGCGACTGCGTAGCCCTCCTCCCGCACCCGGCGCAGCGCCGCGCGCAGTTCGGGGCCGGTGCCGATCGTGTGGTCGGTGTACCTCCGCAGGCCGCCCGCGATGACGTCGGCGACCAGCGCCGCGTCGGCGTAGGCCAGCAGCACCAGCCCGCTCGACGATGCGTGCAGCGGGATGCGGCCCCCGATCAGCGTCGCGTTGACGACGGCGTCGCGCGTCGACATCCGATCGATGAAGAGCACGTCGCGTCCGCTCAGCACGCCCAGCTGCGCGTGCTGGCGCACCCGCTCGTGCACCGCGCCCAGCCACGGGCGGGCGATCTCGCGCAGTCCGACCGCGCCGGGCGTGCGGCTCGCGAACTCCCACAGTCGCACTCCCAGGCGGTAGGTGCGATCCGGCAGGCGCTCGAGCAGCCCCTCGTGCTCGAGCTCGGCGATGAGGCGGTGCGCGCTCGACGGCGGAATGCCCGACGCGTCGGCGATCTCCGTCAGGGTGAGGAACGGATGCCACGCATCGAAGCTCTCCAGCACGCGCAGGTGCCGGTGAAGCACCGACTCTCCGGCCGACCCTCGTGCCACAGCATCCTCCTCGACGACGCGGCCATGCTAACCCGCGCCGGAACCCGTCGGACCGGAGGGGGAGGTCGGCTCGCGCCGACCTCCCCCTCCGGCCGGTGACTCAGGAAGCGTTCTGGCGATACACGGTCCGGGCGTAGTCGTGGTACGGCGCAGGGGCGACCGTCGCGCGGATCCGCACCTGGCGGTGCTCGGCCTCGACGGAGTCCTTGCGCGAGATCGGGTCCTCGCCCCACACCACTTCGACCTCTTCGCCGTCGCGGATGCCGGCGTCCAGGGTCGCGAGCGACATGTAGAGCTGGTCGTACGCCACGTACCCGGCATCCGTCGAGATCCCCACGCGCTCGCCGTCCTTCAGGATCTCGTCCATCTGGTAGAGCCCGTACCGAGCCTTGGGGAAGTCGAGATACTTGGCGGGGGTGCCGGGCTCGAGCTGCGAGCGCACGACCGCGGCGACGTCGTCGGCGTCCCAGATCAGCGTGACCTTGCGGCGGCGCTGGTTCTCGGCGTGCTTCTCGAGCGCCTCGCGCCCGTGGAAGTCGTGGTCGAACCGCACCGAGCGGCCGAGGCCGATGTCGAACGGCGTCATGTAGAAGTCGTGGATGTCGGTCGAGTACAGCGAGCCGCCCACCGAGCCGATGCGCGCCGCCGGCAGCCACTCGCGGTACTCGGCGAAGTCGTCGTCGAACACGGCGGGGAACGGCGTCGGCACCCAGCCGGACTCGAGGGGCGACGACGAGTACGCCTTCGCGCCGACGCGGCGGATGCCGTGCTCCTCACCCGCCTCCATGAGGGCCTCGAGCACGACCTCGTGGTCCTCCCACGGTCCGTAGAACTCGAAGCCGGGCTGTCCGGCCATGCCGTGGCGCAGCGCCTTCACCGGGCGTCCGGCGATCTCGACGTCGCCGATGTGGAAGAACTTGATCTCGGGCACCGGTCCGCCGAACACCTTCTCCATCACGAGATCGGCGTGCGGCCCCTGCAGCTCGTAGCGGTAGAACGTCGGCGGACCCTGGCGCATGTGCGAGTTCGCCTCGAGGCGATAGTGGACGTCCTTGCCGAGCGCCTCGGCCTTCTCGATGTTGAAGCGCACCCAGTCGATGAGGATGTGGTGCCCGATCAGCACGAGACCCTCGGGCCCCTCGGAGTTGTAGAAGAGGATGCCGTCGCCGATGAGATAGCCGTCCTGGTTGACCGAGATGAGCTGCTTGGCGACGCCCGGGCGGAACGTCGCGAACGTGTTCGGCGAGATCGAGCTCAGGAGGGCGATGAGGTCGGCGCCGTGGAGGAAGAGCTGCGTCATGTGGTGCGACTGGTCCATGAGCGCGACCGACGTGTTCCACGCGCGCTGCTCGTCGCGCCAGTTCGTGAACTCCGGCGCCACCGGGAACGTGAACGCCGGCCAGTTCTGGTTGCGCAGCAGCTCCACGGGGCTGCCGGCGCGATCGATCGCCTCGGCGAGCGACTCGGTCTTGGTGTCCGTGATCGTGGTCATCGTCGACCCTCCTTCTTCGGTTGCGGAAGCTGCGGTCAGCGTAAGAGCGCTCCGGGCCGACCCGAACGGGTGATTCCGTTGAACGGAAACGGATGCTGCACCCCCGTGCACCGCGCGCCAGCATCGTGTCGAAGGTCACGGTCGCGGAACTTCGCACCAAAATCGTTGACAATCTCGCCGCGAATCCGTAGTTTCCCAAGCACGGGGAGACTCGACTCCCGGATCGACCACGACGACGCGATGACGCGAAAGGTGGGGCCATGGGCGCTCGGCTCGCAGTCCGTGACGTGAGCCTCCACTTCGGCGGTGTCAACGTGCTCGAGGACGTGACCTTCACCGTCGAGGCCGGTCAGATCTTCGGGCTCGTCGGGCCGAACGGCGCCGGCAAGACCTCGCTCTTCAACTGCGTGAGCGGCCATTACCGCCCGAGCGCCGGCTCGATCACGATCGACGACGACGAGGTGCTCGGCTCTCCGCCCGCGACCCTTGCCCGGCACGGCCTGGCGCGCACGTTCCAGCATCCCGCCCTGCAGCTGCGCGAGACCGTGCTCGAGAACGTGCTGCTCGGCGCGCACAGCCGCCTGCCGGGTGGACCTGCGGAGTGGTCGCTGCGCCTGCCCCGGACGACCCGCTCCGAGAAGGCACTGCGTCAGGAGGCGCTCGACCTGCTCGAGGGCCACGGCCTCGGCTGGGCCGCGAAGACGCGCGCCGACGAGCTGTCGCACGGCCTCCACAAGGGCGTGGAGCTCTGCCGCGCGCTCCTGATGAAGCCGCGGCTGCTGCTTCTCGACGAGCCGGCGGCGGGACTCCCGCACTCGGAGGTCGAGCAGCTCATCGAGACCGTGCGGCGCGTGCGTGACGACGACATCACCGTCGTGATCGTCGAGCACAACATGGGCCTCATCTCGGCGCTCACCGATCGCGTGGTCGTGCTCGACCACGGCCGCAAGCTGATGGAGGGCTCGGCGGCCGACGCGCAGGCCGACCCTCGGGTCATCGAGGCCTATCTCGGGAAGGACGCGGTCGATGACGCTGCTTGAGCTCGCCGACGTGCGGGCCTTCTACGGGCGCGTGCAGGTGCTCGAGGGCGTGTCGCTCAGCGTGCCCGGCGGCGGTGCCGTCGGCATCCTCGGGGCGAACGGTGCGGGCAAGACCACCACGCTGCGCGCGGTGTCGGGCACGGTGCGCTCCACCGGCACGATCCGCTTCGACGGCAAGGACCTCCATGGCCTCCGCCCCGACCAGGTCGCGGCGCTCGGCATCGCGCACGTGCCAGAGGGGCGCGGCACGCTGTCCGACCTCACGGTGCGCGAGAACCTGCGAGTGGGCGCCTACCGCCGCAAGGACGCGAAGGCCATCCGCGCCGACGTGGACTACTGCCTCGACCTCTTCCCGCAGCTGAAGGACCGCATCCGCTCCAACGGGTCGGCCCTGTCGGGCGGTGAGCAGCAGATGCTCGCCATCGCACGGGCGATCATGGCCCGGCCGCGCCTGCTGCTGCTCGACGAGGCATCCCTCGGTCTCGCGCCCAGCACCGCGAAGGCGGTGTACCAGGCGATCGGGCGGCTGCGCACGGAGTCCGGCATCGCGATGGTCGTGGTCGAGCAGAACGCCAACCTCGCCTTCACCCTCGTCGACAGTGCGACCGTGCTCGAGACGGGACGCAACGCCCTGACCGGCTCGACCGCGGAGCTCAAGGGCATGGACGAGATCCGCCGCGCGTACCTGGGAGGCTGACGGGTGGGTACCTTCATCCAGCTCGTGATCGACGGTCTGTCGACGGGGTCGATCTACGCGGCGCTCGCCCTCGCGATCGTGCTGGTCAACCAGGCGACCGGCCTCATCAACTTCGCCCAGGGCGGCATGGCGGTGCTGTCGGCCTACATCGCATGGGCGCTCAACGGCTTCGGTGTGCCGATCGTGCTGGCGATCCTCGGCGCGATCGTGGTGTCGTTCTTCATGGGCGCGCTCATCGAGCGCTACCTCATCCGCCGATTCGAGCGCGGCGACCCCGATACCGCCGTCGTCGTCACGATCGGGCTTCTGACGTTCATCACCGGCTTGTGCGCCTGGATCTGGACCTACAACAACCGGCTCTTCCCGTCGCTGTTCCCGCTGCAGACGATCCAGCTGGGCGGGGCCGTGATCAGCGTGCGCTCGCTCGGCACCATCGTGGTGATCGTCGTGATCATGCTGCTGCTGCAGGCGCTGTTCCTCGGCACGAAGCTGGGCCTGGCGCTCCGCGCCGTCGCGATCAATCCCGCATCGGCGGCCTTCTCGGGCATCAACGTCGGCCGGAGCCTCATGGTCGGCTGGGGGCTCGCCGCGGTGCTGGGTGCCGTCGCGGGCGTTCTGGTCGCGCCGCAGCTGACCCTCACCCCCGGGATGATGGACGGCGCCCTCGTCTACGCGCTCGCCGCCTGCATCCTCGGCGGCCTCTCGAGCCCGATCGGCGTCGTCGTCGCGGCGTGGCTGATCGGCGTGCTGGAGAACCTCGCGGCCGTCTACATCCCCTTCATCGGGCACGACCTCAAGATCGCGGTGCCCTTCATCCTCATCTTCGTCGTGCTCATCGTGCGGCCACAGGGCCTGTTCGGCCGGAAAGCGGTGGTGCGCGTCTGATGCCTTCGACCGCGGAGTTCTGGAGCCGGCCCTGGGTGAGGTGGGCGGGGATCGGCCTGATCGTCGTGCTGATGATCGTCGGGCCGCTCATCCTGCCCGAGTTCGCGAACCAGACGATCGCCCGCATCGGCGTGTTCGCCGTGGCGGTGCTGGGCCTGAACGTCGTGATGGGCTACACCGGCCAGGTCTCCCTCGGCCAGATCTTCTTCGTCGGCGTCGGCGCGTACGCCACCGCGTACGGCGTCAACGCCGGGTGGAACATCGTCCTCGTGTTCGTGCTCGCGTGCGTGGTGCCGGCCGTCCTCGGGCTGCTCGTCGCGCTCGCTGCGGCGCGGCTCGGCGGTCTGGCGATCGCGATGGTCACCATCGCACTGCCCATCGTGGGCGTGCCGCTCGCCAAGCGCCTGTCGGACTTCACCGGCGGCTCGCAGGGCACCTCCGCGCGGTTCTCGGACGCCCCCGAGTGGACGGGGCTCTACGACGACCAGTGGCAGCTGTACCTCGTGTTCCTCATCGGCGGCATCACGTTCCTGCTCACGCGCAACCTCGTGCGCGGCAAGTACGGCCGCGCCTTCGCCATCGTGAAGGGCAATGAGGCGGTCGCAGCATCCATGGGCGTCTCGCCCTACCGCTACAAAGTGCTGGCGTTCACGATCGCATCCCTCATCGGCGGCGTGAGCGGATTCCTCTACATGGTCGTGATCCAGTACACCTCGCCCGAGACGCTGCACTTCGGCCACTCGATCGAACTTCTCGCCTCGATGGTCATCGGCGGCGCCGGCAGCATCATCGGCTCGCTCCTCGGCGGCGCCTGGTACGTGCTGCTGCCGCAGATCACCAACCTCATCGATCCCAACATCACCGCGATGCTCCAGGGCGCGATCCTCCTCGTCGTGCTGTTCATCCTCCCGGGCGGACTCGTCTCGCTGCCGCGGCTGTGGCGCCGGCGCGGCAGGGGGTCCGTCGCCGGACCGGGTGGCGGACCGGTCGGAGGTGCGATGCAGGCGGATGCCGCGGCATCCGTCCCAGGAAGCTCCACCGTCGGCGACGCCCTGGGCGCCCCCCAGACGCAATCACCACCACCACCTACGACGCAGTCGTAATACACAGAGAGGCAGGACCCATGAGCACGAATCGCAGAAGGATGCGCGTCGCCTCGGTCGTCGCGGGGATCGGCATCGTCGCCGTCCTCGCTGCCGGCTGCGCGCGCGGCGGCGGCTCGCCGAACAGCACCGAAGATGGCGGCGCAGCCGAGGCGAGCCCGGGCATCACCGACGACTCGATCACCCTCGGCATCACGACGCCGCTGTCGGGGCCGACCGCGGGACCGGGCACGTGCACGGTCGCCGGCATCACCGCGTACTTCGGCGCCAAGAACGCCGACGGGGGCGTCGAGTTCGGCGACGGCAAGACCCGTACGGTCGAGATCGAGGCGCTCGACGACGAGTACGACCCGCAGAAGGCCAAGGCCAACTACGACCAGCTCAAGAGCAGCGTGTTCGCGATGACCGCGGGCCTCGGAACGCCCACCAACCGGGCGTGGCGCGAGGCGGCGATCGCCGACGAGGTGCCGCAGGCGCTGATCATGACGGGCGACCCGATCTTCAGCGACGCGGAGGAGAGCCCGTGGCAGCTCGGATTCGTGCCGATCTACCAGAACGAAGGACAGGCGTTCGGCGAGCTCCTGGCCGGGTCGGGCGAAGAGCACACGGTCGCGATCCTGTCGCAGAACGACGACTACGGCGAGGGATACGTCGAGGGCTTCAAGGCCGGCATCGAGGGCGCCGACAACATCGAGATCGTCAAGGAGCTCACGTACGAGGCCACCGACACCTCGGTCGACGCACAGTTGACCGAACTGGCCGGGTCGGGCGCCGACGTGTTCTTCAACGCGATGTCGATCACGCCGCTCGTGATCTCGTCGCTGCAGAAGACGCAGGAGCTCGGGTGGCTGCCCTCGTGGTTCCTCCCGTCGAACACGTCGAGCCCCACCGCGATCCTCGAGCCGGGCGGCGCTGCGGCGTTCCCGGGCGTCTACACGGTCGCCTTCGCACAGTCGGCGGCCGCGCCCACCTTCGCCGAGAGCGAGGACGGCGCCGCATTCCTCGCCGGGCTGAAGGAGTACGCGAACTATCCCGACCCTCCCGCCTTCCCGCACTGCGTCTGGTCGTACCAGGTCGGCGCGACGCTGGAGCAGGTGTTCGCGAAGATGACCGAGCCGACGCGCGCGGACTTCATGGAGCAGCTGCGGACGATCTCCGGCTACACCGCACCGCTCATGCTCGAGGGCTCCACCGTCGACACGACCGTCGACGGCCAGCCGGCGGTCTCGACCGTGCAGGTGCAGAAGTACAACGGCAAGGGCTACGCCCCTGCCGAGTCATGGGATCAGTGACCTGAGCCCGGAGGAGGGGCGGGCGGAGGCATCCGTCCGCCTCTCCGCCGTCTGCCGAGAAACCGCGATCGCGCAGGGGAACCACACCTGCGACGCTGACTCAGCGCGTTCGTGGTTTCTCGCGTGCGACGAAGCGCGGACGGTGCCTCACTCCATGCCGTGCAGCACCTCGACGATGCCCGACAGGTGGGCGCGGGTCGCGGCCTCGGCGGCGTCGGGGTCTTTCGCGAGGATCGCGTCGATGATCGCGATGTGCTCCGGCGCCGACGTCGCAGCGCGCCCCGGGTGGAAGGCGAGCCGGAACTGGTGCCGGGCGGACTGCGCGCGCAGGCGCTCGAGCAGCTGGGTCGCGGTGCCGTGGTGGCTGAGGTCGCGGATGCGGCGGTCGAGCTCCTGGTTGAGGCGCGAGTACGCCATGAGATCGCCCGATCCGATCGCGGCCTCGATGTCGGCGCGCAGCGCGCGGAGTTCGTCCGCGTCGGTGGGGGAGAGGTTCTCGGCGGCCTTGCGCGCGCAGAGGGTCTCGAGGCCGATGCGCACCTCGACGATCTCGATGGCCTCGTCGACCGTGATCGCCCGCACCCGTGCGCCGCGGTTGGGCAGGCGCTCGACGAGCCCCTCACCGGCGAGGTTCAGCAGCGCCGTGCGAACAGATGCACGCGACGCTCCGTAGCGTTCGCTGAGGTCGGCCTCGATGAGCCGCTGATGCGGCGCGAACTGCGCGTCGAGGATCGCCTCGCGGATCACCTGGGTGAGGTCGGGACGCTCGATCGTCGCGTCGTCGCTCAGCACTGCGGCATCCGTCATCTCCGCCAACCCCCTTCGGCGCCTTCGTCGTGCACTGACACTATCTCGCGGGGGGCCGATCGACGGGAAGAATCTCATACGAAATGCGCGCGAAAATCGTCGACAATCTTGATTCACGCGCATGGGAGAGGCACGCTGGGAGAGGTGTCGATCCGCGCCGACCCGAGGCGGATCCACGTTGGACAACACGGAGAGGTGGGCGTTCCATGGGCGAGACGGCGATGGGGACTTCGGTCCGGACGGGCCTGTTCATCGGGGGTGAGGAGCGCTTCACCGACGACGTGCTGACGATCCCCGATCCCGGCAAGCCGGGTGCGGTCGTCGGCGAGGCGGCGGCCGCGACGGAATCGGATGTGAAGGATGCCGTCGCCGCGGCGAAGGCGGCCTTCCCGGCGTGGGCGGCGCTCACACCCCAGGAGCGTGCGGCTGCGATGGCCGAGGCGATCGCGGGGATCGCCGACGATCGTGACGAGGACGCGGCAGTCCTGTCGCAGGAGAACGGCAAGATCCGCATGGAGGCCTGGATCGACGGCCTCGTGTTCGAGATCCGCTGGAATCTCGCTCTCATGCTCGCCGACGAGGTCGACGCCTCCAAGACCCTGCCGCCGATCCCGGGCGCCATCCCCGTGTCGACCGACGTTTCGTACCAGCCCCTCGGCGTGGTGACGGTGATCGTGCCGTTCAACTGGCCGATCGCGATCCTCGGTGCGGCGCTGCCGCACGCGCTCCTCGCAGGCAACACGGCGATCGTGAAGCCGCCGCCCTCGGCGCCGCTCGCGACGACCCGCGTCGTGCAGCGCGTGGCCGAGAAGCTGCCGCCGGGCGTCCTCAACGTCGTGACCGGCCGCGATCAGGACATGGCCGGCCTCATCCAGAGCCCCGACATCGCCAAGGTCTGCTTCACGGGGAGCGTCAACGGCGGCAAGCGGATCATGGAGATGGCGTCGAAGACGCTCACCCGCGTCACCCTGGAGCTGGGTGGCAACGACGCGGCGGTGTTCCTCGACGACGCGATCCTCGACGACGCGCACCTCGACCGCCTGTATGCGGCGATATACGACACGACGGGCCAGATCTGCATGAACGCCAAGCGCGTCTTCGTGCACCGCTCGCGTGCCGACGAGCTCGTGGCGGGGTTGTCCGCCCGGCTCGAGGCGGCGCGGCTCGGCTACGGACTCGACGAGGGCACGACGATGGGGCCGCTGCACCAGCCGGCGCAGAAGGCGTTCGTCGACGAGATCATCCAGGAGGCGAAGGATGCCGGCGCCGACGTCCGCGAGTTCGGCGAGCTGCCGGGCGGCGAACTGGCCGGCGGCAACTTCGTGCGCCCCGCGATCGTCGTCGACCCGTCACTCGAACTGCGCGTGGTGACGCAGGAGCAGTTCGGCCCGGTGATCCCGGTCATCCCGTTCGACGACGAGGCCGAGGCCGTGCGCCTCGCCAACGACACGTGGGGCGGGCTGTGCGGCTCGGTGTGGACGGCCTCGCCCGAAGCGGCCCAGCGCGTCGGCTCGCAACTGGAGTGCGGCTACGTGTGGGTCAACGACCACGGCGCGACCCGACTCGACCTGCGTGCCCCGTTCGGCGGCATGAAGCAGTCCGGCTTCGGCCGCGAGCAGGGCATCGAGGGCGTCCGCGCCTTCCAGGACACCCGCTCGATCGCGACCCTCGACCCGGAGGCGCTGGCCTCGATGGCCCACTGACCTGGCCGATCCCCGCCCTGCCGGTCGGGGTCTCGCGTGATCATGGTCTCGAGAAGCGCGGAAGAGGGTGGGTTCCCGGCGGAATCCACCCTCTTCGCGTGTCGGGGGCCGTGTCAGCGAGTGCCGTACGCGAGGCCGGGTTTCGGGTCCTCGCAGGCGAAGCTGGAGGCGGTCTCGGGGTCTCCCGAGACGTACTCCGCGACCTGCGGGTACACACACAGCGGACGCGAGCGGGTCGGCGACCAGTTCGCCGGTACCTCCGGGTTGGCCGGATTGACCGATGCCACGAGCTGATCGGGCGCGATGCCCTGCTCGACCCAGGCGACGAGGGCGGCGAGGCCGGCGTGCTGGTCGGTGGCGGGTCCGCCGGCAACGTGACCCATGCCGGGCACCTCGAAGTACCGCGCGAACTGCTCCGCGTCATCGCCGTAGGTCTGGTCGAGCTCGTCGAACCAGGCCGCGGTGTCGTCCGGCGAGAACACGCCGTCCGAGGCGCCGTGGATCACGATCATCTTCGCCCCGCGGTCGCGCAGCGAGTCGAGGCGGGTCGGATCGGGTGGCGTCATGAACGACATGCTGCTCTCGGTGTAGATCCCCGAGGTGGCATAGATCTTCGCAGCCTCGGTGTCGACGTCGAAGCCGAGTGCGTAGCCCCGCAGGTCGGAGAGGATGCTCGGCTCGGCCGGCGGCGTGGTGAAGATGAAGCCGACGGCCGGGGCATCCCGCGTGTACGGTGAACCGAACTTCCAGCCCGCCCAGCCGGTCTGCGTCAGGCCCGGGTCGAACGGGAAGGACGAGTAGATCGTCTTGTTGTTGCTCGTGCGCGCACCGGCGAAGACCTCCTCGATGACGGTCAGCTGGTCTTTCGTCAGACATGTTCCGTCGCGCTCGCCCTTGCAGCGCGGCGCATCGCGCTTCACCGAGAACGCCTGCTGGCAGGTCTCACTGTTGTGGACCATGCCGTCGGCCAGTCCGTCGAGGGCGTCGCATCGGCTGAGGATCGCTTCCGCGACGAGAGTTCGCTCGGTCGGCGTGAAGGCCGTCGCGAGATCGGTCGACGTCGCCGCGACGCGCGCCCACTGCTGGGCTCCCCACAGTTGGGCGACGGCCGCCTGCGGCAGGTTGAAGCCCGGCGAGATCGCGAGGAAGCCGTCGAACTGGTCGGCGTAGCGAGCGGCGGCCACCATGGTGTGGCGCCCGCCGTTGGACCCGCCGGTGATGTAGGAGCGGTCGGGGCCGCGGTCATAGGCCGCAGTGATCAGGGCCTTCGCCATCGGCGTGAGCGTGCCGACCGCCTGATAGCCGTAGTCCAGCCGGGCCTGCGGCTCGCGGCCGAACAGCGGGTTCTGGCTGCCGTTGTGACCGGCGTCGGAACTCAGAACCGCGAAGCCCATTTGCAGCCCGCTCTCGCCGCCGCGGGTGAGCCCCAGCGCGGGCACGATGGCGCCGTCGAGCCCCCCGTTGCCCTGGTAGAGGAAGCGCCCTGCCCAGTCCGTGGGAAGACGCATCTCGAAGCCGATCGCGTAGATCTGGCCGTCGAACGTGCTCACGCGCTCGTTCATCGTGCCTCGTACCTGGCAGTGCTCGCCGATCGGCCGGCCGCCGTTGGTGACGGCGCCCGCCGCGATCCGCGCCACCGACGTGATCGTCGTCGACGGGTACGCGAACGCGGTCAGCGTCTCGCACTCCTGCAGAGTGCCGGGCTGTGCCGCTGACAGCTGCTGTAGCGTCTCCTCGCCGCGGGGCGGAGCGGCCGTGGCGGGGCTGGCGAGGCCCGCGACGAGGAAGAGGGATGCCGCGGCCGCACCGATCATTGCCGTCAGGCGTGGGCGCGACCGAGCGAGGGAGCGGTTCCGCTGTCGCGGAGATCCTGGGGGCGAGCCGTCGAAGAAGTGTGACATGGGAGTCCTCTTCCTGGTCCCGTGCGGCGAGATCGTTCTCGTCGGACCATCTAGGTGCGCCCGGCATCATCGCCGGGGTCCTGTCAAGCTATGCCAATTTGGTTGCACATTGCAACTGTTTTCTGAGTGGCGAGGCACCTGGTCCTAGACTGCGACGGTCGGGCGAGGACGGATGGGGAAGCGTTGGCACCGGTGGACGGCGAACACGCGGCGGGGCGGCTGGCACGCAACCCGGGTTTCCTGGCAGCGCGCTTCACCTCGGTCGCAGCGACCGTCTCGAACCGTGCGCTCGCCCCCTTCGGACTGCGCACCCGCAGCTACTCCCTCGTCGAGCTGGCCGCGGCATCGGGCGGCCTGTCGCAACGGGAAGTCGGGCGCATCCTTGCTCTCGACAAGGCGCACGTGGTGCGGCTCGTCGATCAGGTGGTGGAGATGGGCCTGGTGGTGCGGGAGCGGGATCCCCGCGACGGTCGCGCCTGGCTCATCCGGGCGACACCGAAGGGAGACGCGGTGGCGCGAAAGGCCGGCCAGGCCCTCGACGACGCCTACTCGCTCCTGCTCGGGCCGCTCAGTACCGACGAGATCTCCGCCGCGATGACGGCGCTCCAGAAGCTCGCCTTCGCGATCGAGGTTCCCGACCACGAGGTGTGACCTCTCGGTCGACGGGTCAGGGGCCGGTCGCTGCGCCTGTCGAAGCGCCGTCGAGGCGGTCCACGAGCGCGAGGCCGCGACGGGCCCACGCGATCTCGCCCTGGGCGCGCTCGACGAGACCCTCGTACGCGAAGCGCTTGTAGGCGATGGTGCGCTCGCGATCGGCGTCCGCCGTCACGGCGAGGCGCCGGACGAGCATGGGGTTGGCGACGGCGTCGATGCGCTCGAGTTCGCCCTCCCACTGCGCCAGTTCGCCCTGCCACTGTGCGATGTGCCGTTCGAGGAACGCGCGCGCGGACGCGGGCGAAGCTGCTTCGAGGTAGGCCGCGCGCAGGTGGGCGGGGTCCCGCACCCGCTGGTAGTCCAGGGGAGAGCCCATCCATTCGAGGAAGGCCTGCTCACCGGCATCCGTCACGTGGTACATCCGCCGCGTGCCGCGCTCGCCGCGCGTCTGCTCCTCGCCCTCGATGAGGCCGAGCTCCTCCATCTTGCGCAGCTCGGGATAGATCTGGGAGTCGGGCGCATGCCACACGTGGCCGACCGACTGGTGGAACTGCTTCTGCAGGTCGTAGCCCGACAGCGGGCCGACCCGCAGGATCGCCAGCAGCGCGTAGCGCAGACTCATCGCGTGCTCCTTCCTCGCCCGAGGGTAGCGGGCCGAAGACGGTGAGACCCCAGCCGACGGCCGAGACGGAGGGTTTCACCCACGGTCTCGTCCGTCTGCTGGGGTCTCAGCGGTTGTGGTCAGGCCGGCTGGTACTGCGTGCGCCAGCCGCCGTGGTAAGTCTGGCGGGCGACCGTCGAGTACGGCACGGGCGAGACGACCGCGCGCACCTCGAGCTGCTGGTGGGGCTCGACGGAGGCCTTCGTGGTGCCGCCGTTCGGCTCGCCCCACACGACCGTCACCTCGGCGCCCTCGGGCACGTCGGGGTTCACGGTCGCCAGCGACAGGGCGCGCTTCTCGTTGGCGCTGTACCCGGTGAACATCGAGAATCCGACGTTGTTGCCGTCGGCATCGGTCACCGAGTCGTAGTTGGCCGACCCGTAGTTCGCCAGCGGCAGGTCGAAGAACTTGTAGCTGTCGCCCTCGGTGTCGAAGAGCGACGCGAAGATCTTCGTGACGTCCTCGGCATTCCACGCCAGGGTGACCTTGCGGCGCTGCGTCTCGGGGTCGATCTGCTCGAGGGCGTCGCGGCCGATGAAGTCGTGGTCGAACTTCACGAACGAGCCGTAGCCGAGCTCCCACGGGGTCAGGTAGTAGTCCGAGATGTCGTCTGACACGAAGGACCCGGCGAGCGTGCCGGTCGCCTCGTAGCTGTCGACGCCGAGCCACTCGCGGTAGCCGCGCTCGGCCTCGCCCGAGTAGATCGCGGGCAGAGGCGACGGGATCCAGCCCGACTCCAGCGTGTTCGACGGGTACGCCCGCGAGCCAACCGGCACCAGGCCGAACTCGGCGCCCGCCTCGACGATGATGTCGCGCACGCGGTGGTGGTCCTCGTAGGGGCCCCACACCTCGAGCCCGGGTGCGCCGGCCATGCCGTGACGCAGCGTCCGGACGTTGGCGCCGCCGATCTGCATCTCGGCCATGCTGAAGAACTTCAGCTGCTCGAGCGGTCCGCCGTTGAGCTTCTCGATGACGTTCCACGCCGCCGGGCCCTGGATCTGGAACCGGTAGTAGCGGCGGCTCACCGCGTCGCCGTACGGGCGCGAGGGCGAGCGGCGGTCGACGGTGATGTCGAGGTTCGAGTACCCGCCGGTCTCACCGTGGTACAGCAGCCAGTTCGACGCCGGCGCGCGGCCGACGTAGACGTACTCGTCCTCCGCCTCGTGGAAGAGGATGCCGTCGCCGATGACGTGGCCAGACGCGGTCGTCGGCACGTACTGCTTGGCGCGGTTCACCGGGAAGGTAGCGACCGAGTTGATCGCCGTGTCGGAGATCAGCCGGATCGCGTCGGAGCCCTTGAGGAACACATTGTCCATGTGGTGCGACTGGTCGTAGAGCACGGCCGTGTCACGCCAGGCCCGCTGCTCCTTGATCCAGTTCTGGAAGTCCGCGGGGACCACCGGGTAGATGTACGAGCCGATCTGCGAGTTGCGCAGCATCTCGACGGCGTTGTGGCCGTCGAGCAGCTCCTGCAGATTCTTCGCCATGGGGAACCTCTCTGTTCATGGGATGGAGTTTCGGGAAGACGGATGCCGCGGCCCGCGGCATCCGTTCGATCAGGTGAAGACGATGGTGTGGTTGCCGTGACGGATGACGCGGTCTTCGGCGTGCCATTGGACGGCGCGGGAGAGCACGGCGCGTTCGACGTACGCGCCCCGGGCTTGGAGGTCGGCGGCGGTCATGGCGTGGGTGACGCGGGCGACGTCCTGCTCGATGATGGGGCCTTCGTCGAGGTCGGCGGTGACGTAGTGGCTGGTCGCGCCGATGAGTTTGACGCCCCGCTCTTTGGCCTTGCGGTAGGGGGCGGCGCCGATGAACGCGGGCAGGAACGAGTGGTGGATGTTGATGACCGGCACCCCCACCTCATCGAGGAACGAGTCGGAGAGGATCTGCATGTAGCGGGCGAGCACGACGAAGTCGACGTTGCCCGTGAGCAGCTCGACGATCCTCGCCTCGGCGGCGGACTTGTCGGGCCCCTGGGACGGCACGTGGAAGAACGGGATGCCGAAGCTGCGGACGTCCTCGGCGGTGTTGGTGTGGTTGGAGATCACCATCGGGATGGTGACCGGCAGCTCCCCGCGGCGGTGGCGCCACAGCAGTTCGAGCAGGCAGTGGTCGCTCGTCGAGGCGAGGATCGCCATCCGCTTGGGGATGGACTGGTCGGTGACCCGCCACTCCAGGCCGAGCGGGGCGAGCGTCTCGTCGAGATCGGCCTCGATGGCCGGCAGGGCGGCCTGCAGGTCGGGCCGGTGGAACACCACGCGCTGGAAGAACTCACCGCCCTCGGGGTTGTCGGAGTATTGGTCGAGCGTCACGATGTTGCCCTCGTTGCGGGCGACCAGCGCCGTCACCGCCGCCACGATGCCCGAGCGGTCGGGCCCGTGCACGATCAGGCACGCATGATCGCGTCGCACGTCGAGGTGGGTCGTCATCGGCGCGCCCCCGAGGACTGCGCTGCGACGAACTCGCGCGCCCAGGTGCTCGTCGCGGCGAGGCCGCCGAACGTGTAGAAGTGCAGCTTCACGTCGCCGGACTTCGGGTCGTCGGCGAGCAGAGTGGCGAGGTCCGACACGAAGCGGTCGGGTCCGGCGGTGCCCATGAGGTTGGTGAGCGAGAAGCCGTACTTCTTCACGATCATGGCGTTCGCGCCGATGCCGAAGCGGCGGGCGAAGCCGAGCAGCCGCTTGACGCCGGCCGGGCCGGGGGTGCCGATGCGGATCTGCGCGTCGATCCCGCGGGCGCGCACCGCGTCGATCCACGCCATGACGGGAGCGGTGTCGAACGCGAACTGCGTCAGGATCACGGCATCCAGCCCCTGCTGGGCAAGCGCGAGCACTTTCTCGTCGAGGTGACGCCACAGCACGTCGTCGGAGATGTCGGGGTGTCCCTCGGGGTAGCCGGCGATCGACACCTCGCGTGCGCCGTACTTCTGCAGCACGCCCGAGCGGATGAGCGTAAGCGAGTCGGGGTAGGGACCTGCCGGCTCCGCCGGGTCGCCGCCGACCGCGAACACGTGCTCGGTCGCGCCGACCTCCTGCAGCCGCGCGAGGAACTCCTCGAGCTGCGCCTCGGACTCCAGACGCCGCGCCGAGAGGTGCGGGACGGGCACGAAGCCCATCTCCTTGACCGCCTTCGCCGCTGCGACGCGCATCTCGAGGTCTTCGTTGCCCAGGAACGTCACGTTGACCTTCGTGCCCTGCGGAATCGTCTCGCGCGCCTCTTCGAGACCCGCGATGTCCTTGCCGGTCATCTCGAGCGAGAAGCCGTTCACGAGCGAGGCGGCGTGCGGGGAGACGGGGATCGAATGAGCCACTGTCGAGGTCCTTTCCTCTGCCGGGATGCGTCGCTGCACCGGCTGGATCCGAGAATACCTATGACCATAGGTAATGGCAATAGGCACGCTGGCGCGTGCGCGTCCATCCTCAGCGGGGGAGCGTCTCTCGCGCGCCACGGTTTCCGTTGAGCGGACATCGCCTTCGGCGTCCGTCCTCGGCGTGCGTCGTGTGCGCTCCTACAGGTCAACCGCGTGTCCACAGGACGTTTGCGCTCGAAGCATCCTGCAGAAGCCCGGTTGACCTGTTGAACGAATGGTGAGGGGGTGGCTTTGTTCACGAGTTTCGTGACGGGCGTCACAGAAGCATTGACAATCGATGCGGCGTGGCGCACCATGACATGTGTCCGGCACGCCGCGGTGAGGACTCCGACTCTTGGGACGGAACCCGGGCCGCCGGCACACCCCCGCACCGTCCACGAGAGGCCCGTCAATGAAGAAGAGTCTTGCCACCATCGGCGTACTCGCCGCCGCCGCGATCGCGCTGAGCGGCTGCACCGATTCCGCCGCCGGCCCGTCCTCGAGCCCGACCGACGACAGCGCGTCGGGCGAGCTCACCGCCGTCCGCGTCGCCGCGCTCCCCATCGCCGAGACCGGCGCGCTGTGGGCCGCGATCGACGAGGGCATCTTCGAAGATCACGGCCTCGACATCGAGGTCGTCCCCGCGCAGGGCGGCGCCAACGCGATCCCGGCGCTCCTCAGCGGCGACATCCAGTTCGCCATCGGCCAGCCGTTCGGTCCCATCCGCGCCGACCAGCAGGACCTCGGCGTCGTGATCGTCGGCAACTACGCGAACAGCCTGGCCGACGGCGACGACGTCAATGCCGTCGTCGCACTCGGCGACTCCGGCATCATGCGGCCGGCCGACCTCGCGGGCAAGAAGGTGTCGGTCAACACGATCGGCGCCGCCGGCGACCTCACGATCCGCAAGGCCGTGCAGGACGACGGCGGCGACCCCTCGACGATCGAGTTCGTCGAGGTCGCGTTCCCCGACGTCCCCGCGCAGCTCGAGGCGGGCACGATGGATGCCGCGTGGGCGCCCGACCCATTCCGCGGGATGATCCTCGGCGAGGGCGGCGTCTCGGTCGTGCAGCCGTACCAGGCGACGATCCCCGGGCTCTCGGTGCTCACGAACATCACGACCCAGGCGCTCCTCGACGAAGACCCCGACCTCGTCGCGGCCTACTCCGCGGCGATGACCGAGGCGCTCGAGTGGGCCTCCGGCAACGAGGAGGCCGTGCGCGCCGCGATCGCGACGAACCTCGAGATCCCCGAGGAGGCGGCCGCAGGCATCACCCTCCCCACCTTCACGTGGGACCTCGGCGACGCCGGCATCGAGGACCTCGGCGCGCTCGCCGTCGAGTTCGCGTACATCGAGGCCGAACCCGACTACGACCGCCTGCTCCAGCAGCAGTAGCCCCGACGAGGAGGGCGACGGATGCCTCGGCCCGAGGCATCCGTCCTCCTCCCCGCCCTCGTTCCCCGTCAACCGCGCCGTCGATCGGATTCACATGGCCACCGCCGCCGCCGTGCCCGCCCCCGTGAGGCGGAGCCCGCGACAGCTGCGCACGCTGCGCAAGCTCGCGCTGGGCGCCGCCGGCATCCTCGGATTCCTCGTGACGTGGCAGCTGCTTCCCACCCTGGGCCTCGTCGACCCGCGCTACTTCCCGACGGCGACCGAGACCCTCGCCCAGCTCGGGCAGGAGATGCGCGACCTGGAGTTCTGGCGCAACGTGGGGCGCACCCTCACGGCGTGGGGCATCGGCCTGGTGATCGCGACCGTGCTCGCGACGGTGCTCGGCACGGTCATCGGGCTCGTGCCGTTCCTGCGCCGCGCGACCCACACCACCGTCGAGTTCCTGCGGCCGATCCCGTCGGTCGCCCTCATTCCGCTCGCGGTGCTGCTGTACGGGTACCAGCTGCAGGCGGCGCTCATCATCATCGTGTTCGCGAGCTTCTGGCAGGTCTTCATCCAGGTGCTCTACGGCGTGGCCGACGTGGATGCCGTCGCCCGCGACACGGCGCGCAGCTTCGGGTTGTCGCGCGGCTCGCGCATCGTGAACCTCGTCTTCCCGACGGCCCTCCCGTACCTCATGACCGGACTGCGGCTGGCCGCCGCCGTCGCGCTGATCCTCGCGATCACGGCGGAGATGTTCATCGGGAACCCGGGGCTCGGCCGCGAGATCGTGTTCGCGCAGTCGGCGGGCAACTGGCCGGTCGTCTATGCGCTCGTGATCGTCACGGGCCTGCTCGGGCTCCTCATCAACCTGGTGTTCCGTGCGATCGAGCGCCGGTCCCTGGCGTGGCACCAATCGGTGCGAGGGGAGGAAGTGCTGTGACCCTGTACACGAGCACCGTCGTCACACCCCGCCCGCGCTCGCGCGTGTGGGCGAAGATCGGCGAGAACACCGCGTATGCGATCGGCCTGCCGATCATCCTGGTGGTCATCTGGGGGATCTGGGCGACCGTCGCCCCGGCGCAGTTCTTCCCCTCGCCCGCCGAGCTGCTCGAGGCGTTCGTCGACACCTGGATCGGGCCGGCCTTCGTCACCGACGTGCTGCCGAGCCTCGGTCGGCTCGCGATCGGCATCGTGCTCTCGATCGTGGTCGGCGTCGTCGCCGGCACGCTCATCGGCCTGAACCGCTGGCTGCGGGAGCTGCTCGAGCCGATGCTCGAGTTCTTCCGCGCCGTGCCGCCTCCGGTGCTCCTTCCGATCGCTGTCGTGCTGATGGGACCGACCGACGCCATGAAGATCGTCGTGATCGTCATCGGCTCGGTGTGGCCCATCCTCCTCAACACGATCGAGGGGGTGCGCTCCACCGATTCGGTCATGACCGAGACGGCCCGTTCGTTCGCGTTGACGCGCGGGGAGCACCTGCGGTACCTGGTGCTGCCCGCGGCGAGCCCTCGCATCATGGCGGGCGTCCGCCAATCGCTGTCGATCGCGCTGATCCTCATGGTCATCTCGGAGCTCGGCTACTCGTCATCGGGCCTGGGCTATCAGATCGTCTTCTTCCAGCGCAATTACCTCATCGCCGAGATGTGGAGCGGCATCCTGCTGCTCGGACTCATCGGTATCCTGCTCGCGGCGATCTTCGGACTCGTCGAGCGACGCGTGCTGCGCTGGTATCACGGAATCAAGGAGGTGGAGCGTGCCTGAGACGCTTCGAACAGCACAGACGCTCTTGAACGTCGAGCACCTGCGCAAGGTCTACGAGTCGTCGACCGGGAACGTCGAGGCGATCGGCGACATCGGATTCCGGATGGATGCCGGCGAGCTGGTGTGCATCGTCGGCCCCTCCGGGTGCGGCAAGACCACGCTGCTGAAGTGCATCGCGGGGCTGCTCAAGCCCACGTCGGGCGTCGTGGAGCTCGGCGGGCGGCGGGTCACCGCTCCGCCGCCGAACATGGCCCTGGTCTTCCAGGAGTACGGGCGCAGCCTGTACCCGTGGCTGACGGTGCGCGGCAACGTCGAGCTGCCGCTCAAGCACAAGAAGCTGTCGCGGGCCGACCGCGATCGACTCATCGACGACGCGCTCGTCGCGGTGGGCCTCGACCACGCCGCCAAGAGCTATCCGTGGCAGCTGTCCGGCGGCATGCAGCAGCGCGTCGCGATCGCACGCGCCGTCGCCTATCAGCCCGAGGTGCTCATCATGGACGAGCCCTTCGCCGCCGTCGACGCGCAGACGCGCGCCGACCTCGAGGACCTCGTGCGCACGCTCCACCGCGAGCGGGGCATGTCGATCCTGTTCGTGACGCACGACATCGACGAGTCCGTCTACCTCGGCGAGCGGGTCATCGTGCTGTCGAAGTCGCCGACCTGGGTGCAGGAGGACCTCGCGATCGACCTCGCGCCCGAGCGCGACCAGATCACGACGCGGGCCCTGCCCCGGTTCACCGAGCTGCGCACGCACGTGTACGAGCAGATCCAGCGCGCGAAGCGCGGCGAGGCCGTCCGCCCGGAGGCCGCGTGAGCGTCGCGAACGTGCGCGCGGCATCGCCGGCGGCGGGAGCGTCGCCCCTCGAGACGTCGGTGCTGACGCGCAAGCCGCGGCAGCTGCTGCTGGCGTTCTTCGGCGAGTTCGTGTGCGACCGCTACTTCGAGCCGCTGCGGGCCAGCGTGCTGATCGGCACGCTCGAGAGTGCGGGCGTCGCCGCCTCGGCGGTGCGGACCAACCTCGATCGCATGGTCGAGAGCGGACTCCTCGAGCGCCGGCGTCTCGGGCGTGAGATCGGATTCGAGCTGACATCGCACGGCAGCGAGGTGCTGCGCGAGGCGTCCGGCCGCGTCAACGGCCCGGCACCGTTCGAGCCGCAGGGCGAGGGCTGGACCCTCGTGACCTTCACCGTTCCCGAGCACCTGCGCGACCTCCGGCACCGGCTGCGCGCGACACTCACCTGGTCGGGGTTCGCGGTGCTGCGCGACGGACTGTGGATCGCACCCGGTTCGGTGGACCTGGCAGCTGCGCTGGAGGCGATCATCCCGGATCTGCCCCCGGCATCCGTCAATGCCTTCTCGGCGACGGAGCTGGCCGGCTTCCCGATGGCCGAGGCCGTGCGCGACGCGTGGGATGTGGAGCGGATCCGCGCGGCACATCGTGAGTTCATCGAGCACTGGGAGCGGGAGGATGCCGCCGCCGACCTGCCCGCTGTCACGGCGCGGACGCTCCTCGTGGCCGACTGGCTCGCACTGCTGCGTGCCGACCCGCGGCTGCCGCGGCAGTACATGGGCGATGACTGGCCCGCCGACCGCTCCGCCGAGCTCTTCACCCGGCGGCACCGGGAGTTCGCCTTCCCGGCCGTCCGCGATTTCGCGGGACTCGTCGACTGAGACCCGGCCGCGCTCAGGTCACGCGGTAGGCCACGTACCGCACGCGATGCGCCTCGCGGATGTACGACGCCAGGTAGACCGCGCGCTCGAACTCGGGGTGCGCGGCGCATTCGAGCGTGAGAGCCGCACGGAAGTAGTAGTCGGCGGGATCGACGTCCTCACCGCGGAGGAGCGCCTCGAGCACCGCGGGGTCGCCGCTGCGCACCCCGCGGGCGCGGATGTAGAGGAGCGAGCCGTCGTCGCCGCGGGCGCTGTAGCGCCCGTCGATCTCGATGGACCCGTCCGCGCGCACGGTCTGCCAGTCGGCGCCGCCGGAGAGGATCTCGCCGTCGAAGGCGCCTGTGATCGTGCCGCCGACGACGGGGATGATGCGACGGTGACCGGCGCGGGTCATGCCGTGGTCCTCGAGCGGGCCGAGGTCGGCGACGACCTCGAACGCGCGCTCGAGCGACGGGGCCGGCGGTTCGTGCGTCATCGGCTCTCTCCGTAGCGGGCGCGGAGGTCCGCCTTGCGCACCTTGCCGGAGGCGGTGCGGGGGAGTTCCTCGACCACGACCACGTTCTTGGGCAGCTTGTACCGCGCGAGCAGCCCGTCGAGGTGCTCGCGGACGATCCGCGTGTCGACCTCGGCGCCCTCGCGCACGGTCACCACGGCCAGCGGAACCTCGCCCCACCGCTCGTCGGGCACGCCCACCACGGCGACCCCCGAGATGCCCTCGATGTCGGCGATGAGGTTCTCGACCTCGGCGGGATAGATGTTCTCCCCGCCCGAGATGATCATGTCCTTGAGCCGATCGGAGATGTAGAGGTAACCGTCGCGGTCGAGGTAGCCGAGGTCGCCCGAGCGGAACCACCCGTCGCGCGTGAACGACGCCGCAGTCTCATCGGGCAGGCCGTGGTACCCGAGGAAGACGTTGGGCCCTGCGACCTCGATCTCGCCGACCGTGCCGCGCGGCACGACCTCGCCGTGCTCATCGGTGATCCGCACGTCGGTGAAGAAATGGGGGAGGCCGACACTGCCCTGCTTCTGC
Source organism: Microbacterium sp. Leaf288 (assembly GCF_001422925.1). Classification (GTDB taxonomy): domain Bacteria; phylum Actinomycetota; class Actinomycetes; order Actinomycetales; family Microbacteriaceae; genus Microbacterium. Next base: position 744,056 of record NZ_LMNI01000001.1, read on the forward strand.
CGCGTCATCGCCGGAGACAGCGACGTCGCCCCGGGCGAGGTCTCGGTCATGCCGTAGCCCTGCGAGAACGACAGGCCGCGCTCCTCGTACGCGTTGAGGATGCGCGTCGGAACCGCCGACCCGCCGCACGTCAGCTTCTGCAGCGACGACAGGTCGGTCGACGCCCACGCAGGATGGTCGGCCATCATCTGGTAGGTCGTGGGCACGCCGCTGAGCATCGTGATGCGGTGCTGCTGGATCAGTTCGAGTGCGCGGCCCGGCTCGAAGCCCTTCTCGAGCACGAGCGTCGCGCCCTTCAGCAGTACGGGCAGCGCGCCCATGCCGAGGGAGGCGACGTGGAAGAGCGGCGAGATCATGAGCGACACGTCGCTCGAGACGACGTCGTAATCGACGACGCAGTTGAGGGCCACCCACGTCAGGTTGCCGTGGCTGAGCACGGCGCCCTTCGGCCGCCCGGTCGTGCCCGACGTGTAGATGATCGCGGCCGGGGTGTCGAGGTCGACGTCGGCGACGGTGTGCCCGTGCGGCGCCTCGGCGATCAGTCGCGCCAGGCCGGGGTGCTCCGCAAGGCCCTCGCCGGTCACGATCACGTGCGCGATGCGCCCCGCCTCGACACCTGGCATCGCGCGGTCGAGGAACTCGGCATCCAGCACGACGGCGCGAGCTCCGGAGTCGGCCAGCACGTGCCGCATCTCGGGCGCCGCGAGCCGCGTGTTCACCGGCACGAACACCGCTGCGAGCTGGGCGGCGCCGAACATCACCTGCAGGAACTGCGGGCTGTTCTCGCCGATGTACGCGACGGCGTCGCCCGCCCGGATGCCGCGATCCCACAGCACGGCGGCGACGCGGTCGGCGGCATCCGCCAGCTCCCCGTAGGTCAGCTCCGCGTCGCCGAAGACGACGGCCGTCTTCTCGGGGTCCTTGAGGCGCCGCTTGGCGAGCCAGAACCCGATTCCCTTGTGCATCGTTGCAGTGTCCTCTCCTTCGAGGATGCGTGCCCGGGTCAGGCGTAGAAGCGGTACAGGCCGCGCGCGACGACGGCGGGCTTGCCCCCGCCCTCGATCTCGATGGTCTGGTCGACGGCGAACTGGTAGCCGCCGGGGATCTCCGTGACCTCGGCGATGACCGCGCCGCCGCGCACGCGCGCGCCGACCTTGACCGGCGACACGAACCTCACCTTGTCGAGGCCGTAGTTGACGCGCGTGGTCACTCCGGTGACGTCGAACAGCTCGGACCAGAACTTCACGGTCAGCGACAGCGACAGGAAGCCGTGCGCGATGGCGCCGCCGAACGGGCCCTCGGCCGCGCGCTCGGGGTCGACGTGGATCCACTGGTGGTCGTCGGTGGCATCGGCGAAGAGGTTCACGCGCTCCTGCGTGACCTCGAGCCACTCGGTCCAGCCGAGGTCGGTGCCGGCGAGGCCGGCGACGTCGGCGTAGTCGACGGTGGTGGTCATGGGTTCTCCTTCGATGGGTTTCAGATGAAGGCCGAGGCGCCCGTGAGGGCGCGGCCGACGATGAGGGCGTTGATCTCGTGCGTGCCCTCGTACGAGTACACGGCTTCCGCGTCGGCGAAGAAGCGGGCGACGTCGTGCTCGAGCAGGATGCCGTTGCCGCCGAGCACTTCGCGGCCGAGGGCGACGGTCTCGCGTGCGAGGCGAGCGGTCTGCAGCTTGGCGAGCGCCGAGTTCTCGTCGGCGTACTCGCCCTGGTCCTGCCGGGCAGACAGCTGTGCGACGAGCGCCAGCGACGCCACGGCATTGCCGAGCATGCGGGCGAGCTTCTCCTGCACGAGCTGGAAACCGCCGAGAGGCCGCTCGAACTGATGCCGCTCGCGCACGTACCGCACCGTCGCGTCGAGTGCGCCGGCCTGAAGTCCGGCCGCGATCCAGGCGACGTCCGACCGCATCGCGCGGAGGATCCGCGCCACGTCACGCCACCCGTTCACGTTCTGGAGGCGCTCCGCCTCGGTCACGCGCGCGCCGTCGAGAGTGATCACCGCGTTCTGCATCGGTCGCAGCGCGATCTTGCCGGCGATCGCCTCGAGGCGCACGCCTGTCGCGTCGGTGGGCACGAGGAAGGCCTTGACCGCGTGGTCGTCGACATCGCGCGCGAACACGACGAGCACATCGGATGCCGCGGCCCCGCCGATCCACTTCTTGCGGCCGTCGATCACCCATGCGTCGCCCTCGCGACGGGCGGTGGTCGCGAGGCCGCCGGCGATGTCGGACCCGTGCTCGGGCTCGGTGAGTGCGAAGACGCCCTTCAGGTCGAAGCTGCGCACGCGCGGATCGAGCTCCTCCACCTGCGCGGGGGATCCGCCCAGCGCGATCGTGGTGCGGAAGAGCCCCGACTGCGCGTTGTAGAGCGTCGCGACCGATACGTCGGTGCGCGCCAGTACGTAGTTGCGGAACCCGGAGTACACGCTCGACGCCGCCTCCGCAGCATCCACCGCCTCCGGCTGCATGAGGTCGAGAGGGATGAGCGCGTCGAGCACCTCGGGCGGCATCGTCGCGGTCTCCCACGCCTCGGCGAGGAGGGGACGGATGCTGCTCTCCAGCGTCTGCTGCAGACGCCCCAGCGCCGCCCGCGCGGCGGGGCTCAGATGCGCGGCCGCGATCGCGTACGGGTCGAACCCGAACGTCGCATCCGCCTCGAGCGCGGGCATGTCAGCCCGCCAGTCCCAGCAGCCGCACCGCGTTGTCCTTCAGGATGCCGGGCATGACCTCGGGCTTGAAGGAGCCGGCGGTCTCGGCATCCCTCATCCAGCGGTCGGGGGTGAGCAGGGGGAAGTCCGAGCCGAACAGCACCCGGTTCTTGAGGTAGGAGTTCGCGGCGCGCACGAGCGACTCGGGGAAGTACTTGGGGCTCCAGCCCGACAGGTCGATCCAGGTGTTGTGCTTGTGGGTCGCGACCGACAGGGCTTCGTCCTGCCAGGGGACCGACGGGTGGGCCATGATGATCTGCAGCTCGGGGAAGCGGGCGGCGACCGGGTCGAGCAGCATCGGGTTCGACAGGCCCAGCAGCAGTCCGCGCCCGCCCGGCAGGCCCGCGCCGATGCCGGTCTGGCCGGTGTGGAACAGTGCCACGACGCCGGCGTCCTGCAGCGTCTCGTACAGCGGTGAGTAGGCCGGGTCGGAGGGATCGAAGCCCTGCACGGTCGGGTGGAACTTGAAGCCCCGCACGCCGTGGTCCTCGATGAGGCGGCGGGCGTCGTCGACCGCGGTCGGCGAGAGCGGGTCGACGGAGCCGAAGGGGATGAGCACGTCGTTGTTGCGGGCAGCGCCCTCCGCGATGTCGGCGCTCGAGATGGGTGCGTGCCCGAAGTTCGTGCGGGCGTCGACCGTGAACACGACGGCCGCCATGCGGCGCTCGCGGTAGTACGCGGCCACGCCGTCGAGGTCGGGGTTCGGCCCGTCGGTGCTGAAGTACTTCGCCGCCGCGTCGCGCAGATCGTCGGGCAGCGACGAGTGCCCGTGATGGTCGACCTCGATGTGCACGTGCACGTCGATCGCGGTGATCGCGTCGAGGTCGATCGCGGGTTCGTAGCGGATCATGGCGCCTTCCGGTCGGTGAGCGAGCGAAGCGAGACGAAACGGGTCAGCCGGTCATGAGCGCTGCAGCTCCTCGGGCAGCGGCGGGAACTTCTCGCCCACCGACTGGAGAGCCCCCGCAGCGTCGGCGAAGCCGGTCGCGAGATCGTCGTACGACCAGCCGCCGTCGCTGTAGGCGGTGGCGACGGCCTCGGGGTGCGACCACAGCTGCAGCCGGTCGCCGCCGATGCCGATGGCCTGCCCGGTGACGGCGGCCGCAGCATCCGACGCGAGATACGCGATGAGTCCCGCGACGTCGTCCGACGTGCCGAATCCGAGGTCGTGGCGGAAGAACGCGGGCATCGGCTCGCCCGCGGCGTCGGCCTCGACAGCGGCCGCGAAGTAGGGCACGGTCGCGGTCATGTCGGTCGCGGCGACGGGGATGACGGCGTTCGCGGTGATGCCGGCGCGCTTGAGCTCGAGCGCCCACGTGCGCACCATGCCGACGATGCCGGCCTTGGCGGCTGCGTAGTTGGTCTGGCCGAAGTTGCCGCGCTGGCCGGTGGGGGAGCCGATGCAGATGATGCGGCCGGCCACCTCGTTCTCGCGCATCCAGCTCGCGGCCTCGCGCACGCAGGTGAACGTGCCGCGCAGGTGCACGTTGATGACGGTGTCGAAGTCGTCGTCGCTCATCTTCCAGAGCACCGTGTCGCGCAGGACGCCGGCGTTGGTGACGAGGATGTCGAGTCGACCGAAGGTGTCGACTGCGGTCTGCACCAGCTGCTTCGCGGTCTCGGTGGGGCCGACCGGCAGGGCCACGGCGACCGCGCGACCGCCTTCGGCCTCGATGGTGGCGACGGCTTCGGCGGCGGTGGCCTCGTCGACGTCGTTGATCACGACGGCGGCGCCCTGGCGGGCGAGCTCCTGGGCGTAGGCGAGGCCGAGGCCGCGGCCCGAGCCGGTGACGATGGCGACCTTGCCGTCGAGAGGTGCGTGCGAAGACATGCGTGAACTCCTTCGTGTCGGATCCATTGAAGACCCAACTGTTGAGAAAGTCAATCATTCCGTTCATCCATGAATTCGACTACGATCGTGGGCATGCCCGACACCGCTCACCCCATTGCCCCGGAGGGGCTGCGGGCGTCGGCGTTGAGCGACGACGTGAGTTTCCTGCTCGCGCGCGCGAACGCCATCGCGCTCGCCGCGGGCAACGCCGCCCTGGCCGAACACGGGCTGAAGGCGCGCTCGTACTCCGTGCTGGTGCTGACATCGGGCGAGGCGCGGCCGTCGCAGCGCGAGCTCGCCGAATTCCTCCGGCTCGACCCGAGCCAGGTCGTGAGCCTCGTCGACGAACTGCAGTCGCGCGGCCTCGTCGAGCGCCAGCCCGATCCCGCGGACCGGCGCGCCAACGTGGTCGTCGCGACCGATGCCGGCCGCGCACTCGTCGGCCAGGCGCGGGAGTCGGCCCGGGCGGCCGAAGAGCGCGTGCACGCCGATCTGACGGAATCAGACCGCGCGACGCTCGCCACGCTGCTGCGCACGGTCGCCTTCCCGTCCGACTGACGGCGGCACGCGGCATCCGTCCCCGGCTCGGGGGTCGCGACATGCGGGGTGGGCGCGTCGATTCCGCGTGTCGCGCGACCTGAAGGGCCGCCGAGCTCAGCGGCGGTCGAGGACGTAGCGGTCGCGCCCGGCGAACACACCGACCACCGTGAGGGCGACGAGCACCGCGAGCACGAGCGCGAGCGATGCCGTCCAGCCGCCGGTGAGGCTGTGCAGGGCGCCGAAGGCGACCGGGCCGAGCGCGGCGATGACGTAGCCGACGGACTGGGACATCCCCGACAGGGCCGCCGAGGTGTCGTGGTCGCGGGCGCGCTGCGCCATGAGCGTGAGCGACATCGCGAGCGTCGCGCCGCCAGTGAGTCCGATGAGAGAGCCCCACACCAGGACGCCGTCCGGCGCGATCATGAGGCCTGCGACGCCGACGATCGCGAGCGACGGGATGAGCGCGGGCGCCCACCGTTCGAGGCCGCCGCGCAGCGCGAGAGGCAGCAGCAGGCAGCCGGCGAGCGAGAACAGCTGGTAGACCATGACGTCGATGCCCGCGACGACCTCGGAGCGTCCGATCGACATCGACAGCGGCGCGAGCCACGTCACGAACATGTAGAACATGGATGCCTGGAGGCCCATGTAGGCGGCGACGAGCCAGGCGATCGGGTCGCGCCAGATGCCGGTGCGCCCGCGCGGTGCCGCGGAGCGGTCGTGGGCACGGGCGGCGCCACGGTGCGCCCACCACCACGCGACGATCGCGAAGGGCAGGAGCGCGGCGCCGGTGACGAGGAGCGCGAAGCGCCACCCGGCCGGATCGCCGCCGACCTCGATGTGCGAGATCGGCACGACCACGCCGGAAGAGACGGCGCCGAGGCCTGCGAGCAGGGCGGTGTAGGCCGCGGTCACGGCGGGGACGTGGCCCGAGAACTCCCGCTTGACCACGGCGGGCATGAGCACGTTGATGAGGGCGATCCCGATGCCGATGATCGCCGTGCCGATCCACAGGCTCACCACCGGGCCGGGGATCGAGCGCACGAGGGTGCCGGCGAACAGCACCAGCAGCGACCACAGCAGCACCCGCGGCTGCCCGAACCGGCGGCTCAGATCGTGCGCGAGCGGCGAGAACAGCGCCCACGCGACGAGCGGCACCGCGGCGAGCAGGCCCAGCGCCGAGACCGACATCCCCGTGTCGGTGCCGATCTGGTCGAGGAGCGGCCCGAGGCCCGTGATCGCGGGCCGCATGTTCATCGCGACCAGGCAGACCGCCGCGAGGAGCATCGCCACCGAGGCCGTGCGCGACGGCTCGGGCGGTGCGGTCCGGGGCGGTGAGGCCATAGGCACCGGACTATAGCCGAGGCCGGGGCCGTAGCATCCGTTCATTCCCGTTCAGCGGCAATGCCGGCTTGTCGGGGTTCGGGGCGCGGCGCGTCCGTTCGGGGCGCGCGGCGTCCGCCCCGAATGCGTACGCTGCGCCCCGAACGGCACTCACGCCACGGGCCACTGCGTCAGGCGAGGCCCTCGAGCGGCCAGCCGGTGTACGCCTCGGCGAGGAAGCGGCGACCGGCCTCGGACTCGACCACCGACTGCAGCTCGCCGAGCTGGCGCAGGCGGTCGAAGTCCGACGCGTCGGGCGCGACGTGGAGCATGTTGGTCATCCACCACGAGAAGTGCTGGGCCTTCCAGATGCGGTGCAGCGTCTTCTCGGGGAACGCCTCGATGAGGCGGTCATCGTTGTCGAGAAGGAGGGCGCGCAGCGCGCGCTCGAGCACGAGCACGTCCGCGACGGCGAGGTTCATCCCCTTCGCGCCGGTCGGCGGCACGGTGTGCGCGGCGTCGCCGATCAGTGCGACGCGGCCGTTCAGCAGCTCGTGGGCGACGAAGCTGCGGAACCGCAGCACGTCGCGCTGGAAGATCGGGCCCTCCTTGAGCGTCGTGCCGGGCACGCGCTTCTGCAGCTCCTCCCACAGCTGCTCCTCGCTGAGGGCGTTCGGGTCGGCGTTCGGGTCGCACTGGAAGTACATGCGCTGCACCGTGGCGCTGCGCTGGCTGATGAGCGCGAACCCGTCGGGCGAGTTGCTGTAGATGAGCTCCTCGGCGCTGGGCGGCGCCTCGCACAGGATCCCGAACCAGGCGAACGGGTACTCGCGGAAGTACCCGCCGGTCGACGACCCCGTGACCGCCTCGCGCGCGACGCTGCGCGAGCCGTCGGCGCCCACGACGAACTCGGCCTCGATCTCGAGGGGCGCGCCGTCGGCGTCGGTCGCGATGACGCGGGGGCGATCGGATGCCGCGTCCTCGACGCGCACCGCGGTCACGCCGAAGCGGAGGTCCTGGCCCTTGCCGAGGCGCGCCGCGATGAGGTCCTTGAGGGCCTCATGCTGCGGGTACAGCCAGACCCCGCGGCCGACGAGGTCGGCGAAGTCGATGCGGTGGCCGGCGCCGGCGAAGCGCAGCTCGATGCCGTCGTGGCGGTTGCCGACGGTGCGCACGCGGCTCGACGCACCCGACGAGTCGAGCACCTCGACGGTGCCCTGCTCGAGGATGCCGGCGCGGATCGTCGTCTCGATCTCTTCGCGCGAGCGCTGGTCGATGACGACCGACTCGATGCCGGCGATTCCCAGCAGATGCGACAGCAGAAGCCCGGCCGGGCCGGCGCCGATGATGGCGACGCGGGTGCGGATCGTGGACATGGACGTCTCCTTCGACGTTCGGGAACGGATGCCTCGGCCCAGTGTGACGGGGTGCGTCCCGGGTTGATCCGGATTCCCATTGAATGGGCTCGCGACGCGCCGCCGTCACCGGACTTCCACACAGAATCGGATCCGCTGTTGCGGACCGCGGAGGCGGCGCGCCGGTCGCCACGGCGCCGTAGCGGCGTGTCGGGCCGCGCGTCCGTAGGCGCGGATCCGCGGGTGAGGGCGGGTGGGTGGCGGATCGAAGACCGAACGCCCGAGACGAAGGGGACGGATGCCGCGGCGCGGCGTGGTGGGCACCGATCAGCGGCGGTCGGTCCGCAGGTCGGCCTCGATTCCGGCCGCGGCCTCGCGCAGCGCATGGATCGCGGCCCCCGGGTCGGTCTCGCGGGGGAGCACGACCGACAGCGCGGCGACGACCTCGCCCGCGTCGCGGATCGGCACGGCCACGCCGGTCGACACGGCCTCGATGGAGCCGGGCGCCACGACCACGCCGGCGCGGCGGACCTCGGCGATGAGGCGGCGCAGGCGCGCAGCATCCGTCACCGTCTCTGGAGCGAGGGCGCGCAGCGCGCCGGCGAGCACCCGCTCGCGCAGGGCCGACGGCGCATGGGCGAGCAGGACGAGGCCCGACGACGAGGCGTGCAGCGGCAGGCGTCCGGCGATGCGGGTGATGTTGGCGCCGGCGTCGGGGTGGGAGAGGCGCTCGAGGAAGAGGGCCTCGTCCTGCTCGAGCACCGCGAGCTGCGTGTGCTCGCGGATGCGCGCCTGCACCTGCTCCATGTGAGGCAGCGCCGCCTGGCGGAGCCGCAGGGCCGTCGAGCCGCGGAGGGCCAGCTCCCACAGGCGCATGCCGAGGTGCACGCGCCGGTCCTCGTCGCGTTCGAGGAGGCCCGCGTCGACGAGCTCGTCGACGATCCGGTGCGCGGTCGACGACGGCAGCCCCGCGCGGCGGCCGATCTCGGCCGCCGACTGCATCGAACGCTCGGCGGTGAACGTCTCGAGCACCCGCACGATGCGGTCGGTCATCGAGTCGCCGGAGGGCGAGTTGGCCATGCGCCCACTCTGCCATTCCTGAGCGACCTGTCGTTGAGCGAAGAGCGCTCTGGCGCCCGTAGTCGAAACGCCTGGGGTGTGCGGGAGTGCCGAGGCCGAGGTTGCTCGCAAGGTCGGCGCGTTTCGACTCGCTCGTTCCTCGCTCGCTCAACGACCGGGAGAAGGCCAAGCCCTCGCTCGCTCGACGACCGGGAGAAGGCCAAGCCCTCGCTCGCTCGACGACCGGCGGGTCGGGGCGGGTAACGTCGCACGAGGAGGATCCATGGCGGACGGCGAAGGCGTGCTCGAGCGCACGCTGCGGGTGCTCGGGTGCTTCACCGACGACGAGCCGGCGGTCACGGCGACGACGCTCGCGGCGCGCACAGGGCTCGCGTCATCCACGCTGCACCGCCTGCTCGCGACGCTCGTGGCCGAGGGCCTCCTCACGCGAGGGCCCGGCCACACCTACGCCATTGGTCCGCGGCTGTGGGAGCTCGGCGAGCTCTCGCCCCTGTCGCTGCGCCTGCGCGAGACGGCGCTGCCCCACATGGTGCGGCTGTACGAGGCGACCGGCGAGAACGTTCACCTCGCGGTACTCGACGGTGCAACGCCTGCCACGACGACCGCGCTGTACGTCGGACGCCTCACTGGACGCCAGTCGATCCCGACGCTGAGCCGCATGGGAGGACGCGGGCCCCTCCACACCACGGGCGTCGGCAAGGCGCTGCTCGCGACGCGCGACGAGGGCTGGCTGCGGGAGTACTTCGAGGCGCCGCTCGAGCGAGAGACGGTCAACTCGATCGCGACGGAGCGGGAGCTCCGCGCCGACATCGCGCGCACGCGGGCCCTCGGGTACGCGACGACCCGCGAGGAGATGACCCTCGGCAACGTCTCGGTCGCGGCCGCGCTGCCGCGGGTCGAGGGCTTGCCGCCGGTCGCGCTCGGGCTCGTCGTGCACCTCGCGCGAGCCGACGAGCGGCGTCTGGGGCCCCTCGTCGTGCAGGCCGCGAAGGACCTCCACCACGATCTCCGCGTGGCGTGACCCCGCACCACTCCAGGTTTGGGGCGCATTTCGTCCGTTGGGGCGCACATCGTGCGCCCCAACGGACGAATGGCGCCCCAAAGCCGACAGGGAACGACGCCGAGCGCGCGACACCGACAGTGCCGACCCGCACGCCGCGGGAGGGCTACGGATGCCGCGGGGCGCAGCATCCGTGATTCCCACTGAGTGGGAATCCACGGCGGTGAGTGCACGCGGGAGTGCGACCCTGGGACGACCCGAGTCGTCGAAGGAGACCTCATGACACAGGCCCAGCCCGATCCCCAGGGCGAGGAGGCGTTCTCGTCGTCGGTGGTGCTCGAGCAGACGGCGGCGGCCCCCGAGTCGCTGCTGGCCTCGCCCGACCAGCTCACCCAGCGCGAGATCACGCAGGAGATCGTCGATTACCACGCCGCCGCCGCACGGCGTGAGGCGGCGGGAGAGCGGCTCAACATGAGCCTGCACGACTTCCCGCCGTACCGGTCGAGCCTGCTGCGCCACCCGACCAAGAACCCGAAGCTCGTCGACCCCGAGACGATCGAGCTGTTCTCGCCCGCCTTCGGCCAGCGCGACGTCGCGGCGATCGAGTCCGACCTCACGCTGCAGCACATCGGCGAGCCCCAGGGTGAGCGCATGACCGTCGAGGGTCGCGTGCTCGACTCGTGGGGGCGTCCGGTCCCCAACCAGCTCGTCGAGATCTGGCAGGCGAACGCCGCAGGTCGCTACATCCACCAGCGGGATCAGCATCCCGCTCCGCTCGACCCGAACTTCACCGGCGCCGGCCGAATCGTCACCGACGACGACGGGTACTACAAGTTCACCACGATCAAGCCCGGCGCCTACCCGTGGAAGAACCACGTCAACGCGTGGCGGCCTGCGCACATCCACTTCTCGATCTTCGGCTCGGGCTTCACGCAGCGCCTGGTGACGCAGATGTACTTCCCGGGCGACCCGCTGTTTCCCCTCGATCCGATCTACAACACGATCTGGCGCCAGAAGGACCGCGACCGCCTCATCGGCCTCTACGACCACGACCTGTCGGTGCCCGAGTTCTCGATGGGGTACCGCTTCGACATCGTCGTCGACGGCCCCGACGCGACGTGGTTCGAGCCCGAAGAAGGAGAGCACTGATGGCCCGCACCGCCCGCGACCTCGGCCCGAAGACCCACGAGGCCACCGGCGGCCAGACCGTCGGCCCGTTCTTCGCGTTCGGCCTGGATTACGAGAAGAAGCACCAGGTCGTGTTCCCGCACAGCCCGGGCTCGGTCGTGCTCGGCGGCACGGTGTTCGACGGCGCCGGCAACCCGATCCCCGACGCGGTCATCGAGATCTGGAGCGCCGACGAGAACGGCCGGATCCCGCGCGCCCACGGCGCCTTCCGCCGCGACGACCATTCGTTCACGGGTTTCGGTCGCGCAGCCACGACAGACGTCGGCCGCTACGAGTTCTGGACGCGCAACCCCGGTCCGGTCGACGGCGGCGCGCCGTTCTACTCGGTCATCGTGTTCGCGCGCGGCCTTCCCGACAAGCTCGTGACGCGCATCTACCTCCCCGAGCACGAGGAGCTCCTCGCCGCAGACCCGCTCCTGTCCTCGCTCGACGCCGACGAGCGCGCTACGCTCATCGCGACGCGCCTGCCGGACGGCAACCTGCACCACGACATCCACCTGCAGGGCGAGAAGGAGACCGTGTTCCTTGCCTTCTGACCGTGACCGGCCCGCACTCGATGGGGGCCTGCTCTCGCCCGTGACCGTCGGTCACGACGAGACGGTGACGGATGCCGCGTACCTCGACGCCCTCGTGACGGCCGAGGTCGCGCTGGCACGGGCCTGGGTCGAAGCCGGGGCCGCCCCGGCCGAGGCGGTCGACGAGATCGAGACGGAGTTCGGCTGGCAGGGGGCGCTCCGTGGATGCCGCGACCACGGCGTCGACGGCACGGCGCTGCCCGCTGCGGCCGTCGCCGGCGGCAACCCGGTGATCCCGCTGGTCGGGCGGCTCAAGGAACGAGTCGGAGTCGACGCGCGACTCTGGGTGCACCGCGGGGCGACCAGCCAGGACATCGTGGACACCGCGGCGATGGTGGTGGCCCGGGCGGCGACGAGCCGTATCGTCGCGGCGCTCGTGCACACCGAGGTGTCGCTGCGCTCGCTGGCCCGTTCCCGGCGCGACGAGGTCGCGGCGGCGCGCACGCTGACGCAGCACGCCGTGCCGACGACCGTCGGCCTGCGCGCGGCCGGCTGGCTGCGGGGCGTCGAGCGCGCGAGGTCGCGCGTCGACGACGTGCAGCACCAGCTGCCGGCTCAGCTCGGCGGCGCCGCGGGCACGCTCGCGTCCTTCACCGAGATCGCGGGGCCGGAGGCGGCCGCCGCGCTGCCCGCCGCCTTCGCGCACGAACTCGGACTCGCAGCACCCGACGCCCCGTGGCACACGAGCCGCTGGCCGATCACCGAGCTGGGCGACGCCCTGGTGCAGGCGATCGACGCCGTCGGCAAGATCGCCGCCGACGTCGCGACGCTCAGCCGCACCGAGATCGGCGAGCTCGCCGAGGGCGCGGGCGGCGGATCGTCGGCCATGCCGCAGAAGCGCAACCCCGCAGCATCCGTCCTCATCCGCTCGGCCGCGCTGCGCGCTCCCCAGCTCGCGGCGACGCTGCATCTCGCGTCGGCACTCGCCGCCGACGAGCGCCCCGACGGCGCGTGGCATGCGGAGTGGCCGACGCTGCGGGAGCTGCTGCGCCTCGCGCTCGGCGCGACCGCCCACGCGGCTTCACTCGTCGCCGGGCTTCACGTCGACACCGACGCCGTCGCCCGCAACCTCGCGGCCACCGGCGGGCTCATCGTCTCGGAGCGCCTCTCGATCGTGCTCGGGCCTGTGCTGGGTGCCGCGCGTGTGGCGGAGCTCGTAACCGGGGCCGCCGCGGGCGGCGACCTCGCCGGGCTCCTCGCGGCGTCGCCCGACGTCGCCGCGCTCGCGGCAGCGGCCGGAGCGACCCCCGAGGCGTTCGCCGCCGACCTGCTCGACCCCGCCCGCTACACCGGACTCGCCGGCCGCCTCGTCGACGAGGCCGCCGCACGCACCGCAGAGGAGGACGCGTGACCGTCCCCGCCATCTCCCTCACCGACCCCGTCGGCCCTGACGGTGCGCCGCTGCTCGTGCTCGGGCCGTCGCTCGGCACGTCGACGCTGCTGTGGGACCGCGTCATCCCGGCGCTCGCCGAGCACTACCGCGTCGCCCTGTGGGACCTGCCCGGCCACGGCGCCGCGCCCCCGTCGACCGAGGCGTTCACGATCGCCGAGGTCGCCGACGCGGTCGCCGACGCGGTCGACGGGCCGTTCCTGTACGCCGGGGTCTCGCTCGGAGGCGCCGTCGGGCTCGAGCTGCTGCTGCGCCACGGTGACCGCATCGCCGCCGCAGCGATCCTGTGCTCGGGCGCGAAGATCGGCACCGCAGAGGGCTGGCACGAGCGGGCGGCCCAGGTGCGCGCGCAGAGCACGTCGAGCCTCATCATCGGTTCGGCGCAGCGCTGGTTCGCGCCGGGATCGATCGAGCGCGACCCCGACCTGACGGGGCGGCTCCTCCACGTGCTGCAGAACACGCACGACGAGAGCTACGCCCGCTGCTGCGACGCCCTCGCCGTCTTCGACGTGCGCGGCCGGCTGGGCGAGATCGCCACCCCGGTGCTCGCGGTGTGGGGCGATCACGACGCAGTCACGCCCGAGGCATCCGCTCGCGAGATCGCCGCGGGTGTGCAGCACGGCGAGGCGATCGGGATCCCGGATGCCTCCCACCTGGCGCCCGCCGACTCCCCGGCGCAGACCGCCGCGGTGCTGAGGGAGTTCTTCGACACGGTCGCCGCGGAGCGTGCCGCGTGAGCCGGCCGGACGGCGAGGGCCTCACCGACGAGGAGCGCTACGACCAGGGCATGGTGGTGCGCCGCGAGGTGCTGTCGGACGCCCACGTCGACCGCGCGATCGCGGGCACGACCGAGCTGACCGCCGACTTCCAGGACTTCATCACCCGCGTCGCGTGGGGGGACATCTGGTCGCGCCCCGGCCTCGACCGCCGCTCGCGCTCGGTCGCGGTGCTCACGGCGCTCATCGCGCTCGGGCATCACGAGGAGCTCGCGATGCACCTGCGCGCGGCGCTGCGCAACGGCCTCACCGTCGACGAGATCAAGGAAGTGATCCTCCAGGCCGGCCTGTACTGCGGCGTCCCCGCCGCCAACACCGCGTTCCGCATCGCGAAGGACGTGTTCGCCGAGGAGTCCTGACCGGCCTTCTTCTTCCGGGTTCGCTTCGCGGGGTCTTGCGTCGTCGTCCTCCCGGGTCGTCCCTGCCCCCTGGTCTCGGTGGTTTGGGGCGTGCGACGTGCGTTCGGGGCGTGCGGGGTGCGCCCCGAATGCACGCGGTGCGCCCCAAACCCGTGCGGACGACGGATGCTGCGGCTCAGGGCTTCCGAAATGACCTCGTCGCACGTACACTGGGTCGCAGAGCGTACATCTGTTCGCACAGCGAACAAGCGAGGAGGCGGTTCGTGATCGACAAGACTGTGGGCTCCGTCGAGGAGGCCGTGGCCGGCATCCGCGACGGGGCGACCATCATGATCGGCGGCTTCGGGCGTGCCGGGCAGCCCGTCGAGCTCATCGACGCGCTCATCGCGCAGGGTGCGAACGACCTGACGATCATCAACAACAACGCCGGCAACGGCGATGTCGGGCTCGCGGCGCTGCTCGCGAAGAAGCGGGTGCGCAAGATCCTCTGCTCGTTCCCGCGTCAGCACGACTCCTGGGTCTTCGACGGGCTCTACCGTGCCGGCGAGATCGAGCTCGAGCTCGTCCCGCAGGGCAACCTCGCCGAGCGCATCCGCGCGGCCGGTGCGGGCATCGGCGCGTTCTTCTCGCCGACGGGCGTCGGCACCCAGCTCGCCGAGGGCAAGGAGATCCGCGAGATCGACGGCCGCTCCTACGCGCTCGAGTACCCGATCAAGGCCGACTACGCCCTGGTGAGTGCCTACCGCGCCGACCGGTGGGGCAACCTCGTGTACCGCGAGACCGCACGAAACTTCGGGCCGATCATGGCTGCCGCCGCGACCACGACGATCGTGCAGGTCGACGAGCTCGTCCCGCTCGGCTCGCTCGACCCCGAATCCGTCGTGACCCCCGGCATCTTCGTCGACCGCGTGGTCGCCGTGGGCGAGCGCGGGTGGCTCGACGCCGGCGCGTTCGTCGGGGGAGTGGACATCGAGGGCCGCCCGCTCGCCGGCGCCGCAGCATCCGGAACGGAGATCGACCAGTGACCGAGACCGCAACGACGGCGACGCGCATCCCCCGCGAGCAGCTCGCGGCGCGCATCGCGCAGGACATCCCCGAGGGGTCGTACGTCAACCTCGGCATCGGTGCGCCGACCCTGGTCGCCGACTACCTTCCCGAGGACCAGGAGATCATCCTCCACACCGAGAACGGCATGCTCGGCATGGGCCCGTCGCCGGTCGCGGGCGAAATCGATCCCGACCTCATCAACGCCGGCAAGCAGCCCGTCACGGCGCTGGCCGGTGCCGCGTACTTCCACCACGCGGACTCGTTCGGCATGATGCGCGGCGGCCACCTCGACGTGTGCGTGCTCGGCGCGTTCCAGGTGTCGCAGGGCGGCGACCTGGCGAACTGGTCCACCGGAGCACCCGGCGCGATCCCCGCCGTGGGCGGCGCCATGGACCTCGCCATCGGCGCGAAGAACGTCTACGTCATGACCGACCTCCTCACCAAGACCGGCGAGTCGAAGCTCGTCGAGGCGTGCACCTACCCGCTCACCGGCGTCGGCTGCGTCACGCGCGTCTACACCGACCACGCCGTCTTCGACGTCACGCCCGACGGCTTCGCGGTGCGAGAGGCGTTCGGCGACAACACCGTCGAGCTCCTCGCCGAGCTCACAGGCTTGAAACTTGTGGATGCCTCGAGCCGCGGCATCCGGGAAGGTGAATGACATGACCACCTACGTGTACGACGCCGTCCGCACGCCGTTCGGCCGCGCCGGCGGCGCGCTGTCGGGCGTGCGCCCCGACGACCTTGCCGCGGTCGTCATGAAGGCGACCCTCGAGCGCACCGGCCTCGACCCCGCGCGCATCGACGACGTGATCTTCGGCGACGCGAACCAGGCCGGGGAGGACAACCGCAACGTCGCACGCATGGGCGCCCTGCTCGCCGGCTTCCCGACGACGGTGACCGGCGTCACGGTGAACCGGCTGTGCGCCTCGTCGGTCGAGGCCGTCATCCAGGGCTCGCGTGCGATCGAGGCGGGCGACGTCGACGTCGTACTCGCAGGCGGTGTCGAGTCGATGAGCCGTGCCCCGTACGTGGTCGAGAAGTCGCCGCGGCCGTGGCCCAGCGTCGGCAACCAGACCCTGTGGAACACGGCGATCGGGTGGCGCATGACCAACCCGAAGCTGCCGAAGCACTGGACGATCTCGAACGGCGAGTCGGCCGAGCTCATCGCCCGCGAGTGGGGGATTTCCCGCGACGCGCAGGACGAGTTCGCCGTGCGGTCGCACCGGCTCGCCGCCGAGGCGTGGGCTGCGGGCGTCTACGACTCCGAAACAGTCCAGGTGCCGGGCGCTGAGCTCGCCCGCGACGAGGGCATCCGCGACGACACGTCGGTCGAGAAGCTCGCCGGGCTCAAGGCGCTGTTCGCCGCGGACGGCGAGGGCAGCGTCACGGCCGGCAACTCGTCGCCCATCAACGACGGCGCCTCCGCGGTGCTGCTCGGCCGAGAGGGTGTGCTGCCGACGGAGCCGCTCGCCCGCATCACCGGCCGCGCCGCCCACGGCGTCGACCCCGACCAGTTCCCGATCGCGCCGATCGAGGCCGCGAACAAGGCGCTCGCGCGCGCCGGCCGCACGTGGGCCGACGTGGACGTCGTCGAGCTCAACGAGGCGTTCGCGTCGCAGTCGCTGGCGTGCCTGGCGGGCTGGCCCGACCTCGACCCCGACAAGCTCAACATCCACGGCGGCGCCCTCGCGATCGGCCACCCCCTCGGCGCCTCGGGCGGCCGCATCATCGGCCACGCTGCGCACGAGCTCGCCAGGCGCGGCGGCGGGGTCGCGGTCGCGGCGATCTGCATCGGCGTGGGGCAGGGCCTCGCCGTCGTGCTCGAGCGCTGAGTCGGCGAGCGCCGCGCAGATGGGTAGGGTGAGCCGGTGACCGACGACGCGGCCCGCACCAACGACACCATCCAGTCCCTGGTGCGCGGGCTCGCGGTCATCCGCGCCTTCGACGCGGAGCACCCCGGCTTGACGCTGAGCGAGGTGGCGCGCCGCGCCGAGATCACGCGCGCGGCCGCGGGACGGTTCCTGCGCACCCTCGAGGAACTCGGCTACGTCCGCGGTTCGGCGGGGTCGGGAGTCGGCCGCACGTTCGCGCTCACCCCGCGCGTGCTCGAGCTGGGGTTCAGCTACCTCTCCGCCCTGTCGATCCCCGAGATCGTGCAGCCGCATCTCGAGCTGCTGTCGCGCGAGGTCGACGAGAGCGTGTCGGCCGCCGTGCTCGACGGCGGCGACATCGTCTACATCGCGCGCGTCCCGACGCGGCGCATCATGAGCGTGCGCATCACGATCGGCACCCGGTTCCCCGCCTTCGCGACGTCGATGGGGCGCGTGCTGCTGGCGGGACTGCCGGATGCCGCGCGCGACGCCGTGCTCGAGGCATCCGCTCTCCCGCCGCTCACCGACCGGACGCTGACGACGGCGGACGCCTTGCGCGACGAGCTCGCCCGCGTGCGGGAACAGGGATGGGCGCTGGTCGACGGCGAGCTCGAGCCCGGACTGCGCTCGGTGGCCGTGCCGCTGCACGACCGCCGCGGTGACGTCGTCGCTGCGGTGAACGTGTCGACGAGCGCGACGCGCGACACGGTGCAGCACGTCGTCGAGCAGTACCTGCCTCCGCTGCAGCACATGGCCGCGGCGATCGATGCGGAGCTCCGCCTGGTCTGACCCGCCGCCCGTAGCGTGCGCGGTCCGCCAACTCGACATGCGCGAATCGCACGGGCGAAGCGGTGCGAAGCGTGGACCGGCAGGCGCCGACGGAAGGATGTCGCGGTGCATGCCGCCGTCACCGCGAGGTTCGTCGGCTTCCGCGGCCGACTCAACTCGTGTAGACACTTGGAGACGCCGTGCGGACCTCGAGTGAGGCATCCGTTGACACGAAGGAGATTCATCCATGGCCAACCGCACAGCACTCATGCCCGAGTTGTCGAGGATCGAGATCGTCGACCGCGCCGTGCCGCCGATCGGCGGACGCCAGGCGCTCGTGCGGATCGAGTCCGTGGGAGTGTGCGGCTCCGACGCAACCTACTTCACCGTGGGATATATCGGCGACTGGGTCGTCCGCGGGCCGATGGTGCTCGGGCACGAGGTCGCGGGCACGGTGGTGGCCGTCGGTGACGGCACCAGCCGCGCGCGCGTCGGCGACCGCGTCGCGATCGAGCCGGGCACGCCCTGTCGCGACTGCGACGACTGCACGACGGGGAACTACCATCTGTGCGCCGACCTGGTCTTCCTCGCAACTCCGCCGCACGACGGCGCCTTGACCCAATTCATGGCCTTCGACGAGCGGAATCTCTACCCGATGCCGAACGGGATGAGCTTCGACGAGGGCGCGATGCTCGAGCCGCTGTCGGTCGGCATCTGGGCCTGTCGCCGCGCAGGGCTGCGCGCCGGCGACAGCGTGTTGGTGTCGGGGGCCGGACCCGTCGGCATCCTCGCCGCGCAGGTCGCACGGGCGTTCGGGGCGTCCCGCGTGCGGCTGGCCGACCTGTCGCAGTACCGGCTCGAGCTCGCCGCGAGCCTTGGCTTCGAGGCGGAGACAGCGGGCGACGGGGGCAGCGCGCCCCAGTTCGACGTCCTGCTGGAGTGCTCTGGCGCCCCGACCGCCCTGGCCGACGGACTGTGGCGACTACGCAACGGCGGTCGGGCCGCGATGGTCGGGATGCCGAAGCAGGCGGTCGAGCTGCCGTTGTCGCGGCTGAACGTGCGCGAGCTGTCGGTGGCGCTGGTCAACCGCTACGCGCATACCTGGCCGACGGCTATGGAACTCGTCGCGTCGGGGAGGGTCGATGTCGCGTCGACGGTGACCCATCACTTCGCGCTTGACCAGACCGCCGAGGCGCTCCTGCTCGCCAAGAACGACCCTCGCTCCATGAAAGCCATGATCCATCCGCAAGTGTGATCAACTCGTGTTGAATTGATGCTTGCGGCCGCCGTTCAACTCGTGTTGAATGGCGGCCGTACTCAATGAAGAGGAGGGTTCGGAGTGGAACGTGTAGTACTGGATGTGGATCTCGCAATGGGAGCGCCCGGCAGCGATATCGACGACGGCTTCGCGCTGGCGCTGGCCTTGGCGGACCCGGGGATCTCGCTTGAGCTGGTCACGACGGTGAACGGCAACACGGATGCCGACACCGCCACCGCGCTGACGCTCGAGCTGCTGCACCGGCTGGGTAGCCCGGAGGTGCCGGTCGTGCGCGGCAGCACGCGGCCGCTCGTGCGGCCGCGTGCTCGCCAGGGCTCGCTGCCCGACGACGTGCCATTGCGATCGCCGCGGGCGGGCGCCGCTGCCGGTGCGATGGTGGAGCTGGTGCGTGCGAATCCGGGCGAGATCACGCTGGTGGCGGTCGGCCCTCTCACGAACGTCGCTCTCGCGATGCGGCTCGACCCCGAGTTCGCGTCAGACCTGAAGTCGCTGGTGATCATGGGGGGAGTCTTCGAGGGTCAGACCAACAACGCCGCGATGCCGGGGGAGTTCAACATCTGGTGCGACCCAGAGGCGGCGGCGATCGTGCTCGATTCCGGGATCGCGGCCAGGTGGGTCGGGCTCGACGTGACCCTGCAGGTACGCGTCGAACGCTCGCAGGCGATCGAGATGGCCGCCAGCGAACGCCAGTTCACCGCGTTCGCCGGCGAGTACACGGCCGCGTGGATCGACCACCTGGCCGAGATCGACGAGCCGGGCGCCACGTCGTGCGCGATGCACGACCCCCTGGCCGTCGCTGCGGTGACCCGCCCCGACATCCTCGAATGGCGCGACGCGCACGTCGCCGTCAGCACGGCAGATCTCACGCGCGGCGTGATGGTCTGCGACTTCCGCTGCGCCGGCAGCGGACCCGACGGGACACCGCGTCCCGCTCGTCCCAATGCCTCGGTCGCCGTCGCCGTCGACGTCGCCGAGTTCAACACGCATTTCCTGAAGAACCTGGAGGCAATCGCATGACCCGTACCGCTTTCGGCAAGTTCCTCGCGCTCGGCGCCGCAGCAGCAGTGATGCTCGCGGGCTGCGCTTCCGACTCCGCGACGGGATCGCCGACCGACGACTGGAGCATCCCCGACGAGGACCCCACCGCGACGATCAACGTGGTGGGCAT
Source organism: Microbacterium sp. Leaf288 (assembly GCF_001422925.1). GTDB lineage: Bacteria > Actinomycetota > Actinomycetes > Actinomycetales > Microbacteriaceae > Microbacterium. Next base: position 764,312 of record NZ_LMNI01000001.1, read on the forward strand.
CATCGATCCCGTCGCGGAGAGCATGGACGAGGTGATCGCGGCCTTCGAGGACGCCCACCCCACGATCGACGTGAACTATCAGTACGTGCCGTTCGACGACCTCAACAGCGTGCTCGACACGCGCATCACGTCCAAGAGCGGCGACCCCGATGTCTTCTGGGTCGACCAGCCCCGCGTTCCCGCGCTCTCGGCGCGTGGCTATCTCGAGGATCTGACTGCAGCGTTCGAGGGTCGCCTCGACGGACTCGTTCCGGCGACGGTCGAGTCGAGCTCGTACGACGGCAAGCTGTGGTCGGTCCCGATCGCCAACTCGACGCAGGTGCTCTTCTACAACAAGGACATCCTCGACGCCGCCGGCATCACCCCGCCGGGGTCCAGCGGGGAGCGCGTCACCTGGCAAGCGCTCAAAGAGCTCGGCGCCCAGGCGCAAGCCTCGGGCGGTGCCGACATCGGACTGATGGTCGGTCAGCCCAACCGTTACTACCAGCTGGAGCCGATCCCGGTCTCAGCAGGGGGTGGCGTCGGCGTCACCGGTGACGACATGCTCACTCCCGCCTTCACGAACGACGGCTGGGTGGACGCGATGACCTACTACGGGTCGCTGTTCGAAGACGGCGTGTCCCCGAAGGGCATCACCCCGGAGCAGACGGATGCCACGTTCCTGGCCGGCAAGACCGCGTTCTTCGTCGAGGGCAACTGGATGGTGCCGAAGATGCTGGACGCGACGTTCGAGTGGGGTGCTGCGCTCAACCCCGTCTGGGAGGGCGGCGACCCCGCCACGCCGACCGGTTCCTGGTCGCTGGGCATCAACCCCTTCTCCAAGAACAAGGAGGCGGCGGCGATCTTCATCGACTGGATGGCGATCGACGGCGAGGGCGGCTACGGCGAGCATCGGGCGTTCGCCGAGCTGCCCGCCAACACCCGGGGTCTCGAGTCCTACCTCGCCGGACCTGCCTTCACGTCCTCAGAGGGGGGAAAGCAGGCCGCCGCGGTCATCGCCGAGGAGACCGAGACGAGCGCCGTGTCGCGCGCATCGACCGTCGGCTACATCGAGTTCGAGGAGATCATCGGGCGCGCGTTCTCCGACATCGCGAACGGCGCAGACCCGGCCGAGGCGCTCGCCGCCGCCGAGACGGAGCTGACGAACGCATGGAAGCAGTACAAGTGATCGAAGCGGTGGGGACCCCCGAGAAGGGGGTCCCCACCCCGGCCGCAGACCGCTCGACGGGCAGCGCGCGGAGTGTCGGCGCGCGGCGACCGCGGAGGCGGGCGACGCGCGCGTGGCTGACCGCCGCCGCTTTCCTCGCTCCCGCCCTGCTGACCATCCTTCTCATCCGGATCATCCCGTTCCTGGGTGCGGTGGTGTCGACGCTGCATGTCCGCGACGGCGTGGGCCTGCTCGCCGAGGAGCGGTTCGCCGGCCTGCAGAATTACGTCGACCTGCTGTCGGACCCGCTGTTCCAGGCGACGCTCGGGCGCACGCTCCTGTTCAACGTGATCATCAACCCGCTGCAGATCGCCCTTGCCCTGGCGATCGCGGTGTTGCTGACGCGCCGTGTCCCGGCCCGCGGCCTGTGGCGGATGGCCGTCTTCATCCCCTGCACGATCCCGCTGGTCGGGTCCTCCATCGCGTGGGGCGTCGCGCTGCGGGCGGATGGCCCGATCAACGGCATTCTGGAGTTTCTCGGCCTGCCGGCACAGCCCTTCCTGTCGTCGCCGAGTCAGGCGCTCGCGAGCATCATGCTTGTCGCGTCCTGGGTCGGCATCGGCTACTGGATGATCTTCCTCGTCGCCGGGATCAACGACATCCCTGATGAGCTCTACGAAGCGGCGGCCCTCGACGGCGCCGGCGGCTGGCGCAGCTTCTGGTCGGTCACCCTGCCGATGCTGCGGCGACCGCTGCTGTTCGTGCTGGTGGCTGACACCGTGGCCAACTTCGTGCTGTTCGTCCCCATGCAGATGCTCACCGAGGGTGGGCCCCAGAACTCGACGACGATGCTCATGTTCGACGCCTACCGGCGCACCTACACCTACTCCCAGCCCAACCAGGGCGCGACGGCGACCGTGATCCTCACGGTCATCATGCTGATCATCGTCTTCGTCCAGTTCCGGCTCCTCAAGGAGGACAGAGGATGACCGCACAAGTGACCGCCGTGGGCGGCCTCCAGCGCCGGATGCGTGTTCAGCGCGTGATCCTCGGCGTGCTCGCCGGGCTCGTGGGCGTGCTGTTCCTGCTGCCGGCGATCTGGATGCTGCTGGGCTCGCTGCGTCCGGGCGGCGAGATCATCGGAAGCGTCAGCCCGCTGAGCTGGAACACCCTGATCCCCGACGTCTGGACGCTCGACAATTACGCCGCGCTGTTCGGGCCCCTCCGCTTCGGCCAGGCGATGATGAACTCGCTGATCGTCGCGTTCGCGAGCGTCGTGCTCGGTCTCGTGATCACGATTCCGGCCGCCTACGCGCTCAGTGTGTTCCGGTTCCCCGGCCGCGAGCTGGTCTTTGCGGCGCTGGTCGTCGGTTTCATGATCCCGTTCGAGGCGATCGCGATCCCGCTCGCGCAGATCTTCACGCAGTGGCATCTCGACAACACCTACATCGGGCTCATCCTGCCCGGCATCGGAAACGGCCTGGCGATCTTCAACCTGCGCCAGTTCTTCCTGGGCGTGCCGGGGGAGCTGCACGAGGCGGCTCGCGTGGACGGTGCGTCCGAGCTGCGCACGATGACCCAGGTGTACCTGCCGCTGAGCGTCACACCGGTGATCAACTCGGCGCTGCTCATCTTCCTGGCGCAGTGGAGCGCCTATCTGTGGCCGCTGCTGGTGGTGTCGGACGAGAAGATCCAGGTCGCGGCGATCGCGCTGTCGCGCACGTTCTCGGACACCAGCTTCAACTTCGGGCAGATGTTCGGCGGCGCTCTCGTGATCTCGGTCGTCCCGGCGGTCCTCCTCCTTGTGCTCCAGCGGTATTTCACGCAGTCGGTGGCGACGAAAGGATTGAAGTGACGGATGTCGTCGTCGTGGGTTCGATCAACTACGACCTCGGGTTGCGCGTGCAACGTCTGCCCTGGGCGGGGGAGACGGTGCTCTCGTCCGCGTTGACGCGCAGGCCCGGCGGGAAAGGGGCGAACCAAGCGGTGGCTGTGCAGGAGGCGGGAGCTTCGTGCTCGATGGTCGCGACCGTGGGGTCGGACGGCTCGCCCCTCGTCGACCAGCTCCGCGGTCACGGCGTGGACACCTCGCGGATGCGAGTAGACACCTCGGCGATGACCGGCACCGCAGTGATCATGATCGACGACGACGGCCAGAACTCCATCATCGTGTCTCCGGGTGCCAACGAGTCGCTGACGGCGGGCGAGGTGTTCGCAGCGGTCGCCGGTATTCCGGACGCGCTGGTCGTCCTGACCCAGGGCGAGTCCCCGATCCCAGCCGTCGAGGCCGCTGCGGTGGCCGCACGGGCGGCATCCCTCCGGTTCGTGCTGAATCTCGCGCCCGCCGTCGACGTCCCGCGACGGGTCATCGAGGCCGCCGATCCGCTCGTCGTCAACGAGCTCGAGGCGGAGGAGGTGGCGCTCGCACTGGGGCTGGACGTCGACGGGATCCCGACCGGAGAACTTGCGTCCGCGCTGGCCGCCGTTGCGCGATCCGTTGTGATTACACTGGGCGCGGGCGGGGCGGTGTGGGCTTCGCGGGGAGAGGGCGGCCGGACACATGCGGAAAGAGTCGAGGTCGTCGACACCACAGGTGCAGGCGACGCGTTCGTCGGTGCGATGGTGGCGGCCCTGACGCGTGGCGCCGACCTCGCGACCGCGGTGCGCGTCGGCGTATCGGCTGGCACGAGGGCCGTGCAGTCCCTAGGCGCTCGTGCAGCCGGGCAGGCGGTGCGATGACACAGGTCCGGCGGTCGGATGTAGCGCGGGCCGCGGGGGTGTCGCCGGCCGTGGTGAGCTATGTGCTCAACGGCGGTCCACGGCCCGTGTCGACCGACGCGCGTCGGCGCGTCGAAGCGGCGATCGCCGAGCTCGGCTACCGGCCGAACAAGATCGCGCAGGCGCTGCGCGGAACGCGGACCCACTCGATCGCCATGTTGATGCCGGATCACCTCAACCCGCATTTCGCAGAACTCGCGCAAGCGATGGAGGACGAGGCCCAGCGTCGCGGATATGTCCTCATCATCGGGACGGCCGCGAACGACGTGGAGCGCGAGCAGAGCTACCTGCGGTCCTTCCTGGACCGTCAGGTAGACGGCGTCGTGCTGATCAGCGCCGCCGCTGATCCCGACGTCGACGAGATCGAGCGCGCCGGGATCCCGCTCGTACTCCTCGATCGCGCTGCCGGAGGCTCGTCCCGGTCCAGTGTCGTGACGGACAACTGTGCCGCGGCGGCCTTGGGTGTACGCCACCTGCAGGAGCACGGGTGCACCCGGCTGCGTTTCCTCTCCGGTCCGGCCGAACTCGAGCCGGTTCGCGACCGCGACCGCGGATGGAGCGAGAGGACGGGCGATGCATCCCTCGAGCGCGTGTGGCGCAGCGCCTTCTCCCGGGAAGCGGGATACGAGGCGGTCCGCTCCGCGGTCGCGCGCTCAGGCATCGACTTCGACGGGCTGTTCACAGCCAGCGATGCGCAGGCGATCGGTGCGCTCAAGGCGCTGCGCGAAGCCGGGGCGCGCGTGCCGGAGGACGTCGCCGTCGTCTCACTCGACGGTTCGGAGGCGAGCTTGTATACCCTGCCGACCCTCACAGCCGTCGTCCAGGACGTGGGCCGACTCGCGGCTGATGCCGTCGAGATCCTCGTGGCCCGCGCCACCGGGGTGACCACCACCCCGGTCCATCACATTCTCCAGCCCTCGTTGCGCCGCATGGATTCCTGCGGTTGCGGCACATCGGGCTGACGAATCCGTACGCCTCGCCTCGGACGCTCTCAGAAGACGATCGTGTGGTTGCCGTGGCGGATGACGCGGTCCTGGGCGTGCCACAGCACGGCGCGGGAGAGCACCTGGCGCTCGACGTCGGCGCCGCGCCGCGCGAGCTCTGCGGCGGAGTCCGCGTGGGTCACCCGGACGGTGTCCTGCTCGATGATCGGGCCCTCGTCGAGGTCGTCCGTGACGTAGTGCGAGGTGGCGCCGATGAGCTTGACGCCGCGCTCCTTCGCCTTCTTGTACGGCTCGGCCCCGATGAAGGCGGGCAGGAACGAGTGGTGGATGTTGATGACCGGCACGCCGAGTTCCTTGAGGAAGTCTCCCGACAGGATCTGCATGTAGCGGGCCAGGACCACGAAGTCGACGTTCCCGCGCAGGAGCTCGAGGATCTTCGCCTCGGACGCCGACTTGTCGGGGCCGGCGACGCCCGGCACGTGGAAGAACGGCACGCCGAACGAGCGGACGTCCTCGGCGGACGCGGTGTGGTTCGAGATCACCATCGGCACGGTCACCGGCAGGTCGCCGCGGCGGTGCCGCCACAGCAGGTCGAGCAGGCAGTGGTCCTGCTTCGACGACAGGATCGCCATGCGCTTGGGCACGGACTGGTCGGTGAGCGACCACTCCAGATCGAAGCCCGCGAGGGTCTGGGCGATCTCAGCCTCGATGTGCGGGCGGTCGGCCGCGAAGCCCGGCCGGTGGAACACGACCCGCTGGAAGTACGCGCCGCCCTCGGGGTTGTCGGAGTACTGGTCGAACGCGACGATGTTGCCGCCGATGCGCGTGATCATCGCCGAGACCGCCGCCACGATTCCCGGCTGGTCGCTGCCGTGGACGATGAGGCAGGCGTGGTCGGGATTCAGGTGCAGGGAGGCGGCCATTGTTCGATTCTGCCCTGTGCGAAGGAACGCCGCTTCTTGAGGCCGTTCCGCGCGACATGCGCGGGACAGACGGATGCCGCGGCCCGTACCCTGACGGCATGAGCAGCACCTCCGGGGCACGGGCAGCGGCCCGCGACGATCGCATCACGATGCGGTTCATGGCGGTCCCCGCCGACACCGCCGCCGGAGGCCGCTCGGTCGCGGCGGGCAGCGTCATGGAGTGGATCGACAAGGCCGGCTACGCCTGCGCCGTCGGCTGGGCGGGTGCCTACTGCGTCACCGCGTACGTCGGGAACGTCCGCCATCGGCGGCCGATCGCGCCGGGCAGCCTCATCGAGGTGCAGGCGCGCATCGTCTACACCGGCCGCACGAGCATGCACGTGGTGGTCACCGTCTCGTCGACCGAGGTGAGCGAGCGCCTCTACACGCCGGCCACGACGTGCATCCTCGTCTTCGTCGCGAAGGGCGCCGACGGCCGACCCACCGAGGTTCCGGCGTGGAAGCCGGTGAGCCGCTCCGACCACAAGCTCGCCGAGGGGGCGCTGGAGAGGATCGAGTCCCGCGCCGAGATCAAGCGCCTCATGCTCGAGGAGGACTACACGGATGCCTCGACCGCCCCGCGCACGACGCTGAGGTTCCTCGCCCCGCCCGGCGTCGTGAACTTCGGGGGCAAGGCGCACGGAGGCACGGTCATGCGCTGGATCGACGAGGCCGGCTACGCCGTCGCCGCGGCATGGGCGAAGGACGGCGAGGACGCCAGCGCGGCGATCGGCGTCTACTCCGGAGGCATCCACTTCCTCGCGCCGGTCGTGATCGGGCATCTCGTCGACGTCGACGCGCGCATCGTCTACACGAGCCGGCACAGCATGCACGTGAGCACGCGGGTGTGGACCGCCGACCCGCGTACGCCCGAGGACCGCACGCTCACCACGCAGTGCCTCAGCGTGTTCGTCGTGCCCGGCGCCGACGGCGTCGCTCAGCCGGTCCCGCAGTGGACGCCCGAGCTCTCCGAGGACGAGCGCCTCCAGGAGCACGTGCGCGAGATCATGGCGCTGCGCGAGGAGATCGTGCCGATCGCCGCCTCCCTCACGCTCGAGCCGTAGCCCGAGGAGCTAGGCCGCGCCGACCAGATCGCCGTTGCGGGTGAGCGTGAGATACCGCGCGACCGCATCGCGGCTCTTGGTGAGGCATGCGAGGCGGTCGTCGAGCGCCGACAGCTCGGTCGCGAGCATCTCGGCGAGTTCGCGCGAGCATGTGGGCTGCGCCAGGGCGCACTGCCGCTCGACGTCGAGCACGACCTTGGCGAGGCGCGTCGACAACCCCGCCTGAACGAGGCCGCGGGCGCGCGCAGCGCGCTCCACGTCGGCCTCGTCGTAGGCCCGGTAGCCGTTCGCCGAGCGCTCGGACGCCAGCAGCCCCTGCTCCTCGTAGTACCGCAGCATCCGTGTGGGGATGCCGGTGCGCTGCGACAGTTCGCCGATCTTCATGCCGCGATGCCTCCCGTGTCGATTCGTGTCGCGCGAAAGCTTGACATTGACATTGATGTCAAAGTTTAGCCTCGCTGCATGACCTCGTCCACGGCATCCGTCGCACTCCCCGAAACCTCCGTCTCGCGCTTCCCGCTGGGTGCGCTGCTGCTGCTCTCGCTGGGGGTCTTCGTCACCGTCACCGCCGAGTCGCTGCCCGCCGGGCTCATGCCCGAGATGGCCCGCGACTTCGGAGTCGACCCCCTGCGCATCGGACTGCTGGTATCGGTCTGGGCGATCGTCGTGATCGCCACGAGCATCCCGCTCACGCGGGCGACGCGGCGGATCGACCGCCGCATCGTGGTTGCCGTCTCGCTCGCGGTGTTCGCGGTGGCCAACGTCGCGACGGCCTTCGCGCCGACGTACGAGTTCGCCTTCGCCACGCGTGCGGTCGCCGCGGTGGCGCACGGCGTGTTCTGGGCGATCGTCATCGTGTACGCGTCGTCGCTGCTGTCGGGTGCGCAGCTCGGGCGCGGGCTCGCGCTCGTCACCGGCGGGGGCACGGCGGCGACGGTGCTGGGCCTTCCCGTCGCGACGGCTCTCGCTCAGCTGACGAGCTGGCGGGTCTCGTTCGCCGTGATGGGGATCGGGATGCTGCTGCTCGCCGCCGTCGTCTTCCGCCGGCTTCCGCGGTCCGTGGTCGAGGCCGTCGCTGCGGGGGAGCGTGCGCCGCTGCGCCACGATCGGTCACTCCCGCCGCTGGCGGCATTCGGGATCGCCGGGCTGATGATCGGCCTCGCGCAGTTCCTCTCGTTCGTCTACATCCGCCCCTACCTCGCCGAGTCGGCCGGCATCGCAGACGGCTGGGCGAGCGCCCTGCTCTTCGTGTTCGGCGCGGCGGGCATGGCCGGAGTGGCGGTCGCCGGCAGCCTCGCCGATCGGTTTCCCCGTACAGCACTGACTGCGACCCTGCTGGTGTTCGTCGCCGCCTTCGCCGCACTCGCCGTCGCTCCGCACGCGACGGCCGTCGTGGTCGTCGCCCTGGCACTCTGGGGTGCCGGCACCGGTGCGATGTTCCCACTGATCCAGACGGCGCTCATGCGCGCAGCATCCGATCGCCTCCGCGACCTCGCGAGCGCGTCCATCGTCGTGCTCTTCAACGTCGGAATCGCAGGCGGCTCATGGGCCGGCGGCCAGCTCACCGCGACGTACGGGCCGACGGCGAACATGGCGGTGTCGGCCGTGGTCGTGCTTCTCGCCGCCGGCCTCACCGCGGTGGGGGCTGGACTGGCGGCGCGCCGGAACGCGTGAGACCGCTGCGGGCGAGCGCTCAGGCGGGCTGGCTCACGACGGACGTCGGGCGATTCGACACGGATGCCGCGGCCTGTTCGAAGATGCCCCGCATCCAGGCGTGCTCGGGGTCGCGGCCGTGGACGGGATGCCACCACAGCGCGTTGACGACGGGCGTCGCGTCGAAGGGCGCCTCGAGCGTGCGCACGCCCGGGACGGACTCGGCGACGTGGGCGAGCCCCGCCTGGATCAGGCCGAGACGGTTGGTGCCGGCGATGAAGTGGGGCAGGGCTAGGAAGCTCTCGACGACCGCCTCGATGTGCGGCTCGATGCCGAGCTGCTGCAGCTGGCGGGCCGCCGAGGTGAACGCCGTGCGCGACTGGTAGGTGAAGACCCACGGCAGGGCGCCGAGCACGTCCATCGTGAGTTCGTCGCCGACCTGCTCGTTCGACTCGGAGGCCACGACCACCCAGCCGTCGCGCCAGAGATCGGCGTACGGGAGGTCGACGAGGTAGCCGTGGGGGATCACCATGCCGTCGGCGGAGCGCAGCCGGTTGAGGGCGTCGTCGACGATGGCGGGGTTGTGCAGCATGAAGCGGAAGCGCACGCCGGGTGCGGCCTCCGCCGCGAGGCGGGACACCTCGCTGCCGATGGTGGCGAAGCCGTAGTCGGAGCCGTAGATCGAGAATTCGCGGGTCGAGTCCCTCGGGCTCCACGTCGCCTGGCTCTCGAACACGCGGCGCGCGGCCTCGAGCGCCGTTGTCGTGTGCTCGGTGAGGCGCAGGGCGAGCGGGGTGAGCTCGTAGGTGTTGCCGCGGCGGGCGAGGATCTGGTCGTTGAAGTGCGTGCGCAGCCGCGCGAGCGAGGCGCTCAGCGCGGGCTGGCTCAGGTGCAGCCGCTCGGCCGCGCGCGTCACGCTGCGCTCGGTCAGCAGCGCGTCGAGGGCGACCAGGAGGTTCAGGTCGAGCCGGGAGAGCAGCGGTTGATCGGACACGACGGTGTGCTCCTCCGGGTTCGGGATGCCTCGGCCCAGTGTATCCGTGCAATCTATGTGGTGGGGAGGTGGCATCGTTCGCAACGATGTGCGGGCGGGCTCTCGATTATGCGCACATCACACTTACTTATGTCTAAATCAGGCGTAACGCTGATACTCTGGAAAAGACTCCCGGCCCGCGACAGCGCGGTCCCGACCCCAGAGAGCGAGCATCGATGCTTCTCGAGAGAGATCTCATCCAGTCCGTCGGCTTCCGCAATGTGCGCGAAGGGGGTGAGACCACCGGCTTCCAGTTCCGCCTCCGTATGCCGTCGTACCGCGGCATGGCCGCATCCCTCATCGACGGCGTCGCGGTCCGCGTCGGGAACCTCGTCGACGTCCCCGCCGACGTGCCGCTGTGGACCTTCGCTGGTCGCACCTACTCGCTGCAGGAGCTGTGGGACTCGGAGGGCGTGCGTTGGCCCCTCGAGGAAGCGGCGATCGTCACGGTGCCGTACCCCGGCGGGCTTCCGGAGGGCACGCACGAGGTCTCGATCCAGTTGCGCCTGCGCATGTCGTACATCCCCCAGGAGCACCAGCCCTCGACGTACGAGGTCTCGAGGCACATCACCCTCACGTCCTCGGAGGACGGCGGCCCCTTCAAGTACGGCGTCAGTCTCTACAGCTTCATGACCGACTTCGGCACGGTGATGGACCTCGAGACGGCGCTCGCCGCCGTGGCCGACGTCGGCGCGACCGGTATCGAGATCCTCGGCGAGGGCCACATCGAGCGGTACCCCGAGCCCACGACCGAGTGGATCGATCGCTGGTTCGCGCTGCTCGAGAAGTACTCCCTCGAGCCGACGAACTACGGCTCGTGGATCGACACGCGCCTGCACTCCAGCGGCGCGAACGCGCGTGACCTCACGGCAGCCGAGGGAGCGGCGATGCTGCAGCGGGACGTCCGTCTCGCGAAGCGGCTGGGGTTCCGCTTCGTGCGCCCGAAGATCGGCGTCGTCTCGAGCGATCTCATTCCGCACCCGATCTGGACGGAGTCCGTCGAGCGCTCGCTCGACCTGGCCGCCGAGCTCGACGTCGTCATCTGCCCCGAGATCCACTCGCCGACCCCCATCAAGCACGAGGTCGTCGACGACTACATCGGCCTCATCGAGCGCACCGGAACGAAGCACTTCGGGCTGCTGCTCGACACCGGCATCTTCCAGGACCGGCCCATCCCGCTGAAGCCCGGAGAGCTGCCCGGTCGCCGCCCGGCGTTCCTCGACGGCATCGCGGTCGACCCCGCCGACATCGCCGACATCGCGAAGTACGTCGTCTTCATCCAGGCGAAGTTCCACGACATCGACGAGAACCTCGAAGACCAGCAGATCCCGTGGGAGCCGGTGCTCCGCGCCCTGAACGACGCCGGCTACACGGGCTACCTCTCGAGCGAGTACGAGGGTGACCGCATCCCCTGGCGCTCGATCGAGCAGGTGCGCCGACAGCACTCCCTCATCCGATCCATCGCCTCCACCCTCTGACGAACCGCCCGAAAACGGAGAGAACCATGCCCAACGGACTCATCGCCGAAGACAGCCTCCGCCCGCACCCGGACGGCCTCGCGCTGAAGCTCACCATCCCCTGGTACCGGAGCCTGTGGCTCTCGTCCGTCTCGACGCTCCGCCTCACCGTCGACGGCGTCGAGATCCCCACGGACGAGCTGGCCTTCGAGATCGACGGCACGCGCTACGCCATCGCCGAGCTGTCGCAGCAGAGCGAGACGCTCTGGTTCCTGCAGCAGCATCCGCTCCTCGTCGCACGTCTCGACCAGCCCGTCGCGATCGGCGAGCAGCACCAGGTCGAGATCTTCGGCGAGCTGCGCCTGCCGTACATGCAGATCATGCCCGGCCAGGACGGTGGACCCGGCATGTACGTGCCGAACATCGTGCGGCAGTCGTTCACGCTGGCGGTGACGGATACGGATGCTGCGCCCCTCGCGACCGTGACCGACATCGCACCGCCGCCGGCGGCGTCGGCGGACGACCCGTTCCAGCTCGGCCTCACGCTGTACTCGGCGAGCGCCGAGTTCCGCGCGGGCTGGTACGACTTCGATGGCCTGCTCGACCGCGTGGCCGAGCTGGGCATCGGCCCGGGCATCGAGATCGTCGCGTCGCAGGTGCTGCCGACCTATCCGGTGGTGTCGGACGAGTTCGTCGCGCAGTGGCGCGCTGCGTTCGACAAGCACGGCTTCGACGCGAGCTCGTTCGGCGCGAACCTCGACATGGGCCGCCGGCGCGACCGCGACATGACGCCGGACGAGGAGTTCGAGTTCAGCGAGCTCATGTTCCAGGGGGCGAAGAAGCTCGGGTTCCCGCTGGTGCGCATCCAGTCCGCGAAGCCCGAGCTGCTGCGCCGGCTGCTGCCGGTGGCGGAGCGCCTCGACCTGCAGCTGGCGTACGAGATCCACGCGCCGATGGGGCCGAACGCCGAGCCGATCCTGAAGGTGCGCGACACCTACGCCGAGCTGGACTCGCCGCTGCTCGGGTTCGTCGCGGACTTCTCGTCGACGATGCACAGCATGTCGCCGACGCTGCTTCGCGCCGTGCAGCGCGCGGGCCTGGATGACGACGCGCTCGCCGAGCTGCAGCGCATCTGGGCGACCGATGCCACCATGCCGGAGCGGCAGCAGGAGTTCATCGGCTACCTGAAGTCCCGCGACTTCGACCCGGGTCGCCTCGGCTCGTTCGCCCACCTCGCGTTCAACATGCACGGCCACGTCGACCCGCGCGAGTGGGCCGACATCATGCCGCAGATCACGCACGTCCACGCGAAGTTCTACGACATCGATGAGAACGGCCAGGAGCCCGCCATCGACTATCCGGAGCTCGTGCGCGTCTTCGTCGAGGGCGGCTATCGCGGCTACTGGTCGAGCGAGTGGGAGGGCCACGCGTTCGCCGAGCTCGGCGAGGTGGACCCGCTGCTGCTCGTCCGCAAGCAGCACGACCTCATCCGCGCCTCGATGCGTGCGGTGCAGGCGGCCCATGTCTGACACCGAGGTCGACTTCCGCACGCTGCCGCTCTCCGAGGTGCTCCGGATGTTCCGTGAGCAGGGCGAGCCGGCCGACCCGCGCCCCGACATCGACACGGAGTCGCTGAAGCGCCGCTTCCCGCATCTCGCGAACGTCCAGACGCGCGAGGTCGCGATCGAGGGGACTGCCCGTGCGGTGCCCGCGCGGCTGTACACGGATGCCTCGGCCGAGGCATCCGGTCGCGCCCTCGTCTGGGTGCACGGCGGCGCGTTCATCGGCGGCCACCTCGACATGCCGGAGTCGCACTGGGTCGCGCTCGAGCTCGCGGCGCGGGGCATCCCGGTGCTCGCGGTCGACTACGTCAAGTGCCTCGGCGACGTGCACTTCCCCGCGCCCTCGGACGACGTGCTCGCCGCCTGGCGGCACGCGGTGGCGCACGCAGAGGAGCTGTTCGCCGCCGACACCGTTTATCTCGGGGGCGCCAGCGCCGGCGGCAACCTGACCTCCGGAGCGGTCGCACGGCTGCGGGATGCCGGCGAGCGGCTGCCCGACGGACTCGTGCTGGTGTACCCGGTCGTGCACCCGAACGGCCCGGCGGCCTCGGCGGACCTCGATCCCGACTCTCCGCACGGTGCCCTCGCCCTGAATTTCGCGGGGTCCGTCGAGGCGCTGGGCGATCCGCACGCCTTCGCGGCACTGGGGCCGGTCGATGGCTTCCCGCCGACGTTCGTGCTGGTGTGCGAATTCGACGGCCTGCGTCCGTCGGGCGAGGCTTTCGCGCGGCAGTTGGATGCTGCGGGGATCGACGTCGCACTCCGTCTGGAGGCCGGCGCCGACCACGGCCACATCAACGAGCCCGCCGACCCGACCGCGCTGCCGACCATCGAAGCGATCGCGAGCTGGATCGGCGGGACGGAGTGAGCGCCGGCGATCGCTCGGCCTGGACGTTCGGCGAAGACCTGCGTCTGCGCAAGGACGGCGAGCTCCGCCTCCTGCTGGGTGGCCAGGTGCACAACTCGTCGAGCTCGTCGACGGCATCCATTCGTCAGTCGTTCGCGCACGCGCGGCACCTGCACGCGAACACCGTGCTCGCGCCGGTCAGCTGGGCGCTGACCGAGCCGCGCGAGGGCGAGTTCGACTTCACGCTCGTGGACACCATGATCGACGAGGCCCGGGGCCAGGGACTGCACCTCGTGCTGTTGTGGTTCGGCGCGTTCAAGAACGCGGCGTCGACGTACGCGCCGCGGTGGGTGCGGGCGGACCAGACGAGATTCCCGCGCGCCGTGGTGCACGCGAAGACACGGGGGAGTGCCTTCCACTATTCCGGTGTGATGCCGACGCCCGTGCTCTCGGTCTTCAGCGAGGCGCTCCGCGATGCCGATGCCACCGCGTTCGAAGCCTTCATCACTCACCTCGCAGAGGTCGATCGCACCGATGTCGTCGCGCTCGTCCAGGTCGAGAACGAGTCGGGCATCCTGCGCGACAGCCGCGACCGGAGCGACCTCGCCGAGGAGGCCTGGCGTCGCGACGCGCCGGGCGCGCTGATCGCCGCCGCCCGCGCGGGTGAGGAAGGCTCGCTGCTCCGCACGCTCTGGGCGGAGGCCGGCCGGCGTGAGGCGGGTACCTGGGCCGACGTGTTCGGCGACGGCTCGGGCGCCGACGAGATCTTCATGGCGTGGTCGATCGCGTCGTACGTGCAGCATCTCGCCGAGCGCGGTCAGGCCGTCAAGCAGATCCCGATGTACGCCAACGCGTGGCTGGGCCCGCAGCCCGGGCAGGACGAGCCGGGGGCGTGGCCGAGCGGCGGACCCTCGAGTCGGGTGATCGATGTGTGGCGCGCAGCGGCGCCCTCTCTGTCGCTCGTCGGCCCCGACATCTACGTGGACGACGCCGACTCGGCGATGCGTACCTATGCGACCGGATCACAGCCGCTCTTCGTGCCGGAGAGCAGATTGCGCGCGGGAGAGCTCGTGCGGGCCATCGGCACTTATCGCGCGGTCGGCTGGTCGGGATTCGGCTTCGATGGGGCCAACCCCGAGGGTCAGGTCGCCGCGATGCTCGCGTACCTCACCGGCTTCGAGCCGGAGATCGCCGAGGCCCAGCGAGCTGGACGCATCGGCGCCGTCGTGGTGGAGCCGGGCTCCCCTCCGGCCGAGACCACAGTCGGAGACCTCACCGTGAGCGCCCGTGGGCTGAGCGACATCGTCCGCGACTTCCTGCTCGACGTGGGTGTGCAGCTTCCCGACGAGGCGCTGCCGGTCCCCGACGAGACGCTCCCGCGTGAGCCCGTTCCGACGCCGGGCGAGCAGCGGCCGTTCGGGCTGATCTTCGCGGTGGCCGACGACGAGCTCGTCGTCATCGGCCAGGGCGTGAAGCTCGACTTCGCCGCACCTCAGGGATTGGTGGAAGTCGACGCCGTCGTCGAACTGCTCCTGGACGAGGGCCGCGTCGTCCCCAGTCGCGTCCTCAACGGCGACGAGCGTCTCCAGGTCGTCCCGGTGGATCGCGTGGGGGCCGCGAGGGTCACCCTGCTCCGAGTGTCGTGAGGAAGCGATGAGTCAGACCGATAGTGCGTGTCGCGAGTACCGCTGCATCCCCGTGATAGCACGGGCGCGTTTGGCGAGGAGTGTGACCCATGGCTGACGTGCCGACCTTCGTCAACCCCGTCCTGGGCGGAGACCGCCCCGACCCGGCCGTCATCAAGGTCGGCGACGAGTACTGGATGACGTACTCGTCGTTCGAGTCGGCGCCGGGGCTCCTGCTCTATCGTTCGCCCGACCTCGTGAACTGGACCTACGCGGGCTCGGCACTCGCCGAGCCTCTCGGCAGCACGTTCGCGGTCGACATCGCGGAAGTGGACGGGCGCTTCTTCATCTACATCCCGTTCATCCCCGCGCCGTGGTCGGCACTCGATGCGCCGGCGATCTTCGTCATTCACGCCGACTCGATGGAGGGCCCGTGGTCGGACCCGATCGACTTGGGCATCCGCTGGGCGATCGACCCGGGCCATGTCGTCGGCGAGGACGGCAAGCGTTACCTCTTCGTCAACGGCATCCGCCGCATCGCCCTCACGGACGACGGCCTTGCGACGGTCGGCGAACTGGAGCAGGTCTACGACGGCTGGCGCTACCCCGACGACTGGATCACCGAGGCGTATGCCCTCGAGGGGCCCAAGCTCTTCCGGCATGGCGAGTGGTTCTACCTGGTGAGCGCTGTCGGCGGCACCGGCGGCCCGCCGACAGGGCACATGGTCATCGTGGCCCGATCGCGCTCGGTGCACGGGCCATGGGAGAACAGCCCGCACAATCCGGTCGCGCGCACGGAGGACGCCTCGGAGAAATGGTGGTCGCGCGGACACGCGACGATCCTCTCGACCGGCGAGGGCAGCTGGTGGATGGTCTCGCACGGCTACGAGAACGGCTACCGCACGCTCGGTCGCCAGATCCTGCTCGAGCCCATCGCGTGGACCGAGGACGGCTGGCCGGTCGCCGCGCTGGACGACATCGGGGGCGAGCTGGATGCCCCGGCCGAGGCATCCGTCCCCTCCCCGTCCCGCGGGTTCGACGACGACTTCGCCGATCTGCGGCTCGGTGAGCGGTGGACCTTCCATGCCCCATCGCCCGGCGAGGCCGCGCGTCTCACGCTCGACGACGGCCTGGTGCTCGCGGGCAAGGGGACGGGGCCGGGCGACACGTCACCGCTCGCGCTCGTCGTCGGCGATCACTCGTACGAGGTCGAGGTCGACGTCGAGATCGACGAGGCCGAAGGTGGCCTGCTGCTGTTCTTCAACGACCGGCTGTTCTGCGGCATGGGGATCGACGGGGAACGGATGCGGAGCTACTCGGGCGGCCACGTCACGCACTGGCGGGAGCCGGCGCCCGAGGCGCGTCGCCTGCAGCTGCGGATCCGCAACGACCAGCACATCGTGACGGGCTGGTACCGCGAACCCGGCGGGGAGTGGGTGCGTCACGCGATCCGCTACGAGACATCGGGGTACCACGCCAACACCATGGGCGACCTCCTGAGCCTGCGCCCGGCGCTCTACGCGGCCGGCGCGGGGACGGTGCGGTTCCGCGACTTCCGGTACCGGCCCCTGCGCTGAGTCAGACGACCCGCAGGTCGACGGCCTGGGTCGAGGCGAGCGTTGCACCGAGGTGCAGGCGGAAGAGGCCGGGCTCCACGACGAACGCCGGGGGCGCAGCATCCACAGCCCAGAAGCCGAGCTGATCGCGGCCGATCTCGAACTCGAACTGCGTGGTGCGGCCGGGCTCGATGGTCCGGCGCTCGAACGCGACGAGCCTGCGGACCGGAGGAGCGACGCTCGCGACGACATCCTCGACGTAGACCTGGACGACCTCGTCGCCGGTGCGCGCCGACGTGTTGGCGACCTCGAGCGACAGTGACAGCGTCGCGCCGCCGTCGAGTTCGGCGCCGCTGATCGAGGAAGCCGACAGTGTCGCCGGAGCGTGCGCGAAGGTCGCATAGCCCGAACCGTGGCCGAAGGGGAACTCCGGCCCGAGCTCGAGGTCGAGGTACTTCGAGGTGTACTTGTCGGCGACGTTGGCCGGGCCGTGCAGGCCGATGTCGGCGGTCTCGGCGCTGAGCGATCCGCCCGTCGTCGCGGGGCGACCGGTGTTCTCGTGCGCGTAGTGGATCGGGATCTGGCCGACGGATCGCGGCCACGACATCGGCAGGCGTCCGGCGGGATCGACGTCGCCCAGGAGCACGTCGACGATCGCCGCCGCGGCCTCGGTACCGCCGTGCCACGCGACGACGACCGTCTCCGCGAGGTCGATCCAGTCCGACACGACGAGCGGGCGACCGGTTTCGAGGACGACGACGAACGGGATGCCGGTGCCGGCGATCTCGCGGATCAGCTGCTCCTGCCGTCCCGGCAGGCGCAGGTCGCTGCGGGAGGCGGCCTCGCCCGACAGCGCGCTGGGCTCGCCGACGAGCACCACCACGACGTCGCTGGCCCGCGCGGCCGCGACGGCGGCCGGGATGCCGGATGCGTCCTCGCCGAGGAAGTCGACGCCGGGCACGACTCGCACCTCGACGTCGGGTCGTCGTGCGACGAACGCACCGGCGATGGTCTCTGCGTCCGCGCCGAAGGACTGTGTCCAGGCGCCGAGGTGATCGGTTGAGTCGGCGTAAGGGCCCGTCAGCAGCACGCGGGCGCGTGCGCCGAGCGGCAGCGTCCCGTCGTTCTTGAGCAGCACCGACGACCGGGCGGCGGCGCGCCGCACGAGCGCCCGCCCCGCGTCGGTCGGGGCAGTGAGCTCGTCCGTCTCGCTCGCGTACGGAGAGTCGAAGAGACCGAGCGACTCCTTCAGTGCGAGCACGCGGGCGACGGCGTCGTCGAGGCGCGCGGGGTCGATCGCCGAGAGCAGGGCGTCGGCGACCTCCGAAGGGGCGCCGCCCATCTCGACGTCGAGCCCGGCGCGGAACGCCTGGGACGCGGCATCCGTCAGATCCTCGGCGATGCCGTGCGGAAGCAGGTTGCGCACGCCCTCGGCATCGCCCACGACGACGCCGGGGAACCCCCACTCGTCCTTGAGCACCCCGGTCATCAGCCGCCGGTTGGCGTGCATCGGCACACCGGCGACGGTGTTGAACGACGCCATGACCGCGGCCGCGCCCTCGTCGACGACCGCGCGGAAGGGCTCGAGATAGATGTTGCGCAGCCGGTGCTCCGACACGTCGACCGCGTTGTAGTCGCGGCCACCCTCGGGTTGCCCGTAGGCGACGAAGTGCTTCGCGGTCGCGGCGATCGCGTGTCGGCCGGCGAGGTCGTCGCCCTGGTAGCCGCGCACCATCGCGCGGCCCATGACAGAGGTGAGGTGGACGTCCTCGCCGAACCCCTCGACCACGCGGCCCCAGCGCGGATCGCGGGCGACGTCGACCATGGGGGAGAAGGTCCACGTGACGCCGCCCGAGCGTGCTTCGGCAGCCGCGAGCGCGGCGAGCTCCTCGACGAGCGAAGGGTCGAAGCTCGCGGCCTGCGCGAGCGGGACGGGCGCGATCGTGCGCTGCCCGTGGATGACGTCGAGCCCGACCAGCACGGGGATGCCGAGGCGCGTCTCTTCCACGGCGACCCGCTGCAGCGCGTTGGTCGCCGCCGCCGACCGGGGCCAGAAGATCGAGCCGAGACCCTCGCGGATGAGCTCCGCGGCATCGTCGTGCCGCGGACGGAACACGATCTGCAGCTGGCCGAGCTTCTCGGCCGGGGGCATCTCGGCGAGCAGCTTCTGCACGCGGGCGGATCGGTTCATCTGGTGCTCCTTCCGGGGGGGGGGGGCGACATGCGGGGCCGCGCACGGCTGAGACTCGGTCGGGGATCATGACGATGCCGCCCGGGGCGCATGGCCCCGGGCGGCATCGTTCACTGCGGATTCAGGGAGTCAGTTGCCCCACGCCGCGTCCATGTCGGCGAGCACCTGGTCGACCGTCTTCTGACCGGTCAAGAGGCCCTGCACTCCGACGCCGAGCGCGTCGTAGACGGCGGGGTTCGGCCACGTCGCGTTCGGCAGGCCCGCGTAGTCGCCGTTCGCGAGCAGGTCGCCGATCGGCGCGTACTCCGGAAGGAGCGTTTCGGAGTCGATGCCCGTGATCGGCACCGAACCCGAGAGGTCGGCGTACGCCTGGGCGTTCTCCGGCTGGGCGACCCAGTCGAGGAAGGCCTGCGCGGACGCCTTCACGGCGTCGTCCGACGCGGCGTTGATCCCCCACGCGTAGTTGGCGCCCGTGACGGTGAAGGCCTTCTCGCCGTCGGCGGGCGGGAACGCCTGCACGTTGAGCTCGGCGCCGGTGGCGTCGCCGATCGAGGCGGCGGCGCTGCCGGGGACGGCGGCCGTCAGAGAGGTCCCGCCTCCCATCCCCTGGGTGATCGAGTCGAACGTGCCGCCCGCGGCGCCATCCTGGAAGCAGCCCTTGTCGTTCATCTCGACGATGTCGTCGAGGACGTCCTTCCAGCCGCTGTCGGCGAACGTGACGTCGCCGGCTGCGCGCTGCTCGTTCCAGTCCGGCGTCTGGGCGTACACGCGGGTCGCCGAGATCAGCATCGAGATGAGCCCGGTGTTGAACGAGACGCCGCCGGCGAGAACGGTGAACGACTTGCCCGCGTCCCGCGCGTCAGCGCACGCGGCCAGGAGGTCTTCGTACGTCGAGGGATACTCGGTGACGCCTGCCTCGTCGGCCGCGGTCACGTTGAACACCATCCCGACGGGGGTGAGCGCGGTCGGCTGGGCGTACGTCTTCCCGTCGATCTGGAACTCCGCCTCGCTGCCGGCAGGCAGCAGGCCGGCGGAGGTGTCGTCGAGCGGCTCGAGGAAGCCCGCGTCGGCGAGAGTGATGACCGAGATCGGCTGCCCGGTGCCGGGCGCGAGGACCATCATGTCGGCCGCGTTGCCTGCCTGAAGCTGGGTCGTGACCTGGGTGTTGTAGGCATCCGACGGGTAGGGGATGACTTCGATCGGCACGCCGGTCTCTTCGGTGTACTTCTGTGCGGTCTGGGCGTAGAAGTCGTCGGCGTCGTTCGCCTGGGCGACCATGAGGCTGAATCCGACGGTGTCCGGATCGGCTGAGCTGTCGCCGCCGTCGGTGGAGCCGGAACAGCCGGCGAGGACGAGTGCACCCGCCGCAGGGATCGCGAGGAGCGACCACCGGAGGTGCCGAATGCGTGAGTGCTGTGGCATTTCTACCCTTTCATGACGTCGTTGTCGCCAGCATCGGGACGCTGGCTCGGCCTCGGGGCCGCACCTCAAGCCTCGCATGATATGTAGATTTCTGACATTAGTAATGCTTATGCGCGGCAATTGGCTCGCTGATCCCCTTCTGGGAGCTGTTCGAGCGCACTCGCCGTCGATCACACGCCTCAGGACGAGGACGGGTGCTGCGGCCGCTCGGCGACGATTCGCACCGGTCCCGCCAGCCCGGCCGGCGAGTGGCGCGCGGTGGGCTCGAAGACCCGCGTCATCGGCGTGGAGATCTCACCGCTCGGCGCGGCCGACTCGGCGATGAGCCGGTTGCGCCACGGGTTGGTGACGTGCACCTCGATCTCGTTCGTTCCCGTGCGGATGGCGCCGCTCACGTCGACGCGGAACGGCGGCGTCCAGGCGACGCCGCAGTCCACTCCGTTCACCCTGACGCGAGCCAGGTCGAAGGTGTCGCCGAGGTCCAGGAGCACGCGTGTGGCGTCTGCGGGCAGGTGGAGCTTCGTGGTGACCCGGTACGTGGCGGTGCCCGAGAATCCCGCGGCGACGGAGTCGGCATCCGTCCACAATCGCGGTTCTGGTCCGAGCGTGAGCGGTGCCGTATCGGGGAGCTCGAGCGTCCAGTCGCCCCGCACCGGCACGTCGACGAGATCGACCCTCCGGGGGCCTGCGCCGTGATCCTCCACGAGGAACAGCGATCCGAACGCGGGGAGCCGCACCGCGTATCGCCGCTCGCCTCCGCCCGATGGCACGAGCGGCTCCAGGTGCCCCGTCTGCACGGTCACCGGGTCCCACGCCGAGAGACCGACCTGGCTCGTCGCGACGAACGTCCGCTCGCGGTCGTCCGGATTCGCCACGAACATGATGCGGCGGCCGCCGACGATGCGCGCGATGCGTCGCACCTCCGCGTCCTCCAGTCCGATCGCGGGATGCACGCCGAGCTCCGTCAGCGCGGTGCCGAGGTCGCGGGTCGGCAGCACGCGCCCACGCGCACGGGGCAGAGTCCACACCCGATCGCACAGTCGTGCGAACTCGACCTCGTCATCGGCGAGCGACGGCGATCTGTCCGGGCGGACGCCCACGACCGTCGCCCCCGCGTCCAGCAGCCGCTCGACGTGCCGCAGGGTTGCGATCGTCATGTGATCGCTCGATCCGCCGAGATAGAGGAGTCGATACCGCGCCCCGGCCGAGGCCAGCCGGTCGTTCTCCATGCTGAGCAGCGCGAGGCCGTCCGTGCCCACGTAGTCGAAGTCGACCTTCACGGGAACCGCGTCGTCGAACCGCCCTCCGAACAGCGCGGTGACCGGCGCCTCCTCGCCGACGAAGTACGCGATGTCCACGGCGGGTTCACCCGACGAGAGAACGGCCGAGCAGCGTCCCAGGTAGTCGATCCATGGACCGGCGTCGCCGGCCCATGTCTCGTTGACGGTGAAGGCCTGCCCGAGGAACGGCGCGAGCGCGATGCCAGGCGGGGGCGCGGCGAGCGGCTGGTGCGGCGAAGTGTGGATGCAGAACCGCGTCACGCCCAGCGCGAGCTGAAGATCGGCGACGTGCTTGAGGCTCCGAGGAGTCGACGACCAGGGACGATCGAAGCTCGTGAACGCCTCCGCGCCGGTCCACGCCTTGCCATGGACATGGGCGACGGATGCCGCGCCCTTGAGGTCGGCGACATACGTGGGGCGCGGCCCGTGCTCGGGCAGGAAGGTCCACATCGCGCCCATCGGCACATCGGCGTGCGCGCGCATCGCGAGGTCGTCGCCGAGCTGCGGGCGCTGATCTTCGAGCGCTTCGGCGTAGTACACCATGCCGCGCGCGTGGGCCGCGGCCGCCAGTGTGCCGTAGTACTCGCTCGCGAGCAGTTCGGAGATCGTGCGGCGGTAGTCGTAGAGGAACCGATCGGAGTCCGACGCGGTGCGCACGATGAAGCCGGCGAGAGCCGGAAGCCAGGGGAGCGGGTCGTAGCCCCTCGCATCGGCGAAGCGGGCGAACAATGCGTCCGTCCAGTTCTGCGGACCGGCCTCGATGCTGTCGCTGAGGAGTGCGGCGAAGCCCTCATCCGCGCCGAAGCGCGCGAGGTGCTCGTCCAGATACGCCGAGACCCGCGGCCCGTCGAGCTTGTCGACCTCGAGTCCGGTGGTCTCCGGCGACGCGGGGCCGTTGGTCTGACCCGTGAGCGACGCCCCGAGCCGCAGGATCGTCCAGAGCCCGGGCGGAGCATCCCACCGCAGGACGCCGTCGGTGACCGAAGACGTGACGTCGACGATCGCGTCCGGATCGACGGAGCCTGCGCGGATGCGCGCATCGGTGCCGACGGCGTAGTAGTCGGGCACGACGCCGAACCCCGCCTTGACCTCCGCGTGATGCACGCGGCCGGCTGCGCGCAACGCGAACTCGGACACGACGAACTCCGACATGCGGCGCAGAACGGGGGGAACCTGCACGCCGTCGTCCAGCGCCGGCAGCGCATCGGCCGCGCTCGCGCCGGTCAACACCAGCCGGAAGCGCCGCGCGGTCGTCGCCGCGAAGCTCACCGTGCGTGCCGGGACGGTCGTGACCGGCAGCGCGGCGACCTCCCGATACGTCACGCCGTCGTCGCTCGCCTCGAGCACGGCGCTCGGGGGCGGGGCGGCGCCGAATCCGCGCGGCCCCGGCAGCCCGACGACTGCCGAGCGCACCGTCACCGGCTCGTCGAAGATCTGCTCGACCCACGCCGACGACGTCGCTTCGGGATCGCGGGGAAGAAGCACCGATCCGTCGAACGAGCCGTCGACGAGGCATCCCCAGTCCTCCACGCGCTCGGGGGCTGCTCCCGGAAGGATTGCGGATGCCACCACCTCCGCGGGTCGGTGCGCCACGTGGACCGGGTCCGCCGGCACGGCGAGGACGATGGAATCGGTCGCCCATCGCGGCGCATCGGCGGCGAGGCCCCAGCGCCGGCAATCCTGAAAGAGGCCCGGGGCGTCCGGCAGAGCCGCGAGTCCGACGATCCGACGACCGCCGCCCTCGAGGGGCGTCTCGGACCACACGAGCTTCTTCATCGCATCCGCGGGCGCGACCCACGGGCCGCCCGAGGCGCTCCATCCCGACGAGGTCGCGACGGCGAGTTCGATCCCCAGCTCATCCGCGGTCTCGACAGCCGACGCGATCGCGCGGCGCCAGGTCGTCGATCCGGGCCGGACCGCCGCCGGCACGATGAGAGGACCGCCCATGGCTCCGTCGAACAGCTGCACCCCTCTCACGCCGACCGCGTGCAGCCAGCGCAGGTCGCGACGCACGCCGGCGGGGTCGACGTTGCCGTCCATCCAGTGCCACCAGGCGCGGGGGCGTGCTTCGTCGGGTGGCTCGAGGAAGTCCTGCCAGAGCGGATCGGTCATGGATTCATCCTCTCCGCGACGCCTGGAGGGTGGCGTCCGCACCACTTATAGCCGATATCGCTGATACTAATGTGTGCTTTCGACACAAGTGTGGGAGGGTCTTTTCAAGCGCCGACGAGGGCGCGTGACGACGAGGTCAGAGAGCAGATGACAGTGACGATCGAGAAGGATGCCACTCGCACCCTCACCGTGCCTCCCGGAGCGCGGCGCACTCCGCGTCCTCGCGGCCGCAAGCCGCTGATCAGCTTCGGCCATTGGTGGTGGGCGCTGCCGGCCATCATCATGGTCGTCTTCGTGCACTACGCGGCGACACTGACAGGCGGCTTCTTCGCCTTCACGAACTGGACCGGCCTCGGCGACTGGGAGTTCGTCGGACTCGACAACTTCGTGCGCATCTTCAACGACCCGCTCCTGGTGGGCGCCGTCTGGAACACGCTGTTCCTCGCGTTCGGCTCGGTGATCCTCACGAACATCCTGGGCCTCGGGTTCGCGCTCGCGATCAATCGCACGCTCAAGACCCGCTACATCCTCCGCACGCTCCTCTTCATGCCCGTCGTGCTGAGCCCGCTCGCGGTCGCGTATGTCTGGAAGTTCATCTTCCAGTTCAACGGGCCGCTCAACGGGTTCCTCGCGGCGATCGGACTGCCTGAACTGCAGAAGGTCTGGCTCGCAGACCCCACGTGGTCGATCTGGGCGATCCTGCTCACGGTCGTCTGGCAGCAGACGGGCTTCGTCATGGTCATCTACCTCGCCGGTCTCGCGTCGGTGCCGGTCGAGCTCGAAGAGGCGGCTGCATTGGACGGCGCCGGGATCTTCAAGCGCTTCTGGCACGTGACGGTTCCCGGCATCCGCCCCTCGATCGCGATCGCGTCGACACTCGGCATCATCCAGGGCCTGCGGATCTTCGACCAGATCCTCGCGCTCACCGGCGGAGGGCCGGCGGGGGCGACCGAGACTCTCGCCACGCAGGTCTACAAACAGGCGTTCTCGCTCGGCCAGTTCGGATTCGGCTCGGCGCTCGCCCTCGTGCTGACCGTCATCATCCTCGTCTTCGCCATCCTCCAGCAGTACGCGACACGCGACCGCGACGCCGCGCGAAAGGCCTGACCCATGTTCCGGTACACCAAGCTCACGGCACTCCGCGAAGTCCTCATCTGGATCGTCGCGCTGATCGGCCTGCTGCCCTTCTACTTCCTGATCAACACGGCCCTGAAGTCCGACCAGGAGGCGTTCACGACCAGTGCGGTCGCTCCGACCACATCGCTCGACTTCGGCGCCTTCATCGAGGTGCTGACCACGGGTGGGCGCGACAGCATCCCGATGGCGATTCTGAACAGCGCCATCATCACCGCGGGCGCCATCGCCGGACTCGTGCTCTTCGGCTCGGTCGCCGCGTACGTGATCACCCGTCGCACCCGGGCGTGGACGAACCTCACGTTCTACCTCGTGCTCATCGCGATCATCCTGCCCGCGCAGCTCGGCACCGTTCCGCTGTACATCGGCGCGCGCACCGTCGGGCTCACCGGCAACGCCCTCGGAATGATCCTGCTGTGGATCGGCATCCTGCTTCCGCTCTCCGTCTTCCTCTATGCCAGCTTCTTCCGGGGGCTCACGACCGAGTACGAGGAGGCCGCCGTGATCGACGGGGCCTCACCGACGCAGGCGTTCTTCCGCGTGGTGCTGCCGCTGATGGCCCCGGCGACCGGCACGGTCGCGATCCTCGCGGGCCTGATCGTCTGGAACGACTTCTTCAACTCGCTGATCTTCCTCGGCGGCTCGACCACCCAGACGCTGCCGGTCGCGATGTACACGTACGTCGGCGGGCTCGTCTCGGCCTGGAACAAGATCTTCGCGGTGGTGATCATCTCGATGATCCCCATCCTGATCTTCTACATGGCCGCCCAGAAGAAGTTCATCCAGGGCTTCGCCGGCGGCCTGAAGGGCTAGCCGCCGGGATCCGACTCGATTCGAGAGCGGCCGGATCGTCGAGCGCAGGTGCCCGCGTCAGCGGGTTCCGGTGCATGCCGCCCACGACCACCTTGTTCCGACCTTCCGACGGAGACCACATGTATCAGCTCGCACCCAACATCGAACTCCTCTTCACCGAAGCGGGTGATTACCACGACCGCGTGCGCGCGGCGGCGGCCGCCGGCTTCGACGCCGTCGAGATGTGGGGGCCGACAGGGGTCGACGCGCCGTCGACGCCCAAGGACCTTCCCGCTCTCAAGGCGGCGCTCGAAGAGACCGGCACGCAGCTCACCGCGCAGCTTTCGGAGCCGCGCACGCAGTTCATGATCCCGCCGTGGGATCACTCGGAGTTCTTCCGCAAGCTCGACGAGGGCGTCGAGATCGCGCACTTCCTCGGGACGCCCCGCGTGGTGGTCGGCAGCGGAACCGGCTTCGGCGGCTGGAAGCGCCAGGTGCAGCTCGACAAGCTCATCGAGATCTACCAGAAGGCCATCGCGCAGATCGACGGCTCGGGCATCACGCTCGTGCTCGAGCCCGTCAACGTGCGGGTCGATCACCCCGGATCGCTCCTGGACCGCACGAGCGAGGGCGTCTATGTCGCGCGCGGCGTCGACTCGCCGTTCTTCGGCGTGCTGTACGACATCTACCACTCGGCCGTCGAGGGCGAGGACATGGAAGCGGAGCTCGCCAACGGCGGCGACCTGATCAGGTACGTGCAGCTCGCGGACGCGCCCGGACGAGGTGAGCCCGGTACCGGCGACCTCGACTGGCCCGAGCGCCTTCGCATCCTTCGTGCGAGCGGCTACGCCGGCCCGATCGGGCTCGAGTACTACCCGCAGACGGCGTCGGCGGAGTCGGTGAAGCACATCGCGGCCCTGGCGGCCTCGGCATGAGCACCCGCGTATACCCCGAGCAGGTCGACGTCGCGATCGTCGGCAGCGGCCCGGCCGGCGCGACCTATGCCCGAATCCTGAGCGAGCGGGCGCCATCGGCGACCATCGCGATGTTCGAGGTCGGCCCCACCGTGTCGGACCCGCCCGGGGCGCACGTGAAGAACATCGCGGACGCCGACGAGCGTGCCCACGCTCAGCGCCGGTCGGAGGGGCCGCACGCTCGCGAGGACGACGACCGTGTCGGCGGCATCGTGAAGTCCGCCCAGCGGCGCGCGCGCCCGGGCACCTACCTGCTCGAGTCCGGCTATCAGGCGGACGGCGAGGACGGTCTGCCGGTCGCTGCGTTCTCGAGCAACGTCGGAGGCATGGCCGCACACTGGACGGGGGCCTGCCCCCGGCCGAACGACAGCGAGCGCATCGGCTTCCTCGACGAGTCGGGCGAGCTCGACGAGCTGCTCTCGGAGGGGGAGCGACTGCTCGGGGTCACCACCGACGCGTTCGATTCGTCGCCGTATGCGGGGATCGTGCGCGGGCGGCTCGCCGCGGTGGAGGACGCTCATCGGGATGCGGATGAGCGCGTGCAGCGGATGCCGCTCGCGGTGCATCGCCGCGACGACGGGCCGCTGGTGTGGTCGGGTTCGGATGTCGTTCTCGGAGACATCACCCGCGGCAACCCGAACTTCACGCTGTTCGACGAGTCCCTCGTGAGCCGCGTGCTGGTCGAGGACGGCCGGGCCGCCGGCGTGGTCGTCACGGACGTCCGCACGGGAGAACGGCGCGACGTGCGCGCGCGCTTCGTCGTGGTCGCCGCCGACGCGCTGCGGACGCCGCAGCTGCTCTGGGCCTCCGGCATCCGTCCCGATGCCCTCGGCCGGTATCTCAACGACCAGGCGCAGATCGTATTCGCCGTGCGCATGCGCGACTTCACCCCCGCGGTCGATGCGGACGGTGTCCCGCAGACCGGCCTGAGCGAATACACCGGGGTGACGTGGGTGCCGTTCACCGACGAGATGCCCTTCCACGGCCAGGTCATGCAGCTCGACGCCTCTCCGGTGAAGCTCGCCGACGACGACCCTGCGGCGCCGGGCTCGATCGTGGGGCTGGGGCTGTTCTGCGCGAAGGACCTCCAGGCCTCGGACCGCGTGGCGTTCTCGGACGGCGACGTCGACGGTTACGGGATGCCCGCGATGCAGCTGCACTACACGCTGAGCGACCGCGACCATGCGACGATCGACCGGGCCAAGGCCGAGATCGTGCGCCTGGGGAAGGCGATCGGCGACCCCCTCGATGACCGCCCGTTCGTGATGCCGCTCGGAGCGTCGCTGCACTATCAGGGCACCGTTCGCATGGGTCGGGCCGACGACGGCGCGAGCGTGTGCTCGCCCGACAGCGAAGTCTGGGGAGCGCCCGGGCTCTTCGTCGCAGGCAACGGCGTCATCCCGACGGCCACGGCCTGCAACCCGACGCTCACGGGCGTCGCGCTGGCCGTCCGCGGTGCACGGCATATCGCCGATGAGATCACCGCAGATCTTGCTTCTGTCTGATTCAGACATTACAGTGTAGAAACTAAGACAAAGTAGTCAGGAGACAACTGTGATCCCCGATCGCATCATCGAGCAGGGCACGCTCAGGACCGACGGACCGCGTGCCGCGGTCGAGGTCCGGCTGCCCTGGTACCGGGCCCTGCCGGGGTCCTGCATCGCCGGCGCGGAGCTGACGATCGACGGCAAGACCGCCCCCGCGGAGTCGCTGCGCTGGGAGATGAACGGCGCTGAGTTCACGTTCGACGAGCTGCGCACGAACATCGACGAGTGGTGGTTCCCGACGGATTCGGCCGTGCTCTCGGGAGACCTCGACATCGAGCCGGACGCTGAGCACGAGGTGACGGTCGGGCTCACCCTCTACATCCCGTACATCATCATCTCCGATACCGAGACCTTGCACATCGACGAGAAGAACACCAAGACCATGAAGGCGGTGGCGGCATGACCGCGCTCGGCACTCCGATCCAGGGCGTGACCCTGTACAGCTTCACCAGAGCGTTCCATGGCCGGGAGTACGACCTCGAGGGACTCATCCGCAAGACGGCGGCGGACGGGTTCGGACCGGGCCTCGAGATCATCGGCTTCTCCAGCTTCCGCGGCTTCCCCGCGATCGACGATGCGTACGCGGGCTGGTTCAGGGATCTGATCGACGAAGTCGGGCTCGTGACGACCTCGCTCGCCGTCAACGCCGACATCGGCATCCATCGTGATCGCCTGCTGAACCAGGACGAGCTGATCGAGTACATGACCCTGCAGATCAAGGCGGCCGCGAAGCTCGGCTTCCCGATCGCGCGCGTGCAGATCTCGATCGAACCGGACTCGATGGAGGCTCTGGCCCCCATCGCCGAGGCACACGGGGTCACCCTCGCCCTCGAGGTGCACGCCGATCAATACGCCTCGCACCCGCGGATCCTCGCGCTGCGCGACCGCTACGAGAAGGTCGGCTCGCCGTTCCTCGGCTTCACGATGGACTGGGGCGCCACCGTCAGCGGCTTCGCCCCGTCGCTGATCGAGGCCTACCGTCGCCGCGGTGCGTCCGAAGAGCTCCTCGGACAGGTCGTCGAACTCTGGAACACGTACTACGAGCAGGGCCCGCCGGCCGATCAGGCCGACCACGGCCAGCGCTTCGGCTCATTCATCGGACTCGCTGCGCGCCACGGTCGCCCCGACCTCGGGATCGACTTCGGCATCAACGGCACGGGCCTGTTCGGCCCGGCGCGCGTGGATGACTGGCGCACGATCGCGCCGTGGATCAAGCACGTGCACGGCAAGTTCTTCGGTATCGACGAGAACGGCGAAGAGCCATCGGTCCCGGTGCGCGACCTCGTGAAGCTGCTCGTGGAGAACGGGTACAACGGGGCGATCTCCAGCGAGTACGAAGGCTGGCACTGGAACTACTGGCAGTCCCCGTTCGACATCATCGCGGGCGAGCAGGCCGTGCAGCGCTCGGCCGCCGGGGCGGCCGGTTCACGGATGATCACGGACCTCGCCGAGGCCCGTACGCAGCTCGGAGCCTGGCTGCCCAACACCGAAGGAGCACACGCATGAGCGACGGAATCGCCGGCACCGGCATCAAGCTGGGCACCACGCTGTATTCGATGACGAGCGAGTTCGCGGCGGGCCTCTATACGCCCGAGACACTGATCGCCGCGGTCGCCGAAGAGGGCATCGGCCCGGGCGTCGAGTTCAACATCGCCCAGCTGCTGCGCACATACCCCGACGTCGACGACGCGTTCGTGAAGCTCTGGTTCGACTCGCTCGAGAAGTACGGGCTCGAAGCCAGCGCCGTGGGTACCAACCTCGACATGGGGCGCCGCAAAGACCGCGACATGACCCCCGACGAGGAGCACGACTTCCTGGCGCGCCAGCTGAAGACGGCGCACACCCTCGGCTTCAAGAGGGTCGTGATCCGCTCGCACGGCAAGGAGCTGCTGCGCAGCCTCCTCCCGCTCGCCGAGAAGTACGACCAGAAGCTCGGGTACGAGATCCACGCGCCCTCCGGGCCGAACGACCCCCATGTGCTGCAGATGCGCGAGATGTACGACGAGCTGCAGTCGGATCGCCTGGGCTTCACCGCGGACTTCTCGTCGACGATGCACTCGCTCTCGCCGACCCTGCTGCGCACGCTCAGCCAGATGGGCATGGACGAGAAGCACTTCTCGGTCA
This sequence comes from Microbacterium sp. Leaf288, assembly GCF_001422925.1. Lineage (GTDB taxonomy): Bacteria > Actinomycetota > Actinomycetes > Actinomycetales > Microbacteriaceae > Microbacterium. Next base: position 794,516 of record NZ_LMNI01000001.1, read on the forward strand.
TGGACGAGATCTGGCACGAGCCCACGCCGATGCACGTGCGCAACCAGAAGTTCGAGGACTACCTCACTGCCGAAGGAGTCGACTTCCTGCGGTTCGGTCCCTTCACCCGCCTCGCCTTCAACATGCACGGGCTCGTGCCGCCGGAGGAGTGGCTCGACATCATGCCGCAGATCTTCCACGTGCACGCGAAGTTCTACGACATCGGCGCCGACGGCGAAGAGCCCGCGATGGACATCCCGCGCATCGTGAAGCAGTTCGTGGAGGGCGGTTATCAGGGCTACCTCTCGAGCGAGTGGGAGGGGCACGCCTTCTCCGACCTCGGCGAGTCCGACCCGATCGATCTGGTCAAGAAGCAGCACACGCTGATGCGGCGCGCCATCGAAGAGACCGTCGCGCAGAGCCAGCCGGCCTGAGCGCACACGCCCGAGAACGAGCCGATCACAAGGAGTGACATGACCGACACCGTCGTCGACGCATCCATCGCCGGACTGGCCGCCGAGGTGGCCAGGCTCCGTGAGCAGGTCGAGGACGCCCAGCGCCTCGCCCAGCGCGCGGAGGACCGGGGCCAGGTCGAGAACCTGTTCAACCGCTACATGTACCTGCACAACGCGTTCCAGGACGAGCAGATCATCCCGCTCTGGGTGAAGGAGGGTACCGAGGGCATCCGCGCGCGGTACACCAACGCCGGGCAGTACACCACGTGGGAGAGCGTCACGCGCTACCACCGCGACCGGCCGTCCCCGGTCGGAAAGCTCATCCTCCACGCCACCACGACCCCGGTCATCGAGGTCGCCGGCGACGGGCAGACCGCCAAGGGCGTGTGGCTGATGGCCGGTACCGAGTCGGGACTGACCGACCCGACGGTCGCGGAGGCGTTCCCCGACATGTACTCCCCGGACGAGGTGCTCGGCAAGAAGGTCTGGGCGCACTGGGTGTGGTGCAAGTACGCGATCGACTTCCTGAAGCAGGACGGCGAGTGGAAGTTCTGGAAGTTCCGCTGCTACGAGCTCGCCCGGGCCCCGTTCGAGGAGAACTGGGTGAGCTTCGGCCAGAAGAACCAGGGCGCCTTCGACCTCGACCTGATGTACTTCGGCGACGACGGCAAGCCCGTCTTCATGCCGCCGGCAGACCAGCCGGTGCCGGAGACGAATCACCCCTACAGCCCCGAGACCGTGCAGAAGCTCGAGCCCGTTCCGCCGGTGCCGCACGACCACTTCACCGACACCTTCGCCTAGGAGACATCATGGCCACTCACAACTCCCTCTTCTCCGAGAAGGACGTCCGGCGCACCGACGACGGGCTGGCGGTCTCGGTGCAGCTGCCCTGGTACCGCAGCCTCTGGCTCTCGGCGGTCGACGAGGTGGCGGCATCCGTCGACGGCGCTCCGGTGCCGACGGAGAACATCCGCTTCGCTCTCGGCGGCCGCGAATACCGGGTGGAGGAGCTGCCCGAGCAGTCCGACACCCTCTGGTTCGTCGCGGACCGTCCGGACGTGCTCATCCACCTCGACCATGTGCCGGCAGCCGGCGAGAAGATCACGGTCGAGGTCGTGCTCACCATGCGCCTGCTCTACATGCAGATCATGCCGGGCGAAGACGGCGGACCTGGCCGCTATGTGACCAACCGCGTTCCGGTGGAGCGGGAACTGGTGCTGGCATGACGCTCCGGGTGGCCATGATCGGCTACGGGTTCATGGGCGCCGCGCACTCGGTCGGGTGGCGGCAGGCGCCGCACGTGTTCTCCCTGCCGGAAGACGTGGAGATGGCGGTGATCGTCGGACGCAACGCCGAGGCGGTGGCGGATGCTGCCGCCCAGTGGGGCTGGGCCGAATCGGCGACCGACTGGCGCGAGGTGATCGCCCGCGACGACATCGACATCGTCGACATCGTGACGCCCGGCGACTCGCACGCAGAGATCGCGATCGCGGCATTGGAGGCGGGCAAGCACGTGCTCTGCGAGAAGCCGCTGGCGAACACCGTCGAAGAGGCCGAGGCCATGGCGGAAGCGGCCGCCCGCGCCGCCGCGCGCGGCGTCCGGTCGATGGTCGGCTTCACCTACCGTCGCGTCCCGGCGGTGACGTTCCTGCGGGATCTGATCGCACAGGGCGCGGTCGGCAGGATCGCGCACGTGCGCGCGGCATACCGTCAGGACTGGCTCGTCGACCCGGAGATGCCGCTGGCCTGGCGCTTGCAGAAGGAGCACGCGGGTTCGGGCGCGCTCGGGGACATCGGTGCCCACATCATCGACATGACGCAGTTCGTGACGGGCCTGGACGTGACCGCGGTGTCGGGCGTGCTCGACACGATCGTGAAGCAGCGTCCGCTGCAGGGATCCGGGTCGGGTCTGTCCGGGACCGCGGCAGACGGGGTGGGAGAGGTGACCGTGGACGACGTCGCCCTCTTCACCGGGCGGCTGTCCACCGGCGCCCTCGTCTCGTTCGAGGCCACGCGATTCGCCACCGGACGCAAGAACGACCTCTCGATCGAGGTGTCGGGCGACAAGGGCGCCCTTCGCTTCGATCTCGAGGACCTGAACACGCTGTGGTTCTACGACCGCACCGCACCCGAGACCACGCAGGGCTTCACCCGGATCCTCGTCACCGAGGCGCAGCATCCGTACGTCGCCGCCTGGTGGCCGGCCGGTCACATGCTCGGCTACGAACACGGGTTCAGCCACCAGGTCGTGGACCTCGTGACCGCGATCAGTGAGGGCGCCGACCCGCACCCGTCTTTCGCCGAGGGGTTGTCCGTGCAGCGCGTGCTGGCCGCCGTCGAGGAGAGCTCGCGGAGCGACTCGGGCTGGGTGCGCGTCGGTGCGCCGGTCGCGGCCGAGACGACCGCGGGATGACCCGTTGCCTCCGGCACACCGCCGGATAGGTTCATAGCAACACCAAAGCGAAGGAGCTTCGATGCCTCGTCCGATCACCCTCTTCACCGGCCAGTGGGCCGATCTGCCGTTCGAGGAGGTCGCACGGCTCGCGGGCGAATGGGGCTTCGACGGCCTCGAGATCGCCTGCTGGGGCGACCACATCGACGTGTCCCGGTGGGACGACGCGGAATACGTGCAGTCCCGCAAGGACATCCTCGAGCGCAACGGCCTGAAGGTGTGGGCGATCTCGAACCACCTCACCGGTCAGGCCGTGTGCGACGACCCCATCGACGCGCGGCACAAGGACATCCTCCCGCCTCGCGTATGGGGCGATGGCGAGCCCGAGGGGGTGCGTCAGCGAGCAGCCGAGGACATGAAGAACACGGCCCGGTTCGCCGCGAAGCTGGGCGTGAAGACGGTGAACGGCTTCACGGGTTCGTCGATCTGGAAGGCGGTCGCGATGTTCCCGCCGGCGTCCGACGAGTGGATCGCCGCCGGGTACCAGGACTTCGCCGACCGTTGGAACCCCATCCTCGACGTCTTCGAAGAGGTCGGTGTGCGCTTCGGCCTCGAGGTGCACCCGAGCGAGATCGCCTACGACTACTGGACCGCCAAGGCGACGCTCGAGGCCATCGGGCACCGCCGGAGCTTCGGCCTCAACTTCGACCCGTCGCACTTCATGTGGCAGCAGCTCGACCCGGTCGCTTTCGTCCTCGATTTCGCAGACCACATCTTCCATGTGCACGTGAAAGAGTCGATCACCAACCTCGACGGCCGCAACGGCGTACTCGGCTCGCACCTGCCGTGGGCGAACCCTCGTCGCGGCTGGACGTTCGTGTCGACCGGACACGGCGCCGTGCCGTGGGAGCCGCTGTTCCGCGCACTCAACGCGATCGGGTACGACGGGCCCACCTCCATCGAGTGGGAGGACGCCGGCATGGACCGGCTGGACGGAGCCCCTGAGGCGATCGAGTTCGTGCGCAAGCTCAACGCGATCACGCCTCCCGCTGCGGCGTTCGACGCCGCGTTCTCGACCAAGGCCGACTAGGCCCCGACCCGCAGGGTCCCGGATGCACCGGGACCCTCTTCGGCGTGCCTTCGCACGCCCCACACGAAGGAGTGTTCGCATGACCGACGTCCTTGACGTGCTCATCCTGTCGGGTCACATGACCCGCGAGCTCGACAACGAGTTCCGCAGCTTCCGTCAGCACAACCAGTGGCTCACGACCCTGCTCGAAGACACCGGACGCTTCCGCGTCCGAGTGGTTGAGGACCCCCGCGGTGTGGGCGCCGAGATCATCGACAAGTACGACGTGGTCATCGTCGTCTTCGAGGGCCGCGACGGCTACCACGAGAAGGCCGTCGGCTTCGGGGCGGAGACGGATGCTGCGCTCCTGAAGTTCGTCCACGACGACGGCAAAGGCATCGTGTGGTTCCACGGCTCCGCCGCACAGGAGGATGACTGGGGCTACCCCGACGAGTACAACGTCATGCGCGGCTCTCGGCTCACCGTTGCCGGGGGACTGCGGCCCCGCCCGTGGGGTGAGGCGCAGCTCGACACCGTCGAGCCGCGGCACGCGATCACCGAGGGCATCAGCGCCCGGTGGACGGTCACCGGCGACGACATCCTCACCGGCGTCGAGATCGCCGAGAGCGCCCAGGTGCTCCTCACGACGTACGACGACCTCGAGTCGTACGAGAAGGCGCCGATGTGGCCGATGTCGCACTACCCGGTGGCGATGCCGCCGGAGGGCATCGCTGCGCTCCCCGGCATGAACACTGATCAGCCGATCGCCTGGATCAACGAGTACGGCGCCGGCCGGTCGTTCACCATCACGATCGGCCACGACATCGACACGTTCCGCCGCATCGAGTTCATCCGCATGTTCCCGCGCGGCGTCGAATGGGCGGCGACCGGTGAGGTCACCCTCGACGGTCCCGACCGTCGGGGCGAGCGCCGCTTCCTGCCGTGGCCGTACTACAACAAGGAGGGGTGAGCATGACAGCTTCACAGCTGCGCGTCGGGATCTTCGGGACAGGCGGCATCGCCGAGCGGGCCATGGTGGAGCCCTCGACTCTCGTCGAGAGCGTCCAGGTCATCGCGGTGGGATCGCGCGACCCCGAGCGCGCCCGCGCCTTCGCGGACCGGTTCGGCATCGAGGCCGCCGGGGACTACGCGAGCGTCATGACGAACCCCGACGTCGACCTGGTCTATGTGGCCCTGCCGCCCACCGTCCACGCGCGGTGGGCGGTCGCGGCGCTGGATGCCGGCAAGCACGTCCTCTGCGAGAAGCCGCTCTCGGCCAACGGCAAGGACGCGCGCGCGATCGCCGACGCCGCCCGCGCGAACCGCCGGTCGGCGTTCGTCGGGTTCCACTATCGGCTCCACTCGTTCACTCAGCGTCTGCTGGAGGTCATCCGGTCGGGCGTGCTGGGTGACATCGAGGACGTCGAGATCGACTTCAGCATCCCTCACTTCGTCGTAGGGCCCGGCAATATCCGGCTGAACGGAGATCTCGGCGGCGGAGCGGTGATGGACGTCGGCTGCTATGCCATCGACCTTCTGCGCGCCGCGTTCGGTGAGGCGACCGTGCTGTCGTCGTCTGCCGAGCTGTACGACGACGACCCCCGCGTCGATCTGCAGACCGACTTCGTGCTGTCGTTCGACGACGGCATCACCGCGCGGGTGCGCGCGTCGTTCCTGGGTGACGACGAGGGACGGATGTCGCTGCACATCGTCGGATCCTCGGCGACGCTGCACGCGACCAGCGTGATCGTCCCGCAATGGGGCGCCACGCTGCGCGTCACCGCGGGGGAGGACGTGCTCATCGATGAGAAGGCGGTCGATGGTGAATCGAGCTACGTGGCGCAGCTGCAGCACCTCGTGGAGGTCCTCGGCTCCGGGGCCGCCACGCCGCTGCGCGCCCAGGACGCCGTAGCCACGATGGAACTCGTCGACGACGTCTATCGCGCTGCGGGACTTCAGCCCCGCTGAACACACGACGATGGCTGCCGATCCGCGGATCGGGAGCCATCGTCGTACTCGTGCAGCGGCGTCAGCGCGCGTGATCGAGCTTGCCGGGCCGCAGTGTGCCCGGGGATGTCGTCTTTCTCCTCCGGTCGAGACAGGTCTCGAGTCGCTGCCCCGCGGGCCGCGTGCCTGTCGCACGAACGACCGCATCTCACGCTCTGACGGATGCTCCCGTCAGCGCGCGGCGCGACAGCGCCAGGTGGGCTCGGGTCATCGTGGCGGCATCCGCGTCCAGCCACTCGTGGCCGCCCCACTCGCTCGTCAGTGTGCCGGCGAAGCCGGTGCGCCGCAGGGCTGCTCCGATGTCGCCGATCGGGCGCGACACCCGCCCTTCGGCGTCGTCGAGGTCCCAGAACTTCAGGTGCACGCCGGCGGTGAGGGGCAGCAGCGGTTCGAGGTCGGCCACCTCCGAGCGACCGAAGCGCACGAGCAGGTTCATGAAGAGCGTGTGGACCGACGGGGGCACTCGTCCCTCGCGGAGCGTCGCGATCACTGCTTCGTGGGTCTCGGGCGCCCGCCATGCGGTGTCGAGACGGTGAAGCAGAGAGTCGTCGACACCACCCCGGCGCAGCTCTTCGAGGTACGACGGCGGCAGCGACGGCATGAGCATGCTGATGTCGATCAGCACCCGGATGCGGGGATCGTCGAGCTCCTGGAGCAGCTCGAGGTTGGCCGCGTTCGCGGGCACGTCGAGGCTCTGCTGCCCCTGGATCTCTTCGTGGAGCACGACGCCGAGGTCGTGGAGCACCGGCTGCGCCAGGCGCAGCAGCTCGGACCCCGTCTGCCCGAAAGGGACGCGCACGCCCCGGGCGCCGAGACGCGCGGCCGCACGCAGCTGCGGCACGAGGAACGCGAGCCGCTCCTCGTCCGTGCGACGGCGCGAGGGCGACGCCCAGTCGTCGAGGCTCGCGCCGACGATCGTCACGGCGCCGCCGGCAGCTGTCAGGCGCTCGCGGAACACGTCGACCTCCGCGTCGGAGGGATCCGGGAACGAGCGCCACACCTGCCCGGCCTCGATCTCGATGGTCGCGGCGACACCCTCGCCGACCACGCCGATCGCGATGTCGGACGCGGAGCGCTCTGCGCGGATGACCTCCGGCGTCCAGTTGAACGCGCTGGCTGAGACGGTCCACTCGCCCGGCAGGTCGCCGCCCGCCGGCACCGCCTGCTCGGCCGGGGTAGCCCTGTCTGCGACCGGGCGGCGAGCGACGGATGCCTCGTCCCGGAGGCCGAGCGCACGATCGGCGCGCAGCGGCAGCGCGAGCGGCCCGGACGGGCCCGCCTGCAGATACGGCACCACGAGCACGAACGACACCGAGACATCGTGCGCGCCGGGCGGCAGCATCCCGACGCCCCGCAGTTCGAGGCGGTCCTGGATGAACCACCATCCCGGCTCGGTGGAGAGGGCGCCCGGTGCGACGTCGCGCCCGTCGAGCCGGGCGGTGACCGAGACGGGGGAGCCGTCGATAGAGACCGCGAGATCGGTGACGGCCGCCAGCGGCATGGACCGGATCCACGGCAGGCTTACGTGCAGCGCGAAGCCGGATTCCGTCGAGACGAGCGCATCGTCCTGCAGCAGCGGCAACGCCATCGTGTTCACTCCCTTGTGCCGGCCGATCGGATCGGCTTCAGACAGGAAGCTACACGCTTTTGTCGTTTTTCGTAAGAAGTTTCCGGGTCTCTGTCACAGAGCTCAGGCGACGGCCTCGAGTGCCCCGCGAATGGCGACGACCGACGGCCTCCCGTCGCTGAACCACCGCGGGAAGGTGACCTCGAAGAGCTGCTCGCGCACCATCTCGACACCGCCGCGCAGCGGCTCGCGCCGGTCGTTGACGGACTGCGCGATCGTCAGGTCGCGTGTGGCGAGGGGGAGTGACAGCTCGTAGACGCGCTGGCGCACCTCGGCCAGCAGAAGCTCGCCGGCACCGGCCATGGCGCCGCCGATCACGATGACCGACGGGTTGAACATGTTGACGAGCGCGGCGATCGACTCGCCGACGACGCGGGCCGAGCGCTGCACGAGCCGGATCGCGAGGGCGTCGCCGTTCTCGGCCGCGATCGAGATCAGCTCGGGCGTGAGCTCCTCGCCGTCGGCGACGGCGGTGGCGAGCACGCCCGTGGCGCCGGCCTCGATCTCGGCGAGGGCGTCGCGGATCATCGCCCATCCGCCGGCGACGGCTTCGAGGCACCCGATCTTGCCGCAGCGGCAGAGGGCATCCGAATCGCGCACCCGCACGTGGCCGATGTCGCCGGCGGCGCCGTTGACGCCGCGATGGATGCGGCCGTGCGAGAGGAGGCCGGCGCCGATGCCGGAGCCGATCTTGCAGTAGATCAGGTCGAGGCGGTCGTCGTCGCGGCGGGCCCGCTCTCCGAAGGTGAGGAGGTTCACGTCGTTGTCGACCCAGACGGGAGCGTCGTAGCGCTGCTCGAAGCGGCGGCGCACGTCGAAGCCGTTCCAGCCGGGCATGATCGGCGGTGCGACAGGACGACCGCTGTCGAAGTCCACCGGGCCGGGCACTCCGACGCCGATGCCCCAGACCGGCACGTCCGGGGTGCGCGCGAGCACCTCGTCGATCATGCTCAGGGCCTTGTCGAGGGTCTCCGCGGGACCGCGGGCGATGTCCCACGGCGAATGCTCCTGATCGATGACGTCGCCGTCGAGGAGCGCCACGCCGACGTGGATGTGGAGCGCGCCGAGTGCGCAGACGACGATGCGCCCGGCGTCGCCGCGGAAGCGGAGGGTGCGCGGTGCGCGGCCCCCCGACGAGGGGCCGAACTCGCCGTCGGCGAGGTAGCCCATCTCGATCGCGTGGTCGACGCGCTGCGTCACGACGCCACGGCCGAGACCGGTCACGCGGCCGATCTCGGGACGGGTGGCGGCCTCACCGGTGCGAACCATGTTGACGATGCGGAGAAGGCTCGTCATCTCGTCGGTCTGTGCGCCGAACCGCAGCGTGGACTCTCTGGCCATGGTCGATTCTTACATAACACTGCACGCTAGACGCGGAAATCGAGACACCTATAGTCAAACGGCTTCACACTTAGGTACGCTTCCAGCCGAAGTAAGGAGGCAGCCATGGCGCGTGGTGTGGGCATCATCGGTGCGGGGCCCGGAGTGGCGGCGCTGCATCTTCCGACGCTCGCGCGCGTGGGCGACGCCTTCCGCGTCGTGCACATCGCCGACGGGGGCAGTGGCCGCTCGGCGGCACTCGCGGTGCGGGTGGGTGCGCGGTCGTCGACGGGTGTCGACGCCATCATGGCGGATCCGGAGGCCGAGGTCGTCGCGATCTGCAGCCCGCCCGCCCAGCATGCGGCGCAGATCATCGCGGCCGTCGCCGCCGGCAAACGCGCGGTGTTCTGCGAGAAGCCCATCGGCACGACGGTCGCCGAGGCGGAGGAGGCCGTCGAGGCGTGCCGCCGCGCCGGGGTGCCGCTGATCGTCGGCACGAACCACTACTTCGATCCGGCGTGGGGCCGGGCCAAGCATCACCTCACCGTGTCGGGCGGGCCGGTCGTCTCGATCTCGGTCACGCTCGCGCTGGCGCCGAACGCGCGGTATCACGAGCTCGTCACCGAGCTGCCCGCATCGGCGGCCGCCGGCCGGGGCGCTCCCGACCTGACGCGCGCCGCGGTTGCCGCGGGCGTCGTGCGCCAGCTCCTCACGGGGCTCGCGATCCACGACATGCCGCTCGTGCGTGATCTGGTCCCGCGCTTCGAGCGCGTCGTCTTCGCGCGGGCGCTGCCCCCGCTCGGGTACGCGGTCGGCTTCGTCGCCGGCGGGGTCCCGGTCCAGCTCACGATGGTGATGCTCCCGGAGGGCGCCGACACGCTCTGGCGCATCGCCGTCGCGACGGCCTCCGACCGGCTCGACGTCAGCTTCCCGCCCCCGTTCGTGCACGCGGGCGGAGCGCGGGTGCGCGTGCGCGCCGCGGACGGCCGCGACACGATCTACGCACACGACCCCCTCGACGGATACGTCGCCGAGTGGCGCGCCCTCGCGGAGCTGCTCGACGCCGGCCTGCCCGTGGAGTACGACGAACTGCTCGACGATGCCCGCTACGCCCTGCGGCTGGCTGACGCCGCGGCAGAGCTGATCGGAGCCGCAGCATGACGACGCCCGTTCGCACCGACCTCGACGCCTACCGCATCGCGGTGGCCGAGCTGCCCGAGAGCGCGGTGGCGAGCCGTGACACGAAGGGTGCCGTCGCCGTCGTGCGCGGGGGCGACGGGTGGTGGGTGGTGGCCTCTGATGCGATCGCCGCCGGCGCGGCGGCCGTCGTCGTCGCGCAGCCCGCCGTCGCCCCGATCGAGGCGCTCGAGGCTCTCGCCTCACTCGCCGGTGCGACGCCCGTGGTCGTGGAGCGCCCGCTGCTGCGCGCCGACCTGGTCGCCGGAGTGGGCGCTTCGATCGAGGAGCTCCCGGCTCCCGGCGCGCTCGTCGTCGAGTGTCATGCGCCCGCGCGCACCCTCGGTCCGGCGTTGCGCGACGCGATCGGGTGGGCGCGGGTCCTCGCGCGCGCTCCGCTCGCCCCTCTGACGACCGAGTCGTGGGGCGGCCGCGTGCTCGCGCTCCTCGGGTCCACAGAGGGCGCTTCCGTGTCGATCGTCGCCGCCGCGCAGCCGGGCGCGCCGATTCCCGGCCGCGTGCGGATCACCACGATGGCCCCGACGCGCGTGGAGATCGACGCCGATCTCGAGACCGTCGCCTGCGTCACGGATGCCGCGGGTCGCGGCATCCTTCCCGCGCTCTTCGAGAGCCCCGAGCGCGTCGCGCTGCGCCGCGCGATCGCGGCGGTCCGCGCGGGCGAGCCGCCGTCCGATCTCGCGGATCTGCGCCATGACACAGCGCTCGCGGCCGCGCTCCTCGCCGCGCCGACGGCATAAACGTCGGTGATCTGAGGGATAGCCGATATGGGATTCCTCGATATGCCCGAGTTCGGCGAAAGTGGTTGACGGGATCACCCCGATGACTCACCGAAAGGGATCGAAGATGATCAAGCTTCTGTCGCATCTGTCGTATGTGGCCATCACGTCGCCGGATGTCGAAGCATCCGTCGACTTCTACGTGAAGCAGGTCGGCCTCACCGTCGTCGACCGCGTCGACGGCGCCGTCTACCTCCGCTGCTGGGGCGACTACTACGCCTACTCGGTCGTGGTCGTGCCGGGCGACGAGCCGGGTCTCGTGACCGCCGCGTGGCGCACGTCGAGCCCCGAGGCGCTCGAGGAGGCCGCCAAGCGCGTCGAGGCCGCCGGCATCCAGGGCGAGTGGATCGACGTCCACAAGATCGGCCGTGCCTATCAGTTCACCGGCCCGTGGGGCCACACGCTGACCCTGCACTGGGACGTCACGCGCCACCACGACACCGAGGGCGACGCCGCGTCGATCTACCCCGACCGCCCGTCGCGCCGCAGCAAGGTCGCGGGCGCCCCGCGCCAGCTCGACCACGTCACGATCGCGACGAGCGACGTCGACGCCTTCGTCCAGTGGTACGTCGACGTGCTCGGCTTCCGCTTCATGGCGCGCACGCAGCTCGACGAGGCGCCGATCTCGGTGTTCTCGGTGCTCACGACGAACGAGAAGTCGCACGACCTCGGCGTCGTGCTCGATGGCTCGACCCGCGCCGGCCGCGTGAACCACTACGCCTTCTGGGTCGACACCCGCGAGGAGCTGCTCATCGCCGCCGACGTGCTCGGCGAGAACGGCTACCCGATCGAGTACGGCCCGTCGATCCACGGCATCGGCGAGCAGAACTTCCTCTACTACCGCGAGCCCTCGAGCCTGCGTATCGAGCTCAACACCGGCGGCTACCGCAACTACGTGCCCGACTGGGAGGCCAACACGTGGAAGCCGTCGCAGGGGTCGAACAACTTCTACCGCAACAGCGCCATGCCGATGTCGATGACGGAGTCCTTCCCGCCCGCCGACGGTCCGTCGGCGACGGAGGAGGGCGTTCCGGATGAGATCAAGGACGCCCTGCTGAACCCGTACGCCAAGCACGGCCAGGGCTGACAGGCTCGAGGGTGGGGATGCCGCGGAGGCGTCCCCACCCTCGCACCACGTTCCGAACCACGGATCTGGAGAGAACATGACGACGTCGTCACACGGACTGACCGCCCCTTTCGCCCTCGCGCGCTTCCGCGACGGCGATTCCGTGCGTCTCGGGCTCGTCGCCGGCGACCGCATCCGCGCGGTCTCGGATGACGAGCTCGGCGCCGCCGGCCTCAACGCCTTCCTGGCGCATCCCGATTGGGACCGCCTCCGCGCGCTCGCCGCAGAACAAGGGGGGTGGATGCCGCTGGCCGACGTCGTGCTCACCGCACCGGTCGAGCCCCGCCAAGTGGTGCAGGCGGGCGCGAACTATCGCGAGCACGTCATCGAGCTGGTCGTTGCCGGCCTCACGCAGGACCCCTCCCGCTCGCCCGAGGAGGCCCGCGAGTTCGCGGCCAAGATGATGGACGACCGCCGTGCGAACGGCGAGCCGTACTTCTTCCTCGGCCTGCCCACTGTCGTCGTCGGCGACGACGTGCCGCTCGTGCTGCCCGGCTACAGCGAGGTGCACGACTGGGAGCTGGAGCTCGCCGTCGTGATCGGCACCGAGGCGTTCCGCGTCTCCCGCGAGGACGCACTGAATCACGTCGCGGGCTACACGATCGTCAACGACGTCACGACGCGCGACCTCGTCTTCCGCAAGGACATGAAGGAGATCGGCACCGACTGGTTCCGCTCCAAGAACGCCCCCGGCTTCCTTCCGACCGGTCCCTTCCTGGTGCCGGCGCCCTTCGTGGCGGGGGAGGACCTCACGGTGCGACTCGATCTCAACGGCGACACGATGCAGAACGGATCGACGAGCGACCTCCTCTTCGACATCCCGGCGCTCATCTCCGCCGCGTCGCAGACGACGGCGCTGCTGCCCGGCGATCTGCTGCTCACCGGAAGCCCTCCCGGGAACGGCCAGCACTGGAAGAGGTTCCTGCGTGACGGCGACGTCATGACGGGATCCATCTCGGGCCTCGGCACGCAGGTGGTCCGCTGCCTCGCGGAAGGACCGGCGGTATGAGCGCGCCGAGCGAGAACCCCGCCGACCTCGACCGCAACGACCCCGAGGCCGAGATCGCCGCGCGCGCCGAGGCGTTCCGCAACTGGGGCCGCTGGGGTGAGGACGACGTGCTCGGCACGCTCAACTTCATCGATGCCGCCAAGCGGGTCGAGGCCGCCGCCCTCGTGCAGGACGGCGAGGTGATCTCGCTCGCGCAGGCGTTCGACACGAACGGCCCGCAGAAGGGGTGGCGCCGGCGCACCAATCCGGTGCACACGATGACCGACACCGGCACCGACGCCGAGCGCGGCAACCAGGGCTTCCCGCACGGCATCGGCGGCGCCGACGACGTGATCGCGATGCCGCTGCAGTGCTCCACCCAGTGGGACGGGCTCGGGCACATCTTCGACCACGGCAACGCCTGGAACGGCCGGCGTGCGGGCGACGTCGTCACGAGCGACGGCGACCTCGTCACGGGGATCGAGCACGCGGCATCCGTCATCGTCTCGCGGGGGGTGCTGATCGACGTGGGCCGCCATCTCGCGCCCGACACCGGCGAACTCGCCGACGGCTACGCGATCACCGTCGCCGACATCGAGGCGACCATCGCCGCGCAGGGCGCGTCGAGCCGCGTCGGCCGCGGCGACATCGTGCTGGTGCGCACCGGCCAGTACGCCCGCACGCGGCGCGACGGCTGGGGCGAGTACGCCGGCGGACCCGCGCCGGGGCTGTCGCTCACCACGGCAGGGTGGCTGCACCGCACCGAGATCGCCGCGATCGCCACCGACACGTGGGGCTTCGAGGTGCGGCCCAACGAGTTCGACGCACCCGCGTTCCAGCCGCTGCACCAGGTCGTGATCCCGAACATGGGACTCACGATCGGCGAGATGTGGAATCTCGACGCCCTCGCCGACGCGTGTGCGGCACGCGGGCGCTGGGACTTCCTGCTGTCGGCGGCGCCGCTGCCGATCACGGGGGCGGTCGGCTCGCCGATCAACCCCGTCGCGATTCTCTAATCCCCCCCGAAGACAAGAACAGAGAGGTTCTGACATGACCGCAGTGAACAAGGTCGCGATCGCCGGAAGCGGCGTCAGCGGACTCGCCGCCGCCATCCAGCTCGCCAAGGCCGGCGTCGAGGTCGACGTCTTCGAGGCGAAGCCCGAGCTCAGTGCGCTCGGGTCCGGCATCTCGCTGCAGGGCAATGCCCTGCGCGTGTTCGACGCGCTCGGCGCGTGGGACGACATCCGCGCCGCCGGCTACCCCTTCGAGGGACTCAACCTGCGCGCTCCCGGGCCGGGTGCGCCGATCGTCGCCGAGCTTCCCGACGTCAAGACCGGCGGACCCGACTACCCGGCGGCGATGGGGATGCCGCGGCCTGCACTCGCCCGCATCCTCCTCGACCACGCGCAGAAGGCGGGCGCGAACGTCCGCTTCGGAACCAAGGTCACGGGCCTCGAGCAGAGCGGCGACGGGGTCGAGGTCTTCGTCGACGGCGCCTCCGCCGGCTCGTACGACCTGCTGATCGGCGCCGACGGCCTGAACTCCGCCGTCCGCGGGCTCATCGGCATCGAGACCAAGCCCGAGCCGACCGGCATGGGCATCTGGCGCTCGTTCGTCTCGCGGCCCGCCGAGGTCGTCCGCAGCGAGCTGTACTACGGAGGCCCGGTCTACATCGCCGGCTACACCCCGACGGGCGACGACACGATGTACGCGTTCCTCGTCGAGAAGGCGCAGGACCGCTTCGACGTCTCCGACGAGGACGCCACCCGCGTCATGCTCGAGGAGTCCCGCGCCTACGACGGCCCCTGGAACTCGATCCGCGCCGACCTCGAGGGCGGTGCGCACGCGAACTACACGTGGTTCACGAAGCACATCGTCGAGGGGGCGTGGAACCGCGGCCGCGTCGTCCTCATCGGGGACGCCGCGCACTCTTGCCCTCCGACGATCGCGCAGGGCGCGGCGCAGGGCCTCGAGGACGCGCTGGTGCTCACCGAGCTGCTGGCCGGCCGCGATGCGGTCGACGCGGCGCTGTGGGACGAGTTCCACGCGCGTCGGCTGCCGCGGGCCACGGCCGTGGTGGAGGCATCCGTCCAGCTCGGCCAGTGGCAGCTGGACGGCGTCCGGGACGCGGACGTCGCGGGCCTCATGTTCGGCATCGCGCACCAGATGGCGGTTCCCGCATGACCGAGCTCATTTCGGTCAGCGGCGACCAGATGCCGGTTGTCGACGTCCACGCACACCTGCTGCTGCCGGCGCTGCACGCCGAGGTCGAGCGCCGCGCGCCTGAGGAAGTGGCCGCGGCCGCCGACCTCGAGCGCCGGCGCAACGGCGTCGAGAGCCTGCAGGCGTCGGGCGCCATGATCGGCGCCCGCATACCGAAGCTCACCGACGTGCACGCCCGGCTCGCCGCGATGGATGAGCAGGGGGTCGACCGGCAGTGGGTCAGCGTGTCGCCGAACCACTTCTACCCGTGGGCGAACGAGGGGTTGTCGGGCTGGATCGCGGGGGAGACGAACCGGCTCATCGCCGAGCACGTCGCCCAGGCGCCCGACCGCCTCGTCGGCCTCGGCGTCGTGCCCTTGCAGCACCCGGCGCACCTCGTCGAGTACCTCGACGACGCCGTGCTCGGCCGCGGTCTCGCGGGCGTCGAGATCTCGTCGTTCGCCGGTGATGTCGAGCTCTCGGACGAACGTCTCGAGCCGTTCTGGGCGCGCGCCGCCGAGCTCGGCTGCGTGATCTTCCTGCACCCGTTCGGCTGCAGCCTCGACGAGCGCCTCGACCGGTTCTACCTCTCCAACACGGTCGGGCAGCCGACCGAGAACGCCGTTGCTCTCTCGCACCTCATCTTCGCCGGAGTGCTCGACCGGCATCCGGGGCTCAAGATCGTCGTCGCGCACGGCGGGGGCTACCTGCCGTTCGCCATCGGGCGCTCTGACCGCGCGTGGCGCGTGCGCCCCGAGGCGCAGCGCTGCGCGCACGAACCGTCGAGCTACCTGAAGAAGCTGTGGTTCGACACCGTCGTCCACGACCCCATCGCCGTGCGCCACCTCGTCGAGGTCGCCGGGGGCTCGCGCGTCGTGCTCGGCAGCGACTTCCCGTTCGACATGGGGCTCGACGACCCGGTCGCCTTCGTGCGCTCGGCCGATCTTCCGGCCGAGATCACCGACCGCATCCTCGCCGGCAATGCCGCGGAGCTGCTGCGCACGAAGGTCTCCGCATGAGGATCGCCCGCTGGACCGACGGCGCCGGCATCGGCGAGGGGTTCGTCGTCGGCGATCGCGTCGTCCCGTTCCCCGACGGCCAGACGGTCGCCGACATCCTCGCCGGGGGAGTGGATGCTGCGCACGCAGCGTTCGGCCGGGTGAAGGGTGAGCCCGGCACAGCGCTCGCCGACGTGCGCCTGCTGGCGCCGGTGGTCCCGGCCTCCGTCCGTGATTTCGTCGCCTTCGAGGAGCACGTCGAGGGCGTGAGCGCGTCGGTCGACGGCAAGAGCGAGGTCGTGCCCGAGTGGTACCAGGCGCCGACGTTCTACTTCACGAACCCGCACACGATCCTCGGCCCGGACGAGCCCGTCGCCCCTCCGGTCACCGAACGGCTCGACTTCGAGCTGGAGGTCGCCGTCGTCGTCGGCAACGCGCCCGGGGTCGGCGCGGCGAACCTGACGGCGGGGGAGGCGGCCTCCCGCATCTTCGGGTACACGATCATGAACGACTGGTCGGCCCGCGACATCCAATCCCGCGAGATGAAGGTGCGACTGGGGCCGGCGAAGGGCAAGGACTTCGGCACCAGCCTCGGCCCGTGGATCGTGACGGCCGACGAGCTGGAGCAGTACGTCGACGCCGACGGCTTCCTCGCGATCCGCGCCGAGGTGCGCATCAACGGCGAGCTCGTCGGCGAGGACCTCGTGTCGAACATGGGCTGGCCGTTCCCCGAGCTCGTCGCGTACGCGTCGCGCAACTCCCGGGTCGTGCCGGGGGACGTGTTCGGCAGCGGCACGGTCGGAAACGGCGGATGCCTCGGCGAGCTGTGGGGCCGGGGCTCGACGATCCCGTCCCTGCGCGAGGGCGACGAGGTGCGCATGACCGTCGAGGGCATCGGCGAGCTCGTCGGGACCGTGGGCGCGGCAGCGGCGGCGCCGGCGTTGCCCGCTGCGCGCCCCCGCCCCCGCGCGAGGCGGCGCTTCTGATTCTTTAGTTGTTTTGCGACTAAAGAATGGCTAGAATCGACAGTGACGTCGGGGCCTACGGAGGCCCGTTCCCTGCGGCGAAGCCGCCCAGGGGCACACCCCGTCGCGTCGATCGCCCGGTCGTACGGGCCAGAACGCGTATGAGCATGTCACCGTGGAGGCTTCGCCTCCTGATCGTCTCCCTCCTGACGGTCGCGATCCTCGGAGCCCTCGACCACACGATCGTGTCGACGTCCCTCGCGACCGTCGCAGGAGAACTCGGAGCCCTCGCCCAGATGGGGTGGGTCGTCGTGGGCTACACGCTGGCGAGCACCGTGCTGCTGCCGGTCCTCGGAAAGCTGGGCGATGCGGTGGGGCCGCGCGCCGTGTTCCTGGTGTCGCTGGTGCTGTTCCTCGTCGCGTCGCTCGCGTGCGGCTTCGCGCAGGACATGCCGCAGCTCATCGGCGCGCGCGTCGTGCAGGGCATGAGCTCGGCGGGGCTGCACCTGATGTCGCAGACCATCGTCGCCCGCGTGACCACCCCCCGCGAGCGGCCGCGGTATCTCGCGCTGATCGGCGCCGCCTTCCCCGTCGCGATCCTCATCGGCCCTGTGCTCGGCGGCCTCATCACGGACTACTGGGGCTGGCAGTGGGTGTTCTGGATCAACATCCCGTTTGGCGTCGCCGCGCTCCTGCTCGCCCTCGTCGCCGTGCCCCGTCTGCCGGGCTTCGGCCGGCGTCGGTTCGATGTCGGCGGCTCCGTCTCGTTCGCGATCGCGATGGTCGCTCTGGTGCTCGCCGTGACGTGGGTCGGCGATCCCGTGCTGGCTGCAGCATC
The DNA here is from genome assembly GCF_001422925.1 of Microbacterium sp. Leaf288. GTDB lineage: Bacteria > Actinomycetota > Actinomycetes > Actinomycetales > Microbacteriaceae > Microbacterium. Next base: position 812,455 of record NZ_LMNI01000001.1, read on the forward strand.
CGTCGTCGCCTTCGTCGTGGCGGGCATGGCGTTCGCCGCGTTCTTCCTCATCGAGCTGCGGGCGCCCGAACCCCTGGTTCCCCTGCGGCTCTTCGCCGACCGCACCATCGCGGTGGGCACGGTGCTGTCGGCCATCATCGGCATCGGGCTGTTCTCGATCACCGCGTATCTGCCGACGTACTTCCAGATGGCCTACCGCACGAGCGCGACGGTGTCGGGTCTCGTGCCGATCGCGACCGTGTTCGGCATGCTGGTGTCGAACCTCGCGACCGGGTGGCTCGTCAGCCGCACCGGGCACTACCGCGTCTACTGCATCGTGGGCACCGCGCTGAGCGCCGCCGGGCTGTTCGTCATGTCGGTCCTCCCGGTGGGCTTGCCGCTGTGGGTGCCGATGATCGTCATGGCCGTCGTCGGCGTCGGCACCGGCGCCTTCATGAGTCTCGTCATCGCGGTCGTGCAGAGCGCCGCGCCGCGTCGCGACACCGGCAGCATGACGGCCACCGTGAACCTCGTGCGCCAGGTCGGCTCGACCGTCGCGACCGCGATCATCGGCGGAGTCATCGGCTTCGGCGTCGCGGCACTGCTCCCATCGTCGCTCGATGCGGCGACGCTGACACCGCAGTTCGTGCACGACGCCTCCGCCGCGGTGCAGGGCCAGGTCGCCGGGATCTACAGCGGCATCTTCACTCCCGTGTTCGCGGCTCTCGCCGTCACCTACGCCGTCGGCGTCGTCGCCGCGGTGCTCCTTCCCGCCGGTCGCCTCTCGGACGAGTCCGAGCCCGCACCGGCACCCAGTTCCGAACCCCTCACCGCGTGACCAGAAGAGGTACCCCCATGTCTTCCACCCCCACCGTCGCTGTCGTCGGCTCCGGCCCGATCGGCTCCGCGTACGCCCGCGTCATCCTCGAGGCGAGCCCTGACGCCCGCGTCGTGATGTTCGAGGCCGGCCCGCAGCTCACCGCCGTTCCCGGTGAAAGCGTGCGCAACATCGCCGACCCCGACGAGAAGGCCCGTGCTCGCGAGATGTCGCAGGGGCCGCAGTCTGGCGCCTTCCGCGAGAGTCTGGGCATCCCCGCCGGTGTCGTCGTCGAGGGGATGTTCACGGCCCGGCAGGGGACGCACCTGCTCGACTTCGGCGGGCCGGGATCCGCGCACGCCGCCACCTTCCCCGCGGCGGCGGCCGCGACGAACGTCGGCGGCCAGGGCGCGCACTGGACCTGCGCGATACCGCGTCCGGCCTTCAGTGAGAAGGTCGACTTCATCGGCGACGCCGAGTGGGAGGACCTGATCTCGACGGCCGAGGGACTGCTGCACGCGCAGCAGGCGGCGTTCGCCGATTCGGCCATCGGAACGGCGATCCGCTCGCTCCTGAACGACGAGTTCGGCGCCGAGCTGCCCGCCGGCTACGGCGTGGGCACCCTGCCGGTCGCCGGAGATCCGCAGCCCGACGGCTCCATGGTGTGGGCCGGTGCGAACACGGTGCTGGGACCCCTCATCGAGGCCGGCACCCCCGAGTCGGCGCGGTTCGAGCTGCGCGACCTCACGCTGGTGCGGCGCATCGAGACCGAGGACGGCGTGGCCACCGGAGTCACGATCGAGGATCTCCGCACGAAAGAGGTCTCGTTCTTCCCGGCCGATGTCGTCGTCGTGGCCGCCGACGCGTTCCGCTCTCCGCAGCTGCTCTGGGTCAGCGGCATCCGTCCCCGCGCCCTCGGGCGCTACCTCACCGAGCACCACGTCGTCATCACGACGGTGGCCCTCGACGAGGAGCGCATGAGCGCGCGCATCACGGACGAGGAGTTCACGGCCGAGCTCGCCCGACGCGCCCAGAACGCGGCCGACCCGGTCGCGGCCGTCAACCGGATCCCGTTCTCCGAGCCGGGGCACCCCTTCTCGCTCCAGGTCATGTACGCCGAGAACCCGCCCTTCCAGCTCGACCCCTCGCACCCCGCCGCGGGGAACCGCTGGGGCTACGTGAACATGGGTTACGGCGTGCGCAAGCACCCGCGCGTCGAGGACGGCGTCACCTTCGACGACAGCGAGCTCGACTACCGCGGCTTTCCCAACATGACGATCGAGTACGCGCTGACGGATGCCGAGCAGCCCGAGCTCGACGAGGCCACCGCGCGCGTGCGTCGGGCCGGCGCCGCCCTCGGCGCCTTCGTCGCCGAGCCGCGGCTGCTGCCCAACGGCTCGAGCCTGCACTACATGGGCACCCTGCGGATGGGACCGTCCGACGACGGCACGTCGGTCGCGGATCCGTACTCGCGGGTCTGGGGCTACGACAACCTCGTCGTCGGCGGGAACGCCCTGATCCCGACGGCCAACACCATGAACCCGACGCTCATGAGCGTTGCGATCGCCGTCCGCGGTGCCCGCAAGCTCGTCGAGCAGCTGGATGCCGCGCGGGTCGAGCAGGTCGCCCGATGACCGGGGGAGATGCCGCACTTCGCGCAGGCAATCGCGCGGTGGTCGAGGCGTTCTTCACCTCGAACCTCGGCAATCCGGCCGAGCGGATCGCGCTGTGGCACCCGGACGGGGTGAAGGAGCTGCCGTTCGCGCCGTCCGAGCTGCCCAAGACGCGGTGGGAGGGCCGCGACGACATCGTCGCCAACACGCACGCGAACGCCGGCATGTTCGAGAACGTCGTCCACACCGACCTCGTGATCCACGACTGCGTCGACCCCGGGCTGTTCTTCGTGACGAGTCGGATGGTCGACGAGGCTCGGTTCCTCGGTGAGCCCTACCCGCAGTCGTTCGTGCACCTGATCCGCGTGCAGGACGGCGCGGTGATCCTGCAGCAGGAGTTCTTCGACTCGGAGATCCTCGCGGGCGCCGAGCGCGCAGCGCGGGCGAAGGGCCGCACGCCCCTCGGGTCGTGACGCGGGCGCTTGCCCTGCAGAACTCCACTGATCTGGTCGGTCAGCGGGTGAGGAACCGCTCCCTCGGCTGCCGCAGCCTCGAATCCGTGGAGTTCTGCGGGTGGGTCAGGACCCCGCGATGCGGTCGGCCATGAACTTGGCCCCGGCCGACGACGTCGCACCGCCGTCGACGGGGATCTCCGCTCCGGTGAGATACGACGCGGCGTCCGACAGCAGGAACGCGACCGCCTCAGCGACCTCGTCCGCCCGCCCGAGGCGGTCGAGCGGCGTCAGGGCGAGCTGCGCCGCGCGCATCGCCTCGGGCGCGTTCGCGGTCATCGGCGTCTCGATGAAGCCGGGGTGAACGACGTTGACACGGATGCCGCGCGCCCCGAGCTCCGTCGCCGCGACGTGGGTGAGACCGCGAAGCCCCCACTTCGACGTCGTGTACGCCACGGGGTAGTGCGCGTTGAGCGCGGCCGACGAGCCGATGTTGACGATCGACGAGCCGGTCCCCATCAGCGGCGCGAGCGCCTGGATGCCGAGCATCGGGCCTGTGAGGTTGACCGCGAGCACCCGGTCCCAGTCCGCACGATCGACCGTGCCGAGCCGGGCGCGATGGGTGATGCCGGCGTTGTTCACGAGGCCGCGGAGAGGTTCGCCGTCGAGGAGTTCCGTGAGGGACGCGGCGAACGCGGCCCAGTCGCGCTCGTCCGACACGTCGAGCCGCCGGTACTCGACGCCCGAAGTGGCGGCGGTGGCGGCACCCGTCACATCCGTGGCGATGACGCGCGCTCCCGCTTCCGCCAGCACGCGCGCCTCCGCCGCACCCTGGCCGCCTCCCGCCCCGGTCACGACGATCGTGCGTCCCTCGAGGCCCGGATACCTGGTCATGGACGCGACGCTAGACCACCGCCCGGCCGGCGGGAACCGGCATCCGCTGATGCTGCGCATCGGAATCGCCGAACCCGCGCCGGCGCCCGACGGCGGCACCCTCATCTCGGACTGAGGATCACGCCTCCGGGCGATATCGAGCCACCAGCTGCCGGTAGACATCCGCGCTCGGCTTCTCGGTGCGTGCGAAGGTCTCGGGATCCACCTCGTGCAGACCGAGCCTCGGGCCGTAGCCGAAGATCCACTCGAAGTTGTCCATGAGTGTCCAGTGGCAGTACCCGATCACGGGGACGCCGTCGGAGATCGCCTGAGCGAGGCCCTCGAGCGACGGCTCGATGAAGTCGGCACGGATGCTGTCATCCGGCGTGCTGACGCCGTGCTCGCTGACGAGCACCGGGACGCCGGCCACGGCGTAGGCGTATTCGACGGCGCCGCGCAGCGAGTCGGGGTCGACCGTCGTGCCCATGCCGTTGAGCACGGCGCCCTCCGGCGCGGGCAGCAGTCCCTCGGGTCCGTAGACCAGGCGCTCGTAGTTCTGCACGCCGACGAAGTCGTCGTCGGCGGCCAGTCGCAGCCAGTAGTCGTAGACCTCTGCCCGCTTGCGGTCGCGGACGGCTTCGCCGCCGGGGACGGCGACGTCGTCGCACATCGCGAGCGAGAGACCGACCGGCAGGTCGGCGCGACGCTCCTTGATGGCGGCCTTCGCCGCGGTGTGGGCCGCCGTTATGCCGGCGCGCATCCCGGCGAAGTCCTCACGGGTCATGACGTTGCCGGCCCGGTATCTCTCCACGCCGGCGGCTTCGGATGCGGCTGCCAGCGTCGCGCGTTCGAGGTCGGCCACGAAGGAGGGAAGGTCCGCCCACGTCAGCATCTCGGGCAGATCCGGCTCGTTGAAGGTCACACCGAGCTCGATGCGGTCGCCGAAGCGGTCCATCACGACGCCGCAGTAGCGGGCGAAGAGCTCCGGCGCCTCGGGGTCCAGCCACGCCCCGCGGCCCGCGAACCAGTGCGGCGACGTGAAGTGGTTGAACGTCACGATCGGCGCGAGGCCGCGGGCGCGGCATCCGTCCACGATCGCCTCGTAGTGATCGAGCGCCTCGGACGAGAACTCGCCTTCAACAGGTTCGACGCGGGCCCATTCGACCGAGAAGCGATAGGCGTTGAGCCCCAGGCCGGCGACGATGTCGAGGTCGGACTCCCACAGCTCCCAGCCGTTGGTCGCCTTGCCCGAGCGTGCCTGGAAGACGGTCGGCGTCACGTTCTCGAGGAACCACGTGTCGCTGGTGACGTTGTCGCCCTCGTTCTGATGGCCGGCGGTGGCGACTCCCCAGAGGAAGTCGGCGGGGAAGGATGCTGCGGGCATGAGTGGTCCTCTCTGAACTCTCGTTCATCATGCACGAATTATTCATTCTACGAAAGCTCATTTCATCAGATGCAGCGAGAGGAAGAACCATCGTTAGGCTGCGGCTAACGAATCCCAGCGGAATCCGAATGGCCAAACCGCCCGTGGATCGTCACTCTTGACCGAAAGATCGCATCCCGAATCGCGATCACGACACCGAAGTCCGCAGCAGCACACCGATCACAGGAGATCAGGATGTCCCGACTCATCACAGCACGCGGCGCCGCCGTCATTGCGGCCGTCGCCGTATCAGCCCTCGCACTGGCGGGCTGCAGCGGCGCAGGCGATCCCAGCCAGACCGGCGGTGCAGCCGACACGTCGAAGCTCGTCATCGGCCTCGACTCCGACCAGGCCGCGCTCGGGTACGACCCGGTCCGCTACGGCAGCGGCCAGCGCTTCTTCTTCGAGGGGATCTACGACTCGCTGTTCCTGCTCGACGAGGACGGCCAGGTGGTCCCCGATCTCGTCACGTCGTTCGAGTACAACGAGGACAACACGCAGCTCACGCTCGACCTCGACACCAGCGCGACCTTCGACGACGGCACGGCGCTGAGCGCCGAACTCGTGAAGGAGAACCTCGACGCGCGCGGCAACCCGGACCTCTCGGCCTACAACGGCTTCGCGACCGGCGGGCAGAACGAGATCTCGGAGGTCACGGTCGTCGACGACGACACCGTGACGCTCACCTTCGCGTCGGCGCAGCCCGGCTTCGAGGCGAACCTCGTGCTGCCCGCAGGGGCGATCGTCGGGCCGACGGGCGCCGCCGACCGCTCCACGCTCGACACGACGCCGGACGGCTCGGGACCCCTCACCGTCGACGAGGAAGCCACAGTGAAGGGCAACTCCTACCTGCTCGTCAAGAAGGAAGGCAGCGACGCGGCCGCGGACTATCCCTTCGACTCCTACGAGTTCCGCCCCGTCCTCGACCCGCAGGCTCGCGTCAACGCGGTGATCTCGGGCGAGGTCGACCTGGCCTACATCACGGCCGACACGCAGGCGCAGGTCGAGTCCGCGGGTGTCGGGCTCGTCGCCAACGGCGGAACCGTGCAGAACATCATCGCCTTCGACAAGACCGGTGCCCTCGGAGAGCAGTGGGCCGACCCGCGTGTGTACCAGGCGCTCTCGATGGCGATCGACCGCGAGGCGTTCGTCGAGGCGATCCACCCGGGCGAACTGCCGACGGCGAACGCGCTGCCCGCCGACAACCCGGGCTACCTGCCCGAGCTCGACGAGGAGTACGCCTACGACCCGGACGCCGCCAAGGAGCTCCTCGCCGAGGCGGGCTACCCGGACGGCTTCGACTTCACCTTCACCATCTCCTCCGCCAGCCAGCGCGACCTCGAGGCGCTGCAGCCCTACTGGGAGGCGATCGGGGTCAACATGACGCTGAAGAACGCCGCGTCGACCGAGGAGATCTTCGCCGTCGTGCAGACCGAGCCGCTCGGCGGGCCGATCCCGCTGACGTGGACCAACCCGCTCGGCAACGTCTTCGGGGTGCTGTTCGGCTTTGCGAACTTCCACGGCGCGGACAACCCCGAGATCAAGGCCGCCGCCGGCGCATACGGTGCGGCGACGGGCGACGAAGCGGCGCAGACCGCGGCCCTCAAGGACCTCAACCGCGCGATCGTCGACTCGGGATGGCTCATCCCGCTGTTCGAGCAGCTGGCGCCGTGGGCGTACAACGCGAAGAAGGTCGCCGAGCCGACGTTCCCGGGCGCCGAGGCCTTCCCGATCCTGGCCTCCATCCAGCCCGCATCCTGATCCGACGGCGGTGCCGGCGACCCGCGTCGTCGGCACCGCCCGTCAGGGAGAGTTCTGATGCTCATCTTCATCCTGAAGCGCGTCGCCTGGGGCATCGCGACACTGCTGATCGCATCGTGGATCGCGTTCATGCTCGTCCACCTCTCGGGCTCGACGCCCGGCGGCGTCGCCCTCGGGCAGTCGGCCACGCCCGAGCAGGTGGCGGCGTACAACGAGTCGATCGGCTGGTACGACCCCTGGATCCAGCAGTACCTCGCCTGGGTCGCGCAGGTGCTGCAGGGCAACCTCGGCACGTCCCTCATCGACGGGCGTCCCATCGGCCCCGACATCGCCAAGCGGCTCCCTGTGACCGCGGCGCTCGCCGTCTTCGGAACCCTTGTGGCCGCCCTCATCGGCATCGTCGTGGGCGTCATCGCGGCGGTGCGCCGCGGAGCGGTCGACAAGGCCATCACGGCGGCCTCCGGCATCCTGCTCTCCGTCCCGGCCTTCTGGGTCGGAGTCCTGCTCGTCTACGTCTTCGCCGTCCAGCTGCGGCTGCTCCCCGCGACCGGTTTCGTGCCGTTCGCGAGCGACCCGGCCGCGTGGGCGCGCTCCCTCGTGCTGCCCGTCCTCACGATCGCGATCACGTCGGCCGCCGGCATCGCCCGGCAGACGCGGGCCTCGATGTCGGAGTCGCTCGCGCAGGAGCACATCCGCACCCTCCGCGCCGTCGGAACCCCGACGAACCGCATCATCTACGTCCACGCGCTGCGCGGAGCAAGCCTCCCGATCCTCGCGAGCGTGGCCGTCATGTTCATCGTCCTGTTCAGCGGCTCGGTGGTCATCGAGGTGCTCTTCGCCCTGCCCGGCATCGGTCAGGCCATGCAGAGCGCCGTCGGCTCCGCCGACCTCCCGTTCGTGCAGGCGCTCGTGCTCGTCGCGACCCTCGTGGTCGTGATCGTGAACGTCGCGCTGGAACTCCTCAACCGGACCCTCGACCCGAAGCTGCGTGCCTCATGACCGTCTCGACGACCTCGATCGTCCGCCCCCGCCGCTCGGAGCGGAAGCTGCGCCTGCGCGTGCTGCGCTCGCCGGCCGCCGTCATCTCGATCATCTGGCTCGTCGGGCTCGTTCTCGCGTCGCTCACCTCGCCGCTGTGGCTGCGGTACGGCCCGCTCGAGCAGGACCTCTCCGTCGTGCTCCAGGGCCCCTCGCTCGCACACCTCCTCGGCACGGACGAGCTGGGCCGCGACATCCTCTCGCGTCTGGTGACCGCCGCCGCCCCGACGATCTTCATCGGACTCGTGGTGCCGATCGTCGCGGTGCTGGTCACGATCCCCATCACGCTCTGGGCGGCTCGGAGCCGGCGCGGTGAAGGGGCGATGAACCAGGTCAGCGAGATCGTCCTGTCGCTGCCCGGAACCGTCATCATCCTCGCCTTCATCGCGGCGGTCGGCACCAACATGCCGCTCGTCATGGCGGCGTTCGGGCTGCTGCTCTTCGGGGCGATGTACAAGATCTTCTTCGGCCAGGCGAAGTCGCTGCACACGCAGCTCTACGTCGAGGCGGCCGCGATCGACGGCGTGCGGCCGATGCGGGCGAGCATCCGCCATGTGCTGCCGAACATGTCGACGACCGTCATCGTGCAGTTCGTCCTGCTCTTCGGCGTCGGCATCGGGATGCAGGCCGCCCTCGCGTTCATCGGACTCGGACCTCAGCCGCCCGAGCCCACCTGGGGCGGCATGATCCAGACCGCGTCGCGCTTCATCTTCCAGCAGCCCTGGATGATGGTGCCGACCGGCGGCATCCTCGCGCTCACGCTCATCGCCGCCAACTCCCTCGCGGACGTGCTCGCAGGCGGCACCGCCGTTCCGCCCCCGCTCGTCGCCCTCCGTCGCCGCCTGCGACGCGCGCCCGCGACCGAGGTCGCCGCGTCCGCCGTCGCCGACGATCTCCCCGTCGTGGGGCTGGCGGACGATGCCGCCCCCGAATCCCTCGACATGATCGCGGATGCCTCGTACCCGGGGTCGAACGCCGACCCGCTGCGCGACGCGCAAGCGCAGGTCGACGTCATCGCCCTCGGCGCACTGCCCGCCGACGCGGTGTCGAGACCCACCTCCGGGCCGGCGTCGCCGGGCGCCTCGACGAGCCGCGAGCAGCTCGCGAACGACGATCACGGGCTGGTCGTCGAGGACCTCGTGATCGGTGTCGACGGCGGCCCCGCCCTCGTGACCGGCGTCTCGATGCGGGTCCGCCCGGGCACCGTCATGGGGCTCGTCGGCGAATCGGGGTGCGGCAAGAGCGTGACGTCCTACGCGCTGCTGGGTCTGCTCGCGCCGGGACTCTCGGTGCGCTCGGGTCGCATCGGCTGGCGGGGCGCCGATCTCGCGGGAGCCGCCGAGAAGACCCTCCAGAGGGTGCGCGGCCACGAGATCGCCTTCATCTCGCAGGAGCCGACGCGAGCGCTCGATCCCATGTTCACGGTCGGCGCGCAGCTCGCAGCCGCGATCCGGCGCCTGCGCGGCGTCGGACGGGCCGAGGCCAAGCGCATCGCCTCTCAGCTGCTCACCGACGTCGGCATCGTCGATCCGCCGCGCGTGCTGAAGAGCTATCCGCACCAGATATCGGGCGGCATGGCGCAGCGCGTCGCGATCGCCCTCGCCCTGAGCGGCACGCCGAGTCTGCTCGTCGCCGACGAGCCCACGACGGCGCTCGACGTCACGATCCAGGCCGAGATCCTGGCGCTGCTGCGCGGGCTCATCGCGGAACGCGGGATGTCGATCATCATCGTGACCCACGACCTCGGTGTCGTCGCCGACATCTGCGACGACGTGTCGGTCATGTACGCGGGCGAGATCGTCGAGACCGGCACCGTGCGCGACGTGCTGCTGCGGCCCGAGCACCCGTACACCATGGCACTGCTCGCGGCCGATCCGCACGCGATCCTCGATCTCGAAGGGACCGCGCGCCTCGCGTCGATCCCCGGTCAGGTGCCGCTGCCGGGTTCGTGGACGACCGGGTGCCGCTTCGCCGAGCGCTGCCGCTTCGCGCGCGACGAGTGCCTCGTGACGGTGCCGCTCGACCCGCGCGCCCAGGGCGAAGGCGGAGTCCGCTGCGTCCGGCGAGACGACGTGCAGGGTCGCCAGGACGAATGGCGGCTGCCCGTGACGACAGGAGCAGGACGATGAGTGCCCCAGACACGGTTTCCGTCGGCGCGCAGGGCACGGATGCGCCGCTGCTCGAGGTGCGCAACCTCGTCGTGCGCTACGGCAAGAAGGGACCGGCCGCGGTCGACGACGTCTCGTTCGCGATCGCCCGCGGTGAGACGCTCGGGCTCGTCGGCGAGTCCGGTTCGGGAAAGACGACGATCGGCCGGGCGATCCTCGGCCTGCAGCCGGTGAGCGACGGGCAGATCCTCTTCGAGGGGCGCGACATCACGCACGCCAGCGTCGCCGAACGTCGTGCGTTGCAGGGGGACCTTCGCGCGGTGTTCCAAGACCCGTTCTCGTCGCTCAACCCGCGCCGGGTGATCGGCGACGCCCTCACGGAGCCGCTCCGCGTCGCCGGTGTCGCCCGCGAGGAGCGGGAGCGCCGCGCGAATGAGGTCCTCGCGTCGGTGGGGCTTCCCGCCGGCTCGTACGACCGGTACCCGCGCCAGTTCTCCGGCGGGCAGCGGCAGCGGATCGCGATCGCGCGGGCACTCGTGACGGATCCGCGCCTGGTCGTGTGCGACGAGGCGGTGAGCGCGCTCGATCTGTCGACGCAGGCGCAGGTGCTGAACCTCCTCGCCGAGCTGCGTGCCGGCGCCGATCTCGGCTACCTCTTCATCGCCCACGACATGGCGGTCGTCGAGTTCCTCGCCCAGCGGGTCGTCGTGCTCTATCGCGGAAAGGTCATGGAGCAGGGAGCCACGGTCGACGTCATCCGCAGCCCGCAGAGCGAGTACACGCGTGTGCTCATGGCAGCCTCGCCCGTGCCGGATCCCGACGAGCAGGCCCGCCGCCGCGAGGTCTGGCAGAGGCTGCGGGCGCAGGCGAAGGCGGCGGTCGGCTGACCCGGCGGGTCAGTGGAGCGTCGCATCGACGAGCGGCGAGAGCTCCTGCGCCGTCTCGCGGAACGTCCTGACCATCGGGTTCGGCGAATCGCTGAGGCTGCACAGCACGATCGTGGCCGGCTCGATGTCGGAGATCGGCACGAACGCGAGCTCGTCGCGGCGGTACTGGCGTGAAGCGGACTGCCCCGCGATGTTCACCCCCGCCCCGGCTGCGACCAGCTCGAAGAGCCCGTCGACGCTGTCGGCCGTCGGGCCGCGGCGGGGTCGCGTCCCGTCCGGGCGGGGGTCGACGATCCACCAGTTCACGACCTCGGGAACCCCGCGGGCGACCGCCACGAACACCTCGTCGTTGGTCTCCACGATGGTGACCGACTCTCGTCCGGCGAGGGCGTGACCGGCGGGGACGACGAGCACCCGCGGCTCGCGCCACAGCGGCTCCACACGGATCCGAGGCGGCAGCACCATCGGCGACGGCGCGAACACGACATCGACCCGCCCGGCTTCGAGTTCCGAGGCCACGTCGAAGAAGCCGAGCCGCCGCATCTCGATCCGCGCCGTCGGGATCGCCTGCATCGTCGCGGCGATCGCGGCGGTGGTCAGCGCGCCCGCGCCTGCGGCGACGACGCCGACGCGCAGGAGCGGCGTGTGCTGATCGCGGCGCACCGACTGCGCCCAGGCGAGGAGCTGATCGTGGTCGTCCTGCACACGACGGGCGAGAGGCAGCAGGTCGCGCCCGTAGCCGGTGAGCTCGACTTTGCGAGGACTTCGATCGAACAGCTTGACGCCGAGCTGCTGCTCGAGGCGGCTGATCTGCTGGCTCAGCGACGGAGGGGTGATGCTGAGGCGCTCAGCGGCGCGACCGAAGTGCAGCTCCTCGGCGAGCACGCAGAAATACCGGATCACGTGGATGGGCACGTCCATGCTCGGATCTTAGCCTCAGGCTAACGCCGGGTAGGGATGTCGAACTTCCTCAGGGTGCGGAACCTCGTGAGACTTGAGGCATCTGGAACGGTCGATCGGAATGGCCCGATGTTCCCGTCTGCCTAACGGCACCACTGTCTTACATGGAGGTAAGCATGACCACTTTCGCCGCTGACGACCCCGACAAGGTCGCGTTCGCCGGAATCCTGCCCGCGGCCCCGAAGCCTTACGTGATCGGCAACGGGCAGGGTGAGAAGTCGCTCGTCTTCGACCAGCTCTTCGAGATCCTGGTCTCGGGAGACGAGACGGACGACCAGTACGGCGCGTGGACGATGAAGGCGCGTCAGGGGGACCGCATCCCCGCCCACACGCACCTCGAGACCCACGAGTTCTTCTACGTCGTCGACGGCGAGATCTCGGTGTGGATGGACGACCAGGCGGACTACCACAGCAAGACCACGCTCACCACGGGCGACTTCGCGTTCGTGCCGGCGAACATCGTCCATGCGTTCAAGATCGAGAACACCACGACGGTGTTCGGCGCCGGCACGGCGGGCTTCGAGCGGTTCTTCCACGCGATCGGCCAGAAGACCGACCTCGATGAGCCTCAGGGTGTGTACGTACCGGACTTCTCGATCATGCGCGCCGCGGGCGAGAAGTACGCCACGATCTTCATGCCCGAGTTCCGGTTCCGCGACTGACGCACCCGTGTCCTCGCTCTTCGAGGTCGACGTCGCCCAGACCGAGGGATTCCGGCCGCTGTCGCTCGACCTGCGCACCCCCGAGACCGCAGGCGCGCCCCTCGTCGTGTTCCTGCACGGCGGGGGGTGGCTGCGCGGCAGCCGCAAGGTCTTCACCCCCGGCATCAGCGTCGCCGATTCGTTCGACCGCATCGTCGCCGCGGGCTTCGCGATCGCGTCGGTCGAGTATCGGCTGAGCGGCGAGGCGCGCTTCCCCGCACAGCTGGACGACGTGGATGCCGCGATCACGTGGTTGCAGGACCACGCGGCCGAGTGCGGCGTGGATGCCTCGCGCACGGCGCTGTGGGGAGTCTCGGCGGGCGCGACGCTCGCCGCGCTCACGGGGCTCCGCCGCCGTGACGTGCGCGGCGTCGTGGACTGGTTCGGTCCCGCCGACCTCTTCACGATGGCTGAACACGACATGGGCGATCCGCCCGAGAAGACCCGTGAGGCTCGCTGGATCGGCGGACCCGCCGCAGAGCAACCCGAGGTCGCACGCCGTGCGAGTCCCGCCCACCAGGTGCACGCCGGCGCTCCGCCGTTCCACATCGCGCACGGCACCGCCGACGAGCACGTGCCGTTCTCGCAGAGCGAGGCGCTCGCCGAGGCACTCCGAGTCGTCGGAGCCGATGTCGACTTCCACACCGTTGCGGGCGGAAAGCACTTCTGGCAGGGGCTCGACGACCCGTCCACGGTGTTCGACGCCGCGATCGACTTCTGCTCGCGCGTCACACATTCACAAGGAGACTGAAGTGACAGACCCCACTCGCGACGAAGGCTTCCACCTCGCATCACCTGAGCCCTTCGGTGCATGCCGATGATGACCGAGATCCACGACGTCGCGCTCTCCGCTGGCGGTTTCGACTTCCGCGTGCGCGTGTACCCCGCTGTCGAGCCCAACGGCTCGCTGCTGGTCTGGCTGCACGGAGGTGCGTTCATGTTCGGCGACCTCGAGATGCCGGAGGCCGACCAGGTCGGACGGCGGCTGAGCGAGACCGGAACCATCGTGGTGTCGGTCGACTACACGCTTGCGCCGCTCGACGCCCTGGAAGGTCTCGCCCCGCCAGACCCGGACGCAGGCCTGCCCACGCCGGAGCAGCTGCGGGCGGAGGCCGACTCCGCCCGCCCTCGCGCCCGGTTCCCGGTCGCCGGACTGCAGACCGTCGCCGCCTTCGACTGGGCCGTTGCGAACGCCCGCACGTACGGCGCCGACCCCGAGCGGGTGTCGCTGGGCGGTGCAAGCGCCGGTGCCAACCTGTCGGCCGGCGCCGCGATGCGACTGCGTGATCGCGGCACGACGGCCCCCCGCATCCTCGCGCTCGTGTACCCGTCGCTGCACGACGGCATACTGCCTCCGAACGACGAGACGGCCGGGCTCCTGCGGGACGTTCCGCCGTCGCGGCTGTTCACGCCCGAGACCCGCGCCGCGATCAACCGCAACTACCTGCCCGACGGCAGCGACCCCGACGGCTACGCATTCCCGGGCGGCCATGACGTCGCAGGCCTGCCCGAGGTGCTGATGGTCAACGCCGAGCTCGACAGCCTGCGCCCCTCTGGCGAGGCGTTCGCGGCGGAACTGGCGGCGGCAAGTGTCGATGTCCGCGTGGTGCGCGAGCGGGGTGCGATGCACGGCTACCTGAACGAGATCGGCCACCCGGCCGCCGAGCGCACACTGGTGCTCATCGGGAATGCCGTCGCGGCGCGCTGAGCCGGCGTCGTCCCGGACGAGTCACGTGGCGCGCAGGAGCCTCGAGATGTCGTCCGCCGTCGCCCGCAGGCGATCGAGGATCGGTCCACGCAGCGAGGCGAGATCATGACGCTGCGTCGACACCGCGATGTTGATCGCGGCGGCGGGCTTGGAGGCATCCCGTCCGAATACGGGCACCGAGACCGAGCGCAAGCCGGCCGCGACCTCCTGGTCCTGCAGCGAATAGCCCTGTTCGCGGATGACGGCCAGGCGCTCGCGCAGCTCGTCGAGCGACGTCGCGGCGTTGGGTCCGGCATCCGTCCCGAACTCGTGAGCAGCAAGGGCCGCGGTGAGCTCTGCGTCGCTCAGATAGGCCAGCAGGAGCTTGCCCATCGAGGTGTAGGCGGCAGGCAGCGTCGACCCGACCTGGATGTTCGCGGTGACGAGGTCCGAGTTGCGCAGACGTGCGAGGTACAGCACCTGATCGCCGACGAGCACGCCGAGGTTGACGGTCTCGCCGGACTCCTCGGCGAGGTGGCGCAGCGGCTGCTCGCTGAGCTGGACGAGGCTCGACCCGCGCAGCGCGGCCGAGCCCAGCAGCAGCACGGCGACACCCGGACGGATCGCGCCGTCCGCCAGGCGCTCGAGGTAACCGCCCTCTTCGAGGGTCGCCACCACGCGGAAGGCCGTCGGCATCGGGATGCCGGTGCGCTCGCTGATGTCGCGGAGCTTGAGCGACGTGACGGACTCGTCGAAGAGCCGCAGGACGTCGAGCCCTTTCGCGAGTGCCTCGATGCGATAGCGGCTCGGCGACTTCTCGGCGGACTCGCTCGGGGTCTCTTCGGCTTTCATCGTGTGAAACCGTATCTCTCGGTCCGGAGGCGTGCAATCTCAGCCGTCGACGCGGAACACGCGCAGCTGCAGGGCGAGGGTGGCGTAGTAGCCCACGAGCGTCGTGAGCTCGAACACGACGGCTGCGCCGAGGGCGACGGATGCCGCGTCCCACAGTCCGTCGTCGAGATCGCCGCCGACCAGCTGGAGGGTGACGGCGGCGACGAGACCTTCGTCGCCCTCGAAGGGCGTGATGTCGCCCGCCCGCAACGCGGCCAGCTCGGCGTCGCCGAGGCCCGCAGCGGCGCCCACCGCCTCGTGGGCTTCTCGCTCGAAGGTGCTGTCCCAGTGGGCCGCGACCAGCAGGATCGCGAGCTCGCGCGCGCGATCGGTGAGCGCACCCCGGTAACGGATGACGGACCCGACGTGCTGGAGCGCGCCGCCCAGGTCGGGCGCGAGCAGAAGGGCGTTGAAGGGGCCGCGCAGCGAACCATCCGGCCTGGTCAGGGCGAAGTGCTGCGGACCCTGGGCGCGCGGCCCGCCGGCGATCGCCCCGTACAGGTCGGCCTGTGCGGGGGAGAGCTCCTCGGGGCGGAGCGGGGGAACGCGGGGCGGCATCTGTCTCCTCCATTTGACGAATCGCTGGGATCAGCCTACATTCAATCAACGAAAGTCGCTTTCACCCAATGAACTCGATTGCGAGAGACGTCATGGCAGACACCCTCCAGGCCGCGAAGGCCGCATGGCTCGGACTCGAGGGCGCGCGCGTGCTCGTCGCCGGAGCCGGCGGGATCGGCGGAGCGTGCGCGCTCGCGTACGCCGAGGCCGGGGCATCCGTCGCGGTCGTCGACCGCGATCAGCGCGCGCTGGACGCGATCGGCGCCGACCTCGATGCCACGGGGGCGAGGTACGCGCTCCACCATGCCGACCTCACCGAGCACGGCGCGGGGGAGCGGGTCGTGGCCGACGTCGTCGAAGAGCTGGGCGGCCTGGACGTGCTGCTCCATGCCGTCGGCATCAACGACCGGCGTCCGATCCTCGAGTTCACCGAGGACGAGTGGGACCACATCCTGCGGGTCAACCTGTCGTCCCTCTTCGGGCTGGCGCAGGCAGCCGGCCGGCACATGGTCGCGCAGGGCCACGGCCGCGTGCTCGCGCTGTCGAGCGTCTCCGGACTGCTGGCCCACCACTCCCACGGGCCCTACGCGGCCTCGAAGGGCGGGATCAACCAGCTCCTGCGGGTCATGGCGCGCGAGTGGGCCGCGTCGGGCGTCACGGTGAACGCCCTGGCGCCGGGCTACATCGAGACGCCGCTCACCGCGGGAGAGCTCGCCAAGCCCGGCAAGCGCAAGGATCTCGAGAACCTCGTCCCTGCCGGCCGTCTCGGCACGCCCGACGAGCTCACCGGCCCCGCGCTCTTCCTGTCCTCACGGCATGCCGGGTTCGTCACCGGCCATGTCATGTACATCGACGGCGGACGCACGCTCGTCTGAGCGCGCTCGACGATTGGAGAACCCGATGACCGACCCCACCCCGCAGATCTTCCCGCGCTTCGCCGGCAAGACCGTGCTCGTCACCGGTGCCGGCACCGGCTTCGGCGCCGAGATCGCCGTCCGCGCCGCGCAGGAGGGCGCGAAGGTCGCCGTCCACTACCGCTCGTCGAAGGCGGGCGCCGAAGCGACGCTGCAGCGCATCCGCGAGGCCGGCAGCGACGGCATCCTCGTCCAGGCCGACATCGGCTCCTGGGAGCAGATCAAGCGCATGGCCGACGAGGTGTGGGCGGCGTTCGGCACCCTGGACGTGCTCGTCAACAACGTCGGCGACGTCTCGAGCGAGCAGATGAACTGGGACGAGCTCACGCAGGAGGCCCTCGACGCGGTCATCGACATCGACGTCAAGGGGACGCTCCTCATGACGCACGAGTTCGGTGAGCGGATGCTGGCACAGGGCCACGGCAGCATCGTGCAGGTCGGCTCGACCGTGATCGTGCGCGGCTCGGCGCGGGCACCGCAGTACGCCGCGGCGAAGTACGCGATCCTCGGCATCACGAAGTCCTACGCCAAGGCGTTCGCCCCCGCGGTGCGCGTCAACACCTTCGCGCCCGGCTTCATGGAGACCGAGCGGCTGCTGAACCGCGAGGACTGGAAGAACGGCCGCCGCGAGGTGCTGCTGTCGCAGACGCCGATGGGCGTCATCCCGCCGCCCGAGTTCGTCACCGGGGCGTGCCTGTGGCTCGCGACCGACGAGGCGGCCCACCTGACCGGCGGCTACATGCTCGCCGACGGCGGATTCAACATGGTCGGCGCCTGAGCGCCCGCCCGACATCTAGGAGACAGAACCCATGAAGCTCATCACCTTCGACGGCGGACGCGTCGGCCGGCTGGAACTCGAGGAAGGCGTCGTGATCGAGCTCGACGTCCCCTCGACCCGCGAGTACTTCGAGCGGGGCGGCCAGGTCACCGAGACCGGCGAGCGCCTCGCGTACGCCGACGTGAAGCTCGAGGCGCCCATCCGCCCCAAGAAGTTCTTCCACACCGCGGGCAACTTCGCCGACCATCACAACGAGCTCGAGGCCGTCAACTGGTCGCACCCCGTTCACAAGGGCATCGTGTTCTTCCAGAACGTCGACGCGATCATCGGCCCCGACGACGACATCGTCTACCCGGACCACCTCACGAAGGAGATGGACTACGAGCTCGAGCTCGCCATCATCATCGGCAAGTCGGGCAAGTTCTTCGGACCCGACGAGGCCGACGACTACATCGCGGGCTTCACCGTGTTCAACGACATCTCGGCGCGCGACATCCAGCGCAAGGAGATGGAGTCGGGCGTCTTCTCGTTCTCGAAGGCGATCGACACGTTCTGCCCCATCGGCCCGTGGATCGTCACGCGCGACGAGGTGCCCGACATGCACGAGCTGCCGATGCAGCTGCGTGTGAACGGTGAGGTGCGCCAGCAGGGCAACACGAACCAGACCCGCATCAAGTTCCCGCACCTGGTGGCCTACCACTCGCCGCAGATCTACAGCGCCGGCGACATCATCACCACCGGCACGATCTCGGGCGTCGCGGCCATCCAGGACAACCCGTTCGACTTCTACCTGAAGCCCGGCGACCAGATCGAGGCCGAGATCACCGGCATCGGGACGCTGCGCAACAAGGTCATCAGCTGGGAGGACCGCTACGGCGAGCCCGCCCCGCAGCGAGTCGACTGGTGAGGCTCGCGAACCTCGCCGGTCGCGCGGTCGTCGTCACCGGCGACCGCGCGGTCGACGTCGAGCAGGCATCGGACGGTCGCTTCGGTTCGGACCCCCAGGCGCTGTTCGACGACTGGCAGGCCTTCGCGGAGTGGGCGTCGGCGGTTCCGGATGCTGCGGCCGCAGCATCCATCGCCTTCGAGGCGACCCGACTCGGCGCGCCGGTGCCTCGCCCGCGGCAGGTGTTCGCGATCGGGTTGAACTACGCCGAGCACGCCGCCGAGGCGGGGTACCCGCCGGATGAGATGCCGGTGACGTTCACGAAGTTCCCGTCGTCGATCGTCGGCCCGGAGGCCGTCGTGGAGCTGCCCGAGGGCAACGTCGACTGGGAGGTCGAGCTCGTCGTGGTGATCGGCCGTGAGGCGCATCGCATCGACCGGGAGCACGCGTGGGATCACGTCGCGGGGCTCACGATCGGCCAGGACCTGTCGGAGCGGGTCACGCAGCTGCAGGGCTCGGCGCCGCAGTTCAGCCTCGGCAAATCCTTTCCCGGCTTCGGCCCGACCGGGCCGTGGCTCGTGACACCGGACGAGTTCGCCGACCGCGACGACCTCGCCATCTCGTGCACGCTGTCGGGCGAGGGCATGCAGGCCTCGCGCACCTCGATGATGCTGTACGACGTGCCCGAGCTGCTGATGCGGCTGTCGGCGGTGTGCCCGCTGCTCCCGGGCGACATCATCTTCTCGGGCACGCCGTCGGGCATCGGCAACCGCCGCACCCCGCCCCGGTTCATCAGGCCCGACGATGTGCTCGTGAGCGAGATCGAGGGCATCGGCACCCTCACCACGCACTTCACGTCTGCGCCCTGACCCACCCGGTCGCTGAGCCCGTCGAAGCGCCCGGCACCTTCTGCGAGGACACATGACACCGTATGACCTGCGCGTCGAACACCTCCGCGCCCCGATCGCCCTCGGGGCGCGGCAGCCCCGCCTCTCGTGGCTCGTCGACCACGCGCGCGCGGCGTGCGAGCTGGAGGTGTCGACCGGGGGCAGGCTCGTCTGGGCGAGCGGCGAGATCGAGAAGGCGGATGCCGCTCCCGCCCTCTACGCGGGCGAAGCGCTGACCTCGAACACCGTCTACGAATGGCGCGTGCGCAGTCGTCCGTCGGGCGGCGAATGGTCGGACTGGGCCACCTCGACGTTCGAGACGTCGCTGCTGGATGCCTCCGACTGGGTCGCGCCCTGGATCGAGCCCGGGCAGCGGGACGCGGTCATCGAGCGGTGGAGCATCGTCGACTGGATCCGCGGACTCGGCCCCGACTCGCCGCCCGAAGAGCGCCTGCGGCCCCCGCGGCTGCTGCGGCAGGCGTTCGAGATCGGTCCCGGCGTCGTGCGGGCGCGGCTGTTCGCGACCGCTCGCGGCGTGTACTCCGCGTCCGTCAATGGCCGGCGCGCGGACGACCAGGTGCTCGCGCCCGGGTTCGACAGCTACGAGCACCGCATCTCGTTCGCGTCGTCCGACGTGACGGCGGCGCTCGTCGAGGGCGAGAACGTCCTCGGGCTGGCGCTGGCCGACGGCTGGTGGGCCGGCCGGCTGGGCCTCACGGGCTCGAGCGCGCAGTTCGGCACGCGCACGTCGGCGATCTGGCAGCTGCACGTCGACTACGCCGATGGCACGACCCAGCTCGTGACCTCCGGCGCCGATGTGCGCAGCGCGCCCGGGCCGTGGGCGTACGCCGATCTGTTCGTCGGCGAGAGCTTCGATCGCCGCGCGGTGCCGTCGGGCTGGGACCGCCCCGGATTCGACGACGGCGGATGGATGCCGGTGGCCGAGGTCGGCACCGATCACGCCGTTCTGGTGCCGTTCCGCGGCGAGCCGGTACGCCGGGTGCTCGAGGTGCGCCCGGTCGCGCTCGTCGAGACCGCGCAGGGCACGATCGTGGACTTCGGCCAGGTGCTCGTCGGTCGCGTGCGGGTGCGTCTGCGCGACATGACCGCTGGTCACCGCGTCACGATCGAGCACACCGAGACGCTCGCGGCCGACGGCTCGTGGTTCGCCAACATCGTCGGCATCAACAAGGAGCAGACGGACGTCTTCGTCTCGGCCGGCGGAGCGGACGAGTGGGAGCCCGAGTTCACGTTCCACGGCTTCCGGTACGCGCGCATCAGCGGTTCGACCGCGCCGCTCGAGCCGGACGACGTCGTCGCCGTGGTGCTCGCGAGCGATCTGGAGCAGACCGGCGCGTTCGCGGCATCCGATCCCCGCCTCGACCGCCTGCACCAGAACGTCGTGTGGAGCCAGCGCGGCAACTTCCTGTCGGTGCCGACCGACTGCCCGCAGCGCGAGCGCGCGGGCTGGACCGGCGACATCCAGGCGTTCGCCGGCGCGGCGACGAACAACGCGCAGGTGCTGCCGTTCCTCGAGCGGTGGCTCGACAACCTGCGGGCCGACCAGCTGCCGGACGGCCGCATCCCGATCTTCTCGCCGCGCTCGCCGTTCGACGCGGAGGCCGCGGCGAACGCGCAGGGCATCGGCTCGATCGTGGCCGCGGCCGGATGGAGCGACGCGATCGCCATCGTGCCGTGGACCCTCTACGAGCGCACCGGCGACGTCCGCGTGCTCGAGGAGAACTTCGACGCGATGCTCCGGTGGATCGAGTACCAACGCCGCACTGCGGCGGCGGAGCTGCCCACGTCGCTCGCGGGCGTGGACCTCGCCGAGGCGCGCATCCGCGCGCAGGCGCTGCTCTACAACACCGGCTCGCACTTCGGCGACTGGCTGACGCCGAGCACGATGGAGGGGCTGCCGACCCACGAAGCCATCGGCATCGCGCCGGCCCTCACCAGCGAGTACCTCGCTCCGATGTTCCAGGCGAACACGCTCACGATCGCCGCTCAAGCGGCAGAAGTGCTCGGACGACCCACGGATGCCGCCGACCTCGCCGAGCGGGCAGCTCGGGTGCGTGCCGCCTTCGCCGCCGAGTACGTCGACGCCGACGGCGACCTGCCGGTGCGCCTCCAGGGTGTCTACGTCGTCGCGCTCGCGTTCGACATGGTGCCTGCCGGGCTGCGCGCCCGCACGACCGCGCGGCTCGTCGAACTCGTCCACGAGCGAGGCGACCGGCTCGACACCGGCTTCCTCTCGACGCCGTACCTGCTCGATGTGCTGTGCGATCACGGTCACCCCGAACTCGCCCGCACCCTGCTGTGGCAGTCCGAGATGCCGTCGTGGCTCTACGAGGTCGACAACGGCGCGACGACCATCTGGGAGACGTGGGATGCGATCGCGCCGGACGGTTCGATCCGCCCGATGTCGTTCAACCACTACGCGCCGGGGAGCGTCGACGACTGGCTCTATCGCCGGGTCGCCGGCATCCGCTCCACCTCGCCCGGCTATCGCACCGCCGTCATCCAGCCGGACTTCGATGCCGGGGTCGGCCAGGTGCGCGCGCACGTCGGCACGCCCTACGGGCGGCTCGGCGTGGAGTGGGCGGTCGCCGCGGGTGCGGCATCCGTGACCGTCGACGTGCCGCACGGCGTGACCGCCCGGCTGGCGACGCCTGCAGGAGAGATCGCGTTGGAGCCCGGGCGCACGCGCCACACGCTGCCTACCGGACGCCCCGCATCAGCTTCAGCACCGGCTTGACCGCGGCGAGCAGCGCGAGGCCCAGCACGATCGCGATGCCGCCGAGGATCGTGAAGTAGGGGATCTCGTTCTCGGGGTCGTAGAACTGGGCCAGCCAGCCGGCGATCGCGGTGCCGAGCGCGATCGAGAGGAAGTACAGCGCCACCATCTGCGTGTGGAAGCGCTCGGGCGCGAGCTTCGTCGTCACCGAGAGCCCCGGCGGGGAGATGAACAGCTCGGCGATGGTGAACACGAAGAGGATCATCACGATCGCCAGCAGCGGTGTCGAGTTCGGGGCGCCGTTCGCCCACGGCAGGAACAGCAGGAACGCGAGGCCCATGATCATCGCGCCGAGCGAGAACTTCACGGGCGCCGACGGGGCGCGGTCGCCGAGCTTCGTCCAGATGGCGGCGAAGACGCCCGACAGGATGATGACGAAGATCGGGTTGATGGAGTTCACCCACGACACCGGCATCTCCCAGCCGAAGATCGTACGGTCGAGCTGCTTGTCGGAGTAGATGGTCAGCACCGTGAACTGCTGCTGGTACAACGACCAGAAGCCGACGTTCACGACGAACAGCGGGATGAACCCGATGACGCGCGAGCGGTCGTCGCCGCTGATCGCCCGCGACGAGATGATCACGCAGAAGTAGGCGATGGCAGCCGCAAGCGTGACGAGGATCACGACGCCGGCGAGGTTGTCGGCGCGGATCACCCCCGTGAGCACGAGCACGACTATGAGCAGCAGCCCTGCGATGCCGATGCCGATCATCATGCCCCGGCGGTTCGAGGGGAGCGGGTTCGCGACCACCCGTGACGACGCCGGCAGCTGCTTGCGTCCGAACGAGTACTGGATGAGGCCGATGGCCATGCCGATCGCCGCGACCCCGAAGCCCCAGTGGAACCCGACGTTGCTCTGCAGGAACCCGGTCACGATCGGGCCGAGGAACGCGCCGAGGTTGATGCCGAGATAGAAGAGGGAGAACCCCGCGTCGCGGCGCGGATCCTTCGGGGTGTACAGCGTGCCGACGACGGCGGTCGCGTTGGCCTTCAGCCCGCCCGAGCCGACGGCGACGAGGATGAGGCCGACGCCGAGCCCCCACACGCTCGGGAGCAGGGCGAGGGCGATGTGCCCCGCCATGATGACCCACGCGCTGAAGAACAGAACGCGCTCCGAGCCGAGCAGGCGGTCCGCCACCCAGGCGCCGAGGATCGTCGAGAGGTACACGGTGCCGCCGTAGGCGCCGACGATGCCGGTCGCCGTCGCCTCCGGGATGCCCAGGCCCCCGTCGGCGACGGAGTAGTACATGTAGATGAGCAGGATGCCCTGCATGCCGTAGAAGCTGAACCGCTCCCACATCTCCACGCCGAAGATGTGCGCGAGGGCCCAGGGCTGCCCGAAGAACCGGGTGTCGTGGTCGGCGCCGTCTTCCGGGGCGGTGGTTCCGGCGGCGTCGGTGCCGCTCCTCGCTGCGACCGTGCCGGTTCGGGTGGCGTCCGCCGCGGCGGTGGCCCCGTCGGGCGGGCCGACCGGCACCTGTTCGGGCTTGCGATCGCCCCGCGCCGCGTCGTCCCCCTGAAAGCCCTGATCACGCCCGTCCATCGCCTGCTCCCGTCGCCCCGGTTGACGTCAGGCTAGCGACGGGGTGCGCGGGCGCGATAGCCCTGGGGCGAACGCCCTAGTCTGAGCGGGGGCTCACAGAACGGCGCGCACATGCGGATCGGCATCATCGGCGGCGGCGCCGCGGGACTTGCGGCCGCGTGGCTGCTCGAGCACGACCACGATGTCACGCTGTTCGAGAAGGACGACCGGCTCGGCGGCCACGCGCACACCGTCGACGTCGAGGTCGACGGCCAGGCGCTCCGCATCGACGCCGGGTTCCAGTTCTTCGCGCGCAGCGCCGCCTACGCGACGTTCAACCGGCTGCTCGACGAGCTCGAGGTGCCGCGCACGACGTACCCGGCGACCCTGACGGTATCGCGCCGCGACGGCACCCGGCCCGTCGCGATGCCACCGATCCGGCGCGGCCGGCCGGTGTGGGCGTCGCTCACGCCGCGCGCGATCGTCCACCTCGTGCGCTTCCGCGTGTTCCTGTCGGGGCTGCCGGCGTTCCTCGCCGAGCACGACACGACCGTGACGATCGCCGAGTACGTCGAGCGCGAGCGGCTGCCGAAGGCGTTCGTCGACGACTTCCTCTTCCCGCTGCTGCTCGCGTTCTGGTGCGTCGACCTCGCCGACTTCCGCCGGTTCGCCGCGTACAACGCGCTGTACTACCTGGGAGCGAACCTTCCGCGGGGCCTGACGCCGCCCGAGCAGAGCGAGATCCCGGGCGGGCTCCGCGCCTACGTCGACGCCCTCGTCGCCTCACTCGAGCGCGCGCACCTGCGCACCGGCGCTCCGGTCGATTCCGTCACACGGGATGCCGACGGCACGCTGCTCGTCGAGGCGGCCGGGGCGCAGCATCCGTTCGACCATCTCGTGCTCGCGTGCGACGCACGCACGGCGCACGACCTGCTCGCGCCGCTGACGGAGCTCGCCGAGCTCACGGCGCAGCTGGCGCGCTTCGGATACTTCGACACGACGATCGCCATTCACGGCGACCGGCGGCTGATGCCGCACGACGAGCGCGCGTGGTCGGTCGTGAACGTGCGGACGGATGCTGCGCACAGCTCGCTGTCGATCTGGAGCCCCTCGCGCGGGGTCGACGTCTTCAAGAGCTGGGTGACGTACGACGATGAGCTGCCGCAGCCGCTCTACGCGACTGCGACCTACCGGCACGGCCTCATCGACACCGAGTACTTCGACGCGCAGCGACGGCTGCGCCCGCTGCAGGGGCGGCACGGCGTCTCGCTCGCGGGGCTCTACACCGCCGACGCCGACTCGCACGAGAGCGCGATCCTCTCGGCGGTCGCCGTCGCCGAGCGGCTCGCGCCGGACTCCCCGAGGCTCGCGCGGTTGACCCCCGTGCCCGCCCGGGGCGCTGAGCGGTCGTTCCTCAGCTGAGGGCCTTCGACCTCGGTCCTCAGCTGAGGACCTGCGCCGAGTTGAGGAGCGTTCGGGCGGGTTCGCTCCGCATCTCGGCTCAGGTCCTCATTTGAGGACGAGGTGCTGCTCCTCAGCTGAGAAGCAGCGCGATAGTCACTCCGGGAGGGACGGATGCCGCTCCTGGGGCGCGTGGTGGCGAGGGATGAACAGTGCGACGAGCAGCGCGACGAGCGCGGCCCCGCCGCCGAGCAGGAACGAGATGTGGAACGCCGCCGGATCTGGCACCGGCACGCCGTCGACCTCGACCGCGAAGGTCGCGAGCACCGCGCCGATCACGGCCGCGGCGGTGCTGGTGCCGAGCGAGCGGAACAGCGCGTTGAGGCCGTTCGACGCGCCCGTCTCGGACTGCGGCACCGAGCGCATGATGAGCATCGGCATCGCCGCGTAGCCGAAGCCGATGCCGAAGCCGATGCCGATGTTCGCCACGAGGATCTGCCACACCTCGCTCGCGAACAGGAGGGTGAACCCGTAGGTGATGACGAGCGCGATGGCGCCGACGACGAGGAGCAGCTTGGGCCCGACCGTGCGCGCGAGCTGCCCCGAGAAGGGCGAGAGCACCATCATCACGAGACCTGCCGGCATCACGATGAGGCTCGCGGCCACGAGCGACAGGCCGAACCCGCCTGCCGCGGTCGGCAGTTCGAGCATCTGCGGGTAGATCACGTTCGACGCGAACAGCGAGAAGCCGAACGCGATCGAGGCGAGGTTGGTGAGCAGCACAGGGCGCCGCGCCGCGACGCGGAGGTCGAGCAGCGGGTCCGCGATGCGCAGTTCGTACCAGCCCCACAGCAGCAGCACGGCGAGGCCGCCGAGGCCGCAGGCGAGCACCACGGGGGAGGTCCAGCCCCACTCGTTGCCTCGCGACACCGCGAGCAGCACGCCGACGAGTCCGACGGCGAGGCCGGCCGCGCCGAGGTAGTCGAACTTCCCGCCCGTGCGCAGGGCGCTCACCGGCACGATCCACAGCACGAGGGCGAAGACGATCACGCCGAGGCCGGCGGCGACCCAGAACAGCACGTGCCAGTCGCTGCGCTCGGTGATGAAGGCGCTGATCGGAAGCCCCAGTGCACCGCCGACGCCGAGCGTGGCACTGATGAGGGCGATGGCGGAGTCGACCCGGTCTTCGTGCAGCACGTCGCGCAGGATCGAGATGCCGAGGGGGATCACGCCGGTCACGGCGCCCTGCAGCGTGCGCCCGATGATGACACCGACGATGCCGGGGGAGGCGGCGGCGATCACCGATCCGACGACCAGCAGTGCCAGCAGCACGAGCACGATGCGGCGCTTGCCGTACATGTCGCCGAGACGTCCGGCGATCGGGGTCATCACCGCGGCCGCGAGAAGGGTCGAGGTCACGACCCACGCGGTGTCGTCGCGGCTCGCGTTCAGGAGCTCGGGCAGCTTCGACTGGATGGGCACGACCAGCGTGAACATGAACGACGACGCGAGCCCCGCGATCGCCAGGACCGCCACGATGGCGCCCTGGCGAGGCATCCGGGTGAGTCTTCTTCTCGCGTCCTCGTCACCTGTGCCCATCAGTTCAGGCTATCTGGGCTCTGAGCGCCGGGCTCCGCGGGTGCAGACTTAGCTCATGCCCGAGACCGCGACGCCGCCCGGCATCGACATCCGCTTCCTCGACACGGTCGAAGAGGTCCACCGCGCCTCCGAGGTGCTCGCCGAGGTGTGGGGCGGCGACCGGGGCGGCATGCCGCCGAACCTGCTGCGCGCCCTCGCCCACGCCGGCAACTACGCCGTCGGCCTGTACGACGAGGAGCGCCTGGTCGGGGCGTCCGTCGCGTTCTTCGCGGAGCCCGCCGCGCGCTCGATGCACAGCCACATCACCGGCGTGCTCCCCGACCACCAGTCGCAGGGGCTCGGCCGCGTGCTCAAGCGGCACCAGCAGGAGTGGGCGCTCGCCCGAGGCGTCGGCCACATCACGTGGACGTTCGACCCGCTCGTCGCGCGCAACGCCCACTTCAACCTGCGCGTGCTCGGCACGCGGGTCACCGAATACCTCGTGAACCACTACGGCCCGATGGACGACGGCGTCAACCGCGGCGACGAGACCGACCGCATCATGGTGTCGTGGGCGCTCGCCGCGCCGCCCGTGCCCACCCCCGAGGACGAGCGCGTGGTCGCCTCGGTCGAGATCCCGCACGACATCGAGATCCTCCGCCGCGAGACGCCGGTGGATGCCGCGGTCTGGCGCGCACACGTGCGCGAGCAGCTCGTCGGGCACCTGGCCGAAGGCCTCGTCATCGGAGGCTTCGACGACGCGCGGGGGTACCTGCTCGTTCCCGGTCGTTGAGCGGAGGGCGCTCTGGCGCGCGAAGTCGAAACGCGATGCGTGTTCGAGAAGGCCCCACGCGTTTCGACTCTCACGCTCGCTCAACGACCGGAATTCGTCGATGAGTGGCAGTCCGCGCGGATGCTGCGCCCCTAGGCTGACCGGCATGCCCGAGTACCGCGCCCACTTCGACTTCGACATCCGCTTCGCCAACGGCGGCGGCCTCGCCGGCACGGGGTTCCGGCTGGACCTCCCGAGCGCGGATGCGACCGAGGACGAGATCGCCCGGCTGCTGATCGCCCACCTCGGGCTGGCACTCGTCGACGAGGTGGAGCTGCGGGGCCTGCGCATCCTCGAGGAGCCGCACCGCGGCAGCAGGGGAGTGGATGCCGCGTCCCCGGCCGCCGGCGAGACGCGGGTGGTCGATCTCAGCCACCCGATCCGCGCCGGGCTCGTCACCTACCCCGGCCTTCCCGCGCCCACGATCACGCCCCACCTCACGCGCGAGGATTCGCGCGCCCGCTACGCGCCGGGGACGGAGTTCGCGATGGACGTCATCCACATGATCGGCAACACCGGCACCTACCTCGATTCGCCGTTCCACCGATACGCCGACGGCAGTGACCTGGCGGGTCTCGAGCTGTCGTCGCTCGTCGGCCTGCGCGCCGAGGTGTTCCACCTCGAGGACGCGTGGGAGGCCGCGCGCCGAGGCATCCGTTCCGCCACGCTCGCCGATCGTGACGTGCGCGGCGCCGCCGTGCTGCTGCACACCGGGTGGGACCGCTGGTTCGGGCAGCCGGAGTACGGAGCCGGGGCGCCGTTCCTCACGGGCGAGGCTGCGCAGTGGCTCATCGACGCCGGGGCGGTGCTCGTCGGCATCGACTCGGTGAACATCGACGACACCGAGTCGGGCGGCGAGCGGCCCGCGCACTCGCTGCTGCTCGGCGCCGGCGTGCACGTCGTCGAGCACCTGACGAACCTCGGCTCGGTGCCGCCGCGCGGCGCGCGGTTCACCGCGGCGCCGCCCGCGGTCGAGGGGTTCGGCACCTTCCCCGTGCGCGCCTTCGCCGAGCTCCCTGCCTGACCGCGGACTTTTCGCGGAGCCGCCGGCGCGCCCGGGAGATCATCACCGATGTCGGAACCCCCTCGTACCGTGGGGTCATGGACGGGTACGCAGGTGTACCGATCAGTTCGTTCGCCGATCAGTCGGCCCACGAAGAGCTGGCCCTCGCGACGCGGCGGGTGATGTATCAGCACCGTCCCGAGCATCTCCTCTTCTACGAACGAGGAGGAACCATGCGCGAGCACATCGAGACCCTGATCGTCGCTATGAGCGACGCGCTGCGGGGAACGGCGCACCACACGGCGCCGGCAGAACCGCGTCGCCGGCGGCCGCGGGTCGCCCGGTCCACGTACGTCCCGGTCCTCCGGGACGCCGCGACTGCGCGCTTCGCGCACTGACCGCCTCGCTCCGTCGCCGGCCGGGCGTACGCTGAGCGCATGCCCATCGCCCGGCCGGCGGCATCCGTCGCCCTCGAAGGATTCGAGCTGCGGGTGCTGCACCTGCCGCTCGTCGCCCCGTTCACCACGTCGTTCGGCACCGAGACGGTGCGTGAGGTCATCGTCGTGCGGGCGCTCACCACTGACGGCGACGGCTGGGGCGAGGTCGTCACGCAGGCCGATCCGCTGTACTCGAGCGAGTACACCCAGGGCGCGTGGGACGTCGCGCTGCGCTTCCTCGCGCCGGCGCTCCTCGACCGGGAGCGCCTTGCACCCGAGGAGGTCGCGAGCGTGCTCGAGCCTTTCAAGGGCCACCGCATGGCCAAGGCCGGACTCGAGCTCGCCGTGCTCGATGCGGCGCTGCGCGCCGAGGGACGCAGCTTCGCCGAGTACGCCGGGGCGGTGCGCGACCGTGTGCCGAGCGGGGTGTCGGTCGGCATCCAGCGCGATCCCGCGGCGCTCGTCGAGACCGTGCGCGGCTACCTCGACGAGGGCTACGTGCGCATCAAGATCAAGATCAAGCCCGGCCGCGACGTCGGCGACACGGCCGCCGTGCGCGATGCGTTCGGCGCGATCCCGCTGCAGGTCGACGCGAACTCCGCCTTCACGATGGCGGATGCCGACACCCTCGCCGAGCTCGACCGCTTCGACCTGCTCCTCATCGAGCAGCCGCTGCAGGAGGACGACCTCGTCGACCACGCGACGCTCGCTCGGCGCCTGCGCACCCCCGTATGCCTCGACGAGTCCATCGTGTCCGACAAGGCGGCCGCCGACGCGCTCGCGCTGGGCTCGGCATCCG
The DNA here is from genome assembly GCF_001422925.1 of Microbacterium sp. Leaf288. Taxonomy (GTDB): domain Bacteria; phylum Actinomycetota; class Actinomycetes; order Actinomycetales; family Microbacteriaceae; genus Microbacterium. Next base: position 842,037 of record NZ_LMNI01000001.1, read on the forward strand.
TCATCAACATCAAGGCCGGCAGGGTCGGCGGCTACCTCGAAGCGGTCAAGATCCACGATCGCTGCCTCGCGGCCGGGGTGCCGGTGTGGTGCGGCGGCATGCTCGAGACCGGCATCGGCCGTGCCGCCAATGCGGCCCTCGCGGCGCTCCCGGGCTTCACGCTGCCAGGCGACGTCTCGGCCTCGAGCCGCTTCTACACGCGCGACATCGTCACCGAGCCCGCCGTGCTCGAAGACGGGCATGTGCGGGTGCCGATCGGCCACGGCCTCGGCGTCGACATCGACCCGGTGGCGCTCGAGGACTTCACCGTCGCCCGCGAGACGCTGACGCGGTGACCATCGCGGAGTATCGTGCAGCGGCCACGGAGTGCGGAACTCCTCAGAATCGGTGAGCGGATGCCGCGACACAGCGGAGACACCAGGAGATCGGGAGACCGCGGCAGGATGCGTTCCCGGCATGATCGCGGGCGCGGAGCGCTCTCGCTGGCGGTCGCCGGAGTCCTGGCCTTCGGCGGCTGCGCGGCCACGCCAGGCACCGATCCCCTCGCACAGCCGACGGTTCCCGCCGGGGTGAGCGTCGAGCTCGCGCAGCTGCGCGCCGACGTCGCGCCGCGGCAGGCGCAGGTGCGGGTGGTGAACCGATCCGCCGAGCAGCTCGTGATCGGCGACGTGCGGGTGCAGGACGCTCGCTTCGACGGCCCGGCGACGAGGGTCGTGGCGGGGCGCACCAGCACGGTCCGCGCCGGCGGTGGAGTCGACATCCGCGTGCAGCTTCCGCCGGTCTCGTGCGGGGCGTCCGACGAGGGGCAGCCGGTCGTCGTGCTCGAGGTCATCGAGGAGTCGGGCACACACGAGATCGAAGCAGCCGCGACCGACCCGCTGGGATTCGTCGCCCCACTCCACGCCCGCGAGTGCCTGCGCGAGCGACTGGCGGATGCCGCGACCCTCGCCTTCACAGGGTTCCAGGCGTCCGCCCCCGGCGAGCCGGCCGCACTCGAGCTGACCGTCACCCCGGCCGGTGGCGCCGCCGCCACGATCGCGGGCGTGCAGGGCACGAACCTCCTCGACTTCGGATCTGCCACCGTGGACGGGGCGTTCCCGCTCGACCTCGAGGTCGCCGAGGGTGAGGAGACGCCGATCGTCATCACGCTGCCGATCGTGCCGTTCCGCTGCGACCCGCACGCCGTGCAAGAGGACAAGCGCGGCACGATCTTCGACGTGCGCGTCGAGGTGGCGGGGGAGCCCGGCGAGATCGAGCTGTTCGTCGGCGATGAGCTGCGCGGCCGGATCCTGTCGTGGGTCGCGGCCTGGTGCGGATTCGGCGGCTGAGCTCAGAGTCGTCGCCGCGTTCGGGGCGTTTCGACTCGCAAGCTCGCTCAACGACCGGAACCTGAGTATCGGTCGTTGAGCGAAGCGCGCTCTGGCGCGCGAAGTCGAATCGCCCGGGGCCCGGCGCAGACACGAAGCGGCCGGCCGCCCGAAGACGACCGGCCGCAACGCCTGAGTCGGGCTACCTCACCGTGACCGTGATCGCCTGGGAGCTGGTGGCTCCGGCGGCGTTCGCGAACTCGGCGACGTAGGTGTACGTGCCGGGCGCGCGTCCCGCGACGGCGGTCTTCGCCTGCTGCGCGTTCGGGGAGGCGGCGGTGAGCGACTGCTCGTCGATCACCACACCGTTCTCGAACAGGCGGTAGGCGGTGCCGTTGGTGCCCCACCACAGATTGGCGGTGACGGTGTAGTTGCCGTCCTTGTCCCAGTTGTCGTGGGAGAGGACGGGCGCGGCGGGCGCGGCGTCCTTCACCTTCACCGTGACCGAGGTGGTCGAGGTGGTGCCCTTCGCGTTGATGAGCTCGCCGGTGTACACGTAGGTGCCGTTGGGCTTGCCCGACACGTCGACGGTCGACAGCTGCGCCTTCGGCGAGTTCGCGTCGAGCAGCTTCGTCGAGATGAGGGTGCCGTTCTCGTACAGCTTGTACACCGCGCCGTTGACCCCCGACCAGAGGTTCATCGACACCGTGAACGTGCCGTCGTGCAGCCCGTCCTCCCAGCCGGAGTTCGTCGACAGCACACCGCGACCGGGCTTGGCGGCGGCGCCTTCGTCGTCGAACACCAGCAGCTGCACCGACGCGGCGGTGACGAGGCCGTCGTGGTTGACCGCGTTCACCGTCAAGGTGTGCGGGCCGACGAGGTCCGTCAGCGCGATGACCTGACCCGGCGCGACCGGCGCGCCGTCGAACGCGATGTCGAGGTTTCGCACGCCCGACTCGGGGTCGTCCGCGCTCACCCCCACCGTGAACGTCGCCGTGCTCGGCAGCAGCGTGCCGTCCGCGGGCAGCCCCGACAGCACCGGTGCGGTGGTGTCCGTCGCTCCCGAAGGGTCACCGGTGACCGCGATGCGCGGTGCCGGCGGGGTGGTCATCCCGTCGCCCAGGAAGAACGACGTCTGCGGCGGCTGGTTGTAGCCGGTGTTCTGCCACGCGACCGACAGGCGGTAGACCGGGTCGTGCATCAGCGTGCGGATGCGCAGGTCGGTCTCGTCGGTGGTCGAGTAGATCCGCAGCTCGCTCGAGTCCGCCGAGCGCCACGCGATCTCCTCCCGCCAGTCGCCGAACAGGTCGGCCTGCAGGTTGGGCGTGCCCTTCGTCGAGTTGTTCGAGCGGGCGCCGTCGGCCTTCACGATCACGTCGGCGGACTCGGTCTCCCAGTTCCACTTGGCGATCGTCGGCACGCCCTGCGACGTGGTCGCATTCCAGTCGTGGTCGACGATCTCGCGGAGCGGGTCGCCGTCGAACCAGGCGAGGAAGTTCGCCGCGGGGATCTTCTCGGCGATGAGCTCGCCCGTGGACGACTTCAGCTGCCCGACGGGCGAGTTCCACGCGGCGTCGCCGCCGATGGCCCAGCCCTCGGCCCCTTCGTAACGGGGATCGATGTCGCCGGATGCCGCGCGGCCGGTGTCCTTCACCGCGGGGATCGACCACAGCACCTCGCCCGTGCGGGCGTCGCGCATGGTCGCGCCGAGGTTGCCCGAGTTGCCCATGTCCTCGTGGGCCGCGAAGACCTCGAGGCCCGGGTTCGAGGGGACGAGATCCGACACGTGGATCGCGTCGCCGTGGCCGAGTCCGGTCGAGTAGAGGAGCTGCCCGTCGTCGTCGACAGTGGCCGAGCCGTAGACGATCTCGTCCTTGGCGTCGCCGTCCACGTCGGCCACCGACAGGTTGTGGTTGCCCATCCCGTAGAAGCCCTCGTTGCCGTCTTCGTTCGAGTCGAGCACCCACCGCTCGGTGAGCTGCGAGCCGTCGAAGTCGTACGCCGCCATCACCGCGCGGGTGTAGTACCCGCGGCTGAAGACCGCGCTCGGGTGCTCGCCGTCGAGGTAGGCCGTCGCCGCGAGGAACCGGTCCACCCGGTTGCCGTAGGCGTCGCCCCAGGCTCCGACGTCGCCGCGGGCGGGCACGTAGTCCACCGTGTCGATCGCGGCTCCGGTCAGGCCGTCGAACACCGTGAGGTACTCGGGGCCTGTGAGCACGTAGCCCGAGCTGTTGCGGTAGTCGGCGCTGGCGTTGCCGATCGGCTGGCCGATGCCGTCGATCGTGCCGTCGCCGGTCTTCATCATGACCTCGGCACGTCCGTCGCCGTCGTAGTCGTACACCTGGAACTGCGTGTAGTGCGCGCCGGCCCGGATGTTCACGCCCAGGTCGATGCGCCACAGCCGCGTGCCGTCGAGCCGGTAGGCGTCGAGGTACACGTTGCCGGTGTACCCGGCCTGCGAGTTGTCCTTCGCGTTGGACGGGTCCCACTTCACCAGCAGCTCGTACTGGCCGTCGCCGTCCACGTCGCCCACGCTCGTGTCGTTCGCGGAGTACGTGTACGGCTGGCCGTCCTTGCTGTAGGCGTCGGCCGGCTTGTCGAGCGGGACCGACCGGTACGCGCCGGCCTGCACCCCGAACGGGTCCGTCTCGGTCGTCTCGACGCCGTCCAGCACCTTGGTGATGAAGTAGACGGATGCTGCGGCCCCGGCCTCGTCGAGATAGTTCGTCGAGTCCGTGATCGGCGCCGAAGTGACCCGCTTCCCGTCACGGTAGACGTGGAAGGCCACGCTGTCGGGATCGGTGCCGAGCATGCGCCACGACACCAGGTTCCCGGCATCCGTCTTCACCGCCGCCGGAGCGCGGTCGAGGTACTCTGCCTGCCGCTGCAGCACCGTCACCGCCTCGGTGCCGAGCTGCGCCGACGCGGCGCCGGCGCCGCCCGCGTTCACCGCGACCACCGTGTAGAAGTACGGGATCGTGGTGAGCACGTCGGTGTCGGTGTAGCGGCTCGCGTCGGCCACGCCGATCAGCTCGCCGCGCTCGCCCTCGACCTCGGAGCGGAACACCAGGTAGTACAGCGCGCCCAGCGGCTGTGCCCAGGAGAACTCCACCGCTCGCTTGTCGATGCTCTCGACGGAGAGCCCCGACGGGGCCGCGGGCGGTGTCACGTCGGCGTCGACGAACGAGACCTCGGCCGTGGCCGACGGCACCGACTCGAGCTGCGTCTGGTCGACCGCGGTCACGTGGTACGCGTAGTCGAGCCCGACGCGAGCCGTCGTGTCGACGAACTCGGGCTCGCTCACCGCCGCGACGAGCACGGCCTTGGCGTCGAACGGCGACTGCCGGTAGACGTTCCACGTGAGGCCCGGCTCGGCGTCCCACGCCAGCGAGACGCTGGGCGCTGCCGGGTCGGCGTTCACGTCGGTCACCTCGAGGCCGGTGGGTCCGAGCAGGATCGGCGTGATCTCCAGGCCGTTGAGGCGCGTGCCCGCCGCGGCGCCGTACGCCTCGACGTTGAGCTGCCCGTCGGTGACGAGGTACGGTCCGCGCAGAGTCGAGTTGACGCTGCCGGTGCCGGCGTTGCCGGTGCCCGCCTCCTTGCCTTCGATGCGGAAGCTCGTGCGCGTCGACCCGATCCAGTCGCCCGAGTAGGTCTTCACCGAGTACGTGCCGTTCGGGACGTCCAGGGCGAAGGTCGAGCTGTCGCCCGGGAGCACGAAGTCGCGCACCAGGTCGTTCGAGCCGGTCGCGGCGCCGCGGTCACGGCCGGCGTTCGCGGCCAGGGTGTTGAGGAAGCCGTACCCGCGCTCGGCCGTGTAGGCCGTGTTCGGGTTCACTTCGGTGTAGCCCGCCATCAGGGGGTTGCCCGCCAGCTGGAAGTCGTACTTGTACACCGCCTGCTTCGTGGTGAAGGTCACGGCGGCGCTCGGCGCGGACTCTCCGCGGCCGTTCACCGCGACGACGCGGTACCGGTAGCCGGTGCCCTCGGCGAGACCCTGCACGATCGAGCTCGTCTGCGTCACCATGCCCACGAGCGTCCACTCGGGCGCCGTGTCGGCCACCGCCTGACGGTAGATCTTGTAGATGTCGGCAGTCGGCGAGGCATCCCACTGGAGCGTCGCGCCGCCGTTGCTGATCGCGCCGGCCACGACGTTCTGCGGAGCCGCGGGAACGTCGGCGGGCGGTGCGATGTCGGAGACCTTCGCCGCGAGCGGCGAGTCCAGTCCCGCGACATCCTGCGCGATGAGCCGGGCCATCTGGATCGCGCCGTACTCCTGGAAGTGGGTGTCGTCGACGATGCCGGCGGGCCGGTTCGCGAAGATGCCCGGATCGACGTGCAGGAACACGGCCTTCGCCGCCTCCGGCCCGATCTCGTTCAGGTACGCGCGGCTGGATGCCGACAGGTCGACGAGCAGCACGTCCTCCTCGGCGGCGAGCTCCTTCATCTTGTCGACGTACTCGGGGAAGCTCACGTTGAAGATGCCGGTGGCCGCGTCGAAGCTCCGCCGCGAGACCGGCGTGACGAGGATCGGCGTCGCGCCGCGCTGACGCGCGCCGTCGACGTAGACCCGCAGGTACTCCTTGTAGTCCGCGGGGCTCGCGTAGCGGTCGTCGACGCCCTGGGTCGCGTCGTTGTGCCCGAACTGCACGAACAGATAGTCGCCGGGACGGATGCTGCGCAGCACCTCGTCGAGACGACCCTGGGTGATGAAGTTCTTCGACGAGCGGCCGCCGATCGCGTGGTTGGCGAAGGCGACGTCGTCGGCGAAGAACCGGTCGATCATCTGGCCCCAGCCGGCCTGCGGCGCGTAGGCGATCGGGTCGTAGGTCTGCACGGTCGAGTCGCCGGTGATGAAGGCCGTCGAGAGGGCCCCGGCGACACGTGCCGGGAGGCGCGTGATCGTCAGCGCGTTGACGGCGGGGGCGTCGCCCGCGAACTGCAGCGTCAGCGTGCCGTCGACGAGCGCGATCGTGAACGACATGTCGAGGAACGCGCCCGCGGCCTGCGGGTTCGCCAGCACCTTGGCGATGCTCTCGGCCATCACGGTGGTCGTGGTCGCCGCCTGGGCGTCGCCCGAGACCAGGCGCACGGAGTAGTCGCCGGCGCCGAGGTCGACCTCGAAGGTCGAACCGGCCGCGGCGACGAAGTCGCCCCGCAGCGCGTCGGAGCCGCCGCGGTCGACGTCGGGCGTCGCCGAGGTGGGCGCGGTCGAGAAGCCGTAGCCCCACTCCGGGTTGTACGCCGTCGCCGACGTCACCGGCAGTGCACCGTCGGCCACCTGACCCGGGCCGAAGTCGAACGTAACGACGTCACCGGCCGGAAGCGGCGCCGGCGCGGTGTAGACGTTCGAGGTGACGGGTGCCGAGGCCGGCGACGAGCCCGCCTGGTTGCGGGCGGTGACGCGGTAGGTCCACTGCTGCGCCGTGTCGGCAGCATCCGTGTATCCGGGCGTCGTGACCGTCGTCAGCACGGAGAAGACGCCATCGGCGCCGGCGCGCTCGACGACGTACTCGTCGCCGTTCGCGACGGCCGACCACGACAGCGCGACCGCGTCGCGGGTGACCTGCGCCACGGCGAGGTCGGCCGGCGCCACCGGCGCGACGAGCTCGGGGACGATGCCCGAGCGCACCTCGGCCGACAGGGCGGAGGCCACGCCGTCGTCGTCCACGGCGACGACCGCGTAGGCGTACGAAGCGCCCTCGGCGACCGAGGCGTCGCTGTAGGAGGGGGCGGTGGTCTCGGCGATCTGCGCGAATTCGCCCGTGGTGTCGTTCACGACGTCGGCGCGGAGCACCTGGTACTTCGTCGCGCCGTCGACGGCGGTCCACGCGAGGTCGACGCCGTTCCAGGCGACACGGGTCGTGGCGAGGCCGGTCGGGGCGTCGGGAACGATCGGCGCGACGACGAGACCGTTGACGAAGGCACCGAGACCCGACCCGGTGAAGCCCACCGTGAGCTGGCCGTCGGTGACGGCGGTGGTGAACGTCGCGGTCGTGTTGAGCCCGCGCGCCGAGGTCAGGCGGGTCTGGGCCACGCCCTCGAGCGTCACGGTGGCGTTGGTTCCGGATGCCGAGCTCAACCCGTCGCCGATGGTCACGGTGACCTCGTAATCGCCCTCGGGCAGGCCGTCGAGCTGGAAGCCCCAGTTCGTGCCGGCGACGAAGTCGTCCTCCATCGGGCCCGCGGGGGAGCCGTCGGTGCTGCGGTCGCGGTCGAACAGCGTGACGCCGTCGGGCACGGTGATGCCCCAGCCCGCCTCAGCGGTGTACAGCGATGTCGTGCGCACCTGCTGCCAGCCTTCGGCGACCGCGCTCGTCGCGGTTCCGAAGTCGAAGCGCCATGCTCCGTCGTCGGCCGGGGGGAGCAGGGCCGCGGCGGGGGTCGCGGTGATGAGGGCTGCGACCACGGCGGTGGCGCCGGCGATCGCGGTGAGTCGAAGCCCGCGGCGAGGTGCGCGGGCCGCGGGGGCGTGTTCTGCGGGTCGCGTCGCGCCGTCGGCGCGTGCGGACACGTGGGGCACGGTTCCTCCTGTTGTCAGCATCGGCAAAGGATGACGGCGCACGCCGCGGCATCGCGGCATCCATCGTCGTGAACCGGGCGCGTACGGACTCGAGCCCTGTCCGGTGGATCGCAGCTGGGGCCGCGGTCCGGTTTTGTTGTCCACCGCGCGGAAAGCGTATTCCGATCGCGGTCGCTCGCAGTCTGGCACGGGCGCCCGCGATGAGGCAAGAACTTTGTGAAACGTTTTTACGATGTGACCTGCGGCCTTGCGCCCGGGCGCCCCGGTGTCCTAGGGTTCCCGGCGAGCGCTTTCCCAAACCCCCGTCGCCGACGCGTATACGGACCGTGTCGGCGGCGGGCTCAGTGTGCCTTCGCGACCCGAGGTTTGGGTCGCGTTCTTGTCGTTCGGGGCGCACGTGCTGCGCCCCGAACGGACGAAACGCGCCCCAAACCCGCGGCGCGGCGTACGAGCGGCCCTGCGTAGGCTGGGCCGCATGGCTCAGCGAAGCGCCGCACCTGCCGACCCCGCCGCGTCGCGCGGCATCTCGCGCCGGACGCAGTCCGACATCTATCGCGCCGGCATCAGCGGCACGCGGCCGCGCGTGCCGGTCGACACCGAGGCGCTCGAGGCCGCCGCCCGCAAGGCGCTGAGCGCCGAGGCGTTCGCCTACATCGCCGGGGGAGCAGGGGCCGAGCGCACCGTCGCCGCGAACCGCGCCGCCTTCGGCCGCTGGCAGGTGTGGCCGCGGACGCTGCGGGACGTATCGTCGCGCGACCTGTCGATCGACCTCTTCGGCGTGCGGCGGCCCACGCCGCTCCTGCTCGCTCCGCTCGGGGTCATGGAGATGGCCCACGCCGACGCCGACCTCGCGGTGGCGCGGGCGGCGGCCTCGCTCGGCGTCCCGTACACGCTGTCGAACCAGGCCTCCTTCCCGATGGAGGCGGTGGCGGATGCCGCACCCGACGGCTCGCGGCTGTTCCAGCTGTACTGGTCGGCGTCCGACGAGCTCAACGCGTCGCTGCTGCGCCGGGCCGAGGCATCCGGATGCGAAGCCGTCGTCGTGACGCTCGACACCCACCTCCTCGGATGGCGCACGCGCGATCTCGACCTGGCCTACCTTCCCTTCACGCGCGCGATGGGGATCGCTCAGTACACCAGCGACCCCGTCTTCCAGCAACTGGTGCGGGAGCGGTCGCGGGGAGCGGATGCTGCCGCCGACGCCGCGCCGCCGGTCAAGGTCACCCCGAAAGCCGTCGCGGCCGGGGTGCGGATCGCGCGCAAGGGAGCGGCCCTCACGGGCACGAACAGCGTGCGGGAGAACCTGCGCTCGCCGCTGCCGCGCGCCGCGGTGGAGACGTTCCTCGACGTGTTCTCGACGCCGGCGCTCACGTGGGACCACCTGGCGAAGGCCCGGCAGTGGACGTCGCTGCCGATCATCCTGAAAGGCATCGTGCACCCCGACGACGCGATCCGGGCGCTCGACGCCGGTGTCGACGGCATCTGGATCTCGAACCACGGCGGCCGCCAGATCGACCAGTCCGTGCCGACCCTCGAGGTGCTGCCCACGATCGCCGAGCGCGTCGCCGGGCGGGTGCCGATCGTCTTCGACTCGGGCGTGCGGCAGGGCTCCGACGTGTTCATCGCGCTCGCGCTCGGGGCGACGGCGGTCGCGCTCGGGCGCCCCTACTCCTACGGCCTCGGGATCGCCGGCGAGGCTGGTGTGCACGAGGTGGTGCGCAACGTGCTCGCCGAACTCGACATCACGCTGGGGCTGTCGGGACACACCTCCATCGCCGAGATCGGGCGCGACGCGCTGCGGGAGGCGTGACGCCCCCGTCACCGCGGCTCACCGCCCTCGGTGAAGCCGAAGATGGGCGTCGCCCCGGCGAGTTCGCCGGCCGTCGTCGGCGCGTCCACGCGACCAGGGCATGCCGCGTCTGCGCGGCCGGCGAGGCGCCGCCCGTCTGTGCGCCCGCGGCCGGGAGCCTTAGGCTTCTGACATGCCCGCACGAAGCCGGCGCTCGCCCGCCGACAGCTCGCCCCTCGCCTGGATCCGACCGCGTCTGCTCGCGGGCACGGCGGTGCTGATCGGCTCGGCCATCGCGCTGACCGGCTGCTTCGGCGCCGACCCCGTGGTCGAGGAGTCGGGCGGCGGCGATTTCGCGGACGACGGCTGCACGAGCGTCGTCGTGGCGACCTCGTCCGAGAAGGTCAACATGCTGGACGCGCTGGCCGACGCCTTCAAGGGCTCGTCGCAGCACGAGCAGCTCGCCGAGTGCGCGACCGTGCATCCGATCAATGTCTCGTCGGGTGACGCGACCCGGTTCCTCACGGCGGGTGGCGACTGGCCCGACGACGACACGCGCCGCTGGCCCACGATGTGGTCGCCCGCGTCGACGGTGTGGACCGATCGGGTCGCGGCCGCAGCATCCGCTTCCCTCGTCGGCGAGCCCGAGTCGTTCACGCACACGCCGGTCGTCTTCGGCGTGCCCGAGACGATGGCGAAGGCGCTCGGCTATCCGGCGTCGCCGATCGGCATCGCCGACTTCGAGGCGCTCTGCCAGGACCCCGCGGGCTGGGCGAGCGTCGGCAAGCCGCTGTGGGGCTCGTTCAAGATCTCGAAGACGAACCCCAATACGTCGACGACCGGGCTCTCGGCGATCCTGATGCAGTCGTACGAGGCATCCGGCAAGAGCGCCGACCTCACGGCTGCCGACGTGGCCGCCGCGGCCGAGTTCTCGCGCGTGTTCGAGGAGTGCGTGATCCATTACGGCGACACCACCGGCAAGGTGCTGACGCGGCTCTACGACGAGACGCAGAACGGCGCCGGCGGCTCGGGGTACGTGTCGGCGGTGGCGCTCGAAGAGACCTCGCTGCTCAACTACAACCAGGGCAACCCCGACTCGCACACGGTGCAGCCGGGTGAGACGCTGACGCCTCCGAAGGAGAAGCTGGTGGCCGTGTACCCGTCGGGCGGCTCGATGTGGTCCGACAACCCGATCACCGTGCTCGGCGCCGACTGGGTGACGCCCGAGCAGGCCGAGGCGGGCGCGGCGTTCGCCGCCTTCCTGCAGACCGACGCGGCGCAGAAGATCCTGCCCGAATACGGCTTCCGCCCGCTGGATGCCTCGGCGCCGCTGGGCGACCTCTTCACGGCCGAGTACGGCGTCGATCCCGCCGGCCCTGCGGTCACGCTGCCGAAGCCGGCCGTCGACGTGGTGTCGGCCGCGATCGACCAGTGGACCCAGATCCGCAAGCCCTCGTCGGTGCTCGAGGTGATCGACATCTCCGGCTCGATGGACGAGGCGATCGGCGACGGCCGCTCGAAGCTCGACGGCGCGATCGAGGGCGCGCAGGCGACCCTCGGCCACTTCCGCTCGTCCGACGAGGTCGGGGTGTGGGCGTTCACCACCGGCGTCGAGTCGGAGGCCGGGAAGAACATCGTCGTGCTGCGCGATGTGGAGCCGCTGGCATCCGACCGTGAGTCCGTGGACTCGTCGCTCGACGACCTGCGCTTCGCCCATCGCGACGGCACCCCGCTGTACGACGCGATCGCCGCGGCTTACGACGAGATGGTCGCGCGGGCACAGCCGGGGCGCATCAACGCGATCGTGCTGCTGTCGGACGGCCAGGACACCGACTCCGAGATCTCGCTCGACTCGCTCGTCGCGAAGATCGGCGCCGCGTCGAAGGAGGGCGGCGACGACGCGCCGGTGCGCATCTTCCCGATCGCGTACGGCGAAGGCGCCGACACGGGCGCTCTGCAGCGCATCGCCGAGGCGACCGGCGGCCAGTGGTTCGACGCGTCCGACGCCGCGAAGATCGACCTCGTCTTCGCGTCCGTGATCAACAACTTCTGAACGGCGGACGGATGCTGACGCTCGCTGACGCCGAGGGGTACATCGACGAGGCGGCCACAGCCCTCGCGCAGGGCAACGTGTACGTCTCGCCGGAGATCTCCGACTCGGCGGCGCTCGCGGCGAAGCTGGATCAGCAGATCGGCGACTCGTCGGTGGCCGTCGCCGTGTTCTCGTCGAACGCCGCACTGGAGGGCTCAAGCACCGAGATCCTGCGGGACCTGGCCGCGCCGGCAGACCCCGGGGTGCCGACCTATGACACCGTCATCGTTGCGGTGGGCGGGGATCTGGTCGCCGGGTCGAACGTGCTCCCCAAAGGCGAGGCGATGCGGATCGCGAACGAGGCTGAGGCATCGGCTGGTTCCCTGGACGCCGCGCTCACTGAGACCGTGCAGCGCGTTGTCGCCGCGACCCCCGCTGACTCGGGCCAGACCGGCGGCGTGGACGGAGGCCTCATCGTCGGCGGCGCGCTGGGCCTCGTCGTGCTCGTCGCGGCCGGCGGCGCGCTCTGGGCGGTGCTCCGCCGGCGCGGTCGAGGCGGCGCCGCCGGCCACCACGCCCCGCTTCCCGACACCGTGCGCCCGCTCGTCGGGAGACTGCGGGCACTGAGCGGCGAGTACGCGGCGGCCGGGGCATCCGGAAATCGCGATGCCACCGACGTCGCGACAGAGATCGTGACCGTCGCGAACAACACGACGGAGCTCTTCGACCGCCTCGGCCGCAAGGGCGACGAGGGCCAGCGGGCCACGGCAGCGGTCGAGTACGGCGAGACGCTGCGCAAGCTCACGGCGGCGCTCGACCGCGACTATCTGCTCGACATCCTGCAGCACCCCGACCTGTGGGACGACCCGGTCGATCGGGTCCGCGAGGTGCGCACTGCGCTGACGTCGTTCTCGACCGAGCTCGTCGAGAACATCAAGCAGGTCAACGCCCGCCGGGGCCTCCACTTCCAGGTGTCGCTCGACGGGCTCATCGGCCGCCGCAAGGAGCTCCAGGAGTGGGACCGCGCGTTCGAGCGCGCGGATGGAGACGCCGGTCCCTCGTCGCACGACGACTAGAATCGACGGATGCCGCGGTCAGCGGCTTCTCGCACTTTCGTGCATCCCCTCCCGACCATTGGAGCCACCGTGGCCGAGCAGTCTCGCCTCGACAAAGTCATCGCCCTCGCCCGTCACCGCGGGTTCGTGTTCCAAGCGGGTGAGATCTACGGCGGATCCCGGTCGGCATGGGACTACGGCCCCCTCGGCACGGAGCTCAAGGAGAACATCCGTCGCCAGTGGTGGCAGACGTTCGTGCGCGGCCGGGGCGACATGGTCGGCCTCGACTCGTCGATCATCCTGCCCAAGCGCGTGTGGGAGGCATCCGGTCACGTCGCGACCTTCACCGATCCGCTGGTCGAGTGCCTGCAGTGCCACAAGCGCTTCCGCGCCGACAACCTCATCGAGGACTTCGAGGCCCGCAAGGGCCGCCCGGCGGAGAACGGCCTCGCCGACATCCCCTGCCCCAACTGCGGCACGAAGGGCCAGTACACCGAGCCCAAGGCGTTCTCGGGCCTGGTGAAGACCTACCTCGGCGTCGTCGACGACGAGTCGGGCCTGCATTTCCTGCGCCCCGAGACCGCGCAGGGCATCTTCGTGAACTTCTCGAACGTGCTCACCGCGAGCCGCAAGAAGCCGCCGTTCGGCATCGGCCAGGTCGGCAAGGCGTTCCGCAACGAGATCACACCCGGAAACTTCATCTTCCGCACGCGCGAGTTCGAGCAGATGGAGATCGAGTACTTCGTGCCGCCCGCCGAGGCGCAGGAGTGGTTCGAGCACTGGGTCGACGAGTGCTGGGACTGGTTCATCGGGCTCGGCATCGACCCCGACAACATGCGCCGGTTCGACGTGCCCGAAGAGGACCGCGCCCACTATTCCGACGGCACCATCGACGTCGAGTACCGCTTCGGCTTCGCCGGCAAGGAGTGGGGCGAGCTCATGGGCGTCGCCAACCGCACCGACTACGACCTGAGCTCGCACTCGGAGGCGTCGGGCCAGTCGCTGACCTACTTCGACCAGGCCTCGGGCGAGAAGTACATCCCGTACGTCATCGAGCCCTCGTTCGGACTCACCCGCGCGATGATGGCCTTCCTCGTCGACGCGTATCACGAGGAGGAGGCGCCGAACGCGAAGGGCGGCACCGACACCCGCACGGTGCTCAAGCTCGACCCGCGCCTGGCGCCCGTGAAGGTCGCGGTGCTCCCGCTGTCGCGCAACGAGCAGCTCTCGCCGATCGCCCGCGAGGTCGCCGAGACCCTCCGAGGTGACTGGAACATCGACTTCGACGACGCCGGCGCGATCGGCCGCCGCTATCGTCGCCAGGACGAGATCGGCACGCCGTTCTGCGTCACGGTCGACTTCGACTCGCTCGACGACCGCGCCGTCACCGTGCGCGACCGCGACACGATGGGCCAGGAGCGCGTTCCGCTCGACGCCCTGCACGACTACCTCGCGGAGCGCCTCAAGGGCGCCTGACCCGCAGGACCATGGATGCCTCGACCCGCCGGGTCGAGGCATCCGTCGTCTGAGGGCGCCCGGGTCGGGCGTCCAGCGTCGTCCGGGGGCGCGGGGTTCGCGCGGTCGATTCCGGCGTCCGCGGTCGTTCGGGGCGGGCGCGGATGCCGATTCGGGCAGCGCGAGCGATCGGGCTCGCGCCAGCGGCCTATCCCCGAGCGTGGTCGGTGCCTAACCTGCTGACATGACCAGGGACTACCGCGGAACCACCGCGCTCATCACCGGCGCGAGCTCGGGCCTGGGGGCCGAATACGCGACGCAGTTCGCCGCGCGCGGCGCCGACGTCGTCCTCGTCGCCCGCCGCGAGGACCGACTGCGCGAGCTCGCCGATCGCCTCGTTCGTGATCACGGCGTGCGGGCGACGCCGATCGCCCTCGACCTCACGCGGCCGGATGCCGCCGTGGTGCTCCGGCGCGAGCTCGACGAGCGGGGCATCCGCGTGCAGAGCCTCGTCAACAACGCCGGGTTCGGCATGAAGGGGTCGTTCGCACAGGCGGATGCCGCGCGCATCGGCGAGATGGTGCAGGTCAACGTCTCGGCGCTCGTGGCTATCACGCGCGAGGTGCTTCCCGAGATGGTCGCCGACGGCCGCGGTGCGCTCATCGGCATTGCGAGCACCGGCGCCTACCAGCCCTGCCCGAGCATGGCGGTCTACGGCGCGACCAAGGCCTTCGTGCTGAGCTTCACCGAGGCACTCGCATACGAGACGAAGGGGTCGGGGCTGGGTGTGATCGCGATGAGCCCGGGTGCGACGCGCACCGAGTTCTTCGACGTCACCGGCGCCGATGCCGCGATCGACCGCTTCAAGACGCCGGCGCAGGTCGTCGCGCTGACCCTTCGCAAGCTCGACCGTGACGACGTCCCGCCGAGCGTGGTCTCCGGCCGTGCCAACGCGCTGAGCGCGTGGGCGGCGGGGGTGATGCCGCGCCGTCTCACCCTCGCGGTCAGCGGCCGCGTGCTCAAGTAGTCGCCGGCGCGCGGCATCCGTCGCCTTCCTCTCAGCGCTGGATGCCGTTCTCAGGACCGATGCGGCGCGCGGCGGGAGTATGCCCGTGTTGTTGCCCTGCCGGGCCCGTTGGTCCTGCACACGGTAAGAGGGTCGACTGCACCGGAGCAGGCCGGAACGACGAAGCGCCCGGCCCCTCGCGGGACCGGGCGCTGTGCGACAGAAGGGGTCAGCCGCCGATCGCGGCGGCGGCATCCTTCGCGGCGTTCTTCGCAGCCGCGCCGGCGTCGCCCGCGGCGGACAGCGCGTCGGCCCCGGCGGTCTTCACCGCGAAGGCCTGCAGCAGCGTGGTGAGGTCGAGACCGGTGAGGCCCTTCACGACCTCGGTGCCCTCGCCGAGCACGCGTCCGACGGTCTTCGTCATCTCGGATGCGCCGTCGGTCGAGACGACGGTGAGCTTGTCGATCGAGGCGATCGGCTCGGCCGCGGCCCGTACGATCTCGGGCAGGCGCGAGATGATCTCCTGTGCGAGCGCGGCCTCGCCGTACTTCTGCAGCGCGAGCGCCTTCGCGTCGGTCGAGGCGGCCTCGGCGAGGCCTTCGGCCTGGATCGCCGAGGCGCGGGCCTCACCCTCGGCCTTGATGCCGGCTGCGAGGGCGACCTGCTTGTCGCGCTCGGCCTCACCCGAGAAGCGCACCGCGGTCGCGGCGGCTTCAGCGTCCTGCACGGCGGCGACCTTGTTCGCCTCGGCGATCTTGGTGCGCTTGTAGGCGTCGGCCTCGGTCGCGGCGTTGGCCGCGTCACGGAGGGCCGTCGCGCGCTGCACCTCGGCGTAGGCCTGCGCCTCGGCGGGCTTGCGGATCTCGATGTCGAGGCGCTCCTGCGTCACGAGCGCCTGCTCGGTGAGGGCCTCGCGCTCCTGCACGGCGACGAGCTTGTCCTGCTCGGCGGTGGCGAGCTGGCCGGAAGCCTGCGCTTCGGCGTTCGCGCGGTCGGTCTCGGCCTTGATCGTGGCCTGCTTGAGGGCGAGAGCCTTCTGGCGCTCGGCGATCTGCTCCGACGCCTCGATGCGCGCGAACTCGCTGGCGCGGGATGCCTCGGCCTCGCTGATCTCGGCGACCTGGCGGGCGCGGGCGGCCTCGGCACGGCCGAGGTTGGCGAGGTAGTCGCTGCCGGGGGTGGAGATGTCGCTGATGTTGAGGAGGTCGACCTGCAGGCCCTGCTCGACGAGGTCGGCCTTGGTCTCGGCGACGACGCGGTCGGAGAGGCTCTTGCGGTCGGAGATGATCTGCTCGATCGTCATGTCGCCGACGATCGAGCGCAGCGAGCCTTCGAGCGACTCCTTGATGATCTCGGTGAGGAGGTCCTGCTGCGAGAGGAAGCGCTGTGCGGCGCGGCGCACCCCGTCCTCCGTGCCCGAGACCTTGAAGTTGATCGAGGCCTTGATCGCGATCTTGATGCGGTTCTTGTCGACGCCCTCGACGGTGATGCCGATCTGGCGCTGCTCGAGCGAGATCGAGAAGCCCTGCTGCAGGATCGGCCACACGAACGTGCGACCGCCGATCACGACGCGCTGGCCGCTGCCGGTCTCGCCGGGCGCCGGGCGGCCGGCCCCGCGTCCGACGATCACCAGCGCCTCGTTCGGAGGGACGCGGCGGATGCGCCGCGCGATGAAGGTGATCAGCCCGAGCACCGCCACGATGAGGGCGACGACCGCGATGATCTGGATGAGTTCGTTCGTCATGGACGACCTTTCTCGTGGGATGCCGCGACCCGGGGTTCCCGACCCGGACCGCGGTGGGGATCTACTCCGCGACGACCTTGACGCGGGTGCCGGTGTGCTCGATGACGCGCACGCGCACGCCCTCGGCGATGGTGTCGTCCGCGTAGGCGAGGCGGCGCTCGACCTCGTGGGGACCGTCGAGGCTGACCTCGCCGCCGGCCGGGGAGACCGTCGAGCGCGTGACGCCCGACAGGCCGAGCGCCGATGCCGGCACGCCGTCCGAGCTCTTGGTCAGCCGCTTCACGAAGAGCACGGCGATGACGTAGGCGATGATCGCCAGCACTGCGGCGAGAACGTACGCCCAGAGCGTGTCGAGGCCGTTCGTCGTGGTGAGGGCGCCGGATGCCCCGAACACCACGGCCGCGATCCCCAGAGCGGTGCCCGAGATGGCGCCGTCGCCGATGTCGAAGTGGTCGAAGATGTCGCCGACGATGAGCGAGATCAGCAGCACGGCGAGGCCGACGCCTCCGACGATCAGGAAGGGCAGCACGGTGTCTCCTGCAAGG
The DNA here is from genome assembly GCF_001422925.1 of Microbacterium sp. Leaf288. Classification (GTDB taxonomy): domain Bacteria; phylum Actinomycetota; class Actinomycetes; order Actinomycetales; family Microbacteriaceae; genus Microbacterium. The sequence continues at coordinate 859,493 of NZ_LMNI01000001.1, forward strand.
GTGCGGTGCGGGCGGGTCCTTCCACCCTAGCCAGCGGTTGGGACCCGGTGTCCAATCCTGGGACCGGATGTGGAAAACGCGCTCCGCGGGCGTGCTGTCGAGGCATCCGTCCCCGTCGACGGCACGATGACAGCGCCGTGACAGCGGGACGCCAGAGGGGACAGCGGGCTGACGGTGCGAATCCCGCGACCCGATCGGGCGGTCAGTCCGTGACGGTGTAGGTCGTGTCGCCGGTCTCGCCGGCGAGCACGCGGCGGTAGTCCTCGGCGACGATCTCGCGGAGCACGCCGGCATCGACCGCGTCGAGGTCCTTGATGTACAGGCAGCTGACGCCGGTCTCGTGCGGGCCCAGATCCGCGAGCCGCTCGCCGTGCGCGGCGGTGCGCAGCGTGTACACCGTCGTGGATTCGCGCCGCGGCGAGAACGCCGCGATCGGTGCGTCGCCCTCGCCGCCGGCCGCCGAGCGGTAGTGGCATGAGCCGAACCCGATGATGGTGCCCCAGAGCTCGGGCTCGCGACCCGTCACCTCGCGCAGGAGATCGATCATCCGGGCGGCATCGCGCTGACGCTTCGCGGGCCGCACCGCGGCGACGAACTCGTCGACGTCCCCACCGGTCTTCTTCATCGCCGCCTCCCGGTCAGCCCTTGGCCGCGGCCTTCATCGCGCGCTTGTGCTCGCGCACCTTCGTCAGGGACTCCGGCGAGACGATGTCGGCGACGCTGCGGAACGACCCCTCGTCGCCGTACGAGCCGGCCGCCTCGCGCCAGCCGGCACCGGTGTAGCCGTACTGCTTGCCGAGGAGAGCCAGGAAGATCTTCGCCTTCTGCTCGCCGAAGCCCGGCAGGGCCTTCAGCCGCTTCAGTACGGTCGGCCCGTCCGGTGCTTCGGCGGGATCCGCGGCCGGGCGGGCCCAGATCGCCGACGCGTCGCCGCCCCAGTCCTGCTCGACCGCCGCGCAGAGCGCCTGCACGCGTGCTGCCATCGAGCCCGGGAACCGGTGGACCGCCGGCGTCGCCTTGAAGAGCTCCGTGAACGCCTCGGGGTCGAAGCTCGCGAGCGCCGCGGCATCCAGCGTCCCCGCGCGCTCGGAGATCTTGAGCGGTCCGGCGAATGCCGTCTCCATCGCGACCTGCTGGTCGAGCAGCATGCCGATCAGCAGGGCGAGCGGGTCGTCGGTGAGCAGGCGGTCGGCGGCGTCGTCGCCCGTGATGTGGAGCGTCATGCGGCCCAGTCTCCCACCGCCCGCCCCTGCCGGCACAGTTCGCGGATGGGAGGATGGATGCCGTGACCATCCCCACGCCCGCTCCCGACGCCGGCGGGTCGCCTGCACCCTCCGGGCACGAGGGCCCCGCCTCCGAGCCGTTCCAGGAACTCGTCGAGCACGCGCGCGAGACGCATGTGGTCGTCATCGGCGGCGGCATCGCCGGGCTCGTCGCGGCGTGGGAGTGCGCCAAGGTCGGCATGGCGGTGACGCTGGTGGAGGCATCCGATCGCCTCGGCGGCACGATCGGGTCCGCCCGCATCGCGGGGCTCGAGCTCGAGACCGGTGTGACCTGCTGGTCGACCCGCGGCGGCACCGTGCGCGGACTCGTCGACGACGTGCTGCCGGATGCCGCGATCGTGCGCCCGCGCGACGACCGCGAGTGGATCGCGGGCCTGCCGAAGGGTGCCGCGGCGCCGCTGCCCGCCGAGCAGGTGCTCGGAATCCCCGCCAACCCGTGGGACGAGAGCGTGCGCCGGATCATCGGATGGGGCGGCACGTGGCGCGCGTACGTCGATCGCCTGCGTCCCCCGCTCACGATCGGCGCCCAGCGCAGCCTCGGCCGGCTCGTCGACGGCCGCATGGGCGACATGGTCCTGGATCGCCTGGTGGCACCGCTCACCATCGACCGCTTCGGCCTCGACCCCGTCGACGTCGACGTCGAGGTCGCCGCCCCGGGACTCAGCAACGCGCTCACCCGCACCGGGTGGCTCGGCGGTGCGGTCGCCGACGTACGCGTCGATGCCCCGAGCGCCTCGATCGAGGGACTGGACGGTGGGATGCCGCAGCTCACCGCCGCGCTCGCCGAGAGGCTCGCCGAGCGCGAGGTCGCCATCCACACCGGAGCGCTGGCGACGGGTGTCGTCCGCAGCGACGGACGCTGGACGGTGGAACTCGCGACGATCGCGCCCGACGGTGCGGTCGCCGCACCGGACCGGCTGCACGCCGATGCGGTCATCGTCGCGACCGACGAGACCACGGCGCGTGCGCTCCTCGCCGCCGCGCTCGGCAGCCCCGCGTTCGCCGACGTCGCCGCCGCAGGCATCGCCCGCGACGTCGTGACGCTCGTCGTGGACGCGCCAGAGCTCGACGCTGCGCCGCGCGGCGCTCACGTCCACGCCGTCCCGGGCGCTTCGCGCGCGACCGGCCTCGTCCATGAGACCGCTCGGTGGGAGTGGCTGGCGCGGGACGCGGGCGCTGGGCGCCACGTCCTGCGCGTCGCCTTCGGCGCCCCGGGGATCGCTCCGGCGACCGAGGGACTGTCCGACGCCGACGCGGCGGTGATGGCCGTGGCCGAGGCATCCGTCCTCCTCGGGGTGCAGCTCGACGAGGGCCGGATCGCCGGCGCGCGCCGCGACGCGTACACCCTCGTTCCTCCCGCATCGGCCCTCGGCCGACGTGAGCGCACCGACGCCGCCCGAGCCGCGATCAGCCGCGCACCGGGGCTCGCCGCGGTCGGCGCGTGGCTGTCGGGAAGCGGCCTCGCACAGGTCGTCGCCGACGCTCAGGACGAGGCCGACCGCCTTCGCCGCAGGGCTCTGTGGGGTGCCGAGGCAGCAGAGTGAACCCTCCGCCCGAGCCCCTGTCAAGGGTGGATGCCGGAATCGGCATACAGGGCTACCCTGGGAAGGTCGTCAGGTCACACCGAGCGTGAGGAGACCTCATGAAGGGCAAGGCAGGACTGGTCATCGGACTTGCGATCGGGTATGTGCTCGGTACGCGCGCGGGTCGTGAACGCTACGAGCAGATCAAGACGCAATGGCTGAAGGTGTGGAACACGGAGCCTGTGCAGAGCCAGGTCGGCAAGGTCAAGGACTTCGCCAAGTCGCAGGCGATGGCGCTGCCGTCGACGCTGTGGGAGTCGGCTGTGAAGGTCACGCAGGCCGCCGGCTCGAAGGGCACCGCCGGGCAGAAGCTCGACGCGGCCATCAAGGTCGGCAAGGACTCGGCCGATGACGTCGGCACGGCGGCGCAGACCTCGGCGAAGGCTGTGAAGGACGCCGTCGAGGACGCCGTCGACGACGCTTCCGAGAACGGTCGCGGCGGGGCTTGACGTGATGACCACCCCCCGCGGCTTCCGCGACCGCGCGGACGACAGCCTGCTCACCCTGCTGGGTGAGATCCCGGAGCTCGTCCGCAACCTCGTCATCGCGGAGATCGACGCCGCGAAGGCCTGGCTCGCCAAGACCGCGAAAGACGGCGGATGGGGAGCCCTGTGGGTCTTCGCCGCGCTGTTCGTGCTGTTCTGGTCGGTCCCGGTGTTCGGCACGTTCGTGATCGCGGGATTGTCGTCGTGGTGGCCCGTGTGGCTGTCGGCGCTCGTCGTGTTCTTCGCGATGCTGGTCGTCACCGCCGTGTTCGCGTTCATCGGCGTCCTCTACTTCCGCCGGATCGGCGAGCGCCGCAACCCGGTCCAATCGATCGCCCTGGATGTGAAGGAGGTGCGCGATGAGCTCTGACGCGCCCGTGCCGCTGTCGAAGAACTCCGTCGCGCTGCCTCGAACCGCCGTACCCCTCGGCATCGGCGACCCTGTCGAGCAGGCCAGGACCGAGCTCAAGGCGGCGCTCGCCGCCATCGAGGAGAAGGCGAACGTCCCCCGCCGGGTCGAACGCGTCCTCGACGAGCGGATCGAGCAGGCCCGCGCGTTCAATCGCCGCAACCCCGCGCTCACCGCCGTCGCGGTCATCGCGGGCGCCGCCGCGATCGGCGCGGCGGTCTGGGGCTTCGTCCGCCTCTATACGCGCTGATCCCGCCCGGATTCCCGCTCTCCACACCGCCGAGGCAACGCCTCGCGCGATCGGGGGTATGCTCGGGAGGCAAGGCAGTGCAATGATGCGTTAGCTGCCGATCGCGCGAACCCGATTCGAATCGCGCATCGGCTGCCTCGATCTTTCCTGGGCGGCCGACTGAGCATCATCGAGAGTCGACCCCCCTATGAATTCCGCCGCAGCACAGCAGCAGTCCGTCAAACCTCTGACCGGCTGGCGCGTTCTCGTGCCCCGTGGCGGCCCCTGGGGCGACGGCGTCGCAGCGACTCTCCGCCGTCAGGGCGCGATCCCGGTGATCGCCCCGCTCATCAACTTCGCCCCCACGAACGACCAGGCGTCGCTCGACCAGGCGCTCGCCGACCTCGCCGCCGGCAAGTTCGAGTGGCTCACGGTCACGAGCGCGACGACGGTCGACGTCCTCTACGCCTACCGCGCGGTCGTCCCGGCGACGACGAAGGTCGCCGCCGTGGGCGAGACCACAGCTGCCGCGCTCCTCGCCGTCGGCTATCGCGTCGACCTCGTCCCCGAGCGCGACAACTCCGCAGCCGGCATGGCGGAGCAGCTCATCGGCCTCGAGCCCGAAGCGCGCGACATCCTCACCCTCCGCAGCGAGATCGCGAAGCCGGTCCTCACCCGCATGCTCACCGAGGCCGGGCACCGCGTCCGGAGCGTCGTCGCGTACCGCACGGTCGGGGTCCCCGTCACCGAGCGCATCGCCGAGGACGTCCACTCCGGCCGCATCAATGCGATCCTCGTGACCAGCGGCTCGGTCGCGCAGCAGGTGCACGAGCAGTTCCCCGAGATCCCCGACACCACGCTGATCGCTGCGATCGGCCCACGCACCGCCAAGGACGCGCGCCGCGCGGGCCTCGACGTGGATGTCGTGGCCGATGCGCAGACCGTCGATGCCCTCATCGACGCCGTCGGCAAGTTCTCCCTCCCTCACGCGGCCGACGAGTTCGCCCCGAAGACCGGCATGATTCCGCGTCTCGGCGGCATCGACACCCGGAACTGACCCGCCCGTGACCGGCACGCCCCGCATCGTCGTGCTCGCGGGCGGAGTCGGCGGCTCCCGCTTCGTCCTCGGGGTCCGTGGCGCGCTGCGCGCCCGCGGCATCGACGACACCGCCGCCGCGCTGACGGTCGTGGTCAACACCGGCGATGACATCTGGCTCTCCGGCGTGCGCCTGCAGCCCGACGTGGATTCGATCACCTATGCGCTCGCCGGTGTCAACGACGCCGAGCGCGGCTGGGGCCGGCAGGGCGACAGCGAGCGCGTCAATCACGAACTGCAGGAGTGGGGTGCCGGCTGGCCGTGGTTCACCCTCGGCGACCTCGACCTCGGCACGCATCTCGCCCGCACCGGCTGGCTGCGCGAGGGGCTCACGCCGACCGACGTGCTCGAGCGCATGTCGCACCGCTGGGACCTCGGCGCGCGCCTGCTGCCGATGACCGACAGCGAGGTCGACACCGTCGTGGTGCTCGCCGACGGCACGCGCCTGCACTTCCAGGAGTGGTGGACCCGGCACCGCGCGACCCTCGCGCCCGAGCGGTTCGAGAACCCGGGCATCGACGGGGCGATCGCCGGCCCCGGCGTCGCGGAGGCGATCGCCGAGGCGGACGCCGTGCTGCTGGCGCCCTCCAACCCGGTGGTGTCGATCGGCCCGATCCTCGCCGTGCCGGGCGTGCGCGAGGCGGTGCGTGCGACGCGGGCCCCTGTCGTCGGGGTCTCGCCGATCATCGGCGGCAAGGTCGTGCGCGGCATGGCCGACGTGTGCCTGGCCGCGATCGGCGTCGAGACCTCTGCGACGGCGGTCGCGGGCCTGTACGGCGCCCGCGAAAGCGGCGGGCTGCTCGACGCGTGGCTCCTCGCCGAGGAGGACGAGGCCGTCGCCGACGAGGTCGCGGGGCTCGGCATCCGTCCTCTCGTCCGACCGCTCTGGATGACGGATGCTGCGCGCCAGACCGCTCTCGGCGAGGCGGCGCTCACCGCCGCCGGAGTGTGAGCGTGCCCGAACTCGCGTGGTGGGCGTGGGCGCTGCTCGGCCTCGGAGCCGTCGTCGTGGGCCTGTCGAAGACCGCCGTGCCCGGCGCGGGGACGATCGCCGTCGCCATCTTCGCGGCCGTGCTCCCGGCGAAGCAGTCGACCGGCGTCCTGCTCCTGCTGCTGATCGTCGCCGACATCTTCGCCGTGACCATGTACCGCCGGCACGCGGACTGGCGCACCCTGATCAAGCTCGCCCCCGCGGTCGTGGTGGGCGTGCTGCTGGGCGTCGTCTTCCTGTGGTTCGCCGACGACGTGTGGGTGAAGAAATCGATCGGCGTGATCCTGCTGGCCGTCATCGCCATCACGCTGCTGCGGCGCCGGTTCGCCTCCGGCGTCGAGGCGGGCGGCTCGCACCGCGTCGCCGCAGCGACCTACGGCACCCTCGGCGGCTTCACCACGATGGTCGCGAACGCCGCCGGACCCGTGATGTCGATGTACTTCCTCGCGGCCCGCTTCGAGGTGAAGGCGTTCCTCGGCACGGCGGCCTGGTTCTTCGCGATCGTGAACCTGTTCAAGGTGCCGTTCTCGATCGGCATCGGCATCATCACGGTGCCGGGGATCCTCATCGACCTCGTGCTCGTGCCACTCGTCGTCGCCGCGGCGTTCCTCGGAAGGTGGCTCGCCGATCGCATGCCGCAGTCCGTCTTCGAGAAGCTCGTGATCGCCTTCACGATCGTCGGCGCGGTCTACCTGCTGATCGTCTGACCCGCCGCGCTCATCCCCACGGGGAGGGGCGGTCGTTGTCGCGCGTGCTGTCGTCGGGGAGGCGCGGGAGCTCGGTTCCGCTGGCGCGGAGGCACAGCCACCGCAGCTGCTCGGGGCTGTCGGGCGTCGCCCGCCACGTGCGCCACACGCCCTGACCCACCCGCACGACGGTGCCGGGGCCGACGTCGACGATGTCGTCGTCGAGGCCCATCTGCCCCCGGCCGGCGAGGAAGACGTACAGCTCCTCGACACGGGCGTGCGAGTGCCAGTAGCCGGCCTGCTCACCCGGCTCGAACGCGTTCGCGGTCATGCCGATGTACTGCATCGTCATGTCGTGGTCGACGACGCGGCGTCCGTCGCGCGACTTCTCGGGCGTGAACCCGCCGTAGTGCGCCCGCCACTCGTCGAGCCCGCCCATCTCCAGCACCTGGTAGTCGCTCATCGGGCCAGGCTAGCTGTGCCGGCGGGGTCGGGTCGGCCGGTGCGGTCGCCTCAGGCACGCGTTGCGACTGGACAGGCCGACTGTGCCCCGCGGATCGCGAGGCGACGCCGGCGGGGTCGGCCGGTGCGGTCGCTTCCGGACGGGCCGGTGACCGGAAGGGCCGACTCGGCGGGCGCTACGGTGCCCGAGGGGACGGATGCCGCGGCCTCAGCGCGCGAGAAGGGCCGCCGTGCGCGGGCCCAGACCCAGCATGCGCGCGGCGTCGAGCTGGTCGGCGGTGTCGACGTCGCGGCGGAGGGTCGAGGCATCCGGAATCGGAAGGGCCACGCACCCCCGCGCGACGTGCCGCGCGAACGAGCCGTCGCCGAAGGACGACTCCCACGGGGTGCCCGGCCCCGCGGTCACCAGCGTCGAGCCGGTGCCCTCCGCGTCGGGAACGACAGCGCGGGGGAGGGATGCTGCGGCCCGCAGCGCGTCCGCGAGGTCGGCGGGCTGCAGCGCCGGAAGGTCTCCGAGGAGGGCGGCGCGCGGCATCCGTCCGTCCGGATCGATCGCCGCGACGCCCGCCGCCACCGCGGCGTCGAGCCCGCGCGCGTCGCCTTCGGGGACGAACCGCAGCGCCGGGATCATCGCGGCCTCACGAGCGAGGGCGGCGTCGTCGGTCACCACCACGACCTGCGCGACGAGATCGCACGCGGTCGCCGCAGCGAGCGTGTCGAGCGCGATGGCTCGGGCGAGATCCGCGCGCCCCACGCCGTCGACGTCGAGCCGCGACTTCGCGCGGGCCGACGGCTTGACCGGCACCACGACGACCCAGCGCGGCGACGGCGACTCCTCGGGTTCCGCGCCGGACGGGCTGGAAGAGGTCGAACTCAGCGGTGGCGTCGCTGACTCCGAGGAGTTGCGGCGGCGCCGGCCGAACAGCGGGGTCACGCGTACTTCGCGCGCAGGCGCGGCAGGATCTCTTCGCCGTACATCCGCAGGAAGGCGCCCTGGTCGTGGCCCGGGTCGTGGAAGACGAGGTGGCGGAAGCCGAGGCCGATGTACCAGCCGATGCGCTCGACGTGCTCGTCGGGGTCGTCCGACACGATGAACCGCGACGCCGCGCGCTCGATCGGCAGCGCCTCGCCGAGCCGCTGCATCTCGATGGGGTCGTCGATGCCCATCTTCTCCTCGGGCGTGAGCGCCAGGGGCGCCCAGAAGCGGGTCTTCTCCTTCGCGGCCTCGATGGTCTCGTCGAGCGAGACCTTGATCTCCATCAGCGTGTCGATCGCGTCGGCCGGTCGGCCGGCCTTCTCGAGTCCCTCGTGCAGCGCCGGCAGCAGCGTGTCGGTGTACAGCTCGCGCTTCTTGCCCGACGTCGTGATGAAGCCGTCGGCGATGCGGCCGGCGAGGCGCGTCGCGGCGGGGCCGGCGGCACCGATGTAGATCGGCACGGGCTCGGGGAGCTTGTCGTAGATCGTGATGTTGCGGGCCGTGTAGTACGTGCCGTCGAAGTTGACGCGGTCCTCCGACCACAGCCGGCGGATGAGGCCGATGGCCTCCTTGAGGCGCTGGAACCGCTCCGGCGGATCGGGCCATGTGATGCCGAGGTTCGCCTCGTTGAGCGCCTCGCCGGTGCCGACGCCGAGGATCACGCGCCCCGGGTACATCACGCCGAGCGTCGCGAAGTCCTGGGCGACGACCGTCGGGTTGTAGCGGAACGTCGGCGTGAGCACGGACGTGCCGATGAGCACGCGCGAGGTCTTCGCGCCGAGCGCGCCGAGCCACGGGACGGACGCGGGGGCATGCCCGCCGTCGTGCAGCCACGGCTGCAGGTGGTCCGAGATGAACACCGAGTCGAACCCGGCCTCCTCGGCCTGGATCGCGTAGTCGAGCAGCTCGGCCGGGCCGAACTGCTCGGCGGAGGCCTTGTAGCCGAAGCGCAGAGGAACGGTCATGCGGGTATCCCTTCGATGGCGGGTGCAGGCAGGAACTCGGAGCCGTCGGCGCGGGCGAGTCGCTCCCGGAAGGCGTCGACGGTGCCCGGCCAGAGCAGGGCGAGCCGCCCCGAGCGCTCGTCGACGTACCAGTTGCGGCAGCCGCCGGTCATCCAGCGGGTGGATGCCGCAGCCCGGGCGATCTCGTCGGTGTAGGTGCGCTCGGCCTCGGGGTCGACGCGCAGCACCCGGCCGCCACGCGCGTCGAGGACGCGCGTGACGTACCCCGCCTGCTCCTCGATCATGAGCACGGACGACGAGTGGCCGAGCGAGGCGTTCGGCCCGTTGAGCACGAAGAGGTTCGGGAAGCCGGCGACGACCGTCGACGCGAACGCCGTCATTCCACCCGACCAGTGCTCGGCGAGCGTCACACCGCCCTCGCCTGTGACGAGCTCGGCGTAGGGCTGGCGCGTCGAGGCGAATCCGGTCGCGAGGACCAGAGCGTCGACCTCGTGGCGGGTGCCGTCGGAGGCGACGAGCGTCGAGCCGTCCACCTCGGTGAGCGCATCGGGCACGAGGGTCACGGCCTCGGACGCGACAGCGGGGTAGAAGTCGTCCGACAGCAGCACGCGCTTGCAGCCGAACGCGTAGTCGGGGGTGAGAGCGGCACGCAGCGCGGGGTCGGCGACCTGACGCTCCAGGTGCGCGAGCGCCACGGCCTCGGCGTCCGCCGCCGCGGCGGAGTCGCCCGCGCGCGACGCGAAACGCGCCTCGCCCTCGGCGTAAAGGTCGGCGCGGAGGGCCTCGAGCGCCTGCGGGGACGCGGCGAAGCGGGCGCGGTCGGCGTCGGAGTAGGCGTCGCCGCCGCGCGGCACGATCCACGCGGGCGTGCGCTGGAAGAGCGTGACGTGCGCCGCCGTGCGTGCGAGCTCGGGGACGATCTGCACCGCGCTCGCACCCGTGCCGACGACGCCGACGCGGGCGCCGGCGAGATCCGCCGAGTGGTCCCACCGCGCGGAGTGGAACAGCGGCCCCGGGAACTGCTCGAGCCCGGCGAAGCGTGGAATGGTCGGCTCGGTGAGACGCCCGCACGCGAGCACGAGCACGTCGGCCGTGATGACGCCGGACGGCGTGGTGAGCCGCCACACGTCGTGCGCAGCATCCCAGGCGGCCCCGCGCATCGGGGTGCGCAGGAGCACCCGGTCGCGCAGGCCCTCGACGTCGACGACGTGCTCGAGGTACGCGTGGATCTCCGCGCCCTTCGCGTACGTGCCCGACCACGCCGGGTTCGGGTGCGCCGCGAAGCCGTAGAGGTGCGAGGGCACATCGCACGCGATGCCCGGGTACGTGTTGTCGCGCCAGGTGCCGCCGACGGACTCCGCCCGCTCCAGCACCACGAAGTCCTCGCGGCCCGCGCGGCGCAGTGCCGACGCCACCCCGATGCCGGCGAATCCGGCACCGACGATCGCGACCTCGACGCGGGTCACCGCAGGACCTGACCGTACGTCGTCGTGCGCAGGCGGAACGGCCGGAACAGGCGCGCGACCATCGCCGAGGCATCCGTCACCGGCAGTTCGAGACCGTGCTCGATGCCCGCCTCGGGCTTCACGCGGCCGTCGAGCAGGGTGCCGCCGAGGTCGTCGCCGCCGGACTGCAGCAGGACGACGGATGCCTCGCGCCCGACGCGCGTCCACGGGATCTGGATGTGCGGGATGCTGCCCGACAGAAGCAGCCGCGAGACGGCGACCATCGCGCGGTGCTCGTCGAGCGGGGCGCGGCCCGAGACCAGGGGGACGCCGCCGGCGGGTCCGGGCAGCGGGATCGGCACGAACTCGCTGAAGCCGCGCGTCTCGCCCTGGATGGCCCGCAGCTGTCGCAAGTGCGCGATGCGCTCGGCCGCGGTCTCGACGTGACCGTAGAAGATGACGCTCGTCGACCGGAATCCGCCGCGGTGCGCCGCCGTGATGCCCTCGACCCAGCGGTCGATCTCGAGGTCGGTCGGCGCGACCAGCCTGCGCACGCGCTCGCTCAGCACCTTGACGCCCGTGCCCGGCACGGTGTCGACGCCCGCCTCGCGCATCGCGGCGAGGGCTGCGCCGAGCGAGAGACCGGAGCGGTCGGCGAGGTCGCGCACGTCCTGAGGGCGATAGGCGTGGAGATGGATGCCGGAGGCAGCGGCCTTCACCGCACGCGCGATGTCGAGGTAGCCCGAGGGGTCTTCGGAAGCCGGGAGCAGCCCTTGCACGCAGAGCTCCGTGGCGCCGAGATCCCACGCGTCGGCCGCGATCGCCTCGACGTCGTCGAGGGTGAAGGTCGCGGGGTCGTCGCCCGTGGTCGGGCGGAGCCAGGTGGAGGTGAGGTTGCGGTTCACCACAAGGGTGACCGCTTCGCCCACGGTGTACCGACGCACGTCGTCGGCGGTAGCCGCGAGTACGTCGAGGTCGTCGCCGGTCGCCTCGAGGAGGGCGACCCACTCGGCGTCGTCTAGCGCGAGCGGGTCCGCCGCCGCGGCCTCCGCGAGCTGCTTCACCGTCCGCGCCCTCGCCCCCCGCTGTTCCGCAGTCGACTTGTGCGAGTCCGCCAACGCCCGATCCGCCGAAACTGACTGCGCAGCGATCCGCCCGTTGGAGCTCAGACCCAGCGGTTCCGCAGTCAGTTCGTGCGGGTCGCCGGGGGGCCGATCCGCCGGAAGTGACTGCGGAACAGAGGAGAACGGGACCGTGGGCGGGGCGGAGGCGGGGGACGCCGGGGGCACGGCGGCGCGGCCGGGGGCGGCGAGCCCGGTCTCGGGATCCGCGAGCGCCTCGACCGCGGGGCGCAGCGCGGGATCGATCCACGTCTGGGCCCCGAGCACGAACTCGGGTTGCGCGGTCAGGCGCTCGCGCAGCTCGAAGCCGAGCTCCGCCGTCATGCGGGCGAGGTCGTCGAGGTGCGGCCACGGGCGCTCGGGGTTGACGTGATCGGCGGTGAGCGGCGAGACGCCGCCCCAGTCGTCGGTGCCGGCGCGCACCAGCAGCCCGAACTCCGTGGCGTCCGAGAGGTTCGGAGGCACCTGGATGCGCATCCGAGCGCCCATCACGAGCCGCGCCACGGCCACCGTCGCGACGTACTCGAGCAGCTCCGCGTCGGGTGCGCCCTGCATCGCGGTGCGGGGCTTCGCGCGGAAGTTCTGGACGATGACCTCCTGGACGTGGCCCTGTCCATCCACCTGGTGACGTTCGTGGGCCTCGCGGATCGCGACCAGCGACTCGGCGCGGTCGCGCACGGTCTCGCCGATCCCGACGAGGATGCCGGTGGTGAAGGGCACGCGCTCGCGCCCGGCGGCGTCGATCACCTCGAGCCGCAGCGCCGGGTCCTTGTCGGGCGAGCCGAAGTGCACCTGCCCAGGCTCTTCGAACAGGCGACGCGAGGTCGTCTCGAGCATCATGCCCATCGACGGTGCGGTGGGCCGCAGCATCCGCAGCTCGTCCGCGTTCATGACTCCCGGGTTGGCGTGGGCGAGCAGACCGGTCTCAGCGGTCACCAGGCGCGCGATGTGCGCGACGTACTCGATCGTCGAGGCGAACCCGTGCTCGTCGAGCCACGCGCGCGCCTCGGGCCAGCGGTCCTCGGGACGGTCGCCGAGCGTCAGCAGCACCTCTTTGCAACCCATCGCCTGGCCCTGCCGCACGACGGCCAGCACCTGCTCGGGCGACATGTACGCGGGCTTGTGCTTCTTGAGCAGCTGCCCGGGGGTGTCGACGAACACGCAGTAGTGGCAGCGGTCGCGGCACAGGGTCGTGAGCGGCACGAACACCTTGCGCGAGTACGTGATCACGCGAGGGCGACCGGATGCTGCGAGCCCGGCATCGCGCAGTTCCCCGGCGATCTCCAGCAGGCGCTCGAACCGCTCGCCCGTCGCACCGAGCAGCGTCTCGGCGTCGGCGGCGTCGAGACGTTCGCCGGCCGCGGCGCGCGCGAGCACGGCGTCGACGGCGATGGACGAGGACGCGGTGACGGAGGGGGACACGACGGTCACCGATCCAGTCTTGCACCGCCGGCGAACCCCGGGGCGCGGGATCGTTGCCCTCCCGTAAGCAAATCAGTCCGGTTCCGAGTGCCCGCGCTGGCAGACTGGGCACATGGTGACGCTGCTGCTCGACTCGACGCAGCTCGAGGTCGTGCTGTCGGTGTCCGAGCGCGCCCTGTCGTTCCGCAAGGGAAACGTCGTCATCGAGCGCTCGACCATCACCAAGGTGCAGCTCACCGACGACGCGTGGACGTGGCTGCGGGGCATCCCGAGCCCCGGAACGCACGTGCGCGGGATCATCGCCGCGGGCACCTGGCGGTCCGCGGGTGGCGACGACTTCGCGATCATCCGCCGTCACCGGCCCAGCGTCGTGATCGACCTCGAGGGCCACCCCGAGTTCCAGCGGGTGATCCTCACCACCCGTCACGGCCTCGCGCTCGTGCAGGCGCTGCGGGTCGAGGTCGCGGCCGAGCCGACCGACGTCGTCGACATCGCGGCCGAGACGGGCACGATCCCGGTCATCCCCGAGCGCAAGCCGCGGGGGCGCAAGACGCCGGCGCCGGCTCCTGCCGTCTGATCTTTCAGGGGCCGGTCAGCTGACGTCGCGCCGCCAGCTCACCAGGTGGCCGAGCACGACGAACACGATCGCGTAGCCGAGCAGCACGAGCCCGCCCACCCACCATTCGAGCGGGTCCGACGAGCCCTGCGGGATCGTCGCCGCGTACACGCTCGCACCGACCAGCGCATCGCTCGCCGCTCCCGGCAGGAAGCGCGTGACGTCCGACAGCCCCTCCACGAAAGCGGCGGCGGTGCGCCCGATCGGCTCGATGAACTGTGTGAACACGAGGACGCCGACGATCGCGCCCACCTGGTTGCGCACGAGGGCGCCCACGCCCACGCCGATGAGCGTCCAGAGGGCGTAGGCGAGCAGCATCCGCCCGAGCATCGCCCAGGTGTCGGGCGAGGTGATGCCGGTCTCGAGACCGAAGCCCGCGAGGAACGCCGCCGACGTGCCGACGGCCGCGACGATGCCGATCAGGCCGAGCACGACGCCGATGAGCACGCCGACGGCGAGCTTGGCGACGAGCACGCGGCCGCGGCGCGGCGTCGCGAGGAACGTGGGCGTGAGGGTCTTGTGGCGGAACTCCGCCGTGACCATCAGCGTGCCCACGAGCAGGGGGAAGACGTAGCCGACGGTGGTCGCGGTGCTGTACAGCGTTGCGGCGAGACCTTCCTCCGGCAGCGGCGGCGCGTTGCCGGGGAGCGATCCCGTCGCGGCGGCCGCGTAGACGAACCCGAGGGCCGCCGCGGTGAACGCGACATACGCGAACAGGACGATCGCGAGGATCCACCAGATGCTCGTGGAGAACAGCTTCGTGCTCTCGGCGCGGGTGGCGGCGGTGAGACTCATCGGTCGCCCCCTTCCTCGTCGGCGGGTGCGGTGACGGTGTCGGCCGCCGGGTCGCTTTCGGAGGAGAGGGATGCCTCGGCCCCCGGCTCGGGCTCGGGTTCGGCGGTCTCCGCGGGGGCAGTGTGGTTGACGGCATCCTCGAAGGCCTCGGCCTCGGGCGGCACCCAGGCCTCGGGCTCGAGCTCAGGCTCAGGCTCGGGCTCGGGCTCGGGCGCGGATCCGGGGTCGGACTCGGGCGCGGGTTCCGCGCCGGGCGCCGATTGGCCGGTGTGGTCGAAGGCGGCGAAGAAGGCGTCCGCCTCGATGTCCGAGTCGGTCTTGACGTAGTGCTCCCACGGGCGGTCGTCGTCGGCGTCCGGCGGCTCGGGGGTCGAGAGGTCGTCGTCGATCTCGCCGATGGCCTCGACGTCGGGATCCGCGTCTTCGGGGTCCGCGTCTTCGGGGGCCCACGGATCGGCGGGCTCCGGCTGGGGCTCCGGCTCCGGCTCGGGTCCGGGCTGCGGCTCCGGCTGCGGCTCGGGTCCGGGCTGGGGCTCCGGCTCCGGCTCCGGCTCGGGTCCGGGCTGCGGCTCCGGCTGCGGCTCGGGCTCCGGCTCCGGCTGGGGCTCCGGCTCCGGCTGGGGCTCTGGTTCGGGTTCCGGTGCTGCCTCCGCCGCGGCCCCCTCCTCGCCCGTCGGCGCAGCCTCGGGCTCAGCCGAGAGTTCTGCGTCGACCTGGCCGATGGCCTCGACGTCGGGGTCTGCGTCCTCGGGGGCCGCGGACGGCACGATGTCGATCACTCCCGTGCTCGCGACCGCGTAGGCGACGGGTGCCGGCGCGACCGGCGCTTCGGGCTCGCTGTGCGCGCCGGGGTCGGGGCGTTTCGTCTCTGCGTTTCGACTCGCGGGCTCGCTCAACGACCGGGGGTCGGTGTCAGGCTCGCTCAACGACCGGGGGCCGGTGTCGGGCTCGCTGTGCGCGGCGGGTTCGGCGGCGAGGCGCTCGGGCTCGGCGCCCTCGGAGACCCAGGCGGCGCCGGCCGCGGCGGCGAGGGCTGTCGCGGCGCCGGGGGCGCTGGTGGCTTCGGCGTCGAGCGCGGCCGCGGTGAGCGCCGACTCGGCCGCCTCGTCGGATTCGGACCCCGTCTCCGTCACCGGCGCCGGGGGCGCAGCATCCACGTCTCCGGCCGCGCTCGGATGCACGCGCGTGCCGTTCACGAGATCGAGGAAGACCTCCTCGAGCGCGGGGCCGCGGCGGTGCAGTGCCGAGAGCGCGACCCCGCCGGCGGCAGCCGCCGCGCCGACCGCGGTCGGGTCCACGCCGCGCACGGTGAGCCCGGAGCGCAGCACCTCGAAGGGCACGTCGGCGGCCTTCAGCGCGGCGCCGAGCGCTGCCCGGTCGGGAGCGTCGACGACGGTGGCGTACTCACGCGGGTCCGTCAGCTCATCGACGCCGCCCTGGAACACCAGGCGCCCGCGCGAGATGATCAGCAGCGCATCGACGGTCTGCTGCACCTCGGCGAGCAGGTGCGACGAGACGAGCACGGTCCGGCCCTCGCTCGCGAGCTGCCGCAGGAACCCGCGCATCCAGCGGATGCCCTCGGGGTCCAGTCCGTTCGCCGGCTCGTCGAGCACCAGAACGCCCGGGTCGCCGAGCAGCGCGTACGCGAGGCCGAGGCGCTGGCGCATGCCGAGCGAGTAGCCGCCGACCTTGCGGTTCGCGGCATCCGTCAGTCCCACGAGGTCCAGCACCTCGCCGACCCGCGACTTCGCGATGCCCGCGGCCTGCGCGTAGATCGTGAGGTGCGCGGTGGCGGTGCGGCCGGGATGGAAGCTGGATGCCTCGAGCACCGCGCCGACGGTCTGCAGCGGCTTGTCGAGCTCGGCGTAGCGCTTGCCGCCGATCGTGGCGTGGCCGTCCGTCGCCTTGACGAGCCCGAGGAGGATCCGCAGCGTCGTGGTCTTGCCTGCGCCGTTCGGACCGAGGAATCCGGTGACCAGTCCGGGTTCGACCCGAGCTGTGAGGCCTGCGACCGCTGTGACGACGCCGAAGCGCTTCGTGACACCTGAGAACTCCAGCGACTGGCCTTCGGGCATGCCGAACCCTCTCGTTGGTCGTGGGCGACACTCCGCGGGGCAATGTACGGGGCCGCTCCATTGCGGACTCACAGCAGAACTCCGTCCCATCCTGGCGGAAATCCGGTCTCAGCGTGGGAGAAGTTCGCCCTGCCGGTAACGTTGCGCTCGTGACCGACCTCGCCGAAGCCGCCGCGGAGCCCACCGTCCTCGTGAGCACGAGCGGAGGGCTCGGGCGCCTCACTCTCAACCGGCCCCGCGCGATCAACGCGCTCAACCTGGGGATGGTCGAGCAGCTGCACGCGGCGCTGGACGCATGGG
This sequence comes from Microbacterium sp. Leaf288, assembly GCF_001422925.1. Taxonomy (GTDB): domain Bacteria; phylum Actinomycetota; class Actinomycetes; order Actinomycetales; family Microbacteriaceae; genus Microbacterium. The sequence continues at coordinate 876,432 of NZ_LMNI01000001.1, forward strand.
AGCACGACACCGAGGTCGACGTGGTGCTGCTCGACGGCGCCGGTGAGCGCGGACTGTGCGCCGGTGGCGACGTGCGCAGGCTCGCCGAGCAGGTCACGAGCGGCCGCGCCGGCGACGCGGCGGTGTTCTTCCGGGCCGAATACGCCATCAACGCGCGCATCGCCGAGTACCCGAAGCCGTTCGTCGCCTTCGCCGACGGCATCACGATGGGAGGTGGCATCGGCGTCGCCGGCCACGCCGCGATCCGCATCGTGACCGAACGCTCGCAGCTGGCGATGCCCGAGACCCGCATCGGCTTCACCCCCGACGTCGGCGGCACGTGGCTGCTCGCCCATGCGCCGGGCCGCCTGGGCGAGTACCTCGGGCTGACGGGCGCGGTGATGGATGCCTCGGACGCGATCTACGCCGGATTCGCCGACCATTACGTGCCCCACGAGAACCTCGACGCGGTCCGCGACGCGCTCGAGACACGGGCCGATCCCTCCAGCCCGACCGAGCTCGTCCTGCTGTTCGACGAGACCCCGGCGCCCTCGAAGCTCATCGCCTCGCGGGAGTGGATCGACGACGCGTTCGCGGCCGACACGGTCGGCGGGATCGTCGAGAGGCTGCGGGCGCGCCCCGAACCCGAGGCATCCGCCACCGCCGATCTGCTCGGCGAACTGTCGCCCACCGGTCTCGCCGTGACGCTCGCCGCGATCCGCCGCGCGCGGGAGCTGCCGGGGCTCAGGGACGCGCTCGACCAGGAGTACGGGCTGGTGATGTGGTTCGCGACGACCCAGCCCGACCTGCCGGAGGGCATCAGGGCGCAGGTCATCGACAAGGACCGCACCCCGAACTGGCGGCCGGCGACCCTCGCCGACCTGCCCGGCGATGTCGCCGAGACCGCCCTCGGCCACCGGCCCGACGTTCCGCTCTGGGACTGACGCGAGCATCGGCGGCGAGGAGGGATCGTGAGCACCCGGCGGCGGAGGAGCTACTCGATCGGCGTCGCGATCGACTGGTTCTTCTTCGTCTTCGCGGGGCTCGCGGCCCTCTGGCTCGCGTATCTCAGCCTCACCGAGACGTTCCACGTCGGGTGGTGGGGCATTCCGTTCTTCCTCGCGTTCTGGGTGCTGCTCGCGTATCTGGTGCTGCCGCGGCTGCACCGCATCCTCACCACGATCTACGTGCCGGACTACTTCATCGGCCGCACCCGGACCAGTGACGGGCTGCTCGGCGACCCCGTGAACCTCGCGTTCCACGGCACCGGTGACCAGATCCGCGCATCGCTCGAGGCCGCCGGCTGGACCGAGGCCGACCCGGTGACCCTCGGCTCGTCGTGGCGCATCATCACGTCGACGCTCACACGCCGCAGCTACGACGAGGCGCCGGTGAGCCCGCTCTTCCTGTTCGGACGCCAGCAGGACTTCGCCTACCAGCAGGAGGTCGACGGGAATCCCGCCCAGCGCCACCACGTGCGCTTCTGGCGGTGCCCCGACGACTGGCTGCTGCCCGGCGGGCGCCGCGTCGACTGGCTCGCCGCCGGCACCTTCGACACCAGCGTCGGGCTGTCGCTGTTCACGCTGCAGGTCACCCACCGCATCGACGCCGACACCGACGTCGAACGCGACCACATCGTCCAGACGGTGACGGATGCCGATTCCCGCGTCACCGTGGACGTCATCCCCGACTTCGCCACCGGCTATCACGCCCGCAACGGCGGCGGCGACAGCATCCGCACCGACGGGGACCTCCCCATCGTCGACGTGCGCGCGGTCGAGCCGAGCGTGCAGAGCGCGGGGGAGGTGCCGGCATGACCGCCGAGCTGCCCGCGCCGCACAAGCGGCCCGCATACGAACCGGCCAAGCGACTCCTCAAGCCGCCGCGCTTCGACCCGGGGATGAAGCGTCCGATCTCCACGGTGGCCGGCGTTCTGCTCATCGTGCTGAGGGTGCTCGCCGGCGTCGTCGTGCTCGTCAGCATCGCGACCGGATGGGACGCGATCCTCTCCGATCCCGACTCCGTGCTCGAGGGCTTCGACCCGACGCCGGAAGGGAAGCAGGCCGCGCTGTGGCTCGTGATCGGCACCGGGGCGACCGTGCTCCTCATCGACCTCGCGCTCGCGTTCTTCGTCTTCCGCGGCTACAACTGGGCGCGCGTGTTCGTCATGTTCATCGCCGTGCTGTCGATCAGCACGTCGTTCACCGCGTGGTGGGCGCAGGGCCAGGAGATCGAGATCCAAGGGACGTTCCTGTCGCTGAGCATCGACATCCTGCTGCTGCTCGCCCTGTCGAGCCGCAGCGCCGCCGCGTATGCGCGCCGCAACGAGCGGCGCCCGGATACCCCGGCGTGACGTAACCTGAGTCCCGCCGCAGGCAGCGGCGCGCAGCATCCGTCATCGCAGTCCCGGGGGAGGGCACGTGTTCGACAGTCCGCTCTCGGCGTCCGCGTACGAGGTGCTCGCGGTCGCCCCCGAGGTCGACGACGAGACCCTCCGCAAGGCGTATCGCCTGCGGCTGCGGCAGACGCACCCCGACACCGGCGGCGACGCGGCCGTGTTCATCCAGGTGCAGCGGGCGTGGGAGCTCGTCGGCACGCCGGAGGCCCGCGCGGCGTACGACCGCGGGCACGGGTTCGGCGAGGCGGCGGCTCCGGAGTGGTCGGGCTGGCGACCGCCCGCGGCGCGCACCGACACGCGGCCGCGCGCCCGCTCCTACGGGCACCCCGGCGGCTGGCGCCGCGAGCGCTACCTCACCCTGATCCGCGAGTGGGCCGGCCGCGGCGTCACGCTCGAGGACCCGTACGACCCGGCGCTCGTCCGCTCGGTCCCGGTGGCGCTGCGTCGCCTCCTGGCCGACGCGCTCGCCGAGGAGGCGACGGCCCGCATCGTGGCCGACCTCGGCATGGGGTACACGGTGTGGCACGACGTGGCCGCGGCCGGGCGCGGGACCGACCCCGACGCGAAGATCGACCACATCGTGCTCGGGCCGAGCGGCCTGTACGGCGTGCTGTCGGAGGATTTCGGCGGCCCGGTGCGCATCCGCCGCGGCGAGTTCGTCGGCGACGGCGTCCCCGGCGCCCCGCTCGCCGAGCTGCTCTCGCGCATGCGGGTGATCTCGCGCGCCGCCGGCGTGCGGTTCAGCGGCGCGATCGTCGTCCTCCCCGACGAGGACGTCCTCACCCCGATCGACGAGATCGGCCGCGTGCGCGGCGTGCGCGTCGCAGTCGTCTCGCGCAGCGCCCTGGCCACGGTGCTGCGTCGCGGCATCACGGGCGCCCGCGACGTCGGCGGCAACGAGGTGTTCGACTACCGCACGCGCCTGCAGCAGACCGTGCGCTTCGCGTAGAGCCCGCGGCCGTTCACATCGCGTGCTCTCACCGAGTGCACCCGTCGTGCGCGTGCATGACGGGTGATCTCGGTGACATCACGTGCAGTGGACGGATGCTGCCGCCAGCCGTCGCGTCGGGGCTCAGGCGTCGCGTGCCTGGCGCAGCCAGCGCTCGATGCCCGAGATGTGCACCTGGGCCACCGAGGTGGCGAGCTGGATGTCGTGGTCGGCGATCGCGTCGAGGATCGCGCGGTGCTCGGCGAGCGTGCGCTCGACCGCGCCCGCCTGCGTGAGCCCTCGCCATACGCGGGCACGCACGGTCTGGCTGGTGAGGCTCTCGAGCAGGCTCGCCAGGTAGTCGTTGCCCGCGAGCCGCGCGATCGCGCTGTGGAAGCGCACGTCGTGCTCGACCAGGGTCTCGATGTCGGTGTCGGTCGCGACACCGCGGATCTCGGCATCCAATCCCGCCACGTCGTCGTCGTCCGCACGCTGGGCCGCGAGCCCCGTCGCGTGGGACTCGAGGACGCGACGAACCGCGAAGATCTCGAGCAGCGAGTCGTCGTCGTGCAGGTCGACGACGAACGAGATCGCCTCGAGCAGCAGCTTCGGCTCGAGGCTCGTGACGTACGTGCCGTCGCCGCGCCGCACGTCGAGCACGCGGATGACCTCGAGCGCCTTGACGGCCTCGCGCATCGAGTTGCGCGAGAGGCCCAGACGCTCGGCGAGGTCCTTCTCGGGAGGCAGGCGCGACCCCGGCGCCAGCTCGCCGCGGACGATCATGTCCTTGATCTTCTCGATCGCTTCGTCGGTGACGGCCACGGGCCCATCCTAGACATCCGATGTCAGGAACGATCGGATGCTGTGGCCACCGCGCGTCGACGGCATGATGGTGGCATGCGCGTCGTGGACGGACACCTCCATCTCTGGGACCGGGAGGTCCTGACCTACGAGTGGCTCGAAGGGGCTCTGCTCCGATCTTTCGGACCGGACGAACTCGACGTCGCCCTGCAGGAGGCTCCCGAGGCGGACTGCGGGTTCGTGTTCGTGCAGGCGGAGTGCGCTCCGGAGCAGTCGATCGCCGAGGTCGACTGGGTCGCCTCGCTCACGGACCGTGTACCGGTGCGGGGCATCGTGGCGCGCGCGCCCCTCGAGGATCCCGGCGCCACCGAAGAGCATCTCGCGGCGTTCGCGGAGCGTCCGCTCGTGGTCGGGGTGCGCCGGCTGCTGCAGTCCGAGCCCGAAGGCTTCTGCCTGCGCCCGGGCTTCCTGCGCTCGGCCGAGGCGGTGGCCGCCGCCGGACTCTCGTTCGACGCCTGCGTGCGGTGGGAGCGGCTGCCGGACGTGGTCGCGCTCGCGGACGCGCTGCCCGACCTCGCCATCGTGCTCGACCATCTCGGCAAGCCCGAGGTGGGTTCGCCCGGCGACGCCGACCCCGCCGACGGCACCCCGTGGGCGGAGTCGCTGCGCGACCTGGCCCAGCGCCCGAACGTGGTGTGCAAGCTCTCGGGCCTGCCGGCGGAGTCACGCGGCGAGTGGACCGACGCCCAGATGCGCCCGTTCCTCGACGTGGCGCTCGACGCCTTCGGCCCCGACCGCCTGCTGTTCGGCAGCGACTGGCCCGTGTCGGGTCCGTACGGGCGGTGGCTCGACACGGTGACGTCGTGGTTGGAGGACCGCGTCGGCGAGCGCCACCGGAGGGCGGTGCTCGCCGACAACGCCGAGCGCGTCTACCGGCTCGGGTAGCAGCATCCATCGCGCTCCCCTTCTTCATCGACGGGGCTGCGAGGCCCCCCTCGATCAACAGGTCAACCGGGGTTCTGCAGGAGCTTCAGCCTTAGGGCGCTCCGCGTGTCGTGGAGTCGGTCCCTGCTCCTTTCGTTTCAGGCTGCGGTTGCAGCGGGTCGGGTTGTGAGTCGGGTCATGGTGTCGGCGGGTAGGGCGCTCCGCGTGTCGTGGAGTCGGTCCCTGCTCCTTTCGTTTCAGGCTGCGGTTGCAGCGGGTCGGGTTGTGAGTCGGGTCATGGTGTCGGCGGGTGTTGCGTAGCCGAGGCTTTGGTGCCGGCGTGTGGTGTTGAAGTGATGGATGTAGTCCGCGATCTCACGGGTCGCGTGTCGACGGGTGGTCAGCTGCAGCCAGCGGAGTCGTTCGTTCTTGATCTTCGAGAAGAAGGACTCCGCGACCGCGTTGTCCCAGCATTCGAAGTTCTGGCCCATCGAGCGGCGGATGCCGTGACGGGCGCAGAACCGGGCGAACCGTTTGGAGCGGTATTGGGTGCCGTGGTCGGAGTGGAAGATCGCACCCGACTGGACATGGCCGGTTGCTTGGGCCCGTTTCATCGCGGTGACCACCAGTTCCGCGGTCTGTCGTTTCCCGGTCGCCCAGCCGATCACCATGCGGGTGGCCAGATCGATGACGGTCGCCAGATACAACCAGCCTTCGGCGGTGGCGACATACGTGATGTCGCCGACCAGCACCGTCCCCGGCCGGATGGTGTCGTGGAAGCGGCGCTGCACCAGGTCGGCAGGGTCCGGCTCGCGTCGGGCCCGTGCGGCCGCCTTCCGATACGCGGCCCGCGCCGCCGGGGGCATCACGCCCAGATCCCGCATCACCGCGAGCACCGTCTTGTCGTTGACGCGGAACCCGTCGGCCCGCAATGTCGCCGCGATCTTGCGGTGCCCGTCCGCGCGGCCCGACCGCACGAACGCACCCAGCACCCGAGAGGTCGTCTCCCACCGCCGTGATTCCCGCGCCGACAGCGGACGGCTCCGACGGGCGTGATACCCGGACTCGGACACACCGAGCTTGCCGCACAGATACCTGATCCCGAAGTCGGCCTTCAACCCATCGATCACTTCGAACTTCTCCGCCGCAGTGAGATCGCCTGGGTGAAGGCCCGCGCTTTTTTCTCGAACTCGAGGTCCTTCTCCAGTTGCGCGACCTGGTCCTCCAGCGCCCGGATCCGCCGCTTCGCGGCATCCGACATCGAGCCCTCCGGATCGATGTCCGCATTGCGCGCCTGCACCACCCACTGATTCAACGTCTTGTCATTGATGCCCAGCTCGGCTGCGATCTCCAAGATCGTGCGCCCCTTCGACGACCGCACGATCCGCACCGCCTCGGCCCGCTCTGCCGGCGTGTACTGATGGCGCCCACCAGCCCGGGGATCCCTACTCCCAGCATTCATCTCCACCACAGGACCAGACTCCACCACAACTGGGGCACCCCA
>NZ_LMNI01000002.1 GCF_001422925.1 Microbacterium sp. Leaf288
CCGGCGTGTACTGATGGCGCCCACCAGCCCGGGGATCCCTACTCCCAGCATTCATCTCCACCACAGGACCAGACTCCACCACAACTGGGGCACCCCAGTGCCCGTGCTCCTGTAGAAGCCCGGTTGACCTGTCGGAGGCATGACGCGCGAGGAGGCGGGAACGCAGTCCCGCTCGACTACGGTGCGAGTTCCTCCGCCAGGGCCCGCGTCTCGTCCGGGGTCCACACGCGGTCGCCGAAGACGTGGCGATGCGCGAGCGACACCTCGGCGCCCGGGGCCAGCACCACGTACTCGTCGAACGAGGGCGACGGCGCCAGCACCGGGATCGGCTCGCTGCGCACGAACCAGCGGATCGGGGGCGCTCCGGTCGAGGCGCCCGCGAACGCGAGCACGGTGGCGCCCCCGTCCACGTCGTCGTGCTCGCCTGAGAAGGCCACCCACGGCGCGACCTGGCCCATCACACCGTCGTCGCCGGCGTCGTCGGGAAAGCCGCCGGCCAGCACGCGGCCTCCGGTCCAGGCACGAGGCATCCGGATCATGAAGCCGGTGTAACCGGCGCCGGGGCGCCCCTCGGTCGTCGGGCTGCCGAGTTCGAGCTCGCGTCCCGACACGTTGCGCAGTGTCGTGGAGAAGTCGAGCATCCAGAGGCCGCGGGCGGTGTCGACGCCGTGGAAGCGGTGCGTGCGGGTCTCGGCGAGCCACTCCTGGCCGCCCTGCGTGATCCACGTGAGCTCCTCGGTGAAGGAGACCTCGGGCCCGGCGTCGGCCACCGCCGTGAAGCCGTCGTGCCGGATGGTGCCGACGTTGTCGAGGAGCGCGTAGTCCCCGTGCTCGGGGCGGAACGTGTTCCCGCCCCAGAAGTTCTGGCCCGACACGTGCGTCCAGGTCATCTGGAGGCCCTTGTGCCACCGGTGGTCCCACGGGCGGAAGCCGGTGAGCAGCGCGCCGTCGAGCGCCCGGAGCGGGTGGAGGAAGGGTTTGGGGCCTTCCGAGATCTCGCCTCCCGGGTTGAACGCGTATCGCGCGATGTCGACGCCGGCGGCAACGACGGTCGCATCGGTCTGGTCGAGGCGGAGGGTGAGGTCGGTCACGGTTCCATTGTGGCCCAGATCGACGGAAAACGCTTCCCCGCCGCTCCTGCGGGCGCGTAATGTACCTCTCCGGAGGCCCGAGCGGTAGAGGCATCCCCGCGCGCCACGGCGGGGATAGCGTCGTCGTCATCTCATACGAGACCCCGCACCCCCCGCGGAGTCCACGAGACAGAAGGAGAGAAACATGCTCTGGACCATCCTCGGCCTGATCATCATCGGCCTGATCGCCGGCCTCATCGCTCGCGCCGTCATCCCCGGTAAGCAGAGCATGGGCATCCTGCTGACGATCGTCCTCGGAATCGTCGGCTCGTTCGTCGGCGGCTTCCTCGGCTTCCTGCTGTTCGGCAGCGACCCCAACGGCGGCTTCCTGCAGCCGTCGGGCATCATCGGCTCGATCCTCGGCGCGATCGTCGTGCTCGGCCTCTACGTGCTCTTCACGCGTCGCCGCGGCGTCAACCGCGCCTGATCGGCTGCCCCGGGTTCGAACGCACAACACTTCGCCCGGATCCGTGCGCTCCCTCGCACGGGTCCGGGCGTCGCTGTGTGTGGCGGCGGTCAGGCGCCGGCGAGGGCCTGCGACACGACCTCGCGGGCCTCGGCCTGCACCTGCGCGAGGTGCTCGGGTCCGCGCAGCGACTCGGCGTACAGCTTGTACACGTCCTCGGTGCCCGACGGACGCGCGGCGAACCACGCGTGCTCGGTCTGCACCTTGAGGCCGCCGATCGCGGCGCCGTTGCCCGGCGCGTGCGAGAGCTTCGCAGTGATGGGCTCGCCGGCGAGCTCGGTCGCGGTGACCGCCTCCGGGGCGAGCTTGCCGAGTGCGGCCTTCTGCGCGGGCGACGCCGGGGCGTCCACGCGCTGATACGCCGAAGCGCCGAACTCGGCCTCGAGCTCCGCGTAGCGCTGCGACGGCGTCTTGCCGGTCACCGCGAGGATCTCGGATGCCAGGAGGCACAGCAGGATGCCGTCCTTGTCGGTGGTCCAGACGGAGCCGTCCTTGCGGAGGAACGACGCTCCCGCCGACTCCTCGCCGCCGAAGGCGACGGATCCGTCCAGCAGCCCGGGCACGAACCACTTGAAACCGACCGGAACCTCGAGCAGCTCGCGCCCGAGGGATTCGGCCACGCGGTCGATGATCATCGAGCTCACGAGGGTCTTGCCGACCGCGGCATCCGTCGGCCAGTCCGGCCGGTGCGAGTACAGGTAGTCGATCACGACGGCGAGGTAGTGGTTGGGGTTCATCAGCCCGGCGTCGGGCGTCACGATGCCGTGGCGGTCGGCGTCGGCGTCGTTGCCGGTGAGGATGTCGTACTCGTCGCGGCGCGCGACGAGGGCGGCCATCGCCGACGGCGACGACGGGTCCATGCGGATCTTCTCGTCCCAGTCGAGCGTCATGAACTTCCACGTCGGGTCGACGTCGGGGTTCACGACGGTGAGGTCGAGCCCGTGCACCTCGGCGATGAGCGCCCAGTACTCGACCGAGGCGCCGCCCAGCGGGTCGGCGCCGATGCGCACGCCGGCCGAGCGGATGGCCTCCACGTCGATGATGTTCGCGAGGTCGCGCACATAGGCGTCGCGGAAGTCGTATTCGCCCAGCTTGTCGCCGTCGAGGTCCTTGAACGGCGTGCGGGCCACGCCCTCGAGGTCCGCCGCGATGAGCTCGTTCGCGCGGTTGGCGATCCAGCTCGTGGCGTCGGTGTCGGCGGGCCCGCCGTTCGGCGGGTTGTACTTGAAGCCGCCGTCGCGCGGCGGGTTGTGGCTCGGCGTCACGACGATGCCGTCGGCGCGGCCCGGGTCCGCGGCATCCTTCCCGCGGTTGTAGGCGAGGATCGCGTGGCTGAGAGCGGGGGTCGGCACCCACGAGTCGCGGGCGTCCACGCGCACATCGACGCCGTTCGCGACGAGCACCTCGATCGCGCTGCGCTCCGCCGGCAGTGACAGGCCGTGCGTGTCGCGTCCGAGGAACAGTGGGCCGTCGATGCCCTGTGCCCTGCGGTAGTCGACGATCGCCTGCGTCGTGGCGAGGATGTGGGTCTCGTTGAAGCTCGCCGACAGCGACGAGCCGCGGTGTCCGCTCGTCCCGAACGCGACGCGCTGCTCCGGGACGGCGGGGTCCGGCTTGAGGTCGTAATAAGCGGCGATCAGCTCATCGATGTCGATGAGGTCGGATGCTTCGGCCGGCTGTCCTGCGCGAGTCATGCGTCCCAGTCTGCCCGTCCTCGGCCTGCCGCGCACGGTCCGTGACACCCTGCGCCGGTGCGCAATTCAGGACCGGTGCGCCGCGCCGTGGGCGCGGCCCCCGGAATTCCGCGGGCGGGGTCGATGTCGCGCGACCTCCATCCTGAGTTACGGACGGGATCGGGCCCACGGGGCCCGGGCTAGGCTGGCACGCGTGACTTCCGAGGTCGCCTCCGCCGAGGCATCCGTTCCCGTCCGCCGCACGTACAGCTTCCTGGGCCCTGCGGGCACGTTCACCGAGGCGGCGCTCGCCCAGGTGCCGGAGGCCCGCGGCCACGAGTGGCGGCCGGTGCGCAACGTGGGGGAGGCGCTCGCCGACGTCGTCGAGGGGCGCTCCGACGCCGCGATGATCGCGATCGAGAACTCGGTCGACGGCGGGGTCTCGACGGCGCAGGACGCCCTCGCGACGGTGCCGGGCCTGCGCATCGTCGGCGAGTATCTCGTGCCCGTCGAATTCGTCCTCGTCGGGCGTCCGGGTGCGCGACTCGAGGACATCTCGCTCATCGCCGCACACCCCGTCGCATACGCGCAGTGCCTGCAGTGGCTCTCGGCCGCGCTTCCCGCCCACGCCCACGTGCCGGCGGCGAGCAACGTCGCGAGCGCGATGGGGCTGCTCGACGGATCGAGCGACGCGGATGCTGCGATCGCGCCTCCCGGGATCCTCGAGCATCACCAGCTCGAACTGCTGGCCTCGAACATCGGCGACAACCCCAACGCGGTGACCCGCTTCGTGCTGGTGAGCCGCACCGTCGTGCCGCCGCCGCCCACCGGCGCCGACAAGACGTCGCTCATCGTCGAACTGCCCGACGATCACCCCGGCGCCCTGCTCGAGATGCTGGAGCAGTTCGCCACCCGCGGCATCAACCTGTCGCTGCTGGCCTCGCGCCCGATCGGCGACGAGCTCGGCCGGTACCGCTTCGTCGTCGACGCCGACGGGCACCTCGAGGACGAGCGCATGGCCGACGCGCTGATGGGCCTGCGCCGGTTCAGCCCCCGCGTCACGTTCCTCGGGTCGTACCCGCGCGCCGATCGCGCCGTCGTGCGCTACCCCGAGCGCTACGCCGATGACGTGTTCGTCGAGGCGCGCGACTGGCTGCGGGGTCTCCTCTCCGGGGAACCCGAAGTCCAGGACTGACGAGGCCCGCAGGCCTCAGAGCCCGAGCTCGGCGGCCAGCAGTTCGAGGGTCTGCAGGCGGCCGGGTGCGGCATCCATCGGCTCGTTCTCGTACGATCCGGCGATCGGGGAGATCATCACCTCGTCGACGCCGTGCTTCGCGGCGAAGGAGCGGAGATCGGATGCCACGGCCGACGCCGTGCCGACGAACCACTTCGCACGGGCCGAGGCCATGAAGGTGTCGCCGAGGCCGGCGAAGTCGGCCGCGTTCGCGAGCGCGTGCTCGACGGTCTCGAGCGGGACGAGCGGCTTGTTGGTGCGCAGACGCGCCGTCATGCGGAGGTTGGGCAGGGCGCGCGCCTCGGCCTCGTCCTGCGTCGGCGCGACGAGCACGTTCGCGGTCAGGAAGGTGCGGGGCGCCGCGAGCGCCTCGGAGGGTACGAAGGAAGAACGGTAGAGCTCGAGAGCACGCTCGAGGCCCTCGCCCGAGAAGTGGTTCGCGAACACGTACGGCAGGCCCAGGGAGGCGGCGAGCTGCGCGGAGTAGTCGCTCGAGCCGAGCAGCCACACCTCGGGCGTGGTCGTGGCGGCCGGCGTCGCGTGCACGTCGTAGGTGCCGCCGGACGTGAAGCGCAGCGAGGCGCCGTCCGGCGCGACGAGCGACATGATGTCGCGCACGTGGTCCGGGAACCGCTCGACGTCGCTCGTGGTGCCGCTCTGGCGCAGCAGCTGCGTGATGACCGGGTCCGAGCCCGGCGCCCGACCGAGGCCGAGGTCGATGCGCCCCGGCGCGAGGGCCTCGAGCGCCGCGAACTGCTCGGCGACGACGAGCGGGGAGTGGTTCGGCAGCATCACGCCGCCCGACCCGAGCCGGATGCGCGACGTGCGGGCTGCGGCGGCCGCCGCGAGCACCGGGGGAGTGGTCGAGGCGACGGCCGGCATGTTGTGGTGCTCGGCGAACCAGTACCGGCGATAACCGAGCCGATCCGCCGCGTCCACGAGGGAGAGGGATGCCGCGACCGCCTGCGCGCTCGTCTGCCCGGTGCGCACCGGAACGAGGTCGAGAACGGACAGGGCCGGGGCGGGGATCGCAGTGCTCATCGCTGAAGGCAACCCGCGCCCCGGCATCCGCATTCCGGATCACCTATCCCGCTCGTTGAGCGAGCGAGGAACGAGCGAGACGAAACGCGCCGAGCGCGGTCAGAACTCAGGGCAGGCGGTTCGCCTTGGCGAGGTTGTCGCGCAGCTCGTCGGCGGTCTGCGCGACGACGTAGGCCGGGCGGTCGCGCTCGAGGCGCCACGATTCGCTCAGCGCACCGGCGCTCACGGTGTCGAAGCCCAGCGCGTCGTAGACGCCGGTGACGAACTCGATGGCGTCGTCGTCGTCGCTCGCGGTGCCGAGTGCCCGGCGCTGCGGGTCGCCGGCGGCGAGCCCGCCGGCGTTGATGTCGGACGCGTACAGGTGGTTGAACGCCTTCACGACCTTCGAGGTCGGCAGGTGCTGCTGGAGGAGCCCCGAGGTCGTCGCCTCTCCGCGGTCGAGGGCGTCGATGTGGCCGTCGCGCTCGAAGTAGTAGTTGTTCGTGTCGAGCACGATCTTGCCGGCGAGCGGTTCGACCGGCACGTCCTTCAGCGCCTTCAGCGGCACGGTCACCACCGCGATGTCGGCGGCCGCGGCCGCGTCGGCGGCAGTCGCCGCGCTCACCTTCGGCCCCAGCTCGTCGACGAGCCCCGCGAGGCTCTCGGGTCCGCGTGAGTTCGAGATCACGACGTCGTAGCCGAGTCCCGAGAAGGCGCGGGCGAGCGCGCTGCCGATGTGTCCTGCACCGATGATTCCGATCGTGGTCATGTCGAGCCGCAACCGCGGGGAGCAGCATCCCATTCCGCGAACTCGTCACAGGAGGACATCGAGGAAGCGTTTTCGCGATTCGGCCCGCCACCGCACGAGGCCGTGTGACGATGTCGGCATGGATTACACCCACCTCGGACGAACCGGCACCTCCGTCTCGCGGATCGTGCTCGGAACGATGAACTTCGGCGACCGCACCTCGGAGGAGGACTCGTTCGCCATCCTCGACCGCGCGCTGGAGCTCGGCGTCAACTTCATCGACACCGCCAACGGCTACGGCGGTTCGGGTGGCCGCGGCGCCACCGAAGAGATCATCGGGCGCTGGTTCGCCGCCCGGCCCGGCGTCCGCGATGACGTCGTGCTCGCCACCAAGGTGCACTCGCCGATGGTCGATCCGACCGCTGACGGCGATGTGGTCAACGCCCGCGGCGCGTCCGCGTGGCAGGTGCGGCGCGAGGCGATCGGGTCGCTCAAGCGCCTGCAGACCGACCGCATCGACCTGTACCAGTTCCACCACATCGACCGGCACATCCCGTGGCAGGAGCTCTGGCAGTCGATGGAGGTGCTCGTCGCGAAGGGCGAGGTCGTCTACACCGGCAGCTCGAACTTCGCGGCGTGGAACATCGCGCAGGCGAACGAGATCGCGAAGCATCGCCACTTCCTCGGGCTCGTGAGCGAGCAGTCGCTGTACAACCTCACGCAGCGCTCGATCGAGCTCGAGGTGATCCCGGCGGCTCAGAACTACGGCCTCGGCATCCTGCCGTGGTCGCCGCTCGCGGGCGGACTTCTCAGCGGCGGATCGACGGATGCCGCGGCCCGGTCCGGATCCGAGCGCATCACGTCGCAGCGTGAGCAGCGCCGCGACCAGATCGCCGCGTACGAGGCGTTCGCGAAGGAGCGCGGCTGGACGCCGTCGGCACTCGGCCTCGCGTGGCTGCTGCACCAGCCCGGGGTGACGGGCCCGATCATCGGCCCCCGCACGGTCGCCCAGCTCGAGTCGGCCGTGTCGGCGCTCGACATCCACCTGAGCGCCGAGGATCTCGCGGCCCTCGACGAGCTGTTCCCCGGCCCAGGCGGGCAGGCGCCGGAGGCCTACGCCTGGTGACGCCTCGAGCGGGTCGTGCGCTCAGGAGCGCGCGGCCCGCTTGACGTGATCGTACGCCGCCAGCGCCGTCTTGCGGGTCTCGCCGAGATCGACGAGAGGCTCGGGCCCGTCGTCGCCCAGCGACTCGGGAGCCCACTCGCGCTGGTAGTGCCCATCGGCGTCGAACTTCTTCGCCTGCAGCTCCGGGTTGAAGATCCGGAAGTACGGTGCGGCATCGGCGCCTGATCCTGCGACCCACTGCCAATTGAACGGGTTGTTCGCCTCGTCGGCGTCGACGAGCGTGTCCCAGAACCACTCCTCGCCGCGCCGCCAGTCGATCAGCAGGTTCTTCACGAGGAACGATGCGGCGACCATCCGCACCCGGTTGTGCATGTAGCCGGTCGTCCAGAGCTCCCTCATGCCCGCGTCGACGAGCGGGACGCCGGTGCGTCCCCGCTGCCACGCCGCGAGGTGCGTGGGCTTGAGCCGGGGCCACGGGAACGCGTCGAACTCGGGCCGCAGGTTCTTCGTCGCGAGCTCCGGAAAGTGGAAGAGCGTGTGCCACGCGAATTCGCGCCAGCCGAGCTCCGAGAGGAAGCGCCCGCCGTGCCCGGCCTCGACCGTCTCGTGCCACACCGTGTACGGGCTCACCTCGCCCCATCGAAGCCGGGGCGACAACAGCGACGTCGCGCCGGCCGCGGGCTCGTCCCGCGCCCGGTCGTACGTGGCGAGGTCGTCGTCGAGGAACGCGCGCAGTCGCCGTCGTGCCGCGGGCTCGCCCGGTTCCCACGTCTCGCGCAGCCCGCCCGCCCAGTCCGGGTGGCGGGGGAGCAGTCCCCAGTCGTCGAGGGAATCGGATGCTGCACCCCGGCGCGCGCCGGCGACCTCCCGCGGCTCCGGCAGCGGTGCCCGCGGCGACGGCAGTGCGAGGCACGCGCGCCAGAACGGGGTGAACACCGAGAAGTGCGTGCCGGCGCCGGTCTTCACGGTCCAGGGTTCGAAAAGCAGCGAGCCGGCGAAGGAGGCGACCTCGACGCCCTCCTCCCGCAGCCCCGCCTTGAGCGCGGCGTCGACCTCCCGCTCGGGGCCGCCGTAGCGCCGGTTCCAGAAGACGGCGCCGGCCGAGGCATCCGTCACCAGCTCCCGCACGACGCGCTCGGCGGGGCCGCGGCGCAGGACGAGGGTCGCGCCGCGCTCGCGCAGCCGCTCGCCGAGCGAGGCGAGCGAGTGGTGCAGCCACCACCGCGCGGCGCCGCCGAGCGGGCGGATTCCGGGAGACTCCTCGTCGAGCACGTAGAGCGCGATGATCGGCTCGCCGCGGTCGATCGCCGCACGCAGCGCGGGGTTGTCGGCGAGGCGGAGGTCATCGCGGAACCACACGATCGACGGTCGGGCCATGGCCCCATCCTGCCGGGGCGGAGGCGCCGGATCGGCGGTCTTGACAACGGCGAGGCGCGGTCAGAGGCCGTCGGTGGTGTGGCCCTTGGGGACCACGACGAGGAGGGCGGAGGCCTCCACCCGGGTCTTGACCGAGAGCGCCTCGCCGAACTCGTCGCCGTCGAGCTGGACCGGACGTGCCTCGTGCGTCGCGAGCTCGATGCCGGCGCCGCGCGAGTAGACGACGGCGCTGTCCTTCGTGCGCAGCGACAGCACGCGGCGACCGGCGCGGAAGCGGCGCAGGAAGCTGTTGTCCCACGCGACCCGTCGCCAGACGAAGAGCCAGCCGAACAGTCCCTTGGGCTGGAAGATGACGATGTCGAGCGCGCCGTCGGCGATGGATGCCTCGGGGATGAGGTCGAGCCCGGCCGGGAGCTTGCCGCAGTTGGCGAACAGCACGCTCTGCACCTTCGACGAGTGCAGCCGGTGGCCAGGCAGCTCGTACACGACGCGGAAGGGCTTCGCGTTCGGCAGCGAGCGCGCCGCGCCGTCGACGTAGGCGACCCAGCCGACGGTCTTCTTCAGCTGCGGGTTCGTGTTGGCGATCATGGCGGCGTCGAGGCCGATGCCGCCCATCACGACGAAGGCGTGCTCGGCCGTCGTGCCGTCGGGTCGGGCGAGTTCGGTCCAGCCGACGTCCATGGCGAGCGTGTCGCCGTCGAAGACCGCCTGCACCATCGCGGCGGGCTCGGTGAGGGGGAGCTTGAGGTTGCGGGCCAGCAGGTTGCCCGTGCCGCTGGGAACGATCGCGAGGGGCACGCCGCTGCCGCTCATCGCCTCGGACACGGCGCGCACCGTGCCGTCGCCGCCGGCGACGAGCACCGCATCCACGCCCTCCTCGAGGGCTTGGCGTGTGACGTCGTCGCCGAGGTCGTCGACCGTGGTCTCGTAGAACAGGGGCTCCGACCATCCGGCCTTCGCCGCGAGACGCGTGACCGTGTCGCGCAGCGTGCCGGCGTCCACCTTGATCGGGTTGTACACCAGCGCCGCCTTCGGCGAGGGGCGCTCGCCGTCCTCCGAGATCGGGCGGGTGGCGCCCTCCGGGCCGACACGACGCGCGTGGCCGCTCTCGTCGTGGGCCGTGTCGGGCTCCACGTCATCGGGCTGACGGATGACGTCGTCGGGCGCGGCGGCCTTCGCAGGGTCGGGGGCGTCGGACTCGGACGAGGGCGCGGCGGCCAGGGGCGCAGCATCCGATATCTCCTGCTGCACCTCGGCGAGGTCGAGCTCGGAGGTGCCGGGTCCGTCGGCGTAGATCTTGTCGGCGGGGTGGGGAGTGAGGTCGGCGGGGATCTCGCCGGTGCGCACGTCTTCTGCGGGGACGCCGTCGGCGGGAACCTCGTCGCCCGATCCGGATGCCGTCGCCATGAGGTACAGATTAGGACCCGAATCTCCCGCCGGGCGCATCCGACGTGGGGCTTGGCACCCCGGGTCTCCGCTTGCGCTCGCCGACTAAGCTTGCAGGGTGATCGATCCCGTGCTGCTTCGCGACAATCCCGAGCTGGTCAAGCGCTCGCAGGAGGCGCGGGGAGAGTCACCCGACACCGTCGACGCCGCCGTCGAGGCCGACCGCGCGCGCCGCGCCGCGATCACCGCCTTCGAGGAGCTCCGCGCCGCTCAGAACGCGCACGGCAAGAAGGTCGCGCAGGCTCCCAAAGAGGAGAAGGCCGCGCTCGTCGCCGAGGCCAAGGACCTCAGCGAGCGCGTGAAGCAGGCCCAGCACGCGGTCGCCGCGGCGGAGGAGGCGTCCGCCGAAGCCTTCGGAGCGCTCGAGAACATCGTCATCGAGGGGGTGCCGGCGGGCGGCGAAGACGACTTCGTCACGCTGCGCACGCACGGCGAGGTTCCGGCGTTCGGCTTCGAGCCGCGCGACCACCTCGAGCTGGGCGAGAAGCTCGGCGCGATCGACATGGAGCGCGGCACCAAGGTGTCGGGGAGCCGCTTCTACTTCCTCACCGGCATCGGCGCGCGGCTCGAGATCGCGCTCATGAACCTCGCGCTCGACCGGGCGCTGCAGGCCGGCTTCACGCCGATCATCCCGCCGACGCTGGTGCGTCCCGAGGTCATGCGCGGCACCGGCTTCCTCGGCAAGCACGCGGCCGAGGTCTACCACCTCGAAGACGACGACCTGTACCTCGTCGGCACGAGCGAGGTGCCCCTGGCCGGCTACCACATGGACGAGATCCTCGACCTGTCGCGCGGCGCGAAGCGCTATGCCGGGTGGTCGACCTGCTACCGCAGCGAGGCCGGCTCGTACGGCAAGGACACCCGCGGCATCATCCGCGTGCACCAGTTCAACAAGCTCGAGATGTTCGTCTACACGACGCCCGAGCAGGCGGAGGAGGA
Source organism: Microbacterium sp. Leaf288 (assembly GCF_001422925.1). GTDB lineage: Bacteria > Actinomycetota > Actinomycetes > Actinomycetales > Microbacteriaceae > Microbacterium. Next base: position 11,160 of record NZ_LMNI01000002.1, read on the forward strand.
GCACCTGCGCCTCGTCGCGCTGCAGGAAGGGATGCTGCAGGACCTCGGCCTGTCGTACCGCGTGATCGACGTCGCCGCCGGCGACCTCGGCTCGAGCGCCGCCCGCAAGTACGACGTCGAGGCCTGGGTGCCCACGCAGAACGCGTACCGCGAGCTCACGTCGACGTCGAACTGCACGACCTACCAGGCGCGCCGGCTCGACATCCGCTACCGGCCCGAAGGTGGCAAGACACAGCCCGTCGCGACGCTCAACGGCACGCTCGCGACCACCCGATGGATCGTCGCACTGCTCGAGACCCACCAGCGCGAGGACGGCTCCGTCGCGGTGCCGGAGGTGCTGCGGCCCTTCCTCGGTGGGCTCGAGGTGATGGAGCCCATCGCGTGAGCGAAGCGCACCTGCCGAAGACCGGCTCCATCAAGGTCGTCGCGCCGAAGAAGGCCGCGAAGCTCGTCGAGCGGGTCGCGCGCGACACCGAGGACCCCGCCGTCGCCACCGAGCAGCTTCTGATCGCCCTCGACATCGACGGCACCGTCCTCCTCGAGGACGAATCGCTCAGCCCCGGCGTCGTCGACGCCGTCGAGCACGCGCACCGCGCCGGCCACGAGGTGATGGTCGCGACCGGGCGCAGCTGGGAGGGCACCCGCGGCATCGTGCGCGTGCTGGGCATCGCCCCCGAGTTCGTGGTGTGCTCCAACGGCGCCGTCGTGCTCAAGCGCGTCGAGGCCGACGAGCTGCGCTACGAGCGCTGGCATGTCGAGACGTTCGACCCGCGCGAGGTGCTCGAGCAGCTGCGGGTTCATCTGCCCGACGCCCGCTACCTCGTCGAACTCGCTGACGGGCAGCGCCTGTACACCGAGTATCTCGAGGACTGGAACCTCGTCCACGCGCGCCGCGTGCCCTTCGAGGAGCTCGGCGCTCAGCCGGTCTGTCGCGTGGTCGTCGTCTCGCCCGACAAGGGCGAGCAGGACTTCGTCGACCTCGTGAAGCGCATCGGCCTCAACCACGTCTCCTACGCGGTCGGCTGGACCGCCTGGCTCGACATCGCGCCGAAGGGCGTCGACAAGAGCACCGGACTCGAGCTGGTGCGCACCGAGCTCGGCATCGACCCCGCGCACGTCCTCGTCATGGGCGACGGTCGTAATGACGTCGGCATGTTCCGCTGGGCGCTCGACAACGGCGGCCGCGCGGTCGCGATGGCGCAGGGGCCGCAGGAAGTGCGCGACGCCGCGGGCGAGATCACCGACTCGGTGCACGAGGGCGGCGTGGCCGCGGTGCTCCGCCGCCTCTGACGCCGTCGGCTAGACTCGACGCTTGTTCGACGGATGCCTCCGCCTGCGGTCGCATCGGTCGGGAGGGTTGTCCGAGCGGCCGATGGACCTGGTCTTGAAAACCAGTGGGCAGCAATGTCCCGTGGGTTCGAATCCCACACCCTCCGCAGAGCGCCTCTGACGCGGCATTCCGCGGCGTCGAGGCTCAGCCGATCTTCGACAGCCTCACGTTGCGGGAGCCTTCGGGGCTGGCGAAGAGCGCGCCGCAGTTCGCGTCGACGGTGACCTCGGTGTCGTTGGGTCCGGGCGAGTGCCGCAGCTCCAGCGGGCCCAGGTCGCCATCGGGAAGCTCGACCTCGTACGAGATCGTCCGCTTCTCGCCCATCTCGAGGAGAAGGGTCCGGCTGACCGCGGTGTTGTCGTGGTCGACGCCGGAACGGTCGCGGAAGCGATTGCCCTGCCAGTTCGCGGAGTCCTGCCAGTCGCCCCGCTTCGGGTCGGTCCACAGGATCTCCGCGCCGGGAGGGGCGAAGAACAGCACGTCCAGCATCATCGTGCGCGGATCGATCCCGCGGAACTGGTTGCGCAGCCCCAGTGTGTACTCGCTCTTGATGTCCTCGCTCATGCGACTGTGCAGATCCATCGTGACCGTGATCGTGCGCTCCTCCACATTGCAGCTGGCACGCTGCGTGTAGTCGAGCCAGTAGTTGAGCTTGCCGACTGTGTAGTCGTTGAAGTAGATGCCGAGCTGGGTGGCTTCCGTCGTGTCCTCCCGGAGGACTCCGTCCAGGCCGTACTCGTGCGCGAGCGACTGCAGGCCGTCATCCTCGAACCACGCGAACACGCGGCCCTCGGCTGCGCTTCGCACGAGCTGATCCCACATCGCGCCGATCTCCCAGCCTCCGCCGGTGAGAGCGTCGAACATGACCGACGTCACCTCGCTGAAGTACGCGTCCATCGCGGCGTTGTCGGTCCCGAACCGCTCGTACGGCTCGCTCATCAGCAAGGAGGCGGTGTTCTCGGAGCTCACTGTCTCGCCGGAGGCGAGGGTCAGCGGACCCGTCGCCTCGAGCATGTGGGCCAGCACGATCGGGTCGATGGAGATCACCCCGTCGAACTCCTGCTTCCCGGTCAACTCGCGCGTCGCCTGGAACAGCTCCACGGCACGGGGGAAGTGCGGGGTCATCGTGAAGTTCGACGACCAGTTCGCCAGCTCGAAGGGATACAGCGAGCGGGTCCCCGCCGGCAGCTTGATGAGCGACCCGTTGACTGTGTCGAAGCCCAGCGACGGAAGTTCGCTGTACATCAGGTCCACGCCGTTCTCCTGGCCGAGCAGCTCCATCCTGCCGTTGTCGACCTTCAGCACCAGCCAATGGGCGGGCCCGCCGCCTGTCGCACGGATCTCCGCCGGCGTCTGGATCATCAGCTGGTACAGCATGGGCTTGTCCGCACCGGCGGCGTGCAGGATCGCCGGCAGGTGCTCCTGCACGATGTTCAGGGCCGGAACGGCCACCGCGATCAGCTCCACCATCCCGTCGAGGGGTTCGTACACGGCCGGGAGCACACCCGTCCGATCCATACCTGCGGCGATCGCCGACGCGTCCTCGAGGGACGAGATGATCGTCGGCAGGACCGGCCCGGCCCCGAGGAAGGGCCGCAGGTCTATCCCGAGGCTGTCCTCGCTGCGCTCATCCGTGCCGGCGGCGGCCATCATGGCGACCAGGGGCGGAAGTGACTGCGACGTGATCGTGTTCACCGCTTCTGCCACGGTGCGCACTGCGAGCACGTTGTTGCCGACCTGGGGGAGTTCCGCGGCGAGATCCCACAGGACGCCGTTCGACGTGGCTCGCGCCCGTTCCGTCCGGATGACGACGTCGTCGCTCGCCTGCTGCAGCCCGGCGATGTCCATCGAGACGGCGGCAGCGGCGAGCACCTTGAGCTGCTCCTTCGCGGCTTCCATGTCGTCGCGGACCTGCAGCACCTGCTGCACGAACGCCCCGACGGTGAACAGCCCGGCGAGAAGCACCGTCGCGACCGGTCCCACCACCACACACAGCAGGAGGTTCCTGCGCCTGCGACGGAGCTGCGCCCTCGTCTCCCGCGCGGCGTGGCGGGCAAGCGGGGTCGCTGCCGACCGTCTCCGGGCAAGGCGATGCGTCGTGGCTGGATGCGGTGCCGGCGAGGGCCCAGAGGCGGTCACGGCCAGGATGCTACCGGGTGACGGTGACGGGATCCTGACACGCGGGAGTCGGTCGTCGTCGCGGCGCGCGCCCTCAGCGCACCCACAGGGCGGTGTGGGAGGATACCCCGGTGCTTCGGCAGCGCTCTGACGTTGTGCGAGCGAATGATGGAACGACTGTGGAATTCTTGTCCGCAGTGACGTCGTGCGGGTTGCCCCACCGCTTCCTCCGCGGTGTGACGACCCTGATGGGGAAAGGAATCGAGTGAGCTCGACGCACAAGCCCACGAGGCGCGGCCGCCGCACGGTGGCCCGTCACGGTGAGCTGTCGTCTCCGAGCCCGTTCGGTTTCATCCTGAAGCTCGTCGGCATCGTCGCCGCCGTCGTGCTGGTATCGGGTGCCGGCGTCGCCGCGTACGCCGCGACGGACTTCACGGCGAGCTTCACCGAAAGCGCGGTCGAGCTCGAGGGCCAGGGCGCCGTCCCGCCCGACATCGGCGCGATCGAGGGCGGCGTCGATGTGCTCCTCGTCGGCACCGACGAGTGCGAGGAGGAGTTCGCCTCCATCTTCGGCGATCGCTGCACCGGCGCGGACGCCGAAGGGCAGCTCAACGACGTCAACATGCTCGTGCACATCTCCGACAACCCGCGCCGGGTGACGGTCGTGTCGTTCCCTCGTGACCTCATGGTGCCGATCCCGTCGTGCACGCGCGAGGACGGTTCGACCACCTCCGCCACGAACAAGACGCAGATCAACGAAGCGTGGAGCTACGGCGGACTCTCCTGCGTCGCGAAGACGATCAAGGAGCTCAGCGGCCAGAACATCCCGTTCGCCGCGAAGGTGAGTTTCGGCAACGTCATCAACATCACCGACGCGATCGGCGGCGTCGACGTCTGCATCGGCAACGGCGGCATCAAAGACAAGTACACCGGCATCAACTGGCCGTCCGGACCCCGCACGATCCAGGGCGTCGAGGCGCTGCAGTTCCTGCGCACCCGCCACGGCCTGCAGAACGGCAGCGACCTGGCGCGTATCAGCAACCAGCAGCAGTACATGTCGAGCCTCGCGCGCAAGCTCGTGAGCGACGAGGTGCTGTCGAACCCGGCGACGCTGTACAAGCTCGCGGCGACCGCGGTCGACAACATCACGCCGAGCAAGTCGCTGACCAACCCGATGACGCTGGTGCAGATCGCGCTGGCCGTCAAGAACGTGCCGTTCGAAGACATCGTGTTCGTTCAGTACCCGGTGCTGACCGACCCCGCCGACGTCAACCGCGTGGTGCCCGACTACGACTCGGCCGAACAGCTGTGGGCGGCGCTCGCGGCGAACGAGTCGCTCGAGGTCACGCATGACCAGGACCTCACCGGAGGAGTGATCGTGGCCGACCCGCAGCCCACCGAGGCGCCCGCCGACCCCGCACCCACGGCGACCGCCGATCCCTCGGCGACGCCCGCACCGAGCGAGACCGCCGTCGCACTCCCCGACAACATCCCGGGACAGAACGCCGCTCAGCAGACCTGCTCCGCCGGAAACGTCAGGTCCAACGGCTGATGGCGTCGGACAAGCGGCCCTCGAGAGAGGGCCAGACGCCCCTTGCGCGCCACGGAGTGCTGAAGTCGCGGCATCCGTTCATGACTCTCGTCGCGATGCTCGGCGTCGTGCTCGGCGTCTTCGGCGTCAGCGCGGCCGGCATCGCCGCGTACAACCTGTTCGACGCGTCGCAGACGATCACCGCGAACGCCGTCGTGCTCGATGAGGAGAAGCCGCTGCCGCCGTCGCTGGGGGCGATCGAGGGCGGCGTGAACATCCTCATGGTCGGCACCGACTCGTGCGAGGGTGCGAACGCCACGCTGTCGGGGGCGTGCCAGGCCAAGGCGACCGAGGGGGAGCGCAACGACGTCACGATGCTCGTGCACATCTCGGACGAGCCCCGTCGCGTGACCGTGGTGTCGTTCCCGCGCGACATGCTCGTGCCGATCCCGTCGTGCCCGAAGGAGGACGGCAGCGGCAGCGGCAGCTACTCGGCGATGTCGTCGCAGATGCTCAATGCGTCCTACGAGTACGGCGGCCTCGCGTGCACGGTGCTCACGATCGAGTCCCTCATCGACGACCAGATCGACTTCGCCGCGGCGATCCGCTGGACCGGTGTCATCAACATGTCCGACGCCATCGGCGGCGTCGACGTGTGTGTCGCCGGCGACATCAGCGACTCGCACACCGGACTCAAGCTCACCGCAGGCACCCACACGCTGCAGGGCGTGCAGGCGCTGCAGTTCCTGCGCATCCGCCACGGCATCGGCGACGGCTCCGACCTCGGCCGTATCTCGAACCAGCAGCAGTTCATGTCGTCGATGGTGCGCAAGCTCCAGTCCGATTCGGTGCTCGCCAACCCCGCGACGCTGCTGAACCTCGCGACCACCGCGATCAGCCAGGTGCAGCAGGAGCAGCTCGTGCTGAGCTCCGGCCTCACGAACCCGACGCTCATGGTGCAGATCGCAATGGCGGTCAAGGACGTGCCCTACGAGGACATCGTCTTCGTGCAGTACCCGACCAGCTACGCCTCGGGCGACGGCGCCAGCCGGGTCATGCCGGTGAAGGACGCCGCGACGATGCTCTTCGACGCGCTCAAGGCCAACCAGCCGCTGACGCTGACGGGCGACGCGAGCCAGGGCTACGGCGTCGAGGTCACCGGCGAGGCTGTCAAGCCCGAGGTGGCTCCGACGCCTGCCGCGACCGAGGCGGCTGGCGAGACACCCGCGGCTGAGGCTCCGGTCACCGAGACTCCGGCGGCGGAGACGCGTGTCGAGCTGCCGTCGGCGATCGCGGGGCAGACCGCGGCGCAGACCACCTGCACGCAGCCCGAGGGTCGGTAGCCGCTCGGCCGCTCGGCCGCGCTGATTCGCCCGTGTGGGTTCCGGCTCACACGGGGTGGCCGAGGCTGTCGGTGCGGTCGGACTGCGTCGAGAACTTCGAGATGAACACAACCCAGCTGCCGTCGGGCTGCTGCGTCGCGACCCCGCCGTCCTGCCAGATCCCGTTCTCGGGGAACCATTGCGACCCGGCGGGGTCGCCCTGGTTCTGATGGACGTTATGGATGCCTTGCACCGACGCCGGAGCCGCGCCCTCGGGGAACGGCTCGCCCCAGACGAGCGTGAGCGCGCCGACGCGCAGCGTCGCCTCCAGCGCCTGCGACGCCTGGAGCTGGTCGCCGGAGCGCCACGGCCGGAGGAACGGCACCCAGAAAGGTGAACGATCGGCGGCCACGGCATCCCGTGCGCGGAACAGCCACTGCAGGAACCAGCGGATGCCGACGACTCGCAGCTCGCGATGGCGGATGACGTCGAGGGCGCCCGAGGCGGGGGAGGAGAGGAGCTTCGTGAAGGCCGGAGCCGGCGGCGCCGGCCAGCCGAGTTTCGCGCCCGTGGTGCGGATGGTCTTCCACTGCACCCCCGCGGCGGAGTTCTTGCTGTCGACGTCGACCGCGACGTGGTAGTCACGGGCCCCGCTGCGCAGCTTCAGGTTGACGTGCCACCACCGTCCGAACTCGTCGGGGTCGTCGCGCTGATGCGACACGAGGGTTCCGCTGAGCACTCCGTACTGTGTGAACGGCATACCGGGATGAGCGAGCCGCGACCGCGGGTGATACCCGGCTGCTGATTCCACGCGTGCAAGAAGCGGTCCCGGTCTCGGTTATGATTGCTGGGTGCATCCGCGCTCTCGCGACCGGATGCCTGGAGACGTCGCATAGTCAGGCCTAGTGCACCACCCTGCTAAGGTGGAGTCCTCGTAAGGGGACCGAGGGTTCAAATCCCTCCGTCTCCGCAGAAAAACCCCCGATCAGCGGGGGTTTTCTTGTGTGTCGACGCCGCGTCATCTATTCACAGGTTGGGGCCGGAACGGCTCCAGGTGTCCCCCAGGTGTCCCCCGTCATCTTCGCTCTGTGTCTCGGCGACCTCGGCAGCCGCCAAGCGGGTGAGGTGCTCACGGCGCTGGCCTTCGCCGAGGATGTGGGCGTAGACCCTCAGCACCGTGCGCGGATCGTCTCCCAGATACTCGGCGACTTCGTTGATCGGGGTCCCGAGTCGCAGCCAGCTCGAGGCCGCATAGTGTCGAAGCGCGTGCGGGCGAAAGCCAAGGGGGTACTTGCGAATGAGCCCCACGGCGAACTGGCCACCGAGTCGATTGGTGAACAGGTAGTCGTCGGGTGCCTTGCCAGCGGCGTGCTTTCGATAGATCTCGACAGCGCGAGGCGAGAGCGGCACGACTCGGGTGCCGCGCCAGGACTTGGGGTCCTTCTCGTCATAGCCGTTGGAGTGGGAACGCCCCACGGCGAACTGCGGAAGCGGGATCTCGACGAACCATCCCACCCGAGCAGCACGGATCTCGCCCCACCTCAGCGCAGTCAATGCCTTGAACTCGTACAGATCGGCGACGTCGTCGCGCTTCTCGCGCACGGCGGCGAGTTGCGCGGTCAGTTGTTCTCGGGTCGGTATGTCGCCCGAGCCAACCGAGCGCTGAGTCACTGCGAGCTCGGGGATCTTGGGCATCGTGCGCACAGGGTGTGGCTGATGCAGGAGCCCTTCCTGGTCCGCGTAGGTGAATAGCGCGCTCAAGGTCGTCTTGGCTCGAGCCACGGTCGCCGGCTTCTTTCCCCGTCGGAGTTCGGCGACGAGGTGGGCGCGGACGTCGCCCGCATGGATCGATGCGAGAGGGCGGGCGAGTAGCGTTCTCGGGAGTGCTGCCAGGTTGTTGTTGTCGGTGTCCACGGTGTGCGGGTTGCCGTCCGCACGTGCCGCCTTGAAGAGCTCGACGAGGTTCCTCAGCGTGAACGAGCGCTTCGGGGCTAGGGGCCGACCCGTTTCGATGAGGTGCTTCTGCGCCCTCTCCCACGTTTCGGCCTCGCGCTTGGTGTCGAAGGCCTTGGTCGCGACGAGTTCGCGGCCGGACTTCACCCGCACGAGGTAGAACGTCTTGCCAGCCTTGGTCTGGCGCGTCTCGATGCTCACGGTTCGATCCCGGCCAGTCGATGGATGTCGATGCGGCGATACACCCGTCGATGCTCCGTCAGATGGATCGGCTCGATTGGAGCACGGCCCTGGAGCGCGAGGGCACGCAAAGTCGTGCGGTGCAGACCAAGTCTGTCGGCTGCTTCCGACTCGGAGTAGAACAGACACTCGAGGTGATCTGGGACGTCATTGTTCGTCGCATCGGACTCCTCTTCCGAGTCGATGACGGGGCTGATTTGAGTGCGGTTCACGATGACCCTCGGATCTACCAGAAACGGCCGTCCCTGGCTGCTCAGCTGCCTGCCGGTCGACCGGCGTTGTAGTTCATGCCTGAAAGTCGCCCCGCCTTACGCGCCGCGATGATCCACGCCGATGCCGTTCTGTGGGGGATGCCCAACTCCTCTTGGATCAACCTGGCTGGCGGCAGGCCCGCTAGAGCGGCTACCCCGTACAGCAGCTCGATCGACTCCATGCGCGCGTCGCTCCCGCCTCGTCGCACCACCTCCGCAGCAACCGCGGGGGAAAGAATCCTGCCGGCCTTGGTCGTCAGCTCCGCCGCGCTCACCCACGTCGCGAGCGGATCTCGTTCGTCGTCGAGCGTCAGGAAGATGCAGCGGGGCGCCGCGATCTGCACGATGGCCTGCGTTCCCACTCTCGCCACTGTGGGGTAGTTCACTTCGACGTCATCGCGTACTGCAGCATGGCTTACTTCCTTGATGACGTACCGTCCTTGGCTTGGGACGTAGCGAGCGACGACGCCGGTCTGGACTCCAACGTCGGCATCGACGGATGTCCCCACGAACGCGGGGGCAACGCGCAGGACGCGCCCGACCTTCTGGGTCGCCGCCGACGGTGTCATCTCGTGGCCCTCGATCGTCTTCACGTCAACGTTCACCCCCTCAGTCTGTCTAACCGCACGATGCTTTCGCATCTGACTCTTGTCGAGTGTAGCGGTTAGTGCTTCACTAAGGAAGAAGCAATTGTTACTTACGCAACTTCGAGTGATTGGAGCAGCGAATGAGCAGGGTCCGTGCAGGGGTGGCCAGGGCGAAGGCTGGGGAGCGATCGGGAGTGAACCGATGATCACCGTCACCGTGTACTCGACCGGCCCCGGTTGCATGCGGTGCATCCTGACCTGTCGGTGTCTGGTCGCCGCGAGCATCCCGTTCACCGTGATCGACCTCACCGACGACCGCAACGCGGCTCATCGGGAGTTCGTGACCGACGAACTCGGATACACCGAAGCGCCCGTCGTCCTGGTCGACAATGAGCCTCACCACCACTGGTCCGGGTTCCGACCGGACCTCATCGACCGGCTCGCCGCGCGCCTCCTCGAGCAGGGGAGCGACCGGTGAGCCTGCAGAACCCGGACGTTGAGGCGGACCCGGGTCGCGAGGAACGTCCGCAGCGCGAGCGTGAGGCTCGGCGCCGCTACCGGGAAACGCACGCCGACCACATGCGGGAGTACAAGAGGGCCTGGCGAGAGCGCAACGCCGCGCACATCTGGGAGTACCGGGCCGCGTACGACGCCGAGCATCCCGACGTCAAGCGTGCGGAAGCCCGCCGCTACGCCGAGAAGAAGCGACAGGAGCGGCGGCGAAAGCAGTCGCGCCAGGTCAGTTCGAAGAAGTACTACGAGGCGAACAAGGCGAAGCATCACGAGTACACCCGGCAGTGGCGGCTGCGGAAGCTCGCCGAAGACCCGGAGGGCTACCGTGCCGCCCGGGCGGTGATCCAGCGACGCTGGTACGAGAAGCACCGCGACGAGCGCAACGCGAAGCTGCGCGCCGAGCACCGGGAGAACCCGGAACTGAAGCGGGCCGCAGCTCGCGCCTACTATGCCGCGCACGCGGAGGAGCAGAAGGCGAAACGGCGGGCGTATTACGCCGCCAACCGGGAGAAGGTGCTCGCCGCCAACCGCGCCTGGAAAGACCGCGAGACGCGCCGCCTCCACGCCGGCCTGCCCCCGCGCCGCCTGCACACCACCCCAGTTGCCGAGCGCCGTGCCAACACGGCGGCGGCCGACGCGTTCTTCGCCCAGCAGTGGCCGGCTGAGGAGGTTGCCGCGCTGCGTCGCCGACGGGGCCTGTCATTGGAAGCCGTCGAGCCAGTCCCGGCCGAGGTGGTGGCCAGGTTCGAACGCGACAGCCAGCGCGCCCGCATCGAACACACCCTGGCCACCGACTTCAGCTACGCCGACCGGGCCCGTACCGCGGAAGCCCGCAGGTACCTGGCCGCGCAGCAGCCCCGCGGCTGGCAGATCCGCGCCGCCGCCGAAGAAGCCCGGATGGACGCGATCGGCAAACAGATCAACAACCGGCTGCGGCACCGAGAACCGCCACGCCGCCCCCACCACCTCGACCCCGCAGCCCCGCACCCGATGCTGAGCCCGAACAACCCGATGGGAATGAACCGATGACCACCACCCCGACCCCAGACCCGACCCTGCTCGACCGCTCCGCCGCGGAAGCCGCCCTGTACCGGGTCGCGGTCTGCGCCTTCACCTACCACCCCGGCAAACCCGTCGACGAACCAGGGTGGAGCCTAGATGAGGACCTCGCCTGGTGCCTCGCCCCGCTTGCCGGGCTCCCCGACGAGCACTTCGCCGAGTTCGCCGCGACGGTCCGCACCCTCATCGTCACCCCGACCGCAGACCGGCAAGCGTTCATCCGGCGCCTGCTCGCGCTCAGCGGCGACAACCGTCCCCTCGACGCCCTCTGACAGGCCCACCACGTCACCTGAACCAGGAAGGAGGAACCGCCATGGACATCCCCACGCACCTCCAGGTCACGACCGGCGTTGTCACGGTCGCGTCGATCGCGAGTGTCCTGCTGCTCGTCGCCGCCGCCCGCCAGGTGCTACACGGCCGCCTCCGCGCCGCCGCACACACCGTCATCGCCGCCGGCCTGCTCAGCGTCGTCGCGATCGCTGCAGCGGTCCCGCTCGGGCTCACCCCTGTGAGCGAACTCATGCCGTCGCCCTGACCCACCGAATTGGGTGCGCTGAAGATTCGCGACCGGGCCGATGCCTTTCCTGGCCGGTCATCGTAGCTCCCTCCGGGTGCTCCGTGCCGGGCTTTCGACGACATATCCTCACCCCTCCGCAGGCTCCGGGCCTCCGGTATTCCACGACCCGGCACTGCACACCCTCCGCTCGCACACGACGCCACTTGCCAGGAAAGGCACCACCGAAGTCAAGAAACGAGGAAACCGACATGAACACGACAACGACGTCCACCACCGGACACCGCGACGTCCCCGACAGCATCGTCGCCTGGGACCACCTGGAGGACGCCGTCGACCACCTCGCCGACGTCGTCGACCAGATCCTCGCCAGCCACGACGAACAGGTCATCTGCAGCCTCCAGTTCGACGAAGCCGAAGCCCTCGCCGAAGTTCTCGACGCCGGCAGGCGCACCCGCACCGCGGCACGCCTGATGCACCGCTGGGCACTCACCGAACCCGACTGGGAAACCGACCCCCACCACGAACCCACCGTCCGCGGCTGGCTCGACATTGACACCCACCCACCAGTCCGGGACGCCTGATCGTGGACTCAACGGGACGCACAGTAACGCCTCGCGCCCGACTCGTTCGGATCGCACGGGTCGAGAAAGCACCCGGATCGCGGCAGGATAGGAACCACGGACTCGGGAAGGGGTGTGGCGATGACTGATCTGTACCGGTCGACCACCGACCCGCGCGCCTTCCCCGGCCCGACCTCGCGGGCGCGGCAGATGATAGCGCTGCGCACCCTCACCTACGGTCGCACCACAGACGGTGCCGGCATCGGCGAACTCGCCGAACTGCGCCAGAGCATCACTGACGGCGGCGACACTCTTCCGGGGCGCACCCAGGAGGAGAGCCTGGTCATGGTGAACCAGGTCATCGGCGATGCCGAGGGCTGGGAGCAGATGAAAGACGGGGTGCACGCACGGCCGGGCCTCCGCGCTGCGCTCGTCGCCGGTGTGTTCGTGGCTGCGGCCGGCGTGCTCGCCTATCTCGCGCTCGTGCTCGGGCCGGCGCTGTACGCCACCTTCAACTGACGATCACGTACGCGAAACCTGCGTGCAGCGGAAATCGTGCGCTAGGTCGCCTCTGTCGCAGTCGCGTCCGAGGGGGAGTTCAATGCCCGTCGCACAGCTGCCTCACTGACGCCGAGCGCGCGGCCGATCTGCACGAACGACCGGCGTTGCCCCCGAAGCTCGCGCGCGATCGCCACCTTGTCGTCCGTCATCACCCGAGGCCGCCCCGGCCGTCGTCCGGTGGCCGCAGCCGCGTCGAGCCCCCTCCGCGTGCGGAGGCCGGCGAGCCGACTGCGTAGCCCTTCCAGCGCCTCCAGTACATCACCGGGGGATGCGGCCGTGGACGTCGTCGACAACGCTGGCTCGCTGAGGCAGCGCAGGCTCACCCCGGCGCGGCGCAACTGGGTGACAGTCAGTACGAAATGCTCGACGGAGTGCGAGAGCCGCGCCGCCGTCGTGACCAAGAGGACATCGCCGGGCTGTAGCGCTCCGAGGCATGCGTCCAGCTCGGGACGTGACGCCGGACGCTCCTCCAGGGCGTCGATGAAGACCCGGGTCGCGCCCTGGTTCCGCAGCGCCTGCGCGTCCTCGGCGGCATCATCGGTTGACAGCAACGCACGCGTGTAGCCGAGAGTCTGCGTCATCGCGAAAGTCCGCGGTGGGGCTGCGGCACCGGGATGACGGGTGCCGTGAGATCCGTGGCGCGAGGCCGCGCGGGGAGACTTTGGCGCAGCGTGACGAGGCGGCCCGCGAGGCTCGCCTCGAGCGCCGGCCGTGCCCGGGAATCGGCGGGAAGGTCAAACGTCGGCAGTACGTCCTGCAGTGCCACCTGGTGCAACTCGACGAGCAGCTCCGCCAACGGTTCCGGGGTCTTCCCGACCGTCATGACGTAGTCGGTCATCGCGCGCAGCTCCGACAGCCAGCGCATGGCATTCGCGCTGGGCATCGGCACCGACCGCGCACGATCGATCTCACGGACCGCTCCCGGGAAGCCGCCCGCATCGGGCCGCTCGGCGTCATACCGCGGCGCGCCGTCGCGGTCGATGATCGTCAGCCGGTCCACTTCCGCGGACGAGTCCAACCGTTCGACGAGGGCCCGTGTGCCCTGCCAGCCCCCGTCATGGATCGCGACACTGGTGAACCGCGACGCGCGTCCGGCGCGCGCATCCAACAGATATCGGGATGCCGTCGACATGAGACTCTCCGCTCGCGGCGTTCCCACGACCACAGCCCGCGTCGCGAAGTCGTGACGGCTGAACAGATCGGCCGTCGCGAACGCAATCTCTGGGGTGTGAAAAGTCCCCTCGAGCAGCAGCGATCGGCCCGAAGTTCGGGCGTGCGCGAGGCAGCTGCGCAGCCAGCCGGCAGTCGACTCCGCCAGAATCTGCGGCGCCTCGAGGGAACGTGAGCGACTCAACTCCCAGAAGTGCGGATGGAAGGCACGCAAGTCATCGCCGCTGAGTGCCACCATGTCGCTGGGGGAGTCGGCGAGTAACCGCGAGGTCGCGCGCGACTTGCCAGCCCCTGGCTGCCCACCCAGCAATAGCAGGGTCGGTGTCTCCACCGCTGGGTGCGGCGGAAAGACGACGGGGAGGATCTGCTCTTCGAAGATCCGCAGTCGCTCCTCCTCGGACGGCGTCCACTCCGTCATTGCAACCTCGAGGTCAGTTCCGCGAGCCGCTCGTCGAGGAGCGCACGCTGCCAGTCCACTTGCGCACGGTCGAAACCATCGACGCCGAGAACGCCTTGACGAATCTCACGGGCGGCCGAGAGCGACTCAGTCTCGCTCATTGCGCCCGTTGTCGACAGCCGGAGCAGAATGGCGATCGCCGCATTGGCGGTCTCGCGCAGCGAGTCATAGGCAACGACGTCGTTCGCTCGCCACGCCGACGGTTCACCAACCATGAGACCTCCCATCCGCAGTCTATCGCGCGTCACAAACGTTATCGGTTGAGTTTTGACGGTCACGCGGCGACGCCCGCCAACGAGACAACCGGCTGATGATTGGCGGGTGTGGCCGCCGTCCTTCGGCCGGCGCGCTTCTTCGCGCTGCGCGCTGTTTCGTCTGGAAGCCTGCGGCAGCATACGGGCCGGTGTCGTCCGCGCAAGCTGCACGCCGCTGGCTCCTCCGAGATTCTCGGCACGCGGTCGCTGCGCTCCCTTATTCCGCGCCGAGATTCTCTCCTCCGCC
>NZ_LMNI01000003.1 GCF_001422925.1 Microbacterium sp. Leaf288
GAGCTTGTGATTCGCCCGCCGCTCGAGCTCTCGATCTGACATGGAATCTTCCTCCCAATCGGAAGACCCAACTGTCAACAACCTCCGTCAGTTTTAGAACTGCGATCGCATTTCCCCTTGCGCAATCGCATCGAAGCGTTGCGAACCAGTGGCTGTGCATAAGCCCAGACCGCAGCTCGAAGTCGACCGGAATATCGTCTCAGAGCTTGCGACCATGGTCTGACTGTCGCCGCATCTCAACACTCTGTCTCGCCATGCCACGGACGGCGGGCCCGGTGCGTTCCGCACGTCGCTCGAGATGGTGCGCGCACGCGCTCTGCTTGACACGACCTCGATGACCGTCGCAGAGATCGCAGCCGCGGTGGGCTACTCGGACTCGGTCTACTTCGCTCTGCCCTTCCGGAGAGTGCACTATGAAAATGTCTGCCACCCGCTTGCGCCTCTACTGAGGTTGACTACGCTGCGGTCGCCGTTGAGTTCACCAATGACAGCGCGAGCGTACTCAGTCCCGTCAGCTGTGTTCGCTTTCAGCCCGAGCGTGTATGTGCCCGGCTGGAGGTTCATTATTTGGTTGGCCGCGCCCAAACATGCGGTCGCGGAGTTTTGCCTTAGCCCCCAGCGGGTACGATCCGCACCGGGTGACACGTTGCCAACGACGGTGGTGGTGAACCCGGGCGTCGACTTAATTCGCTACCGGTTTAGCGGGGAAACCGCCACCCGTTCCGCTGCGAAGTCAGGATTAGCACGGACTTGTTGGCCGCACCACGACGCCAGTCGCCAGTCGCCAGTCGCCAGTCGCAGCGCTCAGCTCCGCAACGTTCAGTAACGATTGGTGATCCAGGACGAACTTGTGATCGCACGCGAAGCCCGCCCCGCGCTCGATCTCAGATCGGCCTAGGCCGCTGGCGGCGCGCCAGCCCGGGTCACATTCTCAGCGGGCTCAGCGGGCAACGCTCCTGTCAGCGCGCTCTGCAATAGGTGCCCGTATGCTGCCGCCAGGTCTTCCGGAGCCGCGTTCACAAGTACAGGGTCTTCGATCACCCACAGCGCGGTGAAGAGACCGATAAGTTGCGCAGAGAAAATGTGCGCCCGCAGCCTGGCCTTCGGTCCGGGAAGTCGGGACTCGATCGGTGTGATGAGACTCGCGCTGAGCTCGCGCGTGAGGAGGCTCCGCACGTCTGGATTGTCGGTGGCGCGCAGCAACGCGGCGAACGCGCCGCGGCTGCGCACCAGCTCTTCGGGGTTGGTGAAGATTTTCTGCACCACGCGTCGGCCCACTGTATCCAGCGGTCCGCTCAAGACGTTTCGCTCGTTGATATGCAGGCGCACGGTCTCCACGAACAGCGACTCCTTCGACCCGAAGTGCCGGATCACGATCGAGGGGTCGACGCCGGCGGCAGTAGCAATGTCACGGACGCTCGTGCTGGCGTAACCCGCGGTAGAGAACAGGTCTTCCGCAGCGCCGCGTATGCGAGTTTTCAGGTCTGCGGACCGGTCAACCCTGTGTCGCGTCATGAGTCCAGTGTGGTGGCAGAGGCGGAAATTTGTCAATGCCGTTGACAGATAATGCGCTGTGGTGAAAACTGTCAACAGCGTTGGCAAATTCTTAGGAGCAGAGCAGTGCCGTCTATACCCAGATCAGTGAAGGCAAGGATCATGGCGAGTCTCGCCGTACCGTTACTCTTCGTCGTTGCGTTCCCGCTGGCCTTCGTCAGCGCCTTCCATGCGCCCACGCCAAACGACGCCGCCATCACGGTGGTGGGCCCGAACTCCGTCGTCGGCGACTTGGTCACCTCTCTGGACGAGACAGACGAATTCCGCGTCGTTCAGAGCGAGGTCACCTCACACGCGAAGCAAGACGTGAAGACGCGGGACTCAATTGGCGCCTTGCTCGTCGAGATGCACGAGGACCCTTCCCAGGGACCCGCGTCGGTGACGGCGTACGTCGGATCGGGCAACGGGCCCAGCACGGCGGCCATCGTCAGGTCGACAGGCGAGAAGGTCGCGTCTCAGCTCGGCGTGCCACTGTCAGTGCAAGACCTCGCCCCCCTCGCGCCCGAGGATCCGATGGGCAGCAACCTCTTCTACCTGTTCATCTATTCAACAGTGGGCGCGTTCATGCTGGTCATCGTTCTAGCCGAGACCGCACCGAAGACGAAACCCAGCCGCATGTTCGCTGTCGTCGGTATCGGAAGCGTGCTGATCCCGGTGCTTGTCTTCGGGCTGTCGTCGGTGTTTGTCGGCGACTACGGCGCCTCGTTCGGTGCGATCGCCGCTCTCCTCGCGGTGGACGCGTTGTATGTCTTCACGATCGGATCCATCGCCATCTTGATGCACGAGTTCCTCGGAGGATCCCTGCTGATCGGCGTCCTGCTCCTCACGATCTTCTTGAACGTGCCCGGATCAGGCGGACCGGTGCCTTACGCACTGCTTCCCGACTTCTGGCAATGGGTGCACTCCGTGTCGTTCGGAGCGGGCGCGATGGAGTCCTTCCGCTCCCTCGTCTACTTCGGGGGGCACGGCGTGACGCGTTGGATCCTGCAACTCGTGTCGTGGACGGTGGCCGTGCCAGCAGCCGTCGCACTCGTCGCCATAGCGAAATCCAATGCCCGCATGCGCGCAGAGCTCAGCGCCCTCGATCGGTCGACGCGTCGCAGAGGTTCCATCGGACCGGATGCGCCGATACCGACGACACCAGTACCCACACAAACAGCAACTGAGGGAGACCTGCGATGAGTGAGATCGCCGAATCGACCAACGTGGTGACCGAGCCTCTGGGCGCCCAGCTGAACCCAGACCGAAAGCGCACCATCAGCGCACTGATCGCTGCCCCCGTCATCTTCATCTTCGTGTTCATCTCCTGCTATGTCAGCGCGCTGCACGCCCCGACACCGCACGAACTGCCTGTCGGAATGGTCGCCTCGTCGAGCGTTCAATCGGACGTGGAAGACGGCATGCAGGACCGTGCCGGTGACGACGCCTTCGTCTTCACCTCCTATCGAAACGCCGACCAGGCGCGGGAAGCCATCAAGGATCGTGAGATCTTCGCGGCATTCGTCATCGACGACCAGAAGGTGACATCACTGGTCGCCAACGCGGCAGGGGTCTCCGGCACATCGATAATCAAGACGGTCGGCGCCGAGATCGCCTCCTCGATGCAGCTCGAGTCGTCTGCCGAGGATGTCGTTCCTACCCGAGAGGGCGACGGCAGCGGCACCGGACTCTTCTTCCTCTTCGTCGTGACCACCGTGGGGTCGTACTTGGCCATCACAATGCTCTTCCAAGCGCACCCACGGGCTCGACTGCGCACCCAACTGATCACCGCGGTCTCGGCCGCAATCCTGGCTCCCGTGCTGTGCTTCGCCTTGTCGACTATCTTCATCGGTGACTACGGCGCCGATTTCGGGACGATGTCTAGCGTGCTCGGCGTCTCGACACTCTATGGACTTACCGTTGCTCTCCTCGCGATCGTGCTGGTGCGCATTCTGGGGCCCGTGGCCTCCTTGGCGTGCAACATCTTCCTCACCGCGTTCAACCTGCCGAGCGCGGGTGGTGCTCTGGCCGCGGGGTTTCTCCCCCCCTTCTGGCAGGGAGTGCACGGATTCTGGATCGGCGCAGGCGCCTTCGAACCGATGCGGAGCATCCTCTACTTCGATGGTGCGCAGGCAGCTGAATGGCTCGATCAACTCCTCGTGTGGACGACCGCTGCAGTGCTCGGCGTGGTGATCGTAGGCATCGTCGACGCGGTTCGACGTCGCAAGCGGACACACGAAGGCACTCCCGCGACCGAGGTCGCCTCGATGGCCCTTGCGGGGTCCGATGGCGAGGAGACGCACGGATCGCAGCCCGAGAACGATGAGAAGACGGAGGAGGCAGACGCGTACGCCCTTCAGTCCTGAGCCGTCAGATCCGCCCGACTCACCAAACTCGGCCGGGAGCCGGGCAGCAGCGACCTCACCACCAGAAAGACGAGACACATGTCATTCCTCACCACGCCGTTCGTCGCTGACACTGTCGCCCGATTTATGGGAAGTTTCAGCCCACGGCCCGCGTCCGGCCCGCTCGGTTTCCCCGAGATCCGGGGAAACACGCAGGAAGTCCAAGTTCCCACCCGCCACGGCGAGCTGACGTGCACGCTGTACGCACCGACGGCGGAACCCGAAAGCCTGCCGGGCGTATACGTGAACTTCCACGGAGGGGGATTTGTCGTCCCCGGTCGCCGTCAGGACGATCCCTGGTGCCGTTACCTCGCCGCCGCGACGGGCAGCTACATCCTCAACGTCGAATACAGCACCGCCCCCCACGTGCGATTTCCGGTCCCCGTCGAACAGGCGTACGAAGTCACGCTGTGGGCCGCGAGCGTCGACCGGCCCTGGAATCACCGCCGCGTCGCGGTAGGCGGGCAGAGCGCGGGCGGCAACCTCGCAGCCGGAGCCGCCCGCATGGCGCTGGACGCACACAGCTCGCATATCTCCCTGCAGGTCCTGCACTACGCACCGCTCGACCTCGTCACGGACATCAGACTGAAGCCTTCACCGCTGGCCAAGACCGTCCTGCGTGGATGGATGCGCGATGTCTTCGAGACCGCCTACACCCCAGACCCCGAGCTACGAAAGCACCCACTCGCGTCCCCAGTGTGGGGATCAAACGCAGACGATCTGACTGGGATCGCGCCCGCCATCGTCGCCACGTGTGAATACGATCGCCTGCGCAATGAAGGCGTGACCTACGCTCAAAAGTTGGCAAAAGCCGGAGCGCTCATCTCGCACGTCGACATCCCGAAGGCGGATCATGGGTACAACCTACTCACGACCCGCGAGCTGGCCGAGACCGGATATTCATTGTTGGCGCCGCTCATCGCGGCAGTACTCTGACCCGCGCGGACGCCCCGATGGCTCGCCGCGGGGCCTGTCTGGCCCAGCACCTAGTCACGTTCAAGTGACCCTGCCCGCGCTGCCGCTCGTGTCGATCTGGGGCTTCAGTTTCGTGTCGATGCGACGTGCGCGTCGAACAGAATCCGTTCGGAGACGAAGCGGAGTCGCCCAGTATTGACGAGGTCGTACTGCGACTGAAATGCGACGCCTTCGGCCTGCATCAGCCTCGTACGATCACTCCGGAGTGGCGGCGAAGTGCGGCCGACACGTCGATATCCGGCTCGAGTGTCCAGTGCATCTGCAGGCCGTCTCAGATTGCGAGAGTTGACTCCGCGGCGTAACGCGCGCTCACTCCTGGCGCGAGCGCACCCGCCGTCTCCATGCGGGCAAAGGCCGCCTCGAACTCGTCTCGCAGCCGCTGGAATCCGCTTCGGAAATGGTCTCGCGTCTGGTTTCCCGCCAACGCGGAGCCCGCGAGTGCCTGAACGTAGAGCCGGATGAGTTCGGCGCCGACTGGTTGTCCGAAGCCATGCGGAGCACGGCCCAGGGAAAGTCCGCGGCCGTCTCCGACTCTTCGCTCTCCCGCTCATCGGCGCGCCCGTCGCGCTCTTCCAGCACGTTGACAACAGGTCGGCATTGTTCTTGTAGTTGTAGTAGTACACCTGCGCTCGGGAGGCTCCGGCTCGCGTGGCGATAGCCGATATCGAGCCGCCGGCGAATCCGCGTTCGGCGAAGACGCCGATTGCAGCATCAACGATCCGCTGTTGGTGAGCGCCGACTTGGCATACGTGCGATTCATTCGCACCGCGGGTTGTCGCGACGATCGGTTGGTCCCTCGTTGCGGTGGCACTTGCCGTTTCGTGGCGGTGCGAGGGCCGCGAGCGGCTGCGGATCTCGGGCGCGGTCCGGATGATTCGACGGGCGGCATCCCGCCGCGCGCCGTGCTGGGGTGGCGGTAAGGGTTCTGGTGTCCTGCTTGCCGTCGTTGTGTCGACGGTTTGCTGATTGGTCGTCAACGCTGGCGGTGACACGCGACGGTCGGGGTCCGCCGTCCGGGGTCGGTGGAGAGAAATGGCCACGGCCCCAGACTGCGTTCGCTGATCTGTCGGGATGGCAACCCCTCTCGGATGAGTCCGACGTGACGCATCGGCTAGGTGAAGTGGATCCACCGCATGCTGCACTGAGCTCACCGGCGTGCCGAGTGGTCAAAGTGTGAAGATGTCAGTTCTCGGTTGGTGGGGTACGGGGTACCCCACCAACGCGATCCGTTTACAGCGCGGCCGCGCCGGCCTCCGCGACGGTCTGGTCCTGCTCGCCGGAGCCTCCGCTGACGCCCACCGCACCGACGACCTTGCCGTCGCGGCTGAGCGGCACGCCGCCGGCGAAGATCGCGACGCCGCGGCCGTGCGCGTTGGTGGTGTGGATGCCGAAGAACTGCTGCGTCGGCTGCGAATTGTCGCCGAGGTCCTTCGTCGAGATGTCGAACGCCTTCGACGTCCAGGCCTTGCTCATCGAGATCTCGATGCTGCCGATCCAGGCGCCGTCCTGGCGCACGTGCGCGACGAGGTTGCCGCCCGCATCGACGACGGCGATGTTCATGGGCTGGCCGATCTCGTGCTGCCGATCCAGGCGCCGTCCTGGCGCACGTGCGCGACGAGGTTGCCGCCCGCATCGACGACGGCGATGTTCATGGGCTGGCCGATCTCGTCGGCGCGCTTCTCTGCCGCGGCAATGACGCGACGGGCGTCCTCGAGGGTCACAGACATGGTTTTTCCTTCCGTTGGGTGAGACGTATGCCGCTGTCTTGCGGCATCCGGTGTGTTCGCCGTTTACGCCGCCTTGATGTAGCCGTTCGGGTTGAGCACGTACTTCTTCGCGGCACCCTGGTCGAACTCCGCGTAGCCGCGCGGGGCGTCGGCGAGGGAGATCGGGGTGGCGTTGACGGCGTCGGCGATGTGGACCTTGTCGTGGAGGATGGCCATCATGAGCTGCCGGTTGTACTTCATGACCGGGCACTGACCCGTGGTGAACGACAGCGACTTGGCCCAGCCGAGGCCGAGGCGCAGCGAGAGAGAGCCCACTTTGGCGGCCTCGTCGATCCCGCCCGGGTCGCCCGTGACATAGAGCCCGGGGATCCCGAGCGCGCCGCCGGCGGCGGTGATGTCCATGAGCGAATTGAGCACGGTCGCGGGCGCCTCGTGCGAGGCATCCGTCCCGTGTCCACGGGCCTCGAAGCCGACCGCGTCGACCGCGGAATCGACCTCGGGGACGCCGAGGATCTGCTCGATCTGCTCCTTGGGGTCGCCCTTCGACACGTCGACCGTCTCGCAGCCGAACGAGCGCGCCTGCGCGAGACGGTCCTCGTTGAGGTCGCCCACGATGACGGCCGCAGCGCCCAGCAGTTGCGCGCCTACCGCCGCAGCGATGCCGACCGGGCCAGCGCCGGCGATGTACACCGTCGACCCGGGGCCGACGCCCGCGGTCACCGCACCGTGGAAGCCGGTGGGGAAGATGTCGGAGAGCATCGTGAGGTCGAGGATCTTCTCGAGCGCCTGGTCGCGGTCGGGGAACTTGAGGAGGTTCCAGTCGGCGTAGGGGACGAGGACGTATTCGGCCTGCCCGCCCACCCAGCCGCCCATGTCGACGTAGCCGTAGGCGGAGCCGGGGCGGTCGGGGTTGACGTTGAGGCAGATGCCGGTCTTGCCCTCCTTGCAGTTGCGGCACCGGCCGCAGGCGATGTTGAACGGGACCGACACGATGTCGCCGACCTTGATGAACTCGACGTCGGGGCCGACCTCGACCACTTCGCCGGTGATCTCGTGACCGAGCACCAGCCCTTCGGGTGCGGTGGTGCGGCCGCGCACCATGTGCTGGTCAGAGCCGCAGATGTTGGTCGACACGGTCTTGAGGATCGCGCCGTGGGGAACCTTCCTGCCGACGTTCGCCGGGTTCACCCCCGGGCCGTCCTTCAGTTCGAACTCGGGATAGGCGGTGTCGATCACTTCGACGACCCCCGGCCCCTTGTAGGCGACTGCCTTGTTTCCAGACATGCACGTCCTCTCAGCGTTGAGTCGGGCCGGTGCGGGTGCCGGCAGAATCGACCTTGCCGCGGGGGGCCTGAGCATGCCATTCCCCGGAGGAGCTGTTATACCTACCCGAACGGGCAGTTCCCCCCTAAGGTGAGGTCATGCCCGACGGTGGACATCGCTGCACAGAGGACACCCTGCGGGACCTGGCCGAGGTCGTCGCCTCACCGGCGACGGAGCTTCCTGGTCTCCTGTCACGCCTGCTTGCCGAGTTCGTGCCGCACGACGCCCTGCTCTTGTTGTCTGCCAGCGCCACCGGCGGACATGTCTCAAGCGTCGGGGACCGAGATTTCGCTGACTCGCTCTCCCTGCTCGACCTGGACGAATACCGGCGAAGCCTGGGGCCCAACTCCAGCAGACTGACTATTCTCGTGGTCGCCGGCGCGTCTGTGCCGACGTTGCAGCTGGTGTCGGGCAACGGTGCGCTGCTGATCATGGCCCGTCCATTCCACGGCGAGGACGTTGGCGAGTCCGGCCCCACCGGCCGGGCCGCGCGCATCGAGCGAGCCGCGCAGGTCTGGAATGTGGTGGCGCTGCGCGTCCAGGATCTCGCCGACGCTGCACCCCCCGGTTACCTTCAGCTTGCGCGGGAATCCTCGGGAGAGCGCATGGATGCGCTCGCGGAGCTCGCCGACGAGTACTCCACCACGCTCGCGTCAGTGCTGGCTGCTCTGCGGTCCGCTTCACTGGGAGATCGGGCTGCCCGACTGACAGCCACGAGCATTGCCGCTAACGGGATTTCACGGCTGCGGAAAGCGAGTTCCCGGGTTCGCACTGTCACCGAGGAGCCGGTTACTACTGCGTTCAACCGGCTCCGCGAGGACATCGGGCCGTTCACCCGGCATCGCGAGATCGACGTGCAGTTCGTGGAACCTCCGGAGGACGGCCGACCGCTCCCCAGCGAAGTCGCCCATGGCGCCCGCGCAGTGGTGCGAGGATCCATCATGGCGCTTGTCGATCGGCCGGATGTCAGAAGAGTGCGTGTCAAGTGGGACTGTGATGGAAGCAACCTGCTCGTGGAGATGCGCGACGACGGCAGCGGCGAACCCACCCCCTCCGACGGGACGCAGTTCGAACTCGTGCGCCACCGTGTCCAGGCGCTGGGTGGCACGCTGGTTGTCCACGCAACACCGGGCTGGGGCACGGAGATGGCGATCACGATCCCCCTAGACCCGCCTCACCTGGTTACTTCGGGGCATCCTCTTGCGGCCGCGTTGGGGCCACGGGAGATCGAGGTTCTGCACGGCATCGCTGCCGGTCACCGCAATCGAGACATCGCCACCGATCTGCGGATCAGTGAAAACACCGTCAAGTTCCACATCTCGAGCATCTATCGGAAGATCGGCATGCATACGCGCGCCGAGGCAGCAGGCTTCTATCTGGCGCTAGCCCGGCCTCAGGGGGCTTCCACGGAACGCGTGTACTCGGCGCGACCGGCGCCTCGAGCTACGTGAGTGCACTCCGGCGAAGGACTTCTGGCACGTCGCAGCGATCGAGGGGAACCAGCCGGTCAGGTTTCGTCGCGGAAGTCCGTGATGGAGGCGGTGGTCAGGGTTGCGTGCTCGAACGTGACCTGACAGCCTTCGCTGTGCGGCGATTGCGCTTCGAACGCGATCTCGAGCGGTGAATCTGCATCCGGGAACGCGAACGCGCGGACGAACACCCACCGTTTGCCGTCCTGTGAGGCATGGAATGCGAACACCTTGCCTATTCGGGAGATCCGCAGGTGGACGCTTCGGGAGTCGACGGTGAAAGCGTTGGCGTCGTCGGAGACCCGGTTGTTGACGACGCTGACGATCATCGGCTCCCCCTGTGGGGAGTATTCGAAGCACAGCTTCGCCCACGTGTCGCGATTGTGGCGAACGAACAGGGCGCCGGCGTCGAAGGTATCGGAGAATTCGACGCCCACCCGGGCGCGCAGTTGAAAGTCGCCTGCCGGCGCTTCGGTAAGTAGGGTCGCGGCGTTGTGGAGGGTGGTCGAGGTTACCTGTGCGTCCTCCCCACCCGGGTCGGTGAAGATGTCTGTGCCGGGGATGCTCGCAACAGTGATCCTGCCCGTTGCCCAGTCAACGTCCCAGCGGTGCTGCGGGAATGGTCGGAACGGGGCGGAGATGCCGGGGATCCGTGTCGTCATGGTGAGGTCCTTTCGGGACGGATGATCTGCGATGGCACCGCGTCAGCCGAGATTGATGCCAGCGGACGCGAGCGCGGAGGTGGCCACATCAAGCACGATCTGGCTGTGATCCAGGCGACGATCGCGCTCAGCGAGATCGGCGTGATCGACCATTCGGACGAAGGCACGGAACTCTTCGACCATCCGATGCGAGTGGAGGTTGTCGGTGATGAGGCGAGATTCCGCGCCTCGGAGCCGAAGCTCGATTGAGGGAACCTCGTTAGGGGTTCCCTCCACGACGATGACGCCGTCGGTTCCCTGCAGCTTGGTTCGAGAGGGCCCTGGTGAATCTTTGGCGCAGACGCAGACGGCTGTCGCGTCGTTGTACCTGAGCACCGCGACACCAGAGGTGTCCACGCCTCGTTCCACATGCGCTGCATAGGTGACCTCTTGCGGCCGCCCGAGCAGACCGACCACCAGGTGCAGAGCGTAGATGCCGAGGTCCATGAGAGCACCGCCGCCCATCGCCGGGTCGAACGCGGGCAGGACGGTGCCCTCGCGGAACGCGTCGTACCGGGAGGAGTACTGCGAGTACTCGCATTGCACAATGCGCAGGGCTCCGAGCGCAGGAAGATGCTGCCGCATGCGCTCGACATTCGTCAGGTACTGGTTACTGATCGCCTCGACGAGGATCAACCCGCGCTCAGTTGCGACCGTCTGCAGCTCAACGAGTTGATCCGCGCGGAGGACGAACGGCTTCTCGCAGATCACGTGCTTGCCGGCCAGCAGTGCCCGACGTGAGAACTCGAAGTGGAGCGCGTTCGGAAGGGCGATCCAGACCGTGTCGATGTGGGGGTCGGCGAGGCACTCGTCGTACTGCGTGTAAACGGTGCCGATGCGGTAGGCAGCGGCGAGGGCGTGGAGCTTGTCGCGACTCGTGGCGTTGCCGAAGATCGCGGCGAGTGTCAGTCCGGGAACGTCTGCCGCGTGCGGGAGAAAGTCGGCGACGATTTTCCCGGCGCCGACAATGGCAACCCGCACTTCAGACCGCCAGGAGAGGGGTGAGGACCATGCCGTCAGGATTTCCAACCAGTCGAGCGGCACGGCTTGCAGTTCCGTACACAACAGCTCCTTCGTCTGTCATCTGATTTGCGGGAGTTCGGGTCGGGCCCAGGGGTTAGCAGCAAACGTCGGTGCGGGAGTTTATCTGCCGTCGGCCGTCGGCGGGGCCGCCGCTGGCGGCGACAGCCTGTCGGCTTCGCCGCTGTTAGCCAGGCTCCACAGCCGTGAAAGGTGGATATCGAGGTAGCACACCTCGGCGTCGCTGAGCTGTTCCCCGCCGCGTTCGACAACCTCGCGGACTTGATCGGTCGCGGCGGCGACCTCTGGGTAGGCGTCACGGACAGCTGTGAGCAGCACTGCGGGTGCCTCGCCTATCTGTGTTCGCGTCGTCACTCTCGCGAAGAGGTAGCGCAGGTGCGTGATGAAGCGGGCCACGCTGGTGGGATCGGCGATGGCGGCCGGGCCGAACGATTCCTCGACGACCTTGACGACGTCTTGTAGGGACTTGGTCATGGCCACCGTGTGGGAAAGATCGGTAGCCGCGAACTGGGCGTTGACGAAGTGCATCGCGAACGCGGTCGCCTCGTCAGGATCCAGCTGAGTGCCATCGTCGAGCAGGGCATTCGCGAGGTCGACGGTCTCTTGACCCAGCTTCACTTCGTGAGGGTAAAGCTGTGCGATCTCCCACCGGAGCGGAAAGTCCACCTTCGTCCCTGTTCGGGCTCGTTCGAGCGCGTAGTGGAGGTGGTCGGCAACGGATAGGAGCAGCGCCTGGCTGGTCGGGCGTTGCTGGTGGCGCGCGTTTTCGAGCGCGCGCCGCGCAACCCGGAAGACGTCGAACGGGATCTCGCGTGCGAACGCTGCGAGCTGTCGCAGCTCCAAAGCGTTGGACGGAGCGAAGATCTCTGATGCCTCGGCGATATTCACCACATCGCCGAGATGCTTACCGAATCCGATCCCGCGCCCGAGGAGGATGATGCGGTCGCCGGAGGCGTCCACCAAGATTGCATTGTTGTTCAGAACGCGAACGAGCGTTGCTGTGCGACCTTGCATCCCTGATCCTTTGTGCTTTGGAGCTGCGACAAACTCGTCGTTGAGACTGTCGTACGCGCGCTAGCGTGCGACGGTGCCGGCTCGGATGACGTCCGCGTACCATCCGAAGGACTTCTTCTTCGAGCGGTCGAAGGTGCCCGTGCCGTCGTCGTGGCGATCAACGTAGATCATCCCGTAGCGTTTCTTGTACTCACCGGTGGTGTACGAGACGATGTCGATAATCCCCCACGGCGTGTAACCGATGAGGTCGACACCGTCTTCGATGACGGCCAGTTCCATCTGCTCGATGTGCGCACGGAGGTATTCGATTCGCGCGTCATCGTCGATGGAGCCGTCCGCGTTGATCTCGTCGATGGCGCCGAAGCCGTTCTCGACGATGAAGAGGGGTAGCTCGTAACGCTCGGTGAGGACGTTCAGCGAGTAACGAAGCCCGACCGGGTCCACGGGCCATCCCCAGTCGCTCTCAGCAATGTAGGGATTCGGGACCGAGTTCGGCAGGCCGCCGGCGGCGCTCAGCTCATCGGTGTGGGCGTCAGCCTTCACCGTGGTCGACATGTAGTAGCTGAGGCCGAGGTAGTCCACCTTGCCGGCGGCAAGGATCTCCGCGTCCCCTTCCTCCCAACCGATGTCGTAGCCGTGCTTCTCCCGCTCGCGGATCGCGTAGGCGGGGTAGTGGCCGCGGGCGTGCACGTCGAAGAAGAAGTAGCGCAGGCGGCTTGCGACCTGCGCGGCTTCGATGTCCCGCGGGTCGCACGAGTACGGGTAGATCGGCACGAACGACACCATCCCGCCGACCTGCAAGTCAGGGTTCACCTCGTGCGCAGCCTTCACCGCGAGCGCCGACGCGAGGAGCTCATTGTGAGCAACGCGAAGCACGACTGCACGGGGGTCCTCGTCGGGCGTGAGGCGCACTCCTGAGTTGGTCCACAGATACAGCGGGTTCCGCGTGTCGAACTGGTTGTTGATCTCGTTAAAGGTCATCCAGTAGCGCACCTTCGACGCGAAGCGTTCGAAGCACACGCGGGCGAAGCGCTCGAAAAACTCCACCAGGGCGCGATTGCGGAAACCACCGTACTTCTGTGCCAGGTGCAACGGCATTTCGAAGTGGGAGAGGGTGACGACGGGCTGAATGTTGTGCGCCAAGAGCTCGTCGAAGAGCGCGTCGTAGAAGGCCAGTCCTTCTTCGTTGGGCTCGAGCTCATCACCCAGGGGGAAGATTCGAGCCCACTGGATGGAGGTGCGGAAGCACTTCAGTCCCATCTCAGCGAACAGCGCCACATCCTCGCGGAAGCGGTGGTAGTGGTCGACGGCCACGTGGTTCGGGTAGGACTCGTCAGTCTCTACCGTTTCGGTGATGCGTCGCGGCACGCCGTGGGCGCCGGCGGTAAGCACGTCGACGATGCTCGGGCCCTTGCCGCCGGCGTCCCATCCGCCTTCGAGTTGGTGCCCTGCAACGGCACCGCCCCAGAGGAAGTCTTCGGGGAGTCTGCTCATTGTTCAGTTCCTTATCTGCGTAGTCGTGGGTGAGTCAGTCGCGCGTGGCGACGAACACGGGGTGGCCAGCGTCAAGCTGCCCACTCGGGGCGACGACGAGGTCGCTGTAGGCGTCTTCGTTGGTGACGATGACCGGAGTGATCAGCGAGTAACCGGCGCCTCGAATGGCGTCGGCGTCGAACTCGACGAGGAGGTCGCCGGCGCGCACCTCGTCGCCGACCTTCACGTGCGCGGTGAAGTGGGCGCCTTGCAGCTGGACGGTGTTGATCCCGATATGGATGAGGACTTCCAGACCGTCCTGGGAGATAAGCCCGACCGCATGCTTGGTCGGGAACACCGCCGCGACCATTCCATCGAACGGCGCGACAACGCGTCCATCGGCGGGGTCGATCGCCACTCCCCCGCCCATGGCTCCTGTAGCAAAGGCCTCATCCGGTGTGCGGTCCAACGGCAGGATCGTGCCGGAGAGCGGGCTGTCCACCACGAGCCGTCCGTTCGCCGCGGCGACCGCCTCGGCGAAGCGGGAAGCAGCACCGTCATCGGCAGTCACCGCGTCAGCGTTCTCAACGTTCGCGTCAGGGATGTCCTTGAAACCGATGAAGTAGGACAGCACAGCGGCTCCGATGAAGGCGACACCCACGCCGATCACCATGCCGATGAATGAGGCCGGATTCTCGGGATTGATGGCGTTGACGATGGTCAGCAGGCTGGGCAGCCCGGCGAA
Source organism: Microbacterium sp. Leaf288 (assembly GCF_001422925.1). GTDB lineage: Bacteria > Actinomycetota > Actinomycetes > Actinomycetales > Microbacteriaceae > Microbacterium. The sequence goes on from NZ_LMNI01000003.1 coordinate 14,407, forward strand.
CGCGTAGTACCGAGTCCCGAACAGAGCCATGATGATCGCGCCCGCAGCGCCCGTGATGCACGCAATGATGAACGGGCGCTTGAGCCGGAGAGTGACGCCGTAGATGGTCGGCTCGGTGATACCAAAGATGCCGGTGACGGTCGCCGCACCGGAGACTCCACGCATCAGCTTGCTGCGCGTCTTCAAGAACACGCCGAGAGCGGCGCCCACCTGCGCAACGACCGCAGCAGTCTGGAACGCTTGGAAGGAGTCCTCCCCAAAGCGTTCGAAGTTGTTCAGCACGAAGGGAGTGAAGCCCCAGTGGACCCCGAAGATCACCACGATCTGCCAGAACCCGCCGATCACGCCGGCCGCAACCACGGGTGCAGCTCCAACCAGCCAGTTATACCCATCGGCCACACCCGCGGCCCCCGCGGCGGACAGCGGCCCGATGACCAGGAGCACCAACGGCACCAGGGTGAGCACCGACACCAGCGGCACCAGGATGGAACGAGCCACGCCGCGGAGGTAGCGGTTGAGGAACGGCTCAAGGTACGACAGCAGCCACACCAGCAGGAGCGCCGGCAGCACCGTCGCCGTGTAAGTGGTGGAGTTCAGGGCAAGACCAAAGAGGTCGAGCGGTTCGCCGCCCTCCACGCGGGCAGCCAGGTCCGCCCAGCCCGGGCTGACCAGCGCGGCGCAGCAGAGCACTGCGATCAGGGGGCTGACTCGGAAGTGCTTCGACGCGGTGATCGCGATGAGAATCGGCAGGAACACGAAAGGCGACCACGAGATCATCGACAGAACGAGATCCGTACCAGTCCCCGTGAAGCCCGGCCAGATCAGTCGGATGACGATCAGCGCACCTTGGAGCAGTCCACCCGCCGCGAGGATGTAGAGGAACGGCGCGAACACTGCCGACATCATTGCGATGAAGCGGCTGAGGATCGAAGGCTTCGGCGTGGACGCCTCGACGTCGGTCTCCAGGTTGCGGTCCTTCGTCAGCGCCTCGTGCACCTCAGCGACGTGAGAGCCGATGACGACCTGGAACTGCCCGCCGGCTTCGACCACGGTGATCACGCCTGGCAAGGCGGCCACTCGTTCTTTCGCGTTCTCGGGGGTGTCGTTCAAGACAAGCCGCAGACGCGTCGCGCAATGCGACGCAGCGCGGACATTGGACTCGCCGCCGACAAGATCGAGGATCTCGTCGGCAAGCTTGGGGTAATTGCGGACTGACTCAGCCATGAGCATCTCCATCGGAACAGTGAGACGAAACCCGCGTTCGGATGATGACGACTCGGTTGCGAGGTCCGCGAGGTCAGTGGAGACGTACGAACGGTTCCACGGACATGCGAGGGGACACACTTCTTGGAGGCGGCTTCGCCACCGAGTGTGAAATCGTCAACTCCCACACGGAGTTGCGACGGGGTTCTTGCCTCGCATGAGTAACAGGCCCGCGTTCACGATGAATATACCTTTCGATTCGAACCGCTGCAACTATCGTTTTGAACATTCTCCGATCCCGGGTGCGCGAAGTCATCCGGGGACCCACCAGTTCCCCGCTATCCGGCGCTCAGCGCGTTGAACAGCGCTCTCCACCCAGTCGAGTGTGCTGACATCCCGTGTCACGCGGGACGAACCGAACATACGTGCCCTTGTCCGGGTTCGGTTGCTTACACGCGCGGCTGACAGTATCGTGCTCGTGACGCGGGCGTGTTACTCACTTGAGGCAAGAACCCGGTCGGAGTTTCGTGTTGGGCTTGACGCATCGCACCCGCCGGCCAGCCCGCGGAAGATGCGTCGCGTCTTGTTCCCGCGAGAATGTTCGGCTGGCTCCGCTGGTCGACGGCATGGACGAGCGTCGCATCTCTTCGGATAGGGGCGGTGATCCATCGTTTCGGAAATGCCCCTGACTGATCGTCCGCAACTTGGCAGCCCGCCGTCGCGATCCTCGAGTCCCGCGCTAATGAATACTGAGAGGTCACGACATGCCACCCATCTCCCGCACCGTCCGGATCGGATCGGCGCACGGTCTGCACGCGCGTCCGGCGAAGCTGTTCGCGCAGGCGGCGAAGGATGCCGGCATCCCGATCACCATCGCGAAGGACGCGGGGAGCCCCGTCAACGCGGCGAGCATCCTCGGCGTGATCGCGCTCGGCATCGAGCAGGGCGACTACGTGACCCTCACGGCAGACGGCAACGGGGCGGAGTCGACGCTCGACACGCTCGCGGAACTGCTGACCACCGACCACGACGCGGAGGCCTGAACCATGACCGAACTCCGGGGTGTGGGAATCGGACTGGGCGTCGCCCAGGGACCCGTCGCGCGCATGGCGGAGCCCGCGCCGGCTCCGTCGGACGCGCCGAGCACGATCAGTGCCGACGAGGAGAAGGCGCGCGTGACGGATGCCGTCGCCGCCGTCGCGCGCGAGCTCGAGGCCCGCGGGGCGCAGGCGGGCGGCGCCGCGCAGGAGGTGCTCGAGGCGCAGGCCATGATGGCCGAGGACCCGACCCTCGCCGACGAGATCGGCACGCGGCTCGCGCAGGGCAAGACCGGCGAGTTGGCAGTGTACGACGCGTTCGCGTCGTTCCGCGATCAGCTCACGGCGATGGGCGGCTACCTCGGCGAGCGCGCCGCCGACCTCGACGACGTCGCGCAGCGCGTGATCGCCCGGCTGCGCGGCGTGCCGGCCCCCGGCGTGCCGGATCCAGGGCATCCGTTCGTCCTCGTCGCCAAGGACCTCGCACCGGCCGACACCGCGCTCCTCGACCTCACCAAGGTGCTGGCCCTCGTGACCACCGAGGGCGGACCGACCTCGCACACCGCGATCCTCGCGCGCGAGAAGTCGATCGTCGCGATCGTGGGCGCAACCTCGGCGACGGGACTGCGCGACGGCGAGACGGTGATCGTGGATGCCGCCGCCGGCGTCGTGACGACCGACCCGACCGCCGACGAGCTCGAGCGGGCGCAGAACCGCGCGGACGCACGTGCGTCCGCAGCATCCGCTCCGATCACCGACGGCGCCCTCGCGGACGGCACCGCCATCCCGCTGCTGGCGAACCTCGGCAACCCGGACGGCGCCACCGACGCGGTCGCGCTGGGCGCCGAGGGCGTGGGCCTGTTCCGCACCGAGTTCCTGTTCCTGAGCTCCAACCAGGCCCCCACCGTCGAGCAGCAGCGCGAGGCGTACACGAAGCTCCTCGCCGCGTTCCCGGGCAAGAAGGTCGTCGTGCGCGTGCTCGACGCCGGCGCCGACAAGCCGCTCGCGTTCCTGAACGACGCGCACGAGGAGAACCCCGCACTCGGGCTCCGCGGCATCCGTGCCCTCCGCGCCAGCGAAGACATCCTGCGCGAACAGCTCACGGCCCTCGCCGAAGCGGATGCCGCCACCGACGCCGACCTGTGGGTCATGGCGCCGATGATCGCCACCGTCGAGGAGACGGAGTACTTCACCGCCCTCGCCCGCGACTACGGCATCAAGACCGCCGGCGTCATGGTCGAGGTGCCCTCGTCGGCGCTTCTCGCCGACCGCATCCTGGTGGACGCGGACTTCGCCTCCATCGGCACCAACGACCTCACGCAGTACACGCTCGCCGCAGACCGGCTCCTCGGATCGGTCGACTTCGCCTCCATCGGCACCAACGACCTCACGCAGTACACGCTCGCCGCAGACCGGCTCCTCGGATCGGTCGCGTCGTTCCAGGATCCGTGGCACCCGGCGGTGCTGCGCCTGATCCGCGAGGTCGGCGACGCCGGCCGCGCGAACGGCAAGCCGGTCGGCATCTGCGGTGAGGCGGCGGCAGATCCCCTGCTCGCCGTCGTGCTCGTCGGCCTGGGCGCCACGAGCCTGTCCATGGCACCCACGGCCCTCGCCGACGTGCGCGCCACCCTTCTCCAGCACACCATCGCCGAGGCGCGCGACATCGCCACGGCCGCACTCGCCGCCAATGACGCGGCAGCCGCCCGGTCCGCAGCCCAGCAGGCGGCCACGGAGCAATTCGACGGCGACGCGAAGACTGTTCCTGTTCGCGAAGATGCCCGATATGTTGGCGTGAGCAACGAATAGGAGTGCGTATGACCGGAATGAGAAGAGGGCTTGCCGATCGTTTCAACGCGCTCCTGCGAACCATGGAAGTTGGACGCCGTCATGACGACTAGCGGCAGCTTGTCCCGGCTGGATGATGACTACGTGATCCGCGACGAACCGCAGTTGCGACGCCTTTTTCATGACGTCACGTCGCTGGCTGAGGAGAAGGTCCTCGGGGAGCTTGATGTGCACGCACGGGCGTTCATCGAACGATCACCGTTTGTCTGCATCGGAACGCAGGATGCTGCCGGTAACGCCGACGTTAGCCCCCGCGGCGACCCTCCGGGCTTCGTCTGCGTGCTCGACGCACACACTTTGGCGATTCCCGACCGGCCCGGGAACAACCGGCTGGATAGCCTGACGAACATCCTCAGCAATCCGGCGGTGGGCTTGCTGTTCATCATCCCGGGGAGCGACGACACACTCCGCGTAAACGGGCACGCGAGGATCACGACCGCGCCGGACCTGCTGGAGCCGATGGCGATCAAGGGCCGATCCCCCAAGCTGGCGCTGGTGGTTGACGTGACCGAGGTGTTCCTGCACTGTGCGAAGGCTTTCAAGCGCTCACGACTGTGGGACCCCGCGGAGCAGATCCACAAAGGCGAACTACCGTCGTTGTCCAAGATGATCCGCGACCAGACGGGGGCGGCCCCGACAAGCGAGGCCGAAATGCAGCGCATCGATGAGGACCTCGAGCGAGAGTACGACCGGACGATGTACTAGCGCTCGGCTGGCGGGGATGCCGCGTCGAAAGACTGCCTCGCTGTCCGCGACCACTGCCCACCGACTGCGGATGCGTGGGTCCCGTCACACAATGGCGTCGCAAGTCGGCCCGCAAGGTCCAACGCAATACCGGCCGCCCGGTTCAGCGACGAGGAGACCCCGCTAGATGTTCTCGCTCGCGCGAAGACGAATGGCGGCGTTGTGGAGATGCTCGGCGGCGGCGAGGGACGCAGCCTGTCCGTCGCGGCTGTCGATGGCCGCCAGAATCGCTCGGTGTTCTTCGCGAACTGCCGCCATGAAATCCGATCGGAGCGACTCGATTCCTCGGCTGGTACGTATCCCATCCTCCATGACTTCGCCGAGGTAGGACACTGTCGAAGCGAGAACGGGATTGCCTGTCGCCGCCGCGATCATGGCGTGGAAGGTGAGGTCCTCTTTGACGCCGTCGTCTCCGCTGTCGAGGGCGGCGTCCACCGCATCGAGTGCGGTACGGATCTCGCGGCGTTGCTCCGCCGATGACCGCTCGGCTGCCAGGCGAGCGGCGGCCACCTCGAGAGGCTCACGCACTTCGAGGACCCTCAGCGCAAGCGATACGCTCGGCGCCGATTCGTCGGACAAGTCGAGTGGAGCGATTCGGCTTGGCAGCACGAAGACGCCGACGCCTTGCCGTGACTCAACGACCCCAGCGTTTCGGAGCAGAGTAATCGCCTCACGAACGACGGTACGGCTCACCCCGAGCTGTTCCACGAGTTGCGACTCGGTGGGCAGCTTCTCGCCCTCCGCTAGCCGTCCGCTCGTGATCTCCTCCAGCAGCGTCGCAGCGACACGGTCGGTCAGCCGTGTCGACGACGTCATCTTGGGTAGCACGACGACAGCCTATCCATCTCGCCCAGACAGGTCCGTCGACGGCACGACCGCGGGTCGATAGTCCCGCATGTACTGTTCGACGACGTCATCGATTGAAGCGTCTCCCTCGATCCCCAGTCCAGTAGCCCGGTCATTTTCGAAGTGAGCCGGCCACGAACCGACGATTGCCTCGACCGCCGGGTCCGGCCGAACTTCGACGAGGTTGAATGCTTCTTCACCGGCCACTCGCCGGAGCGAGTCGAGAATCTCCGCCACTGAGACTGTCAGAGCCGGGAGATTGACCGGCAGGCGGCCGGCGAGTTCGCCAGGGCCACGGCCCCGCTCGACCTCGGCGACTCTGATCAGCCCTCGGATGGTGGCCTCGGGTGAGGCCAGCGCGATCTCAAGGGACGGATCGACGGGGCAGATCGCCGCTACGCCGTTGAGAGGTTCGCGGACGATCCCTGAGATGAACCCCGATGCCGCGCCATTCGGCACACCCGGCCGGACAGCGACCGTCATGAGCCGTACCGTACGCCCATCCAGGAACCCCTTCCTCGTATAGTCGGCGATCAGCGCCTCGCAGATCGCTTTCTGCGTGCCGTAACTCGACGCCGGAAGCGGCAGGTCGTGCTCCCGAATTCGACGGGGGGCGGGCACCTCCGAATCCGAACCGTACACTGCCACGCTGCTCGCAAAGACGACAACCGTGCGCGGGCCCCCGGCGCTGGACTGCGCTCTCGCGTGCTCGAGGAGAGACTGAGTCGTCTCCAGGTTGCTTCGCATCCCCAGATCGAAGTCGAGTTCGGACTCCGCGCTCACCGCCGCAGCCATATGGAAAACGACGTCGACCCGCTCCTGAAACACGCTGGGGAGAAGGTCCAGGAGGTCGCCCTCGACTTCGGTGACGCGGTCGTCGCCCCACGCGGCGCCGCGTGTGGCCCGGTCGAGCAATACAAGTTCGGCGAGGCGTTCCCCGCGGAACAGGTCTCGACTGAGTAGGTGCTCAGCCAGGATGTGGCCCAAGAAGCCAGATCCGCCGGTGATCACAACTCTCATACTGATACTCCTCGCTCGCGAATAGTGGTGAAGAATCGCTGCAGCCCTTCGCTGGTGTCTGCAGCCGGGCGGTACTCGAGTCCTACGGCGCCCGCATAATCAAGCCGATCGAGAAACGCGAGGATGTGGACGAAATCCACCTCACCGTGGTCGGGTTCACTGCGGTCTGGGACACTGGCGATCTGAATGTGCGCCACGCTGTTTGAGGTGACATCACGTTCGATGGTCGTGGTCAGATCGCCCTCGGTGATCTGACAGTGATAAAGGTCGAGCTGGACCGCCAGGTTGATCGGGTCGATGTCGGAGACCAGAGCGTGCGCTTCCGACTGACTGGTCAGCAAATAGCCGGGCATATCCCGGTGGTTCAGTGGCTCGAGAAGCAACCGCACTCCGGTGCCCGCCGCCCGATCGGCAGCCCAGGCGAGCTGGTCCCTATAGCGCCCGAGGTAGTCCGATCTCTCTGCGGTTTCAGGAACGTTTCCCGCCATCACATGCACGCGGGGGCAGGACAGCAGCTGGGCGTACTCAAGTGCCCGCTCCAGGCCGTCCCGAAACTCGCGTTCCCTTCCAGGCAGGGAGGCGACGCCACGTTCTCCGGCGTCCCAGTCGCCGGGCGGCGCGTTGAAGAGCGCCTGGGACAAACCATTGTGGTCTAGTCGCCGTCGCAGCTCGGCTGCTTCGTAGTCATACGGGAAGAGGAACTCCACAGCGCGAAGCCCGTCGCCTGCCGCCGCATCGAAGCGGTCGAGGAAGTCGAGATCTGGGTAAAGCATCGACAAGTTCGCTGCGAATTTCACCACGTTACTGTCCTCACCACGTCGCGCCGAACGTATCGGCAAGCTCGCGGACGGCGCGCAGCGGAAGGCTCGGAGCGTTGCGTCCCGACAGGAGCCAGATGCGGGCCGTCTCCTCCAGCTCTTCAAGGACCGCCATGGCCCCGGCGGGTGTCGGCCCCCAGACCACGGGCCCCAGGCGGTCCAGCATTACCGCGCGAAGGCCAGGGTTCTCCTGGATGCGTTCAGCGACCAGGTCGGCGACCACGGGATCCCCGGGTCGCCGGTAGGGGATGAGAGGGGTGTGCCCGACTTTCATCACGTAGTAGGGGGTGACGGGAGGGAGGATGTCGTTTGCCGACCAGGGCCCGGCGAGCGTGAGCGCGACGAGGTTCGTAGCGTGGGTGTGAATGATGCAGTGCGCGTCCGGGACTTCCTCATAGATTCGGCGGTGCAACGTGAGGGTCTTGCTCGCGCGCAGGCCGTTCTGCTGCCGGCCGTCTTGGCCACAACCTGCAAGATCCTCCTCTCGCAGGAAGCCCAGGACGGCATCCGTGGGAGTGATCACAAAGCCCTCGGAGTGGCGGACGCTGATATTGCCAGCCGAGGCGTGCACGTACCCTCGTTCGAACAGACTTCGGCCAACGCGTACTATCTCGGTGCGAAGTTCGTCTGTCACGGCCAGTCCTCCCAATCCAGCGTCTGGAAAGCTCGTGTAAACAGGTCAGGCTGACCGAAGTTTCCCGACTTGAGCGCAATGTGAATCAGTCGGCCATTGCTCTTGGCGGCACACCATGGCACCCCGGGGTCGATCTGCGGACCGATCTGCAGGGAACTGATGCCGAGTGCATTGACAACGGCCCCGGATGTTTCGCCGCCGGCGACGAGAAGAGCTCCAGCTCCGCGTTCCACAAAGGCGGAGGCGATCTGTCCGAGCGTGGACTCGATGAGCTCGCTCGCTCGCTCAACACCAACACGGGTCTGAAACGCTCGTACGTCCTCCGCGGAGCGGGTCGAGTAGACGAGCAACGGCCCTTGGCCGAGGGCAAGGGCCGTTGCGGCCAGCACTTCCTCAACAACATCGACACCCTGCGCGAGCTTCTCCAGATCGATGGCAAACGAAGGGGCGCCGGTCTGAATGAAGGCGTCCACTTGACCTTGGGTGGCACGAGATGCGGACCCAGCGATCACTACTTGAGCCCCGAAGGCGACAGGCAGTCGCTCGGCCTCCCGGGAAGAGGTGAACGACCAACTCGCCGCAAGTCCGAGGCCCAGCCCGGAGCCACCGGTCACGAGTGGGAGGTCGCTGAACGCGGAGCCGAGCGTGTAGAGGTCCTCATCGCTCACCGTGTCGACGACCGCGACCCGCACTCCCTCCGCGTGATGGAGTCGCTTCACCGCGTCGGCCACCGCGTCAGGGCCGGCAAGCACCATGGTTTCGTTCACCAGGCCGACTGGCCGCATGGTCTGCTTCTGCAGCACCCGGACGATGTCAGCGTCGTCCATGGGGGTTAGTGGGTGGTGCCGCATCCCGGTTTCGTTGAGAAGCCGATCGGCGACAAAGAGGTGGCCTTGATAGACCGTGCGGCCCACGGCGGGAAACGACGGGACTGCGACGGTGTAGTCCGCGCCGACAGTGTCGAGCAGTGCATCGATGACAGGCCCGATGTTGCCTAGCGGAGTCGAGTCGAATGTTGAGCAGTACTTGAAGTAGATCTGCGTGGCGCCGGCATCGAGCAGCGATATTGCTGCCCGCTGGGACTCCTCGACGGCCTGCTCAACGGGTGCGCTGCGTGACTTGAGTGCGATCACGACAGCATCAGCATCCGTCGCGCTGAGTTCCTCAGCCGATGGCACTCCGATGATCTGGACGGTCCGCATTCCTGAGCGAACGAGATTGTTCGCCAGGTCCGTGGCTCCTGTGAAGTCATCAGCGATAGCGCCGAGCCTCATCGCCATCAGCTGCCCCTTCTTCGGTGAGTACTTGTCTGGTCATCATATGACATGAGGTTTGGGTGGAGCAACATCGGTCGATGCGAGCGTTACGAACGCTTGGTAGAGAAGACCGAGTCGAACGCCGCTGAAGGCGGGGACATGGCATTGAGGCGCCGCACAAACGCCAGTGCCTCCGGCGCCCCATCACGACGGTCCATGCCTGCGTCTTCCCACTCCACGCTCGTCGGGCCGTCGTAGCCGATTGCGTTGAGAGCGCGGAATAGCCGGTCCCAGGGCACCTCCCCATGTCCGGTGGAGACGAATGTCCAGCCTCGCCGCATGTCGGCCCATGGCAGGTGGGAACCGAGGACGCCGTTGCGCCCATCCAGGTTGGTGACCGATTCCTTGACGTGGACGTGGAAGATGTGGTCCGCGAAGTCCAGGATGAACGCGACTGGGTCGAGTTGCTGCCAGATAAAGTGCGACGGGTCGAAATTCAGTCCGAACGACGGTCGATACTCGATTGCCTCGAGCGTCTTCTTCGTCGTCCAGTAGTCGTAGGCGATCTCGCTGGGGTGCACCTCCAAGGCGAAACGCACGCCCACTTCGTCGAAGACATCGAGGATCGGGGACCAGCGTTGGGCGAAGTCTCGGTAGCCCGCGTCGATCCATGCGTTGGAGGCAGGCGGAAACATCGCAACCGATTTCCAAATGGAGGAGCCGGTAAATCCGACGACCGTGGACACACCCAGCTTTGCCGCGAAACGGGCCGTGTCCTTCATGTCCTCTGCGGCGCGTTGACGCACCCCCTCAGGGTTGCCGTCTCCCCATACACGGGCGGAGAGGACGTCGCGGTGGCGTTCGTCGATCGGGTCGTCGCACACTGCCTGGCCGGTGAGGTGGTTAGAAATGGTGAAGACCTTCAGCCCATTCCGTTGCAGGATGTCCAGGCGCGACTGGACGTATTCATCGTCATCCCAGCGAGAAACGTCGATGTGGTCGCCCCAGCAGGCGATCTCAAGACCGTCATAGCCCCATTCGCCAGCGAGCCGGGCCACTTCCTCGAAGGGCAGGTCCGCCCACTGCGCAGTGAAGAGAGTGATGGGTCGAGCCACGGGTTCCTTCTTTCAGACGGGACAAGCGTGATCAGATACTCGGCAGCCGCGGAGCGGCACACTCACACGCGAAGCGTGTGGACCCTCATGTGCCCGCCCGCTCGGCGCAGCTCACACACCTGGAGGCAAACGGACGCACGCGAAGGCGCGCAATAGGGATCGGCTCCCCACAATCAGCGCAGACTCCGTAGCCGCCGGCGTTCAGTCGCCGCAGCGCGTCATCGATCTGCTCCAGCTCCTTACGGGCGGCCTCGCGAAGGCCAGCTGACCGCGACCATTCCGCGGACAAAGTCACGCCTTCCGGGTCGTGCTCGTCATCAGCGACATCGACTCCTCGGCTGGCCAGGAGCACGCCCATGGCGATATCGAGGTCCGATAGCCGGTCCGCCGCATCGAGCCGAAGAATCTCGAGCAAGCCCCGCAGATCGCCGCCGGTGACATCCGGAGAGTTCGCATCCTCCGCTCGCGTAGTGGTGTCCATCATGGGGGTTAGGTGGTGCGTTGGCCGGAGATGCGGACGTAGACCCAGGCGAGGGTGAGGACGATGATGCCGAAGATGATTTGGCGCATGGCTTCG
>NZ_LMNI01000004.1 GCF_001422925.1 Microbacterium sp. Leaf288
CGGTGGGGTTGGGGGCGGCCCCGGCATCGACCGCGGCCGCCCCTTTATGTGATGTGCTCAGACCCCAGCGATCACTCGCCCGGACCCTTGCACGCCAGCAGCTGGTCCTTTGTGAACGAGGTCAGCCCGTCGAGTTCAGTTGTTGTGATGAACGTCGGGTCCTGGCCGGGGATATAGAGATTGGCGATCTCTTCGGCGTTCTCGTCAGGGGTGAACACCTCGGGAGTGAGCTTGACATCGCGCTCGACGTCTTCGCCGCCTGCGACCCGCAGCGCCACGTTGAGGGCAGCGCCGCCGATGATGGCGGGGTTCGTCACGATTACACCCTGCGCGCCTTCGGTGAGCTGCTTGACGAACTCGTTCGATTCCTGCCCACCTACGGGCACAGCGTCGGCGCCGGCGGTCTTGAGAGCGTTGACGACCGTGTACTCCACGCCGGAGGTCCAGACCGCGTCGTACTGCTTGGCGCTGAACTCCTGCACCGCGATCTCACCGCCCTTGGTGTAGTCCCACCCGGTCCAGACTTCCTTGAGCTTGATGCCGGGGTAGTCCTCGAGCGCAGCCTTCACGCCCGTGTCACGGTCGATGTCAGCCTGAACACCCTGGATGCCACGCATGTACAGCACGTCGCCCTCGCCGCCGATCATCTCAGCCAGCTTGCGCATCTCGAGCTCGCCCCACGCCACCTGGTCATTCGTAACGACGTGCGCTTCCGGCGCGGTGACAGCGGAGTCGACAGCCACAACCGTGATGCCCTGGGCGTTGGCCTCGGCGATGATCGAGTTCAGCTTCTCAGGGTCCGACGGGTTGACGATAAGGACGTCGACACCCTGCGAGACGAGGTTCTGCAGATCCTGGATCTGCTCGGTCGGGCCACCGTTCTTGCTGATGGTGATCACCTTGGAGACCTGGCCACTGGCAAGAGCCTCCGCCTTAATCGAGCAGATCATCTCTTCCCGCCAGCCGTTGCCGGCCAGCGTGTTGCTGATACCTACGACGAGCTGCGAGTCTTCCCCGTCGCCGGCAGAGGCGGCGGTTCCTCCACCGCTGCTGCACCCCGCCGCTGCGAGGGAAGTGAGGACGAGCCCTCCAATGAGGACGCCCAGTGCACGAGACTTCTTCATCTTCGTACTTCCTTGTACTTATGGTCCCCGCCGTGCGAGGAACCGTTCGGGTTGTCCGACGTGGTGTCGGGGGTGGGCAGCGGCACGGCCGCCTATCGCCCGGTACTACTGCTGTGAGCTGTTCAGGCTGGCCTTGGGGAACTGCACCCCAACGGCGCCTTTGGTCTTTTCGCTCAGGTAGGTGCAGTACACCCGCACCTGAACGCCCCCGTTCCCGTTGAAATGCGTCACCGCATCCTTGGGGTCGACTCCGTAGTCCTCCACGAGCCAGTCGAGCAGCCAGAGGTGCGCCTGTCGGACCGCGTCCTCCCAGGGCCGCTGCGAGGCGAGCTGGATGAGATGGGTCGGGGTTTCGATCCGGACGAACGGGGGCTGCTTACCCTTAATCACCGAGCACGCCAGGGTGACATCGGCCTCGGTCTCATCCGCAGAGCCAGCGAACTCCGTCGCCTGACTGGCCTGCACGTCGCCGACGTACAGCAGCGCGCCCTCGTGAGCGACCGGGTAGAAGATCCGGTGCCCCTTCTTAATGTCGACGACGTCGAGGTTCCCGCCGAAACGGCTCTGCATGGTGAACGTGTCGAACCCCTGCTCGGGACGCCTGGGGGCGAGCCCCAGTGCGCCGATGTGGGGCTCGAGGGGCCAGCTCGTGCCGTTGGTGAGATGGGCGGTGCCGTCCGAGGTGGTACCGCTCGGTCCCGGGCGGTGCTCGACCAGTTCGGTGTAAGGCTCTGCGAGGCCGGCGTACTTGCTGCCGACGAGCGCGCCAACGCCGCCCTGGGTGGCGACGAAGCCGACCGGACCGGGGACGATGTCGAGGATGTCGACGACAAGTGTGTCGCCGGGCTCGGCGCCCTCCACAAAGACGGGGCCGGCGGACGGGTTGGAGAAGCCGTCAGTAAAGATGTGCCCCAGGGTCTCCTCATTCAGGAGATCGGTCGTCTTCCGGATGCGTCCGTTGAGCGCGTCACGCGTCTCCATCACGAAGGGCTCGCCCTGCGCTACGCGCAGTTGCGGCTCTTTCACTGCGTATTCGTAGGAGGTCGCGTCTTCACGCGAGATCCGCTTCACATCACTCACAATGTGCTCCAATCTGCTGGAAGTGATTAGTTGAGGTTCTGCTGCGGCCTGGTCGAGCCGCTGCATCGCACGGCCTATCGGCCGCTGGGGAGAATGATCTTCCAGTAAGAGTCCTTGTGCGAGATGAAGCCCCTGTCGTCGAGGGCCATGAGGTCGCATCCCTGGACTTCGATGCGATCGCCCTCGACAGAGTTGCCGGTGATCACCCAGCGGGAGACTCCGAACTTGCCCATCGCGAAGTGTTCTTCCTCGCCGTAGTGCATGTCGGGCAGCCAGCCGAATCGGTAGGTGAGGATTTCGCGCACGGCGTCGTGTCCCTCGTAGCGATTGCCCCAATGGTTCTCGCCACGGGGCGTCTCGAGCACGCAGTCATCCGCGAAGTACTCCATGATGCGGTCGATGTCGTGGCGGTTGAAGGCGTCCAGGAACTCGCGAAGGTCGGAGTCCGTCCACTCGCCGGAGCTGATCGGGCTACGGCGCTCGGTGGGCGCTGCGTGGGCGGGTGTCTGAGTAGTCATGCCATCATCATATGACCAGATGACTACCACGTCTAGCCTTATCTCAGGTAGGCGACCGGCCACGAAAGGGCGACCCATGACGCGTTCCAGCCACCCGCGCACGAGCGGTGTGGACGACTTCACCGGCCGCGGCGACCTCTCCGAAATGCTCGAGTTTGCTGAGCGGCTCGCACGGGAGGTCGGGAGGCAGGCGCGTCGTGCAGCCCTGGATCCGGCGGACGCCACGATGAAAGCTCACGCGGCAGATTGGGTGACTCCGATCGACGTCGAGAGCGAAGCTCGCATCCGTCACGCGATCACGTCTCGGTACCCGTACCATGCCATCATCGGGGAGGAGCTGTCCCCGCACGGCGATGCCGACGCGTCTCCCCTCGTCTGGCACATCGATCCGATAGATGGGACGACCAACTTCGTGTTCGGGCTCGGGAACGTCTCCGTCAGCATCGGCGCGGTCGACGACGTCGGGCCCGCGATCGGTGCGGTGCACGACATCTACCGCGATGAGACAGTGTCGGCAGCGCGCGGCCTCGGAGTGCGAGTCAATGGTGAGTTGGCCCGCATCCCGACTCACACAGCGACGCTCGCGGGCCAAGTGCTGCTCACGGAGTGGTCCGGCGGTTATCACCGGTGGGCCGGATTCGATCAGTTCCTCGACTGGACCACGAGCAGTCAGGTAACCGTCCGGATCATCGGGTCATGTGCGCTCGCTCTCGCACATGCCGGGCTCGGCCGGGCCGCCGCGACGATCCTGCCCGCTCGCCACAACAGCTGGGATCTGGCGGCGGGAATCGTCATCGCGAGTGAGGGCAGGTATCGGCTGATGGGTGTTGACGGTGACACGCGAGGGCTGCCATCCACAGGGCTGCTAGTGGCGGCACCCGCCGTCGCGGATGAGATGTGGGCGGCATGGCGTCGGAGCGTTGCGGACAGCGCCGGGCGATGAACAGGGCTGGCCGCTCCCTTGCCCGACCAGCTCTGTGCGCCCGCCGCGTCGTTAGTCGATGGAGTTCACCCATTCCGTGCCGCCGTCGGTGAACGTTTGCTCCTTCCAGATCGGAACGTTCGCTTTGATGCCGTCCACCAGCGCGATGCAAGCGCGGAACGCATCACCGCGATGGGCGGACCACACCACGCAGGCCAGCGCGCAGTCCCCCACTGTCAGCGCCCCCACCCGGTGCGCCACGGAGAGCGAGACCTCCGGGTGGTCTGCGGCGATCTGCAGTGCCACCGACTGCAGCACCGTCTCGGCGGTCGGATGCGCGGAGTACTGCAGCCCGGTGACCGACCGGCCGTTATCGTGATCGCGCACCACGCCGTCGAACGACACGCATGCGCCGGCTGTCGGTGCGCTCACATCCGCGCTCAGCAGGCTTGACGAGATCGGCTCGTCGCTGAGGAAGGCACCTCGAACCCGAGTTGCGGGGTTTGCTGGGGTGAGTGGGACCTGCGCCATGAGTTGTTCCTCCGAACTCGACCAATGGGGGCTGCCTGCGGCGCCGCGTGTGACCGGGGTGCCGCCAGCGGTGTCAGATGTCGATCCGCAATGCTTCGACGAGCTCTCCTGCGGAGACTCGCACTGTGTCGGCGAAGTACAGCCGGCGTGCCGGGTTCGGCGTGAGCGATAGCGCTTGTGCGCACCGCGAAACCATCCATTTGGCTGTTGCCGAATGGCGGGAGAGCAGAGCGTGCGATGAAGTCAGCGGCAAGACAGCGGCCACGGTAGATGTCCGGGTCATCGATGGGGAGACGTTCGTTCCCGCGGGGGATGGACGCGACGAGAGCATCGACGGCGGCACGATGCTCGGCGACGGGCCGTCCCGAGAATGCGTCGGCCGATGGGAGGTGCGGAGGGTTCATCCGCCGATTGCGCTCATCGTGCGCTGCGGTTGGACGAAGCTTTCACGTGTGAATCCGGCGCGATCTGTGCCGTGCGCGCGTGGCTTTCGCCACATCGCGTCCCGCCATGCGTGGCTGACCTCGGAATCGGTGGCTCCGTCGCGGATCAGGGAAAGCAGATCCGTCTCCTCATGCGAGAACAAGCAGGAACGCACGCGGCCTTCTGCCGTGACACGAGTACGGGTGCAGGCTGCGCAGAACGGCTCCGTCACCGAGGAGATCAGGCCGACTCTGCCGAGGGAACGGCCGGTCCCGGGGCGGTCGAATACATCGAACAGTTCTGCCGGTGCGCCACCCCGGCTCTCCGACACCGGGTGCAGAGTGTAGAACCGGCTGAGGCTTTCGCGCAGATCCGCCGAGCCGACCACTCGGTCCTGTCGCCAGGCCCGGTCGCCGTCCAGCGGCATGTGTTCGATGAATCGGAGTTCGTACCCGCTTTCGAGCGCCCATTCCAGCAGCTGCGGTGCTTCATGGTCGTTTACACCGTGCAGGAGCACGGCGTTAATCTTGACCGGCGCGAAGCCCGCGGCATCTGCGGCGCGCAGCCCGGCCAGCACCTGATCGAGGAACGGCCGACGCGTTAGTTCCTGGAAGGTGTGAGGATTCAAGCTGTCCAGTGAGACGTTCAGCCGCGTCATGCCCGCTTCGAGAAGTGACCGGGCACGGCGGTCCAGGCCCACAGCGTTAGTCGTCATGGAGATCGGCAAGGTCGGACAGTCGGCACGCACCTGAGCCACGATCTCCTCGAGGTCTCTGCGGACCAGCGGCTCTCCGCCCGTGAGCCGAAGCTCTTTCACGCCCAGCTGGTGGTGACCGATCCGCACCAAGCGCGCGATCTCGTCGGCGGTCATCAGCATCGCCTTCGGAAGCCACGGGAGACCATCGGCCGGCATGCAATAGGTGCAACGGAGATTGCACTTGTCGATCACAGACACACGCAGGTCCGTCGCGACCCGTTGAAACCGGTCGATAAGACTCACGGTCCTCTGAGGATGAGGTGAAGTCATCGCCTGAGCCTTTCAGTACCGCGCGAGGGTGGTATCGACCTCGCGCGCCCAGGCGTCAATGCCGCCCCGCAGGACCCGCACATCGTCTCGCCCGCCCGCACGCAAGACCGTGTAGGCGCTTCTTGCGCGGCCGTCGAAGTGGCAGTGCACGACCAGTGGTCCGGGTGGAATCGTCCCGATGGCGTCGTCAAGGTCGGAGATAGGGCGGAGGATCGACCCGTCGATCTGTGCGATCTCGCGTTCAACTTCCTCTCGGACATCCACAATGGTCAGACTGGACGCGCTGGCAAGCTCGGCTGCCAACTCGGCAGGTTCGACCCAGCGGACCTCGTCGGAGAGTGGACGCACCAAGGATGCCGATGCTGGCGTTCGTGTCTTAATGGACGACTGCAGTGGAATTTGAGTCACCGTGCCGTCGTCCATGTCGAAGGCGAGAAGGCGCCCCAGCATCGGTGCACCAAAGCCGACGATCAGTTTGATGGCGTCCGCTGCCATCCAGGAAGCGACGATGCCGCACAGTGGTCCAAGCACACCGACGCTTGCGCAGTTGAGCTCTGTCGCAGGAGGCTCGTCGGGATACAGGTCCCTTAAGGTCACCCCGCCGGTCGGCGCCGCCGCCCAGAAGGTGGAGGCCTGCCCAACCGCTCCGAGGACCGCTCCCCAGATGCAGGGTACGCCGACGCGTGAGGTCGCATCAGCGATGAGGTAGCGGGCCTCGTAGTTGTCGGTGCAGTCGATGACCAGGTCGACCTCGGCTACGAGTCGATCTACGTTCGCGTAGGTCAACCGTTCATCGCGAACCGTGGCCCTCACGAGGGGATTCGCAGCTCCTACGCATTCAGCCGCCGACACCGCTTTCGACATGCCGATGTTCGACTGGCTGTGCACGGTCTGCCTGTGCAGGTTCGACTCCACGACCGCGTCGTCGTCGACGATGACTATCTCGCCCACGCCAGCGCGCGCGAGGTAGTCGATGACCGGCGAGCCCAGGCCTCCTGCGCCAATCACGAGGACGCGGGCGCAGATGAGCCGGAGTTGCCCGTCGACTGCGAACTCGGGCATCGCGATTTGCCTCGCGTACCTGCGACGTTCGGCGGGCGTGAGATCGCGCTCCACCGGTCGCCGCAGTGGGATGCGAGTCGTCTCGCCTTCATGGGTGAGGGGAGTGACATCGTGGTCAAGGCCGACGTCGGTCATGTCGTCACCCTCCCGCAAAAGGCGGCAGCACGTCGATGCTGTCACCAGGGTGGATGTGGACCTGGGCGGTGGCATGGCTCCCGTTGACGAGGAACGCGCTGCGCAGGAAGACCGGATCGTCTCCGAACCCGTTTCGTCTGATCAGCAGCTCAATGGTGTCGCCGGGATGCACATCCCACCTCGCGATGGATACGCCCGCGCTCGCTTTTGCGGCCGCGAAGAAGCGAAGGTCGACCGCAACTGAACCGTGCGATGCGGTCGGATCCGCGACCTCCTCGGTCGATCTCGTCATCGGCGAGGCCTCCCGTCGGGGACTGGTGTTGTCACAGGTCCAGGGTGAGGGTAGGCGTGCGGGATCGTGACACGCACACGTACATGTACTCGCCCTCCGCCTGCTCCTGTTCGCTGAGGATGGAGTCTCGGTGGTCCGGAATACCATCGATGACGACCGTCTCGCAGGATCCGCAGGTGCCTTCGCCGCAGGAATTGGGAACGCGCACGCCAGCCGCCAGCAGCGCCGCGAGCGTCGACTGGTCCGGCTGCACCGGTACTCGCTCGCCAGTGGAGTTCACGATGACTTCGAACGGGATCTCGTGCTCGGGCAGTTCGATTGTCCGCGGGGTGAACCGCTCGACGGTCAGGGTCACGTCCGATATGGCCGTACTCGCTGCGGAGAGACCATCAAGCAGCGGTTCTGGCCCGCAAGAGAAGATATGCGATCCGGCGTTGTCGGTGACGACTTGCGCGGCGTTCGGCCGGCCACTCACGGAACTCTCGATGATAGTGACGCGGTCGCCGTACGATTCGAGAGTGTCCATGAACGGCATGTGTTCCCGGTCGCGGCCGATATAGATCAGGTTCCAATCGGCGCCGTATCGGTTCGCCGCCTCCACCATGGGCAGGATCGGTGTAATCCCGATGCCGCCGGCTATGAAACATGGGCGCGCGGTCGGCCGGAACTCGAAGTGATTGGAGAGCCGATTCACCAGAACCTCAGCACCGACGGCGAGCTGCTCGTGCACATAGCGGGAGCCGCCACGACTGTCCTCAGCGAGTCGGACCGCAATTGTCCAGCGTCCTCTGTCCCGCGGAGACCCGCAGAGCGAGTACTCGCGGACGATACCGGTGTCTCCGGCTCGGACGGCGATGTGTGCGCCGGCAGTCCAGGAGGGCAGCGGGCGGTCATCGAACGGCTCGAGCGTCACGATCGCAACGTTGCCCGCCTCCACCTTGTGCTCTGCGACGCGGAGCCGCACCAGAGGCTCAGCGTCCGCCACGCTTGACAAGTCGGCCGACTGTGAATTGACCATGGAAGTGTCTCCTATAGGGTTCAGTTGCTCAGGCGCTGGCTTGGGTGGGCTCACGGTCGGTGACGGTGGCGACAGCCCCGACCGAGACAGTCCCCACTTCGGTGACCTCGGCGTAGACGCCGAAGCAGGCCCAGTCGCCCATCGGCTCAACCCGTTTGGTGTTGTGCTTCACGAGTGTCCGTAGCGTCCCGCGGTCAACGGGAAGTTCTCCATGGGAGAGCGTCGTCATGATGCATCGGACGGCGTTCATCATGACTACCGACGACACGGATCCCACCGTGAGGGTCTTGTCGAACCACTCGGCCTCGACGAAGCCGTCTCCGGTGGTGTCGATCACGAAGTTGGGCCGGTACCGTCGCGGGTCGAAGTTCCCGGCAGGGTTGAGCTCCTGTGCGTGCGCGATTGATGAAGTCGTCAGAATATGCAGATGCCCGAGATCATACGATCGGCCCGGCGGGGCCTCGAGGTCGAAGTCAATCTGCAGTTCCCCACGCTCATTGACCTTCCCCTTCTCGGAGAAGGAGGTGTCACCGAGCATGTCCAGCCAGATCATCTCGGATGTCGTCGACTCAACCTCGTCCATGCGCTTGAGGCTGACCTCGACTCCGATCGAAGCTGACAGCTTGTCGTCGATGAGCGGATCGGTGCTCAGCACGATGGTGCCGTCGGGGAAGGTGAACCGTAGGGGCGGCAGCGGTTCGCCTCTGACCGGCTCTTCGATGTACTCAGCACGGTATTTCAGCAGGTGCCCCCACTTGCGCGGGTTCTTTGCGTTTCCGAGCTTGCCGGTTTCCACGTCGACGAGGGCCCAGACGTGGTCCCCGACCACCCCTGTCTCATCGACCTGGACACTGGTCAGCTCTTCGCCGAGCATGGACTTCACCGGGTACCGGAAGATCCGCTGGACGGTGCCCACGCTTGTCGATGGGGTCGCGGATGATGCGTTGGCCGACGTCATTTCGATTCCCTCAGCTCGGAGAGGAGACGTCCGTTACCCTGACGCAGAAAGTACCTGGATCGGCGAGATCGAGGAAGGTCTACGTGAGACGTCGGGCGTTCTCCACGTTTGCGGGGCGCCGATGAGGTAGCCCCGACTGCTTTCGCAGTCCTTCCCTCGATGCGGATGGCCGCTCGAGAGGTACGGTGTGACTTTATCATCGCCCGCGCCGCCTACAGTTGGGGATCCGACTCGGTGGGCTGGATCCGTTCGCAGTAGACGGTGACCAGGGTGCTCTCGTCGGCGAGCTGTCGCCACTGGGCCATCATCTCGGCCAGATCGTCGGATCGGAGCGTGTCCTGCCAGGCTTCCCAGCTTTCGACGACGATGTCCTCGATGACGTTGAAGGGCGCGCTGTCAGCGTCTCCGCCTTTCACCACGTACACCTCGAAGGACAGGCAGGATTCTGCTTGCAGGCAGATCGGCTGGTCCACTGTCCGAGACCATTCCTCGTACTGGGCAACGTCTGTCTCTGCACGCAGACGATATGTCGCAAACACCTGGGTGGGCATGGTGGGCTCCTTTCATCGCGATCGGCACGTGAGCAGATCGGGTCGGTTTGATTGTGATGTGAGGTGCGCTGCGCCCTCTTGCCGTGACGCAAGGGGCGCAGCGCAGTCAGACGTTCTCAGGCTCGAGCGGCCGCGAGCCAGCGGACGAGCTGATCCCAGAACTTGACGTAGCCGTGCCATTCGACGAAGTTGCCGGCCCAGTGCGGTGTGCAGTCAGAGGTGAATGCAGCGCTTCGACCTCGTCCGTACTCGCCGGTGACAAGCAGCGGGTCGTTGTCGAAGGTCAGCACAGTGAGGGCGTCCGCCTTGGCTTGGACCCGGTTGTAGCCGAGGAACCATGGCCACTCCGACGACAAGCCGTCGATGATCGGCGACTCGGCAGTGACGTGGGGGGTGACTCCGGCTGGCGCTTCGTTGCGGTCGTCGTACCCGAGCATGGTGACAGGCAGTACGTCGGCAACGGGAGTGCCGTAGTAGCGCGCCTTGCCCTCACGGCCGGAGAAGGACATCCAGCCACCAATCATCGCGAAACCGGCTCCTTCGCTGACGTGGTCGCGGAGGAGTCCAAGGAAGTCTCCGGTGCGCTGCGCCCGTACCAGTGTGTCCGGGTGCAGCAGCAGGTTGTCGGCTCCCACGTCGCTGAAGAGGATGACGTCGTACTGCGAGATGGCTTCAACAGTCCTCGGCACTTCGGCGAGAGCGACATCGTTTCCGAGGTGGACGACCTCATGCCCTGCCGAGGTCAGCGCGTCGATGAGGGGGGCAGCCTCGTTGACCGAGGATCCGGTGCCGTATGTGGTGATGCCTTTGATGTGCGTCTCCGCGATCACCCAGGTTTCACCGACCAAGAGAATCTTCATTTTCTGCTTTCTTAGTGTGAGGGCGGCCGCGCTCGTGCGGCGCCCGTGCTTGTGCATGGCTGTGTCGTCTAGATGTGTGTGTGTGGGTGTGGTCGAGCCTCCTGGTCACTTCTGCTCGGCTGCTCGCTCTGGAGCGCCGGCAGCTGATCATGGGGGTTAGGTGGTGCGTTGGCCGGAGATGCGGACGTAGACCCAGGCGAGGGTGAGGACGATGATGCCGAAGATGATTTGGCGCATGGCTTCG
>NZ_LMNI01000005.1 GCF_001422925.1 Microbacterium sp. Leaf288
CACTCTGGCCAGGCGTGAACCCGTTGATCATGGGCATAACTGAAATCCGATCCAATCCGCGAACAAAGACCCATCACCCCATCAACAACGCCGCCGCAGCCACGTCATACCGCAACGCATAGTCACTGCGGAACGGTTCTGCCGCTGCCACCTCGCGGCCGTTCAGCAGCACCATGCACTCTGGCCAGGCGTGAACCCGTTGATCATGGGCATAACTGAAATCCGATCCAATCCGCGAACAAAGACCCATCACCCCATCAACAACGCCGCCGCAGCCACGTCATACCGCAACGCATAGTCACTGCGGAACGGTTCTGCCGCTGCCACCTCGCGGCCGTTCAGCAGCACCATGAGCGCTCGGGCTCGCACGAGATGGCCGAGGTCGACCAACTCAGAGTTCGACGGCGGATCTTGATGCTTTGCGAGCTCCGTCATGTACAGATCGAGCAGCTCGCTCTGCGCTATCCCGCGGTCGTGCAGCTGCAGATAGCACAGCGCGATGGCGATGTCAGCGAGCTGGGTGCCCACGACAGCGTCACCGAAGTCGATCAGTCCCGTCACCGCACCATCGGTGCACAGCACGTTGGACAAGTTGAAATCGCCGAAGATGAACTGCTCGGCGGTGTAAGGACTCCCGGTCTTCGACTTGTCATTGACGGATGCGACGCCGGCAAACACCTCTTCCGCGAGTTTACGAATGTCCGGTTCGAGGTAACGCTCGAGCTGGTAGTCGGCGGGGCGGAAGGAACCGAGGTCCCACGGACGCGGATATGCGTGCGTGTCGACGCTGGGTCGAAAGTCGCCGTACTGCTTGGCAGACCTGTGCTGAAGGTACGCAACCTCTCGGATCAGCGAGTCCGTCAGCTCCACCTCGGAAATCGACGCGCCTCGCTGAAAGGTCATGAGCATCGTCGTCGCCGGCCCATCATGCGTTAGGAACTCGCCCGCTCTATTGGCGATCACGTCCGGAACGAGACCCCGCAGCTCAGGCTCCTCGCGCAGACGCAACTGAGCCTCGGCCTGCAGCGTGAGGCTCCATCGACCGAACTGATCCGTGGTGGTCTTGGCGACCACCGTGGTGCGGGAGCTTTCGACGATCGCGGTCAGATCCGCCTCGGACGGCACCTCGCGAAACGACTCCACAGAGCCGACGCCGTACGCCCGCTCGATGACGTCGTGTACATAGTGCTCCGAAGCGATCATGCGTCTCGCCCTCTCTTCCTTGACCGGTGAGACCTCTTGACGCACTCTACGACAGGACGCATGATTGTTTCAATCACATTTTGTGATCATTCTGTTCTCACAACGAAACCCCGGCACTGCTGCCGCTTAGGCGTTGCTGCCAAGAAGGACTGACATGGGTAAGTACGCCGTGATCGATCCGGCGACGCGTACGATCGTCACCGCTCACACCGACGCCACCGCCGTCGAAGTTGAGGTCGCGCTCTCGTCCGCGCACGAGACATATAACCGCTGGTCCCGCCGGACTTCCATTGCCGACAGGGCGAAGCTGGTCGGACGCGCCGCCGAGCTGCTGAGGGAGCGCGCCGACGAGTTCGCCGCGATCATCAACCGCGAGATGGGTAAGCCCGTCACAGATGGTCGGGAAGAAGTGTTGTTCTCCGCAGACATCATGCGCACCTTCGCTCAACGGGCGGAGGAGTGGCTTTCCGACGAGGACATTCAGGCGGAGGACGGGCTGCGCACCGTCATCCGGCGACAGGGTATCGGCGTGATCCTCGGAATCATGCCGTGGAACTACCCCGTCTATCAGGTCGCGCGCTTCGCCGCCCCCAACCTCATCGTGGGCAACACGGTGATCGTCAAGCACGCCAACCAGTGCCCCGACTCGGCACTGGCGCTGGAGACCCTGTTCCGTGATGCAGGGTTCCCTGACGGCGCCTACGTGAATGTCTTCGCCACCCACGACCACATCTCCACGATCATCGCCGATGACCGTGTTCAGGGTGTTTCGCTGACGGGTTCTGAGCGTGCCGGGGCGATCGTCGCCGAGCAGGCCGGTCGCCACCTCAAGAAGTGCGTCCTGGAGCTCGGCGGGTCGGACCCGTTCATCGTCCTGGACACTGAGGACCTTGACGCTGCCGTCCGCCACGCAGTCTGGGGTCGTATGAAGAACTCGGGCCAGTCGTGTACCGGTTCGAAGCGGTTCATCATCATCGACCGTCACTACGAGGAGTTCGCCGGCAAGTTCAGCCAGGCACTGTCCACCCAGTCGCGCGAGAACGGCGACTACGGGCCACTTGCCTCCGACGATGCCACGAGCACTCTCGTGGCGCAGGTGCAGGGCGCGATCGAACAGGGTGCAGAGCTGATTGTGGGCGATAACGCCCCAGACGGGAACTTCTACCGACCCGGCGTACTCGTCAACATCAGCCCTCAGATGGACGTGTACTCCCAGGAACTCTTCGGTCCGGTCGCCCAGCTCTACCGGGTCTCGAGCGACGAAGAGGCCATCGAGCTGGCGAACTCGTCACCCTACGGCCTCGGGTCAGTCGTGATTTGCGACGACCTCGACCGTGCTGAGCGAGTCGGCGAGCAGTTGGAAGTGGGCATGGTCTACGTCAACGCCGCCGGGCTGGATGGCGCCGACGTGCCGTTCGGTGGGGTCAAGAAGTCCGGCTTCGGCCGCGAACTGGGCCGCCTTGGCATCGACGAGTTCACCAACAAGAAGATCTACCGGTACGGCCGCTAGAAACCGAGACGAAAGAGACACCGCAATGACTTCAACCGCCGTCGAGTATTTCAAGGGCACCGGCGCCAGCCGCGCGTCCTCATCGGTGGATCCCGCCGTGCAGGAGACGGTCCGAACCGTGATCCGGGACGTCCGTGAGCGGGGCGACGCAGCCGTACGCGAGTACTCCGAGAAGTTCGACCGTTGGTCGCCTGACTCGTTCAAACTGGACGCCGATGACATCGACCGGATCGTCGCGACCGTCCCGAGCCAGGCGCTCGAGGACATCATCGAGGTGCAGCGTCGAGTGCGCGACTTCGCGAAGCGTCAGCTGGATTCCCTCACCGACTTCGAGGCCGAAACCGAGCCGGGCGTGTTCCTCGGGCAGAAGAACATTCCCGTATCGGCCGCCGGTGCTTACGTTCCCGGTGGACGCTACCCGCTCGTCGCGTCTGCGCACATGACCGTGGTGACGGCGAAGGTGGCGGGCGTTCCCCGCGTCACTGCCTGCACCCCGCCCATTCGCGGAGAGATCCCTGCCGCCACGGTGGCGGCGCTGCATCACGCGGGCGCCGACGAGATCTTCCTGCTCGGCGGAACCCAGGCTGTCGCCGCCCTCGCCGTAGGCACCGAGACCATCGGGCGCGTGGACATGATCGCCGGCCCCGGTAATGCATACGTCGCAGAGGCCAAGCGTCAGCTCTACGGCGAGGTCGGCATCGACCTGTTCGCGGGCCCCACCGAGGTGCTGATCATCGCCGACGAGTACGCTGACCCGTTCATCGTCGCAGTCGACCTGCTCAGCCAGGCGGAGCACGGGCCCGACTCCCCCGCCGTCCTCATCACCACCTCGCATCTGCTTGCCGCACAGGTCAGCCGGCACATCGACCAGATCCTGCCCGGCATGTCCACACGGGATTTCGCAGAGGCCGCCTGGCGCGACCACGGCGAGATCCTGGTCGTCGACTCGCTGAACGACGCCTACCGGGTGGCTGATGAGTACGCCTTCGAGCATGTGCAGATCCTCACGGAGAACCCGCGCGAGGCCCTGGAGAAGATGACCCAGTACGGAGCACTCTTCCTCGGCGAAGGCACGTGCGTCTCGTTCGGTGACAAGGTCATCGGAACCAACCACACCCTGCCCACCCGTAAGGCCGCCCGCTACACCGGCGGACTCTGGGTCGGCAAATACATCAAGACCGTCACCTACCAGGAGGTGCGCTCGGAAGACGCGAGCGCGGAACTCGGACGCCTTCTCGGTCGCGCTGCCCGCGTCGAGTTGTTCGAGGGGCACGCCCGCTCGGGCGACGTGCGAGCGTCCAAGTACGGCGGCGACGCGCTTTCCTGGGCTCCGGAGGGCGCCCTCAACAAGGCGTAAGCCCGACCTGCCACCCGCCCGGGGGCGCCGTGCCTATCGAGGACCGGCGCCCCTGGCGCGGTAGGGTTTGACGTTGTTGCACGCCGGCGGTGGGCGCAGCGACTGGCGACAGTATTCTCGAGCACAGTGGAGACTGAACGGGGGATCGCGCTTGGCGACGCAGATTGAGCGGCTTGACCTGCTTCGGGCGGAGCTGCGGGAACGCGGCCGCGTGAACACAGCGGAGGCAAGCGAGCGCCTGGGGGTGACATCGCTGACGCTGCGGCGCGACATCATCGCCTTGGAGGCTGAGGGCTCAGCCATCCGCGTGCACGGCGGCGCAATCGCCCCCACCAGTCGCAGCTTCGAGCCACCGCTGGCCGAACGGCTGCGCAGCAACAGCGAGCTGAAAGCGGCCATGGCCGCCAAAGCGATGCAGCACATCCGGCCGGGGATGAACGTCGCACTCGACTTCGGCACCCGCATCTTGGCGTTCGCCCAGGAGCTCCGCCAGCACCCGCTGAGCCTGGTGATAGCGCCCAGCAGCCTCGAATCGGCTCGTATTCTCGGCGCGGACCCTCACTTCCGCGTCATGATCCCGGGCGGATTCGTGGGTCCCGGCGATTTCAACATCTACGGCAGCGAGACTGAGGCGTTCTTCTCTCGGCACCGGTGGGACCTCTGCGTCTTGACCGTCGCCGGACTGGATGCCGACTCGCTGCTGCTCAGCGACCTCAAGCCGGAGTACGCATCGGTCAAGCGGGCGATGTACGAGTCGTCAGACGCCGCGCTGATCCTCGCCGAACCCCGCCACATCGGCACCAGGTCTTTCGCGCCTATCGCCACGGCGCGACCAGGCGACGTGCTTATCACCAGTGATCACTCCCCCTCCGAGGCGTTGCGGGCACTCGCCACCAGCGGACTCAAGGTGGAGACGGTTCCAGACTCAGCCGACGACTGACCGGTCGCCGGGGTGACCAGCTCGCGCTCATCACTCGATGACCGCGCGGGCGGACCGGGTGACCTGTTTCCGGCCATCGAATCAGCCGCGAAAAGCGGCAGGTTCCCCCACAGATGCCCGCTTGGATGCCTACCGATTCGGATAGGTGACGTCGTCTAGATGGATAGGAGTCAGCTCCGGACCAGGGCGACCAATTCCGTCCGCGAGTTCGCGCCAGACTTATGCAGCAAGTTCGACACGTGAAACTTCACGGTGTTCTCGCTGACGCCAAGCGTCTGTGCGATCTCGCGGTTACGGCGCCCCGCGACTACCAGCCGCAGGACATCCCGCTCGCGAGGGCTGGCGTCCATCGCTCTCGGAAGGGCTTCCGAGTCGGCGGGCGGATCGAGGGGCAGACAGATGTCGATCTGCGAGCCCCACCCGGGTGTTGACGCGACTGCTAGACGGCCGGCGATCGCGGTAACCTGCTCGGCGACCGGGCGAAGCGCGTCGTCGTGGACGGACAGGTCGCCGCGGCCATCATCACGGATCGCAATTAACAGGTGTAGGCCGTCACAATCCCACTGGATGCGCACTCGGCTCGGCTCACCACGATCAACAATGGCGAGGACTGCCGTACGCACGATGGCTCGCGCGGCGTGCGCGATCTCTCCAGGAAGTGCGCGCCCGCTTGCGGGCGGCTCCACGAACTCCACGTCCAGTTCGCTATAGCGCACGAGTGGCCGCAGGTCGCCCTGCAGTCGTCCGAACGCTCCAGCGACCGGCTCGAGCGCAGCAGTCTGTTCGTCGCTTTGCACGCGCAGGCCAACCAGCGCCCCGGCCGCGACGTCCACAGCCATGGTTCGTGCCGCGCGGTCGTCTAGCCGCGGCGAACGCAGCGTCGCCAGTAGCGTCTCGAGCGTCAGTGCATGTCTGTCACGCTGCTCCGCCATCGCGCGAGCGTGGTCCGCTGCGGCGCGGCGGGAGGCCGCGCTGGATGGAGTAGCCGAGGACACGAGACCATCCTATCGGGAACCATACTTTCGATTAGGTTAGACGGTCCGCCGGGAGGATTTCGTTCGCGAGCACGATGGGTGACGCTGGGGCGATGCCGATAACCGCCGCCACCATCTCTCCCGCCGCCGCCATCTCGCTTGTCGCTAACGAGGTGCTGCGAGCGTCTGAGCGCGCGGCCGTCGTGAGCTCCCACCAGCTCGACGCCCTGTGTAATCTTCTCATCTCGGCGGACCGAGTGTTCGTCAGCGCTGCGGGGCGGTCCGGGACTGCACTGCGCATGACCGCTATGCGCTTGATGCACCTCGGCCTCGACGTACACGTTGTTGGCGACGTCACGACTCCGGCCATCGAGGCAGGTGACGTGTTGCTTACCGCAAGCGGATCCGGCGGGACGGAGTCGGTCGTAAGAACAGCGCAGCTGGCTGCCAATGCGGGGGCGCACGTCGGTGCCATCACCGCGACGGTTGGGTCGCCCCTGGCCCAGATCGCCAAGGTTGTCGTCGTGGTTCCGGCCGCTCAGAAGCTCGACCGCACTGCTTCGGCTTCGGAGCAGTACGCAGGAAGCCTGTTCGAGCAGGTCGTGGTCCTCATCGGTGACGGCCTGTTCCATGCGCTCTGGCATCGCCAGGGTTCGAGCGCCGAAGGCCTCTGGGCCCGGCACTCAAACCTCGAGTAGCTCGACCCGAGTAGCTCGACCCCCTGATCGCCGGCAGGCGACAGCATCCACCCTCTATCGGAGTACTAATGAAACTGCAGTTCGCCATCGATACCACTAGCACGGAGAAGGCGCTGGAACTCGCCGCCGCCGCGGCGGCGTACGTCGATATTCTCGAGCTCGGCACCCCGCTCATCAAGAGCGAAGGTCTCGCCGCGATCACCGCCTTCAAGTCGGCGCACCCTGACAAGGTCATCTTCGCCGACCTCAAGACGATGGATGCCGGCGAGCTCGAGGCCGACATCGCTTTCGAGGCCGGAGCGGACCTGGTGACCGTGCTCGGCGCTGCGGATGACAGCACCATTGCGGGCGCCGTCAAGGCCGCACAGAAGCACGGCAAGGGCATTGTCGTCGACCTGATCGGCGTCGCTGACAAGCCGGTCCGCGCGAAGCAGGTCGTCGCGCTAGGCGCTGAGTTCGTCGAGGTCCACGCCGGTTTGGACGAGCAGGCTCAGGACGGTTACTCGCTCGACACACTGCTGCGCGCGGGTGAGGCATCGGGCGTCCCGTTCTCGATCGCAGGTGGCGTGAACGCCTCGACGATCCGCTCGGTCCGCGACGCCGGCGCGAAGATCGCCGTGGTGGGGGGAGCGCTTTACGGGGCACCCGATGTGACCGCCGCGGCCGCGGAGCTGCGTACAGCCATCGGCTGAGCAGTCCGTGACAGACGGGTCGTGGCCTGGGGAATCCGACATTCCTGGGCCACGATCCTTTTGGAGGAGCGCTCCTCCCCCTTGAGCCCGCATGGGTCGCCGTCGGTGCCCGCCGCAGACAACCGATCCCGCCCGGGAGTGCTTCCGCCTGTCGACAACTTTCGTAGTCAGCGACCGACTCTACGAACCCGAGCCGGTCATGGGGCAGTGCTAGCGCTCGCGCTGAACCGCGCTAGACAGCCTCTTCTCACGAGTGCGTGTCGTACTCATCCCGGGCCGCGCCGATCTCGCTCATATGCTCCGTCGCCCAGACCTCCAGCGCGTGTAACGGTTCGCGAAGCGACTGGCCGGCAGCAGTCAGTTCGTAGTCCACGCGAGGCGGGATCTGGGGTGTGATCGTCCGGGTCACCAGTCCGTCCCGCTCGAGACCGCGCAGCGTCTGGGTCAGCATCTTCTGCGAAATGCCGTCGACTCGCGCCCTCAGCTCGCTGTACCGCAGCGGCCCCTCGCTGAGCGAGCCGACCACGAGAACAGTCCAGCGATCTCCGATCCGGTCCAGCACTCGGCGTGTGGGGCAGTTCCGGTCATACGGGTTCCACACCGACTCCGACATACCAGACTCCTCGTTACGCACCGAAAGGTGCCTACTTCCCACTAGGTGATGACTCTCTTAGGGTAACTCATGGCTGATCAACCAATCTTGAGGAGAGTGTCATGACCGCCAAAGAAACCGTGCTCACCGCTGTGGACTCGCTGTTCGTGGAGAAGAATCCCGCTGCTGTGGACGAGTATTTCGGCCCCACCTACATCCAGCACTCCACCCTCGCCGCTGACGGCGTCGAGGGGCTTCGGGCGCTCGCCACTACTCTCCCCGCCGGCTTCGGGTACCAGCTTGTGCGGGTTATCGCCGAGGGTGACCTCGTCGTCCTCCATGGCATCTACAGCGGATTCGGCGCGGACCGCCTCGTCGCCTTTGATGTCTTCCGAGTCGACGGGAACCGCGTAGTTGAGCACTGGGACTCGCTGGTGCCGGTCGTTTCTCGAACGACGAGCGGCCGCAGCCAGATTGACGGGCCAGAAGCAGCTTCTGACGCTGAGCAGACGGCAGCCAACAAGGCGCTAGTCGCAGACTTTGCCCAAAAAGTGCTCGTGGAAGCTGACTACACCGCCCTCACGGACTACATCTCCACGCAGACGTACGCACAGCACAACCCGGACGCGGCCGACGGCCTTGAGGGCTTCGGGGCTGCCGCTTCGGCATGGGCCGCCGATGGGAAGCTCCTCACCTACAAGAAGGTTCATCAGATCGTCGCTGAAGGAGACTTCGTGTTCACGCGCGCGGAGGGCGAGTTCGGCGAGCCTGTCATCTACAACGACCTGTGGCGCGTGGAGGACGGCAAGATCGTCGAGCACTGGGATGTCATTGCACCGATTCCCGGCGAACTGCAACACACGAATGGTGTCTTCTGACACACGCTGTCCGCCTCTCCCCGCGTCGCGGGAAGCAATGGACTCCGCGCTCGGGACGTCGCGCAGCGGTGACCGACCACCGGTTGAAAGCTGGCGACGCTGGAGATAGTGATAACGGGCGGCGTTCATGTCAGAACGCCGCCCGCTACCGTTGCGGAGCCCAGCACGCTCCGCATGTCCCGGTTAGAAGCCGGACAGGGTGCGGACGGGCTTGCGGAAACCCCGCGTCACGATTGCTAGCACGATTACGCCAAGCACGAACCATCCGGCACCGATGAGCTTTGCGGTCGCGTCGAGCGAGATCCAGAGGGCGAAGTTGACCGCGACGCCCAATACCGGGAGCACTCCGTACCGAAGGATTGCCTTCGTTCCGCGCTGGCGCTCATGGAAGAGGAACTGAACGAACACGCAGACGTTCACGGACATGAACGCGATCAGAGCCCCGAAGTTGACGATCGAGGCGACGGAGTTAAGGTCACCGAACAGCGCCAACACACCGATGCCTCCGATTACGCAGATGGAGACCACCGGCGTGCGGAATCGCGGACTCACCCGGCCCAGCACCGACGGCAGCACTCGGTCGCGACCCATGGAGAACAGGATTCGCGCCCCTGCAGAAAGGCCCGCCAGTGCGGATGCGACAGCTCCAACGATGAAGATCACGGTGAAAATCACGTTCATCGCAGGACCGGCGATCCTGAGCACCAGCTCCGTTGACGCGACGTCCGGGTTGTTCATCTCGAGCCACGCATTGGGCCACGCCAGTTGCATCAGATAGGACATGAGCACGAAAACTGTGCCGGAGATGCCACACGTCCAGAGCACCGCGCGGCCGACCTGTCGCTTCGGGTCGCGCGTCTCCTCAGCGAACGTCGTGATCCCATCGAACCCGAGGAACATCAGGCAGAGGATGGATGTCGCTGCGAGGAGGCCCGAGATACCGGCGTCGGGGTTGTTGAGCGCGTCGACGGTGAACAGCCCGGACAGGTCGAACACTGCGGTTGGGCCTCCCTCCGAGACGATCGAAGTCACGAGGTAACCGGCGAAGACGAGGAGGAACAGCACTCCGACGCCCGTTGCGACGAGGCTCACCTTGGCGGACTCACTCACTCCCTTGATCGCCAAGCCGACGATCAAGACAAGCGAGATCATGCTCCAGCCCCAGTCCGACACGACGGGTACAGCCTGGTGCATGTAGAGGCCGATGAGGACGAATCCGAGCAAGGGCAGGATCAGATAGTCCAGGAGAACCATCCACCCGATGATGAAAGCCGGCGCGGGATGGATGACCTTGGACACGTAAGTGTAGACCGAGCCTGCACCGACGAACTTCCGTGACAGTGCCGCGTAACTGAGCGCAGTGAGTGTCATCGCGAGCGTGGCGATGAGGAAGGCGAGCGCCATCATGCCCTGCGTCATCTGGGTCGCAAGCCCGTAGAAGATGAAGACGCCGATCAGGTTGACGTACGCCAGCCCGAATGCAACGAGTTGCGGAGTGGTGAGGATACGGCGCAGGTGCGGCTCAGATGCTGCAGGATCCGTGGTGCCACTCTCGCGGCGTGCGTCAGACACGGGGGCTGTCGGTTCGGGTATGGCGTTGGACATGGGGCGCTTCCTTGCGTTTGTTCGGGTATGTGCCGCTACGACCGCGAGGGGATGTTCGCGTGGGCGGCGACGTCGTGGAGGGCGGCGGTGTAGGCGTTGTTGAACCAGGTGAGGTCTTCGGGTGAGAAGGTGAGGGGCGGTCGGATTTTGAGGACCTGGCCGGCGGCGGCGAGTGCCTCACCTCGGACTGGCACATCGGGCGGTCGTTCCAC
>NZ_LMNI01000006.1 GCF_001422925.1 Microbacterium sp. Leaf288
TACGATCGGCCCCACGGCGCCCTCGGTGGCCAAACGCCCTACGAGCGCCTCAAACAGAAAGCAGCGACCCCTCTGTCATAGGGCTCCGTCAGTTGCACAAAATGCGATCGCAGTTTTGTCCATGATCTTCCCTCTTCTGACCATACCGCGGGGTGTCGACGTCTCTTAGCGTGAACTGTGGGCAGCGATCTCTTCAGTAGGCCGGCGGCCCCGACCGCCGACGCAAACCAGAGGAGATCGGCGATGATCGCGGAGCGGACCCGCAGGACGGATCAACTGGCTGCAGCACCATCGCCCGGCGACCTGCGATGACTTCACCATCGACTACGTCCGCCTTCTCACCGCGACAGGAGCGACCCAGCGTGCGCATAAGATCCCGGCCCTCGTGCCTTCCACCCGTGGGAAGGAGGGGAGGGCGAGGCGACCTCCGCGTGGGACGCGGTGTTGTCGGCGGGCGGGCTTCCCGTGACGGACAACCCGCCGACGCTGGGAGAGGTCCGGGCCGAGTAAAAGCCGCCGGTCGCCCGGCGCGACGACGGCGTGACCGGCTACTTCGCAACAAGCCTCCCCGAGTTCTTGTTGTTCGCGCGTGAGCAAAGTGGAGGCAGGAAATGACGGGCTGGATCTCCGGAGGGCAAATCGAACTGCGCAGCGAAGCCTATGTCGCTCGGATCGCGACTGTTGGCGCGTCTCTGCGGCAGCTGCGGTTCCGGGACCGGGACCTGATCGTCCCGTTCGACACGGATGAACTGCGGCCGGCGATGAGAGGCGCGGTGCTCGCACCGTGGCCCAATCGCACGGCCGCCGGACGATACGGGTTCGGAGGGGCCGTCCACCAGCTGCCGGTGAACGAGGTGGACTTCGGCAACGCGTCGCACGGACTCGTCGCCTGGACGGGCTTCGACATCGCTCGATCCGGCCCGGACTCGGCACTACTCACGGCCACCATCGAGCCACAGCCGGGGTATCCGTGGCGGCTGCGAGTGGACGTTAGCTTCGACCTCTTCAGCGACGGCCTCCATCAGCGGATCGTTGCCACCAACCTGGCCGCGGAGGCGGCGCCGTTCGGCGCAGGCAGTCACCCCTATCTCGTCGCGGGGTTGCCGCGCGAGCGCGCGATCGACGAATGGACGTTGCATCTGCCTGCCGGGAAGGTGATGCTCACCTCTGTCGATCGCCTCCTCCCGACCGGGCTCACCGACGTTGCGGACCAGGGCTGCGACTTCCGATCACCACGGATTATCGGTGGTGCGGTCCTGAACAACGCGTTCACGGACCTAGTGCGCGACGAGGCCGGTCGCGCCCGTGTGCGACTTGTCGACTCTGCGGGAGTCGGCGCCGAGGTCGAGCTGGACGAGACCTGCCCGTGGGTTCAGCTGTACACCGCCGACGCGGCGGCCGGGTCCGCCCATCGCCACGCCCTCGCCGTCGAGCCGATGACCTGTCCACCCGACGCGCTCAACTCGAAGATCGACCTTCGCGTGATTCCCGCGGGCGAGTCAACATCGGTCCGGTGGGTCATCCGCGCCGTCGCCTGACGACGTGGCCAACGCTCGGCGGCGCTGCACATCCACAGCCGCGGGATAAGCACGTGCATCGGACAGGCCTGCAGCAGCAACGCAGCGCCACGATCGCCAGCACGCCGAGCGATGCGAGCGGGCCGCCCGCGACGACGAACGTCGGCCGCCATCGAGATGATGACGGGGAGAGGCCAGGGAGGACTGTCCTTTGCGACGAGGATCGAGGCGACTCCGATTACGCGTGCGCGATACCGCTTCAGCGCGTGGAGATAACCGAGCGGATGCTGCAGATCCAAGTCCAGTTCGGATTTGGCAGCCTGCTCGCACCAATTGTGTGCCCCGGCGGGCGGGCGGGCGGGCGGTCGGGCGTCGCGGTCGCCGCGCCAATGAGTCGCTTTAGTGAGACGTCAAGCTTCTGATGGGACAGTCGCGGTGCTCCCACGCACGATCAGAGTCGTCGGCATCCGGATGTTGTCGACGCTCAACGGCCGTCCGTCGATGAGCGAAAGGAGTGCGCGTGAACCTGCCTGACCCATTCCGTGCAACGGCTGGCGGACGGTCGTCAGCGCGGGATAGGTCTGCGCCGCGCGCGGGATGTCATCGAAGCCCACGATGGACAGGCAAGAGCAGGACACCATCGCCCCTGCGCAATCGCCAGCCCTGCTCCGCGTCGGCAGAGGCGATGCGGGCACCGATCAGTTGACCGTCTGAACGCGTTGAACATCTACGCGTTCACTGTTCAAATCGCTTGGTGGGCAAGGGGTGAGGGCCGATAACCTGAGTTCGGGTCGCGCCCGCTCAGTCTGCATGTCACGCGATGCCCCCAACATCGAGTCCCGTCCCCAGCGGGCTGTGACGTTCGTGGGCGTGGCTCAGATCCTCGGACGCCGCAACCACTATTTGCGGCGTCCGAGGATCGCTTCGCGCACCGAGGGCGGAGCCGCTGGTCCCAGCCTCAGATCCCCAGGGGGGTCGCTGATCGTCATCAGGCCGAGGAGCCCACGCGCCTTCACGCTACCGTGTCGTCCGGTAACCGGGCTCAGGCCGTCTCGGGGTCCGGGTCCCCACGGGGGAGACCGCAGTTGTTGCGGCGAGCGGGATCGGTTCGGACAGGAGAACGCTGTGGCGGTCAGCAGCCGATGCAACCCAAGGCCGGCGATGCGCCCAGCAGCTGTGGTCGGGATGTCTGCCAGCGGGTTGCTTCGGACCAGGATGCGAATTTGCTAGGGCGCGCCGGTTGGCATCAGCGTCAGGGCCGGAGGACTGGCTAAATGTGTGATGGGTGCGCCAGGGTGCTGAGGGCAGGAGGCTGCGGACGAAAGCTCAGCCGGAGTGGGTCCTGCCGAGCGGGAAGGCAAGGCTCAACAAGGCGATCGACGAGAGCCGCACTCGGCTACCGTGCGGCGAAGCCCCCTATCGGGGCCTTTGGCCTATCTTGCGCGCCAGACCCGCTGGGGTGTCGGGGTCAGTCCTGGTTCGCAGAGAATCTGAGAACCCAGTCCTCGAGGTCGAGGAA
This sequence comes from Microbacterium sp. Leaf288, assembly GCF_001422925.1. Taxonomy (GTDB): domain Bacteria; phylum Actinomycetota; class Actinomycetes; order Actinomycetales; family Microbacteriaceae; genus Microbacterium. The sequence continues at coordinate 3,037 of NZ_LMNI01000006.1, forward strand.
CGCCTGGAAATTGATCCGGTGGATCCGCTGATATCCGTCTCTCGTCATCAGCGCGACGCCGGCGTCGCGTAGGACGCGCAGGTGGTGCGAGGCAGCGAATCGTGACACTCCCGTCGCTTCCGCGAGCTGTGTGATGGACAGTCCTCGGTGATCTGGCGCCGTCTGCTCGAGCATGACCTCGAGTAGTGCACGGCGTTCTTCGGCCGCGATGGCACGCGCGAGCGCGCTGAGACGCTCGGGCGTGCCATCTGGCGCTGGAGTGGGGAGGTCGGCGGTGTCCGCTTCGGTTCCTAGGGACGTCATGTCGTTCCGCCTTCATGGGGGCTGAGGTCAGTTGGCTACCCGCATCACGGGATCTCGTTCAGCGGAGTGCTCGCCTCGAGGGTTCCTTCTCTGCAGAGCCGGCGTCCGCTTCTGGGATCGTCGAGATCGGAGACGTCTCATCCACGAGTTCCATTCGGGTGCGGCCTCCGCCTCGGATGAACAGCGCATAGCACGCCACCACGGCGGCGACCCAGATGGCACCGACGATGAGCGCTGGTCTGGTGTCTGGCACGACGCCGATCATGATGATGACGACGCCGATCACGCCCATTGCGATGTAGTTGGCGATGGGCCACAAGGGGACCGGGAACTCACTCGGGAGAAGGTTGTCCTTCCTGATCTCGCGCTTCATGCGGGCGTGCGAGATCAGGATCATCAACCACACCACGACGACCGCGAAGGTGGCAAGAGCGGCGATGAGGAAGAAGATCTGATCGTGGAACCACACGTTCAGAAGAACCCCGACCAGCAGGGAGCCGGTCATCGCGATCACTGTCATGAACGGCACTCCAGTGCGGGTGGCTCTGAGAAACGCGCGCGGGGCATGGCCCTGCTCCGCCAGCCCGTGGAGCATGCGAGCCGCGCCGAAGAAGTCAGCGTTGATCGCAGACAGCGCTGCGGTGATGACCACGACGTTTAGGACGTGGGCGGCGCCTTCGAAACCAAGGTTGTGGAAGATGGACACGAAAGGACTCGTCTCCCCATCGATCGTGTTCCACGGTTGGATCGACATGATCACAGTCAGTGCGAGCACGTAGAAGAGGAGAATGCGCACCGGAACGGTGTTGATGGCGCGGGGGAGCACCTTCTTCGGATTCTGGGCTTCTCCGGCGGTGATGCCGATGACTTCTGTGCCTCCGAAGGCGAAGATCACGATGGTCATTGAGAGGAGGATGCCCCACACTCCGTTGGGCATGAATCCGCCATGGTCCACAAGGTTGTGGAGTCCGGCGGCGCCCTCCGACTGATTGCCAAGGCCGAACACGATGATCGCGATGCCCCCTACGATCATCGCGATAATCGCCAGGACCTTGATCAGCGCGAACCAGAACTCCAGCTCACCGAACACCTTGACGCTGAGCAGATTTGCAGCAGTGATGAAGAACACGACCGCCAAGATCCACACCCAACGTTCCACATCGGGGAACCAGAATCCCATGTAGATGCCGAACGCCGTCACGTCGGCCAGGGCGACGACGAACATCTCGAACGTGAAGGTCCACCCGGTGAGGAAGCCTGCGAACGGGCTCACATAGCGCGACGCGTACTGTCCGAATGATCCCGCGACCGGGTGACGGACCGCCATCTCCCCGAGCGATCGCATGACAACGAACACCACAGCGCCACCGACCATGTAGGCGAGCAGCACGGCGGGTCCTGCAGCCTGGATCGCTCCGGCCGACCCGTAGAAGAGGCCGGTGCCGATCGCGGATCCCAGCGCGATCATCTGGATATGCCGAGCGGTGAGCCCTCGGCGGAGGCCCGATGTCTTGACTTCCATTTTCTGGTCATTCTCCTTTGAACGCAGTGCACTGATTGAGCGGTATCGACGGCTGACCTTCATGGTCGGATTTTGGGCACGGCTGTTGGACGACGTTGTGCAACTGACGGAGCCCTATGACAGAGGGGTCGCTGCTTTCTGTTTGAGGCGCTCGTAGGGCGTTTGGCCACCGAGGGCGCCGTGGGGCCGATCG
>NZ_LMNI01000007.1 GCF_001422925.1 Microbacterium sp. Leaf288
TTTTTTAAATGCAAATGTATCTATAATTTCATTTCTAATTCAACTATTGATCACAATTCTTTCTACAAACTACGTCATATCAAGTCAGCCATTTTACAATTTGGTTCATAAAGTTCGAAAATAATATTAACATTCACTCGTATTCATATCAAATACATTAATTTTAATTTAACTGTATCTAAGTTACAACAGATTGCAGTGATTTTTGCTGATTTCAAAATATCTATTAATATTGATTCAAAAATACAACATGGCGTTTTTACATTCTGACATTTAAATTTGGAATTCTAATCTACAAACTACATACAAGTTCTTATTCTTTGGAAACCCGCCATAGGTTTATTAAAAAAAACATTGAAACTTAAATTAAAGTCGTCTTTTAGCAAGAATCTAGTTATTTTAATTATTTAAATAATGTTTCTACATGATTATAAGAGTTTTTTACAATATTTCCCCTATTAAGTCTATATTCTACATCTATTTCTAATGTAAACAGTACTACATGTAAAATACAACATCAAACACACTTGCAACACAAATATAACCGAAGAAGTGTAATCAAAGAGTTTCAACTACTCACCACTAGATGACGCTAAACACAATTTCTAACCTACTAAAAAACTACGTTTCTTCGGTCAAATTAAGTATAAACAGCCGATTTTGACGAGAAATTTCTATAAAATTAATAAAAAAGGAACTTTAAGACACTTGATTGACTACTTTTCTAAAAAATCTACACGTTTCTATAGCAAAAATATACTCGTGACGTGAAATAACTATTTAAAATCTAACACTATTGTCACTACGTCATCTATTTGTGAAAAATAACGAAAAAGTCACGAAATATATTTTACTAGCGCAAGCGAAATCCAACAGGCAAGATACAGTCGTTTTTGGTTTTCTWATTCAAAATTATCAACGCTCAATATAATTKTRGTAAAAAGTCATTACAAACAAACTATTAATTAGTTACAAAAGGTTCCAGATAGAGTTCTAGATACGTTAACTGACAGATACTGCCATATAAGTAGTCAAAAGTAAAAACATTTCTTTGGCATTATCTATTAGATAACTATTTTGAACATTAGCTGGAAGCTGTGAATCTAGCCATAAATATACTAAAATATTCAACACTATCTTTTATTAGATAAAAAACAGTAATTTTGTCGTAAAAATATTGRAAACATTGACAAWWATGAAACAGAAAAATCGTATTTTTTTATCAGTACACGTCAGCCATCTTCTTTTCCATAGAYAACAAACATTTTTCCCGCCTTTTCTTCAAAGAATTTACGTCAGTATGGTTTACCGAAAATATAAAAAGAAATACTTAAAAAAACAATTATTTCAAGAAATAAATAGTTTTGAGCGATATAACCTTGTTTTTTTATTTGTATATTTAATGAGACGCTGTTTTGTTTAAATATAATTTTAGAACTACTCAGTTCTCTAGCTAAAAAAATAGAAGGCAGTGAAGTTAAAAATATCACCAAATAAAAAAAACTTTTTACAAAAAAACAAAACCGACTTTGAAGTCGGTGTCTGCAGGTCTGTTGACTGTGTTTATTTTGCCACCGACTTCTAGAGCCACCAAAATGCCGGAGATATGGATTAACATACATAAAAAAAAAGTACGGTCGAATTGAGAACCTCCTCCTTTTTGGGAAGTCGGTTAAAAAATAATATGCTATCTACTTTAATTTAATGTTATTGAAAAACCTAATTGGCTCTATATCTACAAAATATTTTATCTTGGTTAAAAAAATATAACATAATTACTCAAGCTCTAATTTTGGGCGTAAATTAAAGTATTTACCGACTTTAATTATTTGATGTATTTTCAACTGAATACGAAAACAACCTTTTAAGTTTGCTAAAAAAATGTCTGTCATCGCAATAAATATATTCAAATAGAAAAATAAAATAAGTTTTACTAAACAATTTAGGATGTAGTACATAGAAATATCTATTATCGCAAACCATTCAAATTAAAAAGTTATAAAATTTTCGCTAAAAAGGTAACTACAAAAAAACCTGCAATTTTTTCAAAAAAAAAACAGCGTCAACACAAAACTACAAATAAAAGAACCAAGCGCAAATAATTTACGTACTTTCAAAAAAATCAAAAAGATCAATGTTTTCTCGGGATCAAAAATAGGTTATACGTATCTTTAGGCAAAGCCACACACGCCGGTTTCTGTCTTAGATCTTCCAAATTTTCAGCCCCAATTTCAAACTCCTGCATTATACTGGCAAACATGACGAAACTCATCGTAGTTACTAAAGTTTGACCAATGCACGTTCGCTTACCTATACTAAAAGGCAGGAAATGTGGGATGTTCCTCTTAACAGACCAGACTTCTTTTTCCGTCTCCGCTGGCTTGCTCGGCCKTTCCCCATCAGATTCCATGCCGGAATCACAGAAAGAATTCCTTCGAACCCTAACTTTGGTCTTTTCTAGAAACCTTGATGGGTCAAATTTCTCCGGCTCATTCCAGTATTCCTCTGAAGTGTTTAGTTCATAGTTGTTTATGAAGACTATCGTTCCTTTTTCTACGCCATATCCTGAGATTGCTGCGTTCTCCGTAGCTACATGAGGAACGATAGGGGATGAGGCGTATCTTAGACATTCTAAGACAGTTGCTTCTGTGTATGGCAAACTATGACGGTCGAGTAATGTAACAGGCCTTTTGCCTTTAGTCAAACCGTCTAATTCTGCCCTAATCTTCCTGCCGACTTCAGGGTCTCTCGCCACAGCTGTCAAACATAACATGACAAGATTACCCACCGAAGAATGACCGCCTAGAAAATCTTCAAGCATGAAGATTATAGTATTTCTATCAACCGTCGGGTCTTCATGTAAAACTTTTAGCAACCCATCTAGAAAGTCCTTTTCAGGCCCTTCTATGTCCAGATCCAATTCCCTCTGTTCTACGATCCTTGAAAGAATGAACGAGCGAATATCTGAAGACCAGTTAGACAGTTTATCTAAATGCTTCTTGTAAAAAGGTTGGAGCCACGGCAGAAAATCTAAGGCATAACCTTGGTTAATCTCCCAGAAAATTTCGTCAAAATGGTCGACRATGCGCTTGAAATCTTCGTCGTTTTCGGCGTCAAATCTCACGTTGCACATGTAGTGCGAAAACATATTCATTGCTGTAGTCATTAAGATCGGTTTTAGGTTGATGCTGGAGTCTAAAGTACGGGTTATGTTTTTAAGTGTTTGTAGCAGTTCTATGGATTCGAATGTAGCGACGTCTCCGATGCGCGCGAAGTTGTCGGTGTGTTGTTTGGGTCCACAATGGCGGCGGGCGAGATTTCTTCTTCTTAGTTGAAGGTTTGACCAATCGCATAGTGCTAAGGAATTATTCCTATCGCCAGCAAAAAGTTGATGAAATCGGATAAAGTCAGGCCGTCCGCCGAAGAATTTTCCATTTTGATTCAAGACCTCCCGGATGAGGTCCAAATTATTAACCACTAGGCATTTCGACGTTCCCAATTGCAGCGTAAAAATGTCTCCATAAGTTTTCGCCAAGTCCGTGAAAGACTGGAATGGCGATTCGTGCTTGCCCAAAAGGTGCATATTACCTATTATTGGCAAAGGTGTAGGTCCCGGCGCCTCTTTTAGAACCAAAGTCTTATTTTCACCATATTTATTGAACTTTTTGTAAGTTATGGTGTTTGAGAAATAAATTTTGTATACCGCTACCAAAAAGGCGGCGAGCAAAAAGAGTGCACTCAACATCTTATTTTTTAATAAAAAAAAAAGATTTTTTAGAGTGGCTACACCGGTGGAGGGAACGACTATTCCGG
>NZ_LMNI01000008.1 GCF_001422925.1 Microbacterium sp. Leaf288
TTCGTTGATTAATTAATGATTCTCAAATAATAATTAATATTATTATAATAGCTACTAATGAAATATAAGATCCTAAAGATGAAATAATATTTCAAGAAATATAAGAATCTGGGTAATCTGAGTATCGTCGAGGTATACCTGCTAATCCTAAAAAATGTTGGGGGAAGAAAGTTAAATTTACTCCAATAAATATTGTAAAAAATTGAATTTTTAATAAATAAGGATTGAGAGATAACCCAGTAAATAAAGGATATCAATGAATAAATCCTCCTAAAATAGCAAATACTGCTCCTATCGATAAAACATAATGAAAATGAGCTACTACATAATAAGTATCATGTAAAGTAATATCAATAGAAGAATTAGATAAAATTACACCTGTTAATCCTCCTACAGTAAATAAAAATACAAATCCTAATCTTCATAAAATAGATGGGGAATAATTAATTTGAGTTCCATGGAAAGTAGCTAATCATCTAAAAATTTTAATTCCWGTWGGWACRGCAATAATTATWGTAGCTGAWGTAAAATAAGCTCGAGTATCAATATCCATACCTACTGTAAATATATGGTGAGCTCAAACAATAAATCCTAATAATCCAATAGCTAATATTGCATAAATTATTCCTAAACAACCAAATGTTTCTTTTTTTCCTCTTTCTTGTGAAATAATATGGGAAATTATACCGAATCCWGGTAAAATTAAAATATAAACTTCWGGRTGYCCAAAAAATCAAAATAAATGYTGRTATAAAATAGGATCTCCTCCTCCAGCAGGGTCAAAAAAGGATGTATTTAAATTTCGATCTGTTAAAAGTATAGTAATAGCACCTGCTAACACTGGTAAAGATAGTAATAATAAAAATGCTGTAATTCCTACAGCTCAAATGAATAGAGGTATTTGATCAAAAGATAAATTATTTAATTTTATATTAATAATAGTGGTAATAAAATTAATAGCTCCTAAGATAGAGGAAATTCCTGCTAAGTGAAGAGAAAAGATAGCTAAATCTACTGATCTTCCTCCATGGGCAATATTAGATGAAAGTGGGGGATAAACTGTTCATCCTGTTCCTGCTCCATTTTCTACAATTCTTCTTGAAATTAATAAAGTTAATGATGGGGGTAATAATCAAAATCTTATATTATTTATACGAGGAAAAGCTATATCAGGGGCCCCTAATATTAAAGGTACAAGTCAATTTCCAAATCCACCAATTATAATTGGTATAACTATGAAAAAAATTATAATAAAAGCATGAGCTGTAACAATAGTATTATAGATTTGATCATCTCCAATTAAAGAACCGGGATTACCTAATTCTGCTCGAATTAATAAACTTAAAGAAGTTCCAACTATTCCAGCTCAAATTCCAAAAATAAA
>NZ_LMNI01000009.1 GCF_001422925.1 Microbacterium sp. Leaf288
GAACTTCCCAGGCTGACTGCGCCGTSCTSATCGTCGCCGCTGGTACCGGTGAGTTCGAGGCCGGTATCTCAAAGAACGGTCAGACCCGTGAGCACGCCCTGCTCGCCTTCACTCTTGGTGTCAAGCAGCTGATTGTGGGCGTCAACAAAATGGACTCCACTGAGCCCCCATACAGCGAATCCCGTTTCGAGGAAATCAAGAAGGAAGTATCTTCCTACATCAAGAAGATYGGTTACAACCCAGCYGCCGTCGCTTTCGTACCCATTTCTGGCTGGCACGGAGACAACATGTTGGAGGCGTCAACCAAAATGCCCTGGTTCAAGGGATGGAACGTCGAGCGCAAGGAGGGTAAGGCTGAAGGTAAATGCCTCATTGAGGCCCTTGACGCCATTCTGCCCCCTGCTCGTCCCACAGACAAGGCCCTGCGTCTTCCCCTCCAGGACGTATACAAAATCGGTGGTATCGGTACGGTGCCCGTAGGCAGAGTCGAAACTGGTATCTTGAAGCCTGGTACCATCGTCGTCTTCGCCCCCGCCAACATCACCACTGAAGTCAAGTCTGTGGAGATGCACCACGAAGCTCTCCAAGAGGCCGTACCTGGTGACAACGTTGGTTTCAACGTAAAGAACGTTTCCGTCAAGGAGTTGCGTCGTGGTTACGTCGCTGGTGACTCCAAGAACAACCCACCCAAGGGCGCCGCCGATTTCACAGCACAGGTCATCGTGCTCAACCACCCTGGTCAAATCTCAAACGGATACACACCCGTGTTGGATTGCCACACAGCTCACATTGCCTGCAAGTTCGCCGAAATCAAAGAGAAGGTTGACCGTCGTACTGGTAAATCCACTGAAGACAACCCTAAGTCCATCAAGTCTGGTGACGCCGCCATCGTCAACCTGGTTCCCTCCAAGCCTCTGTGTGTTGAGTCCTTCCAGGAATTCCCTCCCCTTGGTCGTTTCGCCGTGCGTGACATGAGGCAGACGGTCGCTGTGGGTGTCATCAAGGCAGTGAACTTCAAGGAAGTTGGTGGCGGTAAGGTGACCAAAGCCGCCGAGAAGGCCACCAAGGGCAAGAAGTAGCTAGCGCTGTTAACAGCACAATTTTTCATTCAACTGCGATACTTCATTCACCGCAAGGTGTTCCGAAGGAAAGAAGGGCTACAAACTCATTCCTTTTCTATATTTTTTACAAGGCTTATACTGTAACATTATTTTATAATTTATATAAGGTTATATCTGAACTATTTTGTTATAACTGCAAACTAATGTGTAAATTCATAGAATAAAGGTAGCCTCCAG
>NZ_LMNI01000010.1 GCF_001422925.1 Microbacterium sp. Leaf288
GGGGGGACCCTGTGGGAGAGTAGGACACCGCCGGACACCCATTCACGGAATGGCCACCCACACGGGTGGCCATTCCGCGTTAACACGATGGATTGCCGACGCAGAACGGATCCAGGAGGATCGAAGAATGCCAGAGCAGGAGCCGCGCGACGATCGCCGCGCGCCGCGCGAACGATCCGCCGGGAAGTCTTCGTCGGCCGGTGCTGACCGCAAGCCTTATGCGAGCCGCGATGGAGATCGGAAGCCCTACGCCAAGCGCGACGGCGACCGGAAGCCATACGCGAGCCGCGACGGTGACCGCAAGCCGTACGCCAAGCGCGACGGCGACCGCAAGCCGTACGAGAAGCGCGACGGCGACCGTCCCTACGCGAAGCGCGACGGCGATCACAAGCCGTACGCGAAGCGCGACGGCGATCACAAGCCGTACGCGAAGCGCGACGGCGATCACAAGCCGTATGCCAAGCGCGACGGCGATCACAAGCCGTACGCCAAGCGCGACGGCGACCGTCCCTACGAGAAGCGCGACGGCGACCGTCCCTACGAGAAGCGCGACGGCGATCGTCCCTACGCGAAGCGCGACGGCGACCGTCCCTACGCGCAGCGTGACGGCGACCGCAAGCCGTACGCGAAGCGCGATGGCGACCGTCCCTACGTGAAGCGCGATGGCGACCGTCCCTACGCGAAGCGTGACGGCGACCGCAAGCCGTACGAGAAGCGTGACGGCGACCGTCCCTACGTGAAGCGTGACGGTGACCGTCCCTATGCGAAGCGTGACGGTGACCGCAAGCCGTACGAGAAGCGTGACGGCGACCGCAAGCCGTACGAGAAGCGTGACGGCGACCGTCCCTATGCGAAGCGTGACGGTGACCGTCCGTACGCGAAGCGCGACGGCGACCGCAAGCCCTACGAGAAGCGCGACGGCGACCGCAAGCCCTACGAGAAGCGCGACGGCGACCGCAAGCCTTACGAGAAGCGTGACGGCGACCGTCCCTACGTGAAGCGTGACGGCGACCACAAGCCGTACGAGCGCTCTGCGCGCCCGACGCGCGGGGGAGCGAACCGCCCCGACCGCGCCGTCCGCGAGGGCGAGATCCGTGCTGTACGCCCCCGACACGACGACCCGGTCATCCCCGAGGATGTCACCGGCCGCGACCTGCCGCCGGCTGCACGCAACGAGCTGAAGACCCTCAGCAAGGAGAACGCCGAGGAGGTCGCGCGTCATCTCGTGATGGCATCGGAGCTGATCGACGAGGACCCGGCGCTGGCACACCAGCACGCGCTGTCGGCATCCCGTCGCGCCGGCCGCATCGCCGTCGTCCGCGAGACGCTCGCCATCACCGCCTATGCGACCGGCGACTTCGCGCTCGCCCTGCGCGAACTGCGCACCTACCGGCGGATCTCGGGTCGCGACGACCAGATCGCCCTGATGGTCGACAGCGAGCGGGGCGTCGGACGCGCCGATCGCGCGCTCGAGGTCGGTCGCGCCGTCGACCGCTCCACGCTCGACACGCCGGTGCGCGTCGAACTGGCGATCGCGATGTCGGGTGCCCGTCTCGACCTCGGCGAGCCCGAGCGCGCGCTGCAGGAACTCGACATCCCCGAACTCGATCCCGATCGCGCGTTCGAGTGGAGCCCTGCGTTGTTCGCCGCCCGTGCCGCCGTGCTCGAGGAGCTCGGCCGCACGGACGAGGCCGCGCAGTGGCAGCGTCGCGCGGTGATCGCGGCAGACGCGATCGACGCGGCATCGGGTCTCGGCGACCTCGAGACCGTCTTCGTCGAGGAGGTCATCGAGGAGGACGTCGAGTCCGAGGCTGAGGACGAGGCTGAGACCGAGCAGGACACGTCCGAGGATCTCGGCGAGCCCGAGCCCGAGCCCGAGCCCGAGCCCGAGCCCGAGCCCGAGCCCGAGGCCGAGCCCGAGCCCGAGGCCGAGGCCGAGTCCGTCGACGAGCCCGAACCCGCTGCCGAGGAGCAGGAGGAGATCTCCGTCGCCGACGAGGTCGCCGAGATCCTCGTGGAGGCGGGGGTCGACGACGCGACCGGCGACGGCGAGGCCGACCGCTGATGGCGCTCTTCGGGCGGCGGGCAGCGACGCCCGCCCCGCTGGACGGCGTGGACGTCGTGCTGGCCGACCTGGATGGAGTCGTCTATGCGGGTGCCGGCGCCCTGCCGCACGCGGTGGACAGCCTCAACCGCGCCCGCGATGGCCGCTCTCTCGCGTACATCACGAACAACGCTGCGCGCACGGATGCCTCGGTCGCGGCGCATCTGAGCGAGCTCGGGCTCGCGACGACGCCGCGTGACGTCGTCACCAGCCCGCAGGCCGCGATGCGGCTGCTCGCGGAGAAGATCGCGCCCGGATCCACGGTCCTCGTCGTCGGAGGCGATGGCCTCGTCGTCGAGGTCGAGAAGGCCGGGTTCGTCGTGACCCGGAGCGCCGATGACGCGCCGTCGGCGGTCGTGCAGGGATTCGCTCCCGAGGTCGGCTGGACTCAGCTTGCTGAGGCGGCCTTCGCGCTCAAGACGCCCGAGGAAGACGGCGGCATTCCGTGGGTGGCCACCAACACGGACTGGACGATCCCGCAGTCTCGCGGCATCGCGCCCGGCAACGGCACGCTGGTCTCCGCCGTGCACACGGCAGTCGGCCGACTCGCGACCGTCGCCGGCAAGCCCGAAGTGCCGATCTTCGAGGAGGCCGTCGCGCGGTTCGAGGCGCAGCATCCGTTGTTCCTGGGCGACCGTCTCGATACCGACATCCTCGGCGCCAACCGTGCCGGCATCCCGTCTGCTCTGGTGCTCACGGGTGTGGATCGTCCGAAGCACGTCCTGGCGGCGCCCGAGAACTCGCGTCCGACCTACATCCTGGGGGACCTCCGCGAGCTCCACGAGCCCTACCCCGAGGTGCAGGTGAAAGACGGCGTCACGACCGTGCGAGACGCGCGCGTCGCGATCGACGGCGCCGACATCCGCATCCTGAGCGAGGGCGCCCCGGTCGACCTCGTGCGCGCGGGCGCGGCAGCGATCTGGTCGACCGGACGCGCGATCTTCGGCTTCCGCGTGCCCGAGCGCCTCTACGCGGATCCGTTCCACCGCCCCTGATCCTCGCCGCGGAAAGGCGGGGAGTGTCGGGCGACCCCCGTATTCTGGGGGACATGGATCGAGTCGATGCGCATGATGACGAGCACGGCGATCTGCTGTCGACCCTCGAGGTGATCGAGGCGCAGCCGCTGGCCACGCGTGCCGAGGCGTACGACGCGCTGCACGACGCGCTCGCCCGTCGCCTCGAGGCGACCCCCGGCACCTCGTCATGACGAGCCGCCTCGACGCCGCTCTCGCCGCCCGGGGCCTCGCGCGCTCCCGCACCCACGCCGCGACGCTCATCGCCGATGGGCTCGTGACGGTCGACGGCCGTCCCGTGGTGAAGTCCTCCACCCCCGTCGGCGACGAGAGCCTCATCGAGGTGGCGGTCTCCGACCATTACGTCAGCCGCGCGGCGCACAAGCTCATCGCCGGCCTCGACGCCTTCGAGGTCGACGTCCATGGCCGCGTCGCGCTCGACATGGGCGCATCCACCGGCGGCTTCACCCAGGTGTTGCGCGAGCGCGGCGCCGAGCCGGTGATCGCCGTCGATGTCGGTCACGGGCAGCTCGCAGCATCCGTCGCCGCCGATACCGGTGTGGTCGCGGTCGAAGGGTTCAACGTCCGCTACATGACCCCCGACTCGCTCGCCGAGGCGAGCGGCCTCTCCGAGGCACCCGCGGTGATCACGGGCGACCTGTCGTTCATCTCGCTCACCCATGTTCTTCCCGCGGCGCGGGCGGTCGCAGCATCCGATGCCGATCTCGTGCTCCTGATCAAGCCGCAGTTCGAGGTCGGGCGCACGGCGGTCAAGGGAGGCCTCGTGACCAACCCCGTGCTGCGCGCCGACGCGGTCGCGCGCGTGCTGTGGGCGGCGTGGGACGCGGGCCTCGGCACGTGCGGGTTCGTATCCTCCCCGATCGCGGGGACCCACGGCAATTCCGAGTTCATCGCACACCTCGCGCCGGGTCGGGGGAGCAATCCGACAGAATGGTTGAGCACTGTGAACCGACTGGCGGGGAGCCGATGAACGACGCCGACACCGAGGCCCAGCGCAGCATCCTCGTGGTGGCGCACGCCCACCGCGCCGACACCGTGGCTGCCGCGGAGCGGGTCGTCGCCGCGCTGCGCGCCGCCGGCGCCCGTCCCGTCCTCGCCCTCGACGACGGCGAAGACCTCGTGCAGGCGGGGCCTTCGCTGGCCGACGTCGCGGTGCTGGGCATCGATGTGCCGGTGACCGAGATCGAACTCGCGATCGTCCTCGGTGGCGACGGAACGATCCTGCGAGCTGCCGAACTCGTGCGCGACGGCAGTGCGCCGGTCCTCGGCATCAACATGGGCCACGTCGGCTTCCTCGCCGAGATCGAGCGCGACGACATGGATGAAGCCGTCCGCCGCGTCATCGCGCGCGAGTACGAGGTCGAGGACCGCATGGCGCTCCAGGTGCGGGTGAAAGACACCGCCGACTCCGTCATCTACGAGACGTGGGCGCTCAACGAAGCGACCGTCGAGAAGGCCAGCCGTGAGCGCCTGCTCGAGGTCGTCGTCGAGATCGACGGCCGTCCGCTGTCGACGTTCGGCTGTGACGGCATGGTCGTCTCGACGCCCACCGGGTCGACCGCCTACAACTTCTCCGCCGGCGGGCCGGTGATCTGGCCGACGGTCGAGGCGATCGCTGTGGTGCCGCTGTCGGCCCACGCTCTCTTCGCCAAGCCCCTGGTGGTCGGCCCTGAGCACTCCGTGGCCATCGAGGTGCTCGAGCGCACCAACGGCACCGGCATCCTGTGGTGTGACGGGCGCCGCTCGCACGACCTGCCGCCTGGCGCGCGCGTCGTGGTGCGGCGGTCCGATCGCCCGGTGCGCCTCGCGCGCCTGCACCCCGCCCAGTTCACCGATCGTCTGGTGCGCAAGTTCCGCCTCCCCGTCGAGGGCTGGCGCGGTCCGGCCGCGATCACGGGCGTCATGCCGACCCAGAGGCCGGCGAAGGATGCCGCGACCGCCGTCGACGTCGAGATCGACGTGGTCGGCAGCGAGGTGGCCCCGTGATCGAGGAGATGCGCCTGCGCGACCTCGGTGTGATCGCCGAGGCGACGCTGCCGATCGGTGCCGGCTTCACCGCGATCACCGGTGAGACCGGTGCCGGCAAGACGATGGTCGTGACGGGACTCGGGCTGTTGCTCGGCCAGCGCGCCGACTCCGGCGCCGTGCGCGCGGGAGCCGCACAGGCGACGGTGGACGGCGTGTGGATCGTCCCCGAGGACGGACCGGTGGCCGCGCGCGTACGCGAGGCCGGTGGCGATGTCGAGCCCATCGGCGGTGGTCGTGCCGAGCTGTACATCGGGCGGTCGATCTCGAGCGAGGGCCGTGGGCGGGCGTCCGTCGGCGGCCGCGCCGCACCGGCAGGAGTGCTCGCCGACCTCGCCGACGAGCTGGTGGTCGTGCACGGGCAGTCCGATCAGCTGCGACTGCGATCCGCGGCCGCACAGCGTGACGCGCTGGATCGGTTCGGCGGCGAGGCCGTCCACACCGCACGCGACGCGTACCGCCGCGCGTTCGAGCACTGGCGTGCGATCGACCGCGAGCTGTCGCAGCTCACCGACGACCGCGACGCGCGGGCCCGCGAGGCCGAAGCCCTGCGAAACCAGCTCGCCGAGATCGAGCAGGCGGCGCCCGAATCCGGCGAGGACGCCGAGCTGGCGACGCGCGCGGAGCGCCTGGCGAACGCCGAGGAGCTCCGGCTCGCCGCCGCGACCGCGCATGACGGGCTCTCGGGCGAGGGCGACGAACCCGATGCCGGGGCGCTGCTCGCCGAGGCGCGTCGCGCCCTCGAGCGCGTGCACGACCCCGTGCTGGCCGAGCTCGGCGGGCAGCTTGCCGACGTCGGCTACCGGGTCGCCGATATCGCCGCGGCCCTGGCGGGCTACCTCGCCGACCTCGACGAGTCGGGGCCGCATGAACTCGCCGCGGTCGAAGAGCGCCGCGCCGTGCTCGCCGGCCTCGTCCGCGCGCACGGCACGCTCGACGCCGCCATCGAGCTGCTCGACACCGGCTCTTCGCGCTTGGCTGAGCTCGACGACGATTCCGATCGCATCGACCGGCTGACGGCGGAACGGGATGCCGCGGCATCCGTCCTCGACGAGACCGCGGGTGTGCTCACTGAGGCGCGCACCGAGGCAGCCGCGCGGCTGGGCGCCGCCGTGAGCACCGAGCTGCGCGCGCTCGCGATGCCCGACGCGCGCCTCGAGGTCGCCGTCACGGCGGGCACCGAGTCCGCGTCGGGGCGCGACGACGTCGCCATCCTGCTGGCACCGCACCCGGGCGCCGAGCCGCGGGCCGTCTCGCGCGGCGCGAGCGGCGGTGAGCTCAGCCGCGTCATGCTCGCGATCGAGGTCGTCATCGCCACCGTCGACCCCGTCCCGACTTTCGTGTTCGACGAAGTCGATGCCGGCATCGGCGGAGCCGCCGCGATCGAGGTGGGCCGGCGCCTCGCGCGCCTGTCGGAGTCGTCGCAGGTGATCGCGGTCACCCACCTCGCGCAGGTCGCGGCGTTCGCCGCGAACCACCTCACGGTGGTGAAGGCGAACGACGGCTCGGTCACGGCATCCGATGTCCGTCGCCTGGACGGCGCCGACCGCGAGGCCGAGATGGCGCGTCTGCTGTCGGGCATGCCCGACTCGGACGCCGCCCTCACCCACGCACGCGAGCTGCTCAGCCTTCGCACCGAAGTCGACTGAGTCCGCGGCCTCCGCGTGTCCTCAGCTTCTGCGAAGCTCATCGAAACACTGCCTGATAGGATAAAAGCCCGTGATGCAGACTTCTGATTCTTTCCGCGGCGACACTTCGAACGACACCACCAAGCACATCTTCGTGACCGGTGGTGTCGTTTCCTCGTTGGGCAAGGGTCTCACCGCGGCCAGCCTCGGAAACCTCCTCACCGCGCGCGGTCTGCGTGTCGTGATGCAGAAGCTCGACCCGTATCTGAACGTCGACCCGGGCACGATGAACCCGTTCCAGCACGGCGAGGTCTTCGTGACCGACGACGGCGCCGAGACCGACCTCGACATCGGGCACTACGAGCGGTTCCTCGACATCGAGCTGAGCCAGGCGGCCAACGTGACCACCGGCCAGATCTACTCGCAGGTCATCGCGAAGGAGCGCCGGGGCGAGTACCTCGGCGACACCGTGCAGGTGATCCCGCACATCACCGACGAGATCAAGCGCCGCATGCGCCTCCAGGCCGACGAGACGCCCCAGCCCGACGTGATCATCACCGAGATCGGCGGCACGGTCGGCGACATCGAGTCGCAGCCGTTCATCGAGTCGGCGCGTCAGATCCGCCACGAGCTCGGCCGCAACAACGTCTTCTTCGTGCACGTGTCGCTCGTGCCCTTCATGGGCGCGTCGGGGGAGCAGAAGACCAAGCCCACCCAGCACTCCGTCGCGACGCTGCGCTCGATCGGCATCCAGCCCGATGCGCTGGTGCTGCGCAGCGACCGTCCCGTCACCGAGGCGAACAAGCGCAAGATCGCGCTCATGTGCGACGTCGACGAGGGCGCCGTCGTGAACGCGGTCGACGTGCCGAGCATCTACGACATCCCCTCGATGCTCAACGAGCAGGGCCTCGACGAGTACATCGTCCGCGCGCTCGGCCTGTCGAAGGCCGCCGACGTCGACTGGTCGCGCTGGCAGCGCGTGCTGAACGCCGTGCACAACCCCAAGCACGAGGTCACGATCGGCCTGGTGGGCAAGTACATCGACCTGCCGGACGCCTACCTCTCGGTCACCGAGGCGCTCAAGGCGGGCGGGTTCGCGCAGGAGACGCACGTCAACATCCGCTGGATCCCCTCCGACGAGTGCGAGACGCCCGAGGGCGCCGCCAAGGCGCTCGGTCCGCTCGACGGCATCGTGATCCCCGGCGGCTTCGGCATCCGCGGCATCGAGGGCAAGATCGGGGCGCTCAAGTTCGCGCGCGAGCAGGGCATCCCGACGCTCGGCATCTGCCTCGGTCTGCAGTGCATCGTCATCGAGTACGCCCGTCACGTCGCCGGGATCGAGGATGCCTCGTCGAGCGAGTTCGACCCCGACACGCAGCATCCCGTCATCGCGACGATGGAGGAGCAGGTCGACATCCTCGACCACGGCGACCTGGGCGGCACGATGCGTCTCGGCCTGTACCCGGCCGACCTCGCGGAGGGGTCGATCGCGGCCGAGGTGTACGGCGCGGAGCGTGCGTCGGAGCGCCACCGCCACCGCTACGAGGTGAACAACCGCTACCGTGACCAGATCGCCGAGGCCGGTCTCGTCTTCTCGGGCATCAATCCTGACCTGAACCTCGTCGAGTACGTCGAGCTGCCGCGCGATGTGCACCCGTACTACATCGCGACGCAGGCGCACCCCGAGCTGCGCTCGCGGCCGACGGACGCCAACCCGCTCTTCCGCGGTCTCGTCGGCGCGGCGCTCGAGCGGCACCGCTCGAGCGAGCTGTTCGAGGTCGAGAACGACTGACGTGGCGGAGGAACTCCTCGCCGACGAGCCGGTCGACGCCACCATCCTCGACAGCGATCTGGTCTACGAGGGCCGGGTGTGGGACGTGCGCAGCGACACCGTGGCGTATGGCGACGGGCAGATCGTGCGCCAGTACGTCGATCATCCCGGTGCGGCGGCGGTCGTGGCGGTGGACGACGAGGGGCGGGTGCTGCTGATCCAGCAGTACCGGCACCCGATCCGCCACCGCGACTGGGAGATCCCGGCCGGGCTGCTCGACATGGCCGGCGAGACGCCGCTCGAGACCGCCCGACGTGAGCTTGCCGAGGAGGTCGACCTCGTCGCATCGTCGTGGGAGCCGCTCGTGAGCATCTTCACCACGCCCGGCGGAAACGACGAGATCGTCCACCTGTTCCTCGCGCGCGGCCTCACCCCCGCGAGCGAGGTGCACGCGCGGGAGGACGAGGAGGCCGACATCCGCCTCGAGTGGCTGCCGCTCGCCGACGCCGTCGCAGGAGTCCTCGCGGGGCGGCTGCGCAACGGCATCCTCGCGGTGGGTCTGCTCGCCGCGGCCGAGCGTCTGCGCCAGGCCGACACCACGGGAGCCTGACGAACCCTCCGGAGTTCGCCGACGGGCCGGCCGGACGTGAGACCCTCGTGGCAGGAGGCGCCTGACATGCAGATCGATCGAGCGATGGACTCGTACCTGCGCCACGTCGCGATCGAGCGCGGCCTGTCGGAGAACACCGTTGCGGCGTACCGGCGCGACCTCGCCGGCTATGCCGACTGGCTGCGCGAACAGCACATCGACGACACCGCCGCGGTCACCTCGGTGACTCTGGCGAGCTTCATCGCCGACCGCGCCGCGACCCAGCCGCCGATGGCTGCATCGTCGCTGGCGCGGCTGCAGTCCTCGGTGCGCGGGCTCCACCGCTTCCTCGCCCGCGAGGGCATCGAGCCGGCCGACCCGTCCTCGAACCTGCGCCCGCCGAAGCAGCCACGACGGCTGCCCAAGGCGCTCACGATCGAGCAGGTGGAGAGCCTGCTGGATGCCTCGGGGCCCGCGCCGGCGACCGAGGCCGACGCGTCCGGGAGCGGGGGAGCAGCGGCGGGCGATCTGCTCGGCATGCGCGACCGTGCGCTGCTCGAGCTGCTGTACGCCACCGGTGCGCGCGTGTCGGAGATCGTGCAGCTCGACGTGGACGATGCGGCGCACGGCGACGTGCTGCGTGTGCGGGGCAAAGGATCGAAGGAGCGCATCGTGCCGGTCGGATCGTACGCGCGCGCCGCCGTCGACGCCTACCTCACGCGCGCGCGGCCCGAGCTCTCGCACCGTGGCCGGTCGACGCCGAAGCTCTTCCTCGGCGCGCGGGGGGCGCCGCTGTCGCGGCAGAGCGCCTGGCTGATCATCCAGTCGGCAGCCGAGCGCGCCCACCTCACCGCGCATGTGTCGCCCCACACCCTGCGGCACTCGTTCGCGACCCACCTCCTGCAGGGCGGCGCCGACGTGCGCGTCGTCCAGGAGCTGCTGGGCCACGCCTCCGTCGCGACCACCCAGATCTACACCTACGTGTCGGTCGACGCGCTGCGCGACGTGTACGCCACCTCGCATCCGCGCGCGCGGTGACGCCGCTGCGCCGCCTCAGCGAATCAGCGCGTGAACGGCGATTTTGCACGGCCGAAAGCCGTGCGGGCCTGACGCCCTGTGGCGGAGAATGGGCGCATGACCGACGTCGCCGCGCGTGCGGCATCCGGAGTACCTGAGGTCGAGGCATCAACGCACCCGACAGCGTGTCCGTCGACGGCGCTGGCGGTGTTCTGGATCGTCGCGGGGCTCGCCGGCTGGGTCGTCTCGTTCCTGCTCTACCTCGAGTACATCGGCCAGCTCGCGGGAACGGCGCCGCTCATCTCGTGCCAGGTGAGCCCGATCGTCACGTGCGGACCCAACCTGCTGTCGCCGGGTGGCAATCTGCTCGGCTTCAGCAACTCGATCATCGGGATCGTGCTGTTCCTCGGCCCCATCTACGCCGGGGTGAGTGCCCTGGCCGCGCCCGGCGGGCTGCGCCGGTGGTACTGGCGCGTCTACTCGCTGTTCCTGCTGGGCGCGGTGGCATTCGTCCACGTCCTCGCGTGGCGCAGCGTCTTCGAGTACGGCTCGCTGTGCCCGTGGTGCATGGTGGTGTGGGTCGTGACGATCCCGCTGTTCTGGTTCACGCTGGGGTGGACCCTCCGCGACGGCGTGTGGGGGCGGATGCCGCAGCTCGGCGCCGCACTCCTGACCTGGGCTCCGCTGATCACCGTGCTGGACTACGCGCTCATCGCGATCGCCGCGCAGGTGCGTCTCGACGTGCTCGGCTCGCTCTGACGGCGGTCGGAGCCGCGCCGTTGCTCGGCCCCGCCCGCCGCGCCGCAGGCGTTCCGGGGCGGGGCGTGACTAGAATCGGTGGACACGAAGCATGTAGGCGGGAGCATTGGTGGCGGGCAAGGCACAGGCGGCGACGAAGGCCGCCACGGGGGACACTCCGATCGGACCCACCGGTCGTCCCTATCAGGGCTTCCCCACCCCGCCGAAGCTCGACGGTCACGGCCCCGCCCGCATCATCGCGCTGTGCAACCAGAAGGGCGGCGTCGGCAAGACGACGACCACCATCAACCTCGCGGCCGCCCTCGCCGGCTACGGCCGCAAGGTGCTCGCGGTCGACTTCGACCCGCAGGGCGCGCTGTCGGCGGGTCTCGGCATCCAGACCCACGACATCCCGACGATCTACGACCTGCTGCTCGACGGAAAGCGCGACCCGCACGAGGTCATCGTGCACACGCGCGTCGACAACCTCGACGTGATCCCGGCGAACATCGACCTCTCGGCGGCCGAGGTGCACCTCGTCAACGAGGTCGCTCGCGAGCAGACCCTGTCGCGGGCGCTGCGCAAGCTCACGGGCGACTACGACGTGATCCTCATCGACTGCCAGCCGTCGCTGGGCCTCCTCACGGTCAACGCCCTCACAGCGAGCCACGGTGTCGTCATCCCGCTCGAGTGCGAGTTCTTCGCCCTCCGCGGCGTCGCGATGCTCATCGAGACGATCGACAAGGTGCGCGACCGCCTCAACCCCACCATCACGCTCGACGGCGTGCTCGCCACGATGTACGACGCGCGCACGCTCCACTCGCGCGAGGTGCTCGAGCGCGTGGTCGACGCCTTCGGCGACGACGTCCTCGAGACCGTGATCGGCCGCACCGTCAAGTTCCCGGATGCCTCCGTCTCGGGCATGCCGATCACCGAGTTCGCGCCGGAGCACGCCGCCGCGCAGGCCTACCTGCGGCTGGCGCGGGAGCTGGTCGCCCGTGGCGCCGTCGCCTGATCAGGATTCCGGGTTCCGGGTCGCGCTCACCAACTTCGACGGACCGTTCGACCTCCTGCTCACCCTGATCTCGAAGCACGAGCTCGACATCACCGAGGTGTCGCTGTCGCTCGTGACCAACGAGTTCATCGCGTACCTCCGCGAGCTGGGTCCGGGCGAAGAGCTGGACGAGGCATCCGAGTTCCTGGTCGTCGCCGCGACCCTGCTCGACATGAAGGTCGCGGGGCTGCTGCCGCAGGGCGAGCTCGTCGACGCCGAGTCGGTCGCGCTGCTCGAGGCGCGGGACCTGCTGTTCGCGCGACTGCTCCAGTACCGCGCGTTCAAAGAGGTGTCGTCCTGGTTCGAGCGGTGCCTGCGCCGTGAGGCGGTGCGCCACACGCGTTCCGTGCGCCTCGACGAGAAGTACCGCAACGCCGTTCCGGAACTCGTGTGGTCGCTCAGCGCCGACGACTTCGCCGCGCTCGCGCTGCTGGCGATGACGCCGAAGGAGATCCCGCGCATCGGGTTCGACCACCTGCACGCGCCGCTGGTGAGCATCCGCGAGCAGGCCGCCATCGTCGTGACCCTGCTGCGCGACACCGGATCCCTGACGTTCCGCGAGCTCATTGCCGGCGTCAGCCAACCGGGTGTGGTGGTCGCCCGATTCCTCTCGGTGCTGGAGCTGTATCGCCACGCCGCCCTGTCCTTCGAACAGCTCGAGCCGCTCGGCGAGCTGACCCTCCGTTGGAGCGCTCAGCGCTGGAGCGACGAGAACCTCGCCACCTTGGGAGCCGACTATGACCGATGATGCTTCGACCGAGGGACCGCCCGTCGTGACGGTGACCGATGTGGCGCGGCGGCTGGAGGCGATCCTGCTGATCGTCGAGGAACCGCAGAGTCTGGTGAGCCTCGCGGCCGCCGTCGGCGCACCGGTGCCCGCGGTGCGCCAGGCGATCGAGACCCTCGTCGACGACTACGACGGCAAGTCCGGTGGGCCGGTGCGCGGGTTCGAACTCCGCGAGGTCGGCGGCGGCTGGCGTCTCTATGTGCGCGAGGAGCTCGACGACCTCGTCAGCGAGTACGTCGGCGGGCAGGCGCCGTCGCGCCTCTCGCAGGCGGCGCTCGAGACCCTCGCGGTCATCGCCTACAAGCAGCCGGTGACCCGCAGCCAGGTCGCGTCCATCCGTGCCGTCAACGTCGACTCGGTCGTGCGCACGCTGCTGGCGCGCGGACTCATCACCGAGCTCTTCGCGGATGCCGAGACCGGCGCGATCAACTACGGCACGACGGATGCGCTGCTCGTGCACCTGGGTGTCAACTCGCTGGACGAACTGCCGCACATCTCGCCGCTGCTGGACGGTGCCGACGAGGTGTCGAGGGCGGACGAAGTCGGCGGCAACCTGGACGAAGGAGTGCGTCGATGACCGGCGGAGCGGAATCCACCGAAGGAGTGCGCCTGCAGAAGGCGCTCGCGAACGCGGGAGTCGCGTCGCGGCGCGTCGCCGAGCAGCTCATCGTCGAGGGGCGCGTGCGCGTGAACGGCGCCGTCGTGACAGAGCTGGGCTCACGCGTCGACCCCGAGAACGACCTGGTCGACGTCGACGGCACGGCTGTCCAGTTCGACCAGTCCAAGCGGTACGTGATGCTCAACAAGCCCACGGGCGTCGTGAGCTCGATGAAGGACGACCGCGGCCGCCCGGACCTCCGCAGCTTCACGAAGGACTGGGAGGAGCGCCTGTACAACGTGGGGCGATTGGATGCCGAGACCAGCGGCCTGCTCGTGCTCACCAACGACGGCGAGCTCGCGCACGTGCTGGCGCACCCGTCGTTCGGCGTCACCAAGGTCTACATCGCCAAGGTCGACGGGCGCGTGACCCCGCAGATCATCCAGCAGCTCCTGCGCGGCGTCGACCTGGAGGACGGCCCGATCGCCGCCGACAAGGCACGGCTGCTGTCGTCCTCGGCCGAGGGCGGTGGCTCGCTCGTCGAGCTCACGCTCCACTCGGGGCGCAACCGCATCGTGCGCCGCATGATGGCCGAGGTCGGGCATCCGGTCGTCGAGCTCGTGCGCCGGCAGTTCGGGCCGCTCCACCTGGGAACGCTGCCAGCCGGGCGCGCCCGGGAGTTGACTAAAGTGGAGCGGGGCGCTCTGCTGACTCTTTCGCGCCAAGCCGCAGGTCAACAGGAGGATTAAGTGACAGCGACCTCCCTTGCTCCGCGCGTGCAGGGCACGGTGCGCATCGTCGGCACCGGCCTCCTCGGCGCGAGCATCGGCCACGCGCTCAGCGCGCGCGGGATCGATGTCGCGCTGGACGACACGTCCCCCGCCCAGCTGCGCCTCGCGATCGACTACGGCGCCGGCCGCCGTGCGGCCGACGACGACGCGCCGTCGCTCGTCGTCGTCGCGGTGCCGCCCGATGTCACGGCCGACGTCATCCAGAGGGAACTCGAACGCCACCCGCACGCCGTCGTGACGGACGTCGCCAGCGTCAAGCTCGAGCCGCTGCGCACCCTGCGCGAGCGCGGTGTGGACCTCACGCACTACATCGGCTCGCACCCCCTGGCCGGACGCGAGCGCGGGGGAGCGATCTCCGCCCGCGCCGACATCTTCGTCGGTCGCCCGTGGGTGGTGTGCCGCGACGAGGAGACGCCGTCGGCCGATCTGGCCCTCGTCGAGGCCCTCGCGCTCGACCTCGGTGCGACGCCGATCGAGATGACGCCCGAGGACCACGACCGCGGCGTCGCGCTCGTCTCGCACGTGCCCCAGCTGGTCGCCAGTCTGCTGGCCGGGCGCTTCGTCGACGCGCCCGACGGCTCGTTGCGGCTCGCGGGTCAGGGCGTGCGCGACACGACCCGCATCGCGGCATCCGCTCCCGAGCTCTGGGTGCAGATCCTCGGCGCGAACGCGGCACCCGTCGTCGACGTGCTCGACCTGATCGCGGCCGACCTCACCGCCGTCGCCGACGCCCTGCGCGAGCCCGACGCCCCGGGTGCGCGCCGTGCCGTCGCGGACACGATCCGGCGCGGCAACGACGGTGTCGAGCGCCTGCCCGGCAAGCACGGCCAGAACCGCCGCTTCGAGCCGGTCGTCGTCATGGTCGACGACACCCCCGGACAGCTCGGACGCCTGTTCGGCGAACTGGGCGACCTCGACGTGAACGTGGAAGACCTGCGCCTGGAGCACTCGCCCGGCGCCCAGTTCGGCCTCGCCGAGATCAGCGTCGTCCCGAGCGCCGTGCGCCGGGCGATCGACGGTCTCGAGTCGCGCGGCTGGAAGATTGCGAGCACCACCAATGACTGACCCCGTGATGACCACGCCGGGGCCGGACCCCGTCGTCGTCGCGATCGACGGACCGGCCGGCAGCGGCAAATCCAGCGTCTCCAAGCAGGTCGCCCGACGTCTCGGCTACGGCTACCTCGACACCGGAGCGGCCTACCGTGCTCTGGCGTGGCACGCGCTCGAGCGCGGCGTCGACACGTCGGATGCGGCATCCGTCCTCGATGTCTCGGGTGACTTCGACTACGCGATCTCGCTCGATCCCGACGCCTACTGGGTGCGCGTGGGGCGGGCCGATGTGACCGACGCGATCCGCGAGCCTCGCGTGTCGGACGCCGTCAGCGGCGTCGCGCGCGTTCCCGCGGTGCGGCAGTCGGTGAACGCGCTGTTCCGTGCGCTCGTGGCCCGCTCCGGGCGCCCGGGTGTCGTCGTCGAAGGGCGCGACATCACGACGGTCGTCGCCCCCGACGCCCCCGTGCGCATCCTCCTCACGGCCGCACCGGAGATCCGCGCCGCCCGCCGCAGCGCGGAACTCGCGACGCAGGATGCCGCGACCGTCGCCGCCGCACTCCACCAGCGCGACGCGTCCGACTCGGCCGTCGTCGACTTCCTCACCGCCGCACCCGGCGTCGAGGTCGTCGACTCGACCCCCCTCGATTTCGACCAGACCGTGGACGCCGTGCTCGGCGTGATCCAGGCCGCGCTGAGCGCGCCGGCGGTCGACCCACTGCAGACAGGAGCCTGAGATGGCCGCTGATGACAATGCCGACTTCGACGAGTTCGAAGCCGGCGACGACAACCTCGCCGAGAACCTCGCGGACCTCGACGACGAGCTCGCCGAGCAACGGGCCGTCGCCCTGCGCGTCGGCCTCGACGACTACGACCTCGACGACGAGGACGCGGCGCTGCTCGCGGGCATCGTCCGGGGCGAGGACGGCATCGAGTTCCTGCCGGCGCTCCCGGTCGTCGCGATCGTGGGTCGCCCGAACGTCGGCAAGTCCGCGCTGGTGAACCGCATCCTCGGCCGGCGCGAGGCCGTCGTCGAGGACACCCCCGGTGTCACGCGCGACCGCGTCACGTACAAGGCCGAGTGGATGGACCGCCGCTTCACGCTCGTCGACACCGGCGGGTGGGAGCCCGACGCCCGTGGCATCGACCGCTCGGTCGCCGCGCAGGCCGAGGTCGCCATCGACCTGTCGGACATCGTGCTCTTCGTCGTCGACGCGATGGTCGGCGCCACCGCGACCGACGAGCACGTCGTGCGACTGCTCCGCAAGGCCAACAAACCCGTCTTCCTCGTCGCCAACAAGATCGACGACGCCCGCCAGGAGCCCGAGGCCGCGGCGCTCTGGAACCTCGGCCTCGACCAGCCGTGGCCGGTCTCTGCCATCCACGGCCGTGGCGTCGCGGACCTCCTCGACGAGGTCGTGAAGGTCATGCCCGACGTGTCGGCCGTGGCCAAGGCCGAGATCGGCGGCCCGCGCCGCGTCGCGATCCTCGGCCGCCCGAACGTCGGCAAGTCGTCGCTGCTCAACAAGGCCGCGGGCGAGGAGCGCGTCGTCGTCAACGAGCTCGCCGGCACCACGCGCGATCCGGTCGACGAGATCGTCGAGCTCGGCGGCAAGCTGTGGCGCTTCGTCGACACGGCCGGAATCCGCCGTCGTGTGCACCTGCAGCAGGGCGCCGACTTCTACGCCTCGCTGCGCACGTCGGCGGCGCTCGAGAAGGCCGAGGTCGCGATCGTCGTGATCGACGTGACCCAGCCGATCAGCGTGCAGGACCTCAACATCATCGACCTCGTCCTCGAGTCGGGCCGTGCGCTCGTGATCGCCTACAACAAGTGGGACCGTCTCAACGACGACGACATGGACGGCCAGGACCGCCGCCGCTACCTCGAGCGCGAGATCGAGCAGGACCTCGCGCACGTCCAGTGGGCGCCCCGCGTCAACATCTCGGCGCGCACCGGTCGCCACCTCGACAAGCTCGTTCCGGCGCTCGAGACGGCCCTCGAGTCGTGGGATCAGCGCATCCCGACGGGCAAGTTCAACGCGTTCCTCACCGAACTCATCGCCGAGCACCCGCACCCGCTGCGCGGGGGAAAGCAGCCGCGCATCCTGTTCGGCACGCAGGCCTCGACGCGCCCGCCGACTTTCGTGCTGTTCACGACAGGCTTCCTCGACCCGGGCTACCGCCGCTTCATCCAGCGGCGCCTGCGCGAGCTGTACGGCTTCGAGGGCTCGCCGATCGTGATCAACATGCGCGTGCGCGAGCGTCGCCAGCGCTGACGGACCTCGACATGGTGGATGCCTCGCCCCGAGGCATCCACCATTTCTTCATGCCTGCTCGCCGTGGCGGTAGAGTGCCGGGCGCACCATCGCGGTCGCATCGGGCTCGGCGAAGCCGAACTGGCGGTACAGGCCGTGCGCATCACCGGTGAACAGCGTCCAGCGCATGTCGGCGCCGGGACCGTCGTCGATCATGAGGCGGATCAGGCGCTTGCCGAGTCCGTGCCCGCGGTGCGCGTCGACGACGAAGACGTCGGCGAGGTAGGCGAAGCCGACGCCGTCCGAGACCGCGCGTGCGAAGCCCACCAGTTCGCCGGTCGGGCGGTGGTAGGCGGCGACCACCCGCCAGGCGTTGTCGAGCTGCGTCTCGACCTGCTCTCGCGTGCGCCAGCCTCCCCAGTACGCCTCGGTCGAAAGCCAGGCCCATACGGCGTCTCGCTGGACGCGGGTCGGGTCGTCGTCGAGTTCGTAATCCATGCACCTCATTGTGGCGAGTCTCCCGGTGACGGCGACGGGGCCGATTCGGCGTTCGCGGCCCGCTCGTGTGACAGGCTGGCTGGGTGACGATCGAGCCTCCCGCCCCCGGTGAGCCGCGCCGTCCGCACGGACCCCGCGACCCCGGGGACGCGTGGGTCGTGGCGCCGACGGGGGAGCGGTACTGGGGCCGGTTCGGGGCCGCAGGCCTCCTCGCGGTCGACGCGGAACGGGGCGTGCTGCTGCAGCACCGCGTCTCGTGGAGCCACTTCGGCGACACCTGGGCACTGCCCGGAGGCGCACAACACGAGGGCGAGTCGGCCTGCGACGGCGCGCTGCGCGAGGCCGCCGAGGAGGCCGGCGTGCCGGATGCCGCGGTGCAGCCCCGAGTACTCAGCGTCTTCGATCTCGGCTACTGGAGCTATACCACCGTCGTGGGCGACGTTGTGGTTCCCTTCGAGCCCACCATCAGCGACCCCGAGAGCCGCGAGCTCGCCTGGGTGCCCGTCGACGAGGTCATCGAGTATCCGCTGCACCCCGGCTTCGCGGCCTCGTGGGAGAAGCTGCGCGGCCTGCTCAGCGTTCGGCCGGCGGTCATCGTCGACATCGCGAACGTCATGGGCTCGGTGCCCGACGGCTGGTGGCGCGACCGCCCGGGCGCGGCTTCCCGCCTGATCGCGCGGATCGCCGACCTCGCCGCGCACGGCGTGCCGGCGTCCGCGCTGGAGCTGCCGGAGCAGACCTGGTACCCGGAGTGGACCGCGGTCGTCGAAGGTCAGGCGCGCGGGGTGGACGGCGCCACGGGCGTCGAGGTGGTGCGGGCCGAGGCATCCGGTGACGACGCCATCGTCGCGTCGGCGCAGCGAGCCGTCGCCGCGGGCCGTGTGGTGACGGTGGTCACGAGCGACCGTGGGCTCTCCGAGCGGGTGAGGGATGCCGGAGCCGCCGTCCGCGGCGTACGCTGGCTGCAGGACCTGCTCGACGCGTGACGCGAGCCACGCGCTCGCCGCGCCGCGGCACCTGCGGTATCGCGGCCGGTCGCGAGGATGCGGTATCTCCGCGGCTGCTCGGAGGCTCTCACATGACGTCAGGGCCGGGACGCCGGAGACGGAGCGCTTCGGACCCTGCGTGGATGCACCATCGGCCCGGCGCGGAGGGACGGGACGTGCCATGGGCGGTGCCGGTAGCAGGAAGCCGAAGCCGGGAGTCGTCGGCGAGTGCGCTCGCGCGGCACTCGCCGTGACCATGGTGCTCCTGCTGTCCGGATGTGCGGCGGACGGCGCCGACTCGGGACCGCAGCCGACCGCCGTGCCCTCCTCGCAGCCGACGACCGGTGGCGGCGATGAGGGAGACGGGGAGGGGGAGCCCGGCTCCGAACCCTCGGCGGAGCCCACGGAAGGCGGCGGCCAGGTCGAGCCCGGCCTGCCGACGGCGGGGCCGACGCCGGAGCCCGGAGCCCCGCCCGGACCCGACGAAGCGGTCGCGCGCTTCCAGGAACGATGCGAGGAGGGCGTCGAGGAGTGGCGCGAGGGGAAGGTGGACTACCCCAGCGAGCTCTCCGTGCCCGTGGAGGGCGCGGTGAACTACAACGCCGCCCTCGACGTCCGTTCCGAGCCGCTGCCGGCCGACGAGGTCGTCGACGTCGGCGACGGGGCCGCGGCCAGCGAGGAAGTTCTGGTGAAGTGCACGGTCGCGGCCAGACTGACCCCCGTCGGCGATGCGCTGAGCGTGGCGGAGGAGCCGACCGAGTCGGTCGGGGGATGGATCGTGCAGGAGTTCAGCCCGAAGGGAGTCGTCGAGTGGTCCTGGACGGTCACCGCTCTGGAGCCGGTCGACCAGCAGCTGCGCCTCGAGCTGCGACCCGCGATCGTCGTGGAAGACGCCGCGGGGGATCCGGGCTACGCCAGTCGCAACCTCGCGTCGTTCACAACCGATGTGACTGTCGAGGCCTCGCTGCTGCACCGCACCGCGTACTGGTTCGAGGTGAACTGGCCGCTCATCGTGATCATCGCGACCGCGATCGGCGCAGGGAGCCTCGCCGTCGTGACGTGGTGGCGCAAGATCCGGCCGCGACGCAAGGCCGGTGTGCGGACGACCGACGGGAGAGCGACATGATCTCCTCCAGCGACCTCGACGCCGGCCGCGCGGCCGTGGCAGACCGGCGCTGGGCGGATGCGCTCGAGTCGCTCGCGCGCGTCGACGCGCGCGACGGCCTCGCGGGATCCGATCTGCAGCTGCTCGCCATCGCCGCACTGCTGCGTGGTGAACCGCGCGCCTCCGACGACGCACTCGCCCGCGCCTACGCGGCGCATCTGAGCGACGAGGACACCGCTGGGGCCGCCCGCGCAGCGGGATGGCTCGCCCTCAACCTGATCGAACAGGGCGACTTCACGAACAGCGTGCTGTGGGCTGCTCGCGCGATGCGGATCGTCGGCGCGATGACCGCACCCGGTTCGCTCGCAGGCTTCGCACGTCTGGCGCCGGCCGTCGGTCAGCTCGGCAGCGGGAACGCGGCGGAGGCGGTACACGCGTTCGAGGAGATCCTCGAGCTCGCAGACCGTGAGGACGACCCCGAGCTCGCGGCCATCGCAGGGCTCGGCCTCGGCAAGTCGCTCATCGAGGCGGGGTCCACAGCGGAGGGCTTCGCGCACCTGGATCGCGCGATGGCCGCGGTCGCCGCAGGCGAGGTCGATCCGCTGCCGACGGGCGTGATCTCGTGCGCCGCAATCTCCGATGCTCTGCTGGCCTTCGACCTGGAACGCGCACGTGCCTGGATGGCGGTGCTCGACCGGTGGTGCAGCGAGCAGCCCCAGCTGGTCGCGTTCACTGGGCAATGCCGCGCGCTCGAAGCTGCGCTCCTCCTCGTGCGCGGGGCGTGGGCCGAGGCGGCCACCGCCGTGGAGCTCGCCCTGTCACGATTCCGCGCGGGCGACTACCGGGCGGTCTGGGGCGCGCCGTATCAGCTCGCCGAGCTGTCGCGCCTCCGCGGCGCATTCCATTCGGCCGAGGAGTCCTACCGGCGGGCGGGGGAATCAGGATGGGAACCGCAGCCCGGTGCGTCCTTGCTGAATCTCGCTCTCGGACGCACCGGGCGCGCTCAGGAGGAGATCCGCCGGAGCGCGGCGGGAGTGGACCCTGTCACCCGCCGGCATCTGCTGCCCGCGCTCATCGAGATCGAAGTCGCTGCCGGCGATTGCGGAGCCGCCCGACGCGCGCTCGAAGAGCTCCGCGATGCGCACCGCGTCATCCTCACGCCGATGCTCGACGCCACCGTGGCGACCGCCGACGCGCGGGTGCTGCTCAGCGAGGGGCGCGCCACGGACGCCGTGGACGCCGCGCGCAGAGCCGTGCGCGCGTGGGAGCAGGTGGGTGCGCCGTACGAAGCCGCGCGCAGCCGCGTGCTCTCGGGGCGCGCGCTCGAGACTCTGGGCCAGGCCACGGCCGCGCAGGCCGAGTTCGAGGCGGCCCGCGCGGCATTCCTGGCGCTCGGCGCAGAACCGGCCGTCGCCGAGCTCGCGCAGATGACGGGCGATCGCCGCACCGGTGTCCTCACACCGCGCGAGCTGGAGGTGCTGCGGCTGGTGTCGACCGGCCTGACGAATCGCGCCATCGGAACGAAGCTGTCCCTCAGCGAGAAGACCGTGGCACGTCACCTGGCCAACATCTTCGGCAAGCTGGACCTGTCGACGAGGGCCGCAGCGACGGCCTACGCCTACGAGAACGGCCTGGTGTGATCCCGTCGCAGCCGCCCGGGCCCGGTCGCCTGCACAGAATGACCCATGCGGGCGGTGGCCCGAAGATGGGCGGTTCGTCCGACGCGGCCTGCGGGGCGTGAGACCTACGGTGGGGCCATGGACGTCCCGCTCATCGCCGGCACGGTCGCGACCGTGGCATTCGCGGTCAGCAACCTGCCGATGCTCGGCAAGGCGCTGCGCACGCGCGATGTCTCGTCGTACAGCGTGTCGAGCCTCGGGATGATCAACGCGGCGAACGTCGTGTACTCGCTGTATGTGTTCAGCCTGCCGATCGGTCCGATCTGGGCGCTGCACACGTTCTACCTGGTCTCGTGCGCCATCATGCTGGTGCTGTGCGTCGGGCAGCGGCGTGCTGCCTCACGCCGGAACCGCCGCGAGGGTGCCGTCACTCCTCGCGGCCGCGGAGCCGGTCGATCTCGCGGCGCTCGCGCTTGGTCGGGCGTCCTGCGCCTCGGTCGCGCTGCGCCATGATCGGCGTGGGATCGCGCGGGGGAGTGCGGTCCTCCATCGCCGTCGCGACCAGCGGTGCGCCGACGCGCTTGGAGATCGGCTGACGCACGACGAGCATGCGGTCGAACCCGTCGATGCGAACCCGCACCTCGTCCCCGGGCTTCACCGCCTGCGCCGCCTTCGCCCGTTCTCCGCCCACGCGCACGTGCCCGGCCCGGCAGGCCGTCGTCGCGGCCGAGCGGGTCTTGTAGATCCGCACGGCCCAGAGCCAGGCGTCGACGCGCACCGACTTGCCGGCCCAGGCTGAGGCATCCGTCATCGTGTCGCCACCGGCGTCTCGACGGCGTTCCGTGCACGCACGCTCACCAGTACGCCCGCCGCGATGAGGCCCTGTCCGAGGCAGTAGGTGAGCATGACGAGCGGGCTCGTCCAGTCGGGCATGGCGTCGGGAGTGAACAGGCGGAACGCCAGCACCGAGTCCGACGTGAGGAAGAAGACTCCGCCCCACACGATGAGCGGATGGCAGCGCGACGCGGCGAAGGCGGTGCCGCCGAGCACCAGTCCGTAGATCGCCACCGCGATGGCGAGCCCGCCGAGGTGCGGCCACAGCACGGCGAGCAGCACCACCCACCACACGGCGTAGACGGCGGCCCAGAGCGGGGCGCGGCGCACGGCGAGCTTCCGCCAGAACAGCCAGATGTAGCAGAGGTGTGCGAGGCCGAAGAAGACCAGCATCATCGGCACCGTCGGCAGCCAGGGGACGAACGTGCCGGCGCCGTCGCCGAGCCACGAGAGCACGAGGGCGACGACGAGCAGCGTGTGGGTGGGCGTCCAGCGGGAGCCCCACGCACCCCACACGACCGCGAGGCCGAGAAGCGGCATCAGGGCGAGCTTGGTGGGCGCGGCGACGGCGTCGGAGCCGACTGCGAGCGCCGCGACGTGGGCGATCGACACCGCGATGTACGGCACGAACCCGATCCAGAGCCGACGCATGATCCTCCTCGAAACGCAGGGCAACCATAATCGTCGCATGACCGATGTGCTGGCTCGGATGGGCCTCGTCCGGATGTCCGCACGCGATACGGGTGCGGCGCACCGCGTGTCGACGCCGCTGGAGCTCTTGTTCGACCTCGTCTTCGTCGTCGCGGTGTCGCAGGCCTCGCAGAACCTGCACCATCTCATCAGCGAGGATCACGTGGGCCAGGGCGTGCTCGCCTACCTGATGGTGTTCTTCGCGATCTGGTGGGCGTGGATGAACTTCACATGGTTCGCCTCGGCGTTCGACACCGACGACTGGCTCTACCGCGTGCTCACGATCCTTCAGATGGGCGGCGTGCTCGTCCTCGCGGCCGGAGTGCACGACGCGATGGTGGAGTTCGATTTCCTCGTGGTGACGTGGGGCTACGTCATCATGCGGCTGGCCATGGTGGCGCAGTGGCTGCGGGCCGCAGCATCCGATCCCGAATCCCGCCGCACCGCGCTGCGCATGGCTCTCGGCGTGACGGTGGTGCAGGTGCTCTGGGTCGCGCGCATCTACCTGCTGGACGATGTCGCGCAGTTCTGGACGTTCTTCGTGCTCGTCGTGCTCGAGCTGCTGGTGCCGGTGTGGGGCGAGGCGTCGGGGCGCACCGCATGGCACCCGCACCACATCGCCGAGCGGTACGGGCTGTTCACGCTGCTGCTGCTCGGCGAGAGCCTCCTCGCCTCGGCGAATGCGATCATCGACGCGCTCGGCGAGGGGGAGCACGTCCCGGAGCTCGTCACGCTCGCGATCTCGGGCATCGTCGTCACCGCCGGCATCTGGTGGGTCTATTTCTCGCGCGAGCAGCAGCACCGGCTGGGAGACCGGAAGTCCGGCTTCCGCTTCGGGTACCTGCACTACGTGATCTTCGCGGCGGTCGGCGCCGTGTCGGCCGGTGTGGAGGTCGAGATCGACGAGATCACCGGCCACACCGAGATTCCGCACGCGATCGCGGGCCTCGCACTGACCCTGCCGATCGCGATCGTGGTGGCGGGGTCGTGGGTCGTGCTGCTGCGCGCGTCGCTGTCGCGGTGGGCATCGGCGGCCGTGCTCGCAGGCGCAGTGCTGATCGCGCTGGCCGGCCTGCTGCCGTCGGGGGAGTACGTCGTCGCCGCTGCGCTCCTGGTGGGCGTCGTCGTCGTGCTCGAGGTCGATCGGGTGCGTCGGGAGCCGACGCCGGTGCACTGACGTCTCGGGCTCACCCCGCGAGGTCGAGCGACACGATCGCGAGGTGCGGCTTCGGCCGTGCCACCTCGCGGAACCCGGCCTCTTCGAACGTCGACAGCACACCATGGAACAGGTCGTTGACGGGGATCTTCTTACCGGCATCGAGGTCGAGCGGATAAGCCTCGATCACCCGCGCTCCGCTCGTGCGCGCGTAGTCGATCGCCGCGTCGAGCAGCTTCGCGTTGAGGCCCTGGTTGCGGTGCTCCTTGCGCACGACGAAGCAGCTCACCGACCACACCGAGTCATCGTCCCAGGGTTCCTGCGTTGCATCCGTGAAGTTGCGCGTGCGGCCGATCCGCACCTGCGTCGTGCGCGGCCCGATCCGCACCCAGCCCGCCGGTTCGCCGTCGACGTACGCGATGAGGGCGGGAGGGGGACCCGCCTCGATCTCGTCGCGCAGCAGAGACTCGCGCTGCTCCTGCGACGTCTTCTGCCACTCGGCGTTCGTGATCATCCACCACTGGCACTGGCAGCCGTGCCCGTCACCTCCGCCGCTCAGGGCGCGCTGCGCGTCGTCGAAGCGATCTGCGGTGGCCGGCTCGATGGTGATGTTCGCCATGTCGCGACGCTAGTGCGCCCCACCGACACCGGCAAGCGATCGACGGATGCCACGCCCGGGCGTCCCTCGGTTCGCGAGGCGTCCGCGCAGCGGGTAGGATGGGGGAGTTGTCCGCGCGCAAGCGGGGGCTAACGGGATGTGGCGCAGCTTGGTAGCGCACTTGACTGGGGGTCAAGGGGTCGCAGGTTCAAATCCTGTCATCCCGACCAATCGAAAGAGGGTCGGCCGCAAGGTCGACCCTCTTTCGTCGTCTCCTACGAGCGGATCGAGTGTCGCCGCCTCGCGTACGCGACCATCCCTGCGCCCAGAAGGAGCAGGAACCCTGCAGCCGCGAGTGCGGCGGACGGATCCGCACCGGTCGGCGGCAGACCGCCGGTGGCCGGCGGAGTGGCCGGCGGCGTCGTCGCCGGAGGCGTCGTGACCGGTGCCGCCGCGACGACCACGACGATCGTCAGCGCCTCGCCGATACCGCCGTCCTTGTCGGTCGACGTCAGCGACGCCGTGTACGTTCCGGCCGCCGCGTAGGTGTGCGTGACCGGCGGATCCGCGGGACCGACCACCGTCAGGACCGGCGAGCCGTCGCCCCAGTCGACCATGTACGTGAAGTCCGCCGCCATGTCGGCGGACGACGGGTCGTCAGCTCCGACCTTGATGGTGAACGGTGTTCCGGCTGTCGCGGTCAGGGCGCCGGTCACGACGGTGTCGGGCGCCGTGTTGACGACCGCCAGGCTGGTGGTGGCGGTGCTCTGCTGCGAACCGAGCGTCACGCGGAGAGCGATGGTGTGGTTCGACGGGCCGTCGTCGATGCCCACCGCCTCGAGTTGATCCCAGGTCAGCGTGGGCGTCAGGCCGCTCGCGTCGCTGTAGTCGCCGTCCGCGTCGAGATCCCACTCGTATGTGGCTCCGGGGCTGGACCCCGTGCCGTCCAGGGCCACACTGTCTCCCTCGGCCACCGAGTACGGTCCGCCCGCTACCGCGACCGCGGGGGTCCGCACCTCCTGATCGACGCTCCCGCTGCTGGTGGCGTAGGCCGCCGTTGCGGAGTACGTCGCGGTGATGGGGTGCGTGCCGGCGGTCAAGGCGCTGGTGGTGAGCGTCGCGGTGCCGTTCGCGTCGAGCGCGACGGGGGCGCCGAGCGTGCTGCCGGCGTCGGTGAACGATACCGTTCCCCCGGTGACGGGCGACCCGCCGGCGGTCACCGTCGCGGTGAACGTCACGGCGCCACCGACGAGCGAGGGGTTGAGGCTGGACGTGAGGGAGGTGCTCGTCGAAGCGAGGCCGACCACCTGATCCACGCTGTCGTCGCTGGTGGCGAATGCCGCTGTTCCGGAGTATGTCGCGGTGATGCCATGGGTGCCCACACTGAGCGTGCTCGTGGTGAACGTCACCATCCCGTTGGCGTCCAGGGGAACGTTCGAGGCCAGCGGCGTCGCTCCGTCGGCGAACGAGACGGTTCCCCCGGTGACGGGCGATCCACCAGAGGTCACGGTCGCGGTGAACGTCACGGCGTCGCCGAAGGCGGACGGGTTCACACTCGAGGTGAGCGCCGTCGTGGTGGCGCTCACGGTCGCGACCGTGAGGCACCACCCGCCGCCGATCGATCCGGTGTCCCCGCTCGCGTCGTCCACGACCCACAGGCTCCAGACGCCGTTCGCGTTGCCGCCGTTGAACGACGCCAGGGTGGTCGACCCGCTGATGGCCGGAGCGGGCGCGGGGAACGCAGCATCCGTGCCCTCTGTGTCGAGGTCAGTCGGTCGGAACGTGCCGGAGACGAGCGGTGCAGGCACCGAACCGGCAGCGGCGTCGTCGAAGGTGATCGTCGCGCCGCTCACGGGTGCGATGCCGCCGGCGTCGCTCATCAGCAGGAGGTTCGTCGACGGCGTGGGGCCGGACAGCATGACGTCGAGGTCGATCGGCGCGGTGTGCGCGATCCCGTTGAGGGTCGCGGTGACCTTCGTGACCGGTCCGGCGAGCCCTGACACGGTGATGTTCGAGGGATAGGGGGTGGATGCTCCTGCCTGAGGAACCGTCAGCGTCCCCGGGTTGCAGAAGGTGTTCCCGGTGACGACGGTCGTGTTGTCGACCCGCTGCGACACCGAGCCGTTGCTCCCCAGGAATCCGGTGCTGCCCGTGTACGTCGCGAGGATCGCGTGGGTGCCTTCGGTGAGAGTGGTCGTCGTGAGCGAGGCCTGCCCCGAGGCGTTCAGAGCGACCGCAGGGCCGAGGGCGGCGTTGTCCGCCGTGAACGAGACGCTCCCTGTCGTCACGGGGCTGCCCCCGGCGGTGACCGTCGTGGTGAAGGTCACCGGGTCGCCGGTCTTCGACGGCGTGCCCGACGTGGTCACCGTGGTGGTCGTCGCCACCGCGGCCTGCTCGGTCGTGATGACGAGGCTCCATCCGCCTGACATCGTCCCCAGATCTCCCGAGGTGTCGTCGACGATGAACAGCTGCCAGGTGCCGTTGGGGGCGACGCCGGTGAATGCTCCCGCGAGAGTCGTCTGCGCGGATGGAGCGGGCGCGGGCGCAGGGAAGGCGTCTGCGCCGCCGTCGCTGCTCGGACGATATGAACCGGTCGGGACGCTGCCGCTCGGCACGACGCCGGCGGCGGAATCGTCGAAGGTGAGCGTCGCGTTGTTCGACGTCGTCAGC
Organism: Microbacterium sp. Leaf288; assembly: GCF_001422925.1. GTDB lineage: Bacteria > Actinomycetota > Actinomycetes > Actinomycetales > Microbacteriaceae > Microbacterium. The sequence continues at coordinate 27,598 of NZ_LMNI01000010.1, forward strand.
GTGTTCGGCGCGCCGACGTCCGACATCACGACCAGGTTCTGCCCGGTGGGCGCGACGACGAGCGCGTCCACGTCGTTGAGCGCGCCGTGCGTGAGTCCATGGAAGACCACCTGAACCTTCGTGACGAGCCCTGCCAGACCCGACACCGTGATGTTCGACGGATACGGGGTCGCGGGACCGGTCTGGTTCGCCGATCCCGCCTGGGGAATCTCGATCGACGTCGTGTTGCTGAAGGTCGTCGGTCCGTCCGCGTGCGCCAGGGACGGCGCGGCGACGCCGACGAACAGCGCAAGGGCGATGGAGACGGATGCTGCGACCCCGCGCCGCGGGAATGGTGAGCGTGAGGTCTCGCCTCGCCGTGACTCGGAACTGACCATGCTCTGCACCCCTTCGTCGGGATCCGGTGCGCTGGACCGCCGTGGGGCGAGGGTCACGGACACAGGGCTTGAGGGCACCCTATGACCGGCGTGGTCCGCTTGTACAGGTCCGTCGCCGCCTCGACGCAGCGGCGGCGAGGCGGTCAGCCCGCAGTCGTCAGCACGCGCGCGACGCTGTTCACCCGTGCATCGGGCGTCGACTCGTCGATGTTGACGACGACGGGCTGGTGCTCGAGCACCTCTTCGCGCTCGTACTGTGCATACGACATCACGATGACGACGTCGCCGGTGTGGACGAGGCGCGCGGCGGCGCCGTTGATCTGCATCACTCCGGTGCCGCGCTCGCCGGCGATCGTGTAGGTCTCGAATCGTGCGCCGTTGTTCACGTCGACGACGTGCACCTGCTCGTGCTCGACGATGTCGGCGACCTCCAGCAGATCGGCGTCGATCGTGATCGAGCCGACGTAGTTCAGGTCGCTGCCCGTGACGGTTGCGCGGTGGATCTTGGACTTGAGCAGGGTGCGACGCAAGGGAACTCCTGGGGATAGTGGATCGAGTCCAATAATAGGATCGGTTGCCGCCCGAATCGTGGTCCCGTGTCAGCCCCAGGTAGTCTGGACCCGATGGGGAACACTCGTGCCGAAGCGGCATATCTGCGGGCTCTCGCGGCGTTCCGAACCCCCACCCTCGACCTTCTCCACGGTCGCTACGCGCCCTTCGTGGTCGCGGCCCTCTCGATCGTGTTCACGGTCGATCGCCCGTCGGTCGAGATCTCCGATGCGCACGCCGAGGTCGCCGAGATCCTCGACGAACTCCGTGCCGCAGGCTACGACGAGGGCGATCGCACGCTCCCGGTCGGCACCGCCCGCGAGATCTGCCGCTACTGGGTGCGGGTCGGATGGCTCGTGCCGCAGATCGACGGTGACGCCGAGGTGTACCGCCTCACCGCGCACGCGGTGGGCGCGCTCGAGATCACGGGCCGCACGGCCGGCGGCCGGACGCGCGTGTCGAACTCGCGCGTGCGCACTCTGCTCGAGGCGGTCGAGCGCCTCTCCGATCATGCCGAGACGGATCCCGCCGTCCGGATGGCCCGCCTCATCCAGGAGCGCGATGCGCTCGACGCCGAGATCGCCCGCCTCGAGCTCGGCCAGTCCGAGCCGATCGACGACGAGCAGCTCCTCGAAGAGGCCGAGAACGTCCTGCACCTGGCCCGCGAGCTCCCGGCGGACTTCACACGCGTCGCGGAATCCATCAAGGCCATGCAGCGCGACGTCGTCGCCGACCTGCGTCGTGACGTCCGTCCGACCGGCGAGGTGCTGCGCGAGTACCTCCAGCGCGGCCAGCACGTCATGCAGTCGACCGCCGAGGGTCGCGCCTTCGCCGGCGCGTTGCGCCTGATCGGCGATCCGGAACGCATCGACAGCCTCACCGAGCAGCTGCACACGCTGCTCGCGCAGCCGTTCACGCGTCTCATGGACGGCGAGCAGCGCAAGGAGTTGGACGCCATCGGCCGCCGGGTCGAGCTCGGCGTCGAGGAGGTCCTCACCGCACAGCGCCGCGCCTCCCGCGTCATCACCGGTCAGGTCCGCACCCACGACCCGATCCGCGACCGCCAGGTCGACGATCTGCTCCGCGACGTCATGTCGGGTCTGCAGACGTGGACCCGCAGCTCGTCCTCCGATGCCCCGGTCGAGCCGCTCCGCAGCCTCCCGATGGCAGACCTCGGCCACCTGCGGCAGTCGGTGAGCGACATCCGTCCTCCCGGCGCGCCCGCTCCGCTCACCGCCGCAGACGAGGACGCCCAGTTCGCGGATGCTGACACCCGCGCGTGGGGAGGACCCCGGTACGCCGAGCTCGAGGCCTACGTCGCCGGCCTCGGCGACGAGTTCGATCTGGGCGACGCGTTCCAGGGGGCCGATGACGAGGCCCGGCGACCGGTGGACCTCGTGGGCCTTCTCGAGATCGCTCACCGCAACGGCATGAGCGAAGGCGGCGAAGTGTCCGTCGTCGAAGCCCTGCGCCCCGACGGGACGACGCGACGGTTCGCGTTCGGATCCGTGACCGCCCGCACCGCGAAGGAGCACGACCATGACTGAGACCGCCACACAGGCCGATCTCGAGGCCGGCGATCTCGATGCCACCGACATCGCCGTCGAGGACGCTGCCGCGAGCGATGCGTTCATCGCGCCCGCGGCGATGGAGGACGACCTCGACGAGCTCTTCCCCGGCGACCGCGGCGTGCTCGACCCTGCGGTGCGGCGCGTGTTCGTGCACGTCCTGCAGCGGCGGTTCCTCCTGGCGGACCGCAACCGCGAGGAGTGGACGGTGCTGCTCGACAACCAGCAGCTCCTCGAATCGCGCCTCAACGACCTCTTCGTCCGCCTGGTGGTCGACCACGACCGCGGCGTCGCGTACAAGCAGCAGGTGCGCTCCGACGAGCTCGAGATGCCCATCCTGCTCAGGGATGCCCCGTACACGCGCTCCGAGACGCTCGTCCTCGTGCACCTGCGCACGGTCTACCAGCGCGAGTCGGCGGCGGGGGAGCCGGCGGCCCGCGTCGACATCGAAGACGTCGAGCAGACGGTCATGAGCTACTTCGTCGATGCCGACGGCGACACCGCCCGCCGGCAGCGCTCGATCCGCAAGGCGATGGACCGGCTGGCGCGCGACGGCATCGTCGATGAGGAGACCACCGGCCGGTTCCGCATCAGCCCGCTCGTCGAGATCGTGCTGAGCGCCGAGAAGCTGCGCGAGCTGCGCGACTGGCTGCGCACGCAGTCTGATCCGGCGGGCGCGCAGGGCGCAGCATCCGTCGCCGCCGTCGATGTGTTCGACGAGACCGACGAAGACGACGAAGACGACCTCGAGGAGACCTCGCTGTGACGATGCTCGACACGCTGTTCGGGCTGATCCCGGCGGCATCGCGCGGGCAGCAGTGGCTCGCCGAGGACCTGCAGCTCGTCAACTGGGGTGGCTACGACGGCGCGCACCGCGTGCGGTTCTCACCCGAGGCGACCCTGCTGTGCGGCGGGTCGGGCTCGGGCAAGTCGACGCTCATGGACGCGTACATCGCGCTCATGATGCCTCACACGACGCCGTTCAACGGCGCGTCCAACGGGGGAGTGACGGGGCGTCCGCGCGGCGACGAGCAGCGCAACATCCTCTCCTACGGACGCGGCAAGCTCGACGAGTCGCGCACCGACGAGGGTACGAAGATGCGCGTGCTCCGCGGCGACGGCGAAGACACGTGGACCGCCGTCGCGATGACGTGGATCGACCACGACGGGTCCCGCTTCACTGCCGTGCGCGCGTGGTACATCCCGGCCGGCGCGCGTGTGCTCGAAGACACCGTGCGCGTCCGCGCGACGACGGACCGGGCGTTCGATCTCAGCTCGCTCCAGGAAGCCGCCGCGCTGCGCCTCTCCGACCTCTCCCTCCGCAACGCAGGGCTCGACCCGGTGGGCACCGATCGCGAGTTCTCGGCACGACTGCACGCCGTGCTCGGGATCGGCGCTGCGGGCGCGGGGGGCAAGGCGATGAGCCTGCTCGCCCGCATCCAGGCCGGCCAGCAGATCACGACGGTGGACGACCTGTACAAGCGTCTCGTGCTCGAAGAGCCCGAGACGATGACCACTGCCGACGCCGTCGTCGCGCACTTCGACGGCCTCGAGAGCACGCGCACGCGCATGCTGACGGCGCGCCAGCAGGTGAGCGCGCTCGAGCCTCTCCGTGAGCTGCGCGAGAAGATCGCGGTGGCGCTCGAGCGCGTGCGGCTGATCGACGAGGTCGGCGAGTTCTCCGACCCGGCATCGCTGGCGACGCTCTGGCGCGCCGATCGACGACTGGGCATGCTGCGCGAGGTCGAGACCGAGCTGCGCGACCGCAAGAATGCGGCCGACACCGCGCTTCGTGAAAAGCGGGCGCTGGCCGACGCCGCCGAGGCGGAGCGCGACGGTCTGGTCGAGGTGCTGCGACTCTCGGGCGGCGATCGCCTCGAGACCGCCCAGCGGGAGCTGCGCGAGGTCGAGCGGCGGCTGACCGCGACACAGAGTCGCCGCGCGGGCTTCGACGCAGACCTGCGGGCGATCGGCGAGGACGCGGCCACGCAGGCCGAGTTCGCCGAGCTGATCGACCGCGCCCGTGAGAGCCTCGCCGACCGCGATGCGAAGGGCGGCGTGCGGGCCGAGTACGCCGAGGCGATCTCGGCGGAGAAGTCTGCAGCACGCGAGATCGCCGAGCTGGAGGCAGAGGTGCGGCGGACGACAGGGCTGCAGGGCAACATCCCGCGGGCGCTGCACGAATCGCGCGAGCTCGTGGCGCGCGCGGCCGGCATCGAGGTCGAGGACCTGCCGTTCGTCGGCGAGCTCGTCGAGGTGCGCACGGAGTTCGAGCCGTGGCGCGAGGCCTTCAACCTCGCACTGGGCGGTTTCGCGACGACGCTCCTCATCGACGTGGATCACCTTGGGCGATTCCGCACGGCGATCGACTCCGTGCGCACGCCGGTGCGGCTGCGCTACGAGGGGGTCCACGCCGGACTCGACGAGGCGGACCTGCGCGACACGACCACGCTGCCCGGCCGCCTGGACTACCAGAGCACGCCGTTCACGGGGTGGCTGCGGGAGCGTCTCGCCGACCGCTTCGGCTTCGTGTGCGTCGATTCCGCCGCCGGCCTGTCGCAGCACCGCATGGCGCTCACGATCACCGGCCAGATGTCGCAGGGCAGTCGTGGTGCGCACGGCGGCCACGGCCGTGAGAACGTGCTCGGGTTCTCCAACGACCGGCGTCTCGCCGACCTCGCGCGGCAGCTCGACGACGCCCGTGCGCGGCTCGAGCGCGCGACGGAGGACCGCACGCGGGCGGATGCCGCGCTGGACGCCGTCGACGCTCGCTTCGCGGTGTACGCCAAGGTCCGCGATCTCACCTGGGAACAGGTCGACGTCGCCGCCGTCACGGCCGAGCGGGACCGTTGGCTCGCCGTGCAGGACGACGTGACGTCATCCAATCCCGAGATCGCCCGCGTGCAGGGGCAGATCGCCGCGGCCAAGGGCAAGGCGGCGCGCCTGCGCGAAGAGATCGCGCGCACCGTGGTCGAGCGCGAGCAGATCGAGTCGCAGTGGAGCGACGTCATCGATGACGTCGACGCGGACCAGACGGTGATCGATGCCGCAGAAGACGCGGGACGGATGCTGCGCCCCGAGCAGATCGCGTTCCTCGACGACCGTTTCCGCCTGACCGAGACGTCGCGGCCGGCGAGCGCATCGGACGCGCTGGCCGGTTTCGTCGCCGCGCTCACGACCGCCGCGCAGCGGCTCACCGAAGACCGCCGCGCTGCCGCCGACTCGCTCGAGCAGCAGCGCGACGGCGTGCGGCGGATCATGGTGAGCTTCCTCGAGCGCTGGCCGAACCCGAACCTGCTGCCCGACCCGGATGAGTCCGTCGGGGACTTCGAGCGCATCCTCGAGGCGCTCCGAACGAGCGGGCTGCACGAGCTCGAGGCCGAGTGGCGCGACAGCCTTCTGAAGCTGTCGGGCAACGACCTCACCAACCTCGACTCGACGCTGAGCCGCTCCATCCGCGAGATCCGCGACCGCATCGCGCCGATCAACGAGATCATGCAGGACCTGCCGTTCTACGACGACGATCACCGCCTGCAGATCACGACGCGCGAGAACCAGTCGGAGGCGCGGCGCCGCTTCCGCCGCGAACTGCGCGAGGTGCGGGCGCTCATCGAGGCGGCGTCGACCGACGAGGAGCGCGAGCAGGTGTACCGGCGGATGTCGAAGCTGATCGGTCACATGCGCCGCTCGGCCCCCGACTTCGGCGACCTGATCGACGTGCGCAACCACGTCCGCGTGAGCGCGGAGCGGGTCGACGCCGTCACGAAGCAGCACGTCGCCCTGTACGACCACATCGGCGAGAAGTCCGGCGGCGAGTCGCAGGAGCTGATCGCCTTCATCGTCGGTGCCGCCCTGCGCTATCAGCTCGGCGATGCCGGTGCGGTGCGTCCGCGCTATGCCCCGGTGTTCATGGACGAGGCGCTGATCAAGGCCGACGCGCACTTCACCAAGCGCGCGATCGGCGCGTGGCGCGGCCTCGGCTTCCAGCTCGTGATCGGTGCGCCGAACGACAAGTACAGCGCCATCGAGCCGCACGTCGACGTCGAGTACGACATCCTCAAGGACACCCGCGGCCGCTCGTGGGCGAAGCCCAAGGTCGGCCTGCGGGGCTGACCCTTACGCCCTCGAGCCGCCCGACTCCCACGCCTCTCGCGTGAGGAACGCGAGCTGCCCCGACTTGCCGGGCAGCTCGACCTGCGGTCCGAGCGCGAACCCGAAGAGACGAGCACGTGCGACGGCGCGGTCGTTGCCGACGTCGGGCTCGATCACGATGCGGTCCACGGCCGGCTGGGAGAAGAGGAAACCAGCGATCACGTGCGCCACGCGGGTGGTGAAGCCGCGCACGGGCGCGCCACGGTCGCCGAGAAGGAAGTGGATGCCGACATCCCCGGGCTCCGTGGCATACACCTCGCCGAGTGGGTCGTTCTCGGGCTCGTACGTCTGCAGCAGCACGATCGGGAGGCCCTCGCGCCGGATCAGGAAGGCGTGGTGGGTCGAGAGAGAGTCGACGTACGCGTAGAGGTCGCTCAGCTCCTGGGGCGTGAGGTCGCCGAGCCCCCAGAATCGGGCGGTCGGTGCCGTGACCCAGCGGTGGATGACCTCGAGATCGGCGACGGGATCGAGCACGGCGACCTCGACGCGGCCGAGCACCGGGTCGTCGGCCGTGTGCACGATGGCTCCGGAGGGTCCGCTCACGAGGCGCTGTGTGCTGAGGGTGGTCATACGGCTCCTGTCGGGGCATCGGGTCGGAGGCGGGACCAGTCGGTCACGACCCGCGCGGGTCGGACCTCGGCCCACGCGGACAGCTGATCCGCGAAGTGGGGTGAGGCGGGGTCGCCGGCGGCGCCGAACGGCACGCTCCACAGGCTGTTCTCCCGGTCGGCGAGATCCCACGCCCATCGTGCGACCGAGCCTCGCCACGATCGGTCGGTGACACCGGGGGTCGAGCCCGTGCACCGTACGGTGTCGCCGTCGCCCGACAGCGGCACGTCGAGGCCCGCTCCCGGATCGACCGTGCCGCGCACGTCGGCGAGCAGGTGCACCGGAAGCAGTCGATGCGTCGCGCCCCACTCGTCCGCGTCGGTGGCGTCATCGAGCGCCGCAGCCGCCAGGGGCTCGACGTCGTCGCGCAGCGCAGGGTGTGCGAGCAGCCTCGTCAATGCCGCGGCGACCTGGCCGGTGATGCCGAGCCACGGGTCGAACACCGCGCCGTAGCCGTGCGGCGTGTGCAATGCCGCCAGCGCGGGGTGTGCGGCGACGCGCCGCACGAGCGCGGCTCGCCATGCCGCGAACATGCCGCCCGAGACGGATGCTGCGTCCATCCGTCCGTCCCACTCCCACAGCGCATCGCGCACCGCTGCGGCAAGCGGCGGCAGTGGCCCCCGCGGCAGGAACTGCAGCAGCGCGATCGCCGAGCCGCTCGCCGTGTCGCTCCACACGGGCCCGAAGTCGTCGACGGACCCCGGCCGGAGTTCCTCGAGCAGGACCCGGATGCGGTCCGCGCGGTGGGACGACGAGTACGCCCACCCGAGGTCGATCTCCGGGCGGCCGGGGCGTTCGTTCGCATCCACCGCCACGTCGGTCACCTCGAGTGGGCGCGTGCCCGCTCGATCCGCCACCGCCTCCGCACGCAACGGCAGTCGACGCTCGGGGCGCGGGCGATCCGGCGTCACGCCCACCGTCGCGGCGAGCACCGTGCCGTCGCGGTCGGCGGCGAGCACGCGGTTCACCGGATCGACCCATCGTCCGAATGCGGTCACGACATCCCCGGCCGACCGCGCTCGCAGCAGGCCGAGCAGTGCGCCGGCGCCGAGGTCGGCGTTCGTCCGCGCGGGCATGCGCACGCTCCACCCGACGAGCTCGTCGCGGTCCGCCCGGAGCTCGGTCACGACCGTGCCCCGCTCCGTCTCGATCGCCTCGACGTCGACCGGATCGCCGCCTCGAACCCGGATCACCGAGCGCTCGACGTCGACGTCGCGCCAGCCGTCCGGGCCGAGCGCCTGCACGCCGCCCGGCACGCGGCGCAGTCGCTCGCGGAACAGGTCCACCCCGTGCGCCATCGCGTTCGTCACGCCCCACGCGGCGTCACCGGTGTGCCCGAAGTGCGGGGCCCCGGGCACGCCGGGGAACGCGAGGCCGACGACATCGAACTCGTCGCACGCGAGCCGCACCTGCTGGTACACGCCGGGCAGCTCGAAGATGCGGTGTGGGTCGCCGGCGAGCAGCGGCAGCCCGCTCGCCGTCCTCGAGCCGTGCAGCGCCCACGCGTTGCTCCCCGACGTCGGCAGGGTCTCGTCGCCGCCGTCGCCGTACCCCGCGAAGACGTCGACCCATGCGTCGCCGAGCGTCGCGGCGACGTGCTCGCGCCACAGCATCACGGGGAACGTCGAGAACAGCGCGTGCGCGACGTGCAGTACGCCGAGCGGGTCGTGGTCTTCCCAGGGTTCCAGGGGTCGCTCGTCGCCGAAGTGGGCGTCGAGCGCCGCGAACTCGGTCGCACCGGCTCCCATCGCCGACATCCCGCGCCGGACCCCCACCGCATAGCGGGTGACGAACGCGCGGGTCTCAGCATCCGTCCCCTCCAGCGCTCGGCGCGCGGTGTCGTCGAGCCGTGCCCGTCGCGCGAAGACATCCCACGCCACGCCGGCCGCGCCGATCAGCTCCGACAACCGCCCCGCCGCACGCAGCCGGTCGACCTCGATCTGCCAGCCACGGTCGCGCGCCGTCACCTCTCCCTGCGCCTCGGCGAGATCGCCCACGTCCGCCGCCCGGAGGTGAGGGATGCCGAGGCCGTCGCGATAGACCTCCGCCATGTCGTCAGACTCCCACAGGCTCCCGCAGCGCGACCGAGCCCACGCGCGAACGCGCGACCGGGTTCGACAGTGTGCCCGCGTACATCAGCGACGCGGACTGGTTCGCGAGATCCACCATCTGCAGCGTGTTGCGCAGCTGCAGGCGGTTGAGGCACGAGTGCGCGAACGCATCGGCGCGCAGATCCACGCGCGAGTCGATCCACGGATGCTGCGCCTCGTGCTCGTCGATGATCTCGGCGGCGATCCGCCAGAACGCGTTCTCGGGCAGCGTGCCGTCGGCGTGGAGGATGCCGGCGAGGTGCCGCAGCACGCCGTCGAACACGTCGGTGAAGATCGCGAGCGCCTTCTCCTCGTCGTCGACCGGCGAGACGATGCGGCGCACGTCCTCCGGCACGGTCCGGTCGGCGAGCAAGGCCACCTCTTCGCCGATGTCCTTCATGAACACGCCGGTGGGAACGTGGTCCTCCAGGATGAGGATGAGGTTCTCGCCGTGCGGCATGAAGGCGAGGTCGTGCGCGAGCAGGCAGTGCACGAGCGGACGCAGGTAAGCCCTCAGGTAGGCGCGCACCCATGTCGTCGCCTCGATGCCCGACTCCCGCACCAGCGCCGTCGCGTACGAGTGCCCCCGCGCGTCGCGATGCAGCAGCGACGCCATGGTCGCGAGCCGTTCGCCCGGCGCGATCAGCGGTACGGGGCTCTCGCGCCAGAGGGCGGCGAGCATCTTGCGGTGGGCCGACGGCGCCGGCGTGCGGTGGTACGCGTCGCCGGTGTACCCGATCGAGGCGCGCTCGCGCAGCACGCGGAAGCCCGAGTCACGAAGCGTCGCGTCGCCGGCCACGAGCTCGGCGACCCAGTCGTTGATGGCGGGCGTCACGCGCATGTAGGCGGGCGACAGTCCGCGCAGGAACCCCATGTTCTGCACCGCCAGCGCCGTCTTGACGTAGTGGCGCTCGGGGTGCGTCGCGTTGAACATCGTGCGCACCGACTGCTGCGCGCGGTACTCGTCGTCGCTCTCGCCGATCAGCACGAGATCGCGGCGCGCGATGTCGGGCGCGAACGTGATCGCGATGCGGTTCTCCCACTGCCACGGGTGCACCGGCAGCAGGTGGTAGTGGGCGCGGGTCTCGCCGAGCTCGGTCAGCCGATCCGCGAAGCGCGCGTGCTCGGCGGGGGAGAGCTCGCCGGAGAGGAGGGATGCCTCGTCCAGGCCGGCGCCGAGCGCCAGATGCGATGTCGAACGCCGCGCGGCGAGCCACACCAGGCGGAACGGCCGACCGGCTTCGGGGGAGTAGGCGGCGTGCGCCGAGACGCCGAAGCCGATGCGGCCGTTGTTCGCGACGAACCCGGGGTGCCCCTCGGTCATCGCGGACTCGATCGTCTGGAAGTCGGCCCCGAGCAGGTCGTCGGCCGACGGCCCGCCGTGCGCGACCTTGAACGCCGCGCTCGCCAGAGTGGACGCGATCTCTTCGAGGTAGATCGGCAGCAGTGCGTCGGACAGGCCGAGCACCGGCTGCAGCTCGAGGATGAGCGCCTGCGCGTCGAGGTCGGCGGGCTCGCCGGCCACGAGCCGGTGCAGGCTCGCCTCGTCGAGGACCCAGTGCTCGAGCTCGGTGCGGACCGCCGCGAACCGGTACTCGACGTCGGCGTCCGGCACGACGACCCGCCAGCCGTCCGGGATCGCCTCGGGCGCGAGAAGTCGCTCGTGGCTGAACTCGGCGATCGCCTTGGCGACCAGGTGGCGCTGGGCGTCGGCGAGGTGCGCGGGGGAGAGATGAGTGGCGGGGGCGGTCATGCGGGGATCCCTGTTCGTGCGAGTGCGGGCGCCGCGACGGCGGCGAGTTCGGAGCGGGCGTAGTCGTCGCGCGTGCAGACGGAGAGCACCGCGGTCTTGGTGTGGTCGCCGTCGTCGACCGAGACGAAGCGCAGCTCGGTGAAGCCGGCGCGGAGGTTCTTGCACCGGATGCGGTCGTTGCGGGCGTCGGGCTCGACGACGACGCGCTGCGCGCCGAGTTCGTCGAAGCACCACGTCATGACCGCGGCGAAGACCGCGTCGGTGAGGCCGTGGCGGGGCGCGCCTTCGGGCGGAGCGATGAGCACGTGCATGCCGAGATCGCCGGGGAGCGGATCATGGATGCCGCGCAGCAGCACCTGCGCCGGGTCGTACGTCTCGGCGAAGAAGGTGGGGACGCGGTCGACCAGGCCGAGCCAGGCCTGCTGATGCGGATCTGCCGTGACGTCCGAGAGGTAGTCGCGCACGGCGCCGACGTCGAGGTCGCCCATGCCCCAGAACGCGGCGTGCGGGTCGGCGAGCCACCGCTGCAGCGCCGGGGCGTCGCGCTGCGGGTCGGCGGGGACGATCGAGGTCGCGAGCGTCATCGGGCGGCCCCGACGGTCGCGGGCACGTCGGCCGGTACCCCGAAGTCCTGGAAGGCGATGCGCCGCTCGATCGGGTACACCTCGCGGCCGATGATCGACGAGAGGATCGACGAGTTGCGCCACGCGCCGAAGCCGAGGTCGGGCGCGGTGAGGCCGTGGGTGTGCTCCTCGCCGTTCTGCACGAACACGCGGCCGCCGTCGACGCTGTAGTCGCGCGCCACCGCGAGACGGCCGAGCATGTCGTGGTCGAGGCGGTGGGCGATCGGCTCCAGGAAGGGTGGCGTCTGCGCGGCGTAGCCGGTGGCGAGCACGAGCGACGCGGTCTCGCGTTCGTGCTCGCGATCCACCTGCGCGTGGCGCAGCTGCAGGCGGTACCGTGAGCCGTCCCATTCGGCGGACGTCACCTCGGTGTCGGTCATCAGCGTGGTCGGCACCGGGCCGTCGGCGCTCAACCGGTAGAGGGTGTCGTAGATGTCGTCGATCAGGTCGGCCGAGATGCCCTTGTAGAGACTCCGCTGTTCGCGCCCCAGGTGCTGACGGATGCCTATCGGCAGCGCGTGGAAGTGATCGGTGTACTCCGGCGACGTCATCTCGAGCGTGAGCTTGGTGTACTCCATCGGGAAGAACCGGGGCGAGCGGGTGATCCAGTCGAGCCGGTAGCCGCCGTCCCGCGTGCCCTCGAGCAGATCGCGGTAGATCTCCGCCGCGGACTGGCCGCTGCCGACCACCGTGATGGAACCCGACGCGCGCAGCGCGTCGCGCTGATCCAGGTACTGCGAGCTGTGGATCACGGGGCCCTCGAGCCCGCGAAGGGCCGCGGGGATGACGGGCTGCGTGCCGACTCCGAGCACGACGTGCCGCGCGCGCAGCTCGCGCTCCTCACCGGTATCGGTGCGCATCGCGCGCACGATGTAGGTGTCGTCGGCGGGGTCGTGCTCGACGGCGATCACCTCCTGGTTCCAGCGCAGATTCGGCAGCTGCGCGGCGGCCCATCGGCAGTACGCGTCGTACTCGGTGCGCAGGGCGTAGAAGCTCTCGCGGATGTAGAAGGGGTAGAGGCGGCCGGTCTGCTTGAGCCAGTTGACGAACGAGAACGGCGAGGTCGGGTCGGCCATCGTCACGAGGTCGGCGAGGAACGGCACCTGAATGGTGGCGCCCTCGATCATCATGCCGTGATGCCAGCGGAACCCGTCGGCGCGATCGAGGAAGACCGCGTCCAGCCCGGTCGGCTCGGCGAGGCACGCCAGCCCGAGGTTGAACGGGCCGATTCCGACTCCGACGATGTCGTGCACGTGCGCGCTCATGCGGACGCCTCCGCACCCGCGAGAGCCTCGTCGAACTCGGGCGCGATGCCGGCGAGGGTGGTGGCGGCATCCTTCACCATCGCGAGGATCTGACGGATGTCGTCGAGGGTGGTCTCGGGATTGAGCAGCGTCAGCTTGAGGCACGGTCGCCCGTCGATCACGGTCTTCGCGACGAGCGCCCGGCCCGACTCGAACAGCACGCGCCGGATGCCCGCCACGAGGGCATCCCGCGCCAGGTCGTCGACGCCCTCGGGGCGCACGCGGAACAACACGGTGCTGAGCTGCGTCCGGCCGACGAGCTCGAGCTGGGGATCCGCCGCGATCTCATCGCCTACCGCCGCCGCGAGGTCGATGACCGTGTCGAACATCTCGCCGATCCGGTCGGCGCCGAGCGCGCGAAGCGTGACCCAGAGCTTGAGCGCATCGAACCGGCGTGTGGTCTGCAGCGACACGTCGACCTGGTTCGGCTCGTCGTTCTCGAGTGGGTTGAGATAGTCCGCGTGCCACGCGCCCGCCGCGAGATCGCGGGGCTCCCGCACCAGGATCGCGCTCGACGACACCGGCTGGAAGAAGCTCTTGTGGAAGTCGACCGTCACCGACCGTGCGCGCTCGACGCCCGCGAGCAGGTGCCGTCGGCGCGGCGACACGAGCAGCCCGCAGCCGTAGGCCGCGTCCACGTGCAGCCACACGGCGTGCTCCTGGCAGACGTCCGCGATCGCGGCGACCGGGTCGATCACGCCGCGGTCGGTCGTACCGGCGGTCGCCACGACGGCCATCGGAAGGCGACCGGATGCTGCGGCCTCGCGCAGCGCGAGTGCCAGGGCCGCGGCATCCATCCGTCCCTCCCCGTCGCCGGGGACCTCGATGACCGCGTCGTCGGCGAGACCGAGCAGGAGTGCGGACTTGCCGACGCTGAAGTGGCTCGATGCCGTCGCGAAGACCACGAGCCGGGAGAGCGCGCGCGGGCGCGGCAGGGCAGTGGCGGCCAGCGCCGCCTCACGGGCGAGCAGCAGCGCGTGGAGGTTGGACTGCGTCCCGCCCGAGGTGAAGACACCGCCGCCGTGCGTGAAGCCGACGCGGTCAGCGACCCACCCGATCAGTCGCCGCTCCATGAGCGTCCCGACAGCGGACTGGTCGTACGTGTCGACCGACGTGTTGACCGCCGCGAGGACGGTCTCGGCAGCGACCGCGGGCAGCGCGACCGGGCAGTTGAGGTGGGCGGCGTAAGCGGGGTGGTGGAACCACACGGCGTGCTCGAGGAACAGCTGATCGATCTCACGGACGGCCTGCGAAGATCCCACGCCGTCGCCGTCGAGGGGCACGTCGTCGACGAGCCTCTGCAGATCGGCGCGGGAGGCGCCCGAGAAGGGCTGCGTCGTCGTCTCGAACCGGTCGGCGACCTGCGCCGAGGTCTGTGCGATGAGGTCGCGGTAAGCGTCGGCGGTGGGGCGCGTGAGCAGATCGAGCACGGGGGAGAGCTCCTTTGTTAGGGTTGCCTCGCCTAACTAAGTCGATCTCGGAGCGTGTGTCAATGTGCGGGCGTAACAGTTCCCCCGGTCTTCATGGACTGCAGCCAAGAACACGCGGGTGGCGTCAGGCCGCCGGTTGCGGAATCGTCACCACGCCCGCTGCCCCGTCGACGGTCACGTGGACCCCCGTGGTGATCGTCTCGGTCGCGCGCGGGACTCCGACGACCGCGGGGATGCCGTACTCCCGTGCGACGACGGCCCCGTGGCTGTTGGCGCCGCCCATCTCCATGACGAGCCCGCCCGCGGTGAGGAACAGCGGGGTCCAGCCTGGATCGGTCGAGGGGGCGACGAGGATCTCGCCGGGCTCGAGGCGCGCCCCGACCGGGTCGATGATGACGCGCGCGGGGGCGGTGACGGTCCCGGCCGACGCCGGAGTGCCACGCAGCGCCCCGGGCTGATCCGCGGCGGAGCCGGCGCCGACGGCCTCCGGTTCCGTGCCGTCGGACAGCAGCATGCGCGGCACGTGCCGCCGGCGGAGCTCGGCGTCGTACCGGTCTCTGCGCTCACGGACCGTCTCGCGCATGTCCGTTCCGGCCGCGGCACGCTTCGTCTCGTCGAAGTCGAGGAAGAACACGTCGGCAGGGGCCGCGATCCGGCCCGCGGCGGCGAGTTCGATGCCGATGGCGGCCAGCTCCGCTCGTGCCCGGCGCATCGCGATGATCATGAGGAACTTCGGCATCTCGCGCATGCCGACGAGCGCTCGAGCCCTCCGGAGGCAGAACCCGACGGCGGCGGCGCGAGCCCGGCTGCGCTCACGCGCGCGACCGACGAGGGTGTCGATCATCGCCTCGGCGTCGCGCGCACCGGCGGCGAAGTGCTGCGCGGGGGTCGCCGCATCCGTATCGAGGCGGAGGTATCCCGACAGCACGCCGAAGAGGTGCGCGGGGTCTTCAGCCCAGCGCGGCATGCCGAGGTCGATCTCGGCGACGGCGCGGTGGCCGTAGCGGGCGAGGAAGTTCGCCATCACGCGCTGCAGGACGGCCGGCAACGCGCCCGCGAGGTAGGCGTCCGCGAGGTCTTCGGCGTCGCGGGTGCGCAGCGCCGCAGCCGACTCGGCGTCGCGCCGCGCCCGCACCGCGACGTCCCACAGTTCGAGATCCATCTGGGTGGTGACGTTGTCGGGCACGCTGCGGAGCACGGTCTGCAGATCTCCCGGCTGCGTGGAGCCGCGCAGCAGTCGGCCGGCGAGCCCGAGCATGCCGAATCCGACGACGGCGCCGGGCAGGCTCCGGGGCGCCAGGGGCATCGCGCGGAAGAGCAGATCGACGACCCCGTCGACGCGGGTCGGGATGTCGCTGCCGGAGGGGAGGTCGCGCGCCCGCACCTCCGCGGCGAGCCGCTGCACCCGCCGCTGGGCGGCAGCAGGGCTGAAGAGCGCCTGTCCGACGAGCAACGGCAGCCGGATGCGCGCGGCGAGGTGCAGGAAGCCGCGCGCGAAGCGTCGCCGCGACCGTGGAAGCACCGTGAACCGCGGGTCGTCGAACAGCCCTCTCAGGACCACGGCGGACCGTGCTTCCATCACGTCGAGCGCCCGCGGGAAGATCTCTCGGCCGACCGCCGATCGCACGACGGGCGTCGCGTCGACGAAGATGCGGTCGCCGCCGATCGCGAAGGCGCCGGGTCCGTCGGAGATCCGGGCGGGACGGCGGCCGATGAGGTCGAGGAAGCCGGAGCCGATCACCCGGAAGGCGGCGACGCCCATCGGCGTGATCGGCCGATGGAGCCCCTGCGCGAGGCTGACGCAGAAGTAGACGCGGGTGTCGCCGGCGGGCAGCCGCGCGTCGCGCACGGGCACAGGGAACAGGGTGGTGACCGGCCGCGATTGGGTGAGCCAGGCGTGCCCGTCGCCGTCGATCGCCCACTCGATGTCCTGCGGGCTGCCGAACGCGCGTTCCACTCGGTCTCCGAGCGCGGCGAGCGCACGCACCTGCGCGTCGGCGACGCTCGCCGGCTGATCGGCCTCACCGCCGGGTCGCCGATCGAGGATCCGCCCGGTCGCCGTGTCGATGACGAAGTGGTCCGGGTCGACCGAACCCGACACGACCGCCTCGCCGAGACCGCGCGCCGCGTCGAGCACCGCCTGGCGGCGGCGGCCGGTCACCGGGTCGGCCGTGAACAGCACGCCCGCGGACTCGGCATCGACCATCCGCTGCACGACGACTGCCAGGGCGACTCCCGCGCCGTCGATGTCCTGCGCGGTGCGGTACGCGACCGCGCGGTCGGTCCACAGCGACGCCCAGCAGCGGTGGACCGCATCCAGCACGTCGTCGATGCCGGCCACGTTGAGGTAGGTGTCCTGCTGGCCGGCGAAGCTCGCACCCGGCAGGTCCTCCGCGGTCGCCGACGATCGTACGGCGACGGCACCGGCCCCCGGCTCCAGCCGGTCGTACGCCTCTCGCACCGCGTGGGCCACCTCGTAGGGGAACGGCGCCTCGAGCACGGCCGTACGCGCGGACGCGGCATCCGTGATCGTCCCGGACTCGACTGCCGAGCCGCGGACCGCGCGCCGGTAGGCCGCGGTGGTGACGCAGAAGCCCGGCGGCACGTCGAAGCCCGCGCGGATCAGCTCGCCGAGGTTCGCCGCCTTGCCGCCGACGGTCGCGAGGTCATCGGCCGACAGTTCCGCGAGGTCGACCACGAAGCCGCCGTGCGGTGCGGGGCTGGACGCGGCCATGGTGTCGTCCTATCGGCCAGGTCGGCCCACGCTCGTGGGCTCAGGTGCAGAATCGCACTCCCCGCACCCCGCCACAAGATCGACCGGGCTCGTCAGTCGGCCCAGGCCTCCTCGATGGCGATGTCGCGTCCGAGCACCCTCGCCGCCGCGCGGTGGCCGGAGAGCATCGCCGCGGGCACCGTCGCCGGGTCGTCGGTCCACGTCGCCTCGCCGGCGAGGTGGAGCACGCCGCCGATCGGCGTCGCGAGGTCGTCGTGGTCGGCCGTCGTCGACCCGACCGTCATGTAGGCGTACGACCCGTGCGACCACGGGTCGTCCTGCCAGTCCGTGATGTGCACGTAGGTCGGCGTCCCGACGCGCTCGCCGTACAGGCGCCGCAGCTGCACGAGGATGGACTCGACGATCTCGTCCTCGGTCCAGTCCCACGTCTCGACCGCCGCCGGGCCGGCCGCGAAGGTCAGCAGCGTCGGCGTGCCGTCGAGCGCGGTGAGGTCGTACCACGAGTGCCACCACCGGCTCTCGGGGCCCTGCTGGCGGATCGCGTAGACGCCGTCATCCCAGAACTTCGCCGGAAACCGCAGGAACACCTTCTCGAACGCATTCATCGTGAGCCTGCTCAGCGCGCCCGCGACGGGTTCCGGCAATGCGGGCTCGATCACGAAGTCGTCCGACTGCAGCACGCCCACCGGCACGGTGACGATCGCGGTGTCGGCGGAGAACAGCCCGTGGTCGGTCGTGACCAGCACGCCCTCCGCAGACCACTGCACGGCGGACACGACATGGATGAGACGGATGTCGAGTCCCTCGGCGAGCCGTCGCGGCAGGCGGTCGTACCCGTCGGGGAACACGACCTCGTCGCCGTCGATGGAGTCGTCGTCGAGCCCGTGCGCGGCGAGGTCCTCGATCCACGCGCCGTACTGCTCCTCCGAGCGGTGCTCGAGGTACTCGCGCACACGCTGCGTGCGCTCCGCGTCCCATCCCTGGGCGGCGAGCGCGGCGTCGGTCACATCCCGGTACGACGCATCGGGAGCCGAGGCGGAGACGACCTCCCGCAGTGTGGCGTCGACGGCGTGGATGTCGTCGATGTACGCCCGGGTGGCGGCATCCGTCAATCGCTTCCCGTCGGGTCCGTAGTACGCGATCGGGCGGCTGTCGGGCTGGTAGCCGCCGACGGTGAACTCGACGGTGCGCATGCCGAAAGCCTCCGCCGCCGCCGCGACGGGGGAGTCGGTGATGCCGTGGATCCACGAGGCGCCCATGTCGGTCACCGTGCCCGGGAAGTGGCGGTCGGTCGAGACGCGGCCGCCTACGCGGTCGCGGGCCTCGAGCACGACGACACGACGGCCGGCCTTTCTCAAGAGGCGTGCGGCGGTGAGACCTGCCACCCCCGCGCCCACCACGATCGTGTCGAAATGATCCATCTGCGATCCTCCCCGGCCGGCGCATCGCCGCGCCCTTCGACGCTAGCGGCATCCGGCAGATCGCAGATCCACGGGCGCCGCCGCGTCAGAGCTTGTAGCCGATGGCGCGCAGCAGATCCCGGCGATCCGCGACGTCCTGCTCGGTCTCGACGCCGACCGGCGGCTGACCGTCGATGACACCCGCGACGCCGCGCCCGGCGTCGGTCGCCGCGACGAGTATCTGCACCGGGTTGGCGGTCGCACAGAAAATGGAGCAGACCTCGGGCACGGCTTTCACCTGGTTGAGGACATTCACCGGGAAGCCGCCCTGCAGCATGATCACGAACGCGTGGCCCGCGCCGATCGCCAGCGCGGCATCGACGGCGAGCGCGACGAGGTCGTCGTCGTTGCCCGTGCGGCGCACCAGCCGCGCACCGGATGCCTCGCAGAACGCGACCCCGAACCGCAGCGTTCCGCCGACCCCGGCGAGTGCTTCGTGCAGGTCCTCGACGGTCTTGATGAAATGCGATTGGCCCACGATGACGTTCACGTCGTCCGGCTTGACCAGCGGGACGACCTCGATGTCGACGGTCATGGGAACCTCCTCCGACAGCGCCAGCCTAGACTCCCGGCCTTCTCGCCGCGCGGGGGTCTGCGCGCCCTATGCCGGCCGTGTGGTGAGCAGCAGCCGGCAGTGGTGCGCCGTCACGAAGGGCTCGAGGCGCTCGAGCTCCAGCGGACCCTCGGTGTGCAGCAGCACGTCCTGCACGAGGCGCGCGTGCACGCCGCACACCAGGGCGCGGTCCTCGTCGATCATGTCGTGGTACCGGCACGGCGCGAGGTCGAACGACAGCGTCTTCTCGTCCACGGCCGGATCGAGCCCGGCGTCGTCGAGGTGCTCGTACAGCACGTCGAGCTGTCGCGCGGCGTCGGCGGGAAGCTCCGGAGCCTCGCTGCGGGTCACGGCACGCAGCATCCGTCCCCTCGCCTCGGCGCCCTCGACGCGCGCGCTCGCCGCGTCGCTCGACGCCGACTCGCGCACGGGGTGGAACACCACCGGAGGGCGCCCGCGGACGCCGACCTGGATCGTCTCGCTGCGGATGAGCCCCTCGTCCTCCAGCACGCGCAGATGGTCGCGGACCGTGTTCAGCGGGATGCCGGACTCCGAGGCGAGCTCGCCGGCGCGGCGTCCGGGCACGCGCTGAATGGCCTGCAGCAGCTGCAGGCGGCGGGGCTGGGTGAGTCCGCGGAAGTCGTGCGCGCGGCGGGGCATGGTTCCAGGGTAAGAGGGCTGTCTCCGCCCGCGCTGAGAGGTCGACCGGATAAAACCGGTGGAACGCCCGCCGCGTGATGCAGGGACGGAGGAGAGTCGAGGCCGTCGCGTCCGGTCCGAGAAAGGAACCCCATGCAGCTCTCACCGGAGTCCGAAGCCATCGTCCGCGCCACCGCGGGTGTCGTCGCCGAGCATGCCGAGGAGATCACGAAGGTCTTCTACCCGGCGATGTTCGCCGCCCACCCGGAGCTCCTCCGCGTCTTCAACCGCGCGAACCAGGCGGTGGGGGAGCAGCCGAAGGCGCTCGCCGCGTCGGTCGTCGCCTTCGCGGTGCAGCTCATCGACCCGAACGCGCCCGACTTCACCCCCGTGATGCGCCGGATCGCCCACAAGCACGTCTCGCTCGGCATCCAGGCGCGCTCGTATCTCGTTGTCGGACACCACCTCCTGGCGGCCGTGGGGACGGTGCTCGGCGACGCCGTGACCCCCGAGGTGAAGTCCGCGTGGGACGAGGTCTACTGGCTGTTCGCGACGTCGCTGATCGCCGAGGAGGCGAAGCTCTACGCCGAGGGCGGCACCGACCCCGAGCAGCCGTGGCGCTCGTACCGGGTGGTCGAGCGGTTCGAGGAGTCCGACGACGTCTTCTCGCTCCTGCTCGCGCCGGTCGCGGGCGAAGTGCCCTCGCACCACACCGGGCAGTACGTCGCGATCGCGGTGGACCTGCCCGACGGCTCGCGCCAGCCGCGCCAGTACACGATCTCGTCAGGCCCGCGCGGCGACTCGCTCCGCGTGACGATCAAGCGCGTGCGCGGCGTCGGCGACACCCCCGACGGCCAGGTGTCGACGTGGCTGTTCGAGAACGCGAAGCCGGGCACGGTGCTCGACGTGTCGCAGCCGGCCGGCGACGTGGTGCTCGACGATTCCGAGCAGCCCCTCGTGCTGGTGTCGGCAGGCATCGGCATCACGCCGGTCGCCGCGATCCTCGAAGACCTCTCCCGTCGCCAGCCCCAGCGCACCGTGCGCCTCTTCCACGCCGACCGCGCGCACGACACGCATGCGCTCTACTCGTCGCTGCGCCGCCAGGTGCTCGCGATGGACGATGCGAAGGCGCAGAACTGGTACGAGACGGATGCTGCGACCGCCCCCACGCTCCACCCGGCGCGCGAGGGGTTCATGGACCTCGCCGACGTCGAACTGCCCGCCGGCGCGACGGTGTTCATGTGCGGCCCGCTGCCGTTCATGCGCACCTCCCGTGCGACGCTGATCGCGCGCGGCATCCCGAGCGAGCGCATCCACTATGAGGTCTTCGGCCCCGACCTGTGGGCGCAGAACCCCGAGGGCGCGGCGGCCTGAGCTGGGGGACGACGGCCGGTACCCGCGCGGGTGCCGGCCGTTGCCGTTGGCGCGCGCACAGAATCGGAGGTCTCGCCCGACACGCCGGGGACGGATGCTGCCAGCCGGCGTGTCGCGAGGGACCTCCGATTCTGTGCCCGTCGCCGGAGCGGCCTACCGCCCGCTCGACCTCGGTGGGACCATGAACCATGGCGACGGGGGCCGACGGGGACGGGGCCGACGGGGGCGAGGCCGCGAGCGACGCCGCGCTCGCGCGCCGGCTGCAGATCCTCGCGACCGAGCACTGGGGTCTGCTGGCCGCACGCAGCACCGCGCAGAGCGAGGTGCTCACGCGCATCACGATCTACCTCACGCTCGTCTCGGCGGGCCTCGTCACGATCGGCCTGCTCGGGCAGGCGACGCGGTTCGGGTCGTGGTTCCCCGCGGCGGCGCTCGGCATCCTCGGGTTCCTGTCGGTCGTCGGCCTGCTCACGCTCATGCGCGTGATGACGGTCGCCGAAGAGGACCTCATGTACGTGGTCGCGATGAACCGCATCCGCGGCGCCTACGCCGACGTCGATCCCACCGCCGCCCGCTATTTCCTCGCCTCACCCAGCGACGACCAACTCGGATCCATGGTGACCTACTCGTTCCTTCGCTACCGCGGCGGGCTGGAACAGGTGCTCGGCTCGTCGATGATCCTCAGCATCCTCGTCAACGGGTCGGTCGGGGGCATGTTCGTCGGCGGTCTCTGTGCGGCTCTCGGCACGCCCGTGATCGCGGCGGTCGTCGTCGGCGTCGTGGTCGGTCTCGCCATCGTCGCCTCCGCCGTCCTGTACGGCGGGTTCCGCTACCGGACGGTATGGACGACCTACAGGCCGCTCCGCCCGAGCGCGGGCCCGCCTCCGCACTGGGCGCGACGCTGATCTGCGCACCGCGGCAGGCGATGAAGGACAGCCGCGTCGTGTCGCGGATGTATCAGACGGGGGCCCAGACGCTCTGTCGTGTCGTTGAACCCGACATCGAGGAGCTGTCATGCGCATCACCTACCGCATCCTGTCATTCGCCATCTGCGCGCTCGTCGCGCTGCAGGCGGCGTCGCACGCCTGGGCCTCGGCCGGGCTCGGCCTGTACATCGCCGAAGGCGGCGTCGTCGACGCGTCCGCGCAGGAGGGCCCGCCGCCGTTCCCCGAGGTGATGGGCTTCATGATCCACGGCATGAACGGCATGTTCGTCATCCCGGCGCTCGCGCTGATCCTGCTGATCGTGTCGTTCTTCGCGAAGATCCGGCGGGGCGTCGCGTTCGCCGCCGTCGTGCTCGGGCTCGTCATCCTCCAGGTGACGCTCGGCCTGTTCGGTCACGGCATCCCGCTTCTCGGGTTCTTCCACGGCGTGAACGCGCTGCTGCTGTTCACGGCGGCGCTCCTGGCCGGACTCAACGCCTCGAAGCGCCGCGTCTCGGCACAGGCCGACGCGGTCGCCACGCCCGCTGCCGCCAGTGCTTCCGCCTAGGACCGCCTCAGCGAAGAGCCGGTGGGCGTGGTTCGCCCGCCGGCTCGGCGCTGTGCTGGGCCTGGTCGCGGTCGGGCTCGTCGGCTGGATGTGGTGGGCGAGCGTGCTCCCCGGCTCGTACTCGGCGCTCGACATGGGCGTGCCGGACTTCGGGGGCGGCGCCGGCTCCGAAGCCCACGCCGCGGCGCACGCCCATGCAGGCGCCGCCGACGGCACAGCGGCCGCGCCCGCAACCGGTGAGACGTCCGTGCCCGACCTGATCGCCGACCCCGATCGGCTCGCCGACGTTCACGTCGAACTGACCGCGCGGGCCGAGCGCGTGAGCCTCGACGGCGGAGAGCCGTTCGACGGCTTCACCCTCAACGGCAGCACGCCGGGCCCGACCATCCGGGCGACGGAGGGCCAGCTCGTCGAGGTGGTGCTGCGCAACGAGGACGTGCCCGCCGGTGTCACCGCGCACTGGCACGGGGTCGACGTCCCCAACGCGATGGACGGCGTCGCCGGCGTCACGCAGGACGCCGTCATGCCAGGGCAGAGCTTCACCTACCGCTTCGTCGCCGAGCAGGTCGGCACGTTCTGGTACCACGCGCACCAGGCGTCGCACCCGCAGGTGGTCGGCGGCCTCTTCGGTGCGCTGATCCTCGAACCGGCTCCGGAGACGGATGCCGCAACCGCCGCCGTGACCACTGCCGGCGTCGACCTGGTCGCGGCGATCCACACCTACCCGGGCGGGCAGCGCACGATCGGCGGCGCGCTCGGAGACTCCCACCACGACGCCGCTCCCGGCGACATCGTCCGCGTTCGGCTCGTGAACACCGACTCCACGCCCACGTCGGCGTGGGTGACCGGGTCGTCGTTCCGGGTGCTGGCGGTCGATGGGCACGACCTGGTCGGTCCCACGCCTGTCGACGATCACAGCGTGCAGATCACCGCAGGCGGCCGTGCCGACCTCGAGCTGCGCGTTCCCGACAGCGGCGCCGCCCGCGTGCAGGTGCCGGGGGCCTCGGTCACCATCGGCCCCGATGGCGTCGAGGCCGACGAGACGTCAGCGCCGAGGGAGCATCTCGACCTGCTGTCCTACGGCGAACCGGCAGACGTCGACTTCGACCCCGAAGCGCCGGATCGCCGCTTCGCCTACGACATCGGCCGCCTCCCCGGCTTTCTCGACGGTCGCCCCGGCTACTGGTGGACGATCAACGGCGGCATGGGGGCCGCGGTGCCGATGTACATGGTCGACGAGGGCGATGTCGTCGTCATGACGATCGCCAACAGCAGCGGCGAGGGGCATCCGATGCACCTGCACGGCCACCACCTCCTCGTCCTCTCCCGTGACGGCGTACCGTCGTCGGGCAGCCCGTGGTGGGTGGACTCCCTCGATGTCGCACACGGCGAGTCGTTCGAGGTCGCCTTCGTGGCCGACAACCCCGGCGTCTGGATGGACCACTGCCACAATCTCCCTCACGCCTCGGAGGGGCTCATGACCCACGTCGCGTATCACGGCGTCACGACGCCGTTCCGCCTCGGGCGAGACACCGGCAACGACCCGGAGTGAACGCCCGGCCCCGCCCCTCGCGTGAGAGTGTGGGCGCATGACCTCGCTCGACCCGCTCCCCCCGAACGGCCCGGCGCTCGTCATCCGGCAGGAGGAGCGAGCGGATGCTGCGACCGACCTCGAGCGCTCCGTCGAGCTCCTTCGCGCTGTCGCCGACGGGACCATCGCGCAGCATCGGGTGGTGCGGGTGTACACGCCCGTGCCGACGGTCGCGATGAGCCGGCGCGAGAGCCGGCTGCCGGGATTCGAGGTCGCGCGGACCGCCGCGAACGAGCGCGGCTTCGCCCCGGCCATCCGCCCGACGGGCGGGCGCGCCGTCGCGTACGACGAGAGCTGCATCGTTTTCGACGTGGTCGCGCGCGAGGCCGAAGGAGCGATAGATCAGGCGCGGTTCTTCCGCGAGATCGGTGACGCGCTCACCGCGGCCCTGCGCGGACTCGGCGTAGACGCCCGCGTCGGCGATGTGCCGGGCGAGTACTGCCCCGGCGAGTTCAGCGTCAACGCCCGAGGAGCGGTCAAGCTCATCGGCACCTCCCAGCGCGCCGTGCGGGGCGCACGGCTGCTGAGCGGGATGCTGCCGCTGGGGGCGGTCGATCGGTTCACCGACGTGCTCCTCGCGGTGAACGCGGCCCTCGAGCTCGACTGGGACCCGGCGACCTTCGGCACCCTGGCCACCGAGGTCCCGCGTATGCCGAGATCGACGGTCGAGGACGCCCTGATCACCGCGCTCGCCGGCGCCGCGTGAATCGCTGTTGCTCGCGGGTCCGGGCCGTTTCGACTCGCTCGTTCCTCGCTCGCTCAACGACCGGTGGAGAAGGCCACGTCAACGGCCAAACCACCCTTCCTTGCTTCGTCTCGCTCGTTCCTCGCTCGCTCAATGACCGGGTGCCATAACCCCCGGTCGTTGAGCGGAGGGCGCTCTGGCGCCCGCAGTCGAAACGCGCCGAGCATCCGGGATCATCGGCCCCTGCTCACCCCGTGATCGAGCCGAGGGGCTGCGGGATGCCGCCGCCCGCGGGACGGAGGGTGCGGGCGTAGTCCTCCTTGAGCACGGCGAGGTGGAACCACGCCTCGACGCCCGAGACGCCGGGGATCTCGCGGATCCGCTCGAGGCTCGCGTACAGCGCGCCGGCGGACGGTTCGACAAGAGTCGTCACCACGTCGAAGCGGCCGAGGGTGCGCGCGGCGAAGTCCACGCCGCGCCACGTGCGCAGCGCATCGGTCACGCGGTCGTCTGTGCCCGCGAGGTTGAGGCCGACGCCCATCGACAGCTGGCGGTGCACGAGCCCGCGCGCCTCGACGGCGCTGATCTTGATGACGCCGCCGTCGACGAGCCGCTGCACGCGTGTCGTCACCGCCGAGGGGGAGAGCCGCACGGCCTCGCCGAGCGCCCGGTAGCTCTTGCGGCCGTCGCGCTGCAGCTGCTCGATCAGCGCGGTGTCGATCGCGTCGATGGTGACGTCGCCGTGGTATTCCGAGACGAAGAACCCCTTGACCACGTCGGTGTAGATCAGCGTGTTGATGTCGGCGACGCCGGGCAGCGCCCGGATCTGGGCGAGCAGGTCGTGCAGCGCCGGCATCGACCCGAGTCGCACCTCCGTCACGAGGTCGTACGCGCCGCCGACGGCGGAGACGAGCACCGTCTCGCTGAGTCCGCGCAGATGCTGCGCCACGGGCTCGACGCCGCCCTGCGTGCGGATCGATACGTGCGCCAGCACATGCTGCCCGAGGAACACCGGGTCGACCGCGGCGACGACCCGCACGGTGCCGTCGGCCAGCATCGCGTGGAGCCGGGTCGAGACGGCGGCGCGGGACTGGCCGAGGCGACCGGCCAGCGTGTGGATGCTCGCGCGCCCGTCGACCTGCAGCTCGCGGATGAGTTCGGCGTCGAAATCCATCGCGATCGTCCAATTCGTCGATTTTCCCGGGAACGCACGTCGTCGCGTGCGGAATCCGAGTCTAGAGCCCTGTCCACAGGACGCGACAAGTGATTCTGTGCAACAGATCGAACAGAACGCCAGCAGATTCAAGCCAGGGCTGGAGTTCTGCCCTTGCCAGCGGCATCCGTTCGTCCTTAGCCTTCATCGCATCCCCGATACATCCGCAAAGGAGCGGTCATGACTTCCACCACCAGCAGGGCGCGGCGCGCAGGCATCGCCGCGTTCGTGGGAACCACCATCGAGTGGTACGACTTCTACGTCTACGCGACGGCCGCTGCGCTCGTGTTCGGGCCTCTCTTCTTCCCGAGCGGCGACCCGCTCGCCGAGACCGCCGCCGCCTTCGCGACGTTCGCCGTGGCCTTCCTCGTGCGCCCGCTCGGCGGCATCATCTTCGGTCACATCGGCGACAAGCTCGGCCGCCGCGTGTCGCTGGTCATCACGCTCCTCCTGATGGGCGTCTCGACGGTGCTGGTCGGCTGCCTCCCCACCTACGAGGCGATCGGCATCGTGGCCCCGATCCTCCTCATCCTGCTGCGTGCGCTGCAGGGCCTCGCGGTCGGCGGCGAGTGGGGCGGCGCCGTGCTCATGAGCGTCGAGCACGCTCCGGCCGGCAAGAAGACGTTCTACGGCGGCTTCACTCAGCTGGGCAACCCCGCCGGCGCGCTGCTGGCGTCGGGAATCTTCGCGATCATGTCGCGCTTCGGCGAGGACTTCATCATGAACGGCGGATGGCGCATCCCGTTCCTGCTGTCCATCGTGCTGGTGGGTGTCGGCTTCTGGGTGCGGTACCGCGTCGAGGAGTCGCCGGTGTTCGAGCAGAAGGTCGAGGGCCGCAAGCAGACCATGCCGCTCGCATTCGCACTGCGCGTCAACTGGAAGCCGATCCTGCTCGGCATCGGCCTGCTGCCGATCTCGACCGGCGGCTACTACCTGGCCACCACCTTCGCGACCTCGTACGCGACCGGCGAGCCGATCAGCATGAGCCCGCAGCTCATCCTCGACGCCATGACCATCGCCTCGTTCATCGAGTTCGTCGTGACGCTGCCGGTCGCGTGGCTCGGTGACAAGTGGGGCCGCAAGAACATCATGTACATCGGCCTGGTGACCTCGGTGCTGACGTTCGTGCCGTTCATGCTGGTGCTCCCCGGCAAGGTCGAGCCCGTCATCTTCCTGCTCGCGTCGCTCGTGCGCATCGCGATGAGCGCCACCTACGCGCCCATCGCCGCGATCCTCGCGCAGATGTTCCGCCCGCAGGCGCGCTACACGTCGATCGCCCTGTCGTACGGCGTCGGAGCGGCGATCTGGGCCGGCTTCTCGCCCTGGTTCGCGACCATGCTCATCGCGTGGACCGGCAGCGTCTGGTCGGTCATCTTCATGTTCATCGGAATGGCCCTGCTCGCCGGCCTCTGCACCTGGCTCGCGCCGCAGCACTCCGACGAGGCGCCCGTGACGGACTCGTTCACGCCGCGCACCGACACCACGGCTGCCCGCACCCTCTGAGCACGGCTCCGTCCGCACTCGAACTCGAACCGAGGACACCATGAGAAAGCTCGCTCCCTTCGACCGCCCCGCGCAGCGGGCCCCGCGCCTGGTGATCGCCGGTGCCATCCACACCGTCGACGCGCAGGGCCGCACCGCCACCGCGATGCTCACCGACCGCGGACGCATCGTCGCGATCGGCACGACAGCGCAGTGCCGGGATGCTGCGGCCGCCCTCCGCCTGGACCCCGAGGTCGTCGACCTCGGCGACGCCGTCGTCGTGCCGGGCTTCGTCGACGCGCACGCCCACCCGCTCATGTACGGCCAGCTCATGACATGGGTGGACTGCGGTCCCGAGAAGGCGGGCAGCATCCCCGAGATCGTGGCGCTGCTGAAGGCCGCGGCGGCCGAGCTCCCCGCGGGTCGACCGGTGCGCGGCTACGGCTACGAGCATCGCAACCTCGCCGAGCAGCGGCATCCGTCCCGATTCGAGCTCGACGAGGTCGCGACCGACCGCGAGGTGTACCTCATGAACGCGTCGGGGCACGGCGGTGTCGTGAATTCGTACACGTTCGAGCTGAACGACGTCGACCGTGACACTCCGAACCCCGAGGGCGGCGAGATCTTCCGCGACGCCGACGGCGAGCTGACCGGCGAGATCTCGGATGCCGCGTGCAACATGCTCACCGGGGTCCACGGGGTGAAGATCGGCCACCACGGCCCGAACTTCCACCTCGCCGACGAGCCGGAGGAGCACCTTCGGCAGCTGGATGTCGCGACCCAGCGCTTCCTCGCCGGGGGAGTCACCACGATCGGCGACGCGCAGGTGTCGCGGCGCGAGTTCGACATGTACCTGCGGCTCGCCGAGGCCGGGCGCCTGGAGCTCAGGGTCTCGATGTACCTGCTGTCGCACCTGCTCGACGACGCGCTCGAGATGGGCCTCGTCGGCCAGTTCGGCAACGCGCACCTGAGCTTCGCCGGCATCAAGCTCTACGCCGACGGCACGCTCGGCGGGTGGACGGCGTACTTCCCCGACGGCTACGTCGGCGACCCATGCCGCACCGGCCAGCTGTACCACGAGCCCGCCGAGTACACCGCGCTCATCCGCAAGGCGCATGCGGCCGGGCTGCAGACCGCGACCCACGCGCAGTCGCCGACGGCGATCGAGATGGTCGTCTCGGCGATCGAGGCGGCGCTGGCCGAGCACCCCGACGACGATGCCCGCCACCGCATCGAGCACTGCGGGCTGCCGACGCCGGAGCAGATCCGGCGCATGGCGGCAGCCGGCATCCGTCCCGTCAACCAGACCCAGCACTACTTCAACTGGGGCGAGGGCGTCGAGCAGGCGATCGGCACGCCGGGGGAGCGGTTCAACCCGCTCGGCGAGTTCGAGGCGGCGGGGGTGCCGTTCACGATCTCGTCCGACGCGCCGGTGGCCGAGCCCATCCCGCTCGAGGCGATCCAGACCGCCGTCACCCGTGTGACGCGCCGTGGCCACAAGCTCGGTCCCGACAGCCTCCGGGTGTCGGCGGATGCGGCGCTGCGCGCCCACACGTACGAGGGCGCGGTCTCGCTCGGCCGCGAAGACGACCTGGGCTCGCTCGAAGCCGGCAAGTACGCCGACTTCGCAGTGCTCGGAGCCGACCCGCTGACGGTCGACGCGACCGAGATCTCCGAGATCCCGGTGCTCGAGACCTGGGTCGGCGGAGAGCGCCGGTACGCGATGGCTCGTGTCGAGGCGCTGACGTGACCGCCGACGCCGCGGCGCGGTATGCCGACACGACCGGCCGCGCGGTGCTCGAGACCGTGCGCAACTACGGGGTGACCGCCGTGTTCGGCATCCCCGGCACGCACAATCTCGAGCTCTACCGCCCGCTCGAAGGCCTCGGCCTGCGCGCGGTGACCAACCGGCACGAGCAGGGCTCGGGCTACGGCGCCGACGGCTGGGCGCAGCAGACCGGGCTGCCCGGCGTCGTCATCACCACCTCGGGGCCGGGCCTGCAGAACGCGATGAGCGCGATCGGCACGGCGTTCTGCGAGTCGCGACCGCTGCTGGTGATCTCACCCGGCGTCGCGCTCGGCGCCGAGTTCCGCGACGTCGGCACCCTCCACGAGACGAAGGACGCGACCGCGATGGTCGGCGCGATCGCGGAGTGGTCGCGCCGCGTGACGAGCGCGACGGATGCCGTCGACGCGGTGCACGACGCGTTCGCGCTGTTCCGCACCGGGCGCCCCCGTCCGGTGCACATCGAGATCCCGCTGGACGTGCTCGAGGCGCCGGCCGACGTGCCGGCGGCGGCACGCGAAGCTCGTCCCGCTCCGGCGCCGGTTCGCGGTGACGCGGGTGCGGTGCGTGATGCCGTGAAGCTGCTGACGGATGCCGCGCGCCTGGTGATCGTCGCCGGCGGCGGCGCCACGCGCGCCGGCCGGGCGATCACGGCGCTCGCCGAGCGGCTCGGCGCCCCGGTGCTCATGACCCTCAACGGCAAGGCCACCGTCGACGAGCACCACCCGCTGTCGCTGGGCTCGAACCTGCGGCTCGAGGCCGCGCGCCGGGTCGCCGAGGACGCGGACGTGCTCCTCGTGCTCGGCTCGAAGCTCGGCGAGGCGGAGCTGTGGGCCCCGCGGCTCGAGGCGCGCGGCGCGGTGATCCGTGTCGACATCTCGGCCGCGCAGCTGCACAAGAACCTCGACGCGT
This sequence comes from Microbacterium sp. Leaf288, assembly GCF_001422925.1. Lineage (GTDB taxonomy): Bacteria > Actinomycetota > Actinomycetes > Actinomycetales > Microbacteriaceae > Microbacterium. The sequence goes on from NZ_LMNI01000010.1 coordinate 57,973, forward strand.
CCGTCGGCATCGTGGGGGACTGCGCCGCCGTGGTGGAGGAGATCCTCGCCGCGCTTCCCGACGCGCCTCGCGCTCCCCGTGACGTGACCGCCGAACGGGAGGCGATCGCCGCCGAGACCGCGGCGATCCTCCCGGAGACCGTCGCGCTCGCCGAGGCGATCGCCGCAGCCCTCCCGCGCGACGCGATCGTCGCCGGCGACTCGTCGCAGATCGTGTACATGGCGCTCGCCAACGTGCTGCGTCAGGCATGCCCGCACTCGCTGCTCTACACGCCGACCTACGCGACGCTCGGCTACGGCCTTCCCGCCGCGATCGGCGCACGGGTCGCCCAGCCCGCCGAGGGCGGCCGGCCCGTCGTCGCCGTGGTCGGCGACGGCGCGCTGATGTTCTGCGTCAACGAGCTCGTGACCGCGGTCGAGCAGCGCCTCGACCTCACCGTCGTGTGCGTCGACAACGGCGGGTACGCCGAGATCAAGCAGAACGAGGTGGATCGCGGCATCCGTCCCGTCGGCGTGGATCTCGTCCAGCCCGACTGGGTCGCCCTCGCGAACGCGTTCGGCGCGACCGGCCGGCGCGCGTCGAGCCCCGATGACATCGCGCCCGCCATCACCGAGGCGATCGCCGCCGGAGGCGTGCAGCTCGTCCACATCCCGCAGGACGCCGGGGCGCAGCATCCGTCGACCGAATCGTCCACCCCGAGAGGTGAGTCATGACCGAACACCACGAGCCCGTCGGACCCGTCGACGCGTCCGTCTACCCTCGCTACGCGGGGATCGCCACCTTCGCGCGTCTGCCGCGCATCGAGGAGGTGCCGCGCGCCGACCTCGCGATCGTCGGAATCCCGTTCGACACCGGCGTCAGCTACCGTCCCGGCGCGCGGTTCGGCCCTTCGCATGTGCGCGAGTCGTCGCGGCTGCTGCGCCCGTACAACCCCGCGCAGGACGTGTCGCCATTCGCGGCCGCGCAGGTCGTCGACGCCGGCGACATCCCGGCGAACCCGTTCGACATCGGCGAGGCCGTCGCCGACATCGAGACCGCGGCCACGGCGCTCGGCGAGCGCGTCGACCGCATCGTCACCGTGGGCGGCGACCACACGATCGCCCTGCCGCTGCTGCGCGCCGTGAACAAGAAGCACGGGCCCGTCGCGGTGCTGCACTTCGACGCGCACCTCGACACGTGGGACACCTACTTCGGCGCCCCCATCACGCACGGCACGCCGTTCCGCCGCGCGAGCGAAGAGGGGCTCATCGACCTCACCGCGAGCTGCCACGTCGGCACGCGCGGACCGCTCTACTCGAAGCAGGATCTCGACGACGACGAGCGCCTCGGCTTCTCCATCGTGTCGAGCGTCGACATCGAGGAGCGCGGCATCGAGACCGCGATCGAGAGTGTGCGCCGCCGCGTGGGCGACCGGCCGCTGTACATCTCGATCGACATCGATGTGCTCGACCCCGCCCACGCACCCGGCACCGGAACCCCCGAGGCCGGCGGCATGACGAGCAGGGAACTGCTCAGGATGCTGCGTGCCCTGAGCGACCTGAACGTCGTGGGCGCGGACGTGGTCGAGGTGTCGCCCGCGTACGACCACGCACAGCTCACCGGGATCGCGGCGAGCCACGTCCTCTACGAGCTCGTCACCCTCATGGCAGCCCAGATCGAGGCCGCGCGGAGCTGAGTCCTAGCGTGCACGATGCCCGGTGACAAGCCCCTCCACAGGGCGTTCTGCCCGCCGCAGGCTGGGAGGACCCCAGAAGGAGGACGGTCATGAGCGACCACGCAGAGCACATGGACACCCCGGAGCAGAACGCCGGCGCCCAGGAGCCGATCGCGGCCACGCGCCGAGAGCAGCGCGAGCGCGAGGCGGCGAACCCCGACGCCGGCACTCGGGCCGACGCCCCGCAGAACGTCGTGCCGGATGCCGGCGCACCCGCGTCACACGACGCGGTGGAGCATGACGCGCCCGTCGAGCACAGCGCGACGACCGATCACGACGTGATCCGCCAGTGGGCGGAGGACCGCCACGCGACACCGGCGACCGTCGAAGGCACGGAACAGGACGGCGGCGTCGGCGAGCTCCGCCTCGACTTCGACTTCGGCAACGACCTCGAAGCCCTCAAGGAGGTCTCGTGGGACGACTGGTTCCGCGCCTTCGACGAGCGCGGATTGGAGTTCGTGTTCCAGGAGAGCACGCGCCCCGACGGGTCGGCCTCGAACGACTTCACCCTCGAGCCGGCGGGTCAGGCGCGCACCTGACGCCTCGTTGCCGGGCTGCGCCCGCGGGTGCGTGAGACTGAACGCATGGGTTTCACGCGCGCCGAACTGCAGACGTACCGCGGGCGCAGCATCCCGGATCTCATGCCCACGCACCCGAAGCTGGTGTTCGTGGGCATCAACCCGGGTCTCTGGACGGCCGCCACAGGTGTTCCGTTCGCGTACCCGGGCAATCGCTTCTACCCGGCCCTCCTCGCCGCGGGCATCATCGAACGGATGCCGCGCATCGGCGACGACGGCATGGCCGAGGAAGATCGGCGCATGCTGCTCGACGCGGGCATCGGCATCTCGAGCATCGTGCGTCGCGCCACCGCGCGTGCGGACGAGCTCTCGCGGACGGAGCTGAGCGAGGGCGCGGAGCGGCTGGCCCGCGATGTCGCCGGGTGGAAGCCGGCGGTGGTCGCGATCCTCGGCCTCACCGCCTACCGGCAGGGCTTCGCGCGGCCTCGGGCGGTGGCGGGCCGGCAACCCCACGAGCTCGGCGGTGGCGCGCTGTGGGTGGTGCCCAACCCGAGCGGCCTGAACGCCCACATGACGGTGGCGACGCTCGCCGACGCTTATGCGGAGCCCGCCCGAGCCGCCGGCGTGATCTCGTGACCCGCACTCGTCGGCTCGTCGCCGCGCTGCTTCTCTTTGCCACGGTCGTCGCCGGGCTGCTCGTGCACGGTGTGCTGCCCGATACGGTGGCGACCGACATCGCCGGCGACGCCCTCTACGCCGTCGCGGCGTACCTGGCGGTGGTGCTCATCGCCCCGCGCCTTCCCGCACTCGCCACGGGCGCGATCGCCGCCGCATGGTGCGTGGCGGTCGAGCTGTTCCAGCTCACCGGTCTCCCGCTCGCCTGGGGCGCGCAGTTCGCCCCCGCGATGCTGGTGCTCGGAACGGTCTTCGACGCCCGCGACCTCCTGGTCTACGTCGCGACGATCATTCTCGCGACCGCGGTCGATGCCGGGATCCGCAGAGTCCGGCGTGCGGCCGAGGCTCCTGGCAGCTGACCCCGCCTCAACAGGTCAACCGGGCCTCTACCGGACCAATTGCCGCGCGCTTCTCCTGTAGAACCCCGGTTGACCTGTGGGAGGAGGCAGCCGGGGTCAGCCGGCGGCGCGGGCGCGGGCCACCACGATCCCGCGCTGCGACGTCGGGAAGCGGTCGAGCATTGCGCGGAGCTCGGTGGCGTCGACGTCGGCGCCGAAAGCCTCGGCACCCGGCTCGAGCATGATCCCGGCCGCGAGGGGGCCTGCGAGCACCGGGTCGAAGCCGAGGTCGTCGACGAGCCGCATCACGACCTCGACATCCGACGTGGAGTCGCCCGCCACTGCGATCGCCTTCCGCCCCGACGACCCGACCGGGCGCCCCTCCTCGTCGAGGTCGCGGTAGCCCATGTGGTTGAACGCCTTCACGACCCGGGACTCGGGCAGGAACCGCTGCACCGTCTCGCTCGTCGTGGTGCGCAGGTCGCCGAAGTCGGCTCGCAGCCCGTCGACCTCCCACCAGTAGTTCATCGCGTCGATCACGAGCTTCCCTCGCAGAGCGTCGGCGGGCAGCGTGTGGTGCTGGGGGAGCGGCAGCGCGAGCACGATCGCATCGGCGTCGCGTGCGACGACGGATGCCTCGACCGCGACCGCGCCGGCAGCCGCGGCCCGGATCGTCCCGGCGATCCGCGCCGGGTCGCCCGACCCGGCGACGAGCACGCGGTAACCGGCGGCGATCGCGAGGCGGGCCAGCACCTGCCCCACCCGCCCGGCGCCGATGATGCCGAGCGTGCGGATGCGGGGCGGCGCGGCAGCATCCGTGATCCCCGTGCGCGTCAGCTCACCCACGCGAATCAGGCTAGCCCGGCTCGTGGGGTCCGCGCCGGCTCGACATCGTGGGCCGCGGCAACGACGGCGCCCTGTGGCACAGCTGGTTCGACAACGGCTGGTCTTGACGCATCCGGGTGTCGGCGTCAGGTTGCGGCATCCGCCCTCGCGACCGACCATGGGGGAATGGGGGATGCCGAGACCGACGGCCCGGCAGCGGTCGAGCCGGATATTGTCGCGCCGCGCAAGCGCCGACTCAACGTCTGGGTGATCGTCGCGCTCGCCGCGGCGCTCCTCGCCGGCGCACTGACTGTCGCCTGGCTTCTGCGTCCGCCCGCCACGGAGGCCGCGCCTACGCCGACCCCGACCGCCACCTCCACACCCACCCCGACTCGCACACCCACACCCACGCCGACCCCGACGCCCACCCCCACGGGGTTCGCCGCGAACACGGCGTCGTACGACGTGTCGACCCTGCCGCAGATCAGCGTCTTCGCCGTCATCCCGGCGTTGCCCGTCGATGACGCCGCGTTCACCGCCCCGCTGCCCGCGCACGCGGTCGCAAAGGGCATCGGCGCCCCGGTGTGGGCCGATCCCACCGCCGAGCCGGTGGCGTACCTCCCGCACGAGTTCCCGTACGACGGCACCTCGGTCCCCGTGGTCGAGGAACAGGAGAACTGGGTCAAGGTCCTGCTCACCGGACGCCAGGCCGTCCCTTCGCAGGGCAACCCGGCCCAGACGGCCGGGTGGATGCGCAAGGCCGACGTCGACCTCGCCCCGACCGACACGAGCGTCGTCGTGAGCATCTCGGGCCGCACGATCGACATCGTCCGCGCGGGCGTGCCCGAGCGCATCGCGTCGGACTTCGCGTGGGGCACCGACCGCACGCCGACCCCGCTCGGGCGCGCGTTCATCATGACGACCCGCGTGGTGCCCGAGTACGCGTACACGCGCGGCCACCCCATCGTGTACCTGTCAGTGCAGTCGCCGACCCTCGACGGCTTCGGGGGAGCGGATGTCGCGGTCACGGCCTTCCACTACCACGACGACCGCTCCGGACCGATTTCGAACGGATGCCTCCGCGTCGACCCGAACGCGATCACGAAGCTCTCCGAGCTCCCGCTCGGCACCCCGGTCATCGTCAACCCGTAACCCGCCCGCCGCGCCGCGGTGACGGGCCCGCTTCACACGAAGGAGCGGGACACGTCGATGATGCGCCGCAGGCACAGCTCGAGCGCCGCGCCGGTCGCGATCTCGGCGCGCGTCCCCGGCCGGGGCGTGCCGAGCGCACGCTGGTAGCCCGCCAGCGCTTCGCCCGCCGCGCGGAGCCGGGCCTGCGCGTCCGCATCGCCGAGCGGCGTCGCCACGAGGTCGGCGGTCCTCCTGATCGCGCCGGCGAGCTCGTCGCGCACCTCCTCTGCGAGCGACGCATCGTCGGCGGCCTGCAGCTCGAGCAGGAGATCGATGAGCTCCTGGGTGAGGAAGGCCGTACGGTCGAGCGCCCTCATGCGGCGCGAGTTCTCCTCGCGTTCGCCCCGGTGGCGGCGGCGACGCGGATTCGCCCGAGCGCTCTCGTCCGCTTCGTCGACCTCCGCGGTGACGGTCTCGCGTGTCTCGGCGAGGGTGCGCAGCGCCGACTCGAACCGGTCGGCGCGAATGCGATCCTCGGCCACGGCGTCCGCCGCGTCGTCCAGCACCCGGGTGACGGTGTCGCGCAGCGCCGAGAGCCGTTCGCCCGCCCTGCGCAGGTAGAGCGGCGGCACGACGATGAGGTTGACCGCGATGCCGACGATCACCCCGAATGCGGTCGTCCCGAGGTACGAGATCGAGAACTCCTCGGGGTCGGTGGCGCCCCCGATGAGGAGCACGAACAGTGCGGCCAGTGGGGCCCAGTCCCCGCCGTCGCCGAGCAGTCGCAGCCCGCCCAGCAGCACGCCGACGCCGATCACCGTGCCCAGCACCACGCCGCCCGGCACGCCGAGACGCAGCGCGACGACGCCCGAGAGCCCCAGCCCGATGCCGACGGCGAGGCCGATCAGCACCTGGAAGCCCACCCTTGCTGAGCGGGCGATCGTCGGGTACATGGTGACGAGCGCGCCGAGCGGCGCGTAGTACGAGTACTGGTCGTCGAGGTAGGGAATGAGCGGCGCGAGGTACCACGCCAGCACGGCCGCGAGCGATGTCTTGATCGCCAGCAGCAGCCTCGGCTGCTGGGCGAGGCGCGCGGTGTACGAGACGGCGCGCCGGAGCCGCGGTGCCTCCTCCGAGCTCATCGGCACCTCCCTCCATCCGCCAGCCACCATAGACCTCGCACGGTGCCGCGCCATCGGCCTTGCGCGACGCGCATATCGCGTGCGTCGCCCTCTTCGCGACCCATGGTGGGATGCTGGAATCCGACCCCGCCCCACCCCGGAGGATCCTCATGCAGCAGCGCGCACTCGGCCGCACCGGACGCTCGGTCTCGGCGATCGGCCTCGGCACCTGGCAGCTCGGCGCCGACTGGGGCGCGGTCACCGAGGAGGACGCGACCGCGGTGCTCGCAGCATCCGTCGACGAAGGCGTCACCCTCTTCGACACCGCCGATGTCTACGGCGACGGGCGGAGCGAGTCGATCATCGGCCGGTTCCTCGCCGCCCGGCCCGGCCACGGCATCACGGTCGCGACGAAGATGGGCCGGCGCCTCGCGCAGGAGCCCGAGAACTACTCGCCCGAGAACTTCCGCGCGTGGACAGACCGCTCCCGCGCGAACCTCGGCGTCGACACGCTCGACCTGGTGCAGCTGCACTGCCCGCCGACCGCGGTCATCGAGGACGACGCCACGTTCGACGCCCTCGACGCGCTCGTCGCCGGCGGTGCGATCGCGGCGTACGGCGTCTCGGTCGAGACGACGGCGCAGGCGCTCGCGGCGATCGCCCGCCCGAACGTGACGAACGTGCAGATCATCTTCAACCCGTTCCGCCTCAAGCCGCTCGACGAGGTGCTCCCGGCCGCCGAGGCCGCCGGCGTCGCGATCTTCGCGCGCGTGCCGCTCGCATCGGGCCTGCTGTCGGGCAGGTACACCGCGACCACGACGTTCGCCTCCGACGATCACCGCACGTACAACCGTCACGGCGAGGCGTTCGACCGTGGCGAGACGTTCTCGGGCGTCGACTTCGAGACGGGTGTCGCGGCAGCGGCCGAGCTTGCCGCCGCCCTGCCTGACGGGGTGTCGCTGCCCGCCGCGACCCTCGCGTGGATCGCGTCGCGGCCGGGCGTCACGAGCGTCATCCCCGGCGCGCGCAACGTGCGGCAGGCCGAGTCCAACGCCGCGGCGGCCGCCCTCCTCGAGGGTGGCTTCGACCTCGCCGCGTTCGACCGGGCCGTGCGCGACGTCTACGACCGTGACCTCCGCGCGGCGATCCACCCGCACTGGTGACCCGCAGCCCTTGAATCACGGATGCCTCGGCCCCGCGCAGCGCGCCGGGCCGAGGCATCCGTTTCCGGGGGGTCTTTACGGGGTGGGGTAGTCCACCACGAACTGCGGGGTTCCCGTGTTGGTGCCGTCGGCCTGGCCGCCGACGCCGTTCACGACGTGCTGGACCGTGCCGGCCGACAGGTTCACCGTCATGATGTGGTGCAGCTTCACGCCGGGCGTCTCAGGCACCTCGAACCCGTTGGTCGTGAGGATCGACGGGTTGTTCTGGTTGAACACGTACACGCCGGCGCCGTCGAGCTCATGGTTCTTGACGTGGTCGGCCACCTTGTAGCCGGGGTATCCGAGCGTGCCGTTCGGCTGCGTCCAGTCGGCCTGCGTGGGCGGGTCGTAGGGCAGCTCGTTCTGGTACAGGATGACGCGGCCGTTCTCGCCGTTCCAGAGCGTGTTGTACGTCTGGAAGTGCTCGACGAACAGACCCGTCGCGGTCACGTCGTCACCGTTCACGATGACGCCGTTGGTGCCGGTGTTGGTGTTCCACCGCTGGGTGTCGCCGTTCACGCCGTTGTTCGGGTCGAAGCCCTCGACGCCGTGGTCGCCGCGCCACACCCAGGTGTGGTCGATGAGCACGTCGTCGGCGTTGACCTCGAGCGCGGTCGTCGTCTTGCCGACGTGCGGGCCGCCGACGCGGAAATACACGTCGCTCAGCGTGATGGGGTTCTGCGCATCGAGCTTCTTGCCGCCGTTGGGGTTGCCGACGCGCAGCAGTACGGGCGACAGCTCGGTGCCCGCGTCGATCGTGACGCCCGCGACGACGATGCCGTCGGCGTCCTTCACCTCGAGCGGCACCGCGCCGTTCACCGCGGTGAGCGTCGCGTGACCGAGCCCGAGCACGACGGTGTTCGCGCGCTTGACCTGGATCGACTGGGCGACGTCGTAGATGCCCGGCGTGAGGATGAGGTGCTGCCCGCGTGCGAGTGCGTTGTTGATGTCCTTGACCGAGTCAGACGGGGTCGCGATGTAGAAATCGGTGATCGGGATGCTGCGCCCCGCGGTCTCACCCGCGCCCCAGCTGATCCCGCTCGTGTCGCGCTGTGCCGCGGGCACGCGCACGTTGAAGCGGCCGTCGTCGTCGACGTACAGGTACGGCTTCTCGCGGCTGACCGGTGTCTCGTCGACCGTCGTGTACGGCGGGTTCGGGAAGCCGGCGTCGTCGGGCGCGCCGACGACTCCCGAGAACACCTGGTTCCAGACGGCGTTCGACCACCCGGCGACCTCGCTGTTGCGGATCAGCCACTGCTGCTGCGAGCCGTTGATCACGAACGGCAGCCGCGAATCGGCGATGAAGCCGCCACTGGCGTACTGCGGCCCGGCGGTGCAGTAGTCCATGAGCGACAGGTTGCCGCCCGAGATGTCGAGGCGCCGCATCGAGACGGCCTGCGAGACCGCCCAGAACTCGGCGCTGGCGCGGCATCCGTCCTGACCGGCCTTGTCGATGTCGATCGACAGGTTCGAGATCGTGCGCCAGAAGTTCACGAGCGCGAGGCAGTTGCCCGTGCCGCCGTCGGCGAGGCAGCGGTTGTAGACCTCGACGGCGCCGTGGACGGTGACGTCCTCGGGCGAGGCGCCGAGCCCGGCGACCTCGGTGTAGTAGCCGACCTTCACCTGCAGCGGGTCGGCGGTCGAGCCGTACTGGCCGGGCAGGAAGTACACCGCCTGACGGGTGGTGCTCATCTCGGCGTCGACCTGCTGCGCGTGCAGCGCGTCGAGGTCGGCCTGGATCTGGTCGACGGGAGTGTCGGGGGAGTAGATCGTGACGTTCGGGCCGAAGTCCGGGTGGAACGGGTCGACCGCGCGCGGCGGCGCCGCCACGGCCGGGGTGGCCAGCAGCGCGCTCGCGACGAGGGCGGTGCCGGTCGCCAGTGCGCCGACGCGTGCGACGCGGGCACGTCGGCCCGATCGTGCGTCCGGCGCCGCGAGGCGTGAAACGGGGGCGGGCATGGGGAGTCCTCTCCGTTGAGGTAGAGCCGGCGGGATGCCGATTACTTACCGGACTGTAACCAACCGTGGGAGCGGTCTCAAGGGGCAGTTTTCGGCGAGCGCTTGCTGAGTCGTTTCAGAAGTCGAGGCGCATCACGAGGCGTCGCTTCGTGGGATGCGTGACCTCGCGGAACCCCGCGGCCAGGAAGGGCCCGACCGGCCCGACGCTGAGTTCGTCCCAGATGACCTTCTTGCCGCCGGTCAGCATCGGATACCCCTCGACCGCCGCCGCGCCGCGTGCGCGGGCGTGCTCGGCCGCGGCCGCGATGAGCGGGTACGTCAGTCCTTCGCCTCGGTGGCCCTTGCGCACGACGACGCACGCGATCGCCCAGACCGACTCGTCGTCGGGGTCTTCGTCGCGCCCCTGCCACGGTACGGGCGAGCCGCGGACCCGCCCGAAGACTCCTCGCCGGTCGACCGCGCACCAGGCGACGGGCTCGTCGCCGTCGTAGGCGACGATGCCGATCGTCTCGGTCGCGCGCGGGTCGTCGCAGTGCGCCTCGGCGCGCAGGATCGCGGCACGTTCCGACTCGGGCATGCGCCACCAGTCGTGGTCGCCGAGCCGCTGGCGCTGGCATTGGCACCGCCCCGCGGCGCCCGTGAGAATGGCCTGCAGGTCGTCCCACGAGGCCTCGTTCGCCGGAACGAAGCGCAGTCCGTTCATGTGGGCAGGGTATCGCCGTCGTCCGACAGCCCGGGAGTATCGTGTGGCTTGTGACCCTCGCCCCTCGTGTCGCCGTGGTCATTCCGTGCCGGAATGACGCGGGTTATCTCGACGCGTGCCTGGCCGCACTGGCCGCGCAGACGCATCGGCCCGACGTCGTGATCGTCGTCGACAACGCCAGCACGGATGCCTCCGCCGCCGTCGCCCACGCGTACGACGCCGTGCTGGCATATGAGCCGTCGATCGGCATCTGGCCGGCCGTGTCCCGCGGCTACGACGCGGCGCTCGAACACGCCGACATCATCGCCCGGCTGGACGCGGACTCGAGGCCGCACCCGGATTGGATCGCGCGGCTCGTGCGCGCCTTCGTCGCGGACCCCACCCTGGGAGTGCTGACCGGCGGCGCCGAGTTCTACGGCGGAACACCGATCCAGAACTACCTGGGCGAGCGCTGGTACATCGGCGGCGGCCATTACTGGATCAAGAAGTGGCTCGGCATCCCGCTCGTGTTCGGATCGAACTTCGCGATGCGCACGCGCGTGTGGGAGCGCGTGCGCGACCAGGTCGACCGCGGCAACGCGCGCATCCACGACGACCTCGACCTGACGATCCGGCTGCGCTCGTCCGACGGCGTCCGCTACGACCCGCAGCTGCGCATGCCCGTGTCGGCACGTCCGGTGCAGACCGTGTCCGGTCTGTCGCGACGGGTGTTCCGCGTCGCGTCGACCTTCGCCGTGAGCTGGCCCGAAGGTGCCCGGTGGCACCGCTCCGAGCCGTCGCGGGTGGCGTCCTCCTCGGGCGAATGGGTGCCCGACGGCGACGACTGGGCGCCCGAGTACGGGCGCTGACGGGTCAGCTGCCGAGAGCCGGGGCCGTCAGGTAAACGTAAGCCGCGAGCACAAGGACGTTCACGCCGACCGTGCCCCAGAACGCACGCCGGAACGACCGCTTGCGGGTCTTGTGGCGGAACACCTGCTGCGCCACGAGCGCGCCCGGCCAGCCGCCGATGAGCCCGAGGATGAGGAGCGTCTGCTCCGAGATGCGGTTCGCCTGGCGGCGTGCGGCCGCCTTGTCGATGCCGTAGGCCGCGAACGCGACGACGCTCGCGGCGCCGTACAGCGCCGGCACCCACCACGCGAGCTGGAACACGAAGTACGCACCCGCGAAGGCGCCGGCGAAGACGATCAGCGTGATCCAGCTGAGCGCTGCGGGGAGCGGCTTCGAGAGGTCGCGCCCCGGGCGCTCCGGCGTGGCAAGGGGAGCGCCTGGTCGCGGGTTGGGCATGCGCTCGATCCTATGGGGGAGGGTCGGCGTACGGTGTCAGCATGCATGAGCTCACCGAAGAGGCGCTGGTCGCAGCATCCGTCGATGTCGCATGGCGGGAATTCACGGTCGCGGGTCGCCTCGCGGAATGGTTCTGGCCGCCGCGCTTCGAGACGACCGCGGTCGTCGAGCTGCGCGAGCTCGGCCGCTGGGAGGTGCGGTCGGTCCCCGTCGACATGGCGGTCGAGGGCACGGTGCTCACGTTCGAGGCGCCGCGCGCGCTGCGGCTCGGGTGGAAGTGGGCGGGGGAGGAGCACATCACCGACGTCGAGGTCGAGCTGCAGTCCGCGGCGGATGCTGCGACCCGCGTGATCGTCAGGCACTCCGGCTTCGCGACCGCCGAGGAGCGCGACAACCACATCGACGGGTGGTCGAGCTGCCTGCAGCGACTGGTGGATCGCCACGGCGGAGCGCCGGGCGAGCACCTCTGAGGAGGTCTCAGTCGCCGCACGACCCCTCGCGGTCGCCGCGCGCGGCGGCGATCAGCACGGCATCGAGCTCCGGCCCCGTGCAGTCGTGGCCGGCCTCGGGAATCTCAACGAGGCGCGCGTCGGGAAGCGCGTCGACCAGGTCACGCGCGGCCTCGCGCGGACTGCGCGCATCCTGCGCTCCACGCACGATCAGCGTGGGCGTGCGGATCGACGGGAGTGCGGGGCGCAGGTCCTGCGACATCACGTCGAGCAGCGCCGTCGTCGTCGCCGGCCGCCAGTCGTCGAGGAGTGCTCGCGCGCGAGCGCGTCGGGAGGGATCGGTGCCCGGGGCGAAGACCGAGTCGAGGAAGCCGTCGGCCCACTCGCCGACAGGATGCTCGACGGTGAACCGCGCCGCCTCGAGTCGCTGCGCGAGCGCGTCGGCGTCGAGCGATCCACCCCACCCCGCGTAGGCGCCGACGAGCACGAGGCTGCCGACCGCGTCCGGGTGATCGCGCGCGAGCAGCAGCGCCAGCACCGATCCCATCGAGAAGCCGGCGACGCACGGTGAGGTCAGTCCGAGCGCGGTGAGGAACGAGGCGGCGGCGTCGGCCCAGTCGCGGTCGGTCCACCCGGCGGGCACGCCGTCCGACTCGCCGCAGCCGGGAGCGTCCCACGCGATCAGGTCGATGTGAGGGCTGAGGCGATCGAACTCGTCGTTCCAGATCCTCGAGTCCTCGAGGGCTCCGTGCAGCAGCACGAGTGGCGCGCCGCTGCCCTCTCGCCGGTACGCGATGCGGATCCCACCGGCCACGATGGCGGCCATGCCCGCAGTGTACGCTCGTCGCGTCGGACCCGCTCGCTACCCTCGTGTTCGTGATCATCGAGTTCGACGGGGATGTGTTCCGCTGGGAGGCGCGCGAGGATTCGGCGTGGTTCTTCACGTCGGTGCCGCCCGAGCTGAGCGAGGAGATCCGCGAGATCCCGCGCCCCTACCGCGGATTCGGATCGGTGCGCGTGCGGGCGAACATCGGCGGCAGCGAGTGGACGACGTCGATCTTCCCCTCGTCGGACGGCTCGTACGTGCTGCCGCTGAAGAAGGCCGTGCGCGATGCCGAAGGACTGGTCGACGGCGGACCGGTGACCGTGCGCCTCGAGGTGCTCGACGGCTGAGGCGGCTACTCCGCCGGTGCGAGCATGCGTCGCTGAATCCGCCGGTCGAGATCGTCGAGCTCGCCGATGACGTCGTTCGCCGCCCACACGCGGTCGCGCTTTCGTCCGGTGATCTCGGTGATCACGCCCGCGTCGGTGAGCCGGTCGAGTGCGGCGTAGGCGGTCGCCGGGGTGCTTCCGAGCGCCGTGATCGCGTCTTCGCCCGACATCACGGGGTCGTCGAGGAGTGCGGTGAGGAGTCGATCGGTGGCGGAGCCATCGGTCGCGTCGACGAGCGACCGCCACTCGGCCGGGAGTTCGCGCAGTGCGTCGCTCGACGTTCGCGACTCGGTGGCCGCCGCGACGGCCGCACGCACCATGATCGCGATGATGGTGGTGGGGTCGCCCTCGCGGTACGCCGTGAGCGAAGAGAAGTAGTCGTCTCGCACCGCGAGCAGGCCGCTCGCGAGCGGCATGACGGCGGTCTTTGTGACCCCGCGCCGGCGCAGGATCGCGCTCACGAGCGCCCGCCCGACGCGGCCGTTGCCGTCGGTGAACGGGTGGATGGATTCGAACTGGGCGTGCGCGATCGCCACCTGCGCGAACACGGGAACGTCGTCGCGGTCCGCCCACTCGATGAGGTCGTCGAGCAGCGGTGCCACGAGGTCAGGAGGAGGCGGCACGTACAGCGCGTTGCGCGGACTGTGGTCGCTGCCACCGATCCAGTTCTGCACGTCGCGCAGCCGGCCGGCGTAGTGCGCCTCGGCGGAGTCGTCGGCCATAAGGGTGCGATGCGCGGCGAGCAGATCCTCGACGGTGATCGTCCCCGCATCGCCGGCTCGGTCGACGAGGCGGTGGAGCGCGGCGGAGGCCGCGACCATGCTGGTCGCGCTGCTGTTCGCTCGGCTTCCCGCGAGCGCGCGTGCGTAGTCGGCGGCGGTCGCCGAGATGCGCTCGATCTTGGAGGAGGCCACCGACTCGGTGCGGAGCATGAAGCGCCCGAGCGCGCGCGACTGCGCTCGTGCCTCGGCGTCGGTCGTCGCCACCTCGACGAGCGCTCGTTCCGCGGCGGCGGTCAGTTCGGGGCCCGGCGTGTAGGTCAGGTGCGCGATGCGCGGAGGAATCGACACGGCGACGGAGCGCAGCATCCGATCTTCCCGGCTGCCGCCACGGATCGACTGCCGCCAGTCCCGCATCTCGGTGGTGTGGGCGGGCCAGACCGAAGCGTTGGGAAGTGAAACAGGGGCGCTCACTGTTTCAGTTTAGCGGTTGAGATTGAAATAAGGCACGGCTTTGCTATGGTGCTCCGGGTCACGCGGCTCCGGTATGTTTGCGCTCGAGAATCATTCTGCTGGGGAGCATGATGTCGGACGGGTCTCAGGGGGGACCGCCGCCCGGTTGGTACGAGGACGCTTCGCGTGCTGACCGCCTGCGGTGGTGGAACGGCGCTGCGTGGACGGAGGACTACCGTCCGGTGGCGACCGATGCTGCCGCCACGGTGTCGATGGACGTCGTGGGTGGCGCTGGGCCGGTGTCGGCAGCGCCGCTGAGTCGCGCACAGTTGCGTGCGCGACGGACGGCGGATTCGGATACTGCGGGTTCGGCGGCTGCGGCAGGCGAAGGGTCGGGGGTGCCCGACGCGGCGGTGGGGTCGCCCGCGCCGCCGTCGATCGCCGAGGAGCCGCATGCCGCGGCCGTGTGGCCGGCTCCGTCGTCGCTGGGCGAGGAGTCGCTCGTGCCTTCGCAGGCGGAGGTTGTGGTCGAGGCATCCGTTCCTGACGTCGTCTCGCACGAAGAACCCTATGCCGCCGCGGTGTGGCCGGCTCCTTCGTCACTGGCCGAGCCCGCGGAGCCGCGGGACGACGCATTGGTCGATGCGCCGTCGGCTGTGCCGGAACCCGACGTCCCGGCGCCCGCGCCGAATCCGCAGGTCGCGCCGGGTTCTCGTACGCCGGCGACGCGGGGGGTGTCGACCAACGGTTCCCGGGCTGCGAAGGGCGAGACCATTCCCGACCAGATCGCGCCTCGGCGCCCGGCGCCCGTCGACGATCGTCTGCCCAGGCCGATCGTGTACCAGCCGGTGTCGAGTTCGTACGTGGGGGAGATGCGTCCGCCGCTTCCCGAGGCTGCGCCGGCGAACGTTCCGGCGCGCGCGTCGATCGTGCTGATGGCGGTGGCTGCGCTCGGGGGTCTGGCGGTCGTGTTCTGGCTCGGTGGCTGGAACGAGTCGGTCGCCGGCCTGGTCAGTCTGGTCAGTGTGGCGTTCGCAGCCGGCGCGTTCTTCCTCGCGATCGGCGGGCTGATCGTCGCGACGCAACGCCGGACGAGCAGGCTTCTGTCGGGCATCGCGATCGTGGTGTCGATCGGGTTGGCGGCGTGGCTGGCGATCGTCGCGACGCAGCAGGCGCTCGCGATCCTGAACTGAGCGGGCAGGCGGAACTCAGAAGGGTGGCGGATCGACCGGCACAGTCAGCGAGGTCGGCGAGACCCACCATTTCGCGCCGGTGGTTTCGTCGCGGTAGAGCACCCATTTGCTCTTGGTCTTGATCACGTGATGTCGTTCGCATAACGGACTGAGGTTCGTGTCGGCGGTCTTCCCGCCGTACTGCCAGTCGATCCGATGGTCGATGTCGCAATCGCGGGCGGATCTCGTGCATCCGGGGCCGGTGCAGACCTGGTCGCGAACCCCGAGCCACCGACTCAGCGCCTTCGGAACCCGGTACGTGGTGCGGTCGACGTCGAGGACGGTGCCGGTGACCGGGTGGGTGAGGATGCGGACCCAGCTGGACGCCTCGCCTGCGAGTCGCCGCGCGGTCTCCGTGTCGATCGGGCCGTAGCCGTCGAGCGTGGCGGGCTCGTTGTCGTGTCCGAGGAGCGTCATGACGGGCACAGTGATCGCGACGGAGGCGCGGGATCGCCAGGTGCCGGATCCCGCGGCCTGGGCGGCACCGGCTGCGCCCGCGGCGAGCACGTCGAGCACGATGTCGGCCCGGAGCTGGGCCAGCGTGCGCTCCTCACCGTCGTGCGCACGCAGATGCCGCGCGTGCGCGTCCGCGTGCCGATACGTGGCCAGTACCTTGTCGGCCGGGCCGAAGACGATGAGCGAAGCCATCCCGTCGGCCTCGGCCTGGAACCACACGTTCCGATCGTCCATCGCCCGCGTGTGCCGCTCGTCGATGTGCTCGGGGTGCACTCGTTCGCGCACGACTCGAGCGCGCGTGCGGAACTTTCCGGGAGTGAGAGTCGTCGCGGATCCCCGGAGCAGCTCGTCGAACTTCGCCCAGGCCCCTCTGTCGCGGGCCGGGAGTGTGCCGGCCTGCTGCGCCGCGGCCGTCGCGTTCTGAGTAGGAACCCGTCCGGCCCGGAACGCTTCCCAGATGTTCGGGCACCGCTCGCGCAGGGTGTCAGCGTGCGCGGCGCGCGTGCTCACCATCATTGCGGACATGCCCAACCGCACAGCGAGGTCCAGCGTCGCGGCGCGCACGGCGATGTTCCGCCGCTCCGCACGGACCGCCGCTGCCGAACGCCCCTGCGGATCGAGCCACGCTGGATCGAGAGTCGGATCAGGCCCGACCCACGGATCGGGGCAGGCCGCAGCATCCCGCAGGATGTCCGCGATGCCGGCGTACTCGTCGGCAACCAGCATGCGCGCTCGGGCGCTGATGCCCTCGAGTTTGTTGACGGCGGCCTCGTGCGCGGCGCCACTCGCTTCGAGCTGCGCGAGCTCGATAGGCGGAACCACCTCGCCTGGGTCGAGCACGTCCCATGGGTCGAGGAAGAGCTCGGGATCACCATTGATCCGCGAGTCGAGGTCGACCTCCATAGGAGAAATATTCATGCATAGAGACTACGGATAGCCTCCGACATTCGATCAAAATGTCTAAAGGGTGAGCTTGCTCGAGCGGGCCGGGTAGACGGCGACTCCCCGCCCGAGGATGCGTCCAGACACGGGGTGCAGTGCGAACTGGGTGAGCAAGGCATCCCACAGTCCCTGCAGGTCGGCGACGGGCTCGCCGGTCTCGAAGAGACGCGTCACGAGGAACGAGGTGATGTCGGCGAGCTGGATGATCTCGCGGTCCCAGGTGCTGAGGTCGGTGTCGACCCAGAGCGGCTTGTCGAGCACGAGGTCGTACCTGGGCGCCTGGGTGAGGTGCGCCGACAGCATCGCGCGGATCTCAGCCGCTCCAGAAGAACAACTCGTGCCCTAACGCGGATTGGGTGTTCAGGGCTGAGCCTTTCCTGAGGCAACCCAGCATGCGTGTGCATTGACTTCTGTGGGCTGTATCTCGGATGCTTCTATGCGGGAGGGGATTCACGCACAGCGCGTGTGTCTCAAACCCAGCTCTAACGGAGTCTGGGACGTGTTACTGGGGTGTTTGAGACCGGCGCGCTTTGGCGCGCGTCGGTCGGTTAGAGCTGACCTTTCAACTCACACTGGGGAGAGACGCGCCATGCGTGCAACTATCAAGAACTACATCGAGGCTGCGAACCGCCGCCGCGAAGAAGAGGGCGAAGAAGGGTTCTCCCTCATCGAGCTCATCATCGTCGTCGTGATCCTTGGCATCCTTGTTGCCATCGCGATCCCGGTCTTCGCGAACATCCAGGCGGGTGCACAGGAGAACGCGCTGAAGGCGGCTGCTGCGAACGGAGCAACGGCTGTGGCCGCGGCGATCGCCGACAGCGACACCGCGACCACAGGTACGACAGCGGTGGCCAAGATCAACGCAGGTAGCGATGAGATCGGTCTCATCACTGCGGCGACCGACCCCACCACGGTTGACGGCGTATGCGTCACAGCTCAGTCGGGAGAGTACGACAAGCAGGTTTCGGCGGGACCCGGGTGCACCGCGACGGGGGCGTACGACATCTCGGCGTTCGCGGGGGCGACTCCAGGGAACTAGGTCACTGTCGGGGGTGGGAGCCGAGCATTCTCAGGCTCCCGCCCCCGTCGTGGGGTACCGGCGTCGGGTTCCGCGCGATCGTGCGAATCCACGTGTCATCATTGGGTGGGGTTCTGTGCCACTTGGGGAGGTGGGCGGATGAGGGGTCGTGGCGCCGATGCTGCGGGATTCAGCCTTGTCGAAGTAGTCATCGCGATGTTCATCTTCGGACTCATTGCGATTGCGCTGCTGCCGCCGTTGATCAACGGCCTTCGGTTCTCCTCGGAGCAGGCGCTCACGGCTACGGCAACGCGCCAGTTGAACGCATTGATTGAACAGGCCCGTGAACGACCCAAGTGCGCGGATATCAACCTTCTCGCGCCCGCGACCTTCGAGCGGTTCACCGTCGGCGACGGCGGCTACGTCTGTACGCCCGGCTCGGTCAACACGCTCACGTTGACAGCTCGGGACGCTGCGGGAGAGGTCCTCGCAACGGCGACTGCGAAAGTTTTGGTCGACTCGTGAACATGACGGAACTCACCGACTCCCACGGCACGAGCGACCGCGAAGCCGGTATGGGCCTCATCGAACTGGTCATTGCGGCAATCATCTCGTTGATTGTTCTTGGCGGGATCGCCACCATCCTGGTGAACTCCTGGCTGACTCAGAGCGATGTTCTCTCGACGAGTGAAGCCACCAATCGCGGCCAGCTCGTAAGTTCGACCCTTGAGAAGGCGATGCGCAACGCGGTCTACTTCGAGATCCACGGTGGCGGGTCGGAGGTCTGGGTCCGCACCACCTTCGATAAGGACCTGAACGGCGACGGCGTGGTAGATGACGAGCTCCATTGTCAGGCGTTCCATATCGCGAACGGGGTCGCCGAGATGAAGTCCGACAATCTCGACGTGGCAAGCGCAGCGTGGAGTACCTGGCTAGACGTCACGGACTACGGCGCCTTCGTCGTTAACGTGCAGGCGCCATCAGTCGGCGCTTTCCGCCAGACGCCGACGACGGGCGCGGGAACGACACTCTTCTACAGCTTCTCCGTCGCGACAGACTCGGCCCCCGTCAAGTTCGCCGGAGAAGTGTCGATCAGAGCAGGGGAAGCGGGGGATGGCGGATGCTGGTGATCAACAGGCGAACACCTCGTGGCGCTGCGGAGGACGAGGGAGCAGTGCTCATTACCGTCGTCGTCGTGATGCTGGTCGGCTTCGTCATTGCCGTCGCGGTCGCTGCCTCGGTGATGTTCACCATCGACGCCAATGTCGGCAATAAGGACCGTACGCAGGCGTTCATCGCTGCCGAGTCGGGCCGTGATGTCGCGCTCGGTTCCATCCGCGAGAAGATCGGTGCGAGCGGGCTCAATTGCTCGCCGAGCGGCATGCCCGCGCCTCCTCCGATGTCGGGCACGGGCACAGCCCCGAACTACCAGTACACGGTCTACACGACGAACGACGTCGTTCGCCCGTCGGCGGACCACCCGAGCGCATGGGCGAGCGTGTGCCCGACAACCGCCACCAAGTGGGTGAAGATCGAGTCCACGGGTTGGCAGGTGCCGACCGCCAAGACCACCATCGACGCGATCTACCCGTGGTATCACGGCCCGTCAACCACCCCATCGGGCACCGTCGCGTTCTTCGAAGGCGAGTTCACCGCGACGAAATCCACGTACACGGGTGATCTTGTCATCCGCGACGGCGACTACGAGTGCAACAACGGTGCCTCCGGAGGTGTGCAGGGGGATCTTTGGGTGCTCCGCGGGAAGTTGACGATCACTGACACCTGCATCGTCACCGGGAGTGTGTACGTGCGCGACCAAATCAGCGTCGCGAACAAGCAGCTCCGCGTCGGCGGGGATCTCGTCTCGGTGCAGGGGATGATCAAGCTCAACGCCAACGGCGCCGAGATCGGCGGGGACGTCTACGGTGCGGGCAACATCGACACCAAGACCGGCTCGGGCGTCGTCAAGGGGGCGTTCAAGACTCCCGGCAGTATGGTCGATCACAATCCGACGAGCTGGACCAACGGCGCGACCCCACCCGCACCGGTTCCGATCGATGACAACGCCCCCGCCCCGGTCATCTCGCCGACGCTCGAGCAGGTATATGCGGCAACCAGCTGGATCGAGTTGACCAGCACCACCACCTGGAGCTCAATCGCAATGCCTGTCTACGCCCCGATTCCCGGAACAGTGTGCTCAACCACACAGCTCCAGGATGTATTGCGCGCGACCGGCACCCGTGCGGTGATCGACATGACAGGGTGTCCTGCCGGCGGAAGCGGGATCAAGGTCGACCCGGGCAACGTCACGGTGGCCCGGGATGCCGTGATCTTGGTTCCCGCGAACCAGAAGATGGACCTCGAGTTGACGAAGACGATCTCCCGCCCAGTCGGCACTACTCTCGCGGGAGGGCCGCAGTTGCTGATCGTGCACCTCGACCCCAATGGTAGCGACGGCCGACCGCCCGCCTGCGGTAGCAGTGATCTCGACAAATTCACGGCCGGTGGAACAAATAGTGTTCGTACGCTCATCTACAGCGCGTGCGGAATAGGCAGCACGATGTCGCTCACCATGTCCGGCCAGCTCTACATGGGAAGCGACGGGCTGCACCTCAACGGCGGCACGTTCACGTGCGTCCCGATGTCGTGGGCGCCGACCCTTCCCACGATCAGCTGCGGCATCAAGGGACCGGGCGGAATCTTCGACCCCACGAACACGGTGACGAGGCTGGACGACCTCGCGTATCAGACAGAGAAGTAGCGCATGACGGGTCTCATCATCATCGCCGGACTCCTCGGCCTCCTGATTGGGTCGTTCCTCAACGTCGCGGCCTACCGGGTCCCGGCGAAGATCTCGCTGTTGCGCGAGAGCCGCTGCCCCCGCTGCGACGCGGCGATCAAGCCATGGCACAACGTACCGGTGATTGGATGGATCGCCCTCGGCGGCAAGTGCGCGAACTGCAAGGCGCCGATCTCACCGCGCTATCCGATCGTCGAGGCCATCACCGGACTCGCCTTCGCACTCGTCACGTGGTGGGGCGTCGCCGTGTATGACGGGCTACTGAGCCCGAGTGCAACGCTGCAGCAGTATCTCCTGCTTCCGACGGCGGACGGAACCGCGCGGCCCGCCGATGTCTGGGCGCACGCGCTCGTCGTCGTCGCGTTCCTCTACTTCGCGGCGATCTCGATCGTGCTCACCCTCATCGATCTAGACACCCACCGCCTGCCGAACAGCATCGTTCTGCCGAGCTACCTCGTGGCCGGCATCCTGTTCACCGTCGCCGCCTGGCTGACGGGCGAGTGGGGGCTGCTGCTCGGTGCCGGTGTCGGCATGGCGGTGCTGTATCTCTTCTACTTCCTGCTCCGCGCCGCACGGCCCGGCGGGATGGGCGGCGGAGACGTGAAGCTCGCCGGCGTGATAGGCATCTACCTCGGCTGGCTCGGATGGGGCGCGCTCGCTGTGGGGGCGTTCGCGGCCTTCTTGTACGGGGGAGTGTTCGGCATCGCGCTCATGCTGTTGCGTCGAGCCGGGCGCAAGACCGCCATTCCGTTCGGACCCTGGATGATCCTCGGGGCCTGGACAGGTGTTTTCGCCGGCGAAGCCGTCGGCAAGTGGTACGTGGATCTCTTCGTCGGCGCCTGACGCCGACGGTCTTTGGGGAAGGGGAAATCATGGGGAAGACGATTGTCGGGCTGGAGGTGACCGAAGAGAGCGTCCGCGCAGCGGAGATCTCACTCGGCCGCAAGCCCCAGCTCGTCGCGTACGGCGAAGTGCCGCTGCCGCCCGAGGCAGCGCGCGACTCGGAGGTGCTCGACTCGGGTGCCGTCGCGGTCGCGCTCCGGCAGCTGTGGACCGGCGCGAAGTTCAGAAGCAAGGACGCCGTGCTCGGCGTCGCCAGCCGCCGCATCCTGGTGCGCGAATACACGACTCAGGCGATGCGGCCTGATCTGCTGCGCGAGGCCCTGCCGTATCAGGTGCAGGACCTCCTGCCCGTGCCGGCGAGTCAGGCGGTGCTCGACTTCTTCCCGCTGTCGCAGGACGGCGACCAGGTCTCCGGCCTGCTCGTCGCGGCGGTGTCGGAGAACATCGAGCAGATCATCTCGACTCTCGCGAAGGTCAAGGTGCGCGCTCAGGCGGTCGACCTCGCGGCGTTCGGCCTCGCACGCGTCACCGCGCCGCTCGCGTCGCCGGAGGAGACGGTGGCGACGGTCAGCATCGGCGATCACACCACCCAGGTCGTCATCTCGCGCGGCGGCGTTCCCCTGTTCGTGCGCCTGCTGCCGATCGATGTCGCCACAGCAGCCACGCGGCGGCACAACGCCGAGGCCATCGAACCGGAGCTCGAACTCGCCGCCGTGGCGGCGGGGAACGGGGCCGGGACGGGCCTCACGGTGCCCAGCCGCACGCGCGGCTCGATCCGCGCGGCGACGCCTCCCGGTGTCTCCGACCTGGCGGCCCGTCTGCGCAGCACCCTCGCGTTCTTCGGCAGCCGTGCCGCCTCAGCTCCACTCTCGCGGGTCTTCGTCACCGGCGCCGGGGCTGCCGTCGAGGGCATCCTGCCGGCGCTCGGGGCCGCGATCGATACGCCGATGACCATCGTGTCGGTCGGCGACGTCATCTCGATGTCGACCCCGCCGCCTGCCGGTGAGGTCGCGCTCAACCTCGTCGGCACGGTCGGCATCGCACTCGGGGAGGCCGGAAAATGACCGCCATCCCGGTTCCCTTCTCGGGAGCGCCGCGCGTCAACCTCATGCCGCGCACCGAGGTCGCGCGGCGCGAGCGCGACCAGCTCGTGCGCCTCTGGGTGTGGATCGTGCTCGGTGCGATCGTCGTCGCGGTGCTCATCATCGCCGGGGCGTTCGCGTTCAAGTTCTTCGCCGATCAGCGACTCGTGGCCGAACAGGCTCGCACGAACGCCCTCCTCACCGAGATCGCCTCGCTGTCTGAGGTAAGCCAGGCGCTCGCGACCGAGTCGGAGCTCACCGACTTCCGCACCGACGCGATGGCCACCGATCTCGCCTGGACTCCCGTGATCGGCAAGATCACCGGCATCCTTCCCTCCGACACCACCCTCACCGGCGTCGACCTCGCCGTCGGCGGCGTGCCGGTGGGCGACGACCCGGCGCTCGAACAAGGGCTCGTCGGCACGGTCACCTTCGACAGCCCGACGCCGATCGACATCGTCCCGCTCATCCGCTCGCTCCGCGGTGTGGGGGGAGTGCTGTACGCCGATGGGCAGTCGGTCACCTCGAGCCAGGTCTCGGACGGCAGGTACTCGTACTTGCTCACGGTCGAATTCGACCAGACCGTCTACTCGAACGAGTACGCGGCGGAAGAAGGGGGCGAGTGATGCCCAAGCACATCGTCACCGCGATCGGACTCATCGTCTCGCTCGGCGTCATCGCGCTCGGAGTCTTCCTCGTCGCCATGCCGCTGTACTTCCAGGCGGTCTCCGTCGACGGCCAGACCGCGACCGTCGCGAGCACCAACGCGCTGTACCAGGCGCAGGTCGACGAGCTCACGGAGCAGCAGGAGAACCTCGGAGAGATCGAGGAGAACGTCGCCGGGCTCCGCGCGCAGATTCCGGCCACCGGCCAGCTCGACGACGTCTTCGAGGTCGTCGCACGTGCGGCCGAGGCATCCGGTGTCCAGATCACCTCGGTGACCGCAGGAGAGCAGGTCGCGTACGCCACCCGCACCGGCGCCACCGAAGGCGACGCTGCGGCCGTCCCGGCACCCGCGCCCGAGGCGACGGAGGGCGCGACCGACGCCACCACCGGGACGCCGACGGATGCCGCGGCCCCGGCCCCCGACGCCGCAGCCGGCGCCGGGCGTCAGCAGGTCGACTTCGTGATCAGCGCCACGGCGGGCGACATGGAGCAGGCGACGGCCTTCCTCGACGCGCTGCGCGCGGGTCCGCGCCTGCTCAACAGCGTCACCGCCACCATGACTCAGAGCGGCGAGGGCACAGTCGACATCCAGGTGTCGGCGCTGACCTTCGTCGACGCGGAAGGGTGAGGATCATGGAAGACCTCGACTTCGAGAAGCTCCTCGCGTACGGCGCCCGCCACCGAGCGTCGGACGTGCACATCACGGCCGACGCGCCGCCGCTGCTCCGGGTCGACGGCGACCTGGTTCCGGTGGAGGCCTACCCGGGCCCGCTGTCGACGGAGTGGGTGGAGCGCACCGCCTTCGACCTCATGACCGAGGGGCAGCGCCGCGAGTTCCTGGAGCACGGCGAGGTCGACCTCGCCCACGCGACGCCGGGCATCGGTCGCTTCCGCACGAACGTGTACCGCCAGCTCGGCTCGATCGCCATCGCCCTGCGGTACATCCCCGACCGCGTGTACTCGCTGGAGGAACTCGGCGCCCCGGCGATCGCCCGCGACCTTGCCTTGAGGCCCCGCGGACTCGTGCTGCTCACGGGCCCCACCGGTTCGGGCAAGTCAACGACGCTCACGGCGATGGTCGACATCGTCAACCAGCTCGTTCCGGCGCACATCGTCACGATCGAGGACCCGATCGAGTTCCATCACCAGTCGAAGCGCTCGCTCGTCCACCAGCGCGAGGTCGGGCGCGACACGAACTCGTTCGCCGAGGCATTGCGCCGCGTGCTCCGTCAGGACCCCGACGTGATCCTCATCGGCGAGCTCCGCGACCCGGAGTCGATCTCGACCGCCCTCTCGGCGGCGGAGACCGGCCACCTCGTGCTCTCGACGCTGCACACGCAGGGCGCCGCGAAGAGCATCAACCGCATCATCGACGTGTTCCCGGCCGACCAGCAGCACCAGATCCGCTCGCAGCTGGGCGATACCCTCCAGGGCATCATCAGCCAGACACTGCTGCCGCTCGCGCAGGTCAACGGACGCACGATCGCGACCGAGGTGCTCATCAACACGCCGGCCGTCGCGAACATGATCCGCGAGGGCCAGGTCGCGCAGATCTACTCGGCGATGCAGGCCGGCTCCGAGCTCGGCATGCACACGCTCGATCAGGATCTCCGGCGCCTCGTGGCCGAAGGTACGATCGCGCGCAACGTCGCGATGGACTTCGCGGTCGATCCGAAGAGCCTCGACGGCGTGTACGTGAAGCCGCGCGACCTCGACGCGGAGGAGTGGGCGCACCACGCCGGAGAGTGGCGGCAGGGAGAGCTCGCGGCTCCCGCAGCGAACGCGACGCAGGGCACCGGTATCGGCATGGGATCGCGCTTCGGCACGCCCACCGTCGGCGGCCGGGTCGACCCGACCGCGCGCGATGTCGAGTGGGGCGGCGTCGACGATCTCGAAGCGTGGGCCGCCGCGAACGGGGAGGGCTGACATGGCCGTCGTACAGGAGTTCGTCTACCGGGCCGTCGACCCGCGCGCCGGATCGGTCGTGAAGGGCACGATCGAGGCCGCCAGCGAGTCTGCCGTCACGGGAAAGCTAAAGGCTCAGGGGCTGACGCCCCTTGAAGTCACGCTCAAGTCGAACACCGGCCTCAACCGCGACATCAAGCTGCCCGGCGCGACCAAGACCGTGTCGGCGCGCACGCTCGCGGTGTTCTCGCGCCAGATGGCGGGGCTCATCAACGCCGGCCTGCCGCTCATGCGGACGCTGGCGATCCTGATCGAGCAGACCGACGACAAGAAGTTGCAGCCCGCATTGGTGCAGGTGCAGGCCGACGTCGAGTCGGGGTCGTCGTTCTCGGCGGCGCTGGCGCGGCACCCGCAGACGTTCCCACCGTTGATGCTGTCGATCGTCAAGGTGGGTGAGGCCGGCGGCTTCCTCGGAAGCGCCCTCAATTCAATCGCCGACAACTATCAGCGCGACGCGGAACTGCAGAACAAGATTCGGGCTGCGGTGACTTACCCGGCGATCGTGCTCGTGATCGCGATCATCGGCGTGCTGGTGATGGTGACGTTCGTCGTGCCGATCTTCGAGGGCATGTTCAAGGGCCTCGGCTCGTCACTGCCCTTGCCCACGCAGATCCTGGTGACGATCTCGAACAACATGTGGTGGATGCTGCCGGCTCTCGCGCTGGTCGTGATCGTTGCACTGATCTGGTGGCGGGCCAACCGGCACACAGAGCAGTACCGCCGTTTCGTCGATCCGATCAAGTTGAAGATGCCCGTGTTCGGCAAGCTCACCACGAAGATCGCCGTGGCCCGCTTCGCGCGAAACCTCTCGATGATGCTGAACGCCGGTGTGCCGATCATCCAGGCGCTCTCGATCGTCGGCCAGGCGTCGAACAACTGGAAGATCGAGCAGGCCGTGCGCGACGTGCAGGAGTCGATCCGCCAGGGCCGCTCATTCGCCGCACCGCTCGCGAAGGCCGAGGTCTTCCCGGCGATGGTGCCGCAGATGGTGTCGGTCGGCGAGGAGTCGGGCACGCTCGTCGACATGCTCGCGTCGATCGCCGACTTCTACGAGGACGAAGTCGAGACCGCGACGGCGCAACTATCGTCGACGATCGAGCCGATCCTCATCGTGGGTCTCGGCATCGTCATCGGCGGCATGGTGATCTCGCTGTACCTGCCGATCTTCACGTTGTACGGAGAGCTTGGAAAGCAAGCATAGAAGCTGGGGAACTCAACGGCCGGTGCGCAGGGCGCCGGTCGTTGAGTTTGCGCCGGGTTCAGGGCGTTTCGACTCGCTTCGCTCGCTCAACGACCGGGGGATGGGCGGGGGATGGGCGGGGCGTTTCGACTCGCTTCGCTCGCTCAACGACCGGGGGACGGAGCCCCGGGAATCAGGGCAGCGCGCGCGAAGCGCGCTCCACCTCACACTGTGACCCGAAGCACTTCCTCAATCGTCGTCAGCCCCTGCGCCACCTTCGACCACCCGTCCTCGCGCAGCGAGATCATCCCCTGCGCGATCGCCACCTGACGGATCTCCGACCCCGTCGATCGCGTCACGACCAGCGACTCGATCTCGTCGCTCAGCGTCATCACCTCGTGCAGCGCGACGCGCCCGCGGTATCCGGTGTTGCTGCAGGCGGGGCATCCCACCGCCTTGTACAGCTCGGGCACATCCGCCGGGTCATGCGGGAAGCCCAGGGCGCTCAGCACCTCCGAACTCTCCACCAGCGGCTCACGGCACCGCATGCACAGCCGCCGCGCCAGCCGCTGCGCGATCACCGCTGACAGCGCCGTCGCCACCAGGAACGGCTCGCACCCGATCTCGGAAAGCCGGGTCAACGCAGAGGGAGCGTCGTTCGTGTGCAGCGTCGACAGCACCAGGTGCCCCGTCAACGCCGCCTCGATGGAGATGTTCGCCGTCTCGAAGTCGCGGATCTCACCGACCAGCACCACATCCGGGTCCGACCGCAGAATAGACCGCAAAGCAGTGGCGAACGTGAGCCCGGCGCGGTTGTTCACCTGCACCTGGTTGATGCCGGCGATGCGGTACTCGACCGGGTCCTCGACGGTGATGACGTTGATCTTCGGGTTCGCGATCGATCGCAGCGCCGTGTAGAGGCTCGTCGACTTGCCCGACCCCGTCGGCCCGGTCGCGAGGATCATGCCGTGCGGCTTCGTGATCGCCTCGCGGAACCGCTTCTCGTTGGTGGGCGAGAACAGCAGGTCGCGCATCCCCATGGTCTGGCCGGTGTTGTCGAGGATTCGCATGACGATCTTCTCGCCCCACACGGTGGGAAGGGTCGCCACGCGGAGGTCGACGGTGCGGTTCTCGTGCGTGACCGAGAGGCGGCCGTCCTGCGGCTTGCGCTTCTCGGCGATGTCGATCGACGACATGATCTTCAGGCGCGAGATGATGCCGTCCTGAATGGCGCGGTCGGCCTTCTGCATCTCGTGCAGCACGCCGTCGATGCGGAACCGCACGGTCAGCTGCTTCTCGCCCGGCTCGACGTGGATGTCGCTCGCACGGTCGTTGATGGCCTGCGCGATCAGCAGGTTCACGAACCGGACGATGGGGGCGGTGTCGTCCTGCTCCTCGAGGCTCTCGGTGAACGCGGCCTGGTTGGCCTCGCTCGACTCCTCGATCGTCATCGACAGCTCGCTGAGCTCTTCGTCGGAGCGCAGGAACCGCTCGAACATGTTCAGCAGCGCGTCTTCGGCGACGACGACGGGCTCGACGAAGAGGTCCGTGATCGAGGCGACGTCGTCGAGTGCGACGATGTCGGTCGGGTCGAGCACGCCCACGGTCAGACGTTCGCCGCGGCGGTCGACGGGGATGAGGCCGTACTTGCGGCAGAGGTTGCCGGGCACGAGAGCGACCACGTTGGGGTCGAGCGGCATCTCGGCGAGGTCGACGTAACGGTGGCCCGTGTGCAGGGCGATCGCCTCGGCGACCTGGCCCTCGGTGACCAGCTTCGAGCTCACCAGCAAGCGCTGCAGCTCCGGACCTTCGCCCACCTGAGCGAGGGCGGCCGACATGTCGGCAGCCCTGACTGCTCCTGTGAGCACCAGCGTCTGTGCAAGACCTCTCACGGCAACACCCCTATCCCCAACCACATACTATGTGGCGCGCGTCAACCCTGGGCTGCTCGCCCGCGCGTGCTCGATAAGGTCGTGCCATGGCGGACCTGATCGCGAAGCTGACGGCCTGGGCACTCTCCCTCCGACCGGTGCGCGTCTGGTTCCACTACCTCGAACGACGCGGTCCCATGCTCTCCGACAGCATCACGTACCGCTCGCTGTTCTCGGTGTTCGCGGGAGTCCTCCTCGGCTTCTCGTTCGCCTCCGTGTGGCTCGCCGACAACCCCGCGGCGTGGCAATCGCTGATCGATGCGGTGGATGCTGCGATCCCGGGCCTGCTCGGAACCGGAGACGACGGCCTCATCGACGTCAGCACCATCGAAGCGCCCGCGGGCCTCACCATCGCCGGCATCATCGCGCTCGTCGGTCTCGTTGGCGCGGCGATCGGCGCCATCGGGTCGCTGCGCGTGGCACTGCGCACGCTCGCCGACAAGGTGCACGACGACGTCTTCTGGATCTGGGTGATCCTCCGCAACTTCCTCCTCGCCGTCGCGATCGGCGGCGGCTTCGTGCTGTCGGCCGGCGCGACGTTCATCGGCACCACGTTCGTCGGGGCGGTGCTCGACTTGCTCGGGATCACGCACACCGGAGTCGCCGACTTCGCCACGCGCTCGGTCTCGATCGTCGTCGTGTTCCTGCTCGACATGGCGATCGTCGCGGTCGCGTTCGTGTCGCTCAGTGGCGTCAAGACGCACCCCGGGTCGCTGTGGTCGGGCGCCGTCATCGGCGCGATCGGGCTGACGGTGCTGCAGCAGCTCTCGTCCCTCTTCGTCGCCGGCGCCGGTTCGAACCCACTGCTCGCCTCGTTCGCCTCGCTCATCGCTCTGCTGCTGTGGCTGAACCTCTCGGCGCAGGTCATCCTCCTCGCATCGACCTGGATCATCGTGAGCGAACGTCAGCGGGTCGACCGCGTGCGTGAGCGGTTCGGTTCTCCGACGTTCGCCTTGCGGCGCGTGCGTCAGGCGGAGGATGCTGTGCGCGTGGCCACCGAAGAGCTCGAGCACGCGCGCGCCGACGCGGAGCGCGAGAAGCTCGCTGCACAGAAGCACCAGTCGACATGAGCGAGCGCGTTCCCACCTTCACCGCCGAACAGGTGCGTGCGGCGGAACGCCCCCTGCTCGACGCCGGAGTCCCGCTCATGCACCGCGCCGCCGCGGCCCTCGCCGACGTCATACGGGCAGAGCTCGCGACGCCCGACACCGTCGTCACGCTGACCGGGGTGCTCGAACCCGTGATCCGGGAGACGCCCGTCGCCCTGCGGCCGCGGGTGCTCGTACTGGTGGGCTCCGGCGACAACGGCGGCGACGCGCTCTACGCCGCCGCACACCTCTCCCGCATCGCCGACGTCGACGCGCTGCTCGTCTCGGAGCGCTTCCACGTCACCGCCCTCGCCGCCGCTGTCGCCGCCGGAGTCCGTCGCGTCGACCTCCCCGAAGTCGACGACGCCGTGCGCCATTACGCCCTCGTGGTCGACGGCATCCTCGGCATCGGCGCCGCGAGCGATCCGGCCCTGCGCGGCAGAGCCCGCGGTGCGGTCACCGCGATCCGCGACGACCTCCGGCGAGGAGGACGGATGCCGCGCGTCATCGCCGTCGACATCCCCAGCGGCCTCCACCCCGACACGGGCGTCGCCGACGACGCTGTGCTCGCGGCATCCGTCACCGTCACGTTCGGCGCGGTGAAGGCCGGACTCGTCACCGGGCGCGAGCCCAATCTCGTAGGCGACATCGTCCTGGTCGACATCGGTCTCGGCCCGGCGCTGGAATCGGTCGAGCCGGCGGGCGAGGCATCCGTCTTGCGAATCGTGACTGCGCCGACCGACTGACCGCAGCGTGCGCGCCGCGACTACTCGTCGCTCTGCTCGTCCTCGCCGTTCTTGCCGGGGAAGTCGGGGTCGTCCTTGTGGTGGCCCCAGGCCTTGCCCTTCCCGTTGCCCCGGTCGTCCTGCTTGTCGTCGCCGTCGCCGTCGCCCTTGTTCCCGGGGAAGTCCGGCGAATCCTTGTCGTGCCCCCGCGCGTTGCCGTTGTTGCCCGGGAATGCGGGGTCGTCCTTGTGGTGGCCCCACGCCTTCCCGTTGCCCTGCCCGCCCGGCGCATCAGCCGGCGCGACGACGCTCGTCGCGGGGAGCACCCGTGCCAACGGCACGCCCGACGCGACGCTCGGCACGATGATCGCGGCCGCGGCGACGACGGCGATCACGGCACCCGTGATGAGCAGCTTCTTCGAACCCATGACGCACCTCGATCTCCCCAGGCGGAGGCAGCCGGTGCGGGGAGCGTATCACCGCGCGCGGGCGGTGCGAAGGGGTCAGCGCGCGTAGCGCTCGACGAAGGTGCGCAGCATTCGGCTCGGGTGCGAGACCGCCGCGGTGCGGACAGCCGCCAGCGTGAGCTCGAGCTCGTGGGCGGCGAAGTAGCCGTAGTCGGCGTAGGCGTGGATGCGCGTCGTGATGCCCTCGACGTCGAGCTCGGGGTGGAACTGCGTCGCGTAGACGTTCTCGCCGACGCGGAACATCTGCACCGGGCACGTCGGCGACGACGCCAGCAGCGTCGCCGACGCGGGCAGCTGCGAGATCGCCTCCTTGTGTCCAACGAACGCGCCGAAGGTCTCAGGGATCCCGGCGAGGAGGGGATCGGATGCCCCGTCCTCGGTCACCGTCACGGGCACGACGCTGATCGGCTCGGAGTAGGTGCGGTCGATCACGGCGCCCTGGTGCGCGCCGAGCGTGCCGACGCCGTAGCAGGCGCCGAGGAAGGGGAAGTCCCGCGCGACGACCTCGTCGAGGAGGATGCCGAACTCCTGCTCGACCCGTCGCTGCGTCGGCGACTTCGTCTCGAGCGGGTCGGACGCGTTGAACGGCCCGCCGCCCACGAAGATCCCCGACACCTCATCGAGGTCGATCCGTGGCATCGGCTCGGCCTCGAGCCGCACCCGGATGAGCTCGTCGGAGGAGAGGCCGGTGTACCGCAGGAAGAGCGCATACTCCTCGTCGGCCGGCGCGTCCTCGGCCCGGGTCGCGAGGAGGACGAACGGCTTCACCGCACCAGCCTACGTGTGCGGAGCGTGCAGGCGTTTCGTCTGCGGGCGCCAGAGCGCCCTTCGCTCAACGACCGGGAGCACGGATGCCCCGACCCCGCGCAGTGCGCCGGGCCGAGGCATCCGTCGATCCTTACTTGCTGAACTGGTGCGTCCAGGTCGACACGGCACCCGCGGCGACGGCGAAGCCGGCCTTCGGGACCGCGGTCACCTGCACCTTCGAACCCGCAGGAACCTTGACCAGCGGCTTCTCGGCCTTCACGCCGTTGACGTAGTAGTCGAACGACGGGTCGGGCGTGACGACCACGTGGTCGGAGTTCGAACCCTTCGGGTCGGTGAACTTCGGTGCGCCGGGCGTCGCCGCAGCCGTGAGCACGGGCACGTTCGCGAAGTCCATGTCGCTCGCGAAGTAGTAGCTCGTGTACGACGGCTGGTTGTAGGTGGTGTTCTGGCGGGCCACCTCGGCGCGGTACTGCACGTCGTGCATGAGCGTCGGCAGCTTGTGCGTGGTCACCTCGGTGCTCGTGTAGATGCGCAGCACGCTCGAGTCGACGGTGCGCACGAGCAGCTCCTCGCGCCAGTCGCCGAACACGTCGGCCACGAGCGACGGGTTGCCCTTGGTGCCGTTGTTCGTGCGCGTGCCGGTGGCGGTGAGCACGGTGCCGCGGGTCCAGTCCTTGATGGTCGGCGTGACCTCGAGGGCGCCGTCGACGATCTGCGTCGTCATGTCGGCGGCCCAGCGGATCGACTGGTTGGTTCCGGGGGTGGATGCTGCGAGCGGCGCGTTCGTCGCACTCAGCAGGCCCGATCCCTCGGTGCCGTTGGGCATGCTCGCCCACACCTCGAGGCCCGGCACGTCGGCGCGCACGTCGCCGATCATGCTGCGGCCCGTGTCTCGGCCCGAGTAGGCGCCGAAGAGCACCTCGCCGGTCGCGGCATCGCGCATCGCCGAACCGTACGGTGCGAACGTGGCGCCCTCGTGCGCCGTCCAGATCTCGAGACCGGGGCGGTTCGGGTCGATGTCGGTGACGTGCATCGCGTCGCCGTGGCCGAGACGCACGTTCTCGCCCGGCGCCGCGCTGCCCGCGGGCAGCGTGTCGAACGAGCTGTACAGCAGCCCGCCGTCGTCGTCGATCGTGGCTGAGCCGTAGACGATCTCGTGCTTGCCGTCGCCGTCCACGTCGGCCGCGCTCAGCGAGTGGAAGCCCTGCGTCGTGATCGAGCCGTACACCGGGTCGGTGCCGTCACGACCGTGCGGGCCGTCGTTGAACGGGTTCGTCATCGGCACGTGGCCGCTGTCGATCGCCCAGCGCGTGGTCAGGTGCTCGCCGTCCCAGTCGTAGGCGTGGATCGTCGTGCGCGTGTAGTAGCCGCGAGCGAAGACCGCGGAGGGGTGCGTGCCGTCGAGGTAGGCCACGCCCGCCAGGAAGCGGTCGACGCGGTTGCCCGGCTCGATGCGGGCCATCGCGTAGTCGCCCCACAGCAGGCCGTCGTCGTCGCGGCCGGGCTCGTAGCGCACGGTCTCGAGCTCTTCGCCGGTGGCCGAGTCGAAGACCGTGAGGTACTCCGGGCCGTCGACGATGAAGCCCTCGAACGTCGTGAGGTCGTTGCGTGCGCTGCGGCTCGGTGCGTAGGTGGTGATGAAGTAGTCGACGAGCTCGGTCGCCGACGCGGTCGACAGCGGGTACTCGTGCGTCACCGGGATGCCGAACGCCTCCTCGAGGGTCGCCGGCCAGTTGCCCGCCACGACCTCGGGGTGCTCCGACCAGCCCTCGAACATCTCGATGAGGTGCTGGCGGTAGTCCGCGGCGCTCATGCGGTAGTCGTCGGCCGCGGTGTAGCCGGCCGCGAGATCTTCGGCGAGCATCGTGATGCCGGCCTCGGCCGCGACCGAGCCGTCGGCGTTGTACCGGATCGACTTCGTGCCGGGCGCCGTCTTCAGCATCGTCTCGGCGCGGCCGTCGCCGTCGAAGTCGTAGACCATGAACTGCGTGTAGTGCGCGCCCGCGCGGATGTTCGCACCCAGGTCGATGCGGTTCAGCAGCGTGCCGTCGAGCTCGTACGTGTCGACGTAGACGGTGCCCGTGTAGCCCTTCTGCGACACGTCCTTCGAGTTCGAGGGATCCCACTTCACGACGAACTCGTACGCGCCGTCGCCGTCGACGTCGGCCACCGACGCGTCGTTCGCCGAGTACGTGAACGCCTCGCCGGCCGGAGTCACGCCGCCCGCCGGCTTCTGCAGCGGCAGGTCGTAGAACCCGTCGCCCCACACCGAGACGGGGGCGGACTGCTCGCCGGTCACGTCGTTCCACGCGGGAGCGACCGTGTAGACGGATGCTGCGGACCCGTCCGCGTCGGCATAGTTCGTGCTGTCGTCGACCGTGGCGATGCGCTCGCCGTCGCGGAACACCGCGAACGACGGGCCGCTCACGCCGGTCTCGGTCGCGGGACCGGCTTCGGTGCCGAGCAGGCGCCAGCTGAGGAACACGCCCTCGCTCGTCGACACGGCCACCAGGCCGCGGTCGAGGGCTTCGAGCTGGGCACCGGCGGGGGAGGCTTGCTCTGCCAGCGCGGGCTGCGCCAGTGCGAGCGTGAGTGCGCACGCGGCCGAGCCGGCCACGAGCACGCGGACAGAGGTGCTGCGGAGATTCATCGTCGAATCGCTCTCCTGAGGTTGCGGCCCGCTGGGGTCGGGCCCGTGTGGGGAAACGCAGGAATACGTTTTCCCGCACGACCCTAGTCAGCGACTTCGCATGGGTCAACCACCCCACCGCGCACATTGGAACGATTTAATGTGCGCCACCGCGAGCACAGAATCGGAGGTCCGGCACGACACGCCGGGTGGCAGCATCCGTCTCGGGCGTGTCGTATGGAACCTCCGATTCTGTGCATCCTGGCCACCCCCGGGTCGGAACACAGCGTCGGAGGTCTTGCTCGCCGCGCCCGATGGCAGCATCTGTCTCCCGGCGTGTCGGGTGAAGGCTCCGATCTTGTGCACCGCGCCGAGAGCTTCCTCCCCAATCGGCTCGCGCGCGCCGGCTGCCCACAGTTCCGCCCAGGGGAAGGGGGAGCGGATGCTGCGGCCGCGAGTCTGGCCGGATGTGCACCGACTCTCCGCCCCCCGTCACGACGTATCGAGAACTGAGGGCATCGGGGTTCTCAAGGTCGAAGATCGCCGCAGCGCTCGCCGATGGCTCACTGATCTCGCCCCGGCGAGGCGTGTACGAGCGCCTCGGTGCGTGCCACGACGTCAGGACAGCGGCGGCCCATGGAGGCTGGATCGCGTGCGTGAGCGCCGCGAAGCACCATGGGCTCTGGGTCGCGGAGCACGGTGACGGGTTGCACGTCGGGCTCCGCGGTCACGGGCGCGCCTACTCGCACCCGGAATGCTCGTGTGTCGCGCACTGGAGCGACCCGGACGACGCCGAACGCAGTGCTTTCGGTGTGCCGACGGTCCGGGTCGTCCTGCGGCAGATCCTGCGGTGCCAAGGGCTCGAGGGGTTCTTTGTGGCATTGGAGTCGGCTCTGCGGCGGCGCATGCTGTCGAATGCCGACCTCGACTGGCTGCGGAAGGGCACGAACGCCGGCGCGAGGGCGGCGATCGCCTTCGCTCGCAGCGATGCCGACAGCGGGCTCGAGTCGTTGCTGCGGTGGCGGCTTCGGCGCCGCGGGCTTCGGGTGCGGACACAGCAGTCGATCACCTCGGTCGGCCGGGTGGACTTCGTGATCGGCGAGCGCCTCATCGTCGAGGTCGACGGCGCGCCCAACCATGACAGCGAGTCGCACAGACATAAGGACCTCGTGCGCGATGCGAACGCAGCGGCGTGGGGCTTCGTCACCCTCCGCTTCGACTATGCCCTGGTCGTCCACGACTGGGACACCGTCGAACTCGCCATCCTCGGCCTCGTCGACCGCGGGCTGCACCTCGCCTGAGTGTGCACAGAATCGGATGTTGTCGCCGACACGCCGGGTGGCAGCATCCGTTCCCTGGCGTGTCGGCCAGGACTCCGATTCTGTGTGCGGGGTGCATGGAGTCGGTCCGGAACACAGAATCGGAGACTTTCGGCGACACGCCGGCTACCGGCGCCCGGCCCCGGCGTGTCGCGCAGAACCTCCGATTCTGTGCACGCCCACAACACCAGGAACGACGGATGCCTCGGCCCGGCGCAGTGCGCCGGAGGCATGTGCGAAGCCCTACGAGGCGTAGGTGACGAGGCCGAGCTCCACCGGCGACACGAGCTGGGGGTGCGCGGGGCGCACGCGGACGGTATAGCCGAACGTGCCCGTGACACCGAGCGGGAGCGTGCCGCTGAACACCGTCGCGCCGTCGGCCGCGGACGCGCCGGGGGAGAGGCGGTACACCGAGTGGTCGCGCGACAACGCGTCGTCCTCGTTCGTCGCGCCGTAGAGCAGCTCGACCGCGACGTCGTCGGGCGAGAGGCCGTCGAGGCGCACGTCGGCGCGCACCTCGAGGGTGTCACCGGCCTGCGCCTGCTGCGGGATGCCCGAGCTGTCGACGCTCGCGATCGACACGCGCCCCCACGCCTCGCGCACACGGCTGACGAACG
The DNA here is from genome assembly GCF_001422925.1 of Microbacterium sp. Leaf288. Classification (GTDB taxonomy): domain Bacteria; phylum Actinomycetota; class Actinomycetes; order Actinomycetales; family Microbacteriaceae; genus Microbacterium. Next base: position 94,004 of record NZ_LMNI01000010.1, read on the forward strand.
CGGCGACCGCACGCGCCTCGAGGAACTCGTTCGCGCGCAGCGCGACGTCGTGCGCGGCCGCCGGCACGTACAGGCGCTGGACGTAGTCGCGCACCATGCGGTCGCTCGTCGCCTTCTTGCCGAGCTCGGTCATGGTGTGGCGCACCATGTCGAGCCAGCGCAGCGGGATGCCGCCCTCGCGCTCGTAGAAGCGCGGCACCAGCTGGTGCTCGATGAGGTCGTAGAGGGCGGCCGCCTCGTCGTCGTCGCGCTCCTCGTCGTTCGACGCGGTGTCGGCGGTGGGGATCGCCCAGCCGTTCTCGCCGTCGTACCACTCGTCCCACCACCCGTCGAGGATCGAGAGGTTCAGCGCGCCGTTGAGCGCCGCCTTCATGCCGCTCGTGCCGCACGCTTCGAGCGGGCGCAGCGGGTTGTTGAGCCAGACGTCGCAGCCGGGGTAGAGGTCCTTCGCGAGCGTGATGTCGTAGTCCGGCAGGAACACGATGCGCCCGCGCACCTTCGGGTCGCGGCTGAAGCGCACGAGCTGCTGGATCAGGATCTTGCCCGAGTCGTCGGCCGGGTGCGACTTGCCGCCGATCACGATCTGCACCGGGCGTTCGGGGTCGGTCAGCAGCCGCGTGAGGCGCTCCGGGTCGCGCAGCATGAGCGTCAGGCGCTTGTACGTCGGCACGCGGCGCGCGAAGCCGATCGTGAGCACCTCCGGGTCGAGGAGGTCCTCCACCCAGGCCGGCGTCACGGCTGAGCCGCTGGAGACGGATGCTGCCACCCGCCGCCGCGCCTCGGCGACGAGCTCGCCCTTCATCTGCTGGCGCACGCCCCACAGCTCGGCGTCGCTGACGACGTCGCGGTCGGTCCAGTCGTGCGTGTCGGTGTGCGCATCGCCCCACGCCCGCTCGCTCACGGCCTTGAGCGCGGGGTGCACCCAGGTCGGAGCGTGCACGCCGTTGGTGATCGAGGTGATCGGCACCTCGTCGGTGTCGACGCCCGGCCACAGCATGCCGAACATGCCACGGCTCACCTCGCCGTGCAGCACCGAGACGCCGTTGGCGTGCTGGCCGAGGTGCAGGCCGAGCACCGCCATGTTGAAGACGCCCTGGTCGCCGCCCTCCCACGTCTCGAGGCCCAGCGAGATCGCGCGGCCGGCGTCGAGGCCCTGGAACAGGCCGCTCGAGAGGAAGTCGGCGATGAGGTCGCGGGGGAAGCGGTCGATGCCGGCGGGAACCGGCGTGTGGGTCGTGAAGACCGTGCCGGCGCGCACCTGCGCGAGGGCCTCGTCGAAGCTCAGACCGTCGTGCGTGATGAGCTCCGACATGCGCTCGAGTCCCTGGAACCCGGCGTGGCCCTCGTTGGTGTGGTAGACGTCGGGGGTCGGGCGTCCCGTCAGGTCGCTGAACGCACGCACCGCGCGCACGCCGCCGACGCCGAGCAGCAGCTCCTGCAGCAGGCGGTGCTCGCCACCGCCGCCGTAGAGGCGGTCGGTGACGCGGCGCATCTCGTCGGTGTTCGAGGGCGTCTCGGAGTCGAGCAGCAGCAGCGGGATGCGGCCGATGTCGGCGACCCAGACGCGGGCGTGCAGGCGGCGGTCGCCCGGCAGATCGAGCGCGATCTCGACGGGCGCTCCCTCGCGGTTGCGCAGGAGCGTCAGCCCGAGGCCGTACGGGTCGAGCAGTGGATAGCTCTCGCGCTGCCAGCCGTCGTCTCCGATCGACTGGCGGAAGTAGCCGGCGCGGTAGAAGAGGCCGACGCCGGTCAGCGGCACGCCCAGGTCGGACGCGCTCTTGAGGTGGTCGCCGGCGAGGATGCCGAGGCCGCCGGAGTACTGCGGCAGCGAGCCGTCGACGCCGAACTCGGGGGAGAAGTACGCGATGTGCACGGGCTTGTCGCCCTCGAGCTGCTGGAACCAGCGGTCGCCCTCGAGGTATGCGGTGAGGCGCTCGTCCTCCTCGCGAACGCGCGCGACGAACTCTTCGTCCCGGGCGAGCTCGTCGAGGCGCTCCTGGCCCAGTGCGCCGAGCATCCGTGCCGGGTTCGCGCCGATCTCGTCCCACAGGACGGGATCCATCGAGGCGAACAGCGCGTGCGTCGCGCGACTCCACGACCAGCGCCAGTTGGAGGCGAGGCGGTCGAGCGGGGCGAGGGATGCGGCGAGGACGGGACGGACGGTGAACGTTCGGATGGCCTTCACGCTCGCGATTCTAGGGGCAAAAGCTGGAAGCGCTTGCACGGAAGTCGTTGGGTCTACGCTGGCGCTATGGCAATCGCACGACTGCACGGCGGACCCCTCGACGGACAGATCATTCCGCTCGACCCGACCGTCTCCGACTCGTACATCGTCCCCTACGGCGAGGGGCAGCTGGTCTACCGCCGCGAAGGCGACGAGACCCACACGGGCGACCAGGACGGGCCGACCGAGACCCGCTTCGTGTACGTCGAGGCGACCGAAGACATCGACCCGAACCCGGACGGTCGTGACGACTGACCGCATTCCCGACGTGACCGGCGGCGACGCCGGAGCGAACGGTCCGTCGCTCAGCGTCGAGGTCGAGCTCAAGTTCGATGTCGACGAGTCCACGCCGTTGCCCGACTGGTCGGCGCTTCCCGGTGTGGCGAGAGTCGGCGAGCCCGAGCTGCGTCACCTCGACGCCACCTACCTCGACAGCGACGACCTCGCGCTCGCCCATTCCGGCTACGCGGTCCGCCACCGCACCGGCGGACCCGACGAGGGCTGGCACATCAAGGGCCCGCGCGGGGCCGACGGCGGGCGGGTCGAACTGCACTGGCCGATCAGCCCGGTGGATGAGATCCCGGATGCTGTCGCCGACGCGGTCTCGAAGATCGCGAGCGCGTCGGACTTCGCGCCGATCGCGCGCATCCGCAACAGCCGCAACGCCTTCGCGCTGCAGGACGAGCGCGGTTGCCTCGTGGCGGAGTTCGTCGACGACCACGTGACAGCCACCGACGAGCGCTCCGGCACGCAACGGTCCTGGCGCGAGTGGGAGTTCGAACTCGGACCCGCCGCCCCCGCCTCGGACGAGGCGCGCGCGGCGCTGCTCTCAGCGGCCGAAGCCGCGGTGCATGCCGCAGGCGGCCGGGCCGCGGCATCCGATTCCAAACTCGCCCGCACTCTCGGCGCCTGAGGCTGCTCGAAAGTCCGAGGCGACGTTCCTATAGTTCGTCAAGTGCGGTGAGGTCGGCTTTGAGGGCGCCGTAGAGCTCGCGGGTGATGAGGCGTTTCATGGCTCGGATGGCGTCCTTCTTAGACAGGCCCTCCCGCTGCCGTCGTGTCAGGTAATCGATTGCGGGCTGGTGGCTGCGGAGTCGGCCGATCGCGATCAGGTGGACGACTTTGTTCGCTTGCCGGTCACCGCCGGTGTGCAGCCGCATCCGGTTCGTCTTGCCCGACGAGGCCGGGATCGGGGCGACGCCGATCAGTCGGGCGAACTTGGCGTCGCTGCTGATCCGGTCCGGAGCCTGCCCGAACGTGACCAGTAGCTGCGCGGCGGCGTGGATGCCGACCTGTGGGAGGGCGAGTAGTCGTGGGGCGGTGGCGGTGACCTGCTCGGTCAGTGCTGCGTCGAGGTCGCGGATCTCGGCGTCCAGGACGCGGATCCGGGTCGCCACCGACCGCAGCGCGAGCTTCGCGGCCTGGGTCGGGGTGTGCAGTCGGGTTCGGTCGGCGCGCATCGCGAGCGCCGCCGCGGCGGTGCTGCGTCCGGTCGTTCCGACCCGCCGGCGCACGTCGGAAGGCACGATCACGGCGAGGTCTTGCAGCTGCGTCAACGCCGCAGCACGTGCTTTCACCGCGGAATGGCGGGCTGTTTGCAGCAGCCGGATCGCTTCGATCACCCCGTCACGGTTCTTCGGGATCACCCGGGCGCGCCGGGTGCGGACCGCGTGCGCGGCCATCACGGCGTCGATCGGGTCGGACTTACCGGCGGTGGCACGCACGGTCCGATCGGGAGTGTTCACATCGATCACGGCGAACCCTGCCCCGGTCAACACCCGGGTCACCCCCGCCCCATACGTCCCGGTCTGCTCCACCCCGACCCGCGCGATCGGCCACCTGACAGCCACGCGAGAACCGACCGGTCAGCGTCAGCGGGGAACTCCTGATCCGCCAGTACCGCACCATCGGCGTCGACGACCGCCACGTGATGGGTGGCCTTGTGGGTATCGATGCCGGCGAACATGGGTTGCCGGTTCGGCGTACTCACGGTCATGCTGGACATTGCGATCTGTCTCCTTCACCACGTTGTGGAGGATGACTTCACCGAGCCGGGCGGACACTACGGTGATGAGCCAGCACGATCGCAGCAGGTTCCTATCAAGTCACAGCCCCGCCCGGCTCGGCCCCCTCGAACCAGGACAGACCCGCCACCGACGCCGACACGTCACGCTCAAAGACAACCCCCGACAGGGGCAGGGGCGTCAGTTTCGACTCAAGTCAGAACGCCAGCGACAGACCCACCAACATCTTCACCGTTTCGACTTCGCGCGCCAGAGCGCGCTTCGCTCAACGACCGGTGCCTTTACCCCCGGTGCCTTTACTCCCGGTCGTTGAGCGAGCTTGCGAGTCGAAACGCAGAGACGAAACGCCCCGGACCTTCCGAGAAGGTCCGGGGCGTTCCGCGTCAGCTGATCAGAGGTTGATCATGTGGCCGGCGAGGCCGTGGAAGGCCTCCTGCACGGCCTCCGACAGCGTCGGGTGCGTGTGGACGTTGCGCGCCGCCTCGAGAGCGGTGAGGTCCCACTTCTGCGCGAGCGTGAGCTCGGGCAAAAGCTCCGAGACGTCCGGGCCGATGAGGTGGCCGCCGAGCAGCTCGAGGTGCTCGCCGTCGGCGATGAGCTTGACGAAGCCGATGGGCTCGCCCAGGCCGTTCGCCTTGCCGTTCGCCGAGAAGGGGAACTTCGCCACCTTCACGTCGTAGCCGGCGTCGCGGGCCTGCTGCTCGGTGAGGCCGAACGAGGCCACCTGCGGCGAGCAGAACGTCGCGCGCGGCATCATGCGGTAGTCGCCGAGCGTCATGGTCTCGGCCTTGCCGATGGTCTCGGCGGCGACGACGCCCTGCGCCTCGGCCACGTGCGCGAGCTGCAGCTTCGCGGTGACGTCGCCGATCGCGTAGATGTGCGGCACGTTGGTGCGCATGTGGTCGTCGATGTCGATGGCACCGCGGTCGGTCAGCTTCACGCCGGTGTTCTCGAGACCGAAGCCCTCGACGTTGGCGGCGAAGCCGATCGACATCATGACCTTGTCGGCGTCGATCGAGCCCTGGGTGCCGTCCTTGGCGGTGTAGGTCACGGTGACCTTGTCGCCCTGGTCGGTGACCGTCTCGACCTTGGTCGAGGTGAGGATGTCGACGCCGTAGTTCTTGTACTGGCGGGCGATCTCCTTCGAGACGTCCGCGTCCTCGTTCGGCAGGGCACGGTCGAGGAACTCGATGATCGTGACCTTGACGCCGTAGTTCACCATCACGAAGGCGAACTCCATGCCGATGGCGCCGGCGCCGACGATGACGATCGACTGGGGCAGGTCGCGGGCGAGGATCTGCTCCTCGTACGTCACGACGTTGCCGCCGAGCTGCACGCCCGGGAGCAGACGCACCTTCGAGCCGGTCGAGATGATCGCGTTGTCGAAGGTGACGCGCTCGGTCGTGCCGTCGGCCTTCTTGACGTCGATCGTGTTCGCGTCGACGAACGACCCGCGACCCTCGTACTCGTCGACCTTGTTCTTCTTCATCAGGTAGTGGATGCCCTTGACGTGGGTCTCCGCCACCTTGCGGCTGCGGTCCCACGCGACTCCGAAGTCGAAGTGGACGTCACCCGAGATGCCGAACAGATCGGCCTTGTGGTGGAACTGGTGCGCGAGGTTGGCGTTCTTGAGGAGAGCCTTCGAGGGGATGCAGCCGACGTTGAGGCACACACCGCCCCAGTACTTCTCTTCGATGATGGCGACCTTGAGGCCGAGCTGCGAAGCGCGGACGGCTGCGACGTAGCCGCCGGGCCCCGCGCCGAGGATGGCGACGTCGTAATGAGGCATGGTCTCAAGCCTATCGGTCGGTGGGGGGCACGGAGTCGGGCTGCGAGGTGCCGTCGGCCGGGCCGGCAGCGCCGTGCGCGAGAGCCTTCTCGCGGCGGGAGCGGGAGACCAGGAGGTAGACGACCGCGGCGATGAGCGCGAGGGCCAGCACGCCCGCGATGATCCACGGCAGCGCGGTCGCTCCCTCGCTTGCCACGGGCTCGCTCGTGACGGTCGGCGTGGGCTCAGCCGACTGAGTCGGCACCGCGGTCGCGGTGGGCGTCGGGGTCGCCGTCTCGGTGGGCGTCGGCGCGCCCGCGACCGTGAACGAGAACTGGCCCGAGATGGGGTGCCCGTCGCTCGAGACGACCTTCCACAGCACCGTGACGGCACCGGATGCCTCGCCCGCGAGCGGCTGCGTCAGCACGTTGTCCTGCACGGTCGGTGTGCCGTCGACGAGCGACGCGCCCGAGGCATCCGTCACCTCCACGACCGAGGCGCCCTCGTCGTCGGCGATCTCGGCGCTGAACGTGAGCGTCAGCTGCGCCGGGAGCGTGTCGAGCGTGCTGCCCTGCGCCGGGTCGCTGCCGAGCAGCTCGTCGTGCGCGTGGGCGGGGGATGCCATCGCGAGGACGACGCCGAAGGCGACGAGCAGTGCGGCGAGGAATGCCCAGACCCGGGCTGGAAGCGGCTTGTGAAGAGTTTGTGACATCACCCGATCGAGCCTATCCGGCTCTTTGCTGCGGACCCCGCGAGGTCTAGCCTGGCCAATGGCGGGCCCCCTGCCCGTCGTCCCCACACGCGGAAGGATGCGGCAGATGGATCAGATGATGATGGGCGCCATGTCGAAGGACATGATGTCGATGCCCGGCATGCAGGCGATGGACATGTCGGTCATGCAGGCGTGTATGGACGCCTGCTCGGCCTGCGAGCAGGCATGCACGGTGTGCTCCACGCAGATGATGTCGTGCGCCCCCGCGTGCATGAACTGCGCCGACATGTGCAACACGATGATGCGCGCCATGATGCGGATGCAGGGCATGAACCCGGCGACCATGATGTCGATGCTCGACGCCTGCATGGCGATGTGCCAGATGACGATGGACGAGTGCATGGAGCACGCGGACCACAGCGAGGTCTGCAAGATGTGCGCTCAGGCCTGCAAGGCGTGCATGGACGCCTGCATGGCCATGAAGGACATGATGATGGCGATGAGCTGACGCTCGTCGCCATCGCTCGTTGAGCGAACCTGCGAGACGAAACGCGCGGTGCGGGCCGTCCGACTCAGCCGCGGAGGACGTTGAACCGCGCGCCGCCGACGGCGAGCACGTGGTAGCGCTCGTGGAGCGCGACCGGCGTGCCGGGCGTCGCGGCCGCGGCAGCGCCGGTGCCGTTCCAGAGGGCGACGGGGGTCCAGTCGGCGAGCGTGCGGACGATCACGAAGCCCGAGCGCTCGTCGGAGGCCTCCACGATCGCGTCCGCCCAGTCCGACGGCGTCGCCGAAGCGAGGCGCGCCTGGATCAGGTGCAGCGCGTGACCGGGGGCGTAGGACGAGCAGGTGTCACCGTGGTCGCACATGCACGCCGCAGCCTCACGCACCTCGAGGGGCGGGATGTGGCTGTGCGGGCTCGACACGGTGATCTCCTTCTGGTTAACGGATCTTTGCCGGTCCTGCCAGGGTAGAAGGGCCGCCATGTGGGCCGCACGTCGAGTGACACGGGGCGAAACATTGCGGGAACGGCGAACGTCCTCTTCCGAGCCGGGGGCGATCGGATAGGCTGGCCGGACGAAGGAGGAAACCGTGGAGCACGACCGCCGACCCGATCAGGGCGACATCCGCCGGGCCGCAGGGTCCGACGCGCACGAGTCCGACCGCGCGGCCGACACGACGCAGACGTTCGGCCACGATTCCGACCTGTCGTTCGTGCCGTTCGGCAGCGAGCTCGGCGAGGCCGAGCTCGACGCGATCGACGCCCTTCCGTCCGGCGCCGCGCTGCTGCTCGTCCGTTCCGGACCCACCGCAGGCGCCCGCTACCTGCTCGACGCCGACGTCACATCCGTGGGGCGGCATCCCGAGGCCGACATCTTCTTCGACGACGTCACCGTCTCGCGCCGCCACGCCGAGATCAACCGCACCGGGACCGCCTTCGAGCTCGTCGACCAGCGTTCACTGAACGGTACCTACGTGAACGGCGAGCGGGTCGACAGGGCCGCGCTCACCAACGGGGCCGAGGTGCGCATCGGCAAGTTCCGCCTCAACTTCTTCGTCTCACCGGCTGACCTCTCCAGGGCGACGGAGGCCTGATGCCCGCGGCTTCCGCCCGTGACAGGGCGTCGTCCGCGGGTCTTCTCAGCATCGGTCAGGTCCTCGCGCGTCTGTCGCCCGAGTTCCCGGCACTGACCTCCAGCAAGCTGCGCTTCCTCGAGGTCCAGGGGATCATCACACCGCTGCGCACGGAGTCGGGCTACCGCAAGTTCTCGCAGGACGACCTCGAGCGCCTGCGCCTCGCGCTCACCCTGCAGCGTGACCACTACCTGCCGCTGTCAGTCATCCGCGACTACCTCGAAGATGTCGACGCCGGTCGCGATCCCGCGACACCGACCGCCGTGCCGCCGCCGTCGATCGTGCCTGCGCCGCGCCGCTACCGCCGCGACGAGCTGCTGTCGGCGGCCGGCGCCGCGCCCCAGCTGCTCAACGACGCCATCAGCACCGGCATCCTCGCGGGCGCCGAGTCGTACACCGAGCAGTCGGTGACGCTGCTGCGCGCCCTCGTGGCGCTGGACCGCCACGGCATCGAGCCGCGCCACGTCCGCGCCCTGCGGCAGAGCGCCGAACGCGATGTCGCACTCGTCGAGTCGGCTCTCGCGCCGCTGCTGCGCCGGACGGATGCCTCGTCCCGCGGCCGCGCCGGCGAGCTGGCGCCGGAACTGACCCGGCGCCTCGACGACGTGCGGGCCATCTTCGTGCGGGCGGCGCTCGACCGCATGCTGTCCTGAGGTGCCGAGTACGTCGCGCTTCACGCACCGGTCGTCGAGCGAGCTCGCGAGTGAAACGCGCGAAGTGCGCGACACGCCGACCCCTGAACGCCGGATGTCGTTGCCGCGAGGGGGAGGCTGATCTAGCGTGGAACTATTCGATCCGGAGGGGGGAACGAGCATGATCGGAGACGTTGCTCCAGGCGAGCCGTTCAGTGCAGAACTCCTCTTCACGGACGGTCTTCCCGCGATGGACGACGAGGTCGGCTACCGTGGCGCGGCCGCGGCCAAGGCCGCCGGAATCACCTATCGCCAGCTCGATTACTGGGCCCGCACCGAGCTCGTCCAGCCGACGGTGCGCGGTGCCAGCGGGTCCGGCTCGCAGCGACTGTACGGCTTCCGCGACATCCTCGTGCTGAAGCTCGTCAAGCGCCTGCTCGACACCGGCATCTCGCTGCAGCAGATCCGCACGGCCGTCGACCAGCTCCGCGCCGCCGGCATCCGCGACCTGGCCGGCACGACGCTCATGAGCGACGGGGCATCCGTCTATCTCTGCACGTCGAACGACGAGGTCATCGACCTCGTCAGCCGTGGTCAGGGAGTCTTCGGCATCGCCGTCGGGAAGGTGCTGCGCGAGGTCGAGTCGGAGCTCCTCGAATTCGAAGTCGAGAAGCTCGACCCGACGGACGAGCTCGCGGTGCGTCGCGCCGCCCGCTCCGCCTAGAGCGCAGCGCGCCGCACCGCTCCGTCCGGGTCAGCCCAGCGCGGACTCCATCCGTTCCCGCACGCCCGCCGTCGCGGTGAGGGCCTGATCGAGGTCGGCGATGAGGTCGGCCGGATCCTCCAGGCCGATCGAGAGGCGCACGAGCGCGTCCGAGGGCTTGGCGTCGGCGGTGACGGGCCGGTGGGTGAGCGCAGCCGGGTGCTGGATGAGCGAGTCGACGCTGCCGAGCGACACCGCGTGCGTGAAGAGCTGGACGGATGCTGTCAGCGCCGCCGCGGCGTCGAAACCGTCGGCGAGCTCGATCGCGATCATCGCGCCAGGACCCGACTGCTGGGTGCCGATGAGACCCCGGGGATCGCTGTCTGCGAACCCGGGGAAGTGCACGCGCGCGACCTCCGGGCGTGAGAGCAGCCAGTCCGCGACCACGCACGCGCTGTCCTGCTGGGCGCGCATGCGCACGGGGAGGGTCGCCAGGCCGCGGTGCAGCAGGTACGCCGCGAGCGGGTGCATGATCGCGCCGGTGATGGCGCGGGTGCGCCGCAGCGCCGCGGCGAGTCGCGCGTCGCACGCGACGACGCCGCCCACGACGTCGCCGTGACCGCCCAGGTACTTCGTCGCGCTGTGCAGCGAGAGCGACGCGCCGAGGTCGAGCGGGTGCTGCAGCACGGGGGTCGCGAAGGTGTTGTCGACGAGTACCGGCACGTCGCCGGCGGCAGCGGCCACCCGGCGGATGTCGACGAGTTCGAGCGTCGGGTTCGCCGGGCTCTCGAGCACGACGAGCGCGGTGTCGTCGCGCAGGGCGGCGGCGACATCGTCGGGGGAGCAGAACGTGGTCTCGACGCCGAGCAGGCCCGACGCGAGCAGGTGGTCGGTGCCGCCGTACAGCGGACGCACGGCCACGACGTGACGCCTCTGGGATTCGTGTGTGAGGGCGAGCAGCACGGCGGTGACCGCGGCCATTCCGGACGAGAACGCCACCGCCTCCTCGGCGTGCTCGAGACGCGCCAGAGCCTCCTCGAATCGCGCGACGGTCGGGTTCCACAGTCGCGCGTAGACGTTCGACCCCCCCTCGAAGGGGTGGCCTCCGGTCGCGAGGACCTCGTAGGACATGCCGCCGAGCTCGATGCCGGGCAGGGGATTGGTCGACGAGAGGTCGAGGGGGAGAGCGTGCACGCCCAGGCTCGCGAGATCGTCGCGGCCGGCGTGCACGGCAAGGCTGTCAGGGTGCAGCGTCATCGATGCCATGGCGATATGGTCAGCGATATCGCGACGATTGGCAAATCGAGCTCACCCGGACGTGCACAATTTACGCAATCTGCTCATCGAGTGAGCAGAGTGGTCACCCGCACGGATGCTGCGGGGCGCAGCATCCGTCCGATCAGGAGCGGGAGTCCTCGGAGACCGGGATGCGACCGGTGCGCATGATGCGGTCGAGCAGGGAGTCGAAGTCGGCGGCGAGCTCCTGGGCGGAGTCTCCGGGCCAGATGTGCAGCGGCTTCGCGGCGCCCTGCGCCTGCTGGAGCGAGGTGCGCTCGGGCAGCTGCGGGCTCAGCACGAGCGGGCCGAACATGTCGCGGAGCTCCTTGATGCGGAACTGGTGCTCGATCGACTGCGGGCGCACGCGGTTGACCACGATGCCCAGCGGCTGCAGGCGGGGGGAGAGGCCGCGGCGGATCTCTTCGATCGCACGCAGGGCGCGGTCGGCCGCGGCGACGGAGAAGAGTCCCGGCTCGGTCACGACGATGACGCGGTCGGAGGCCGCCCACGCGGTGCGGGTGAGGGCGTTGAGCGACGGCGCGCAGTCGATGAGCACGAGGTCGTAGTCCGCCTCGATGGTGGCGAGCGCCTCTTCGAGCTTCCAGACGTCGCGGACGCTCGGGTGAGGACCGTCGAAGTTGATGGCCGACGGGCTGCCGATCATGACGTCGATCGTGCCCGGGTGCACCTTCGCCCAGCCGCTGGAGGTGATGGCCTGACGGACCGTCTTCTCCTTGGGATTGGCGAGGACATCTGCGACATTCAGGCGGCCGGCCACCTGGATGTCCATGCCCGTCGAGACGTCGGACTGCGGGTCGAGGTCGACGACGAGCGTGCGGACACCGCGGGCGAAAGCCGCCGACGCGAGTCCGAGAGTCACGGTCGTCTTGCCGACGCCACCCTTGAGCGAGCTGACGGATAGGACGTGCACAAGCCACCACGTTACCGTCCCCTAGGCTGAGAGCACACTCAGCCCGATTTTCGGGCCCCGCCTGCGCCGCCGCACACGGAGGTCTCATGTTCCGCAAGATCCTGGTCGCGAACCGAGGCGAGATCGCCATCCGAGCATTCCGCGCCGCATACGAGCTGGGGGCGCGCACCGTCGCAGTGTTCCCCTTCGAGGACCGCGGCTCGCTGCACCGCCAGAAGGCCGACGAGTCGTACGAGATCGGTGAGAAGGGCCATCCGGTCCGCGCCTATCTCGATGTCGACGAGATCGTCCGCGTCGCGCTCGCGGCCGGTGCCGACGCCATCTACCCCGGGTACGGCTTCCTCTCCGAGAACCCCGAGCTCGCCGAGAAGGCCGCCGCGAACGGCATCGCCTTCATCGGACCGCCCTCGAAGGTGCTCGAGATGGCCGGCAACAAGGTCACCGCGAAGCAGCACGCGATCGCCGCGGGCGTGCCCGTGCTGCGCTCCACCGACGCGTCCGACGATGTCGACGCACTCCTCGCCCAGGCCGACGACATCGGGTTCCCGATCTTCGTGAAGGCCGTCGCGGGCGGCGGCGGGCGAGGGATGCGGCGGGTCGAGCGCAAGGAAGAACTCGCGCCCGCGCTGGCAGAGGCCATGCGCGAGGCCGGCAGCGCCTTCGGCGACGCCCGTGTCTTCCTCGAGCAGGCGGTGCAGCGACCCCGTCACGTCGAGGTGCAGATCCTCGCCGACAAGACGGGCGAGACCGTGCATCTGTTCGAGCGTGACTGCTCGGTGCAGCGTCGCCACCAGAAGGTGATCGAGATCGCTCCGGCGCCGAACCTCGATCCCGCCATCCGCGACGCCCTCCACGGCTACGCCGTCGCGTTCGCGCGGTCGATCGGGTACGAGAACGCCGGCACCGTCGAGTTCCTCCTCGAGACCGCCGGGCCCCGCACCGGCGAGGTCGTCTTCATCGAGATGAACCCGCGCATCCAGGTCGAGCACACCGTGACCGAGGAGGTGACCGACGTCGACCTCGTGCAGTCGCAGATGCGCATCGCCGCGGGGCAGACGATCGCAGAGCTCGGCCTGACGCAGGACCGCATCCAGCTGCGCGGTGCGGCGCTGCAGTGCCGCATCACGACCGAGGACCCGTCGCAGGGCTTCCGCCCCGACACCGGCCGCATCACGACGTACCGCTCGCCCGGTGGTGCCGGCATCCGTCTCGACGGCGGCACGACCGCTGCCGGCTCGCAGATCAGCCCGCACTTCGACTCGATGCTCGCGAAGCTCACGTGCCGCGGCCGCGACTTCCCGGCAGCGGTCGCGCGCGCCCGCCGCGCCCTGGCCGAGTTCCGCATCCGCGGCGTCTCCACGAACATCCCGTTCCTGCGGGCGGTGCTCGACGACCCCGCCTTCGTCGCGGGCGACGTCAGCACCTCGTTCATCGACGAGCGGCCCGAGCTGCTCACGAGCAACCCGTCGCGCGACCGTGCGACGAAGCTGCTCAACTGGCTCGGCGACGTCACCGTCAACCGCCCCTACGGCGAGAAGCCCGTGTCGGTGTCGCCCGGCAGCAAGCTGCCCGCCATCGACCTCTCGTCGCCGCCGCCCGCCGGCACGCTCGACCGCCTGCGCGAGCTCGGCCCCGAGGGCTTCGCCCGTGCACTGCGCGAACAGAGCGGTCTCGCCGTCACCGAGACGACGTTCCGCGACGCTCACCAGTCGCTGCTCGCGACCCGGGTGCGCACGCGCGACCTCGTCCGCGTCGGCCCGCATGTCGCGCGCATGACGCCGCAGCTGCTGTCGGTCGAGGCATGGGGCGGCGCGACCTACGACGTCGCGCTGCGCTTCCTCGCCGAGGACCCGTGGGAGCGCCTCGAGGCGCTACGCACGGCGATGCCGAACATCCCGATCCAGATGCTGCTGCGCGGCCGCAACACCGTGGGCTACACGCCACGCCCCGTCGAGGTGACCGACGCCTTCGTGCGCGAGGCCGCCGCGACGGGCGTCGACATCTTCCGCATCTTCGACGCCCTGAACGACGTGTCGCAGATGCGTCCGGCGATCGACGCCGTGCGCTCGACGGGCACCGCGGTCGCCGAGGTGGCGCTCTGCTACACGTCCGATCTGCTCGACCCGGCCGAGAAGCTGTACACGCTCGACTACTACCTGCGCCTCGCCGAGCAGATCGTCGAGTCGGGCGCGCACATCCTCGCCATCAAGGACATGGCCGGCCTGGTGCGTCCGGCGGCCGCGGCCAAGCTCGTCACGGCTCTGCGCGAGAACTTCGACCTTCCGGTGCACCTGCACACGCATGACACCGCGGGCGGTCAACTCGCGACGCTGCTCGCGGCGAGTGCCGCGGGAGTGGACGCGGTGGATGCTGCAGCCGCTCCGATGTCGGGAACCACGAGCCAGCCGTCGCTCTCTGCGCTGGTCGCCGCGCTCGCCCACACCGACCGCGACACCGGCCTCAGCCTGCAGGCGGTCAGCGACCTCGAGCCGTACTGGGAGGGCGTCCGCCACCTGTACCGCCCGTTCGAGTCCGGCCTCGCGTCGCCGACCGGTCGCGTCTACCACCACGAGATCCCGGGTGGTCAGCTGTCGAACCTGCGCCAGCAGGCGATCGCCCTCGGCCTCGCCGACGACTTCGAGCTCATCGAGGACATGTACGCCGCAGCCGACCGCATCCTGGGTCGCATCCCCAAGGTGACGCCGTCGTCGAAGGTCGTCGGCGACCTCGCGCTCGCGCTCGTCGCCGTGCGCGCCGATCCCGCCGACTTCGAGGAGAATCCGCAGAACTACGACATCCCCGACTCGGTCGTCGGCTTCATGGCTGGCGAACTGGGCGACCTTCCTGGTGGTTGGCCTGAGCCCTTCCGCACGAAGGTGCTCGCGGGCCGCACGATCTCGATCGACGTCCCGCCGCTCACCGCGGAGGAGCAGGAGGGCCTTGCCGGCGACGCCGCGACGCGCCGACGCACGCTCAACCGCCTGCTGTTCCCCGGTCCTGCGCGCGACTTCGAGAGGAACCGTGAGGCGTACGGCGACCTGACCGCGCTCGGCACCCCCGACTACCTCTACGGGCTGAAGCCGGGGGAGGAGCACGTCGCCGAGATCGACCCGGGCGTGCAGCTGTACGTCGGTCTCGAGGCGATCGGCGAAGCCGATCCCAAGGGCATGCGCACGGTCATGACGACCCTCAACGGCCAGCTGCGCCCTGTGTTCGTGCGCGACCGCAGCATCAAGGTCGAGGCGCGCCAGGCCGAGAGGGCCGACACCTCGAAGCCGGGCCAGGTCGCAGCGCCGTTCTCGGGCGTCGTCACCCTCAAGGCGAAGGCCGGCGACACCGTCACGGCGGGCCAGCCGGTCGCGTCGATCGAGGCCATGAAGATGGAGGCGGCGATCACCGCACCCGTCGACGGCGTCGTCGAGCGCCTCGTGATCGCCGAGACCGCGCAGGTCGACGCCGGCGACCTTTTGGTCGTCATCCGTCCGGCCCAGTAACCTGGAGGGCGGCATCCGCCCGAAACGCCGTCTTTTCAGGAGAGCTCCGCAGTGACGCCCGATCGCATCGAACACACGCCCGACGAGCCCGAGAACGGCGTGCTGTCCGAGACCGGAAGCATCGACACGACCGGTCTCGGCATCTTGGGTGGTGCGACGGCGCAGGTGAACGTCGAGCTGCCGTCCGAATCCGACGACGACCGGGAGGACGACGGCGTCATCGATGACGAGGTGCCCTTCGTGATCGAGATCCCGGCCGACGCCGATCTTCCGGTCATCGAGGCCGCTCCCGTCGAGGAGTTCTCGACCGAGACGACCGAGGCCGAGATCGTCGAGAACGCCGCCGACCTCGAGGAGTGGACCGTCGAGGGCGACGGCTTCGCCCCGGCGCCGCCCGCCGAGGACATCGCCGATGCGGAGATCGTCGAGCTGATCGAGGCCGAGATCGACGTCGAGGACGCCGACGTGGTCGACGAGGCCGAGCCCGAGCCTGTGGTCGAGCCTGAGCCCGTGGTCGAGGAACCGACGGCCGACGTCGAGGAGTTCGAGCCGGTCTCCGAGGAGCAGGTCTCCGAGGAGCCCGAGGCCGACGACGAGGAGTCCGTGGCCGACGGCGGCGAGCCTGAGGCCGCCGCCGAGGAGCCCGAAGCCGTCGCTGACGAGCCCGAGGCGGAACCCGTGCCGGCCGAGTCTGCACCCGCGGAGCCGGCCGTCGACGAGTTCGCGATCGCCGATTTCGACGCCGTCGACTTCGAAGACGCCGATTTCGACGGCGAGTTCGATCCGGCCGAGTTCGATCTCGAGCTCGCCGACGACGGCGTGGAGGCCGCCCTGGCGGAGAACGCCGCATCGGGAGACGATGTCAACAGGGCCGACGACCCCGTGGAGGAGCCCATGAGCGCCAAGACCCCGGCCGACGACGACAAGGCAGCCGCGACCCCGGCGCCGGCAGCGCCCAAGCCGGCGCCCGCCCGGCCATCGGTCCCGGCCCCGGCCGCTGCCGCCGCCGCGAAGACGGCCACCGGCCCGACGCCCGCCACCCGCCGTGAGGCCAACCACACCGGCGCCCAGCCGGTCGTGGAGCGCACGGCCGTCGAGCGCGCGGGGTTCCCCCGTGGCGACGTCGCCCTGACCTCGAAGCGTCTCGGCGAATTCGAGGCCGGCCGCGAGACCGCGGACCTGCTCACCGCCGATCGCCTGCTCGACCCGCACCAGGTGATCCGCCCCGAGCCCGAGGGGGCGTGGCAGCACTTCTTGTACTCGATCTCGGGAAAGCGCATCAACCTCGGCGACAGCAAGCGTGCGAAGGCCCGAAAGGACCTCGACCGCCGGATCGCGGCCCCGCTCACCGGCGGCGCCCGGTTCGTCCCGGTGCTGTCGCGCAAGGGCGGCGTCGGCAAGACGACCGTGACCACCCTGCTCGGCCAGGCGCTGGCCGACGCCCGCGACGACCGCGTGATCGCCATCGACGCGAACCCCGACCGTGGCACGCTCGCGGAGCGCATCACCCGTGACAGCGGCAAGACCGTGCGCGATCTCGTGCGCATGAGCCCCGAGGTGGTCGGCTTCAACGACCTGTCGGGCATCGTCGCGCGCGACGAGACGCGCCTCGACGTCGTCGCGTCCGACACGGACCCGCGCGTGTCGGAGGCGTTCAACGACACCGACTACCGGGATGTCGCGGCTCTCGCGGCCCACTACTACTCGGTGGTGCTCACCGACACCGGAACGGGCATCGTCCACTCCGTCATGGGCGCCACGCTCGACCTCGCCGACCAGATCGTCATCGTCGCCGGCCTGAGCGTCGACGAGGCCCGTCTCGCCTCCGAGACGCTGACGTGGCTCGAGACCAACGGCTACGCCGACAAGGTGCGCAGCGCCGTGGTCGTGCTGAACAACGCGCGGCCGGGGCATCCGCTCGTCCAGCTCGACGAGCTGGAATCGCACTTCCGCACGCGCGTGCGCGCGGTCGTGCGTGTGCCGTACGACCCGCACATCGCGGCCGGCAGCGCCATCGTGTTCCGCGAGCTGCAGCCCGCGACGCGCGAGGCCGCACGTCAGCTCGCCGCGACCGTGGTCGAGGGCCTCCGTTCGCTCGCATCGGCGGCCTGAGGCATCCGATGGCAGTCCGTCCCATCCGTGTCTTCGGCGACCCCGTCCTGAAGTCCGTCAGCACCCCGATCGGCGAGATCGACGACGGCGTGCGCGCCCTCGTGCGCGACCTGGTCGACACCGTCGAGCTGCCCGGCCGCGCCGGCGTGGCGGCGCCCCAGATCGGTGTCGGGCTGCGCGCTTTCAGCTACAACATCGACGGCGACATCGGCTACGTGCTCAACCCGGTGCTCGTCGAGGTGTCCGGAGAGCCCGAGGCCATCGGCGAGGGCTGCCTGTCGGTGCCCGGCCTCTGGCACGACGCTGTCCGCTACCCGCGGGCGAAGGTCGTCGGCATCGACCTCGACGGCAACGAGATCGTGCTCGAGGGTGAGGGCCTGCTCGCCCAGGCGCTCCAGCACGAGACCGACCACCTCGACGGCACGCTCTACCTCGATCGGCTCACGAAGGAGCAGCGTCGCGTCGCGATGCGCGAGATCCGCGAGTCCGACTGGTTCTGAGACACAGAAGAGGAGCGGATGCCGGGCTCCCCGGCATCCGCTCCTCTTGTGTCTTCTGAGCTCAGCTGAGCGAGACGTTGGTGGTGTTCACCGGCACCGAGTAGAGCTCTTCGATGTCGGTCTTGAAGTCCTCGAGGATCACGTTGCGCTTGATGCTCATCTTCGGCGTGAGGTGTCCGCTCGACTCGGTCCACTCCGTGGGCAGGATCGTGAACTTGCGGATCGACTCGGCGCGCGAGACGTTCTTGTTCGCGATGTCGATCGCGCGCTGCACCTCGGCGCGCACCGCGTCGTTCTTGGCCGCGTCGGCGAGCGACATGTCGCCCGGCAGGCTGTTGTTCGCCAGCCACGTCGGCAGCATCTCAGGGTCGAGCGTCACGAGGGCCGCGATGAACGGCTTCTGGTCGCCGACGACCACGACCTGCCCGACGATCGGGTTGGCGCGGATCGGGTCCTCCAGAGCCGCGGGCGCCACGTTCTTGCCACCTGCGGTGACGAGGATCTCCTTCTTGCGACCGGTGATCGTGAGGAAGCCCTCGTCGTCGAACGCGCCGATGTCGCCGGTCTTGAACCAGTCGCCGTCGAACGTGGCGGCCGTCGCCTCGGGATTGCGCCAGTACTCCTTGAACACGTTGATGCCGCGCACCTGGATCTCGCCGTCCTCGGCGAGACGGACGCCCACGCCCGGGATCACGGGCCCGACGGTGCCGATCTTGGACTTGCGCGCCTGGTTGACCGTCGCCGGTGCGGTGGTCTCGGTGAGGCCGTAGCCCTCGAGGATCGTGACGCCGAGGCTGTGGAAGAAGTGGCCGAGGCGGTGGCCCAGGGGAGCGGACCCCGACACGGCGTACGCCACGCGCCCACCCATCGCGGTGCGCAGCTTCGAGTAGACCAGGCGGTCGAAGAGCGCGAACTTGATCTTGGTGAGGAAGGGGATCTTCTTGCCCTCCTGCAGGAGACGGGAGTGCTCGATCGCGGTGTGGGCGGCGGCGCGGAAGATCTTGCCCTTGCCGCCGGCCTCGGCCTTCTGCTCGGCCGAGTTGTAGACCTTCTCGAACACGCGCGGCACGGCCAGGAGGAACGTCGGCTTGAACGAGCCGAGGGCGGGCAGCAGCTGCTTCGTGTCGGGCTGGTGGCCCGTCTTCACGCCCGCCTGGATGTCGAGGATCGAGATGAACCGCGCGAACACGTGGGCCGTCGTGATGAACAGCAGCGTCGAGGCACCCGGCGTCTCGAAGACCTCACGGTTGGAGCGGGCCGCGTTGCGCGTGAGCTCGACGAAGTTGCTGTGGGTCAGCACGCAGCCCTTGGGACGCCCGGTCGAGCCCGACGTGTAGATGAGGGTGGCGATGTCGGCGCCGTTGGCGAGGTTGCGGCGCCGCTCGATCTCGTCGTCCGAGACGCCGGCACCCTCGGCGACGAGCTTGTCGAGGTCTCCGCTGTGCATCTCCCACGCGGAGCGGATGAGCGGCAGCTCGGCTCGGGCCTCGGCGAAGCGGGCGGCGTGATCGGGCAGCTCGGTGATGATCGCCACGGCGCCCGAGTCGGTGAGGTTCCACGCGATCTGCGCGCTCGAGCTGGTCTCGTAGATCGGCACCATGACGGCGCCGGCATAGAACAGCGCGAAGTCGACGAGCGTCCACTCATAGGTGGTGCGGGCGATGAAGCCCACTTTGTCGCCGGGCTCGATGCCGCCGGCGACGAAGCCCTTGGCCAGCGCGATGACCTGCTTCTGGAACTCGGCCGCGGTGATGTCACGCCAGCCCTCGCCCTCTGGCACGGCGAACAGTGCGAGGTTCGGCGTCGCCTTGACGCGCTCGACCAGGAGGTCGGTGATGTTCGCCTGCGGATCGGCAGGGACGATAGCGGGGACTTCGAATTGGACCACGGCAGCTCCTTCGGTACCGGACGACTGAATCTCGGGTGGATCTCATCCGAGTCTAATCAGGTGTCACATCAGACTCGCCGGCGGGTGTGGAGAGCACCGCCTGGATAGACTTCAAGGCGCTGTCGCGCGTGCGGCGGATGGAGAGGGAGAACGTGCTCAAGGTCGGCATCGACATCGGCGGAACCAAGATCGCGGGCGGGGTCGTCGACTCCGACGGCACCATCGTCGAACAGCTCCGCGTCGACACCCCCACCGACACCGCCGCGCTCGCCCAGGCCGTGGTCGATATGGCCCGCTACTTCCGCGGCGCGCACGACGTCGCCGCCGTGGGTGTCGCGGCGGCCGGCTTCATCGATCGCGACCGGGCGACCGTCATCCACGCCCCCAACATCGCCTGGCACAACGAGCCGCTGAAGGCGACGCTCGAAGAGGGCATCGGCCTGCCGGTCACCATCGAGAACGACGCGAACGCCGCGGGGTGGGCCGAGTTCCGCTTCGGCGCCGGCCGCGGCGTCGGGCACATGGTGATGCTCACGATGGGCACCGGCGTCGGCGGCGCCATCGTGCTCGACGGCGAGCTCTTCCGCGGCGGTCACGGCGTCGCCGCGGAGCTCGGCCACATCCGCTTCATCCGCGACGGCATCCTGTGCGGCTGCGGTCAGCACGGATGCCTCGAGCAGTACGCGTCGGGCCGCGCACTGCAGCGCGAGGCCAACGACATCGCCGACGCCGGCGGAATCGGTGCCGCGCTGGCGGCCCACCGCGCCGAGAACGGCAAGATCAGCGGACCGGCGGTGTCGCGCCTCGTGCTCGCGGGCGACCCCGGGGCCGCCGAGGCGCTGCGGCGCGTGGCGACCGCGCTCGGCGAGGCGTGCGGCGGCTTCCAGGCGGTGCTCGACCCCCAGCTCTTCGTCATCGGCGGCGGGGTCGCCCAGCTCGGCGACGCCCTCCTCGAGCCGATGCGCGTCGCGTACGAGAAGTCGCTGCCGGGCTATGGCGAGCGGCCGATCGCGACCTTCAAGATCGCCAAGCTCGTCAACGACGCGGGCCTCATCGGAGCGGCAGATCTCGCGGGGACAGAGGCGTAGCGCGATGTTCTACTGGCTGATGAAATACGTGGTCATCGGACCGATCGTCAAGGCGATCTGGCGCCCGTGGATCGTCGGCCGTCGCAACGTCCCCGCCGAAGGCGCCGCGATCCTCGCGAGCAACCACCTCTCGTTCGTGGACTCGATCTTCCTGCCGCTCATGCTCGACCGGCCCGTCGCGTTCCTCGCCAAGAGCGACTACTTCACCGGCAAGGGCCTCAAGGGGTGGGCGACCCGCATGTTCTTCAAGGGCACGGGTCAGCTCCCCATCGACCGTTCGGGCGGCAAGGCGTCCGAGGCATCCCTCAACACGGGACTGCAGGTGCTGGGTCGGGGCGACCTCCTCGGCATCTACCCCGAGGGCACCCGCAGCCCCGACGGCAAGCTCTACCGCGGCCGCACCGGCATCGCGCGCATGGCGCTCGAAGCGCACGTCCCGGTGGTGCCCGTCGTCATGGTCGACACCGACACGATGATGCCGATCGGCACCACGGTCCCTCGGATCGTGAGGGTCGGCATCGTGGTGGGCGAGCCCCTCGACTTCTCGCGCTTCGAGGGCATGGAGGGCGACCGCTACATCCTGCGCTCGATCACCGACGAGATCATGGTCGCGCTGCAGCGGCTGGGGGAGCAGGAGTACGACGACGTGTACGCGTCGACCGTCAAGGACCGGCTCAAGCCGAAGACCCGCTGAACGCGGAGTGGCCGGTCGTCACGCGGCGCCGGTGGCCCGCGTCCCGCGGCTAGAATCGGGGGATGCTCCAGCACCTCGACGCACTCGACCATTGGCGGACCCTGCCCATCAAGCAGCAGCCGCAGTGGTATGACGCGGACGCGGTGGCGGAGGCATCCGCGGAACTTGCGACGCTGCCGCCGCTCGTCTTCGCCGGTGAGGTCGACAACCTCCGCGACCGCCTCGCGCGTGCCGCGTCGGGCAAGGCGTTCCTCCTGCAGGGCGGCGACTGCGCCGAGACCTTCGCCGGCGCGACCGCCGAGCAGATCCGCAACCGCATCAAGACGGTGCTGCAGATGGCCGTCGTGCTCACGTACGGCGCCTCGATGCCCGTCGTCAAGATGGGCCGCATGGCGGGCCAGTTCGCCAAGCCCCGTTCGAGCGACACCGAGACCCGCGGCGACGTCACGCTGCCGGCCTACCGCGGCGACATCGTCAACGGCTACGACTTCACCGAGGCGTCGCGCAAGGCCGACCCCAACCGGCTGCTCAAGGGCTACCACACGGCCGCGTCGACCATCAATCTCATCCGCGCGTTCACGCAGGGCGGCTTCGCCGACCTCCGTGAGGTGCACTCCTGGAATAAGGGCTTCGCGTCGAACCCCGCCAACCAGCAGTACGAGCGCCTCGCCACCGAGATCGACCGTGCCATCAAGTTCATGGAGGCGGCGGGCGCCGACTTCGACGAGCTGAAGCGGGTCGAGTTCTACACCGGCCACGAGGGCCTGCTCATGGACTACGAGCGGCCCATGACGCGCATCGACTCGCGCACGAACACGCCCTACAACACGTCGGCGCACTTCCTGTGGATCGGCGAGCGCACCCGCGAACTCGACGGTGCGCACGTCGATTACTTCTCGAAGATCCGCAACCCCATCGGCGTCAAGCTCGGCCCGACCACGTCGGCCGACACGGCGCTCGCGCTCATCGACAAGCTCGACCCGAACCGCGAGCCCGGCCGCCTCACGTTCATCACGCGCATGGGTGCCGGCAAGATCCGCGACGCGCTGCCGCCGCTGCTCGAGGCCGTGAAGGACTCGGGCGCGACCCCGCTGTGGGTCACCGACCCGATGCACGGCAACGGCATCACGACCCCGACCGGCTACAAGACGCGTCGCTTCGACGACGTCGTGGACGAGGTCCGCGGCTTCTTCGAGGCGCACCGCTCGGTCGGCACGTTCCCCGGTGGCATCCACGTCGAGCTCACCGGTGACGATGTCACCGAGTGCCTCGGCGGCTCCGAGCAGATCGACGAGGCTACCCTCGCCACGCGCTACGAGTCGCTGTGCGACCCGCGCCTGAACCACATGCAGTCGCTCGAGCTCGCCTTCCTCGTCGCCGAGGAGCTCGAGAAGCGCTGACCTCTCGCGCCTGACACGAAGAAGATCCCGGATGCCTCGCCTCGAGGCATCCGGGATCTCTCTGTTCCTCCCCTCCTGTGCCGGCTCTGTCCCCGTCGCGGTCGCCGTCGGCGACGAGACCGCGCGATAGCACCGCAGACCGAGGCTTGACGGTGCTGTTGCGAGGTCCCCTCGCGATTGCGTGCGGGACAACGGGATGCCTCGGCCCGCAGCATCCGGAATCCTCGCCGCTCAGCTGTTCTGTGCGACGCCGTCGCGGCCTCCGGCCCCCCGGGCGACGAGACCGCGCGATAGCACCGCCGACCTGGGGGCGACGGTGCTGTTGCGCGGTCTCGCGTCGGGGTTGTGGACAATCTCCGCCTCCGTCGACGCAGGCGCGGCAGGATCGACGGATGCCGCGCCGACAACTCCCTGATGAGCTCAAAGGGTTCGCGTTCACGACCGCAGAGGCACGTGATCGTGGCGTCGACCGGGGGAGGTTGCGGGGGAAGGATGTCGTGAATCCGCATCATGGCATCCACATCGCGGCGGAGTGCGCGGTCGACGACGACATCATGGCGCGCTGCGAACGACTCATCCCGGCATTGGGGCCGGGGCACTGGTTCAGCCATCGGACGGCGGCGCGCATCTGGGGGATGCCGCTCCAGCCGGCGTACTCGGCGACCGAAGGGCTGCACGTCCTGTCGGTGGGAACACGCGTGGCGCTGCGCCACGCCGGCGTGATCGGTTGGGTGACGTCTGCTGATCCGGTGCAGCGGGAGATGTTCGGCCTGCTCCCGGTGGTCTCGCCTGCCGACGTCTGGTGTCAGCTCGCCCAGCGTGGCGCGGTCGTCGGTGGCGCGCTGATCGCGCACGAGTGGCTCGTCGCGGCCGCGGACTACCTCCTGACCGGTAAGCGGCAACCCGACGGGACGCGTGGCACGCCGCCGTGCACCGTCGACGACCTGGAGGCCGCGATCTTCCGCCGTGGTCGTGGGCGAGGCACCGCGGCGCTCCGCCGGGCCCTCTCCGACGCCCGTTCTCCGGTGGACTCTCCCTACGAGACACGGACGCGGCTCGGCCTGGTCGCACACGGGCTGCCCGAACCGCAGGTGCAGGTGCCGGTCGAGACCACCGAAGGGCGGCGGCACGCGGACCTGGGGTATCCGAGCCGGAAGCTGCTCATCGAGTATCAGGGGGAGGAGCACCGCAGCTCGCGCAAGAGGTGGCTCAGCGATCTGACACGCGTGCAGCTGTTCCAGGACGCGGGGTACGAGGTCTTCCTGATCGGCGCCGACGATGTCGACCCGGACTGTTCCGCCCTCGCCGCGCGCGTGAGACGCGCCCTGAGCCGCGAGACCGCACGTTAGCACCGGGTCCGGGCGCCTTGTGGTGCTGTTGCGAGGTCTCGTCGCGATAGGCGGGAGATCAGCGGATGCTGCTGCCCGCGGCATCCCGCACCCAGACGCCTGTTGTGCCAGCGTGTGAGCCGCGAGACCGCACGTTAGCACCGGGTGCGGGCGCCTTGTGGTGCTGTTGTGAGGTCTCGTCGCGATGGGCGGGAGATCAGCGGATGCTGCTGCCCGCGGCATCCCGCACCGCGGGCGTCTGTTGCGCCAGCGTGTGAGCCGCGAGACCGCACGATAGCACCGGGTGCGGGCGCCTTGCGGTGCTGTTGCGAGGTCTCGTCGCGATGGGCGGGAGATCAGCGGATGCTGCTGCCCGCGGCATCCCGCACCGCGGGCGTCTGTTGCGCCAGTGTGTGAGCCGCGAGACCGCACGATAGCACCGGGTGCGGGCGCCTTGTGGTGCTGTTGCGAGGTCTCGTCGCGATGGGCGGGGAGGAGACCACCTCTGCGCCGACCGCGCTCCGAGGGGGCGCCGGGAATACGTCAGAGGGCGGCGGCGATGCGCAGCGAGATGACGGTGCCCTTGGGCTCCATGTCGCCGGCGTCCGGCTTCTGCGACTCGACCTGGGTGAACGGGTCGGGGAAGGCGTCCCAGCGGTCGTCGTAGTCGATCGTGAATCCGGCGTTCGAGGCGGCCTGGCGGGCCTCGGCCAGCGTCATGCCCTCGAAGTCGGGGACCTCGAACAGCGCGGGACCGGTCGACACGACGAGGGTCACGGTGTCGCCGGGGGCGAGCGGGCTGCCGTCCTCCTTGCCGAGGACTCGGATCACGCGCTCGGCCTTGACCGAATCGCTGGACTCGGTCTGGCTGGGGTCGGCGACGACGAGCCCGAGGCCCTCGAGCGTGCTGCGCGCCTTGCCCTCGCTCTCGCCCGCGACGTTCGGGAGCGGGCCGAGCGACACCTGAAGACGCGCGGTGTCGCCCTGGTGGACGGTGCAGCCGTCCATGCATGCGACGTCCTGCGATCCGTCCTCGGGCGCGCCCGCGGGGCGGATGGTCACGCCGATCACGACGTCGGGGGCGGCGTCGGTGAAGAACTTGGCGCTCTCATCGGGCACAGACACGGATTGGGCCTGGAGCGCTGCGCGCGCGTCGGCATCGGGCATTCCCGCGAACGACGGGAAAGTCGCCTCCTGCGGGCCGAGCGACACGTAGACGTCGACCTCGGCGCCCTTGTCGACGCGGGTGCCGCCGCCGGGGTCGCTGCGGATGACCTGGCCCGTCGCGACCTCGAGGCTGTACTCGCCCTGCTGCACGGCGACGAGGGAGTCCTCTTGAAGGCGTGCGGATGCCTCGTCGAAGCTCATGCCCGTGACATCGGCGACGGCGACCATCGACCCGGGTCCGGAACCGAACCACCACCCGAGCCCGCCCGCGAGCGCGGCGAGCACGAGCACGAGCGCGACGAGCCAGGCGCCCCGGGACCGGCGGCGCTGCGTGGCGCGGCGAAGCCGGCCGGCGTTGTCGACCTCCGCCATCGTCGCGACCGGGCCGGTGGCCGTGCTGGGCAGCACCGCGGTGAGCTCGCCGGTGGCGGCGACGTCGTCGCGGACGATGCCGATCGGGCCGGTGCGGGCGACGACGGGGGAGATGCCCAGCTCGCGCTCGATGTCGTGCAGACGCTGCAGCATCTCGCGCGCATCGATGGGCCGCTCGTCGGGCGACTTCTCGGTCGCCCACAGGACGAGCTCGTCGAGCGGCTCGGGAACGCCCGGATTCTTCACGCTCGGGCGCGGCACCGAGTCGGTGGCGTGCTGGAAGGCGATCTGCATGGGCTGCTCGCCCTTGTAGGGCTGCTCGCCGGTGAGCATCTCGTACAGCATGATGCCGATGGCGTAGATGTCGCTGCGGGCGTCGGCCGTGCCGCGCGTGACGAGCTCGGGGGCGAGGTACGCGATCGTGCCGAGCAGCTGGGCGCCCGACGCGGTGTTCGCGGTCGTGGCCCGGGCGAGGCCGAAGTCGCCGATCTTGATGCGGCCGTCCTCGGCGAGGAGCACGTTCTCGGGCTTGACGTCGCGGTGCACGATACCGGCCTTGTGCGCGGCGGCGAGGCCCGACAGCACGGCGTCGAGGATGGCGACCGCCTGCGGGATGGTCAGCCGGCGCTGCTCGCGCAGGAGCTCGCGCAGTGTGATGCCGGGCAGGTACTCCATGACGAGGTACGCCATGTCGCCGTCCTGGCCCTGATCGAACACGTTGACGACGTGCGGATCGGCGAGACGGGCGGCCGCGCGGGCCTCCTGGATGAACCGGCTCTGGAAGACCGTGTCATCGCTCAGATGCGAGTGCATGACCTTAAGCGCGACCCGCCGCTCGAGACGCAGATCGGTCGCCACGTACACCGTGGCCATGCCGCCGCGGGCGATGCGAGCACGCACCCGGTACCGGCCGTCGACGAGACGGCCGATCAGCGGGTCCGTCTGCTGACTCGTGCTCACCCTGAGAGTCTACGGATCCGTGCCTGCGAGCCGGGGGAGCGGCTCACCCGGCGAGACCGCATTGTGACGGATGCCTCGGCTCAGCCGAGCGCCGCGAGCCAGGAGTGGGCCGAAGCCTCCCACCTCGCATACGCGTCGGGGTACGCCGAGATCTGCACGGCCTGAGCGGCCTGCGCGAAGGTCAGGCTCTCCCAGCCGGGGATGTCGAGCAGTCCGCGCGTGCGGGATCCGTTGGGGTCGCCGGCTCCGCCGAAGAAGACGCGCGTCGCGCGCGCGGCATCCTGCACCTCCGCGGCGGTGCCCCAGCCGTAACTGGGACGCTGTTGGAACAGGCCGAGCGAGTCGCGGTCGCCGAACGTCACATTGCGCAGCGACGACTCCTGCATCGCGGTGCCGAGTGCGATGGCGATGCCGCGGTCCGAGACGCCGAGTTCACGGCCGATGCGGACGATCAGCTGCGCGTTGGCGACCTGCTCGGCCGTGAGCCCGGGCACCGACGGTGCCGAGCCCGGGATCTTGATGGTCTGCCCGGGGTAGATGATCGACGACCAGCCGAGCCCGTTGGCCGAGAGCACGGCGTTCGTCGTCACGCCGTACCGCTTCGCGATCGAGCTGATCGTCTCGCCGGCCGCGATGGTGTGCGAGCCGCCCGCCGACGTGTTCGGAGCGGGAGCGGGCGCAGGGGCAGGTGCCGGAGCGGGAACGGATGCCGCGGGCGCGGCCGCGCCGGGGATCCTGATGGTCTGCCCGGGGTAGATGATCGACGACCAGCCGAGCCCGTTGGCCGAGAGCACCGCGTTCGTCGTGATGCCGTGCCGCTTGGCGATCGCGCTGACCGTGTCGCCGCGCTGCACGGTGTACGTGCCTGTCGACGGGGTCGGTGCGGGAGCGGCCGGCGCCGGTGCGGCGGCCGCGCTGAGCTTGAGCACCTGGCCCGGGTAGATGGTCGACGACCACCCGAGCCCGTTGAGGGCGAGCACGTCGTTGGTGCGGAGCCCGAAGCGCGCCGCGATGCGGCCCACGGTGTCGCCGCGCTGCACGGTGTACGTCGCAGGTGCTGTCTCGGTGGTCACGCGGACGGCGGGCAGTGCGGCGACGCGGGGGACACTCGCGGCCGTCGCAGCGAACGTGCGCGGCACGCTCAGGGGCGCAGCATCCGTCGTCGCCGCATGAGCGGGCACCGCCGACAGTGTCAGTGCGATCGACCCGGCGACGGCCACCGGCACGCCGGTGAGGAGCGCGCGCGACGGGATGCCTGCCTGCTGGACACGATTCCTGGTACTGCGGACCTGTCGCACGAGTTTCCCCCCTCAGTCGACTCCGAGAACCGTGTCACGGATGTTTATTGGTGTCAACAGGTGTTATTAGGAGGGGTTTCTGTTACTGATGTGGCCAGAGTGTGGTGGACGAGTGCCCGATCCGATCTGAGATAGTTGCTTTCGTGACCTCTGACGCCGCTCCGCGCTTCGAGACCGATTGGCTCACCCTGCCCGACCTCGTGGAGGTGCTCGGCGAACCGCTCGGCCGCGTGCGCCGGCTGCTCGACGACTACTACCTGGTCGGGTCCAAGCGCGACGGCGTCTTCAAGGTGCCGTCCGTCTTCGTGGTCGACGGGCACCCCCTGTCGTCGCTGCGGGGCACCGTGTTCGTGCTGCACGACGCCGGCTTCTCGGACGACGAGGCGATCGACTGGCTGCTGTCTCCGGAGGAGTCCCTCGGCCATGCCCCGATCGAGTCGCTCCTGGCCGGGCGCAAGAGCGAGGTCCGCCGGATCGCCCGCACCCTCGCCTGATTCAGGTCGTGCGGACGGTCGCGGCGCGCGCGAGGTCGCGCAACTCCCCGACGGCCGCGTTGCCCAGCCGCGCCCCCGAGAGGGCGCGATCGGCCTCGCGGGCGTAATCGGCGATGAGCCGCTCGACGCGGTCGAGCGCGCCGGTGTCGACGATCGTCCGCTGAAGCGACGCCACTTGGTCGGCGTCGAGACCGGCGTCGCCGACGAGCTCGTCGACGATGCGGCGCGCGGTCGGCGCGAGCGCCTCCCGCGCGTAGGCGATGAGCACGGTGCGCTTGCCCTCGCGCAGGTCGTCGCCGGACGGCTTGCCGGTCGCGGCCTCGTCGCCGAACACGCCCAGCACGTCGTCGCGCAGCTGGAACGCCATGCCGAGCGGATGCCCGAACGCGGCCAGCGCGGCCGCTTGCGCAGCATCCGCCCCCGCGAGAGCCGCGCCGATCGCGAGCGGCTGCTGCACGCTGTAACGCGCGGATTTGAAGGATGCCACCCGCAGCGCCCGTTCGGCATGCCGGTCGTCGGGCTCGCTCGCGAACGCGGACTCCTCGGCGACGTCGAGAAACTGCCCGAGGGTGACCTCGCGGCGCATCAGCGCGTACTGGCTCCGCGCGGCGGCGGCCCGTTCGTCGGAGGTCTCGGCGAGCCCCTCCTCGAGGAGGTCGTCGCTCCAGGCGACGAGCAGATCGCCGAGCAGGATCGCGCCCGAGCGGCCGAAGGCGTCGGCGTCGCCGAGCCAGCCGGCGTCTCGGTGCCCGGCCTCGAGCGCGCGGTGCGCCGACGGGCGGCCGCGGCGCGTGTCGGAGTTGTCGATGAGGTCGTCGTGCACGAGGGCTGCCGCGTGGAACACCTCGAGGGCGGCGGCCGCGGCGATGACCGGGGCGGGCGGTGCGCCGGCGGGGCCTGTGGCTTCCTCCACTGCCCTCCACCCGGAGAGGCAGAAACGTCCGCGAAGGCGCTTTCCGCCGGTGACGGCAGCCGCCCCCGCGGCGACGAATCGCGCCGCTTCGGGGCCGGCATCGGCCACACCCCGGCGTTGAGCCGAGATGAACATGTCCACTCGCTGGGAAATGGCTTCGATCGGCTCAACAGGGGCGGACACGGGCCTAGCCTAGTGAGGAACGGCACGCGTACAATCGAGCCACCGAAGTACAGAGGGGGAAGCATGCCACTCTCCGAACAGGAGCAGCGCCTGCTGGACGAGATGGAACGCCATCTCATGCGCAACGACGCGGATGTCGTCAGCGCGCCCCGCGACGGACGCACTCTGAGCTATCGCAACATCGTCTACGGCACGATCCTCGTGCTGCTCGGACTCGGCGGTCTCATCGTCGGGGTGTCGCAGCAGTTGATCGTCGTCGGGGTCATCGGATTCGTCGTGATGCTGGGTGGGGTGCTCCTCGCCGTCACACCGGGCCGCGGTCCCGGCAAGATGCGCGTCGAGCCCGAGCGACCGGCCAAACCCCAGAACAACTCTTCGTTCATGGATCGCATGAACGACCGCTGGGACAAGCGGCAGGAGGAGCGCTGAGCGTCCCCGCCGCCTGAATCGGCACGAGAAGCACCGACCTTCGGGTCGGTGCTTTTTTGTTGCCCGCGCGCCGCCCGTAGATCCCGCCGCAAGGGGCGTGGGGGAGCGCCGGATCACAAATCGGTAGCGAAGTGGAGGAGAGTGGAGTAAAGTGGCGCACAACCCGGGGGGCCGGACGAAGGGGGTGTGATGTACCGATGCTTTTGGGCACGCACACACCCAAGCTCGATGACAAAGGGCGCGTCATCCTCCCGGCGAAGTTCCGCGACGACCTTGGTGGGGGTGTCGTCGTGACGCGCGGACAGGATCGCTGCCTGTACGTGTTCAGCGAGAAGGAGTTCGAACGGGTGCACGACCGCATCCGCGAGGCGCCTCTTGCGAACAAGCAGGCGCGCGACTTCCTGCGCATGTTCCTCTCCGGCGCGAGCGCCGAGAAGCCCGACAGCCAGAACCGCATCACCATCCCCCCTCCGCTGCGCGCATACGCCGGCCTGGAGCGCGACCTCGTCGTCACCGGCGTAGGCGCCCATGCCGAGATCTGGGACGCCACGGCGTGGAACACCTACGCCGAGGCCAACGAAGAGAGCTACGCCGAGCTGGAGCAGGAGGTGATTCCGGGCCTGTTCTGAGCCCTCGGCCGTGACTCCCAGCTGCTCGTGCCCTGTCGCCACTTCCCCGGTGCCAGGTCGGAGCGGGTGGGGATCAGGGCCTGGGGACCAGGACTGCCAGGTGATGATGAACCTGCGCGACATCCACACCCCGGTCATGCTGGAGCGCTGCATCGAGCTGCTGGCTCCCGCCCTCGAGCGCGACGGCGCCGTCTTCGTCGATGCCACGCTCGGCATGGGCGGGCACTCCGAGGCGTTCCTGCAGCGCTTCCCGAAGCTCCAGCTCGTCGGCCTCGACCGTGACACCGACGCGCTCCGCATCGCGGGGGAGCGCCTCGCGCCCTTCGGCGACCGCGTGCACCTCGTGCACACGGTCTACGACGGGATCGCAGATGCGGTGACAGCCAGCGGGTTCGCGGCGGCTGACGGCATCCTGTTCGATCTGGGCGTCTCGTCGCTGCAGCTCGACGTCGCCGACCGCGGGTTCGCCTACGCCCAGGATGCACCGCTCGACATGCGCATGGACCAGTCGGCCGGCACGACCGCGGCAGACATCCTCGCCACCTACGGCGAGGGCGATCTGCGGCGCATCTTCGAGCGCTACGGCGAGGAGAAGCTCGCGGGCCGCTACGCCCGCGCGATCATCGCCGCACGTGCCGAAGCGCCGATCGATCGGTCCGGCCGGCTGGTCGAGATCCTGCAGGCGGCGACTCCCGCCGCCGTGCAGCGCACGGGGCACCCTGCGAAGCGCGTGTTCCAGGCGCTGCGCATCGAGGTCAACCGCGAGCTGTCGGTGCTCGAGCGCGCGGTGCCGTCCGCCCTCGGCATCGTGCCGGTCGGCGGCCGCATCGTCGTGCTGTCGTACCAGTCCCTCGAGGATCGCCTCATCAAGCGTGCGTTCGCCGAGGCTTCGGCGTCGACCGCGCCCCAGGGCCTGCCGGTCGAGCTGCCCGAGCACGCGCCCAAGTTCCGACTGCTCGTCAAAGGTGCCGAGCTCGCCACCGACGAGGAGCGCGCGGTCAATCCGCGCGCGACGCCGGTGCGCCTCCGAGCCGCTGAGCGCGTGAGGCCCGAGCACGCGGAGGGTGCCTCATGAGCACGATCGCGAATGCCACGACCAGCGCCCGCCTCGGCCGGGCTGCCGCTCCGGAGAGGACGGATGACCCGCGCCGCCGTCTGCGGGTGCTCGACGCGCCGGCCCGCCGGCGTCGCCCGAAGCTCTTCTACGGCATCGTCGCGGTGCTGGGGGCGTTCCTCATCGGGGCCGCCCAGATGTCGCTGTCGATCATGACGACGCAGGGGACGTACGAGATCGCCGCCCTGACGAAGGAACAGCGCGACCTCACATACGAGAAGCAGATCCTCTATGACGACGTCGCGGGGCTCAGCTCGCCGCAGTACCTGGCGGCGAACGCGGCGGCCCTGGGCATGGTGATCAACGAGGCGCCGAGCTATCTGCGGCTGAGCGACGGAGCGATCCTCGGTCCGTCCGAGGTCGCGATGGGCACCTCGTCGGTCGACGCGATCGGCCGCGGATCCGTACCCAACGCGCTCATCACGAACACGCCCCTGGTGACCGTGCCCGACGCCACGATCGACGGGCTGCCGGTCGAGGTCGCCGAGACGCCCGACGGCGGAGTCGGCAACACTCCGCCCCCGCTCACGGACGGATTGCCCACCCCGAGCACACACTGAAGCGACGACGCCGAGCCGAGAACCGATCGAGACGCCCCGCTGCGCGGGGCGCAGAGCACGAGACGCAGAGCACGAGACGCAGATGACGACACGAAGCACGAGAAGCCCCCGCCGCCGCACCGTCGTGGCCCTCGCCGTCGTCCTGGCCGTGCTCGCCGGATTCATCGTCCGCCTCGTCGACATCCAGGTCGTGAACGCCGACGACCACATCAAGGACTCGCTCGACGTCGCGTTCGCGGGCCAGCAGACGCTCTACGGCACGCGCGGCTCGATCGTCGACACGAACGGGCAGACCCTGGCGGGCAGCATCCTCCGCTACGACTGCCAGCTCTCACCGCTGCTCATCACCCAGATCGACGAGCAGGTGCTCTCGGGCGACTCCGACGCCCGGCTGTGGGCGGACGTGTCGAACGACGTGGCCGAGATCACGGGCCAGACGCCCGAAGAGGTCCGTGCGATCGTCGGCACCGCTCTCGCGGAGGACCCGAACTCGCAGTACGCCGTGCTCAAGAAGGGCGTCTCGACCGAGCAGTTCCGCGCCCTGGCCGACCTCAAGACGCCCTACATCGCGTGCGTCTCGCACCCCGCGCGCACGTACCCCGACGGTGCAGTCGCCGGCAACCTGATCGGGTTCGTCGGCTCTGACGGGACGCCTCTCGAGAGCCTCGAGCGGTCGCAGAACGCCTGCCTCGCTGCGACCGACGGCACGCGCACGTACGAGAAGGGCAAGGACGGCGTCGTCATCCCGGGCACCGAGCAGGAGACGCCCGCGACGGACGGCGGCACGCTGCAGTTGACCATCGACCGCGATCTGCAGTGGTACATGCAGCAGCTGATCGCCGAGCAGACCCAGACGATGGCCGCGCAGCGCGGCGCGATCCTCGTCTACGAGGTGAAGACGGGCAAGGTCCGTGCGGCCGCCGAGTATCCCACCGTCGACCCCAACGACTTCGAAGCCGCAGAGGTGAAGGACCGCACGAGCAGCATCTTCCTCGGCACATTCGAGCCGGGGTCCACGTTCAAGGGCCTGACGGCGGCGACGGTCATCGACGCCGGGGGGCAGACCCCGAACTCCACCGTCGTGGCCTCGAGCCTCGAGAACTTCGACGGGGGCGCGCGCGTGCGCGACTCGTTCCAGCACCCGGCCAACACCTATACCCTCACCGGCGTGCTCATCGACTCGTCGAACGCGGGCATCTCGAAGTTCAGCCAGAAGGTCGACAAGCAGACGCGCTACGACTACTTCAAGCGGTTCGGCATCGGCGACAGCACGGCCTCCGGGTACCCCGGCGAGGGCCAGGGTCTCCTCTACCCCGCGGACCAGTGGGGCGCGCAGACCACTCTCAACACCTCGTTCGGCCAGGGCGTCACGACGACCATGCCCGAGCTCGCCCGGGCGTACGGCGCGATCGTGAACGGCGGCGTCAAGATGCCGCTGCAGATCATCGAGTCGTGCACGAAGGCCGACGGCACCGTCGTCGAGCCTGAGGTGGCGGAGCCGGAACGGGTCATCAGCGAGGGAACCTCCGCCGAGATGCGCGAGATGCTCGAGAACGTGTTCCTGCAGGCGCCCTACGCCAAGACGGTCGCGATCCCGGGCTACCGCCTCGGCGGCAAGACGGGCACCGGTGAGAAGAGCGACGGCCAGGGCAACTACAAGGCCGGCGTGTACTACACGACGATGGTCGGATTCGCCCCCGCCGACGACCCCGAGTACGTGGTCGTCGTCACCCTCGACGAGCCGACGAAGGTAACATCGTCTGCGGCCAACGCGACCGCGTTCCAGAAGGCCATGACCCAGGTTCTCAAGACCTACCGCGTCATGCCCTCGACGACGTCGCCGGAGCTGCTGCCCAAGTTCGGGTAGTGTCCCGAGCTTCCGGAGTTCCCCACATGATCGCGCTCAACATCGCCCAGATCGCCCACGCCGTTTCGGGCGAAGTGCACCTCGAGAACGGCGACACCCTCGACACCGTCGTGTCGGGGGCGGTCGACACCGATTCCCGCCTCATCGAGCCCGGCGGCGTCTTCGTCGCCAAGCCGGGCGAAGAGACCGACGGGCACCTGTTCGTCGACGCGGCCGTCGAGAAGGGCGCCGCCCTGGCCCTCGTCGAGCGGCGGGTCGAGGCATCCGTGTCCCAGATCGTCGTGGCCGATGTCGTCGCGGCGCTCGCCGCCCTGGCTCGCGAGGTCGTGAGGACGGTTCGGGATGCTGCCGACCTGCGCGTCGTCGGCATCACCGGGTCGAACGGCAAGACGACGACCAAGAACCTGCTCGCCCGCATCCTCGAGGGGGAGGGCGAGACCGTCTCTCCGAAGGCGTCGTTCAACAACGAGGTCGGCGCACCGCTCACGATGCTGCGCGTCACCGGCACCACGAAGTACCTCGTCAGCGAATTCGGCGCGAGCGCGCCGGGGGAGATCGCCCGCCTCGCCGGACTCGTCGACCCCGATGTCGGCGTCGTGCTGATGGTCGGCATGGCGCACGCCGGCGGCTTCGGCGGGATCGAGGCGACCTTCCACGCGAAGTCGGAGCTCGTGCGCGCGCTGAGCGCCGGGGGAGTGGCGGTGCTCAACGCCGACGACGCCCGCGTCGCCGCCATGGCGCCCATCGCCGCCGAGCAGGGCGCGAGCGTGCGCTGGTTCGGCCGGGGGCCCGCCGCCACCGATGTGCGCGCCGACGACGTCGTGGTCACGGCATCCGGAACCTCGTTCACGGTGACCGCCGACGGCGTCTCGCTGCCCCTGCGCCTGCGGGTGCTGGGCGAGCACCACGTCATGAACGCCCTGGCGGCGATCGCCGCCGCGACGACCTTCGGGGTCTCGCTCGCCGACGCCGTCGCGCGCCTGGAGACCGTCGAGATCGCCGAGCGGTGGCGCATGCAGCCCCTCGGGTCGGAGCGCGTGCGCATCATCAACGACGCCTACAACGCCAGCCCCGACTCGATGTCCGCGGCCCTGCGCACCCTCGCGCAGATCACCGGGCCCGGTGAGCGCACCGTCGCCGTGCTCGGCGCGATGAGCGAGCTCGGCGAGTACGCCGAGGAGGAGCACGACCGGGTCGGGCTGCTGGCCGTGAGGCTCGGCATCCAGCGCATCGTCGTCGTGGGCGACGCTGCGCGCCGCATGTACCTCGAGGCCGTGGCGCAGGGCTCGTGGGACAACGAGGCCGTCTTCTTCTCGACCGCCGACGAGGCGTTCGAG
Source organism: Microbacterium sp. Leaf288 (assembly GCF_001422925.1). Classification (GTDB taxonomy): domain Bacteria; phylum Actinomycetota; class Actinomycetes; order Actinomycetales; family Microbacteriaceae; genus Microbacterium. The sequence goes on from NZ_LMNI01000010.1 coordinate 129,735, forward strand.
TACCTGCAGGGTGAGCTGCGCGACGGCGACCGTGTGCTGGTGAAGTCGTCGAACTCCGCCGGGCTCCGGTTCCTCGGCGATCGTCTGGGAGAATCGTTCTCGTGAGATCACTCCTAACTGCGGCGGCGATCTCGCTGGCATTCACGCTCTTCCTCACCCCCGTGTTCCTGCGGCTGTTCCGCAAATGGGGATGGGGCCAGGTGATCCGGACGCCGGAAGACATCCGCAACCCCAACCACCAGACCAAGCGCGGCACGCCCACCATGGGCGGCACGATCTTCATCGTCGGCACGATCGTCGGCTACCTGGTCGGGTGCTACGTCGGCAACAACCCGCCGACCGTCTCAGGCCTGCTCGTGATCTGGATGATGGTCGGTCTCGGCGCGGTCGGCTTCATCGACGACTACATGAAGGTGCGCCAGCAGAAGTTCATGGGCCTGAGCGGCTGGCGCAAGGTCGCCGGTCAGGTCGCCGTCACGGTGCCGTTCGGCATCGTCGCGCTGAACTTCCCCAACCAGTTCGACCAGACGCCGGCGTCGCCGTTCATCTCGGTGTTCCGAGACGTGCCGGCCCTGGGCTTCATGACCCTCGGGCTCATCGTCGGCTGGATCCTCTACCTCGCGTGGATCACGTTCATCGGCGTCGCCTTCTCCAACAGCACGAATGTGACCGACGGCCTCGACGGCATGGCCGCGGGCGCGGCGATCTTCGTCGTCGGCGCGTACAGCCTCATCGCGTTCTGGCAGTTCAACCAGGCGTGCTGGGGCGGCGACGCCCTCTCGGCCGCGGCGAAGGCCGCGTGCTACCCGACGCGCGATCCGTTCGACCTCGCGATCATCTCGGCGTCCTTCGTCGGCGCGCTCGTCGGGTTCCTCTGGTGGAACGCCCCCAAGGCCAAGGTCTTCATGGGCGACGTGGGATCGATGGCGATCGGCGGCGTCATCGCCGCGATGGCGATCCTCACCCGCACCGAGCTGCTCGCCGTGCTCGTCGCCGGCGTCTTCATCATCGGCCCGGGATCGGTGATCCTGCAGCGCCTCTACTTCAAGATCACGCGCGGCAAGCGCCTCTTCCTCATGAGCCCGTTCCACCACCACCTCGAGCTGCGGGGCTGGTCGGAGGTCACCATCGTCGTGCGCATGTGGATCATCGCCGGCCTCCTGGCGGTGTCGGGCGTCGGATTCTTCTACGTCGAATGGCTCTCTCGCACATGACCTCGGAACGCCTGCGCACCCTCACCAGCTGGAACGCCGACTGGAAGGGCCTGCGGGTCGCCGTGCTCGGCCTGTCGGTCACCGGCTTCTCCGTCGCCGACACCCTCGCCGAGCTCGGCGCGGACGTGCTCGTCGTCACCGAGAAGGCCGACGACGAGTACGCGCGCCTCCTGCCCGTCATCGGCGCGCGCCTCTGGACCGGCTCCCTGGAGTCGGTTCCCGCCGAGCTCGTCGAGTTCGCGCCCGAGGTCGTCGTGGCGTCGCCGGGGTTCGCGCCGAGGCATCCGCTCATCTCGTGGGCGCGGGAGAGCGACATCGCGCTGTGGGGCGACGTCGAGCTCGCGTGGCGCGTGCGCGACAAGGTGATCAGGGCCGACGGCACGCCCGCCGACTGGATCCTCATCACCGGCACCAACGGCAAGACCACGACCACGCGGCTCACGGCCACGATGCTCGTCGCCGGGGGCCTGCGCGCCGCGCCGGTCGGCAACATCGGCACGCCCGTGCTCGACGCGGTGCGCGACCCCGAAGGGTTCGACGCGCTCGTGGTCGAGCTGTCGAGCCATCAGCTCTGGTACCTCGCGCTGCAGGACTCGCCCGACCCGCTGTCACCGCACGCGGCCGTGTGCCTCAACCTCGCCGACGACCACCTCGAGTGGCACGGCTCGTTCGACGAGTATCGCGCCGCCAAGGCGCACGTGTACGACAACACCCGCGTCGCCTGCGTCTACAACAAGGCGGATGCCGCCACCCAGGCGATGGTCGAGGACGCCGAGGTCGTCGAGGGCGCCCGCGCCATCGGCTTCGACCTGGGTGTTCCGGGGCCAAGCGACCTCGGCGTCGTCGAGGGGATCGTCGTCGACCGCGCGTTCCTCGAAGACCGGCACAAGAGCGCCCTGGAGCTCACGACGGTCGAGGAGCTCGCCTCCCTCGGGCTCGCCGCGCCGCACATCGTCGCGAACCTCCTCGCCGCGGCAGCGCTCGCACGGTCGCTGGATGTCGCACCCACGGCGATCCGCGACGCGTTGCGGGGCTTCCGCCTGGACCCGCACCGCATCGAGGTCGTCGCACGCCACGCGGGCGTCACGTGGGTCGACGACTCGAAGGCCACCAACCCCCACGCCGCGGCGTCGTCGCTCGCGGCCTACCCCGGCGCCGTGTGGGTCGTCGGGGGACTGCTCAAGGGCGTCGACATCTCGGAGCTCGTCGCCGGACGCGGAGCGACCGCGAAGGCCGCGATCGTGATCGGCCTCGACCGCGCCGCCGTGGTCGCCGCGTTCGAGCGACACGCGCCGACGGTGCCCGTGTTCGAGGTGGACGCCGATGAGACTGAAGTTGTGATGGCGCAGGTCGTCGAACTGGCGGCAGGGGTGGCGCGTGACGGGGACGTCGTTCTTCTCGCTCCCGCTGCCGCATCCTTCGACCAGTTCGCGTCGTACGCGGACCGCGGCCGCAGATTCGCTGCGGCGGTGAGGGATCGGATCGGAACGGAGGACCCGGGTGACCACGACGCAGCCCCCGCGGCCCCGGACGACGCGCCCCGCTCCGCCGGCGACGAAGACCGAAGCTGACCCGCCCGCGCGACGCGGCCTCGCCGCTCGCGTGTCGCTCGGCCGGGTGTTCGCCCCGGTGCCGAGCGAGTTCCTGCTCATCGCCTCGACGACGCTGCTCCTGACGGTCTTCGGGCTCGTCATGGTGCTCTCGGCGACGTCCGCGACCGCGACGGCCGCCGGAGAGGCGCCGTGGGAGATGGTGCTCAAGCAGGTCGTGTTCGCCGTGATCGGCATCCCGTTGATGTTCATCGCGAGCCGCCTGCCGGTGACGTTCTGGAAGAAGATCGCGTGGCCTGCGCTGATCTTCGGCGTCGCCTTCCAGCTCCTGGTCTTCACGCCGCTCGGCCACGGCGCGGACGGCAACCGCAACTGGATCATCATCGGAGGCTTCCAGGCGCAGCCCTCGGAGTTCCTGAAGCTCGGCCTCGCGCTCTGGGTGGCCTTCGTGCTGTTCCGCAAGCGCACGCTGCTCACGAAGTGGCAGCACGTGTTCATCCCGCTCGTGCCTGTCGCCGGCCTCGCGATCGCGACCGTGCTCGCCGGCGACGACCTCGGCACGGCCATGATCCTCGTGCTCATCGTGCTGGGCGCGCTGTTCTTCTCGGGCGTGAAGCTCCGCATCTTCGTGCTGCCCGCGATCGCCGCAGCCGGCGCGGTGGCGTTCCTCGCCGTGACGAGTCCCGACCGCATGCGCCGGTTCATGAGCTTCCTGAATCCGAACTGCCTGGACGACTACTTCAACGACTGCTACCAGCCGCTGCACGGGATCTGGGGCCTCGCCAGCGGCGGCGTCTTCGGCCTGGGCCTCGGCAACTCCCGTGAGAAGTACGACTGGCTCCCCGCCGCCGCGAACGACTACATCTTCGCGATCGTCGGCGAGGAGCTCGGCCTCATCGGCTGCGCGGTCGTGCTGGCGCTCTTCGCCCTGTTCGCGGTGGGCGCCTTCCACGTCATCCGCAAGACCGACGACCCGTTCGTGCGCATCGCCGCCGGAGGCATCACCGTGTGGATCGTCGGGCAGGCCCTCATCAACATCGGCGTCGTGCTGCGCGTCTTCCCGGTGCTCGGCGTGCCGCTGCCGTTCATGTCACAGGGCGGCACCTCTCTGCTCTCGGTGCTGCTGGCCTGCGGCGTGCTGCTCGCGTTCGCGCGATCACTGCCGGCTTCCGTCGCGCGACGTGAGGCCGCCATCGCCTCGGCGCGCGCGGCGCGCGAGCGCGCGAAGCTCCACGCTGTCCGCTGACGTCGGGTCATCGCTTTCGGGTTCGGGGCCGTTCGGGGCGTGATCTCTCCGTCGGGGCGGAGGTTCTGCGCCCCAACGGAGCGAATGCGCCCCGAACCGGCAGGGACCGAGCCGGGTAGGCTCGGGGAGTGACGACGTACCTCCTTGCCGGCGGCGGCACCGCCGGACACGTCAACCCGCTCCTGGCTGTCGCCGACGCGCTGCGCGCCCGCGACCCCGAGGCCGAAGTGCTCGTGCTCGGCACCCGTGAGGGGCTCGAAGCGCGGCTCGTGCCCGACCGCGGCTACGAGCTGCTGTTCGTCGACAAGGTGCCGTTCCCGCGGCGCCCGAACAAGGCGGCCGCCGCGTTCCCTGCGCGCTTCCCCCGCGCGATCTCACAGGTGCGGGCTCACATCGCGCAGCGCGGCGTCGACGTCCTCGTCGGCTTCGGCGGCTATGCGTCGGCCCCGGCGTACGTCGCGGCGCGGCGCGAGAACGTGCCGTTCGTCGTGCACGAGGCCAACGCCCGCCCGGGACTCGCGAACGTGCTCGGCGCCCGCCGGGCGGCCGGCGTCGGCGTGGCGTTCGAGGGGACGCCGCTCAAGCGCTCGAAGGTCGTGGGAATGCCGCTGCGTCGCGAGATCGTGTCGCTGGATCGCGCCGCCCTCCGCGACGAGGCCGCCGCGTACTTCGGGCTCGATCCCGCGAAGCCCGTGCTCCTGGTCTTCGGCGGCTCGCTCGGCGCGCAGCGCCTGAACGCCGCCTTCGGTGAAGGCCACGACGAGGGCTGGCGCGCGGTCGTTGACGCCGGGTGGCAGCTGCTGCACGTCACCGGCGAGCGCTCCGAGCTCGTCGACCCCGGCGCGCCCGGGTACGTCGTCCGCCGCTACGTCGACCGCATGGACCTCGCCTTCGCCCTCGCCGACTTCATCGTGTCGCGCGCGGGCTCGGCAACGGTCAGCGAGATCAGCGCTCTGGGCATCCCGACCGCCTACGTGCCGTACGCCGTGGGCAACGGCGAGCAGGCGCTGAACGCCTCGTCGGCGGTGCGCGCCGGCGCGGCGATCCTGATTCCGGATGCCGAGTTCACCGGCGACCGCGTGCGGTCGGAGGTCGTGCCGCTCCTGACCGACGAGACCCGCCGCGCGGCGATGGCGGCGGCCGCGGCATCCGTCGGCACCCGCACCGGAACCGAGAACGTCGTCGCGATGATCGACGACGCGCTGCGCGCCTGAGACGATCTCACTCACGACCGCAGTGGACCGGGGGACCGATGGCGAGCGCGACGAAGTGGGCGACGGCGGTGCTGTTGGCGGGCGTCAGCGTGCTCGCGCTGAGCGGATGCGTGACCGGGCCGGGTGCGCCGAAAGGCGGCCCGACGCCGCAGGCCTTCCTCGATCGCGAGGAGCTGCCCTCGTGCGGCACCGTCGTGCTCGAACAGGGCGAAGAGGTTCCGACCGGCGACATCGCGTGCCTCGAGGAGGCGTCCGTCGCCGGCGCGGAGCTGGCCGTGACACGACCGAGCACCGAGGGCGACCCCATCACGCAGTACTACCGCGTGCCCCCCGGCGGTGGGTGGCAGATCTACACCGACATGACGAGGGATCGCTACGGCGAGGGCTGGTGGCTCGACGAATGCCCTGACGCGCTGTCGATGTCCCAGCTGGGGGAGTGTGCGAACACCCGGCTGTGATCGGGTTCAGGCCGTGGTGGCGCCCGGAGAGCGGAGCGCTGCGGTGACGACGGCGAGGGCCTCCTCGGCGTCGAGATGCAGGTCGCGCACCTGCGCGGCGAACGCCGCGGCGGCGCGCTGCAGCTGCTGACGGGCGGGGTCGGCGTCGAAGGCGACGAACGTGCCGTTGCGACCCCGCGTCTCGATGATTCCGGATGCCTCGAGCTCGCGGTACGCGCGGGCGACCGTGCCGGGCGCGACACCCAGGTCCTCGGCGAGGCGGCGCACCGTGGGCAGTCGCGCGCCCGCGGCGAGCTCGCCGGACGCGACCGCGTCGATGAGCCCCGTGCGCAGCTGCTCGAACGGCGGGACGGCGGAGGATGGGTCGATGACGAACGACATCTCGGACTGTTCGGGCATGATTCCGATTGTGTCGCGGTCTGTATCAATGTGTCAACACAAAGTCGACTCCGGCGCCGAGCCGCCCCAGCGCGCCGGGGCCGCGGCATCCGCCCGCCAACTTAGACTTGACCGGTCATGATCAGACCCGATCTCAGTCTTCCCATTCCCGACGACATCACCGCCGCCCACTTCATCGGAATCGGCGGATCCGGCATGTCGGGGCTCGCCCGCATGTATCTGGAGCGCGGGATCCGCGTCTCGGGATCCGACCGCGCCGACAGCAAGGCGCTGCGCGAGCTCGCCGAGCTCGGCGCGACCGTGTACGTCGGGCACGACGCGTCGAACCTCGCCGACGACGTCGACACCGTCGTGCACACCGGCGCGATCTGGCCCGAGAACCCCGAGTTCGTGCTCGCCAAAGAGCGCGGGCTCCACGTCATCCACCGGTCGCAGGCGCTGTACTGGCTGATCGGCGGCCGCCGGCTCGTCTCGGTCGCCGGCGCGCACGGCAAGACCACGTCGACCGGCATGATCGTCACCGCCCTCCGCGACCTGGGCGTTCAGCCGACCTTCGTGAACGGCGGCGTCATCGCGCAGCTCGGCGTCTCGAGCGGCAGCGGCTCGGACGACCTCTACGTCATCGAGGCGGACGAGTCGGACGGCACGTTCCTGCTGTACGACACGTCGATCGCGCTCATCACGAACGTCGACCCCGACCACCTCGATCACTGGGGGACGCGCGACGCGTTCTACGCCGCGTTCGCCCGGTTCGCGAACGAGGCGCGCGAGGCGGTCGTCATCTCGTCCGACGACGCGGGTGCGCAGCTCGTCGCCGCACAGCTCACCCACCCGCACGTCGTCACCTTCGGCGAGGCCGCAGACGCGACGGTGCGCGTGAGCGACATCGTCACCGACGGCCCCGTCTCGTTCCGCATCACGCACGACGGGGTCACCGTCGACGCGCAGCTGCCGGTTCCCGGCGCCCACAACGCGATCAACGCCGCCGGCGCCGTCGCCGTGCTCCTCACGCTCGGCCACGACCTCGAGCCCGCGGTCCGCGCGGTCGAGGGCTTCGCCGGCACCGTCCGTCGCTTCGAGCTGCACGGCGTCGAGCGCGGCGTCAGCGTCTTCGACGACTACGCGCACCACCCGACCGAGGTCGCCGCCGCCCTCGCCGCCGCGCGCTCGGTCGTCGGCGACGGACGCCTCATCGCGATCCAGCAGCCGCACACCTACTCGCGCACGCAGGAGATGTACCGCGAGTTCGCCGAGGTGCTGGAGACGTACGCCGACCACACCGTCATGCTCGACGTCTACGGCGCCCGGGAGGACCCGGTGCCCGGAGTCACCGGCGAGCTCGTGAGCGGCGCCTTCGCCGACCCGTCGCACGTGCATTACGTTCCCGACTGGCAGGAGGCCGCCGACTACACGGCCTCGGTCGCGCGCGACGGCGACTACGTCATCACGCTCGGCTGCGGCAACGTGTACCTCATCATCCCGCAGGTCCTCGAGGCCCTCGCCCACGAGGACCCCGCCCGTCAGACGGCCACGGCGGAGTAGCAGCCGCATGCGTCGCCCGTCGCCGTTGCCGCAGTCGCCGGTCGCCTCGCGCGGCACGGCGGAGAAGGCCGCGTCGGCGCGCACGCAGCGCCCCGCCCGCGACCAGGCGCCGGCGCCGGAGCGCGAGCCCGTCGAGCCGACCCTCGACGAGAACCGCACGGCTCCCGTCATCCCGCTGGCGTCGCCGTCGCCGCTGCCCGACGCGAACCCCGACCTCGACCCGACGACGGACGAGGGGTTGAATGCTGCGGAGGTGGGCTTCCGCGAGGTGTGGCGGGCCGCCCACGCCCGGCGCAAGGCGCTGCGCGCCGAGATCCGCCGCTTCACCGTGCGCCAGCGACGCCGGCGCGCGGTGTGGTTCGGTGCGGCAGCATCCGTCCTCCTCCTGGCCCTCGGCACGCTCGGCGCCGCGTACAGTCCTCTGTTCGGGGTGGAGAAGATCACCGTGGTCGGGGCGCAGCAGCTCGCCGCGGGCGATGTCGCCGCCGCCCTGTCGGGTCAGCTCGGCAAGCCGCTGCCACTGGTCGACGAGAGCGCCGTCAAGGCCGAGCTCGTCGCGTTCCCGCTCATCGAGACGTACGCCCTCGAGGCGCGCCCGCCGCACGAGCTCGTGGTGCGGATCGTCGAGCGCACGCCGATCGGCCTCATCGAGACGCGTGCTGGGTACACGCTCGTCGACGCGGCCGGCGTCGCGCTGTCGACGACCGCCACCCCGAGTGCCGGCACCCCCGTGCTCACGATCACGGGCGGTGTGGACTCCGACGCGTTCGCCGCGGCCGGTCAGGTGATGCGGTCGCTGCCGGACGAGATCCGCGCGCAGGTGACGGGGGTCGCGGCCTCCACCCCCGACGACGTGACGCTCGAACTCGGCGGCACCAACACGCAGGTCGTGTGGGGGAGCGCGGAGGATTCGGCGGAGAAGGCTCTCAACCTCGCCAAGACGATGGCCGCCCGGCCCCCGGCCGACGTGTACACGTACGACGTCTCCTCGCCTGACGTCGTCGTCGTCCGCTGACCCGAGACGCCCTCCGACGCGACTTCGAGTACCAGATGGCGCGACACGCCGACTCGGTCCGCGCACGCGCGCGGCATCGGCCTACTTTCGTGACAAAGGAATTGCATACCGGGCAATTCTTTATACCTCTACTAGAGGTTGAAGGTTTAGACAGGTCCAGGGCTACGGAGGCCGGCATGAGCCAGAACCAGAACTACCTCGCCGTCATCAAGGTGGTCGGCGTCGGCGGCGGCGGAGTGAACGCGGTCAACCGCATGATCGAGCTCGGCCTGCGGGGCGTCGAGTTCATCGCCATCAACACCGACGCCCAGGCGCTGCTCATGAGCGACGCCGACGTCAAGCTGGACGTCGGGCGCGAACTGACACGAGGACTCGGCGCAGGCGCCGACCCCGAGGTGGGGCGGCGCGCGGCCGAGGACCACGCGGAGGAGATCGAGGAGGCGCTGCGCGGCGCGGATATGGTCTTCGTCACCGCGGGCGAGGGCGGCGGCACCGGCACCGGCGGTGCCCCGGTGGTCGCGAAGATCGCGAAGTCGATAGGAGCACTCACGATCGGTGTCGTGACGAAGCCCTTCTCCTTCGAGGGTCGTCGCCGCCAGCAGCAGGCCGAGACGGGCGTCGCACGCCTCAAGGAAGAGGTCGACACCCTCATCGTGGTGCCGAACGACCGCCTGCTCGAGATCAGCGATCGCGGAATCTCGATGATCGAGGCGTTCGCCACCGCCGACCAGGTGCTCCTGGCCGGTGTGCAGGGCATCACCGACCTCATCACGACGCCCGGTCTCATCAACCTCGACTTCGCCGACGTCAAGTCGGTCATGCAGGGAGCGGGCTCGGCCCTCATGGGCATCGGCTCGGCGCGGGGGGCGGATCGCGCCATCAAGGCCGCCGAACTCGCCGTCGAATCGCCCCTGCTCGAGGCCTCGATCGAGGGCGCGCACGGTGTGCTGCTGTCGATCCAGGGTGGCTCGAACCTCGGCATCTTCGAGATCAACGACGCGGCGCAGCTGGTCAAGGAGGCCGCGCACCCCGAGGCGAACATCATCTTCGGAACGGTCATCGACGACACCCTCGGCGACGAGGTGCGCGTCACCGTCATCGCGGCGGGCTTCGACGGGGGCGAGCCGCAGGCCCGCATCGAGCCGATCACGGCCACGCGCGTCGTTTCGACCCCCGCGCTGCCCGTGACGTCCGCCGACGAGGCCGCGAAGGACCGCGACGTCGTCGAGACGCAGACGCCCCAGGTTCCCGTCGCAGTCGGCGCCGTCACGGAGTCGTCCTACGACACCGCTTTCGGCGACGACGACCTCGACATCCCCGACTTCCTCAAGTAAGTGGGCGACCTCGCCGATCGTCTCGCGGCGATCGATGAGCGGATCGCGGATGCTGCGCGCGCGGCGGGCCGTGATCCGTCCGAGCTCACTCGCGTCGTCGTGACGAAGTTCCACCCGGCGTCGCTCGTCGAGGAGCTGTACGGGCTCGGCGTGCGCGATGTGGGGGAGAACCGGCAGCAGGAGTTCAGCCGCAAGGCGGTCGAGGTCGGAGACCTCGACGGACTGCGCTGGCATTTCATCGGGCAGGCGCAGACCAACAAGGCGCGCGCCATCCGGGCTGCAGCATCCGTCGTCCATTCGCTGGACCGTGCCCGCCTGGCGGACGCGCTCGACGCCGTGGCCGAGCCGGGAGACGCGGTCCTTGACGTGCTGCTGCAGGTCAATCTCACCGACGACCCCGGCCGTGGCGGCGTCGCCCCTGACGACCTCGAGGCCCTCGCCGCTCACACCGCCGCGCTGCCCTCGCTGCGTGTGCGCGGGGTGATGGCGGTCGCGCCGCTGGACGAGCCGCCTGCGCCGGCGTTCGAGCGGCTGAACCGTCTCGCGGGCGTCGTGCGCGCGGTCGTCCCCGATGCGGAGTGGATCTCCGCCGGCATGACCGCGGACTTCGCCGAGGCCATCGCGGCCGGCGCGACACACCTACGCATCGGTTCGGCAATCACCGGACCCAGACCACAACGCGGTTAGCCTCGGAACAGATGAGCACTACGGAGGATCAGATGTCGAACCCGCTCAAGAAGACCATGGTGTACCTCGGACTCGCCGACGAGGAAGAGGTCTACGAAGAGCCGGCCCCTCAGCCGCGTGCTCGCAAGTCCGAGCAGGTCGTCGAGAAGCCGGCCGCTCCCGTGACGCCGATCCACCGCCCCGCGGTCGTCCGCCAGCCGGCGCCCGCGGCGATCAACGAGATCCTCACGGTGCACCCCAAGCAGTACCGCGATGCCCAGGTCATCGCCGAGAACTTCCGTGACGGCATCCCCGTCATCATCAACCTCTCGCAGATGAGCGACGCCGACGCGCGACGCCTCATCGACTTCGCGAGCGGCCTGTCGCTCGGTCTCTACGGACGCATCGAGCGGGTCACCAGCAAGGTGTTCCTGCTCTCGCCCGAGAACGTCGCCGTGTCGGGCGACGGAGCGGTCGCGCAGGCGGATCCGGAGTCGGTTCCGTTCGCGCAGCCGTAATCTGGCTACGTGGCAGTCGTCCAACTCATCGCAGCGATCCTCAACCTCGCGCTGCTGCTCTATGTCTTCGTGTTGCTCTCGCGGCTGGTCCTGGACTGGATCCCGTTCTTCAACCGGGAGTGGCGCCCGCGGGGCGCGGGTCTCGTCGCCGCGGAGATCATCTACACCGTCACCGACCCGCCGATCAGGCTGTTCCGCCGCTTCATCCCGCCGCTGCGCGTGGGGGCGATCGCGATCGACTTCGGGTTCGCGCTGACGATGCTGCTGTGCTTCATCCTGCTCAGCATCACTCGCACCATCGCGGGCTGAACCGACTCACTCCGACCCGGTCGCCGGCTTCGACACTCTCAGAACCGATGACTATGCTTTGCTGATACGAACGGCCGCCAGCCGGCGGCCGCCCCGACATCGGCCAGCGACCAGACGCTCGAAAGAGGAATCACCATGGCATTGTCCCCCGATGACGTCGTCACCAAGCAGTTCCAGCACGTCCGCTTCAAGGAGGGTTTCGACCCGGACGAGGTGGACGATTTCCTCGATGAGATCGTCGTGGAGTGGCGCAAGGCTCTCACCGAGAACGAAGAGCTGAAGGCCAAGCTGGCGGCGTACGAGTCGGGTGCTGCCGCGCCTGCCCCGGCTGCCGCCCCGGCGCCTGCCGCCGAGCCCGCCCCCACCCCCGCCGCGGGTGGCGCCGCTCCCGCCGCGAGCGCCGGCATCATCGAGCTGGCGCAGCGTCTGCACGACGAGCACGTCGCCGAGGGCATCGCCCAGCGCGACCAGCTCATCTCCGACGCCAAGTCGCAGGCCGCATCGATCGTGTCCGAGGCCGAGACGCGCGGTCGCGAGGAGCTTTCGAAGCTCGAGCGCGAGCGCACCACACTCGAGGGCCGCATCTCCGAGCTCCGCAACTTCGAGCGCGACTACCGCGCCCAGCTGCGCAGCTACATCGAGGGCAAGCTGCGCGACCTCGAGACCACGGCGACGGCGTCCGGCGCTCAGCCGGTCTCCGCGCTGGGCCTCTAGGCCTTGTCGAGCCGACCACCCCTTCGTCAGGCGGCGGCCGGCACCATCATCGCGGTTCTCGCGGTGCTGGTGCTGGCCGCCGACCAGTTGGCGAAGTATCTTGCGCTCGAGAACCTGCCGTACCAGGAGCCGGTCGAGGTCCTCGGCGACTTCCTGAGCTTCTACCTCACCCGCAACCCCGGCGCCGCCTTCTCGCTCGGTGAGGAGGTCACGTGGATCTTCACGATCGCGCTGGCCGTCGTCGCCGTCGTCATCGGGTGGCTCGCGGCGACGCGGGTGCGCTCGCGCCTGTGGGCGGTGGCCCTCGGACTCCTCCTCGGCGGCGTCCTGGGCAATCTCACCGACCGGCTCTTCCGCGACCCCGGCTTCGGCGTCGGGCACGTCGTGGACTTCATCAACACGCCGTGGATGTGGTTCTTCCCCGGCATGTCTCCGGCGATCTACAACGTCGCCGACATCTTCATCGTGTGCGACATGATCGCGATCGCACTCTTGGTACTCGTGGGGGTTCACATGGACGGTACGCGCGACCACGGCCGCAAGAATGAGGACGAGGCCGAGAACGACGAGACGCTCCTCGGCGCCGAGGGCGATCAGTTCGCCTCCGGCGGTACCGTGGAGGGCTTCGGCGACGAGTTCCCCGTCGCCGACCCCGACGCGGGCATCCCCGCCGCCGAGCGCGGGCTGCCCCCGCTGAGCGAGACCGAGCAGCACGAGGTCGAGGAAGAGGCCGAGCGCGAGGCGGAGCAGTACGAGGCCGAGCACGAGGCCGGCCACGACCCGAAGCGGCCCGAGTCCGGCGCCCAGCTCTGACGTGGACTCTCGCAGCCTGCCCGTTCCCGACGGCCTCGACGGCGCCCGTGTCGACGCGGCCCTCGCGAAGATGCTCGGCTTCTCGCGCACCTTCGCTGCGGAGGTCGCCGAAGCCGGCGGCGTGACGATGGACGGGCGCACGCTCGCGAAGTCCGACAAACTGCGCGGCGGCGCCTGGCTCGATGTGTCGTGGGCGCCGAAGGAGGAACCGCGGGTCGTGCCCGTGGAGGTGCCCGACCTCGGCATCGTGTACGACGACGACGACATCGTCGTGGTCGACAAGCCATCGGGTGTCGCGGCGCATCCCTCCCTCGGATGGGAAGGGCCGACGGTGCTCGGCGCCCTCGCCGCCGGCGGCTACCGCATCGCGACCACCGGCGCCGCCGAGCGCCAGGGCGTCGTGCACCGACTGGACGTCGGCACGAGCGGCCTCATGGTCGTCGCCAAGACCGAGCAGGCGTACGTCGCGCTCAAGCGCGCCTTCAAGGAGCGCGAGGTAGAGAAGATCTATCACGCCGTCGTGCAGGGGCATCCCGACCCGCTCGCCGGCACCATCGACGCGCCGATCGGGCGGCATCCGTCGCACTCGTGGAAGTTCGCGGTGACCCCCGAGGGCAAGGACTCCGTCACGCACTACGAGACCCTCGAGGCATTCCCGGGCGCTTCGCTGCTCGAGATCCACCTCGAGACGGGGCGCACCCACCAGATCCGCGTGCACATGGCCGCGCACCGGCACCCGTGCGTCGGCGATCCGCTCTACGGCGCCGACCCGACGATGTCGGCGCGGCTCGGCCTCACGCGCCAGTGGCTCCACGCCCACGAACTCTCGTTCGCGCATCCTGCGACCGGGGACTGGGTCACGTTCACGTCGGAGTATCCGGCCGACCTCGCGCACGCGCTCAGCGAGCTGCGCGGCGACTGAGCCCGCTCCCGCTCAGCGCCCGCCTTCGAAGCGGGCGGGCTCATCCTGCAGGGCGAACTCGATCCTGCGACGCATGTCGGAGAGTTCGAGCTCGGGCAGCGCCGTGAGGTCGTACCAGCCGACCTCGGTCATCTCGCCATCCACCGGGAACGGCTCGCCCGACACCCAGTCGCAGCGGAAGGTGATGTCGAGGTAGTCGCTCTGATCGCCGTTCTCGTACGTGACCCTCGGGATCTGGTGCACCCAGGCGAGCCGATCCACGCGGCAGACCACGCCGGCCTCCTCGAGGGTCTCGCGCACGGCGGCGTCGGCGGGCTCCTCGCCCGGATCGACGATCCCGGTGATCGGGGTGAGACGCCCGTTGTCGCTGCGACGGCCGAGCAGCACCTTCTCGCCGCGGACGACCACGGCGGTGACTCCGACGAGCGGGAGAGGGTCGGTGCCGATCTTGCGGCGCAGGTCGAGCACGAAGTCTGGCGTGGGCATGGTGACACCCTATGGGGCCGCATCGTGGCTCACCTGTCATGCACTGCCGCGCGAGGCATCGCATCGGCGCAGGCGAGCAGGTGGCCGGACGGCGCTGGACGATGTCGGATGCCTCGGGCAGAGTGTGGCCATGTCGATCGAGGTGAGGCCCGCGACGGTGTATGAAGACGTCGCGACCATGGTGGGTCCGAAGAATCCGGCGTCCAATGTGTGCTTCTGCCTGAGCTACCGCATCCCGTCGAAGGAGAACCTCGCGCTCAAGGGTCCGGAGCGCGGAGAGCGCGTGCGCCGGCTCATCGACGAGGAGGGTCCCATCGGCGTGCTCGCCTACGACGGCGACGACGTCGTCGGGTGGGCGGCGGTCGCGCCGCGCACGCGGACGCACTTCGCGACGTTCCGCAAGATCCCTCACATCGACGAGCAGGACGTGTGGTCGCTCTGGTGCTTCCGCGTGCGGCCGGGGCATCGCAAGAAGGGCGTCATGCACGCGCTCATCGACGGCGCCGTCGACTTCGCGCGGGATCAGGGCGCACCCGCCATCGAGGGCTACCCGGTCGACAACGGCCGCAACAGGGTCGACCTCACGATGGCGTACGTCGGCACGCGCCGGCTGTTCGAGTCGGCCGGGTTCGTGAAGGCGGCCGACACCGCGTCGGTGCTGTCGGGGTTTCCCCGCGTGCTCATGCGTCTCGACCTCTAGCGTGGACGCGTGAACGAACTCCTGCGCCGCCGCTTCTCCCGCGCGAACACCCTCTACCTCGACTTCGTCGACGCGGTCTCGGCGGAGCAGCTGGGCTCGCACCTCGCCGGCCTTCCCTCCGACACGGTCGGACACCAGCTGTGGTGCGTCCTCGGGGCGCGCGAGAGCTACCCGCGTGCCGCGAGGGCGGGGGAGTGGAAGGGCTTCACGAGCCCGGTCACGGCTGGCGAGACGACGGATGCCGCGGCCCTGCGCGCCGCACTGGTGCAGACCTCTGCGGATGTCGACGACTGGATCACGGGGCTCGACGCCGGGGACGAGGCATCCCTCACCTACGCGCTGGCGCTGCTCGAGCACGAGACGCAGCATCACGGCCAGCTCATCCGCTACCTGTACGGCCTCGGGATCGACCGCCCCGAGTCATGGCAGCGCCAGTACGCCCTCGACGAAGACTTCTGAGACCTCTGACCTTCACCCTCGAGTCGAGGGTGAAGGCACCTCGTGGCAGGAGTCCGCGACTCACGACGGATGCCGCAGCCGGTGTCGGCGGCCGAACCTAGACTCGTTGCGTGGCATCCGATTCCTTCGTCCATCTGCACGTGCACAGCGAGTACTCGATGCTCGACGGAGCGGCCAAGATCGGGGCGATGACGCAGGCGGCGGCCGAGTACGGCATGCCGGCGATCGCCGTCACCGACCACGGCAACACGTTCGCCGCCTTCGAGTTCTACCGCGCGGCCCAGGCCGCCGGCATCAACCCCATCATCGGACTCGAGGCGTATGTCACGCCCGGCACCCACCGCAGCGACAAGTCGCGCGTGGCGTGGGGCACGCCCGAGCAGAAGAGCGACGATGTCTCCGGCTCCGGTGCCTACACGCACACCACGCTGTGGAGCGAGACCACCGAGGGCATGCACAACCTGTTCCGGCTGAGCTCGCTGTCGAGCATGGAGGGTTACTACTTCAAGCCGCGCATGGACCGCGAGCTCCTCCAGACGTACGGCAAGGGGCTCATCGCGACGACCGGCTGCCCGTCGGGCGAGGTGCAGACGCGCCTGCGGCTCGGTCAGTACGACGCGGCCCGCGCAGCGGCCGCCGAATTCCAGGACATCTACGGCAAAGAGAACTACTTCGCCGAGATCATGGACCACGGCCTCTCGATCGAGCGTCGCATCATGACGGATCTCCTGCGGCTCGCGAAGGACCTCAGCATCCCGCTCGTGGCCACCAACGACTCCCACTACACGCACCAGCACGAGGCCGACGCGCACGCCGCCCTGCTCTGCGTCCAGTCCGGGTCGACGCTCGACGATCCGAACCGCTTCAAGTTCGACGGCGACGGCTACTACATCAAGACCGCACAGGAGATGCGGCAGCTGTTCCGCGACCACCCCGAGGCATGCGACAACACGCTGCTGATCGCCGAGCGCTGCAAGGTGGAGTTCAACACCGCGGCGAACTACATGCCCCGGTTCCCGGTGCCCGACGGCGAGACCGAAGACAGCTGGCTCATCAAGGAGGTCGAGCGCGGCCTCCACTACCGCTACCCGGGCGGCATCCCCGACAAGGTGCGCAAGCAGGCCGAGTACGAGACCGGCATCATCCTGCAGATGGGCTTCCCGGGGTATTTCCTCGTCGTCGCCGACTTCATCAACTGGGCGAAGGACAACGGGATCCGGGTGGGCCCCGGCCGCGGCTCGGGTGCCGGTTCGATGGTGGCCTACGCGATGAAGATCACCGACCTCGACCCGCTCGAGCACGGCCTCATCTTCGAGCGCTTCCTCAACCCGGACCGCGTCTCGATGCCCGACTTCGACGTCGACTTCGACGACCGTCGCCGCGGCGAGGTGATCGACTACGTCACCGAGAAGTACGGTTCCGAGCGCGTCGCGCAGATCGTCACGTACGGCACCATCAAGTCGAAGCAGGCCCTGAAGGATGCGGGCCGTGTGCTCGGGTTCCCGTTCAGCATGGGGGAGCGGCTCACCAAGGCGATGCCCCCGGCCGTGATGGGCAAGGACATGCCGCTGGACGGCATGTTCGACCCGCAGCATCCGCGTTACAAGGAAGCGGTCGAGTTCCGCACGCTGATCGAGACCGACCCCGAGGCGAAGACGGTGTTCGACCGCGCGCTCGGACTCGAGGGCCTCAAGCGGCAGTGGGGCGTGCACGCCGCCGGCGTGATCATGTCGTCCGAGCCGCTGCTCGACATCATCCCGATCATGAGACGCGAGCAGGACGGCCAGATCGTCACGCAGTTCGACTACCCGTCGTGCGAGACCCTCGGCCTCATCAAGATGGACTTCCTGGGGCTGCGCAACCTCACGATCATCTCGGACGCGCTCGACAACATCCGTCTGAACCGCGGCGAGGAGCTCGACCTCGAGCACCTCGCGCTCGACGACCGCCCCGCGTACGATCTGCTGACGCGCGGCGACACGCTCGGCGTGTTCCAGCTCGACGGCGGACCGATGCGATCGCTCCTGCGGCTCATGAAGCCCGACAACTTCGAAGACGTGTCGGCCGTCATCGCGCTGTATCGTCCCGGCCCCATGGGCGCGAACTCGCACACGAACTACGCGCTGCGCAAGAACGGCCTGCAGCCGGTGACGCCGATCCATCCGGAGCTCGAGGAGCCGCTGAAAGACATCCTCGACATCAGCTACGGCCTGATCATCTATCAAGAGCAGGTCATGGCGATCGCGCAGAAGGTCGCCGGCTTCTCGCTCGGCCAAGCAGACATCCTGCGCCGTGCGATGGGAAAGAAGAAGAAGTCCGAGCTCGACAAGCAGTACGAGGGCTTCTCGGGCGGCATGAAGGAGCGTGGCTTCGGCGACGCCGCGATCCAGGCGCTGTGGGACATCCTGCTGCCGTTCTCGGACTACGCCTTCAACAAGGCGCACTCCGCGGCGTACGGACTCGTCTCGTACTGGACGGCGTACCTCAAGGCGCACTATCCCGCCGAGTACATGGCCGCGCTCCTCACCAGCGTCGGCGACTCGAAGGACAAGATGGCGGTGTACCTCAACGAGTGCCGCCGCATGGGCATCAAGGTGCTGCCGCCCGACGTCGGACAATCGATCCGGTACTTCGCGGCCGTCGGCGAAGACATCAGATTCGGCCTCGGCGCGGTGCGCAACGTCGGCGCGAACGTCGTCGACGGCATCGTCGCCGCCCGCGCGGAGACGACCTATTCGAGCTTCCACGACTTCCTCTCCAAAGTGCCGGTGCACGTGGCGAACAAGCGGACGGTCGAGTCGCTCATCAAGGCCGGCGCGTTCGACACGATGGGCTCGACGCGGCGCGCGCTCATGGAGATCCATGAGGACGCGACCGAGGCGGCCGTGCTCGACAAGCGCCGCGAGGCCAACGGCGAGGTCGGCTTCGACTTCGACTCGCTGTGGGGGGACGACGAGCCCCAGCAGGCGGCCAAGGTGCCCGAGCGGCCGGAGTGGACCAAGAAGGACAAGCTCGCCTTCGAGCGCGAGATGCTCGGCCTCTACGTGTCGGACCACCCGCTGGCCGGCCTCGAGATCCCACTCGCGAAGCACGCCTCGACGAGCATCCACGACCTGCTGGCCTCGGAGGACGTGGGCGACGGCGATCAGGTGACGATCGCCGGTCTCGTCACGAGCGTCCAGCATCGCGTGGCCAAGCAGAGCGGCAATCCCTACGGCATGATCACCGTCGAGGACTTCGACGGCGAGATCACGGTCATGTTCATGGGCAAGACCTACACCGAGTTCCAGCACATGCTGCAGGCCGACTCGATCCTCGTGGTGCGCGGCCGCGTGTCGCGCCGCGACGACGGCATGAACCTCCACGCGCAGTCCGCGTTCTCGCCGGATCTCGGCAGCATGGACGAATCCAGCACCCTGGTGCTGATCGTGCCCGAGCGGCGCGCGAGCGAGGCGCTCGTCGGGGAGCTCCTGCAGACTCTGAACCGCCACGCGGGCGACACCGAGGTGTCACTCAAGCTCCACAGCGGCACGGTGGCGAAGGTGTTCGAGGTGCCGCACACCGTGCGGATCACCCCGGATCTGTACGGCGAGCTCAAGGGTCTTCTCGGGCCGCAGTGCCTGGGATGACAGCAGGGCGCGCGTGCGCCGGCGCAGGTCGCCGCGCGTCGCGCCGTCTCATCGGCGTCTCATGCGCCGTGGGTAATATCAGGTCGACGCGGGCCTCGGGAGCTCGCCGGAAGGAAACATCGTGACGGACGAGAAGCAGGACGCCAGCATCGACGAGGCGGTCGCGACCGAAGAGCCGCCGCAGTATGGTGTCGGGCCGTTCTCCATCCGCGAGGTCGCCCTCGCGGGCACCTGGATCGTCGCGTTCATCGTGTCGTTCTTCCCGATCTACGGTCCGTTCGAGTCGGCTCCGTCCGTCTGGACCAGCGGCATCGACTGGGTTCTCATGATCGGCGTGCCGACCATCGCGGTGTTCCTCGTCGTGCTGCGTCGTCTGTCTCCGCAGGGCATCCGCCGCGTCGGCTCCCTCGGCATCGACCAGTTCGCGTCCGTCGCCTTCTCGGTCGCCACCGTGCTCTGGCTGACCCTGCTGTGGAGCTCGTTCGTCCGGCTGTCGGTGGGGCAGGTCTTCCTCGCCTCCTGGGTCGTGTGGGTGGAGTTCTTCCTCATGCTCGCCGGCGTCGTGCTCACCGTGGCCGCGCCGTTCATCGGCCCGTTCGCGCAGGACTTCCGCGGGCGCCCGGAGGTTCCGGCGCACCGCAGCGCCCGTCCGGTGCGGCCCGTGTCGCCTCGACCGGCCCCCGTGCGCCCGGAGCCGGCCGCCGACGCCGAGCCCGACCCCGATTACACCCCGTACGCAGCCACCGGTGCCGCGGCGGCGCCCGAGGGCGAGACGCTCGAATCCGCTGCGCCCGAGGCCGCGGCGAACGACGACTTCGCCACGACCGTGATCCCGCTCGACGAGCAGGACGCCCCGACGGTCGAGGAGCCGGCACCGCTCGCCCCGAACGAGCCCGCTCAGGCGCGCGAGTCCTTCGAGCACGTCGAGAACCCGACGTCGACCGTGGAGCCCGCTGCGGCCACCGCGCCGCAGCACCAGGCCTTCTGGGCGCTCGTGCCCGAGGAGCGCGACATCGTCGACGAGATCGGCATCCCTGTGTTCCGCATCGGCCCGAGCGCATGGGCTCTCGTCATCGAGGACCGCGGCGAGGTGTTCGTGGTCCGTCACGAGGACGGGCGCATCGGCTACCTGCACGACGTCTCGGGCGTCACGCGCGGCTGACCGCGATCCGCCTCGCGATACCGTAGAAGGATGCTCCGGACGATCGACCTGCGCGGGCGTGCGCTCACTCCCGCGGAACTCCTCGCGACCGTTCCCCGTGCCGAGGCGGCGCGCTCAGAGGCGCTCGCGACGGCCGCGCACATCGTGGACGACGTGGCCGCGCGCGGCGAGATCGCCCTCCGCGAGCAGGCGTCGAACTTCGACGGGGTGGCCGAGCACGACATCCGCGTGCCCGCCGCCCACCTCGACGAGGCGCTCGAGACGCTCGACCCTGCTGTGCGCGCCGCGCTCGAGCAGGCGATCGAGCGCGTGCGCGAGGCATCCGCCGCCCAAGTCCCCGCGCCGACGGTGACCGAGCTCGGTCCCGGCGCCCGGGTGACGCAGCGGTGGCAGCCGGTGCGCCGCGTCGGCCTGTACGTCCCGGGCGGCAAGGCCGTCTACCCGTCGAGCGTCGTCATGAACGTCGTGCCGGCGCAGGTCGCGGGGGTGTCCGAGATCGCTCTGGCCTCTCCGCCGCAGCGCGCGTTCGGCGGCCGCGTGCACCCCGTGATCCTGGGCGCCGCGAAGCTCCTCGGCGTGACCGAGGTGTACGCGATGGGCGGCGCCGGCGCGATCGGTGCGCTCGCCCACGGTGTGGCGTCGCTCGGCCTCGAGCCGGTCGACGTGGTCACCGGCCCCGGCAACAACTTCGTCGCGGCCGCCAAACGCGCCGTGGCAGGTCTTGTCGGCACGGATGCCGAGGCCGGCGCGACCGAGATCCTGGTGGTCGCCGACGACAGCGCCGACGCGCGTCTGGTCGCCGTCGACCTCATCAGCCAGGCCGAGCACGACGAGCAGGCCTCCGCCGTCCTCGTCACCACGTCGGAGCAGCTCGCGGCCGACGTGGTCGAGGCGATCGCGCCCCGCGCCGCCGCGACGCGCCACGCCGAGCGCGTCGCCGCCGCCCTTGCGGGCCCGCAGTCGGCGATCGTGCTGGTCGACGACCTCTCCGCGGCGACGGCGTTCAGCAACGCCTACGCGCCGGAGCACCTCGAACTGCACCTGGCCGACCCGCACCCGGAAGAGTTCGTGCACGCGGGCGCCGTGTTCGTCGGCGCCGACTCGCCCGTGAGCCTCGGCGACTACCTCGCCGGCAGCAACCACGTCCTGCCCACCGGAGGACAGGCCCGCTACTCCGCGGGGCTCTCCGCCGCCACGTTCCTGCGCCCGCAGCAGGTCATCGAGTACGACCGCGACGCCCTCGCCGCCGTCCACGACGCGATCGTGACGCTGGCCGAGGCCGAGGCGCTCCCCGCCCACGGCGAGGCCATCACGGCCCGCTTCGAGGTCTGAGTCCGGATTCCCGGCGTAGGCTGTCTCTGCCATGCACTGCCCGTTCTGCCGCCACGCCGATTCGCGCGTCATCGACTCGCGCACGAGCGACGACGGCCTCAGCATCCGCCGTCGTCGTCAGTGCCCGCAGTGTGGAGGCCGTTTCACCACGATCGAGACCGCGAGCCTCAACGTCATCAAGCGCTCGGGCGTGATCGAGCCCTTCAGCCGCGAGAAGGTCATGTCGGGCGTGCGCAAGGCGTGCCAGGGGCGGCCCGTGACCGATGCCGACCTCGCGGTGCTCGCGCAGACCGTGGAGGAGAGCATCCGCCAGACGGGCGCCTCGCAGCTCGACGCGAACGAGATCGGTCTCGCGATCCTCGGCCCGTTGCGCGACCTCGACGAGGTCGCCTACCTCCGGTTCGCGAGCGTGTACCAGGCGTTCGACTCGCTCGAGGACTTCGAGGCGGCCATCGAACAGCTGCGGGTCGACCACGGCCGCGCCCGCGCACATGACGAGATCGCGCCGGCCGCCACGGAGTGACCGGATAGCCTAGGAGGGATGTATCCCCTCCTCTTCCGCACCGTCTTGTCGCGCATGGACCCCGAGTCCGCCCACCACTCGGCGATGGTCGTGATACGGATGCTGGGGGTCCCGCCGTTCTCGTGGGCCGCGCGTGCGATCACCCGGCCTGCGCCGGAGCTGCGGACCACCGCCCTCGGGCTCACCTTCGACTCGCCCTTCGGCGTCGCGGCCGGGTTCGACAAGGACGTGAAGGGGGCGTCGGGACTCCACGCCCTCGGCTTCGGTCACGTCGAGGTCGGCACCGTCACCGCGATCCCGCAGGACGGCAACCCGCGCCCGCGGCTGTTCCGGCTCATCCCGGACCGCGCCGTGGTGAACCGGATGGGATTCAACAACCACGGAGCCGAGGCCGCGGCCGCGCGCCTGCGCACGCTCCGCAAGCGCTCGCGTCGCACGGTGCTCGGCGTCAACATCGGCAAGAGCCGGGTCGTCGACGTCGCGGATGCGACCGCCGACTACGTCCGCAGCGCGACGCTGCTCGCGCCGCTCGCCGACTACCTCGTGGTGAACGTGTCGTCGCCGAACACGCCGGGACTGCGTGGCCTCCAGGCCGTCGAGACGCTGCGTCCGCTGCTGGACGCCGTGCGCGGCGCCGCGGGCACGACGCCGCTGCTGGTGAAGATCGCGCCCGACCTCCCCGACGACGAGATCGTCGCGATCGCGCAGCTCGCGGTCGACGCCGGGCTGTCCGGGATCATCGCGACCAACACCACTATCTCCCGCGACGGGCTCGTCACCGACCCCGCGACGGTGGCCGCGGCCGGCGACGGCGGGCTCTCCGGTGCGCCGCTGAAGGCGCGCGCGCTCGAGGTGCTGCGACTGCTGCGTCAGACGGTTCCCGCCGAGTTCGCGGTGATCTCGGTCGGCGGCGTCGAGACGGCAGCCGACGTGCAGGAGCGGTTGGATGCCGGAGCCACCCTGGTGCAGGGCTACACGGCCTTCCTCTACCGCGGCCCTCTGTGGGCGCGGCAGATCAACCGGGGGCTGGCGAGGCTCAGGCCGGCTTCTGGCCGCGCTTGACCTGCGGCTTCGGAAGGCGCAGGAAGCGCATCTGGACGGTGCGCATGGCGGCGTACCAGCCCAGGCCCTTCTCGACCTTGCCCTCGCCGAACTTCTTCCGGACGGCGCGCTTGACGGTGATCGACGTGATCACCATGTCGCCGATGACGAAGAAGATGAAGATCCAGAGGCCGACGAACGCGTAGTACTGCAGGGCCGCGATCGGCAGGAACGTCGCGAGGATGACGAGCACCATCGCGGGCATGACCGCCTCGCCCAGGTGCCAGCCGGCGTCGACCCAGTCGCGCACGAACTTGCGCTGCGCACCCTGGTCGCGGGCCGGGAGGTAGCGCTGGTCGCCGTTGGCCATGCCGATACGGGCCTTCTCGCGCTGCGCGGCGAGATCCGCCTTGGCGCGGGCCTTCGCCTCCTTGGTGTCGGGCACGAGGGGGCGCTTGCGGGCGGCCTCCTGCTCGGCGCGCGAGGGAGTGGGGCGGCCCTTGTTCGAGGGGCCGGTGGGGACGCCGTTGAGCACGGTGCCCTCCGACGGTGCGTCGTTGGACGAAGGAGCTGCAGGTGTCTTGGCCACGGGTGATCCTCGGAGTGCGGAGAAGGGGTGCACTTAAGATTACCCGCATGACCTCTGAGCTCTCCCGACAGGATGCTGTGCGCGAAGCCGCGGCTTCCGGCATCCCTTCCGCCCTCGCCGATCTCGGCGATCTCGTGCGCATCCCGTCCGTCGCGTTCCCCGGGTTCGACCCCGCTCAGGTGCAGCGCAGCGCGGAGGCGGTCGCCGAGCTCGTGCGGGAGACGGAGCTGTTCGAGACGGTGGAGATCCGCACCGCCGTGATCCCCGAGACGGGGGAGCGGGGCAACCCCGCCGTACTCGCGACGCGCGCCGCCCGCAACGGCGCCCCGACGATCCTGCTCTACGCGCACCACGACGTGCAGCCGGTCGGCGACGAGTCGCTCTGGGAGTCGTCGCCGTTCGAGCCCACCGTCCGCGGCGGCCGGCTCTACGGCCGGGGTGCCGCCGACGACAAGGCCGGCATCATGGCCCACCTGGCGGCGCTGCGCGCGCTCAAGGAGGGGATCGGCGACGACTTCGACCTCGGTGTCGCGCTGTTCTTCGAGGGGGAGGAGGAAGCGGGCTCGCGGTCGTTCGCGCAATTCCTCTCCGACAACGCCGACGCGCTGCGCGCCGACGTGATCGTCGTCGCCGACTCCGGCAACTGGGACGACAAGACCCCCGCGCTCACCGTGTCGCTGCGCGGCAACACGCGCTTCACCCTCCGCGTGCGCACCCTCGAGCACGCCTCGCACTCCGGCATGTTCGGCGGAGCGGTGCCCGACGCGATGATGGCGACCGTCACGCTGCTGGCGACGCTGTGGGACGAGGACGGCGCCGTGGCCGTGGCGGGACTCACGGAACGGGATGCCGAGACCCCTGAGTACACCGAGGAGACGCTGCGCGACGAGGCCGGGCTGCCTGCCGGCGTCTCGCCTGTCGGCCGCGGCACGATCCTCAGCCGCATCTGGAACAAGCCGTCGATCACGGTGACGGGCATCGACGCGCCGAGCGTCGTGAACGCCTCGAACACGCTGAGCCCTGAGATCTCCGTCGTCATCAGCGCCCGCATCGCGCCCGGTCAGCCGGCGCGCGAGGCCTACGCCGCCATCGAGGCGCACCTCCGCGAGCACGCGCCGTTCGGGGCGCAGCTGACATTCAGCGATCAGGACTACGGCGACGCCTTCCTCGTCGACACCTCGGGCTGGGCCGTGGAGGCTGCCCGAGAGGCGCTCCACGAGGGCTACGGCGTCGAGTCCGTCGACATCGGCGTGGGCGGGTCGATCCCGTTCATCGCCGACCTCGTGCGGGAGTTCCCGGGCGCCCAGATCCTCGTGACCGGCGTCGAGGACCCGCACGCCAAGGCCCACAGCCCCAACGAGTCGCTGCACCTCGAGACGTTCCGCAATGCGGTGCTCTCCGAGGCGCTCCTGCTCGAGAAGCTCGACGCGCGCGTGTCGCAGGCGTGACGCGACGGCTCCGGGATCGGCGCGAACACGCCGGTCCCGGAGCCTTCTGCCAGCGGGCACGCGTAGAATCGTCGCATCCCGCCGCCTGAGTGGATGATCGATCCGGGGCGGCCCTTCCGGAGGAGTGCCATGACCGACACCGCACTGACGACCGAGCAGACCGCCCGCGAACACGGTGTGCTGCTGACCGACGCCGCCGCCGGCAAGGTCAAGAACCTGCTGGAGCAGGAGGGACGCGACGACCTGCGTCTGCGCGTGGCCGTGCAGCCGGGCGGGTGCAGCGGCCTGATCTACCAGCTCTACTTCGACGAGCGCTACCTCGACGGCGACAAGACTGTCGACTTCGACGGCGTCGAGGTGATCGTCGACGACATGAGCGTTCCGTACCTCGACGGCGCCACGATCGACTTCAAGGACACCATCTCGGAGCAGGGCTTCACGATCGACAACCCCAACGCGGCCGGGTCGTGCGCGTGCGGCGACAGCTTCCACTGATCGCTAACGATCCGATACTTTTCCGGCGGGTCCGGTGCGCTCCGATTAGCGCCCGGGCCCGCCTTTTTCCGTCTCTGCGACACGATCAAACCTGAGCGGATGGCCTGAATCGCCTGGGCGGTTGCCCTAGACTGACGTGAGTCCTGTTCGTGATCGGAAAGGTGCACCGTGCCTTCGAAACGCCGTATCCGCTGGGCCGTTCTCCCACTCGGGATCGCAGCGGCTGCAGTCCTCGCCGGATGCACCCCGACCGAGCTGCACGGCTTCCTCCCCGGGTTCACCGAAGACGGCCAGCCGGCCACCAACCACGTCGACATGGTCGCGGGTCTCTGGGTGAACTCGTGGATCGTTCTGCTCGTCGTCGGCGTGATCACGTGGGGCCTGATGGGGTGGGCGGCGATCGCCTACCGGCGTCGCAAGGGCCAGATGGGTCTTCCCGTCCAGCTGCGCTACAACATGCCGATCGAGATCTTCTACACGATCGTCCCCCTCATCCTCGTGGTCGGCTTCTTCGCCTTCACCGCGCGCGACCAGGCGATCCTCGAGACGCAGTACGACGAGCCCGACGTGGCGATCACCGCGATCGGCAAGCAGTGGTCGTGGGACTTCCAGTACGACGGCGCCAGCGATGACGAGACCGTCTGGACCATGGGCGTCCAGGCGCAGACCGATGAGCGCGGCGACGTCATCAGCGAGCTGCCGACCCTCGTCCTCCCGGTCAACGAGTCGGTCAAGATCAAGCTGCAGTCGCGCGACGTCATCCACTCGTTCTGGATCATCGACTTCCTTTACAAGAAGGACATGTACATCGGCAAGGACAACTACTGGTCCTTCACCCCGACCCGCGAGGGCGAGTACGCCGGCAAGTGCGCCGAACTCTGCGGCGAGTACCACTCGATGATGCTGTTCAACGTCAAGGTCGTCAGCGCAGCCGAGTACGAGGACTACCTCGCCACGCTGCGCGAGGCGGGACAGACCGGCGACATCAACGACGCCTACGACCGTCTGCAGAACGCGCCCGGGACGGGCGCTCAGGGCGAGGGATCCGAAGAGGGAGACAACTGATCATGGCGACGACGCTTCCGCTCCAGGAGACGACGCAGGGTCGCCCCACCACCCTGCCGCCGCGTCAGGCCGCACTGCTCAGCGCATCGCGCGTCGAGCAGAAGGGCAACATCATCGTCAAGTGGATCACCTCCACCGACCACAAGACGATCGGGTACCTGTACCTCATCTCCTCCGTCATCTTCTTCCTCCTGGGTGGAGTGATGGCGCTGATCATCCGTGCCGAGCTCTTCGAGCCCGGGATGCAGATCATCCCGACCAAGGAGCAGTACAACCAGCTCTTCACGATGCACGGCACGATCATGCTGCTGATGTTCGCGACGCCGCTGTTCGCGGGCTTCGCGAACGCGATCCTGCCGCTGCAGATCGGTGCCCCTGACGTCGCCTTCCCGCGTCTGAACGCCTTCGCCTTCTGGCTGTTCCTCTTCGGCTCGACCATCGCCGTCTCCGGCTTCCTCACCCCGCAGGGTGCCGCCGCGTTCGGCTGGTTCGCGTATCAGCCGCTCGCGAACGCGTCGTTCTCCCCTGGGGTGGGCGGCAACCTCTGGATGCTCGGGCTCGGCATGAGCGGTTTCGGCACCATCCTCGGTGCCGTGAACTTCATCACGACCATCATCACGATGCGCGCGCCCGGCATGACCATGTGGCGCATGCCGATCTTCTCGTGGAACACGCTGATCACCAGCATCCTCGTGCTGATGGCGTTCCCCGTGCTCGCCGCCGCCATCCTCGCCGCCGCCGCCGACCGCGTGCTCGGCGCCCACATCTACGACCCGGCCAACGGCGGTGTGCTCCTCTGGCAGCACCTGTTCTGGTTCTTCGGTCACCCCGAGGTGTACATCATCGCGCTGCCGTTCTTCGGCATCGTGTCGGAGATCTTCCCGGTCTTCAGCCGCAAGCCGATCTTCGGCTACAAGACGCTCGTCTACGCGACGATCGCGATCGCCGCCCTGTCGGTCGCGGTGTGGGCCCACCACATGTACGTCACCGGCGCTGTGCTGCTGCCGTTCTTCGCCCTGATGACGATGCTGATCGCGGTGCCGACGGGTGTGAAGATCTTCAACTGGATCGGCACGCTCTGGCGAGGCTCGGTGACCTTCGAGACCCCGATGGTCTTCGCCCTCGGCTTCCTGGTGTCGTTCGTGTTCGGTGGTCTCACCGGCGTGATCCTGGCATCGCCGCCGCTCGACTTCGCCCTGTCCGACTCGTACTTCGTCGTGGCGCACTTCCACTACGTCGTGTTCGGCACGGTCGTGTTCGCGATGTTCGCCGGCTTCTACTTCTGGTGGCCGAAATGGACCGGGCGCATGCTCAACGAGCGCCTCGGCTACGTCCACTTCTGGATGCTGTTCATCGGCTTCCACATGACCTTCCTCATCCAGCACTGGCTGGGCGTCGACGGCATGGTCCGTCGCTACGCGGACTACTCCGAGGCGGACGGCTGGACCTGGCAGAACCAGGTGTCGACGATCGGCGCCATCATCCTCGGCGCCTCGATGATCCCGTTCCTGTTCAACGTCTGGATCACGTCGCGCAAGGCGCCGAAGGTCACCGTCAACGACCCGTGGGGCTACGGTGCCTCGCTCGAGTGGGCGACCTCGTGCCCGCCCCCGCGTCACAACTTCACGTCGATCCCGCGCATCCGCAGCGAGCGGCCCGCGTTCGACCTGAACCACCCCGAGGCGGGTATCCCGGTCGGCGTCGGTCCCGCGAAGGACGCCCCCGAAGCCCCGGTCTCCGACCTTGCCGATGGAGAGGTGAAGTAAGGTGCGCACGAACACCGGACTCTGGTGGCTGCTGACCATCTTCTTCCTGGTGGTGGCGGTCGTCTACACCGCGTGGAACATCATCGCCCACCCGGACGTGCCGTGGTACAACGGCATCGAGTGGGTCGGCAGCGTGGCGCTGCTGTTCACCGCACTGATGGGCGCGCTGATCGCGTTCTACATCGGCAAGGTGCACAAGGCGCAGGGTGGCGAGCTGCCCGAGGACGTCCTCACGTCCGACATCGACGACGGTGACCCTGAGCTGGGCGAGTTCAGCCCGTGGTCGTGGTGGCCCATCGTCCTCGCGTTCTCGGCGGCGCTCGGCATGATCGGCCTTGCGGTCGGCGCGTGGATGATGCCCATCGGCATCGCCGTCTTCGTCGTCGCGATCGTCGGCTGGGTCTACGAGTACTACCGCGGCTACTTCGCCCGCTGATCCGGCGCTGCCGGTCCGCATGGCATATCGCGTGATGCGCACGGGGACCCGTCTGTGACGGGGCCCCGTGCGTTTCTGCGTGCGGCGGCCTGCTCCGACATCGGCCCGCACCGCAAGACCAATCAGGACGCCGCATTCACGGCCTCCTGGGGCGCAGCGGTGGCGGACGGCGTCGGGGGAGGACCCGCGGGCGACCTCGCCTCGGCGGCGTTCATCCACCGGCTGGCCGCGGGCCGTCTGGACGGCCTCGAGCCCGTGCAGCTCGCCGACGCCGTCCGGTCGGCCAACTGGGACCTCCGCGCCCATGTCGAGCGCGATCCGTCTCTGAGCGGCATGGCGACGACGTTCACCGGACTCTTCGCGGCCCGCGACGGCGGGCTTCTGCTGGCCCACACGGGAGACTCGCGGGCGTATCGCCTGCGAGGCGGCGAGCTCGCACAGGCGAGCAGGGACGATTCGCTCGTGCAGGCACTGGTCGACCGCGGGATCGTATCGATAACGGATGCTGCGTCCCACCCTCGTCGCAACATCATCACCGCCTCGCTGAGCGGCGCCGAACGCGATGCCGCGACGGTGACCGCGCACGATGCGCAGACCGGTGACAGGTGGCTGCTGTGCAGCGACGGCCTCACCGACTACGTGCCCGACGAAGAGATCCGCGATCTTCTTCTGGAGTTCCCGCACGCGGGAACGGCGGTCGAGGCGTGTGTGGCGGTGGCTCTGGAAGCCGGTTCCTCTGACAACGTCACCGTGGTGGTGTGCGACGTCGTCCTTGACGCCGGCGAGAACGGCGTCACGCCCGCGCAGACGGCGTTCTACGGTGCGGCCGCCGAACGGTTCATGGAGGGGCTGGAGTCGGCCTGAGGCGGGCGCTCAGCCCACGACGGGCGCGCGCACGACCATCACCTGCGCGTCGAACACGCGGGGGAGTGCTCCCTCGTCGTTCTCGGTCGGCTGTCCTTCGCGCACCCAGTACTCGTAGCCGCCGATCATCTCTTTGACGGGATAGCCGAGCTTGGCGAACTCGATGGCACCCTTCGCGCCCGCGTTGCAGCCGGGACTCCAGCAGTAGACGACGACGGGGGTCGAGCTGTCGATCTCGCGCGGTGCGCGATCGGCGATCTCGCGGTACGGCATGTGGACCGCACCACGGATGCGTCCCTGTGCCCACGCCTCATCGCCGCGGACGTCGACGAGGACGAACTGCTCGCCGGCCTTCTGTGCGGCGTACACGTCGGAGGAGTCGGTCTCGAGGGCGAGTTTGGCGGAGAAGTACGAAAGGGCGTCGATCATGCATCCACGCTAGGTCAGCATCCGTGGCGGGACCTTCGAAAGCGCGGTCAGACGTCGTCTGATTCCTGCCGATCCGTGACGGGCGGACACGTATCGCTGCACAGAACGACGGATGCCCCGGCACGATCGTGGAGATCGTGCCGGGGCATCCGTCTGCGAAGTGCGGCGACCCTACTGGTCGGACTCCTTCTCGCGGTTGCGCGGAGGCTTCCTCCCGGGCTCGGGCTCAGGAACGATGACGTTCGAGGGGCGCACGGGCACCTCGCCGTGCTTGCCGTCGTCGAGCGGCTTGTGCGGAGCGTCCGGAACGCCGGCGCGCTCGTGAGCCGCCTGGATCTCGAGGTCTTCCTCGGCCGCGATGTGGTCGAGGTCGTGGTGCTGGTGAGCCAGCGCCGCGTCGAGCTCGGCCTGCGTGACGGGGGTGAGGCGGTCCTCGAAGAACCAGCGCGAGATGGAGGCGCGGAGGTTCTCGTGCCACGGGATCTGACCCTTGGCGTTCGGACGTACCACCAGCGGCTCGTACGTGTCGAAGTCGGCCAGCTTGAAGCGCTCGTAGTCGTCGACGGGCTGGTGCACCTCGATGTACTCACCGCCGGGGAGGCGGACGATGCGACCAGACTCGTAGCCGTGCAGCGCGATCTCGCGGTCCTTCTTCTGCAGCGCGATGCAGATGCGCTTGGTGACGAAGTACGCGATCACCGGGCCCAGGATCAGCAGCGCCTGCAGCGTGTGGATCACGCCCTCCATCGTCAGCCAGAAGTGCGTGGCGATGATGTCGGAGGCTGCCGCGGCCCACAGCACCGCGTAGAACGTGACGCCTGCCGCGCCGATCGCGGTGCGGGTCGCCGAGTTGCGCGGACGCTGGGCGATGTGGTGCTCGCGCTTGTCGCCGGTGACCCACGCCTCGATGAAGGGGTAGATCAGGACGAGCACGATGAACAGGCCGAGCACGACGAGCGGCACGATGATGTTGAACGACCACGTGCGGTCGAGGAACACGATCTCCCAGCCCGGCGGAACCAGGCGCAGGGCGCCGTCCGCGAAGCCGATGTACCAGTCGGGCTGGGTGCCGGCGGAGACGGGGGACGGGTCGTAGGGGCCGTAGTTCCAGATCGGGTTGATCGTGAACAGCGAGGCGATGAGCACGATCACGCCGAACGTGATGAACAGGAAGCCGCCCATCTTCGACATGTAGACCGGCATCATCGGGTAGCCGACCACGACGCTGTTCGTGCGGCCGGCGCCGGCGAACTGCGTGTGCTTGTTGATCACCATGAGCATCAGGTGGAGCACCAGCAGGCCGACGAGGATCGCGGGCAGCAGCAGGATGTGCAGCGTGTAGAGGCGGCCGACGATCGCGTCGCCCGGGAACTGTCCGCCGAACAGCAGGAACGAGGTCCACGTTCCGATGATCGGGATGCCCTTGACCATGCCGTCGATGATGCGCAGGCCGTTGCCCGACAGCACGTCGTCGGGGAGCGAGTAGCCGGTGAAGCCCTCGCCCATCGCGAGGATGAACAGGATGAAGCCGATCACCCAGTTGAGCTCGCGCGGCTTGCGGAACGCGCCCGTGAAGAACACGCGCAGCATGTGCACGCCGATACCGGCGACGAACACCAGGGCGGCCCAGTGGTGCATCTGCCGGACGAGCAGACCGCCGCGCAGATCGAACGAGATCTCGAGCGTCGACGCCATGGCGGCCGACATCTCGATGCCGCGCATCGGCAGGTAGGCGCCGTTGTAGTGCGTCTCGACCATCGACGCCTGGAAGAAGAACGTCAGGAACGTGCCCGAGAGGAGCACGACGACGAACGCCCACAGGGCGATCTCGCCCAGCATGAACGACCAGTGGTCGGGGAAGATCTTGCGGCCGAGCTCCTTGACGAAGCCGGAGAGGCTCGTGCGCTCGTCGATGTAGTTCGCGGTGGCGCCGATGAAGCGGCCGCCCAGCGGACGGTCGCCGTTGCGTGAGACGGGAGCCACAGGAGCCGCAGGCTGCTCAGTGACGGTTGAGGTGCTCAATGACGCTCCCAGAAGCTCGGGCCGACGGGTTCGAGGAAGTCGCTGCGGGCTACGAGGTAGCCCTCGTCGTCGACGGTGATGGGCAGCTGCGGCAGCGGACGCGCCGCCGGGCCGAAGATGACCTTCGCGTGGTCGGTCACATCGAACTGCGACTGGTGGCACGGGCACAGCAGGTGGTGTGTCTGCTGCTCGTAGAGCGCGACCGGGCAGCCGACGTGGGTGCACACCTTCGAGTACGCGACGATGCCGTTGTACGACCACTCCTTGCGGTCCTCGGACTCGGTGAGCTGCTCGGGGAGCAGACGCACAAGGAGCACGAGTGCCTTGGCCTTCTCATCGAGGTAGCCCTCGCTGTGCGAGACCTCGGCGAGGGCCTCGGGGATGACGTGCACCGCGGAGCCGAGGGTGAGGTCGGCCGCCTTGATGGGCTCGCCCGAGGGGTCGTGCGCCAGGCGCATGCCCTCCTTCCACATGGTGTGCTCGAGGAGGTACACGGGGTCGCCGGCATGCGGCTTCTCCGGCGAGTTGAACGGCGCGAGGCCGCGGAACAGCACGACGCCGGGCACGACCGATGCCACGAGTGCGGCGATCAGCGAGTTGCGCACCATCGCACGACGGCCGAAGCCGGACTCGGCGTCCGCGTCGGCGAAGGCCTTGATGGCGGCCTCACGCGTCGTGTCGCGGCCGCGCGTCGCGTGACGGGGCTCCACGAACTCCCTGTCGGACATGACGGCCTTCGACCAGTGGATCGCGCCCACGCCGATGGCCAGCAGCGCGAAGGCGATGCCGAGTCCGATGAAGAGGTTGTTGTTGCGGATGTCGACGATCCGCCCGCTCTCGATCGGGAAGAGCATGTAGGCGGCGATCGCCCAGATGCTGCCGGCGATCGACAGGTAGAAGAGCGTGTAGATGGCACGGACCGCGCGCTTCATCGAAGCGGGGTCCTTGTCGGTCATCCGCTCGCGGTGCGGGGGGAGGCCAGGGTTGTGCACCGGGTCGGTGACCGCCACAGCGAGCCCGGGGGAGGGCTTCCAGGAAGCCCTCTCGTGCTCTAGCGGGTCGTCCTCGTGGGCCATGCTGCTCCTCGTCAAGTCTTACGTGTGTCGTTCGTCGATCAGTTGGACTTCGCCGTGATCCACACGGTGATGGCGATCAGCGAGCCGATGCCGAAGATCCAGATGAAGAGGCCCTCCGAGACGGGGCCGAGCGAGCCGAGCGAGAATCCGCCCGCAGACTCGTTGTCCTGCAGGTACAGCAGGTAGGTGATGATGTCGCGCTTCTCTTCGGTGGTCAGCGTCATGTCGTTGAACACCGGCATGTTCTGCGGACCCGTGACCATCGCCGCGTACATGTTCAGCGGCGTGGTGGTGTGCAGGTTGGGGGCGTACTTGCCCTCGGTGAGCGCACCGCCGGCGCCGGCGACGTTGTGGCACATGGCGCAGTTGATGCGGAAGAGCTCGCCACCCTCGGATGCGCTGCCGCCGCCGTCGAGGACCTCGTCCTCGGGGTAGGTCGGACCGGGCGCGATCGACTGGATGTAGGCGCCGATCGCGGTGATCTGCTCCTCGGTGAACTGCGCCGGCTTCTGCGGAGCCTGCGGGCCCTGCATCTGCAGCGGCATGCGGCCGGTGCTCATCTGGAAGTGCACGGCGAGCTCGCCGACGCCGTAGAGCGACGGGCCGTCCTCGGTGCCCTGCACGTCCAGGCCGTGGCACGTGGCGCAGTTGGCCTGGAACAGCTTCTTGCCGTCTTCGACGGTGAGCGCGGAGTTCGTGACGGTCTCGGGCGTCGTGGCCGCCATCGCGGCGGATGCCCCGGCGTAGACGCCGCCCGTGATGAGCAGGCCGATGCCGATCAGTGCGGCTGCGGCCCAGGGGCTGCGGCGGCCTTTCGAGCGGCGCGTGGTCTGTCGTGCCATGTCGGGTTTCAGCTCCGCTCTCACTTGAGGAAGTAGATGACGAGGAAGAGGGCGATCCAGACGACGTCGACGAAGTGCCAGTAGTAGGACACGACGATCGAGGACGTCATCTCTTTGCGCCCGAAGTTCTTGACGGCGTACGCGCGCCCGATGACGAGGAGGAAGGCGATGAGGCCGCCCGTCACGTGCAGGGCGTGGAAGCCGGTGGTGAGGTAGAAGGCCGACGCGTAGGAGTTCGCGCTGATCGGCATGCCCTCGGCGACGAGCTGGGCGTACTCCCACACCTGGCCCGAGACGAAGATCGCGCCGAGCGCGAAGGTCAGCCAGAACCACTCGACCATGCCCCAGCCGAGCCAGCCGCGCTTCTTCGTCGAGTAGGGCTGGAAGCGCTCTGCGGCGAACACGCCCATCTGGCACGTGACCGAGGACAGCACGAGGATGATCGTGTTGACGGTCGCGTACGGGATGTTCAGCAGCTGCGTCTCCTGCGCCCACAGTTCGGGCGAGGTGTTGCGCAGGGTGAAGTAGATCGCGAAGAGGCCCGCGAAGAACATCACCTCGCTGCCGAGCCACACGATGGTTCCGACAGCGACCGGATCCGGCCGCTTGACGGACCGCATGGCCTGGGAGTAGGTCGCTGTGGAGGTCGTCACGCTCCCCATTATGGCCGATTCGAGGCGTCGATTTTCGCATCGGAGGGCATGTCTTCACCTCCTCCGGAACTTAGGGGAGCCTAAAAGGACCCTGCGACTTCGCCGTGAACCCGTGGTGAAGACGCAGAATCGCCGCGCCCGGGACGCCGTGTCACGAAACGGTTCCGATTCCCGAGCCCGGCTAGGCTTCTCGGTTATGGCGGAGCTGTACACCTGGCCGGGAATCCTCACCACGCTGCTCGAGCGGCGCGACCTCACCGTCTCGGAGTCGACGTGGGCGATGCGGCAGATCATGTCGGGCACCGCCACCCCCTCTCAGCTGGCGGGTTTCCTCGTCGCGCTGCGCGCCAAGGGCGAGACGGTGGACGAGATCGTCGGCTTCCGCGACGCGATCCTCGAGGCCGCGCTCCCGCTGCCGGTCGACGCCGCCGTCCTCGACATCGTGGGCACCGGCGGCGACCGCTTCGGCACCGTCAACGTGTCGACGATGTCGGCGCTCGTGGCCGCAGCATCCGGGATCCCCGTCGTCAAGCACGGCAACAAGGCGGCCAGCTCCTCGTCGGGATCCTCCGACGTGCTGGGCGCGCTCGGCGTCGACCTCGCGCTGTCGCCGGCCGCCGTGGCCGAGACGCTCTCCCGCACCGGCATCACGTTCGCGTTCGCGGGCGCCTTCCACCCCGGGTTCAAGAACGCGGCGGCGACGCGCAGCGAGCTCGGCGTCCCCACGGTCTTCAACTTCCTCGGGCCGCTGTGCAACCCGGCGCGCGCCGAGGCGAACGCGGTCGGCGTGGCCCACCTCGACCGGGTGCCGCTCATCACGGGCGTGTTCCGGACGCGAGGCGCGACGGCGCTGGTGTTCCGCGGCGACGACGGCCTGGACGAGCTCACGACGACCGGTCACAGCCGGCTGTGGGAGGTCAGTCGCGGCGACATCCACGAGCACGACCTGGACCCGCGCGACCTCGGCATCCCGCTCGCCGACATCGACGACCTGCTGGGCGGCGACCCGGCTCACAACGCCGGCGTGGTGCGGCGGGTGCTCGGCGGCGAGGAGGGCGCGGTGCGCGACATCGTGCTGCTGAACGCGGCCGCGGGCATGGTCGCCTACCGCCTGTTCCGCGACGCGGCACAGGTGCAGCGGCCGATCCTCGAGCGCCTCGCCGAGGCCCGTGACGACGCCGCCGCCGCGATCGACAGCGGCGCGGCGACGGCCACGTTGGACCGCTGGGTCGAGGCGACGCGCGCACTCGCCTCCTAGGCCTGGCTCCGCGTCGGGGTTTTCCCCGGCGCGCGCTCTTCCGTCCCGATGCGCGGCGCCGCTAGCGTGTGGCTCAACGACCCGCATCCGAGGAGGACGCATGAGCGAGGAAGAACCCCGCAGCACCACCGACGTGATCGAGCCCCCCGAGAAGAAGGTCGGCCTCGTGAAGGCCGTCGGCATCCTCGGGATCATCGGCGGTGTGCTGCTGATCCTGGTCGGCATCATCGCGTGGATCGGCGTGACGAATCAGCTCACGGCGGAGAACATCACCATCCCCGACGACGCGGCAGCCTTCCAGGGCCAGCAGGTCACCGGCCCCTTCACGGCCTACGTGCAGGCCGACATCATCAACACCCACGCCCTCGAGGCGTCCGGTGGCAAGACGTATGCGGAGCTCGACCAGGACGACCCGGTGCGGGCCACCGTGATGCAGGCGTCGTTCCTGCGCGCCTCGCTGTTCACCTCGGTCGTCGCCTACGGCGTCGCGCTGTTCGCCGCAGGCATGGGCGTGCTCGCGATCCTCTTCGGCTGGGCCATCCACCGGCTGGCGAGCGTGCCGGTGGTGATCCGGCGCTCCAACGTCGCCTGATCCGTCGCCCGTCGCACGTGAACCCCCACGACGCGCTCACCGAGATCGCCACGCTCCTCGAGCGTGAGCGCTCGTCCCGGTACAAGTCGAAGGCGTTCCGTGCGGCGGCCGACGCGATCGAGGGCCTGAGCGACGCGGAACTGCGGGACCCCGCCGCCCTGCGCCGCCGCAAGGGGATCGGCGACTCCACGTTCGCCGTGATCCAGCAGGCGCTGGCGGACGACGTGCCGGGATACCTCGTGGACCTGCGCGAACGCGCCGGGGTGCAGCGCACGTCCTCCCTGCGGCCGCTGCTGCGGGGCGACCTGCACTCGCACAGCGACTGGTCCGACGGCCTCACCTCCATCGACCTCATGGTCGACGCGGCGAGAGCACTCGGCCACGAGTACCTCGCCCTCACGGATCATTCGCCGCGGCTGCGCGTCGCGAACGGGCTGTCGCCCGAGCGCCTGCGCTCCCAGCTCGAGGTCGTCGCGGGCATGAGCGGAGACGGGTTCGCCCTGCTGTCGGGCATCGAGGTCGACATCCTCGAGGACGGCGCCCTCGATCAGGAACCCGACCTCCTCGCCGAGCTCGACGTCGTGGTCGCGTCCGCCCACTCCAAGCTCCGCATGGAGCGCGGTCCGATGACACGGCGTCTGGTCGCGGCGGCGTCGAGTCCACACATCGACGTCCTCGGGCACGTCACCGGCCGCCTCGTCGAAGGATCCCGCGGAACGCGGCCACCCTCGACCTTCGACGCGCGGGCCGTGTTCGAGGCCTGCGAGGCCCACGGCGTCGCGGTCGAGATCAACTCCCGTCCGGAGCGTCGGGACCCTCCCGACGACCTCATGGCGCTGGCGCTGGAGATCGGATGCCTCTTCTCGATCGATTCGGACGCCCATGCGCCCGGCCAGCTCTCGCTGCTGGACTACGGCGCCGAGCGTGCCGAGCGCATCGGCGTTCCGCCCGAGCGCATCGTCACGACATGGTCGCTGGACAAGCTGCGCGAGTGGACCGGACGCGACCGCGGCGCCTGACCCCGCCGTGGCGGGCCGGCGCCGCAGCAGGGGATCACAGGGCTGCGTTGGCCCGAAGCACCTCGAGGCGCGCGCGGTACTCGGTCTCGTCGATGTCGCCCTTCGAGAAGCGCTCCGCGAGCGTGGCCTCGCCCTGGCGGAACCGGATCAGACGGTGTCGAGGGCGTCGACGATGCGGTTCATCGACGCGCCCAGCGCCCACTGCTCGGCGAGGGACGCCGCAACTGTCTTCCCCTGCTCGGTGAGCGGTCGCAGGCGCGGGTCGGGCACGTCCAGCGGGAGGTCGCGCACGACGGCCACGACCTGCGGCGCGACGGCGAGATAGGGGAGGCCTGCGAGCACCTTGGAGCGCACGCCCGCGGACATGCCCTCACCGAGCTCGGCCGCGGCGACGATTCCGGCGAGATCGCCGTGGGTCGCGAGAAGGCCGGCCGCGGTCTTCTCGCCGATGCCGGCGACGCCGGGGAGACCGTCGGACGAGTCGCCGCGGAGCGTGGCGAAGTCGGCGTACTGCGAAGGGAGGACGCCGTACTTGGCGACCACGGACGCATCGGTGAGCACCTCGAGGTTGCTCATGCCCCGCGCGGTGTAGACGACGCGGACATCGCGCTCGTCGTCGACGAGCTGGAAGAGGTCGCGGTCGCCGGTGACGATGTCGACCGGCATGGTCGCGGTGGAGGCGAGGGTGCCGATGACGTCGTCGGCTTCGTGGGCGGTGGCGCCGACGATGCGGATCCCGAGGGTGTCGAGCGCCTCGCGGATGACGGGAACCTGCACCTCGAGGGGATCGGGCACCTCCTCGAGGTCGGGTCCGCCCGCGACGACCTCGGCGACGCGATGCGTCTTGTAGGTCGGGATGAGGTCGACGCGCCACTGCGGTCGCCAGTCGTCGTCCCAGCACGCGACGAGGTGAGTGGGGCGGTACGTCGTGACGAGCCGCGTGATGATGTCGAGGAACCCTCGGACGGCGTTGACGGGGGTGCCGTCCGGAGCGCGCACGGTGTCGGGCACCCCGTAGAACGCGCGGAAGTACAGGGACGCGGAGTCGAGCAGCATGAGACGGTCGGTCACGCGTTCATCCTGGCATGCACCGCCGACGCCCGTGGGTGCACGGAATCGGACCGAACGGGCGACACGCCGCGTGCTCGGTCCGGCAGACGGCGTGTCGCGAACGATCTCCGATTCTGTGCCGCGCGCCGCCCCCGGCCACCCTCCGTTCACCTGCCGGACCGGTCGCCGTCGCACGGCAGGACCCATCGCGTTCACATCCGGCGCCCACCGTGGGGAGACAGCGCTGAGCCCGATCGTGAGGGCCGGCCGGGAGGAGGCGCCGCATGGGTCGCGAGGAAGTGCTGGCGTGGGTCGAATCGCCGCTGCAGCTCGTCGGCGCCGCGGAGTGGGCGGCTGCCCACCGCACGACGGTTCCCGTCGCCGGACGCCTGACGCCGCAGATCTCGGCCACCGCCGACGAGCTGCTCTCGCGCGGCGCGCGCTTCGGCGAGCTCGAGCCCTACCTCGGCATCCCGTGGAGCCTGCTCGCCCGCCATGACCACTGGCTCGTCGGCGACGGCTTCTCGGGCCAGTTCCGGCTCGCCGCCTCCGTACTGCGCCCGCACCGCATCACCTTCCTCGATGACGGCGCCCACGCGATCGCCTACGCCGACACGCTGCTCGGTCGCCGTCCGTACGCCCGCCCGAACATCGCGGAGCGCGGACTCACCACGGTCGCCGCCCCGTTCGCGGCCGAGCTCGTCCACCGCCGCGCCGGCGCGCGCCGCGCGGGGATGTTCACCGCGTTCGACCTCGGCGCAGAGCGCGTCGACGCACTCGCGGACCACGGGTTCGGCATCCGCCGCCACGACTTCTCGTGGACGCGCCGGAGCGCGCCGGCGGCGCCCGAACTCGGCCGTCGGGTCGTGCTCGGAAGCGCGCTGCCGGTGGACGGACGGATGCTGCTGCTCGACTATGTGCGGTGGGTGCGGGATGCCGCGGCCGGAGGCGCGGTGTACCTCCCTCACCGTCGCGAGACGCCCGAGCAGCTGGACGCCGTCTCGACCGTGACGGGGCTGCGGGTCCACCAGAGCGGACTGCCCGTCGAGCTCGTGCTCGCCGGCGCCCGTGGCGCGCTCGACGTGCACACGCTGCCATCGAGCACCACGACGACGCTCCCGCTGGTTCTCGCGGGCACAGGAGCGACGGTGCATACCGGACGCGCCCGGCGCTCGGCCCGGACGGCGGCGGCATGAGCGAGGCCGTCGCCATCATCCCCGCGCGCGGGGGCTCGAAGGGCGTCCCCCGCAAGAACCTGCAGCGTGTGGGCGGCGTGCCGCTGGTCGCACGCGCGGTCGACGCGGCCCGGCGCTGCCCGGCGATCGACCGGGTCGTCGTGACGACCGACGACGCCGACATCGCGGCCGTCGCGGCCGAGTGGGGTGCGGAGGTCGTCGAGCGGCCGGCCGACCTGTCCGGCGACCTCGCGAGCAGCGAGAGCGCGCTCGTCCATGCTCTCGAGACCCTGGAGGCCCGCAAGGTCGACGTCGGAGTCCTCGCGTTCCTGCAGGCGACCTCGCCGTTCATCGACGTCGACGCTCTCACCTCGGCCGTGCAGCTCGTGCGCTCGCGCCGCCGCGACAGCGTCTTCTCGGCCGTCGAGACGTACGGCTTCCTCTGGGAGAAGGGCGTCGGCAGCGCGGCCGAGCCGATAGGCCACGAGATCGACGTGCGCCCGCGTCGCCAGGACCGCGAACCGCACTACCTCGAGACCGGCGGCTTCTACGTCATGCGGGCAGCGGGCTTCCGCGCGGCGAACCACCGCTTCTTCGGCAGCGTCGGCATCGCCGAGGTCGCGCCGCGGACCGCCATCGAGATCGACACCCTCGACGAGCTGGAACTCGCCCGCACGCTCGCGCCTCTGGTCGACCGCGACGCGTTCGGCGCCCGCGCGGGTGCGATCCCCGTCGACGCCGTCGTGACCGACTTCGACGGCGTGCACACCGACGACACCGTGCACGTCGACCAGAACGGCGTCGAATCCGTCACCGTGAGCCGGTCCGACGGCATGGGGGTCGGGATGCTGCGAGCCGCCGGCATCCCGTTCCTCATCCTCTCGACCGAATCGAACCCGGTCGTGACCGCACGCGCCCGCAAGCTCGGTGTGGATGTGCGACAGGCCGCGGCCGACAAGGCGGCGGTCTTGCGCGAGTGGGCCGACCAGCAGGGCATCCCGCTGTCGCGGATCGCCTACCTCGGGAACGACATCAACGATCTGCGGTGTCTCGAACTCGTCGGCTGGCCCATCGCGGTCCCCGACGCACACCCCCTCGTCCTCTCCACCGCGCGCGTCGTGCTCGACCGCCCCGGCGGCACCGGCGCCGTGCGCGACCTCGCCGAGCGCGTGCTCACCGGCAGGTCGGCGACGGCCGTCGCCGATGCGCTCCGGCCGGCCGTCGCCTCGGCGCGAGCCTCAGCATCCGATCACCCCACAGCACCACAGGAGGCCTCCTCATGACCGTCACCATCGGATCCCGCGTCGTCGGGGGCGGACGCCCCGCGTACGTCATCGCCGAGATCGGACTGAACCACAACGGCGACGTCGACCTCGCGAAGCGTCTCATCGACGTGGCGGCGGACGCCGG
This sequence comes from Microbacterium sp. Leaf288, assembly GCF_001422925.1. GTDB lineage: Bacteria > Actinomycetota > Actinomycetes > Actinomycetales > Microbacteriaceae > Microbacterium. The sequence continues at coordinate 171,170 of NZ_LMNI01000010.1, forward strand.
CGCGGACGCGGTCAAGTTCCAGAAGCGCACGCCCGAGATCGCCACGCCCGAGCACATGCGCGACATGCCGCGCGACACGCCCTGGGGTCGCATGACGTACCTCGACTACCGCCGCCGCGTCGAGTTCGACCGCGACCAGTACATCGAGATCTCGGACCACGCGCTGCTGCGCGGCCTCGAGTGGTTCGCGTCGCCGTGGGACGTGCCGAGCGTCGCCTTCCTCGAAGACCTGGGCGTCGTCGCGCACAAGGTCGCGTCCGCGTCGCTCACCGATGTCGAGCTGCTCGAGGCGCTGCGCGACACCGGCAAGCCGATCATCCTGTCGACCGGCATGTCGACGATCGAGCAGATCGACGCGGCGATCGACATCCTCGGCACCGACCGCCTCGTGCTCCTGCATGCCACCTCGACGTACCCGATGGACCCGGAGGAGGCCAACCTCCGCATGATCCCCGCGCTGCGCGAGCGGTTCCCCGGCGTGCCGGTCGGCTACTCCGGCCACGAGCGCGGCCTGCAGATCTCGCTCGCGGCCGTCGCGCTCGGCGCCGTCGCGGTGGAGCGGCACATCACGCTCGACCGCACCATGTGGGGCTCCGACCACGCCGCCTCGCTCGAGCCCGCAGGCCTGCAGCATCTGGTGCGCGACATCCGCGTCATCGAGGCGGCGCTCGGCGACGGTGTGAAGCGCGTGTACCCCGGCGAGCTCGCGCCCATGGCGAAGCTGCGTCGCGTCCCCGCGTGAGTCCGGGCACGTCAGACGGCGGGCGGCCGCGCGTCGTCGCGATCGCCGACACCGACTCCTACGTGAAGTGGGCGGCGGCCCTCCTCGGCGGGGTCGACGAGCGATGGGATGCCTCGCTCCTGGTGCTCGAGACGCCGCTCGTCGTCAGCGACGCCCAGCTCGCCTCCGCCCTCAGCGGGAGCGGGCTGGGGGAGGACCGTGTCGAGCGGATCGCGTACGCCCGCCTGGCTGCCCGGCTCGCCGAGCTGCGGGCGGACGCCGTCGTGCTCGGCGCGCGCGGCCCGCTCGTGCGCGTGCTGGCGCGCGATCTCGCGGCCCTCGAGCCGCGGCCGGTCGTGGTCACGGGGCTTCCGGGCATCTCGATCCCCGCGACGCGCAAGGCCGTCGTGTACCGGCTGCAGTCCGACCTGTTCGTCGTGCACTCGCGCCGAGAGGTGCGGGAGTTCGGCGCGCTGTCGGCCCGCACCGGGTACGCCCACCGCTACGCGCTCGCGACGCTGCCGTTCGCGCGCGGTGCCGTGACCGCCGGCGGCGGCGCCCGCCCGGCTGCCGAGGGCACCGACCTCGTGTTCGCCACCCAGGCGAAGGTCCCCGCCGAGCGGGAGGACCGGCTGCGCGTCGCGCGCATGCTCGTACGGGCGGCAGAGGCGGATCCGTCACGGCGCGTCGTGGTGAAGCTCCGAGCCGCGTCGGGTGAGCACCAGACGCACGCCGAGCTCGACGGCTACCCCGAGCTGCTCGCCGCGCTCGGGCCGCTGCCGGCGAACCTCGTCACCTCGACGGGGTCGATGGCCTCAGCTCTCGCGACGGCCGAGGGGCTTGTCACCGTGAGCTCCACGGCGGCGATCGAGGCGATCGCGCGCGGCATCCCGGTCATCGCACTGGACACCTTCGGCGTCTCGCCGCGCCTCATCAACGAGACGCTCGCCGACGCCGACCTGCTCGCGGGCGAGGAGGACGTCGTGGCACGGCGGTTCCGGCATCCGGATCCCGAGTGGCTCGACGAGAACTACTTCCACGCCCCCGAGGCCGACGACTGGACCGCCCACGTCGACGCGCTGCTCGCGCAGCGGGCGGCGCGGCGGCTTCCGGTGCGTGCATCCGTGGTGCGCCGGGGCGGGGCGCTGCGCGACGCGTGGGAGCGCAAGGTCGCCCTCGGCCGCAGCGACACGTCCGCCTCGGGTGCCGTGGCCTACGCCGTCGGCGTGCCGCTGCGCGGGGTGGTGCGGCTGGCGAAGCGCGTACGCCGCTCGGTCGTCGGAGCGGTTCAGCAGCCGGGGCCGGTCGGATCCTCGACGCAGGTGCGGTCCACGAGTGCGGTGCGCACCTCGACGACGCGCACGCCGTAGCCGGTGGCCTCGGCCCGGACCACGCCGGGAACCGTCCGCCACGTGCCGCTTCCGAAATCGACGGATGCCTCGTACTCGACCGTCACCGACACCGGATACGTCCCGCGGGCCCGGTACGCGTGGCTGGTCGCGGTCGGGGTGAACTGCCCCTGCCCGAGCGCCGTCCACGACGCGCCGCCCGTGCTCGCGCGCGTCGTCGTGCCGTCGCCGTTGTCGAACACATAGGCGACCGGGACGAAGCGCACGGTCACGTCCCAGCCCAGCACCGTGCCCGGGATGCGCTGCTCGGACGCCGAAGCCAGCAGGTTCGTCGGCATGCCGACCACGCCGAAGCCTGCCGGCTCGCCGCCGAGCGTCGGCTGCGCGGGCCGGAAGGAGGCGAGATCAGCGAGGGTCACATCCGGCGGGCCGGCGACGACGTAGTTCTCGCACCGGTTGAGCGGGCCGCAGTCCTCCGGCTCGGCCGTGGCTACTGGCTTTGTTCGCACCTGCCCTTCGGCGAGATCGACATCTGTCGCAGGTGAGTCTGACGCTTCGTCACGCAGGGAGACATCGACGTGAGTCTCTTGGTTCGACACGTCGCAGTTGCCCGTCCAGCCTCCGGCGTCACATTCAGCGGCGATGCTCGCGGACCCGCTGACCAATACGATCACCAGACCCGCGATGACGGCGCCGGCCAGTGCTAACTTGCGCATTCGGGCCCGTCGGTGCGCCCGTCGATCAGCGCGATCAGGAAGCCAGTCGGGCTCGACTTGGCCTGCTCGACTGTGATTCGCATCGATTGGATATCGCGACGATCGTCGGCGACCACGGACGCGCCTTGGGAGTCGACTACGGTCACCGCCGAGACGTCGAGGCACACGTCCAACGCGACTTCATTCCGGCTCGGTTGAACCTCTGTCGGGAGCAGTAAGGCAACAGTTGTTGGACCGTCAACAGCCCAACCATCGGCGTGCATTTGGGAGAATGTCTTCCGCGCACCTGCGTTCGCTTCTCCAGTCGTCCAGCCGTACACGGCCTCGAACGTCTCCGGATCGCTCAGGTCCACCTGGTTCAGCGCGTCCACGTATGCCCGGTACGTCTCCTCAGCCGCCGCGAACGCCTCTTCGTCGCTCGAGAACGCCGTCGTCGGGGTGGGCTCCGCAGGCTCAGGCTGGGTGCACCCCGCGAGCCCGAGGACGAGCATCCCGCTGAGCACCGCCGCCGTCACCCGAGTCCTCACGCCCCCACGGTAGCCGCCGGCGTCGGCGCTCCGGCCGAGTTATCCACAGTGCATGCGAAGAAGCCGGCGATCGCGTCCGGGGGGTGTCGCGGATCGCCGGCTCCGGGCGGGTCGGTGAGACCGCCCCTCGTGCCCTCCGGGCGTCGGGCACGAGGGGCGGTCCCGGGCGACTCATCGCCTGCAGGGGTCGCGGAGGGGACCGGGAATCCCCTCACCGCGATGAATCCAGGCTTTCAGCCCGACCTGGGAGATCCCTATCGCCTGCCCAGGCGAATGCCGGGCGCTGGCCGTGCAGCCGCTGGGCTGTCATCATGACGCCATGCGCATCGTCGGACCGGTCGTATCGCTCGTGCTCGTCGCCTCGCTCGCCGCGTTGAGCGGCTGCGCCTCGTCGGAGCCCGTGATCGCGCCGGTCACCCGCGACGTGGGAGACCTCCAGGGCGAGACCGTCGAGCTCGAGGTCGGACAGATGCTGAACATCGACACCGGAGATCTCGCCGTCGACAGCTACAGCGGCGTCGTCGCCGATCCGTCCGTCGCCGAGTTCACGGCGGGTCGCGAGGACGGTGGCGCGACATACAACCCGGGGGTCGAGGGGCTCGCGGAGGGATCGACGAAGGTGGTGCTGTCGAACGAGGACGGCGGCATCCAGGACGTCACCTTCACCGTGGAGGTCGCGGGCTGATCCGGCACGGCTGCGGCCGGATGCGGCATCCGGGCGTAGTCTCATGCGATGACCTCCGCCGCGAGCCGGACCGAGCTTCGTGGGCTCCTGGATGAGCTGCACGACGCGGCCATGGTGCGCATCGCGGCGATCGACGAGACCCTCGAGGAGCTGCGCGCCGATCGGGGCTCCGACGTCGCAGACGACGAGCACGACCCCGAGGGCGTGACGCTGTCGGGGGAGTGGTCGCGCGCCGTCGCCCTCGAAGAGGCCGCACGCCGCGAGATCGCCGAGATCGACGAGGCCGTCAAGCGCTGGGAGGCCGGCACCTACGGCATCTGCGTCGACTGCGGTCGCGGCATCCCGATCGCGCGTCTTCGCGTGCGTCCCTTCGCGACCCGCTGCGTGTCGTGCGCCGAGAAGGCCGGCGTCTGACGTGTCGTTCGGCGCCGCGGCATCCCGAGCCGCCCCCGACGGCTTCCCGCGCGTCGCGGACGCGGACCCCTGCCCGTGCGGCAGCGGCGATCGCTTCGATGGATGCTGCGCCCCCGCGCTGCGCGGAACACCGGCGCCGACCGCCGAGCGCCTGATGCGCTCGCGGTACACGGCGTTCGTGGTCGGCGACGCGGTGTATCTGCACGACACCTGGCACCCGGGCACGCGTCCCGCGGAGCTGACGCTCGATCCGGAACAGCGCTGGACGGGGCTCGAGATCGTCGACGCAGCCGACGGGGGCGAAGGCGACCGGCGCGGTGTCGTCGAGTTCCGCGCCGCCTGGCGCCACGGCCGCGACCGCGGCGTGCTGCACGAGCGGAGCCGGTTCGTGCGGCAGGGCGAGCGCTGGTGGTACCTCGACGGCCGGATCGATCCGACCTGACCGGTCCCGAGGGTGCCCAGCGCCGATAGCGTGGCAACCATGACCACTCAGGCAGAGAAAGCACAGACCCTCGCCCGACTGCACGCCGCCCCCGAGATCCTGCGCGTGGTGAACGTGTGGGACGCCGTGTCGGCCCGCACCATCGCCGCCCTCCCCGAGACCCGCGCCATCGCGACGGCCGGCCACTCGATCGCCGCGACCTTCGGCTACCCCGACGGCCAGATCCCCCTCGAGACGACGCTCGACATGGTCGGCCGCATCGTCGAGGCCGTGGGCGACCTGCCGGTGAGCACCGATCTCGACGCCGGATACGGCGATCCCGGCGAGACCGTGCGCCGCGCCATCGGCAAGGGCGTCGTCGGCGCCAACGTCGAGGACCGCCTCGTGCCGCTCGCCGAAGCCGTCGCCAACGTCGAGGCGATCGTCGCGGCCGGGGCGGCGGAGGGCGTGCCCTTCGTCCTGAACGCCCGCACCGACGCGTTCGTGCGCGCGGGCAAGCGCCCGCTCGAGGAGTCGATCGCCGACGCGATCGAGCGCGGCCGCGCCTACCTCGCCGCCGGTGCCGACCTGGTGTTCGTGCCCGGCATCCTCGACGCCGACATCACCCGGGAGCTGGTCGAGGGGATCGGCGAGCGCAAGATCAGCGTGATCGGCCTGCCCGGCGCACTGTCGGCGGGCGAGTACGAGGCGCTGGGCGTCGCCCGCATCTCGTACGGCCCCACGACGCAGCGCGTCGCCCTGACGGCGCTGCAGGACGTCGCCGCCGATCTCTACGCGGACGGCGTCATCCCCGCCTCCACGCGTGCGCTGAACTGACGCGCCTCGTCCGATCGGCCCGCGGGAATCCTCGCGGGCCGATCGTCGTTGTGCCGGGCATGGAGTCCGCACCCGTCGACGTCGTCGTGATCGGTGCCGGGCAGGCCGGTCTTTCGGCCGCGTATCACCTGCAGCGCCGCGGATTCGTCCCGCTCGAGCGTGCGGATGCCGCGGATCGGACGTTCCTCGTGGTCGACGCGAATCCGGAACCCGGGGGAGCGTGGCAGCACCGCTGGCCGTCCCTGCGCATGGCGACGGTGAACGGGATCCACGAGCTGCCCGGGTTCGCGGTGCCACCGGCGGATCCGGCGGCGGCGAGCCGCGACATCCTTCCCGCGTACTTCGCCGAGTACGAGGAGCGCTTCGCTCTCGACGTGCTCCGGCCCGTGCAGGTGAAGGCGGTGCGCCGCGCCGACGACGACCCCCGCGGCCGGCTGGTGGTCGAGACCGACCGCGGCGCGTGGGCCGCGCGCTTCGTGATCAACGCGACGGGTACGTGGACGCGTCCGTTCTGGCCGCGGTACCCGGGCCAGGAGCGCTTCCGCGGACGCCAGCTGCATGTGGGCGATTACGTCTCGGCCGAGCAGTTCCGCGGCAAGCGCGTCGTCATCGTCGGCGCGGGCGTCTCGGCGGTGCAGCTGCTGGACGAGATCTCCCACGTCGCCGACACCTTCTGGGTGACGCGCCGCGAACCGGAGTGGGCCGAGGAGGACTTCGACATCCCGGCCAGGGTGGCCGCCATCGCCGGCGTCGAGGATCGCGTCCGCCGCGGCCTTCCGCCAGGCAGCGTCATCTCGGTGACGGGCATGCACTGGACGCCGTGGGCGCGCGCCGCCGAGGCGCGCGGCGTGCTGGTGCGGCATCCGATGTTCGCCTCGATCGAGGAGGACGGCGTCCGCATGCCCGACGGCACGTTCGAGCGCGCCGACGTCATCCTGTGGGCGACGGGCTTCCGGCCTGCGCTCGACCATCTCGCGCCGCTGCGCCTGCGCACGCCCGAGGGCGGGTTCCGTGTCGACAACGGGCGCTCGATCGACGAGCCGCGCCTGTTCCTCATCGGCTACGGACCGTCGCAGTCGACGGTGGGCGCGAACCGCGCGGGCCGCGACGCCGTCCGCGCGATCGTCGCCGACCCCGTCGCGCTCGCCGCTTAGGCTCGAACGTGTGACGCTGCTCGCCGTACTGCTGTTCCTGAACGCCGCCTTCAACGTCCTGGTCTGGCCGACGTTCTACCGCCGGGTCGCGAAGGACCCCCGCGCCCATGATGCGCAGGGCAAGGCGACCCGCTTCCTGGTCGTGCACACGGTGCTCATCGCCATCGCGCTGGCGCTGGCGGCAGCATCCGTCATCGCGGGCATCGCCGCGCTCGTCGCGTGATGCGCGGCGGACCTGCCCCGGCGTAGCGTGGGGGGCACGACGAAGGGGGACTCATGGCCCGCATCCTGATCTTCGGCGGCCACGGCAAGGTCGCGCTGCTGCTCGAGCCGCTGCTCGCGGCACACGGGCACACCGTGACGGCCGTCATCCGCAACGCCGAGCACGAGGCGGAGGTCGCGGCCACCGGCGCGCAGCCCCTCGTCGCCGACATCGAGACGCTCGACCTCGGGCAGCTCGAGAACGTCATCGCGGGCAACGACGTCGTCGTCTGGTCGGCGGGCGCCGGAGGCGGCTATCCGTCGCGCACGTACGCGGTCGATCGCGATGCCGCCGTCCGCTCGATGGAGGCCGCACTCGCCGCCGGCGTGCTGCGCTACGTGATGGTGTCGTGGATCGGGTCGCGCGCCGACCACGGCATCGAGCCCGACGCGTCGTTCTTCCCGTACGCCGACGCCAAGTGGGCGGCTGACGCGCATCTCGCCGGGAGCGCGCTCGACTGGACGATCCTCGCGCCGGGCACGCTCACGCTGGACCCGCCCACCGGGCGCATCGCGCTCGATCCGGAGGACGGCGGCGCTGTCGCGCGCGCCGACGTGGCCGCGGTGATCGCCGCGACCATCGCGGACGACACCACCATCGGCCGCACCATCCGCTTCGGCGGAGGCGACGAGGTCATCGGCCACGCGATCGCGGGCTGAATCAGTCCTCGCTGGAGTGCAGGCCGCGGCGCGCCGACAGCAGGGTCACCTCGGGATGATCGGCGACGAGGCGCTCGGCGTGGTCGAGCACGTCGCGCACGTGCGACGACCCCGACGCCACGATGGAGACGCCGATCCTGGCACGGCGATGCAGGTCGTGCTCGCCGACCTCGGCGGCGGCCGCCTCGGTGCGCCGGCTCAACTCGGCGATGAGGGGCCGCAGCACGCTGCGCTTCTCTTTGAGGGAGCGGACGTCACCCAGCAGCAGGTCGAACTCGATCCACCCGATCCACATGGCTCCATCGTGCCAGCGACCTCCGGCAGCCGCCCGCCGCCTTAGGCTCGTGTCATGCGCGCCACCGTCATCCACGCCGCCCGCGACATCCGTGTCGAGAACGTCCCCGACCCCGTGCTGTCCACGGGCGCCGACGCGATCGTGCGCGTCGTGGCCGCGTGCGTCTGCGGCTCCGACCTCTGGCCGTACCGCGGCGTCACGCCCACGAACGAGCCGCACCGCATCGGCCACGAGTTCGTCGGCATCGTCGAGGAGGTGGGCGCCGAGGTCGAGGTCGTGCGCCCCGGCGACTTCGTGATCGCCCCCTTCTACGTGTGCGACGGCACCTGTGCGAACTGCCGCAACGGCGTCAGCACGTCGTGCCTCACCGGCGGCTGGTGGGGCAGTGACGACCGCTTCGGCGGATTCGCCGACGGCGGCCAGGGCGAGCGCGTGCGCGTCCCGCTCGCCGACGGCACCCTCGCCGTCGTCCCCGGGCCGGTGGCGGATGACGAGATCCCTGGCCTGTTGACCCTCAGCGACGTCATGGGCACCGGCCATCACGCCGCGGTCTCCGCCGGTGTCGGTCAGGGCGATTCCGTCGCCGTCGTGGGCGACGGCGCGGTCGGCCTCTGCGCGATCATCGCGGCCAAGCGCCTCGGCGCGACCACGATCATCGCGATGTCGCGCCACCCGCAGCGTCAGGCGCTGGCGCGCGAGTTCGGCGCGACGCACATCGTCGAGGAGCGGGGTGACGCCGGTATCGAGGCGGTGCGCGCGCTCACCGGCGGCATCGGCGCCGACCGCGTGCTCGAATGCGTCGGCACCAAGGAGTCGATGGACCAGTCGCTGCGCTCGACGCGCCCCGGCGGGATGGTCGGCTACGTGGGCGTGCCCAACGGCGGGCCCGAGCTGCCGGTGCGGCAGATGTTCAGCCGCAACGTGGGCGTCAACGGCGGCGTCGCGCCGGTACGCGGCTACATCGAAGAGCTGCTCCCCGACGTCCGGTCGGGCGCGATCGAGCCGGGCCGCGTGTTCGACCTCGAGCTGCCGCTCGAGGACGCCGCCGAGGCCTATGCTGCGATGGACGAGCGCCGCGCGACGAAGGTGCTGCTGCGGCCCTGAGCGTGTCGCGCGGCATGCCGGAACACCGAGCCGCGATTCGCGACGCGCCCGCGCGCCTGCGTGTGCGAGGGTGTTCGTGCGGTAGAACAGCAGGAAGTCGAAGGGAACCCGGACCGTGAAGCTGATCAAGCGCATCGTCGTGGTGCTCGTCATCGCGTTCGCGGCGTTCTACCTCATCACGCGCCCGCAGGACGCGGCGAACGCGGTGCAGGGCGCGGTCGGTGCCGTCTGGGGCGCCGGCGTCGCCGTGGTCGACTTCCTGACGGCTCTCGCACAGGGCTGAGCATGTTCGATCCGCGGATCGAGAAGCACCTGATCTCGGATCAGGGAGAGCACGTCGTCGACGAGGTTCGCAAGCACTGGGCCGCCACGGTCTCGGCGGTGCTCGAGCTGTTCGGCGGCATCATCGTGCTCCTGCTCACGTTCTTCGTGCCGGCGCAGGCCTGGTGGGTGCCGGCGCTGCTGGGCGGTGCGGTGACCGTGCACGCGATCTGGCGGGTCTTCGAGCAGCACACCGACCGCTTCGTCATCACCAACATGCGGGTCTTCCGCGTGCACGGCATCCTGTCGCAGCGCATCGCGACCATGCCCCTTGCGCGCATCCTCGACATCTCCGTCTACAAGCCCCTCATCGGCCGCATCTTCGGCTACGGCCACTTCGTCTTCGAGTCGGCCGCGCAGGAGCAGGGCCTTCGCGAGATCAAATACGTCGGAGACCCCGACCAGCGCGGGCTCACGATCCAGCGCGTGATCCAGCAGGCGGGCCTTCGCGGCGCCGCCGGGCGAGGCGACCAGTTCGCCGGAGCGCCGTTCGCGGCGCCCGCCCCGCCGCAGCCGGAGCCCGCGGCATCCCTCACCGTCGTGCCGGTCTCCGACGACCGCAACCCGACTGCTCCGGTCCCCGAGGTGCGGCGCGGCTCGACGACGTCGGGGTGGGACTGGCTCGCCGACGCGCAGCGCCGCGAGGACGAGCGGCTGGCTCAGCTGCGCGGGGAGGGCGCTGCGTCCCCGACGCCCTTCGACCCCGACCGCACGAACACCGCGCCGATCGAGCTTCCCCGCTGATCCGCACGGGATGCTGCAGCCCCGCGTGGCCGGGCATTTCAGGACGATCGGGAACATCGCGCGCGACCCGGTCGTTCTGATACCCTGGAGCGTCACTCGTGTGGCTGTTTCGCCACGCCTGAGTGCCGGTTCGCGCCGGTGCCCGGATCCGCAAGGATCTGAGTGGCATCGCAAGAAAATCCGCTTCGCCTCGGTTCGAGGCATCCGTTCGCGCTCGCGCGGGGGGAGCCGCTGAAAGCCGTGGCCCGACACCCAACCCCAACAAGGACAACCCACTACATGACTACCGCAACGACCGCCCCGGCCACCAAGCAGGTCGCGATCAACGACATCGGATCTGCCGAGGACTTCCTGGCCGCGGTCGAGAAGACCCTGAAGTTCTTCAACGACGGCGACCTCATCGAGGGCACCGTGGTGAAGATCGACCGCGACGAGGTGCTCCTCGACGTCGGTTACAAGACCGAGGGCGTCATCCCCTCGCGTGAGCTTTCCATCAAGCACGACGTCGACCCCAACGAGGTCGTCAAGGTCGGCGACGAGGTCGAAGCCCTCGTTCTCCAGAAGGAGGACAAGGAAGGCCGCCTCATCCTCTCGAAGAAGCGCGCGCAGTACGAGCGTGCGTGGGGCGACGTCGAGAAGATCAAGGAGAACGACGGTGTGGTCACCGGCTCCGTGATCGAGGTCGTCAAGGGTGGTCTGATCGTCGACATCGGCCTGCGTGGCTTCCTCCCCGCATCGCTCATCGAGCTCCGCCGCGTCCGCGACCTCACGCCGTACCTCGGCCAGGAGATCGAGGCGAAGATCCTCGAGCTCGACAAGAACCGCAACAACGTCGTGCTGTCGCGCCGCGCCCTGCTCGAGCAGACGCAGTCCGAGTCGCGCACCACGTTCCTCAACAACCTCCACAAGGGCCAGGTCCGCAAGGGCACGGTCTCGTCGATCGTCAACTTCGGTGCGTTCGTCGACCTCGGTGGCGTCGACGGTCTCGTCCACGTCTCGGAGCTCTCGTGGAAGCACATCGAGCACGCGTCCGAGGTCGTCGAGGTCGGCCAGGAGGTCACCGTCGAGATCCTCGAGGTGGACCTCGACCGCGAGCGCGTCTCGCTGTCGCTCAAGGCGACGCAGGAGGACCCCTGGCAGGTCTTCGCCCGCACCCACGCGATCGGTCAGGTCGCGCCGGGCAAGGTCACCAAGCTCGTTCCGTTCGGTGCGTTCGTGCGCGTCGCGGACGGCATCGAGGGCCTCGTGCACATCTCGGAGCTGTCGGGCAAGCACGTCGAGCTCGCCGAGCAGGTCGTGTCGGTCGGCGAAGAGGTCTTCGTCAAGATCATCGACATCGATCTCGAGCGTCGCCGCATCTCGCTCTCGCTCAAGCAGGCGAACGAATCGGTCGACCCCAACGGCACCGAGTTCGACCCGGCCCTCTACGGCATGGTCACCGAGTACGACGAGCACGGCGAGTACAAGTACCCGGAGGGCTTCGACCCCGAGACCAACGCGTGGCTCGAAGGCTTCGACGAGCAGCGCGAGAAGTGGGAGCAGGAGTACGCTGCAGCCCACGCTCGCTGGGAGGCCCACAAGGCTGCCGTCATCAAGGCCCTCGAGGCCGAGGCGAACGCTCCCGTCGAGACCGGCTCGTCCAGCTTCTCGTCCGACAGCAGCCCCGTGGGCACGCTGGCCGACGACGAGGCACTCGCCGCTCTGCGCGAGAAGCTCTCGGGTCGTTGATCCTGAGCTGAGCCGCTTGGTTCGCTGAACCGTCTGGTTCGAAAGGCCGTCACCACCGCTTCGGCGGGGTGGCGGCCTTTCGCGTATCGCGGGCGTCGGAGGTCGCAGGTACGGTCGCCGTGTGCCCGTGATTCCTCCCGCCTCTCGATGTCTTGTGGACGACGACGGATGCCGCGGCCCCGTGCCTGCCGATGCGCCGGTCGCGCTGTGCGAGGTGCACCTCGCGGCGGCAGGGGAGTGGGCGGACGCCCAGTACGGCGTCACCGACGCGCTGCCCTCGCCGTGCCGCCTGTGCGGCTCGCGGCTGGGGGTCCGCTACCCCTCGGGCTGGCTGTGCGCGGTGTGCGAGTGGCGCTACGGCGACCTGCCCGACGACGACATCGCGCCACCGCGCGTCGACGTCGTGTACTACCTGCGCTACGACGACCGCGTGAAGATCGGGACGAGCGGAAACCCGCGGCAGCGCTTCGGCGCCATCTGGCATGACGAGCTGCTGGCGTTCGAGCGCGGCGGTCGCGCGCTCGAGCAGCGTCGGCACGTGCAGTTCGCGGCCGACCGGTTCCCGGGCACGGAGTGGTTCCGCCGCTCCGACGCGCTCACCGCGCACATCGCCGTGCTCGCCGCCGGCGTCGACGATCCGTGGCAGCTCCACGCGCGGTGGCTGAGCGAGGCGCTCGCGGCGCGCGGGTGACGCTGTACGCTCTGCGAGAACCGCGGCGGATCCTCCAGCGCCTTCCGAGGAAGCGCGCCTAGCGTGAGGATCCATTCGCACTCGCAGACGACGGAGCAGCACATGGGATTCCTCGACCGACTGTTCGGAAGCACGGATGACGCGCGCCAGGCGCCGCCCGTCCCGCAGAACCGCTACGGCGCCCAGGGGCCGGGCGTGCAGCCGCCCCGGAGTGAGGACGAGATCGCGATCGAGCGTTACCGCTACCTGCTCAAGACCGCGCCTCCCGAGACGATCGAGCAGGTGCACGCCGAGGCCTTCGCGAGGCTCACGGAGCCCCAGCGCCAGCAGGTGCTCGCCGAGCTCTCGGCGGGACTGCCTCCGCAGGAGCAGCCGCGCTCGACCGATCCGCAGGCGATGGCTCGCGCGGCGACCCGCGCCGAGTACACCAACCCCGGGTTCATGGAGCGCACGCTGGGCCCCCAGCGCCAGGGCCCCTCCTTCGGCTCGATGCTCGGCTCCTCGATCCTCGGCACGGTGGTCGGCTACGTCATCGGCTCGGCCCTCGTGAGCTCGTTCCTCGCGCCCGGCTTCGCCTCCGACCAGGGCTACGAGGACGGCTCCAGCGCCGACGGCGGCTCCAGTGCAGACGGCGGCTCCGGCGAGACCGGTGCCGCGGACTCCGGCGCGGACTCCGGGGCCGGATGGGGCGGCGACCCGGGCTCGGGCTGGGGCGGCGACGCCGCGGCCGGCGACATGGGCGGATTCGGGGACTTCGGCGACTTCGGATTCTGATCCCGCACGCGGGGATCCGGCCCCGCGTTCACGCGCCCGGTGGGCGGCGGCGAGCGCGCCGTTCGGGCACAGGGGCGCGGCATCCGTTACCGTCGCGGTATGACCGCCGCGACGCCGGGCGAGCCGGGTGCGCCCGCGGCTCCCTCCCGCACGGGCGGGACCGCGCCGGAGGGAGCCGACCGCACGCGTGGCCGCACCGCGATGCTCAACCAGCTGCTGCTGACCGCGGTGGTGTTCGTGCTGGGTGTGCTCGTGGCGATCGGGCCGTTCGGCGGCGAGCCGGTGCTGTTCTTCCTCGGGGTCGTCCTCGTCGTCGCGGTGACGGCTGCCACGCTCGTGGTGCCCTGGGGCCGACTGCGGTACGGGTGGGTCGCGGTGGTCCCCGCCGTCGACATCGTCGCCATCACCCTCATGCAGGTCGCCGCGCCCGACACGGTGCTGGGTCTGCTGTGGATCTTCCCCGCGACGTGGCTCGCCGGCGGATTCGGGCTGCTCGGCCTCTTCGGCGTGATCGTGGCCATCGCGGGCATCGTCAGCGTGCTCACGGCGCTCAGCGCCACCGAGGTCACGTACCGGACGTTCCTGCTGCCGCTGGTGATCGTCGCCGTCGCCGCCACCAGCCACCTCAACGCGCGCAGGTCGGATGCGCAACGGATGCTGCTGGCCAAGCAGTCTGCGCTGCTGGCGAGCGTGCTCGCGCGCACCCGGCGCCAGGAGCAGGTCGTCACGGAGGTGCTGGACGCCGTCGACTTCGGCGTGGTCCGCATGGGAGCGAGCGGCCGGGTCGCGGTCACGAACGAGGCCCACGGCAAGCTCCTGCAGGGATTCGAGCTCGACCCCGACGGCATCGAGGTGCCGGCATTCCGTGACGACGGCACCTCGCCGCTGCCGCCCGACGAGTTCCCCCTCGAGCGCGCGCGCCGCGGGGAGGCGTTCGACGACCAAGTGGTGTGGTTCGGGGCGGAGCCCGGACCGCGTCGCGCGCTCACGATCACGGCGCGACGCCTCATCGACCCGGACGGCGGCGACGCGGGTGCGGTGGTCGTCTCGCGCGACGTGACCGCCGAGCTCAGCGCCCTCCGCGCGCGCGACGACCTCGTGGCCTCGGTGTCGCACGAGCTGCGGACCCCGCTCACCTCGATCCTCGGCTACCTCGACCTGGCCATCGAGGATCCCGACACCCCCGACGCGGTGCGCGCCAGCCTCGACGTGGCCGAGCGCAACGCCGAGCGGCTGCTGCGCATCGTCGCCGACATCCTCGCGGCATCGAGTTCGTCGCCGTCGTCGGTCGAGGCATCCCTCGCCCCTCAGCTCCTCGATGCGCGGGACCTCGTGCGCGGCGCGGCGGCCGACGCCCTCCCGCGGGCCGCCGCACGGGCGATCACGATCGACGAGACGGGTCTCGAGCCGGCGACCGCGTGGGCCGACCCGCTGCGGCTGCGGCAGGTCGTCGACAACCTCGTGTCGAACGCCATCGCCTACAACAAGGACGGCGGCACCGTGTTCGTCGGCACGACGACGGACGGCACGTCGAGCTGGATCCTGGTGCGGGACACCGGCGTCGGCATCTCTGACGCCGACCGCTCGCGGCTCTTCCAGCGCTACTACAAGGCGGGCGGCGAGCGCAGGTCGGGCACCGGCCTCGGCCTGGCCATCACCCGCGACATCGTGCGTGCGCATGGTGGCGAGCTCGCGCTGCACAGCGCGCCCGGCGTCGGGTCGACCTTCATCGTGAAGCTGCCCGCGATCGGCCCGGAAGGAGAAGAAGGATGACCCTCGATCTGGCGAGCGTGCTCCTCATGACCGCGCTGGTCGTCAACGTCAGCGGCGTGCTGTTCATCCTCGAGACGCTGCTGCGACGGGACGAGGGCGCGGGGCGCATCTGGTCGATCGCGTTCCTCGCGGCGATGCTCACCACCCTCGCGTACACGATCTGGGTGCAGTCGGAAGGCGCGTGGTGGGCCATCGCCGTCGGCAACGCGGCGTTCGTCGCGGGCACCGGCTGCATGTGGCTGGGATGCCGCCGCTTCAACGGGCGCGACATGCGATGGTCGGCGATCCTCGTCGCCGCAGCGGTGGCCGCGTCGGCTGCGGCGGTCGCGATCGAGGGGGAGGGCGGCGGCGATTGGGCGGGCGCGCTGTGGATGTTCGTGCCGCTGCTCGCCTTCGCCGGTGCGGGGGCTGTCGAGTGCCTCCGCGGCGACATGCGGGAGTCTCGCACGGCGTGGGTGCTCGGGGCGGTCCTCGGGTTCCAGTCGCTGTACTACGTGTCGCGCACCACGGCCTTCGTGACCTCCGGCCCCGACAGCGCGCTGTTCCAGACCGCGTTCGGCACGATCAGCACCAGCTACCTCACCGTGACACTCACGATCGTGGCCGTCGTCGTGACCTCGGTGCTCCGGGCGAGCCGTGCCCCGATGCGCGGCTACCTGCGCGAGACCCAGGCTGTGGACGAGGAGCAGGGCATCCTCACCGAGGGCTCCTTCGCCGTCGTGCTCGAGGGCATGTGCCGGCGTGCCGAGCGCCGCTTCGAGCCGATCGCGGTGACCGCTGTGCGCCTGGACGACCTCGACCAGATCTCCACCGCGTTCGGCAGCGACGTCGCCGGGGCGCTGGCGGCGACGTGGCGCACCGGCGTGCGCCACCACGCACCGACGAACGCCGTCGTGGGGCAGGACGGCCATACCGGGCTGGTGGTCGGTCTGGCGGTCTCGTCCGCGCAGGAGGCGCGCCGGCAGGCGGGCGCGATCTACCGAGGCCTCTTCGACGACCTCGGCAAGGTCGGCGGGGGAGTGATCCCGGTGGTCGGCGTCGGCGTCGCGCTCAGCGAGACGGCCGGGTACGAACCCGCCGAGCTCATCCGTGTCGCCCGCGAGGCGGCGAGCCGCGCAGCCGCGAACGTCGAGACGTCTGTGCTCGTCGACGAGGGCGAGTAGCGGCATCCGCCCGCCGTCGCGGCGCGTGCGTCAGGCGGTGAGTCGATAGCCGACGCCGCGCACGGTCTCGATCCACCGCGGCTGTGCGGGCGACTCGCCGAGCTTGCGCCGGAGGTTCGCCATGTGCACCTCGATCGCGCGGGCGTCGCTGTCGGACACGAAGTCGCTCACCGCGTACTGGTCGCCGCGGAGCATCAGGGCGAGATCGGACTTCGCACGCACGCGCCGGCCCGCCACGAGCAGGTCGGCGAGGATGTCGAACTCGCTGCGCGTCAGCTCGACGTCCTGATCGTCGACGGTGACGAGGTGCGTCGAGGCGTTCAGGCGCAGCCCGTGGTGCTCGAGCCACACGCCGTCGGGCGGCCCGTTCTCGCTCACGGCGTCGAGGTCGGCGGGGGTGACATGCCGCGGCCGGCGCAGCATGGCGTCGATCCGGGCACGCAGCTCACGAGGGCGGAAGGGCTTGGCGACGTAGTCGTCGGCCCCCGCCTCGAGGCCCTGGAGCGCGTCGATCTCCTCGGTGCGGGCGCTGAGCATGACGATGTACGTGGAGCTGATCGCCCGGATGCGCTTGGCGGTCTCGAAGCCGTCCATGCCCGGCATGTTGACGTCGAGCGTGGTCACGAGCGGCCGGTGCTCGCGCACGAGTTCGACGCCGTCCGCGCCGTTGGCCGCGCCGTGCACCTCGAAGCCCGCCTGGGCGAGCACGGTCGACAGGAGAGAACGGATGTCCGCTTCATCCTCGATCACGACCGCGACGCGCGCTTCTTCCACCGATGCACCCTCCGGGTCCGGTGCTGTCGACGGACCCTGGACGTCGGTCATGATATCCCAGAACGCGACGCGGAACGGGTGCGGCAGGCCGTCGATCACAGGACGCGACCGTAGGCGGGGCAGGCCGTGGAGCTCTGCTCGCGTGCGCCCGTCGCCCCGCCGGTCAGGCGGACCGCGCGTAGGGCGGGAGATATCCCCATATCCCGCCCTGCGCGCGTCCTCCGTGCACGGACTCGGGCCGCTGTCGTCCCCACGCGTGCGGCCCGTCCGTACCTCAGGATGATCGGGCTGGTGCAGCGGGGCGGAGTCACGTCGGTCGCCACGATGTCGCGTCCGGCGCTCATCTCCCGCCCTCCCCAGTGCCACACGGGTTGATCTGTCCTTCGGGTGCCCCGAGGCTACCTCCGGTGCCTCAACGCCTGCTCAGGCCCGCCTCAGGAACCGCGCAGGCTTGCGGGCGCCGTCGACACTCCGTTCCGGCGCGGCGTGGCATGCTCGAACCATGCCGCTCGTCGCCCTCACCGGAGGCATCGCCTCCGGAAAGTCCACGATCGCCCGTCGCCTGGCCGAGCACGGCGCGGTCGTCGTCGACGCGGATCAGCTGGTCCGCGAGGTGCAGCAGGCCGGCTCGCCCGTGCTGGCCGCGATCGCCGAGACCTTCGGGGAACGGATGCTGCGCCCCGACGGAACCCTGGACCGCGCCGCCCTCGGCCGCCGGGTGTTCGGCGACGACGCGGCGATCGCGCAGCTCAACCGGATCGTCCACCCCGCCGTCCGCGCCGAGTCCGCGCGTCGCTTCGAGGAGGCGTTCGCCGCGGATCCGGACGCGGTCGTCGTCTACGACGTCCCGCTCCTCGTCGAGGCGCGCGTCGACGACCCCTGGCAGCTCATCGTCGTCGCGCACGCGCCCGAGGACGTCCGCCTCCGGCGCCTCGTCGAGCTGCGCGGCATGACCGAGGCCGACGCGACGGCCCGCCTCGCGTCGCAGGTGCCCGACGAGGCCCGCCTGCGGATCGCCGATGTCGTCATCGACACCGCGGGCTCGCTCGAGAGCACTCGGCGCCAGGTCGACGAACTGTGGGAGTCGCTCGACGCGCACGTCGCGCAGCGCGCCGGGCGCTCGTAGTCTGGAGACGGATCGAGGAGGTTCCGATGGCCGTGTTCTCGAGGTTCCGCCGTCGTCGCAAGACGCCGTACGGTGCGACGACCGAGGAGGAGCGCATCGCGCGCTACGTCTACCTCCTCAACACCCTGCCCGCGTCCGTGATCGAGAGCGCCCACGCGTCGGCCTTCGCCGACGTGCCGCCCGAGCGCCGGCGCGAGATGTTCGAGCAGCTGCGGCCGTTCCTCGCGGACTCCGAACGCGACGCGGCCGCGGAGGACCCCACCGTGATCGCCCGGCTCGTCCGCCGTGCCGAGGAGCACAAGGCGCGCCGGGCCGAGAGCCGGGGGGCGGATGCCGCGACCCAGGCCGCGACCGACCCGGCCCGCACGGCGGTCGGGGCCCTCGACCGCGACCCGCGCGACGACGTCGACGTGCGCTCGATGCTCGTGAACGCCGGCGCGCTGGCGATCGTGGCGAACCAGTTCCTGCTGTCGAGCTCGGTGGCCGCGTACTACACCGTCGGCGCCGGATCCCTGCAGCTGGGCGACGGCCCCGCCTGGATCGGCGACACGTACGACCCCGGCTCGGGCGGCTACGACGGCGGTGGTGGCGGTTTCGACGGCGGCGGCGGGTTCGACGGGGGCGGTTCCGGCGGCGGATTCGACGCCGGCGGCTTCGGCGGCGGATTCGACGGCGGCGGGGGCTTCGGCGGCTGAGTCCCGCACGCACCGGGGGCCGAGGCATCCGCTCGTCGCGAACGCCGCCCCGATGTCGGGGGTCGCGCCTACGCTGGATTGGTGCAGACCACTCGATCCGTGCGGCCCTTCGAGGTCGTGAGCGAATTCGCGCCGTCGGGCGACCAGCCCCAGGCGATCGCCGAGCTGGCGGCGCGCATCAACGCCGGCGAGACCGATGTCGTGCTGCTCGGCGCGACGGGCACCGGTAAGTCGGCGACGACGGCGTGGCTCGTCGAGGCCGTCCAGCGGCCCACCCTCGTGCTCGCCCACAACAAGACCCTGGCCGCGCAGCTGGCGAACGAGTTCCGCGAGCTCATGCCGCACAACGCGGTGGAGTACTTCGTCAGCTACTACGACTACTACCAGCCCGAGGCGTACGTCCCGCAGACCGACACCTTCATCGAGAAGGACTCGTCGGTCAACGCCGAGGTCGAGCGGCTGCGCCACTCGACGACCAACTCGCTGCTCAGCCGCCGCGACGTCATCGTGGTGAGCACCGTCTCGTGCATCTACGGCCTCGGTGCGCCCGACGAGTACCTGCGCGCCATGGTGGCGCTGCAGGTGGGCGAGGTCTACGACCGCGACGCGCTCATCCGCAAGTTCATCGCGATGCAGTACAACCGCAACGACGTGGACTTCTCGCGCGGCAACTTCCGTGTGCGCGGCGACACCATCGAGATCATCCCGGTCTACGAGGAGTACGCGATCCGCATCGAGATGTTCGGCGACGAGATCGAGGCGCTGTTCATGCTCCACCCGCTCACGGGCGATGTGGTGCAGCGGCTCGACAGCGTGCCGATCTTCCCGGCGTCGCACTACGTCGCCGGCACCGAGACGGTGCAGCGCGCGATCGGCACGATCGAGGACGAGCTCGCCGATCGGCTGAAGGAGCTCGAGTCGCAGAACAAGCTGCTCGAGGCGCAGCGCCTGCGCATGCGCACGACCTTCGACCTCGAGATGCTGCAGCAGCTCGGGTTCTGCTCGGGCATCGAGAACTACTCGCGCCACATGGACGGGCGCGCGCCGGGCGAGCCGCCGCAC
The DNA here is from genome assembly GCF_001422925.1 of Microbacterium sp. Leaf288. Taxonomy (GTDB): domain Bacteria; phylum Actinomycetota; class Actinomycetes; order Actinomycetales; family Microbacteriaceae; genus Microbacterium. Next base: position 191,165 of record NZ_LMNI01000010.1, read on the forward strand.
ACGCTGCTCGACTTCTTCCCCGACGACTTCCTCATGGTGATCGACGAGTCCCACGTCACCGTCCCGCAGATCGGGGCGATGTACGAGGGCGACGCGTCGCGCAAGCGCACCCTCGTCGAGCACGGTTTCCGGCTGCCGAGCGCGCTCGACAACCGGCCGCTGCGGTGGGACGAGTTCAAAGACCGCGTCGGGCAGACGGTGTACCTGTCGGCGACCCCGGGCCGCTACGAGATGGGCATCGCCGACGGCGTGGTCGAGCAGATCATCCGCCCGACGGGTCTCGTCGACCCCCAGATCGTCGTGAAGCCGTCGAAGGGGCAGATCGACGACCTGCTCGAAGAGATCCGCCTCCGCGTCGAGCGCGACGAGCGCGTCCTCGTCACGACGCTCACGAAGAAGATGGCCGAAGAGCTCACCGACTTCCTCGGCGAGCACGGCGTGCGCGTGCGCTACCTGCACTCCGACGTCGACACGCTGCGCCGTGTGGAGCTGCTCAGCGAGCTCAGAGCGGGCGTCTACGACGTGCTGGTCGGCATCAATCTGCTGCGGGAGGGCCTCGACCTTCCGGAGGTCTCGCTGGTGTCGATCCTCGACGCCGACAAGGAGGGATTCCTCCGCAGCGGCACCTCGCTCATTCAGACGATCGGTCGCGCGGCCCGCAACGTCTCGGGTCAGGTGCACATGTACGCCGACACGGTGACCGACTCGATGGCCAAGGCCATCGAAGAGACCGATCGGCGTCGCGAGAAGCAGATCGCGTACAACACCGCGAACGGCATCGAACCGCAGGCGCTGCGCAAGCGCATCGCCGACATCACCGAGGTGCTCGCGCGCGAGGCGTCCGACACGGATCGCATGCTGCGGGGCAAGGCGGCGGCGAAGACCAAGTCCGGTGTCGGCAAGAGCCCGACCCCGCAGCTGCGGCGCGAGGGCATCGCAGCCGAGGGGGCGGAGCAGCTCGAGGCGACCATCGCCGACCTCAGCCAGCAGATGCTGGCAGCGGCGGGGGAACTGAAGTTCGAGCTCGCCGCGCGGCTGCGCGACGAGGTGCAGGACCTCAAGAAGGAGCTGCGCGCCATGGAGCGCGCGGGCCACGCCTGACCCTGCGACGTCGCTACGGGCAGTGCATGAGGGGCTTCGGCCCCGAGCGGTCGAACGTGTGCTGCGAGATGGGCGCGCCGCAGAGAGGGCACGCGCGCTCGGCCCGTTCCGCCTGGCTCGGCGGGGGAGTCGTCTCGTAGGGGCCGACGGCGGCCGGACCGGCGACGCGGATGAGGTTCGCATTGAGGAACGCGTACCAGCCGCCGGCTTCGCGCACGCGCTCGCGGAGCGGGCGACGGGCGGGGGTCGGGGCATCCGTGTCTGGCATGTTCCTTAGTGTACTAACGATTAGTGGACGATAGGATCACGTCGTGACGGATGCCGAACTCAGCCCCGACGACCTGCTCAAGCTCGACAACCAGGTGTGCTTCGCGCTGGTGACCGCGGCGCGCAACGTCGTCGGGCTCTACCGGCCGATCCTCGAGCCGCTCGGCCTCACGCACCCGCAGTACCTCGTGATGCTCGCGCTGTGGGAGCGGTCGCCCCGCTCGCTGCGCGAGCTCGCCGCCGAGCTCGCCCTGGAGCCGGCGACGCTCTCGCCCCTGGTGAAGCGCCTCGAGGCGCAGGACCTCGTCACCCGGTCGCGTCGCGACGACGATGAGCGCGTGCTCGACGTCCGCCTGACGGAGGCCGGCCGGCGTCTGCGCGGGCAGGCGCTGGAGGTTCCCGGCAAGGTGATGGCGAGCGTGGGGACGGATGCCGCGGCGCTCCTGGCGCTCCGAGACGCGCTGCAGCCCTTCGCCGGCGCCCGCTGATCCGGGCCACTCGGTACCGCGTCTTCGCCCACGGCGAACGGCTCCCAGCCCCCGTGTCGGAGGCCCCACCTAGACTTGTCGGGTGCCCATCGTCCCTGTCGCCCTGCCCGCAAACATGCCCGGGAACTCCGTCGGCGGTACCAGCGGAAAGCTCAGCGTCCGCGGTGCCCGCGTGCACAACCTCAAGGATGTCGACCTCGACATCCCGCGCGATTCGCTCGTCGTCTTCACCGGCCTTTCGGGCTCGGGCAAATCGAGCCTGGCGTTCGACACGATCTTCGCCGAGGGCCAGCGCCGCTACGTCGAGTCGCTGAGCGCGTACGCGCGGCAGTTCCTGGGCCAGGTCGATCGCCCCGACGTCGACTTCATCGAGGGCCTGAGTCCCGCCGTGTCGATCGACCAGAAGTCCACGAACCGCAACCCGCGGTCGACGGTCGGCACGATCACCGAGATCCACGACTACATGCGTCTGCTGTGGGCGCGCATCGGCGTGCCCCACTGTCCCGAGTGTGGCGCCGTCATCCAACGCCAGACGGTGCAGCAGATCGCCGACCAGCTCATGGAGCTGCCCGAGCGCACGCGCTACCAGATCGTCGCCCCCGTCGTCACCCAGAAGAAGGGCGAGTTCGTCGACCTCTTCAAGGAGCTCGGCGCGAAGGGGTATGCCCGGGCCATCGTCGACGGCGAGCTCATCCAGCTCGCCGAGCCGCCGGCGCTCAAGAAGAGCTACAAGCACGACATCGCGGTCGTGGTCGACCGTCTCGTCGCGGCTCCCGGCATCCTGGACCGCGTCACCGACTCCGTCGAGACCGCGCTGTCGCTCGCGGGCGGCGTCGTGCAGGTCAACTTCGTCGATGAAGAGGGGGATGCCGCGTGGCAGTCCTTCTCCGAGAAGCTGGCGTGCCCGAACGGCCACCCGCTGCAGCTCACCGAGATCGAGCCGCGCACGTTCTCCTTCAACGCGCCGTTCGGCGCGTGCCCCGCGTGTTCGGGCCTCGGGACACGCATGTCCGTCGACGTCGAGCTCATGCTCGGTGACGAGGATCTGTCGATCCGCGAGGGCGTCCTCATCCCGTGGACGACGCAGGGCAAGGGACTCTTCCAGTACTACGAGCGCCTGCTCGAGGGACTCGCAGCTGACCTCGCCTTCTCACTCGACACGCCGTGGAAGCGCCTCCCGTCCGAGGTGCGCGAGGCGGTGCTGCGCGGTGAGAACTACAAGGTCACGGTGAAGTGGAAGAACCGCTACGGCCGCGAGATGCGGTACTCGTCGGGCTTCGAGGGCGTCGTGCCCTACATCGAGCGGCAGTACACGCAGGCAGAGTCCGACACGCAGCGCCAGCGCTGGTCGGAGTACCTCCGCGAGGTGCCGTGCCCCGTGTGCGACGGTGCCCGGCTCAAGCCCGAGGTGCTGGCCGTGCAGGTGCACGGGCATTCCATCGCGGATGCCTCGCGCCTGAGCCTCGGCGAGGCGCGTGAGTACTTCGCCCAGCTGACGCTCACCGAGCGGGAGGCGACGATCGCCGCGCAGGTGCTGCGCGAGATCCGCCTCCGGCTGGACTTCCTCATCCGCGTCGGCCTCGACTACCTGAGCCTGAGCCGCGCCGCGGCGACGCTCTCGGGCGGCGAGGCGCAGCGCATCCGGCTCGCGACCCAGATCGGCTCGGGCCTCACCGGCGTGCTGTACGTGCTCGACGAACCGTCGATCGGCCTGCATCAGCGCGACAACCGCCGCCTCATCGAGACGCTCGTGGCGCTGCGCGACCTGGGCAACACGCTCATCGTCGTCGAGCACGACGAGGAGACGATCCACGCCGCCGACTGGGTGGTCGACATCGGCCCCGGCGCGGGCGTCAACGGCGGTGAGGTCGTGCACTCCGGCCCGATCGGCGAGCTCCTCGCCGATCCCGACTCGATCACCGGCGACTACCTGTCGGGCCGCCGCTCCATCCCCACTCCGAAGAAGCGCCGCAAGATCGACAAGAAGCGTCAGGTGACGGTCGTCGGCGCGCGCGAGAACAACCTCAAGAACGTCACGGTCGACTTCCCGCTCGGCGTGCTCACCGCGGTCACCGGGGTCAGCGGCTCGGGCAAGTCCTCGCTGGTCAACGGCATCCTGTACCAGGTCCTCGCGACGCGTCTCAACGGCGCCCGCCGGGTCGCCGGCAAGCACACGCGCGTGACCGGGCTCGACAACCTCGACAAGGTCGTGCACGTCGACCAGGCGCCGATCGGCCGCACGCCGCGGTCGAACCCGGCGACCTACACCGGGGTGTTCGACCGAATCCGCACGCTGTTCAGCGAGACCCCCGAGGCCAAGGTGCGCGGCTACCAGCCGGGCCGGTTCAGCTTCAACGTCAAGGGCGGCCGCTGCGAGGCGTGCTCCGGCGACGGCACGATCAAGATCGAGATGAACTTCCTGCCCGACGTGTACGTCGACTGCGAGGTCTGCCACGGCAAGCGGTACAACCGCGACACCCTGGCAGTGCACTACAAGGGCAAGAACATCGCCGAGGTGCTCGAGATGCCGATCGCTGAGGCGGCGGAGTTCTTCGAGCCGATCCAGGCGATCCACCGCTACCTGAAGACGCTCGTCGACGTGGGTCTCGGCTACGTGCGGCTCGGCCAGTCGGCCACGACGCTCTCGGGCGGCGAGGCGCAGCGCGTGAAGCTCGCGACCGAGCTGCAGCGGCGCACGAACGGCCGGTCGATCTACGTGCTCGACGAGCCCACGACGGGTCTGCACTTCGAAGACGTGCGCAAGCTCCTCGAGGTGCTCAACGGCCTCGTCGACAAGGGCAACACCGTCATCGTCATCGAGCACAACCTCGACGTCATCAAGTCGTCGGACTGGGTGATCGACCTCGGGCCCGAGGGCGGCGCCGGTGGCGGGCAGATCATCGCGACGGGCACGCCCGAGCAGGTCGCGCGCGCCGAGGGCAGCCACACCGGCGCGTTCCTCGCCGAGGTGCTGGGGCTTCGCGCCCCGACGCACGCGGTCACCGAGCTCGTCGAGGCCCGCAAGGCCGGCTGAGCCGCATGGCGCGCTCCGCTCCCACCGTCCCGTACAAGCCGAAGCCGGGCGAGATCCCGACGAATCCCGGGGTCTACCGCTTCCGCGACCGCGACGGACGTGTGCTGTACGTCGGCAAGGCGAAGAACCTGCGCGCCCGGCTGTCGAACTACTTCGCGCCGCTGCACACGCTCCACGAGCGCACGCGGCGGATGGTGACGACCGCGGCGTCCGTCGAATGGACCGTCGTCGCGACCGACGTCGACTCGCTGCAGCTCGAGTACCAGTGGATCAAGGAGTTCGATCCGCCGTTCAACGTCCGCTACAAGGATGACAAGTCGTACCCGTTCATGGCGATCACGCTCGCCGACGAGGCGCCGCGCGTCATCGTGACACGCAACCGCCGCATCCCGGGGGCCAAGTACTTCGGCCCGTACCCGAAGGTGTGGGCCGTGCACGACACGATCGACCTGATGATCAGGGTGTTCCCGATCCGCACCTGCAGCGATTCGTCGTACAAGAAGGCGATGGCCACCGGGAGGCCGTGCTTCCCCGGGCAGATCGGCCGCTGCGGCGGGCCGTGCTCGATGAAGGTCACCATCGAGGAGCACCGGGCGATCGTCGACGACTTCATCGCGTTCATGTCGGGGGGCGATCAGCGCTTCACCCGGGAGCTCACCGCGCGCATGCGCGAGGCGTCCGCCGCGATGGACTACGAGGCGGCCGCCGTCTATCGCGACAGGCTGCAGTCGATCGACGCCGTGCTGAACCGCAGCGCGCTCGTTCTCGCCGCGGACACCGACGCCGACCTCTTCGGCATCGCCGAGGACGAGCTGGCCGCCACGGTGCAGCACTTCGTGATCCGCGGCGGCCGCGTGCGCGGTGTGCGCGCGACGACGATCGAGAAGGAGCTCGACATCACCGGCGGCGAACTCGTCGACCAGGTCCTGCAGCGCACATACGGCAACGCCGCAGGCGCCGACATCCCGAAGCAGGTGCTCGTGCCGGCCATGCCCGACGACGCCGCCGACCTCGAGGAGTGGCTGCGTGGGCGCCGTGGCAAGGCCGTGACCATCCAGATCGCCCAGCGCGGCCGCAAGGCCGACCTCATGCGCACCGCCACGCTGAACGCCCAGCAGGCGCTGATGCTCCACAAGACCCGCCGCACCAGCGACTACGTCGCCCGCAGCCAGGCGCTCACCGATCTGCAGGAGGCCCTCGACCTGGTCGAGGCGCCGCTGCGCATCGAATGCTTCGACGTGTCGCACCTGAGCGGCACGAACGTCGTGGCATCGATGGTCGTCTTCGAGGACGGCCTGCCCCGCAAGGACCAGTACCGCTCGTTCGGTGTCGCCGAGACCACCGACGACACCGACTCGCTCTACCAGGTGCTCACACGCCGGCTCGCGTACCTCGATCGTCCGGAGGAGAACGAGCCGGAGGGTGCACCCGACCCGACAGCGGACGGCGAGGTCGTGACCGAGCGGCGCCGCCCGCGCTTCGCCTACCGCCCGCAGCTGCTGGTGGTCGACGGCGGCAAGCCGCAGGTCGAGGCGGCGGCGCGGGCGCTCCGCGATGCCGGCCACGAGGAGATCGCGCTGTGCGGCATCGCCAAGCGCCTCGAGGAGGTGTGGCTGCCAGGGGAGGAGTACCCCGTCATCCTGCCTCGCACGTCGGAGGCCCTGTACCTGCTGCAGCGGCTGCGCGACGAGGCCCACCGCTTCGCGATCACGCACCAGCGCAAGCGCCGCCGCCGCGACATCCAGAGCGTGCTCGCGGAGGTGCCGGGCCTCGGCGAGGCGCGCATCAAGGCGCTGCTGCGCCACTTCGGGTCGGTGTCGGCGCTGAAGAAGGCGACGCCGGAGGAGATCGCCGAGCTTCCGGGCGTCGGCCCCAAGCTCGCGTCGGCCGTCCACACCCATCTCGCGCAGCCGGCCGCGCTTTCCGACGCGTCATAGCGCCCGTCGCGCCGACGAGCGGCCGTCCGGTATGACTAGGCTTGTCGGGACGGGGGTGGTCATGGGCGAGGCGACACGTCAGGACGTCGGAGAAGTGCTGATCGTCACGGGGATGTCGGGCGCCGGGCGGTCCACCGCGGCGAACGCGCTGGAGGATCTCGACTGGTACGTCGTCGACAACCTCCCCCCGCAGATGCTCAAGCCGCTGCTCGACCTCACCGAGCTCGCCGGGGGAGTGCTGCCCCGGGTCGCCGTCGTGGTCGACGTGCGCGGCCGGGACCTCTTCTCGGACCTTCCCGACGCGATGCGCGCGCTCCGCGAGCGCCGCCAGATCCGCGTGCTGTTCCTGGATGCCTCCAACGAGGTGCTCGTGCGGCGCTTCGAGGCCGTGCGGCGCCCGCATCCGCTGCAGGGCGACGGCACGATCCTCGACGGCATCCGTCGCGAGCGTGCGCGCCTCGCGGCCGTCCGTGAGAGTGCCGACGTCATCATCGACACGTCGTCGTACAACATCCACCAGCTGGCCACCAAGGTCGCCGACCTCTTCAGCGAAGAGGGCGCGGCCCGGCACACGGTGACGCTCCAGAGCTTCGGCTTCAAGTACGGGCTGCCACCGGACGCCGACATCGTGGCCGACATGCGGTTCCTCCCGAACCCGTTCTGGGACGAGCGTCTTCGCCCCTTCACGGGGGAGGACGAGGAGGTGCGCGAATACGTCCTCGGCCAGGAGGGCGCGGAGGAGTTCCTCGACGCGTACAGCGCCGCGCTGCGTCCCGTGCTCGAGGGGTACCAGCGCGAGAACAAGAGCCACTCTGTCGTCGCGATCGGCTGCACCGGCGGGAAGCACCGCTCGGTCGTGATGGTGCGCGAGCTCGCGCAGCGCCTCGCGAGCGTTCCCGGCGTCGCCGTCCGCGTGACGCATCGCGATCTCGGACGCGAGTGACGAGCCCGCCCGGCCGGAGCGGCCGGGTAGGCTTGACGGTCGTTCCCGCAAGACCCATGAAGGAGACCCGTGTCGCTGACCGCTGACGTGAAGGCCGAGCTGATCACCGTGCGAGACCCGCGCCCTACGGCACGGGTGGCGGAGCTCACGTCGCTGCTGCGATTCTCGGGAGGCCTGCACTCGATCGCCAACCGCGTCGCGGTCGAGGCCGAGCTGGACTCCGACATCCTCGCTCGCCGCACCGCCCGCGACCTCATGGAGCTCTACGGCGTGCGCCCCGAGCTCGTCCACGTGCAGGGATCGGGTGCACGCACGGGCAGTCATTACGCCGTCCGCGTGATCGAGGGCGGCGAGACGCTCGCCCGTCAGACCGGCCTGCTCGACCAGCGCCGCCGCCCGGTCCGCGGCCTTCCCAACAAGCTCACCACCGGGTCGCGCGGCGACCTCGCTGCCATCTGGCGCGGCGCGTTCCTCGCTGCCGGAACGCTCAGCGACCCGGGCCGCTCGGCTGCGCTGGAGATCACCTGCCCGTCGTCTGAGGCCGCGATGGCGCTCGTCGGCGCCGCCCACCGGCTCGGCATCGCCGGCAAGGCGCGCGAGGTGCGCGGCATCCCGCGCGTCGTCGTGCGCGAGGGCGAGGCGATCCGCGCCGCCCTGGCCGCCATGGGCGCCGTGCGCGCCGCCGGCGAGTGGGACCAGATGCGCCAGCGCCGCGAGGTGCGCGCGGGCGTCAACCGGCTCGTGAACTTCGACGACGCCAACCTGCGCCGCTCGGCGCAGGCCGCCGTCGCCGCCTGCGCGCGCGTCGAGCGCGCACTCGAGATCCTCGGCGACGAGGTGCCCGACCATCTCCGTCAGGCGGGCGACCTGCGTCTCGCGCACCGCGACGCGAGCCTCGACGAGCTCGGGCACCACGCCGACCCGCCGCTCACGAAGGACGCCGTCGCAGGCCGCATCCGCCGCCTCCTCGCGATGGCCGACAAGAAGGCCGAGGCCGAGGGGCTTCCGGGCACCGAATCAGCCGTTCCCGCCGGTATCGAGGACTGACAGCGCCGCACGGATGCCGCGGGCCGCGGCTGGGCCCACGCGCCCGAGGCTCCGCGCAGCGCGAAGCGATGCGTGGAGGGGGCGTGGGGACCGTCTTCCCGTCTTCCACACGTCACACACGGAAGCAACCCCGCCTCGCGGGTGTTGCCGCTCAGTAGGATGAAATCCGTCACCCTCGCTGCGCCGGGGACTTCGGCGCGCGCCGACAGGAAGAAGAGAACATGGCGAAGTACACCTTGCCCGACCTCCCTTACGACTACGCCGCACTCGAGCCGCACATCAGCGGCAAGATCATGGAGCTGCACCACAGCAAGCACCACCAGGCGTATGTGACCGGCGCGAACACCGCGCTGGAGCAGCTGGCCGAGGCGCGCGAGACCGGCAGCCTCGCGAACGTGAACAAGCTCGAGAAGGACCTCGCGTTCCACCTCGGCGGTCACGTCAACCACTCGATCTTCTGGACCAACCTGTCGCCCGAGGGCGGCGGCGAGCCGGAAGGCGAGCTGCGCGCAGCCATCGACGAGTTCTTCGGCGGCTTCGACAAGTTCCAGGCGCATTTCACCGCCGTGGCCAACGGGATCCAGGGTTCCGGCTGGGCCGTCCTCAGCTGGGACCCGATCGGCGAGCAGCTCATCATCCAGCAGCTGTTCGACCAGCAGAGCAACACCGCGCAGGGCACGATCCCGATCTTCCAGCTCGACATGTGGGAGCACGCCTTCTACCTCGACTACCTCAACGTGAAGGCCGACTACGTCAAGGCCGTCTGGAACATCGCGAACTGGCAGAACGTCGCGCAGCGCCTCGACGCCGCCCGCCAGAAGACCTCCGGCCTGCTGGTACTGTCCTAGTTAGCGCGGCCGTCCCGGCGGGGCAGCCCGCCGGGACGCCGTTGTCCTCGTTCGCATCGCAACAACCGCGCATTCGCGCACGACACATCTCAGGAGAAACTCCGTGACTGTCAAGATCGGCATCAACGGCTTCGGCCGAATCGGACGCAACTACCTCCGCGCGGCTCTCGCGCAGGGCGCGGACCTCGACATCGTGGCGGTGAACGACCTCACCGACAACAAGACGCTGGCGCACCTGCTCAAGTACGACTCGGTGGGCGGCGTGCTCGACGCCGAGGTCTCGTACGACGCGGACTCGATCACCGTCGGCGACAAGAAGATCAAGGTCTTCGAAGAGCGCGACCCCGCGAACCTGCCCTGGGGCGAGCTCGGCGTCGACATCGTCATCGAGTCCACGGGCCGTTTCACCAAGGCGGCTGACGCCAAGAAGCACGTCGAGGGTGGCGCGAAGAAGGTCCTCATCTCGGCTCCCGCGACAGGTGACGACGTCACCGTCGTGATGGGCGTGAACGAGGGCGACTACGACCCCGCGAACCATGTCATCATCTCGAACGCCTCGTGCACCACGAACTGCCTCGCACCCCTCGCGAAGGTCTTCAACGACGCCTTCGGCATCGAGCGCGGCTTCATGATGACGGCGCACGCCTACACCGCCGACCAGAACCTGCAGGACGGCCCGCACAGCGACCTGCGTCGCGCGCGCGGCGCGGCGATCAACATCGTCCCCGCCTCGACCGGTGCCGCCAAGGCGATCGGCCACGTGCTGCCCGAGCTCAACGGCAAGCTGAGCGGCTCGTCGTACCGTGTCCCGGTTCCCACCGGCTCGATCGTCGACCTCACCATCGTCACGCCGACCGAAGGCCTCACGGTCGAGCAGGTCAACGCCGCCTACAAGGCTGCGGCCGCCGACGGCCGCCTCGCCGGGTACCTGCAGTACACCGAGGACCCGATCGTCTCGAGCGACATCCAGGGCAACCCGCACTCGTCGATCTTCGATGCGGAGCTCACGAACGTCAGCGGCAACCTGGTCAAGGTGTCGGCCTGGTACGACAACGAGTGGGGCTACTCCAACCGCCTCGTCGACCTCACCGAGTACGTCGCCGAGAGCCTGTAACCACCGCCATGGCTCTGCGCACCCTCGATTCGCTGGGTTCGCTGGCCGGCAAGCGCGTCATCGTCCGTGCTGATCTGAACGTTCCTCTCCAGGACGGGATCATCACGGACGATGGCCGTGTGCGGGCCACGCTCCCCACGCTGAACTCCCTGATCAACCAGGGCGCCCGCGTCATCGTCTGCTCGCACCTCGGCCGCCCGGACGGCGCTCCCGACCCGAAGTACAGCCTCGAGCCGGTCGCCCAGCGCCTCTCGGAGCTCCTCGGCAAGCCTGTCGCGTTCGCGCGCGACACGGTGGGGGAGTCGGCCCGCGAGGCGGTCGCCGCCCTCGAGGACGGCGACGTCGCGATCATCGAGAACCTCCGCTTCAACCCGGGTGAGACCGCCAAGGACGACGCGACCCGTCGCGCGTTCGCGCAGGAGCTCGCCACGCTCGGCGACGTCCTCGTCTCCGACGGGTTCGGCGTCGTGCACCGCAAGCAGGCGTCGGTGTACGACCTCGCCGAGCTGCTCCCGTCGGCGGCCGGCTTCCTCATCGAGAAGGAGGTCGACGTCCTCGACCGCCTGACCGAGAACCCCGAGCGGCCGTACACCGTCGTGCTCGGCGGCTCGAAGGTCAGCGACAAGCTGGGCGTCATCGACCACCTGCTGCCGCGCGTCGACCGTCTGCTCGTCGGCGGCGGCATGCTGTTCACCTTCCTCGCGGCACAGGGCCACAAGGTCGGCTCGAGCCTCCTCGAGGCCGACCAGCTCGATACCGTGCGCGAGTACATGCGGCGCGCCGAGGAGTCGGGCGTCGAGCTCGTGCTCCCGACCGACGTCGTCGTCGCCTCGAAGTTCGGCGCCGACGCGGAGCACGTCGTGACGCCCGCCGACGGCATCGAAGACACGGCGTTCGGGTCAGCGGGCCTCGGGCTCGACATCGGCCCCGACACCGCCGAGCGGTTCGCGGCGCTGGTGCGCGACTCGAAGACGGTGTTCTGGAACGGCCCGATGGGCGTGTTCGAGCTCGCGCCGTTCGCGGCGGGCACCCAGGCGGTCGCGCAGGCTCTCACCGAGGTCGACGGCCTGTCGGTCGTCGGCGGCGGCGACTCCGCCGCGGCCGTCCGCCAGCTCGGATTCGCCGACGACGCCTTCGGTCACATCTCGACCGGCGGCGGCGCCAGCCTCGAGTTCCTCGAGGGCAAGAAGCTCCCCGGACTGGAGGTCCTCGGATGGCAGTAGCAGGCCGCACCCCGCTCATCGCGGGCAACTGGAAGATGAACCTCGACCACCTGCAGGCGGTCGCGTTCGTGCAGAAGCTGCATTGGACCCTGAAGGACGCCAAGCACGACGACGGATCGGTCGAGGTCGCGGTGTTCCCGCCCTTCACCGACCTGCGCACCGTGCAGACGCTGCTCGACGCCGACAAGATCCCGTTCGCCCTCGGCGCGCAGGACCTGTCGGCGCACGACTCGGGCGCGTACACCGGCGAGATCTCGGGTGCGTTCCTGGCCAAGCTCGACGCGAAGTACGCCATCATCGGCCACTCCGAGCGTCGGCAGTACCACGACGAGACCGACGAGGTCGTGGGCTCGAAGGTCAAGGCCGCGCTCAAGCACGGCCTCGTGCCCGTGATCTGCGTCGGCGAGACCAGCGAGGACCTGGAGAAGTTCGGCGCGAGCGCCGTGCCGGTCAGCCAGCTGTCCGTCGCACTCGAAGGGCTGAAGGCCGACGCCGACATCGTCGTCGCCTACGAGCCCGTCTGGGCCATCGGCTCGGGACAGGCCGCGACGCCGGAGCAGGCGCAGGACGTGTGCGCCAAGCTCCGCGAGGTCATCGGCGAGAAGCTCGGCGCAGACGCTGCAGCGCGCACGCGCGTGCTCTACGGCGGGTCGGTGAAGTCCGCGAACATCGCGAGCTTCATGCGCGAACCCGACGTGGACGGTGCCCTGGTCGGCGGTGCGAGCCTCGTCGTCGACGAGTTCGCCGCGATCATCCGCTACCAGAAGCACGTCGGGGTCTGACCCCGCGGCCGGCGGGCGGTGAGGAATCCTCACCGCCCGCCGGCCTACACGTATACTTGACCCTTGTGCGATCGGCGAACGATCGCAGCGAAAGGCTTCAACGACTGTGCAGATCCTCGAGTTCGTCCTGCAGGTGCTTCTCGGCATCACGAGTCTCCTGCTGACTCTCCTCATCCTGCTCCACAAGGGGCGCGGCGGCGGCCTGTCCGACATGTTCGGCGGCGGCATGACGTCGGCGCTCGGCTCCTCGGGCCTCGCAGAGCGCAATCTCAACCGGTTCACGGTGGTGCTCGCCCTGGTGTGGTTCGCCTCGATCGTCGCGCTCGGCCTGATCACGAAGTTCCAGGCCCTCTGATGGCCACCGGAGGCAACGCGATCCGCGGCACCCGCGTCGGTGCCGGACCGATGGGCGAGCAGGACCACGGCTTCCACGCCGAGCGCGTGGCCGTCTCCTACTGGGACGCCCTCGGCAACGAGACCGTGCGCTACTTCGCGGCGGGCATCCCCGAGGAGGAGATCCCCGACACGATCGACTCGCCGCACTCCGGCCTGCCGGCCGGTCGCGACAAGGAGAACCCTCCGGCCGTCGCGAAGACCGAGCCGTACAAGACCCACCTCGCGTACGTGAAGGAGCGCCGCACCGAGGAAGAGGCCGAGACCCTCCTCGACGACGCGCTGAAGCAGCTGCGCGAGCGCCGCGGCCAGGACTGAGTCACCGTACAGACATACGAGAAGAGCGGATGCCGAGGCATCCGCTCTTCTCGTATGTCCGGCGTCAATACTCCCGGTCGATGAGGTCCGGCGGCACCTGGGCGGCGGCGGCCTGGTCGACGAAGAACGTCGTGCGCTTGCGGCCCTTCGCGCCGGCGGCCGGCACGCTCGCGTAGCTGGCGCCCGCGAGAGCGAGGCCCAGGGCCGCCGCCTTGTCGGCGCCCGCCAGCACGAGCCACACCCGCTTCGAGCTGTTGATGACCGGGCGCGTCATGGTGATGCGCTCCGGCGGGGGCTTGGGGGAGTCGCGCACCGCGACCACGGCGCGATCCGTGATCTGGATCTCGGAGCGGTCCGGGAAGAGCGAGGCGATGTGCCCGTCGGGCCCGACGCCGAGGAAGCACACGTCGAACGATGGCCAGGCGCCTTCGGCACCCGGGAAGCGCGCGAGCTCCTCGGCGTACGCCGCGGCGGCGGCGTCGAGGTCGGCGCCGTCGTCGCTCCCGAGGGTCGCGTGGATGTTCTCCTCGGGGATCTCGAGATCGTCGAGGAACGCCTCACGGGCCTGGCGATCGTTGCGGTCGGCGTGGCCGAGCGGAACGAAGCGCTCGTCGCTCCACCAGAAGTGCACCCGCGACCAGTCGATGCGCGCCGCGCGCGGATTGCGCGCGGCGGCGGCGAGCACGGCCGAACCCATCGATCCGCCGGTGAGCGAGATGTGCGCGAGCTTGCCCTCGTCGATCCGCTTGATCACCCGGCTGAGGAAGCGGGGCGCGACCGATTCGGCCAGTGCGGCGGGATCGGAGCTGATGATGACGCGTTTCTCTGCCCAGCCCTCAGGCATCCGTCTGCATCCCGTTCGTCAGCCGCGCACCGCTCATCAGGCCTGCGTCCCCTTCGTCGCCGGGGGGTCGAGCAGCTCCCAACCCTCGGTGATGACTCGACCATACAGGACGTCCGGGTCGAGTCGACGAAGCTCCTCCGCGAGGCATTCGCGGAGCGTCCGGCGGGGGAACGCGAGGTCGTGCGTCGGCTGGCCGGGCTGCGTGAGGATCGCCACACCGGGCGTCGGGCGCTCGAGGAGCACCTCGCCGCTGGGGCGGACGAGGGCGACCGACTTGATGCCGTGCGGCCACTCTTCGGCGTCGAGGTACGCCCAGTCGACCGGCACGTCGAGGGTGAGGCGCAGCCACGCCGCCAGGAGCGCGGTGGAGGGCGAATCGGACGCCCCGCGCACGCGCACGCCCACGACGGGCTCGTACGGCGGCTGGTCGAGGATCGCCGCCAGCTGCTCGCGCCAGCGCGTCAGGCGCGTCCACGCGAGGTCGGTGTCGCCCGGCGCGTACTGCTCGCCGAGGTCGGCGACCCAGGCCGACGGGTCGGACTTGGTCGCGGCATCCGTGATCCGGCGCTGCGCGATGCGGCCGATCGACGTCTTGGAGATGTGGTCGGGGGTCCGGTTGGGCCACCACACCACCACGGGGGCGTCGGGGAGCAGAAGACCGGTGACGAGGCTCTCAAGGTTCGAGCGGCCGGCGTCTCCGAACGCGCGCAGCGTGACGACCTCGCTCGCGCCCGCGTCGCCGCCGACGCGGATCTGCGCGTCGAGGCGGGACTCGCCGTCGCCGGAGTCCGGGATCATGAGCACGATGACGCGCATCGGGTGCTCGCGCGACGCGTCGTTCGCGGCCTCGATGACCTCTTCGACGGCGCCCTCACGCGTCAGGATGACGAGCGTCAGCACACGGCCGAGCGCGACCGCCCCGCCTTCCTCGCGCACGTTGACCAGTGCGCGGGAGATCTTGCTGACGGTGGTGTCGGGAAGGTCGACGATCACGGGCGCCTCCAGGTGCGGCCATCGCGGGAGAGCATCTCGTCCGCGGATTCCGGGCCCCACGACCCGGGCGAGTACTGTTCGAGCGGTCCGCCCTGGGCGTCCCAGAACTTCTCGATCGGGTCGAGGATCTTCCACGACAGCTCGACCTCTTCGTGCCGCGGGAACAGCGGCGGGTCTCCGAGCAGCACGTCGAGGATCAGGCGCTCATAGGCCTCGGGGCTGGCCTCGGTGAACGCGTGGCCGTAGCCGAAGTCCATCGTGACGTCGCGCACCTGGGCGCCGGCACCGGGCACCTTCGAGCCGAAGCGGATCGTGACGCCCTCGTCGGGCTGCACGCGGATCACGAGGGCGTTCTGGCCCTGACCCGAGGTCTGGCTGCGCGAGAACAGCAGCTCGGGCGCGCGCTTGAACACCACGGCGATCTCGGTGACGCGGCGGCCGAGGCGCTTGCCGGTGCGCAGGTAGAACGGCACGCCGGCCCAGCGGCGCGTGTTCACCTCGAGCGTGACGGCGGCGTAGGTCTCGGTCGTGGACTGCGGGTTCATGCCGTCTTCCTCGAGGAAGCCGAGCACCTTCTCGCCGCCCTGCCATCCGCCGGCATACTGACCACGGGCGGTCGAGCGCGCGAGGTCGGCCGGCAGCGTGACGGCCGCGAGGACCTTCTCCTTCTCGGCGCGGAGGTCCTTCGCGTCGAACGAGATGGGCTCCTCCATCGCGGTGAGCGCCATCAGCTGCAGCAGGTGGTTCTGGATGACGTCGCGTGCGGCCCCGACACCGTCGTAATACCCGGCGCGGCCGCCGACTCCGATGTCTTCGGCCATCGTGATCTGCACGTGGTCGACGTAATTGCGGTTCCAGATCGGCTCGTACAGCTCGTTCGCGAAGCGCAGCGCCAGGATGTTCTGGACCGTCTCCTTGCCGAGGTAGTGGTCGATGCGGAAGATCGAGTCCGTCGGGAACGCCGAGCGGAGCACGTCGTTGAGAGCGCGCGCCGACTCCTGGTCGTGGCCGAACGGCTTCTCGATGACGACACGGCGCCAGCGGTCGGGCTGGTCGGCGGTGTCGTCGACGAGCCCCGACGCCTTCAGCTGCTCCGCCACGAGCGGGAACGCCTTCGGCGGGATCGACAGGTAGTACGCGTGGTTGCCCATCGTTCCGCGCTCGGTGTCGAGCTTGTCGACGGTGTCCTTCAGACGGCGGAAGGCTTCCGGGTCGTCGAACTCGCCCGAGACGAAGCGGATGCCCTGGAGCAGCTGCTGCCACGTCTCGTCGCGGAATTCGGTCCGCGCGTGCTGGCGCACGGCGTCGTAGACGACCTTGGCGAAGTCCTGGTCCTCCCAGTCTCGCCGCGCGAAGCCGACGAGGGCGAAGCCGGGAGGCAGCAGCCCGCGGTTGGCGAGGTCGTAGACGGCGGGCATGAGCTTCTTGCGGGAGAGGTCTCCCGTGACGCCGAAGATGACGAGCGCGCTCGGGCCGGCGATGCGGTTGAGGCGACGGTCTTCGGGGTCGCGCAGCGGGTTGTGCCCGCGCGAGATCTCGACGGTCATGGGGGGATCGAACTCCTACTGTGCCGCTTCGAAGAGCGAGAGCACTTCGATCTGGGGGTCGGTGAGGGTCAGGGTCACGACGGGACGGCCGTGGCCTTCGGCGAGCACGGCCGCGTCGCCCGCGGCCTGCGCCTGGATCAGCTGGCCGAAAGTGAACGGCCGGCCGGGGATCTCGAGGTCGACATCGGTTCGCTCGAGAATCTGCACGAACACGCCGTTCGCCGGGCCGCCCTTGTGGTACTGGCCCGTCGAGTGCAGGAACCGGGGGCCCCAGCCGAACGTGGTCGGACGAGTGGAGTCCGCGGCGACGAGCTCGCGCAGGCCCGAGAGCTGGCCGAGCTCGAGGCGGTTGACGTACGCCTGGATCGCGACGTAGCCGTCCTCGGGAAGGCGCGCCCAGAGCGCGTCGAGCACACCTGCGACGGTTCCGGATGCTGCAAGCTCGGAGTCCGAGACGCGCACCTCGACGCCCTCCACGGCGAACGCCGGGGCGGTGGGCTCAGGACGCGCATCGAGCAGACCACGCGCCGCGACCTTGGCGGACTCGACGTCGGGCTGGTCGAACGGGTTGATGCCCAGCATCCGTCCCGCGATCGCCGTCGCGTACTCCCACACCACGAATTGCGCGCCGAGCGAGCCGCTCACGAGGATCTCGCCCTCGTGGTGCTCGAACAGGTGGAACTTCTTGGCCTCGTCGACCAGCCGCACGATCTGCAGATCGGCGGGCTTCGCGTCGACCTCGGGGGAGACCGGCAGCAGGACGACCGGCAGGATCCCGGTGCCCTCCTTGCCCGTCGACTCGGCGACGAGCTGCTCGATCCAGTCCGGGAGTCCGGCGATGTGGGTGCCGTCGGTGATGAGGCCGAGCTTGTCCTTGCGCGGCTCGCCACCGGCGATCGCCGCGGCGAGCACGAGCGCCGGGTTGTCGGGGCTGTCGATCGACACCTCGAGCAGCGACGCCTCGGCCTCGTCGAGGAGCTCCGAGATGTCGGCGCCCGCGAGACCGGCCGGCACGAGTCCGAACGCGGTCAGCGCCGAGTAGCGGCCCCCGACGGTCGGGTCGGCGTTGAACACGGTGTACCCGTCGGCGCGGGCCTCCTGGTCCAGCGGCGAGCCCGGGTCGGTCACGACGATGATCCGCTCGGCCGGGTCGATGCCGAGGTCGCGGAAGGCGGCCTCGAACGCGCGCTTGGCGGAGTCCGTCTCGACGGTCGAGCCCGACTTCGATGACACCACGAGCGCGGTGCGCGTGAGGTCGCCGGCCTCTGCGTCGCCGTCGATCGCGGCGAGCACCTGGCCGGGCGCGGTCGAGTCGAGGATGACCAGCGGCGCCCCTGAGGTCTGTGCGATGACCTCGGGCGCGAGCGACGAGCCGCCCATGCCCGCGAGCACGATACGGGTGACGTTGCGCGCGTGCAGACGCTCGCGCAGCGCCAGGATCTCGGGGACGAGCGGACGCGAGACGCTGACGGCCTCGGTCCACCCGAGTCGACGGGATGCCTCGTCCTCCGCCTCGGGACCCCACAGCGACGAGTCGCCGCCGGTGATCCCCGACGCCACCAGGCTCGCGACGAGCCCGGGAAGCGTCTGCTCGACGACCGACTTGACGTGCCCCGACAGGTGGATGTCGAAGCTCATCGGGTGGCCTGGAGTGCGTCCTCGAGGGCCGCCTTCACGGTGCCCTGCAGGTCGTGCCAGGAGGCGATGAACTTGCTGACGCCCTCGTCCTCGAGCACCTGCGTGACGTCGGCGAAGTCGACGCCGACGGCGGCGAGGTCGGCGAACACCTGGTGCGCGGCCTCGTAGGTGCCGGTCACGGTGTCTCCGGCGATCTGGCCGTGGTCGAAGGTCGCCTCGAGGGTCTTCTCCGGCATCGTGTTGACGGTGCCGGGGGCGACGAGCTCGGTGACGTACAGCGTGTCGGGGAGGTTCGGGTCCTTGACGCCGGTCGAGGCCCACAGCGGACGCTGGGCGTGGGCCCCGGCATCCGTCAGCGCCTTCGCGCGGTCGGTGGCGAACTCCTTCTCGTACAGCTCGTACGCGAGGCGCGCGTTCGCGACGCCGGCGAGGGACTTGAGGCCCGCGGCCTCGTCGGTGCCGATCGCGGCGAGGCGCTTGTCGACCTCGGTGTCCACGCGCGAGACGAAGAACGACGCGACGGAGTGGATCTTCGAGACGTCGTGACCGTTCGCCTGTGCCTGCTCGAGGCCCGCGAGGTACGCGTCGATGACCTCGGCGTAGCGCTCGAGGCTGAAGATCAGCGTCACGTTGACCGAG
The DNA here is from genome assembly GCF_001422925.1 of Microbacterium sp. Leaf288. Classification (GTDB taxonomy): domain Bacteria; phylum Actinomycetota; class Actinomycetes; order Actinomycetales; family Microbacteriaceae; genus Microbacterium. The sequence goes on from NZ_LMNI01000010.1 coordinate 210,321, forward strand.
ATGCCCTCGGCGAGCACCGCGGTGATGGCGGGCAGGCCGGCCTTCGTCGCGGGGATCTTGATGTGCACGTTGGGCCGGTCGACCTTCGCCCACAGTTCCTTCGCCTGCGCGATGGTCGCGTCGGTGTCGTGGGCGAGGTCGGGGGAGACCTCGATCGACACGCGGCCGTCCACGCCGTTCGTGGCGTCGTAGACGGGACGGAAGATGTCGGCCGCGTCGCGCACGTCGTCGGTCGTGGCAGCGAAGATCGCGTCGTCGACCGTCGCGCCCGCCTTGGCGAGCTCGGCGATCTGGCCGGCGTACGAGTGTCCGCCGCCGCCGATCGCGCCCTGGAAGATCGTCGGGTTCGTCGTGACGCCCGACACATTGCGCGTCGAGATGAGTTCGGTCAGGTTGCCCGAGGTGATGCGCTCGCGCGACAGGTCGTCGAGCCAGATGCTCACGCCTTCGGCGACCAGCTTCTCAGTGGGGGTGCTCATTCTGCCTTCTCCTCGTGCTTACTTCGCCGTCGCGAGTTCGAGTGCTGCCGTGGCCGCGAGGGACTCGCGGGCGGCCTCGACGACGTGCTCGGCGGTGATGCCGAACTTCTGGAACAGGGTCTTGTAGTCGGCCGACGCACCGAAGTGGTCGATCGCGACGGAGCGGCCGGCGTCGCCGACGATGCCGCGCCAGGTGAGCGCGGAGCCGGCCTCGACCGACACGCGCGCCTTGACGGCGGCGGGGAGGACCTTCTCGCGGTAGGCGGCGTCCTGCTCGTCGAACCACTCGAGCGACGGCGCCGACACGACGCGGGCGTTGATGCCCTCGGCGGCGAGGGTCTCGCGGGCGGAGACCGCCAGCTGGACCTCGGAGCCGGTCGCGATGAGGATCACGTCGGGGGTGCCGTTCGGCGCCTCGGCGAGGATGTACGCGCCCTTGGCGACGCCGTCGGTCGACGCGAACACGTCACCCGATGCCTCGCCGGTGCCGCGGGCGAACACCGGGATGTTCTGGCGGGTCAGCGCGATGCCCGACGGCCCGCCCTGGCGGCGGACGATCTCGAGCCACGCCGCCGAGGTCTCGTTCGCGTCGGCCGGGCGCACCACCGTGAAGTTCGGGATGGCGCGCAGCGTCGCGAGCTGCTCGACCGGCTGGTGGGTGGGGCCGTCCTCGCCGAGCGCGACGGAGTCGTGCGTCCAGACGAAGATCGACGGGATGTCCATCAGTGCGGCCAGACGCACCGACGGGCGCATGTAGTCGCTGAAGATGAGGAACGTGCCGCCGAACGGACGCGTCGGGCCGTGCAGCTTGATGCCGTTGACGATCGCGCCCATGGCGTGCTCGCGGATGCCGAAGTGCAGCACCCGGCCGTACGGGTCGCCCGACCACTCGTGGGTCGACCACTCGGCGGGGATGAACGACTTCGCGTCCTTGATGGTGGTGAGGTTCGACTCGGCGAGATCCGCCGATCCGCCCCACAGCTCGGGCAGCACCGCGGCCAGCGCGTTGATGACCGTGCCCGACGCGGCGCGCGTGGAGACGTCCTTGCCGGCTTCGAACGACGGGAGAGCGGATGCCACGTCCTCGGGCAGGTCGCCGGCCTCGAGCCGGTCGAACAGCGCCTTGCGCTCGGGGTTGGCGGCGGCCCACGCGTCGAACGAGGTCTGCCAGGCGGCGCGCTCGGTGGCGGCGCGGTCCTTCAGCGCCCGCGTGTGGGCGATGACGTCGTCGGCGACGACAAAGGACTGCTCGGGGTCGAAGCCGAGGACCTTCTTCGTCGCGGCGAGCTCATCGCCGCCGAGCGCGGAGCCGTGGATCTTTCCGGTGTTCTGCTTGCCGGGCGACGGCCAGCCGATGATGGTGCGGAGGATGATGAGCGACGGCTTCGCGGTCTCGCCCTGGGCGGCCTCGATCGCACCGTGCAGCTCGGCGACGTCCTCGACGTACTCGCCCGTCTTCTTCCAGTCCACGATCTGCACGTGCCAGCCGTACGACTCGTAGCGCTTCGCCACGTCTTCGGTGAAGGCGACGTTGGTGTCGTCCTCGATGGAGATCTGGTTCGAGTCGTAGATGGCGATCAGGTTGCCGAGCTCCTGGTGACCCGCGAGCGACGACGCCTCGCTGGTCACGCCCTCCTGCAGGTCACCGTCACCGGCGATCACGTAGATGTTGTGGTCGAACGGCGACTGACCGGCGGGGGCCTCGGGGTCGAACAGGCCGCGCTCGTAGCGGGCCGCGTACGCGAATCCCACCGCCGAGGCGAGGCCCTGACCCAGGGGGCCGGTGGTGATCTCGACGCCCTTGGTGTGGCCGTACTCGGGGTGACCCGGCGTGAGCGAGCCCCACGTGCGCAGCGCCTTGAGGTCGTCGAGCTCGAGCCCGAATCCGCCCAGGTACAGCTGCACGTACTGGGTCAGCGACGAGTGGCCGGCCGACAGGATGAACCGGTCGCGCCCGACCCAGTGGGTGTCCGTCGGATCGTGGCGCAGCACGCGCTGGTACAGCAGGTACGCCGCCGGCGCCAGGCTCATCGCCGTGCCGGGGTGGCCGTTGCCCACCTTCTCCACCGCGTCCGCTGCCAGGACGCGGGCGGTGTCCACCGCGCGCCGATCGATCTCATCCCAAGCCAGTTCCGACACCGGGCCGCCTTTCGTTGGAGGTGCGCCCAAGAATGTGGCCGGCTCGCGGCCCTTGTCCGGATGGAGAAGGGGGAATCGGCGACGGGCGCGCGTGTTTCTCAGCATAGCGAAGGGGCATACCGCCCAGGCCATGCAAGCCGTCTATGTGACAGAGTCTTGCGAAGCCCGGGTCGCCGTCGGTGACATCCCGGTGTCGTGGGAGTCACGTTCTGCTCACGCCCGCCGTTCGGCCGATGTGAGCAGCCGGGCGCCGCAGGTCGCGCCTCGCGGGCGGGGCGCGACACGCCGATGCCCTAGACTTGGGGGGAATCTGCAGGCAGCGATTGCGGGGGCCATGGACAGCACGAGAACGGCCGTGACCGTAGCATCCGTCGACGGATCCAGCCGACCTCCGCAGACCTTCGGCCGCACCGTCCGCGCGTACATCGCGCTGATGAAGCCGCGCGTGCTCGAACTGCTGCTGGTGACGACCGTGCCGGTCATGATCCTCGCGCAGGGCGGCTTCCCGGATGTGTGGCTGGTCGTCGCGACCGTCATCGGCGGCACCGCGAGCGCCGGGTCGGCCGCCGCGTTCAACATGTACCTCGACCGCGACATCGACGCGCACATGCAGCGCACGGTGAACCGTCCGCTCGTCACCGGCGAGGTGTCGCCGCGGGGCGCCCTGATCTTCGCCTGGTCGCTCGCGGTGTTCTCCACCGTGTGGCTGTGGCTCACCACGAACTGGCTGGCCGCGACACTGTCGGCCGCCGCCATCTTCTTCTACGTCGTGATCTACACGATGATCCTCAAGCGCCGCACCGAGCAGAACATCGTGTGGGGCGGCATCGCGGGCTGCTTCCCGGTGCTGATCGGCTGGACCGCGGTGACGGGCTCGCTCGCGTGGCCGCCGGTCATCCTGTTCACCCTCGTCTTCCTGTGGACGCCGCCGCACTACTGGCCGCTGTCGATGAAGTACAAGGACCAGTACGAAGAGGTCGACGTGCCCATGCTCGGCGCGACGCGCGCCGGCTCGCAGGTGGGCCTGCAGGTCATCCTGTACGCGTGGGCCACTGTCGTGTGCTCGCTGCTGCTGATCCCCGTCGCCGACATGGGTCTGGTGTACACGGTGTCGTCGCTCGTCTTCGGCGGCTGGTTCATCTACGAGTCGCACGTCCTCTACAACCGCGCCGTGCGGGGCACCGAGCCGCGCCCGATGCGCGTCTTCCACGCCTCGATCACGTACCTCACGCTGCTCTTCGTCGCGATCGCGGTCGACCCGCTGCTCCCGTTCTGATCGGAGAGACGAGAAGAGGCCGCCCGGCATGCCGGGCGGCCTCTTGTCGTACGGGGTGGATCAGCGTGCGGCGACGGATGCCTCGGCCTCGGCGTCGACCGTCTCAGCGGTCTCGGCGGGGGCGGCGTCGGTCTTCGCCTCGACGGCCCGGGGCTCCTCGGCGGCGGTCTCGGTCTCCGAGTTCCAGTCGATGGGCTCGACGACCTCGACCGGCGCGTGCGGGCGGAGCGTCGAGACGGCGGCGACGCCGAGCGCGAGCAGGATGCCGATGACGCCGGCGCCGATGAGGATCGCGCCGAGCTGGGCGATCGACTGGCCGACGTACACGTCGACGCCGGTCGCGGTGCCGTCGGTCAGGGTCGCGGTCATCGAGGCGATCTTGTCGGTGGTGATGTACCAGCCGCCGGCGATCGTCGCGACGGAGACGACGACGAGGCCCCAGAAGGGGATGCTGCGGACGAGACGGGGGCGGGTGGGCATGTGTCGATCACTCCTCGGGATGCGCGACCCGGGTGGTCGCGGCATCCCACCCTCGCAAAGGAGTCCGTGCGACGCCAATCGGGTTGCTATGGATCAGCTGTGGACGGCCGCGGTCGCGGGCGCCTTCAGGTGCAGCACGACCGTGGTCATCGCAGCGGCAGCGAGCGCGGCGAGGACCATGTGGACGCCGACCGCGAGCTCGGGCAGTCCGTTGCGGGCCTGGTACAGCCCGACGGCGATCTGCACGAGTTCGACGCCGAGGAGGACCACGGTCCAGCGGAGCAGCAACGGAGCGGCCGCTCGAGACCGCCACGCGGCGATCAGGAGCGCGACGGTGAGGGCGAAGAGGGCGTAGCCCGGCCACGCGTGGACGTGCTCCAGCAGTTCGGCGTTGAAGCCGTTGCGACCCGCGTCGGCATCACCGGAGTGCGGCCCGGCGCCGGTGGTCAGCACGCCGAACGCGATCGTGAGCGCCATCGCGAGCGTCGTGACATGCGCCAGCACAGCGTGCCAGCGCGGCACGACGAGCGTGCGCGGCCCGGCGGGCTGCGACATCCGCACCAGGAATGCCGCGGTGACGCACACCAGCGCGAGCGACGAGACGTAGTGGAAGCCGACGATGAAGGGGTTGAGCCCCGTCAGCACGGTGATGCCGCCGACGATGGCCTGCGCGGCGACGCCGCCGAGGACGACGACGGCGAGCACGTAGAGGTCGCGGCGCTCGTGACGGAGCTTCAGGACGAGGATCCACACCGCGAGGGCGATCAGCCCCACCACGCCCGTCATGAGCCGATTGCCGAACTCGATGAGCGAGTGGATGCCCTCATCGATGCCCGGTGTCGGAACGAGCGACTCCGGGGTGCACAGCGGCCACGTGGGGCAGCCGAGGCCGGAACCGGTGAGGCGCACCGCGCCGCCCGTGCCGATGATCGTCACCTCGGCGATGAACGACAGCCACGCGAACACGCGGATCCGCTTGTCGACGTGGTCGGGGAGCCACTGCCAGAAGCGCTGCCAGATTCCGGGGGCGGTGGTCGTGGACTGGGGCGCGGACATGCGGGGGGTGCCTCCTGGCAGAGGCTCCACCTGCTGCGCGTGACAGACGGGGCGCGTCCGCGGCGGGGTGGAACCTGTAGAATCGAGGGGTCGGTTGCGCACGCACTTCACAGCGCCGCGCACCACTGACAGTCTAGGCGCGATGGTCGGCGCCGCTTGAGAGGGCCCGAGAAGCGGCATCCCCCCTCCGGTATCTCCACCGGAGAACACGGATGCCGGGACGGATGACACCGCCAGGGCCCGGAGGAGAACGTGACGATGTCTGATGTGCTGATCGATCGCCCGGAGCTGGACAGCCTGGGTGTCTACGAGTTCGGGTGGCATGATGCCGACGCCGCGGGCGCCGTGGCGAAGCGGGGCATCGACGAGTCCGTCGTGCGCGGCATCTCGGCGCTCAAGAGCGAGCCCGAATGGATGCTCAAGACCCGGCTGAAGGGCTATCAGCTGTTCGGCCGCAAGCCGATGCCGACCTGGGGCGCGGACCTCAGCGAGATCGACTTCGACAACATCAAGTACTTCGTGCGCTCCACTGAGAAGCAGGCGCAGTCGTGGGAGGACCTCCCCGAAGACATCCGCAACACGTACGAGAAGCTCGGCATCCCCGAGGCGGAGCGTCAGCGCCTCGTCGCGGGCGTCGCCGCCCAGTACGAGTCAGAGGTCGTCTACCACCAGATCCGTGAGGACCTGGAGCAGCAGGGCGTCATCTTCATGGACACCGACACGGCTCTGCGCGAGCACCCGGAGTTCTTCGAGGAGTACTTCGGCACGGTCATCCCCGCGGGCGACAACAAGTTCGCGGCGCTCAACACCGCCGTCTGGTCGGGCGGATCGTTCGTCTACGTGCCCCCGGGTGTGCACGTCGAGATCCCGCTGCAGGCGTACTTCCGGATCAACACCGAGAACATGGGCCAGTTCGAGCGGACGCTCATCATCGCCGACGAGGGCTCGTACGTCCACTACATCGAGGGCTGCACGGCCCCGATCTACAAGAGCGACTCGCTGCACTCGGCCGTCGTCGAGATCATCGTGAAGAAGAACGCCCGCGTGCGTTACACGACGATCCAGAACTGGTCGAACAACGTCTACAACCTCGTCACCAAGCGCGCCGTGGCGCACGAGGGCGCGACGATGGAGTGGATCGACGGCAACATCGGCTCGAAGGTCACGATGAAGTACCCGTCGATCTTCCTCATGGGCGAGCACGCCAAGGGCGAGACCCTGTCGGTCGCCTTCGCAGGTCCGGGCCAGCACCAGGACGCCGGCGCGAAGATGATCCACATGGCGCCGTACACGCAGTCGTCGATCGTCTCGAAGTCGATCGCCCGCGGCGGCGGCCGCGCCGGTTACCGCGGCGAGGTCCGCGTCGACGCCAACGCGCACCACAGCGCCAACACCGTGCGCTGCGATGCCCTGCTGGTCGACACGATCTCGCGCTCCGACACGTACCCGGCGATCGACATCCGCGTCGACGACGTGCAGCTCGGCCACGAGGCCACCGTCTCCAAGGTCAGCGAAGAGCAGCTGTTCTACCTCATGAGCCGCGGCATGCCCGAAGACGAGGCCATGGCGATGATCGTGCGCGGCTTCATCGAGCCGATCGCGCGTGAGCTGCCCATGGAGTACGCGCTCGAACTCAACAAGCTCATCGAGATGGGCATGGAAGGATCCGTCGGCTAGATGAGCCCCACCACCGAGGCCCCCACCGTTCCCGGCGCGAAGGGCCACACCGATGGCGCCGGTGCATTCGTGCCCGTTCAGACCCGCTCCGAGCGAACCTGGTCGTTCGACCCGACCGCCTTCGAGGCGCCCACCGGCCGCGAGGTCAACTGGAAGCACACGCCTCTCGCGAAGCTCCAGGCGCTGCTGTCCGACGAGACCGGACGCCCTGGCGTCATCGAGGTCGACGTGGACGCGCCCGACAGCCTCGTTCAGGGGCGCCTCCGCGTGGGCAGCGCGCCCCGCGGCGAGGTGTTCCGCCCCGAGGATCTGCCCAGTGCGATCGCGTGGAAGCAGGAGACCGAAGCCCCGCTGCTGCGCATCCCTGCCGGCGCCGAGTACTCCACGCCGATCGTCGTGTCGCTGAACGGCACCGGCGGACTGGCCCATGCGCACGTCGTGGTCGAGGCGCAGGCGAACTCGCACGCCACGGTGGTCTTCCGTCACACCGGCACTGCCCACCACGCCCAGAACGTCGAGATCATCGTCCGCGAGGGCGCCCACCTCGAACTTGTGACGGTCCAGCGGTGGGACGACGACGCCGTGCATCTGGCGTCGCACCAGGCCCGCGTCGAGCGCGACGCGACCCTGCGTCACGTCGTCGTCAGCTTCGGCGGGGACGTCGTGCGGATCAACCCGAGCGTCGAGCTCGCGGGCACCGGCTCGCGCGCCGAGCTCTACGGACTCAGCTACTCCGACTCGGGGCAGCACCTCGAGAGCCAGGTGTACCTGCACCACAAGGGCGCCGAGACCTCCGGCGACGTCCTGTACAAGAGCGCCCTGCAGGGCGCCGCGGCGCGCACGGTCTGGATCGGCGACGTCCTCATCGGACCGGACGCCGTCGGCACCGATTCGTACGAGGCCAACCGCAACCTCGTCCTCACGGAGGGCGCGCGCGCCGAGTCGATCCCGAACCTCGAGATCGAGACGGGTGACATCCGCGGCGCCGGCCACGCCAGCGCGACCGGACGCTTCGACGATGAGCAGCTGTTCTACCTGCAGGCCCGCGGCATCACCGAGGACGAGGCGCGACGTCTCGTCGTGCTCGGATTCCTCGCGGAGATCGTGCAGAAGATCGGTGTCGAAGACCTCGAGGCGGAGCTGTTCGCCGCCATCGAGGAAGAACTCGCCAAGGAGGCCGGCCTGTGACCGCTCAGCGTGTATGCGCCCTCAGCGACCTCGTCCAGGACGAGGCCACCCGGGTCGAGGTGGACGGCGTCGCGATCGCCGTCGTGCTCGACTCCAACGGCGAGGTCCACGCGATCGGCGACGTCTGCACCCACGGCGACATCTCGCTGTCGGAAGGCTTCGTCGACGGCGAGTCGCTGGAGTGCTGGGCCCACGGCTCGGCGTTCTCGCTGCGCACCGGCAAGCCCCTCAACCTCCCCGCGTACGAGCCGGTCCCGGTCTTCGCGGTCACCGTCGACGGCGATGACGTGCTCATCGACGCGACCGTCAAGCTCGAAGTGAACTGAAGAAGGTACTGAAGAATGTCTGTTCTCGAGATCCGCGACCTCCACGTGACGGTCGAGACGGATGCCGGCACCACGCCGATCCTCAACGGTCTGACGCTCACGATCCGCACGGGTGAGACCCACGCGATCATGGGCCCCAACGGCTCCGGCAAGTCCACGCTCGCCTACACGATCGCCGGACACCCCAAGTACAACGTCACGAGCGGCTCGATCTCGCTCGACGGCGAGGACGTCCTCGCGATGTCGGTCGACGAGCGTGCGCGCGCGGGCCTGTTCCTCGCGATGCAGTACCCGGTGGAGATCCCCGGCGTCACCGTCACCAACTTCCTGCGCACCGCGAAGACCGCGATCGATGGCGAGGCGCCGTCGATCCGCACGTGGACGAAGGACGTCAAGGCGTCGATGAAGAACCTGCGCATGGACCCGAAGTTCGCGTCGCGCAACGTCAACGAGGGCTTCTCCGGCGGCGAGAAGAAGCGCCACGAGATCCTCCAGCTCGAGCTCCTCAAGCCCCAGATCGCGATCCTCGACGAGACCGACTCGGGCCTGGACGTCGACGCGCTGAAGATCGTGTCGGAGGGTGTGAACCGTGCCAAGGCCGAGACCGACCTCGGTGTGCTGCTCATCACGCACTACACCCGCATCCTGCGCTACATCGCTCCCGACTTCGTGCACGTCATGGTGAACGGGCGCATCGTCGAGGAGGGCGGACCCGAGCTCGCCGACCGCCTCGAGGACGAGGGCTACGACCGCTTCCTGCCTGCGGGCGAAGCGGAGCCGGCCGAAGCCCCCGTGGGCAGCGAAGCGTAGGATCGACCTATGACGGCGACCCTCACCCCCGAGAAGTACGACGAGGTGACCGAGGCTCTCAAGGACGTCATGGACCCCGAACTGGGGATCAACGTCGTCGACCTCGGCCTCATCTACGATCTCGCCTGGGACGACGAGAACGACGCGCTGGTCATCCACATGACCCTCACGTCGGCCGGGTGCCCGCTCACCGACGTGCTCGAGGAGCAGACGGCTCAGGCCCTCGACGACATCGTCGAGCGGTTCCGCATCAACTGGGTGTGGATGCCGCCGTGGGGCCCCGAGCGCATCACCGACGACGGGCGCGACATGATGCGCGCGCTCGGCTTCGCGATCTGACACCCCCTGACGCCTGGCGGTCGTTGACGCGGCCCCGGGGGCGTGTGCCACACTCGGCACATGTCGGGCAGCAGCAGACGTATGGTGTCCGCGGTCGGTGTCGCCGCTCTGATCCTGGTGGGCGCCACGGCGTGCACCTTCGTCGACGCCGCGTCGGAGGCCACGCCGAGCCCCACCGCGACGGTGAATCCCGACCCGGGAGCTGACGCGCTGGCGACGGTCACGCCTGCGCGGGTCGATGCGGCGGTCGACGATCTCGCGTCCTCGGTCGCGACGGCGATGGATGCCTCGGGCACGCCGGGCATCGCCGTCGGCGTCGTCTACCAGGGCGAGGTGCTGTACGCCGAGGGGTTCGGCGTCCGCGACCTCGACAGCGAAGACCCCGTCGACGCCGACACGGTGTTCGCACTCGCGTCGGTGTCGAAGTCGATCGGCGCGAGCGTCGTCGCCCGGGCCATCGACGAGGGCTATGTCTCCTGGGACACCACGGTGGCCGACCACCTGGACGGCTTCACCCTGTCGGACCCGTACGTCGGCTCGCACGTGACGATCGCCGACATGTACGCGCACCGGTCCGGGCTCTTCACGCACGCAGGCGACGAGCTCGAGGAGATCGGCTACGACCGCGCGACGATCCTCGACAGGCTGAGCCTGATTCCGCTCGCGCCGTGGCGCGCGACCTATGCGTACGGCAACTTCGACATCACGGCGGCGGGCGAGGCTGTCGCAAGTGCCGCCGGCGAGGACTGGGCCGGCCTGTCGGAGCGACTGCTCTACGAGCCGCTCGGCATGACGTCTACGAGTTCGCGCTACGCGGATCTCGAATCGCGTGAAAACCGCGCGCTCGGTCACATCCAGCTCGACGGCGAGTGGGTCGTCACGCCGGACCAGCGCCGGCCCGACGAGCAGTCGCCGGCGGGCGGCGTCAGCTCGAGCGTCACCGACCTCACGACCTGGCTCTCGATGCTGCTGGCCAGCGGCGAGCACGACGGTGAGCCCTTCATCGAGGCGTCCTCGCTCCTGCCCGCGATGTCGCCGCAGATCGTCGGATCGCCGCCGTCCTCGTTCGGGTCGCGGGCCGGTTACTACGGCTACGGGTTCAACGTCGGCACGACGGCCGGGGGCCTGGTCGACGTCAACCACTCCGGGGCGTTCCTCCTGGGCGCCGGAACGGTGTTCAAGCTGCTGCCGGGCGCGGGTCTCGGCATCGTCGTGCTGTCGAACGCCTCTGCCAACGGCGTGCCGGAGGGCATCGCGGCGCGCTTCCTCGACATCGCGCAGTACGGCTCGGAGCGCCGCGACTGGCTGCCGCTGTTCATGCAGGTCTTCGCGGGTGAGTCGGAGCCGTTCGGCTCGCTCGTCGGCGAGACGGCGCCGACGGATCCGGATCCCGCACGGGCCCCCGAGGCGTACACGGGGGAGTACGCCAATGAGTACTTCGGTCCGGCCACCGTCGCGCTGGTGGGCGACGAGCTCGAACTGTCGCTCGGGCCCACCGGTCGGTGGGCGCTCGAGCACTGGTCGGGCGACGAGTTCGTCTTCCGCCCGTTCAGCGAGAACGCCCCGCCGGGGTCGATCTCGAAGGCGACATTCGACGGGGACACCCTCGTCCTGGAGTACTTCGACCAGCACGACCTCGGCACCTTCACACGGTGACTCACTCGGCGGCGCCCTGCCGCCGGATCGGTAGGGTCGAGGGGTGAGCGTCACCCCCCTTCGAGCCCTGCCCATCGACGAGCTGCGTCAGCGCACGAGCACGAAGTGGCGGAAATACGGGGAGGACGTGCTGCCGTTCTTCGTCGCCGAGACGGACTACGCGCTGGCGCCGGCGATCACCGAGGTGCTGACCCGGGCCGTGCAGCTCGGCGATACCGGCTACACCCCGCCGGAGCCCGGCGTGCGCGAGGCGTTCGTGGGGTTCGCCGCGCGTCGATGGGGCTGGAGCGTCGACCCGTCCCACGTCTTCTGGACCGGCGACGTGATGATGGGCGTCGTCGAGATCCTCCGGCGTGTGATCGAGCCCGGTGACCGCGTCGTCGTGATGCCGCCGGTGTATCCGCCGTTCTACGACACCGTGGAGGAGGCGGGCGGCGTCGTCGAGCGCGTGCCGCTCGTCGCGGGCGTCGACGGGTGGGAGATCGACCTCCTCGGCGTGGAGGCCGCCCTGGCCGGCGGTGCGCGGGCGGTGCTGCTGTGCAACCCGCACAACCCCACCGGCACCGTGCACACGCGCGAGACGCTGGCGGCTCTGGCGGACATCGCCGAAGGGTTCGCAGCGACTGTCGTCAGCGACGAGATCCACGGGCCGTTGACCTACGCCCAGAAGCCGTTCACGCCGTTCCTCTCGGCGTCCGACTCCGCGGGGCGCGTCGGCTACGCGGTGACCAGCGCGAGCAAGACGTTCAACCTCGCCGGCCTCAAGTGCGCCGTGATGGTGGCGGGTGGCGACCCTCAGGCCAAGGAGCTGCGTGCCCTGCCATGGGAGGTCGAGTGGCGCACCGGCCTGTTCGGGGCGCTGTCGAACGTCGCCGCCTACTCGGCCGACAGCGACGAATGGCTGGCGAGCCTGCTTGCGGCCCTCGACGCGAACCGGATGCTGCTGGCCGACCTCCTCGCCGAGCACCTGCCCGACGCGCGCTACCTGCCTCCCGATGCCGGCTTCCTGGCGTGGGTCGACCTCTCCGCGTACGGCTGGGGGGAGAACCCGGCTGTCAAGGTGCTGCGCGATGCGAAGGTGGCGCTGCACCACGGGCCGCTGTTCGGCTCCGAGGGCAAGGGCTACGTCCGCATCAACTTCGGCTGCGACCCGGACCTGCTCCGCGAGGCGGTGGAGCGCGTCGGCGCCCTGGCGCGATCGTGACGGCTGAGCCGGAGTCCGCGTCCGCCACCGGGATCTGGCAGGGTCGATTCCTCTGGGTGACCGTCGGCGCCGTCGCGCTCATCTTCCTGGCGGCGATGCAGTCGCTCGCCGTCACCACAGTGATGCCGGTGGTGAGCGCCGACCTCGACGGCGAGCGCCTGTATGCCGTGGCGTTCGCGGGCACCCTGGCGACGAGCGTGATCGGCATGGTCGCGGTCGGCGCGTGGTGCGACCGCGGCGGCGTGCTCGCCCCGCTCAGCACCGCCGTCGCGCTGTTCGTCCTGGGCCTTCTCATCGCCGGATTCGCCTTCACCATGCCGGCGCTGGTCGCCGGACGCCTGGTGCAGGGCCTCGGCACCGGCGGGCAGACCGTGGCCCTCTACGTGGTCGTCGCCCGCGTGTACCCCGGCGCGATGCACGGCCGGGTCTTCGCCGCGTTCTCGGCGGCGTGGGTCGTGCCGTCGCTCATCGGCCCGTTCCTCGCCGGCGCCGTGACGGAGTTCCTGCACTGGCGATGGGTGTTCCTCGGCGTCGCAGCGCTCACCGTGGTGGCGTTCGCCATGGTGGTCGCCCGCCTGCACGGACTCCCGCTCGACACCGATGAGCCGTCGACGGCCCGCATCGCACCGCGCCTGGCGTGCGCGGTCGCGGTGGCAGTGGGGGCGCTCGGGCTCAGCCTGGCGGGCGAACTCGGAGCATGGGCGTGGGCGGCGGTGGCAGCATCCGTCGTCGTGATCGGCCTCGCGTCACGGCCACTGCTGCCGCGCGGCACGCTCGTCGCCGCACGAGGGCTGCCGAGCGTCGTGCTGATGCGCGGGCTCATCGCGGGTGCGCTCTTCGGCGCGGAGATCTACGTGCCGTACCTGCTGATCGACGGCTACGGGTTCTCGCCGACGTGGGCGGGGCTCGGGCTCACGGCTGCAGCGCTGGCGTGGGCGGTCGCCGCCGACGTGCAGGGGCGCTTCGGCGACCGGCTCGGCAACGCACGCATCACGCTCACCGGCACCGCACTGCTCGTGACGGCGCTGCTGGTCGCGGCGGCGACCGCGCTCTTCGGACTGCACCCCGCGGTGCTCATCGCGGGATGGGGGCTGGCGGGCGGCGGCATGGGTCTCATGTACCCGCGTCTGACCGTGCTGACGCTCGCGTACTCGACACCGCAGAACCAGGGGTTCAACTCGTCGGCGCTGTCGATCTCCGACGCCGTCGGCTCGGCGTCCTCGATCGCCGTCATGGGGCTCGTCTTCACCGCGCTCGTGGGGACGGATGCCGGCTTCCCTGCGGTGTTCGGCATCGCCGTGGTGCTCGCGCTCGGCGCTCTGATCCCGGGCCTCAGGCTCGGGCACGCGCACGAGGCGGCGCGACGGGGTTGACGGATGGGGTTTCGACTCGCTTCGCTCGCTCAACCTTGAGTCGCGCGACTCAATTCTCCGCTCGGCCGAGGCGCCAGTAGCCCATGAACGCGACGGCGCGGCGGTCGACGCCGCGCTCGGCCACGAGATGGCGGCGCAGGGCCTTGATCGCGCCGGCCTCGCCGGCGAGCCACGCGTACAGGCGCGCGCTCTTCAGCGCCGCCCCGCCCTTGGCGGTGCGCGGCACCTCCCACAGGATGTCGGTGTCGACGTCGACCTCCTCGACGTCCGCACCGGCGCCCGCGGGCGCCAGGCGGGCCGCCGCATCCGTCACCGACTCCACGAGGTGCGCGTGACGCTCGCCGTCCGCGCGCGCGCCGATGCGGTACTCGAATCCGGGATGCCGTGGCAAGTACGCGGCGTCGTCGGCGTGCGGCAGCTCGACAGCGACCACTCCGCTGGCGTCGCGGGGCAGCTGCTCGAGGATCGCGGCGATCGCGGGCGCCGCCGTCTCGTCGCCGGCGAGCAGGATCGAGTCGACGCGGGCCGGCGGCACGAAGTCGATGCCGAAGCTCACGCCGCTGTGGGCAGTGGTCGGCGCGAAGATGAGCACCTCGTCGCCGACCTGTGCACGATCGATCCAGTCGGAGGCCGGGCCGATCACGTCGTGCGAGACCATGTCGACGTCCACCTCGCAGAGGTGGTTGCGCACGTAGCGCGTCGTGTACGTGCGGAACGGCAGGCGCTGCTCCTCGGGCAGCGCGCGCCACTGCGTGTACCAGTCGTCGCCGAGGGGCATCGCGTCGAGGCCGAGCGTGCGCGTGGGGAAGACGATCTTGATGCGCTGGTCGAGGCCCGGGTCGCCGTAGTCGGCGAGGTCGTCGCCGCCGAAGGTGAAGCGGCGGAAACTGGGCGTCACGTCGGCGATGGCTGTCACGCGGGCGCGGAAGAAACGAGAGGGTGCGTCGGTGCCGGTCATCTTCAGGCTCCTGTCGGCAGGGGAGTGGGGGCCGCGGCGAGCGGGGTCGCGGCGACGGGCACCCGAGGCGACACGTGGTGCCGGCCGCGGGGGAGGACGATGGGCGCGCCCGACACGGGATCGGGCACGACGAGCGCGTCGAGGTCGAAGACCTCGCGGATGAGTTCTCCGGTCATGACCTCGCCAGGCGCTCCGCTCGCGACCACGCGGCCGGAGCGCAGCGCGAAGAGGTGGTCGGCGTACCGGGCGGCGAGGTTCATGTCGTGCAGCACCATCACGATCGTGGTGCCGCGGTCGCGGTTGAGGTCGGTGAGGAGGTCGAGCACCTCGACCTGGTGCGCGACGTCGAGGAAGGTCGTGGGCTCGTCGAGCAGCAGGATGTCGGTCTCCTGTGCGAGTGCCATCGCGATCCACGCGCGCTGGCGCTGCCCGCCCGACAGTTCGTCGACCGACCGGTCGGCGAGGTCCTCGATGCCGGTGGCGGCGAGTGCCTGCGCGACGACCTCGTAGTCGTGCGAGCTCCAGCGCGCCAGCAGCTTCTGGTGCGGGTGCCGCCCGCGTCCGACGAGGTCGGCGACGGCGATGCCCTCGGGGGCGATCGGACTCTGGGGGAGGAGCCCGAGGGTGCGTGCGATCTCTTTCGTCGCGCGGCCGTGCAGGGCCTTGCCGTCCAGGATCACCTGACCCTCCCGCGGCGAGATGAGACGCGCGAGCGCGCGCAGGAGGGTCGACTTGCCGCACCCGTTCGCGCCGACGATCGCGGTGATGCGACCGGGCGGGATCACGAGGTCGAGACCCTCGACGATCGTGCGGTCACCGTATGACAGCGTCAGGCCTTCCGCCGACAGGCTGTGGGAATCGGTCATAGCGAGCCTCCGGAGCGGTTCGTCCTGATGAGGAGGGAGATGAGGAAGGGGGCGCCGAGCACGCCGGTGACGACCCCGACCGGGTACCGGCTGTCGAAGGCGAACTGACCCAAGAGGTCTGACAGCTGCACGAGCAGCGCGCCGACGAGCGCGGACGGCAGCAGCAGCGAGCCGCCGGGGCCGACGATACGCGCCGCGATGGGGCCGGCCATGAACGCGACGAACGCGATCGGACCGGTGGCGGCGGTCGCGAACGCCAGCAGCGCGACGGCCGCGACGATGACCACCACTCGGGTGCCCTGAAGACGGATGCCGAGGCTCGCGGCTGCGTCGTCACCGAGACGCAAGACGTTCAGGTCGCGACCCTTCGCCAGCAGCGCCGGAACGAGCACGACGCTTGCGATCGCGAGCGGGAGCAGCGTCGACCACGTCGCCCCGTTCAGGCTCCCGGTGAGCCAGCGCATCGCCGCCTGCAGGTCGTAGGCCGGGGCTTTCGAGAGCACGTAGGTGACCGCCGCGTCGAGCATCGCGGCGACGCCGATGCCGATGAGGATCAGACGCGTGCCCGCGAATCCGCCCTTGTTCGAGAGCAGGTAGATGGCGAGGGCGGTCGCGAGGCCGCCCACGACGGCGAGCACGGACACCGCGGTCTCGCTGAGTGACAGGATGACGATGCCGAAGACCGCCGCCGCGCTCGCACCGGCGGTGATGCCGATGATGTCGGGCGACGCGAGCGGGTTGCGCAGCATCGTCTGGAACGTCACGCCCGCGATGCCGAACGCGAATCCCGCGAGGATCGCGAGGACCGCGCGCGGGAGGCGCAGCTCGCCGACGGTGAACGAGGCGCCGGGCACGGTCTGCCCGAGGACGACACGGACGACCTCGTCGAGGCCGTAGAACGTCTGCCCGATCATGAGCGACGCGACGAAGACCAGCATGACGCCGACGGCGAGGGCGGCGGTCACGATGACCCGGCGACGGCTGCGGCGCCGTCGTCCGATGACGACCGCCTGTGCCGCGGGACGGAGGAACGTGTCGGTGCTCACAGCTCGCGCACCTTCTGCCTGCGGACGATCCAGATGAAGAACGGGGCGCCGACGAGCGCCGTGAGGATGCCGACCTCGATCTCGTCCGGGCGGGCGACGACCCGGCCGACGATGTCGGCGGCGACGAGCAGCACCGCCCCCGCGACCGCCGAGAACGGGAGCAGCCAGCGGTGGTCGGTGCCGACGAGCAGGCGGCACAGGTGCGGGATGATCAGGCCCACGAAGGCGATGGGACCCGCGATCGCCACGGCCGCGCCGCACAGGATGACGGCGCCCGCCGACGCGATGAGCCGGGTGCGAAGGACGTGCTCGCCGAGGCCCGTCGCGACGTCGTCGCCGAGCGCGAGCGAGTTCATGCCGCGTGCGCAGACGAGGGTGATCACCGCGCCGACCGTCAGGATCGGCAGGATCGTCCCGATGCGATCCCAGGTCGCCCCGCCGACCCCGCCGATCTGCCAGAACCGGAAGGTCTCGAGCAGATCGACGCGGGGGAGGAGCACGGCGCTCACGAGCGACATGAAGGCGGCCGAGGTCGCGGCACCCGCGAGCGCGAGCTTGAGCGGCGTCGCTCCGCCACGGCCGAGGGAGCCGACCGTGTAGACGAACACGGCGGCGCCGCCGGCGCCGATGATCGAGGCGGCGATGAAGGCGTAGGGGTCCGACATGCCGAAGAACGCGATGCCGATGACGACCGCGAGTGCGGCGCCGCCGGAGATCCCGAGGATGCCGGGGTCTGCCAGCGGGTTGCGGGTCACCGCCTGCATGGCCGCGCCCGACATCGCCAGCGCCGCGCCGACGAGGATCGCGAGCAGGGTGCGGGGAACCCGGGCCACCACGGCGGCCTGTGCGACCCCGCTGGTGTCGCCGCCGAGGCCGGCGAGGATGTCGCTCAGCGCGACGTCGCGGACGCCGAATGCCACGCTCGCGACGCAGAGCATCGCGAGCACCGCGAACGACACCGCGAGCCACGCCAGTCGCACCGCTGCCGGGCGCCGCAGGGTTGCGGCATCCGGCAGCGGCGTACGCGTCTCGGTGACAGTCACCCGATCGAGCTCCTGGCCTGTCAGTCGGCCGTGAGGGCGTCGTTGAGCAGCGCGAAGTACTCGTCGACGCCCCAGCCGATCGACAGCGGAGACGGGTTGGCCGAGGCGGCGAGCGGGGTCGCCTCCTCGAGGATCGCGATGCGGCCCTCGGCGATCGCCGGGATCTGCGACAGCAGCGGGTCCGCCTGCAGCTGCGCGATGATCGAGCCGCTCGCGTCGCCGTAGGTGACGAACACGTCGACGTCGGCGAAGCGGTCGGCCTGCTCGGCGCTCACGGCGGTGTAGAACTGCACGCCGTCCGACTCCTCCTCGACGACGGCCGGCAGCGGGAAGCCGAGGCCCTCGAGGAAGCCGGGGCGCGTGTCGAGGCTCGTGTAGAAGCCGATCTGGCTGAAGTCCGACGGGTCGATGTACGAGAAGAGCACGCGCGAGTCGGCGAGCTCGGGGTAGTTCGCGAGCGCCGCGTCGACCTCGCCGTGCAGCTCCTCGATGAGGGCGTCCCCCTCCGCCGCGAGGCCGAGCGCCTGCGAGTTGAGACGGATCATGTCCTCGTACGACGTGCCCCACGCGACTTCGGGGTACGCGACCACGGGCGCGATCTTCGAGAGGGTGTCGTACTCCTCCTGCGTGAGGCCGGAGTACGCGGCGAGGATGACGTCGGGCTGCGTGTCGGCGACCGCCTCGAAGTCGATGCCGTCGGTCTCGTCGAAGAGGACCGGCGTGTCGGCGCCGAGCTCTTCCAGCTTGTCCTCGACCCAGGGCAGCACGCCGTCGCCGTCATCGTCGCCCCACGTGACCTCGGCCATGCCGACGGGCACGACACCCAGCGCGATCGGCACCTCCTGGTTCGACCACGCGACGGTGGCGACGCGCTCGGGCTGGGACTCGATGACCGTCTCGCCGTACGCGTGCTCGATCGTGACCGGGAAGCCGGCTCCGGAAGCGGCGTCGGCGGTGTCGCCGGTGCTGTCGGCGGTCGCGCTCGCGCACCCGGCGAGGGCGATCGCGGCGGCGGCGAGCATCGCGGTGGCGGCTGCGGGGCGGTTGAGGCGCACGGAATCCTCCGATGAGTTGTTAGGTAAGGGTGCCCTTAGCGAGGGCTGGGTAAGGCCAACCTTACCCAGCCGTTTCCCAGATTGCGAATCCGTCGCGTCACGCTCCCGTGAACGCGAAAGCCCCCGGCCGTGCAGCCGGGGGCTTTCGAGAGACGGATGCCTCGGGTCGAGGCATCCGTCTCAGTTCTTGCTCTGGTCCGCCTTGCGGACGAGCGCCCACGCGCCGGGGATGATCGCGGCAGCGAGGGCCGCCTTGATGAGGCCGCCCAGGATGAACGGGAGGAGGCCGACGGCGAGCAGCTCGCCGAACGAGTAGTCCAGGCCCATCACGACGTTGAGGATGAAGGCCATGTACGGGATGCCGAACAGGAACGGCACGACGCTCGCGGCGGCGAAGCCGAGGAACGCGAGCCCGGGGCGGCGGTCCCACGCGCGCTCGGCGAACCAGCCGGCGACGAACGCCGAGAAGATGAAGCCGATCACGAACCCGAAGCTGGGCTTGCCGATCGCGGCGACGGTGCCGGTGAAGCCGGCGAAGACGGGGAGTCCCGCGAGGCCGACGAGCATGTAGGTCGTGAGGGCGGCCGCACCGCGCCACGCGCCGAGCGCGGCGCCGACGACGATGACACCCAGCGTCTGACCCGTGATCGGCACGGGCCACAGCGGGATCTCGACCTGGGCGAGGAGGGCGACGATGGTCGCGCCGGCGATGACGAGTCCGGCATCGAGGGCGAACGCGCGAGCGCGCGAGGACGGTCGGGCGATGACGTCGGCGAGGACGCGACGCGTACCGGCGGAGGCGGTCGGAGCGGCGGCGATGGATGACATGGGACTCAGCCTAGGGGGAGGTCGGAGCGGGTTCTTGGACGGGATCCACGAATGATCGGCCGATCCGCTGTCCGCCGGTGTTCCGGCGACGACCGAGCCGGGCCCGTATACTGGGAGGCTGGCCGTTCGGCCACCTCCCCATCTCCATCGACGGATCGGACTTCCGCTGTGCTCGCCGTGCACGACCTCGAGATCCGCGTGGGCGCCCGCGTGCTCATGTCGGACGTCTCCTTCCGCGTCTCGGACGGCGACAAGATCGGTCTCGTCGGCCGCAACGGCGCCGGCAAGACGACGCTGACCAAGGTCCTCGCGGGCGATCTCATCCCCGCGGACGGCAAGGTCGAGCGCTCCGGCGAACTGGGCTACCTGCCCCAGGACCCGCGCTCAGGCGACCCCGAGATGCTGGCGCGCACGCGCATCCTCGACGCACGCGGCCTCGGCTCGCTCGCGATCGGCATGCACGAGGCATCCCTTGCGATGGGTGACGACGACGAGGCGGTCGCCGCGAAGGCGATGCGCAGGTACGCGAATCTCACCGAGCGCTTCGAGGCGCTCGGCGGCTACGCGGCAGAGGCCGAGGCGGCGTCCATCGCCCACAACCTCTCGCTGCCCGACCGCATCCTCGATCAGCCGCTGAAGACCCTGTCGGGTGGCCAGCGTCGCCGCATCGAGCTTGCGCGCATCCTGTTCTCGGACGCGCAGACGATGATCCTCGACGAGCCGACGAACCACCTCGACGCCGACAGCGTCGTGTGGCTGCGCGAGTTCCTCAAGGGCTACAAGGGCGGGCTCATCGTGATCTCGCACGACGTGGAGCTCGTCGGCGAGACGGTCAACCGCGTCTTCTACCTCGACGCGAACCGCCAGGTCATCGACGTCTACAACATGAACTGGAAGAACTACCTGCGCCAGCGGGTGGCCGACGAGGAGCGCCGCAAGAAGGAGCGCGCCAACGTCGAGAAGAAGGCCACCGTCCTGCAGCAGCAGGCGGCCCGGTTCGGCGCCAAGGCGTCGAAGGCCGCCGCGGCCCACCAGATGGTGGCGCGCGCCGAGAAGATGCTCGCGGGCCTCGACGAGGTGCGCCAGGAGGAGCGGGTGGCGAAGCTGCGCTTCCCGAAGCCCGCTCCCTGCGGCAAGACGCCGCTCATGGCCTCGGGCCTGTCGAAGTCCTACGGCTCGCTCGAGATCTTCACGGATGTGGACCTCGCGATCGACCGCGGCTCGAAGGTCGTGATCCTCGGCCTCAACGGTGCCGGAAAGACGACGCTGCTGCGCATCCTCGCGGGCGTCGACCAGCCCGACACCGGACAGCTCGAGCCCGGTCACGGTCTCAAGATCGGCTACTACGCGCAGGAGCACGAGAACCTCGACGTGTCGCGCTCGGTGCTCGAGAACATGATGTCGGCGGCGCCCGACATCACCGCCACCGACGCGCGCAAGGTGCTGGGGTCCTTCCTGTTCACCGGGGATGACGTGCTGAAGCCCGCCGGCGTGCTCTCCGGCGGCGAGAAGACGCGGCTGTCGCTTGCGACCCTCGTCGTGTCGTCGGCGAACATGCTGCTGCTCGACGAGCCCACGAACAACCTCGACCCCGCGTCGCGCGAGGAGATCCTCGGTGCGCTCGCCCACTACGAGGGCGCGGTGGTGCTCGTGTCGCACGACGAAGGTGCCGTCGAGGCGCTCAACCCCGAGCGCGTTCTCATCCTCCCCGACGGCGTCGAAGACATCTGGGGTCGCGACTACGCGGACCTCGTGTCGCTCGCGTAGCGCGTCGGCAACGCGCACAGCGGCGGAGGCCTTGCGCGACACGCGGCAAACGGATGCCTCGACCCGGCGTGTCGCCGAAGAACTCCGATCCTGTGCTCGGGGTCAGCGGCCGGCGGCGTCGAGCAGCGCGTCCTCGTCCTCCGCGTCGCGGTCGCGGCGACGGCGCGGTGCCGGCGGCGCGGTGGCCGGGGCATCCGTTCCGCCTGCCTCCGACGGGGCGTCCTCCGCATCCTCGCGACGGTGGCGGCGCTCGGTGCGGATGACATAGCCGATGAAGACGAATCCCATCACCGCGAACAGGATCCACTGGATCGCGTACGAGAGATGGGGCCCGGGGTCCTCGGACGGGGGCTCGAGGGCGCTCGGCGCGGTCGCCGGGGCCGGGTCCTCCGACACCATGACGCCGTAGGCGCTCCGCTCGAAGGCCTCGCGCGCGGTGGGCGAGATCGTATCGGCGATGAGGCCGAGATTGATCGTGGGGACCTGTCCCTCGGGCGCCGAGCGACCCGACGAGGGCAGGGGCTCGCCCGGGCGCAGGCGCACGACCACGGTCGCCTCGCCGGACGGGGGAGCCGGGATCGCGTCGGGGACGGGCTGGTCCTGGCCCGGCGGCACCCAGCCGCGGTCGACCAGCAGCACGCGGCCGTCGTCGAGGCGGAAGGGCACGAGCACCTCGAAGGCCGAGGTTCCGCCGTGCGGGCGGTTGCGCACCAGGAGCTGTTCGTCGGTCAGGTACGTCCCGGTGAGGGTCACCGGGTGCCATTCGTCACCGGGCGAGAAATCGCCGCCGGCAGGGAGGAGCTCGGCCAACGGCACCGGGACGGCGTCGTAGTTCTCGGCGACGAGCGCGAGCTGTCCGGAGCGCTCCTGGTTGCGCGTGAACTGCCAGTTCGACAGGAAAGCGCACGCGATCGCGAACACGACCGCGAGGGCGATGTAGATCGCCCAGCGGCCCGCGCGGGGCAGGCTCTGCATGCTCACGGAGCGGGGGCTCATCGGGCGGCCTCCGTCGGGGTGAGCGGGGCGACCCCCACCGGGAAGTCGCGTGCGGCGAGGAACTCGCGGAGGTACCCTACGTGCTCGTCGCACGCCACCCAGGTCTTGTGGCGGTCCTCCCCGTGGATGCGGGGATTGCGCCAGTCGATGCGCCAGCGAGCGGCGGCGCGGCAACCTGCGCGCGAGCAGACCGCGTCGGCGACCTGGTCGGGTCCGGCGTCGCTCATGCGGTCGGGTCCGCCTCGTCGGTGGGCTTGTCGTCCGTGCGCTCGTCGTCCGCCGGGATCGCCCGGGTCTCCTCGATGCGGATCACCGGGGTTCCGGTCGCAGCCGTCGTGGGTGCGGCGGGCAGCGCGGGCTCGGGATCCTCGCGGCGGTTGCGCCGCGCCTCCTGACCGACGTTCGCGGAGACGACCGCGATGTACGGCAGGAAGATCGCCGCGGCGCCGAAGAGCCACGTGTACCAGCCGTACGGCGTGATGACCACCATGAGGATGAAGCACGCGACGCGGATGCCCATCGTGATCAGGTAGCGGGTCGAGCGCGCGTCGACGTCGTCGCGCGGGGAACGCGGCAGGGATGTCGCCGACGGGGCGTGGCTCGAACTCTTCACGGTACTTCCAGGGTACGCCGGTTGCACCGCGTGATCGCCCCGGGAACGGGTCCCGGGGCGAGCGGTTTCAGGAGTACGTGCCGTACTGCCCGTACATCCCCACGAGGAAGGAGAAGAACAGGATCGCCGCGATGGTCCCGAGGATCGCGAGCCCCAGTCCCACCCAGCCGACGATGGTGCCGGCCAAGGCCATTCCGCGCCCCTGCTCGCCGTTCGTCTTGAGCTGGTTGAGCGACATGTGGCCGGTGATCACGCCCACGACCGAGCCGATGAACGGCAGGATGACGAAGGCCGAGATCGACGCGATGAGCGACACGATCGCCAGCGTGTTCGTCTTCGCGGGCGCGCCGTAGCCGTACGCGGGGGCTGCGCCGTACGCGGGAGCGGAGCCGTATGCCGGAGTGGCGCCGTAGGCGGGCGCGCTGCCCGCGGGCGAGCCGTAGGCGGGCGGGGGATAGGCCCCCTGTGCGGGCGGAACCGGCGGGTACGAGCCCGGCTCCGGTGCGGGGTTCTGCGGGGTGTTGTCGCTCACGGGGCGGCCTTTCTTCGATGTCTGGGACCAGAGTCCCAGCGCCGCGGCGGGGGTGTCAAACACGCCGGCCGATCGGGGCGCCGCCGGTAGGCTGGTGCGGATCCGCCACAACCCCCGGGAGTGCCACCATGTCCACCGATCGCGTCGTCCTCGTCACCGGCGGAAACCGCGGCATCGGCCGCGCCATCGCGGAGCGCTTCGTCGCCGAGGGCTACAAGGTCGCCGTCACCGCGCGCTCCGGCGAGGGACCCGAGGGCACCCTCACCGTGCGGGCGGATGTGACGGATGCCGCCGCCGTCGACGCCGCCTTCACCGAGGTGGAGAACACGCTGGGCCCGGTCGAGATCGTCGTCGCGAACGCCGGCATCACGAAGGACACCCTCCTGCTGCGCATGACCGAGGACGACTTCGACAGCGTCGTCTCGACCAACCTCGGCGGCGCATTCCGCGTCGTCAAGCGCGCCTCCAAGGGGATGCTGCGCGCCCGCTGGGGCCGCGTCGTGCTGATCTCGAGCGTCGTCGGGCTGTACGGCTCGGCCGGTCAGATCAACTACGCCGCCTCGAAGAGCGCCCTCGTCGGGTTCGCGCGCTCGCTCACCCGTGAGCTCGGAGCCCGCGGCATCACGGCGAACGTCGTGGCCCCCGGCTTCATCGAGACCGACATGACGGCCGAGCTCTCGGACGACACGCAGGCCGAGTACAAGAAGAACATCCCCGCCGGGCGCTTCGCGTCCCCCGACGAGGTGGCCGGCGTCGTGACGTGGATCGCCTCGGACGACGCGGCCTACATCTCCGGCGCCGTGATCCCGGTCGACGGCGGCCTCGGCATGGGGCACTGACCGCAGCACTCCGCGCGACGTCGGCGTTCTCAGGCGATCGCCTGCAGGATCGCCTCGGCGACGGCGCCGGGCCGTGAGAACTGCGGCCAGTGGCCGGTCGCGTCTCCGGGGGAACCGAGCTCGATGATGTCGAGGTGCTCGAGGGCGGCGAGTTCGGCCGCCCAGGGCGGTGCTGCCGCGATGATCTCGCGGATCTGCGCCTCCGCCACCGTGCCGGTGATCATCGTCGCCGGAACGGCGCGCCGCCGCTCGTCGGTGAGCCGGATCGGATCGGTCGGCACCCGCTCAGGCACTGACTTCGCGCGTGCCGCGGCCTCCGCCCGCGCCTGCGGGTCGAGGTCGGCGATGTCGGGCTCGTCGAAGAAGTCCCAGCCGGGAAAAGGGATGACACCGTCGACGACGGGGAACTCGGAGATGGAGCCGCCGTCGCCGGGAGGGAACGTGTCGAGGAAGACGACCCGGGCGACCCGGTCGGGCCGCGCATCGACGGCGCCGTAGGCGACGTTGCCCCCGCCCGAATGACCGACGAGCACGACAGGGCCGTCGAGCCGATCGATCTGCGCGACCGTCGTGGCGATCCAGTCGGCGATGCCGATGCCCGCGGACTCCGTGGCGGAGGCGCCGACCCCCGGCATGGTGAGCGCGTGCGTGCGGTGGCCGGCGGCTTCGAGGGCGGGGTCGACGTCGCCCCACGACGACGCGTCGAGCCACAGCCCGGGAACGAGGATGATGTGCATGCTCCGACGCTACCGACGGCGCCCGACATCGGAACAGCCCCGCCTGGGGCGACGAGCGCGACTACGGCAGCAGCGGGATGACCTCGGCGAGGTCGACCGGACCGACGACCAGGTCGGCGCGTTCGCGTACCGCGGGCTTCGCATTGAAGGCGACGCCGAGCCCGGCGACGGCCATCATCTCGAGGTCGTTCGCGCCGTCGCCGATCGCCAGCGTGCGGCTGAGGGGCACGCCGCGCTCGTCGGCCCATTCGCGGAGGGCGGCGGCCTTGCCCGCAGCATCCACGATCCGGCCGTCCACAGCGCCGCTCAGCACGCCGTCCCGTGTGGCGAGCCGGTTGGCGCGCCACACGTCCACCCCGAGGTCGGGGGCGACCGTGTCGAGGATCTCGTGGAACCCGCCCGACACCACACCCACGGCGCCGCCGCGCTCGTGCACCGCCGCGATCAGCTCGCGGACGCCCGGCGTGGGCTCGATGCGCGCGAGCACGCGCGCGAACGCCGCGACGGGCACGCCCTCGAGGGCCTCGACGCGGGAGCGCAGGCTGGTCGCGAAATCGACCTCGCCGCGCATCGCGGCCTCGGTCGCCGCCGCGACCTCCGCGCCGCGTCCTGCCTCATCGGCGATCAGCTCGATGACCTCGTTGCGGATGAGCGTGGAGTCGGCGTCGAGCACGACGAGGAAGCGGGCGGGCGCGGCAGGCATGCTCCCACGCTAGCCGGACCGGATGCCGCCGCTCGCCGTGTGTCAGCGCTCGACGCGGAACCCCTTGCCGACGACGGTGATGCCGCTGTCGGTGATCGTGAAGCCGCGCGCGAGGTCCTTGTCGCGGTCGACGCCGACCGTGGCGCCGTCCTCGAGCACCACGTTCTTGTCGAGGATCGCGCGGTGCACCCGGGCGCCCGCACCGACGTGCACGTGATCGAAGAGCACCGAGTCGGTGATCGTCGACCCGCCGCCGGCGAGCGTCCACGGACCCACCACGCTGCGCTCGAGGTGCGTGCCCGACAGCACCGACCCGAGCGACACGATCGAGTCGATCGCGTTGCCGATGCGGCCGACCGAATCGCGCACGAACTTCGCGGGCGGGGAGTTGACCGCCTGCGAGTGGATCGGCCAGTCCATGTTGTACAGGTTGAACACCGGCAGCGTCGAGATGAGATCGCGGTGCGCGTCGAAGAACGAGTCGATGGTTCCCACGTCACGCCAGTAGTACCGGTCGCGATCGGTCGAACCCGGCACGTCGTTGCGGTTCATGTCGTACACGCCGGCCTCGCCGCGGTCCACGAAGTAAGGGATGATGTCGCCGCCCATGTCGTGGTTCGACGTGGGCAGCTCCCCGTCGGACTCGACGGCCTCGATGAGCGCGTCGGTGTCGAAGATGTAGTTGCCCATCGAGGCGAGCACCTGGTTGGGCGCGTCGGCCAGGCCCACGGCGTTCTGCGGCTTCTCGAGGAACTCGCGGATGCGCATCGGATCCTCGGGGTCGACGTCGATCACGCCGAACTGGTTCGCCAGCGAGATCGGCTGACGGATGCCGGCGACCGTTGCCCGCGCGCCCGATTCGATGTGGGCGGCGAGCATCTGCCGGAAGTCCATGCGGTAGACGTGGTCCGCGCCGATGACGACCACGATGTCGGGCTGCTCGTCGTTGATGAGGTTGAGGCTCTGCAGGATGGCGTCCGCCGATCCCGAGAACCAGCGCTTGCCCAGGCGCTGCTGCGCGGGCACCGACGTGACGTAGGAGTCCAGGAGCGCCGACATGCGCCACGTCTGCGAGATGTGGCGGTCGAGGCTGTGGGACTTGTACTGCGTCAGCACCACGATCTGCCTCAGGCCCGAGTTGATCAGGTTCGAGATCGCGAAGTCGATGAGCCGGTACTGGCCTCCGAACGGGACGGCGGGCTTGGCGCGATCCGCGGTCAACGGCATCAGCCGCTTCCCTTCGCCGCCGGCGAGGATGATTCCGAAGACCTTGGGTGCAGCTGGCATGCGACCCACACTATGACGCGTTCCGGCCCGTGTACTAGCGTTCGACACATGCGAGTCGACATCGTCACCAAGGAGTACCCGCCGGAGATCTACGGCGGCGCCGGTGTGCACGTGACGGAGCTCGTCAAGGCGCTCCGCTCGAGCATCGATGTCCGGGTGCGCGCGTTCGGCGCCGCCCGCGACGAGGAGGGCACCACGTCGTACGGCGTTCCGGCGGAGCTGGGCGCCGCCAACGCCGCGGTGCAGACGCTCGGCACGGATCTCGAGATCGTGACGGATGTCGCGGGCGCCGACGTCGTGCACAGCCATACCTGGTACGCGAACTTCGCCGGGCACCTCGCGTCGCTGCTGCACGGCATCCCGCACATCGTGACCGCCCACAGCCTCGAGCCGCTGCGCCCGTGGAAGGCCGAGCAGCTCGGCGGCGGCTACGCCGTCTCGAGCTGGATCGAGAAGTCGGCGTACGAGGGCGCCGCGGCCATCGTCGCGGTGAGCAACGGCATGCGCGAAGACATCCTGCGCAGCTACCCGGCGCTCGACCCCGGGCGCGTCCGCGTGATCTACAACGGCATCGACGTCGAGGCGTGGCACCCCGTCGAGGACCCCGCGCTGCTGGCCGAGCTGGGGATCGACCCGGCGAAGCCGTCGGTGGTCTTCGTCGGCCGCATCACGCGCCAGAAGGGCCTGCCGTACTTCCTCCGCGCCGCCGAGCGCCTGCCCGCCGACGTGCAGGTGATCCTCGCCGCCGGCGCGCCCGACACCCCGCAGATCATGGCGGAGGTCGAAGAGCTCGTCCGCGGGCTCCAGGAGACCCGCGAGGGCGTGGTGTGGCTCGATCGGATGCTCTCGCGCCACGAGCTGTGCACGATCCTGAGCGCGGCGACCACCTTCGTCTGCCCGTCGGTCTACGAGCCGCTCGGCATCGTGAACCTCGAGGCGATGGCCTGCGGCGCCGCCGTCGTCGGGACGGCGACCGGCGGCATCCCCGAGGTCGTCGTCGACGGTGTCACAGGGCGCCTCGTGCCCATCGAGCAGGTGCAGGACGGCACGGGCACCCCGACAGACCCCGAGCAGTACGTGTCGGATCTCGCGCGCGTGCTCACCGAGGTCGTGAGCGATCCGGAGCGCGCGCGCGAGTACGGCGCCGCCGGACGGAAGCGCGCGACCGATGATTTCAGCTGGCAGCGCATCGCCGACCAGACGGCCGCGCTGTACGCAGAGGTGGTCTCCGGCGGCCGATAGGCTGTCAGCATGCCCCAGGTGCTCGAGTTCTCCGACGTCGTCGTCCGCCGAAACGCCCGGAACATCGTCGACCACCTGAACTGGACGATCAACGACGACGAGCGCTGGGTGGTCCTCGGACCCAACGGCGCCGGCAAGACCACCGTGCTCCAGATGGCCGACACGCTGCTGCACCCCACGTCAGGCGTCGTGACCATCCTCGGCGAGCGTCTCGGCCGCACCGACGTCTTCGAACTGCGGCCCCGGATCGGGTTCGCGTCCTCCGCGATGGCGCGTCGCGTGCCGCCGGAGGAGACCGTGCTCAACGTCGTCCTGACGGCGGCGTATTCCGTGCTCGGCCGCTGGCGCGAGGACTACGAGGACATCGACGAGCGCCGCGCGCTGCGCGTGCTCGCGGAGTGGAAGCTCGACCACCTCGCCGACCGCACCTTCGGCACCCTCAGCGACGGCGAGCAGAAGCGCGTGCAGATCGCCCGTGCCGTCATGACCGACCCCGAGCTGCTGCTCCTCGACGAGCCGACCGCCAGCCTCGACCTGGGCGCGCGCGAAGAGCTGCTGATCCTGCTCGGCGGCTACGCCCAGGCGCCGACGACGCCGGCGATGATCATGGTCACGCACCACGTCGAGGAGATCCCCATCGGATTCACCCACGTGCTGTTGCTGCGCGACGGCCAGGCCGTGGCATCCGGTCCGATCCGCGAGACCCTCACCGCCGAGGCGCTCACCGACACGTTCGGCGTGCCGATCCGCCTCAGCGAGGAGGGCGGCCGCTTCGCGGCACGCGCCGCGCACTGAGCCCCGAGAGACTGCCGGTTCGGCGTCCGCGCGGGAGACTGGTAGAATCTTTCTTTGGTGCATTCGCACCCCAGACTTTGACCGCCCTGGCAAAATCCAGGGCACCATCCTCAAAGGACCATCATGAAGACTGACCTCCACCCGGACTACCAGGCCGTCGTGTTCCGTGACCTCGGCTCGGGCGAGACCTTCCTCACCCGCTCGACGGTGACCAGCGACAAGACGATCGAGCTCGACGGTGTCGAGTACCCCGTCATCGACGTCGAGATCTCGTCGGCCTCGCACCCGTTCTACACGGGCAAGCAGCGCATCATGGACTCGGCCGGTCGTGTCGAGAAGTTCAACCAGCGCTTCAAGAACTTCGGCGGCTCCAAGTAAGCCTCAGCTCTTCCGGAAGACCCCGCTTCGGCGGGGTCTTCTGCGTTTCCGGGGCGACGCCGGTCAGCGGATCGGCCAGCGACCGTCGAGACGGTCGTCGGGATCGATCCTCCCGATGCGGATGAAGTACTCGGTGAGGCTCTCCGCCTGGGCACGGGCCCAGCCGATCTGGCGGGTGTGCAGCTCATGCACCGTGTCGGGCAGCCACGGCGCGAATCGCTCCGCGAGCGCCTGCGCGACGCGGCCGGCAGCGACCGCGTCGGCCGATGCCTCGTGCGCGGCGTCCAGTCGCACGGCGTAGTGTGCGGCGACGACCTCCAGCGTGCGCTTGCCTTTGCGCCACCGGTCGTAGGCCTTGTCGACGACGAGGGGATCGATCACGGGCGACGGATCCTCGATCGGCGCGATGTCGTGGCGCAGCGACTCGTACTTCAGTAGTGAGAAGTCGAACGGCGCGTTGTAGGCGACGACGGGGATTCCGGTATCGAGCAGGGCGCGAACGGCCGTGACCACTTCGTCGACCACCTCGGCGGCCGGTCGGCCGTTCGCGCGGGCGTGCTCCGTGGAGATGCCGTGGATCGCGCTCGCGCCGTCGGGGATCTCGACGCCGGGATCGGCCAGCCAGTCGCGGGCGCGGATGACGCAGCCCGATGCATCCAGCAGACCCACGTGGGCCGTGACGATGCGATCGGCGGCGACAACGATGCCGGTGGTCTCGAGATCGAACACCCCGACCATGCTCACCCAGTCCGGCGCATCCCACAGCGGCAGCTGTTCGGGATGCGGGCGGCTCATGCCGTTCACGGTATGCGTCGCCTCCGACATCCGGCGGCAGGCACTCCGCGCACAGCCGGGACCCGGGGGAGTCCTCGTAGACTCGACGGGTGACAGCGCCCAACCCGTACGCCCCGCTCCTCGACGTGATCCCGGTCGAGCGGCGCGAGGCCGCCGTTCTCGGCGGCACGACGGCGTATTGGGTCTACGGTCCCGCCGACGCCGAAGCGACCATCGTCGCGGTGCACGGATTCCGCGGCGAGCACCACGGTCTCGAGCCGGTCGTCGCGCACCTCCCGAGCGTCCGCGTGATCTCACCCGACCTTCCCGGCTTCGGCGAGACGGCGCCCGTCCCCGGCCGCACCCACGACCTCGACCTCTACGCCGAGTGGCTCCGTGAGTTCGCCGCGGCGGTCGCACCGGGATCCGTGATCCTCGGGCACTCGTTCGGCTCGATCGTCGTCGCGGCGGCCGTCGCCGGCGGCCTCGGGACGCCGCGGGTGATCCTCGTGAACCCGATCGGCGCTCCGGCGCTGGAGGGCCCGAGAGGCATCCTCACGAGGCTGGCGGTCTTCTACTACTGGGCAGGCGCGAAGCTGCCGAAGCGGCTCGGCGAGGCCCTGCTGCGCAACGGGCTCATCGTGCGGGTGATGAGCGTGTCGATGGCGAAGACCAAGGACTCCGGCATCCGTCGATTCGTGCACGATCAGCACGACACCTACTTCTCACGATTCGCCGACCGCGACGTGCTGCACGACGCCTTCGTGGCGTCGGTGTCGAACGACGTGCGCGCGTTCGCACCGCGCATCGCCCAGCCGACGCTGCTGGTCGCCGCCGTGAGGGACGACATCACGCCCATCGAAGCCGAACGCAAGCTCGCGAGGATGTTCCCGGACGCGGAGCTGGTGGAGATCCCCGACGTCGGGCACCTCATCCACTACGAGACGCCGGCGGCAGCCGCCGACGCGATCACGCAGTTTCTCGCGCCTTCCGACGCCGGTACGCGTTGACGTTCATGCGGTTGCCGCAGTTGCCGGTGTCGCAGTAGCGCTTGGAGCCGTTCTTCGAGTAGTCGATGTAGACGGAGTCGCAGTCGTCCGCGGAGCAGATGCGCACGCGGTCGTACTCGTCGGAGCGGATGACGTCCACGAAGGCCATCGCCGCCTCGACGAGGATGCGGGTCGCGAGCGGTGCATCGTCGCTCGTGGCGTGCACGTGCCAGTCGAAGCCGTCATGGCGGACGAGTCGGGGCAGTGCGCTGCCGTCTGCGAGCATCTCGTTGACCAGCGGGACGGCGCCGTCGCGGTCGACCTCCCACAGCTGCCGCAGACGCGGGCGGATCGCACGGATCGCCGCGAGCTCCTGCTCCTCGCGCCGGATGAGCCCCGTGTACGGGTTCACCACCAGGTACTCGTCGAACTCTTCGAGGGTGGTGAGCGTGTCCTCGTCGTCGTAGCCGGGCAGCGTGTTGACCAGGTAGGCGGCCGCGCGGAGGCTCAGCTCCGTGTCACGAATGAAAACCACGTTGACTCCTGACATACAGTTCCACTACTGTCACCAGTGTAAGCAGTGTTCACCCCTGACAGCCGGATGCCGCCCATGACCGTCTCGACCGCGTCCCTTCCCGTCATCGCCCCGAGCGCGGCCTTTCGCGCGCACGCGCGAATGCGCACCAGCGGGCTCGTGATGGGCGTCGCCTCGGCGCTGGCGTTCTCGTCGAGCGGTCCCTTCGTGAAGCCCCTGCTCGAGGCCGGCTGGTCGCTCGGGGCGGCGCTGCTGGTTCGCATGGGAGTCGCCGGCCTCGTGCTCTCGCCGGCGCTGTTCCTCGCGATCATGCGGCAGCGCGGCTTCCTCAAGCGGCACTGGCGGCTCATCGTCGGCTTCGGCCTGATGCCGGTGCTGGGCTGTCAGCTCTTCTTCTTCTCGGCGATGCAGCGGATGCCGGTGGCCGTGGCGCTGCTGATCCAGTACCTCGCGCCGGTCATGCTCGTCGTCGCGATCTGGGTGCGCACGCGCACAGCGCCGTCGGCGCTCGTGCTGTGGGGCTCCGCGGTCGCGATGGTCGGTCTGGTGCTCGTCGTCGACATCTCGGGCGCCTCGTTCGACCTGATCGGAACGCTGCTCGCCCTCGCCGCCGCGGTGTGCGTGTGCGCGTACTTCGTGATCTCGGAGCGGGCCGGCGACGACCTGCCGCCGCTCGCGCTGGCCGCCAGCGGCCTGCTGACGGGTGCGATCGTGATGGGCGTGCTGTGCCTCACCGGCATCATGCCCTTCCAGGCGCCGGCGGTCGACGTGGTCCTCGCGGGTGTGGCGGTGCCGTGGTGGATGCCGCTCTTCTGGGTGGCTGCGATCGCGACGACGCTCGGCTACGCGCTGGGCGTGATGGCCGTCCCGCGCATCGGCTCGCGGGTCGCCTCGTTCGTCGGGCTCTCGGAGGTGCTGTTCGCCCTCATGTTCGCGTGGGTCTTCCTCGCCGAGGTGCCGGCGCCCATCCAGTTCGTCGGTGGGGCGCTGATCCTCGCCGGAGTGGTTCTCGTGCGCGCCGACGCGTCGTCGACCGGAAACCCCAAGGGCGCCGCGGCTACGACTCCCGTCGTGCCAGCTCCATGAGCGGCGTCACGCGGTGGGCGATGACCTCGCCCATCACGAGCGACGTCTCGGTGCGCTCGACCCCCTCGATCGCGAGGATCCGGGCATCGGTGTCGAAGAGGTGCTGGGTGTCGCGGCACGCGACCCGCACCAGCAGATCCACCTGACCCGACAACCCGTGCGCCTGCACGACCTCCGGGACGCGGGCGAGTTCGACGGCGATGCGGGGCAGGTCGGCCTGACGCACGATGACGCTGATGAACGCCTCGATCGGGAACCCGAGCGAAGCGGACGAGATGGCTCGCTCGTACGACAGGAAGACCCCCGCCTTCTCCAGGCGCGACATGCGCGCCTGGACGGTGTTGCGCGAGAGGCCGAGTCGTTCGGCGAGTGCGACGACGGTCGCGCGCGGGTCGGCGGAGAGCGCTGCCAGCAGCTCCAGGTCGACGTGATCGAGGGCACTCATAGTGCGAAACGTTAGCACGCCTGTGGTGGGCTTGAGTTGTCAACATGCTCAAGAAGTCTTCGAATGCTTGAGCGAGGTGCGATGCGGACGTACCGTTGAAGCAGCCGGCGACGTGGCCGGCGCACGCGAAGCGGCTCCTCACGAGGGGGCCCGCAACGAGGAGTGATGACGATGACGCACACCCTGACACCCACAGCGGATCTCGCCACCGATATCGAGGATGTCGCGCGACTGCTGACCCCTGACGGCGAGCGCATCGCCGACCCCGAGCTCGATCGCTGGGTGGCCGACGTCGACGCCGCGACACTGCGCGGCCTCTACCGCGACATGGTTCTCCTGCGGCGCATCGACACCGAGGGCGTCGCTCTGCAGCGGCAGGGCCAGCTGGGCCTGTGGCCGCCTTGTCAGGGCCAGGAGGCCACCCAGATCGGCACCGCACGCGCCCTCCGCGCCGATGACTTCGCCTTCCCGAGCTACCGCGAGACCGGCGTCGTCTACGCCCGTGGCGGCAAGCCCGCGGACTTCGTGCTCGCCTGGCGTGGCGAGGAGCACTCCACCTACAACCCCTACGACATCAACACCGCCACGCAGCAGATCATCATCGGCGCGCAGGCGCTGCACGCTGTCGGCTACGCGATGGGCGTGCAGCGCGACGGCACCGACCAGGTGTCGGTCGCCTACTTCGGCGACGGCGCGTCGAGCCAGGGCGACGTCAACGAGGCGATGGTGTTCGCCTCCTCCTTCCGTGCGCCCGTGGTGTTCGTGTGCACCAACAACCAGTGGGCGATCTCGGAGCCCGTCACGGTGCAGGCGAAGTTCCCGATCGCCGGGCGTGCCCCGGGCTTCGGCATCCCCAGCATGCGCGTCGACGGCAACGACGTGCTGGCGTGCTTCGCGGCGATGCGCTGGGCGCTCGACAACGCGCGCCGCGGCAACGGCCCCGCCTTCATCGAGGCGGTCACCTACCGCATGGGCCCGCACACCACGTCGGACGACCCGACCCGGTACCGCGACAAGGAAGAGGTCGACAAGTGGCGCCGCCGCGACCCGATCGCGCGCGTCGAGGCACTCCTGCGGTCGCGCGGCGAGTTCGACGAGGCGTTCGTGACGAGCGTCGAGCACGATGCCGATGCCCTCGCCGCGGCCGTGCGCGAGGCGGCGACGACCGCGAAGACCCGCGACCCGCTGACCGTGCTCGACAACGTCTACGCGGATCCCCACTCGGGCCTCGCGGAGCAGCGCGAATGGTTCGGCGCGTACCTCGACGGGTTCGCCCCGGCAGCCGAGGGGGTGCGACGATGACGCAGCTGACGATGGCGAAGGCCATCAACGAAGGACTCCGCCGCGCGATGGCGGAGGACGACAAGGTCCTCGTCATGGGCGAGGACATCGGAAAGCTCGGCGGCGTCTTCCGCATCACCGACGGCCTCCTCGACCAGTTCGGGGCGCAGCGCGTGGTCGACACGCCGCTCGCCGAGGCCGGCATCATGGGCACCGCCGTGGGGCTCGCGTTCCGCGGCTACCGGCCCGTCGTCGAGATCCAGTTCGACGGCTTCGTGTACCCGGCGTTCGACCAGATCGTGTGCCAGGTCGCGAAGCTGCACTACCGCACGCGCGGCAATGTGAAGATGCCGATCACGATCCGCATCCCGTGGGCAGGTGGCGTGGGTGCCGCGGAACACCACTCGGAGTCGCCCGAGGCCTACTTCGTGCACACGTCGGGCCTGCGTGTGATCGCCGTGTCGAACCCGCAGGACGCCTACGTCATGCTGCGGCAGGCGATCGCGTCCGACGACCCGGTGGTCTACTTCGAGCCCAAGCGGCTGTACCACACCAAGGGCGAGGTCGACCTCGACGTCCAGCTCGCGGACGCCCCGCCGATGGGCCTGGCCCGCGTCGCCCGCGAGGGCAGCGACGTCACGCTGCTGACCTACGGCTCACAGGTGCTCACGGCCCTGGACGCCGCCACGGCGGCCGAGGACGACGGCGTCTCGATCGAGGTCATCGATCTGCGCTCGATCTCGCCGGTGGACTACCGCACGGTGACCGCCTCCGTCCGCAAGACCGGGCGCGTCGTGGTCACCCACGAGGCCGCCCGCGAGGCGGGCGTCGGCGCCGAACTGGTCGCGAGCGTCACCGAGCGCTGCTTCAACTATCTCGAGGCGGCGCCGCAGCGCGTCACCGGGCATGACATCCCTTACCCGCCCGCGAAGCTCGAGAAGCACCACCTGCCCGACCTCGACCGGATCCTCGACGCCGTCGACCGCGTCATGGACCGGCCGAACAGCCTGAGCGGGGTGCTGGACTGATGGCGATGCAGGACTTCACGCTCCCCGACCTCGGGGAAGGACTCCCCGAAGCCGAGCTCGTGCAGTGGCTCGTCGCCGTCGGCGACACGGTCACCCTCAACCAGACCATCGCCGAGGTCGAGACCGCGAAGGCCGTCGTCGAATTGCCGTCCCCGTACGCCGGCACCATCACGGCACTGCACGCCGAAGCGGGCGATGTCGTCGCGGTCGGCTCGGTGCTGATCTCCTTCGACCTCGGCGGAACGGATGCTGCATCGCCGGCGCCCGCCTCGGAAACCCAGGCCTCCGCCCCGGAGCTCGCGGCGAGCGCGCCGGCCGAGGCGGCGAAATCCGAGCCCAACCTCGTGGGCTACGGCGCCACGCCCCAGGGGGCCGGGCGCCCGCAGCGCCGCGCGCGTGTCGCGGGCTCGGTGGCCGCGGCATCCGACACCGCCGTCCTCGAGGCGGCTCCGCACGACGCGATCCAGTTCGCCGACGTCGTGGAACGCCCGGTCGAGCGCCCGCGTTCGACACCGCCGGTGCGGCAGCTCGCCAAGCAGCTGGGCATCGACCTGGCCCTCGTCGAGGCGAGCGGCGCGTCCGGCGTCATCACGCGTGCCGACGTCGAGGCCTACGCGACCCGCGTGGGCGCCACGGCGACGGCGCCGGCTGCGGCCGAGCCCGTCGAGACCTTCGAGATGCCGATGCCGGCCGCCGCGGGGGAGCGCACGACGCGCACGCCGATCCGCGGGGTGCGGCGCATGACCGCGGACGCGATGGTGCGCAGCGCCTTCACCGCTCCGCACGTCACGACGTTCCTGACGGTCGACGTGACGGCGACGAGCGAGCTCATCGCCTCGCTGAAGGGCGACCGCGACCTGCAGGAGCATCGGATCGGGATCATGGCTGTGGCGGCGAAGGCCGTGTGCCTCGCGCTGGGCCGCCACCCCGGCCTCAACTCGAAGTGGGACGACGAGGCGGGCGAGATCGTCGAACACCACTATGTGAACCTCGGCATCGCCGCCGCGACCGGGCGCGGGCTCGTGGTGCCGAACATCCGCGATGCCCAGGAGCTGACGCTGGCCGAACTGGCCGACGCCATCCGCGGGCTCGCGGAGACCGCGCGCGCGGGCAAGACGTCGCCGGCCGACATGATGGGCGGCACGTTCTCGATCACGAACGTCGGTGTGTTCGGCGTCGACGCCGGGACGCCGATCATCAACCCCGGAGAGGCGGGCATCCTCGCGCTCGGCGCGGTGCGCCGCCAGCCCTGGGAGCATCGCCGCGAGATCGCGCTGCGCGATGTCATGACGCTCGCTCTGTCGTTCGATCACCGGCTGGTCGACGGCGAGCAGGGGTCGCGGTTCCTGGTCGATGTCGCGGGCATCCTCCGCGAGCCCGGGCGTGCGATGCTGTTGCGCTGACGAGCCGCTGACCGGCCGGCACCTTGGGGGCCGGCCGGTCAGTCCATCTTCGGGTAGAAGAGTCCGAGCCCGTGCTTGTGCAGCACGTCATATGCCTCGGCGTAGGTCTCGGGCTCCGCGGAGCCGGGAGCCGCATAGCGCGCGAGCAGCAGACCCAGCAGGCCGCGTCCGGGCGGGCTGAGCGGCTTGTGCCTGTGGGGGCCGTGCTCGAGGTCGCTCACCTCGTCCTCGGCCGGATTCGGCGGCACGTACATCGGGTGCACCACCGGCCAGGTGGCGGGGTCGCGGGGAGTGTCGAGGTTCACGATCGAGAACAGGTCGCGCGCCTCAGCGTCGCGCCTCGTCAGCGGGCGCAGCCCGTGCAGCCGGGCCAGCGTGGCGACCACCGCCGCGTGATGCATCTCGTCGTGCACGATCGTGCCGGCCCGCGTGTAGGCCGACACCGCGATCGCCGGCACGCGCACCCCGAGACGGTCGAACGCGAAGCCCATCTCGCCAGGTTCGTCGTCGGCGACGGGGGGCGTCGCCGGGGGAGGCGGCACGTGGTCGTACGTCCCGCCGTGCTCGTCGAAGGTGATCAGCAGCATCGTGTTCATCGCGTTCGATCCGTCCGCCGTCGCGCTCGCCTTGATCGCGTCGTAGACGTCGGCCACGAGCTTCTCGCCCGCGCGCACGTCGGACACGGCGGAGTCGACGACCGTGGAGCCGTCGACATCGCTCTCGCGGAGAGCGCCGAACGGCGGATGGAAGTCGTTGTGGTTGTAGACGAGCCGCGGCTCGATGAACGCGTACGCCGGCAGCTTCCCCGCCTTCGCGTCGTCGAAGAACTCCGACATGTGGCCGAATCGCCCGGTGCGCCAGTGCTTCTCCAGCACCGGGGCGTGCAGGATGCCGGTGAGCGAGACGAGCTGCATCTCGTCGAAGTACACCTTCCAGGGGATTCCGGCTTCCTCGAGCCGGTTGAAGATCGTCGGCGTCGTGGCGGCGTCGAGCCACTTGTCGTAGCCTCCGCCGTGCTTGTTGGTGACGAAGCCGTGCGACGTCGACGCGTGGAAGAACGAGCGGTTGCAGTACGTCTGCGACGGCACCGCCGCGAACCACGCGTCGAAGACCGCGAAACCCTTCGCGAGGGTCGACAGCACCGGGAGCTGCTCGGGGGAGAAGCCGCCCATGATGTGCGACGCCTCGTCGATCGTGGGCTCCTTGCCGTGGCGCAGCCGCGTCAGGTTGTTCCAGTAGTCGTGGAGGAAGCCCTCCATCGTCGGCGCGGTGCCGGACGGCGGCGCGTTGAACGGGGCGGCCATGTCGCCCACCTGGCTCGCGGCGTTGTCCCGCGGGTCGACCACGCCGAACAGCTGCGTGTTGACGTGCGGGAACTCCTCGCCGGGATCCGGGTCGGGCCGAGCCATCACGTCGTCGGTGGGTCCCGAATAGGCGTGCACGGCGACGCGCTCGCCGGAGGGCGCGGTGTTGGCGTAGTCGCCGAACGCGAGCCCGTCGAAGGTGGCGCCCTCTGGCAGGTTCTCGGGCGTGTAGAGCCATCCCAGGAGGTTGTCGAACGACCGGTTCTCGCCCATCAGGACGACGACGTGATCGAAGCCCGGCTCTGATCGCGGCGGCACGGCGCCGAAGTCGACCGCCCCCTCGCGATACCCGATCGTGTGGCCGATGGAGGCGCCGGCCGCGGCGCCCACGGCGCCGCCCACGACCAGGCCCGCCGCGGCGACACCGCCGAGCTTCAGGAAGTCCCGCCGCGAGCTGGCGTCGCCCGACGCCGGCGCACGTGACTCCGCGGGCGTGTCGGTGGCGTCGACGTGCCTCGCCCCGGCGTCGTCGTGCTGGCCATGCCCCGTCATGGTCCGTCCAGACTATGCCCCTCGGCGGCCTCAGGCGGTCAGTGAGGCGTGCGCCATCGTGCGCAGGATGCCGCGTACATCGCGCTCGCCGGGGCGCGACCGCGACGCGCGAACCGTGTGGGGCGTCGAGTTGATGAGGCCGAAGCAGGCGTGTGCGCGTACGCGCAGGTCGTCCTCGTCCCGGTCCGGGTGGACGGTGGAGAGGATGCCGATCCACACCTCCACATACTCCCGCTGCAGACGGCGCACGGTGTGGCGGTCGTCGTCGCTGAGGCTCGCGAGATCGCGGTCCTGCACGCGGATGACGTCGGCGTCGCGCAGCGCGAACTCCACGTGGAAGGCGATGATCGCGTCCAACTGGTCGGCGGCCTCGTGATGAGCCGAGATCACCGTGCGCCCGCCCGCCAGCAGCCGCTCGCTCACCTCGACGAGAATGGCGCCGAGCAGCGCCTGTTTGTTGGCGAAGTGGCGGTAGAGGGCGGGACCGCTGACGCCGACGGCTCCGCCGATGTCTTCGAGACTGACGCCGCTGAAGCCGCGTTCGGCGAAGAGGGCCGCCGCCTCGTGGAGGATCGCCGCGTGGCGGTCGGCCTTCGCGCGATCGCGATCGGTCACACCGTTCGTCATCTGCTGCTCCGCTTGTAAATCCAGTTAAGGCTCGCTAACCTGAACCTCAGTTAGTGAACACTAACCAATCCGATCGCGTCCCGACAACGGACGTGATCCGATCGTGACGTCGAGGAAGATGCGCGGGAGATCCGGATGAGCGTGCTGAGCACCACCGCGGTGCACGACGAGGCCTTCGCGCGGACGCGCGACGCCCAGCGGGACCTGGCCCAGAAGCTGCGGGAGCGGCTGGCCGCAGCATCCGTCGGCGGACCCGCCGCGTCGCGCGAGCGGCATGTCGCGCGCGGCAAGCTGCTGCCGCGCGACCGTGTGACACGCCTGCTCGACGAGGGGAGCCCGTTCATCGAGGTCGCGCCGCTCGCCGCGGAGGGCCTCTACGACGGCGAAGCCCCTGCCGCTGGCGTGATCGCGGGGATCGGGCTGGTGCACGGGCGGCATGTGATGGTGGTGTGCAACGACGCGACGGTCAAGGGCGGGACGTACTACCCGCTCACCGTCAAGAAGCACCTGCGGGCGCAGGAGATCGCCCTCGAGAACCGCCTGCCCTGCGTCTA
Source organism: Microbacterium sp. Leaf288 (assembly GCF_001422925.1). Taxonomy (GTDB): domain Bacteria; phylum Actinomycetota; class Actinomycetes; order Actinomycetales; family Microbacteriaceae; genus Microbacterium. The sequence continues at coordinate 250,587 of NZ_LMNI01000010.1, forward strand.
CCTCGTCGATTCCGGCGGCGCTTTCCTGCCGATGCAGGACGAGGTGTTCCCCGACCGCGATCATTTCGGCCGCATCTTCTTCAACCAGGCACGCCTGTCGGCGGCGGGGATCCCGCAGATCGCCGCCGTGCTCGGCTCGTGCACCGCCGGCGGCGCCTACGTGCCCGCGATGAGCGACGAGACGGTGATCGTGCGCGGCCAGGGCACGATCTTCCTCGGTGGCCCGCCCCTGGTGAAGGCCGCGATCGGCGAGATCGTGACCGCCGAGGAGCTCGGCGGGGGAGAGCTGCACGCCCGCCGCTCCGGGGTCGTCGACCACCTCGCCGAGGACGACGAGCACGCGCTCGAGATCGTGCGCGACATCGTCGCGACCCTGCCGGCGCCGGCGGAACCCGCGTGGGAGGTCGTTCCGGCGGTCGAGCCGGTGGCCGAGGCATCCGATCTGTACGGAGTCGTGCCGGTCGACGTGAACCTGCCCTACGACGTGCGCGAGGTGATCGCGCGGCTCGTCGACGGCAGTGAGCTGCACGAGTTCAAGCGCGAGTACGGCGACACGCTCGTCACCGGCTTCGCGCGCATCCACGGGCACCCCGTCGGCATCGTCGCCAACAACGGCGTGCTGTTCGGCGAGTCCGCTCAGAAGGGCGCCCACTTCATCGAGCTGTGCGATCAGCGCGGGGTGCCGCTGCTGTTCCTGCAGAACATCTCGGGCTTCATGGTGGGACGCGACGCCGAGGCGGGCGGCATCGCGAAGGACGGCGCCAAGATGGTCACTGCCGTCGCGACCACACGGGTGCCGAAGCTCACGGTCGTCATCGGCGGGTCGTTCGGCGCCGGCAACTACTCGATGTGCGGACGCGCGTACTCCCCCCGGTTCCTCTGGACGTGGCCGGCGAGCCGGATCTCCGTCATGGGCGGCCCCCAGGCCGCCTCCGTCCTCTCGACGGTCAAGCGCGACCAGCTCGAGGCGCGCGGCGAAGAGTGGTCCACGGCGGAGCAGGCGGACTTCGAGGCCCCGATCCGCGCCCGATACGAGGAGCAGGGCGACCCGTACTACGCGACCGCCCGGCTGTGGGACGACGGCGTGGTCGATCCGCTCGACACCCGGGACCTCCTGGGCCTCGCGCTCGACGTCGTCTCGCGCGCCCCGCTCCCCGAGCCGCGCTTCGGCGTCTTCCGGATGTGACTGTGATGCTCTTCTCTCTGCCTGAGCCCGCCGAAGGGTTCGACACCGTCCTGGTGGCCAACCGCGGTGAGATCGCCCGTCGGGTGATCCGCACGCTCCGGCGCCTCGGCATCCGCTCGGTCGCCGTCTACAGCGATGCGGACGCCGACGCGCCGCACGTGAGCGAGGCCGACGAGGCCGTCCGCATCGGGCCCGCCGCGGCCGCGCAGTCGTACCTCGACATCGGCGCCGTGGTCGCCGCGGCGGTCGCGAGCGGCGCGCAGGCCGTCCACCCGGGCTACGGCTTCCTGTCGGAGAACGTCGCTTTCGCACGCGCCTGCGCCGAGGCGGGAATCGTCTTCATCGGGCCCGGCGAGCGTGCGCTCGAGGTGATGGGCGACAAGATCCGTGCGAAGGAGCACGTGTCGTCGTACGGCGTGCCGACGGTGCCCGGGTTCAGTGCGGCGGGGATGACGGATGCTGAGATCACGGCGTCCGCCGAGCGTGCGGGCTTCCCCCTCCTGGTGAAGCCGTCGGCGGGCGGCGGCGGCAAGGGGATGCAGGTGGTGCGCTCGGCCGCGGAGCTGCCGGACGCGCTCGCGACCGCGCGCCGCGTCGCGGCCGCCGCGTTCGGCGACGACACCCTCCTGCTCGAACGCCTCATCGAGCGCCCGCGCCACATCGAGGTGCAGGTGCTGGCCGACGCGCACGGGAGCGTCGTCCACCTCGGCGAGCGCGAGTGCACGCTGCAGCGCCGCCACCAGAAGGTGATCGAGGAGGCGCCGTCCCCGGCGGTCGACGCCGACACCCGCGCCCGCCTGGGCGCGGCGGCCTGCGCGGCCGCGGCATCCGTCGACTATCGCGGGGCGGGCACGGTCGAGTTCCTCGTCGCAGCCTCCCGGCCCGACGAGTTCTTCTTCATCGAGATGAACACGCGCCTGCAGGTCGAGCACCCCGTCACCGAGCTCGTGACCGGCTTCGACCTGGTCGAGCAGCAGCTGCGGATCGCCGCGAGGGAGCCGCTCGCGTTCTCGCAGGACGACGTGCGCCTCGACGGCCATGCGATCGAGGCCCGTGTGTACGCGGAGACGCCGGAGCGCGGCTTCCTCCCGGCGACCGGCGATGTGCTGGTGTGGCGGCCCGCCGAGGGCGTCCGCACCGATTCGGCGGTCGAGACCGCGAGCACCGTGACGGCGGACTACGACCCGATGATCGCGAAGGTCATCGCGCACGGCGCCGACCGCGCGGAGGCGCTCCCGCGTCTGGACGCCGCGCTCGCCGAGACGATCGTGCTCGGGCTCGACACCAACATCGGCTTCCTCCGCGCCCTGCTCGCCGAGGAGGGCGTGCAGACCGGCGACATGGACACGGGCCTCATCGACCGCATGCCGACGTACACGGCGGGTGCGCCGGGCGCTGCAGCGCTGGATGTCGCGGCCGCCGCCGCCGAACCCACGGGCAGGACGGACTCCGGAGTGCAGCGGCGGGCGAGCCCGCTGTGGCGCGCGGGATCGGGCTGGCGCTCGGGCGAGACGCCTGCAGCGCGCACGGTGTCGGTGGAGACCGCGGGAGGGGACGTGCTCGCGGTCCCCGTCCCCGCTGCGCCGGGCCTCGGCGACGGTGCGATCGACGCCCGCGACGCCGACGGATGGGTCTGGGTTCACGCAGACGGCGCGACGCATCGCCTCCGCCCGCTCAGCCGCCGCGCCGCCATGGAGCGACGACTGGCGGCCCGCGAGCGTGCGGCCGCGGCATCCGATCCGCAACTGCGCGCGCCCATGCCGGGCGCGGTCGTCGCCGTGCACGTGGCAGACGGCGTGACCGTCGCCACCGGCGACCGGATCGTCACGATCGAGGCGATGAAGATGGAGCACCCCGTCCTCGCCCCGCACGACGGCGTCGTGCGCGTCGACGTCGCCGTCGGCGAACAGGTGCGCCGCGACCAGGTGCTCGCGCATGTCTCGCTCGCGGATGCGGCGGCCGCAGCATCCGATTCTCCCGACGACCCCACCGCGGACGCCCACGAGGCGCCCGCGCCGACCTCCTGACACCCGAGGAGCAGCAATGGACAGCTACGACACCTACGACCTCTCGGAGGACGAGCGCGAGCTCGCCGCGCTGGTGCGGCAGTTCGCCGACGAGGTCGTCGCGCCCGTCTCGTACGAGGCCGACCGCACGCACACCCTGCCGATGGACGTCGTCGCGCAGATGGGGGAGCTGGGGCTCTTCGGCCTGCCGTTCCCCGAGGAGTACGGCGGTCAGGGCGGCGACTACTTCGCGCTGTGCCTCGCGATCGAGGCGCTCGGCCGCGTCGACCAGTCGCTCGCGATCACGCTCGAGGCGGGCGTGAGCCTCGGTGCCATGCCGGTGTTCCGCTTCGGCAGCGAGGCGCAGAAGCAGCAGCTCCTGCCCGATCTGCTCGCCGGCCGCGCGCTCGCCGCGTTCGGGCTCACCGAGCCGGAGGCGGGATCGGACGCCGGGGCCACCCGCACCACCGCGCGCCGCGACGGCGACGAGTGGGTCATCAACGGCTCGAAGCAGTTCATCACCAACTCGGGCACCGACATCACACGGTTCGTCACGGTCACCGCGGTGACGGGCGAGACCGACGGCCGCAAGGAGATCTCGACCATCGTCGTGCCCCACGGCACGCCGGGGTTCACCGTCGAACCCGGCTACGACAAGGTCGGCTGGCGCGCGTCCGACACGCACCCGCTGACCTTCCAGGACGTGCGCGTGCCCGTGGCGAACCTGCTCGGCACCGAGGGGCGCGGCTTCGCGAACTTCCTCCACATCCTCGACGAGGGACGCATCGCGATCGCCGCGCTCGCCACGGGAGCGGCGGAGGGATGCCTCGACGCGGCCGTCGACTACGCCAAGAAGCGGACCGTGTTCGGCGACGCGCTCTCGACGCGGCAGGGGATCCAGTTCCTCCTGGCCCGCATGCAGCAGCGCGTGCACGTCGCGCGGCTCGCGTGGCACCACGCGGCGCGACTGCGGGACGCCGGCAAGCCCTTCAAGACGCAGGCGGCCATGGCGAAGCTCACCGCGAGCGACGCCGCCATGGACAACGCCCGCGACGCGACCCAGATCTTCGGCGGCAACGGCTTCATGAACGAGTATCCGGTCGCGCGGCACTACCGCGACTCGAAGATCCTCGAGATCGGCGAAGGCACGAACGAGGTGCAGCTGCTGGTGATCGCGCGGGCGCTCGGCGTGGCGTGAGGGTAGCGTGACAGACGTGACCCCCGACGCTTCCGACGACCACGCCCCGGCCGGGGCAGCGCGGGAGATCATCCAGCGCGGGCTCTACTACGACGAGCTCGAGGTCGGGGCGCGGTACCTGCATCGCCCCGGCCGCACGGCGACCGAGGCCGACAACGTGGTGTTCTCGTCGATCACGATGAACACGCAGGCGCTGCACCTGGACGCCGCGTTCTCCGAGACGCAGCCGTTCGGCCGGCGCCTCATGAACTCGATGTGGACGCTCGCGACGATGGTCGGGGCATCCGTCTCGCAGATCACGCAGGGCACGCTCGTCGCCCAGCTCGGCCTCACGGACGTATCGTTCCCGGCGCCGCTGTTCCACGGCGACACCCTGTACACCGAGACCGACGTGCTCGACAAGCGGCTGTCGGCGTCGCGACCGGGACAGGGCATCGTGACGCTGCGGCACACCGGCCGCAACCAGCGGGGCGAGGTCGTCGCCCTCGCCACCCGGACCGCGCTGATGTGGTGCGCACCCGAGACCCCGGAGGAGACCCGATGAGCTTCGACCTCGGCCCCGCGCTGCTGTTCTGCCCCGCCGACCGCCCCGAGCGGTACGAAAAGGCGTTCGACCGTGCCGATGCCGTGATCCTCGACCTCGAGGACGCGGTCGCGCCCGCCGACAAGACCGCGGCGCGCGGACACCTCATCGAATCCGAACTCGACCCGGCACGGGTGATCGTGCGCGTGAACCCGCCCGAGACCGACGCGTTCGTCGCCGATCTCGCGACGCTGTCGCAGACGGACTACCGGCGCATCATGGTCGCGAAGTCCGAGTCGCCCAAGCGCATCGGGCGCATCGACGCGCGCTTCGAGGTGATCGCGCTGTGCGAGACGGCGAAGGGCGTCGCCCAGGCCGACCGCATCGCCGCGCTCGACAACGTCGTGGCCATGATGTGGGGCGCCGAAGACCTCGTCGCGAGCATCGGCGGCACCTCCAGCCGCAAACCCAACGGCCGCTACCGCGACATCGCGCGCTACGCACGCTCCCGCGTGCTGCTCGCGGCCGCCGCGCGCGGCAAGGCGGCGATCGACGCCGTGCACCTGGACATCGAGGACGCGAAGCGCCTGGCCATCGAGGCGGCGGATGCTGCGGCATCCGGTTTCCGCGCCACCGCCTGCATCCACCCGAGCCAGGTGGCCGTCATCCGCGCCGCCTACCGCCCTGATGAGAAGACCGTGGCGTGGGCGCGCGCCGTCCTCACCGCCGCGGAGAGCGAGCGCGGTGTGTTCTCGTACGACGGGCGCATGGTCGACGAACCGGTGCTGCGCCACGCGCGCGGCGTGCTGGCTCGCGCGGACGCATGAGTACGCAGTCGGAGCTCACCACGCGGATCGGCACCGTCGCGCGGCGCGAACTCGCGGTGCACGGCATCACCCGCTACGACCAGCTGACCGAGCGCACGCGCAGCGATCTGCTGGCGATCCACGGCGTCGGGCCGAAGGCGGTCCGCATCCTCGACGAAGAGCTCGCCGCTCGAGGTCAGGCGTTCGGCGATTGACGGACGCGCTCGTCCGCGATCTCGCGCGCGACGCGTCCGACGAGCTCGTACGGCACGTCCTTCGAGTGCGGGAAGACGACCGAGTCCTTCTCGGCGCGATAGGGCCCGATCTCGGACTCCAGCGGCTCGGGAAGAGTCGGCACCGGGTAGAGGCCGATGTGCTTCTTCCAACCGGCGAAGTGGAGTGCGTAGCGCCCGCCGAGCATGACGGCCGCGATGCCGTATCGCACCTTCTGCTCGGGCGGCGTCCCGGATGCGGCCGTGACGGCATCCACGATCTCGGCGCGGACGCGCGTGAGTCGCTCGGCGACCTCGGGAGGGAATCCCGCGATGTACTCGTCGACGGTGGCAGGCGCGGGCATGGCGCCGAGCCTAGGCCACCAGTCCCGCGTACGTCACGAGCCGGAGGTGGTCGCGCTCGTAGACGAAGTCGTGGGTGGCGCCGTTGGCGAGCCGCTCGCCCTCCAGCGGCAGTTCGCCGGCGGTCGCGTGGCGCATCACCTCGCGGATGAGCGCGCCGTGGCTCACGACGATGAGCGAGGCCGCGGCGGGGGCGGTGGCGCGGCGGTGATCCCGCACGACACCGCCGAGCGCCGTGATGGCGCGCGCGCGCAGATCGGCCCACGGCTCCGCGCCGGGCACCTCTGCGGTGTACCAGTCGCCCCAGCGGGTGCGGAACTCGTCGATGCCGACGCCCTCCGCCTCGCCGTAGGCGCGCTCGCGCAGGCCGGCATACGTCCGCGGTGCCGCAAGGCCCAGCTCGGCCGCGATGATCTCCGCGGTCTCGCGGGCGCGGGCCAGGTCGCTCGACACGACGGTCACGGGAACAGCGCCGTCGAGGCGTTCGCGCAGCACCTGCGCGGTCGCGCGGGCCTGTGCGCGACCGGTGTCGTTGAGGGGGATGTCCGTCGATCCCTGGATGCGCCGGTCGCGGTTCCAATCGGTCTCGCCGTGGCGGATCAGGGTGAGCGCGGTCATGCTGTCGACCCTACCCGGGCCGCCTGGGCATCAGCCGCTCAGGCGAGCGAGGGCAGCCCGTCGGCGAGCGCGCGCAGTACCTCGCTGGTGCCGGCGTCGATCTTGACCGTCGCGCGGGCATCCGCGCGCGTCGCGCCGCGGTTCACGATGACGACGGGCAGGCGGCGGCGTCGCGCGCGCTCGAGCAGCCGGATGCCGGAGTTCACGACGAGTGAGGACCCCGCCACGATGAGCGCCTCGCTCGTGTGCACGAGCTGCTCCGCCTCGCGGAACTTCTCGGCGGGGATGAACTCGCCGAAGAAGACGACATCGGGCTTCAGCATCCCGCCGCACACACTGCATTCCGGGATGCGGAAGCCCTCGGTGCTCTCGGGGAGCACGTCGCCGTCGGGCCCGAGTGCGACGTTCTCGGGCACACGGATCCACGGGTTGTCGTCCTCGACGCGGCGGGCGAGGTCGCGCCGGTCGAAGACCTGGCCGCAGTGGGTGCAGAAGATGCGGCGCATCGTGCCGTGGAGCTCCACGACGCGGCGGCTGCCGGCGCGCACGTGGAGTCCGTCCACGTTCTGGGTGACGACGCCGGTCGCGAGTCCTCGAGCTTCGAGGTCGGCGAGCGCGCGGTGCCCGGGGTTCGGCTCGGCGGACGCGAACGCCTGCCAGCCGAGGTGGCTGCCGACCCAGTAGCGACGTCGCGACGCATCGCTGGAGAGGAACTGCTCGACGGTCATCGGGGTCCGCACCGGAGCTCCTGCCCCGCGGTAGTCCGGGATGCCGGAATCCGTCGAGACGCCTGCCCCGGTCAGCACGGCGATCCGCCGGCCCGAGAGCGTGGCGATGGCCTGAGCCACGGCATCCGTCGTCCGGGCGTCCATTCCGCTCGCGATCGTCGTCACGGCGCACCCCCTTCGCGTCGAGTGTAGGCCCCGCGGTTTTCGGGGATGTTACGCAGCGGCACAGCGTGCCAGGATGAGCGCGTGGGCAGCTTCGGGGGCGTCAGCGCCGAGGAGTACGCGCGTTTCATGGGCCGTTTCTCGACCCCGCTGGCGGTCGAGTTCGCGACCGTCGGGCTCGAAGGCGTCGACGCGGACGCCCGGCTGCTGGACGTCGGATGCGGGCCGGGGATGCTGACCCTCGAGCTCGTGAAGCGTCGCGGTCCTGAGGCGGTCAGCGCCGCCGACCCGGAACCCGCGTTCGTCGACGCGACCGAGGAACTGTGCCCCGGCGTGGACGTCCGTGTCGCCGAAGCGGAGCATCTGCCGTTCGCCGACGGGGAGTTCGGGGCGACCCTGGCTCAGCTCGTCGTCCACTTCATGTCGGACCCGGTGCGCGGTGTGACGCAGATGGGCCGCGTGACGGCGCCGGGCGGCCGGGTCTCGGCCTGCGTGTGGGACCACGCGGGCGATGGCGGACCGCTCTCGACGTTCTGGCGTGTGGCGCGCCGACTCGACGACGGCGTCCGCGGGGAGGCCGGTCTCAGCGGCGCCGCCCCTGGGCAGCTCGTCGACATCTTCCGGCGCGCGGGCCTCGCCGACGTCACCCAGACGGTGGTCGAGTGCACGGTGTCGTTCCCGGACTTCGCTGACTGGTGGGATCCGTTCCTCCTCGGTGTCGGGCCGGCCGGCCGGTACGTCGCCACCCTCGGCCGGGGCGAGGTCGCGCGACTGGAGCAGGCGCTGCGCGACGAGCTCGGCGACGGCGGGTTCACGGTGACGGCGCGAGCCTGGACGGCGGTCGGCACCCCGGCCTGAGCGCCGTGCGACGATGGGACGCGATGCACGCGATCCAGATCACCGACGCCTCCGACGAGCGCCTCGCGGACTACCGCGATCTCACCGATGTCGCGCTGAGGCGCGTGATCGAGCCCGAGGGCGGCTTGTACATCGCCGAGTCGGCGAAGGTGATCGGTCGCGCGATCGCGGCCGGCCATCGGCCGCGCTCGGTGCTCGTGCAGGAGAAGTGGCTCCCCGACGTGGAGGAGCTGGTGACGGATGCCTCGACCCCGGTGTACGTCGTCGCCCCCGAGATCGCCGAGTCCCTGACCGGGTATGCGGTGCACCGCGGCGCGCTGGCGTCGATGCACCGGCCCGAGCTCCCGTCGGTGGCCGACGTCGTCGCGGGCGCGCGGCTCGTCGTCGTGCTCGAGGACATCGTCGACCACACCAATGTGGGCGCGATCTTCCGCGCGGCCGCCGGCCTCGGCGCCGACGCGGTGCTCGTGAGTCCGAGATGCGCCGACCCGCTCTACCGGCGGAGCGTCCGGGTGAGCATGGGCACCGTCTTCCAGGTGCCGTGGACGCGGCTGCCCGAGTGGGATGAGGCACGCGCGGTGCTGCACGATTCGGGCTTCGAACTCGCCGCGCTCGCCTTGTCGGACGCCGCTGTCTCGCTCGACGCCTTCCGCGCGCGCCGGCCGGAACGGGTCGCGCTCATGCTCGGCGCGGAGGGCGACGGGCTGTCGCGCCGGGCGCTCGAGGCGGCCGACACCGTCGTCACGATCCCCATGGCGGGTGGCGTCGACTCCCTCAATGTCGCCGCGGCGAGCGCGGTGGCGCTGTGGGAGCTGCGGGCGCGCTGACCTGCGGCGGGCAGCGTCGCCGAGGTCAGGCGCCCGGTCGCACCATCAGCTCGGTGAGGTCGGCGTCGCGGGGCAGGTCGAGGGCCGCCAGGATCGCCGTCGCGACGGATGCCGGGTCGATCCACTGCGACGCGTCGTAGTCCGCGCCCTCCTGCTGGTGGACCTTCTCCTGCATGGGCGTCGCCGTGCGCCCGGGGTACACGGTGGTCACGCGCACGCCGTTCGCGCGCTCCTCCTCGCGGAGGGCATCCGCGACGGCGCGCACCGCGAACTTGCTCGCGCCGTACGAACCCCACTTGGGGCTGACACGCAGGCCGGCGCCGGAGTTCACGAACACGACGCGTCCGCGGGCCGTGCGGAGGGCGGGGAGCATGAGGCGGGTGAGCTCCGCAGGGGCCACGGCGTTGACGTTGAGCTGGTGCTGCCACGTCGCGACCGGCGTCTCGCCGATCGCCCCGAGCTCCACGACGCCGGCCACATGGATGAGCGAGTCGAGCTGCGGCGGCACGCTCTGGTGGCTGAACGCCCACGACAGGCGAGCGGGGTCGGCGAGGTCTCCGACGAGGGTCTGCGCGCCCGGGAAGCGCTGTCGCAGCTGCGCCGCACGGCCCGCGTCCCGTGCGAGCAGCCACAGGTCGTCGCCGCGGGCGGCGAGGCGCTCCGTCAGCGCGGCCCCGATGCCCGAACCGGCACCGGTGACGAGGTGCGTCGCCATGTCAGGCCTCCTCGCCGCGCGGCGCCGCGGGGTCCGGCCCCGGGACGATCGTGATCACCGGGAGCGGGTCGGGTCGCTTGGCCGTGACATGGTCGCCGGAAGACTGGTGGCGAAGGCGCCGCAGCACCCACGGCACGAGGTACTCGCGCGCCCACATGACGTCGACCGCCCGCGCTTCGCGCCACGTGCGCAGCGGAAGCGGGTCGGGCTGCATCGGCTGCAGGTCGTTCGGCACGTTCAGAGCGCGCAGCACCATGCGCGCGACCTCGTGGTGGCCGAGCGCGTTGTAATGCAGGCGGTCATCGTCGAAGAAGCGCATGTCCTGCACCTCTTTGAGCGCCCACTGGTCGGCGACGATGCAGTCGTACTTGTCGGCGATCGCGCGGATGTTCTCGTTGTAGATGGCGACCTTGCCGCGGATGCCGCGGAACACGGGCGTGAACGCCGTGTCGATGCCGGTGAAGACCACGACGGTGGCGCCGTCGCGGGAGAGGCGCACGACGGCGTCCTCGAAGCGCTGTGCGACGTGGTCGGGGTCGCCGTTGGGCCGGATGACGTCGTTGCCGCCGGCCGAGAAGGTCACGAGGTCGGGCTTGAGGGCGATCGCCGGCGCCACCTGTTCGTCGACGATCTGGCCGATGAGGCGCCCGCGGATCGCGAGATTGGCGTAGGCGAAGTCGTCGACCTGCTCCGAGAGCACCTCGGCGACGCGGTCCGCCCAGCCGCGGAACCCGTTCGGGGCCGACGGCTCGGGGTCGCCCACGCCCTCTGTGAACGAGTCGCCGATCGCGACGTAGCGGCGCCACGGGTGCGGCTGGACGTTTGCGACGTACGGGCTTCGGGGATCTTCTCTCGTGGACATCGCTCTTCCGTTCCTCGGCTTGTGACCGACAGTCAGGCTATCGCGGCGGGGTGACGCACCGGCCCGCGATGTCGTGCGGGTCGTCTATCGTGGTGACTCGTTGTCTACGGGGGAGGTGTGATCGGTGACGGACGAAACGACGATCGAATCGCCGCCCGCCCTCCCCGAGCACCCCCTCACGGAATCGGCATCCGACGGCCGTCTCACCACCGGCCCGCACGGCGCCGAAGCGCACATCGGCAGCTTCGCCGCGGAGCACCTCTCACCGACCTACCCGCAGCGCGCCCCCTGGGGAACCGCGCAGCGGCTGCGGGCGTGGCAGGCAGAGGCGCTCGACCTCTACTTCGGACTGGATGGCCCCGACGGCCCAGGCGGCGGACCCCGCGACTTCCTCGCGGCGGCCACCCCGGGCGCCGGCAAGACGACGTTCGCCCTCCGTCTCGCGAGCGAGCTGCTGCGGCGGCGTGTCGTCGACCGCATCATCGTCGTCGCTCCCACGGAGCACCTCAAGACGCAGTGGGCAGACGCGGCCGCGCGGGTGGGCATCCGCCTCGACCCCGCCTTCAGCAACCGCCATTTCGCGCCCGCCCGCCAGTACCACGGCGTCGCCGTGACGTACGCGCAGGTCGCGGTCAAGGCATCCGTCCATCAGCGGCTCACGATGGACGCGAAGACGCTCGTGATCCTCGACGAGGTGCACCACGGCGGCGACGCGCTGAGTTGGGGCGACGCCCTGCGCGAGGCCTACGCGCGGGCGACCCGCCGGCTGCTGCTCAGCGGAACCCCGTTCCGCAGCGACACCGCGCCCATCCCGTTCGTCGAGTACCACCCCGACGCCAAGGGCATCCGGGTCTCGCGCACCGACTACGCCTACGGCTACCGCCGTGCGCTCGAAGACGGCGTCGTGCGTCCCGTTCTGTTCATGGTCTACGCCGGGCAGATGCGCTGGCGCACCAAGACCGGCGAGGAGATGGAGGCGCAGCTCGGCCAGGACAACACCAAGGACATCACCTCGCAGGCCTGGCGCACCGCGCTCGACCCCGAAGGCGACTGGATCCCCGCCGTGCTGCGGTCGGCCGACCGCCGGCTCACCGAAGTGCGCGAGCACGTTCCGGATGCCGGCGGCCTGGTGATCGCGACGGATCAGACGGCCGCGCGCGCCTACGCCGCGATCCTGCACGACATCAGCGGCGAGGCGCCGACCGTCGTGCTGTCGGACGAGGCCGAGGCGTCGAGCCGCATCGAAGAGTTCTCGACCTCGACGAGCCGCTGGATGGTCGCCGTGCGCATGGTGTCGGAGGGCGTCGACGTGCCGCGCCTCGCCGTCGGCGTGTACGCGACGAGCGCCTCGACGCCGCTGTTCTTCGCGCAGGCCATCGGGCGCTTCGTGCGCGCGCGCCGTCGCGGTGAGACCGCGAGCGTGTTCCTGCCGAACGTGCCGCAGCTGCTCGCCCTCGCGAACGAGATGGAGCGGCAGCGCGACCACGCGCTGGACCGCGACTCCGACGGCGAGGACGAGTGGAACGCCGAAGAAGACCTGATGAACGCCGCCGAGCGCGAGGACAAGGCTTCCGACGCGCTCGAGGAGGAGTTCTCGTATCAGGCCCTGGGTTCGCTCGCGCACTTCGACCGCGTGCTCTTCGACGGCCAGGAGTTCGGCCAGCTCGCCGTTCCGGGCACCCCCGAGGAGGAGGAGTTCCTGGGCATCCCGGGCCTGCTGGAACCCGACCAGGTGCACGACGTCCTGATGTCGCGGGTCTCACGCCAGTCGCGGCACCGCACCGCGCGCGAGGCGCAGGAGGCGACGGAGCCTGCGGAGGAGCCCGCGCTGCCCCAGGCGCTGCACCGCACGCTCAAGGAGCAGCGCCAGCTCCTCAACAGCCTCGTCGGCCTCTACGCCCGCCAGACGGGCGAGGCCCACGGCCTCGTGCACGCCGAGCTGCGCCGGATCTGCGGCGGCCCCGCCGTGTCGCACGCGACGGTGACCCAGCTGCAGTCGCGCATCGACGTGCTGCGCAAGCGCGTCCGCTCCTGACTCCTGGCGCTCGAGCTCGGGCTGCGCGGCGCCCTCGAGGGCCGGTGAGGTTCGGAACCCCGAAATGCTGGCAATCCTCGGTTCTGGGCCGGCGGTGCCCCGGGCGGTGGCTAGCGTTGACGGGTCCCGCACCCCTGACTGGAGGACCGAGTGAGCACGCCCGCCGCACCGACCGACCGCGATCGACGCCGCTGGGCGCGGTACCTCGTCAACGAGCGGGCGGAGGCGCACGTCTACCGCGAGCTCGCGGGGCGCCGCACGGGGGAGGAGCGCGAGATCCTGCTCGCGCTCGCCGAGGCCGAGGGGCGCCATGAGGCGCACTGGCTGCAGCTGCTGGGCAGTGAGCCGGCACGACTGCCGCAGGCCGACGTCCGCACCCGCATGCTCGGCTGGATGGCCAAGCGGTTCGGCTCGATCTTCGTGCTGGCTCTCGCTCAGAACGCCGAGGCCCGCTCGCCCTACGACGACGAGCCGTTCGCGACCCCGACGATGGCGGCGGACGAGCGGATCCACCACGAGGTCGTGCGCGGGCTCGCCGCCCGCGGACGCCGTCGCCTGTCGGGCACGTTCCGCGCGGCGGTCTTCGGCGCGAACGACGGCCTCGTCTCGAACCTCGCGCTCGTCATGGGCATCGGCGCCACCGGGGTGTCGAGCCAGTTCGTGCTCTTCAGCGGCATCGCGGGCCTGCTCGCCGGCGCGCTGTCGATGGGTGCGGGGGAGTTCGTGTCGGTCCGCTCCCAGCGGGAGCTGCTGGCGGCCACCGAGCCGAGCGACTACGCCGACGGCGCGATCCCGCACCTCGACATCGACGCCAACGAGCTGGCGCTCGTCTACCGGACCCGCGGGATGCCGGAGGCCGAGGCGTCCGCGCGCGCCCGCCGCGTCGTCGAGGCCGCGCACGCGCTGGGTCAGGGACGCACCGACACCGGCCCGATCTCGGTCGCCGACCACGAAGAGGTCGTGGGAAGCGCCTGGGCCGCCGCGCTGTCGAGCTTCCTGTTCTTCGCGTCCGGCGCGATCATCCCGGTGCTGCCGTGGATCTTCGGCCTGTCCGGCCTCACCGCCGTCGTCGTGGCGCTCGTGCTCGTCGGGATCGCGCTGATGTCGACCGGTGCCGCGGTGGGCCTGCTGTCGGGCGCACCGCCGCTCAAGCGCGCGCTCCGTCAGCTCGCGATCGGCTTCGGCGCCGCCGCGGTGACGTACGTCCTCGGCCTGCTGTTCGGCGTTTCGATGGGATGACGCGCCCGGGCGTCCGCCGATTCGTTGAACCTCCGGCGACGTGGTAATGTCATTCCTCGGTTGCGAAACCGAAAACCACCTGCGCGGGTGGCGGAATAGGTAGACGCGCTAGCTTGAGGTGCTAGTGCCCGTATAGGGCGTGGGGGTTCAAGTCCCCCCTCGCGCACAGTGAAGAAGGCCCCCGAAAGGGGGCCTTCTTTCGTCGTTGCGGACCCTGAGTCCTTCGGTGTCGCGCGCTCCTCGCGGAAACGGACGGGAAACGAGTGACCGGTAGGTTTGAGCCCATGCCTTCATCCGATCCCGGACTTCCGGAGGTCGCCGCGCTCGCGCGGGATCTGATCCGCTTCGACACCACGAATCACGGCGGCGGCCGCGCCGCCGGTGAGCGGGAGGCCGCGGAGTACGTCGGCGCCTACCTCGAGACGCTGGGCCTGGAGCCGGAGTTCTACGAGCCCCTCCCGCGCCGCACCAACGTGATGGCGAGGGTTCCCGGCCGCAACCGCGACAAGCCCGCGCTCGTGCTGCACGGCCACCTGGACGTGGTTCCGGCGATCGCCGACGACTGGAGCGTCGACCCCTTCGCGGGCATCGTGAAGGACGGGATGCTGTGGGGCCGCGGCGCCGTCGACATGAAGGACATGGACGCCATGATCCTGACGTCGGTCGCCGACATCCTCCGCGCCGGCGAGCAGCCTGAGCGCGACCTCGTCCTGGCGTTCTTCGCCGACGAGGAGAACGGCGGCGTCGAGGGGTCCGCTCTCGTGGTCCGCGATCGCCCCGAGTGGTTCGCCGGCGCCACCGAGGCGATCAGCGAGGTCGGCGGCTACTCGATCCCGATCGGCGACCGCCATGCGTACCTCCTGCAGGTGGGGGAGAAGGCCCTCATCTGGATCCGCCTCGTCGCACGCGGCCGCGCCGCGCACGGGTCCAAGCTGCACGACGAGAACGCCGTGACGAGGCTCGCCGAGGCCGTCGCGGCGCTCGGGCGCACCGCGTGGCCCGTGACGCTCACCGACACCTCGCGCGAGATGAGCGAGCGACTCGCGGAGCTCACCGGCCACTCCGCGGGCGACCCCGACGCCGTCGCGGCAGCCACCGGCGCAGCATCCGGATTCCTCCGCTCGACGCTGCGCACCACCACCAACCCGACCGGTCTCGTGGCCGGCTACAAGCACAACGTGATCCCCGACCGGGCCGAGGCGCTCATCGACGTCCGGACGCTTCCCGGCACCGAGGACGCGACTCTCGCCGACATCCGCCGCATCGTCGGCGACGGCGTGGAGGTCGAGATCGTCCACCAGGACATCGGACTCGAGGTCCCGTTCTCGGGCGACCTCGTCGACGCCATGGTCGCGGCGCTCGGCCGTCACGATCCTGGCGCACCTGTCGTGCCGTACCTGATGGGCGGCGGGACCGACAACAAGGCGCTCGCGGCGCTCGGCATCGCCGGCTACGGCTTCGCGCCGCTGCGCCTGCCGTCGGACCTCGACTTCACGGGCATGTTCCACGGCGTCGACGAGCGCGTGCCCATCGACGCCCTGGTCTTCGGCCAGGCCGTCCTCACCGATCTGCTCCGCACCTACTGATTCGTCGGCGGATGCCTCGCCCCCCGGCATCCGTCACCGCACGGCTGAAAGGCGCCCATGCTTCTCGAAGCGATCATCCTCGGGTTCGTCCAGGGACTGACCGAATTCCTGCCGATCTCGTCGAGCGCGCACCTGCGCATCCTCGGCGAGTTCCTGCCGTCGGCAGAGGACCCGGGCGCCGCGTTCACCGCGATCACCCAGATCGGCACCGAGGCGGCCGTCGTGGTCTTCTTCTGGCGCGACATCGTGCGGATCATCGGGCACTGGTTCCGGGCGCTGTTCGGCCGCATCCCGCGCAACGACCCCGACGCGAAGCTCGGCTGGCTCATCATCGTCGGCTCGATCCCGATCGTGGTGCTCGGCCTGCTGTTCCAGGACCAGATCGAGACCGTGCTGCGATCGCTCTGGATCACGGCCGGCATGCTGATCTTCTTCGGCGTGCTGCTCGGCATCGCCGACCACGTCGGCGCCAAGAAGCGCAAGCTGCAGGACATCACGGTCGGCCACGGCGTGATCTACGGTTTCGCGCAGTCGCTCGCCCTGATCCCGGGCGTTTCGCGGTCCGGCGGAACCATCACCGCCGGCCTCTTCATGGGCTACGAGCGGGCGGCCGCGGCGCGCTACGCGTTCCTGCTCGCGATCCCGGCCGTCTTCGGCAGCGGGTTCTTCCAGCTGTTCAAGAGCCTCGGCGAGCCTGGCGTGTTCACCCTCGGCGAGACCGCGGTGGCGACGGCCGTCGCATTCGTCGTCGCGCTCGGCGTGATCGCGTTCTTCATGAGCTGGATCTCCAAGCACAGCTTCCTGCCGTTCGTGGTCTACCGCGTCGCGGTCGGCTCACTCCTGCTGGTGCTGCTGAGCATGGGCGTCATCAACCCCTGACGCGGGGGACGGATGCCGCTCAGCGGCGCGGGTCGTCGCGGCCGGGCTTGCTCGGCCCGTCGCCCGGCTTGCCGTCGGTGCGGCGCAGGTACCGCTCGAACTCCTGCGCGATCGCATCACCCGAGGCCTCGGGGGAGTCCCACGTGTCGCGCGTGCGCTCGAGCTGGTGGATGTACTCCGTCATCTCCTCGTCGTCGGCCGCGGCCGCGTCGATGGATGCCTCCCATGCCGCTGCCTCCGTGGCGAGGTCGCCGCGGGGGACGGAGGCGCCGGTGAGGTCCTCGAGCCGGTCGAGGAGCGCCAGGGTCGCCTTCGGCGACGGCGTGTGCCCTGCGACGTAGTGCGGCACGCTCGCCCACAGGCTCGCGGTCGGGATCCCGGCGCGCTCGGCGGCGTCGCCGAGGACGCTGAGGATGCCGACGGGACCCTCGTAGGTGCTGCGCTCGAGCTCGAGCGCCGTGCGCAGGTTCTCGTTGTCGCTGCCGGAGAAGACCGAGATGGGCCGGGTGTGCGGCACGTCCGACATCATCGAGCCGATCGCGACGAACCCCGTGATGTCCTCGCGGAGGGCGATGTCGACGAACTCCGACGAGAACGCCTGCCACGCGCGGGCGGGCTCCACGCCGGTCAGCAGCCACAGCTGGGTGCCGCGCGTCGCCTGCGCCGGGCGCAGCAGCGTGGCCTCGGGCCAGCGGAGCGTGCGACGGCCGTCGCCGTCCGCAGCGATGTGCGGACGCGTGTACTGGTAGTCGAAGTAGAGCTCGGGATCGACCGAGAACACCGTCTCGTAGGAGCCGCCCTCGCGCAGCTGCGTGATCGCGGAAGACGCGGCTTCGCCCGCGTCGTTCCAGCCGTCGAACGCTGCGACGAGAACACGACGACCCAATCCGTCCACGAGACCCCCTTCACCCGCATCCGCTGCGGGTTCCTTCCAGGATATGCCCCCGCCCCCACGGAGGGCCGGAGACCCCTCGGTAGGATTGCACGGTGAATGCGCCCCGACTCGCCGCCGTCCTGTGGGACATGGACGGCACCCTCGTCGACACCGAGCCCTACTGGATGGCGGCGGAGACGCCCCTCATCGAGAGCTACGGCGGGACGTGGTCCCACGAGCAGGCGCTCGGACTGGTCGGCCTCGGCCTCGAGGACTCCGCCCGGATCCTGCAGGGCACCGGCGTGCGCATGAGCACCGACGCGATCATCGACCACCTCACCGAGGACGTCATGCGTCAGCTGTCCGCCACGGGCGTCCCCTTCCGCCCCGGCGCCCGCGAGCTGCTCGCGAGCCTGCGAGAGGCCGGCGTCAAGACGGGACTCGTGACGATGTCGATGCGCCGCATGGCGCAGACGGTCGTCGACCTCATCGACTTCGACGCGTTCGACGTCGTCGTCGCGGGCGATGACGCCACGAGGCCGAAGCCCTTCCCCGACCCCTATCTGCAGGCGTGCGAGGCGCTCGGCGTCACGCCCGACGAGGTCGTCGCCATCGAGGACTCGCCCAACGGGCTTCGCTCCGCCGTCGCCTCGGGCGCATCGGTCATCGGCGTGCCGCTCATGGTGTCGCTCACCGGCGCCGGCGCGCACACGCTCTGGGAGAGCCTCGAAGGACGCACGGCCGTCGACGTCGCCGAGTTCCATGCCGCGCACCGCACCCGCGTCCACGCCCCGCACCCCGCCGAGGAGACCTCCCGATGACCGACGACCAGGAACTCGCCGGCGGGCGCCCGAGCGGCCCCTTCCGCCTCGGCGACCGCGTGCAGCTCACGGGGCCCAAGGGCCGCCTGCACACCATCACGCTGCGCGAGGGCGGCGAGCTGCACACCCACCACGGAGTGCTGCGCCACTCGCAGCTGGTGGGGCAGCCCGACGGGTCCGTCGTCGCGAACAGCGGCGGGCACGAGTACCTGGCGCTGCGCCCGCTGCTGCGGGACTTCGTGATGTCGATGCCGCGCGGCGCGGCCATCGTGTACCCGAAGGACGCCGCGCAGATCCTCGCCGAGGCCGACATCTTCCCCGGTGCCACGGTCGTCGAGGCCGGTGTTGGCTCGGGAGCGCTGTCGCTCTGGCTCCTCCGCGCGATCGGCAGCGAGGGGCGGCTCGTCTCCTTCGAGCGCCGCGACGACTTCGCCGCGGTCGCGCGGGCGAATGTCGAGACCTTCACCGGGCACGTGCCGGCGAACTGGGACGTGGTCGTGGGCGACCTCGCCGAGGAGCTCAACGACACGGTGGCCGAGGCATCCGTCGATCGTGTCGTGCTCGACATGCTCGCGCCCTGGGAGTGCATCGATGCCGTGGCCGAGGCGCTCACGCCGGGCGGCGTCGTGGTCTGCTACGTCGCGACGGCGACCCAGCTCAGCCGCGTCGCGGAGTACATCCGCGGGACCGGGCTGTTCACCGAGCCCGATGCGAACGAGACCATGGTGCGCGGTTGGCACGTCGAGGGCCTCGCTGTGCGCCCCGACCACCGCATGATCGCGCACACCGGCTTCCTCGTGTGGGCGCGACGGCTCGCGCCCGGAGCCGTACCGCCCGAGGTGAAGCGCCGGGCGTCGAAGTCGAGCTACGGCGACGAGGACGTGGAGCTGTGGACACCCGGCGCCGTCGGCGACCGTCAGATCACCGACAAGAACCTGCGCAAGCGCGTCCGGGAGGCCGAGCGCGCCGCCGAGGGCGCGCGCCAGGCGGCCGGACGGTCCGACGCGCCCGACGAGTCCGCCTAAACTAGCCCGGTGCGCAAGATCCCCGTTGCCCTGGTTGTCCTGGGACTCGTGACCGTCGGCCTGGCCGGATGCTCGCTGCCCGGCGCGTCCGCGTCAGACTGCTCGCGTCCCGAGGTGTCGAACCCCGACGTGATGGACCTCATCACCGTCACGGGCGACACCGAGGACGAGCCGACGGTCGACCTGTACACGCCCGTGAAGGCTCCGGAGCTCGCCTACGAGGACGTGGTGACGGGTGAGGGCACCGCCGTCACCTCCGTCAACCAGCCGCTCGTGCTCGATGTCGCACTGTTCAGCGGCACAACCGGTGAGAAGCTCGCCGCTACCCCGTACGACGGCGACATGTCGCGGGTGGGCTCGGTCGCGCAGTTCGCCAACTTCCCGGGCTTCGAGGACGCTCTGCACTGCGCCACCGAGGGGTCCCGCGTCGCTGTCGCGCTGTCGTCCGACGACCTCGCCGACGGCGTCGCCGAACAGGCCGGCCTCGACGACGGAGACGCCCTCGTCGCGGTCATCGACCTCCGCAAGGTGTACCTCGCGGCCGCCGACGGCCAGAACCAGTTCAACAGCGGATTCGGGCTGCCCAGCGTCGTTCGTGCGCCCGATGGGCGCCCGGGCCTCATCATCCCCGACGGCGCCGCGCCGGACGACGTGACGATCCAGACGCTCAAGAAGGGCGACGGTGAGAAGGTCACCGGGGACCAGCCGGTGCGCGTCCACTACACCGGCGTGGTGTGGGGCGAGAACGAGCCCTTCGACACGACGTGGGACGGCGAGCCGGCATCGCTCACCCTCGACGGCGTCGTGCCCGGGTTCGCGCAGGCGCTCGAGGGGCAGACCGTCGGCTCGCAGGTCATGGTCGTCGTGCCGCCCGACCAGGGCTACGGCGACCAGGCGCAGGGCGGCATCCCGGCCGGCTCGACGCTGGTCTTCGTGGTCGACATCCTCGGCCTCGACGCGGTGCCGGCGCAGTAGCGGGGGTTCGACGACCCCGACGCGGGCGGCCATAGGATAGGCGGGTGCCTGCCACTGCCGCCGCGAAGATCCCGCCCGAGGAGCGTCTCGTGAACCTCGTGGTGGCGCTCATCGCGACCGATCAGGGTCTCACGAAGGACACCATCCTGACCTCGGTCGCAGGCTACCGCGAGCAGAGCGAGGCCGGCGCGTCGAAGGATGCGCTCGAGAAGATGTTCGAGCGCGACAAGGAGTCGCTGCGGGGCCTCGGGGTTCCGATCGAGACGATCGGCGACTGGGCAGACCCCGACGACCTCCGCGAGGCGCGGTACCGCGTGCCGAGCGCCGAGTACGAGCTGCCGGAGGACATCGAGTTCACGCCGGCCGAGCTGGCGCTGCTGACCCTCGCCGGCGGGGTGTGGAGCGAGAGCTCCCTGTCGGACGACGCCCGCAGCGGCCTGCGCAAGATCCGCGCCCTCGGCGACCTGGTCGACGAGCCGATCATCGGGTTCTCGCCGCGCCTGAGCCTGCGCGACCCCGCGTTCCCGGCGCTGCAGCAGGCGATCGAGTCGAGCCGCGTCGTCACCTTCCCCTATCTCAAGCCGGGGGAGGCCGCACCGCGCACCCGGCGGGTGCAGCCGCTCGCCCTCGTCGAGTACGAGGGCCGGTGGCACGTGTTCGGCATCGACCTCGACGTCCGCGAGGACCGCACGTTCCTCCTCGCCCGCATCGTCGGGCAGGTCGCCGTCACCCGGGCATCCTTCGACCCGGCGTTGCGCGAAGGTGCAGGCGACCGGGCGCTCGCGGGCCTCGACGAGGTCGCCGCGCGCAACTCGGCGCTGCTGGAGGTCAACCCCGGCACCGAGGCGGCGCTTCGCCTCGCACGCCGCGCGCAGCCGGCCGAGCAGGGGATCCGCGTGCCGTACGTCGACGTGCACATCTTCGCCGACGAGCTCGCCTCCTACGGCCCCGAAGTGCGGGTCGTCGAGCCTGCGGACCTGCGCGATCGCGTCATCGACCGGCTCGCCGCGACCCGCGACCTCCACGGAGGGAACTCATGAGCGTCCGCCGCCAGCTCGTCGCGACCGATCGCGCGGCCCTCATGCTTCAGCTCGTGCCGTACCTGATCGGCAAGGGCGAGGTCTCGCTCGCCGAGGCGGCCGACGAGTTCGACGTCTCGGCCGAGCAGATGCGCTCGATGGTCGAGAAGCTCACCGTGATCGGGCTGCCCGGCGACCGCGGGTACTGGCAGATGGCGAACGACCTGTTCGACATCGACTGGGACCTGCTCGACGAGCGCGACCTCATCGTCATCACGAACTCCGTCGGGCTCGAGCGGGCGCCCAAGCTCACGGCGCGCGAGGCGGCCGCCCTCCTCGCGGGTCTGCAGCTGGCGCGGTCGATCCCCGGAGTGGGCGACACCGCCCTGTACGCCGGGCTGCTCGCGAAGCTCGCGCGGGGGGCCTCGGGGATCCCGGCCGAGGTGATCCTCGCGACGGAGCCCGTCGACGCCGTGCGCGACCTCGTGTCCGACGCGCTGCGGCGCGGAGTGGCCGTCTCGTTCACCTACAAGGCGCCGGACGCTGCGCCCACGACGCGTACCGTCGACCCGGTGAAGGTGCACATCGCGAGCGGGCAATGGTATCTGCAGGGCTGGTGCCACCTCCGTGAGGCGATGCGCACGTTCCACCTCGACCGCGTCAGCGACCTCGAGCTGACCGGCATCCCGAGCACGCACGCGGGCGAACAGGCCCCTGACTGGTTCGACACCGACGCGGGCGACGTGGTCGCGCGCATCCGCTTCGCCGAAGACGTCGCGCCGCTCGTCGGCGACTACCTCGACCGCGCGGCGCTCGAGACCGCCGACGGCGTCACGGTCGCGACCATGCGCGTCGCCGACGAGCTCAGCCTCCGACGCCTGGCGGCGCGCCGTGGCGGCCTCGTGGAGGTGTTCGAGCCCGCGGCAGCACGCCGCGCCGTCGCCGATTGGGCCGACGCGGGCTTGGCGCAATACCGGTGACGACGGGCGACGGCCTCGCAGGCATATTAGACTTGCGGCATCCCCGCTGAAGCGAACGACGGAGCACCTCATGTTCGGCAATCTGAACGGCTGGCACCTGATCATCCTGCTCGTCGTCATCCTTCTGCTGTTCGGCGCGGCGAAGCTGCCGGCACTCGCCAAGAGCATGGGCCAGTCGGCTCGCGTGTTCAAGGGCGAGATGAAGGCGATGAAGGACGACGACAAGGCCGCGGAGGCATCGACCACCGCGAACGTGGCGGACGCACCCACCGCCGATACGACGACCCCCGCTGCCCCCGGCACCCCTGACGGCTCCCGCGATCAAAAGTCGTAGCGGATGGTGGCCGCAACCGGCTCCGCTTCCGTTGACGGACCGGAGCTGCCGAAGCGCGACAAACGAATGTCGCTCGGCGCGCATCTCCTCGAGCTGCGCAGGCGTCTCGTCATCGCGGCGATCGGGCTGCTCGCAGGTATGGTGGTGGCTTTCTTCATCACCGACCCGATCATCCACTGGATCACCGAACCGATCCGCGTCATCGCCGAACAGCGAGGCGATGATTTCTCGGCGCTGAACTTCGGCACCGTCACCTCCGCCTTCGACCTGCGCATGCGGATCGCGTTCTCGATCGGCTTGTTCCTGTCGGCGCCGGTCTGGCTGTGGCAGGTCTGGGCTTTCATCATGCCGGGGCTGACCCGCAAGGAGATCAAGTACACGGTCGGCTTCGTCGCCGCCGCGGTGCCGCTGTTCTTCATCGGCTGCTATGTCGGGCTGCTGATCGTGCCGCACGTCATCGAGCTGATGTGGGGATTCACCCCCGATGGCGCCGTGAACTTCTACGCGGCCGCGGAGTACTACGACTTCGTGTTCAAGTTGATGATCGTCATCGGCGTCTCGTTCGTGCTGCCCGTCTTCCTGGTCGCCCTCAACCTGGCGGGGATCATCTCGGGCCGGGCGATCCTCAAGGGCTGGAGAGTCGCGGTCATCGTCGCGACGGCGTTCGCCGCTCTCGCCACGCCGGCCGCCGATGTCGTGAGCATGCTGATGCTGGCGGGCATCCTGATCGTGCTCTTCATCGGGGCAGCCGGGCTGTCGATGCTGTTCGACCGCAGCAGGGCCAAGCGAGACCGCGCAGCCGGCCTGCTGCCGCCCGAGGTCCCGTGAGCGAGCCCGCTCCCGCCGATCGCTACGCGCGAGCGAGCGCGTCGGCGCGCCTGGATCGGACGCACCCGATCACGGCCGCCTTCGCCGCGTCTCAGAGATTCACGCTCGACCCCTTCCAGATCGAAGGATGCCGCGCCCTCGAAGAAGGCCGCAGCGTCCTGGTGGCCGCGCCCACCGGCGCCGGCAAGACGATCGTCGGCGAGTTCGCGGTGCATCTGGCGATGCGCGAGCCCGGCGACAAGGCGTTCTACACCACGCCGATGAAGGCGCTGTCGAACCAGAAGTTCCGCGAGCTTCAGGAGGTCTACGGCGAGGGCGAGGTCGGACTCCTCACCGGAGACACCAACATCAACGGCAACGCGCGCATCGTCGTCATGACGACCGAGGTGCTGCGCAACATGCTGTACGCCGACTCCCCGGCGCTGCGGGGGCTGCGCTACGTGGTCATGGACGAGGTGCACTACCTCGCCGACCGCTTCCGCGGCGCGGTGTGGGAGGAGGTCATCATCCACCTCGCGCCCAGCGTGCGGCTGATCTCGCTGTCGGCCACCGTCTCGAACGCCGAGGAGTTCGGCGACTGGCTCGACACCGTGCGCGGGGACACCGAAGTCATCGTCTCCGAGACCCGGCCCGTACCCCTCGAGCAGCACGTGCTCGTGCGCGGCGACCTGCTGCCGCTCTTCGACGACCGCGCCGGCATCGCGACGGCCCAGGTCAACCAGGAGCTCATGCGCATCCGCTCCTTCAAGGGCCAGAACTTCGAGCGCAATCATCGGGTGCAGGCGGCGAACAGTGCCCGGCAGGCGGGGTACGAGGCATCCCGTCGCCGTCCGAACCGCGGGGGCAAGCGACCCGTGCGGTCCGCGAACGTGCAGCGGATCGAGCGCCTCGACCGCCCCGACGTCGTCGAGCTGCTCTCGCGCGCCAATCTGCTGCCCGCGATCTTCTTCATCTTCAGCCGGGCGGGCTGCGACGCCGCCGTGCAGCAGGTGCGCCGCGCCGGTGTGCGGCTGACCTCCCAGGACGAGCGTCGCGAGATCCGCGCGGTGATCGAGGAGCGCACGCGCACCCTGCTCGAAGAGGACCTTGCCGTACTGGGGTTCTGGGAGTGGCGCGACAACCTCGAACGCGGCGTCGCCTCGCACCACGCGGGGCTCCTGCCGGCGTTCAAGGAGGTCGTCGAGGAGCTCTTCCAGCGCAAGCTCGTGAAGGTGGTGTTCGCCACCGAGACGCTCGCACTCGGCATCAACATGCCTGCGCGCACCGTCGTGCTCGAGAAGCTCGAGAAGTTCAACGGCGAGGCCCGCGTCGCCATCACGTCGGGGGAGTACACACAGCTCACCGGCCGTGCCGGCCGTCGCGGCATCGACGTCGAGGGCCACGCGGTCATCCAATGGACCGAGGGCCTCGACCCGCAGGCTGTGGCCGCCCTCGCCTCGCGTCGCACGTACCCGCTCAACTCGAGCTTCCGGCCGACGTACAACATGGCGGTCAACCTCATCGACCAGTTCGGCCGGGCCAAGGCGCGCGAGATCCTCGAGTCGTCGTTCGCCCAGTTCCAGGCCGACCGTGCCGTCGTCGGGCTCGCACGGCAGGTCAAGGAGCAGGAGGAGTCGCTCGCCGGCTACGCGAAGGCGATGACGTGCGATCGTGGCGACTTCGCCGAGTATTCGCGCATCCGCCGTGAGCTGAGCGACGTCGAGAAGCTCAACCGCAAGGACGCCAACGCGTCGCGGCGCACCCGCGACGAGCGGCTGCGCCACATCGCGACGCTGCGCAAGCAGATGCAGCGGCATCCGTGTCATCAGTGCCCCGACCGCGAGCACCACGCGCGGTGGGCCGAGCGGTACTGGAAGCTCAAGCGCGAGATCGACAGGCTGCGTCGCCAGATCGAGACCCGCACCGGCACCGTCGCGCGCATCTTCGACCGCGTCGTCGACGTGCTCGGCGCGCTCGAGTACGTGTCGATCGACGAAGACGGCGCGACGGCGCTGACTCCCGCCGGCCGCACGATGCGCCGCATCTACGGCGAGCGGGACCTCCTCGTCGCGGAGTCGCTGCGGCGCGGCATCTGGAAGGACCTCGATGCCGCCTCCCTCGCGGCCCTGGCGTGCTCGCTCGTGTACGAGCCGAGGCGCGACGACGGCGGCCCGGGGGAGCGGGGGCTGCCACGCGGCGCGTTCCGTCCGGCGTTCGAGGCGACGCTGTCGCTGTGGCAGGAGCTCGACGACCTCGAGCAGGAGCACCGGCTGCCCGGCACCGAGCCGGTCTCGGCCGGGCTCGCGCAGGCCATGCACACGTGGGCGCGCGGCGGCATGCTCGACCGCGTGCTGATCGAAGCCGACATGGCCGCCGGCGACTTCGTGCGCTGGTCGAAGCAGACCATCGACCTGCTCGACCAGCTGTCGATCGTCGCCGATCAGCCGATCGCGGGGACGGCTCGCAAGGCGCTGGATGCCGTGCGCCGCGGCATCGTCGCGTACTCGGGCGTCTAGCGGCGCCGACGCGGCGAAGGATCGCCGTTCCGCTCGCTTAGGCTGATCCCGTGCCACCTCGCCCGATCTTCCCGCTGTGGGCGGCGGTCCCCCTCTCGGTGCTGGCCGGAGTGCTGTTCGACGTGGCTTTCCCCTCGGTCGCATGGTGGCCGATGGCCTTCGTGTCGGTCGCGCTGGCGCTCGTGACGCTCATCGGGCGCCGGGCGGGCGGAGCGTTCCTGACGGGGCTCGCCTACGGTCTCGCGTTCTATCTGCTCAATGTCGACTTCACCGCAGAGTGGGTGGGGCCGCTTCCGTGGCTCGCACTCTCGGTCCTCGAATCGCTGTTCGTCGCGGGCGGAGCGGTGCTCATCTCGCTGGCCTATCGCTGGGTGCCGCAAGTCGGTCCCCGCCGCGGGCGGATTCTGCTGACTGCGGTGCTCGTCGCGGGGCTGTGGACCGCGAAAGAGGCGGTCATCGGCGGTTTCCCGTACGGCGGATTCCCGTGGGGGCGCGTCGGCACCTCCCAGGTGAACGGCCCGTTCGCCGAGGTCGTCTCGTGGACCGGCACCGCCGGGCTCACCTTCCTCATCGTCGCGCTCGTCGCCGCCGCGGTGGAACTCGTCCGGTCTCCGCGGCGGGCGCGGGGTGGCGGCATCCGTCCCCTCCTCCCGGTCGGGGTGCTCGCCCTCGTCGCGACCGCGCTCGTGGTCGTCCCCGCGTGGGCGACGACCCCCGCGGGCTCGATGCGCGTCGCGAGCGTGCAGGGCAACGGCCCCGCCGGCTACTTCGACGAGCGGGAGGCCGGAGACATCCTCGAATCCCAGTACGAGGCCACGAGGCCGCTGTTCGGCGCCGAGGACGTCGACGTCGTGCTGTGGCCGGAGGGGAGCGTCGACGTCGATCCCGACGCGTCACCCGTCGTCGCGGCCGCCCTCGACCGCGTGGCCAGGCAGGTGGGCGCGCCGCTGATCGCGAACCGCATCGACAAGCGCGGCGAGGAGTACTTCAACATGTCGTTCCTCTGGCGCGAGGGCACCGGCATCGAGCAGACGTACGACAAGCGCAACCCTGTGCCGTTCGGGGAGTACGTGCCAGACCGGGAGTTCTACGCGTCGATCGCCCCCGACCTCATCGGGATGATCGGCCGTGACTACACACCCGGCACGACGCCTCCGGTGTTCGACGTCGACGGCACCGCCGTCGGGCTCGCCATCTGCTTCGACGTGATCTACGACGCGCTCGTGTGGGAGGGCGCCCGCGACGGCGCGCGCGTCTACCTCTTCCAGACCAACAACGCCGACTTCCGTGGCACCGACGAGAACCTGCAGCAGCTCGCGGTCGCGCGGCTGCGCGCGATCGAGACCGGGCGCTCCGTCGTCAACCTGTCGACGGTCGGCACGAGTCAGGTGATCGCGCCCGACGGATCCACCATCGACGGGCTCCCGGCCGATGAACCGGGACACATGCTCACCGACGTGCCCCTGCGGACGGGTCTCACGCCCGCGGTCGTCATCGGGTCGTGGCTGAACGCGCTCGTGTCATGGGGCAGCGTCATCGTGCTCGCCGGACTCGGCATCGTGGTGCGACGCCGCTCCGGCGGGCACGCGAAAACGCCGGCCCCGTAGGGCCGGCGTCGCGCGGAGCGCGGGTCAGGCGCTGAGCTTGTCCACCGTCACGGCCTCGCCGGCGCCGCGGCGGGCACGGACGTAAGCGAGGCGCTCCTCGAGCAGCTCTTCGAGCTCGGGGATGGTACGGCGCTCCAGGAGCATGTCCCAGTGGCTGCGAGGCGTCTTGTCGCCGGAGTGGTCGACGGTCGCGGTGCCGTCACCCACCCGCAGCAGCGCCTCGGCACCGCACGTGCGGCACTCCCAAGCGGGCGGAACCTCGGCGTCGGCCGCGAAGGTCAAAGTCGTGTCACGTCCACACGACGTGCACGAGTAGATGTGCTGTGCGCGCTCATGGAACACGACGCCCTCTTCGCTCTGTAGGCTCTGGGCGCCGAGTCGGATGCCGCGCAGACTGCGGTCTGCCATTTTGTGGTCCTCTCGTCGCTGTACAGGTATAACGAAGTGACCTGAGCGGATCATCCGAAGGAGCCCTGTTCATCGACCTTTCACGGTGAATGCACAGGGGGAGATGCGGACCGTTACCACCCCATGTTAGGCGAGAGCGGCGAGTGCGACGTCCGCGCGGTCGGTGACGATGCCGTCGACACCCATCTCGACCAACCGCACCATGTCATCGGGGGTGTTCACCGTCCACACGTGCACCTCGACGCCATGCCGGTGCGCCGCCGCGATGAGCCGCGGTGTGACGATCCGCAGGCGGCCCTGCCGCTCGGGCAGCTGGAGCGCGTCCACACCGGCCAGAGCTCGCGCGACCAGCCGATCAGAGCGCGCCGACACGGCGGCCAGCACGCGTCCGATGGTGCCGCGACCACCGGAGGTGGCGGGACGGATGCTGCGCCCCGACGCCTCGCCCACGGCCCGAGCCGCGCCCAGCGCGGCGCGCCGCCGCTCGTCGGAGAAGCTCGTCACCAGCACGCGGTCGGCGAACGGCGCGATCGTGGTGCCGACGGCGGTCGCGGCATCCGCCGCCTTCACGTCGAGGTTGAACCTCACAGTCGGGAACGAGTGCAGGGCCTGTGCGAGCGTGATGAGCCCACCCCGCGCGGCCATCAGATGCTCGAGCTCGCGCACCGTCACGTCGGCGATCTTGCGCGGGTCGCCGGTCACGCGCGACAGGTCGTCGTCGTGGAACAGGACGACGACACCGTCGGCGGTGCGGTGGCAGTCCGACTCGACGTAGTCCGCCCCGGCCGAGTGCGCCGCGGCGATCGCGGCGAAGGAGTTCTCGACGATGCCGCCGCGCTCGGCATCGGGCGTCACAAGGCCCCGGTGGGCGAGGACGCGCGGCGTCGCGACTCCCTCGAACCAGGGGTGGGTCACGGGGTGGGCGGGGTGACCGCGGGCGGCGTACCGCCGATCGCGGGACCGCCGGTGGCCGGGCCGCCCGTGGCGGGCGCACGACCCTTGGCCGCAGCATCCGTCATCACACCGGCGAAGGAGCCCGTGAGACCCTTCAGCGCCTCCGTGAACTCGCTCGGGATGATCCAGAGCTTGCTCGATGCGCTGTCGGCGATCTTCGGGAGCGTCTGCAGATACTGGTAGGCCAGCAGCTTGTCGTCGGGGTTGCCGGTGTGGATCGCGTCGAAGACGGTCTGGATCGCCTCGGCCTCGCCCTGTGCGCGCAGCACCGCCGCCTGCTTGTCGCCTTCGGCCTTGAGGATCTCGGCCTGCCGCCGGCCCTCGGCCTCGAGGATCTGCGACTGCTTCGAGCCCTCGGCGGTGAGGATCGTCGCTCGGCGCTCGCGCTCGGCGCGCATCTGCTTCTCCATCGAATCCTGGATCGAGTGAGGCGGATCGATGGCCTTCAGCTCGACGCGAGACACGCGGATGCCCCACTTGCCGGTCGCCTCGTCGAGGACCACACGGAGCTGGCCGTTGATGTTGTCGCGGCTCGTGAGCGCCTCTTCGAGGTTGAGGCCGCCGACGACGTTGCGGAGGGTGGTCGTCGTCAGCTGCTCCACGGCGCCCAGGTAGTTCGCGATCTCGTACGTGGCGGCGCGAGCGTCGGTCACCTGGAAGTACACGACCGTGTCGATGGAGACGACGAGGTTGTCCTCGGTGATCACCGGCTGCGGCGGGAACGACACGACCTGCTCGCGCATGTCGAGCAGCGGCCGCAGGCGGTCGATGAACGGGACGAGCAGATTCAGCCCGGGAGTCAGTGTCTTGTGATAGCGGCCCAGCCGCTCGACGATCCCCGCGCTGGCCTGCGGGATGATCCGGATGGAGCGGAAGATCACGACCAGCACGAAGATGAAGACGGCGATCGCGAGGATCCACCCGATCGCCGCCGGGATGGCCGAGGTGAAGTCGTTCATGCGAGCGGGTCCTCCGGTGCGGGGGCGAGGGGGTCGGGGGAGTCGGAGCGCACGATCGCGGTCGCGCCGTCGATGCGGCTGACCCGCACCCGCATGCCCGGCTGCAGGTCGCCGGCTTCTGTGCGCGCGGTCCAGATGTCGCCGTTGGCGAGCTTGACCTGACCGCCGTGCGCGCCGACCGACGAGACGACGGTGCCGCCCAAGCCGATGAGGGCGTCGACGTTCGACGGCGTCGGGTCCTCTCCACGGCGCAATCGCCGCAGCAGGGGCGGACGCAGCAGGAGCACGAGGGCGGCGGCGACGCCGGCGGCGATGATCACCTGCAGCCAGATCGGAGCGCCGAGCAGATCAGTGACGAGGCCCGCGAGGCCGCCGATGCTCAGCATCAGGAACGTGAAGTCGAGCGTCAGCATCTCGATCACGAGGAACACGAGAATCAGCACGAGCCAGCCGATCCATGCCCACTGTTCGACGACCTCGATGAGCTCCACGGTGCGCCTCCTCAGCTCGAACCTAGCAGGTAGGGTCTACACGTGACTCAGACTCTGACCCCGCTTCCCGAGAGCTCGCTGAGCGGCAAGACCGCCCTCGTGACGGGCTCGTCCCGCGGCATCGGCGCCGACACGGCCCGCTACCTCGCACAGGCCGGGGCGAACGTCGTCATCAACTTCCGCAACAAGGCTCCGCGCGCCGAGAAGCTCGCCGGCGAGCTGCGCGGATTGGGTGTCCAGGTGCTCGTCGTCGGCGCCGACCTCACCGACCCCGCATCCGTCCAGGCGATGTTCGACGAGGTCGCCAACACGTTCGGCTCGCTCGACATCCTCGTGCTCAACGCGTCGGGCGGCATGGAGTCGGGCATGGCCGAGGACTACGCGCTCCTGCTCAACCGTGACGCCCAGGTGAACGTGCTCGAGACCGCGCTGCCCCTCCTCGGCGACGGCTCGCGCGTCGTCTTCGTCACGAGCCACCAGGCGCACTTCATCCGCACCACCCCGACGATGCCCGAGTACGAGCCGGTCGCGCTCTCCAAGCGCGCTGGCGAGGACGCCCTGCGCGAGCGCATCCCCGCCCTCACCGAGCGCGGCGTCGAGTTCGTCGTCGTCTCGGGCGACATGATCGAGGGCACCATCACGGCGACGCTGCTCGAGCGGGCCAACCCGGGCGCGATCGCCGCCCGCCGCGACGACGCGGGCAAGCTCTACAACGTGTCGGAGTTCGCCGCCGAGGTCGCGCAGGCCGCGCTCGACCCGGTGCCTGCGGACAACACCCGTCTCGTCGGCGACGTCTCGTCGTTCGGGACGGAGTGACCCGATGAAGGCGAACGACATCGAGACCCTCGTCTCGGTCGGGCGTCCTGAGATCGCCGCCGACGGCTCGTTCGCCGTCTTCGCGACCTCTCGCCCCGACATCGCCGCCAACCGCAATGTCGGACAGGTGTGGCGCGTCGATCTGCCCGATGGCACGCCGCGCCGCCTCACACGCGGCACCGCCGACGGCGCCCCCCAGCTCTCTCCCGACGCCACGCGCATCGCGTTCGTGCGCGGCGACGCCAAGGGCAAGCCGCAGGTGCACGTGGCCGCCGCTGCCGGCGGCGAGCCGGTGCAGGCGACCGACGCGGTGCTGGGCGTCGAGGACTTCGCCTGGTCTCCGGACGGCGCGAGCATCGCGTTCGTCGCGCGCGTGCCCGAGAAGGGCCGCTACGGCAGCGTGGAGGGATTGGATGCTGCGGCCGAGGCGCCGCGGCACATCACCGGTGTGCGGTGGCACGCGAACGGCCTCGGCTACATCGGCGACCGGCCCGCCCACGTCTTCGTGATCGCCGCGCCCGCTGTGGACGCCGAGCCGTTCTACGAGCCTGCATCGGCGGTGCGCCCCGATGACGAGACGCCGCCCAAGAAGACGCTGGTCGCCGCGGAGGCGCGCCAGCTGACGGAGGGCACGGCATCGCACGGCGGGGTCGTCTTCACGTCCGACGGACGCGAGATCCTCACCGTTCCCGACGACATCGAGTCGGACCGCCGCGATCTGCGCGACCGCCTCATCGCCCTCGCGGTGGACGGCTCCGGGCAGCGTGAGGTGCTGGGACCCGACACCGGCATCGCGATCTACGACGCGGTCGTCGCCCCCGACGGCACGATCGCCCTCCTCGCGCACGAGGTCGGCGACGGCGTGGACTTCATCGCCCCCGGCGTCGGACTGTGGCTCCTCGAGGGCCGCGGTGCGCGTCGCGTCACCGACGCCGATGCGCTGAACTTCGGCGAGGGGCACCTGCGGGTGGACGGCGACGCCTTCCTCGTGCAGGATGCCGCGCGCGGCCGCGTGCGACTGCTGCGCGTCACGCGCGACGGTGCGGTCACCGAGGTCCTCGGCGGAGACGTCGAGGTGGGCGGCCACGCCACCGGCGGCGGCCGCGTCGTGGCAGCCGTGTCGCAGCCCGACTCGTTCGGCGAGCTCGTGCTCATCGAGGCTGGTGCCGCGCGGACGCTGACCTCGTTCGGGGCTCGGGCCGCAGCATCCGGAATCGTCCTCCCGCGGGAGCTGACGGTCACCGGGCGCGACGGCTACCCGGTGCACGGATGGGTCGCGACGCCGGAGGGCGAGGGACCGTTCCCGGTCATCCTGCAGATCCACGGCGGGCCTTTCGCCTCGTACGGGGTGCACCTGTTCGACGAGACGCAGGTGCTCGTCGATGCGGGATACGCCGTCGTGTACTCCAACCCCCGCGGATCCGCGGGGTACGGACGGGCGCACGGCCGCAGCATCCGTCAGCAGATGGGCACTGTCGACTTCGCCGACGTCATCGACTTCCTCGAGGGGGCGATCGCGGACGACGCCCGTCTGGACGGAGAGCGGGTCGGCGTGCAGGGCGGGTCGTACGGCGGATACCTCACGGCGTGGGTCATCGCCCACGACCACCGGTTCGCGGGCGCGATCGTGGAGCGCGGCTTCCTCGAGCCGCTCTCGTTCCAGGGCACGAGCGACATCGGCTCGTTCTTCGGCGACGAGTACGTCGGAGTCTCGGTGGAGGACATCGCGCGCCAGAGCCCGATGGCCGTCGTCGGCCAGGTGACGACGCCCACACTGGTGATGCACTCGGAGCTGGACTTCCGCTGCCCGCTCGAGCAGGCGACGCGGTACTACTCGGCGCTCAAGCGCCAGGGGACCGAGGCCGAACTGCTGGTGTTCCCCGGCGAGAACCACGAGCTCACGCGCGCAGGTCAGCCGCGGCATCGCGTCCAGCGCTTCGACGCGGTGCTGGACTGGTGGGACCGCCACCTGCCGGTCGGCTGATCCGATCACAGACACGAGTCGGCCCCGGGAGCTTCCGCTCCCGGGGCCGACTCGTTTCAGGCGCGGATCAGATGTCGCCCTTGAAGGTGAAGGCGCGGACGACGTTGATGATGCCGAGCACGACGAGCGAGATGCCGAGGATCCACCAGAGGATCGCGACACCCCAGACCGGCGCGAAGAGCACGACGATACCGGCGATGATGCTCAGGATGGCGAAGAAGATCGACCAGCCCTTCGACGACGCGTCGCCGAGCGTCGACAGCGCGACGATGCCTTCGACGATCCACATGATTCCGATGAGGATGCCGAGGAACAGCGCGAGCCACGCGGTGGTCTGCCCAAGGTTGAACAGGGCCACGACGCCGGCGATGATGAACAGGATGCCGAGCGCGATGTGGCCGACGCGGGCCCAGCCGCCCTTGGTCTTCGAGAAGATCCCGAGCCCGGCGTAGACGAGGCCGGCGGCGATCGCATAGATCGCGATGATCGCCGTGATGACCGCGGCGGTCTTGCCCGGCCAGACCAGGATCAGGATGCCGACGATGATGGCGAGGACGCCGCCGACGCCGAGCGCCGTGCGGATTCCGTTGACGGCCGACTTCTCGGCTTCGGATGCAGTGGACATGAGGGGCCTTTCTGAGAGTTCCCTGTACGTGGTGCGGCTAAAGCTTAGACCCCACATCGAACTTGCAAGCGACCATGAACGTGTGTTGCCCGATGCCCATCGCCTCGGCGGGCCGCAGCGCGCTAGCGTGAGCGTGCGTGACCGTGAGCGTGCGCGCCCGGCGCGGCGTGCAGGAGGAAGGTTTCGATGGCCGTCGTATCGAGAGGGTTCGGAGCGCGTCGCCGCGAGAGCGATCCGCGGCTGCCACCCGGGCAGTACCTGACGGAGGATTTTCCCGTGCTGTCGGCCGGTCCGACGCCGCGGATCGAGCAGGACGACTGGCGCTTCGGCATCCGCACCGAAGGCGGCGACGCGGTCTCGTGGACGTGGGACGAGTTCATGGCTCTGCCGATCGAGGACGTCGACACCGACATCCACTGCGTGACGCGGTGGTCGAAGCTGGGCACGTCCTGGCGCGGCGTGTCGCTCGACACCCTGCTCGACACGGTCGAGACCGACGCCGAATTCGCCATGGCGCACTCCTACGGCGGCTACACGACGAACGTGCCCATGGAGGACCTGCTCGGCGGGAAGGCGTGGGTCGCGTTCGAGTTCGAGGGCGAGCCGCTCGACCCCGAGCACGGCGGGCCGGCGCGGCTGCTCGTGCCGCATCTGTACTTCTGGAAGAGCGCGAAATGGGTGCGCGGGCTCACCCTCATGCAGGACGACGAGCCCGGATTCTGGGAGCAGAACGGGTACAACATGCACGGCGATCCTTGGACCGAGGAGCGGTATTGGTGACGGTCGGCGGCTGGCGGCCCGGCCGCGTCCTCGAGGCGCTGCCCGCGACACCGTCGGCGCGCATCCTGCGACTCGAGGTGCCGGGCTGGCCGGGCAGCACGGCGGGTCAGCACGTCGACATCCGGCTCACCGCCGAGGACGGCTACCAGGCGGTGCGGTCGTATTCGCTCGGTTCGTACGGCCCCGGCGACACGATCGAACTGGCGGTCGACGAGATCCCCGAGGGCGAGGTGTCGCCGTACCTCGTGGAGGATGTGCTGCCGGGCGACGAGCTCGAGGTCAAGGGGCCCCTCGGGGGCTACTTCGTGTGGCGACCCGGGGGAGAGGGGCCCGTGCAGCTCATCGCCGGGGGGTCGGGAATCGTGCCGCTGATGGCGATGGTGCGGGCTGCGACGGATGCCGGGGCTGCAGCATCCGTCCGACTGCTCTATTCCGTCCGCACGGCGAGCGACGCGATATATCGCGATGAACTCGAGCGGCTGGCCGACGACGGGGGAGTGGGGCTCACGTGGCGGTACACCCGCGCGGCGCCAGACGGCTGGACGGATCCGGTCGGGAGGCTGGACGAGGACGCACTGCGCGCGGCGACGTGGGAGCCGTCGCAGGAGCCGATCGTGTACGTGTGCGGACCCACGGGGTTCGTCGAGCACGTCGCCGACGCGCTCGTCGGGTGGGGCCATGAGCCCGCCCGGATCAGGACTGAACGCTTCGGAGGTGCATGATGCGTGCCGAGAACGCCGCGAGCGTCGTCGACGGCAACGCCGCGGCGGGGATGCTGTGGGATGTGTTCGGCACCGACGTCACCGCGCTGGTCGGCGTGTGCGGCGGATGCGGCGATGCCGCGCCGCTTGCGGAGGCCGTCGTCGAGATCGACGAGACGGCGGCGATCGTCCGTTGCCGCTCCTGCACCCACACGCTCTTCACCGTGCTGCGCGACGGGGACGAGATGCGGCTCGTGCTCGGGATGCTGCACGAGATCGTGCGGCCCTAGCCCGGTGAGACAGGTCAGCCGAGCAGCAGTCAGCCGAGCAGCAGGGTGACGAGGATCAGCACCGGGACACAGCCGATCGTCGTGAGGAACACGGTGTCGCGCGAGATCGTCTCGCCGACGTCGTAGCGCTGCGAGTAGTTGAAGACGTTCTGCGCCGTGGGCAGCGCGGCGAGCACCGTGACGATGAGCACGTCGTGCGGCGAGAGGCCGAACACGAACTCGGCGACCGCCCATGCGATCACAGGCATCGCGACGAGCTTCAGGATCGTGGCGAGAACGATGTCGCGCCGGCGCCCCGACGCCCCCAGCACGCGCTGCCCGTGCAGCGAGATGCCGTACGCGATCAGGAGGATCGGCACGCACGCGTTCGCGATGAGCATCGCCGGCTCCATCACGACGGGCGGCAGCTCGATCCCGAGCACGGAGACGAGCGTGCCCAGTACCGAGCCGACCACGATCGGGTTGGTCGCCACCCGGGCCACCGCGCGCCAGAGCGATGCGCGGGCGGTGGTCACAGCATCCAGGATCGCCATCGTGATCGGGGTGAACACCAGCAGCTGCATGAGGATGACCGGCGCGGGATACGCTGCGCTGCCGAGGAGATACAGCGACAGCGGGATGCCGATGTTGTTCGAGTTGACCTGACCCGCGCTGAGGGCGCCGATCACCGTCTCGCCGGCGGGGCGCCGCCAGATGAGACGGGCGATGACCGCGTAGACGAGGATGACGGCCACGGCCGCGATCGCCGACACCGGGAGGAGGGCCGAGAACAGTGTGTGGACGTCGGCCTGCGCGAGGACGACGAACAGCAGGAACGGGGAGAGCACGAAGAAGGTCAGGCGCGCGAGCACGGGCCGCGCGTGCTCGCCGAGCAGATCGATGCGCCCGAGGATCCAGCCCACGAGGATCGCCACGCCCACGACGACGAACCCGGTGAGCGACTCCAGCATGCTTCGAGCCTAGGAAGTCGTTCTCTGCGGTGCGAATCGCGCGTCACCGTCTGACAGACTGACACCCGCCGAGACCAAGGAGCGACGGATGCCTGAACCCCGTGACCGCGTGACCCGCAAGGCCGATCTGCTCACGGCGCTGACGGCTCCGGCGGCCGACGTCTGGGTGGCGACGGCATCCGCGGAGGCGGCGCCGCATCTCGTGCCGCTGTCGCTCGCGTGGATCGAGGACCGGGCGGTCATCGCGTTGGAGGGCGGATCGGTGACGGCGCGCAACCTCGGTGCGTCCGGGGTCGCGCGACTCGCGGTCGGTCCGACGCGTGACGTGGCGGTGATCGACGTCGTGCTCGAGCGGTCGGCGGGCGTGGACGACGACGCACCGCTGGGCGAGGCCTATGCGGCGCAGGCCGACTGGGACCCGCGCGGGCTCGCCGGCTACGTGTTCCTCGTGCTGCGGCCGACCCGGATCCAGGCGTGGCGCGAATCGAACGAACTGGCGGGCCGCGTGCTCATGCGGGGCGGCCACTGGGTCGTGTGACCGTCGCCGGCTCGTGTGGTTCCGCGGCGGGGCGGGAGTGACGGAAGTCACTTCCTGCGACTCCCTCGACGCCGGAGCCGCGCGTCGCTATCGTCGGCGCTGAGGGGAAGTCGATTCGGGGGTTTCGATGGAGACAGTGATCGTCATCCTGCAGGCCTGCGTGGTGATCGGCGCAATCGTCATGGGCGTGCGCACCGGCGGGATCGGACTCGGGCTCTGGGGTGTCGTCGGCACCGCGATCCTGGTGTTCGTCTTCCGACTCGAGCCGGGATCGCCTCCCGTGGACGCGTTCTTCATCATCATCGCGGTGATCACGGCGTCCTCGGCGATGCAGGCCGCCGGCGGCATCGACTACCTCGTGGCGATCGCCTCCAAGATCATCCAGCGCAATCCCGCCCGGCTGACCTTCGTCGCGCCGCTCGTCGCCTTCGTGTTCACCGTGCTGTCGGGCACGTCGAACATCTTCTTCGCGCTGATCCCGGTGATCTACGAGACCGCCTACCGCAACGGACAGCGTCCCGAGCGCGCGCTTGCGGCGTCGACCGTGACCTCGGGCCTCGGCATCACCGCGAGCCCCGTGTCGGCGGCGATGGCGGCCTATCTCGTGCTCATGGACGGCACCGGGTACGGCCTTCCGCAGATCCTGGCGGTGACAGTGCCGGCGGCGATCATCGCGTGCATCGCCACATCGTTCGTGCAGCAGCGCATCGGCAAGAACCTGCTCGACGACCCCGTGTTCCTCAAGCGCGTCGAGGAGGGGACCGTCGAGGTGCCGGCGCCGCTCAAGGCCGCGTACGCCGCGAAGATCGGCGGTGGTGCGGGTGCCGGAACCTCGAGCCTGGGCGCACCCGCCGGGGGAGAGGCCGTGAAGGTGCAGCCCGTGGAACACCCCGTGCCTCCGGGCGGCGCGACGGCGGCGTGGATCTTCATCGCCGGCACGCTCCTGGTCGTGACGCTCGGCCTGTTCCCCTCGCTGCGCCCGGCGTTCCCGAACGACGAGGGCGAGCTCGTGCCGATCGGGATGTCGCCGGTCATCGAGATGGTGATGTTCACCGTCGCCCTCGTGATCATCCTCGTGCGCAAGGTCAAGCCGTCGCTCGTGGTCGAGCAGCCGCTGCTGCGTGCCGGCTATGTCGCCGCTGTCGCCCTCTTCGGCATCGCGTGGATGGCCGACACCTTCATCTCGGCGAACGAGGAGACGATCATCGAGCCGCTCGGCGCGATGATCGAGTCCAACCCGCTGCTGCTGGCCGTCGCGCTGTTCCTCGTCTGCGGCCTCACCACCAGCCAGTCCGCGACCACGAACACCCTCATCCCCATCGCGCTCGCCGCCGGGCTCGCGCCGGGAGTGA
The DNA here is from genome assembly GCF_001422925.1 of Microbacterium sp. Leaf288. GTDB lineage: Bacteria > Actinomycetota > Actinomycetes > Actinomycetales > Microbacteriaceae > Microbacterium. The sequence goes on from NZ_LMNI01000010.1 coordinate 289,196, forward strand.
TCACGGCGATGTGGCCGTCGCTCATCGGCGTCTGGCTGTTCCCCGCGAACGGCTCGCAGATCGCGTCGGTCGAGACCGACCAGACCGGCTCGACGAAGCTCACCCAAGTGCCCGTCTGGCACTCCTTCACGATCCCGATGCTGGTCTCGTGGGTGGCCGTCGTCGCCTCGGGTCTGCTGATCCAGCTCATCATCCCGGCCTGAACCGGCCCGGATCCACGGCGTCTGAGCGCGCGCCCGCGTGCGGAGAGGAGCAAGCATGTCCGACACGAACGAGGTCGCGGAGGGCGCCGCTGCGCTCATGCCCGAAGTGATCGAGCGCCTCGAGACCCTGGTGCGGATCCCGTCCGTGGCCTTCCCGGGCTTCGATCCCGCACCCGTCCACGAGATGGGTAGGGCCGTGGTGGAGCTGTTCGAGGCCGCCGGCGCGACCGGGGTGTCGCTCGTCGACGTCCCCGACGGGTATCCGTGTGTGTTCGCAGACCTCGCGGGACCCGAGGGGTCGCCGACGGTGCTGCTCTACGCCCACTACGACGTGCAGCCGGCGCCCGAGAGCCAGCGCTGGTCCACACCGCCGTTCGAACCGGTCACGAAGGAGGACGGGCGCATCTACGGCCGCGGCGCCGCCGACGACAAGTCCGGGCTCGTCATCCACTACGCGACCCTCAAGCTGCTCGGCGCCGACCGGCCGTGCCGCGTGAAGATCCTCGTCGAGGGGGAGGAGGAGACGATCTCGCACCTCGAGGCCTTCGTCGAGGCGAACCCCGAGAAGTTCGCGGCCGACGCGTATGTCATCGCCGACATCGGCCCTCAGGCGCCGGGCCGGCCGGGTCTCACGACGGCGCTCCGTGGCGATGTCGCCTGCACCGTCACAGTGCGGACGCTCGCGAACCCCGTGCACTCGGGAGAGTTCGGGGGAGCGGCACCCGACGCCCTCACCGCGATGATCCGCATCCTCGACACGCTGCACGATGACAACGGCGACACGGTGATCCCGGGTGTCGACAGCGGCCACTGGGATGGCGCGGAGATGGACGAGGACGTGTACCGGGGCGGCTCGGCGATCCTTCCGGGCGTGGAGTTCCTCGGGACGGGCTCGCTGTCGGACCGCATCTGGGCGAAGCCGTCCGTCACCGTCCTCGGCATGGATCTGCCGAACACGACCGAGGCGTCGAACGTGCTGCTGAACGAGGTGAAGGCGAAGCTGTCGATGCGCATCATCCCGGGCTCCGACGGCGACGCCCAGCTGGAGGCGCTGATGGCGCACCTGCGGTCACAGCGGCCCTGGAACGCCGAAGTGGTCGTCGAGAAGGTGAAGGTGGGGCATCCGTTCGCCGTCGATGAGTCGCACCCGGCGATCGTCGCCGCGGAGGACGCGCTGCGCGAGGCCTACGGTGCCGACGTGGAGTCCATCGGCAGCGGCGCATCGATCCCGCTCGTCGCGTCGTTCAAGAAGATCGCTCCCGATGCGGCCATCGTGCTGTGGGGCGCCGAGGACACGGCGCTCGCTCGCATCCACGCGTCCGATGAATCGGTCGACCCGAAGGAGATCGAGCGGATGATCGTCGCGCAGACGCTGTTCATCCGCGAATTCGCCGGATGACGACGGATGCTGCGACCCGCGGTGTGCGACGGAACTACAGCGGTGTAACACGATCAGGGAAAGTCATCCGGTTGACACTGTCTCGTGTGCGTGGCGATTCAGCGCGTGGGCAGGAGCGCGTGGGCGAACTTCGGTGATGGAGCCCCTTCTGGGAACCCCTTCTGGCGCGGGGGTCTGGAAGGGGTTCCGTTCGCGCTCCTTCTCCGTCGCGCCGATAATGCACATTATGTCAACTCGTAATGACTCTATGGGCGAGATTCGCACATAGAGCGAAATCGGGTAACGCCCACCGGTCCCCTCGAATCCATCCCTGGCCTGGCCTTCTTCGAGCCGCTTGTACTGTTGGGTAAACCAAGCGGCATAAGCGCGACCGTTCAGAAGCTTCACCTCTGCATCTAGCCTGACCAGGCATTTGTCGCATCGCGGTAGCAAGAACTGCATGCTGTGTGCGATTCTTGCAACCGGTTCAGGCGCGAGGAGGCAGTGTGGACGAGGACTCGAACGTGGTGCTCTTCGCTCCGTTCGGCGGCTCCGTTCCAGACCCAGACTTCTTCCTCGAGAGCGTGCTGGACGGCTGGGAGCGTCAGCAGCGTGGCAAGGACTTCGCGTCGGGAACGATCGGCTCTCGCCGATCACTTGTAGTCCAGCTGGTCGACTTCAGTGGGCACTACCCGTGGCAGTGGACGCTCGCGGACGCCGATGACTTCTTCTCCCATGCCCGCGGCATCCGCAATCTTGCCCACGCGACCGTGCGTTCCTATCAGACGGCGATCAAATTGTTCTGCGACTTCGCGTGCGATCCCCGCTACGACTGGAATGAGCAGTGCGCGCGCCTGTTCGGCGCCGGGTTCGCGCAGGTGATCACCGAGCTCAACCGGATCAGCCACGCTCAACCGACCGATGCGCGGCCGGCGAAGCGGCCGTTCACCCAGCGTGAGCTGCAGCAGCTGTTCGACCTGGCCGATCTCGAGGTGCAGCGCGTCATCAACTCCGGCCGACGCGCCCCGATCGCGGCCTGGCGCGACGCCGTCGCACTGAAGGCCGCATACAGCTGGGGCCTGCGCTCCAACGAGCTTCGCCACCTCCAGCTCGTCGACCTGTCCCGCAACCACAGGGCCCCCTACTTCGGCGACTATGGCGTAGTCCGGGTGCGGTGGGGCAAACCCCACCGAGGCTCGGCGAAGAAGGTGCGCTCGGTGCTCACCGTCTGGGAGTGGAGCGTCGACGTCGTACGCGACTGGGTGACTAACGGTCTCCCCCACTACGGCGAACCCCTCACCGACCTGTTCCCCACCAGCAAGGGCAACGTGGTGGGCGAATCGCACCTGCTCGGCCGGCTGCGCGCCTTCATCGACGAGCTCGGTTTCCCGCCGGGGCTCGACATCCACTCCTTCCGGCGCTCGTACGCTACCCATCTCATCATCGGCGAAGGCTTCGACGTCGCGTTCGTGCAGATGCAGCTCGGACACGAGCACGCGTCCACGACATCCATCTACGCCCTCCCCTCCCCCGACTACCAGACCCGAGCTTTGCAGCAGATCCATGAACGGACCCTGGCGGCCGCGAAGCAACTCCCACGAAGGAGAGAACCATGACACGACGCGAGATCCACTACACCTGGCGCGTGAGGGAAATCATGGCGCGCCGCAACATCTACCTCGCCAAAGACCTTGCGCCGCTCCTCCATGAACGCGGCATCACGCTGACCGCCAACGCGATCTGGCGCATCGTCAAGGACGAGCCCGAGCGCATCTCGATCCAGATGCTTGTCGCTCTCGCCGACGCCCTTGACGTCTCCCTCGACGAGCTCATCACCTACACCGCCCGCGATGCGCGCACCATCCGGGCCAAGCGCGCCGCCGGCGACCGGCTCCCCGACATCCGCGACTACCGCCCCACCCGGGCGCGCATCCTCGACGACGATGACGACGAGTAGACCGGGTCGGCCCAGCAGCGGCGGTAACGGCTCCGCCCGACCTCCCACCCTTCGCACCTTCACCGATCCGATCCCTCGCGGGAGACCTCGCTCCACTGGCGATCTCCGCTGCGACCGCTGCCAGAACAAAGTCGCACGCATCCGGGTGCGATGGCCCGACGGCGCCATCTGCGGCCCCTGCTTCACCACCGCCACCCACACCTACGGCACCTGCGCACACTGCCACACCCACCGGATGACGCCCGGCCGCTCCGCCACCGGTCAACCGATCTGCCGCGACTGCGCCGGCATCCGAACCAACCTCACCTGCAACCGCTGCGCACAGGAAGCCGAACGCCACCGCGGCGGACTCTGCGCGCGCTGCGCCCTCAACGACGACCTCAACGCCCTGCTCAAACCTGGAAACGACCGCCAGATCCTGCAACTCGTCGACGCCCTCGCCGCCGCCGACCGGCCGGAAAGCATCATCAGCTACCTCCGAGGCGCTCGAGCGCACGAGCTACTCACGCGCATCGGCACCCGCGAACTGCCGCTCACCCACGAAGCACTCGACTCACTCCATCGATCCGCGGCCGCGGAACACATTCGCGCCCTGCTCACGCACCACGGCGCGCTCCCACGGAGAGGCAGTGAACCGGTGGCCCGTTTCAGACTCTGGCTCACGGCACGTCTGGCGCAGCTTCCCGACGACGGCACCCGCAGCAACATCGAACAATTCGCTACATGGCGACACCTCCGCCGCATCCGCGAGAAGGAGAAGCACGCCGATGCGGTCAACCTCGACACGGTCACCCACGCCGCCAAGCAGGAGATCACCGAAGCCAGCAAGTTCCTGGTCTGGCTCCGCACCGCCCACAACGTCGGCCCCGCCGGCATCCAGCAAGCCCACGTCGACGAATACCTCAGCGAAGGCGCGACGACCCGGACACACATCCGGAACTACATGCACTGGCTGCAGCGCGGAAAGAGCCGCCGCCAGCGAACCATGGACGCCCCACACCGCGTCGCAAAATCGCTGCCGATGGTCACCCAGGAGCAACGACTGGAGATGGTGCGCAACTGCATCGAGCTGGGACAAGTCGTTGCATCCACCCGGATCGCGGGCCTGATCTTCCTGCTCTGGGCGCAACCCCTCAACCGGATCGTGATGCTGCGGCAACGAGACGCCCTGCGGCGCGTCGACGGCCTCTACCTCCAGCTCGGAAGTACGCCCACCGTCGTGCCGAGCGAGCTCGCCGAAACCTTCGTAACCTACTTCGCGGCACCCGACAACCAACGCACCGGCAACACCGGCACGGACTGGCTCTTCCCCGGCCGACGAGCCGGAGGCCACCTTCACGAACGGACGCTGAGCCAGCAGCTCAAAGTCCTCGGAATCGACCCTCAACGCGCCCGCAACGCCACACTGCAGGACCTCACCCGGCAAGTCGACGCCCGCAGCCTCATCGACCTCCTCGGCTACAGCGGCCACACCATCACGCTCCACGCCGCGCGCGCCGCAGCACCAAAGGCTGATTACATAACTCTCCGACGAGAGCGTGATTGATCCCGGCAGGACTGGGGAGGCGCTTCCACTTGTGTAGTCACCCGTTCAGATCCACCTCGTCTCCGAAAGGCTCCGAACCGGAACCAATCGGATCGAGCACCACCTCGAAGTCGGGTCCGAGTTCCGCCTGGAGAATCGCGCGCAGCTCATGAGCCTCTGAAAGATGGCCGAGTCGTACTTTGCGCGACCTCCATCCATGGACTTCGTCGACGTTCTCGCTGAACTCGCGTGACCATGCCGCGAGGCGTTCGACAAGATGCTCGTTCAGCACCTCCGCGCCGAACCCGTAGTCGTTGCCGCAGCGGATAGGCCACCCAACCCACGGCAACCCAAGTTCTACTCGTACCACCATTGTGCAAACCGGCGGCAATCCGTGGTGTCAGGGGCGTAGCTCGTGATCACACGATTGTTGGTCATCGAGACGACGACAGAAGGGTTGAAGGTATAGAGGAGGGTTCCGCTCGTCGTCCAGATCTGGATCATCGACGTGTAGCAGCGCTTACCGCCGTACTCTTTCGTGTAGTTGTCCGGCCAATCGAGCACCTGGCGAGTGATTCCCTCCATGAAGTCGTCCCAGGCGACCGAACTCGGTATCGCGTTCACCCGAGCCTGCCACTGGTTCTGGTGGCGGTCCTGGATGTGATGCCAGCCATACGTCTTGGTGCTGATCGGACCGCACTGGAGGTAGACGGTCCCAGTGGCCTGGGGTACCCAGCCGTAGGACCGGAGCGGAAAATCGGGAAACTGAGGAGTCCCCACCCCGAAGCACGCGGCGTATGCCGTGGGGGTGTCGATAAGCATCGGCGTGATCGTACCGGGGGATTGAGTCTGCTCGCTCGGGATTAGATCGGTCAGATCGGATAAGTAGGTCCGTTCACCCGACTCGGGATGGTAAATGTACACCTCCGGCTCCGGCGGCGCCTCGGCCGCTCCCATCAGCAGTGGAGTCAGTAGGGTGACGCAGGCGCCCATAATGAGTGTTCTCAGAGCCACGTTGCTCATCTGCTATTCCTTCTCTTTAGCCGGACCCAGGCTGGGTCTTTGAGGATTGGGCCGAGCGTATCGACTTGTCTCGGAATACGCTGTCCCCCATTGGGTGGACAAGGTGGCATGGTGAGGAAACGGGTAACGCGGTTTCCCAGCATGCGTGAAGCTGTGAGGTGGAGGAATCTCACGACGCTCCCCTGAAATCGACGCCGACCTGCGGTTTGTGGGGTCAGCGTCGTCGGCGTTGAGCTTGCTCTGTCGTCTGCGAGCGTTGGAGGCAGACGACGCGGCGACTGTCACGGGCTCCGTCGACCGCACGTTGGAAGCTCCCGACGTCGCGCAGAGTCTCCCGGCGGTCAGTTCGACGGGATCGACAAGTGGTTCGGCCTGGAAGGCGTATGAGCTTCTCCCCCGCCGAGAGGTTTTCGAGCGGCGGATCCACCGTAGCGGCGCGGTCGGCGTAAGGATCGCTGGAGGCGCGATCAGACGTCTTATCTTCGATCAACCTTCACGTCAGATCTATGCAGGATCGAAGATAAGTACTAAACTCGACTCATGGAAGCCCTCTCGCCGACCGTTGAACATGTGGGCCATGCGTTCGTGCTCAGGGAGTTGTTCGGGGACGCGGAGTCAGCGCAGTTCGAGATGAACCGGCGTGCGTCGCGGCAGAGCGAGCATCTCGCCGAGGTGCTCGACTTCGCGCGCGCACATCCTGAGCTGTACGTGAACGTGGACTTCGATCCACGCCTCGCCGGAAGGTTTCCATCGCTCGGCGGCGATGCCACGCTGGCGGAGCGGTGCGCAGCTCTCGAGGCGTCTTCGCGGCTGCGGCTCACGGAGGGCGAAGTGCGGTCGTCGGCGGCCGTGGCGCAACGGGCGCTCGCGCAACTCCCCCGCGTTTGGCAGGCCGCGCGCGATGGGCTGATATCGATCGCGCACGTGAAGGCCGTACTCGCCCAGTTGCCGCTCATCGAGAGTGTCCCCGATGCGAGCGGCGGGTTCGATGAGCTGATGCGCGATATTGCCGTGTCGTCCACTGTCAGCGGCACCCGCCGGCAAGCTCGCCTGGTCGCCGACCGGCTGACGGCGTGCACCCGCACGCAGCGGCACGTAGCCGCCTTCGCTCGACGCACGGTGTACGTCGAGGACGTCGCCGACGGCATGTCGTGGGTATACGCGATGGTCACAACAGATCGTGCACACGCTTTCGACCGCGAACTCTCGCTGACGGCGAAGCAGATGCCTGCGGTCCAGCGCGACGGTCGCACGACAGGGCAGATCCGTGCGGATCTGTTCGCTGACATGTTGATCGGCGGCGACGTCACTCGAGTGAAGTCGAAGGTGCTCGTGACCGTTCCTCTCGACCGGCTCGTTCCCGCGGCGAGGGCGAGCGTGCGCCTCCCGGCGATCTCCACCGAGGTGGCGGGTCTGGATCTGAACAGTGACTGCCTGATCCCCGGAATCGGAGCGATCGACGATGCCACCGCCCGGCAGATGCTGCTCGACGCCGGCGCATTCACAAGGGTGATCACCGACCCGGTCACCGGCGTCATCCTCGACATGGACCGGCGAGCCCGCAAGGCCACCCGTGCGCAACGAGAGTGGCTGGCTCTGGTGCATGGCACGTGCGCACGCGACGGCTGCGACCGCCTCGCGATCGACGGAGACATCGATCACCACTGCGCTTATCACGGTCCTGATCGCGGCGAAACCGACATCGCGAACCTCGATCCGCTGTGCGACCCCGACCACGCGCTGAAAGACACCACGCTGCTGCGACATCAGAGGCGGGAGGACGGCAGCATCGAGGTCGAGTTCCCCAGCGGGCATCACACCACCAACCCGTTCGCCGGCCTGCGAGAACGCGTCCGCGCGTTGCTCGACCGGATCGCAGAACCGCCGGAGAACCCGCCCTTCTGACATCCCATGCGGCACGATCGAATCGAACCGCGATAGTCGGGCGCGTCCCTGCGTGCCCGACGAGGCTGGTGTGGAAGGAGGAACCGTGATCGCGATTCTCAACCGGGTGATCGAGCTCGTCGAAGCCGACCTGTCGGTCGACGTCGACGTCGCCGGGCTCGCCGCCGGCCTCGGCACCACCGAGTACCACGCACGCCGCATGTTCTCATCGCTCGCGGGGATGCCGCTGTCGGAGTACATCCGCCGCCGGCGGATGACCGTCGCTGCCGCTGAGGTGCTCGGCGACGGCGAGATGCTCGACATCGCGGTGCGCCATGGCTACGGCTCCACCGAGGCGTTCGGTCGTGCGTTCCGTGCGGTGCACGGTGCGAGCCCCGCTGATGTGCGCCGCGACGGCGGTCCCCTTCGATCGCAACCGCAGCTCAGGTTCCGCCTGACCGTAGAAGGGAACACACCCATGGACACCCGTATCGCCGACCGACCGGCCTTCCTGCTGATCGGTCATGCCGCACGCGTGCCCCTCATCCACCAGGGGGTCAATCCGCACATCCAGGCCCACGTCGCCGCTCTGCCCGTCGCCGAGCACGCGCGGCTCAAGGACCTCAGCAGCACCGAGCCCGCGGGGCTTCTGCAGGTGAGTGCCGACATCGACCCCGACTACATCGAGGGCAGCGAGCTGACCTACCTCCACGGTGTCGCGGTCGGTGAGGACGTCTCCCCGCCCGATGATCTCGATGTGATCGAGGTTCCGGCCGGCGCGTGGGCGGTCTTCCGCACGGAAGGCCCATACCCCGCCGCGCTTCAATCGACCTGGGCCGCGACGGCGAGCGACTGGTTCCCGTCCAACCCCTGGCGACTGCGGCCGGGTCCGTCCATCGTGGCGGTGCTCGACCGCTCCCCTGACTTCAGCACGGCGACGTGCGAACTGTGGTTGCCGGTCGAGCGCGACGAGTGATCGGGTCGGTCTTCCGGCGGGTTCAGAGGGACGCCGCGAAGATCGACTCGACGACCTCTGTCACGGCGTCGTGATCCGGGAGGGCGCCCGACGCTCCCGCCGACAGGAGGTAGGCGCTGCCCGCGAGCGCCAATGCCAGAACGGGGACGTCGGCGTCCTTGCGGATCCACCCGACCTCGCGTCCCGCGGCCAGGACGTCCGCGACCGCGGTCGTCGCATCTCCGAGCAGCGGAATGCCGGGCGAACCATCGCCGACACGCCGCCGCACACCGTCGCGGCCGATGACGAGGCTCACGAGCCCGAGCATCGTCGGTGTGAAGGTCTGCTCGATCACATCCGTGGTCGCGGCCGCGGCGGAGTCCGCCACACGCGGCTCGATCGCCTGGATGCGGACGGCCTCGTCTGCCACGAGGGCTGCGACGTAGGCGTCGAAGTCCTCGAAGTGGCGATGCAGCACACCCTTCGCGACGCCGGACGCCTCGGTCACCGACCTGCTGGTGAGCGCGTCGGCTCCGTGTGCCGCGAGAACTTCTCGTCCCGCATCCAGCAAGACGCGGCGAGGATCCTGAAGCGCGTGACCGGTGGGCATCCAACTCCTAATGGGCGAGCGCCCATTCAAAGTGGGCGCATGGTCACTCTACCTCCGGAACGCGTCGTCTGGCAGACTTCCGGGATGCCGCACACCGACGCGCTCGCCCGCCTCTGGCCCGCTTCGGCGGTGTCGGTGCGCGCGGGCGACCTCGAGCTCCGCTGGATCGATGACGCTCTCCTCGTGCAACTCGCGGAACTGGCGGGTCGAGGCATCCATGATCCTGAGATGATGCCGTTCGAGCACCCCTGGTCGCGCGGCACGGCGGAGGAGGTCGCGCGGAGCGTTCTCACATTCCAGTGGGGCATCCGAGGCCGCGTCTGCGCCGACGCGTTCGTGCTCGAGTTCGCGGTTCTGCACGACGGCATCCCCGCCGGCGTTCAGGGGCTGACGGCGAATGAGTGGCCGGTGCTGCGCCGTGTGACGACAGGATCGTGGCTGGGGCACGCTCACCAGGGGCGCGGCATCGGCACCCGCATGCGGATGCTTGCGCTCCACCTCGCGTTCGAGGGCCTCGGGGCGCGGGAGGCGACGTCGGGCGCCTTCGTCACAACGGTCCGTCGAATGCCGTGTCACGGCGCGTGGGCTACGAGTCCGATGGCGCCGTCCATGTCGCTCGCGAAGGCGTCGCGGTGCTGCACAACCGCTTCGTCATGTCGCGCGAGCGCTGGGAGTCTCTCCGCGGCGATCATGCCGCAGCACTTGGCACGCCGATCGAGATGCGAGGGGTCGAGGCGTTCCGATCGTCGATCGAGACCTCCTCCGAGCACCTGCGCACATTACTCCGGCTGCGGGCACCGCAGCGCCCGCAGCCGGAAAGTCGTTCAGAGTCCGGCGGTGTCGTCCGTCGTGCTCGTGCTCCGGCGTGTGACCTGCTCGTTGACGTTGGGGTCGACCGCGGTGCGCGTGACGGACTCCGTGCGGCGGCGACGCGCCAGGAGCACGATGCCGATCAGGAAGATGACGGCTCCGGCACCCATGAGGATGTAGCCGATCATGTCGAGATTCACCCACTCGACCTCCACGTTCACCGCGAACGCGAGGATCGCTCCGATGGCGAAGAGGGCGATGCCTGCTCCGATACTCATGCGAGGTGTCCTTTCCGGGGCACGGCGAGCGGCCCTCCCCTGTATCGGGACGAGTAGTCCCTCGCCTACGCTCCCGCATCCCCACCTGTATCAGGGAGGGGGTTGACAGGCGACGGATGCTGCCGCAAGGCGCAGCTCGGCTCAACCCCGCAGGACGGCCCGGTGAGTGGGCGGGCGCGGGCGGCAGCATCCGTCGCGGTGACTACTGTGGAAGGGTGCACAGTCTGTCCCGTCCTCGCGCGACGGGGCCGGGAGCATATGCCTGGGTGATCTGGGCGGTCGGCGTCGCCGCGTACGTCCTCGCGATCACGAACCGCTCGTCGCTGAGCGCCGTCGGCGTGGATGCCGCAGCGCGCTTCGACGCGGATGCCGCGACGCTGTCGATGTTCGCGGTGGTGCAGCTCGCGGTGTACGGCGGGATGCAGATCCCGATCGGCGTCCTTCTCGACCGGTACGGCGCGCGGCCGATCATGACGGTCGGGATGCTGCTGATGGCGGTGGGACAGCTGACCATGGCGATCTCCCCCAGCGTCGGCGTGGCGATCCTCGCGCGCATGCTGCTGGGCGCCGGAGATGCGGCGATCTTCCCGGGCGTGCTGCGCCTGATCGCGACGTGGTTTCCCGCGCAGCGCGGCCCGATCATGGTGCAGCTCACCGGCATCGTGGGTCAGTCGGGGCAGTTGGTGGCGCTGATCCCGCTCGCGGCGCTGCTGCACGCCACCAGCTGGACCATCACCTTCGGCAGCATCGCCGGGCTCGGCGTGCTGTTCGCGATCCTCGTCTTCCTGCTCATCCGCAACCACCCGCCCGACCGCGACGAGGACGTGTCGGTCGACACCGACACGGGCGCGATCCGGGTCGTGACGTCGTCGGTGGACACCGGGGTCGGCATCCGCGCGGCCTGGGCGCATCCGGGGACACGTCTGGCCTTCTGGTCGCACTTCACCACGCCGTTCGCGGGAACCGCGTTCGTGCTGCTGTGGGGCATGCCGTTCCTCACCGCGGGCGAGGGGCGCACGACGGCCGAGGCCGCGTCGATCATGTCGCTGTACGTCGTGGTGGGCATGGCGCTCGGACCCATCATGGGCGAGCTGTCGCGCCGCATCCCGCACCTGCGTTCGCGGGCGCTCGTGCTGCCCACCGTCGCCGTGCAGGCGGTCGCCTGGCTCGTCGTGATCGCCTATCCGGGACCGGCGCCGCTGTGGCTCCTGCTCGCGCTCGCCGTGGCCCTCGCGACCGGCGGGCCCGCGTCGATGATCGCGTTCGACCACGCCCGCACGCACAATCCGTCGCACCGCCTCAGCACCGCTACCGGGGTGACGAACGCGGGCGGATTCCTCGCGGCACTCCTCGCGATCCTCCTCATCGGCCTCGCGCTCGACCTGCAGGGGGCGGGAACGCCCGAGACGTACAACCTGGATGCCTTCCGTCTCGCGTTCCTGATGCAGGTGCCGCTGTGGGCGCTCGGCAGCATCTTCATCGTCATCGAGCGCAAGCGCACGCGCATCCGCCTCGGAATGGATCCGCCCCGCGCGCGGCGCCGCCGGCGCGGCTGAGCGCGGCTGAGCGCCCGGGTGGCGGCATCCGCTCGATACTGTGTCCCTGTCCGGGTCGGATGAACTGCCGGATCGAAAGGATGCCCGTGTCCGATCCCCTCGTCATCGCGCCGGAGGTGCGGGACGCCGTCGCCTCGGGCGATCCCGTGCTCGCGCTCGAGTCCACGATCTTCACGCACGGCCTGCCGCGCCCGCGCAATCTCACGGTCGCCCTCGAAGCCGAGGCCCGCGTCCGGGCGCTCGGCGTCGTGCCGGCGACGATCGGCCTCGTCGACGGACGCCCCACCGTGGGCCTGTCGCCCGACGAGATCGAGCGCCTCTCGACCGCCGACGGTGTCGTGAAGGCGAGTGTGCGGGACGTGCCCGTCGCCGTGGTCAAGGGGCTCAGCGCGGGGACGACCGTGGCCGCCACCGCGCACCTCGCGGCACGGGCCGGCGTGCGGGTATTCTCGACCGGCGGGCTCGGCGGCGTGCACCGCGGAGCCGCGCGGACCTTCGACGAGTCCGCCGACCTGCCGACCCTGGCGGGGCTTCCGCTCGTGGTGGTGAGTGCCGGCGTCAAGTCGATCCTCGACATCGCGCTCACTCTCGAGCGGCTCGAGACGCTGAACCTCGCCGTCGTCGGTTACCGCACCACGGACTACCCCGGCTTCTACGTCGGCGACTCGGGCTACGACGTCGAATACTCGGTGGACTCCCCCGCCGAGATCGCCGCGATCGCACGCACCCGCGACGCGCTGGGCATCTCGTCGACCCTGTTGGTCGCCAACCCCGTCGGCGCCGATCGCGAGCTCGACCCGGCGCTGCACGACGACGTGCTGACGCGGGCGCTCGCCGCGGCTGACGCGCAGGGCGTGACGGGACACGACACGACTCCGTTCCTGCTGGACTTCTTCCAGCGTGAGACGGCAGGACGGAGCCTGGACGTGAACGTCGCGGTGTACCGGGGCAACGTCGACCTCGGCGCCCGCATCGCGCGGGCGCTCGCCGGCGACGCCTGATGCTCGTCGTCATCGGCGACCTCGTCGCCGACCTCATCGTCCTCGGCGGCGCGACGCTCGAGCGCGGCACCGACAATCCTGCCGAGGTGCGTCTCACACGGGGCGGAAGCGCCGCGAACGTCGCAGTGGCGGCTGCGGCGCAGCATCCGTCCCGCTTCATCGGCCGTGTCGGCGACGACACACTCGCCGTCGCGCTCGTGGGCGAGCTCGAGGCCGCCGGCGTCGACGCCCAGGTGCAGCGGCACGGTCGCACCGGCTCGATCGTCGTGCTCGTCGACGCCGTGGGCGAACGCACCATGATCACCGACCGCGGCGCGGCAGCCGAGCTCGACCGCATCGATCCGGAGTGGATCTCCGACGCCGACTGGGTGCATCTGCCGCTGTACGGCTTCGCGGCGCCCCGCTCGGCGCGGGCGGTGACGGATGCTGCGATCCACGCGGCAGCGCGGGGCGCCCGCGTGAGCCTCGACCTGTCGAGTGTCGCGACGATGCGCGCGCTGGGCGGCGAACGGCTGTGTCGCCTGCTGGAGGATCTCGAGCCCGATGTCGTCTTCGCGAACGCGGACGAAGCGGCCACAGCGGACGAGCTCGGGGTCGCGCCGGCGGGCGTGTACGTCGTCAAACGCGGCGCGGAGCCCGTGCTCGTCTCCGAGGGCGGCGAGACGACCGCGGTGCCCGTCGACAGAGTCGACGACGTGCTCGACTCGACGGGTGCGGGCGACGCCTTCGCCGCGGGGTACATCGTGGCGGCGCTGGCCGGCGCCGGCCCACGTGAGAGCGCCCGGGCGGGCAGCGTGCTCGCGATGAGCGCGCTGCGCCGCCCGGGCGCGCTGTGACGGCGCTCAGGCGCTCTGGAGGCGCTCCAGCACGTGCTCGATGTCGTCGATGAATGAGTTGTAACCGGCGATCGTCGCGGCGACCTGCTCGTCGGAGAAGTCGCTGCGGTCCTGGCGGATGGTGAGCACGGTGCCGTCGCCGGCCTCTTCCAGGTCGAAGAGCACGGGCAGCCCCGCGTCGTCGCCGGGCTGGTCGGTGAGCGTCATCGCGAGGTGCGAGGGCGGCTCGACCACCTTGTACTCCCCCGCCCAGTCGATGCGGTTGCCGTCGGGCAGCAGCATCACGGCCCGGAAGGCGCCGCCGGGACGCACGTCCATCGTGAGGCTGTCCTGCGGCACCTCCACGGCTGCGGTGCCGAACCACACGGCGAAGTGCTCGGGCTTGGTCAACGTCTCGAACACCAGCTCCCGCGGAGCCTGCAGGGTGCGGGTGACGGTGAAGTACTCAGTCATGGTCGTTCTCCTTCTCTGTGGGTGCGGCGGGGCCGCCGGTCGGTGTCGTGCGGGCAGCGCCGAGCTGCTGCAGCGCGTTGAGGTACTGATCGAGGGCGCCGAGACTGTCTTCCCAGAACTGCGCATAGTCGCCGATCCAGACGGATGCCGCCGCCAGGGGTCGCGCGTCGAGCCGGGCCGGCCGGTACTGGGCGTTGCGGCCCCGCGTGACGAGCCCCGCTCCCTCGAGGACGCGGAGGTGCTTCGACACGGCGGCGAAGGTCATGTCGAACGGCTCGGCGAGCTCCCCCACGGTCGCCTCGCCCTGGCTCAGCCGCGCGAGCATCGCGCGCCGAGTGGGGTCGGCGAGTGCCGCGAAGGTGCGGCTCAGCGCATCGGTCATCTCGCCTCCTTATTCAACTGATCAGTACAGTACTACTTGGTTGAATAGAAGGTCAAGCCTTTGTCGGAGATGCGCGCTACGGTGACCGCATGCCTCGGGTCGTCTTCTACACCGCCACCACGCTCAACGGCTTCCTCGCCGACGACCATGACTCGCTGGAGTGGCTCTTCGCCGCACCGGGCGGCGAAGGCGGCGATGAGGACTTCCAGCGGTTCCTGGCGGGCATCGGCGTGCTGGTGCAGGGGTCATCGACGTACCGGTGGGTGCTCGAGCACGAGGACCTGGTGGCTCACCCCGAGAAATGGCCGTCGTACTACGGCGACCGCCCCACATGGGTGTTCACGAGCAAGGAGCAGCCCGTAGTTCCGGGCGTCGACATCCGGTTCGCCTCGGGCGACGTGCGCGAGGCGTGGCCGCAGATCCGCGATGCGGCAGGCGACCGTGGCGTGTGGATCGTCGGCGGCGGCGACCTCGCGGGCCAGTTCGCCGATGCCGGCCTCCTCGACGAGATCCGCGTATCGATCGCGCCCGCGACGCTGCCGTCGGGCAAGCCCCTCCTCCCCCGAAGCCTCGGTGCCGACCGGCTGCAGCTCACCGCCGTGCGGCAGGCAGGTGCCTTCGCCGAGCTCACCTACGCGGTGACGCGCGTCGATCCGGCTGCGCCGTGACGGTCGCTCAGCGGGCGGTGGCTCAGCGGGCGGTCGGGGCGATCTCGGTCCACTGACCGTACTTCGGTTCGCGGCCGTCACCGGACGACGTGCCGGCCAGACGCCGCCGCACCCACGGGCCGACGTGCTCGCGGTAGTAGGCGGCGCCACGGGGGCCCATCGGGGGCAGTGGCGGCTGCGACCACCACTCCGGCACCGGCTCGACGCCGAGTGAGCTCAGCACGCGCGCGGCGACGCGGTGGTGTCCGCGTGCATTCATGTGCAGGCGGTCCTCGGACCAGTACGGCGGCGTCGCCAGCTCCTCGTCGAACCAGTTGTACGCCTGCACGACATCGGTGCGCGCGGCCAGACGCGCCTCGACGGCGTACGACAGGAGGTCGCCGCGTCGCTGGATCACGCGCTTGAGCGGCAGCTGCGCCGTCGGATTCGCCCCCGAGAGCACGATGAGCTGGACACCCTCCTCGTCGCAGCGGCGCAGCACCGTCTCGAAGGCGGCGAGGACGTGGGCGACGCTGGTGCGGGGGCGCAGCATGTCGTTGCCGCCGCCGTTGAACGACAGGTGCGTCGGCTTGAGCGCAAGCGCCGGCTCGAGCTGCTGCTCGATGATCGGCCAGACGAGCTTGCCGCGGATCGCGAGGTTGGCGTACTCGACGCTCTCGCCGGTGGTGTTCGCCCACCCCTGTGCCACGAGGTCGGCCCAGCCGCGCACGTGTCCGTCGGGGAGCTCGTCGCCCACGCCCTCGGTGAAGGAGTCGCCGATCGCGACGTATCGAACGGATGCCACGGCCTCAAGCCTACGTCCGGCTCAGCGCAGGACCGGCCACCGTCAGCGGTCGTCGAGCGCGACGCCGCGCCGGTCCACGAGCCCCCACGCCGCCGCGGCGGCCACCGCGAAGAAGACCGCGAACACGACGAACAGCACGGGGGCACCGCCCGCGACGAGCAGCGGGGGCACGACCAGCGGGGCCACGATCGACGCGATGCGCCCGACGCCGGCCGCCCAGCCCGAGCCGGTCGCGCGCAGCGACGTCGGGTACATCTCGGGGGTCACCGCGTACAGGGCCCCCCACGCACCGAGGTTGAAGAACGACAGGGCCATGCCGGCCGCGATGACCCCGCCCGCTCCGGTGGCGGTGCCGAAGAAGATCGCCGACACCGCGGAACCCACGAGGAAGACCGAGAGCGTCGCGCGGCGCCCCCACACCTCGATGAGCCACGCGGCCACCGCGTAACCGGGCAGCTGTGCGAGCGTGATGATCAGGGTGAAGCCGAACGACCGCACGAGGTCGTACCCCTGCGCCACGAGGATCGACGGGATCCAGATGAACGCGCCGTAGTACGAGAAGTTGACGCAGAACCACACCAGCCACAGGCAGGCCGTGCGGACCCGGAACTCGGCCGACCACAGCGTGCCGAGTCGCTGGCCCAGCGAGGTCGCCGCGGCGGGAGGAACCAGGGGCCGCCCTGACGCGGGCACGGGCGCGGCGCCGGCGGCATCCTCGAACGAGCGCACGACGGACTCCGCCTGGCTGAAGCGGCCGCGCCGTTCGAGCCAGCGCGCCGACTCGGGCAGGCCCCAGCGCACGATGAGCGCGTACGCCGCGGGGATCGCGCCCAGCGCGAACGCCCAGCGCCAGCCGTTCGCCGATGCGGGGATCACGAAATAGCCGATGAGCGCGGCCAGCGTCCACCCCACGGCCCAGAAGGCCTCGAGGATCACGATCAGGCGCCCCCGCATGCGCGCGGGAGCGAACTCGCTCACGTACGTGCTCGCCACCGGCAGCTCGGCGCCGAGCCCCAGACCCACGAGGAACCGCAGCACGAGGAGTGCGGCGAGGCCGCCGACGAGCGCGCTCGCACCCGTCGCGACCCCGTACACGAGGAGGGTCAGCGCGAACACCTGACGGCGCCCGAACCGGTCCGCGAGGAGGCCGCCGACGCTCGCACCGATCGCCATGCCCACGAACCCGACCGAGGCGATCCAGCCCGCCTCGGTCGGCGTCAGACTCCACTGGGCCGCGAGCGCCGCGATGATGAAGGAGATGAGCCCGACGTCCATCGCGTCCAGCGCCCACCCGATGCCCGATCCGGTGAGCACGCGCAGGTGCTTGCGGGTGAACGGCAGGCGGTCGAGGCGCTCCGAGAGCGTCGACGACGCGCGGGTTGCAGCATCCGTCATAGCGTCATGCTACGGATGCCGGAACCCGGGCGGGGCTCACGACAGCATGTCGCGCACGCGAGGCACGACCTCGGTGCCGAACAGCTCGATCGAGCGCATCATCTTCTCGTGCGACAGCGTGCCCGTCGAGAACTTCATGTCGAAGCGGGACGCACCGAGCGTCTGCACCGTGTCGGCGATCTTGCGGGCGACGGTCTCGGGCGAGCCCACGTAGAGCGCTCCCTCGGGTCCGACGTCGTGCTGGAAGCGCAGGCGGTTGTACGTCGGCCAGCCCCGTTCGCGCCCGATGGAGTTGTTCATCGCCTCGAAGCCCTCGTACGCCTCGTCCCACGCCTGCTGATCCGTCTCGGCGACGTGGCCCGGCGAGTGCACCCCGACCGGCAGCTGCGGCTGGTCGAAGGTGTCGAGGGACCGGCGGTACAGCTCGGCGAAGGGCGCGAAGCGCCCGGCGGGCCCACCGATGATCGCGAGCATGAGGCCGTACCCGTAGCGGGCGGCGCGCACCGCCGACTCCGGGGTGCCGCCCACGCCGACCCACGCGCGCAGGCCGTTCTCGGTCTTGGGGAACACATCGGCGGCATCGAGGGATGCCCGCAGCGTGCCGTCCCAGGTGACGGGCTTCTCGGTCAGCAGATGCGAGAAGAGGTCGAGCTTCTCGTCGAACAGCGTCTCGTAGTCGCGCAGGTCGTAGCCGAACAGCGGGAACGACTCGATGAACGATCCGCGGCCGAGGATGACCTCGGCGCGGCCGTTCGAGACCGCGTCCAGGGTCGCGAACCGCTCGAAGACGCGCACCGGGTCATCGCTCGAGAGCACGGTGACGGCGGTTCCGAGGTGGATGCGCTCCGTGCGCGCCGCCGCGGCCGCGAGCACGATCTCGGGACTGGACACGGCGAACTCGCGGCGGTGGTGCTCCCCCACCCCGAAGAACGACAGCCCGACGCGATCGGCGAGCACCGCCTGTTCGACGACATTGCGGATCGTCTGCGCGCCGCTGATCAGCTCGCCGGAGAGGTCGCGGGTCACGTCGCCGAAGGTGTCGAGTCCGAGCTCGATCGTGGCGGGATCGACAGAGGTCATGTGTGCTTCTCCTTCTATGCGCTTGCATGAACCGGCGGCGCGGCCGTGGCATTCCCGAGACGCCCGGACCCCGCGAGCGTAGCGTGGAGGGATGATCCCCTTCGCGGATCGCCGGTCCGCCGGGCGCGAGCTCGCCGCAGAGCTCGAACGATGGCGGGGAACGGATGCCGTGGTCCTCGGCATCCCGCGGGGCGGCGTGGTCGTCGCCGCAGTGGTCGCCGAGGCGCTCGGACTCGACCTCGACGCGGTCGTCGTGCGCAAGCTCGGCGCCGCGGGCCATGAGGAATACGCCGTGGGCGCGATCGCCGACGGCGTGCGCATCGTCACGCCCGGCGCGATGCGGTGGGCGGGGATGTCGCCGGAAGACCTCGAGCGCGTGGAGGCTGCGGAGCGTGACGAACTGGCACGGCGGACGGATGCCTTCGGCTCGGCGTCCGTCGAACTGTCGGGGCGGACCGCGATCGTCGTCGACGACGGCGTGGCCACCGGCGCGACCGCCCTCGCTGCGTGCCGCGCGCTGCGCGCCCGCGACCCAGAGCGGATCGTGCTGGCCGTCCCCGTCGCGCCGGAGCAGTGGGAGCCGCCGGCGGACGCCGTGGACGGGTTCGTGTGCCCGCATCGTGAAGCAGACTTCTGGGCCGTGGGCCAGTACTACGACGACTTCCGCCAGACGACGGACGCCGAGGTCGTGGCGCTGCTGCGCCACGACCCCGGCGACTGATCAGCGCGAGAGCGCGGACCGCAGGGTGTCGAGTCCGACACCGCCGAGGTCGAGGGCGCGCTTGTGGAACTGCTTGATCGAGAAGGCGTCGCCCTCGCGCTCGGCGACCTCGTCGCGCAGCTGCTCCCAGATGCGCTGGCCGACCTTGTACGACGGCGCCTGGCCCGGCCAGCCGAGGTAGCGGTTGACCTCGAACTTCACGAACTCGTCGGGCATGTTGACGTTGCGCAGCATGAACTCGAGCGCGAAGTCGGCGTCCCACGGACCCTGGCCGTCGGGACGCGGCTTCTCGAGGTGCACGCCGATGTCGAGCACGACGCGGGCGGCGCGCATGCGCTGGCCGTCGAGCATGCCGAGGCGGTCGGCGGGGTCCGACAGGTAGCCCAGCTGCTCCATGAGGCGCTCGGCGTAGAGCGCCCAGCCCTCGGCGTGTCCCGACGTGCCGCCGAGGAGCCGGCGATAGGTGTTGAGCTGCGCGCGGTTGTACACCGCCTGCGCGATCTGGAGGTGATGGCCGGGGACGCCCTCGTGGTAGACCGTCGTGAGCTCGCGCCAGGTGTCGAAGTCCTCGACGCCCTCGGGCACCGACCACCACATGCGGCCGGGACGCGAGAAGTCGTCGGTCGGGCCGGTGTAGTAGATCCCGCCTTCCTTGGTGGGCGCGATCATGCACTCGAGCTTGCGGATCGGCTCGGCGATGTCGAAATGGGTCTTGCCGAGCTCGGCGACGGCGCGGTCGCTGGTCTCCTGCATCCACTTCTGCAGCGCGTCGGTGCCGTAGAGCTTGCGGCTCGTGTCCTGCTCGAGGAGCGCGACGGCCTCCTCGACGGTCGCGCCGGTCTTGATCTCGTTCGCGATCGCCTCCTGCTCGGCGACCATGCGCGCGAGCTCCTCGACGCCCCACTCGTAGGTCTCGTCGAGGTCGATCGTGGCGCCGAGGAAGCGCCGCGAGTGCAGCGCGTACAGCTCGCGGCCCACAGCGTCCTTCTCCGTGGCGGCCGGGGCGAGCTCGTTCGTGAGGAACGCCGCGAGCTCGTCGTACGCCACGCGCGCGGCGTTGGCGTTGTCGGCGAGATCGCGCGCGAGCGAGGCGGGCAGCTGTCCCTCTTCGGGAGCGGCTTCGGCGGCGAAGCTCGCGAAGAAGCCGTTCTCCGCGGTGTAGCGGGCGATCTGCGTCGCCACCTCGGTGACCTGCCGGCGGGCGGGCACCACGCCCTGCGCGATGCCCTCGCGAAGAGTCGCGACGTAGCCGTCGACGGCACCCGAGACGGCGCCGAGGCGCTTCGCGATGACCGACCAGTCGTCGCTCGTCGCGGTGGGCATGAGGTCGAAGGCGGAACGGATGTTCTGCGCGTGCGAGGCGATCACGTTGAGATCGCGCAGGTGCCACTGGGCATCGTGCAGGTCGAGCTCCAGCTGGAGCTCGCGAGAGAGATCCTCCTTCGTCACGACGTCGACGTCGTCGTCGGCGGTCGCGGCATCGAGCGCGGCGAGGGTCTTGCGACCCTCCTCCACGAGCCTCTCCTGGCCGGCGGGGCTGTAGTCGCCGAACCGGTCGTTGTACTCGGAACGACCGATGTAGGTCGCGAGCGTCGGCTCGAGTTCGGCGAGGGTGTCGACCCACGCATCAGCGATCTTGTCGATCTGCGTGGGCGTGCGGGTTTCGTCTGTCATAGCACCGAGCCTAGGCATGGGACGCGGTGCCGACAAACGAGGATCCCGGTGCCGGCAGGTGCCTTCGGGGGCTCCGATCAGTGACCGGCGACGTCCCAGTTGTCGCCGCGGCCGATCTGCACGTCGAGTGGCACCGACAGCTGCGCGGCATCGCCCATCCGGCTGCGCACGATCTGCTCGGCGGCGTCCCACTCCCCCGGAGCGACTTCGATCACGAGCTCGTCGTGGATCTGCAGCAGCACGCGCGAGCCGAGCTGCTGGGCGGCGAAGTCGTCGTGGATGTGGAAGAGCGCGATCTTCATGATGTCGGCGGCGCTGCCTTGGATCGGCGCATTGAGCGCTGCGCGCTCGGCGTTCTCTCGCAGCACGCGGTTGGGGCTCGCGAGGTCGGGGAACGGGCGCCGGCGGCCGAAGATCGTCTCGGTGTACCCGTCGATGCGCGCCTGCTCGACCGAGGAGCGCAGGTAGTCGCGCACCGCGCCGAAACGGGCGAAGTACTCCATCATGAGCTGCTTCGCCTCGGCCTGCTCGATGCGCAGCTGCTTCGACAAGCCGAAGGCCGACAGCCCGTACACGAGACCGTACGACATCGCCTTGACCTTGGTGCGCATCGCGGGTGTCACGTCCTCGGGAGCGACGCCGAAGACGCGCGAACCCACGAAGCGGTGCGTGTCTTCTCCGGAGTTGAACGCCTCGATGAGGCCCGGGTCCTCCGAGAGGTGTGCCATGATGCGCATCTCGATCTGCGAGTAGTCGGCGGTGAGCAGCGTCTCGTAGCCCTCGCCGACGGTGAACGCCGAACGGATGCGGCGGCTCTCCTCCGTGCGGATCGGGATGTTCTGCAGGTTGGGGTCGGTGCTCGACAGGCGGCCGGTCTGGCTGCCCGTCTGCACATAGGTCGTGTGGATGCGGCCGTCGGCGCCGCTCGTGCGGTCGCCGCCGATGGCGCTGTCGAGGGACTCGATGATCTGGCGCAGCTTCGTCGCCTCGCGGTGCTGGAGCAGCAGGTCGAGGAACGGATGAGGGTTGGTCTCCTGCAGATCGGCGAGGACCGCGGCATCCGTCGAGTAGCCGGTCTTGGTCTTGCGGGTCTTCGGCAGCTGCAGCTCTTCGAACAGCACCTCCTGCAGCTGCTTGGGCGAGCCGAGGTTCACCTCGCGGCCGATCGCCGCGTACGCCTCCTGGGCGAGCGCGTCGGCGCGGGTGCCGAGCTCGCCGGAGAACTGCGACAGCGTCGCGTGCGACACGGCGACGCCCGCGAGCTCCATGTCGGCGAGGGTGTGCAGTGTCGGCAGCTCGATGTCGGTGAGGACGGCTGCCACGCTCTCGGGAAGCTCTGCGCGCACCGCGGCCGCCACGCGCATCAGGTACCAGGACAGCTGGCCGGTCGTCGCGCCCTCGGTCTCGGGCACGAGCTGCGACGGGTCGGACTCGGGCAGCTTCTCGTCCAGGTAGCGGTCGACGAGGTCGGCGAGCGTCTTGTCGGGGAAGCTCGGGCGCAGCAGCCACCCGGCGAGGATCACGTCGAACGCGAGCCCGCCGAGGCGGAGGCCGGCACGCCGCAGCGCCTTCACCTGCGGCTTCGCGTCGGCGAAGACCTTGGGGGCGTCGGAGGTGAGCCACGGTGCGAGGGCCGCCGCGAGCTCGGGGGTCCACGACGACTCGGCCGCGGCATCCGTCGTCGCGACGCCGATGCGAGCCGGGAGCCCTCCCTCGACCGCGATCGTCACCCCCAGTTCGCCGTTCGCGCTCTCGAGCCACGCGGCGAAGTCGGCGGGCGCGAGCTCTTTCGCGACCGGCGCGAGCTCGGCCGCAGCCGACGTGACCGCGGCCATCTGCTGCTCGATGCCCGCCAGCTCTGCCACGCGCGGGATGAGGGTCTTGAACTCGAGGCGAGAGAAGATGTCGCGCACCGCCTGTGCGTCCATCGGCTGCACTTCGAGGTCTTCCGGGCCGAGCGGCAGGTCGACGTCGGTCAGGAGCCGATTGAGGCGGCGGTTGCGACGGACGTCCTCGATGTGCTCGCGCAGGTTGCCGCCGACGACGCCCTTGATCGAGTCGGCGCCCTCGAGCAGCGCGTCGAGCGAGCCGAATTGGGTGAGCCACTTCACGGCGGTCTTCTCGCCGACCTTCGGCACGCCGGGCAGGTTGTCGCTCGTCTCACCGACGAGTGCCGCGATGTCGGGGTACTGCTCGGGCGGTACGCCGTAGCGCTCGATGACGGCGTCGCGGTCGTAGCGCTTGAGCTGCGAGACGCCCTGC
The DNA here is from genome assembly GCF_001422925.1 of Microbacterium sp. Leaf288. GTDB lineage: Bacteria > Actinomycetota > Actinomycetes > Actinomycetales > Microbacteriaceae > Microbacterium. Next base: position 312,631 of record NZ_LMNI01000010.1, read on the forward strand.
ACGTTCGGGTAGAGGAGCGTGACGTCGTCGTTCACGAGCTGGATCGTGTCGCGGTCGCCCGAGCACACGAGCACGTGGAACCCCTGCGACGAGCCCTGCGTCGCGAGGGTCGCGAGGATGTCGTCGGCCTCGATGTCCTCCTGCTGGAGGACGCGGATGCTCATCGCCGCAAGGCAGTCCTGAAGGAGCGGGATCTGCCCCTTGAACTCGGACGGCGTCTCGGAGCGGTTCGCCTTGTACTCGGTGTACTCGCGGGTGCGGAAGGACTGCCGGGAGGTGTCGAAAGCCACCGCCAGGTGGGTCGGCTTCTCCGCCTTGATGAGGTTGATCAGCATCGCGAGGAACCCGTAGATCCCGTTCGTGTGCTGGCCGTCCTTCGTCGAGAAGTTGTCGACCGGGAGGGCGTAGAACGCCCGATATGCCAGCGAATGGCCGTCGACGACGAGAAGGGTAGGCTTTGCGGAGTCCGTCACCCTGCAAGCCTAGTCAGGGCCGGCGACACCCGATCTCCCGCCCCGCACCCCCGAAGGCGACGCATGCCCGAGCACTCCCCCTCCCCCGTCGACGGCCTCGCGTGGGCTGCGAATCGCGGCATGGGCGCGCTCGCCGAGAAGATGGGGATCGTCTTCACCGAGTTCTCCGTCGAGCGTGCGGTGGCCACGATGCCGGTGGAGGGGAACACCCAGCCGGTCGGCCTCCTGCACGGTGGCGCCTATGTGGTGCTGGGTGAATCGCTCGGCTCGATGGCGGCGAACCTGTACGCCGGTCCGGGCAAGCTCGCGGTCGGCGTCGACATCAACGCGACCCACACGCGCTCGGCGACCTCGGGCATCGTGACCGGCGTCTGCACGCCCATCCATCTCGGTCGCACGCTCGCCGTCCACGAGATCGTCGTCACAGACGAGGCCGGCCGCCGCTGCTCGACGGTGCGCATCACGAACCACATCAAGGAACTGCCGCCCGTCTGAACCCGCACGGGAATGGAAGAAGCGGATGCCTCGTCACGAGGCATCCGCTTCTCTTGAAGTCGTGAGGGTCAGCCCTTCTTGGGCGCCAGCTGCTCGATGATCGCCTTCGCGACGTCCTGCATGGTGAGGCGGCGGTCCATCGACGCCTTCTGGATCCAGCGGAACGCCTCGGGCTCCGAGAGGCCCATCTTCTCGTTGAGAAGGCCCTTCGCGCGGTCGACGAGCTTGCGGGTCTCGAAGCGCTCGACCATGTCGGCGACCTCGGCCTCGAGCGTGATGATCTGCTCGTAGCGGGCCAGCGCGATCTCGATCGCGGGCAGCAGGTCGTTCGGCGTGAACGGCTTGACCACGTACGCGAGGGCGCCCGCTTCGCTCGCGCGCTCGACGAGCTCCTTCTGGCTGAAGGCGGTGAGCAGCACGACCGGGGCGATGTGGTTCTTGCTGAGCTTCTCAGCCGCCGAGATGCCGTCGAGCTGCGGCATCTTGACGTCCATGATCACGAGGTCGGGACGCAGCTCGGTGGCGAGGGCCACCGCGGTCTCTCCGTCTCCGGCCTCGCCGACGACGTCGAATCCGTTGTCGCGGAGGATCTCGACGATGTCGAGTCGGATGAGCGACTCGTCTTCGGCGACCACGACGCGGCGGGGGGTGGATGCCGTCGATGCGGCGGTCTGCTCCTGCTCAGTCACCATTGAATCCTACGGTATGGTCAATCGCGGACGCGCGCCGCGGCGCGCAGGCCGGTGTGGCGGAATGGCAGACGCGACCGACTCAAACTCGGTTGCCCGCAAGGGCGTGTGGGTTCGACTCCCACCACCGGCACTCCCCTGACATCCAAAAGAGCGGATGCCTCGACTCGAGGCATCCGCTCTTCGTCGTTTCACGACCCTCCGAACATTCTTGGTATTCGTTGTTGCTAAGTACCGGTACCTAGTGTTACTGTCTACCAGTAGTCAACAACACTGAGTAGTGAGAAGGAGGTGCGCCATGGGCAAGCAGGAGACCGAGATGCTCAAGGGCACGCTGGAGGGCATCGTGCTCGCGATCCTCTCCGGCCGTCCCGCCTACGGGTACGAGATCACCTCGTGGCTGCGGGACCAGGGCTTCTCGGACATCGCCGAGGGCACCGTCTACGCCCTGCTGGTCAGGGTCGAGCAGCGCGGCCTCGTCGACGTCGAGAAGGTCCCGTCGGAGAAGGGACCGCCGCGCAAGGTGTACTCCCTCAACGCGCAGGGCCGCGAGCAGCTCGCGGAGTTCTGGAGGACCTGGAGCTTCCTCGCAGAACGCATCGAACAGCTCCACCGCGAACACGCAGACAGCAACGCCAACCCCCAGGAAGAGGACTGATCATGGCCGCCAAGTGGTACGAAGTCGTCACCGGCTCGCTCGAGCAGAAGAAGCAGTACCGCCAGTACAAGGCGCGCATCGAGGCGCTGCCCGAGCCCTACCGCGGCGCCGCGAAGGCGCTGGACCGGTACTTCATGACCGTCGGCGGCATGACCGACGGCGTGACGATGATGCAGATGCTCGGCGACTCCGCCGACCTCTGGGAGCGCGCGGCCGCCGACGGGACGCCCGTCCGCGACATCGTCGGCGAGGACGCCTCGGCTTTCGCCGAGGAGTTCACCGCCGCCTACTCCGGCAAGCAGTGGATCGACAAGGAGCGCGCACGCCTCAACAAGGCGATCGACGACGCAGAAGGAGGAGCCCAGAAATGAGCGTGGACACCGCCATCCGGGTCCAGGGACTCGAGAAGTCCTACAAGGACCTGCATGTGCTCAAGGGCGTCGACTTCGACGTGGCGCGGGGCAGCATCTTCGCGCTGCTCGGCTCGAACGGCGCGGGAAAGACCACGGTCGTCCGCATCCTGTCGACGCTGCTCAAGGCCGATGCCGGCACCGCCGCCATCGCCGGCTTCGACGTCGCCGCCCAGGCTCAGAAGGTGCGCGAGACGATCAGCCTCACCGGGCAGTTCGCCGCCGTCGACGAGGTGCTGAGCGGCCGCGAGAACCTCGTGCTCATCGCGCAGCTCCGCCACCTCCCCGACCCGGGTTCGATCGCGGACGGCCTGCTCGAACGCTTCTCGCTGACGGATGCCGGCTCCCGCAAGGTGTCGACGTACTCCGGCGGCATGCGGCGCCGGCTCGACATCGCGATGAGCCTCATCGGCGACCCGCCGGTCATCTTCCTCGACGAGCCGACGACGGGTCTCGATCCCGCGGCGCGCCTCGAGGTCTGGGATGCGGTCCGGGAGCTGGCCCGGGGCGGCACGACCGTGCTGCTGACCACGCAGTACCTCGAAGAGGCCGAGCAGCTCGCCGACCGCATCGCGATCCTGCACAAAGGGCGCATCATCGTCGACGGCACGCTGACCGAGCTCAAGCAGCTGCTGCCGCCCGCGAAGGTGGAGTACGTCGAGAAGCAGCCGAGCCTGGAAGACGTCTTCTTCGCCCTCACCGGCGAAGACGACACCGTATCCGCGAAGGAGGAGTCATGACCACGCACGTGATCGGCGACACCGCCGTTCTCACCAGCCGCTCGCTGCGGCACATCCTGCGCAGCCCCGACACGATCATCACCACCGCGGTCACCCCGATCGCGCTCATGCTGCTGTTCGTCTACGTCTTCAGCGGGGCGATCGACACCGGCGGCGCGAAGGGGTCGTATATCGACTACATGCTCCCGGGCATCCTGCTGATCACGATCGCGTCGGGCATCGCCTACACGGCGTACCGGCTGTTCCTGGACATGCAGAGCGGCATCTTCGAGCGGTTCCAGTCGCTGCCGATCGCGCGGTCGGGAGTCCTGTGGGCGCACGTGCTGACGTCGCTCGTCTCGATCCTCGTCTCGCTGGCGCTCGTCATCGGCGTGGCGCTGCTGATGGGGTTCCGCACCGGCGCGAGCTTCGGCGCCTGGATGGGCGTGATCGGCATGCTGGTGCTGTTCACGCTGGCGCTCACGTGGCTCGCGGTGATCCCGGGCCTGACGGCGAAGACGGTGGACGGCGCGAGCGCGTTCTCGTATCCGCTCATCTTCCTGCCGTTCATCAGCTCGGCGTTCGTCCCGACCGAGAGCATGCCGGGCCCGGTGCAGTGGTTCGCCGAGAACCAGCCGGTCACCTCGATCGTCGACTCGATGCGCGCGCTGTTCGCCGGCGAGCCGGTCGGCACCGACATCTGGGTCGCGATGGCCTGGCTGGTCGGCATCCTCGTCGTCGCCTACATCGCGTCGATGGCGATCTATCGCAAGAAGATCAGCTGACGCCGGCAGCCCGGTACAACGGGAAGAGCGGATGCCTCGAATTCGAGGCATCCGCTCTTCACTGTTCTCGCCGGCTACGCGCCGAAGTACTGGTTGCCGAGCGCCTTGCTCTTCAGGGCGTCGAACTCGCCCTGCGAGATCGCGCCGGCGTCGAGGAGCGCCTTGGCCTGCGCGATGTCCTCTGCGGGACTCGACGAGGCGGAGGGACGGTAGTCGTCGGACTCGGCCACCACTCCCCCGCGCGCGGCCTGCGCACGGGCGGCCATGCCCTTGCCGCGGGCGATGATGTAGACCAGCGCGGTGAGGAACGGCACGAAGACGAGGGCGATGATCCACACCGCCTTGAGCCAGCCGTTGAGGGCATCGTCACGGAACAGGTCCGTGATGATCACGATCACCACGTACAGATACGCGATGAAGTAGAAGCTCCACAGCAGGAACCACCAGAAATCACCGAACCACATCGGCGTCACCTCTCTCGAAAAACCGGACGGCTGCGACCACAGTAGTGGTCGCAGCCGTCGGGATGAGGGACGTGTCAGTCCCGTGTCTTGTAGATCGGCGCCTTGCCGTGCACCGCGTCGCCCACCTTGTGGATGCGGATGTCGTTCGTCGAGCCGATGATTCCGGGAGGGGATCCCGAGATCACGACGACCTTGTCGCCGACCTTCGCGAGGTCGTTCGACAGCAGGTAGTCGTCGACCTGGATGAACATCAGGTCGGTGTGCGCGACGTGCTCGACGAGCGTCGACTGCACACCCCACGTCAGCGCCATCCGGCGGCGGATCGCCGGCTCGGGCGCGAACCCGATCATGGGGATGCGGGGACGCAGGCGAGACATGCGGCGAGCGGTATCGCCCGACTCGGTGAAGATGCAGAGGAACTTCGCGTCGACGAACTCGGCGACCTCCATGGCCGCGAGCGTGATCGCGCCGCCCTGCGTGCGGGGCTTCGTCGTGAGCGGCTGGATGCGGTCCAGACCGTGCTCCTCGGTCGAGTCCACGATGCGCGCCATCGTCTCGACGACCACGACCGGGTACTTGCCGACGCTGGTCTCGCCCGAGAGCATGACCGCGTCCGCGCCGTCGAGGACGGCGTTGGCGACGTCGCTCGTCTCGGCGCGCGTGGGCACCGGGTTCTCGATCATCGACTCGAGCATCTGCGTCGCGACGATGACGGGCTTGGCCATGCGGCGGCAGAGCTCGACGGCGCGCTTCTGCACGATCGGCACCGCCTCGAGGGGCAGCTCGACGCCGAGGTCGCCGCGGGCGACCATGATGCCGTCGAAAGCGTCGATGATCTCCTCGAGGTTGTCGACGGCCTGCGGCTTCTCGATCTTGGCGATGACGGGCACGTGGCGCCCCTCCTCGGCCATGATCACGTGGACGCGCTGGACGTCCTTCGCGTCGCGCACGAACGACAGGGCGATGATGTCGGCGCCGGCGCGCAGACCCCAGCGGAGGTCGGCCTCGTCCTTCTCGGACAGCGCGGGGACGTTGACCGCGACGCCGGGCAGGTTGATGCCCTTGTTGTTCGAGACCGGGCCCGCGACGATCACCTTGGTGGTGACGACGGTGCCGTCGGTCTCGACGACCTCGACGCGGACCTTGCCGTCGTCGATGAGGAGGAAGTCACCCGGCTTGACGTCGTTCGGGAGGCCCTTGAACGTCGTGCCGACGATCTCCTTGGTGCCGAGGATGTCTTCCGTGGTGATCTTGAAGATGTCGCCGACCGCCAGTTCGTGCGGTCCGTTCTCGAACTTGCCGAGGCGGATCTTCGGACCCTGGAGGTCGACGAGGATCGCGACCGCCCGTCCGGCGTCGTCGGCGGCCTTGCGCACGTTGGCGAAGTTGTTGTCGTGGACCGAGTAGTCCCCGTGGCTCAGATTGAAGCGGGCGACGTCGACGCCGGCATCGATGATCGCGCGGACCATCTCATACGACGACGTGGCGGGCCCCAGGGTGGCGACGATCTTGGCGCGTCTCATCCGTGGTTTTCTCCGGGTGGGTTGAAGGTGGCGAGTGCCTCGGCCAGCCTACGCGGGCTGCAGGCCGATGGCGACATCGGTCGGGCGGACCGGAGCAGGCAGCTCCGTCTCCCCCATGAGGAATCGGTCGACGCTGGCTGCGGCGGCGCGTCCCTCGGCGATCGCCCACACGATGAGCGACTGGCCGCGGCCGGCGTCGCCGGCCACGAACACGCCCGGGGCGGTCGTCTGGTAGTCGTCCTCGCGGCGGACGTTGCCCCGCTCGGTGAAGCGGGCGCCGAGCTGGTCCTCGAGGAGGGCGCGCTCCGGGCCGGTGAAGCCCATCGCGATCAGCACGAGGTCGGCGGGGATCTCACGCTCGGTACCGCTCTTGGGCACGCGGCGGCCGTCGACGAACTCGGTCTCGGCGACGCGCAGCGCGCGCACCTCGCCGGCGTCGTTCGCGAGGAACTCGACGGTCGAGGCGAGGAAGGCACGCTCCCCGCCCTCTTCGTGGGCGGACTGCACCTCGAACACGAGCGGGTCCATCGGCCACGGCTGGTGCTCGGGACGCTCGCCTGGAGGGCGGCGGCCGATCGCGAGGTTCGTGACGCTCAGCGCGCCGTGACGGTGCGCCGTGCCGATGCAGTCGGCGCCGGTGTCGCCGCCGCCGATGACGACGACGTGCTTGCCCTCGGCCGTGATCTGGTTGGCGACCGCATCACCTGCGACGGCCTTGTTCGACTCGACGAGGTACTCCATCGCGAAGTGCACGCCGGCCAGGTCGCGTCCGGGGATCGCGAGCTCGCGCGGCACCGTCGCGCCGGTGGCGATGACGACCGCGTCGTAACGGGCGCGCAGGTCGGCCCAGGTGATGTCCTTGCCGATCTCGACGCCCGCGCGGAAGCGGGTGCCCTCGTCCTGCATCTGGCGAAGACGCGACTCGAGGTGCTTCTTCTCCATCTTGAAGTCGGGGATGCCGTAGCGCAGGAGACCGCCGATGCGGTCGTCGCGCTCGAACACGGCGACGGTGTGGCCGGCGCGCGTCAGCTGCTGCGCGGCTGCGAGACCGGCAGGACCCGACCCGACGACGGCGACCGTCTTGCCGGTGAGGCGCCCCGGGGGCTCCGGCTCGATCCAGCCGTTCGCGAACGCCTCGTCGGCGATCGAGACCTCGACCTGCTTGATGGTCACTGCCGGCTGGTTGATGCCGAGGACGCAGGAGCTCTCGCAGGGAGCGGGGCACAGCCGCCCGGTGAACTCCGGGAAGTTGTTCGTCGCGTGCAGACGCTCACTGGCGGCGCGGCCTTCGCCGCGCCACGTCAGGTCGTTCCACTCCGGGATGAGGTTGCCGAGCGGGCAGCCCTTGTGGCAGAACGGCACGCCGCAGTCCATGCAGCGTCCGGCCTGCCGGCGCAGCACCGCCGCGTCGCCCGGCTCGTAGACCTCTTTCCAGTCCATGATGCGCACCGGCACCGGCCGCCGCGTGGGCAGCTCGCGCTCGGTGACCTTCAGAAAGCCCTTCGGGTCAGCCACCCGTCACCTCCAGGATGCGGTTCCAGACGACGTCGCCGTCGGGGTCGAGCCCCTCGGCCACGGCCTCCTGGCGGGTCTGCAGCACCGCGGCGTAGTCGCGCGGCAGGACCCGGACGAAATTCGCCAGCTCGGCCTCGAAGTCGTCGAGGAGAGCCTGGGCGAGGGTCGATTCGGTCTCGGCGACGTGCTGCTCGAGCAGGTCGCGGAGGATCTCGGCGTCGCCGGAGCCGAGCTCGCCGAGCTCGAGCTCGCCGGAGGCCAGCGCCTCGCGGTTCACGAGTTTGCGGTCGAGCTTGTACACGTACGCGGTGCCGCCGGACATGCCGGCGCCGAGGTTGCGTCCGGTCGCGCCGAGGATGACCGCGAGACCGCCGGTCATGTATTCGAGCGCGTGGTCGCCCACGCCCTCGACCACCGCGGTGGCACCAGAGTTGCGGACGAAGAAGCGCTCGCCCACGACGCCGCGCAGGAACATCGTCCCGAGCGTCGCGCCGTAGCCGATCACGTTGCCCGCGATGACGTTCTGGGACGCGTCGAACGTGGCTCCGCGCGGCGGGCGGACGACGATCTGACCGCCCGAGAGCCCCTTGCCGACGTAGTCGTTGGAGTCGCCCTCGAGGCGCAGCGTGATTCCCGCGGGCATGAACGCGCCGAACGACTGGCCCGCCGACCCGGTGAGGTTGACGACGATGCTCCCCGAACGCAGCCCGTTCTCGCCGCGTGCCTTGGTCACGTGGTGACCCAGCAGCGTGCCGACCGCGCGCTCCGTGTTGCGGATCGGCAGGTCGATCGTGATCTCGCCGCCGTTCGCGATGACGTCCTGCGCGCGCTCGATGAGTCCGACGTCGAAGTGCTCGTCGAGCTCGTGCAGCTGGGCGGTCGTGTTGCGGCGCGGCTCGTCGTCGGCGAAGACCGGGCCGTCGAGCACGGGACCGAGGTCCAGGCCGTTCGCCTTCCAGTGGTTCACCGCACCGTCGATGTCGAGCAGGTCGCTGCGGCCGATCGCCTCGTCGAGCGAGCGCAGGCCGAGGGACGCGAGGTACTCGCGCACCTCTTCGGCGATGAACTCCATGAAGTTCACGACGAACTCCGGCTTGCCGTTGAAGCGCTCGCGCAGGACGGGGTTCTGCGTCGCGACGCCCACTGGGCAGGTGTCGAGGTGGCAGACGCGCATCATGATGCAGCCCGACACGACGAGCGGCGCCGTGGCGAAGCCGAACTCCTCCGCGCCCAGCAGTGCGCCGATGATGACGTCGCGGCCGGTCTTGAGCTGGCCGTCGACCTGCACGACCACGCGGTCGCGCATGCCGTTGAGCATGAGCGTCTGCTGCGTCTCCGCGAGGCCGAGCTCCCACGGCGTGCCCGCGTGCTTGAGCGAGTTCAGCGGGCTCGCACCGGTGCCGCCGTCGTGGCCCGACACCAGGATGACGTCGGCCAGCGCCTTGGCGGTGCCGGCGGCGACCGCGCCGATGCCGGACTGGCTCACCAGCTTCACGTGGACCCGCGCGCCGGGGTTGGCGCGCTTCAGGTCGAAGATGAGCTGCTTGAGGTCCTCGATCGAGTAGATGTCGTGGTGCGGCGGCGGCGAGATGAGACCCACCCCGGCGGTCGCGTGACGCGTCCGTGCGACCCACGGATACACCTTGGTCGGCGGCAGCTGGCCACCCTCGCCGGGCTTGGCGCCCTGCGCGAGCTTGATCTGGATGTCGTCCGATTCCGTCAGGTAGAGGCTCGTGACGCCGAAGCGGCCCGACGCGACCTGCTTGATGGAGCTGCGACGCTCGGGGTCGAGGAGGCGGTCCACGTCCTCGCCGCCCTCGCCGGTGTTCGACTTGCCGCCGATGCGGTTCATCGCGATCGCGAGCGTCTCGTGGGCTTCGCGCGAGATGGAGCCGTAGCTCATCGCACCCGTCGAGAAGCGCTTGACGATCGACGCCACCGACTCGACCTCGTCGATCGGCACGGGCGTGCGACCCTCGGTCTTGAGCGCGAACAGGCCGCGCAGCGTCTTCAGCTCGTTCGCCTGGTCGTCGACGAGCTTCGTGTACTCGCGGAAGATGTCGTACCGGCGCGTGCGCGTCGAGTGCTGCAGGCGGAACACCGTGTCGGGGTTGAACAGGTGGGGCGACCCGTCGCGGCGCCACTGGTACTCGCCACCCGTCCAGAGCCGCTCGTGCGCCCGGACCGCAGCATCCTGCGGGTACGCGTACGCGTGCCGGGCGGCGTTCTCGGCGGCGATGACGTCGAGTCCGACGCCGCCGAGCTTGGACTCGGTGCCGGTGAAGTACGTGTCGACGAAGTCCTGCGACAGGCCGACGGCCTCGAACACCTGGGCGCCGGCGTAGGACGAAACGGTCGAGATGCCCATCTTCGACATGATCTTGAGCACGCCCTTGCCGAGCGCGTAGATCAGGTTCTTGACGGCCTTCTCGGGCGCGATGCCGGTGATGAAGCCGGCCCGCACCAGATACTCGACGGTCTCCATCGCGAGGTACGGGTTGACGGCGGATGCCCCGTACCCGATGAGGGTCGCGATGTGGTGCACCTCGCGCACGTCGCCCGCCTCGACCACGAGACCGCACTTCATGCGCGTCTGCTTGCGGATGAGGTGGTGGTGCACGGCCGCGAGCATGAGCAGCGACGGGATCGGCGCCAGGTCCTTGTTGGAGTCGCGGTCCGACAGCACGATGAACTCGGCGCCGTCCTCGATGGCCTGGTCGACCTCCTGGCACATCTGCTCGAGGCGCTTCTTCATGCCCTTGTGGCCGGCCTCGACGCGGTACAGGCCGCGGATCGTGACCGACGTGCGACCGGGGAGCGCGGTGTCGATGTGCTGGATCTTGGCGAGCTCGTCGTTGTCGATCACCGGGAAGTCGAGCGTCACGACGCGCGTGTGCTCGGGCCCCCACTCGAGGAGGTTGCGCTCAGGACCGAGGCCCAGGCCGAGCGACGTGACGACCTCTTCGCGGATGGAGTCCAGCGGCGGGTTGGTGACCTGCGCGAACTGCTGTGTGAAGTAGTCGAACAGCAGACGCGGGCGCTCGCTCAGGACGGCGACGGGCGTGTCGGAGCCCATGGCACCGAGCGGCTCGGCGCCGTTCTGCCCCATCGGCGTGAGGAGGATCTTGACCTCTTCCTCGGTGTAGCCGAAGGTGCGCTGACGCCGCGTGATCGAGGCGATGGGGTGCACGATGTGCTCGCGCTCGGGAAGGTCGGCGAGGCGGACGCGGCCGGAGTCGAGCCATTCCTGCCACGGCTCCTGATCGGCGAGCTGCGCCTTGATCTCGTCGTCCTCGATGATGCGGCGCTCGGCCGTGTCGACGAGGAACATGCGTCCGGGGCGCAGGCGCCCGCGACGCTTGATCCGCTCGGGCTCGAAGTCGAGCACACCGGTCTCGCTGCCGATGACGATGAGGCCGTCGGTCGTCTCGGTCCAGCGACCGGGGCGCAGGCCGTTGCGGTCGAGCGTGGCGCCGACGAGCGTGCCGTCCGTGAAGATGAGGGCGGCCGGGCCGTCCCACGGCTCCATCTGCATGGAGTGGAACTCGTAGAACGCCCGCAGCTTCGGGTCGATGTCGGCCTGCTTCTCGTAGGCCTCGGGCACCATCATCATGATGGCGTGCGGGAGGCTCCGGCCCGTCAGCGTGAGGAGCTCGAGCACCTCGTCGAACGAGGCCGAGTCGCTCGCACCGGTGGTGCAGATGGGCAGCAGCGGCTGGATGTCGCCGAGCAGCTCGGACTCGAGCTGCGACTGACGGGCGCGCATCCAGTTGCGGTTGCCGTTGACGGTGTTGATCTCGCCGTTGTGGGCGAGCATGCGCAGCGGCTGCGCGAGCGGCCACGACGGGAAGGTGTTGGTCGAGTAGCGCGAGTGCACCACCGCGAGCTCGGAGGCGAAGCGCTCGTCCTGCAGGTCGGGGTAGAACGGCTCGAGCTGGAGCGTCGTGACCATGCCCTTGTAGCCGAGCGTGCGCGACGACAGCGACACGAAGTACGCGTCGAGCTCGGTGCGTGCCCGGGCCCGCAGGCGGTAGGCGCGGCGGTCGAGCGCGATGCCCGAGAGCGCCGCGGCGTCGCCGGTCGCGGGACGTGAGATGAAGAGCTGCTCGAAGACCGGGCGCGCCTCGAAGGCGAGCTTGCCCAGGTTCTCGTCGGAGGTCGGGACGTCGCGCCAGCCGAGCACCGTCAGACCCTCGGATGCTGCGATCCGCTCGATCCCGCTCTTCTGGGCGGCGCGTGCCTCGGCGTCGCGCGGCAGGAAGACGAGGCCGGCGGCGTACTCGCCCACCGGCGGCAGGTCGAAGCCGGCCACCGCACGCAGGAACGCGTCGGGCATCTGCGTCAGGATGCCCGCGCCGTCGCCGGTGCCGGCGTCGGAGCCGATGGCGCCTCGGTGCTCGAGGTTGCGCAGGGCGGTCAGGGCCAGATCGATGATGTCGTGGCCGGCCTCACCGCGCAGCGTGGCCACCATCGCCAGGCCGCAGGCATCCTTCTCGAAGGCAGGGTTGTACATCCCCTGCTTCTGCGGGAATCCGGCACGGCCGGACGCAGCGGGGAAGTTCGCCTCCGCAGAGGCGACGGAACGGGGGCTCGAAGCCATACCTACCGTCCTCACGTTGATAGTCAAGATGGGACGACGTCGGCCCTGGGCGCGCTCTTCGGGGGGAGAGCTGCGTTACTTGGTGGCAGGAGTGCTTGTGGCGCTGACCCCTTCGGCTTCGGACGTCGGGGGTTCGCTGACGTCGACGAAGTCGTCGGTCTCCTGAGATTGTACAGCCTGTCCGGCCTTCCACTCGCGGCCGGACACATAGGGCGACGGCTCCAGGCCGGGGTGGCGGCGCTTCTGCAGGAAGAAGATCACGAGACCGATCACCACGCCGAAGATGGCGGCCCAGACGTTGGTGCGCAGGCCCAGGAAGATGTCGCTCGGGTCGATGCGGATCGACTCCCACACGATGCGGCCCGCGCTGTACCAGACGAGGTACAGGCCGAAGAGGCGGCCCCACTGGAGCGTGAAGCGGCGACCCACCCACACGAGGAAGAGCACGCCGAGCGTGTTCCAGAGGACCTCGTAGAGGAACGTCGGGTGGTACAGGGTGCCCTCGGGCAGGCCGATCGGCCACGCGGGGTTCGGGTAGTCGATCTCGAGGCCCCACGGCACGTCGGTCGGAAGGCCGAACAGCTCCTGGTTGAACCAGTTGCCGAAGCGGCCGATCGCCTGTGCGAGGAGGAGACCCGGAGCGAGTGCGTCGGCGAAGGTCCAGAAGCGGATGCCGGTCCACCGGCAGCCGAGCCACGCACCGACGGCGCCGCCGATGAGCGCGCCGTAGATGGCGATGCCGCCCTCCCAGATGAAGAGGGCCGACCAGGGGTTCGCCCCCTCGCCGAAGTAGAAGTTCCAGTGCGTGAGCACGTGGTAGATGCGCGCCGTGATGATCGCGAGCGGGACGGCGAGCAGGGCGATGTCGATGACGACCCACGGCTCGGCGCCGCGCTTGGTGAGGCGGGCGTTGGTCCACAGCGTCGCGACGATGATGCCCGTGATGATGCACAGCGCGTAGATGTGGATCCGCAGGGGGCCGATGTCGAAGTAGCTGATCGACGGGCTCGGGATGCTGGCGACGACGCTCGCGGCGGCGTTGATCATGGGAGAACCGTGTCCTTGCTGGATCCGTGCTGGGGGTGGCGGCGGTGGACGCCGACCTCAGAAGTCTAGTTCGCGCCGCGGGCGGTGCCTGCGGCGAGGCTCTGCGCGGTCTCGGCGAGCCCCTCGAGGCCGCCATCGCGCAGCGCGCGCACGAGCGCCGTGCCGACGATCGCGCCGTCGGCGTACTCGAGTACGCCGCCGACCTGCTCGGCGTTCGAGATGCCGATGCCGACGCACGCGTGCTCGACCCCGTGCTCGCGCAGGCGGGCGACGAGGGTGCGGGCCGCAGCATCCAACTGCGCGCGCTCCCCCGTGATGCCCATGGTCGAGACGGTGTAGACGAAGCCGGTGGAGTTCTGTGCGATGAGCTCCAGCCGCTCGTCCGTCGAAGTCGGCGCGGCGAGGAACACCCGGTCGAGGCCGGTGCGCTCACTGGCGGCGATCCACTCCGGCGCCGCCTCCGGCGTGATGTCGGGCGTGATGAGACCTGCGCCCCCGGCGGCGAGCAAGTCATCGGCGTAGCGGTCGACGCCGTACTGCAGCACGGGGTTCCAGTACGTCATGACGAGCACGGGCACGTCGACGCGGCGCGTGATCTCGCGCACCGCCGTGAACGTGTCGCGCAGGCGGAAGCCGCCGGCGAGGGCTGCCTGGGTGGCCTCCTGGATGACCGTGCCGTCCATCACGGGGTCCGAGTACGGCGGGCCGAGCTCGAGGATGTCGGCGCCGTTCTCGGCCAGCGCGACCGCCGCGTCGATGCTCGTCTGGAGGTCGGGGAAGCCGAGCGGCAGGTAGCCGACGAACGCCCCGCGTCCCGCGGCACGGGCGGCGTCGATCGCGGCGGCGACGCGTGAGGTCACAGCTTCTCCCCCTCGCCGTGTGCGGCGTCGTCGTGCGGCGCGGAGGCGGCGGCCGCGGCATCCGCGCCGTCGTCGTACAGCTGGAAGTACCGTGCCGCGGTGTCCATGTCCTTGTCGCCGCGGCCCGAGAGGCACACCGCGAGGATCGCGTCGGGGCCGAGCTCGCGGCCGATGCGCAGCGCCCCGGCGAGGGCGTGGGCCGACTCGATGGCGGGGATGATGCCCTCCGTCTGGGAGAGCAGACGCAGCGCCTGCATCGCCTCGTCGTCGGTCGCGGGGATGTACTCGGCGCGGCCGATCGAGGCGAGCCACGCGTGCTCCGGGCCGACGCCCGGGTAGTCGAGACCCGCCGAGATCGAGTGCGATTCGATCGTCTGGCCGTCCTCGTCCTGCAGCACGAAGGTCTTCGCGCCGTGCAGCACACCGGGGCGGCCGCGCTCGATCGACGCGGCATGCCGCGGCGTGTCGACGCCGTCGCCGGCGGCCTCGACGCCGTAGAGCCTGACGCCCTCGTCGTCGAGGAACGCGTCGAACATGCCGATGGCGTTCGAGCCGCCGCCGACGCACGCGAGGACGGCGTCGGGCAGGCTCCCCGCCTGTTCGAGGAGCTGTGCGCGCGCCTCCTCCGAGATGACCTTCTGGAAGTCGCGGACCATCGCGGGGAACGGGTGGGGCCCTGCGGCCGTGCCGAAGATGTAGTTGGTCGTCTCGACGCTCGCGACCCAGTCGCGGTAGGCGTCGTTGATGGCGTCCTTGAGGGTGCGCGAGCCGGTCGTGACGGGGATCACCTCGGCGCCGAGCAGGCGCATGCGGGCGACGTTGAGCGCCTGGCGCTCCGTGTCGACCTCGCCCATGTAGATCGTGCACTCGAAGCCGAAGAGCGCCGCAGCTGTCGCGGTCGCGACGCCGTGCTGGCCCGCGCCCGTCTCGGCGATGACGCGCGTCTTGCCGAGGCGCTGGGTGAGCAGCGCCTGGCCGAGCACGTTGTTGATCTTGTGCGAGCCGGTGTGGTTGAGGTCCTCGCGCTTGAGGAAGACACGGGCGCCGCCGGCGTGCTCGGCGAACCGGGCGACCTCGGTGATCGGCGACGGGCGGCCGGCGTACGAGTGCAGCAGCCGAACGAACTCGGCCTGGAAGGCCGGGTCGGCCTTCGCCGCCTCGTACTCGGCCGTCAGCTCGTCGATCGCGGCGATGAGAGACTCGGGCATGTACCGCCCGCCGAACTCGCCGAACAGCGGCCCGGGAGCCTCACGAAGACTCATGCGCCTGCCTCCAGGAATGCGCGCAGGGTGGATACGGGGTCGTTCGTGACCAGCGCCTCGCCCACCAGCACCACGTCTGCACCGTCGCGGCGGTAGTGGGCGACGTCGTCGGGCGCCAGCACGGCCGATTCGGCGATCTTGATGGCGCCCTCCGGGATGCGCTCGGCGAGGCGGCCGAAGAGGTCGCGGTCGAGCTGGAAGGTCGACAGGTCGCGCGCGTTGACGCCGATGAGCTGCGCCCCGAGGTCCACGGCGCGGTCGACCTCGTCGGCCGAGTGCGTCTCGACCAGCGCCGTCATGCCCAGTTCACGCGTGAATGCGTACAGGCGGGCGAGCACGTCCTGGTCGAGCGCGGCGACGATGAGGAGAGCCAGGTCGGCACCCGAGGCGCGGGCCTCGAGGAGCTGGTACTCGGTCGCGATGAAGTCCTTGCGCAGCACCGGCAGCGTGACCGCGGCCTTCACGGCCTCGAGGTCGGCGAGGCTGCCCTTGAACTTGCGGCCCTCGGTCAGGACGGAGATCGCCGACGCGCCGCCCTCTTCGTACCGACGGGCCTGGAGCGCCGGATCCGGGATGGCGGCGAGGTCGCCGCGCGACGGGCTCGCACGCTTGACCTCGGCGATGATCTTGACGCGGTCGGACGGGGCGAGCGCGGCGAGGACGTCGAGAGCGGGACGCTGCGCCAGGGCTGCGGACTCGACCTCTGCCAGGGGATGCCGCGAGGCGCGTGCCTCCGCATCCTCCACCGCGCCGGCCGTGAGGTCGGCGAGCATGCTCAGTGCTCTTTCGCCGCGACCTTGGAGCCGCCCACGCCGTAGCCGGCGCGCTTCATGACCCACCCCACGAGGAGTCCGATGACCAGGAGGCCGGCTGACGCCCAGACGAAGATCGGCATGTCGAGGAAGAAGAAGAAGGTGCCGATCGAGACCGCGATGAGCATGATCACGACGGCCGTCCAGGCTGCGGGCGAGTGTCCGTGGCCGGGGTCGCCGATGTTGTTGCTCATGGATATCTCCTCGTGAAACCTGGGCGGGATGCCGCCAGTCTAGCGGTCAGGCGGTCGGATCCTCGCCACGCGACAGGTCGTCCCAGTCGTCGATGGCGCGCGATCCGGCAGCGTCGTGGGGGCGCGGGCCGTCACCGGCGCGCGCGGGGGAACCGGTGGCCGGGGCGGCCTTCGCGGCCTCGTCCGTGCGGTAGCGGCGACCGGTGCGAGACCAGGAGTGCGCTGTTGCGAGCACGAACACGCCGGCCGCGATCAGCACCACCCAGACGACCAGCGTCACCGCCGGCCACGCGGTCGCCTCGATGGACGCGACGAGCTTCGCGACGGAGGTCTCCCCCGCGATGCCGGTGGATTCGGTGACGACGGAGGCGACGGCGGAGACCGGGTGCTCGAACACGACGCGGGCGGTCAGCCACGCGAGGACGGCGCCGATGAAGAACGCCAGTGCGCCGAAGACGTAGCGCAGCACCAGCCCGACGATCGACAGCGCGGCCCCCAGGGCCAGCACCGCGAGGCTGAGCGGCGCGAGCACCGGGACTGCGGAGGCGCCGGGCACCTCGAGCGTGTGGTGGGCGGCGTCCTGGAGCTCGACCGTCAGCCACGTCTGGGTCGACGAGATCACGCCCAGCGCCCCGCACAGCACCGCCACGACGACCGAGACGAGTCGCGCCCTGCGGATCACGCGTCCGGCTCCGGACCGCGGACGGCCCCGAGGTCGCGGCCGTCGAAGCATGTGCGGGTGCCGGTGTGGCACGCCGCCCCGATCTGCTCGACCTCGACGAGGATCGTGTCGCCGTCGCAGTCGAGGCTCGCTCCGCGGACCAGCTGGATGTGGCCGGACGTGTCGCCCTTGCGCCAGTACTCCTGCCGGGAGCGCGACCAGAAGGTGACGCGGCCCTCGGTGAGCGTGCGACGCAGGGCCTCGGCATCCATCCATCCGAGCATGAGCACCTCGCGGGTGTCCCACTGCTGGATGACTGCGGCGACCAGGCCATCGGCGGTGAATCTCACGCGCGCGATGCGCTCGTCGAGCGTCTCGGTCATGCGGCCACCTCCCGGACGGCGATACCCTCGGCGCGCATGGCGGCCTTCACGTCGCCGACCGTGAGCTGCCCGGAGTGGAAGACGGATGCGGCGAGCACGGCGTCCGCGCCGGCCTCGATGGCGGGGCCGAAGTCCTCGGCGCGGCCGGCGCCGCCCGACGCGATGACGGGGACGCTCGCCACCTCGCGCATCAGGGAGACGAGCTCGAGGTCGAAGCCCTGCTTGGTGCCGTCGGCGTCGATCGAGTTCACGAGGAGCTCCCCCGCACCGCGTTCGATCGCCTCGCGCGCCCACTCGAGCGCGTCGAGGGTCGTCTCGGTGCGGCCGCCGTGCGTGGTGACGACGAAGCCGGACTCGGTCGCCGGCGAGCGCTTGACGTCGAGCGACAGCACGAGCACCTGAGCACCGAACCGGTCGGCGATCTCGTCCAGGAGCGGCGGGCGGGCGATCGCCGCGGAGTTCACGCCGATCTTGTCGGCGCCGACCGACAGCAGGCGGGCGACGTCGTCGGCCGAGCGGACTCCCCCGCCCACGGTGAGCGGGATGAAGACCTCTTCGGCGGTGCGCCGGACGACGTCGTAGGTCGTCGAGCGCTCGTCGACCGTCGCGGTGACGTCGAGGAAGGTGATCTCGTCGGCGCCCTGGCGGAAGTACTCCCGTGCGAGCTCGACCGGGTCTCCCATGTCGCGCAGGTTCTGGAAGTTCACACCCTTGACGACGCGCCCTGCGGCGACGTCGAGGCACGGGATGACGCGGCAGACCAGGCTCATCAGAGTCTCGCGTTGTGGATCGCGGTGACGAGGATCGCGCGGGCGCCGATCGCGTACAGCGCGTCCATCACGTTGTTGACCCCCTTGCGTGGTGCCATCACCCGAACCGCCACCCATGCGGGATCGCGCAGCGGTGAGATCGTGGGCGACTCGATGCCCGGGGCGATCGCGACGGCCTGGTCGACCAAGTCGGCAGGGAGGTCGTAGTCCACGAGCACGTACTGACGCGCCACGAGGACTCCGCGCAGTCGACGCAGAAGCGTGTCGGTGCCGGGGACGTCCGAGGGCCCGGCGATCAGCACCGCCTCGGAGCGCAGGATCGGCGGGCCGAACACCTCGAGGCCGGCCTGACGCAGCGTCGTGCCGGTCTCGACCACATCGGCGACCGCGTCGGCGACACCGAGGCGCACCGCGGATTCCACGGCGCCGTCCAGCGGCACCAGATCCACCGCGATCCCGCGCTCGTCGAGGAAGGCGTCGACGAGCCCCGGATAAGACGTCGCGATGCGCTTGCCCTCGAGGTGCTCCACCTCGGTCAGCGTCCCCGTCGGGGCGGCGAAGCGGAAGGTCGATCCTGCGAAGCCCAGGGCTTCGATCTCGCGGGCGCCGGGCATACGGGCGTCCAGCAGCAGATCGCGCCCGGTGATCCCGACGTCGAGGGCGCCGGATCCGACGTAGGTCGCGATGTCCTTGGGGCGCAGGTAGAAGAACTCGACCTCGTTCTGAGGGTCGATGATGTGCAGGTCTTTGCTGTCGCGACGGCCGGTGTATCCGGCCTCGCTCAGCATCTCGGCAGCGGTCTCGGCGAGCGAGCCCTTGTTCGGCACGGCGATTCGCAGCATGGCAGCGGGGCTTTCGGGTTCGAGGACGGGTGGGGACGCGCGCTCAGAGATGTCGGTAGACGTCTTCGAGGCTCAGCCCCTTCGCGAGCATCAGCACCTGCAGGTGGTACAGCAGCTGCGAGATCTCCTCGGCGGCGGCATCCGTCGATTCGTACTCGGCCGCCATCCAGACCTCGGCCGCCTCCTCCACGATCTTCTTGCCGATCGCGTGGACGCCCGCGTCCAGCTGTGCGACGGTTCCCGATCCCTCGGGGCGCTCAGCCGCTTTCGCGGCGAGCTCGGCGTACAGCGTGTCGAACGTCTTCACCATGCCAGGGTATCGAACCGAGCGGATGCCTCGGCGCCGCGTGACACGACGCTCAGTGGATGTGGTGCTCGGCGGCGGACGCGCGAAGGCCCGCGATGGCGTTCGACGGGTCGCTCGCGCCGAACACGGCGGAGCCCGCGACGAACGTGTCGGCGCCCGCCTCGGCGGCCTGCGCGATCGTCGACTCGCCGATGCCGCCGTCGACCTGGAGCCACACCGACGATCCGCGCCGGCCGGCCTCATCGGCCAGGCGACGGAGCTTCGGCATGGTCTCGGGCATGAACGACTGGCCGCCGAAGCCGGGCTCGACGGTCATCACGAGGATCTGGTCGAAATCGTCGAGGAGGTCGAACAGGCCCTCAACAGGGGTCGCGGGCTTGACCGCGACCCCGGCGCGCGCGCCGATCTCGCGCAGCCGCCGGGCGAGCGCGACCGGCTCGGTCGCCGCCTCGAGGTGGAACGTGACGGATGCCGCACCGAGCTCGGCGTACCCGGGGGCCCAGCGGTCGGGGTCGGAGATCATGAGGTGCACGTCGAGGGGCACGGGGCTCGTCGCCTGGATGCGCTCGACCATCTGCGGGCCGAACGTCAGATTGGGCACGAAGTGGTTGTCCATGACGTCGACGTGGACGAAGTCCGCCGTCGCGATGCGCGCGAGCTCGGCCTGCATGTTCACGAAGTCGGCGGCGAGGATGCTGGGATTGATGCGGATGCCCCTCTGGCGGGCGGCGTCGTCGATCGGTGGCACGCGTCCATTATGGTCGAGCCGTGGATCCGATCACGGCGCTGCTGCACGACGTCCTCGAAGACATCCGACCCCATGACCGCGGCGCCCCGGCGGGCTACATCCCCGAGCTCGCCGCCGCCGATCCCGATCGGCTCGCACTCGCGGTCGTCGGACCGCGCGGGCGTGTCCGCGCGGTCGGCGACGTCACGCACGAGTTCACGATCCAGTCGATCTCGAAGCCGTTCGTGCTCGCGCTCGCCCTCGCCGACCGCGGCCGCGACGCGGTGCTGCGCAAGGTCGGCGTCGAGCCGAGCGGCGAGCCGTTCAACGCGATCAGCCTCGAGCCCGGAACCGGGCGACCGGCGAATCCCATGGTCAACGCCGGGGCGATCGCGACGTCCGCCCTCATCCCGGGCGACGCCGTCGACGACCGGATGACCCGCATCGTCGAGGGACTCTCCGCCTTCGCGGGGCGCTCGCTGTGGGTCGACGAGCAGGTCTACGCCTCGGAGTCGGCGACCGGCGACCGCAACCGCGCCCTGGCCCACCTGCTGCGCTCGCACGGGATCATCGAGGGCTCGGTCGAGATCGCCGTCGAGACCTACTTCCGGCAGTGCTCGCTGCTCGTCACCGTGCGCGACCTCGCCGTGATGTCGGCCACCCTCGCGTTCGGCGGCCTCAACCCCGTCACCGGCGAGCGGGTCGTCTCCGAGGCCGTGGCCCGCGACGTGCTGTCGATCATGGCGAGCTGCGGCATGTACGACTACTCCGGCGAGTGGCTGCTGCGCGTCGGCCTGCCTGCCAAGAGCGGTGTCAGCGGCGGCCTCCTCGCCGTCGCCCCGTCGCAGTTCGGCGTGGCGGCGTTCAGTCCCCGGCTGGACCAGCACGGCAACTCGGTGCGCGCCATCGCCCTCCTCGAGACGCTCGGCGAGCGGTTCGGCATGCACCTGCTCGAGTCGCACGAGAGCGTCGCCGTGCCCGCCTTCACGGTCGAGGACACCGACCAGGGACGCGTGCTGCGACTGGCGGGCGAGCTCGGACTGGCCGGCACCGAGCGGGTCGTCGCGGTGCTCCGCGAGATCGCCGAAGCACTCCCAGAGGGCTCCGAGGTGATCGTCGACGCGCGAGACCTCGCCCGCGCCCACAGCGCCGCGCTGGTCGCGCTGCGGGTCGAGTTCGAGCAGATGCCCCACGGTATCCGTCTGCGGGAATGACGTCGCGAGCCGGACCGGGATGCTGCGGCTCAGACTCTCCGCAGCAGCGAGATCGACATCGCGTCGGTGTTGTGACGGTGCGGCCACAGCTGTGCGCGCCCGCTGCCGTCGGCCTGCGGCGGCAGGCCGGGGTCGGCGTCGGACAAGGACGTGATCACGTCGCGGGCGGAGATCTCCTCGAGCGCCGCGCCCCACTCGCGGCGGATGTCGGCGACGACGCCCGACGTCTCGGCGAGGTGGGGCGAGCACGTCACGTAGGCGACGACGCCGCCGGGCTTGAGCGCACCGACCGCGGCGCTGAGCAGCTCCCGCTGCAGCTCGGTCAGCGCCGGGACGTCGCTCGGCGCCTTGCGCCAGCGCGCCTCGGGACGACGGCGCAGCGCGCCCAGCCCGGTGCACGGCGCGTCGACGAGGATGCGGTCGTAGGTGTCGGGCGCGTCAGCCGCGCGGGTGCGGCCGTCCTCCTCCGACACGGGCACCTCGACCGGGACGCCCGCGAGAGCCTGCCGGACGAGCCCGGCACGCGCCGGTGAGATCTCGTTGGCCTCGAGTGTGGCGCCGCCGACGCGGGCCTCCGCGGCGAGGACGGCGGTCTTGCCACCGGGACCCGCGCACAGATCGAGCCAGCGCTCCCCTTCCGTGATGGGCAGGGCGCGCGTGAGCGCCAGCGCGGCGAGCTGTGAGCCCTCGTCCTGCACGCGGATGCGCCCGCGCGAGGTGCGCACGAGCGGGTCGGGGTCACCGCCGCCCAGGCGGAACCCGATCGGCGAGAACGGCGTGCGCCGGGCGTCGTCGGGAACACCCGCGAGGTCGGGCAGCGCCGCCATCGTGACGCGCGGCGACGCGTTGTCGGCGGTGAGCAGCGCCTCGAGCTCTTCGGCGCGGCCCTCCGCAGCCAGCGCGCGCCGGAAGGCGCGCACGACCCACACCGGGTGCGAGAACAGCAGGCCGAGCTGCTCGTCGTCGGACCGCGCGCTCGCGGCGACGTGGGTCATCCAGTCGCCCGGCGTGTCGCGCGACACCCGGCGCAGCACGGCGTTCACGAACCCCGCGGCGCCGCGGCCGCCCGCACCCCGGGCGAGCTCGACGGACTCGTTCACCGCGGCGTGGGAGGCCACACGGGTCGACAGGAGCTGGTGCACGCCGAGCCGCAGCGCGTCGAGCACGGCCGGGTCGACGTCGGAGACCGGCCGATCGGCGGCGATCGCGATCACCGCGTCGTAGGTGCCCTGGCGCCGGAGCGTGCCGTAGGTGAGCTCGGTCGCGAGGGCGGCGTCGGCCGTCGACAGGCCGGCGCGCGAGATCGCGGTCGGCAGCAGCAGGTTGGCGTACGCGTCCGATTCGTGGACGGCTCGCAGCGTCTCGTAGGCGACCCGGCGCGCCGCGACCGTGCGGCTCACGATCCGGCCACCGGGGTCGCGTCGCGCAGTCCGCGCCACCAGTCGGGGGCGCGCATCGCGCCCTTGCCGGCGGGCTGCACCGCCTCGAGCGCGATCGGCGCGGACGCGGTCCCGGCGATCACCTGCTTGCCGTGCAGAGCGAGCGCGCCCGGTGCGAGCGACGGAGCATCGTCGGGAGCAGGCGCGACCGCGAGCACCTTGAAACGGGCGCCGTCGATCGTGGTGTGCGCACCAGGCTCGGGCGTCACCCCGCGGATGCGGCCGAGCACCGCGCTCGCAGGCTCGTCCCAGCGGATGCGGCCGTCGTCGTCGCCGAGCTTCGACGCGTACGTGGTGTCGCCCTGCTGCGGGCGGGCCACGGCGACGCCGGCGGCGATCGCGTCGACGACGTCGGAGAGCAGTCCGGCACCGTCGTCGGCCAGCGAGGCGAGGAGGTCGCCGGCGGTCGCGTCCGACGGGACGTCGACCGCGAGCTCGCCGAACACGTCTCCGGCGTCGAGCTCGGGCACCAGCTGGAACACGCTGGCCCCCGTGCGTGCGTCACCGGCGATGAGCGCGTGCTGCACGGGTGCGGCGCCGCGCCAGCGGGGCAGCAGTGAGAAGTGCAGGTTGATCCAGCCGTGCGCCGGGGTCGACAGCAGCGGCTCGCGCACGAGCCCGCCGTAGGCCACGATCACGCCGAGGTCGGGTTCGAGCGCCGCGATCTCGGCCGTGACTGCCGCATCGAGCCGGTCGGCGCGGATCACGGGCAGCCCGAGCTCTTCGGCGGCCGCGGCGACGGGTGACGGCGTCAGCACCCGCTTGCGCCCGAGCGGGGCGTCGTGGCGGGTGATGACGGCGGCGATGTCGTGAGCGGATGCCGCGAGCCGCCGCAGCGACGGCACAGCCGGCGCCGGTGTGCCGGCGAAGACGAGACGCATGACGTTCCTGGGAGTCGAGGGTCAGAGATCGAGATCGGGTACGTCGACCCGAACCTTCAGTGTATGGGCGGCCCCGGGCGCACGACCCTTCGCGGGGCGGCGCCCCTTCATCGCGTGGCTCACCACGGACGCGCGCAGGCTCTCGGTCACGCGCGCCCCGAGGCCGTAGTCGAACCGCACCAGAGCGCGAACCGAGTCCTCGTGCGCGATCGGACCGAGCACGGACTCTGCGTCGAGCTCCGGCACGGCGGCGCGCAACGCCGCGATGGCGGTGTCCACTGCGCGCCGCGGGCCGTCGACGGAGGCCACCCGCACGGTCGGGGGCATGCGCAGCGGGGCGCGGTCGGCGAGCTCGGAGCGGGCGTACGCGGCCTGCGTCCAGGTCGCGAGTGCGCGAGCGACCTCGCCGCCCACACCGACGAGATGAACCGGAGCACCGGGGGCCGCCAGGGCCGCCGCGTTCGACCACCACCGCAGACACGACTCGCCGATGCGCAGGTCGTCGCCCATCAGCATCCGATCCCCGTCCAGCAGGATCACGGCACGATACCCGCCGGCCGCGAGCGGCTCGGCGCCGCGGGTCGCCACCACCAGGGCGGGACGGGCGTCGACCTCGGCCACCGGGTGGTCGCCGTCGGCGACGATCACGCGCGTGCCGGGAAAGGCGCGGCCGAGCTCGTCGGCGGTGCGCTCGCTGCCGGACGAGGCCATGCGCAGCAGCGTCGACCGGCACTCGGGGCAGGCCCACGCGTGGGCGGCGCGTCCGCACCACGTGCACGTCGGGACGGCGCCCTGGCGCGCCGCGTGGAGCGGACCGCCGCAGTGCGCGCAGCGCGCAGGATGGCGGCATTTCGCGCACACGAGAACGGGTGCGTAGCCCGGACGCGCCACCTGAACGAGCACGGGGCCCCCGGTGAGCGCTTCGCGCGCGGCGGCGAACGCCGACGACGGCACGCGCGCTGCGCGGGACTCCCCTTCGCGGTTCGCGCTCAGCACGACGCGAGGGCTCATACGCCGTGCCGCGGGGAGGTCGCGCACCCAGCCGACGGCGACCAGACGCTCGACGTCGGTGGTGCGGGTGTGCCCTGCGAAGACGAGCGCTCCGCCGTGCAGTTCCTGACGCAGCAGCGCCGCGTCGCGGGCGTGGACCCCGGGGCTCAGGGGCTCCCCCAGCAGAGGGTCCCCATCGTCCCAGAGCGCGACCAGCCCGAGCGCGGACACCGGCGCGTACACGGTGGAGCGGTTGCCGATCACCACGCACGGCGCGTCGGCGAGGGTCCTCAGGAACGCGGCGTACCGGGTGGGGCCGCTCTGCTTCGCATCGTCGCGGACCAGGGCGCCGGCGGGGATGCGGGCCGCGAGCGCGGCTTCGAGCTGGGCCCGGTCACGATGATCCGGCACGGCGATGACGGCGCTGCGCCCGGAGGCGAGGGTATGCGTCGCCGCCGCGGCGAGGAGGATCGCCCAGGACCCGACGACCGTGCCGTCGTCGAGCGTCGACGGCACGGGCGGCGCATCCACCGCCAGGCGCTCGTCGTGGTCGAGCGCTCCGGCGAGTCCTGGGTACGCGTCGAGGACGCCCTCGGCCCACGCACGATCCGCGTCGTCGATCACCGGTCGCAGCGGCGGGTCGGCGGCGAGCCACGCCTTCTCGGCGCGCACCATGCGCTTGGGGATCGCGAGGCGGAGGATGTCGCCCGCCGACCCTGCCGCCCGGTCCGCGGCGCGCCGGGCGAGCGCGTAAAGCGGCGGCGTCAGCACCGGCACGGGCGACACGACGGCCTCGAGCTGCGAGAGCGGGCGGTCCGAGGCATCCGGCTCCCCCACCTCGACGAGGAGCGCGTCGACCACTCGCCCGGCGCTGCGCAGGGGCACGCGCACGCGGACGCCCGGCACGGCGTCGGCGACGAGCTCGGCGGGGATCTCGTAGTCGAAGAGGCGGTCGAGCTGCGGCAGGGGCGAGTCGATCAGCACGCGCGCGACGCGCCGCGGGCGCCGCGGCCGATCGCCGGCGCTCGGCTCGTCGTCGTGCACCGCGGTCACGCGGCCGGTGTCAGAGCCCGGCTGCGGCGCGCAGCGCGTCGGCGCGGTCGGTGCGCTCCCACGTGAAGTCGGGCAGCTCGCGGCCGAAGTGGCCGTACGCCGCGGTCTGCGCGTAGATCGGCCGAAGCAGGTCGAGCTGGTCGATGATCGCCTTGGGGCGCAGGTCGAACACGTCGAGGATGGCCTGGGTGATCACGTCGTCGGCCACGCGGCCGGTGCCGAACGTCTCGACGTAGAGCCCGACGGGCTTGGCCTTGCCGATGGCGTACGCGACCTGCACCTCGAGGCGGTCGGCGAGTCCGGCGGCGACGGCGTTCTTCGCGACCCACCGCATCGCGTACGCGGCCGAGCGGTCGACCTTCGACGGGTCCTTGCCGCTGAACGCGCCGCCGCCGTGGCGGGATGCCCCGCCGTACGTGTCGATGATGATCTTGCGGCCGGTGAGGCCGGCGTCGCCCTTCGGGCCGCCGATGACGAACGGCCCCGCCGGGTTGATGTAGTACTTCACGTCGGGCAGCTCGAGCCCGGTCGCCTCGAGCACCGGGTCGATGACCTCGGCACGGACGGCGGCGCGCAGCGCCTTCTGCGAGATGTCGGGGTGGTGCTGCGTCGACAGCACCACGGACTCGACCGTCTTCGGAGTGTGGCCGTCGTACCCGAGCGTCACCTGCGTCTTGCCGTCGGGGCGCAGGAAAGGCAGCTCGCCCGAGCGGCGCACCTCGGCGAGCCGCTCGGCCATGCGGTGCGCCGTCCATGCGGCCATCGGCATGAGCTGCGGCGTCTCGGTCGTCGCGTAGCCGAACATGATGCCCTGGTCGCCCGCGCCCTGCAGGTCATGCGGGTCTTCCGAGCCGTCCTCGCGGCGCTCGAACGCCTTGTCGACGCCGGCGGCGATGTCGGAGGACTGCGCCCCGATCGAGACGCTCACGCCGCATGAGTCGCCGTCGAAGCCGGTGTCGCTCGAGGTGTAGCCGATGCGGTTGACGACGCCGCGCACGATGGCCGGGATCTCGACGTACGCGGAGGTCGAGACCTCACCGGCGACGTGGACGAGCCCGGTGGTGACGAGGGTCTCGACGGCGACGCGCCCGTTCGGGTCGGCGTCCAGGATCGCATCGAGGATCGAGTCCGAGATCTGGTCGCAGATCTTGTCGGGGTGTCCCTCGGTGACGGATTCGGACGTGAACAGACGCAGGTCGGTCATCGGTACTCCAGTTGTCGTGGCTCCGGTCATCGTGGCGTCCGGGCGCCGAGGGCGCGGACACCAGTATGCCCCCGACGACGGACAGGGCCGTCGTCGGGGGCATCGAGGATGTGACGGATTACTCCGCGCGGCGCAGGCGCAGCTTGTCCTCGTGGATCTCGTGCATCGCGATGGTGAGCGGCTTGTCCTCGACGGTCGAGTCGACGAGCGGGCCCACGTTGTCGAACAGGTTCCCCTCGTGGAGGTCGGAGTAGTAGTCGTTGATCTGGCGCGCGCGCTTGGACGCGAAGATCACGAGCTGGTACTTCGAGTCGACCTTCTCGAGGAGGCTGTCGATGGGGGGCTCGATGATGCCCTGGTTCGTTCCGGCCATGGCGAAACCTCCTGGATCGGATGAAAGGAATAGTCGATGGAGCCTCGGGGTGCCGAGGCATCCCACCATTCTACGTGACGGAATGCTCTCAGCGCGCGAGGCGGGCGACCTCGTCGGCCGCGTGGGCGACGTCGTCGTTCACGACCCGGTAGTCGAACTCGCCCTGCGAGGCCAGTTCGGTCTTCGCGGTGCGCAGGCGCCGGGCGCGCTCTGCGGCATCCTCGGTGCCGCGGCCGACGAGGCGCTGCACGAGCTCGTCCCAGCTCGGCGGCAGCAGGAAGACGAGGGTGGCCGACGGGTCGGCCTCGCGCACCTGACGGGCACCCTGCAGATCGATCTCGAGGAGTACGGTGCGCCCCTCGGCGAGGGCCTTCTCGATGGGGCCGCGCGGCGTGCCGTAGCGGTAGGCGTTGTGCACGGTCGCGTGCTCGAGCAGCTCGCCGTCGGCGATCATGCGGTCGAACTCCGCGTCATCGACGAAGAAGTAGTGCTCGCCGTCGACCTCGCCGGGGCGGGGCGCACGCGTCGTCGCCGACACCGACAGCATGATCTCGGGGTGGTGGTCCTTGATGTGGGCGGCCACGGTGCCCTTGCCCACCGCGGTGGGACCGGCGAGGACGACCAGGCGGCTGCGGCCGGCACGGGGCTCGGCCTCGGGCCACCGGCTGTCGAGGAACTGGCGCAGGTCCTCGCGCTGGCGCGAGCCGAGGCCGCCCAGACGCTTGACCGGCGAGATCTCGAGGTCCTGGAGGATGCGGTCGCGCTTGCCCTCGCCGATCGCCGGGATCGCGGTCAGGAACTCGGGCACGCGCATCGCGCCCGCGGGCGACGTGGGCTCGGCGAGGGCGCGCCGCAGGAGCTCCTGCGGCGTGATCACGCGCATCGCGACGTCCTTCTTGAGGGCGGCGCGTTCGCGGCGGGCGGCGACGGCGCGCCGCGAGGCGGCGACGCGGTCGACCTCGGGGGGCCTCCCCTGCGCGCCAGGGACGTGGGGCGGGGCTTCATCAGGGGTTTCCTGAAAAAGGGTGCGCGAATCGGACATATCAATCACCACGGTAGAGAAGGGCGCGCTCGGATATGCGCGCGGCGAGCCGGTCGGGTCCGGCAGCCAGGATGCTGCGGCTCTCAGACGCTACCACCGCTTCCTGCAGGACGCCGAAGCGCTCACCGAGATGACGTGGTTCCGCACCCTGGTGACCGAAGCCCGGGCCGAGGATCGGCGCGACCGGCGCGAACGGCCGGAGGCCGGCATCCGTCCAGTCCACGGTGCCGCCGATGACGAATCCGAGACTCCCCCACTCGCCGTCGGGCGTGGTGCGGGCATTGCGCTCGGAGACCTCGCGGACGATCCCGGCCGAGACCGTGTCGCCGTCCGCGTGGCGTGCGCGCTGCAGTCCGAGCGCCTCGGGGTTGCTGGTCGCGGCGAGGACGAACACGCCCTTGCCGTGGCGCAGGGCGAGGTCGAACGTTCCGTCCAGCGCACCCACGCCGAGGTACGGGCTCACGGTGAGCGCATCGGCCTCGAGCGGCGAGCCGGGCGCGAGCCAGGCCTGTGCGTACGCGTCCATCGTGGTGCCGATGTCGCCGCGCTTGGCGTCCGCGATCACGAGGAGTCCGGCGTCGCGCGCCGCCGCGAGCACGTCCTCCAGCGCGGCGAAGCCCGCCGAGCCGTGCACCTCGAAGAACGAGACCTGCGGCTTGACGACGGCGACCCGGCCCGCGGCGGCCTCGACCACGCGCAGGCCGAACTCGCGCACACCGGCGGCGGAGGCATCCATTCCCCACTCCGCGAGGAGGTGGGCATGCGGATCGATGCCGACGCACAGCTGACCGTGCGTCGCCATCCCCGCGCGGATGCGCTCACCGAATGAGGTCATGCGCCCGCCCGATCGGCTGCGTACTCCTGCAGGCTCTTGACCTTGAAGCCCTCGCGCAGCACCGGCAGGGCGCTGACGGCGGCGCCGAGCACGGCCATCGTGGTGAACAGTGCCTTGTCGCCCGCGACGGCGGCCGCGCGGATCTCGTAGCCGTCGGCGCGGGCGGCGCCGCCGGACGGGGTGTTCACGACGATGTCGATCTCGCCCGCGTTGATCAGGTCGACGATGTTGGTCTCGCCCGAGTCCTGCGTCTCGGAGTACTTGCCCACCACCCGCACGTCGATGCCGTTGCGCGAGAGGATCTCGGCCGTGCCCTCGGTCGCGACGAGATCGAAGCCGAGCTCCTGCAGGCGGTGCGCCGGGAGGATGACGGCGCGCTTGTCGGCGTCGGCGACCGAGATGAACACGGTGCCCGACTGCGGCATGCCGCCGTACGCGGCCTCCTGCGACTTCGCGAACGCGGTCGGGAAGTCGCGGTCGATGCCCATGACCTCACCCGTCGAGCGCATCTCGGGGCCGAGCACCGAGTCGACGGTCTGGCCGTCGCGCGTGCGGAACCGCTTGAACGGCAGCACGGCCTCCTTGACGGCGACGGGGGCGTCCAGCGGGACGCGCGATCCGTCCTGCTCGGGCAGCAGCCCCTCCGCCTTCAGCTCGGCGATGGTGGCACCGGCCATGATGCGCGACGCCGCCTTCGCGAGCGGGATGCCGAGGGCCTTGGAGACGAAGGGCACCGTGCGGCTCGCGCGGGGGTTGGCCTCGATCACGTACAGGACTCCGGCCGAGATCGCGAACTGCACGTTCAGGAGTCCGCGCACCCCGACGCCCTCGGCGATCGCGTGCGTGGCGATGCGGACGCGATCGATGTCGGTGCGACCGAGGCTCACCGGCGGCAGCGTGCACGACGAGTCGCCGGAGTGGATGCCGGCCTCCTCGAGGTGCTCCATGACGCCGCCGATGTACAGCTCGTCGCCGTCGTACAGCGCGTCCACGTCGAGCTCGATCGCGTCGTCGAGGAAGCGGTCCACCAGCAGCGGCAGGCCGGGGCCGATGATCGCCTCGCCGGCGACGCGCACGAAGTAGTCGCGCAGCGCCTCGGTCGAGTACACGATCTCCATGCCACGGCCGCCCAGCACGAAGCTCGGGCGCACCAGGACGGGGTAGCCGATCTCCTCGGCCACCGCGACGGCGCCGTCGACGTCGATCGCGGTGCCGTTGCGCGGTGCGACGAGTCCGGCGTCGTCGAGCAGGCGCGAGAAGAGCTCGCGCTCCTCCGCCAGGTCGATCGCGGCGGGCTTGGTGCCGAGGATCGTGTAGCCGGCCTCCTCGATGCCCTTCGCGAGCCCGAGCGGGGTCTGGCCGCCGAGCTGGCAGATGACGCCCAGGATCTTCCCTGACTGCGCCTCGGCGTGCAGCACCTCGAGGACGTCCTCGAGGGTCAGGGGCTCGAAGTACAGGCGGTCGGACGTGTCGTAGTCCGTCGACACGGTCTCGGGGTTGCAGTTGACCATGACCGTCTCGTAGCCCGCGTCCGACAGCGCGAACGACGCGTGCACGCAGGAGTAGTCGAACTCGACGCCCTGGCCGATGCGGTTCGGGCCCGAGCCGATGATGACGACCTTCGTGCGCTCGGACGGCGTGACCTCGGTCTCGAAGTCGTAGCTCGAGTAGTGGTAGGGCGTCAGCGCCGGGAACTCCCCCGCGCACGTGTCGACCGTCTTGTAGACGGGACGGATGCCCAGACCGTGACGGATGCCGCGCACCTGGGTCTCGCTGTCACCGCGGAGCTCTGCGATCTGGGCGTCGCTGAAGCCGTGCTCCTTCGCGATGCGGAGGGTGGCGGCATCCAGCTCACCCGCCTGGGCGACGAAATCGGCGACCTCGTTGATGAGGACGATCTGGTCGAGGAACCACGGGTCGATCTTGGTGGCCTCGAAGGCCTGCTCCACCGTGGCGCCCTTGCGGAGCGCCTGCTGCAGGACGACGATGCGTCCGTCGGTCGGGGTCTTCGCGATCTCGAGGAGCTCGTCCACCGAACGGGGCTCGTCGCCCCAGTGGAAGCTCGAGCCGCGCTTCTCGAGCGAGCGCAGCGCCTTCTGCAGCGCGGTCGCGTAGTTGCGGCCGATCGCCATCGCCTCGCCGACCGACTTCATGGTGGTCGTCAGCGTGGTGTCGGCAGCCGGGAACTTCTCGAAGTTGAAGCGCGGCACCTTGACGACGATGTAGTCGAGCGTGGGCTCGAAGCTCGCCGGCGTCACCTTGGTGATGTCGTTCGGGATCTCGTCGAGGCGGTAGCCGATCGCGAGCTTCGCGGCGATCTTCGCGATCGGGAAGCCGGTGGCCTTCGACGCCAGCGCCGACGAGCGCGACACGCGCGGGTTCATCTCGATCACGATGATGCGGCCCGTCTTCGGGTCGACCGCGAACTGGATGTTGCAGCCGCCGGTGTCGACGCCGACCGCGCGGATGATGTCGATGCCGATGTCGCGCAGCTTCTGGTACTCGCGGTCGGTGAGTGTGAGCGCCGGGGCGACGGTGATCGAGTCGCCGGTGTGGACGCCCACCGGGTCGACGTTCTCGATCGAGCAGACGACGACCGTGTTGTCGGCGGTGTCGCGCATGAGCTCGAGCTCGTACTCCTTCCACCCGAGGATCGACTCCTCGAGCAGCACCTCGTTGGTCGGCGAGTCGTGCAGACCGGCGCCGCCGATGCGGCGGAGGTCCTCCTCGTCGTACGCGAAGCCCGAGCCGAGGCCGCCCATGGTGAAGGACGGGCGCACGACGAGCGGGTAGCCGAGCTTCTCGGCGCCGGCGAGCAGCTCGTCCATCGTGTGGCAGATCACCGAGTCGGCGACGTCGGCGCCGGCGTCCAGCACCAGCTGCTTGAAGATCTGGCGGTCCTCACCCTTGTTGATGGCCTCGAAGTCGGCACCGATGAGCTCGACGTCGTACTTCTCGAGGATGCCGTGCTTGTGCAGGTCGATCGCGGCGTTGAGCGCCGTCTGACCGCCCAGGGTCGGCAGGATCGCGTCGGGCTTCTCCTTCGCGATGATCGTCTCGATCACACGCCAGTTGATGGGCTCGATGTAGGTCGCGTCGGCGAAGTCCGGATCGGTCATGATCGTCGCCGGGTTGGAGTTCACGAGGATGACGCGGACGCCCTCGTCACGGAGCACGCGGCAGGCCTGCGTGCCGGAGTAGTCGAACTCGCACGCCTGACCGATGACGATCGGGCCGGAGCCGATGACGAGGACGGAGTTGATGTCGTCGCGCTTGGGCATTACTTCGCGGCCTTCTTCTCGAGGTTCGCGACGACCAGGTCGCGGAAGCGGTCGAACAGGTAGTTGGCGTCGTGGGGTCCCGCGGCGGCCTCGGGGTGGTACTGCACCGAGAACGCCGGGATGTCGAGCGCACGCAGGCCCTCGACCACCTGGTCGTTGAGGCCGACGTGGCTGACCTCGACCTTGCCGTAGCCGTTCGGGCTGTCGAACGAGCCCTCGACGGGCGCGTCGACGGCGAAGCCGTGGTTGTGCGCGGTGATCTCGACGCGGCCGGTGGCCTTGTCGAGGACCGGCTGGTTGATGCCGCGGTGGCCGAACGGGAGCTTGTACGTGCCCAGGCCGAGCGCGCGGCCGAGCAGCTGGTTGCCGAAGCAGATGCCGAAGAACGGCAGGCCGTCGTCGAGCACGCCGCGCAGCAGGTCGACGTGGTCGCCCGATGCCGCAGGGTCGCCGGGGCCGTTCGAGTAGAACACCGCGACCGGGTCGATCGCGCGGATGCCGTCGATCGTGACGTCCTGCGGGAGCACGTGCACCTCGAAGCCGCGGGCGGCGAGGTTGTCGACCGTCGCCTGCTTCACGCCCAGGTCGAGCACGGCGAGGTTGCCGATGCGCTCGCCCTGCGCCGGCGTGATCTCGGCCGCGGCCACCGAGACCTGCGCCGAGAGGTTCCGGCCGGCCATCTCGGGGGCCTCGCGCACCAGCCGCAGCTGCTCGTCCGGGTCGATCGTCGCGGCCTCGCCGGAGAAGATCGCGCCGCGCATGCTGCCGGCCGAGCGGATGTGACGCGTGATCGCGCGCGTGTCGATGCCGCTGATGCCGATCACGCCGTCGTTCACGAGCGCGTCGTCGAGCGACTCGTCGGCACGCCAGTTCGACACCACGCGGGAGGGGTCGCGGACGATGTAGCCCGACACCCAGATGCGACGCGACTCGGGGTCCTCGTCGTTCATGCCGGTGTTACCGATGTGGGGTGCGGTCTGGAGCACGATCTGGCCCGCGTACGAGGGATCGGTCAGCGTCTCCTGGTATCCGGTCATGCCGGTGGCGAAGACCACTTCGCCGATGGTCGTGCCGAGGGCGCCGTAGGCGCGTCCGACGTGGCGGGTCCCGTCCTCGAGCACGAGGACGGCCGGGTCGGTCTGGAACAGGGAGGTCATGCGTCGGTTCCCGTCTGGGTCGGGGGAAGGATGCCGGCCACGGCGTCCGCGAGGGCACGGGCCGAGGCATCCTGGGGTCGGAGATAGGAGTCGACGACGGTGCCGTCGTCGAGGCGCCACGCGAGGCGCACGAGGCCGTCGGGCTCGACGACGCGGTCGATCGCGACCGTGGCCTGTGCGACGTCCTCGATGCGCTCGGACGCCAGGAACACGCGGGGCTTGCCGGTGAGATCGAGGGCGACGCCGGCATCGGTGACCGTCACGTCGGAGCGCGAGCGGAAGGCGAGGCCGCCGATGGCGAGACGCTCGAGCGGCTCGCCGTGACGCGTCGTCGCGACGTAGAGCGTCGGGAACGCCGAGAGCGTCGCGGCGCCCGCGGGGATCTCGCCGACGGGCGCGACCAGCGCGGCGTCGCGCCGCGTTCGTCGCCACCAGGCCCACACCAGCACGCCGAGCAGCGCGATGGTGACCGCGACCATGACGCCGAGCGCGGCCTCGCGGGTCATGCGCGCACCCCCGGAGTGTCGAGCAGCGCGCCGTCGGCGACCGTGACGGTGCCCTGGTGCAGGGTCCACCGCACGTCGCCGGGCAGCTCGCGTCCGAGGTACGGCGAGTTCGTGCTGCGGCCGCGCAGGTCGTCGGTCGTGAAGGTGCGGCGCGGCGACGGGTCGTAGAACGCCAGGGACGCCGGCTGGCCCTCTGTGAGCGGGGTGCCGTGGCCGGTGAGCAGGCCGATGCGGGCGGGCTCGCGCGACATGACGCGTGCGACGTCGCCCCAGGTGATGAGGCCCGTGTCGAGCATCGACTGCTGCACGACGCGCAGCGCGCTCTCGAGGCCGACCATGCCGTTCGCGGCCGCGTGCCACTCGCACGCCTTGGCCTCGGCGGGGTGCGGCGCGTGGTCGGTCGCGACGATGTCGATCGTGCCGTCGGCGAGACCCTCGCGCACGGCGAGCACGTCCTCCTCGCGGCGCAGCGGCGGGTTGACCTTGAAGCGGGCGTCGTAGTCGCGCACGAGCTCGTCGGTGAGGAGCAGGTGGTGGGGGGTGACCTCCGCCGTGACGTTCACGCCGCGGCGCTTGGCCCAGCGGATGATCTCGACCGACCCGGCGGTCGAGAGGTGGCACACGTGCAGGCGCGAGCCGACGTGCTCGGCCAGGAGCACGTCGCGCGCGATGATCGACTCCTCCGCGACCGCAGGCCAGCCGGCCAGGCCGAGCTCGGCCGACACGGCGCCTTCGTTCATCTGCGCGCCCTCGGTGAGGCGGGGGTCCTGGGCGTGCTGCGCGATGACGCCGTCGAACGCCTTCACGTACTCCAGCGCTCGCCGCATGATCAGCGGGTCCCACACGCAGAAGCCGTCGTCGCTGAAGACGCGGACCCGCGCGCGCGAGTCGGCCATGGCGCCGAGCTCGGCGAGCCGCTCGCCCTTCTGGCCCACGGTGACGGCGCCGATCGGCTGCACCGTCACGAACCCGGCGGCCTCGCCCAGCGCGAGCTCCTGCTCGACGACGCCTGCGGTGTCGGCGACCGGGGAGGTGTTCGGCATCGCGAACACGGCGGTGTACCCGCCGGCCGCGGCGGCGCGGGAGCCGGTGAGGATCGTCTCGGATGCCTCGTACCCGGGCTCGCGCAGGTGCGTGTGGAGATCGACCAGACCGGGCAGCAGAACCAGGCCGTCGACGTCGATCTCGGTGGCGCCGGCGCGGCTGATGCCGCCGCCGATGGCGGCGATGACGCCGTCCTCGACGAGGACGTCGGCGGCGGTCGATCCTTCGACCAGCGCCCCGCGGAAGAGAAGGGTCTCGCTCATCGGGTGTTCTCCTTCGCTGTGCCGTCCGCGGCGGCGGCATCCGCCGTGGACGTGGTCTCGGCCGGGGTGCGCTCCGCGCCCGCCAGCAGCAGGTAGAGCGCGGCCATGCGCACCGAGACGCCGTTGGCGACCTGCTCGAGCACGGTCGAGCGCGGCGAGTCAGCGGCTTCTGCGGAGATCTCCAGGCCCCGGTTCATGGGTCCGGGGTGCATGACAATGCTATCCGCTCCCAGTCCCTGAAGTCGGCGTGCGTCGAGGCCCCAGCGGCGCGAATACTCCCGTTCAGTGGGGAAATACGCCGCATTCATGCGCTCCAGCTGGATGCGCAGCATCATGAGCGCGTCGGGGCCGGCGGCGATGGCCTCGTCGAGGTCGTACAGCACCTCGACCGGCCAGCCCGACATGTCCTGGGGCACGAGCGTGGGCGGCGACACCAGGGTGACGCTGGCGCCGAGCGTGCTCAGCAGCCACACGTTCGAGCGCGCGACCCGCGAGTGCAGCACGTCGCCGACGATCGTGACCTTGACGCCGGCAAGGTCACGCCCGCGGCTGTCGTCGCGGAAACGGCGCTTGCGGATGGTGAACGCGTCGAGCAGGGCCTGCGTCGGGTGCTCATGCGTCCCGTCGCCGGCGTTGACGACGCCCGCACTGATCCAGCCGCTGGTGGCGAGGGTGCGCGGCGCACCGGAGGCGCCGTGGCGGATGACGACGGCATCCGCGCCCATCGCCTGCAGCGTCTGCGCGGTGTCCTGGAGGGACTCGCCCTTCGAGACGCTCGAGCCCTTCGCGGAGAAGTTGATGACGTCGGCCGACAGGCGCTTCGCGGCCGCCTCGAACGAGATGCGCGTGCGCGTGGAGTCCTCGAAGAACAGGTTGACGACGGTCTTGCCGCGCAGCGTCGGGAGCTTCTTGACCTCGCGCTGCTGCGTGTCGGCCATGTCCTCCGCGACGTCGAGGATGCGCAGGGCGTCCTCGCGGGAGAGGGTCTGGGTGTCGAGCAGGTGCCTCATGACTCGATCGTCACCTCCTCGACGCCGTCGGTCTCGGCGAGGCGCACGTTCACGCGCTCGTCGCGCGAGCTCGGCAGGTTCTTGCCGACGAAGTCCGGTCGGATGGGCAGTTCGCGGTGGCCGCGGTCGACCAGCGTCGCCAACCGGACGGCGGCGGGGCGGCCGATGTCCTGCAGGGCGTCGAGGGCGGCACGGATGCTGCGGCCCGAGAAGAGCACGTCGTCCACGAGGACGACGACCTTCCCGTCGATGCCGCCGGCCGGGATCTGCGTCGGCTGCGGCGCGCGGGTCGGATTGCGGTGCAGGTCGTCGCGGTACATCGTGACGTCGAGCGATCCGACCGGGATGGGGGCGCCGCCGAACTCGGCGACGAGCGCGCCGACGCGGTGGGCGAGGGTGACGCCGCGGGTGGGGATGCCGAGGAGGACCAGTCCTTCGGGGCCCTTGTTGGACTCGAGGATCTCGTGGGAGATCCGAGTCAGGGCCCGGGCGATGTCGGCCTCGTGCAGCACGGTGCGCGTGCTCATCCGCCGCTCCCTTCTCCGCCTCACGGGACGGTGTTAAAGGTTGCTGTGATCGCCGTCCAGTCTACGACACGGCGAAGGCCGGGCCCGAATCGGGTCCGGCCTTCGCCGAGTCGTGCGCGGCGGGTCAGCGGCGCGCGGGTCCGCGCAGCACGCGGGAGGCCACGACGAGCGCTGCCGCGATCAGCACCACGTTCTTGAAGATGTACTGGCCGGTGAGCGTCGGGCCGACCGGGCCGAAGACCTCTGCCGGCAGCAGCACGATCGGCGACAGGATGCCCACGAATGCGAGCGCGAGGACGACGAGGCCGACGCGGGCGAAGGCGCCGCCGGCGATGAGGAGCGCACCTGCGGCGACCTCGATGACCGCCGTGGCGACGAGCGCGGCCTGCCCGTTCACCAGGCCGAACGTGAGCTTCTCCCACGTGCGGCTGACGAGGGCCTCGACCGGGCTCGCGCCGGGGAAGAGCTTGAGGGCCCCGAAGACGAGGAACACCGCGCCGAGGGCGACGCGCAGCGCCGGGATGCTCCAGCGCTGCAGCGAGGCCTTCACGGCGGCCTCGGCGCGGGCCTCCCACTCGAGGAGGGAGTTGAGCGGGTTCGGGCGAGCGGTGGACGCGGGGACGACGCCGCCGGCGCCGTGGATGGGAACGGTGGTCATGGCGTGATTCCTTCGGGTTCTGATCGCCCGCGATCGCGGGCACGGTGATCAGGACCCGCCGCAGACACGGGGTGATACGAACCGGCGCAGATCAGCGCCCACCCCACACAAGACCCGACGGGAGAACGCCGGCCCGTTGTAGAGGATCTACAACGAGCCGGCGTTGCGGGTTCGTCAGGCCGCGGGGGTCGTCGCCGCGCGGTACAGGTCGTCCTCGACCTGGGACGCCCGGATCGGGTGCCCCTGGCTCGTCAGGCACTTCCCGCTCGCGAGGTCCCACTTCCAGTCGTGCAGCGAGCACGTGAGCACGCCGTCCTCGATCTTCCCCGTCTTGGTGAGATCGGCGCGCAGGTGCGGACAGCGGCGCTGCACGATCCAGTCGCCGAGCTGGGCGTCCTCGGTCTGGTCGGTCTGCTCGGCGTACCAGTTCTCGACGTACTCGATGCGGTCCCGCGAGAGGCACTTGAGGAAGGTGGTGAGGAACTCGTTGAACTTGCCGCTGCGGCCGACGGCGAACTGCATCGACAGGAAGATCGAGTTGGACCAGTCGATCTCGTGGTCGGCGATGTTGGTCGAGACCAGATCTGCGGGGATCGTGTACCAGTAGATGCACTCGTCGCCGTCGGCGTACTCGCGCACCTTGGCCTTCGGAAAGTCCACGACCATGTCGAGCTCGCCGATGCGGAAGCGCACCACACCGCCCACGCCGCTGCGGATCGTGCGGGCGCGGCGCAGCAGCGGCTCCCACCACTCCTTGATCGCGGCGAGCATCTCGTCGGGCGCGAGCACGGCCGCGCGCGAGGCCTCCTCAGCGCGGATCTCATCCTGGCGGGAGTCGCGCTGCTCGGCCAGGTACGCCCACTTGTCGTCGAAGATGCGATCGATCTCGGCCTGCGTGTAGAGCGTCTGCGTGACCGAGATCTCGCCGCCGTTCAGCTCCACGACCGTGCCCGGCACGAACTCGTAGCCCTTCTGCTCGGGACGCAGCTGCGCCATGTGCGCGAGGAACTGCCGCTGGTCGGTGAAGATCGAGTCGTCGTCGATGCCGTAGCCGTTGTACTTGAAGAGCTCTTCGCGCAGGAACATCGGCGGCCCCGCCATCGGGAAGACGTGCTCGGCGTCGACCTTCTCGATGTAGTACATCGCGCGCTTGTTCTGCGCGTCGCGCTTGAGCTTGGCGAAGTTCTGCTTGGCGTCCTGAGGGAGGTCGTAGACCATCGGCCACCAGATCGCGCCCGACACCTGCGTGAAGTACGCCTCGGGCTTGGAGAACGACATCAGCTTCTCGAGGTCGAGCGGATGCGAGTCGTTCTGGTTCAGGATGCTGGCGGTGCCGTCGTCGACCGACAGCGACGAATCGCCGATCGGCCCGTCGCTCGGCGCCCGCAGCGGCGTGACCATGACCTTGAGGTCGCCGAACTCCAGCGGCACGCCGGCCTGCGTGTAGACGATGTTGTCGTAGCCGAGGCGGCGAAGATCCTGCTCGAGGTCGTCCGTCGGGTAGTCCGGCAGCAGCACTTTGATGGTCTTCGGCACATGCTTCTGCATGAGCGCCGGGTCGAAGTGGTCGCGGTGGCGGTGGGAGATGTAGAGGAAGTCGGCCTTGCCGTAGGTCGACCAGTCGAGCGCCCGGTTGTCGGGGAACGGGAACCACGACCCGAAGAAGGTCGGCCCGATGACGGGGTCGCAGAGAATGCTTCCTCCCGCCGTCTCGATGAACATTCCGGCGTGGCCGAGGCCCGTGATGCGCATGGGGTTGCCCTCCTGTCGAACCAGACGAGTCTAGGTGAGGCTCGCGGGGCGTACCGGATCGCCCGCCGTGCAAAACCGGATCCGGCCCCGCGGGGGCGGTGCAGGATCAGTCGTCGAAGAGCCCGCGGATGTCGTCGGCGGTGAGCGCCTGCCCGAACAGCGCGTCGTCGTCCATCACCGAGCGGAACAGCCGCGCCTTGCGCTGCTGCAGCGCCATGACCTTCTCCTCGATCGTGCCGTTCGCGATGAGCCGGTACACCATCACGCTGCGGCGCTGGCCGATGCGGTGCGCGCGGCCTGTGGCCTGCGCCTCGGCGGCGGGGTTCCACCACGGGTCGAGCAGGAACACGTAGTCCGCCTCGGTCAGCGTCAGACCGAACCCGCCGGCCTTGAGGCTGATGAGGAACACCGGCGCCTCTCCCCCGCGGAACGCGGCGACGGCGGCGTCGCGGTCGCGCGTCGATCCGTCGAGGTACGCGTACGGGATGCCGCGTGCCTCGAGTTCCTTGGCGACCAGGCCCAGGAACGACGTGAACTGGCTGAAGACGAGGGCGCGGTGCCCCTCGGCCAGTGCCTCGTCGAGCTGTTCGAAGAGCGCGGCGAGCTTGCTCGGGGCGATGCTCGCGTGCGCCGGGTCGACGAGCTCGGGTGCCAGGCTCAGCATGCGCAGGAGCGTCAGGGATCGGAAGACGATGAACCGGTTGCGGTCGAGGTCGTCGAGGAGTCCGAGCACCTTCTGGCGTTCGCGCTGCAGCACGGTGTCGTACAGGGCGCGATGGGCGGCGCCCAGCTCGATGCGCACCTCCTGCTCCTGCTTGGCGGGGAGGTCGGCGGCGACGAGCTCCTTCGTGCGCCGCAGCACGAGCGGACGGATGCGGCGCCGCAGTCGCGCCAGGCGACCGGCGCGGTACTCGCCTCCCTCCTGGTTCTCGGGGACCTTGCCCTTCTCGATCGGCCCCACGTACTCCTCGCGGAACCGCCGGCTCGAGGCGAACAGCCCCGGCGCCGTGAGCGACAGCAGCGCCCACAGCTCGGTGAGGCTGTTCTCGAGCGGCGTGCCGGTCACGGCGAACACGACGTCCGCGGACAGATCCCGCGCGGCGCGATACGCCTTGGTCTGGCTGTTCTTCACGAACTGCGCCTCGTCGAGGATGAGACCCGCCCACGGCACCGCGGCGAACTCGCGCTCGTCGAGGCGGAGCAGGGCGTACGACGTGACGACGATGTCGGCCGAGGCCGCGGCATCCGTCACCGTCGTTCCGCGCTTCGCGCGCGTCGCGTCGACGACCGCGACCCGCAGATCGGGCGTGAAGCGGGCAGCCTCGCTGCGCCAGGTCGAGAGCACCGACGTCGGCGCCACGACGAGGAACGGCCGCGCCTCGCCGGACTCTCGGGCATGGGCGATCAGGGCGAGCAGCTGGAGCGTCTTGCCGAGTCCCATGTCGTCGGCGAGGATGCCGCCCAGGCGGTGCTCCCAGAGGAAGGCGAGCCAGTCGTACCCCGCCCGCTGGTAGGGGCGCAGCTCG
The DNA here is from genome assembly GCF_001422925.1 of Microbacterium sp. Leaf288. GTDB lineage: Bacteria > Actinomycetota > Actinomycetes > Actinomycetales > Microbacteriaceae > Microbacterium. The sequence goes on from NZ_LMNI01000010.1 coordinate 353,582, forward strand.
GCGTGGAGCGCCGACGGCAGAGGGGTTGCGGGCACACCGTCGGCGTCGCGCAGCGCCTCCACCGTCGCGCGCCAGGACACCGCAGGCTGGGCCTCGTCGGCGAGGTCTTCGAAGTCCGCCCAGAGTGCCGTCTGGTAGCGGCTGATGCGCGGCCCGGTCTCCCACTCCTCGAGCTCGCCGGCTTCGTCGATGAGGTCGCGCAGGCGCTGCAGCGAGGGATGTGAGAGCGAGAAATACGCGCCGTCGCTCAGCAGGATCTTCTTGCGCCCCCGCGACAGCGCTGTGAACAGCGTGCCGAACGGGATGCGGCGGCCGTCGATCGTCACCACGACACCCAGGTCGAACCAGTCCGGATCGTTCGTCTCGACCGTCGTCACGTCGATGCGCGGGTCGCCGGCGAGCTCCCGGTACTGCGGCCGCTCCCCCGAGATCTCGACGCTCACGTCGGCGTCCGCTTCGAGGAGCGGCAACAGGCGCGCCGCGAACTCCGCCGCGTCGAGGCCCGTCAGCGTGTCGGCGGAGGCGAAGTCGGCGGGCGCGTGCCCCTGCCACAGCGACTCGACGCGGCCGCGGATCGCCGTCTCGGCCGCGGCGTCACGATCCGCTCCGGTCGAGTCGAGTCCGAGGAGATCGCCGTCGCCGTACCGCCATGAGAGCGTGTAGACGAGCCGGTGGTTCGGCTCGAAATGCACACGTGCGACGAGCCGCGGCCGAGGCGGCGGGGCGATGTCGAGGCCGGGCGCATCGATCTCGACCCGGCGCGCGATCCGCGGCAGATGGTCGCGGACGAACTCCTCGGCCTCCGGCCCCGGCACGACGACGGCTTCACGCGCCGTGAGGAGCGCGGGAACCGGGTCCGGCAGTTCCACTGCGGCGAGGACGAGGGTGATGCGCTCGCGCTCGGCGGAGAACCGGTACACGCCGGTGCGTCCGACCGGGCGCAGGGCGGCGGCATCCGCGCGCTCGCCGTCGATCGTGACCACGGGCGCGATCTCGAGCCCGCGGCCGGTGCGGTGCGCCTGCACGGTCACCGCCGCCGACGTCGCGAGGGCGACCGCCGCGGTGCGCTTGGTGGGAACGAGCGGCACGCCGCGATCCGCCGCCGCGGCCAGATGCGGCCAGAGCAGGCTCGACTCGATGTCGTCGAGGGTCAGCCACTCCGAGACGTCGGAGAACGCGCCGAACGAGCGGACGTCGCGGCCGATGCTGTGCAGCTCCGCGAACCAGCGCGCCTGCGCGGGGTCGTAGGCGGTGGTCGGCCGGCGCAGCGCGTCCCACGAGACGCCGCCTTTGATCCACGTGTCGGAGCGGGCCGAGCGCTCGAGCGGGCGCAGGCCGACGAGCACGTCCGCCCCGTGCTGGTGCAGGCTCCGCGGCGTCGCCGACTCGACGCGCGCCGGCGCCCAGGTCGACGCGCCGCGCCGAATGCGCTGCCGGAGCTCGACGCCGAGGGCGAGCGCGGTGCGGGCCCGGTCCGCCGGTGCGGCAGGGGTGAACACGTCGCGCCATGACGAGCCGCGGTCGGCGGCAGGTGCCGCGGAGGCGAGGCGGTTGCCCGCGAGAAGGGTCGCGACCGTGTGCTTGCAGTCGAACTGCACCGGGCACGTGCAGGATGTCGCCGCGATGGGGTGATCGACGCGTTGCGGGTCGAGCCGCACGCGGCAGCGGTACGTCCGGCCACCGCTGCCTGCCACCACCGCCTCGATGACCGACGTGAGCGGGTCCCACTCGAGGCGCTCGACGGCGCCGTCGGCGAAGTAGCCGAGGCCGCGCTCGTACGTGCCGCTGTCGACGAACCGGCGGATGTGCCCGGGGTCGACGAACGGAGGGGGTCCGACAGGCGGCGGGGTCACGGCATCCATCCTGCCCGCTCCCGCCGACACCCGGACGGGCGCCCGCTCGTCGTCAGCTCGCGCGCGCGATGCGGGCGAGGACGCCGTGCACGAAGGGGCCCGACTCGTCGGACGAGAACTCCTTGACCAGCTCGACCGCCTCGTCGATCGCGACAGCGGTGGGCACCTCGTCGTTGTAGAGGATCTCCCACGCGCCGATGCGCAGCACGGCACGGTCGACCGCGGGCATGCGGGCGAGCGTCCAGTCCTTCGCGAACGTCGTGATCTGCTCGTCGATGGCGTCCTGGTTGTCGATCACGCCGTCGACGATCTCGCGCGCGTAGAGCCACGAGGCCTGACGTGCGGGCTCGTTCGCCGCGCGCTGGGCTTCGGCGGCGAGGACGGTCGCGGGCGTGTCGCCGCGGACGTCGGCCTGGAACAGGATGTCGAGCGCGCGCTTGCGCGCCTTCGTACGGGCACTCATCTGTCAGCGACCGCCGACGTCAGTTGACGCGGCCGAGGTAGTCGCCCGTGCGGGTGTCGACCTTGACCTTGGTGCCGGTCTCGACGAACAGGGGAACCTGGATCTCGTAGCCGGTCTCGACGGTGGCGGCCTTGGTGCCGGCCGACGAGCGGTCGCCCTGCAGACCCGGCTCGGTGTAGGTGATCTCGAGGACGACGGATGCCGGGAGCTCGACGTACAGCGGGTTGCCGTTGTTGAGAGCGATCTGCACCTGCTGGTTCTCGAGCAGGAAGTGGGCCGCGTCGCCGACCGTCGCCGCGCCGACGTTGATCTGGTCGTAGTCCGCGACGTCCATGAACACGAAGTTGTCGCCGTCGTTGTAGAGGTAGGTGAAGTCGCGGCGGTCGACGTTCTCGATGTCGATCTTCGCGCCGGCGTTGTAGGTGCGGTCGACGACCTTGCCCGAGACGACGTTCTTGAGCTTCGTGCGGACGAAGGCGCCACCCTTGCCCGGCTTGACGTGCTGGAACTCGATGACGTTCCAGAGCTGTCCGTCGATCGACAGGACGACGCCGTTCTTGATGTCTGCGGTGGAAGCCATGAGGGTACGAATCCGTTTCGTTGAAGTGCGTGGAGGCGATCGCTGCCCCGTGAACGAGATCAGGGGTCGGAAATGCCGACGTTCGATTCTACGGGATGCCTGGTCCCCGGCCGATTCGTCAGCCCTCGGCCTGCCCGGTGAGGATGTCGATGAGGCGCGCGACCGCCGTCGCATAGCCGGGCACACCCTCTCCGATCACGTGGACCACGGCGACATCGGCGACGTACGAGTGGTGGCGGAACTCCTCGCGCGCCCTCACATCCGAGATGTGCACCTCGGCCACCGGCAGGGCGACGCCCGAGAGGGCGTCGCGCAGCACGACGGAGGTGTGGGTCAGACCGCCGGGGTTGATGACGATGCCGGCGCAGTCCTGTCGCGCGTCGTGGATCGCGTCGAGGAGGACCCCCTCGTGGTTGCTCTGGACGGCCCGCAGCTCGAAGCCGCGCCGGGCGGCAGCATCCGTCGTCACGCGCACGACGTCCGCCAGTGTCTCGGTGCCGTAGATCCCGGGCTCCCTGGTGCCCAGGAGGTTCAGGTTGGGGCCGTTGACGAGCAGGAGGCGGCGAGGGGCGGTCATGCTCGCACGATATCAGCGCGCGCGGCGCCGGCTCGCTGCGCGGAGAGCCGGACGGGCGCGTTGCCGGCGCCGTACCCGTCGTACCGGCCGCGGCGCTCGACGAACTCGCAGAACAGGTCGCCGACCGTGGCTGTGTAGAAGTGCAGATACTCGCCCTGCGCGTCGCGGTCGAAGACGAGGTCGAGCTCGCGGAGCGTCGCGAGGAACCCGTGGTCGAGGTCGAACCGTGCGGCGAGATCCTCGTAGTAGTTGCGCGGGATCGGCAGCGGGTGCAGGCCCCTCGCCTTGGCGGCGCGCGCGAGCGCCACGATGTCGTCGCACGCGAAGGCGACGTGCTGCGGCATGGCGGCCGGTCGCCCCGACAGGATCGGCGGCGACACGTTGAGCGGGATGCGGATGGAGCCGTCCGGGGATTGGATGACGCGGCTCTGCACGAGACCCTGCGGGCTCGCCACCTCCGTCGAGCTCGCCGTCGGAAGTTCGAGCACCGAGGAGAAGAACAGGATCGCCTCATCGACGACCTGCCAGGGCTGGCCGAGGCTCACGTGGTCGACGGCGGTGATGGGACTGTCGCGCAGCGGTTCGCCGTGCTCGAACTCGGCGGCCCACGTCGGTTCGATCTCGGTGCCGCGCGACGACCAGAAGATCTCGGTGCCGTCCGGCGCGGTGCCGCCGTCGAGCAGCTGCTCCCCCGCGTACGTGCGTCGGTAGGCGAACGGCGTCCCCAGCTCGGCGGCCCGCGCGGTGAGCGCGGCGGCGTCGGGGACGTCGAACCCGACCGCCGCGATGTGCGGGTCGAGGTCGCGGGCGTGCTGCTCGTTGAGCACGACGCGTGCGTCGCCGGCCGTCCACAGCGTGACGGGCTTCGTGCGGTGCTTGCCGCGCGGCGTGAACCCGACCATCGTGAGGAGCGCCTCGATGCTCGAGGTGTCCTCGGCCTTGATCTCGACGAAATCGAATCCGACGGGCGTGCCGGCGTCGGCGAGCGTCTCGAAGTCGGCGGGCGCGGCGCTTCCGAGCTCCCGTGCGACGGCGTCTTCGAGCCAGCGCAGGGACCTCCGCGCGTGGACGGCGGTCCCACTCACGTCGACCTGCCGGAAGGTGTCGTTGAAGACCTCGAGAGACACCGGGCCGTCGTAGCCGGCGCGCACGACGTGGGTGAGGAAGCGCGTCAGATCGAAGCTCCCCTCCCCGGGGAAGAGGCGATGGTGCCGACTCCACGACAGGACGTCCATCGAGAGAGCGGGCGCATCGGCGAGCTGAAGGAAGAAGATGCGGTCGCCCGGGATGTCTTCGATCGCCGCCGGGTCGTGGCCGCGGGAGAGGATGTGGAAGGAGTCGAGGCAGACGCCGACGGCCGGGTGGTCCGCGAGCTGTACGATCCGCCACGCACGACGGTAGTCGTCGATGTACCTGCCCCACGCCAGCGCCTCGAAGGCGATCCGGACGCCGTACTCCTGCGCGAGATCACCGAGCCGGCGAAGCTGGGATGCCGACACCGCGTCGTCGTCGGTCGTCGCGGTCGCCACGTTGCTGCAGCAGAGCACGACGTCGATCCCCAGCCGCCGCATGAGGGAGAACTTCGCTTCCGCGCGCCGCAGCACGTCCTGGAATGCCGGTTCGTCGACTCCCTCGACATCGCGCATCGGCTGATACAGGTCCAGCGTCAGCCCGAGGCGCTCCGCGAGAGCACGCACCTCCTCCGGGCTCTCCGGCGCCGACACGAGGTCGGGCTCGAAGATCTCGACGCCGTCGAAGCCTGCTGCGGCCGCAGCGTGCAGCTTCTCGACGAGCGTCCCGCTCATGCACACCGTCGCGATGGAGGTCCTCATGGCGTCACAATGTACCAGTTGGTACATTGTGACGCACCCCCTCCCTCACGGGCGCCGCGTCTGCCGCCCACTATCCTGGCGATCGTGCCCCCCGTTACCCGCGATGCCGAGCGGACGCGAGCCGAGCTCCTCGCGGTCGCGACAGAGGTGTTCGCCGAGGAGGGGTATTCCGGGGCCCGCGTGGACGACATCGCCGAGCGCACGCGCACGACGAAGCGGATGATCTACTACTACTTCGGCGGCAAGGAGCAGCTCTACCTGGCGGTGCTCGAGAACGCTTACCAGGGCATTCGGGAGGCTGAGCAGGCGATCGATGTGGATCATACGGATCCCGTCGCGGCGATCCGCCGGCTCGCTGAGCTCACGTTCGACCACCACGTGACGCACGACGCCTTCATCCGGCTCGTGGCCATCGAGAACATCCATCGCGGCGAGTTCATCCGGCGGATCGACTCGCTCCGCACGCTCGCCCAGCCCGCGAAGACCCTTCTCGACGAGATCCTCGAACTCGGCCGCGCGGCAGGTGTCTTCCGCGAGGATGTCGACGCGATCGACGTCCACCTCGTCATCAGCGCCTACTGCGTGTTCCAGATCGCCAACCAGTACACGTTCGGCTACCTCTTCGACGTGTCGTTCACCGATCCCGAACGCCGTCGCCACCTGCGATCCCTCATCGGCGACGTCGTCGTCGGCTGGCTCACGAACGCCTCGCGGTAACCGGCGCACCCGCCGTCGCCCGCTCGATCCCGGCGTCGCGTCGTGGTGCCCGTCGAACTCCCGAGACCCGGTCGCGCTTGACATCGACGATCTGTCATGGTTTTCTCTGAACGTACCAGTTAGTACATAGACGTACCGGTCGGACGAAGGAGTGCCATGAGCCAGACACCGCCGTACCTCGTCGGGCTCGTCGGAACGGGCGTGACCCCTTCCCTGACGCCCGCGATGCACATGGCCGAAGCCCGCGCCCTCGGCCTCGACTACGTGTACCGGACCATCGACCTGACGACCCTCGGCCTTGCTCCCGACCAGCTGCCGGACATCCTCGCGTGGGCGCGTCGCCTCGGGTTCGACGCCCTCAACGTCACCCACCCGTGCAAGCGTCTCGTGCTCGAGTACCTCGACCGCGTCGACCCGCTCGCCCAGGCGCTCGGCTCGGTCAACACCGTGCTCTTCACCGACGAGGGGCTCGTCGGTCACAACACCGACACCACCGGCTTCGAGACGGCGTTCCGCACAGGCCTTCCGCGCGCGTCGGTCGATGACGTGACGCTGCTGGGGGCGGGCGGTGCCGGCTCCGCCGTCGCAGACGCCCTGCTCCGCGTCGGGACCCGCCGTCTGTCGGTCGTCGACATCGACGCCGAACGGGCTGAGGAGCTGGCGGCCGACCTGGCGCGTCGGCATGCGGTCGAGGTGCGCCACGCCACGACGGATGCGCTCCCGGACCTCCTCGCGTCGGCCTCGGGGCTGGTGCACTGCACGCCGACCGGTATGAAGGAGCACCCCGGCATGCTGTTCTCCCCCGACCTGCTGCGGCCCGAGCTGTGGGTCGCCGACATCGTCTACCGGCCCCTCGACACCGCGCTCCTGCGCGCTGCCCGCGACGCCGGCTGCGCCACGCTCGACGGCGGAAGCATGGCGGTCCACCAGGCCGTCGACGCCTTCCGCCTCATCACGGGCCACCAGCCCGACCCCGCCCGCATGATCCGCCACTTCCACGACCTCGTTGCGCCGCACCCCGTGCCGGCGTGACACTCACAAGACAAGGACGTCCGATGACCACCACCGCAACGACGCGGAAGACCCCCGTGAAGGCGGCTGTCGCCAGCTTCATGGGCAGCGCCGTGGAGTACTACGACTTCTTCCTGTTCGGCTCCGCCGCAGCGCTCATCTTCCCCACCGTCTTCTTCCCGTCCGACAATCAGGCCGCCCTCGTCATGTCGTTCGCGACGTTCGGCTTCGCCTACATCGCGCGGCCTGTCGGCGCCGTCATCCTCGGCCACTTCGGTGACCGCATCGGTCGGCAGAAGGTCCTCATGTTCACCCTGCTGCTGATGGGGATCTCGACCTTCACGATCGGCTGCCTCCCGGGCTACGAGCAGATCGGCTGGGCCGCCCCGGCGCTGCTGGTGCTGTGCCGGCTCATGCAGGGCCTCTCCGCCGCCGGCGAGCAGGCGGGTGCGTCGTCGCTCACGCTGGAGCACGCGCCCGACGACCGCCGGTCCTTCTTCACGTCGTGGACCCTCACGGGCACCCAGGGCGGCCAGATCCTCGCCGCGCTGATCTTCATCCCGGTCGTCGCGCTCCCTGACGAGATCAAGTACACGTGGGGCTGGCGCGTGCCGTTCTGGCTGAGCGCGGTCGTGGTGCTGGTCGCCTTCTTCATCCGGCGGACGCTGCACGAGACGCCCGAGTTCGAGCAGGCGAAGGCGGAGGGCAGGATCGCACGGATGCCGCTCATCCCGCTTCTGCGCGACCACTGGCGCGACGTGCTCCGTGTCATCTGCTGCGCGTTCATCGCCGCCGTCTCGACGGTGTTCGGCAACCTCGCCATCGCCTACGGCGTCGAGGTCGGGCTCAACGCCGCCATCACGCTCTGGCTCGTCGTCGTCGCGAACTTCGTCGCGATCGGCACGCAGCCCCTGTTCGCCGCTCTGGCCGACCGCATCGGCCGCAAGCCGGTGTTCATCTACGGCGCGCTCTCGTCGGCGGTGTTCATGCCCTTCTACATGCTGTCGATGGGGGCGGGGAACGAGTTCGTGACGTTCCTGCTCGCGGTGCTCACCTTCTCGTTCGGGTACGCCGCTGCGAACGCCGTGTGGCCGTCGTTCTACGGCGAGATGTTCAGCACGCGCGTGCGGTTCTCGGGCATGGCGATCGGCACGCAGCTCGGGTTCCTCATGGCGGGCTTCGCCCCGTCCATCGTCACGGCGCTGGGTGGCGTGCAGGAGGGCGGGTGGGTCGTCATCAGCGTCTTCACCGCGGTGATCTCACTCATCGCGACCGTCAGCGCCCTCACGGCACACGAGTCGAAGAGCATCCCCACGGCCGAGCTCGGCCTCCGCTCCGAGAAGCGCGAGGCGCTCGTGCCGGCTGCCTGAGCCCCGCGGCCGTCGCAGGCCCCGTCCCGCGATGCGGGAGGGGCCTTCGCGGTCATGGCAGCGGGCGCGCCATCACGATCTCGGGACCGATGACGCTGGTGAACGTCTCGCCCGTGGGCACGAAACCCGCCCGGCGATACGCCCCCTGGGCACGGGGGTTGTCCCGGTGCACGTCGAGGCTGAGCCGGGTGAGCCCGAGCGACGTCACCCATTCCGCGGCGGCGGCCAGCAGGAGGTCGATCGCTCCCGTGCCGCGATGAGCCGGGTTGACGTAGACCCCGACGACATCCGCCCGACGGTCGTCGACGAAGCGGCCCAGGTGATCGGTCTGCCCGGTCGCGCGGACGAGCACGGAGAGGCTGCCCACCCACGCGTCGTCCACCACCGCCACGAACTGCGCGGCGGTCTCGCTCCCGGCGGCCAGTTCGGCGCGCTCACGCCAGAACTGCTCCGAGCGGGCCGCGACCTGCGCCGGCGTCTCGAGGAAGGCGATGTTCGCGTCGGGATCGCTCGTGGATTCGAGCCGCAGCTCGCGCACCGCTTGCCACTCATCGGAGCGGACGCGGCGCACGGCCACACTGCTCACCCCGCGACCTCCTGGTACGCGGCGAAGAGCAGCGACTCGTCCGGCGCCTGCAGCACCGTGGGCTTGGCGATGTCGTCGAGCACGATGAAGCGCAGCATCGCGCCGCGGCTCTTCTTGTCGCGCTGCATGGACGACAGCAGCTGGGGCCACGCGCCGGGGCGGTAGCTCGTCGGCAGGCCGAGGGACTCGAGGATGTCGCGGTGGCGCTGGGCGGCGGCATCCGGAAGCCGGCCCGCGAGGCGCGACAGCTCGGCGGCGAACACCATGCCCACGGAGATCGCGGCGCCGTGACGCCAGCGATAGCGCTCGGCGTGCTCGATGGCGTGGCCGAGGGTGTGGCCGTAGTTGAGGATCTCGCGCAGGCCCGCCTCGCGGAGGTCCTCCCCCACGACCCGCGCCTTCATCTCGATGGCGAGCTCGATGGTGCGACGGAACGCGGCGCTCTGCGGGTCGACCGCGTTCTCGGGGTCGGCCTCGATCAGCTCGAGGATCTCGGGGGCCCAGATGAAGCCGGCCTTGACGACCTCGGCGTAGCCGGCGACGCGCTCGTTGCGCGACAGGCTGTCGAGCAGGTCGAGGTCGCAGATCACGGTGCGCGGCGCCCAGAACGCGCCCACGAGGTTCTTGCCCTCGGCGGTGTTGACTCCGGTCTTGCCGCCGACGGCGGCGTCGACCATGCCCAGCACCGTGGTCGGCACCTGTACGACCTCGACGCCCCGCAGCCACGTCGCGGCCACGAACCCGGCGAGGTCGGTCACCGCTCCCCCGCCGAACCCCACGACGGCGTCGGTGCGGGTGAAGTCCGCCTTGCCCATGACCTGCCAGCAGAAGGCGGCCACTTCGATGCGCTTGCCCGCTTCGGCGTCGGGGATCTCGGCGAGAAGCACCTCGCGGTCGGCCATGAGCTGGGCGCGCAGGCGCTCCGCCTCGGCGGCGAGGGTCGGCGGATGGATCACGAGCACCTTGCGCGCGGCGGGCGGCAGCGCCTCGCCGACGGACGACAGGATGCCGTGTCCCACGGTGATGTCGTAGCTCGCGTCTCCGCTCACGGTGATGGTCGTGGCATCCGTCACTTCGGGTCCTCCTGATCGTTCCCGCCACGCACCCACGCGACCAGGGCGTCGACGACGTCCTGCAGCGGACCGGTGGAGGTGTCGAAGGTGATGTCGGCCAGCTCCTCGTAGACGGGCCGGCGTTCTTCGAAGATCGCGGTCCAGCGCTCGATCGCATCGTCGCCGCCCTGCAGCAGCGGCCGGTTCGAGTCGCGGACACGGCCCGCGACGACCCGCGGGGAGACGGTGAGCAGCACGACGCGATGCCCGGCGAGGTCGGCGCGCGTCTCGGGGTTCAGCACGGCGCCGCCGCCCAGCGAGACCACCCCGCCGCTCGCGAGCCCTTCGACCACGGCGGCGCGCTCGGCGGCGCGGAACTGCGCCTCACCGCGCTCGACGAACAGCTGGTCGATCGGCCCGTGGTCGCGGACGACCGCGGCGTCGGTGTCGAAGAACGGAAGGCTCAGCGCGCGCGCCACCTTCTTGCCGATGCTCGTCTTGCCGGCCCCCATGGGACCGATGAGCACGACGGCGTCAGAGGGCGAGGTCATGGTCGGCGAGGCCGGCGTCGCTGGCCGCGGCACTGCGCAGTGCGTCGGGGATCGCCGCGAGGTAGCCCTCGATGTTGCGGCGCGTCTCGGCGACGCTGTCGCCCCCGAACTTCTCGAGCACGACGTCGGCCAGCACGACCGCGACCATCGCCTCCGCGACGACTCCCGCTGCGGGCACGGCGCACACGTCGGAGCGCTGGTGGTGGGCCGAGGCGGCGTCGCCGGTGGCGACGTCGACCGTGCGCAGCGCCTTCGGCACCGTGGCGATCGGCTTCATGCCGGCGCGCACGCGCAGCACCGTGCCGGTCGACATGCCGCCCTCGGTACCGCCTGCCTTGTCGCTCGAGCGCGTGATGCCGTCGTCGGCGACGAACAGCTCGTCGTGCGCGGCGGAGCCGCGGCGGCGCGTGGTCTCGAAGCCGTCGCCGACCTCGACGCCCTTGATGGCCTGGATGCTCATGAGCGCCTGCGCGAGCTTCGCGTCGAGGCGGCGGTCCCAGTGCACGTGCGAGCCGAGTCCCGGGGGCAGCCCGTAGGCGAGCACCTCGACGATGCCGCCCAGCGTGTCGCCGTCCTTGCGGGCGTCGTCGACCTCGGCGACCATGGCCGCGCTCGTGGCGGCGTCGAAGCAGCGCAGCGGGTCGGCGTCGAGCGCGTCGACGTCGTCGGGAGTCGGCAGCGCCGAGCCCTCGGGGACCTGCACCGGGCCGATCGACAGGGTGTGGCTGACGAGACGGATGCCGAGCTCGGCCAGGAACGCTCGTGCGAGTGCGCCGAGGGCGACCCGGGCGGCGGTCTCGCGGGCGCTCGCGCGCTCGAGGATCGGGCGAGCTTCGTCGAAGCCGTACTTCTGCATGCCGACGAGGTCGGCGTGACCGGGGCGGGGGCGCGTGAGCGCGGCGCCGCGTCCGCGCGACTTCTCCGTGAGGTCCGCGGGCTCGGCGCTCATGACCTCGACCCACTTCGGCCATTCGGTGTTGCCGATGCGCAGCGCGATGGGGCTGCCCAGGGTCGTGCCGTGCACGACGCCGGACGAGATCGTGAGCTCGTCCTCCTCGAACTTCATCCGCGAACCGCGGCCGTAGCCGAGCTTGCGGCGCGCGAGATCCGCCTGGATCGCGGCGCGGGAGATGGGGACGCCCGCAGGCAGGCCCTCCATGACGGCGACGAGTTCGGGGCCGTGCGATTCGCCGGCCGTGAGCACGCGGAGCATTGGTCCAGTCTCCCACGCCCCGGGGGGCCGTTACGCCGCGGCGTGCTCGCCGAGCGCGTGGCGCATCGCCTCCAGCGCCTCCGCCTCGCGATCGAGGGGCGTGTCGGAGTCGCCGTGCCGGAAGATCCGGATCTGCAGCAGAGCCTGGTGCAGCAGCATCCCGAGTCCCGAGCGGGCGGTGCCGCCGGCGCGCTCCCACGCGGCCGACAGCGCGGTCGGCCAGTGTCCGTACACGACGTCGAGAAGGTGGCCGCCGGAGCGGGCGAGGGCGTCGGCCGCGGCATCCGGAACCGGTGCGTCGCCCGGAAGCGTCGCGATCGTGAGCGGCACGTCGGCACGAACGGATGCGGCGAACGGCGTGGCCGTCACGGCGATGCCGATGCGGCGGCCGAGGTCGGCGAGCGGCGCGACGGCTTCGGGGCGGCGGGCGACCACGTCCACCTCGCGGGCGCCGAGCTCTCCGAGTGCGACCAGGGCGGAGGTCGCGGTGGCGCCGGCCCCGACGATCCGCGCCCGCGGCGCCGTCATGATGCCGTCGTCGGCGAGGGTGCGGACGATGCCGCCCACGTCGGTGTTGAAACCGCGGGCGCCGTCGGCGTCGAGCAGCAGCGTATTGACCGCGCCGGTCAGCTCGGCGCGGCGGTCGAGCACCGCCGCGGCCGCGAACGCGACCCCCTTGAGCGGCATCGTGAGCGAGAGGCCCCGCCAGGCGTCGTCGAGCCCGGCGAGCTCGCCGGCGAAGGACCCCTCGTCCACCCGGCGGCGTCCGTAGGTCCAGTCGAGCCCGAGAACGTCGTACGCCGCGGCGTGCAGCTGCGGCGAGCGGCTGTGCGCGATCGGGTCGCCCCAGACCTCCAGGCGCGACGCGTGGGGGTTCAGCACCCCTGGTCCGGGTTGTCGCGGCACCACTGCTGCCACTGCTCGACGTACTTCAGATGCTCGCTGTAGGTCGAGCTGAACTGCGTCTCGCCGGTGAGAAGGTTCACCGTCACGAAGTAGAGCCAGGGGCCGTCCGCCGGATGCATCGCGGCGTCGATCGCAACGTCTCCCGGGTTGGCGATCGGGCCGACGGGCAGTCCCGTGTGGACGTAGGTGTTCCACGGGTTGGGATCGTTGAGGGCCTCCTCAGACGAACTGACCGTCCCGTCGTGCATCTCGCCGTAGCCGTACTGCGCCGTGGAGTCCATCTGGAGCTTGCCGAATGTCTCCTGGTTGTTCGCGTCCAGCCGGTTGAGGATGACGCGCGCCACCTTCTGCATGTCGGCCCCGGAGCTGGCCTCACGCTGAACGACGGAGGCCGTCGTGAGGATCTCCTGGCGCCGCTCGACAGGCACACCGGCGGCGTCGAGCGACTGGAGCGTGCGGTCGACGAGCGTCTGGATGGCCGACTGCGCGGTGACCGTCGGGTCGAAGGTGTAGGTCGCCGGGAAGAGCCAGCCTTCGAGTGGCTGTCCACCTGCCGCGACGACGTCCGGGGCTGCGGGCACGCCGTACGCCGACGAGTCGGCAGCCGCCGCGGTGAGCTCTTCGAGCGGGATGCCGGTGCCCTCCGAGATCCGTGCAAGCGTCTGCTCGACGGTGTAGCCCTCGGGGATCTGGGCGGTGAACTCCTGCTTGTTGGCGGGATCCATGAGCGCGGCGAGGGCTGCTTCGCTCGTCATCTGCTTCTGGAGCTTGTAGACGCCCGGCTGAAAGGTGGGGTTCTGCCCGCTCGTGATGAGGAAGTCGTAGAACGCGTCGGGCGTCTTCGTCACGCCCGCGTCGTACAGCGACTGCGAGATGGGCGAGCCGGTGTCGCCCTGGGCGATCGTGACGAACGTCTCGCCGTTCGCCAGCCCCGCTTCGTAGTCCTTGGGCTCTTCCCAGCCCATCACCTCGCGGATCTTGTCTTCGTAGGTGTTCCAGACGTACAGGCCGCCGGCCGCGATGCCGCCGAGGATCAGCAGCACGACGCCGAGCGCGATCCAGCCGCCGATGCGCCGGCGCTTCTTGTTCGGCGGCGGCGGGGCGTGCCCGATCTCGCTCGTGGACGCCGATCCGCTGAAGAGGTCCTCGAGCGAACCGGTGGAGGGCGCGGGCTCGTCGGCCGCGTCCCGCGCGTGCCCCGCGGATGCAGCAGCCGCCATCGAGGTCGCGGGAGCGGCTGCGGGCGCCGCCCCTCCGCGGCTGTACGGCATCGCCGGGCTGACGCCCGCCGACGCGAAGATCCACGGGTCGTCCTCGACGGGCGACGCGACGTCGATCGGCTCCGTGGTCGGGCGCGGGGTGCGCAGCGGCACCGGCTGGAAGCCGCTGCCCTGCGCCGGCTGGGCGGCGGAGGCCGCGGCGGGAGCGGTGGCAGCGGTCCCAACAACGGGCGTGGCGCCGGTGATGAGCGATTCCCACGTGGCGGCCGGGGCGGCGGGCGTCGCCGGTGCCGCGGGAGCGGCAGCCGGCGTCGTCGGCGTCTGGCCCGTCGTCGCCTGTCGCGCGGCGGCCTCGCGGGCGGCGCGGCGCGACGGGGGTACGGCGTCGCCGTCGGGCGATGAATCGGGCATCAGGCGGGCTCCTGGGGGACGGGGGTTCCGGGAGGTCGTCCGGTGCTCTTCTCGACGTCGAGCGCTTGCTGGAGCAGGACGACCGCGGCGACCTGGTCCACGATGTTACGCGACGAACGCTGGGTTCTGCCCGAACTGCGCAGTGCCGCGTGTGCAGAGACCGTGGAGAGCCGTTCGTCGACGAGGCGCACGGGGAGCCCGGAGGCCGCCGCCAGCGCCGCAGCGAAGTCCCGGGCGTCCTGTGTCGACGCCGTGTCTTCGCCCCGCATGTTCAGCGGCAGGCCGACGTAGAGCTCGACCGCCGAATACTCGTCGGACAGCGCCACGATGCGGGGCACCGATGCCTCGTCACGCGGCACCGTCTCGACCGGAGTGGCGAGCAGACCGTCGGGGTCGCACTTCGCGACCCCGACCCGGGCCTTGCCCACATCGATGCCGAGCCGCGTGCCGCGCCTGAAGCCGCTCACGCGCCGAGGGCGTCCTTCACCGAGACCAGTGCCGCGGGCAGGGCCGTAGCATCCGTTCCACCGCCCTGGGCGACGTCGTCGCGGCCACCGCCGCCGCCGCCGAGCACACCGGCGGCGCCCTTGGCGAGGACGCCCGCCTTGGCGCCCGCTGCGCGGGCCGCGTCGTTGGTGGCGACGATCACGACGGGGCGCTCGTTCACGACCGCGCCGAGCGCGACCACCGCGGCCTCGGAGCCGAGGCGCTCGCGCACCTGCAGCGCCAGCGAGCGGACGTCGTCGGCGGATGCGGCGTTGCCGAGCGACTCGGCGACCACGACGGTGTCGCCGACCCGCGTCGCCGTGGCAGCGAGGGCCGGGAGCCGGTCGCCGAGGGCCTTGGCTTCGAATGCCGCGATCTTCTTCTCGGCGGCCTTGAGGCTCGCCTGCAGCTCGGCGATGCGCGCGGGCAGCTGTTCGCGCGGCGCCTTGAGCGAGGTCGTGAGCTGCGACACGAGGGCGCGCTCGGCCGCGAGGGAGCGGAAGGCGTCAAGACCGACCAGCGCCTCGACGCGGCGGTTCGACGCGCCCACCGACGATTCGCCGACGAGGTTGATCAGCCCGATCTCGGCGCTCGTCGACACATGCGTGCCGGCGCAGAGCTCCCGCGACCACGGGCCGCCGATGTCGACCATGCGCACGGTGTCGCCGTACTTCTCGCCGAACAGCGCCATCGCACCGAGCGAGCGCGCCTCGTCGAGCGGCAGGACGCGCGTCGTCACCTCGAGGTTGTCGCGCACCGCGTTGTTGGCGATCTCCTCGATCTCGGTCTTGGTCTCGTCCGACAGCGACTGGCCCCACGAGAAGTCGAAGCGCATATAGCCGGCGCGGTTGAGCGATCCGGCCTGCGTCGCGGTCTTGCCGAGCGTGTCGCGGAGCGCGGCGTGCACCAGGTGCGTCGCGGAGTGCGCCTGACGGGCGGCGCGGCGGTTCGCAGCATCCACCACCGTCGTCGCCGCCTGACCGACGCCGACCTCTCCCGTCGACACCTCGACGGTGTGGCTGATGAGTCCCGGCACCGGCTTCTGCACGTCGAGCACCTCGAGCTCGTAGCCCGGTCCGACGATGACGCCCTTGTCGGCGACCTGGCCGCCCGACTCGGCGTACAGCGCGGTCTCGGCGAGGATCACCTCGGCGATCTGGCCGACGCTCGCGCGGTCGACCGACACGCCGTCGACGAGGATGCCGAGCACCTGCGACTGGGCCTCGAGATCGGTGTAGCCGGTGAAGACGGTCTCGCCCTGCGCCCGCAGGTCGCGGTACACGCTCGTGTCGGCGAGCTGGCGCTTGCGCGCCCGCGCGTCGGCCTTGGCGCGCGCGCGCTGCTCCTGCATGAGGCCGTCGAACGCCGCGCGGTCGACACTGAGGCCCGCTTCTTCGGCGATCTCGAGCGTCAGGTCGATCGGGAAGCCGTACGTGTCGTGCAGCAGGAACGCCTCGGCGCCGGTGAGGGTCGTGCCGCCGGAGGCCTTCGTCTCGGAGAGCGACTCGTCGAGGATCGACTCCCCCGCCGCGAGGGTGCGCAGGAACGTCGCCTCTTCCGCGAGGGCGTACTGCGAGATGCGGGCCCAATCGGTCTCGACGACCGGGTAGGCGGCCCTCATGGCGTCGCGCGATGCGGTGAACAGCACCTCGAACGTCGGCCCGTCGACGCCGAGCAGGCGCATCGACCGGATCACACGGCGCATGAGACGGCGCAGGATGTAGCCGCGACCGTCGTTCGAGGGCGTGACGCCGTCCGACATCAGCATGAGCGACGAACGGACGTGGTCGGCGACCACGCGGAAGCGCACGTCGTCGTCGTGGTTCGCGCCGTACGTGCGACCTGACAGTTCGACAGCCTTGTCGAGCACCGGACGCACCTGGTCGGTCTCGTACATGTTGTCGACGCCCTGCTTGATGAAAGCGATGCGCTCCAGACCCATGCCGGTGTCGATGTTCTTGTTCGGCAGCTCGCCGACGATGTCGAAGTCGTACTTCGAGCGCACGTTCGTGATCTCGTACTGCATGAACACGAGGTTCCAGATCTCGACGTAGCGGTCGTCGTCGGTCGCAGGGCCTCCGTCGATGCCGTACTCGGGGCCGCGGTCGAAGAAGATCTCCGAGCAGGGGCCCGCGGGTCCCGGCAGGCCGGTGCTCCAGTAGTTCGTGTCCTTGCCGAGGCGCTGGATGCGCTCCTCGGGCAGGTCGGTGAGCTTCAGCCAGAGGTCGTGGGCCTCGTCGTCCTCTTCGTAGACGGTGACCCACAGGTCCTTCTGGTCGAAGCCGAGCCCGCCGTCGGCCTCGGGCGATGTCAGCAGATCCCACGCGTAGCGGATCGCGCCTTCTTTGAAGTAGTCGCCGAACGACCAGTTGCCCAGCATCTGGAAGAACGTGCCGTGACGCGGGGTCTTGCCGACCTCTTCGATGTCGTTGGTGCGGATGCACTTCTGGTTGTCGGCCGCGCGCGGATACGGCGCAGGCACGTCGCCCGACAGATACGGGATGAACGGCACCATGCCCGCCACGGTGAACAGCAGCGCCGGGTCGTCGGTCACCAGCGATGCCGAGGGGACGATGGTGTGGCCGTTCTTCTCGAAGTAATCGAGGAAGCGCTGTGCGATCTCGGCGGTCTTCATGCGGGTCCTTGCGTGTGCGTGCGAATGCGTGCGTGTTCGGGGAGTGTGGCGGGGTTCGAGCGTGCCGGCGGCGCGCCGCCGCCGGGGCGTCTCAGTCGGCGATCTTGCGGGCCGCGTCGTCGACGGCGTCGGCGACGTTCCCGACGGCGTCGGCCGCTGCCGCCCGTGCGCTCGACGCGGCGTCGGCGGCGGCATCCCTCACGTCGTCGACGAGGCCGGCGAAGCGGGCCTCCTGTTCGCGGTACGCGTCGCCCATGCGGTCGGTGAACTCCGTGATGCGGGCGTCGACGTCAGCGAGGATCTCGTGGCCGCGCGGGTCCTTGTTGACCAGGTGGGCGAGAACGAAACCGCCGGCGATGCCGAGCAGGAACCACAGGAGGTTCTTCATGTCACCACTTCCTCGCGGGCCGCCGGGGCGCGGCATCCACCCATCGTATGCGGAAACGACGAAGGGCGTCGGGTCTCCCCGACGCCCTTCGCGTGTTCGCAGAATTATCGAGCTGCGTAGTACTCGACGACGAGCTGGACGTCGCAGACCACGGGAACCTCGGCGCGCTTGGGGCGACGCACGAGACGGGCCTGGAGCTTGTCGAGCTCGACCTCGAGGTAGCCCGGAACGGGCGGCAGGACCTCGGCGTGACCGCCGAGCGCTGCGACCTGGAAGGGCTCGATGCCCTCGCTCTTGGCCTTGACGTGGATGAGCTGACCCGGCTTCACACGGAACGACGGGCGGTCGACGAGCTGGCCGTCCACGAGGATGTGGCGGTGCACGACGAGCTGGCGCGCCTGCGCGGTGGTGCGGGCGAAGCCGGCGCGCAGCACGAGGGCGTCGAGACGCATCTCGAGCTGCTCGACGAGGTTCTCACCCGTCAGGCCCTGGGTGCGACGGGCCTCGTTGAACTGGATGCGCAGCTGCTTCTCGCGAATGCCGTACTGCTCGCGCAGACGCTGCTTCTCGCGGAGGCGGACGGCGTAGTCGCTGTCCTGCTTGCGCTTGGTGCGGCCGTGCTCACCCGGCGCGTAGGGGCGCTTCTCGAGGTACTTGGCTGCCTTGGGGGTCAGCGCGATGCCGAGGGCGCGGGAGAGGCGGACCTTGCGGCGGTCCTGGGACTTCGTTGCCACGAAGCGTTCCTTTCGATGACGCGGCCGTGTCTTTCACGGCCCGCGGACGTATCGCCCTGTCTTCGCCCTGTCCGGACTGCACGCCGGGGCATGCCGGAAGGTAGGTCAGGAAGAGAGGGGATGCCCGAAAACTGCGTTTCGAGCCCCTCAACCCTACCAGACGCGCGGCCGGGCCTTCATGAGAGGGCGATGACCAGCGTCGACGCGGCGAGCACGATGCAGACAGGCGTCATCGTGAGGCGCTCGGCGCGGCTCCGCGAGAGGGCGTTCATGAGGATCCCGACGGCGAAGTACGCGAACAGCACCCAGGTCAGGATGCGCACGGCGATGCTATCGCCGCCCGACAGGATCCCGGCTCGGCTGAGGAGCACCGCGGCGAAGCCGGCGTAAAGGAGGACGGATGCGGCGCTGGCGATGCGCAGACCGCGCGGCAGCACGCGATGCGCCCCGCCCCAGACGAACCTGCCCCACGGAGCCCCGGCCGCGACGCAGATCTGGAGCACCGCGAGCGCCCCGAGCACGAGGCATGCGACGAGGGCGGCGAGGGGGGCGAGAGCGATGGCGGCTACCTCCACACGAACACCGCCACGAGGAACAGCGCGTAGGTGATTCCGGCAGCGACGGCGATCGCGTTCGACAGCCGGCTCCACCTGGCGCGCACGGTCGCGATCGCGAACGCGACGGTCAGCAGCACCCACACCAGTGTGTGCCCGCCGTCGATCACCGCGGCGCGCAGTCCCGTCGCCTCGGCGACCTCGACGCCGTCGCCGATGGTGGCGAACACCACCGCGACGACGAGGGCGACGGCCGTCGCCGCGCCGAACAGTCCGCGCGCACGGGGCGGCTGTCTCTCGCTCATGCCTGCCCTCCTACTTCGTCGATCCACTGGCGCAGCAGGGCGTGCGAGCGCAGCCCGTAGTCGAGCGTCGCGCGCTGGAACGTGAAGACCCGGCGCGCGTCGTCGTCGAGACCCGCGCTCCGCGCATCGACGTCGTCCGCGAGCGCCCGAAGGATCCCGGTGGAGCTGTCGATGTGCGCACGGATGCCGCGGACCACGGCCGAGCGATCCTCGGGCGCCTCGAGCCGCCCCAGCAGGAAGACCTTCGCGAGCACGATGGTCTCGGCATCCGTTCCGTCCGCGATGGGGGCGAGCATGAACGCGCGCCACCGCTGCCTTCCGTCGTCGGTGATCGCGTGGACTTTGCGGCCGCGTCGGCTGTCGTCGGCATCCGCGACGACGACCGCGCCGTCGGCGGCGAGGTGCTGGAGCGCACGCTGGATGCTGCCGGAGCTGGCGCTGTAGAAGAGCGAGATGCCGGCGGCGAACCGTTTCTGGAGGTCGTAGAGCGACAGGGGCCCGCTCAGGAGCAGGCCGAGGATGACGAACTGCACGGGGCCCCCTTCGATCGACGCCCCCACAATATCCCTCTGAGGGATATCAATCTACCCCTGAGGGATATCGCCGCCCGCCTGGGTCGCTCAGCCGCCGTCGAGGATGCGACGGATCTTCTCGAGACGTGCCTGGACGTCGCGCTCGGCTCCGAGCGCCTTCGGCTCGTAGTAGCGCCGGCCGCGCAGTTCGTCGGGCAGGTACTGCTGCGGCGCGATGCCGATCTCGGCATCGTGCGGATACACGTAGCCCTTGCCGTGACCGAGGCGCTTCGCCCCCGGGTAGTGAGCGTCGCGCAGGTGTATCGGCACGCGGCCGAAGCCGCCCGAGCGCACGTCGGCGATCGCCGCGTCGATGGCGAGGTAGGCGGCGTTCGACTTCGCGGTGGTCGCGAGGTACGCCGTGGCCTCGGCGAGCGGGATGCGGCCTTCGGGCATGCCGATGAACTGCACCGCGTCGGCGGCGGCGACGGCGATCGGCAGCGCCTGAGGGTCGGCGAGCCCGATGTCCTCCGCGGCCGAGATGATGAGGCGCCGGGCGATGAACCGCGGGTCCTCCCCCGCCTCGATCATGCGGGCGAGGTAGTGGATCGCGGCATCCACATCCGATCCCCGGATCGACTTGATGAACGCGCTGATGACGTCGTAGTGCTCGTCGCCCTGACGGTCGTAGCGCAGCAGTGCGCGGTCGACGGCCTGCGCGACGTCGTCGGCCGAGATCTCGGGGGTGGCGGCCTCGTCCTGGTCGTCGTCCTCATCGGGAATGGCGAGGGATGCTGCGGCCTCGAGTGCCGTGAGCGCACGCCGCGCGTCGCCGGAAGCGAGCCGCACGAGTGCGGCGCGCGCCTCGTCCCCCAGCACGACCGCGCCGGACAGTCCGCGGGCATCGGCCACCGCGCGGTCGAGGAGCATGCCGAGGTCTTCGTCGGTGAGCGGCTTGAGCGTCAGCAGCAGCGACCGTGACAGCAGGGGCGAGATCACGGAGAACGACGGGTTCTCGGTGGTCGCCGCGATGAGCACCACCCAGCCGTTCTCGACGCCGGGCAGGAGCGCGTCCTGCTGCGCCTTGGTGAAGCGGTGGATCTCGTCGAGGAACAGGATCGTGGACTGGCCGTACAGATCGCGCTGCGTCAACGCCTCCTGCATGACCTCGCGTACGTCGCGCACGCCGGCGGTCACCGCCGAGAGTTCGACGAACCGGCGCCCCGAGGAACGGGCGATCGCCTGGGCGAGCGTCGTCTTCCCCGTGCCCGGTGGGCCCCACAGGATGACCGACGTCGCTGCGCGGGCCGCGGCATCCGGATTCGCGAGGGTCACCAGCGGAGACCCCGCCCGCAGCAGATGCGACTGCCCCGCGACCTCTTCCAGCGAGGTCGGGCGCATGCGCACCGCGAGAGGCGTCAGCCCCTGGAAGAGCGCAGTCGGACCGTTCACCTCACCAGGCTATCCCCCGCTCATGACACGGGATCCGCGGCGGTTTGGCCGCCGCGGTGCGGGCCCGTAGGATCAAGCCGCCCGGGCGCTGCCTGGCACGAGGCGCATGCGCCCGACACGAACGGAACGAGGAGGTCACGTGGCGACCGGTGGCAAGGACCGTGACGCACGGGCTGCGCGGGAGCGCACGCGGCTGTACGAGGCGCGACGTCAGTTCCACGAGGACCAGGCGCGCCGTCGCACGCGCGACAACCTGATCGCGGGCATCGTCGGCGGCGTGCTCGTGCTCGGCCTGATCGGCGCCCAGACGCTGTACTTCGTGGCCGGACCCGGTGCCCCCGCACCGTCGCCCTCGTCGACACCGACGCCGACCGCGACGACGCCGGAGCCGACCCCGTCGGCGACGACGACGCCGGAGCCGAGCGCGACCCCGACGCCCACGCCCTGACATCTCGGGTCTCGCGCCGCAACCGCATCTCAGGCGGGGCATCCGCCGTACTAGGCTGTGAGCCGTCCTACTCCCTACAGACGGCGCGAGCCGCGATGAGGTGCAACCCGTGACTGCCGCAGCAGACTTCCAGCCCGAGACCGACGCCCCCGAGACCGCCGGGGCCGACGAGAACCAGACACCGGCCGTCGATGACGACGCCGCCACCGCGACGGATGTCACGGCGGACGCGGATGCCGCGGCGCCTGAGGAATCCGAACCCGCCGACGACGCTCCGGCCGGCGACGCCGCCGAGACGGAGCAGCCGTCGGACGAGACCCCGGCTGAAGAGTCCGCTCCTGCGGACGTCGAGGTCGAGGTCGTCGAGGTCGACGTGGTGGAGGTCGTCGAAGACTCCGAGGTCGTGGCCGTCGAGGTGATCGAGGTCGCCGAAGTCGTCGAAGACGGCGAGGTCGTGGCCGTCGAGGTCGTGGACGTCGTCGTGGAGGCTCTGCCCTCCGCCGACGAGCCGTGGGGCCGCGTCGACGAGGACGGCACCGTCTCGGTCCGCGAGGCCGACGGCTGGCGAGTCGTCGGGCAGTACCCCGACGGGTCGGCCGAAGAGGCGCTCGCCTACTTCGAGCGCAAGTACACCGACCTCGCGAGCGAGGTGACGCTCCTGGAGGTGCGCCACCGCCGCGGCGGTGCCTCCGCCTCCGACCTGCGTTCGACCGCGCGCACGATCAACGGCAAGCTCGACGGAGCTGCTGCCGTCGGCGACCTCGCGAGCCTCGTCGCCCGCGTCGCCGCGCTCACCGAGACCCTCGCGGCCGAATCGGCGACCGAGGCCGTCGCGGCGCGCGAAGCCGTCGACGACGCGGTCAAGGCGCGCACCGAGCTGGTCGACAAGGCCGAGGCCCTGGCCGCCCGCGACCCGCGCACCGTGCAGTGGAAGCAGGCGACGGCCGAGCTCAACTCCCTCTTCGACCAGTGGCAGTCGCAGCAGCAGAACGGTCCGCGCCTGCCGAAGTCGACGGCGCAGCAGCTCTGGAAGCGATTCCGTGACGCGCGCGCCACTGTCGACAAGCACCGCCGCGCGTTCTACGCCGAGCTGGACGAGGCGCACAAGGACGTCCGCGACCGCAAGACGCGCCTCGTCGAGAAGGCGGAGGCCCTCGCGCCCAAGGGCGAGGACGGCATCCCCGCCTACCGTGAGCTGCTCGACCAGTGGAAGACCGCCGGTCGCGCCGGCAAGAAGGTCGACGACGCGCTGTGGGCCCGCTTCAAGGCCGCCGGCGACGCGCTCTACGGCGCGCGGATCGAGCGCGAGGCGGCGGACGCCGAGGCCTCCCGCGAGAAGATCGACCTCAAGCGCGCTCTCCTCGAAGAGGCGAAGGCGGTCGGCGACGAGCGCGACATCGCGAAGGCCCGCTCGATCCTCACCGGGATCCAGCGCCGCTGGGACGAGATCGGCCGGATCTTCCCGCGCGACACCGAGCGTTCGCTCGACGACGAGCTGCGTCGCGTCGAGAACGCGCTGCGCACCCGCGAGGACGCCGACTGGAAGCGCAACGACCCGGAGCAGAAGGCCCGCGCCAACGACATGACGCGCCAGCTCACCGACGCGATCCAGAAGCTCGAGGACGAGCTCGAGGCCGCGAAGAAGTCGGGCGACAAGAAGGCGATCGCGAACGCGACCGATGCGCTCGAGGCCCGCCGCACGTGGCTGAAGGCACTCGGCGGCTGATCAGCCCCGTCTGAGCCGAGTCGAACCCGGTCGTCGCGTCCGCGACGACCGGGTTCTCCACAATCGGCCGGCTGCGGCATCCACGGATCATGCGGGGTGCGGCAGACTGCCCCCGTGCGATCGCCCTTCCTCTACTTCGCCGAT
The DNA here is from genome assembly GCF_001422925.1 of Microbacterium sp. Leaf288. Lineage (GTDB taxonomy): Bacteria > Actinomycetota > Actinomycetes > Actinomycetales > Microbacteriaceae > Microbacterium. The sequence goes on from NZ_LMNI01000010.1 coordinate 377,308, forward strand.
GAGCGGCTCTCGCGCGCCGAGCTGACGGCTGCATGCCTCGACGGCGACCTCGTGGCGCTCGGCGACGCGTACATCCCCGCCGACGCCGTCGAGACGGCGGCGCTGCGCGCAGGCTCGCTCGCCGAGACCCTCGGCGACACGCTCGCGGCCACCCACCTGTCGGCGGCCTGGGTGCACGGCGGACTGCCGCTGCCTCCGTCACGCCATACCGTGCAGCGCGGGGTGCCGCGCCGCCTCCACGTGCGACCGGACCGCCGCGTGGTCTACCGCGATCTGCAGGTCCCTGGTGACGATCTCCAGCTGGTCGGCGGCGTGCTCGTCACGACGCCGGAGCGCACCCTCGCCGACCTCGCACGCGTGGGCGACGACGAGCACACCGAGGCGGCGCGCCTTCTCGCGGAGATCGACGCGGATGCCGCGTACGAGGCGATCGCGCGGCTGGAGGCGGGTGCGCTCCCCCACAAGCGTGCGGCGCTCGCGTGCCTCCGGGCGCTCGTCGAAGAGCGTCAGGACGAGGTGACGCGGTACACGTCGTAGACGGCGTCGATGCGCCGCACGGCGTTGAGCACGCGGTCGAGGTGGACGATGTCGCCCATCTCGAACACGAACCGGCTGAGGGCCAGCCGGTCGTTGGAGGTCGAGACCGTCGCCGAGAGGATGTTGACGTGGTGCTCGCTGAGCACGCGTGTGACGTCGCTCAGAAGCCCCGATCGGTCGAGCGCCTCGACCTGGATCTGCACGAGGAAGACGCTCTTCGTCGTGGGTGCCCACTCGACCTCGATGAGCCGCTCCGGGTCCTCCATGAGCGACTTGACGTTGGTGCAGTCGGCGCGGTGCACCGAGACGCCGCTGCCGCGCGTGACGAACCCGACGATCTGATCGCCGGGCACCGGTGTGCAGCACTTCGCGAGCTTGACGAGGATGTCGGGCGCGCCGCGCACCAGGATGCCGGAGTCGCCGTTGCGGGGGGCGCGGGCCCTGCCGACGACCGGCAGGTCGATCGGACCCGTGGTGGTGTCGTTCGCCGCGACCAGCGCGGTGACCTTCTCGAGGACCGACTGGGTCGAGACGTGGCCCTCGCCGACCGCGGCGTACAGCGCTGAGACGTCCTCGTAGCGCAGCTGATGGGCGACCTCGGTGAACGAGTCCTGGCTCATCAGCCGCTGCAGGGGCAGGTTCTGCCGGCGCATCGCCCGGGCGATCGACTCCTTGCCCTGCTCGATCGCCTCCTCACGGCGTTCCTTCGTGAACCAGCCGCGGATCTTGTTGCGGGCGCGGGTGCTGCGCACGAATCCGAGCCAGTCCTGGCTGGGGCCGGCGTCGGGGTTCTTCGACGTGAACACCTCGACGACGTCGCCGCTCTTGAGCTCGGACTCGAGCGGCACCAGGCGCCCGTTGACCTTTGCGCCCATCGTGCGGTGCCCGACTTCGGTGTGCACCGCGTAGGCGAAGTCCACGGGCGTCGCGCCGGACGGAAGGCCGATGACCCGCCCCTTCGGCGTGAAGACGTAGACCTCCTTGGCGCCGATCTCGAAGCGCAGCGAGTCGAGGAACTCGCCGGGATCTGCGGTCTCGGCCTGCCAGTCGGAGATGTGGGCGAGCCACGCCATGTCGGTGTCGTCGGACTTGTAGTCCGACTTGCCGCCGTTCATCTGCTCCTTGTACTTCCAGTGTGCAGCGACGCCGTACTCGGCCTGCTGGTGCATCTCGTGCGTGCGGATCTGGATCTCGACGGTGCGGCCTCCGGGGCCGATCACGGTCGTGTGCAGCGACTGGTAGAGGTTGAACTTCGGGGTCGCGATGTAGTCCTTGAAACGCCCGGGAAGCGGGGTCCATCGTGCGTGGATCGCGCCGAGGACGGCGTAGCAGTCGCGCACGCTCCCCACCAGCACACGGATGCCGATGAGGTCGTAGATGTCATCGAACTCGCGGCCGCGGACGACCATCTTCTGGTAGACGGAGTACAGCTGCTTGGGGCGCCCCATGACGCGGCCGCGGATGCGGAGCTCCCGCAGGTCGCTGTCGACCGCGTCGATGACGTTCTGCACGTACTGCTCGCGCTGGGGGGTGCGCTGCTTCACGAGGCTGTCGATCTCGGCGTACAGCTTCGGGTGCAGTACGGCGAACGACAGGTCCTCGAGTTCGGACTTGATCGCCTGGATGCCGAGCCGATGCGCGAGCGGCGCGTAGATCTCGAGCGTCTCGGTCGCCTTCTTGCGCGACTTCTCGGGCGGGACGAATCCCCACGTGCGCGCATTGTGCAGGCGGTCGGCGAGCTTGATCAGCAGGACCCGGATGTCGCGCGACATCGCGACGATCATCTTGCGGACCGTCTCGGCCTGCGCGCTCTCGCCGTACTTGACCTTGTCGAGCTTGGTCACGCCGTCCACGAGCATGGCGACCTCGTCGCCGAACTCGCTCGTGAGCATCTCGAGCGAGTACTCGGTGTCCTCGACGGTGTCGTGCAGGAGCGCGGCGGCGATCGCACGCGGCCCGAGCCCCAGATCCGCCAGGATCTGCGCCACCGCGAGCGGGTGCGTGATGTACGGCTCGCCGCTCTGGCGCAGCTGGCCGGTGTGTGCGGTGTCGGCGACCGAGTACGCGCGCTCGACGATCGACAGATCGCCCTTCGGATGGTGCGTGCGCACCGTCCGCAGGAGCTGCTCGACGTCGTCGCGGCGCGCTGACCTCGAGAAGATCCGAGGGACGAGGCGCCGCAGCGACGAGGACTGGGCGGGGGGGACGGTCTCGGTCACTCGATCCCCTCCCCTCCGCTGGACCTCACAATCCTACGCCCGCGCGGCGGACCCTCAGGCCGGGGTGCCCGCCAGCTCGCGGGCCGCCGCGACGCGCGCGTCGCGTGCCTTGATGGCCGGCTCGTTCTCGCGCAGGAGCGAGTACAGCGGCGCCGCGACGAAGATCGTCGAGTAGGCGGCCACGATCGTTCCGACGAAGATCGACAGCGACAGGTCGGTGAGCGTCTGCGCACCCGCCCAGATGACGCCGATGAACAGGATCGCGCCGGTCGGGAGGATCGCCACGACGGTCGTGTTGATCGAGCGCACCAGGGTCTGGTTCACCGCGAGGTTCACCGAGTCGCCGAACGTGCGCCCGGACACCTCGCCGTCCTCGCTCGTGTTCTCCCTGATCTTGTCGAAGACGACCGTGGTGTCGTACAGCGCGTACGAGAGGATCGTCAGGAAGCCGATCACGGCGGCGGGCGAGATCTCGAAGCCGAACAGCGCGTAGACGCCGATCGTGATGATGAGCACGTCCAGGAGGCCGATGATCGCCGAGGCGGACATCTTCCACGTCCGGAAGTACAGCGCCAGGATGATCGCCGTCAGTGCCAGGAAGATCGCGAGACCCCACAGCGACTGCCGCGTCACGTCGGCTCCCCAGCTGGGGCCGATGAAGGCGTAGCTGACTTCGCTCTCGGGCACGTTGTACGTCTCGGCCAGGGCCGCAGAGATCTCGCGGCTCTCGGCATCCGTCACCTGGTCGGTCTGGACGCGCACCGCGTCGTCGCCGATCGTGACGACCTTGGTGGTCGCGTCCGGGACGACCGAGTGGACGGCGTCGGTGGCGAGCGACTGGTCGATCGGCGCGGCGACGCCGCTCACCGTGAACTGCGATCCGCCCGTGAACTCGATCGAGAACTGGATGGGGCGCAGCAGCGGCACGAGGGCCGAGCCGATGACGAGGATCGCCGCGATGAGGAACCACAGGCGGCGGCGGCCGACGAAGGGGAACGACGTCTTGCCGGTGTAGAGGTCGTTGCCGAACTGGCTCATGGAGCGCATCAGTCGTCTCCCTCCTTGACGTTCGTGCCGGGTTTCGCGCTGTCGGCGGCGGCCAGCTCGGCCTGCTTCCGCTCGGCGATGGTCTGGCGACGTGCGGCTTCACCGCGGGACTTGACGTTGCGGCGACCCGCGGCGCCGGTGGCCAGCACCGGCTCGCGGAATTGCGCGCGACCGCGATAGACGGCGCCGAGCGCGGTCGGGTCGAGTCCGGACAGCGGATGCCCCGACCCGAAGAACCGCGTGCGGGCCAGCAGCTGCAGCACCGGGTGCGTGAACAGGATGAAGATCAGCACGTCGATCGCGGTCGTGAGACCGAGCGTGAAGGCGAAGCCCTTCACCGTGGAGTCCGCGAGGATGTACAGCACCACGGCGGCCAGGATGTTGATCGACTTCGAGATGTAGATCGTGCGCTTGGCGCGGCCCCAGCCGTCCTCGACGGCACCGGTGATCGACTTGCCGTCGCGCAGCTCGTCTCGGATGCGTTCGAAGTAGACGATGAAGGAGTCGGCCGTGAAGCCGATCGTCACGATCAGACCCGCGACACCGGCGAGCGAGAGGCGGAAGCCCATGCGCCACGCGAGGATGCACAGCGTGACATAGGTCAGCACCGCCATCACCGCGAGGGAGGCGATGATGATGAAACCCAGCGCGCGATAGACGATGAGCGAGTAGATCGCCACGAGCAGCAGACCGATCAGACCTGCGATGAGGCCGATCTGCAGCTGCTGCGAGCCGAGCGTCGCGGAGATCGAGTTGGAGCTCTCGACCGTGAAGCTGAGCGGCAGCGCGCCGTACTTCAGCTGGTCGGCGAGGACCTTCGCGGTCTCCTGGGTGAAGCTGCCCGTGATGCTCGGCTTGCCGTCGAGGATCACGCCGTTCATCGACGGAGCCGACAGGACGTAGCCGTCGAGCACGAACGCGAACTGGTTCAGCGGGGCCTGCGCACCGTAGAGGCGCTGGCTGATCTCGCCGAAGGTCTGGGTGCCCTCGCCGTCGAACGAGAGGTTGACCGCCCACAGGCCGTTGTTCTGCTGCACGCCGAAGGTCGCGTCGTCGATCGACGAGCCGTCGAGCTCGACCGGGCCGAGGATGTACTTGACCGTGCCGTCGGCGTCACACGTGATGAGCGGCTCGTCGGCCGGCGCATTCGCGGGATCGTTCGCGGGATCGGCGCAGTCGTACGCCTGGAACTCCGCCTGCAGGGCCGGCGTGATCCACGCCAGGTCGCTGCCGTTGGTCGGCGAGGTGGTCGGCGTCGCCTGCAGCGACGGGTCGGGCGTCGGGTACGGCGTCGCGTTCCCGTCCTCGCCGACGAAGGTGTTCGCCGGCGCCCCCGCATACAGCACGGCGCGCAGCTGCAGCTGCGCCGATGCCTCGATGCGGTTGCGGGTCTCCTCGTCGGCCTGACCGGGGATCTGCACCACGATCTGGTTGCCGCCCTGCGTGGTGACATCGGCCTCGCCGACGCCCGAGGCGTCGACGCGCTGGCGGATGATCGTGACCGCCTGCTGCATCTGCTCGTCGGACGGAGCTGCGCCGTCCTCGGTCTGCGCCTCCAGGACGATCTGCGTGCCGCCCTGGAGGTCGAGCGCGAGCGCGGGGGTCCACGAGCTCTGCCCGAACACATACACGCCGAGCGCGTTGATGCCGAACAGGAGTGCGGTGATCGCGAGGAGTCCGGTCAGCGCGCGCCATGCATGCCGGACGGGGGTGGAAGTCGCCACGTCTTTGCTTTCTTGAGAGCCCGAACGGGCGAACGGAGGGGCGTCAGCCCTGCGACTTGGTGCCGGTCTCGGCGTCGGGGTCGGTCTTCTCCTTGCCGGCGGCCGAGCTCTGGTCGTCGCTGATCGAGGTGATGTCGCCGTTGGCGACGCCCTCGGCGTACTCGGCGTGGCTCTCCTCGGCTGCGAGGTACTCGTCCTCCGTGACCGCGTGCTCGCCGGGGTTCACGACCCGCAGGATCGCCTGGCTGTGCACCTTGATCTCGACACCGGGCGCGAGCTCGACGATCGCGGGCTGGTCGAGGTTGTCAGGGTCGTACGACACGATCGTGCCGTAGAGGCCGCCCTGCAGCAGCACTTCGGAGCCGGGCACCGTCTGGCGGGCCTTCTGCTCCTGCTCCGCCTTCTGCTTCTGCATACGACGGCGGGAGCTCCAGAACATGAAGACGAGGAGCACGACCAGCAGGATGATGAGGCCGTAATTGCTCAGGAAGGAAGCGAAGTCCATGGAGCTGGAAGCACCTTTCGGGTCAGGCAGGCGCCAGGGCGGCACTGCCTTGCAGGGAGGGATGGGGTGTAAACCTCCAGCGATTATAGGTCATCGAATCCGAGCACCGAGTCGGCCAGCGGCACCCCCAGGTGGGCGTAGGCCTCGGGCATGGCGATGCGCCCGCGCGGGGTGCGCCCCATGAAGCCGATCCGCACGAGATACGGCTCGACGACCGATTCGATCGTGTCGGGCTCCTCACCGACCGCGACCGCGAGCGTGCTGAGGCCGACGGGTCCGCCCCTGAATCTCCTGACGAGCATGTCGAGAACCGCGCGGTCGAGCCGATCGAGCCCGATCCGGTCCACGTCGTAGAGGTCGAGTGCGGCGTCGACCGCCGCGATGTCTGCGCCGGTGCGCCCATGGACGACGAGGTAGTCGCGCACGCGGCGCAGCAGGCGGTTCGCGATGCGGGGCGTTCCCCGCGAGCGACGTGCGATCTCGGCGCGGGCGGCGGGAGGCAGCGAGACTCCGAGCATGACCGCGGAGCGCTCGATGACCCGCTCGAGCTCCTCGGGCTCGTAGTACTCGAGGTGGGCGGTGAACCCGAAGCGGTCGCGCAGGGGGTTGGGCAGCAGGCCCGACCTCGTCGTCGCGCCGACGAGGGTGAACGGCGACAGGTCCAGCGGGATGCTCGTCGCGCCCGCACCCTTGCCCACCATGATGTCGATGCGGAAGTCCTCCATCGCCAGGTACAGCATCTCTTCCGCAGAGCGCGCCATGCGGTGCACCTCGTCGATGAAGAGGACCTCGCCGGGCGTGAGGCTCGACAGCAGCGCGGCGAGGTCGCCGGCGTGCTGGATCGCGGGTCCGCTGGACAGCCGCAGCGGGCGCCCGCTCTCGTACGCGACGATCATCGCGAGCGTGGTCTTGCCGAGCCCGGGAGGGCCGGAGAGCAGGATGTGATCGGCGGGCCGCTGCTGGATGCGGGCCGCATCGAGCAGCAGCTGCATCTGACCGCGCACCTTCTGCTGCCCGACGAACTCGGCCAGTGACATCGGGCGCAGCGCGCCCTCGATCGCGAGCTCCGCCTCGTCGACGGGCTCTTCGGCTTCGCGCACGTCAGCCACTCACCGTCTCCTTCCGGGCGGGGCCGAGCGTCGCGAGCGTGCGGCGCAGCAGTGCCGGCACCGACGATCGGTCGGACTCGGGTGCGTCGGCGGCAACGTTCTCGACGGCTTCGACGGCCACGCGCTCGGACCAGCCGAGGCCGACGAGGGCCTGCACGACCTGTGCCGGGATCGCGGTCGGGCCCGCAGCATCCGCCCCTCCGGAACCGGCGGGACGCGTCACCGCGATCTTTCCGGCCAGCTGCACCACGATGAGCTTCGCCGTCTTCGGGCCGATGCCCGAGACCCGACGGAACGGGGCGTCGTCGTCGGCGGAGACCGCGTCGGCGATCTGCGGGACCGTGAGCGTCGCGAGTACTCCCAGCGCCGACTTCGGGCCCACGCCGGTGACGCCGAGCAGCTGACCGAACACGACGAGCTCTTCGCGGGTCTCGAAGCCGAACAGCGAGAGCGCGTCTTCGCGGACGATGAGCGTCGTGTGGAGGGTGACGGTGTCGCCCAGGTGCGTGGTGCGCGCGACCTGCGGGGTCACGGCGACGTGGAGGCCGACTCCCCCGACCTCGACGACGACCGCATCCGCATCGACGTGCACGGCGGTGCCGCGGACTGAGGAGATCATGCGTCGAGCCTACGGTGCGGTTCGGACGTTTGTTCGAGCGACACGCATCGCGGTGTGCGGGATCACCGACGGGCGAGTCGCTCCGCGTCGGCCCAGGCGCGCTGTGCGGGGGTGAGCGGACCGGATGCCGCCGTCTGCGCCGGCGCGCCGCGCCAGGCGTGGCAGAGGGCGAGCGCGAGGGCGTCCGCCGCGTCGGCGGGCTTGGGGAGCTCGTCCAGTCGCAGGACCCGCGCCACCATGGTCTGGACCTGGCGTTTGTCGGCGTTGCCGTACCCCGTGATCGCGGCCTTCACCTCGGACGGGGTGTGCGTGGCGGCGGCGATGCCCCGCTCTCCCGCGACGAGCAGCGCGATGCCGCTGGCCTGGGCGGTCCCCATCACGGTCGCACGGTTGTGCTGGGCGAAGACCCGCTCCACCGCGACGACATCGGGCTCGTGCGCGTCCACGACAGCGCGCAGGCCCCGCGCGATGACCGCGAGCCGCTCCTCGATCGGAGCGCCCGGATCGGACCGCACGACGCCCACGTGCACCAGCACGGCGGACCGGTCGGGAGCGACGTCGACCACGCCGACACCGCAGCGCGTCAGGCCCGGATCGATTCCGAGCACGCGCAGCCGACCGCGGGAGGATGCCACTCCTTCACGCTAGGCGAGGAAGACGGATGCTGCGGCCAGGCGCGCTGGCCGCGGCATCCCTATGCATTCCTCAGTCCTCGTCGTTCTCGAGCTCGGCCTGCACCTCGGCGGTGAGGTCGAAGTTGCTGTAGACGTTCTGGACGTCGTCGCTGTCTTCGAGGGCGTCGATGAGGCGGAAGACCTTGCGTGCGGTGTCGGCGTCGACCTCGACCTTGAGGTTCGGCACGAACTCGACGTCCGCCGATTCGTACTCGATGCCGGCGTCCTGCAACGCGGAGCGGACGGTCACGAGGTCGGTGGCCTCGGTGATGACCTCGAAGCCCTGCGCGTGCGGCTCGACCTCTTCGGCACCGGCCTCGAGCACGGCGAGCATGACGTCGTCCTCGCTGGTGCCCTCGCCGCCCACGACGATGACGCCCTTGCGGGTGAAGTTGTAGGCGACGCTGCCGGGGTCGGCCAGCGTGCCGCCGTTGCGGGTGAGCGCGGTGCGCACCTCAGCCGCGGCGCGGTTCTTGTTGTCGGTCAGACACTCGATCATGAGGGCGACGCCGTTGGGCCCGTATCCCTCGTACATGATCGACGAGTATTCGACGGACTCGCCGCCGATGCCGGCGCCGCGCTTGATCGCGCGGTCGATGTTGTCCTTCGGGACCGACGTCTTCTTCGCCTTGAGCACGGCGTCGAACAGGGTCGGGTTGCCCTGCAGGTCGGGTCCGCCGAGCTTGGCGGCGACCTCGATGTTCTTGATGAGCTTCGCCCACGACTTGGCACGGCGGCTGTCGATGACCGCCTTCTTGTGCTTGGTCGTGGCCCACTTGGAATGCCCGGACATGGTCCTCCTGAATTCACGCTCGTCGGGTGCGGGCGTGTGAACGCCTCGTCCGACGGACTAGTTTATCCCCGCTCTACAGCGCGAACTCGAAGCCGAACCGCGACGACAGCAGCGCGACGAGGTCGCGCGGGACCTTCGTGAGGTACGCGGGGGCGGGGGCGAGCGTCTCGGCCGAGCCGATGAAGGGGAAGTAGACGGGGCCCTCGGTGAGCGCCTCCACCCGGTCGCGCACCGAGACGATCTCGCTGCCGACGCGACGCAAGCTCGGCAGGGTGATCGGCGAGGCGAGACGCAGGGTGTCGCTGATGGGCATGCGCCAGTGGGGCAGGTCGTCGCCGCGGCGATCGCGGGTCTCCTCCCCCAGCGGGCCGAGCACGCGGCCCCATGCGGCGATGCCGGGCACCGGCAGGGTGCGATCCCAGACGAACAGGGTGTCGCCGGGCTCGGTGAAGCCGACGAGCTCGTGGGACCACTCGAACCGGCGATCATCCGCGGCCTTCGGAGCCGAGAGCGCATCGCCGACGATGCCGCGCGACGGGGCGATCATCCAGTAGCGCTCCTCCGGGTGCTCGCGCCACCAGTCGTTGATCGTCATGATTCCGAATCTACCCCGACGCGTCGTTCCCGCCCCGTCACCGGGCCCGCTCGCGGACCATGTCGAGCAGGAGGGCGTGGAAGCGGTGCTCCCCCGTCATCTCGGGGTGGAACGAGGTCCCGAGGAGCGAGCCCTGCCGCACCGCGACGACGCGGCCGTCGTCGAGTGCGGCGAGGCGCTCCACACCGGCGCCGGCCTGCTCGACCAGGGGCGCGCGGATGAACACCGCGTGGACCGCCGGCTCGCCCAGCGCCGGGATGTCCAGGTCCACCTCGAAGGAGTCGACCTGGCTGCCGAAGGCGTTGCGGCGCACCGTCACGTCGAGGCCGCCGAACGTCTGCTGGCCCTCGATGCCGTCGGTGATGCGGTCGGCGAGGAGGATGAGGCCGGCGCACGTCCCGTACACCGGCATCCCCGCGGTGATCGCCGCCCGCAGGGGCTCGCGCATGCCGAAGGCGCGGGAGAGCTTGTCGATGACACTCGACTCGCCGCCGGGGAGCACCAGCCCGTCCACCCCGGCGAGTTCCTCGGGGCGGCGGACCTTCGTCACATCGGCGCCGAGGTCCGTGAGCACGCGCACGTGCTCACGGACGTCGCCTTGGAGTGCGAGGACGCCGACGCGCGGCGTCGTCACCAGCCGCGCTCAGCGAGCCGGTGCGGCGCGGGAAGGTCGGCGACGTTGATGCCGACCATGGCCTCGCCGAGCCCGCGCGACACGTCCGCGATCACCTGGGGGTCGTCGTAGAACGTGGTCGCCTTGACGATGGCCGCGGCACGCTGTGCGGGGTTGCCCGACTTGAAGATGCCCGAGCCGACGAACACGCCGTCGGCGCCCATCTGCATCATCATCGCGGCGTCCGCGGGAGTGGCGACGCCACCCGCCACGAAGAGCACGACCGGGAGCTTGCCGGTCTCGGCGATCTCGGCGACGAGGTCGTACGGGGCCTGCAGCTCCTTGGCCGCGACGTACAGCTCGTCCTTGGTCATCGAGCGCAGCACATTGATCTCGCTCGTGATCTTGCGGATGTGCTTGGTGGCCTCCGACACGTCGCCGGTGCCCGCCTCGCCCTTCGAGCGGATCATGGCGGCGCCCTCGTTGATGCGGCGCAGCGCCTCGCCGAGGTTGGTGGCGCCGCAGACGAACGGCACGGTGAAGTTCCACTTGTCGATGTGGTTCACGTAGTCGGCGGGCGAGAGCACCTCCGACTCGTCGATGTAGTCGACACCGAGCTCCTGCAGCACCTGGGCCTCGACGAAGTGGCCGATGCGCGCCTTCGCCATGACCGGGATCGAGACGGCCTCGATGATGCCGTCGATCATCTCGGGGTCGCTCATGCGCGAGACGCCGCCCTGCGCACGGATGTCGGCGGGCACGCGCTCGAGGGCCATGACGGCGACGGCGCCGGCGTCCTCGGCGATCTTCGCCTGGTCGGGGGTGACGACGTCCATGATGACGCCGCCCTTGAGCATCTCGGCGAGGCCGCGCTTCACGCGGTCGGTTCCCGTGTCGGCAGTGGTCACGAGGTTTCCCTTCGATCGGAGCGCGGGACGCGCAACGGGTGAGGACAATGCGGGTATTGGCCTAGGCCAAAAGATAGCATGGGCTGGGCCGTACACTCGGCGGGGCGGGACGTCATCGGAAGGGCGGGTATGGATCTCGACATCAGCGGGCGATCCGCCTCCGAGATCGCCGACAGCCTGCGGGCGCGCATCGAGCGCGGCGATCTGCATCCGGGCGACCTCCTGCCGCCTGTGCGCGTGCTCGCCGACGAGCTCGGGGTGAACCGCAACACCGTGGTCGCCGCGTATCGCCAGCTCACCCAAGCGGGCGTGATCGTCACGCGAGGCCGCGGGGGCACGCGCGTGGCCGACCCTTCCCCCGTCGCCCAGGAGGGCTTCGCCGCGGGGAGCGTGCTGCGCGACGTCGGCACCGGCAATCCCGATCCCGAGCTCATCCCCGACCTCTCCGGCGCGCTCGCGGCGATGGCCGGGCGGCCGGTCCTGTACGGCGAACCGGTCATCGATCCCGGTCTGGAGCGCTGGGCGCTGGACTGGATGCGCGACGATCTCGCACCCGCCGCCGATCCGCGCCTCACGATCACCAGCGGCGCCGCGGATGCCGTCGAGCGGCTGCTCGCACAGGCGCTCACGCGGGACGACGCCGTCGCGCTGGAGGATCCGTGCTTCCTCACCAGCATCCACACCGTTCGGATCGGCGGCTACCGCCCCGTCCCCGTGCCCGTCGACGACGAGGGCATGACGGTCGCGGGACTGCGTGCCGCACTCGAGCAGGGTGTGCGCGCGGTGGTCCACACACCGCGCGCGCAGAATCCGACGGGCGCCAGTCTGTCCGCGCGCCGCGCAGAAGAGCTGCGCACCGTGCTCCGGGACCACCCGTACGTGCTCGTGATCGAGGACGACCACTTCTCGCTCCTCTCGCGGCAGCCGTTCCACTCGCTCATCGCTGCCGGCCACCGCCGGTGGGCGCTCGTGCGATCGGTGTCGAAGTTCCTCGGACCCGACATGTGCCTGGCGGTGACGGCATCCGATCCCGAGACCGCCGAACGACTCGCGATGCGCCTGACCCCCGGCACGACGTGGGTGAGTCACCTGCTGCAGCGGCTCACGCTCGCGTTGGTGACGGATGCTGCGACCATGGCCGCGATCGAGGGCGCGGGTGCGCACTACGCCGCGCGCAACGCCGCGTTCGTCGAGCGGCTCTCGACAGAGGGCGTGCCGGCGGACGCGGGTGACGGGCTGAACCTGTGGATCCCCCTGCCCGTGCCCGCCCGCGCGGTGTCGGAGCAGCTCATGCGCCGCGGCTGGCTGGCGCGCGCCGGCGACGACTTCGTCCTCGGTGAGAGCGGGCCGTCTCGCCGTCTCCGCCTCACGGTGCATGATCTCGACGACGTCGACGCCGAGCGGCTCGCCGTCGACGTGGCCGCGGCCGTGCGTGCCGCCGGTGGACGGCTCGTCACGCGCGAAGTGGCATGATCGAGCGGTGAAGATCCTCTCGATCCAGTCCGCAGTCGCCTACGGCCACGTCGGCAACTCCGCCGCCGTCTTCCCGCTGCAGCGCATCGGCGTCGAGGTCATGCCGGTGTACACGGTCAACTTCTCGAACCACACCGGCTATGGCGCGTGGCGCGGCCCGATGATCAGTCCCGATGACGTGCGCGACGTCGTCCTCGGCATCGAGGACCGGGGCGTCTTCCCCCAGATCGACGTGGTGCTGTCGGGATACCAGGGCGGCGAGGGCATCGCCGACGTCATCCTCGACACCGTCGCGCGGGTCAAGCAGGCCAATCCCGCCGCGATCTATGCGTGCGACCCGGTCATGGGCAACGCGAAGTCGGGCTGCTTCGTGGCCCCCGCGATCCCGGTGCTGCTGCGTGATCGCGTCGTGCCCGCCGCAGACATCATCACCCCCAATCAGTTCGAACTCGGCTTCCTCACCGAGACCGACCCGTCCGACCTCGACTCCACCCTTGCCTCGGCCGATGCCGCGCGCGCGATGGGGCCGAGCACGGTGCTGGTCACGAGCGTCGAGCGTCCGGACCGCCCCGAGGGCACGATCGAGATGCTCGCCGTGACCGACGACGGCGCGTGGATCGTGCAGACCCCGCACATCCCGATGAAGGCCAACGGCTCGGGCGACGTCACGGCGGCGCTGTTCACCGCGCACTACCGCCGTACCCGCGACGCGGCCGACGCGCTCGCCCGCACGACGTCGAGCGTCTACGACCTGCTCGAACGCACCCACGCCTCGGGTGAGCGCGAGCTGCAGCTCGTCGAGTCGCAGGACGCCTACGCGAACCCGCGTCTGCAGTTCGAGGTCACGCAGGTCCGCTGAGCGCGTGGACGGATGCTGCGGGTCGCCCCCATCCGTCCCCCTGGCCTCACGCGTGCCAGGCGTCCCACACCGCGCGGCGCACGTCGCCGAGCAGCTGCGGCAATGCCTTCGTCTTCGCGATGATGGGGAAGAAGTTCGCGTCGGACGCCCACCGCGGGACGATGTGCTGGTGCAGGTGCTCGTCCACGCCGGCCCCGGCCACATGGCCCTGGTTCATGCCGATGTTGAACCCATCGCAGCGCGAGATCTGACGAAGCACGCGCATGCCCTGCTGCGTCAGCGTTCCGATCTCGGCGACCTCTTCGTCGGTCGCCTGGTCGTACGTCGCGATGTGGCGGTACGGGCACACGAGGAGGTGTCCCGAGTTGTACGGGAAGAGGTTGAGGAGCGCATAGGCGGTGTGGCCGCGGAAGACGATGAGGCCGTCCTCGTCCGACCTGCGGGGCGCCTCGCAGAACGGGCAATCGTGGCGCAGCACCTCGGGGCCGGCCTGGATGTACGCCATCCGGTGCGGTGTCCAGAGGCGCTGGAACTCGTCGGGGACCCCGGCGAGCGTCGCGGCGTCGACGAGCGCCGGGTCTGCGGCATCCGTTCCCGGCACCGCCGACCCGGCCTCGTCGACGGAGCTCACGCGAAGTCCTCCGCCGTGTTGACGAGCGCGTGCGATGCGATCGCCTCGCGGACGCGGCGGACGGCGTCGGCGATCGGCACGCCGTTCTCCTGCGAGCCGTCGCGGAAGCGGAACGACACGGTGCCGCCCGCCTGGTCCTGCGCGCCCGCGATGAGCTGGAGCGGCACCTTCTGCGTGGTGTGCGTGCGGATCTTCTTCTGCATGCGGTCGTCGGAGTGGTCGAGCTCGGCGCGGACGCCCTCGGCCTTCAGCTGGTCGATGACCTCGCCGAGGTAATCCGCGAAGTCCTCCGCGACGGGGATGCCGACGACCTGGACGGGCGACAGCCACACCGGGAACGCGCCCGCGTAGTGCTCGAGCAGGATCGCGAAGAACCGCTCGATCGAGCCGAAGAGCGCACGGTGGATCATGATCGGCCGCTTCTTCTGGCCGTCGCGGTCCGTGTACTCCAGCTCGAAGCGCTCGGGCAGGTTCGGGTCGACCTGCACGGTCGACAGCTGCCACGTGCGTCCGATGGCGTCGCGGGTCTTCAGGTCGATCTTGGGACCGTAGAAGGCGGCCTCGCCGGGCACCTCAGTGAGCTTCAGGCCGCTCGCGACCGCGACGTTGCGGAGGGCATTGGTGGAGTAGTCCCAGAACTCGTCCGAGCCGATCCACTTGTCCTTCTCGTCGTCGCGCATCGACAGCTCGAGCTCGAAATCGTCGAGACCGAAGTCGCGGAGCATCGAGATGACGAATTCGAGGACGCGGGTCGCCTCCTCCTCCAGCTGCTCGGGGGTGACGAACAGGTGCGAGTCGTCCTGCGTGAAGCCGCGCACGCGGGTGAGGCCGTGCAGGGCGCCCGACAGCTCGTTGCGGTAGACCGTGCCGTTCTCGGCGAGGCGCATCGGCAGGTCGCGGTAGCTGCGCGCGCGCTCCTTGTAGATGAGGATGTGCATCGGGCAGTTCATCGGCTTCAGGTAGTAGTCCTGGCCGTGCTTCGTGATCTCGCCGCGCTCGTCGCGCTCCTCGTCCATCACGATGGGCGGGAACATCCCCTCCTTGTACGTGACGAGGTGGTTCGAGGTGAGGAACAGGTCCTCCTTCGAGATGTGCGGGGTGTACACGTAGGTGTAGCCGCCCGCGATGTGGCGACGGCGCGCGTGCTGCTCCATCTCGCCGCGCACGACGCCGCCGCGCGGATGCCACACCGACAGGCCGGAGCCGATCTCGTCGGGGAACGAGAACAGGTCGAGGTCTTTGCCGAGCTTGCGGTGGTCGCGCTTGGCGGCCTCCTCGAGGCGGCTCTGGTAGGCGCGCAGCTCGTCCTTGGTCGGCCACGCGGTGCCGTAGATGCGCTGGAGCTGGGGGTTCTTCTCGCTCCCGCGCCAGTAGGCGCCGGCGATGCGCTGCAGCGCCCAGCCGTTGCCGATCATGCGGGTGTTCGGCAGGTGCGGCCCGCGGCACAGGTCTTTCCAGACCGTCTGGCCGTCGCGGTCGACGTTGTCGTAGATCGTGAGCTCGCCGGCGCCCACCTCGACCGAGGCGCCCTCGGTCTTCTCGGCTCCCCCGCCCTTCAGACCGATCAGCTCGAGCTTGAACGGCTCGTCCACGAGCTCGACGCGCGCCTCCTCGTCGCTGACGACGCGGCGGACGAAGCGCTGGCCCTCGCGGATGATGCGCGCCATCTCCTTGTCGATGGCCTTGAGGTCCTCGGGGGTGAAGGGGTGCTCCACGCCGAAGTCGTAGTAGAAGCCGTCGGTGATGGGCGGGCCGATGCCGAGGTTGGCCTGCGGGTTGATGCGCTGGACGGCCTGGGCGAGGACGTGCGCCGTCGAATGGCGCAGGATCGCGAGGCCGTCGGGGCTGTCGATGGTGACGGGCTCGACGGCATCCGTCTCCTCCACCACCGTCGCGAGGTCTTTCAGCTCGCCGTTCACGCGCAGCGCGACCACGGAGCGGTCGGGGAACAGGGCGAAGCCGTCGGCGGGATAGGGCACAGCGTCAGTCACGGAAACTCTCCTGGGAATGGCTCGGATTCAAGGCTACTCAGCTTCGGGCGCACGACGCGCCCTGCCCGCTCAGGCGCCGAGCGTTCGCGTGTCGGTCGTGTGTGCCGTTGCGGCGGTCGACCAGACGAGTTCCACGCGACGAGTCTAGCCAGTGGTTCTCGCGGGCCGGGTATCAGGGGTGCCCGACGTCGCTCCTGAAGATCGTGACGAGAGCGCGTGCCGGGCAATATGCTGACTCCGTCGTCGCCCGTGGGCCGGTCCCGCCTCGCCGCGACGATCTCCGTACGGCTGACGCTGGGGGGTCGAGATGAGCGAGCACGAAGCCGCATCGACGGCGACGGATGCCTCGGAGGAGCGCGTTCGACGGCCGCTGCGCTGCGGCGAGCCGACGATCTACGAGTTCGACACCGAAGACGCCGTGCTGCTGAGGCTCACGCGCTTCGAGGGCGGTCGCAAGGGGCCGGTCATCCTGTCCCCCGGGTTCGGCACGTCGGCGTTCGCGTACACGATCGACACGACCGACACGAACTTCCCGGAGTACCTGTACGAGCGCGGCTACGACGTGTGGGTGCTCGACTACCGTGCGAGCCCCGCGCTGCCTTCCGGAGGCACGCAGTTCACGCTCGACGACATCGCCGCCTACGACTACCCCGCCGCGGTCGCGAAGGTGCGTGAAGTGTCGGGGGCGGACTCGGTGCAGATCGTGGCGCACTGCGTCGGATCGCTCACGATGCTGATGGCGCTCGGGCTGGGCCTGGAGGGGGTGCGCTCCGCGGTGGCGTCGCAGGTCACCCTGCACCCGCGGGGAGGCACGCTCAACGAGCTGCGCGCGGGGATCTACGCCGGGAACATCCTGCAGGCGCTGGGCTTCGACACGCTCACCACCGAGTTCGACGACGACCCGTCGTGGGGCGAGACGCTGTACGACAAGGCGCTCGCCGTCTACCCCGCCGGCGATGAGCCCTGCGACCGCCCGTTCTGCCGGCGCGTGATGTTCATGTACGGCGAGGTGTACGACCACGCGCAGCTGAACGACGCGACGCACGACCACCTCGAGGAGGCGTTCGGCGTGGCGAACATGACCACGCTGCGCCACATCACCAGGATCCTCCGCGCGGACCACGCCGTGAGCGCCGACGGCGACCACGACTACCTCGACGACGTGTCGGGCCTCCGCGTGCCGATCGCGTTCCTCCATGGGGCCGACAACCGCCTGTTCCTCCCCGAAGGCAGCGAGATCACCTACGACGTGCTGCGTGAGCGCAACGGCGACGAGCTCTACACGCGGGACGTGATCCCCGGGTACGCCCACATGGACTGCTTCATCGGGAAGGATGCCGCGCGCGACGTCTATCCCGTGATCACCGGCCGGCTCGACCGGCACAACTGACACGAGAACGAGGAGAGCGCCATGACATCGATCGACCCGTCCCCGGCCGAGGCCACGGCTTCCGCGACCCACCCGGCGCTCGCCGACCTCGCCGCATACCCGTTCCTCTCCGCGCTGACCGAACGGCGCACGAGGCGCATCCCGAGGGGCTTCTCGGTCAACGCCGGCCCACTCAGCCACGAGAGCCACAACGCTCCCGCGCCGCTGAGCAAGCTCGAGGAGGCGATCCTCATCACGTGCGTGACGGGGATCACCGGCATCACGACCCACGACGGCCCACTCGTCGAGAACAACGGGCTCGACGAGCTGGGCACGCCGTTCCTGAACATCATGGCCCGCACCGGCAGCAGCGCCGACAACGCGCAGGCCACGCACTTCTTCATGATCAACGACGACGGCATCTTCCTGCTCCGCGCGCCCCGCGGCGAGCGCGCCCTCGAGCTCCTCAAGGATCTGCCGCCGAGGTGGGGCGACTGGAGCGAAGCCGACTGGATCGGCGCGGCCGATGAGTGCCTGGTGCGCGTGTCGGACCGCCGACTGGACTTCCCGCGCGAGTGGCCTTACTACCTCGGCTGGAACAACCAGGCGTCCAACGCCCCCGGGACGACGATCTTCTTCCCGGTCGTCGACTGCACGTGGCAGTACATCAACGCGATCATCATCCTGCTCACCGAGCCCGGAGGCATGCGTCCGCTGTTCCTCGACGACTGGCGCACCTTCCACCCGAAGAACGCAGTGGAATGGATTGCCAAGATCGGCAGCGGCCTCGGGATCGGCCCCAAGATCCCCTACCACCCGATCGGCGGGCTGGACCGTGTGCGCAGCGGCTACGTCAACAAGGCGAGTCAGGCACCCCTCGGCTTCGGCGGAGCGCTGCGCACCGACTACGAGTCCTTCTTCTACTTCCAGAACCTGATGCTGCTGGGCCAGTCGATGGGGCTGGGCGGGTGGATCCACGGCTCGGTGTTCCCGCCGTACATCTGGCAGCAGGACGACGCCAAAGGGTGGCACGGGCTCGGGTTCCGGCTCGAGGAGCCGAAGAAGCACCACAAGTGGCCACCGGTGCCGGCGTCTCAGGCCAACCCGGTCGGGATCGACGGCATCCTCGAAGGCCTCACTCCCCCGTACGTGTCGTCGATGGACGAGGCCGTCGACCGCGTGGTCGAGTCCAAGTACAGCGCCACCGGGCCGGCGTACGGCAACGAGAAGGTCTTCTCGAGCCCCTACCGCAACTCCGACGACGCGCGCGCGTTCCTTGAGAAGGGGACGCGGTTCGGGCCCGACGAGATCGCGTACACGAAGGAGATCTGCAACTACATCTGGGACACCTACGGACGCTTCCCCGCGCACGTGGACGCCTTTTACACGCCCGGCATGTGGCTGCAGTTCTCGCATCTCGAGATGGAGTACTACGACCGCTTCTTCGACCCGCGACAGTACACCCGCCAGGCGGCCCACGACGGTCTCTGGCACCGCTGAGACGGGGAGCGGATGCCGGGCTGTCGGCATCCGCTCTGCCGTCATCCGTTCGCCGCGAAGAACGCCGCGACGGCGGCGGCTTCGTTGCTCACGTACTGGTAGCCCTCGTAGCGTCCGGTGGACGGATAGGCGAGCACTCCGAGCGAGCGCGGTGTGAGCGACGAGAACTCCTCGACGATCGCCATGTCGCCCCAGGGGTCACCGGTTCCCTGCACGTACTGGACGACGGTGGCCCCGAGGAGAGGGGCGACGTCCGCGGGGTTGTGACGGCTCGGAAGGGGCGCTCGGAGCAGGACGTAGAGGAGATCCGTGCTGCGCGCCGCCGCGGGGCCCAGCGGGCCGAGCACCTCTCGGGCGAAGTTGCGGTTGAACACGGGCAGGCGCGTGGGCTGGACCGCGAGCAGCGCTTTCACCGGCGGGCTGTCCGGGATCGCGTACATCACCGTGTTCGCGCCCGCCGACGTGCCGAGCGCACTGATGCGGTCGGGGTCGACGTCCTTCCGTGCTCGCAGGTAGGCCACGGCGCCCTGGAAGTCGCGGGCTTCCCACCGGCCCATCGTGAGGGGCGGGCGCTTGCCGCTTGCGCCATGGTTCGAGAGGTCGAGCAGCAGCACATGGAACCCGGCGTCGTGAAGTGCCTTCGTGGCCGGCAGGAAGTCCACGTCACGGTCGACGAACGGCACGCGGCCGGCAGTGTTGCCCGCGCGGTTCCAGAGCCAGCCGGGCACGACGACCACCGCGGGGCCGCGCTCGGCGCCGGAGGGCACGTACCAGGCTTTCAGCTCGACACCGTCGGTGGCGGCGAAGCCGACGTCCTCGAAAGCGAGGCCGTGCTCGGCGGGAGTGCGGGTGATCGGCTGCCGGTCGCCGTAGACCATGAGCTTCGTCAGGCGGAGCAGCTTCCGGATGCCGCGCTCCCCGCTCATCGGCACGGCATCGCCGTCAGAGCGCGACCGGGACATGCTGACGGAACTCCACCCGCAGGCCGCTCGCGGGCAGCGGGAACAGCTCGTTCGTGAGGCTGAGATCCTGTTCGGGGATCGACCACTCGGCCCTGCGCAGCAGCAGCGTCAGGTACATCTTGACCGCGACCGTCACGATGTTCTCGCCCGGGCATCGGTGGTGAGTGCTCTGGCCGTCGCCGTGCGGGACGTAGCTTCCCGGAGGGAGTGCCGCCTCGTGCTTCGCCTCGAAGCGATCAGGGTCGAAGCGATCCGGATCGGGGAAGACATCGGGGTTGCGCATGTTGATGTGGATGCCGCCCATCGCTCCCCAGCCCTTGGGGATGCGGTAGCCGCCCACCTCCATGTCGGCCTGGACGCGGCCGAAGAAGGTCGCAGAGTTCATCGCGAAGTACCGGCGCACCTCTTTCGAGATCTGCTCGAGGTACTCCATCTGCTCGATCTGCTCCATCGTGACGGGGCCTTCGGGCGACACGGCGAGGACCTCGGCGCGGGCGCGCTCCATGATGTCGGGGTGCTGGCCGACGATCATCGTGGTGAGGGTGAGCGGCACGAAGTAGCCGCCCTGCCCCGCGAAGATGAGGTGACGGATGTCGCCGCGCAGCGCGTCGACCGGGACGTCGGCGTCGTTCGCTGCGGCGATCATCCGCGACACGATGTCGTCGTAGCCGCCCTGCTGGTGCGTGGCGAGCGCCTCGCCGACGATCTCGTCCATGCGCTTGCGGCCGGCGATCGCCTTGCCGTACTTGGTGCCGGGGATCGGCACGGGCAGCGTCATGAACGCGTCGCGCATGTTCGCAAGGTGCCGATCGAGCTCGGCCGCGTGCTCCTCACTGCGGTCGCCTGTGTAGAGCGCGCCGGTGAGGCGGGCTGCGAAGCGCTGCAGATCGGCGCGCAGGTCGTGAGCGGTGCCGCGGGCGAGCCACGGGTCGATCGAGCGTTCGAGCAGCTCCTGCATCGTCGGCAGATACGACGCGATCGCCGATCGGAAGCCGACCGCTCGCAGCATGACCGCCTTGCGCGTGTGATGCTCCACGCCGTCGATCAGCGCGAGCGAGCTCATGAAGATCTGCTCCGCCGAGATCGGGTCGGCGTCGCCGCGCACGATGCGCTCGTCGATCGCGAAGGTGTGGAACGCCTCGTGACCGGAGAAGACCACGAAGCTGTTGCCGAACAGCCGCGTCTTGAAGATCGGGCCGTACTTGTCGAGGCGTTCCTTGTAGAACTCGTGGTTGTTGCGGAGGATCGACAGGGTCTCGCCCAGCCAGGGCAGCCCGAATCGTCCGGGCGGGAGCGGCTTCTGGTTCGTCTTCGATTTCGCCATCGTCACTTCGTCGTCTTCTTCTTGGGAAGCAGCTTCATCGTCCATCCGAACCAGCGTGACGAGCGGAAGACCCAGTTGATCATCTGCTGGTTCCACTCGTGAAGCCAGTACTCCTTGATCCGGTGGTTCTCGTCGAGGATGAAGATGCCCGTGGCGCGGCCGTGGAGCGTCTTGATCGGCATCCGGATCTCGTATTTCAGGATGACGGTCGTGAAGGTCTCGCCCGCGGTGATGTCCAGGACCTCGCCCACGAACATCCCGTCCTTGATGAACTGGGTGAGCCGGGTGTACAGACCGACGATGTCGTCGGTCGTCGTGTAGTCGCCCGACATGTGGTTCTGGCCCGGGTAGTGGATGACCGCATCGGGGGCGAGCAGGTCGCGGAAGGCGACCATGTCCGCGGCCATGAGCACGTCCCAGTAGGTGCGGATCAGGTTGAACCGCGCTTCGCGGTCCGTCTCGGTGATCGTCATGACGCTCCCTCCCTATCCCGCGGCGCTCGCCGCGGCCGATGCTGTGCTGGTGGCGTCTGCGGTCGCGGGGCCGACGACGTTCCACGGGGCGAATGCGTTCTTCACGCCCTCGAGCGACGGCGCGAGCTGCGGGTAGTGGCGATGGAGCACCGACGCCATCGTGTTGTCGGCGACCCACTGCATGCCGGTCTTCGTGTAGTACTCCTCGGTGTAGCAGTCGGTGATGAACCGGTCGCTCTTGAGCCGGCGGCTGGCCATGAGGATGAACACGCGGAACGCGGTGTCGCTGAAGCCGAATCCCGGCGGAGGCGTCTCGGCGTGCATGCCCACCTGCAGATCGACCTTCTCGACGTCGCCGTACATGTCCTCGAGTTCCCGAGCCCACGTCGGGTTGTCGGTGAGCTCATCGAACGTCGCGGCGGGCTTCAGGTGCAGCTGGCGGCGGAACTCGTTGTACCGCGGGACGCCGCGTTCGCGATCGCGCATGACGTCGAGGGCGGCAAGGTCGAGGCGCAGCCCGTCGGGCAGCGTGATGTCCTGCATCCAGCGCGGGAAGTTGTGCAGCTGGACGGCCCCCGGATGCTGCACCCCGAAGGAGTACCAGAGGTCCTGGACCTTCGCGCCCGAGGTGAGCACGCGGTGGGCGTTGAGCAGGATGATCTCCTGGAACTCCATGCTGTCCACCAGCGAGCCGTCGTCGAGCGCGTGGACCTCGAGGGTGTCGGGCAGAAGCGGGTGGAGACGGTACACCGCCGCGAACTCCTCGGTCAGCTGATACGGCGAACCGTGGTGGTCGAACCCGGATCCCGGGATGCCGCTGATGACGTCGCTCTTGCTCAGGCGGCCGAACATGCGGTGGAGCTTCTCCTCCGCGAGCCCCCACCAATTCGCGCGCATGGCGACCTTGAGCACGGGGTGCGCGATGATCGCGGGCGTCCACTCCACCGTGTGGATCTTGGCGAGGAGCGCTGAGACCACCAGCTGCGCGGTGCCGAAGAGCTCGTCCTCGGTCATGCCCGGGTAGTCCTTCTTCAGCCGATCGCAGATCGCGTTGTGCTCCAGGGTGAACAGCGTGTGCAGGAGCCCGAGGCCCACCCACCAGTTCTCGCTGAATCCGGTGAGCGCAACTCCGGTGGCGGGGTCGAGCGGCAGATTCCCGTCCTTGAGGACGAGCTTTCCGTCCACGTGGCTGCGCACCTGCTCGCGCCGCTCGGGAGTGCTGCCGTAGATCGACGAGGCGTCCCACCAGTGCGAGTTGTTGTTGATGAACGTCGGAGGCAGGTCGCGGTCGGCGTCTGTGCGGGTGTCGTCCGCCTTCGTGCGCGGGATGCGCATCGGCTGCTCGAACCAGTCGTCGCCGTCGGCGAGGTCGATCTCGATGACGTCGGCCGGTTCCCTGCCGTGCGCGAACCAGTCGTGCGTCTGGAACTGGATCCATGCGGCGGCGAGGAGGTTGATCGAGGTCGCCGGGGTGAACGTCTCGCGGCGCATCAGCTTCCGGCTCACCTCCCGCGGGTTCGGCGTCATGAGCTCGTCGCCCTCGGCGGGCCAGGCGTGCGCCAGCGGCACGTTGCGTGCGAACCGCGTGCCCGTCTTGCCCATGTCGGGATCGCTCAGATCGTTGAACGAGCCGTCGGCGGTGCGGAATCGCCGTCGCTCCTCGCCGGCCGTCGCCGGCGTGACGCCCGGTGCACGGCCGGCGCCGCCCGGCGTGCGGGTGTCGACGAGGTTGTCCTCCCGCAGCTCGTCGCGCAGCGCGATCAGGTTGAGCAGGCCCAGAAGGAAGGGAAGCCGATACCACGGCCTCGTGCGATTGATCCTTGCGTAGAAGCGTCTGAGCACCTTGGGTCTCCTCGTAGCCGGTGGTGAACGCGGGAGGGCAGGTCCGTGGATCTGCCCGAATCATAGTGAAGAGAGCACGCACCGGCCATCCTTCGTACATGCGCCGCCCAGATGTTTGGGAAGTCCGGTTCCGCACCGCGACTCGGGGGTGAGGCATCCGTTGCGGCGCCGCGGTGGGGATCACTAGTTTGAGTGCCGAGAGGGTGGTTCCGGGGCGACGTATCTTCTGCGGCGCGCGGGACTCCTCCGGTGTACGACCGTCTCCACCGAGTGTGTCGCCGAGCCCCGCAGAGAGGGAGTCGATGATCCGTACGCAAGACGAGAACGACCAGTGGCACGCCGAGCTTCGTGCGGAGGTGGACTGACATGCCCGCGGCCGAACACGTCGACGCGGTCGTGGTGGGCTCCGGATTCGGGGCATCGGTCAGCGCCTACCGACTGGCCGAAGCGGGCCGCTCCGTCGTGCTGCTCGAACGGGGACGCGCCTATCCGCCGGGGAGCTTCGCGCGCAATCCGTACGAGATGAGCCGGGCGTTCTGGGAGCCGAAGGACGAACTGCTCGGCCTCTTCGATGTGCGGTCCTTCCGCAAGCTTGAGGGCATCGTGTCGGCCGGCCTCGGCGGCGGGTCGCTCATCTACGCCAACGTGCTCCTGCGCAAGGACGAGCGCTGGTTCGTCCACGATTCGCCGCTTCCCGGCGGCGGGTACGAGCACTGGCCGATCGGCCGCAATGACCTCGACCGGCACTACGACGCCGTCGAGGCGATGATGACGCCGGTGCCCAACCCGTTTCCCGATCTCCCCAAGGCGCGGGCGCTGCGCGACGCCGCCGCAACCCTGGGGCTGCAGGCGTTCTCTCCCCCGCTCGCCGTGTCGTTCTCGTCGCGGCCCGGAGCCGAGGCGATCCCGAAGCAGGTGATCGATGTCCCCTCGTACGGCAACCTGCACAACGCGACGCGATTGACGTGCCGGCTGTGCGGCGAGTGCGACATCGGCTGCAACGAAGGGTCGAAGAACACGCTCGACCACAACTACCTCTCCGCCGCGGCCGCGCACGGCGCGGAGCTGCGCACCCTCTGCGAGGTCTACGGCGTCACGCCGCGGGACGGCGGCGGGTACGAAGTGCGCTACGTGCGGTACGGCGAGCCCGACGCGAGCGGCCGTCACGAGCGCACGCATCTGCGCATCACATGCGACCAGCTGTTCCTCGGCGCGGGCACGTTCGGCACCACCGCGCTGCTGCTGCGCAACAGAGTGGCGCTGCCCGCCCTCGGACGCGCGCTGGGAACGCGCTTCAGCGGCAACGGCGACCTGCTCACCTTCTGCTTCGGCGCGCAGTCCACGACCGAGGCCGGGCACACGAGGATGATCGACCCGGCGTACGGGCCGGTCATCACGACCGCGATCCGCAAGCCGGATGGGCTGGACGAGGAAGGACAGGGCCGCGGGTACTACGTGCAGGAGGCCGGCTTCCCCGAGTTCACCAGCTGGCTGGTCGAGACCGCCCAGGTCACGGCGTCGATGCGCCGTGCTGCCGGCGTCGTCTCGCAGATGCTCGCGCATCGGCTGACGAACAAGAACGAGTCCACCATCTCCGCCGAGGTGGCCAAGCTCGTCGGTCAGGGGCGGCTGACCTCCAGCTCTCTCCCCCTGCTCGGCATGGGCCGCGATACCCCCGACGGACGCATCACCCTCGTCGACGGTGAGATCGACGTGGAGTGGACGACCGCGACCAGCAAGGCGTACTTCGATGCCATGCGTGAGACCATGCAGGGCATCACCGAGTCGCTCGGCGGCAAGTTCCGCGACAACCCGCTCTGGTGGACCAAACGCGTCGTGACCGTCCACCCGCTGGGCGGCACGCCGATGGGACGCGCTCCCCAGGAGGGCGTCGTCGACAGCTGGGGCGAATCGTTCGGCCACGCCGGGCTGTTCGTCGTGGACGGCTCGGCCGTGCCCGGCCCCGTCGGACCCAACCCCTCGCTCACGATCGCCGCGATGGCCGACCGCGCTCTCGAGCACGCGCTCGAGAAGCCGAAGCCCCGGCGACGGCGCGCCGCGGCGGACTCGGCCCCCGTCCCCGTCGTCGATGCGCCCGCGGACCCGGTCGCCGGCCGCGGCATGGAGTTCACCGAGAAGATGAAAGGCCACCTGGCCCTGGGCGAGACCGATCCGCTCGCAGGCTGGGAGCTCGGACGCCAGCTCGCACAGCGATTCATGTTCCAGCTCACGATCACCGCACCGGATGTCGAGCGCTTCGCCGCCGGTGAGGATCACACCGCGATCGCCGAAGGGTACGTCGACTGCGACCTGCTCGGCGGGCGGCTGCCCGTGCAGCGCGGATGGGCCAACCTGTTCGTCACAGCAGACGCCGCCCTCACCCGCGAGATGCGCTACCGGCTCTGGTTCAGCGACCTGTCGGGCCAGCCGCTCACGATGTACGGCTTCAAGACGGTCCGCAACGACCGCGGGTTCGACATGTGGACCGACACCTCCACGCTGTACATCACCCTCATGCGCGGGCACGTCCCGCCGGGCGAGAACGGCGCGCAGGACGCTCCGGCGGACGTGATCGGCGCCGGCATCCTGCGCATCCTGCCGCTCGATTTCGCCCGTCAGCTGACGACCTTCCGCGGGTCGGGGTCGGGTCCGCTCGGTTCGATCGCACGCTTCGGGGCGTTCTTCGCGGGTTCGATGAAGGACGTGTACCTGCGCCCGGGACCGCCCGCACCGGGCACCGTTCCGGCTGCGGTCTCGTCGGC
Source organism: Microbacterium sp. Leaf288 (assembly GCF_001422925.1). GTDB lineage: Bacteria > Actinomycetota > Actinomycetes > Actinomycetales > Microbacteriaceae > Microbacterium. Next base: position 403,837 of record NZ_LMNI01000010.1, read on the forward strand.
GCCGTCGCCGGAGGACGGATCGTGAGGGCGACAGCGCGTTTCCGGCATCACGACGAGGTGCACTTCATCGACGCGGGCGACGGTGCAGCGATCACCCTCATCAGGGTGCGCACCGACACCGAGCCCACAAAAGGGCCGGTGCTGCTGCTGCACGGCGTCGCGATGCGCGCCGAGTCGTTCCGCCCTCCGGTCGCCCGCACGCTCGTCGACGTGCTCCTCGACGACGGCTGGGACGTGTGGATGCTCAACTGGCGCGGCTCGACCGATCTCGACCCGCGGCCGTGGACGCTCGACGACGTCGCGCTGCACGACGTTCCCTCCGCGGTCCGCTTCGTGCTCGCGCAGACGGGCGCATCGTCGCTGCGGGCGGTGGCACACTGCCAGGGATCGACCGCGCTCAGCATGGCGGCGGTCAGCGGGCTCGTACCCGAGGTCGACGTGATCGTGTCGAACGGCGTCTCGCTGCATCCGGTCATGCCGACCTTCGCGCGGGTGAAGCTGCATGCGCTGCGACCCCTCGTTCAGCGGACGCAGTCGTACGTGGACGTCCCCTGGCGCGACGGACCCGAGGGTGCTCTTCCCCGGGTGACCCGCAACGCCGTGCGCCTGTGGCACGCCGAATGCGGCAACGCGAGCTGCAACATGGCGAGCTTCGCGCTCGGATCGGGGCATCCGGCGCTGTGGCGGCACGCGAATCTGGATGCCGCGACGCACGACTGGGTCGCCACCGAATTCGGCCGCGTGCCCATGAGCTTCTACGCGCAGCTCGCGGCCTCCGATCGCGCGGGGCAGATCGTGCCGATCCGCGCCAAGGGCGGACTCCCCGTCACATTCACTGCCACGGCTCCCCGGACGCAAGCCCGCTTCGCGCTGTTCACGGGAGCGGACAATCGCGCCTTCCTTCCCGAGAGCCAGAGGAAGACCCACGCCTACCTCGAGCGGCATCAGCCGGGCCGGCACTCGCTCACCGTCCTCCGCGGATACGGCCACGCCGACGTCTTCCTGGGCGCGCGTGCGCACATCGACGTGTACCCGCGGGTCCTCGCCGAGCTGAACGCGTGATCGGTGCGGCCCGTCCGCGTAGCCTGAAGCCGTGCGGTGAACGGGCGTGAACGGCGAAACCCCCGCCGAGGCGGGGGTTTCAGGTGGTGCGCGATACTGGGATCGAACCAGTGACCTCTTCCGTGTCAGGGAAGCGCGCTACCGCTGCGCCAATCGCGCCCGTGAAGGGCTATTCAATTCGAGTGGAGGTGGCGACGGGATTCGAACCCGTGTAAACGGCTTTGCAGGCCGGTGCCTAGCCGCTCGGCCACGCCACCGCGTGTGGTTTGACCCCACGTGCCGTGACCTCCTCGTAAAGAGATCCCTGCACTCGAGCGGATGACGAGACTCGAACTCGCGACCCTCACCTTGGCAAGGTGATGCGCTACCAACTGCGCTACATCCGCATTTTGTTTCCGGCTTGTTCACCCGGGCACTTGAAAGACTCTAACCGATCCTGAGCGTCCTGCAAAACCGAGTGCACCCCGCGCGTGTCTCGCCGATGTGGTTCGAGGCAGGCTCCGCCATCCGGTAAGGTTGTTACTCGTCCCCCTCGGGGAACGGGCGATTGGCGCAGTTGGTAGCGCGCTTCCTTCACACGGAAGAGGTCATCAGTTCGAGTCTGGTATCGCCCACCAACACAGAAGACCCGGTCACGAAAGTGATCGGGTCTTCTTGCGTCAGTTGCCGACGTCCCAGCCGTAGCGGCGATGGAGGGCGTCGGCCACACGCACGAACCGGTTCAGATCGAGAGCGGATGCCTCGCGCCGCATGCCGTCGCGATGCACGCTGTAGAGCTGCTCGATGTCGATCCACGACGGCCGGCCCTGCGCGTCCCAGTCCCCCGTGCCCAGCGCGAGGAAGTCCCGGTCGCCGTCGTGGGGCTTGCTGGTGAGGCGTACGGCGTAGACGCGGTCGGCGCTCTGGCGCGCGATCACGAGGAGCGGTCGGTCCTTTCCGCGGCCGTCGTTCTCGGCGTACGGCACCCAGGTCCAGATGACCTCGCCGGCATCCGGGTCGCCGTCGTGATCGGGGGCGTAGGCGATTCGCAGCGCTCCCCTGCCGGGAGGCGCGACCTCCACGGTCGCCGTCGGTCCGCTGCGGCCGCCCTCAGGCGCCGGCGCGGTCCTCGACGGCACCGTCGTCCTGCGGGGCCGGAAGATGGCGCTCAGGATGCCTCGCAGCCCGCTTCGCTGTGTCACATCGTCACCCTAGCCAACGCCCGAACACGGCGAAGGCGCCGTGGCGTTGCCACGGCGCCTTCGGATCCGGGGGATCCGTCAGGATCAGACGCGCTCGTCCAGGAGGTAGCCCTCCTCGCCGTGCACGACGGTGTCGACGCCGGCCAGCTCGTCCTCGTTCTTGACGCGGAAGCCGATGGTCTTCTCGATCACGAAGCCGATGACGAAGGCGACGATGAACGAGTAGAGCAGGACGCCGACGGCGGCGATCACCTGGACGATCAGCTGGTCGGGACCGCCGCCGAGGAAGAGGCCGGTCTCGGTCGCGAAGAAGCCGAGGTAGATCGTTCCGAAGAGACCGCCGACCAGGTGGATGCCGACCACGTCGAGCGAGTCGTCGAAGCCGAGCTTGAACTTGAGCTCGATGGCCAGGGCGCAGATCGCGCCGACGAGCACGCCGAGCAGGAGCGCCCAGCCCGGGGTCAGGTTGGCACACGCGGGGGTGATCGCGACGAGACCGGCCACCGCACCCGAGGCTGCTCCCACCGACGTCGGCTTGCCGTCCTTGAACTTCTCGACGACGATCCAGCCGATGACGGCCGCGGCGGTCGCGCCCAGGGTGTTGATCGTGATGAGGCCGACGTTGCCCATGTCCTCCGACAGCCACTCCGCGCCGCCGTTGAAGCCGAACCAGCCGAACCACAGCAGCGCGGCGCCGAGGAGGGTCAGCGGCACGTTGTGGGGCTTGAGGATGCCCTTCTGGAAGCCGATGCGCTTGCCGAGAACCAGGGCGAGCGCGAGGGCCGCGGCACCCGCGTTGATGTGCACCGCGGTGCCGCCGGCGTAGTCGATCACGGCCACGCCGCTCTCCTCGCCGAACATCGTCGTGCCGAGGTTGTAGATCCAGCCGCCGCCCCAGACCCAGGCCGCGACCGGGAAGTAGACGAGAGTGGCGAACAGGCCCGCGAAGATCATCCACGCGCCGAACTTGGCGCGGTCGGCGATCGCGCCCGAGATCAGCGCGACCGTGATGATCGCGAACGTCGCGCCGTAGGCGGTGCCCAGGAGGCCGACGTTCGCGCCCTCGCCGCTCGAGAGGCCCGAGAGGCCGAAATCGCTGAACGGGTTGCCGGCGAAGCTCCAGGTGCCGTCGACGACGCTCATGTTGGCGCCGTAGAGGATCCAGAGCACGCCGACGAGGCCCAACGCGCCGAAGCTCATCATCATCATGCTGACGACGGACTTGGCCTTGACGAGACCGCCGTAGAAGAACGCCACACCGGGCGTCATGAGAAGGACTAGGGCGGTTGCGGTGACCGCCCAGGCGATGTTGCCGGGTGCGTCCATGGGGTGATACCTCGCATCGGGTCAGTGACATTTCCACGAGGCGTCACGGGTGTCCGCCTTGTGCTGACCACAGTTTTGCGAGGGCCGGTTTCACCCGCCGTGCGTACCGTGTTTCGCGATGGTTACGTCGACCCCTCTGATGTAAACATCAGATTTCGGCGGGGCGAGAGCCCGCCGCGAAGAGGCCGGCCCCGGCTCGACCGGGCGCATCACGCGAGGGTCGATGCCACCAGCCGCGAGACGGCGCGCAGGTACTTCTTGCGGTATCCCCCGGCCAGCATCTCCTCGGGGAAGACGAGATCGAGCGACGAGCCTGTCGCGCGGATGGGCAGCTGGGCGTCGTAGACGCGGTCGATGAAGGCGACGAACCGCAGGGCCGCCGACTGATCCGTGAACGGGGCCACATCGCGCAGCCCCACGAGCGCCAGATCCTCGATGAGCCGGATGTAACGGGACGGGTGCACGTGCGCGAGGTGGGCGACGAGCGCGTCGAACGTGTCGTCCGACGCGAGGCCCGTCGCCGCAGCATCCGCGATCGCCGCCTCGTACTGCGGCTCCTCGAGCACGACGGCGTGCCCGTCGACCGCGCGATGGCGGAAGTCCGTGCCGTCGATGCGGATCGTCTGGAAGCTCGACGCCATCGCGTGGATCTCGCGGAGGAAGTCCTGCGCGGCGAAGCGCCCCTCGCCGAGTGCATTGGGAGGGGTGTTGGATGTCGCGGCCAGCCGCGTCCCCGAGGCCACGAGTTCGGCGAGCAGGCGTGTCATGACCATCGTGTCGCCGGGGTCGTCCAGCTCGAACTCGTCGATGCAGAGCAGGTCGGCGCCCCGGAAGAGCTCGACGGTGTTCTGGTAGCCGAGCGCGCCGACGAGCGCGGTGTACTCGATGAAGGATCCGAAGTACTTCCGGCGGGCGGGCATCGCGTGATACACGGACGCGAGCAGGTGGGTCTTGCCGACTCCGAAGCCGCCGTCGAGGTAGACGCCGGGCTTGAGCTCCGGGCGCTTCGCGCGCCGGAACAGGCCGCCCTTGACGGGCGCGGCTGCGCCCGAGAAGGCCTGGAGCAGATCCTTCGCGCCCTGCTGCGAGGGATAGGCGGGGTCGGCGCGGTAGGTGTCGAACGTCGCGTCGGCGAACTGGGGCGGCGGAACGAGTGCGGCGACCATCTCGGCGCCGGCGAGCTGCGGAGTGCGCTCCGCGAGGTGGACGACGCCGGTGCGGGTGGTGGAGACGGTCATGCGGATCCTGTGTCGGAGTCTTACGGAGGGGCTGTGCTGCCCCGCCCGGGAATCTAGGGTCGGAGGCGACGGTTCAACCCTAACCGTCAGCCGTGCGCGCCCGTCCTCGCTTGACGCGGGATGACGGCGGCCCGGGCCCATGCCCCGATCCAGGAGATGCCATGACCGTCGAGACCGACACGTCGTCCGAGAAGTTCGCCGAGTACTCCGCGCCGGGGCGCCTCGTGACGGGCGACTGGCTCCAGGAACACCTCGGCGAGGCGGGTCTGGTCGTGGTGGAATCCGACGAGGACGTGCTGCTGTACGAGACCGGGCACATCCCCGGCGCGGTCAAGGTGGACTGGCACACCGAGCTCAACGACCCTGTCGTGCGCGACTACGTCGACGGCGAGGGGTTCGCGGAACTCCTCAGCCGCAAGGGCATCTCGCGCGACGACACCGTCGTCATCTACGGCGACAAGAACAACTGGTGGGCCGCCTACGCGCTGTGGGTGTTCTCGCTGTTCGGGCACCAGGACGTGCGCCTCCTGGACGGCGGACGCGACAAGTGGATCGCCGAGGGGCGGCCGATCACGACGGATGCCTCGACCCCCGCGCCGACCGACTACCCGGTCGTCGAGCGCGACGACTCCGTGCTGCGGGCCTATAAGGACGACGTGCTCGCGCACCTCGGCAACGGCCCGCTCATCGACGTCCGCTCCCCCGAGGAGTACGACGGCTCCCGCACCTCGGCGCCGGCGTACCCCGAGGAAGGTGCCCTGCGCGGCGGGCATATCCCGTCGGCGCAGAGCGTGCCGTGGGCGCGCGCGGTCGCCGACGACGGCGGCTTCAAGCCCCGCGCGGAGCTGGACGCGATCTACCGCGGTGAGGTCGGGCTCGAGGACGGCGACGCGATCGTCGCGTACTGCCGCATCGGCGAGCGGTCGAGCCACACGTGGTTCGTGCTGAAGCACCTCCTCGGCTTCGAGGACGTCCGCAACTACGACGGCTCGTGGACCGAGTGGGGCAGCGCCGTGCGCGTGCCGATCGTGGCGGGTGCTGAGCCGGGCGAAGCGCCCGCACGCTGAGCGGCAGCATCCACCCGTGGGAAAATGGTGGGGATGACCGACACCGCCCTGCCCGACCGACTCGCCGAGATCCGTGACGAGTTCCTCGAGCTGCCCGAGCCCGACCGGCTGCAGCTGCTGCTCGAGTACTCCTACGAGCTGCCGCCGGTGCCTGAGGAGTACGAGGGTCACCCCGAGCTGTACGAGCGGGTGGTCGAGTGCCAGTCGCCGGTCTTCATCGTCGTCGACGTCGATGCCGACGGGACCGTCGCGATGCACGCGACCGCTCCGCCGGAGGCACCGACGACCCGTGGCTTCGCCAGCATCCTGGCGCAGGGTCTCACCGGCCTCACCGCCGCCGAGGTGCTCGCGGTGCCCGGCGACTTCCCCCAGACGCTGGGACTGACCCGTGTGGTGTCGCCGCTGCGCATCTCCGGCATGACGGGGATGCTCCTGCGCGCCCAGCGTCAGGTGCGCGCCCGGACGGCGGTCTGAACCGATCAGGGCTCGTCAGTCCGCGACGATCCCGTGGGCGGCGAGCCAGGTGCCGATGCCGGCGCTCCAGCGCTCCTGGTCGTAGTTCCAGAGCTTCGTGTGCCGCGCCACCTCGAACACCTGCATCTCGACCAGGTCCGGCCGGGCGGCGACGAGGTCGTGCGACGCGTCCGACGGCACGAATCCGTCGTCGTCGCTGTGGAGGATGAGGATCGGATGCCGCAGCTCGGCGGCCCGCGCGACGACGTCGAGCTGATCGAGGCGGATGGCCGCGCCGGTGCGGGTCAGCGGCGACGCCCACTCGGCCTGCAGTGCCTCGATCGCGAGTCGGCTGACCGCGCCGGGGACGCGCTCCGCTTTGGCCTGGTAGTCGAGCACGACCCGCCAGTCGACGACCGGCGACTCGAGGATGAGGCCCGCGATGGCGTCGCCGTGCGCAGAATTGAGGGCGAGCTGCAGCGCGATCGCGCCGCCCATCGACCAGCCCATGACGACGATCCTGCGCGCACCGCGGCGTCGTGCGAATCCGACCGCCGCGTCGATGTCGCGCCACTCCGTGGCACCCAGCGCATACGTGCCGTTGCGGCTGCGGGGCGCCTCGCCGTCGTTGCGGTACGACACGACGAGCGATGTGATGCCGAGGCCGTGGAACACCGGCACCGCCCGCAGGCACTCGGCGCGCGTGGTGCCGCGCCCGTGCACCTGGATGACCCAGGTGTCGCCATCGCCCGCCGGGAACAGCCACGCCGGGCACGGCCCCACCGTCGAGCCGATGAGCTCGGGGGTGAAAGGCAGGTGCAGCTGCTCGGGGTGGTCGTAATACCAGCCGCTGAACGCAGCCTCGGGAGCGAGGCTCGCGTCGGCGGCGACGTGCGTGAGCAGCTTGCGCTTGACGCTCGAGGCGTCCTCCGAGAGCACCGACCCGAGCTTGATGTAGTCGGACGTGCCGCTCGTGAAGAGGCCGTAGCGTCCGGGGAGCTCGGTGTCGGCCGTGCGCGACAGCGTGATCGTCTGCGCGGCCGTGTCGAGCGCCAGGATGCGTGTGTCGGCCTGTCGGCGCGCCGGCGTCACGACCTTTCGCGCCATCACGACGGAGCCCGCCGCGAGCGCTCCGAGCACGGCGGCCAGGGCCACGCTCAGCACCGTGAGCGCGGCCCTCACACCGGCGACGAGGGCGGGCGTCCTGCGCCTGCGGCGAGGAGCGAGAGCCTTCGGCCCTCCCGGGTAACTGCGTGCGCCGTCCCATGCGGCGCGCCTGGAGGCGACCATCGAGGCATCACTCTAGTCTGTCCGCGTGACTGAGCAGCGTCCCCCGGCGGCACCGGGCTCTTTCGAGCAGGCCGCCGAGGCGGTGCGGGCGATCTCCTTCCGTGACGATCTCACGGTCCGCGAGATCGCCGCGCCGCAGGGTCTCGCTCCGAACGCGTTCGCCATCGCGGGCGACGTCCGTCCTGAACCCGACGCCACCGACTCGCCGTACGGCACGGGCCGGCTGGTCCTCCTGCACGACCCGGAGGAGCCGGCGCCGTGGAATGGGCCGTGGCGCATCGTGTGCTTCGCCCAGGCTCCGCTCGAGCCCGAGATCGGGATCGACCCGTTGCTCGCTGACGTCGCGTGGACCTGGCTCACCGACGCGCTCGAATCACGACGAGCCGGCTTCCATTCGGCCTCCGGCACAGCGACGAAGACGCTCTCCAAAGGGTTCGGCACACTGGCCGCGGAGGGCGACGGGGCGCAGATAGAACTGCGCGCATCCTGGTCCCCGGAAGGCGCGATCGCCCCGCACGTGGAAGCATGGGCGGAGTTGGTTTGCATGCTGGCCGGGCTTCCGCCCGGCTCGGAAGGGATCGCGATGCTCGGTTCGCACAGGTCGCCACGTGGCTGAATACGCCGTGATCGACGAGGTCGCGCGCGTCGGAGAGGTCGCGCGGCGCCTGGCAGACGGGGAGGGTCCCGTCGCCGTCGACGTCGAGCGCGCGTCGGGGTTCCGCTACTCCCAGCGGGCGTACCTCGTGCAGGTGTACCGGCGCGGTGCGGGCGTGTTCCTCTTCGATCCCCCGCCGATCGGCGACTTCCGCGCCCTCGAGGACGCCATCGGCGGCGAGGAGTGGGTGCTGCACGCGGCGAGCCAGGACCTTCCGTCGCTGCGGGAGATCGGGCTCGAACCGGCTTCCATCTTCGACACCGAGCTCGCCGCCCGCCTTCTCGGTCATGAGCGCGTCGGCCTCGGCGCCGTCGTCGAGGACACGCTGGGCATCACGCTCGCGAAGGCCCACTCCGCTTCGGACTGGTCGACGCGTCCGCTGCCCCAGTCCTGGCTCGAGTACGCGGCGCTCGACGTGGAGCACCTCGTCGACGTGCGCGACAAGCTGGTCGCCGAGCTCGCGGAGCAGGGCAAGACCGAGTTCGCCGCGGAGGAGTTCCGCGCCGTGCTCGAGCGCGAGCCCAAGCCGCCGAGGGAGGAGCCGTGGCGCCGCCTGTCGGGCCTGCACACGGTGCGCGGCCGCAAGGCGCTGGCCGTGGCCCGCGAGCTGTGGACCGCCCGCGAGGAGTACGCGAGGCAGGAGGACGTCGCGCCCGGGCGCCTCGTCCCCGACCGCGCTCTGGTCGCCGCCGTCCTCGCGGATCCCCCGTCGAAGAGCGCCCTCGCCGCCGTCAAGGACTTCACGGGCCGTGCGAGCCGTTCGCAGCTGGATCGCTGGTGGGCGGCGATCGAGGCCGGCCGCGCCGTCACACAGCTGCCGCTGGAACGCGCCACCGGCGGCGACACGCTGCCACCGCCGCGGGCATGGGCCGATCGCAACCCCGAGGCCGATGCGCGTCTCAAGGCGGCACGTCCCGTCGTGGAGCAGCGGGCGGAGGAGCTCCACATGCCGACCGAGAACCTCCTCACGCCGGAGCTGTTGCGGCGCGTCGCCTGGACTCCCCCGCAGCCGCTGACGACGGCATCCATCGGCGAAGCCCTGGCCGCGCTGGGCGCGCGACCCTGGCAGATTGCGCAGACCTCACAGTTGATCGCCGATGCCTTTGTGGATTCCGTGCAAGCCGTGTCGGCGGCGTCGGAAACGGCTTCGTAGGTTTCCCCCACCCGATTCCGGCCGCTCCACGTGCCCTCCTAGGCTGGCGCCATCCCTACTTTTGGAGGCAGAGTGGCCGAGATCTCGGACGTCTTCTTCGTCGATGGAATGCGCACCCCCTTCGGGCGCGCCGGCGAGAAAGGCATGTACTGGAACACCCGCGCGGACGACCTCGCCGTCAAGGCGACGATCGGGCTCATGGAGCGCAACCCGGGCGTTCCCCAGGACCGCATCGACGATGTCGCCATCGCCGCGACCAGCCAGACCGGTGACCAGGGTCTGACCCTGGGCCGCAGTGTCGCGATCCTCGCCGGGCTCCCGCAGACCGTTCCGGGCTTCGCGATCGACCGCATGTGCGCGGGCGCCATGACGAGCGTCACCACGATGGCGGGCTCCATCGGCGTCGGGATGTACGACGTCGCTCTCGCAGGCGGCGTCGAGCATATGGGACACCACCCGATCGGCGGCAACGCCGATCCGAACCCTCGCTTCGTCGCCGAGAAGATGGTGGACCCGGGTGCGCTCAACATGGGCGTCACTGCCGAGCGCATCTTCGACCGGTTCCCGCACTTCACCAAGGAGCGCTCGGACCGCTACGGCATGCTGAGCCAGCAGAAGGCGCAGGCGGCCTACGACACCGGCAAGATCCAGCCCGACCTCGTGTCGGTCGCCACGAAGGACGCCGACGGGTCCTGGGGCCTCGCCACCGAGGACGAGGGCCGCCGTCCGCAGACCACGATGGAGGACCTGGCCGGTCTGAAGACGCCGTTCCGCCCGCACGGCCGTGTGACGGCGGGCACGTCGTCGCCGCTCACCGACGGTGCGACCATGTCGCTGCTCGCCGGCGGCGGGGCCGTCAAGGAGCTGGGCCTGAAGCCCAAGATGAAGCTCGTGTCGTTCGCCTTCGCCGGCGTGCAGCCCGAGATCATGGGCATCGGCCCGATCCCGTCGACCGAGAAGGCTCTCAAGAAGGCCGGCCTGACCATCGGCGACATCGGCCTGTTCGAGCTGAACGAGGCGTTCGCCATCCAGGTGATCTCACTGCTCGACCACTTCGGCATCGCCGATGACGACCCCCGCGTCAACCAGTGGGGCGGCGCCATCGCGCTCGGCCACCCGCTCGCGGCCTCCGGCGTGCGCCTGATGATCCAGCTCGCGGCCCAGTTCGCGGAGCGCCCCGACGTGCGCTACGGCCTGACCGCGATGTGCGTCGGCCTCGGCCAGGGCGGCTCGGTCATCTGGGAGAACCCGTACTTCGACGGCAAGAAGCGGAAGTAAGCACGAATGAGCAACTACGACGACATCGACTTCTCCCCCATCCTCGCCATGACGGAGGGCGAGGTGATCACGCACTCGCGGGTGCGCGACATCCGCCTGCGCTCGGGCAAGGTGCTGGCCCTCGTCACCCTCGACAACGGACGCGACCACACGCGCCCGAACACGCTCGGACCGGCCACGATGTTCCAGCTCGGCGAGACGCTCGACGCGCTGAAGGCGCGCGCGGCCGCCGGCGAGATCCAGGCGGTCGGCATCACCGGAAAGCAGTACATCCTCGCGGCCGGCGCCGACCTCAGCGACATCAGCAAGGTCGGCTCGAAGGACAACGCCCGCATGGTGGCGCAGCTCGGCCACAAGGTGTTCGGTCAGCTCTCCGAGCTGGGCGTGCCCACGTTCGCCTTCGTCAACGGGCTCGCGCTCGGCGGCGGTCTCGAGATCGCGCTCAACAGCACCTACCGGACGGTGGATGCCTCCGCCGCCGCGATCGCGCTTCCCGAGGTGTTCCTCGGCATCATCCCCGGCTGGGGCGGCGCCTATCTGCTCCCGAACCTCATCGGCATCGAGAACGCGCTCGAGGTCGTGATCTCGAACCCGCTGAAGCAGAACCGCATGCTGAAGCCGCAGCAGGCGTTCGACTACGGCATCGTCGACGCGATCTTCCCCGCCGCGAACTACCTCGAGGACTCGTTGGCGTGGGCCGACGGCGTGCTGGGCGGGAAGATCAAGGTCGACCGCAGGAACGAGCCGGGCAAGATCGAGCGTCTCACCAAGTGGCCGATCGCCATCAAGATGGCCCGCGGCATGCTCGAGTCGAAGATCGGCACCGTGCCGAAGTCCCCGTACGTGGCGCTGGACCTCCTCGACAAGGCGCGCAACGGTTCGAAGGCCGAGGGATTCGCACGCGAGGACGAGGCTCTCGCCGAGCTCGTCACGGGCGACCAGTTCGCGGCATCCATGTATGCCTTCGATCTGGTGCAGAAGCGCGCCAAGCGTCCGGTCGGCGCCCCCGACAAGGAGCTCGCGAAGAAGGTCACCAAGGTCGGCATCATCGGCGCCGGCCTGATGGCGAGCCAGTTCGCGCTTCTGTTCGTGCGCAAGCTGCAGGTTCCGGTGCTCATCACCGACCTCGACCAGGCGCGCGTCGACAAGGGCGTGGCGTACATCCACGAAGAGATCGGCAAGCTCGAGGCGAAGGGCCGCCTCGACGGCGACTCCGCCAACAAGCTGCGTGCCCTGGTCACCGGCACGACCGACAAGAGCCTCTACGCGGACTGCGACTTCGTCATCGAGGCCGTCTTCGAAGAGGTCGGCGTGAAGCAGCAGGTGTTCGGCGAGATCGAGCAGATCATCGCCGAGGACGCGATCCTCGCGACGAACACCTCGTCGCTGTCGGTCGAGGAGATCGGCGCGAAGCTGGCCCACCCGGAGCGTCTCGTCGGCTTCCACTTCTTCAACCCGGTGGCGGTCATGCCGCTCATCGAGATCGTGAAGACGCCGCACACCTCCGACGCTGCCCTGTCGACGGCGTTCGTCGTCGCGAAGAACCTGGGCAAGAACGCGGTGCTCACCGCCGACGCTCCGGGCTTCGTCGTCAACCGCCTGCTGGCCAAGGTCATGGGCGAGGCCGCGCGTGCTGTCTACGAGGGCACGCCGGTCGCCGACGTCGAGAAGGCGTTCGCGCCCCTCGGGCTGCCGATGGGACCGTTCCAGCTCATCGACCTCGTCGGCTGGAAGGTCGCCGCGCACGTGCAGGACACGATGGTGCACGCCTTCCCCGATCGCTTCTACGCGAACGAGAACTTCCACGCGCTCGCGGAACTGCCCGAGGTCGTCGAGAAGGACAAGGGCGGCCGCGTGACCGGCTGGACCAAGGCCGCGGAGAAGACGCTCAGGCCCGCGGTGGGCTCGTCGCCGGCTCCCGCCGCCGAGATCCTCCGCCGCGTGCAGGACGGCCTCGCGCAGGAGATCAAGCTCATGCTCGACGAGGGCGTGGTCCCCGAGGTCGAGGACATCGACCTCTGCCTCATCCTCGGCGCGGGCTGGCCGTTCATCGACGGCGGGGCGTCGCCCTACCTCGACCGCGAGGGCGCGTCCGACCGTGCGTTCGGCGACACCTTCCACCACCCGGTGATCAAGGGCATCGCGAGCTGACGTCCCCCCCCCACTGAAGGTTTAGCACTAGACTTCGCTTTCAGGGCAGCTGCCTTAGCAGAGCCAGGTTTGGCAGTAGGCACTGANAGGTCGTACACCGACGCCTGCTTGCGGTGCACGACGCCGAACCCGGGCGTGTGCCCGGGGTCGCCTGCGTCGTGGGAGGATTCCGATCCTCAGTGCGCCACCGGCTGCGCGGCGCGCACGCGCAGATCCCGTGCGAGGCCGTCGCGCTGCTCGATCACCAGGCGGCGCAGCGCGGCCGGGGCATCCTGATTCTGTGTCAGCCACGCATCAACCTGGTCGAGGGACTCCGCGGCGGGGAAGAGCCCGACCACGAGTCGGCGCGCGATCTCGATGCTGCGGGCGGCCCACGTCGGGCGGATCCGGGCGAAGTACTCGTCGTCCAAGTCGGCGATGAGGTCACGGCGGTCGCCTGCGCGCACGCCGGCGATCGTCGCCGCGAGGTGGTCGTTGGTCAGGCTCTCGTCGTCCCAGGCCGCGTACCAGGCCGCCGCGCGCACGGCTGCGTCCGGCCGGGCGGTCAGCACGGTCCGGTGCGCGAGGTGCCCCTGTGCCGACGGATCGCTTGTGAGTTCGGCGTTCGCATCCTCGGCCGACGCGTGCCCCGTGGCCGCAAGTGCGATGAGCCACGCCCAGCGCAGGTCGGGGTCGAGGGCAAGCCCCGCAGGCGCTGCCGCGGTGCCCGACAGCATGCTCCGGATCTCCCCTGCGCGGTTCGCGGACCGCGCTGCGGCGCCGCCGAGGGCACGGGCCCAGGCCAGCTGGGCGTCCGTGCCGGGGGCGGCGGCCCACAGCGCCGCCCAGCACGTGTCGAGCCAGGCCTCGGCGAGCGGAGTGCGCGCGTCCGATGCCGCGTAGCGTCCGATCGCGACGGCGGCGTGGGCGATCGCGTCCGTGGTCAGCGCGATGTTCGTCTCGCGGGTGGCGTGATCGCCCGCGATCTCGACGAATCGTGAGACAGGCAGGTTCCCGTCTCGGGCGGAGTTCCACAGGGCCGCCCAGATCACCGCACGGGCGACGGGATCCTCGATCGACGACAGGTGCGCCGCGACAGCGTCGGTCGACGGCGCGTCGAGTCTCACCTTCGCGTAGGTGCGATCGTCGACGTTGGCGAGGACGAGATCGATCCCCGCGGCCGTCGTGCCCTCCAGGGGTGTGCGAGCCTCGACGGCGTCGATCTGCAGCGTGCCCCGCCTCTCGAGACGCCCATCGCCGACGGCGAAGAATCCGCAGGTCAGCCGGTGCGGGCGCGGATCGGTCTGCGTCAGCACCAGGGCCCCGGCGTCGCCGCGTTCGATCGCGATCTCCGACACGCCGCTGGTCTGCAGCCACGCGCGGCTCCACGTCGTCAGATCGCGTCCGGACTCCGCCTCGAGCGCGGACAGCAGGTCGGGCAGCGTGGTGTTGCCGAAGGCGTGGTCCGCGAAGTAGCGCTGCGCGCCGCGGAAGAAGGCGTCCTCCCCCACGAAGGCCACGAGCTGCTTGAGCACCGACGCGCCCTTGGCGTACGTGATGCCGTCGAAGTTGAGCTTGGCGGCCTCGAGGTCGGTGATGTCGGCGACGATCGGATGCGTCGTCGGCAGCTGATCCTGTACGTACGCCCAGCCCTTGCGGCGGCTGGCGAAGGTCACCCAGGCGTCCGGAAAGCCACCGGCGGCCACGGCGGCGTGCGCGCCCATGAAATCCGCGAAGGACTCCTTCAGCCACAGGTCGTCCCACCAGCGCATGGTCACCAGGTCGCCGAACCACATGTGCGCCATCTCGTGCAGGATCGTGTTCGCACGGCCCTCGTGCTGCGCCGCCGTCGAGGCACCACGGAAGACGTAGCTCTCGGTGAAGGTCACCAGGCCCGGGTTCTCCATGGCGCCGAGGTTGTACTCGGGCACGAAGATCTGGTCGTACTTGCCCCACGGGTACGGGTAGGCGAACGCGTGCTCGAAGAACTCCAGGCCGCGCCGGGTGATGTCCAGGATCTCGTCGGCGTCGAGGTGGGGTGCCAGCGAGGCCCGGCAGAGGACGCCCAGCGGCACGGCACGGTCGTCGCTGCGCCACTCGCCATCGACCCGGTGATAGGGCCCCGCGGCGACGGCCGTGATGTAGCTCGACAGCGGCAAGGTCTCGGCGAACGCGACGCGCACACCGCCGGCGACGTCCTCGCGCGCGGTCTCCGCGCCGTTCGAGAGGAGCTGCCACCCGGACGGCGCGTTCACCGTGAACCGCCACCGCGCCTTCATGTCGGGCTGCTCGAAGACGGGGTACACGCGCCGCGCGTCGGCGGGCTCGTACTGCGTGTACAGGTAGACCTCGCCGTCGACCGGGTCGCGGAAGCGGTGAAGCCCTTCGCCCGACGTGCTGTACCGCCCGCGTCCCCGTACGGTCACGACATTGTGCGCAGCGAGGCCGTCGATGCGGACGCGGGCGCCGTCCCACTGCACGTCGCGCGCCACGCCGTTGACCGTCACGCTGTCGACGGACTCGCCGAGGAAGTCCAGCCACGTCGCGTCGGTGGCGGCCGTGAAGGTCAGTGTGGCGGTCGTCGGGAAGGTCTGCGTCGCCGGATCCTGCGCGTCACGCACGTCGAGGTCGACCTCGACGGTGTCCAGACGGATGGTGCTCGATCGGGCCGCGGTCTCGTCACGGGTGAGGTTCGCGGAGGTCATGCCCCCATGCTTTCACGCCGGCGCGGTCCCCCTCGGCCGGTCCGGGGCGGTGCGTCGGCAGGCAAGGCCTCGCTCTAGCCGCGCTCCTCGCGGCTGCGGGCGAGGTCCGGCAGCGTCGGGATCTCGGAGGTCTGTGCCCCCCGCGCGACCGGGATGCGGGTGCCCAGCACCTGTGCGACGACATCCTGGGCGATCTTCGCCGGGGTGAGGCCGGCGTCCTCGAGGATCTGCTCGCGACTCGCGTGGTCGATGAACTCGTCGGGCACGCCCAGCTCGTCGACTGCGGTGTCGACCCCCGCCTCGCGCAGCACCTGGCGCACGCGCGTGCCGATGCCGCCCACCCGGATGCCGTCCTCGATGGTGATGACGAGGCGATGGGATGCTGCGAGCTCGATGATCGACGGCTGCACCGGGACCACCCAGCGCGGGTCGACGACGGTGGCGCCGATGCCCTGCGCGCGCAGACGCTCGGCGACGTCGACCGCGGTGTGCGCCATCGGGCCGATGCCGACGAGCAGCACGTCCTGTGCGTCGGAGCGCACCAGCACATCCACACCGTCCTCCAGGCGCTCGAGGGCAGGGAGCTCGGGGCTCACGCCGCCCTTCGGGAAGCGGATGACGGTGGGGGCGTCCTCGACGGCGACCGCCTCGTGCAGCTCCTCGCGCAGTCGCGCCTCGTCGCGGGGCACCGCGATGCGGATGTGCGGCACGATCTGCAGCATCGCGAGGTCCCAGATGCCGTGGTGGCTCGGGCCGTCGGGGCCGGTGACGCCGGCGCGGTCCAGCACGAAGGTGACACCCGCGCGGTGGAGCGCGACATCCATCAGCACCTGGTCGAATGCGCGGTTCATGAACGTCGCGTAGATGGCGACGACCGGGTGCAGGCCGCCGAACGCGAGGCCTGCGGCCGATGCGACGGCGTGCTGCTCGGCGATCCCGACGTCGTAGACGCGGTCCGGGAAGCGCTGCGCGAACGGCAGGAGGCCCGTCGGCCGCAGCATGGCCGCGGTCATCGCGATGACGTCGTCGCGCTCGTCGCCGACGTGCACCAGTTCGTCGGCGAACACATCGGTCCAGGCGGTGCCGCCCGCGGCGCCGAGCGCCTCGCCCGTGATCGGGTCGATCTTGCCGACGGCGTGGAACTGGTCGGCCTCGTCCTCGAGGGCCGGCGCGTAGCCGCGGCCCTTCTCGGTGATCGCGTGGACGATCACGGGGGCGCCGTACTCCTTGGCGAGCTCGAGGGTCTCGATGAGGGTCGGCAGGTCGTGCCCGTCCACCGGGCCGAGGTACTTGATGTCGAGGTTCGAATAGAGCGCCGCGTTGTTCGTGAATCGCGACAGGAATCCGTGCGTGCCGCCGCGCACACCCCGGTAGACCGCGCGGGCCGCGGGACCGAGCTTGCGGAACACGGTGTCGGAGCCGCGGTGGAGGTTGCGGTACGCGTCGGCCGTGCGGACGCGGTTGAGGTAGCGCGCCATGCCGCCGATGGTCGGGGCGTAGGAACGTCCGTTGTCGTTGACGACGATGACGAGGTTGCGGTCGTTGTCGTCGGAGATGTTGTTGAGCGCCTCCCACGTCATGCCGCCGGTGAGCGCGCCGTCGCCGACGACGGCGACCACGTGCCGGTCCTTGCGGCCGGTGCGCGTCAGCGCGCGCGAGACGCCATCAGCCCAGCTCAGCGAGCTGGAGGCGTGGGACGACTCGACGACGTCGTGCGGGCTCTCGGAGCGCTGCGGGTAGCCGGCGAGGCCTTCGCGCGCGCGGAGCTTCGTGAAATCCTGGCGCCCGGTGAGCAGCTTGTGCACGTAGGACTGGTGGCCCGTGTCGAAGATCATGGGATCGTTCGGCGAGTCGAACACGCGGTGCAGCGCGATCGTGAGCTCGACGACCCCGAGGTTGGGGCCCAGGTGACCGCCCGTGCGTGCGACGTTCTCGACGAGGAAGCCGCGGATCTCATCCGCGAGCTGCTCGAGCTGATCGAGGCTCAGCGCGTCGAGGTCGCGGGGTCCGGTGATGGACGACAACAGCGACATCCCCGCTCCTTTCCGGCCCCGGAAGGGCCCTGCAAGTCTACCCGGGGCATGAAGGGGGGACCGGATGCCGCGGCATCCGGTCCCCCGTGAATCACCTGTCAGACCAGCGAACGCAGCACGTACTGCAGGATGCCGCCGTTGCGGTAGTAGTCGGCCTCACCGGGCGTGTCGATGCGGACGACCGCATCGAACTCGACCGTCTGCTTGCCCTCGGGCGAGAACTCGCTGGGCTCGGCCGTGACCTTTACGGTCTTCGGCGTGACGCCCTCGTTGAGCTGCTCGAGACCCGAGATCGAGACGATCTCGGTGCCGTCCAGACCCAGGGACTTCCAGCTCTCGCCGGCCGGGAACTGCAGCGGCACGACGCCCATGCCGATGAGGTTCGAGCGGTGGATGCGCTCGAAGCTCTCGGCGATGACCGCCTTCACGCCCAGCAGGCTCGTGCCCTTGGCCGCCCAGTCGCGCGACGAGCCGGAGCCGTACTCCTTGCCGCCGAAGATCACGAGCGGCGTGCCCGCGGCCTGGTAGTTCTGGCTGGCGTCGTAGATGAACGACTGGGGGCCGCCCGCCTGCGTGAAGTCGCGCGTGATTCCGCCCTCGACCTCTGCGCCGTTGTTGACCTCGCGGACGAGCTGGTTCTTCAGTCGGATGTTCGCGAACGTGCCCCGGATCATGACCTCGTGGTTGCCACGGCGGGAGCCGTACGAGTTGAAGTCCTTGCGGTCCACGCCGTGGGCCGCGAGGTACTGACCGGCGGGGCTGTCGGCCTTGATGTTGCCGGCAGGGCTGATGTGGTCGGTTGTGACCGAGTCCAGCAGCGTCGCCATCACGCGGGCGCCTGAGATGTCGGTGACCGGGGTCAGCTCCATCGTCATGCCGTCGAAGTACGGGGGCTTGCGCACGTACGTCGAGGCCTCGTCCCATTCGAACACGTCGCCGGTGGGCGTGGGCAGCGTCTGCCAGCGCTCGTCGCCCTCGAAGACACTCGCGTACTGGTGCGTGAACATGTCCTTGTTGATGGACGAGTCGATCGTCGCCTGCACCTCGGCCGAGTCCGGCCAGATGTCGCGGAGGAACACGTCGTTGCCGTCCTGGTCGGTGCCCAGCGCGTCGGTCTCGAAGTCGAAGTTCATCGATCCGGCGAGCGAGTACGCGATCACGAGCGGCGGGCTCGCGAGGTAGTTCATCTTGACGTCGGGGTTGATCCGGCCCTCGAAGTTGCGGTTGCCCGACAGTACGGCCGTCACGGCGAGGTCGTTCTCGTTGATCGCCGCGGAGACCTCTTCGATGAGCGGCCCGGAGTTGCCGATGCACGTGGTGCAGCCGTAGCCGACGGTGTAGAAGCCGAGGTCCTCGAGATCCTGCGTGAGGCCGGCCTTCTCGTAGTAGTCGGTGACGACCTTCGAGCCGGGTGCGAGCGTGGTCTTCACCCACGGCTTGGCCTTGAGGCCCTTCTTGACCGCGTTGCGGGCGAGGAGGCCCGCAGCGAGCATCACCGACGGGTTCGACGTGTTGGTGCACGACGTGATCGCGGCGATGGTGACGGCACCGTGGTCCAGCACGAACTTCTCGCCGCCCTCGAGCGTCACCTGCGTCGGCTTGGAAGCGGTCGCCGGTGCGTGGCTGCGGTGGTGGTGCTGGTGGGTGCTGTGCTCGTCCTCCGGGGAGTTTCCCGGCGGGTCGGACGCCGGGAAGGACTCGGCCCCCTCGAGGTCGACGAGGTCGTGGTCGACCTCGGCGTAGTTGGTGAGGTCGCTCTCGAACTGCCGCTTGGCCTCGGAGAGGACGATGCGGTCCTGCGGGCGCTTGGGGCCGGCGATCGAGGGCACGACCGTCGCGAGGTCGAGCTCCATGTACTCGCTGAAGACAGGCTCGCGCGAGGCGTCGTGCCAGAGCGCCTGCTCCTTGGCGTAGGCCTCGACCAGTGCGAGCTGCTGCTCGTCGCGGCCGGTGAGGCGCAGGTAGTCGATCGTCACGGCGTCGATCGGGAACATCGCGGCAGTGGAGCCGAACTCGGGGCTCATGTTGCCGATCGTGGCGCGGTTGGCCAGCGGCACGGATGCGACGCCCTCGCCGTAGAACTCCACGAACTTGCCGACCACACCGTGCTGGCGCAGCATGTCGGTGATCGTGAGCACGACGTCGGTCGCGGTCACGCCGGTGGGGATGGCGCCCGAGAGCTTGAACCCGACCACCTTCGGGATGAGCATCGAGACGGGCTGGCCGAGCATGGCCGCCTCGGCCTCGATGCCGCCGACGCCCCAGCCGAGCACGCCGAGGCCGTTGACCATCGTGGTGTGCGAGTCGGTGCCGACGCAGGTGTCGGGGTAGGCCCGCAGGACGCCGCCCACCGTCCGGTCGTAGATCACCTTGGCGAGGTGCTCGATGTTCACCTGGTGCACGATGCCGGTGCCCGGGGGGACCACCTTGAAGTCGTTGAAGGCGGTCTGGCCCCAGCGGAGGAACTGGTACCGCTCCCCGTTGCGCTCGTACTCGATCTCGACGTTGCGCTCGAGGGCGTTCTCCGTGCCGAACAGGTCCGCGATGACCGAGTGATCGATGACCATCTCGGCGGGCGAGAGCGGGTTGATCCTGGTCGGGTCGCCGCCCAGGGCGCCGACGGCCTCGCGCATGGTGGCGAGGTCGACGATGCACGGGACACCGGTGAAGTCCTGCATCACGACGCGGGCGGGCGTGAACTGGATCTCGGTGTCGGGCTCGGCGGCGGCATCCCACGATCCGAGGGCTTCGATCTGGGCCCTCGTCACGTTCGCGCCGTCTTCGGTGCGCAGCAGGTTCTCGAGCAGCACCTTGAGGCTGAACGGGAGCTTCTCGTAGCCCGCGACCGTGTCGATGCGGAAGATCTCGTAGTCGGTGCTGCCGACCGTCAGGGTGCTCTTCGCACCGAAGCTGTCAACCGTGGACACGTCTGTCTCCTTCGTCGGCGGCGGGATCGTGCCGGAGTCCGGCATCCCCATCTTCCCCCGCTCCGAAGTCCTCGGCTAGTGAGGTCGACCTAACGGTTCGGGAGAAATTTATCTTGATGTCGAGATAAATGTATCACTTCGTGGCGCGCGGGTAGAGCGCGCGCACGGCGAGCCATGTGACCGCGACCAAGGGCGCGAACAGTGGCAGGCCCATGATCAGCTTGATCGTGCCGAGCGCGGCGACGTCGCCCGCGAAGTACAGCGGGAGCTGCACGATCAGGCGGAGCGCGAAGAGGCCTGCCCACGCGATCGACAGCCAGAAGAAGACGCGTCGCTTGCGCTTGTCGGCGCGCCAGGCGGTGCCCTCCCCCATCAGGAAGCCGACGGCCAGGCCGATGAGCGGCCACCCGATGAGAGCCGACACGAGGAAGGCGGTGCCGTACAGCGTGTTGGTGAGGAAGCCGGGGATGAAGCTGTCCTCTCCCCTGCCGGTCCACAGCGACAGGCCCGCCGCCGCGGCCGCGGCGATCAGGCCGCCGATCGCGGCACTCGCGGACTGCCGCTGGATCAGGCGCACGATCGTGAAGACGGCGGCGAGACCGACCGACAGCGCGAGGCTGAGGGGCAGGTTCCCCGACTTCGCCTCGGCGTCGTAGGTGACCGTCCACGCGACGAGGAACACGACGCCCGGGAGGACGGACTCGAGGATGCCGCGCCAGCCGCCCATCGCGGCCCACACGACGTGCCCGGTGGTCTTGCCCTCGGCCGGGTCGAGGCCGGCGCGACGCGCGGCCCCGCCCAGGGCGGCGCCGAGCATCTCGGACGCGGAGGGTGCGGCATCCGGTGTCCCCTCGGAGGAGCGGGCCGCACCGTTCGCGGTGGATTCCGACGCGTCGTCGGGGCGCGAAGGGTCGCTCACGCGGAGCCCGGCGTCGCCGGCATCTTCAGCGGGATGAGGTCGCGGGGCGGCATCGGCGAGCCGCCGCGGACCACGACGATCGACCGGAACAGGTCCTCGACGGCGGCCGCCGCCTCGACATCGGCCGTCGCCGCACCGCCGATCACGCCGCGCAGGAACCAGCGCGGGCCGTCGACGCCGACGAAGCGTGCGAGGCGCTTGCCCGCGGCGCCGTCGGGGCCGGCGATCACGGGCACCTCGGCGAGGAGCTCCGGACCCAGCGGCCCTTCGCGCTCCTCGACGCGGCCGCCCTGCTGGCGGATCTGCTGGCGGATCTGCTCGCGCGTCTCCTCCCACAGGCCCGCCGAGCGCGGCGCCGCGAACGGCTGCACCTGGAGGGTCGAGTCGGCGTAGTCGAGGCCGACGGCGACGATGCGCTTGGTCTGCTCCTCGACTTCGAGGCGCAGGTTCAGGCCCTCACGAGGGAGGATCTTGATCCCGCCGAGATCGATGTAGGGGCGGACCGGGTTGGCCTCGGACTCGTCGAACGGGCCGGTCGTGGCGCGGTCGTCGGGTGCGACCTTGCGCGGGCCGTCGACGGATGAGGGGTCGGTCATGCGAGGACTCCGTCCTTCTGGTAGCCCGTGGAGCCGAAGCCGCCCTCGCCGCGCACGCTGTCGGGCAGGGTTTCCACGGGGATGAATACGGCGCGCGGCACCGGCATCACGATGATCTGCGCGATGCGATCGCCCACGGCGATGTCGTGTGCCAGTGTCCGATCGGTGTTCAGCAGGATCACCTTGATCTCGCCGCGGTAGCCGGCGTCGATCGTCCCGGGCGCGTTGACGACGGTGATCCCGTGCTTGGCCGCCAGGCCGCTGCGCGGGACCACGAAGGCGACATACCCCTCGGGCAGCGCGATCCGCACGCCGGTGCCGACGAGGGCGCGCTCGCCGGGCTCGAGGCGCACCGCCTCGGCGGCGACGAGGTCGGCTCCGGCGTCCCCAGGGTGCGCGTACACCGGGACGTCGGGGGCGATAATGGGGACGTCCACCGTTTCAGTCACCCAACGAGGGTAATGCAGAACTCAACGCCTCACGCCGGTGCCCGAACCGGCCGTGCCGACGCCTATCGCGAGCGGCTCGGCCCGTCGCTGTGGATCCTGGTCGCTGCGGGAATGGCGGCGCCGATGGCGGCGCTCGTCGTCACGCCGATCGACACGACCATCGCCCTCATCGTGGGCGCCTGCGTCGGCATCCTGCTCATCGCGCTGCTGATCCTGGCGGCACCCGTCGTCGAGGTCCGCGACGGCGAGCTGCGGGCAGGGCGCGCGCACATCGGCGTCGAGTTCCTCGGCGACGGCGAGGTTCATCTCGGGGAGGACGCGCGCCATGCGCGCGGTGCGGGTCTCGACCCGCGGTCGTGGCATCTCATCCGGGGCGGGATCGACGGAGTCGTCGTTCTCCCGGTGACGGATGCCGATGATCCGACGACCGCGTGGGTCATCTCCTCGCGGACGCCGGACCGGCTGGCCGCCGCAGTGCGGCGGGCTCAGATCACGCGGCGCACTCAGTACAGATAGGGCCGTCTGCGGTCTCGTGATCGAGCTGCGAGCGGTGCTTCACGAGGAAGCAGTTCGAACAGGTGAACTCGTCCTCCTGTGCAGGGAGAACGACGACGTCGAGCTCGAGGTCCGACAGGTCGGCACCCGGCAGCTCGAAGCCCGACGGGTTGTCGGCGTCCTCCACGTCGACCGAGCCCGAGAGCTTGTCGGGAACGCGCTCCTTGAGCGCCTCGATCGACTCGCTGTCGTCCTCGGTCTTGCGGGGGGCGTCGTAATCGGTGGCCATGCGTGAAGATCTCAACTTCCGGGTATTCGCGGTTGCGCTCGCCCTTGCGGGCGGCGATAGTTTGCACGACCATTCCCCTTTTCGCAAATGCGATCGGGCGCCGTACTGACCGTGCGTCCGCGTGAAACTCGCGCCACGCGCGGGATATTCCCGGTCGTCGTGGCGCGCTATGACACCATGGGGCGGACAGGCGGGCTCTGAAGCCGTGAGTCCGCCGGGAAAGCGCAGCCAAGAGCCGGCTCGAGAAGCAGGGAGCGTCCGCATGGAACAGCTCAAAGTCATCGGAACCGAGGACGACAAGCTCATCCTGGCGACGGAGTCCGGCGAGAGATTCACGCTCGACGTCGACGACGTCCTCCGCGGCGAGCTGCGCAAGGCGCGCCGCGAGCGCGAGTCCGACGTGCAGACCCCACGCCCCAGCCCCCGCGAGATCCAGGCACACATCCGGTCGGGGCTGTCCGCGCGGGAGGTCGCGGAGCTCCTCGGTGCCCGCGTCGAGGACATCGTGCGCTTCGAGGGCCCCGTGCTCGCCGAGCGTGAGCACATCGTCGGTCAGGCACTGGCGGTTCCGGTGCTGCTCGGCGGCGATTTCGAAGGCGACGGGCAGACGACGTTCGGCTCCGCGGTGCGCGCCAAGCTCGCCGAGGCCGGCGCGATCGGCGAACGCTGGACCAGCTGGAAGGAGCCGACCGGCTGGACCGTGAAGCTGGAGTTCACCTCGAACGACATCGGCCACGACGCCCGCTGGGGCTTCGACCCGCGCCGCAGCACGCTGTCGCCGCTGAACGCCGACGCCATCCAGTTGTCCCGCCAGGGGTCGCTCCCCGAAGGGCTCATCCCCCGGCTCCGCGCCCTCGACGCGGCACCCCCGAAGGACGACTCCCGCTTCGACAGCGGTGCGTTCGGCCCGCGCCGCCTCCCTGACGCCGACATCGAGTCGCCCGAGATCCCGTCCCCCGCAGCCCCTGCCGTGCAGGAGGCCGCCATCAAGCGCGCCACCGAGCCCGCCGTCGTGACATCGGCCGAGACCGCCGACCTGCTCGAGGCGCTGCGTCGACGGCGCGGCCAGCGCGAGCCGCTTCCGGGGGCCGAAGAGGTCGCTTCGGCGCCCCGCTCGCCCGCCCCGGTCGCGCTGTTCGACGCGCTCGAGCCGGGCTACGACGAGTCCGCGTCCGAAGACGAGCCGACGGCGTCCGATTATCAGGCCCCCACTCCGGCTGCGGTCGCCGAGGCCGGCCGACGCAAGGGGCGCACGTCGATGCCGTCGTGGGACGAGATCGTCTTCGGCGCCCGCTCCGACGACTGAAGCCGGGATTCAGGCCCCGGCGAACGCGCCGAGCCGGATGAGCGGAACGACCCGCTCTTCGTCGGTGAGGGAGCCGTGCTGCCCGATCATCTTCTGCGGTGCCTTGTCGGCGAGGCGGTCGTCGTAGTACGCGATTCCTGCGCGCGCCGCGACGATCACGTCGCCGATCCGGGCATGCACCTCCGGGTCGACCCGGCCCACCAGACCTGACGCCTCGAGTTCGGCGCGCGAGAACACCCACGAACGGGATGCCTCGGCCTCGCGCCATCGCGTGAGCACGGCATCGGCCTCACCGGGCTCCGTGTAGAGGTGGAGCATGCGGGGCTCGCCGCCGATGAGGCGGACGCCGTCGAGCAGCTCGTCCCCTTCTCCGAGGAGGAGATGCCGATGCCGGGGCACGTCGATCATGCCGTGGTCGGACGTCACCACCACCCCGGTGCCGCGATCGAGGGATGTCGAGAGCGTCCGGGCCGCGGCATCCACCCGCTCCAGCACCGCGACCCATTCGTCGGACTCCCAGCCGCGCTTGTGGCCGATCGCGTCGAGATCCGGGGCATAGAGGTAGATGAGGGACCCCGGATGCTGCGCCGCGAGGTCGGCGGCGAGGCTCACGCGCTCATCGAGGTCGTCGGCGCCGTGGAACTCGGCGTTCCCGAGGGTCGCCGCCGTGAAGCCGGTGCCGGCGTACTCGTTGCGCGAGACGGCGAAGAACGGCCGGCCGAGCGTGGCGGACAGCGGGGCGGCGCGCTGGAACTCGAGCGGAAGGCCGTCGGTGTCCCAGCCGCGGAGCAGATTCACCACGTCGTCGGTGCCGGGAATGCGCGCGCGGTACCCGACGATGCCGTGCTCCCCCGGCAGTGCCCCGGTGAGCAGACTGGTCAGCGCTGCGGCGGTGGTCGAAGGGAAGACCGAGCGCGCGACGTCCTTCTTCGCGCGAGCCTCACTGAGGAAGCGGGCGTGGCCGGCGCGGGCCGAGAGGTTGTGGACGCCGAGGCCGTCGAGCACCCACACGATCGCACTTCGCGCGGGGGCGAACCACTCCGAGCCGCCGTCCAGCGCCGCCGACATCTCGGTCACGACACGGGTGAGGCTCCGGGCGCGCGGCGGGTCCACGGGTAGGCTGAGGGTCATCGGGGCCAGTCTCGCACACGCGGCCGCGCCCCCCTCGCTCTCCGCCGTCACCCGAGGCTTCTTCGACACATGCCCGCTTCCCGCACCGATTCCTCCCCCGCCGACCACGGACGCATCGAGGACGTCGACGTCTCTTCGGAGATGCAGACGTCGTTCCTCGAGTACGCGTACTCGGTCATCTATTCGCGTGCGCTGCCCGACGCGCGCGACGGGCTCAAGCCGGTGCAGCGACGCATCCTGTTCCAGATGGCCGACATGGGGCTCAGGCCCGACCGCGGCCACGTGAAGAGCGCCCGCGTCGTCGGCGAGGTGATGGGAAAGCTGCATCCGCACGGCGACGCCCCGATCTACGACGCGCTCGTCCGCCTGGCCCAGCCCTTCTCCCTGCGCGTGCCCCTCGTCGACGGGCACGGCAACTTCGGCTCGCTCGACGACGGCCCCGCTGCGCCCCGGTACACCGAGGCCCGCCTCGCCCCGCCGGCGCTCGCGCTCACCGAGAACCTCGACGAAGACGTCGTCGACTTCATCCCGAACTACGACGGCCAGTTCCAGCAGCCCGAGGTGCTGCCGGCCGCCTTCCCCAACCTGCTCGTCAACGGCACCACCGGCATCGCGGTCGGCATGGCCACCAACATGGCGCCGCACAACCTCATCGAGGTCGTGGGCGCCGCGACCCACCTGCTCGAGAACCCCGAGGCGACGGTCGAAGAGCTCATGGAGTTCGTGCCGGGCCCCGACCTCCCCGGCGGCGGCATCATCGTCGGCCTCGACGGCATCAAGGACGCCTACACGAACGGCCGCGGCAGCTTCCGCACGCGGGCGAAGGTCTCGATCGAGTCGCTCGGCCCGCGCCGCACCGGCCTCATCGTCACGGAGCTGCCCTACCTCGTCGGCCCCGAGCGCGTCATCGAGAAGATCAAGGACGCCGTCAACGCGAAGAAGCTCCAGGGCATCGCCGACGTCGTCGATCTGACCGACCGCCACCACGGCCTGCGTCTGGTCATCGGCATCAAGACCGGCTTCGACCCCCAGGCGGTGCTCGACCACCTCTACCGCCTGACGCCACTCGAGGACTCGTTCAGCATCAACAACGTCGCTCTCGTCGAGGGGCAGCCGCAGACGCTCGGGCTGCGCGAGCTCCTGCGCGTCTACCTCGACCACCGCGTCAGTGTCGTCACGCGCCGGAGCCGGTACCGCCTCGAGCGGCGCAAGGAGCGCCTGCACCTCGTCGAGGGCCTCCTCATCGCGATCCTCGACATCGACGAGGTCATCCAGGTCATCCGCACGTCCGACGACAGCGAGCAGGCGCGCACGCGCCTCATGAGCGTCTTCGACCTGTCCGAGCCGCAGTCCGAGTACATCCTCGAGCTGCGACTGCGTCGCCTCACGAAGTTCTCGCGCATCGAGCTCGAGACCGAGCGCGACAACCTGAAGAAGGAGATCGCCCAGCTCGAGGAGCTTCTCGGCAGCGACGTGCTGCTGCGCGCGCAGGTGTCGCACGAATTGGATGCCGCCGCCGAGGCGTTCGGCACGCCTCGGCGCACGCTTCTGCTCAACGGTGGTCCGGTGCAGCCGCGCTCGCGCGCCGCGGCGGCGGTCGCCGACCTGCAGATCGCGGACGCGCCGTGCCGTGTCTTCCTCTCCGCCACGGGACGCATGGTGCGTGCCGAGGTCGCGGCCGACGCCCCGGGCGGCGGCATCGTCGCACCGGCACGGCGCTCGAAGCATGACGCCATCCGCTCATCCGTGGACACCACCACACGCGGCGACATCGGGGCCGTGACGAACCTCGGCCGCCTGGTGCGGTTCTCCCCCGTCGACCTGCCGTCGGTGCCCGGCAACTCGGTGCAGCTCGCGGCCGGCACCCGCGGCGACCAGTACCTGGGTCTCAGCGGCGGCGAGCACATCGTCGCGCTCGTGCCGCTCGTCGAGGGCCCGCCGATCGCGATCGGCACGGCGCAGGGCATCGTGAAGCGCGTCGCCGCGAGCGAGATCGCGAACAAGCACGACATCGAGGTCATCGCCCTCAAGGACGGGGACCGCGTCGTCGGCGCCGCGCCCGCGTCCGACGGCGCCGAGCTCGTGTTCGTGGCGAGCGACGCCCAGCTGCTCCGCTTCGACGCGTCCTCGGTGCGCCCGCAGGGTCGCTCGGCCGGCGGCATGGCCGGCATCCGTCTCACCGACGGCGCGCAGGTCATCTCGTTCGATGTCGTCGGGCCCTCCGAGTTCGACGCCGTCGTGGTCACGATCGCCGGCTCGACCACGGCGCTCGCGGGCACCGACGCCGGCAGCGCCAAGGTGTCGCTGTTCAGCGAGTTCCCCGCCAAGGGGCGTGCGACCGGCGGCGTGCGCGCCCAGCGCTTCCTGAAGGGCGAGGACGCGCTGACGATCGCCTGGGTCGGCACCGATCCCCGTGCCATCGGCTCGGACGGCGCGACCCGCGCTCTTCCGGAGTCCGGCGCGAAGCGCGACGCATCGGGCACCGCGCTCGACGGCGTCATCGGCGCGGTCGGCACCAGCATCCGCTGAGCCCCCCTGCACACGAGAGGCGCACCGGCTCAGCCGGTGCGCCTCTCGTTGCAGCGGGATCAGATCACGCGTCGATGCGCTCGCGCCCCAGCCGGTCGCTCGAGTCGATGATGAACTCCTTGCGCGGCGCCACGTCGTTGCCCATGAGCAGTTCGAAGACGGATGCCGCAGCCTCGGCATCCTGCATCCGCACGCGTCGGAGCGTCCGGCCGTTTCGATCCATGGTCGTGGTCGCGAGCTGGTCGGCGTCCATCTCGCCCAGACCCTTGTAGCGCTGGACGGGCTCCTGCCAGCGCTTGCCGGCCTTCGTGAGCTTCGTGAGGAGGCCGTGCAGCTCGGCCTCGGAGTACGTGTAGATCGTCTCGTTGGGCTTTGAGCCGGGGTTCATCACGACCACGCGGTGCAGCGGCGGGACGGCGGCGTAGACGCGGCCCTCGTCGATGAGCGGTCGCATGTACCGGAAGAACAGGGTCAGCAGGAGCGTGCGGATGTGTGCGCCATCGACGTCGGCGTCGCTCATCAGGATGATCTTGCCGTAGCGGGCGGTGTCGAGGTCGAACGATCGGCCCGAGCCGGCGCCGATCACCTGGATGATCGCAGCGCACTCGGCGTTGGACAGCATGTCGCTGATCGACGCCTTCTGGACGTTGAGGATCTTGCCGCGGATCGGCAGCAGCGCCTGGAACTCGCTGTTGCGTGCGAGCTTCGCGGTGCCCAGGGCCGAGTCGCCCTCGACGATGAACAGTTCCGACTCGGCGACGTCGTTCGACCGGCAGTCGGCGAGCTTCGCCGGCAGCGACGAAGACTCGAGTGCGTTCTTACGGCGCTGCGTCTCTTTGTGGGTGCGCGCGGAGATGCGCGCCTTCATCTCGGAGACGACCTTGTCGAGCAGCAGCGAGGTCTGCGCCTTGTCGTCGCGCTTCGGCGACGTGAACCGCGCGGTGAGCTCGCGCGTGACGACGTTCGACACGATCTGGCGGACCGCCGGCGTGCCGAGGACCTCCTTGGTCTGACCCTCGAACTGCGGCTCGGCGACACGCACGGTCAGCACGGCGGTGAGCCCGGCGAGGATGTCGTCCTTCTCGAGCTTGTCGCCTCCGACCTTCAGGCGACGCGCGTTCTGCGCCACCTGATCGCGCAGCACCTTCATGAGGCCCTGCTCGAACCCCTGCTGGTGCGTGCCGCCCTTGGGCGTGGCGATGATGTTGACGAACGAGCGCGACACCGTCTCGTAGCCGGTGCCCCACCTGACGGCGACGTCGACGTGGCACTCGCGCTCGACCTCGGTCGGCACCATCGCGCCCGAGGGCTGCAGCACCGGGACGGTCTCGGTGAACCTGCCCTCACCGGTGAGGCGCCACGTGTCGGTGACGCCGGAGTCGGGGGCGAGGTAGTCGGCGAACTCGGAGATGCCGCCGTCGAACCGGTAGCTCGTCTCGACAGGTTCGCCGGCCTCGGTGCCGGGTCGCTCGTCGCGGATGACGATCTCGAGGCCCGGGACCAGGAAGGCGGTCTGGCGCGCACGCTGCTCGAGCTCCTGCAGGTTGAACGCGGCGTCCTTGGTGAAGATCTGACGATCCGCCCAATAGCGGATGCGCGTGCCGGTCACGCCCTTCGCGGCGCGGCCCGCGACCCGCAGCTCGCTGCGCTCCTCGAACGGGGTGAAGCCCGAGTCGGGGCTGCCGTTCGAGAAGACACCGGGCTCGCCCCGGTGGAACGACATCGCCCACGTCTTGCCGCCGCGGTCGACCTCGACGTCGAGGCGCTCCGAGAGCGCGTTGACGACCGATGCCCCGACACCGTGCAGACCGCCCGATGCGGCGTACGAGCCGCCGCCGAACTTGCCGCCCGCGTGGAGCTTGGTGAAGACGACCTCGACGCCGGTCAGCCCCGTGCGCGGCTCGATGTCGACCGGGATGCCACGGGCGCGGTCGCGCACCTCGACGCTGCCGTCGGCGTGGAGAACGATGTCGATGCGCGAGCCGTGGCCGGCGAGCGCCTCGTCGACGGAGTTGTCGATGATCTCCCACAGGCAGTGCATGAGGCCGCGCGAGTCGGTCGAGCCGATGTACATGCCGGGGCGCTTGCGGACCGCTTCGAGCCCTTCGAGCACCTGGAGATGATGGGCTGAGTACTCGGCGGTCACAATCTCCCATCGTAATCGGGGCGCCCGACAGCCCCGCACAGACACGCTTCAGCGCCGGCATGCGTACGCGCTCAGCGAAATGTCGTCTCTTCGCGGCATTCTCGAAACATCGGCGTGGTTGTATTTCATGACCGGGAAAGAGTTCTACCAGTACGAGGAGGCACCGAGATGAACACGCTATCGACACCGACCGAGACCGGCGCCGTCCTCGAGCACCGCCTCACGGCGATGGATCGCTGCGATTCGTGTGGCGCACAGGCCTACATCGCAGCCGAGGTCAACGGCAGCGAACTGCTCTTCTGCGCCCACCACGGCCGCAAGTACGAAGAGAAGCTCCGCGCCATCGCGACCTCGTGGCACGACGAGACCGCTCGCCTGGCCGAGTAGGCGCCCGTTCGGCAGACTCGCACCCGTCGCTTCAGCGGCGGGTGTATCTGCGTTCCACGAGGGGCGACACGCGCAGGGCGATCTCTTCACCGATCGTGCCGATGATCTCCGCGAGATCCGTCGCCGTGCTCTCCCCGGCTGCGCCGGGCCCGTAGACCGTGACGACGTCGCCGACGACCGCGTCCGGCCACGCGGCGACCAGGGAGTCCGTGGCGCCGACGGCCACGAGTGAGCGGGTGCCCGCCGGTGTGCCGACGGTCGCGCGCCGCTGGAGCGATGACGGCAGACCGTCCAGCGCACCCAGATCGATCCGGACGAACTCCTCGCCGACCTCGACGACGTCCGCGTCGAGCCGGCCGATCGGGCGGAGGCCCAGGTGATCGGCAGAGGGTCCCCCGGCGGAGCGGATGCCGTAGCAGAACGCCCCCACGCGGACCATGTCGTAGCGGAACTCGGGGCGAGCGAAGGACGCGGCGCTCGCGGCGAGGTGACGCATGGCCGGGCGCAGACCGGCAGCCGTGGCCTGGTCGAGCGCCCACTCGTAGACGGCGCGGGCGTCGTCGTCCTCGGAATCGGAAGCCTCGGCGATGTGGCTCCAGACCCCCGCGACCTCGATCAGGCCCTCCGCCTCGAGGACTGCTGCGCGCGACACGAACGCCGGCCACTGCTCCGGCCGCACGCCGTTGCGATGCAGTCCGGTGTCGATCTTGAGATGCACACGCACCGACGCGCGGGCGGCGCGGGCGGCTTCCGCGAGCTCCTCCAGCAGTTCGGCGTCGCCGATCCCGAGGTCGATGCGCGCCGCGACGGCGGCGTCGAGGTCACCGCGCGAAGCGGCGATCCACGCGAAGATGCGGGCATCGTCGCCGACGGCGTCTCGCACCGCGCAGCCCGTCCGCACGTCGAAGGCGCCGAACCAGCTCACGCCCGCGGCGGCTGCCGCCAGCACGACGGGCTCCAGCCCGTGGCCGTAGGCGTCGTCCTTGACCACGAGCATCAGCTCAGCGGGTGACACCGTCGCGCGCACGTGCGCGATATTCGCGACCAGGGCATCGAGGTCGACGTGGAGTCGCGCGGTCATGAGGTCTCCTCGCGGCCGGCGCGCAGCCCGACCATGGTGACGAGCTCGCCGGCGGTGAGCCCTGCCGCGCGCACCCACTCGACGAGCGACGGCTCGCCCTCCGCAGGGTCGCCGAGGAACAGGACCTCGTCGCCGCGCCGGACCGCGGCATCCGTGATGTCCACCACGCACACGTCCATGGCGACGCGTCCGACGACGGGATGCCTCTCCCCCGCGACCGCGACGTCCACCGCGCCGCCGAGAGCGCGCACGATGCCCTGCGCGTAGCCCCCCGTGACGAGCGCGACGCGCGTGTCCGCGGACGCGCGGTACGCGTAGCCGTACGACACGCCCTCGCCCTCGCGGAGGTCCTTCACCGAGAGCACGGTCCCCGTCAGCCGCAGGGCGGGCACGGCGGGGTGCTCGGCACCGGGGAGCCCGAAGAGTGCGATCGCCGAGAGCATGTCGGTCCGCGACGCGACCGGCACCGAGTCGGCTGAGGTCACCCCGACGTGGTGCGTGCGGGCTTCGAGGCCGATGGTCGCCAGGACGTCGCGAACGAGCTCCACGCCGTGGCCCCAGGCATCCGCGTCGAGGATCGACGCGTCGTAGGCACGGATGCCGCGATCCCACGCGGTGCGCGCGTTCGCGGTCAGCACCGCCCGCGAGATCCGCGCGACGGGGGCGCTGCGAGCATCTGATCCCGGCACGGCGTGGTCGTGCCCAGGGATCGCGGAACTCACGCCTCTAGACTATCGGGGTCCCCGAACCGAACCCGGAGCACGCATGTCTTCTCAGGGCCTCGCCCTCTCGAACCGTCTTCGCTACCTCGCCTGGCGTGTCCGTCGCATCGATGTCGGATCCGTGCTGGAGCGCGCGAAAGAGACCGCGCACGCGCACGGCAAGTGGACCCCCGCGGTCCTCGTCGACATGCTCTGGTCGGCCGGGTTCCAGCAGGTCGGCTTCCAGGACTACGTCGACTACGACTTCGCGATCCTGAACCGAGCCGAGCGGGCGACCTATATGACGCACCCGGTGTCGAACGAGATCTCGCAGAAGTACGACCACCCCGACTATCGCGGCCTGTTCCAGGACAAGGTCGAATTCGACCGCACGTTCAGCGCGTTCCTGCGCCGCGACTGGATGGTGGTCGAGGAGGGCAACGCCGACGCGGTGCGTGCCTTCGCCGAGAAGCACGGCACGATCGTCACCAAGGAGCCGGTGGGCCAGGCGGGCACGGGCGTGCATCGCTACCACGCTGCCGACGTCTCGGACTGGGACGAGTTCCACCGCGGTCTGCTCTCCCGCGGCGAGCTGCTCATCGAGGAAGTCATCCGCCAGCACGCCGACCTCGCGGCGGTGTGCCCCGGAACCGTGAACACGACCCGTGTCACCGCATTCTTCGACGGTGAGAAGACCCACATCCTGGCGATGGCGCAGAAGTTCGGACGAGGAGCCGTGAGCGACCAGATGACGTTCGGCGGCTTCTACACGATGCTCGACGAGAACGGTCATGCGGTCGGACCGGGCTACGACTCGCACAGCCATGTGCACGAGAAGCACCCCGACAGCGGCTTCGTCATCGCCGACTTCCAGCTGCCGATGATCGACCAGGTCAAGGAGTTCGTCGACCAGGTCGCCCGGGTCGTGCCGCAGATCCAGTACGTCGGCTGGGACATCGTCGTCACGCCCGACGGTCCGGTGCTCGTCGAGGGCAACTGGGGCGCCGGGGTGTACGAGAACAAGCCGAGCGTCACCGGTATCCGCACCGGTCACAAGCCGCGGTACCGCGCGGCGATCGGGTTCTGAGGCGGACTCACCGCATACGCGAAAGGCGCGGCATCCGCAAGGATGCCGCGCCTTCGTGCTGAATCCGTCAGATCGTGCGGACGATCCCGAGCGGGGTCGACTGGTGGCCCTGCCCCAGCGGGTTGTCCTTGAGGATCGAGACGAGCCGCTTCTCTTCGCCCTTGTCGAGCGTGGAGCCGAGGATGTTGCCGCCGAGGTCGTTGATGTCGACCACGGCCACCTCGGGCACGCCGCCCAGCAGCGCCTTGAGGTGCGTCGCGACCTCGCGCGGGCGCTCGGGTCCGAGAACGACCGCCTTGTTGTACGGCGGGATCGTGCCCGACGTCGGTCCGTCGATCGCCCGGGCCTTGTCGCCGGCGATGCGGTAGAAGTCGCCCTTGCGTCCGAACAGCTTGGTGACGGCGGAGACGGCAGCCGCGAACAGGATGCGGATCGTGCCGCACTCGCGCAGGGCCATCTCCATCGTCTCGGGCATGCCCAGGCCGATGCCGTAGGGCGTGCGCGTGACGTACTTCGAGAGGAAGAGCGCGAGCTTGCGGGGCTTGATGTCCTCCACGAGGTACGAGCGGCCCTGCGTGATCGCGACGATCTTCTCGGTCACGAACAGCAGGTCGCCCTCGCGCACGACGTCGGCCGCGTACTCGCGGACGAACTCGTCGAGGTCGTCGCCCGGCATCACGACCCGCGTGCGGATCGGGATGCGCGCGAACGACGAGCCCTCGACCTGGACGGTGAGCGCCTTGCCGGCGTTCGCCTCACTCACTCGAGGTAGTCCCGCAGCGACTGCGAACGCGACGGGTGCCGCAGCTTCGCCATCGTCTTCGACTCGATCTGGCGGATGCGCTCGCGGGTGACCCCGAACGTGTCGCCGATCTGGTCGAGCGTCTTCGGCTGGCCGTCGCCGAGGCCGAAGCGCATGCGGATCACGCCGGCCTCGCGCTCCGAGAGCGAGTCGAGGAGCGACTCGAGCTGACGCTGCAGCATCGTGAAGCCCACCGCGTCGGCGGGGACCACGGCCTCGGTGTCCTCGATGAGGTCACCGAATTCGCTGTCGCCGTCCTCACCGAGGGGCGTGTGCAGCGAGATCGGCTCGCGGCCGTACTTCTGCACCTCGATGACCTTCTCGGGGGTCATGTCGAGCTCGCGGCTGAGCTCCTCGGGCGTGGGTTCGCGGCCGAGGTCCTGCAGCATCTGACGCTGCACGCGCGCGAGCTTGTTGATGACCTCGACCATGTGCACCGGGATGCGGATGGTGCGAGCCTGGTCGGCCATGGCGCGGGTGATGGCCTGACGGATCCACCACGTCGCGTAGGTCGAGAACTTGAAGCCCTTGGTGTAGTCGAACTTCTCGACCGCGCGGATGAGGCCGAGGTTGCCCTCCTGGATCAGATCCAGGAACTGCATGCCGCGGCCGGTGTATCGCTTGGCGAGCGACACCACGAGGCGCAGGTTCGCACCGAGCAGGTGGCTCTTCGCGCGCTGGCCGTCGCGGGCGACCCACTGCAGGTCGAGTCCGAGCTGCGAGGTCTTCTCGGCCGCCGACATGTGCGACAGCTTCTCTTCGGCGAACAGGCCCGCCTCGATCCGCATCGCGAGCTCGACCTCTTCGGCCGCGTTCAGGAGCGGCACCTTGCCGATCTGCTTGAGGTAGTCCTTGACGGGGTCGGCCGTCGCGCCCGTGATCTGGGTCGAGTAGACCGGGACGTCGTCCTCGTCGCTCGACGAGATGACGATCGCGCCGGTGGGGAGAGGCTCGGTGAACGCCGGCTTGGTGCTCTCCTCCTCTTCCTCCTCGTCGTCGGTCGCGTTGGCGTCGTCGCCCGACGCCTTCGCGCCCTTGGCCGCCGCGCCGGCTTCCGCCGTGTCGCCCTCGGTGTCGTCGCCGTCTTCCTCGAGTTCGACGTCGTCGTCGAGCTCCTCGACGTCGTCCTCGAAGTCGTCGTCCGACTTCTTCGCGCGCTTGGACGCGGTCTTCGGAGCGGCCTTGGCCTTCGCGGCGCCCTTGGCCGCCGGAGCCTTCTTGGCGGCCGCCGTCGTCGCCGGGGCCGTCTCGGTGTCCTTCGCGGCCGAGCGAGCCTTGGTGTTCGTGCCTGGAGTCACGTTTCGCCTTTCACCGGTCGAGGCGCCCTGCGCCTCTCCGGTCGGTTTCGGACACTAGTAAGACCCTTGTCAAGTCCACATCTTCGAGGGGATGCCCTACGAAGACGGTTGACAACGGGTCAGAGCGTCTAGTATCTCATACTTGCCGTGCGCCGCCAGCATCGCCCTGCCGAGACCGGCGC
The DNA here is from genome assembly GCF_001422925.1 of Microbacterium sp. Leaf288. Lineage (GTDB taxonomy): Bacteria > Actinomycetota > Actinomycetes > Actinomycetales > Microbacteriaceae > Microbacterium. The sequence goes on from NZ_LMNI01000010.1 coordinate 439,733, forward strand.
ACCTCCATCCCTGGTGTCAACACGCCGGTCCGGCGTCGAATTCCGCCGACGCGCGGTGTGTGCACGATCACGAGCCGCGCTTGTCGTCCTCGCCGGGGCGCGTCGCCAGGAACCGCTCGAGTTCGGCCGCCAGTTCATCGGCGCTGGGCAGATCGCCCGTGTGGATCATCGGGGTCGCCAGAGTGGATCCCGCCATGTAGGCGTCGTAGCGCTCTTCCAGGCCCTGCACCATGCGCGCGAGCTCGTCGCTGCCCTCGATCTGCTCGGTGACCTTCTCGAGGTACTCGCGGTTCTCCTCGCGCAGCTCGTCGCCCGCGAACACGAGTCCCGTCGCGACGGTGAGGCTGTCGAGGGCGGCCAGAGCCGCTGCCGGGTACTCGGTGTCGCCGAGATAGTGCGGGATCAGCAGTACGAAACCCGCGACGCGCGCGCCCGCGGTGGCGAGGCGGTACTCCAGCAGATGGCCTGCCGTCGCCGGCACCTGGGTGTGGGGCTGCCACACCGAGTGCGCCTCGGTGAGCTCCGACCGCGTTCCGCTCACCGTCGTGCCGATGGGCCGGGTGTGCGGCACGGGCATCGGGATCGCGTGGACCCACGTCACCGTAGAGACGCCGTACACCTCGGTGAACTCGAGGACCGCCTCGGTGAAGGCATCCCACGCGAAATCGGGCTCGTAGCCGGCGAGCAGCAGGAACGGCTGCCCGAGGGCGTCGTGGGCGAACGACAGCTCCAGGCGCGAGGGCCGGTAGTCGGTGAGGTGGTCCTTCTCGAACGACACGATCGGGCGGCGCGCGCGGTAATCCAGCAGCGTGTCGTTGGAGAACACGGCGAGCGGCGACGGCGAGAGGTCCTCACGGAAGTAGTCGATCACGCGGCTCACGGCGCTGCCGGCATCGGTGAACCCGGTCAGGGCGATCACGAGCGGCAACCCGCGCGGGACGGGCGGCGCTGAAGCCGCACGCTCGAACAGCGGGCCGGGAAAAGGCATGCACCCATGCTACGAGCCGTCCGCCGAGGTCGGGTCGCGATGGTCGCGCTCAGAGCGAACAGTCGTCGTCCCTAGGATGGAGACCATGTCGTTCCCCGACCTCGAGTACCGCACTGCACCTGTCCGAGAGTCCGACGCCGACCTTCTTCTCCTCGCGCTCCCCCCGCTCGACGCCGAGGGATCCCCGGATCTCTCCGACTGGCCGGGCCTGCGCGAGGCGCTGTCGGGGGTGGGCTTCACCGGCGCCGCGGGCTCCTGGGTGCGCGTGTACGCGCCGGACGCGACGACGCTGCCGCTGGCCGTCCTCGGGACCGGTTCGGCTCCGGGTGCCGCGGCCCTGCGCGACGCTGTGGGCGCGGCGATCCGCGCCATCACCGGCTTCGCGACCGTCGCCGTGGCCGCCCCGTACGCCGACCCCTCGCTGTGGACCGCCGCCGCGGAGGGCGCCGCCCTCGGCGGCTACCGCTTCGAGGGCTACAAGACCGAGGCGCCGAAGCCGCGCGCGCAGCGCGTGGTCGTCCATGGCAGCGCCGAGCCGGACGACGCGGCGCTGAAGCTGGTCGTCGAGACCGCGGCATCCGTCGCCCTCGTCAAGGACCTCGTCAACACCCCGGCCGAATGGCTCGGCCCCGCCGACGTCGCGCAGCGCGCCACCGAGTCCGTCGCGGACCTGCCGGTCACCGTCGAGGTGCTCGACGAAGAGGCGCTGCGCGAGCAGGGCTTCGGCGGCATCCTCGGCGTGGGGCAGGGGTCGGACCGTCCGCCGCGCCTCGTCCGCCTCGAGTACGCGCCCGAGGACGCAGACAGGCACGTCGCGCTGGTGGGCAAGGGCATCACCTTCGACACCGGAGGCCTGTCGCTCAAACCCGCCGCCTCGATGGTCGGCATGAAGTACGACATGGCGGGCGCCGCCACGGTCCTGGGCGTGCTGCGGGCCGTGGCGTCCGTCGGCGCTCCCGTGAAGGTGACGGCATGGCTCTGCATGGCCGACAACATGCCGTCGGGCCGCGCCACGCGCCCCGGCGACGTGCTGCGCCTGCTCGACGGCACGACCGTGGAAGTGCTCAACACCGACGCCGAGGGCCGTCTCGTGCTCGCCGACGGGCTGGTCGCCGCCAGCCGCGAGAACCCGGACGTGATCGTCGACGTCGCCACGCTCACCGGGGCGATCCTCGTCGCCCTCGGCACGCGCCACACCGGTGTGATGGGCGACGACGGCGCCGTGGCCGCCTACCTCGCCGCAGCCGCCGAGACCGGCGAGCCCGCGTGGCAGCTGCCCCTTCCCGCCCACATGGTGGAGGAGCTCGATTCCCCCATCGCCGACCTGCAGAACGCCAAGATCGGCGACCCTGCGGGCGGCTCGCTCTTCGCAGGACTGTTCCTGCGTCACTTCGTCGGCCGCACGGCCGACGAGACGGATGCGCCCCGAATCCCCTGGGTGCATCTCGACATCGCCGGCAGCGGGACCCACAAGGGCGCGCCGTACGGCTTCACCGACAAGGGACCGACTGCCGCCACCGTGCGCAGCCTGATCCGCTTCGTCCTGGCAGACCTCGATGAGGAGGCACGATGACCGACCACTCCTTCGATCTCGTCATTCTCGGCGGTGGAAGCGGCGGCTATGCAGCCGCGCTCCGCGCCGCGGAACTCGGCAAGACCGTAGCCCTCGTCGAGAAGGACAAGGTGGGCGGGACGTGCCTGCACCGCGGCTGCATCCCGACGAAGGCCCTGCTGCACGCGGCCGAGGTGGCCGAGACGGCACGGGATGCCTCGGCCATCGGCATCCGCGCGACCTTCGAGGGCGTCGACCCCGCGGGCGTCCGCGCGTACCGTGAGGGCATCGTCGCGAAGAAGTACAAGGGGCTCGAGGGCCTGGTCAAGGCGCGCGGCATCACCGTGGTGAACGGCGAGGGACGCCTCGAGGCCGGCCCGGCCGTCCGTGTCGGCGACGACCTCTATCGCGGCACCGACGTCGTGCTGGCCACCGGCTCGTACAGCCGAACACTGCCCGGCCTCGAGATCGGCGGCCGCATCCTCGCCAGCGAGCACGCACTCGAGCTGGACGAGGTCCCCGGCAGTGTCGTGATCTTGGGCGGCGGCGTCATCGGCGTCGAGTTCGCGAGCGTCTGGCGCTCGTTCGGCGCCGACGTCACGATCGTCGAGGCGCTCGATCACCTCGTGCCCAACGAGGATCTGTCGCTCAGCAAGGGCCTCGAGCGCGCGTTCCGGCGCCGCGGCATCCAGTACTCGCTCGGCGTGCGTTTCCAGACCGCGACGCAGACCGCCGACGCCGTGACCGTCACGCTCGAGGACGGCAAGACCTTCACGGCCGACTACCTGCTCGTCGCCGTCGGGCGCGGCCCGTCGACCGCGGGTCTCGGTTACGAGGAGGCGGGCGTGACGATAGACCGCGGCTTCGTCATCGCCGACGAGCGGCTGCGCACCGGCGTCGACCACGTCTGGGCCGTCGGCGACATCGTCCCGGGCCCGCAGCTCGCGCACCGCGGCTTCCAGCAGGGCATCTTCGTCGCCGAGGAGATCGCCGGGCTCTCCCCCGTCCTCATTCCCGACGCCCACATCCCGAAGGTCACGTACAGCCACCCCGAGGTCGCGTCCGTCGGCCTCACCGAGGCGCAGGCGGCCGACGCGCACGGCGCGGACGGCATCGTCGCGTACGAGTACAACCTCGCGGGCAACGGCAAGAGCGAGATCCTCGGCACGAGCGGCATCGTCAAGGTCGTCCGCGCGAAGGCGGGGCCGGTCCTCGGCGTCCACCTGATCGGCGACCGCGTCGGCGAGCTCATCACCGAGGGACAGCTCGTCGTGGGCTGGGAGGCCCACCCCGAAGACATCGCGCCGTTCATCCACGCGCACCCGACCCAGTCCGAAGCGCTCGGCGAGGCGTTCCTCGCTCTCGCCGGCAAGCCCCTGCACGCGCTGTGACCCTTCGGGCCGCGCCCCATCACTAAGCTAGATCCGATATTTCTTCAGAAGGAGACATCCTCATGAGCACATCCGTGGTCCTCCCCGCTCTCGGCGAGAGCGTGACCGAGGGAACGGTCACCCGCTGGCTCAAGAACGTCGGCGACACGGTCCAGGCGGACGAGGGCCTGCTCGAGATCTCCACGGACAAGGTGGACACCGAGATCCCCTCGCCGGTCAGCGGCGTGATCGAGGAGATCCTCGTGCAGGAGGACGAGACCGTCGAGGTCGGCGCCGTGCTGGCGAAGATCGGCGACGGCTCCGCAGCCCCCGAGGCCGCCCCGGCGCCCGAGGCCGCTGCCGCCGAGGCCGCCCCCGCAGCCCCCGCCGAGGCTCCGGCCGCCGAAGCTCCCGCCGCCGAAGCTCCCGCCGCCGCTGAGGCCGCGCCGGCGCCGGCGCCGGCGGCCGAGCAGCCCGCCGCACCCGCAGGCGGCGGGAAGGACGTCGTCCTCCCCGAGCTCGGCGAGAGTGTGACCGAGGGCACCGTGACGCGCTGGCTCAAGCAGATCGGTGACGAGGTCGCCGTGGACGAGCCGCTCCTCGAGATCTCGACCGACAAGGTCGACACCGAGATCCCGTCGCCGTTCGCCGGTGTGCTCACCGACATCCTGGTCCCCGAGGACGAGACGGTGGCCGTCGGCGCCGCGCTCGCCCGCATCGGCGAGGCCGGCGCGGCGCCCGCCGCGGCCCCGGCCGCCGAGGCGCCCGCGGCTGCACCGGCTCCCGCTGCCGAGGCACCGGCTCCTGCGGCTCCGGCCGCTGCGCCCGCGCCCGCCGAGGCCCCAGCCCCGGCTGCCGCACCTGCCCCCGCCGCGGCTCCGGCACCGGCTCCCGCCGCCGCACCGGCACCGGCTCCCGCCGCCGCACCGACACCGGCTGTTCCGGCGCTCGTCGCCGAGGAGGACGGGATCACGTACGTCACGCCGCTCGTCCGCCGCCTGGCTCAGCAGCAGGGTGTCGACCTCGGCTCGGTGAAGGGCACGGGAGTCGGTGGTCGCATCCGCAAGGAGGACGTGCTCAAGGCTGCGGAGGCCGCATCCGCTCCCGCGGCTCCTGCTGCTGCCGCCGCGCCCGCGCCGCTCGAGGTCTCGCCGCTGCGCGGCACGACGCAGCCGATGTCGCGCCTGCGCAAGGTGCTGGCCTCTCGTGCGGTGGAGTCGATGCAGTCGACGGCGCAGCTCACGACGGTGGTCGAGGTCGACGTCACGAAGCTTGCGACGTTCCGCGACAAGGTGAAGAACGACTTCCTGGCCAAGACCGGCGACAAGCTGTCGTTCCTGCCGTTCTTCGCGCTGGCCGCCGCCGAGGCGCTCCAGGCGTACCCCGTCGTCAACTCGACGGTGGACGGCGACCAGATCGTCTACCCGGCGAGCGAGAACCTGTCGATCGCCGTCGACACCGAGCGCGGCCTGCTCACCCCCGTGCTGCGTGACGCGGCGAGCAAGAACCTCGCTCAGATCGCGCACGAGATCGCCGACCTCGCCGCGCGTACCCGCGACAACAAGCTGAAGCCCGACGAGCTCGCGGGCGGCACGTTCACGCTGACCAACACCGGTTCGCGCGGCGCGCTGTTCGACACCCCCGTCGTGTTCCTGCCCCAGACCGCGATCCTCGGCACCGGCGTGGTCGTCAAGCGCCCCGGTGTCGTGACGGTCGACGGCAAGGACGCGATCTCGGTGCGCTCGTACGTCTACCTGGCGCTGTCGTACGACCACCGCGTGGTCGACGGTGCGGACGCCGCTCGTTTCCTCGGCGCCGTGAAGACGCGCCTGGAGACTGCCGCGTTCGAGGGCCAGCTCGGCATCTGATCCGGAGCGGTTCCCGCTTCTAGGGCTGCTGCGCGACGTCGGAGACGTCGCGCAGCAGCCAATTCTCGTCTCTGCGCAGGATCACGACCATCTGTGACGGGGCGGATCCGTCGTTCGCATCGACCCGCAGCACCGCGATGTCGCCGAAGTCGTCGAGGAGCGTGACCGTCCGCTCGGCCGCGCGGCGGCCGATGGCGCCGCCGGGCAACGGTGCCCCGTCGACCGTCACGGTAGAGAGGCAGGAGGCGTCGCCGGCGCACGCGATCCGTGCGTCCAGCAGTTCGCCGGTGACGAGGGCGAGGTCGGCCGGCGCGCCGGGTGGAGAGTCGCTGCCGGGTGTCGCGGACGGGTCGGCATCCGCCGGGACGTCTGGCGCGGACCCGGGCGTCGCTGTGGGCGAAGCCCCCGGTCGCGCATCGGTCGCGACCCCGCTCGCGGTCGGCCAGAGTGCGCCGCCGGCCAGCACCGCGACCGCCACGGCCCCTCCGACCAGCCACGGCGCGCGTCGCGTGCCGGCTCTCGGTGCGTCGCCCGTGCGTCGCAGCCGGCGCCACACCGCTGTCGTGGCGCGTGACAGGGTGTCGGAGAGCTCGTCGTCCACGCCGGCCACGAGCGTCTGCCACATCGACCGCGGCGCGGGGTCATGCGGCACGTCCGCCGCCCGGCGCGTCTCGGCGTGCGCACGTGCGACCCCATCGCTCGCACTGCGGGGGCTGAGGCTGACGGTGCTGAGCGGCTCCGCCTCGGCGAGGGCGAACAGCGCCTCCTCTGCCGCCTCGAGCTCATGGACCGAGATGCGCTCCGCGGTGACGGCTCGCAGCGCGGTCTGCCAGGTGCGCTGCGCGGACGGGTCGACGCTCACCTGCTCGAGGACGGCGGCGGATGCCTCGAACACGCGCCGAGCCGAGGCATCCGTCGCCAGCACCGGCCTGCCGGCATCGTCGAGCCACCACTCGCCCTCGGCATCGGGGGTGCTCGCGACCTCGGTGCAGCCGCGCAGCACGCTCACGCCCAGCGTGACGGCCTCGCCCAGGCTGAGGGGCATGCGTGCGGACCTCCGCCGGACGAAGTCCTCGAGGCGCTCGGAGCACACCGGCAGCAGCGCGTCGTGGCCGTCGACGCGTCGCACGATGTCGTCCGGAGCCAGCACGTGACCGCCGGGTGCGGCATCCCATCCCCTCCAGTGCGGGCCGAGGACGTCGGCGTCGACCAGCACGCAGGCGTCGCCGGCGGCGGTGCGGACGAGGGTGCCCGGCCACGGGCCGTCCTCTCGCGCCCGCACCGCGCGGATCGCGCGGTAGGGGCTCCCGAGCGAGCCGTCGGCGGTCGTCATGACGTCAGTGTGCGACGGTGCGCGAGGCGATGGCCTCGACCGGGGGTCGTCTGTGGAGGAACGGCTCCGGTGCCCGACTGTGGAGGAGCCGAGCAGGAGCCCGCGAAAAGGTAGGCTGGAAGCTATGGCCGCGCGCAGTTCCGCCCCCGAGAAGGGCCCGGGATTCTTCTCCCAGATCCGCACCCTCTACACCTTCACCCAGAAGGAGTTCCGCTGGCTGCCGTTCCTCCTGGTCGGCATCCTCCTCCTCGGCATCGCCGTGGGTGTGGGCATCGGGTTCCTCATCCCGCCCGTCGCCGTCTGGAGCGTCATCCTGTGGGGCGTGACCGGCCTCATGCTCGGCGTCCTCGCGTCGATGATGACGATGACCCGGCTTTCGACCCAGGCGATGTACAAGAAGATCGACGGGATGCCGGGGGCCACCGGCCACGTCATGTCGACGTCGCTCGGCCGCAAGTGGCAGGCCAGTGAGATGCCGGTCGGCATCAACCCCAAGACGCAGGAAGCGGTCTACCGCGCCGTCGGGCGCGGCGGCGTCGTGATCGTGGGCGAAGGCGCCCGCGGCCGGCTCACGCGCCTCGTCAACGACGAGCGCTCGAAGGTCCAGCGTGTCGCGTCGGGGGTTCCCGTGACGGTGCTCTACGTCGGTCACGGCGAGGGAGAGACGCCGATCTCGAAGCTCGCGCCGACCATCAAGTCGCTGCCCACCAAGATCGACCGGGCCACGATGGCCGCGGTCATCAAGCGCATCGAATCGGTCTCGCAGTCGCTGACGTCGCTGCCGATCCCGAAGGGCATCGACCCCACGAAGGTGCGCGCGCCGCGTCCGCGCTGAGCCGCGCGCACGTGAACCCGGTCCGGCCCGCACGTCGGGCCGGGTCCTTCCGTGTCACGAGCGGATGAGCACCGTGCCCGCGGCCTTGTCGTGGAGGCCCCGCTGGTCGGCGTCCCAGATGACCGCCGGGATCGCGAGGATCAGGAGCGCGGTGCGGACGACGGGCCGCCACAGGCCCACCCACGCGCCGTCGAGGCGCACCAGGCGCAGGCCGAAGATGCGGTGACCGGGGCTTCCCTGGAGCGTCGGCAGGAACACGATCTGGATGGCGGCGAAGATCGCGAGGATCGCGAGCGGATCCCATCCGAAGAAGCCCGAGATGAGATACGCGGCGCCGTAATCGAGGCAGAGAGCGCCGACGCGGCGGCCCAGACGGCCGATGGATCCGGTGCCCTCGCGGGGCAGTCCGAGGCGTTCGCCGGGGTAGTCCTGGGTGCTCTGCGTCACTTCCCCAGCGTACCCAGGTCGTCGTAACATCCCTGAAACACAAGTGATACTGGAGGGCAATGCCCTGCGGGTACCGTGCCAGAGTGCCCGGCCCGTACGGGCGGATCCGAATGCCCTACCTCTGGAGTCTTCATGTTCAAAGATTCATCCGAGGTGCTGAAGTTCATCAAGGACGAGGACGTCAAGTTCCTCGACATCCGTTTCACGGATCTTCCTGGCGTGCAGCAGCACTTCAACATCCCGGCCTCCACCGTCGACGAAGAGTTCTTCACGGTCGGCCAGCTGTTCGACGGCTCCTCCATCCGGGGCTTCGCGAACATCCACGAATCGGACATGCAGCTCATCCCGGACGTGTCGACGGCGTACCTCGACCCGTTCCGCGAGGCGAAGACCCTCATCATGGTCTTCGACATCTACAACCCGCGCAACGGCGAGATCTACTCGAAGGACCCGCGCCAGGTCGCCAAGAAGGCGGAGAAGTACCTCGCCTCGACCGGCATCGCCGACACCGCGTTCTTCGCGCCCGAGGCAGAGTTCTACATCTTCGACGACGTCCGCTACGAGGTGAAGCAGAACTCCAGCTTCTACTCGGTCGACTCCGAAGAGGGCGCCTGGAACACCGGCCGCGCCGAAGAGGGCGGCAACCTCGCGAACAAGACCCCCTTCAAGGGCGGCTACTTCCCGGTCTCCCCCGTCGACAAGACGGCCGACCTCCGCGACGACATCAGCCTCCGCCTCATCGAGTCGGGCCTGCTCCTCGAGCGCGCGCACCACGAGGTCGGCACCGGCGGCCAGCAGGAGATCAACTACCGCTTCGACACCATGGTGCACGCGGCCGACGACATCCTGAAGTTCAAGTACATCGTCAAGAACGTGGCGAACGAGTGGGGCAAGGTCGCGACCTTCATGCCCAAGCCGCTCTTCGGCGACAACGGCTCGGGCATGCACACGCACCAGTCGCTGTGGCTCGAGGGCAAGCCCCTCTTCTACGACGAGAAGGGCTACGCGCAGCTCTCCGACCTCGCGCGCTGGTACATCGGCGGCATCCTGGCGCACGCGCCTGCCCTGCTCGCCTTCACCAACCCGACGCTCAACTCGTACAAGCGCCTGGTCAAGGGCTACGAGGCGCCGGTCAACCTGGTGTACTCGGCCGGCAACCGTTCGGCGGCCATCCGCATCCCGATCACGGGCTCCAACCCCAAGGCCAAGCGCATCGAGTTCCGCGCGCCCGACGCCTCGGGCAACCCGTACCTCGCGTTCGCCGCGCAGCTCATGGCCGGCCTCGACGGCATCCAGAACCGCATCGAGCCGCACGAGCCCGTCGACAAGGACCTGTACGAGCTTCCCCCCGAGGAGGCGAAGAACATCCCGCAGGTGCCGAACTCTCTGCTCGACTCGCTCGACGCGCTGCGCGCCGACCACGAGTTCCTGCTCAAGGGCGGCGTCTTCACGCCCGAGCTGATCGAGACGTGGATCGAGTACAAGATCGAGAACGAGATCCAACCGCTCAACGCACGTCCGCACCCGTTCGAGTACGAGCTGTACTTCGGCGTCTGACGTTCCAGCACCGCAAGCGGGCCCCGGGAGACCGGGGCCCGCTTCTGTGTTCGCTGGGAGAAGGATGCCGCGACCCGGGGCGCGGCCTAGGCTGAACGAGCGCTCCGCGCCCGGAACGACAGCGTGCACCGACAGAAGGCGAAGACGATGCCCAGCCGCACCACCGCGACGACACGACGGCGCAGCGCCCGTCGGTCGCCGCCGGCGCGGAGGCGCAGGCCGCAGCGACACGCCCGCCGGCGCGGCCGGCGGACGGGAGTCGCGCTGGCGATCGCCGTACCGGTGATCCTGTTCGCCGCGGTCCTGGTCGGGGCGGCATTCCTCGCCGGGAGCTTCCGGATGTCATGGGCGGACGAGATCGCACTCGCTCCGGACGATCGTGCGCCCGCGCCGCCGCCGATCATCGAGCCCGCGGTCGCCGGGTACCGGTTCGAGCAACTCACGAACGCCTGCACGATCCTGGCAGCCGGCAGGGACCTCGGATTCGACGCGCGGGATCAGACCATCGCCGTCATGACGGCGATGGGCGAGTCGTCGCTGCGCAACATCGACTACGGCGACTGGGAGACGAGCGGCGTGACCAACCCCGACGGCTCTCGCACCACCTCGATCGGCCTCTTCCAGCAGCAGGACTCCTGGGGCACGCGCGAAGCGCGCCTGGATCCGTACACGGCCGCGACGGTGTTCTACCGCGCCATGGCAGAGCGTGTGCCCGACCGGGCCGCGGTGGAGCCGACCCTCGTCGCGCACCGCACCCAGATCAACTCCGACCCGAACCACTACGCCCGCTATTGGGATCGTGCGGTCCGCGTGGTGGCCGCCGTCACCGGGTACCCGCTGGAGGGCGACCGCATCGACGGCATCCCGCACTGCCCGGGCGCGTGAACTGCCGCGGGGCGCAGCATCCGGATCAGCCGTAGAAGAGCTTCTCGAAGACGCGACGTGCCCGGCGGGTGGTGCCCAGGTAGTCCTCCTCGACCTGTGTGGCCGAGCGGGGCGGGTACTCCAGCAGTCGTCCGATCCCGTCGAGCTTCTTGCGGTCCACGGGGAGGACGTCGCTCGTCTGACCCGACAGGAGCGTGTTCGCCGAGCGGAGGCGGCTCGCGAGACGCCAGGCCTCCGCCAGGCGATCCGCGGCGCTGGCAGGGATCAGCCCCGCGCTCTCCGCGGCGCGGAGCGCACCGAGGGTCGAGGTCGTGCGCATCTCGGGCACCGCGTGGGCGTGCTGGAGCTGCAGGAGCTGCACGAGCCACTCGACGTCGCTGAGCGAGCCCGGGCCGAGCTTGAGGTGCCGCGAGGGGTCGACGCCCTGCGGCAGGCGCTCACTCTCGACGCGTGCCTTGATGCGCTTGATGTCGCGGGTGGCGGCGAGGTCGACGCTCTCGGGATAGCGCACGCGGTCGGCGAGCTTCATGAACTCGCCGATGAGCTTGACGCTGCCTGCCACGCCGCGTGCCCGCAGCAGCGCCTGTGCCTCCCACGAGAGCGCCCATCGCCGGTAGTACTCCTCGTACGCCTCGAGGGAGCGCGCGAGGGGGCCGTTGCGGCCCTCCGGGCGCAGATCGGCGTCGAGCTCGAGCGGGACGCGGTGGTCCTCGGAGTGGGTGCGCAGTGCGGCGACCAGCTTCAGGGCGAGCTCATGAGCACGCTGCGGATCCACACCGTTCGGGCGGTAGACGTACATGACGTCGGCATCCGAGCCGAAGCCGAGCTCCGCCCCGCCGAAGCGCCCCATCGCGATGACGGAGAAGTCGAGCGCCGCATCCTCCGGAGGCACGACCTCGCGGCGCACCGCCCGCAGCGTCGCCTGGATCGTCACCTCGGTGATCGTCGTGAGCGCGTCCGCGACCTCTTCGATCGTGACGCTGCCGAGGATCGCTCCCATCGCGATGCGCAGCTGCTCGCGGCGCCGGAGCGCCCGCACGGCGCGCATCGCGTCGAGGACCGTCTTGTGCCGGGTCTGGATGGCCCGCGCCTCCTGCTGCAGCGCGACACCGGAGCGCGGACGCAGCAGATCGGGGTCGTCGAGCCACGCGGCGGACTCGGGGATCCACTCGATGAGCTCGCCGACGTAGCGGGAGCCCGACAGCACGCGGGAGAGGCTCTCCGCGGCCCCTGAGGAGTCCCGCAGCATGCGCAGGAACCAGTGCGTGTCGCCGAGTCGCTCGCTCAGGCGGCGGAAGGCCAGGAGGCCGTAGTCCGGATCGACGCCGTCGGCGAACCAGCGGATCATGACGGGCATCAGGTGGCGCTGGATCGTCGCCTTGCGGCTCAGACCGGTGGTGAGGGCCGCGATGTGCCGCAGCGCCCCCGCGGGGTCGGCGAAGCCGATGGCCGCGAGACGGTCGTGTGCCTGCGCGGTCGACAGCACCCGTTCATCGGCGGGGAGCGCCGCGACCGCCGAGAGCAGCGGCCGGTAGAAGAGCCGGACATGGATGTCGCGCACCTCGCGCTTGACCGACTCCCACAGGCCCCAGATCCCCTCGCCGGTGTCGGCGAGGCCCGTCGCGCGCGCGAGGACGCGCAGCTCCTCCGGACGCGACGGCATGAGATGCGTGCGGCGCAGCTGCCGCAGCTGCACGCGGTGCTCGAGGAGCCGCAGGACGCGGTAGTCGCGCGAGAAGGCGGATGCCTCGGCACGGCCGATGTACCCCTCGGCGACCAGGGCGTCCAGCGCCTCGAGTGTGCCACGCTGGCGGATGCGGTCGTCCGAGAGGCCGTGCACCAGCTGAAGGAGCTGGACCGTGAACTCGATGTCGCGGATGCCGCCCGGGCCGAGCTTGAGCTGGTACGGCACATCGGCAGGCGGGATGTGCTCGGTGACTCGCTCGCGCATGCGCTGCACGCTGTCGACGAAGTTCTCGCGCGCGGCGCTCGTCCACACCTTCGGCTGCACCGCTTCGATGTAGGCCTGCGCGAGGTCCGCGTCGCCCGCGATGGGCCGAGCCTTCAGCAGTGCCTGGAACTCCCAGCTCTTCGCCCATCGGTCGTAGTACGCCCGGTGGGAGTCGAGCGTGCGCACCAGCGCGCCCTGCTTGCCCTCAGGGCGCAGGTTGGCGTCGACCTCCCACAACGGAGGCTCGATCTCGACGCCGGAGATGCCGCGCATCGTCTGGACCGCCAGCCGCGTCGCGATGTCCACGATGCGGCTCTCGCCGAACTCTTCGACCGCGTCGTCGTCTCCGCCGCCCACGAAGATGACATCCACGTCGCTGACGTAGTTGAGCTCGCGGGCGCCGGTCTTGCCCATGCCGATGATCGCGAGCTTCGTACGCGCCACCTGCTCGTGCGGGAACAGCCCGACTCCGACCGCGCCGCCCGAGACTCGGGTGCGGGCGACCGCGAGGGATGCCTCGAGCGCCGCGCCTGCGGCATCCGCGAGTCGTGCCGACACGGCTGCCACCTCGTCGACCGGTTCGGGGCTCAGGAGATCGTACGCGGCGATGCGCGCGAGCATGCGGCGATACCGCACGCGCAGCGCCACCCAGGCGCTCTCGCCGCCGTCGGCGGCGAACCCGTCCACCGCACCGATCGAATCGAGCAGCTCCGCACGCAGCTCGTCGGGCGTGGGCAGCCGCTCCCCCGCATCGGCGAGCTGGTCGATCTCGGCGGGGTGGCGGAAGAAGAACTCTCCGAAGCCGGTCGATGCGCCGAGCAGCGCCCACAGTGCGCGCCACGCCTCGGGGCGTTCCCGGGCCCGGTGCACGGGCGTGGCGTCCCGACGCGCGAGACGCGCCAGGGCCTGCAGCGCCTCGTCGGGATCCGCCGCGTCGACGGCTCCTTCGAGCAGCGCGTCCCGCGGTACGCCGATGAGTTCGGACAGTTCGGCGAGGAGCGCCTCGGCGTCGGTGAGGCGGCTGAAGCCGAGGCGGGCGAGGGGGGTCAGGGAACCCGGCCGGTCGCTCGCAGACATGCGTCAGCCGGTCTCAGAGCAGCTCGAGGTTGCTCTTGAGCTCGAACGGCGTGACCTGGGAACGATACTCCTGCCACTCGCGGCGCTTGTTGAGCAGCACGTGATTGAAGACCTGCTCGCCCAGCGTCTCGGCGACGAGCTCGGACTCCTCCATGTACTCCAGCGCGTGGTCGAGGCTCGCAGGCAGCGGGGCGTACCCGAGAGCCCGGCGCTCAGCATCCGTCAGCGACCAGACGTTGTCCTCCGCCTCGGGCGGGAGCTCGTACTCGTTCTCGATGCCCTTGAGGCCCGCCGCGAGCATGAGTGCGTACGACAGGTACGGGTTCGCGGCCGAGTCGAGGGCGCGGTACTCGACGCGCGACGACTGGCCCTTGCTGGGCTTGTACAGCGGCACGCGCACGAGCGCCGAGCGGTTGTTGTGGCCCCAGCAGATGAAGCTGGGCGCCTCGTCGCCGCCCCAGAGCCGCTTGTACGAGTTGACGAACTGATTCGTCACGGCCGAGATCTCGTTCGCGTGGCGCAGCAGGCCCGCGATGAACTGACGGCCGACCTTCGAGAGCTGGTACTGCGCGCCTTCTTCGTAGAACGCGTTGACGTCGCCCTCGAACAGCGACATGTGCGTGTGCATGCCGCTGCCCGGCTTGCCCGTCATCGGCTTCGGCATGAACGTCGCGTAGACGCCCTGCTCGATCGCGACCTCTTTGATGACGGTGCGGAACGTCATGATGTTGTCGGCCGTGGTGAGTGCGTCCGCGTAGCGCAGGTCGATCTCGTTCTGACCCGGTCCGCCTTCGTGGTGGCTGAACTCCACCGAGATGCCGAGGTCCTCGAGCATGCGGACCGAACGGCGGCGGAAGTCATGGGCGGTGCCGCCCGGGACGTTGTCGAAGTAGCCGGCCGAGTCGACCGGCTCGGGGCCCTCGGTGCCGAAGGACGAGGACTTCAACAGGTAGAACTCGATCTCGGGGTGCGTGTAGAACGTGAACCCCGCGTCGGCGGCCTTCGCGAGCGTCCGCTTGAGGACGTGGCGCGGGTCGGCGACGGCCGGCTGCCCGTCGGGCGTGGTGATGTCGCAGAACATGCGCGCGGTCGGGTCGATCTCGCCGCGCCAGGGCAGGGTCTGGAACGTGGTCGGGTCGGGGTGCGCCAGGAGGTCCGACTCGTAGGAGCGCGTCAGACCCTCGATCGCGGAGCCGTCGAACCCGAGGCCCTCGCTGAAGGCCCCCTCGACCTCGGCGGGGGCGATGGCGACGGACTTCAGCGTGCCGATCACGTCTGTGAACCACAGCCGTACGAACTTCACGCCTCGTTCTTCGATGGTCCTCAGAACGAAGTCACGCTGCTTGTCCATCGCGTCCTCTCCGGTGCCGGATCCCCCGAGGCGTCTCTACCACCGCGGTGAAAGCCAGACTACTGGTCGTCGCCGCCCTCGCCGGACACCGTGTCGGCGCCCCAGGAGTCCTCGCGCGCCTCCTCCGCCGCCCAGGCGCGCGAGCGCTCCTTGATGACTTCAGGGGCGCTGGCCGCCTCCTCGGGAGTGTCGAAGGGGCCTGCGCGATCGGGGGCGGGCGATTCGAAGCCCTTCTCGACCTCACCGGTCTTGAGGTTGTACCAGTACTTGTCGCTGCCGCTCGTCATCGTGCACGCTCCTCGCATCGCGGGCTGGTCGCCGTCAGCACGATCCTACTGACGCCCGCCTCGTCGGCCACGGCTTCCGCGTCGATAGGCTGTCGACATGGCATCTGACGCGGCACGCGCCGTCGGCGTGGACATCGGCGGCACCGGGATCAAGGCGGGGATCGTCGATCTCGACAAGGGCGAACTCGTCAGCGACCGCGTGAAGGTCGCGACTCCCGCCGGGGCGCACCCGCCGGACGTGCTGGCGGCGGTGCGGGAGGTGC
Organism: Microbacterium sp. Leaf288; assembly: GCF_001422925.1. GTDB lineage: Bacteria > Actinomycetota > Actinomycetes > Actinomycetales > Microbacteriaceae > Microbacterium. The sequence continues at coordinate 455,497 of NZ_LMNI01000010.1, forward strand.
TGTCGACCCTCGGCGTCGCCGACGACCGGTCGGTTCCGCTCGGAGTGGCCTTCCCCGCGATCGTCAAGAACGGCCGCACGCTGTCGGCCGCGAACGTGTCGGACGAGTGGATCGACTTCGCCGCCGAGAAGTTCTTCGAGGACGGCCTGGGCCGCGACATCCACTTCGCGAACGACGCGGATGTCGCGGGCGTCGCGGAGGTCCGCTATGGCGCCGCCAAGGACCGTCCCGGGCTCACGATCCTGACCACGCTCGGCACCGGGATCGGCTCGGCGCTGCTGTACAACGGCGTGCTGGTGCCGAACTCCGAGCTCGGTCATGTGCAGCGTGCCCGGCACGGGAAGGATGCCGAGGCCTACGCCGCCTACTCCGCGATGGAGCGGCACGACCTCACGTGGGAGCAGTGGGCCAAGCGGCTGCAGTGGTACTACAGCCACATCGAGTTCCTCTTCAGCCCCGACCTGTTCGTCGTGGGCGGGGGCGTGTCCAAGCACGCCGACAAGTTCCTGCACCTGCTCGACCTCACGACGCCGATCGTGCCGGCGGTGCACCGGAACAACGCGGGGATCATCGGCGCCGCGGCGCTCGCGCGCGGCTGACACGACGGCCCGCGCCGCGCGAGCGGCGGAGAGGGCGAATGGGCCGGCCTGTACGCCGGGTTCTGTCCGGGGGCGTGAGCCCCGTGGACGGTCATCTCTCTCGGCGACACGTTGCCGTGCCGCTCCAGCGGCCTACCCGGGGACTCGGCGGGCCGCGTCTTCATCCCCTGTCTGGCCTTGCTCCGGGCGAGGTTTACCGTGCGGGTCGTGTCACCACGACCCCGGTGGTCTCTTACACCACCCTTTCACCCTTACCCGGCCGAAGCCGGGCGGTCTGCTTTCTGTGGCACTGTCTCGCGGATCGCTCCGGGTGGGTGTTACCCACCGCCCTGCCCTGTGGAGCCCGGACGTTCCTCGGCGCGGAGCGGCGAACCACCCGCGACGCGACCGTCCAGCCGACCCATTCGCTCGCCCGATCTTAGGCGATCCTGCCGAGGCGCGCGTGAGGACAGAGGTTCCGCCGGGCGGAATGTGGGAGTAGAATCACGCGCGCGCTCCTCCTGGGGAGGAGGATCGTCAACCGGGCCCACCCGAGCCCGGTCACGAGCCTCTGGGGAGGCAGTTGTGAAGCGTTCATCATTCAGTGTGCTCGCCGTCGTGATCCTCGTCGCGCTGGGAGCACCGGCATCCGCGCAGGCGGATTCCGAGGATTACACGCCCAGTGAGCATCAGACGCCGACCTTGGCCGGCTCGACCGCCGTCGGCGTGTGCGACAAGGATGCCCCGTGGATATCGTTCGACGTGAGGCTCACCGATCCGGACGAGCAGGTCACGAGCGACTCAGCGAGGCTCATCCTCACCGACGGCACCAACACCTCGACCATCCCGCTGGGCACGCTCGTCGACGGCAGGCTGGCGGGCCGGGTGCTGTGGCCCGGAGCCGCGGTCAACGCCGCGGGTGAGGCGACGGGATGGCCCGGCTGGGCATTCCAGAACGGGCAGTGGGTCGAGATCGACGGCAACTTCGCGTGGACCCGCGGCAGGATCACCGCGACCATCGAGGTCAACCCCTCGGTCGTCGTGCCGCTGTCGTACCCACCGGCCACCCCGCAGTGCGACGCGAATCCGCCGGGCTCACCCGCGGCGGCATCGGCCGCTCTGCCGGCGACCGGCTTGACCGCCGCCGTCGGGCCCATCGCGGCCGTCGGAGCATCGGTGGTGCTCGCCGGACTCGTCCTGTTCCTGCTGCGACGGCGCTCAGCGCGACGCTGACGTTCCTCGACGGCGATGGCGCGGCTGCAGAGGCGTCGCCGATGGCTCTGGGTCGGCGTGCTGTCCCTGGGCGTGCTCGCGATCGGCGCCGCCTGGCTCGGATGGCGCGTGTGGACGGTGAAGGGCGAACTCGACCAGCTCGCCTCCCTCTCGAGCGAGGCACGGGCGGCCATCGATGCCGGCGATCCGACAGAGCTGTCGGATGCTGCGCAGGCGATGGCCGCCGTCGCGGGCCGAGCATCCTCGGCCATGGCGGATCCGGTCTGGCGCCTGGCCGAAGGGGTGCCCGGTGCGGGACCCAACTTCACTGCGGTGCGCGTCGTGGCGGCGGAGCTCGGCCGGATCGCGGGAGCCGCACCAGCCGTGCTGACGATCGCGGACGGCTTCGAGAACCGCCCCGACGGCGCGGTCGTGGACACCTCCCGACTCGCTGCCGGCTCCGCGGACGCCGAGGATGCGGCGACGTCGCTCGAGGCTTCGTCGAAGGCGCTGGACGCGCTGCGCACCAGCGAGCTGATCGGCCCCGTGGCGCGCGGCGTGGAGCAGGCGCGCGACGCCGTCGACGAGCTCGCGCCGCTGGCCGGTGCCGCGGCGGGCGCCGCGCGCATCCTTCCGGGTGTGCTCGGCGACCGCGGCGAGCGGTCGATCCTCGTCATGGTGCTCAACCCCGCCGAGCTGCGGACAGGTGGCGGGATCTCTGGCAGCTTCGTGGAGATGCGGGCTGAGGCCGGCCGTCTGACACTGGTCCGCCAGGCGGAGTCGTCCGAGTTCGTCCCCGTGACGCATCCGATCGCGGAGCTTCCCGAAGCCACGACGGCGCTGTACGGAGACGGTGTGGCGCGCTATGTGCAGAACGCTGCGATGACGCCGGACTTCGCGGCCACCGGGCGGATCGCCTCGGCGTGGTGGGCGGGGCTGACCGGTCATGCACCCGACATGGTGCTGGCGGTCGATCCCTTCGTGCTGCAGGCGCTGCTGGCCGTCACGGGTCCTGTCGAGCTCTCCACAGGCGCGGCGCTGGACGCCGACAACGTGCTCGACAGCCTTCTCGTGGACCCTTACCGCTCATTGACCTCCGACGAGCAGACGTCGCTGTTCTCGAGTGCGGCGGACGCGGTGTTCACCCGTCTCGCATCGGGCTCCGCGGATCCGCTCGCACTCCTGCGGGCCCTGGAGCAGCCCGTCGCCGACGGGCGGCTGTCCGCCTGGAGCGCGCACCCGGTGGAGCAGCGGCTTCTCGAGCACAGCGTGCTCGGTGGTCCTCGAGCGCGGCAGGATGCTGCGGGCCCGGGGGCGTTCGCCGTGTACTTCAACGACGCGACCGGCGGCAAGATGGCGGACTATCTGGACATCGCCATCGACACGCGGACCATCGCCTGCCGCGGGGACGGCATCGCGGAGGTCGCGGTCACCCTGACGATGGCCAGCCGAGCACCCGCGGACGTCGCCTCGCTGCCGGTGAGCGTCACCGGAGGCGGACGCTTCGGGGTCGGTGTGGGCGACATCGGCACCAACGTCACGGTCACCGCTCCCGCTGGCTCGTACGTCGGCACCGTGGATGTCAAAGGCGAGCCCTACCCGGCGCCGACGGCGATCGACGTGGACCGTGCCGCCAGCACCGCGCGGGTGAACCTGTCTCCCGATGAAGTGAATGTGCTCGAGTTCCGATTCCTGATCCCCCGGAGCGGCGCCGATTCCCTGGCCATCGTGCACACGCCGCTCATGAGTCCGGCGGAGGTGCGCATCGGCGACGGGTGCGCGGGGGACATCAGTCCTTGAGCGCGGTCTCGGCGATGCGCACGTCGAGCCTGAAGTCGAGCGGGAAGCCTCCGAAGAGCAGGTGCCCCGCGGCGGCCGCCGCCTCCGTCACCGCCTGGGCGGCAGCATCCGCGTGCTCCTCGGGTGTGTGCACGATCACCTCGTCGTGGAGGAAGAACGCGAGATGAGGCTGTCGCTCGAACGCAGGGCCGGAGCGCGGCGCGCTCCGCTCCGCGGGCACGGACGGGAGGGCGGCCAGACGCCCGCGGAGGTCGGCCAGCCACGCGAGGGCCCATTCGGCGGCGGTGCCCTGCACGACGAAGTTGCGGGTGAATCGGCCCCGATCGCGCGCCCAGCGCCGGGCGCGGGTCTCGTCGGCTCCGGATGCCTCGGCCTCGGTCGCGCGCGACTGCGCGGCCGACCACTCCGGGGACGGCGCGGGTGACGTGCGACCGAGCCACGTGGAGACGATGCCGCCGTCCTCGCCGGTGCGCGCGGCGTCGTCGACCAGCCCCATCGCGCGGGGGTATGCACGACGCAGACGGGGGACCAGCCGGCCGGACTCCCCCGTCGTGGCGCCGTACATCGCGCCGAGGATCGCGATCTTCGCCTCCTGCCGGGTCGCCACCGCGCCGCTCTCGACGATCCCGGCGTAGAGGTCGCGTCCGCGTGCCGCAGCCGCGAGCGCGGTGTCGCCCGACATCGCCGCGAGCACGCGCGGCTCGAGCTGCGCGACGTCGGCGACGACGAGCCGCCAGCCCGGGTCGGCGCGCACGGCCTCGCGCAGCTGGCGCGGAAGCTGCAGGGCTCCCCCGCCCGACGACGCCCAGCGCCCGGTCACGACACCGCCCGGCACGAAGACGGGGCGGAACCGGCCGTCGGCGACCCACTCGGCCAGCCAGGTCCACCCGTTCGCCGACAGCAGTCGCGCGAGCTTCTTGTACTCGAGGAGCGGTTCGATGACGGGATGCCGCTGCTCGGCGAGCTCCCATCGGCTCGTGGACTCGACGAGCACGCCGGCGCGGTGCAGCGACCGCAGCAGCTTCGGCTGCGAGTCGAGGCTCGCCGCGGGGTCGCCCAGTGCTGCGCGGACGCGCTCCGCCGAGGCGGCGAGCTTGGCGGGCTGCGCGCCGCCGGGCCGGCGCTCCCCGAGCGTCTCGACGAGGATGCGGTCGTGCGCCTCGGCGTCCCAAGGGAGTCCCGCGGCGCGCATCTCCGCGGCCACGAGCGCGCCCGCCGATTCGGCCGCCGTCAGCAGCCGCAGGCGGCCGGGTTCGGCACTGCCGGCGATCGCGTCGCGCTGCCGCCGGAACTCGGCCAGCGCCGCGTCGGCGTCCGCGGGCGCACCGGTGGGGCGCCCGACGGCGTCCAGCTCGAACAGGGCCGGCGCGGCCTCTTCGGTGTCGACGTGCGGGGCGGCATCCCACTCCCGCGACCGTCTCACCGGGGCCGTCTCGGAGACCAGCGCGGAGTCGCGCAGGATCGCATGGCACAGGCGCAGATCATGGCATCGGGCCACGCGGATGCCGTCGGCGAGCAGCGCGGCGTACCACTGCGGGGTGTCGTGCCAGACCCAGCGGGGTGCCCAGCGGACCTCGGCGTCCGAGATCCACGACGTCAGCGCGCCGCCGTCGACCTCCTCACGCCCGAACTCGTCGGCGTTCGCGTCGAGCAGGATGACGGCGGCTCCGCGTTCGGTCCGCCCCAGGACGATCCAGCCCGGGGCGTCAGACACGCCCACCGCAGGAGAGGCCTGGTGCGGTCACAGCCCGGATTCGTCGTCGCGGACGAGGATGCAGCCGCACTCCGGGCACATCACGACGTCGTTCTCGCCGGCCTGGCGCAGCACCTGCAGGTCGGTGCCGGCGAGCACCATGTGGCAGCCCTCGCACGTGCGACGTCGCAGGAACGCAGCACCGGCGCTGCGGACGGCGAGGCGGTCGTACAGGGCGAGGAGGTCTGCCGGGACGCCGCCGGCGACGGCCGCGCGATCACGGGTGGCGGCGTCGAAGGCCGCGGTCGCCTCGGCGACGGCGCGCTTGCCCTCGGCGCTCAGCTCGGCACCTTCGGCGTTGGTCGCCGCGATGAGCGACTCCTGCTCGGCGACGGCGGCGTCGGCGATCTCGAGCCGCTCCATGATGGCGAGCTCCGCGTCTTCGAGGTCGTTCTTGCGGCGGGCGAGGGCGGCCAGTTCGCTCTCGAGCCCCTGCGCCTCCTTCGAGTTCGTCGAGGCGGCGAGGCGGTCCGAGTCGCGAGCCGCGCGGGCGTCGACGACGGCGACGTCGGACTCGATGCGCGACAGCTCTGTGCGCAGGTCGTCACGGGCGCCCAGACGCGTGCCGAGCTCCTGCGAGAGCTCCTGACGGCGGCCCAGCAGCTCCTGCACCCGACCGGCCTGAGGCGGGTTCTTGCGTGCGTTGTCGGCCTGGCGGATGCGGGCGTCGAGCTGGGCGACCTCGACGAGGCGGCGCTGGTCTGCGGGGCTGGCGTTCACGTCACCAACCTACCGTGGGGCATCGACGGCGCGAGCGGCGGGGACTAGCATTCGACGACCGGCCCTTCCGAAGACGAAAGGCGCGAGCCATGGGCATTCTCCGCACCAAGTCCGTCGAGCAGTCGATCGCCGACACCGACGAACCGGAATTCCGACTCAAGAAGTCCCTGACGGCCCTGGACCTCACCGTCTTCGGCATCGGCGTCGTGATCGGCGCCGGCATCTTCACCCTCACGGGCCGTGCCGCGCACGAGGTCGCGGGCCCCGCGATCGTGATCAGCTTCGTGGTGGCCGCGATCGCCTGCACGCTCGCGGCGCTCTGCTACGCCGAGTTCGCGTCGACGGTGCCCGTGTCGGGGTCCGCCTACACGTTCTCCTACTCCTCGCTCGGCGAGCTGTTCGCCTGGATCATCGGGTGGGACCTCATCCTCGAGATGTTCCTGGGCGCCAGCGTGGTCGCGCAGGGCTGGAGCGCGTATCTCGGGACGCTCTTCGAGCAGCTCGGGATGCCGATCCCCGCCGAGATCGGATACGGCGGCACCGTCGACCTCATGGCGATCCTTCTCGTCCTCGTGCTCGGCGGCCTGATGACCTTCGGGATCAAGGAATCGCTGCGCGTGAACATGGTGCTCGTCGCCGTGAAGCTCTTCATCGTGCTGTTCGTCATCGTCGCGGGCCTCTTGTTCGTGAATCCGGCGAACTGGTCGCCGTTCGTGCCGGCGCCCGCGCCGAGGGAGACCGCGACGGGACTGAGCCAGCCGCTGCTGCAGTTCTTCTCCGGCGTCGAGCCCACCGCGTTCGGCGTCGGGGGCATCTTCGCCGGCGCCGCGCTCGTGTTCTTCGCCTACATCGGGTTCGATGTCGTCGCGACCACGGCTGAGGAGACGCGGAACCCGCAGCGCGACCTGCCGATCGGCATCATCGCGTCGCTGGTGATCTGCACGCTCCTGTACTGCGCCGTCGCGCTCGTGGTGACGGGGATGGTTCCCTACCAGGACCTCGACCCGGCGGCCGCTCTCGCCAACGCCTTCGCCTTCCACGGCGCGACGTGGATGGCGACGCTGATCTCGGCGGGCGCCGTGGCCGGTCTCACCACGGTCGTGCTCACCCTGCTGATCGGGGCGACGCGCATCATCTTCGCGATGTCGCGCGACGCGCTCCTGCCCGTTCGGCTCGCGAAGGTGCACCCGCGGTTCCGCACGCCGTGGGTCATCTCGATCCTCGTCACGATCATCGTCGCCGTCGTCGCGGGCTTCACGCCGATCGGCCTGCTCGAGGAGATGGTCAACATCGGCACCCTGTCGGCGTTCGTGCTCGTGTCGATCGGCGTCATCGTGCTGCGGCGCAAGCGCCCGGACCTGCACCGCAGCTTCCGCGTGCCGCTCAACCCGTGGCTTCCGGCGCTGTCGGCGGCGATCTGCGTCTATCTGATGCTCAACCTCACCGTCGAGACGTGGCTGCGATTCCTGGTGTGGCTCGTCATCGGCTTCGTGATCTACTTCGCGTACTCCCACCGGCACTCGAGGATCGGCCAGCCCGGCTATGAGGAGTTCGCGCTGCCGCACGTCGTCTCGCACCAGCGCGACGACGGCGATCGGGACGGAGACGCCGATCCGCGAGCGGATCGGTCCTGAAGAGAGTTCGGTGGGCCCTGCCGGGATCGAACCGACGACATCCACGGTGTAAACGTGGCGCTCTACCAGCTGAGCTAAAGGCCCTCGCGGCCAGTCTACGAGGTGCGTCCGGACCGTCTCGAACTCGCTAGGCTGGCAGTTGGTGCGTTTGTGCAGGGCAGACAACGCCCGCGCCGCTCCGGTAGCGATTACCTGGCACGATCTGCCAGACGACGAAAGGTCTTCTGTGACTGTCAACGATCAGGATCCGTACTCGCAGGAACCCCTCGACAGCGATCCCGATGAGACCTCCGAGTGGCAGGAATCCCTCCAGCAGCTCGTGCAGGCGAAGGGCCACGGACGTGGCCGCGAGATCATGCTGAGCCTGCTGCAGACCTCCCACGAGCTGCAGCTCAACGTTCCGCAGGTTCCCACGACGGACTACATCAACACGATCGCCCCCGAGAACGAGCCCGAGTTCCCGGGCGACGAGGAGCTCGAGCGCCGGTACCGCCGGTGGATCCGCTGGAACGCCGCGGTCACGGTGCACCGCGCCCAGCGCCCGGGCATCGGCGTCGGCGGTCACATCTCGACGTACGCGTCCTCCGCGTCGCTGTACGAGGTCGGCTTCAACCACTTCTTCCGTGGTCTGGACGACCCGACCGGCGGCGACCAGATCTTCATCCAGGGGCACGCCTCCCCCGGCATCTACGCCCGTTCCTTCCTCGAAGGCCGCCTGAGCTCCGAGCAGCTCGACGGCTTCCGCCAGGAGAAGTCGAAGGCGCCCCACGCGCTGCCGTCCTACCCGCACCCGCGCCTCATGCCGGAGTACTGGCAGTTCCCGACGGTCTCGATGGGTCTCGGACCGATCAACGCCATCTATCAGGCGATGTCGAACAAGTACCTCACCAACCGCGGCATCAAGGACCTGTCGGACTCGCATGTCTGGGCATTCCTCGGCGACGGCGAGATGGACGAGGTCGAGAGCCGCGGACAGCTGCAGGTCGCGGCGAACGAGGGCCTGGACAACCTCACGTTCGTCGTCAACTGCAACCTGCAGCGCCTCGACGGCCCGGTGCGCGGCAACGGCAAGATCATCCAGGAGCTCGAGAGCTTCTTCCGCGGCGCCGGATGGAACGTCATCAAGGTGGTCTGGGGCAGCGGTTGGGACGAGCTCCTCGCCAAGGACACCGACGGCGCCCTCGTGCACCTCATGAACACCACGCCGGACGGCGACTTCCAGACGTATCGCGCGGAGGACGGCGCGTTCATCCGCGAGCACTTCTTCGGGCGCGACGAGCGCACGGCCGCTCTCGTGAAGGACTGGTCGGACGACGACATCTGGGGCAAGCTCCGCCGTGGCGGCCTGGACTATCGCAAGGTCTACGGCGCCTACAAGGCCGCGACCGAGCACAAGGGCCAGCCCACCGTGATCCTCGCCAAGACGATCAAGGGCTACGGCCTCGGGCATCACTTCGAGGGCCGCAACGCGACCCACCAGATGAAGAAGATGACCCTGCAGGACCTGAAGTACTTCCGCGACTCGATGCGGATCCCGGTCTCGGACGCGCAGCTCGAGGAGAACCCCTACCTGCCGCCGTACTACAACCCCGGATCGAACGACGAGACGATCCAGTACATGCTGGAGCGCCGTCGCGCGCTGGGCGGCTTCCTCCCGGAGCGTCGCTCGCACCACGTCGGGCTGCAACTGCCGGGCGACGACGCGTACGCGCTGCCGAAGAAGGGCTCGGGCACGCAGGAGATCGCCACGACGATGGCGTTCGTCCGTCTGCTCAAGGACCTCCTCCGCGCGAAGGACTTCGGCCACCGCATCGTGCCGATCATCCCCGACGAGGCCCGCACATTCGGCATGGACGCGTTCTTCCCCTCGGCGAAGATCTACAACCCGCACGGCCAGAACTACACGTCGGTCGACCGCGAGCTGCTCCTGGCCTACAAGGAGAGCCCGCAGGGTCAGATCGTCCACGTCGGCATCAACGAGGCGGGCGCGGTCGCCGCGTTCACCGCTGCGGGCACCTCGTACGCCACGCACGGCGAGCCGCTCATCCCGGTGTACGTCTTCTACTCGATGTTCGGGTTCCAGCGCACCGGTGACGCGCAGTGGGCGGCGGGCGACCAGATGGCGCGCGGCTTCATCATCGGCGCCACCGCCGGACGCACGACGCTGACCGGTGAGGGCCTCCAGCACGCCGACGGACACTCGCTGCTGCTCGCCTCGACCAACCCGGCGACCGTGTCGTACGACCCGGCGTACGGGTACGAGATCGCGCACATCGTCCGCTCGGGCATCGAGCGCATGTACGGCGGCAACCACCCCGACCCGAACGTCATGTACTACCTCACGGTGTACAACGAGCCGCTGGTGCAGCCGGCCGAGCCCGAGGGCGTGGACGTCGACGGCATCGTGCGCGGCATCCACCGCGTCTCGACCGCCGAGGGCGAGGGCCCCAAGGCCCAGCTCCTCGCGTCGGGCGTGGGAGTGCCGTGGGCGCTCGAGGCGCAGCAGCTGCTGCGCGACGACTGGGGTGTGCAGGCCGACGTCTGGTCGGTCACCTCGTGGAGCGAGCTGCGCCGCGACGGCCTGGCCGCCGACGAGCACAACTTCCTCCACCCGGAGGAGGAGCCGCACACCGCTTACCTGACCGAGAAGCTGAAGGACACCGCCGGCCCCGTGGTCGCGGTGAGCGACTTCATGCACGCGGTCCAGGACCAGATCCGTCCGTGGGTGCCGAACCGCTTCGCGACGCTCGGTGCCGACGGCTTCGGCTTCTCCGACACGCGCGCCGCGGCCCGTCGCTTCTTCAAGATCGACGGCCCTTCGGTCGCGGTCCGGACGCTTCAGGCTCTGGCGGAAGAGGGTGCGGTCGACCGCAGCCTCGCCGCGCAGGCCATCCAGAAGTACCGTCTGCACGACGTGACCGCCGGTACGAGCGGGAACGCGGGCGGCGAGAGCTGACCTGCGGATGGGCAAGTCCACCGAGGTGATGGACAAGGTCGAGACGCTCGCCTGGCTGCGACGCATCTCCGGCGACCTGGCGACCGTCACCATCAAGCGCCTCGAGGAGACGCTGCCCTGGTACGCCGAGATGCCACCAGCCCGACGGTCCGCCGTCGGGCTGGTGGCCCAGGCCGGAATCACGTCGTTCATCCAGTGGTACGAGGACCCGGCCTCGACGCCGTGGATCGCGTCCGACATCTTCGCGGCCGCCCCCCGCGAGCTGCTGCGCAGCGTCAGCCTGCAGCAGACCCTGCAGCTCATCCGCGTCACCGTCGAGGTGACCGAGGAGCGGGTCGCGGGCAAGGGCGAGCACCTGCGCGAGGCGATCCTGCTGTACTCCCGCGAGGTGGCGTTCGCTGCAGCCGACGTCTACGCCCGCGCCGCCGAGGCGCGCGGCCTCTGGGATGCGCGCCTCGAGGCGCTCGTCGTCGACTCGATCCTCACGGGCGAGGCCGACGAGGAGCTGCCGAGCCGCATCGCCGCCCTGGGCTGGCACGGCCACGGCGAGGTCGCGGTCCTCGTCGGCACGACTCCCCCGCAGTTCGACGTCGATCAGCTCCGTCGTACGGCGCGCAAGCTGGGTGTCGACGTCCTGATCGGTGTCCAGGGCTCGCGCCTCGTACTGGTCGTCGGGCGCTCCGAAGCGTCGACCGGCGCGGACGACCCCGTGCTCGACCTTCCCTTCGCCGAGATCGCGCGCCGCCTCGAGCCCGGCTTCGGTGCCGGGTACCTCGTGCTCGGCCCCACGGTGCCGGCGCTCGTCGACGCGAGCCAGAGCGCGCGCGCCGCCCTCGCCGGGTTCGCCGTCGCGCGCGCCTGGCGTCACGCGCCCCGCCCCGTTGAGGCTGACGACCTCCTCCCCGAGCGCGCCCTCGCCGGAGATCCCCTGGCCAAGCTCACCCTCGTCGAGCGCATCTACCGCCCACTCCAGGCCCACAGCGCCGACCTCGTGTCGACGCTCTGGGCCTATCTCGACAACGGCCGTTCGCTCGAGGCCACCGCACGCGAGCTGTTCGTGCACCCGAACACGGTGCGCTACCGCCTCAAGCGGGTGTCCGAGGTCATCGGCTGGGACGCCACCGGCCCCCGCGAGGCCCTGATCCTGCAGACGGCGCTGATCCTCGGATCGATAGGGACGGATGCCTCGCGCCGCCGTCCGCCGCCTCGACGCAACCCCGCGTGATCTTTCCGTCGGTGTGGGCCACGCACAAAGGAGCGCGTGATTCTTGTGACGGTGTCGCCAGAACGACCTTCCTGATCCTTGACAGGATGGAACGGTGAGAATCGCGGTCTTCCCGGGGCAAGGCTCCCAGTCCCCCGGCTTCCTGACTCCCTGGCTCGAATCGGACGGCGCGGCGGATCGCCTGGCTCAGTACTCCGAGTGGTCCGGCGTCGACCTCGTCGCAGCCGGCACCGAGTGGGACGCCGACCAGATCCGCGACACCCAGGTGGCGCAGCCGCTCATCGTCGCGGCCAGCCTGCTGTCGTGGAACGCGCTGCCCGACCGTGAGCGCATCGGCGGTGTCGCCGGGCACTCCGTCGGCGAGTTCGCCGCCGCCGCGGCGGCGGGCGTCCTCAGCGAGGAATCCGCACTCACCCTCGTCGGCATCCGCGGCCGCGCGATGGCGGAAGCGGCAGCTGCCGCCGACACCGGCATGAGCGCCGTGATTGGCGGGGACGAGGCATCCGTCCTCGCCCGCCTCGCAGAGCTCGGCCTCTCCCCCGCGAACTACAACGGCGGCGGCCAGCTCGTCGTCGCCGGCGCGCTCGACGCCCTTCAGGCCCTCGCGGCCGAGCCGGTCGCCGGGACTCGCGTGATCCCGCTGCAGGTCGCGGGCGCCTTCCACACCCAGTACATGGCGCCGGCTGTCGAGGCTCTGCGTGCGGCTGCAGCCGACCACGACGTGTCCGATCCGGGGGTCACGCTGTGGACCAACCGCGACGGCTCCGCCGTGGTGTCCGGCCGTGCGTTCGTTGACCTTCTCGTCGATCAGGTCGCCTCGCCGGTGCGTTGGGACCTCTGCATGGCGTCTTTCGCCGATGCCGGGGTATCGGGCATCGTGGAGCTGTCCCCCGCAGGCACGCTCGTCGGGCTCGCGAAGCGCGCGCTCCGCGGAGTTCCCGCCGTCGCCGTCAAGACGCCCGCTGACCTGGAGGCCGCCGCCGCGCTGGTGGCCGCCGACGCCTGACCGGAGTACCCCCGCATGACCCGCAGCCTCATCCAGCCCACCGGTGCCGCCCACACGCGCATCTACTCCTACGGCGCCGCCCGTGGCGAGATCGCGGTGCCGAACGACGACCTCGTCGGCCCGATCGACTCGAGCGACGAGTGGATCCGCCAGCGCACGGGCATCGTCACGCGTACTCGTGCGGTGGCCGAGACGGACGCGATCGACCTCGCGACCGATGCCGCCCGCGAGGCGATCGAGCGGTCCGGCGTCGACGCGTCGCAGGTCGACGCGGTCATCGTCGCGACCATCAGCAACCCGAAGCAGACCCCGTCGGTGTCGGCGATCGTCGCCGATCGCGTCGGCGCCAACCCCGCCGCGGCGTACGACGTGAACGCCGCATGCGCCGGCTTCGCCTATGGCGTGGCCCAGGCCGACGCGCTCATCCGCGCCGGCGCCGCGCACTACGCCGTCGTCATCGGCACCGAGAAGCTCAGCGACATCGTCGACCCCGCCGACCGCAGCATCTCGTTCCTGCTCGGCGACGGTGCGGGTGCGGTCGTCGTCGGCCCGAGCGAGACGCCCGGCATCGGCCCCACCGTGTGGGGCTCCGACGGGTCGAAGGCCGAGGCCGTGGGCATGAACCACACGCTGACCGAGTTCCGCGACGGCGTCGCGCCGTGGCCGACCCTGCGCCAGGAGGGCCCCACCGTCTTCCGCTGGGCGGTCTGGGAGATGGTGAAGGTCGCACGCCAGGCGCTCGAGGCCGCCGGGGTCGAGGCATCCGATCTCGCCGCCTTCGTTCCCCACCAGGCGAACATGCGCATCATCGACGAGTTCGCCAAGCAGCTGGGCCTGCCCGACACCGTCCTGATCGGCCGCGACATCGAGACCACCGGCAACACCTCGGCGGCCTCCATCCCGCTGGCCACGCACCGACTGCTCGAGGAGCACCCGGAGCTCAGCGGAGGCCTCGCGCTCCAGATCGGCTTCGGCGCCGGACTGGTCTTCGGCGCGCAGGTGGTCGTCCTTCCCTGACGCGGCGAACCGCGACCCTAGACTGATTCCCGGCCCGCTCGGGCACGCCTACCCCTAACAAACAGGAGAATCCCATGGCATTCACCAACGACGAGGTCCTCGCGGGACTCGCGGAGCTCATCACCGACGAGACCGGTATCTCGGCCGACGAGGTCGCGCTCGAGAAGTCGTTCACCGACGACCTCGACATCGACTCGATCTCGATGATGACGATCGTCGTCAACGCCGAGGAGAAGTTCGGCGTCACCATTCCGGACGACGAGGTCAAGAACCTCAAGACCGTCGGCGACGCCGTCACCTTCATCACGTCGAACCAGGCGTAGGACCATCCCGGTGGGGGCCGCGGGCCCCCACCGGCCATCATCACGAGGACTCTGATCTCCATGAGCACACCCCGTATCGTCGTCACCGGCATCGGTGCATCGACCCCCATCGGCGGCACCGCCCCCGAGAGCTGGTCGGCGCTGATGAACGGAGCATCCGGCACGCACACGATCGAGCAGGAATGGGTCGCGGAGTACCAGCTCCCCGTCACCTTCGCCGCGCAGGCGCTCGTCCGGCCCGACTCCGTGCTGGAGCGCCCCGTGGCCAACCGCCTCGACCCTTCGGCGCAGTTCGCGCTCGTCGCGGCGTTCGAGGCCTGGGAGGACGCGGGCAAGCCGGAGGTCGATCCCGAGCGGTTCGCCGTGGACTTCGCGACCGGCATCGGGGGCCTGCAGACCACGCTCGCGGGCTGGGACACGCTCAAGACCAAGGGACCTCGCCGCGTCATGCCGATGAGCGTCCCGATGCTCATGCCGAATGCGCCGGCCGCGGCCGTCTCGATGCACCTGAACGCCCGCGCCTACGCGCGCACCGTGGCTTCGGCGTGCGCATCGAGCACCGAGTCGCTCGTCAACGCGTTCGAGAGCCTTCGTGCCGGTCGCGCCGACGTCGTCATCGCCGGTGGCGCCGAGGCGGTCATCCACCCGCTCACCATCGCCGCTTTCGCCGCGATGCAGGCGCTGTCCAAGCGCAACGACTCCCCCGAGACCGCGTCGCGCCCGTACAGCGTCGACCGGGACGGGTTCGTCATGGGCGAGGGCGCGGCAGCGCTGGTCCTCGAGACCGAGGAGCACGCCAAGGCCCGCGGCGCGAAGATCTACGGCGAGGTCGTGGGCGGCGGCGTGACGGCCGATTCGTACCACATCACGGCTCCGGAGCCCGAGGGTCTGGGTGCCTCGCGCGCCGTCCGCCTCGCGCTCGAGCAGGCGGGCGCCACGCCCGACGAGGTCACGCACATCAACGCGCACGCGACGTCCACTCCCACGGGCGACATCGCCGAGTACAAGGCACTCCTGAGCGTCTTCGGCGACCGCGTCCACGAGATCCCCGTCTCGGCGACGAAGGGCGCGACCGGTCACCTGCTGGGCGGCACCGGCGCGCTCGAGGCGATCTTCACGCTCCTCGCGCTGCGCGAGCGCCAGGCGCCGCCGACCATCAACGTCACCACGCAGGACCCCGACATCCCGCTGCGCATCTCGGACGCCCCGATCGCCCTCGGTGCGGGCGATCAGCTCGCGATCAGCAACTCGTTCGGCTTCGGCGGTCACAACGCCGTCGTCGCCTTCCGCTCGGTCTGACGACCCGCGACGCGAAGACGCCCCCGGCGATGCCGGGGGCGTCTTTCGTGTCAGGCGGCGGTTCGCGGTCCCAGGGCCCGGGATTCATGGCCTCCGAGCCTCGGTAGTGGCGCCTCACGCCGCCTGCGGCTGTGGGTTGTGGGCGTCAGCCGACCTTGTGCAGCCAGACGACGGGCGCATCGTCGCTCGCGTGGCGGAACGGCTCGAGCTCCTCGTCCCATGCGGCGCCGAGCGCGACATCGAGTTCGCGCTGCAGCTCGAACGCGTCGCCGCCGGCGATCTCCATCGCGTAGCGGATGCGGTCCTCGCCGATGACGACGTTGCCCGCGGAGTCGGTCTGGGCGTAATGGATGCCGAGGCCCGGCGTGTGCAGCCAACGGCCGCCGTCGCTGCGGGGCGTGGGATCCTCGGTGACCTCGAAGCGCAGGTGCTCCCAGCCGCGGATGGCGGTGGCCAGGGCCGAGCCGGTCCCGGCGGCGCCTTCCCAGTAGAACTCGGACCGCCTGCTGCCGGTCAGCACGGGCTGATCCGCCCAGTCGAAGCTGACGGCGCGGCCGAGGGCTCGCCCCACAGCCCACTCGAGGTGGGGGCACAACGCTCGTGGCGCGGAGTGGATGAAGATCACCCCACGCGCCTTTTGTGTCGCCATGATCTCTCCGTTCGTCAGGTGCGTCTTCCCCTACGACCTGCGACGGTGTCACGACGTGCTGTTCGGTTGTGCTGCCGCCATTATCGCGGAGAGGGCCCGGGAATCACAAGACTGTGATTCCCGGGCCCCCTCGGATCAGGCGGGCGGTGCTCAGGCCTCGCTCATGGCCTGGACCTCGGCCTTGCCCTTGGCGGCGTAGTACGCGGCGCGTGCGGCGTCACGGCGGGCCTGCTCGGCCTGACCGGCGTCGAGCACCTCCTGCGCCACCTCGAACTGCGGCGCGGTCGGCACGGCGTGATACTTCTCCATGTATGCGTCGAGCTCGGGGCCCGACTCCCAGGAGGTGATGAGGCAGTAGCGCGGCTCGGTGCCGTCGTGGTGCACGGCGTGCCACAGGCGCTGCGTGTCGACGATGAGCTGGGCGCCGGCGGGCAGTGCCACGCGGTACTCGATGCTCGGGTCGGTGCGGTTCTCACGCAGCACGAAGTAGGTGTTCTTGTCGTCGGTGAGGTTGAAGAAGCCGCGCACGACCCAGCCGGTGCCGTCGGGGTTGAGGCGGTTGTTGTCGTCCTGGTGGAGGTTGTACAGCGCGTCGGCGTAGGTGTTGGGCTGCAGCTCGATGATGCGGCAGCGGCCGACGTTCGCGCCCGGCTCCTGTGCGCGACGCGTCAGGGTCGGCGCCTTCTCGGTCTGCTCGGGGATCCAGACGCCGTCCTTGTCGGTGCGCGGCGGCGTGTGGTTCCAGAACCCGTTGCACTCGATCTCGCCCTTGGCGGACGCGAGCGGCGCGAAGCGGGTGTCGCCCGACGACTTCCAGTCGACGTACTCGATCGACAGCCACTCCTGCGGGTCGATCTCCTCACCGTAGGAGTCGAGCACCACGAAGCCGGTCTCGTCGAGAGCGGCGGACTTGATGTAACCCATGACGAATCATGCCTTTCGGTCAGTGAGCCAGCACGTTTTAACAGGCTCAACTTAGGCAAGCCTACCTCGGGGGTCTGGACGCCCCCCAAGCCCGCGCCGTGAATAACCGGCGGCCGTCGTCCACCCGATTCGAGGCGGGGAGCCCGGCCTAGACTGGACGGGCCATGGTCACTGCCACGAACGTCGATGCCACTGCTGTCAACACCATCGGCTGGCTCTCCGCCGCGGACTGGACGATCGTCGTCCCGGTGTATCAGCGGCAGTACCGGTGGGACATCGGCGGGTGCGAACAGCTCCTCTCCGACATCCGTGCAGTGGCGGATCTCGACGATCGGCAGATGCACTTCATCGGCTCGATCCTCTCTTCGGCGAGCGGCGAGGGATCCGACGCCGAACTCGTGCTGATCGACGGGCAGCAGCGGACGACGACGCTCATGCTGCTGGTCGCCGCCCTCCATCACACCGTGCGCGAGGCGGATCCGGACCTCGCCGATCAGCTGCAGCGCGTGCTCGTCCATTCGCACGACGCGACGCGCACGAAGCTGCGCCCGCACCGCGCATGGGCCTCGGTGTTCGAGCGTGTCGTGCTCGATCTCCCCCTCGCGGCGGGCGAGCACCGAGATTCGCGGTTCGACGACAACTACGCGTTCTTCCGCAGCCAGATCAGCCTCGAGGAGGCGCCCCACATCTGGCGAGGGCTCCAGAAGCTCGAGCACGTGGCGATCACGCTCGGCGCCGGCGCCAACGCCCAGCAGATCTTCGAGAGCCTCAACTCGACCGGGGAGCCGCTGCGCGACCACGAGCTCATCCACAACTACGTGCTGATGGGGCTCAACCACTCGGAGCAGCGGGAGATCGAGGCCGACTACTGGCAGGCGATCGAGCAGAACACCGGCGAGTCGATCGCGGAGTTCTGGCGGCAGTACCTCGTCATGCGGACAGGCCGAGAGGTCACCGTCGTCGGCGGCCGCGGCGTGTACGACGCCTTCCGTCACGAGTTCCCGCGGCTCGACTTCGAGGCACTCCTGAGCCACGCCGACGAGTGGCGAGAGCTCTCCCGCGTGTACCGCATCCTGCTGCGGCCGAAGGAGGCGCCGGATGCCGAGATCACGCGTCACCTCGCCTACCTCGGCACCTTCGGCACGGGCATGTACCCGCTCGTGATGCGGGCGTACCGCGACTTCGAGCTGGGGTCGCTCGGGCGCGACGAGCTGATCGACACGCTCGAGATGGTGCAGTCACTGCTCGTGCGCCGCGCGGTGGTCGGCACCGGGGTGGATCGCCTGGTCGCGCGCCTCTGCCGCGCGCGCGAAGAGGGTGCCGGCGCGCTCGTGGCGGCGATCTCGCGCATCACGCCGTCCGACGAGCGGATCGCGGTCGCCCTGAAGTACTCGGAGCTCCCCCACGCGGCCTACGTCCTCGGCCGCATCTCCGGTGTGGACGGCGCGGGCGGGCTCGACGTCGAGCACATCTTCCCGCTCGCCCCCGGCGACGGCTGGTCGGGTGACGGCGTGCGCGAGTGGGCGTCGTACACGGACGACGAGCAGAACAGCCATCGCGCCCTCGCGAACACGATCGGCAATCTCACCGTCCTCGAGGAGGATCTCGCCCTCCGTGCTCTCGATCGCTCGTTCCCCGAGAAGCGGGCCCTCTACGCGCGCAGCGCCGTCGCCACCACCGCCGAGCTCGCCGCGCTCCCGTCCTGGGGCACGGCGGCGATCGCGCACCGTTCGGCGCAGCTCACCGGCCGGTTCGTCGAGGTCTGGAAGCGTCCGGGCGGTCCGGCGATCGACGACGACGGCCTCACCCCGATCCTCGACGCCGTCCGCCGTCGCGGATGGCCTCCCGGATGGCACCGGGAGTGGTCGTATGTCGAGTACTGCGGCGAGCACTGGGAGGTGCCCGACGTCAAGTACCTCTTCAACCGCGTCTTCAAGCGGCTGTGGGCGGATTCCCGCGAGTCGGTCGTCGCGTACAGCGCGCGCCGGGGTGGTCCGGTCTACACCGCGCAGTCCTGGAACGGTCAGTGGGACAGTCTCGACGACGAGCACTCGCTCTACATGGGCTGGGACTCCAGCTACATGCTCAGCGCCGTGCAGGGCGTGCTCGAAGAGGCAGGGCTGGCCCCCGAGGTCTTCGTGAAGTACTCCTACATCGGCAACGCGATGTGAGAGCGGGACGGATGCCTCGCCACGAGGCATCCGTCCCGCTCATCGCTGGGACGCCGGCATCACTCGAAGGTGACGGTCGCGTTCTCGTTGTTGAGCACGATCACCGGCGTGATCGAGGGGTGCCCGGCGGCCTGGATCTTCGCGAGGTCGAAGCGCAGGAGCGGCGTGCCCGCCGTGACCTTCTGCCCCTTCTCGACGAGAGTCTGGAAACCGTCGCCCTTCATGCCGACCGTGTCGATGCCGACGTGGATGAGCAGCTCGGTGCCGTCGTCGAGGACGAGCGCCACCGCGTGGCTGCTGTCGAACGTGGCGCCGATGGTGCCGTCAGCGGGCGCGACCACGGTGTCGCCGGTCGGCTCGATCGCGACGCCCGGGCCCATGATCCCCTGCGCGAACGTCGGGTCGGGCACCGCCGTCAGGGCCACGACCCTTCCCTCGAGCGGCTGGCGGAGCTTGACGGTCGTCGTGGCGGGAGCGTCGGTCAGGACCGCGGTGCCGGCCGCAGCGGGAGCGATGGCCGGCTCGGGCGCAGCACCGGTCGGGGCTGCCACCTCGCCCGCGATGATCTGCTCCATCGCGTCTTTGACGAACTGGACGTTCGTGCCGTAGACCACCTGCACCGATTTGCCACCGGGCTTCATCGTGCCCGCCGCGCCCGCGCGCTTGAGGGCGGTGTCATCGACCTTGCTGACGTCGTCGATCTCCATTCGCAGGCGTGTCGCGCAGTTCTCGAGCTCGAGGATGTTCTCTTTGCCGCCGAGTGCGTCGATGAAGCGGCTGCCGGTGATGAGGTACTTGTCGTCCGCGGCGTGCGTGTCGTACTCGGTGCCCTCGCCGAGGATGTCATCGTCCTCGCGGCCGGGCGTCTTCAGGTTGAACCGCTTGATGAAGAAGTAGAACACCCCGAAATAGATGAAGAACCAGAACACGCCCATCACGGGGATGAGCCACGGGTTCTGGGCCATCGGATTCATCCAGTTGAGGACGAGATCCACGAAGCCGCCCGAGAACCCGAAGCCCATGCGCACCGGCAAAAGCTGACTGATCGCCATCGAGATGCCGGTGAAGAGCGCGTGGGTCACGTACAGCACGGGCGCCAGGAACATGAAAGCGAACTCGAGCGGTTCGGTCACGCCCACGAAGAAGGACGAGACCGCGCCGGCGAACAGGATGCCGTAGGCGAGCTTCTTGCGCGTGGTCTTCGCGGTGAGATACATGGCGAGGGCGGCGCCGGGCAGACCGAACATCATGATCGGGAAGAACCCGGTCATGTACTGACCGGTCACGCCATACGTGCCTTCTCCGGAGAGGAAGTTGTTGAGGTCGTTGATGCCGGCGACGTCGAACCAGAACACCGAGTTGAGCGCGTGATGCAGGCCGACAGGAATGAGGAGCCGATTCAAGAAGCCGTAGATCCCTGTGCCGAAGGCTCCCAGCGTCACGATCCACTCACCGAATGTGACGAGTCCGCCGTACACCCACGGCCACACGAAGTACAGCGCGATGGCGACGACGAGCGAGATGCCCGCGGTGACGATCGCGACCGAACGCTTGCCCGAGAAGAACGACAGGGCGTCGGGCAGCTTGGTGTCCTTGAAGCGGTTGTAGCAAAACGCGCCGATCAGGCCGCAGATGATGCCGACGAAGACGTTCTGCACCTTCAAGAACGAGGGGTCGACCTCGTTGACGTCCGCCACGCCCGTGTACAGCGCCACCGTCTCCGGCTTGAGGAGCGTCGTCACCACGAGCCACGACACCAGCCCCGCCAGGGCTGACGTTCCGTCGGACTTCTGCGCCATGCCGAGCGCGATGCCGACGGCGAACAGCAGCGCCATGTTGTCGAGCAGCGATCCGCCCGCTGCGCCGAGGAAGGCTGAGGCGATGTTGGGACTCTTCCCGCCGTCGCTGATCCAGTACGAAATGCCGGACAGGATCGCAGCCACCGGGAGCACAGCCACCGGGAGCATGATCGATCTGCCGAGCCTCTGCAAGAACTTCATTGTTCGCCTCCAAAAGGCGCGAGGGACAGTTGCTGCCGCTGACGCTACAGCCAAACCACGGCGCGCGTCACTGGGTCCCCCTCCGAAAGTTAGGGGTATGAACGAATTTCTCATCGACCCGTGATCCGCACCCGGAGAGAAGTGAGGTCCATCGCAACCCGGTGGGTTGCGACGGACCTCGATACGTAGGGCGGGTGGGACTTGAACCCACGATCGTCGGGTTATGAGCCCGCTGCCTTGACCAGCTTGGCCACCGCCCCGTGCGCGTCTGGCGCGCGGAGACGAGCCTACCTGCCCGCCGTGCCCCCGGGCTCGTCCGCGCGGTCCTTCACGGGCGGTTCGGGCCACACCTTGGCGACGGCCTCGGTCACCTTGATGGATCCCGTGCGCGGGTGCGCAGCATCCGCCGCCCCTCCGGCACTTCCCCGCTGGATCGGGAGCTCCTGGCTTTCGCTCAGCACCTGGGGATGATGGCGGGCGAGCTGGAATACGCCCCACACCGCGACCGCGCCGACCAGCGCGAACGAGATGTAGACCCACAGCGGTGCGCCTGCCGCCTCCTGCAGCACCGTCAGGCCGATGAAGATCGCGACGATCGGGTCGATGACGGTGAGGCCGGCGACGACGAGGTCGGGCGGCCCGGAGGCGTACGCGTTCTGCACGAAGTACGCGCCGACGATGGCGCCCGCGATGAGCGCAGCGAGGCACGTGAACGTGAGCCAGTTGAAGTCCTGCGACTGGATGCGCACGATCACGACCTTGGCCAGCGTCGCGACGAAGCCGTAGATGACGCCGGCGGCGATGATGTAGAAGAGCGCGCCCATGCGCGAGCGCAGCCAGATCCACAGGCCCGCGAAGACGACGGTGACGATCCCGAGCATCACCAGGATCGTGATGAGCTGGCCGTTCGACACCGGCTTCTCGGTCGCGAACAGCGCCGCGATGGTCACGAAGATGAAGATGCCGCCCACGCAGGCGCCGATCGCGGTCAGCGAGCGTCTGGTCGGTTTGTGCCCGCTGATCTGGGCGTTCAGCAGCGTCGTGATCACGAGGGCGATCGCCCCCAGAGGCTGCACGACGATGAGCGGCGCGAACGCGAGCGCCGAGAGCTGGCACACGATCGCGAGCCCCAGCATGACGGTCCCGATCACCCAGGACGGTCGCGAGAGCAGCTTCACCAGGTGGTTCGCGCCCAGCCCGCCACTCCCCTGCGAGCCGTAGAGACGCTCGACCTTCGTCACGCCGCGGTGCTGGTACTGCGCGCCGAACGACATGAAGATCGCGCCGAGCAGGGCCAGCGGGATGCCGATGAGGATTCCGGGATTCTGGAACGCGCCGACGAGCTGATCGCCTACGTCCTCGAGCTCAACCGCCGTCCACACCACACATCGACACTAGCCGCAGGCACCGGTCGATAGGCTCAAGGCGTGGCTGTTCTCCCGATTCGCATCATGGGCGATCCCGTCCTGCACTCCCCCGCGTCCGCCGTCGAAGAGATCACGGACGAGATCCGCACCCTGGTCGCCGACATGTTCGAGACGATGGATGCCGCCCCCGGCGTGGGCCTCGCGGCCCCTCAGGTCGGCGTGCCGCTGCGCATCTACACGTACAACTACACCGACGACGACGGTGCGCCCTGGCGTGGGGTGATCATCAACCCCGAGCTGTGGATGAAGCCGCTCGAGCCGGGTGCGCCCGACCCCGACGAGGAGTCCGAAGGATGCCTCTCGTTCCCCGGCGAGCGGTTCCCGCTGCGCCGGTCGGACGAGGTGCTCGTGACCGGAACGGACCTCGCGGGCGACCCTGTCCGGGTCCAGGTCGACGGCTGGCGGGCGCGCATCATGCAGCACGAGTTCGACCATCTCGACGGAATCCTCTACGTCGACCGTCTCGATGACGGCGACTGGAAGACCGTGCAGAAGCTCGCGCGCAAGCGGGGATGGGGGCGTCCCGGCAGCTCGTGGACGCCGGGCGTCGACCAGATCGACGCCTGAGTCGTCCCTTTCCTCTATACCCTCTGGGGGTATGCCGCTAGACTCGTCGAGACGCTGAGACCGCGTCCCGACGTCGAGGGGTGAACGGATGCCGCTTCTGCAGCCTGAGCCTCGCTCGGCGCGGATCCGGCTCGGTGCGCACGCGGTGATGATCGCGGCCATCGTGCTGGGACTGCTGGGGATGCACGTGCTCGCGTCCCAGGGACCTCACGCGGGGCACGGACCGTCGATGGCCGTGATGTCGGCCGAGCCCGACACGGTGACCCATCACGGGCACGACGGCGCGATGACCGAGAAGGTCGGCACGCCGGCCGGGACCACCGTGCCGGGTGTGTGGGCGGTGATCTGCGTCCTCGCCCTTCTCCTCACCGTTGTGCTCGTCGCCCCGCTCGGCTCTTCGTGGCGGCTCGGTCGACGCGATGCGTCCTGGAGGGCAGCGGCCCTGGGCGCGCCCGACGACGCGCCGCGGCATCCGCCCTCCCTTGCACTTCTCTCGATCAGTCGGACGTGAGCCCCTCGGCGCCCGACCCGTCGGGCGCTCACGCGCCGCATCCTCACGACAGAGAGAAGAAGAGATGAACAACCACCGCAAGCGCGCCCTCGTCGCCGCACTCCCCCTGGCCGTCGCGCTCGGACTGGCGGGGTGCGCGAATGTCACCGCCGGCCCGGGGTCGATGCCCGGGATGGACCACGGATCCCCGATGCCCTCGAGCTCGGCGACCTCCGTTTCGATGGCCGACCAGATGTTCGTGACCATGATGATCCCCCATCACCAGCAGGCGATCGAGATGTCCGAGCTCATTCTCGAGAAGGACGGGGTCGACACCCGCATCGTCGAGCTGGCGGAACGGATCAAGGCCGCCCAGGGGCCGGAGATCGCGCTCATGAAGGGGTGGCTCGACGACTGGGGCGTGCCGCACGACCCGGACGCAACGGGAGGCATGGACCACGGCGACGGGATGATGTCGGAGGCCGACATGACCGCGCTCCGCGAGGCCGCCGGCCCGGAAGCCGGTCGCCTGTTCCTCGAGCAGATGATCGCGCACCACGAGGGGGCCGTCGAGATGGCGGAAGCGGTGCTGTCCGACGGACAGGATCCGGACGTGCTCGCCCTCGCCGAGCGGATCATCGACGACCAGACCGCGGAGATCGCGGAGATGCAAGGGCTCCTGGCGGACGTCTGACGCGCGCGCAACGGCGTCGTGGTCCGCATCGTCCTTCGGTCCGGACCACGACCCGTCGGCGGTCAGGCAGAGGTCGCCGTGCTCCGGCGGTTCTGGCGCTCGACCCACCGGCGCAGCTCCGCATCTGCTCCGGGAGGCGCCTGGGCGATGACGTTCATGCCCTGCCGCACGAAGGTCGTGCCGACGCGCATCGGGCCCCACACGCGAGCGGTGGAGAGTTCTCCGGTGTCGACGTCGCGCACCTGCACCTGGGTGGTGTCGGTGCGCTTGCGCGCACCGGGCTTGCCCGCGACATGCTGCACGACGAGCACCGGAAGGTCGTGCGCGGCGGCGGTGGCGATCACCGAATCGAGATCGTGGGCGGCCCACTGCCGGCGGATGCCCCGCACGGTCGAGAGGGCGATCAGGACGACGGCGATCGTGGCGATGCCCGTGGGAACGAGCCAGAGGCTCGCCACGGCGGACAGCAGCGACCACAGCGCGATCCCCCGGACGGCGAGCAGGATCGCGATGATCGACGGCACGAGCGCGAGGAAGCGCCAGGGCGCCGGTGCGGAGACCGGGAACATCCAGGGATCCCCGCCGAACAGCACCACGAGCCCGACCCACAGCACGGCGCCGCCGAAGACGGCGAGGGCGATCAGAAGGGGGACCGAGCGATAGACGGGCGCCGGCGCAGGGACCCCTCCTTCGACGGCCAGACGCGGCGAAGGCTGCGCGCGAGCCGCCATGTGCACTCCTCGATGTGTTCCCCGGAGACGAAGAAAGCCTCGGGGGTGGAGCCCCGAGGCTTTCGCTCCCCCACTTGGACTCGAACCAAGAACCTATCGGTTAACAGCCGATTGCTCTGCCAATTGAGCTATGGAGGAATGTTCCGCACTCTCGTGCGGGCAACCAGTCCATACTAGCAAAGCTCGAGCCGTGCTCATGACCACGCGGGCCCGATCAGGAGTTGACGACGCGTCGATCGGCCTGCCCGTCGGGCGTCCACAGCAGATCCTCGGTGCCGTGCCCGAAGGCGACGGCGTGGCCCGCGCGCAGCACCAGGACGTCCGCGTCCAGCTCGTTCACGACCTCCGGCTCGTTGGTCACGACGAGGGCGGCCATGTCGAGCTCGCGTCGACGGCGGAGCACAGCTTCACGTGCGGCCTTGCGCACCTCGACGTCCATGTTGGCGAAGGGCTCGTCGGCGATCAGCACGCGGGGCTGCAGCACGAGGGCTCGGGCGAGCGCCACGCGCTGGCGCATGCCCGCGCTCAGTTCGTACGGGTACTTGGGCGCCGCGCCGAGGGGCAGCATGAGCTCGTCGAGCAGTGACGCCACCCGCACCGCGAGTGCTCGCGCGCTGACGTGCCGGTCGCGACTGGTGATCGGCTCGCCGATCACCTCGGCGACAGTGAGGCGGGCCGGAAGATGGGCGCCCGCGGCCTGTGGGACGTAGCCGGCGTAGTACGTGAGGTAGCGGTGGGCGCGGCCGGGACGGCGCACCGCGACGCCTTCGACGATGCCGCGGCCCCCGACGACAGCGAGGCCGGGCTCATCGGCGCCGGCCAGTACTGCGGCGAGCGACGACTTGCCGGAGCCTGTCGGGCCCATCAGCGCCAGGATGCCGCCGTGCGGCAGTCTGAACGACACACCGTCGACGACGCGCTGCGACGGACCGCCGCGACCGGAACGGGCGATCGACAGATCCGAACAGTCGATCGCGACATCCGCATCTCGCCGGTGAGCCATCTCCTCATCCTGCCTGCTGACAGGCGTCGACGCCAGCCGACGGGACCGGATCAGGGGGCCTCGTCCGCGAGGGCCTGACGCTGGGCGTCGAGCTCGCGCAGGCGCAGCCTGATGGTGCGGCCTTCCTCCGACTCCGCGGGCACGCGCTGGATCGCCCCGAGCAGCTCCGCCTTCTCGCGGTCGAACCCGCGCATCACCAGCCTGCGCGCGAGGTCGCTCGCCGAGGAGACCGCCTCGTCGTCGCTCAGCGCCGGGAAATCGGCGGCGAGCAGTTCCGCTGCGAGCGACCGGTAGGGCTCGCGGACGGTGGCGACGGCATCCACGGCCCAGCCGGGCCGCTGCATGCCGGCGGCGTCGCGCACGGCGATGCGCACGGCATCGAGTGCCGGGTGCCGGAACGGCAGGTCGAGGGCGCGCGCGACGAGCGACGGGTCCATGCGATGGCCGAACTGCAGCACGCCCATCACGGCGCCTCGCTCCAGCCCGACCTCCGGGGTGCGTGGCAGGGTTGCGAGCGTCACGCGCAGAGCGCCGTCGTCGACCGGCGGCTCCGCAGGCCCGGCCGGGCCGGGCGCGGCGTCGCGCCGGCCGCCCCCGCTGCTGCGACCCGCCCGCTCGACTTCACGGCGGACGTCCTCGGTGTCCATGCCGAGTCGTCTGGCCAGCACCCGCACGTACTCCGGCTGCAGCAGCGGGTCGCGCAGTTCCGCGACGACGGGTGCGGCGGTGCGCAGCGCGCCGACACGCCCTTCGACGCTGCGCAGGTCGTAGCCCGAGATGCGCTGGTCGAGCACGAACTCGACCATCGGCACCTTCGTCTCGAGGAGCGCCCGCACTGCGCCGTCGCCGCGCGCGAGGCGCAGATCGCACGGATCGAGTCCTTCCGGACCCGTGGCGACGTACGTCTGCGCGTTGAACCGCTTGGCGTCGGCGAAGGCGCGCAGCGCCGCCTTCTGTCCCGCGGCATCCGGGTCGAAGGTGAACACGACCTCGCCGGCCGTGGAGTCGTCGCCCATCACGCGCCGGAGCACAGTGATGTGGTCGGAGCCGAATGCCGTGCCGCAGGTCGCGATCGCGGTCGTGATGCCCGCGAGATGGCACGCCATCACGTCGGTGTAGCCCTCGACCACGACGACCTGGTGCTGGCGGGACACCTCGCGCTTGGCGAGGTCGAGCCCGTAGAGCACCTGCGCCTTCTTGTAGATGGTCGTCTCGGGCGTGTTCAGGTACTTGGGGCCGTTGTCGTCGTCGAAGAGCTTGCGCGCCCCGAACCCGATCACCTGCCCGGTCACATCGCGGATGGGCCAGACCACGCGTCCGCGGAAGCGGTCGTACACGCCGCGCTGCCCCTGCGACACGAGGCCCGCGGACGAGAGCTCCTCGTCGGTGAAGCCCTGGGTGCGCAGCGCCTTGGTCATGCCCTCCCAGCCCTTCGGGGCGAATCCGACGCCGAAGTGGGCCGCGGCGCCGGCGTCGAAGCCGCGCTGACCGAGGAAGCGTCGCGCGATGTCGGCCTCGGGCGTCATGAGCTGCGCGCGGAAGAACTCCGCGGCCGCGGCGTTCGCCGCGTACAGGCGGGCGCGACCCGTGTGCTCGGGGGCGGCGCCGCCGTCCTCGTAATGCAGGGCGTAGCCGATGCGTCCGGCCAGGCGCTCGACGGCCTCGGTGAACGTCACATGGTCCATCGCACGCAGGAACGAGTACACATCTCCGGACTCGCCGCAGCCGAAGCAGTGGTAGAAACCGGCCTGGGAGCGCACGTTGAAGCTCGGACTGCGCTCGTCGTGGAACGGGCAGAGCCCCTTCATCGAACCCACGCCGGCGGACTTCAGGGCGACCCGTTCTCCGATGATGTCGGCGATGTTCGTGCGCGCCTTGACCTCATCGACGTCCGCCTGGCGGATCCGCCCCGCCATCAGTGCGCCTCGGACGCGCGGAAGGCGCGGGAGGCCGTGTCCATGGGTCGTGCGCCGGGAGCCCATACGCCGACGGATGCCGCGTCCACAGGTCCTACGAGCGAACCGTGCCACGCGATCGCGAGCTGATCGGTGAGGCTGGCGACCTGGTCGACGATCACACGGCGGCGCGCCGCATCCGTGTCGGCCGCTGCGAAGTCCTCGGCGTGGAGCGCGTCGAGCGCGTCAGGGTGCTCCCACAGGGCTGTCGCGACGCGCTTGAGGACGCGTCGCTGCTCCTTGTAGAGGTCCTTGCGACCTTCGATCGACACGACCGCGGCGCCGATGATGCCCTTGAGCACTGCCATCTCGGCCTCGACGATGCGGGGCACGATGAGGTGGCCGCGGTAACGGGTGAGCACGGATGTTGCGTACGACTCGCGTGTCGCCGTCGTCGCGGCGCGCGCGAAGCGGCCGATGAGGTCGGAGGTGAGGTTCTTCAGCCGCGCGAGCGCGGCGCGGGTGCCGTCGAAGGAATCGATCCACTCGGGCATGCGGGTGAGGCGGAAGAGCGCGTCCTCGAGCTCGTCGCGGGCGAAGTCGAAGCCGACCCACGACTGGATCGCGGTGAGGAGCCACTCGTGCTCGCGCGGGTCGACCAGGCGCGCCGGGTCGAGGTAGCCGTTGACGACCGCGTCCTCGAAGTCATGGACCGAGTAGGCGATGTCGTCGGAGAGGTCCATGACCTCGGCCTCGATGCAGCGGAGCCGGCCCGGTGCGCCCTCGCGCACCCAGCGGAACACCTCTTCGTCTTCGGGGTACACGCCGAACTTGAGCCGGCCGCCGGGATCGGGCAGCGGGTGATCGGCCGTCCACGGGTACTTGCAGGCGGCGTCGAGGCTCGCCCGCGTGAGGTTGAGTCCGAAGCTGCGCCCGTCGGCGTCGACCACTTTGGGCTCGAGCCGTGTGAGGATGCGCAGGGTCTGCGCGTTGCCCTCGAAGCCGCCGACGTCCTCGGCCCACTCGTTCATGGCCCGCTCGCCGTTGTGGCCGAAGGGCGGGTGTCCGAGATCGTGGCTGAGGCAGGCGGTGTCGACGACATCGGCGGCGAGGTCGAGGGCCGTCGCCAGCTCGCGGCCGACCTGGGCGACCTCGAGCGAGTGGGTGAGGCGGTTCCGCGCGAAGTCTGCGGGACTGGCGGGACTGAGGACCTGGGTCTTCGCGGCGAGTCGGCGCAGCGCGGCCGAGTGCAGCACACGCGCGCGGTCGCGCGCGAAGTCGTCGCGCTGTGAGCGGTGGCGCTCGGCATGGAAGCGGGCGGCATCGGCGTCGTCGTAGCCCATCGGGCGCTCGGACGCGCCGGCCAGATCACCCGCCACTGTGGTCGAGTTCCGCTTCGGCGATGGCGGTGGTGGCCTCGGCGCTGAGCTCGCGCGATTCGAGCCAGCGGTCGGGCAGAGCGGGGCGCTTCGGGGTTCCGGCGCGACCTCGCTGCCCTTCGGCCGCCGCGCCCGGGTACGGAGCGTCGGCATCGAGGGTGGCGAGCAGGTCGTCGATCTCGGCGAGGCTCGATGCGGTGGCGAGGCTCGCGCGGAGCTCTCCGCCCACCGGGTAGCCCTTGAAGTACCACGCGACGTGCTTGCGGATGTCACGGCAGCCGCGGCCCTCGTCCTCGAAGAACTCGACGAGCAGCTCGGCGTGACGGCGGAACGCGCGCGAGACGAAACCGAGGGTCGCGTCGACCGGCTCGGCCGGTGCGGCGCCGGGGCCGCCGAGCGCGCGGGCGAGATCGCCGAACAGCCACGGACGGCCGAGGCAGCCGCGACCGACGACGACGCCGTCGCACCCGGTCTCGTCCATCATGCGCACCGCGTCGTCGGCCGACCAGATGTCGCCGTTGCCGAGCACCGGGACGCTGGTGACCGTCTCTTTGAGCCGGGCGATCGCGGACCAGTCCGCCTGGCCGGAGTAGAACTCCGACGCGGTGCGGGCGTGCAAGGCGACGGCGGCCACGCCGGCGTCCTCCGCGATGCGTCCGGCGTCGAGGTAGGTGAGGTGGTCGGCGTCGATGCCTTTGCGCATCTTCACGGTGAGGGGGATGTCCCCGGCGGCGCGGGCAGCGCGCGTCACGATGTCGCGGAACAGGCCGAGCTTCCACGGGAGGGCCGCTCCCCCGCCCTTGCGGGTGACCTTCGGGACGGGGCATCCGAAGTTCAGATCGATGTGATCGGCGCGATCCTCTTCGACGAGGAGGCGCACAGCGGCCTCCGTCGTCGCGGGATCGACGCCGTACAGCTGGATCGAGCGGGGCGTCTCGGACTCGTGGTGGGTGATCAGGCGCATCGTCGTCGCGTTGCGCTCGACGAGGGCGCGCGTCGTGATCATCTCGCTGACGTAGAGACCGGCCCCGTATTCGCGGCAGAGGCGCCGGAATGCGGTGTTCGTGATGCCCGCCATCGGCGCGAGCACCACGGGGGCGTCGAGTTCGATGGGCCCGATGCGCAGCGTCGGCGCAGGGGCGAGGGCAGTAGTCACGCGTTCCATTCTCTTACAGGAATCCGTCCCTTGGCTGAACGGCCGCGCCTCTGTGCACAGGGCTTAGCCTGGGGGGATGACCGAGGCCACGATCACCGACCTGCGCGAGATCCCCTTCACCACCGCCGATGGCGGCACCGCGACCCTCTCCGAGTACGGCGACCAGGTGCTCCTCGTCGTCAACGTGGCGTCCAAGTGCGGCCTGACTCCGCAGTACGAGCAGCTCGAGCAGCTGCAGCGGGCGTACGCCGACCGCGGCTTCACCGTGCTGGGCTTCCCCTGCAACCAGTTCATGGGGCAGGAGCCGGGGTCGATGGATGAGATCCTCGAGTACTGCTCGGTCACGTGGGGTGTGACGTTCCCCGTCTTCGACAAGGTCCGGGTGAACGGCCCCGGCGCCGCTCCGGTCTACAAGGCGCTGAAGAAGTCGCGCGATGCCGAGGGCAAGAAGGGCCCGATCGTCTGGAACTTCGAGAAGTTCGTCCTGACGCCGGAGGGCGGCATCCACCGCTTCCGCCCGAACGTCAAGCCCGACGACCCGGCGATCGTCGAGGTCATCGAGGCGAACCTGCCTCGCTGACCCGCAGACATCGAACGGGCCCGCCGCGACGAATCGCGGCGGGCCCGTTCTCGATTCGGAGGTTCAGGCGTCGACGTCGGCGGGCTCGCGGTGCTCGGACCACACCTGCCGCACGATCTGCGCGAAGGCCTCAGCGGGCTGCGCACCCGACACTCCGTACTTGCCGTCGATCACGAAGAAGGGCACCCCGTTGATGCCGTAGGCCGTGGCCTGCGCCTGGTCGGCACGCACCGCGTCGAGGTAGCGGCCGCTCTCGAGGGCCTCCCGGGCGGCGTCGGCGTCGAGTCCGGCATCGGTGGCGAGGTCGACCAGTTCGTCCTGTCGCCCGAGGTGGCGCCCTTCGGTGAAGTACGCGGCCATGAGGCGCTCGGCCAGCTCGTGCTGGCGGCCGTGCTCCTTCGCGAAGTGCAGGAGCTCGTGGGCCTTCACGGTGTTGGTGTGCTTGAGGAGGTCGAACCGGTACTCCAGCCCGGCGTCGGCGGCGACGCCGGTCACGCGCTCGAGCATCTGCTGCACCTGCGCGCGCGGCATGCCCTTGTGCTTCGCGAGGAAGTCGAGCTCATCGCCCTCGAAATCGACGGGCGTGTCGGGCGACAGCTCGAACGAGTGGTACGTCACCTCCACGGCGGGGGCGTCGTCGTCCGCGGATGCCGCGGCCAGTCCGTTCTCGAGGTTGCGCTTGCCGATGTAGCACCAGGGGCAGGCGATGTCGCTCCACACGTCGATCTTGATGGCGTCCGTCATGCTGAGGACAACCGCGCGCGTCCGCGCATCTATTCCGCCGAATGCGTCGGTCCGGTGCGGATGCTCAGGGAACGGGCGGATCGGCGTCGGGCACGAACCGGAACCGCACCCGCACGTCGTCGTACGGCACCACCAGGGTCGAGGCATCCGGCGACCAGGCGTCGGGTACGAGGTAGAGGCGCCCGCCACCCTGCGCGAGCAGCCTCAGCCCGAAGTATCGGTATGCGAACGTCTGCGGCGAGGCCGCGGGATCTTCGACGGATGCCTCGTCCCCGAGCTGCTGGAAGGTGATGGCGTCGTTGCCCGGATAGAGCCGCTCGGGGGTGTCGAGCACGACGGCGGGGAGCGTCGTGAGGTCGGCGGCGAGCGAGCGGGCCTGCCCGAGGCCCCACCACTGCGCGATGGTCGCTGTCGACCAGAACGTGCCGGCGATCATCACCAGGACGAGGAGCACGACGACGCCTCGCCCGCCGCTCGAGCGGTCGAGGGCGCGCACGGTGGCCGAGGCGTAGGCCGCGAGGCCCGCGCCGATCGCGAGGAACAGCGGGGTGAGGAGCCGGCCGTATGTCCATCCCGGCAGGAACGGCACGAGGAAGGCCAGGACGAGGCCCGCGAGGATGAAGCCGATCCCGGTCCAGGCGAGGATGCCGATCACACGCCGTTGCGCGGGGCGCTCCTGGGCCAGCAGCCATTTCCGCAGGGCGCGATGGCCGAGGATCGCGGCGGCGGCGAGCAGGGTGAGGACCATGACCGGGATGAACAGTGCGCCGGGGCTGCGCATCACGAACTCCTGCGAGCTCAGCCCGATGATGTCGACGTCGACGCCGAAGTACCGGAAGAACTCGCGCGTCGACACGTAGCCGAAGTAGAAGAGCAGCGCGGTGACCAGGGTGAGCGGAGCCACGAAGGAGGAGAGGAAGCCCATCCACTTCTCGAAGCCGAGCCCGGGGTCGACCCGCAGCGGCTCCTCGGCCGTCGGCGCGGAGGGCCCGGCGGGTGCGGGGGCGCCGTGGCCCGCGGCATCCGCTGCTGTCGGGGCCGGAGGTTCGGGCGATGCTGCGGCAGGCGGGTGAGCTGCCATCAGCCGTCCACCTCTGTGGTGGGCGTGTCGGAGGGCTGCGGCTCCTGCTGCTGATCCGGGTCCTCGACCTGCTCCTGGTCCTGCTCGGCGGACGGTTCCGGGTCGTTGACGACGATCGGGGGTCCCGGGTCGACCTCGCGCGCCGCGACCTGGTCGCAGATCTGGGCGGTCGGGCAATCGAGAGTGCCGCGGAAGCTGATCGTGGTGCCGTCTTGGAAGTCGCCGCCGGGGCGCAGGACGAGGCTGCAGAAGATGCCGGACTCGTTCGCCGCGACGAGCATGCCGAGGCAGGAGCGGTCCGCGCCGCGGGTTCCGCAGACGCCGCCGTCGACCCGCAGGCCGGGTCGATCGGTCACCGCGTTCTCGAACGTGAAGCTGACGCCGTCCGGCACCGCGTCGCCGCCCCAGAACACCGCGATCGTCTTGCACCAGACCCCCGGCTCGAGGACCTCGGCGGTGCCCTGGTCGCCGTAGGCCGGTCCGCCGTACTGGGCGACGGGGCCGGTGCGGACGCGGTCCTGGGCGGGATCCTCTCCGCCGTCGGAATCCGCCTGGCCCTGGTCCTCACCGCCGGTGTCGGTCTCCCCTTCGGCCGAGGCCTCTTCGGTGGCGTCGGTGGACGGGGAAGGGCTTGCCGTCGTCGTGCGCCCCGCGTCCTCGGTGGTCACCGGCGTCCCGCAGCCCACCAGAGCGAAGGCCGCGACAAGGCTCAGGATCGCGGCGAGGCCCACCCGAGGCCCTGACAGCGCCATGACGCGCCTCCTGACCGGCCGCATGCGCGGCTCACGTCAATGATGAGGGCGCGAGGGCTCGCTGGATACCCCGTCGGACGCAGACGTGAGATCAGGATGTGGCGGCGTCGGGGGCGTCCACGGCGCCGCCGAATCGGCGATCACGTCCGAGGTAGGCATCGATGCCGTGCCACAGGTCCTCCCGCGTGAAGTCGGGCCAGAGCGTGTCGAGGAACACGAACTCCGCATACGCCGATTCCCACAGCAGGAAGTTCGAGGTGCGCTGCTCGCCGCTCGACCGCAGGAACAGGTCCACATCCGGCATGTCCGGGCGGTAGAGGCGTCGCTGGATCAGCTTCTCCGACACCGCCGAGGGCTTCAGCCGGCCCGCCGCGACGTCGTCGGCGATCGAGCGCATCGCATCGACGAGCTCGATGCGGCCGCCGTAGTTCACGCACATCGTGAGGGTCAGTGCGTCGTTGCCGGCGGTCAGCTGCTCCGCGAACTGCAGCTCCTTGATGACGCTCCCCCAGAGGCGCGGTTTGCGGCCGGCCCACTGGATGCGGACGCCCCACTCATTGAGCTGATCGCGCCGACGGTGGAGCACGTCGCGGTTGTAGCCCATGAGGAAGCGCACCTCTTCGGGCGAGCGCGACCAGTTCTCGGTCGAGAACGCGTAGACCGACAGGTGCTTCACGCCCGCCTGGATGGCGCCGGCCACGACGTCCAGCAGCGCGGCCTCGCCCGCCTTGTGCCCCTCGATGCGGGTGAGACCCCGGCGATTGGCCCAGCGGCCGTTGCCGTCCATCACGATGGCCACGTGGTTCGGCACGGCACCGCGGGGGTACTCCGGCGGGTAGACGCCGGTCCAGTCGAGCGGGCGGTACGGCACCGCGTCGCGGTGCGTGTAGGGCTTCGGGGTCACCTGGTGCCTTCCTGCGGGGCTGCCGAGACATGGGAGAGCGAACGGATGCCGCGCTCGAGGTGCCACTGCGCGTAGGCCGCGATGAGACCCGAAGCGGCGGCGGTCGACCCCGGCGACGCGGCATCCACCGCGTCCCACTCCCCCGCCATCAGCGACTGCAGGAGCGACACCGTGGCGGCGTCGACGCGTGCGGCCCCGGTCGGAGCGCAGTCGCGGCAGACGATGCCGCCCTGCTGGGCGACGAACGTGTCGTGGGGGCCGCGGCGACCGCAGAGCGCGCATTCGCCGAGGCCGGGCGCCCAGCCCGACAGCGCCATCGCACGCAGCAGGTAGGAATCCAGCACGCTGCGCGAGGCATGCTCGCCGCGCGAGAGGGCGCGGAGCCCTCCGACGAGGAGCAGGTACTGCTGGGGCGTGGCCTCGGCCTCGTTGAGGCGATCGGCCGCCTCGACCATCGCGTGCGCGGAGGTGTACCGGTCGTAGTGGGCGACGATCTCGGCGCCGTAGGAGCCGAGCGATTCGGCCTGCTGGACGATGTCGAGCGAGCGCCCCTGGTACAGCTGCACATCGGCGACCATGAAGGGCTCGAGGCGTGCGCCGAACCGCGACGATGTGCGCCGCACCCCCTTCGCGACGGCGCGCAGCTTGCCGTGACGGCGGCTGAGCATCGTCACGATCCTGTCGGCCTCCCCCAGCTTGTGGGTGCGCAGGACCACGACTTCATCGCGGTAGGTGGGCACGGGTCAATTATCCCTGCGCACCCGTCCGATCGGGCGGCACGGCCCGCGGGTGGCGCGGGCCGTGCCGCCGGCCATGCCGCTAGGCTCCGCAATGTGATGCTGCCGCGTGCCGCCGCCGTCCTGGGCCTGGTCGGGGTGCTCTCTGGGTGCACCGCCGCGGAGACGCCCGGACCGACGCCCACCGAAGACACCCGTGTGGCGGAGTGCGACGCGGCCGCGGCCGCCGTCTCGGACGCGGTTGCGGACGTCGTGGCCGGCTACGAAGGGCCGTTGGGTCCCGACGGATCGATGACAGCCGCGCCGGAGCCGCTGCCGAGCGCAACCCCCGACACCGAGGGGGCCGGCGACCCGCTCTCCGCCGCGGTCGCCGCGGCGCGGGAGACACGCGAACGCCTCGGCTGCGACGCCGACCGCTTCGAGGACCAGCTGCAGACAGGGCTCGACCAGGTGCGTCCGGAGGGCTCGATCGCGACCGCCGTCTGGCGCAGGGTCTCGGCGACGCTCCTCGGGCGCATCCCCGCGGACACGACGGAGCGCACGCTGGAGACGGGCGAGGATCTCGCCGAAGTCGTCGCCCAGATCCCCGAGGGCGGAACCCTCGTGCTGCCGGCGGGGACGGTGGAGGCGGACGACACCGTCGTCCTCCTCGACGGCGTGACGCTGCGCGGCGCCGGTCGGGACGCCACCGTCCTGCGCTCCTCGGCGTCCGACGCCGCCGTCCTGATCGCCGCGACCGGTCTGGTGCAGGTGGTCGACATGACGGTCGAAGTCGCGGGTCCCGATCCCGCATCGGCCGTCGTCGCCGGTCCGTGGGCGTCGCTCGTGCTGCGCGGCGCGCGGGTGGCGGGCGCGACCATCGCCGACGGCATCGGCGGTGCGGGCGTGTATCTGTCCGCCGGCGCGGACGACGTCACCGGCGAGCAGACCACGCTCGAGGTGACCGACACCCTGTTCGAGCGGAACGCGTGGGCGGGCCTCGCGGTGACCGGCCGGCACCGCGTGAGCATCGAAGCCTCCCGGTTCGCCGGCAACGGCGAGGTGGGACTGCTGTTCATGGACGCGACCAGCGGCTCGGTGCGCTCGAGCACGTTCGCCGACAACACGGTCGGGGTCGCGATCGCCGGCACATCATCGCCGACACTGTTGTCGACCACTGCGAGCGGTGGGTCGGTCGCGTTGCAGACGGACGATTCCGCGGCTCCCACGGTGGACGGGATGGACATCGGCGGCGCGACCACCGCGGCCGTGATCCTCGGGGGCGAGTCGGGGGGATGGATCGGCGGCGTGGCCTGCCATGACGTGCCGTTCGGCATCGTGGTCTCCAGCGGCGCCGCACCGACGATGGGACCGAATTCCTGCGCGCTGAGCCAGGGCGGCTCCTGAGAGCCAAGACCCCGGCGACAGCTTCGCGACACGCCGGCGAGCTTTCGCGACACGCCGTAGAAGTCCAGATGTTTGAGGATTTTGCTTGTACGCGATCCGAGGTCGGTGCCATACTCGGCGACGTCGACCCCACTTCGGGTGGTGGGGTCAGGCGTGGGGGGAATCGTGCCGTCGGGGGCCGCTGAATCGAGTGCGCGCAAGAGCGCCGCTCTTCGGCGCGCGCACGGTGCCGGCTCCGCCGCCATCGCCGCCCTCGTGAGCGTCGCTCTCGTCGTCGCCGGCGTCGCACCCGCACATGCCGCCGCCCCGGAGCCCCCCGCGGTCGAGCGAGCGCCGGCGGCGCAGACAGCTCCCGCAACGACTCCCGCGCAGACCCCGGCCGAGATCATCCACCTGCGCGACGCCGAGGTCGTCGTCGTCCAGGTGCTGCCCCGCGACGAGGCTCGCGCAGCGCTCGATTCCGTCTTCGCCGCTCAAGAGGACCGGCGCACGGAGGCGGCTCGTCGCGAGCGCGTCGTGCGTGCGCAGCAGAGCGCGTATGTCACGGAGCTGGCCGTGGCCCAGCAGGCCGCGCAGGCCCAGGCGGAAGCGGATGGGAAGCTGCAGGAGGCGCTCGCGGCGCTCGCCAAGGCACTCTCGACGAGCCAGTGCACCACCGTCGGCGGGACCAACGGGCAGCCCGCGTCGATCTCGTGCCCGATGGAGAACGGCGATGCGACGATCTCCGGCGACGACGGCGCGGGAGTGACGACGCCCCCGCCCACACCGACGCCGACGCCGACCCCGCCGCCTGCGGCCGAGGAGGACGACGCCGCGCAGCCCATGACCGCGTCCAGCGCGCCCGGCGACCCCGTCGGCCCCGACCAGTTCCTCGGCGCGGGCGCGCTCGCAGGCGCCCTGGCGCAGGTCCTGGGCGAGTGGGCGAACACCGGAGCGGACGTCTCGGGCATCACCGCGTCCGTCGGTTCGCTGCCGGACGGCCGCCTCGGCGAGGCATCCGGTCGCACGATCGTGATCGACGATGACGCCGCCGGCTGGGGCTGGTCACGCATGGACCTCCTCACGGTCGTGCGACACGAGGTCGGACACGCGCTCGGCGCCGGCCACGGCGGCGGGCTCATGGCCGAGACGCTGTCGCCCGGTGAGAGCCGGGGCGTGGACGCGTCGATCCTCCCCGCGCCCGAGCCCCCTGCACCGGCGGAGCCCGCCCCGGCGGAGCCCGCACCGGCGGAGCCCGCACCGGCAGAGGTGCCCGCGCCGGTGGTCGAGCCGACGGCAGAGGCGCCGGCCGCGCCCCACACCGTGGAGCCGTCCGCCGACACGCCGCCCACCGACGCGACGACGCCGGAGATGTCGGCGCCGCCGACCGCGGCCGGCCTCGGCTGGACCGTGGCCGACGGCACCGCGACCCTCGCCCTGACCGCGGCCGAGGCCGCAGCCGGCGGCATCGCCCTCGTCGGAGGGCGGATCGTCTTCACCTCCGGCTCCGGCGCGACCGTCGCCGTCGAGGCGCAGGGGCTGACCCACGTCGTCGTGCGCGGCGTCGACGGCGCCGCGTCGTTCACCGTCGACCTCACCGGCATCGCGGGACTCGCGCTCGCGATCGACGGGGCGCTCGACGCGCTGCTGGTGAAGGGCCTCCCGGCTGCTGTCGTGCTGTCGGGCGCGCCCGCCCGGCTGCGGCTGGACGCCGTGGTCGCGAGCCTGACCTTCCTCGCCCCGCGTGTGGCGGCGCTGATCACCGGCCGCAGCGCCGTGGCCGTCGACGGTGCCGTCGTCCTTCCGGGGGCTGACCTCATGATCCAGGCGCGATCGATCACGGTGCGCTCCGGCGCGTCGGTCGACACGACCGGCACCGACCGCGACGGAGCGATCACGTTCCTCGCGAGCGACACGAGCACGCACGGAGAGGATGCCGCTGCCTCCGTCACCGTCACGGGCGCGCGGCTCTCCGGCGGCGAGGTGACGCTGCGCGCCGACTCGACGGATGCGACAGGCCCGTGGTCGTCGTCGTCCGCAGGAGTCGCGGTGGTGGACTCCGCCATCTCGGCGACCGGCGACGTGCTGCTCAGCAGCTCCTCGACGACCGCCTCCTCCGCGAACGGCTTCGCAGCCCTGGTGAAGAACCAGTCGTCGGCCGTGACGCGCGTCGGCGGCAGCACCTCGATCACCACCCCCGGCAGCGTCCGCATCGAAGCGCGCAATGCCGCATCCGCGAGCGCGATCGCCGCAGGGGGCGCCGGGATCGGACTCGCCGAGGCAGACGTCGTGCGGCTCACTCATGCCGTCGTCGAGGGCGATCAGTCGATCACCGCGGCGCGGCTCTTCCTGCTCGCGACCGCCGCGGGATCGCTGCGCGTGGTCGCGGCCGGCACCGGTGGCTCGACCCCCGCGCAGTCCGAGCTCAGCGGGGCGGCGCTCGCGGCGAACCCGCACGCGGGAGCGGTCGCCGTCGGCCGCGCGTTCCTCGAGACCATCGCGCGATTCGCCCCGTCGGCGAAGGTCGATCTCGACGACACGCAGGCGACGGTCCAGGCGGACTCGTCCATCGACGCCACCGCGGAGGCCGCCGACGGGATCACGGCTCTCGTCGTGCGCGAGGTGTCAGGCGCCGCGGTCGGCGAAGGAGCCGAGCTGAGCGGCGTCTCAGATCTCACCGTTCGCGCCACCGCGCGCCACGCCGTCGCCGCTGACGGCGGCGCGGGATGGGCGCTCGTCTCGTCGACGGCGCTCACCTCGGCCTCGATCGACGGCGGCTCGCCGCTCACGGTCGCCGGCGACCTCTCGCTCCGCGCCGAGCAGACGGCGACCGTCCGCGCCACCGGCGCGGGTGCCGCCCTCGCCCTTGGTGTCCACGACGCCAGCGTGCGACTGGCGCGCGGCGCCGATGTCGCCGGGGCGGTGGAGCTCGCCGCGGTCGGGCGGTCGGACGCCACGGCCATCGTCGCGACAGGTCGTGCCGGTGCACCATCGACCGCGGTGTCGGTGCTCGCAGGCCTCGGCGGGGCGACGGCGTCGCTGCCCGCGCTCGCCCCGACCGCTGTTCCCGTCCGCGCCTTCGGCGGCGTCGCGATCGCCGCGACGGTCACCACCTCGCTCGGCTCGCTGGGTGCCGGGTCGGCGCCGCTGCGCTCCGGTGGCGGTGTCAGCCTCGCCGCCGTGAGCGGCGGTACGACGACGACCGGCGGCTCCGGAGCCCTGGGCGGCGAGACGTTCCTGCTCCCTTCCCCCGTGCGCGCCGGCACGGTACGCGTCAGCAGCCACATCCTGTCGGGCGGCGACGTGGTGCTCCACGCCGGGCGCGGCCCCCCGGGGGCCGACGGACCCGTCTCCCTCCGCGTCGACGTCGACGCCGCCATCACCCTCCTCGACCCCACCGCCACCCTCGAGGTCTCGCCCTCCGAGCAGACGCCGGCGATCACGCCGCCTGCCGGGGCCGTCCTCGTCTCCGCCGCCGCAGGCGGCACCGTCGCCCTCGGCCGCGCCACCCTCTCGTTCGCCGCCGGCGCACTGCCCGCCGATGCCTGGGTCTCGATCACCGCACGGGATGCTGCGGTCCCCGGCATCCTCACCCGCTCCGCCGTCTTCGACCTGCGGGCGTACGACGCCCGCACCGGCGCCCTGATCTCGACGTTCCTGATCGATCCGGTGCTGACCATCGCCGTCGCCAGCACG
This sequence comes from Microbacterium sp. Leaf288, assembly GCF_001422925.1. GTDB lineage: Bacteria > Actinomycetota > Actinomycetes > Actinomycetales > Microbacteriaceae > Microbacterium. The sequence continues at coordinate 495,965 of NZ_LMNI01000010.1, forward strand.
ATCGGCCAGCCGCGCATCTGGTACGTCGCACCGGACGGCTCGGTGCAGGCGATCGCGACCACCGCGGATGCCGCAGCAGGCACGCTGACCGCCGCGCTTCCCCACTTCTCGGACTATGTCGCCGGTTCCCCGCTCGCCGGCATCGTCGGCGTCATCGTGCAGCAGCTCGAGGCGTACATCGCGAGCCACCCGTACGACCAGGACCTCGACGACATCGTGCTCGGCGACGCACTCTCGCTGACCGGCATCCACCTCTCGATCGCGCTGAGCGGGCTCACCTCGCCGTACACGGGGACAGCGAGCTTCACCGCGACGCTCCAGCTCGACCTCGCGGTCGGCGCCCTGCGCATCCGGGCGAGCGCCGCGGTGACTGCGACCTACACGCTCGCGGGCGCGACGACGCTCGACGCCGGGAGCCTCCTGATCACCCTGGGCCCGGCGGCCCCCGACACGTCGTTCGGCATCTCGGTGTCGTCGGGCGGCACCGAGATCGCGGAGCTGGCGGTGTCGTCGGCCACGCTCAGCCAGGACGGCTCCGACCTCACGATCACGGCCACCGGGGTCTCCGCCGCGTTCGGCGATGCGGTCGAGATCACCGGCGGGACGCTGCGCCTGGTCTCCCGCGACGACACCGGCGACGTCGACTTCACGCTCACTGGCGGCACCGTGAGCTTCACCGCCGGCGGATCCGGACTGACGGTGTCGAACGCCACGCTGAGCTACAACGGCACCGACGGGCTCTCGCTCGCGGGCGACATCGAGCTGGACATCGCCGACACCACGCTCACCGGCAGGGTGCGCATCACGCACGCGGCGGGCGTCACGACGCTCATCGTCAGTGAGCTCCGTGCCACACTCGCCTCGGGCAGCGCGCAGACCCTCGACCTCGCCGACGGCGGCGGCACCCTCGTGCTCGCGCCCGCCGGCGTCAGCGGCGTGCTCACCGCGACGGTCGTCGCGACGGGCCTGGTCACCGCGACGCTGGCCGGACGAGTCGAGATCGACACGGCGACCGGCACGACGACCGTCGCCATCGCGGCCCGGAACCTCGGCATCGACCTCGGTGGCGGCCTCGCGCTCACGGGCGCCGTCGTCGGCCTGTACGTGGAGTCGTCGGCCACCGGCACGGCGATGGCGCTGGACGCGAGTGGCACGGTCTCCCTCACCGGCTGGACGGACGTCTCCGTCAGCGGACTCTTCCGTGCGCGCGTGAACGGGTTCACCGGCGTCGTCGACGAGGTCGTGGCGCTCGGCGACGGCTCCGGAGACGTCACCATCTCGTTCGCCGCGGCCGAAGGCGACACCTACAGCGGGACCGGACTCACGATCACGGTGCTGGGACAGGCGATGACGGGCGACCTGGCGTTCGCCACCACGGCCGATGGATTCACGGTGACCGTCGCTAATCTGTCGCTCGCGTTCGGCGCCGGCGCGGCATCCGCCCGCTTCGAGAACGCCGGAGGCACCCTCACCCTAGACGGCGGAGAGGCCACCGCCACGCTGACCGGCGACCTGCGGATCTCGGTTCCCGGTCTCGCCCTCGACACGTCGCTCGACCTCGACCTCAGCACTGCCGCCGCGGATCGCCACGTGCGGGTGAGCGGAGCGGGAGTCGTCCTGGCGCTGGCCGGACAGCAGGTCACGTTCGACGAGTTCACGGTGGAGAGCGCTGTCGTCGACGGCGCGACCCAGACGCGGATCACCGTCGCGGGCGGCGCCTTCGCGATCGCGTCGGGCACGACCGACCTCCTCGCCCTCTCGGACATCACCGGATCCCTGACGATCACATCGACGGGCGTCGCCGGGCGGCTGAGCGCGGGCATCTCGTCCGAGGTCACCGGCTTCTCGTTCGCATCGCTGGTCGGCGTCGCGGTGAACACCGGATCCGCCGCCGTCGGAGATCTGCCCGCCGGACCGTATCTGCGCATCGAGGCCACGGGCACGGTGATCACGGTCGCGGGTCAGGAGCTCACCGCCGACGTGACCTTCGAACGCGGCGTCGACGCCGCCGGCGCGGTGGTGGTCCGGGCGGGGATCGCAGGCGGCCGGCTGGTGTACTCCGCGGGCGGCACGCCCGTCGTCACGCTGACGAAGGGCGCTGGGGCGCTCGTGATCTCGGCTGCCGGCGTCGCCGCCTCGTTCACCGGCGTCGTCGCGGTCGCCCTGCCGGGCGTCTCGTTCACGGGCGGCCTGGCGGTGCGGCTGAACACGACCGGCGCGGACGTCGACACCACCGTCACCGTGGGCGGGACGGACGTCGCGCTGGTCCTCCCGGCCGGAGGTGCGAGCTACCTGCAGCTGTCGGGCACCGGCATCGTGCTCACCATCGCCGGGCAGCGCCTCACCGGCTCCGTGTCGGTCGAGCGCACCGGTGGCGTGACGACGATGGGCATCACCGACGGCAGCCTCGCCTTCGGTGACGGGATCCTGACGGTCACCGGTGTGACGGCGACGCTCGGCGTCGGCGCCGGCGGTGTCTGGGGCTCTTTCACCGGCACGCCGGCCCTCGTCCTTCCCGGAGTGAGCATCAGCGCCGGCTCGCTCACCGTGGAATTCAACACGGACACCGCGGCGCACAGCGCGATCGCGCCCGGTGCGTTCCGCGTCGGAGCCTCCTCCCTCGCGGTCACCGTCGCGGGGGTGTCGATCACCGGCACCGTCTGGTTCGAGCGGACCGTCACGTCGGGCTCGGCCTCGTACCGCGTCGCGGTGACCGGCGGCACGGCGAGCCTCGGTTCGTTCGTCTCGGTCTCCGCCATCACCGGAACGTTCCTGATCACCCCCGCCGGCGTCGCCGGCAGCATCTCGGCGACCGCGAACCTGAGCGTGCCCGAGTTCCTCTCCGTGACGGGAACGACGGTGAGCGTCGCGGTGAACACGACGCCGGGGCCGCTCGACCCGGGAAGCGGCGTCCTGCCGGCAGGACCGTATCTTCGCGTCGAGGTGTCGGGGCTCACCGCGGAGATCCTGGGGGCGGGCACGATCGAGGGCTCGTTCGCCTTCACCCGATCGACCGCGCCGGGTGGGATCTCGGACACGATCGTCGCGATGACGGGCGTCGCCGTGACCCTCGACGGCGATTCCGACCCTTCGCTGTTCGACGGGTCGGGTGCGCTGATCCTCCGCGCCGACGGTGTCGCGGGCTTCCTGTCGGGGTCGGCGTCGCTCGGCGGCGGAGGCATGTCGGTCGACGGCACCGTGCTGCTGCAGATCAACACCACAGCGGCCGCCATCGACACGGTTCTGCGCGTCGGCGGCTCGGACCTGGTCTTCAAGCTCCCGGCGCCGGCGAGCGGCGACATCATCTTCAGCCTGACCGCATCGGACCTCACCCTGACGATCGGCGACTTCGTCACGATCGAAGGCAGCCTCACCTTCAGCGACACGGTCATCGGCGGCGTGCCCGTGCGCGTCGTCGCAGCATCCGGTCTCACGATCTTCCTCGGGCGAGGCCCGGCGTTCCTCGAGTCCGGGGCGCTCAACCCTCTCGCGATGGGAGTGCTCCTCACCGACGCCACGATCGGCCTCGTGGAGATGGGCGGAGGCCACGCGTTCGTCGCGACGGGCGTGGTCAGCATCATCGGCGTGCCCGGCGTCACGATCACGGGCACGACCAGCGTGCGCGTCAACGACACCGGCCTGGCGGTCACGCAGACCATCGAGATCCCCGGCAGCACCGCGCCGGGCGTGCTGGTCGATTTCGCCACGGATGCTGCGATCACCGAGTTCGTCGTCAGCGGGGCGACGCTCGCCTTCGGCGGGCAATCGCTGAGCGGCACGTTCTCGTTCGGCCGTGACGGCACCGATCTCACCCTCTCGGTCAGCGACGGGGCGATCGCCCTCGGAGATGCCGTCGCCGTCACCGGCATCCAGGGCGACCTCGTCGTGCGCTCCGGCGGCGTGGCGGGCACGCTGAGCGCCACGATCACGATCGCCGCCCTCGGCGTGAACGCCGTGCTCGCCGAGCTCGCGATCAACACGTCGGCGGCAGCCGTGACCGTGGGCACCACGGCGCTTCCCGCCGGTCCGTATCTGCGGGTCGGCCTCACCGGCCTCGACCTCACCGTGCTCGGGCAGGCGATCCGCGCCGACCTCGCCGTCGAAAGGGTGACGGCCGGCGGCGTCGCCACCACGGTCGTCGGGCTCACGAACGTCGCGCTCTTCCTCGGCGACGACGGCGGTACCCCTGGTGACACCGGCACCGCTCTCGACGACGACCTGGGCGTGCGGCTGAGCGCGGGATCCGGCCTCCTCGTGCTCACGGCGGCAGGTTTCGCCGGACGCATCGACGGCACGATCTCGGTGCGCCTCGGCGCCGAGGCGAGCCTCGAGGGCGAGTTGTCCCTCGTGCTCAACACCACGGGAGCGCGCGTGCAGGCGTCGGTGGTCGTCGGAACCACGGCGCAGGTGCTCGACGTCGCCGCCGGTCCGTACCTCCGCTTCGAGGGAGCAGGCCTCACGCTCCAGGTGCTCGGCCAGTCGCTCACCGCGAACCTGGCGATCGAGCGGGTCACGCCGCTCGGCGCGGGAGGTGCGCCGGACACCACGAAGACGCTCCTGCGGATCGCCGCCACGGACGTCGAGCTGCGGCTCGCCGGCGACGCCCTCGTGCTGTCGCACGGAGCCGCGCTGATCCTGCTGTCGTCCGCGGGCGCCTCCTCGACCTTCGCCGGCCGCATCACCGGTGATCTGACCCTCGACGTCCCCGGCGTCGCCTTCTCGGCCGGACTGGCCGTCGAGTTCAACACCGGAACGGATGCCGTCGACCAGACGCTCCTCGTCCGCGGCCAGACCCTGACGCTCGCGCTGCCGGCGGGCGGCGCGACCGGCTACGTGCGGGTGGCCGGCACGGGAGTCGCGGTCACGATCGCCGGGCAGACGCTGACCACCGACATCGAGGTCGTCGACGACGGCGGCACGCTGACCCTCACCCTTCGCAACACGCGGATCGTGCTCGGCGGAGCGGCCCCGCTGCTCACGGTGAGCCAGCCGGCATCCGGCACCGGCTCGACGGCGACGATCGTGCTCGCACCCGAAGGGGCGTACGGCGCGATCACCGTCGCCGTCGCGTTCGGGGTCTCCGACATCGCGGTGACGGGCACCATCACCGTCGCCTTCAACACGACGGGCACGGCGCAGACTGTCGCCGGGTGGTCGGAAGCCTTCCCCGGCGGCCTGATTCGCGTCGGCGGCGAGAACCTCACGATCACCGTGCTCGGGCAGTCGCTCAGCGCCGACGTGACCTTCGAGCAGGTGACCGGCGCGACCGGGACGGTGGTGCGGGTCGGCGTCGCGAACGTCGCCCTCGCCCTCGGCCCGCTCATGGTGAGCGACGGCTCGGGGCTGTTCGTCATCACCCCGAACGGTGTGGCCGGCTCGCTCGCGCTCACGGTCGGCGTGTCCAGCTCGGCTTTCTCCCTCGAGGGCTCCTTCGACCTGCAGGTGAACACGACCTCGCTCGCGGTGAACGACACGCTCCAGGTCGGCGCCGGCATCGTGACCATCGACGTCCCCGCGGGGCCGTACCTGCGCATCGCCGGGACCGGGGTAGTCCTGACGGTGCTGGATCAGCGGATCCGCGCGGATGCCGCGTTCGAACGCGCGACCTCCTACGGTGCCGACGGCGTCGCAGGCGGCACCGACGACTCTGTGGTCACCCGCATCGCACTTGCGAACGTCTCGGTCTCGATCGGTGCGGGTTCCGCCGCGCTCTCACTCACGGGTGGCGAGGCGGTCTTCGTGCTCCCGTCGACCGGCGGACTCGCGGGCCGCGTCACGGGCACGGCCGCGCTGACCGGTGTGCCCGGCGTCAGCATCGCCGCGACGCTGACGATCGAGATCAACACCACCTCCGCGGAGGTCGACGAGACCGTCCGGGTGGGTGCGGGCACCGTGTCGGTGAACCTCCCCGCGGGCGGATCGGGCGGGTATCTGCGGGTGGTGGGCGACGACGTCGCGATCGTCATCGCGGGCCAGACCCTCGCCGGGGACATCGAGGTCGTCACGCAGGGCACCGCGCTCACGCTGACGGTGTCGAGCGGCGTCATCATTTTCGGCACCCCGGCGTCGCCCCTCGTGCGCGTCACGGGCATCCAGGGGTCCTTCCGGATCACGGCCGCCGGCATGGCGGGGTCGCTCGAGGCCACGCTGGAAGTCACGGTGCCCGGGCTGGCGGTGAGCGGCGACGTCGCGGTGCAGGTCAACTCCGGCCTCGCCGCGGTGACCCTCGACCCGGGTGGACCTGCGGAGGTCGTCGTGCAGCCGGGCCTCAAGATCGAGGTGACCGGCGCGAGCATCGCGGTCGCGGGCCAGTCGCTCGGCGCCGCCCGCGTGCTCGTCAGCCGCACCCCGACCGGCGAGGTCGCCTTCGCGGTGACCGACCTCACGCTGCAGCTCGGGACGTTCGTGAACGTCACCGCGGCGCACCACTGGTCGGGTGCCCTGGTCGTGACGCCGGGCGGTGTCGCTGCCGGCTTCTCAGGCAGCGTGACCGGGATCTTCTCGCTCCCCGCAGGTCTCACGCTCGGCGGCGACATCGAGTTCGCGATCAACACCTCGACCGCGGCGGTGCGCCGCACCGACCTGGGCATCGACGTCCCCGCCGGACCCTTCCTGCACTTCGCCGTCACCGGCGGCGTGCTGGGCGTCGCAGGCGGCCCGTCGTTCTCGGGGAACTTCCTCCTCAGCCGTACCGCGACCGGAGTCACGACCATCGCGTTCAGCGACGTCTCGGTCGCCCTGACGCCTGAAGGCGGCGATGGGCTCGAGATCGTCGACGGTCGCGGTGCGTTCCTGCTGACGACCGGCGGCATCGTCGGCACGTTCTCCGGCGCCATCGCGGCCGCGGCGGGCGGGCTCGAGGCGGAGGCCACCGTCGCTGTCCGGTACAACGGCACGACGCAGCCGCTCAACCAGACGATCGCGGTGGGCGGAGTGGACGTGCCGCTCGTCTTCGCGGCCGATGAGATCGCCGACGCCGGAGGCGCCTTCATCGCCCTGGCGGTATCGGGCTCGATCAAGCTCGGCGACTTCGTCGAGATCATCGGCAGCGTCGACTTCAGCGGCGCCGAGCTCGCCGTGTCCGACCTCACGGTGTTCGTCGGGCAAGGTCCTGGATTCGTCGAGGACGACGCACGCAACCCCTTCGCCGTCGGCCTCTACCTCACCGGCGTCAACGGCTTCGTCAAGGGCACCACCGGCAGCCGCGTCGTCGCGATCTCGGGAACGGTCGAGCTCGTGGGCATCCCGGGCGTCACCCTCGCGGGCACGGCGTGGATCTCCTACAACGAGACCACCACCGAGCAGGTGCTCGGCACGGGCGACGATGCCGTCACGGTGGCGGAGGGCGCGGCGGGAGCGCCGCATCTGCTCGTGGTCGGCGACCTCACCCTCGCAGTCGCCGGGCAGGAGCTCACCGGTACGTTCGCCTTCGAGACGCTCGCCGGAGGCGGGCTGCGCGTGCGTTTCGGGGCCGACGCCCGCGACGGCGGATCGCCCCTCACCCTCAGCCTCGGAGACGGCGTCGCCGTCGCCACCGTCGCCGCCGGGACGCTCGATCTCACGCCGCAGGGCCTCGCGACGGTCCTTGTCGCGAATCTGACGCTCAACGCGGGCGACGAGGTCGACTTGACGGGCGACATCGGCCTGCAGCTCAACACCTCGACGGCGGCCCGCACCGTCGGCGGAGTGGTGCTGCCCGCGAGTTCGCTGCGCGTTCAGGTGGGCACCCTCGCGACGCCGGCGGCCCTCACCATCGCGGGCCAGACACTCTCCGGTGTCTTCGTCTTCTCGCAGGTGCGCGGGCCGGTGCTGCCGAGCGCTCCCCCGGGGACCCCCGCACCCACCACCACCGTGATTATCGCGTCGGCGCTGACGCTGTCGCTCGGCACCGCCACTGCGGGGGTCCGGCTGACCGACGGCTCCGCCGTGTTCCTCCTGCGGGACTCGGGGCTCGCCGGACGCATCACCGGCACGGTCCGATTCCTCGTCCCCGGGGACGCCGTGCAGTTCAGCGGCACGTTCACCGTCGCGGTCAACTCCGGCCCTGCGGTGGACGAGAGCTTCCAGCTCGACGGAACCACGGTCGCGCTCGACCTGCTTGCCGGCCCCTTCCTCCGCGTCGAGGGCGCCGATGTGGCGATCGTCGTCGCCGGCCAGCGACTCTCGGGCGACTTCACCTTCACCCAGTCCGGGAGCGGTCCGTCGGCGACCACGGTGATCACCATCGCGGACGCGAGCGCCGGGTTCGGCGACGGCACCACGGACTTCGTGTCGCTCACCGGGGGCGAGGGCGAGTTCGTCCTCAGCGCCACCGGAGTCGCCGGGAGGGTGAGCGGAACCCTCGCGGTGACGCTGCCGGGGATCCTCGTGAGCGGGGACTTCGCGGTCGTGCTCGACACGACCGATCCGGCGGCGAGCTCGATCTCCGTGGCCGGTGAGAACATCACGGTCGACATCGGTGGGTTCCGGCTCACCGAGGGTGAGGTCGCCTTCTCGCAGCGCACCGTCGGCGGCGTCAGGATCGTCGACATCTCGATCGCCGCGGTCGCCGATTTCGGAGCGCCGATCGGAGAGCTCTCGCTGGCGGGAGCCCTGCAGATCGGCGCCACGGGGCTCGCCGGAATCCTCGCCATCGAAGGTGCGAGCATCTCGCTCGGCGGCGGCGTCACGGTCTCGGCGTCCGCGCTGCGGTTCGAGATCAACCGGTCGGGCCAGGCTGTCGTGCTCGCCGATCCCACGCACACGCGACTGGAGGCCGGGCCGTACCTGCGGATCGCCGGCGAAGGCATCGCGGTCGTGATCGGCGACGTGACCCTCACCGCGAACCTGCTGTTCCAGCAGGCGACGTCGAGCGGCGGGGCGGCGCGCACCGTCATCGCCGTCGCGGGTGGCGCAGTGCGGCTGGGATCCGATGCGCCGATCCTCACGGGTGTCGAGGGGATCATCGTCCTGACGCCGGCGGGCATGGCGATGCGTCTGGGGGGAACCCTCGACCTCGGCGCGCTGCTGCCGTCCGGGGTGACGATCGCCGGCTCCTTCGCGCTGGCGATGAATCAGTCGGCCACCCCGGTCACGGAGTCCGTGACCGTCGGCGGACGCACGGTCGCGCTCAACCTGCCCGGCAACCTCGCCGTCCGCGTGAGCGGCACGGGCGTCGTCCTCGCGATCGCCGGCCAGTCGCTCACCGGCGACTTCGCGTTCGAACGCTCCGGGACGACGACCACGATCGTGCTCGCGAACGTCGGTCTGCGGATCGGTGACGGCGGGACGGACATCCTGATGCTCGCGGGCGGCACGGGCACGCTCGAGCTCGGGGCGACGGGAATGTTCGGCTTCGTGTCGGGCACCGTCGCGCTCACCGTGCCCGGCGTGGCCGCCTCCGCCGCGATGACGCTCTCGATCGACACCCGACCGGCAACCAAGGCCTTCGCCCTCTCGGTGAACGACCTCGCCCTCGACCTCGCCGGTCAAACCCTCACCGGTGACTTCACCTTCGAGCAGGCGGGCGTCGGCGCCTCCCGCGTCGTCAAGGTCACCGCATCCGACGTCCGGCTCTTCCTGGGCGACCCGAAGGGCGCCGGCGACGCCGATGACGTCGGGCTTCGCCTGACCGGAGGGAGCGGTGCGTTCCTGCTGACCTCCGCCGGCATGGCGGTCGACGTCTCGGCGAACATCGACCTCGTCGGCCTCGACGCCATCCCGTTCTCGCTCGGCACCGGGCTCGCGACCCGGCTGCAGATCAACACCGCGCCCACCGCGGTGAAGACGACGCTCGGCGCGCTGAGCCTCGACCTTCCGGCCGGCCGATTCGTGCGCGTCGAGGTGACCGGTGGGGTCACGGTGTTCGGCCAGTCGCTGTCGGGAACCTTCCTGTTCGAGCAGGTGCGTGGCGGCGGAGCCGACGGGCGCGCGGGCACGTCCGACGACGTGAACATCCTGCGCATCGCGGCGACGAATGTGGCGTTGTTCGTGGGCGACGACGGCGGAACCCCCGGCGACTCCCCTGCCGACGTCGCGGACGACATCGGCATGCGGCTCACGGGCGGCACGGCTCTCGTGCTCGTGACGAGCGCCGGCATCGGCGCGTCGATCACCGCGACGGCGTCGATCCGCCTCGGCCCTGGCCTCCAGGCCACCGCGACGGTAGGCGTGCAGATCAGCGACATGCGCCGGACCGTCGGCACCAAGATCGTCCCCGTCGCGGTGGACGAGGAGTTCGTGGTCGGGGGCCAGACGCTCACCCTCGAGCTTCCGGCCGGTCCGTACTTCAGGGTCGGGGTCACCGCGCTCACACTGACGATCGCCGGTCAGCAGCTCACGGCCGACATCTCGTTCGAGAAGTCCACGGCGATCGGCCCGGATGGCAGCGTGGGCACGCCCGACGACGTGACCACCCAGAAGATCCGCTTCGCCAACGTGTCGCTGCGCCTCGGGACTCCGGATCGCGACGTCGTCGTCGTGCGCGACGGCTCCGGCGCCTTCGACATCGTCGGCAAGAGCGGGCCGGTCGCCGGCGGCATCGCGGGGCGCATCCAGGCGACCGTGGAGCTGTTCATCCCCGGGGTGTCGTTCTCCGGAACGCTCGAGGTCCAGATCAACACCCTCGTCAACCCGTACCCGGTCGACGGCGCGACGATCGCGTCAGGGCTCAAGGTCGCGGGGCTCGACATCTCCCTCGAGGTGATGGGGCAGCGCCTCACGGGCGACTTCGCGTTCGCGAAGGAGACCCCGAGCGGCCGGATCACCCTGGCGCTGTCGGACGTGGTGCTGGAGCTCGGCGACGGCATCCGCACCTACGTGACCGCCACCATCTCCGCGGGGATCATCGAGGTGACCCGCGGCGGCATCGCCGGAGCGCTCGTCGCCGGGATCACGCTGAACCCCGCAGTTCTGCCCGGCGTCTCCGTCGACGCCGACATCATCGTGCAGGTCAACAACACACTGATCGACGCTAACCCGTCGCTCGAGGTCGGCGGATCGACGGTCGCGTTCTCCATCCCGAAGAACACGCTGCGCGTGCAGGTCGGCCTCGTCGGCGACCCGGCCGCGATCGGGATCCTCGGCCAGACGCTCAAGGGCGTCGCGGTCTTCGAGCAGACCAAGACCGCCGCCGGCGCCAAGATCGTGCGAATGGCCTTCACCGACGTCGAGCTCTTCCTCGGCGACCCGGGGACGGACCTCGCGTCGACCGCTGACGACGTCGGGGTTCAGCTGACGAACGGGCGCGGCGCGTTCATCATCACGCCCACGGGCATGGCGGGCGAGATCGCCGGCAGCGTCACCACCCCGGGACTGCCCCTCACGATCACCGCCGACCTCACGCTGCAGCTGAACACGCTCGTCACGAACGGCCAGGGGGTCGTCGTGAACGAGGTGTTCCAGTTCGCCGGCGTCTCGGTGGCGACGGTGGCCGACGGCAAGGCAGGCTCGGCCGAGGTACAGCGCATCACCGTGTCGGCGCCCAGCGGCAGCTTCACGCTCGCGATCGACGCCGACAAGGACGGCGTGCTCGAGGCGAGCGAGATCAGTGCTCCGATCGCGGTCGGGGCCGCAGCATCCGTCGTCGATGCCGCGATCGAGGCGCTCCTCGACTCGGATGCCGCCACCGATCGGGTGACGGTCGCCCTCGCCGGCAACCAGTACACCGTCACCTGGAACGCGAACGGCAACCAAGCGGCCCTGCAGGCCAATGTCCGCGTGCTGCGGCTGCCCAAGGGGCCGTTCCTGCGCGTGGCCGCCGAGAACATCGAGATCGGCATCCAGAACGGCGCCGAGACCCTCACGATCACCGCGGACTTCGCCTTCGAGCGGATCGGCTCGGGCGTCAACCAGGTCAGCAAGATCGCGCTCGCGAACGTGACGCTCGATGCCGGCGAGGACACCGGCGACGACAACCCCGGCATCGTGGAGGGCTCCGGCTTCTTCGTCGTCTTCTCCCCCGGCGCCACGACGTCGACCAGCCCGGTCAGGACGACGACCACCGGAGGCATCGCGGGCATCATCACGGGCAAGGCCGCGGTCGCGGTGCCGGGCTTCTCGGCGTCGGCCTCGCTGGGCTTCACCGTCAACACCACGGGCGCCGAGGTGACGCAGTCGATCGTCGTGGGCGGCGAGACCCTCACGCTCGACGTGCCCGCGGCGCCCGTCTTCCAGTTCATCGTGCAGGACCTCGACTTCAGCTTCGGCGACGTGCTCGAGATCCGCGCGGGTCAGTTCGCGATCAGCGGCGACGCGTTCTCGGGATCGGGCCTCGAGATCTTCATCGGGTCGGGGCCGTCGAAGCTCGCGGGCGGCGGGCTCAACCCCGCCGCGGTCGGCGTGCTGATCCGCAACGCCTCCGTCGACTTCAAGCGCGACGTCACCGGGTGGGCGCTGCGCGCAACCGGCGAGCTCGCGCTGCTCGGGCTCGACGGGCTCAACATCGTCGGCACGGTGCAGTTCCAGGTGAACACCTCCGACGCCACCACGTTCACCTTCTCGAGCGCCACCGGATCAGGTGCGAACGCCATCGCCGCGGGCTCCGTGGCGGCGGGCGCCTTCAGCTTCGCCGCGACCGGCATGGAGATCCGCGCGGGCGACACGGTGAGCCTGCGCGGCTCGCTCCGCATCAACCGTCAGATCGACGGAACCCTGGCGCTCGCGCTGTCCAACGCCTCGATCTTCGTGGGCTTCAGCGCCACCAGCGTCGCGAGCATGAGCGGCCTGGCGAGCTTCACGATCTCGCCGGTCAACGGCTTCCAGCTGGTGAACTTCAAGCTCACCGCGTTCTCCATGCTCTCGGCGATGCCGGTCGCGCAGACCGCCTGCGTCGCGGCGGATCCGCGGCCGATCTGCTCCCAGCCCGCTCCGGTGGTGACGGCGGATCTCGTCAACCCGGTCCGCGGCTCGGTGTTCAACGGATCGAGCATCACGACGCTGCGGGTGCGCTTCACGCCCTCGAGCGGCACGATCCTCGCGACCTCGGTCACCGACGTCGACCCCGAGTTCTCCATCAGCGTCGCCGGCGCCTCCGGCACCTGGACGCCCGGCACAGCGGTGGCGGTCGCGGGGATGCCGAACACCTGGGACTACGCGATCACCGGCCCCGCCCTGCCCGGCGCCGCGATCGTCACGATCACCTTCATCGACGGCAGCGTGACCGCGGGCGGCGCGTCGCTGGTCGGCGAACAGGAGCAGTTCTTCCGGCTGGCGCCCGTCGCGCCGGGCGGCGTATCAGCCCCGGTCGCGTCGATCGCCACGCCGGCGATCAGCCTCGCCCAGCTGAACGCGCAGGGCTACATCGACATCACGTTCACGAACCTGCCGAAGCCCGATGGGGCGGGCGGCACGCTGCCGGCAGGCCCGATCAGCAAGGGACCGATCGAGAACGCGACGGTTGCGCCGTTCACGATCAGCGGCCTCGTCGGAGACCTTGAGATGACGGGGTCGCGCCCCACGATCGTCGGAGCGCCGCTCCTGATCGCCGGCGCCGCCGCGAGCTCGACCAGCGTCACCTACCGGTACTTCCTCAAGGACAAGAACCCGAACAACACGCTGGGCCTGTTCACCGGCACCGGCACGATCTCGATCGTGCTCGACCGCGACGCGATCGTGCAGTCCGGCGGACCGACGCAGGGCACGCAGAGCCTGTCGGTCACGGTGTCGCCCGCGGCGGCCGGTGAGATCACCACCGGCGGTCCGCTCGCGCTCGGTCCGCTGACGCTGCAGGGCCCGACGATCGGCCTCGGCGGCTTCGGGTTCGCCGACGGCAAGGTGCTCGTCTCGGTGATCGTGGGCGTCCAGCGGGCATCGCTCGCCTTCGGCGGCAACCCGACCACGGGTCAGCAGTCGGCGGCGCAGACGAGCTCCGGCGTCACGGTCGACCTCATCGGCATCCAGGGCTCGTTCGAGCTCGCCGTCGACGTGTTCGGGCTCCTCGGCGGCGACGTCGACATCCGCCTCACCGGCAAGTGGGGTCTGCAGGTCGCCGCGCTCGATGCGCAGATCCCCGGGGTCGCACGCCTCCAGGCGACGGGCATCAAGATCGGCTACGACCCGAAGGGCGCCATCGACCAGGAGATCGTCAAGATCAACACCGCCACCATCACGCTCCCGTCCTTCGGGATCACCGGGTCGCTGCGGCCCTACAACCCGGCCGCGTCCTCCAACATCAACGCCAACAACGACGTCGCACTCGGGGCGGGGCTCATCCCCGGCCTGACCGTCTACGGCAACGGCTTCCGGCTCGGCACGGCCGAGCTGGCCTACGGCATCGCCCCGACGACCGGCGGCACGCCGGATCCGGGCAATACGCTGGCGCCGACGGCGGCGGACCGGAAGATCACACTCGGCGGGATCCTCGAGCTCGACGACATCCGTGTCGGCGTCTCCGGCCTCGAGGTCCGCTTCCCGCCGGCCGGCGCGCCGAGCTCCGAGACCGCCGGGTTCACCGGCCAGATCTACATCGCGACCGGTGGCGCCAGACTCTTCCCCGGCCGCGCCTACGGCGCCACCCTGACAGACCGTCTGACGGCAGACGACCGCCGGCCGGACGGCTCGCCCGACGACGAGGCGTTCCGCATCGCGCTCACCTTCAGCGGCGGCAAGGTCGACGCGTTCCAGCTCACCGTCGACACCCTCGAGATCCGCCTCGGCACGTACGTGACCCTCACGGCCCGCGACTTCCGCCTCGACACCGGCGCCGAGGGCGCCGAGTACATGGTCCAGCTGCAGGCCGTCGGCGCGAAGGTCACGATCGGCTCGCTCGTGATCGCCGGCGAGGGCCGCAACTTCGCGATCACCGGTGACGGTTCCTTCAAGGCTCTGCCGGGCTTCGGAGTGTTCCTCTCGGTCGGCTCCGCGACCGGGGACTCCTTCAAGTGGCCGGCGTTCCTCCCGGTGCGCATCGACGCGATCGGCATCCAGTGGGACGACGTCGAGAACCGCCCGGGCGACTTCGTGCTGATCCTTTCGGCAAGCGTGACCGGCATCCAGGGGCTGCAGGGCCTGCAGATCACCGGCGCCATCCAGGGCATCCGCATCCAGCCGTCGCTGCTGCTCGAAGGCAAGTTCCCGATCATCGGCATCGACTCGATCGGCGTCACCGTCAAGGGCAAGATGTTCGGCGGCGAGGTGTCGGCAGGGCTGGTCGGCGGCATCCTGAAACTCGATTCGAACTACTCGATCATCGGCGTCTTCGACACGACGACGGCGGTGCATCAGCGTGTGTTCTACCTCGGCCTCGAGGGGACGATCTCGATCGCCGGCCTCGCCGGGTTCGGCCTGCGACTGGGCCTTTCCGAGCTCGGTCCGCTGCAGGTCTACATCACGGCGAACATCCCGGGCGGCATCATGCTGGTGCCGCAGATCGGCCTGGTGCTCAATGACTTCGCCGCCGGCGTCGAGTTCTTCAAGACGCTGCCGTCGATCGAGGATCCGTTCGCCCTGCGCTCGTCGGCCTTCCAGCTGCCGACCGTGCTCTCGGCCGCCGAGTGGCTGGTGTCGCTGCAGAACCAGGTCGCCCTGCAGGCCCGGACGATCTCGACGAACCCGGGCCAGAGCGGCTTCGCCGCCGCGTTCACGTCGCCGATGGTGATCACCGGGTCCGCCCGCATCTATTCGATCTTCACGTCGCAAGCGGTGTTCAACGGTCAGGTGATCGTCAAGATCTCGACCGACGGCAAGATCCTGATCATCGGCAAGCTGAACTTCGCGCAGGACAACATCTCGATCAGCGGCCGTCTGTACGCGGATCTGTCGAAGGTCGCCAACGGCGACGCCACGGTGCTCTTCCTCGCGGACTTCCCCGACCAGGTGCGCCTGCTCACCATCTACGGGAAGCTCAAGATGGGCTTCCGGGACTCGTCCGGCAACGAGGTCGCGTTCGACGTGCTCGACGGTGCGGACCCGATCGCCACCGGCACACCGCCGGTGATCGATCTCGGAGGTCCGACGAGCAACGGCGGCACGATCGACGTCGGCGTCGTCAACGGGGCAGCCGGTTCGACGAAGTACCTCGACATCTCGTACAGGCCGGCACCCGGTGCGAGCCTCGACCTCGCGAGCGTCCTGACCGACCAGGTGAAGTTCACCCTCACCCGGGGGTCCGACCCGCCTCGGGTGTTCACCTTCACCCGCCCTGTGCCGATCCTCGCGGTGACGACCGCGGGCGGGATGACGCTCGCCGAACTGCAGGTCGACAGCACGGGTGCCTTCTACATGGCCGACGGCGCACGCGTCGACGTCCTGACACGCGCCTCGCTCGCCGAGACCGAGGGGGTCGAGGTCGACGCCATCACCGACTCCCAGCTGCTCACCGCGGCAGTGCGGATCAGCGGCACGACCCGCTTCCGCTACGCGATCGGCACGGACGACCTCGGCATGGGGCGCTGGGTGATCGACTTCGCGCAGGGCGCGGTCAAGAACGCCGACCTCACGACGGCCGCGGGGACGACGGCCGGCGCCCCGAGCGTCGCCACGCAGCTGTCCTTCACCGTGACCGGTGCGACCGCGGTCATCACGAACCCGACCCCGGGCGCCTCGGTCGACATCAACGTCGTGAACGGACGGGCGTGGATCACGGTCACGTTCACCAAGCCGACGCTCTTCACCATCGACCAGGCGTCGATCACCGATCTCGCCGCCGAGTTCCAGCTGTCGGGCCCAGGCCTCGGCACGATCCAGCTCGACGGCACGCAGGCGCCGCAGCTCGTCGACACGACCACGACCACCCTGACGTACCGCTACTGGCTCACCGGCCGCTTCGCGACCACCGGCGCGGTCAACCTCACGTTCCTGTCCGGCAGCTGGTCGTACCTGTTCACGCTCAGCGGTGCGCTCACCGTCACGGACGAACCCACCGAGACGGGCGCGGGCAGCGTCGGCATCCTGTTCCCGACCGGTGGACAGTTCGGGCTTCCCGCCGGCTTCACCGTCGACCCCGACTCCGTCATCAGCCGCCTCGCCGGCTTGACACTCGGCGGCACGGGCTGGGCGCTGACGCGCGACGCATCCGCGCCGATCACGGCGACGGGAACGCCCGGCGAGTTCCGCATCCCGGTCATCGTCACCATCGTCGGCAGCGGCGCGCTGACCGCCACGCTGGCCGCGAGCCCGCTCGGCTACCGGGGCACCGTCTCGGCGGGCGCCCAGCCGGGACAGGCCCTCACCGTCACGCCCACGGCGTACGTCGACGTCGATTTCGACGCCGCGGTGAACGGCCGGAACCTCGACATCGCCTCGATCCTCGACCTCGCACCCGAGTTCGAGCTCTTCGGCGAGGGCCTGGGCACGATCGTGCTGGACGGCACCCGTGCGCCCGCGCAGATCACCGGCGCGCCGGCCGGCACGCTCCGCTTCCGCTTCTGGCTCACGGGACAGTACGAAGCAGGCCTCTCGGTGCAGCTGACCCGGCTCGCGGGCGGCTGGTCGTACCTCGCGGCGGTCGCCCCGACGGCGTCCTCCGTCACGGCGCCGGCACCGGCACCGCAGCCGCCGCTCGCGTGGAGTGCGGAGATCACCGTGACGTTCCCGGATGCTGCGGGCGCAGGGCTTCCGTCCGGCTACGCGGTCGATGCAGCATCCGTGATCAGTCGTCTCGGCGCGCTCGTGTTCACCGCGTCGGCCGACGGCTGGACCGTGGTGCGCGACACGTCGCGCGCCATCCGCGCGGGCGCGGGCGCCTTCGAGTTCATCGTGCCGGTCGTGGTCGAGCGCGAGACGGCGGCCGCCTCGACGTCTTCCGTCACGATCGCGGCGGTGCAGGTCGGGTACTCCGACACCACGACGCCGGTTCCGGATGCCGCGTACACGGCGCCCGAGCGCGACTACATCGACGTGCCGTTCGCGGTTCCGACGGGACTGCTCATCGACACTGCCACCCTCATCGCGGGCCTCCCCGAGATCACGCTGGAGGTCAACGGCGCGATGGTGACGCTCGGAGCGCGCACCCTGCTGTCCAGCGAGGACGGGGTCGTCTGGGTGCGGTACCAGCTGGCCGAACCGCTGGCGGCGGGCGACGACGTGGAGGTCACCTTCCTGGCCGGCGGCTGGTCGTACACGCTCCCTGACGGCACCACCGCCTACACCGGCGCGCAGCCGTCCGCGGGCACCCCGGCGGGGGTCCCGCAGGCGGTCACGATCGACGCGGCGGACCGCCAGGTCACCTACCTCGACGTGACATTCATTCCGCCCGTGTCGGTCGGCGGGATCACCTACGCGATCGTCCCGGGCTCGGTCGACGGCGACGAGTTCGTGCTCAGCGGCCCTGGGGCGAACGGGGTGCAGATCACGGGCGTGGTCCCCCTCGGCGGCAACACCTGGCGGTTCCTCCTGCGCGGCACCTTCCTCCCGGGCCGCGTGGATGTGGTGTTCGACCTCACGGCGTTCACCGTGAATCCGGACCGCGGGCCTCCGGCGGGGACGACCCTCACCCAGTCCTTCCAAGTCGTGGGCGCCACCGGCGATGTCGTGCAGACGGTGCCGGACAACCCGTCCACGCCGACCACGAACGAGGCGACGGTCCGCCAGATCGCCGGCGCCACCATCGGCCGAGACCTCGTCAACGGCCTCAAGTACTTCGAGATCCGCTTCCGCGGCGCCTCCGGCTCCGGGATCGACCACTCGACCATCAACGGCGATGAGCTCGAGTTCCGCGACGCCGCAGGCAACCTGATCACCCTCTCCGCACCGGTCCGCGTGGGCACGAGCGACACCTACCGCTACTCCTTCACAGCGAACCTGGCGGTCGGCTCCTACACGATGACGTTCCGGGCCGGCAGCTTCGCCGACATCGGCGGGGTGCTCAACTCGGCCGAGACCGAGGCCTTCACGGTCACCGCCCCCACTGCGGCGCTCATCGACCCGACGCCGGGATCCGTGCTCGACGTCGGCGAGCTCGCGCAGCGCGGCTGGGTGGACATCACGTTCCACACCCTGGGCGGCCTCCCGATCGACGGCGCGACCATCACCGACGCCGACTCCGAGATCGTCGTGAAGGTCGGCACGACCGAGCTCGACGTCATCGGCGCCGCGCTCCTGGTGACCGGCACCACGTACCGCTACTTCTTCTCGGGCCACGTCGCGGGCGACATCACCGTGGCGTTCGTCGACGGGTCGTGGAAGAACACGCAGGGCGTCATCTACTCGGCGGCGAGCCACCCCGCGGCAGCGTCCGCCGAGGCGAACCTCACCGACGCCGTGATCCGGCCGCGCACATGGATCGGGGTGCGTCTCAGCCCCGTCGCGGGCGCGGCCGTCGACACCACGAGCCTGGGCGCCGACGACCTGACGCTCACCGGCGGCGGGACGCAGGCGATGACGTACGCCGGGGTGCAGTTCGGCGACGGCATCGCCCGCTACTCGTACACGCTGGCATCCGACCTGTCCGCGGGCACCGTCACCGTGACGTTCGCGCCGGGGGCCTGGCGCGACACGGCGGGCAACCTCGCCGACGGCGGCGTGCAGACCTTCAAGCTCATCGTCCAGGGCACGTCGTTCTTCATCGAGCTCTCGGGCGGCATCATGCTGCAGGCGGGCGACTTCCTCGACGAGCCGCTCCTGCACATCCACGCGGAGGTCGTCCTCGAGATCGACACGACGCGCAACCTGTTCATGCTGACGTTCGTCGGCCAGATCGAGGTCTACAAGCTCGGGACCCTCGGCGCCACCGCCGGACGCTTCGTGCTGCTCGTCGGCGACGAGTCGACCAACCCGATGCACCCGATCCCGCAGTTCTGGGGCGTCGCGTCCGTCGAGATGAACTTCGAGTTCCTCGAGCAGTTCGGCATCCACCTCGACGGCTCGGCGCAGCTGCGCATCAACCTCACGAACGAGGTCAAGACCGAGGTCATCACGCTCCCCGGTGTCGGTCCCGGCGGCTCCGATCTGACCGAGACCTTCGTCCTGCAGCCGTTCAGCTTCGGGTTCCAGATCCTCGGTCAGCTCATCGTCGCCCCCGGCGGCACGGAGCTCATGCGGGTGCAGGGCGGGGTGTACCTGAACATCTCGCTGGACCCCCCCACGCCGAAGATGGACATGTTCCTGACCGGTCACCTCTCGTTCGGCTACGGCTCGGCCAGGCTCGAGTACGGCTCCGTCACTGGTCTGCTGATGATCCGCACGGACGGCCCGCTGCCCGGCGTCGCCGGCAGCATCCGCGTCGCCACCGGCGTCGGCATCGGGCTGCCCAACGTCGGCTCGCTCTTCTCGGCCACCGGTTCGGTGAACGTCATCTTCAACACGACGCTCGCCGATCAGACCTTCGTCGTGCCCAACGCGTTCCTGCCGCTCCTGCTGCCGGGGCAGGCGCCGGTGTTCTACATCCCGGCCGCTCCCCCGGGGATCGACGGCCAGCCCGATCCGTCGGCGACCGGGCCGAGCATCTACGTCGTGGCCGCGATCCAGGCCGAGCTGACGATCGGCGGAGCGTTCACCCTCACCGGCTTCATCGGCATCACGGCGGCGATCGACCCGACGGGCACCGCCTATCTCAAGGTCGACGGCATGGTCGGCACGACGATCCCCTACCTCGGATCCCTCACCGGCGCGCTGAATCTCGCCGTCTACGTCGGCGCGCAGACCGGCGTGGTGGGGCGCGTGCAGCTCACCCTCGGGGTCAATGCGATCCCCGGTCTGTCGCTCAACGGCCAGTTCCTCCTCGAGATCAACACCTTCTCGAACGCGCGTCAGATCCGCACATTCGTGGTCGAGTCCCAGACCGTCAACGGCAGCCCGGTATTCGGCGGGTTCGCCCGCGACGCGCAGAACCGGCTCATCGTCGAGAACCAGACGATCAACGTCATCGCCGGCTTCCGCCTCGAGATGTACGGATCGCTCAAGGTGCTGAACGTGCTCGAGATCACGGGACACGTCGTGCTCACGATCAGCGCGTCCGAGCTGTCTCTCCTGGTCAACGGCCGCGCTGCGCTGGATCCGTTCGGCGAGCTCACGATCGTCGACTCCGGCTTCTCCATCACGAGCCAGGGCGTCGTCGCCCGGTTCGCGATCGCCCTCGACGTGGGCTTCGGCGAGGACATCGGCATCGGCTTCTCGGCGAGCGCGGTCATCCAGCTCAACACGACCGGGTCGGCGAAGCTGATCGGCTCGACGAGCGTCGCGCCCGGATTCCTGCTCCGGCTCGACGGGGCGATCGACTTCCTCGGCTTCGCCCGGGGCTCCGGCTTCGCCGAGATCCGCATCGCGGCCGGCGCCTTCGAGATGTCGTTCGGCGTCGACTTCAACCTCGCCGGGCTCACGTTCCGGGCCACCGGCCGGGCGGGGGTGTACGACGACGGCTTCGTGATGGCCGTGGCCGTCAGCGCCTCGGCCGATGCGTTCATCTTCAGCCTGAGCGCGAGCGGCGAGCTGCGCATCAACACCGTCGGCGAGCGCCGCAACGGTGTCGATCCTGGATTCAAGCTCCAGCTCACCGGCTCGGTCACGCTCCTGCGGCTGTTCAGCTTCGACGCCGGCTTCACGATCGAGGTCGGCAAGACGAGTGCGACCGACACGACGTACTCCTCCGGCGGCTGGTATCTCGATGCCTACGCGACGCTCAACTTCTTCATCGCCGACCTGTCCGGCTCGATCTTCCTGAACTCCGACGGCAACTTCAGCCTCAAGCTGTCGGGGCGCATGCAGCTCGGGGGCTCGTTCATGGGCATCCGCGGCGAGTTCCACCTCGAGGTGTCGTTCCTGAAGCACGAAGACGACGGCATCGTCTGGTACACGCTGTTCATCGGCGGCGGCGCCAGCGTCGAGGTGTACTTCGACTTCAAGATCTTCGAGATCAGCCTCGGCGTCGGGCTCGACCTCTCCGTCTCCGCAGATTCCCGCGACGGCGTCGACAGCGACGGGGACGGCTTCGGCGAAGTGCCCTTGCGCTTCAAGATCACGGTGCGGTTCAAGATCCTGGGCACCTGGTATTCGCGCAGCGACACCTTCACCATCGGGACAGTGTCGTTCCCGGTCGTGCCCTACCTCGCCAGCAACGGCACCACGGGCAACCCGGATCCGTACCACGACCTGCGCGCGTGGCGTTCGACCGATCGCGACCTCTACGTCAACGTGGGCGGCAGTCCGCAGCGCACCGCGAGGAACGTCGCCACCTCGGTGACGAACGAAACCGTGTTCATCGAGCAGATCGGCAGCCTGAACAACGGGCTCGCGACCATCCGGATCACGGCGTTCGGGTACTCCCGCACCTACGCGAACGTGCAGCGCATCCACGCGAACTTCGGCGACGGCGTCGACAACCTCGTCATCGACCCCAGCGTGGAGATCCCGGTCACCATCGACGGCGGGTCCGGCGACGACACGATCCTGCTGCAGGGCTCGAGCTCCGGCAGCGTGCTCAGCGGCGGTTCCGAGAACGACACGATCACGGTCACCGGCACGGCGAGCGCGACCGTCAACGGCGGCACGGGCAACGACATCCTGCGTCACACCGGCTCCGGCACGGTCACGCTCAACGGCGACGACGGCAACGACCAGCTGTTCGGCAGCAGCATCACCGACAGCCTCAACGGTGGCGGCGACAACGACACGCTCTCGGGTCTGGCCCGCCGCTACGACGGCGGGTCCGGCGACGACTTCATCACAGCGACCGTCGCGGTGTTCACGTCCGGCGACACGCAGGTCGTGATCGGCGGGTCCGGCACCGACTCGCTCACACTCTCGCTGAGCGGCGGAGCGGACCTGCTGACGGTCGCCAACCCGGCCACGAGCACGCTGAGCCTCGACCTCGGAGGCGTCGTCAAGACGACCTCGGGGATCGAGCGTCTCATCGTGGACGCCGGCGCGGGAGCCGACCAGATCACCCTCGACGACGTCACCGGCAACTCGTCGGGTCTGACGCGGGTCGACGTCGCCCTCGGTACCGGCAGCACGGATCTCGTGACCGTCCGTGGCTCGAACACGGCGGGTGACACCTTCGCGGTCACGACCGACAGCGGCCAGACCAAGGTCACACGCACGTCTGGCGCCGCGTATGCGGTCTGGATCTCGGGCGGCGTGCGCGGCCAGGGCGACGCGCTCGTCGTGGAGGGTCGTGGCGGCGCCGACTCGATCTCCGCCGCCGGCGTCACGGCGAACCAGCTCGCGCTGACCCTCCGGGGCGGCACCGAGAACGACACCCTCGTCGGCTCGATGTTCGATGACGTCATCGACTCCGGACTCGGCGACGACACGGTGACCGGTGGGGCCGGTCAGGACCAGTTCTTCGACGAAGGGGGCAGCGACACGCTCGTCGAGGCCTTCGCCACCGGCGATTTCGGTCTCTACGGCAACCTGTTCGTCGTGGGGCTGGCCGTCGGCACCGACTTCGGCGTGGGCTCGATCGCCGAGGATCTCAAGGGCATCTTCGAGACCGCGCGCCTGACGTCCACTGGTGGCGGGGCGACCACGATCCTCGTCGGCGACGCCGACGGCACGGTCACGGTCGCCGGGTCCGTCCGCGCGGCCACGCCGTGGACCGGGACCGCGTACCTCGACGCCGGGCCGGGCGCCGACCTGGTGCGCATCGAGCTCACCCGCTCGACCGGCCTGGCCGTGCACGTCGTCGACACATCCGGCGCCGACCGGCTCGAAGTCTGGGGCTCTACCGCTCCGGACGATCTCATCGTCGACGTGGTGGCCGCGCCACCGGCGGGGACGCAGGCGAACCGCATCCGCCGTGTCGCGTTCGACGACGCCGGCGTGATGACGACGCTCGGAACGATCACGCACTCCGGCGTGGAGCTCGTCGAGCTCCGCACGCTCGCCGGCGGCGACCGCGTGGCCGTGCAGGCCATCCAGGTCGAGCACCGCATCTTCACGGGTGAGCACACCGACCGTGTCGCGGTGGGCTCGCGGGCCGCCGGCGCCGGCACCACGAACACCACCTGGACGAACACCGGCGGAAACGTCAACGCGATCGCTGCGCTCCTGGTCGTCTCGGGCGGATCCGGCCCGGGCGCGATCCTCGGTGCCGACCTCCTCGCCGTGGATGACACCGGCGACACCGCGCCCAACACCGGTGAGCTGACCGCCGATCGCATCACGGGTCTCGGCATGACCGCCGGCATCACGTACTCGGGCCTCGAGGCGCTGACGATCGACCTCGGCTCCGGCGGTGACACGTTCACGATCCACTCCACCCACACCGGGACGACGACCCTCACCACGTGGAACGGCGCCGACACCGTCATCGTGCGCAGCGTCGCGGGCGCCACCACCATCAGCACCGGGGAGGGCAGCGACACCGTGCGCGTGAGCTCGACCCTCACCGGCACCGGCGGCGTCCTGACCGGCATCACCGCGCCCCTCGCCATCTCGGGCGGCTCGGGCACCGACACGCTGTTCCTCGACGACGCCGCGACCGTGCTCGATCGCATCGGTGTCGTGAGCAGCACGTCGGTGGCAGGACTGGGGATGACCGGAGGGATGCCGCGGCCCAGCCTTGTGCAGGTGGTCACCGTCGCGGGTGCGGTCGACGGCCGGTTCGCCCTCGCCGTCACCGGCCTCGGCACGACCGGGCAGCTCGCCTTCGACGCGACCGCAGCGCAGGTGCAGGCGGCGATCGCCGCGATGGTCGGCGCGGGCAACGTCGTCGTCACGAAGGCCGGCACCCGCTGGACCGTCGCCTGGACCGGCGCACTCGCGGGAGCCGCGGGGTGGGCGCGTCTGCTCACGATCACCGCGGTCGCCGGACACCCCCTCGTGCCGGCGGGTGCTTCCGTCACCACCGGGACACTCGCCATGACCGACGGCCGCGTCGACTATGCCGCGTTCGAGACGCTCGATCTCACGCTCGGTTCGGGCTCGGACGTGCTCAACGTCGACTCCACCCACGCGGCGGCGACGACGGTCCGGGCGGCGGACGGCGACGACCGGGTGTTCGTGGAGGGGCTCTCGGGTCCGACGACGGTCCTCGGCCAGAACGGGGCCGACTGGCTGGTGGTCAATGCCGCGCCCGGGCCCGTCGGCATCAACCCGATGGACGGACAAGTCCTCGACCTCGACGGCGGCGCGCACTCCGACCACTTCGTCATCGACCTGTTCGGCGTCGGCAACAGCCGGATCAACACGCGCGACGTGGCCGATGGCGGCACCAACGTCCTCATCGTCAACGGCTCGTCGCTCGACGACACGTTCCTGTTCCGCCGGAACGCGACCCGCGCCCTCGTCGCGGCGCTCTCGCAGCCCGCTGCGACCTCCGGGCAGTTCGGCTCGGCCGAGAAGGTGACCTACGGCACCGAGATGACGGGCGGCGTCCTGGTCAACGGCCTGACGGGCGACGACACGTTCGCGTTCGACGACACCGCCTCGGTGCTCACGGTCGACGGCGGGTCCGGCAACGACCGCTTCCGCTTCGGCCAGCTCTACACCGCGTACGTGCCCGACAGCGAGTTCCCGGCATCCGCCTTCTTCTCCTCCACACGCGGCCTGCTCACGCGCGGCGTGTCGTTCACCGCGAACGTCTACGGCGGAACGGGCGATGACACCTTCGAGGTGTTCCGCAACGTCGCGACGCTCAACCTGTACGGCGACGGCGGCGACGACACGTTCGTGATCCGCTCGTTCGTGGGCGAGTCGGAACTGACTTCCCTCAACGCCGGCGAGGGGCGCAACTTCATCCAGTACGCGTCGAACGCGCCCGTCAACATCGACGGCGGCGCAGGCTACGACCTCGTGGTGATCATCGGCACCGAGTTCGGCGACACCTTCGTGATCACGTCGGGCGGCGTCTACGGCGCCGGCCGCGTCATCCGGTTCGTCAACGTCGAGCGGGTCTCCATCTACGGGATGGAGGGTGACGACGTCTTCCACGTGCTGTCGACCAACCCGGCCGTCGAGCTGTCGATCTTCGGCGGGCTGGGCTCCGACCGCATCGAGGTCGGCAGCGCCGCTCCGGCCGTCCAGGCGAACGACCTGCTGGGCCACACCGGCCTCATCCGTCACGAGGTCGAGAGCACGGTGGCCAACAGCGCCTGGGCGCTGCTGCCCGTGGACGGCATCTCCACCGAGATCATGGACAACGATGAGCCGACCGTCGTGGTCGCGCCCGTCGGCGGTTCGCTGGTCCTCGCCGAGGGCGCAGCGACGGGTGCCGTGACCGTGCGTCTCACGCGCACTCCGAGCGTCGCGGTCTCGGTGACGCTCTCCGGCCCGGCCGTCGACCCGAGCTCGACGAGCCGTGCGCGGGCCATCGAGCTGTCGCTCGACGGCGTGTCGTGGAGCACGTCGGTGACCCTCACGATCGGCGACACCGCTCAGCGCACCGTGTTCGTGCGGGCCACGGGCGACCTGGCCGCCGAGGGTGAGAGGTTCGCTCCCATCGACGCGATCGTGGTGGGCGGCGAGTACAGCGGAGCGCTCGTCGCGACGACCTTCGTCCGCGTCATCGACGACGACGCACCCGAGGTTCCCGTGGTGCTGCCCGACGGCGGCATCCGCGTCGTCGAGCCGGTCGATGCCGCAGGCACGGGGGGCACCACCGCCACCTACGAGGTCCGCGTCACCGCGGCGCCCCAGGGCTCGGTGACCGTGCGCGTCTCGGCCCCGGTCGGCCTCCTGCTCTCGACGAACGGCACCACCTGGTCCCCGACGCTCGATCTCGTGTTCGTCGCCGCCGGCGCGCGCACCCTGTACGTGCGGGCGATCGACGACACCGCCGTGGAGGGCCAGCACGTGCAGGCCCTCACCGCAGCGATCCTGTCGAGCGACCGCCGCACCGGCACCGTGGCGGGAGCAGCCGGAGTCGCGAACGAGTTCGCCTTCTCAGGCGTCGTCGTGGCCGACGGCGCGCTGAAGGGCCACCTCATCACCATCACGAGCGGACCTGCCGCGGGCCAGGTGCGCCGCATCTGGAACAACACCGCGACGACGATCGAGATCGAAGGCGAGTGGGATGCTGCTCCCGGCGCCGGTGCAGCGTTCACGATCGTCGGGTACGCGGCGCCGCTCACCGACAGCGAGCTCGTCGGCACGGTCGTCGCGATCTCGGCCGATCGCCGCACCGTGACGCTCTCGGGCGTCACGCTTCCGAACACCGCAGGGGGTCTGAGCGGTTCGCTGCTGCGTCTCGTGGACGCCAACGGAACGGCGGCCTACCGCACGATCGCGGGCAACACGGCGACGACGATCACCGTCCTCGATCCGTGGGGCACCAGCCTCGTGGTGGGCGGACGGGTCTACGTGGCGGAGCTCGCAGGCACCGTCGTCGATCGCGTGAGCGTGCTCGTGCACGACGGCGACGCGGCCGGCGTCGTGATCACGCCTACGGGCGGTGACCTCCGCCTCGTCGAGGGCGCGACGACCGGGCAGTTCGGCGCGACCGCGTCGTACACCGTACGACTCACCAGGGCCCCCGCGGCCGGCGAGACCGTGCGCGTGACGCTCAACGCGATCGCCTCGTTCACGCTCGACATCGGCGGCGCCGACTGCGGGCTGCCGAACGGATGCCACGAGCGCCAGCTCGAGATCTGGAACGGCAGCGCCTGGGTCTCGTCGCTCACCCTCGCCTTCACGGCCGCGAACTGGGCATCGGCGGTCACCGTCACGGTGCGCGCACTCGACGACGCGCAGGTCGACGGCGACGATGTGCAGGAGTTTGCCGACGCCGCCCGCCGCGTGCACCTCATCCAGGGACCGCTGTACGTGTCCGGCGGCGACGACCCGAACCCGCCGGTGTCGCTCGAACTCGACGACTACCTGCCGATCGTGCTGCCCGGCGAGAGCTCGGGACACCCGACTCCCGTCACCGCCAGCACCGGCGAAGCGATCGAGTCCGCGCAGGTGGACGTCCTGATCGTCCACAACGAGGACAGTCCGGCGAACGACTCGGGCACGCTCACGCGCGACCGCATCACCGGCCTGGGCATGGCGGGCGACTACTCCCTCGCCGGCCGCCCCGTACTCGGCGGCATCCGCTACGCCGATTTCGAGGACCTCACCATCCGCCTCGGATACGGTGACGACCGGTTCACCGTCGAGTCGACGCACGCCGGCACGACGACGATCGACGCGGGTCCCGGCGACGACCTCCTCACGATCCGCACGATCGACGGCCACACCCGCGTGATCGGAGGTCCGTCGAGTGCGGCCGCGCCGCTGTACGGCAACACCGACGACGACACGTTCGCGGTGGGCACAGCATCCGGTGTCCTGGATCTGCTGGCGGCCCTGCTGGTGCTCGACGGCGGCGTCGGGACGGATGTCGCGAACCTGAGTGACGCCGGAGACACGAACGCCGACCTCGGCTGGCTCACGCAGGACACCCTCACCGGGCTCGACATGGCGCCGCGCACCGCCGTCGACGCGCTCGGTCGTCCGCTCGACCGCCTCTACTCGGTCACGCCGCGCGGCGGCGCGTTCACCGTCATGCTGTCGCAGGTGCAGGGCGGCGTGGCCACCGGCATCGGCGCGGTCACCTTCGCGGCCGGCACGTCGGCCGAAGCCGTCCGCTCGGCTCTGCAGTCCCTCCTGTACCCGCACACCGCCGGAGCCGATCCGGGCGTCTCGATGAGCTGCGGCCAGCAGGATCGCACCCGCTGCGCCGGGAGCGTCTACGTGTGGCTCGTGGGCGGCGCGTACCTCATCGGCTTCCGCGGCGAGGTCAACGAGCACCCGGCCGACCCGATCACGATCCGGCTGGCGGCCCTCGGTGCAGCCGTGGCTGCGCCGGCGACGGATGCCTCGGCGCAGGCGGGCATCCGCTACATCGGGCTCGAGACGCTCAACCTGGCGCTCGGCTCGGGCAGCGACGTGCTCAACATCCGCGGCACGCTGCCGATCACCAACGTCTCGTTCGGCCTCGGCGACGACCGCGTGTACATCTCCTCGCGGGCCGACGTGGGCGTCGCTCAGAAGCCGCAGTTCCTCGCCGGCGACCTCGACCTCATCCAGGGCACGCTCAACCTCGACCTCGGCGCCGGCCGCCACACTCTGCTCCTCAGCGACGAGGGTGCGGGCGCCGGTGACACGAACGTCCTCATCACGGATGCTGCCGCCGCCGCCATCGCCCGGGACGCGGCGCTCGCCCCGAACGGCGAGATCTTCGTCACCGGGCTGGCGCCGGCTGGGATCTCGTGGCGCGCCGCGGCCGACGGCACCTTCGCCGACGGCATCCGCATCTGGTCGGGCGGCTTCGCCGACACGATCCTGATCGACGGCACCCACGTGCGCGCCGGCGTGCGCACGACGACGTGGCTGAACACCGGGCTCGGCAACGACACCGTCACCGTGAACCTGTCCGCGGCGGAGGACGACTTCTTCGTCCTGAACACGCAGGGCCCGAACGACAACGTGATCGGGCTCGGCACCGACCTCGACGACGGCGACGAGCCGCTGCGCGCCGACATCGTCGCCGGCATCACCGTCACCCGCGCGGGCGTCACGACGACGATCGACTCGACGCTGTATGTGGTGTCGTCCCGCCTCGACACGGCGGGGCTGTTCGACTCCTTGCTGCCGGGCGACGTGGTGACCGTGCTGCTCCACCTGACGACGTGGGCGGTCCAGTCGACCGGCACCTACACGCTCGGCGCCATGGGCGACCTCGTCGGATACCGCGTGTGGGTGAACGGCCGCCTGCTCACGGCGTCCGAGCTCTCCGTGAGCGGCGGGATCCTGTCGTTCGCCACGGCGCCGCAGCGCGACGGCTCGGCGGCGCATGTCGTGATCGAGGTCACCCGGTCCTCGACCGTCACCGCGGTGATGCCCGCATCGGGCGCGATCCTTCCCGCCGGCACGACCGACGACGACGTCGTCAACGGCCACGCGTCGACGCTGCCGCTCGTCATCTTCGGCGGCATCGGCGCCGACACGCTCCACGGCGGCACAGGCGGCGACATCGTGTTCGGGGACCGCGGGGTGGTGCGGTGGGTCGACGCGTCCGGCAACGTCGTGGCGGAGTCCGGCCACGGCGGGGTCGGCGACGTCACTGACGGCGCCGTGCGCCCGCTCGGCTGGCTCGCCACGGTCGACCCGACGATCGGCGGCGCCGACGTCATCTCGACCGGCCTCGGCGCCGACATCGTCCTCGGCGGCGCGGGCGGCGACAGGATCACGACGAACCGCGGCGAGACTCCCACCGCCTCCGACGGCACCGGCATCGTCATCGGCGATCACGCCTCGATCGACTGGGCGATCGACGGCGCTCCGGCCGACATCGACCGCGTGTGGTCGATCGCCCCCGCTCTCGGCGGCAACGACACGATCACCACGGGTCGAGGCGACGACCTCGTCATCGGCGGCACCGGCGGCGACACGATCGCGGTATCGGACGGGCGCAACATCGTCATCGGCGACAACGGACGCTTCACCGCCGACAGCGGACCCGCCACTTCGCTCTGGAGCGGCGTCCCGCTCCCGGCGGGCCGCATCGAGACCACCGACCCGGCGATCGGCGGGGCCGACACGATCACATCGGGCTCGGGCATCGACCTGGTGCTCGGCGGCGCCGCCGGCGATGTCGTGGCCGCCGGAGCGAGCGCCGACATCGTGCTCGGCGACCACGGCCTGCTGCAGCTGGCCGTCCGCGCGAGCGCGCTTCACGTGATCAGCCTGGGCATCACCGACAACGCGGTCGGCGCGGGCGACACGATCCGCGGTGAGGCGGGCGACGACATCCTCATCGGCGGCACCGGAGCCGATCGGATCGACGGCGGCGCGGATCGCGACCTGATCTTCGGCGACAACGTCTCGCTCGACCGCTCGCTCACGTTCGGCAACCACACGAGCCCGCGCTTCCGGGTGCTGAGCAACGGCCAGATCTACAGCACGGATGCCTCCACCGCCGGCACCGCGAACGTGACGGCAGACTGGCAGAACGACCCGGCAGGTCCGACCGCCTGGAGCGACTTCCGCATCACCCTGCTCGATCACGAGCTCGGCACCGCGGCGGACCGGTTCGGTGCGGACGACATCGCCGGGGGCGCGCACGACGACACGATCTTCGGGCAGCTCGGCAACGACACCATCCAGGGCGACGGATCCATCGACGAGGCCGTGAGCGCTTCGCGCAACGCCGCCGGTGATCTCGTCCTCGACCCCTCGGTCGAGGCGGCGAGCGACGGCGACGACTACATCGAGGGCGGCGGCGGCTCCGACGTGATCTTCGGAAACCTGGGCCGTGACGACATCGTCGGCGGCAGCTCCGATCTGTTCTCGCTCGCCACGCCCGACCGGCGGCCGGACACGGGCGACATGATCTTCGGCGGCGCGGGCACCGACGTCGGCCGCAACGACGACACGGCTCTGCACGGACGCGACTCCGACAACATCGTGGGCGACAACGGCCGCATCCTCCGCCTCGTCGCGGCGGGCGCCGGCGGCGCGACCCAGTACCGCACATTCACCTACGACAACTACACCGGCGTCGGCGAGATGCGCCTGCTCCCCCGCGCCGTCGTGATGCTCGACTACACGCCCGGCGGACCGGACTTCGCCGCCGGGGCGCTCGCCGACGACATCGGCGGCGCCGACGAGATCCACGGCGAGTCGGGCGACGACACCGTGTACGGCGGCCGCGACGGCGACGTCATCTTCGGCGATGCGGGTGACGACGATCTCATCGGCGGATGGGGCCACGACTGGATCTCGGGCGGCACCGGAGTCGACGGCATCCTCGGCGACGACGGTCGCATCTTCACGAGCCGCAACGGCACCACCGAGCCCCTCAACGGCGTGACCACCGCGAGCGCGCAGGTGGAGATCACCACGCCCGGCCGCGTCCAGGTGGCGACCCTGTTCCCGACCGGACAGCTCACCAAGCGCGTGGACCTCACCCCCTTCGCGGCAAACGGCGACGTGTTCGACGTGGACTTCACGCCGCTGCACGCCAACGACGTGATCTTCGGCGGCTGGGACGCCGACTTCATCCACGGCGGCTCCGGCGACGACGCGATCTCGGGCGCCGAGGCGCTCCCGCTCGGCTACGGCGTGGGCGGCAAGCGCAGCGACTTCGCCCGGCCGTTCAACGACGGCACGCTCCTCGCCTTCGACCCCGTCACGGGAGAGTTCGACCGGTACGACGAGTACTTCCCGATGCGGAAGGTTCTCATCGACGGCGGAGAGTGGTTCCTCAACTTCGTCCACACCGAGGGCCGCCTGGTCACCGGCTGCTCCGCGTCGAACAACCAGGGGACGTGCACGGCGACCAGCACGGTGGCCTCCGACGGTGATGACATGCTGTTCGGCGACAACGGCAACGACTGGATGGTCGGCGGCACCGGCCGCGACACGCTGTGGGGCGGCTGGGGCAACGACCTGCTCAACGTCGACGACGTCCTGACGACCGCGGCCGGCGAGAACACCCAGCCCGACACGCACGGCACCTACGAGGATCGCGCCGTCGGCGGCGCGGGCCTCGACGTGCTCATCGCCAACACCGGCGGCGACCGGCTGATCGACTGGGTCGGCGAGTTCAACAGCTACCTCGTCCCGTTCGCGCCGTTCGGCCTCGGAACCGTGAGCCGCCAGGTGCCGCCCGCACTGTTCGAATTCCTGTACGCGCTGTCCGCGGCGCAGGGCGCGGACTTCACGGTCGCGCAGCTGTCGGGGCCGACCTACATCCCGCGCAACGGCGAGCCGTACGGTGAGATCGGCCTCGTCACGCAGAAGGACCCGCAGTGGCAGGACCAGACCGGCGGCCCGCGCGATCCGCAGCCCGGAAACGTGCCGGGCGGCAAGCGCGACGTGCTGCGGTCCGCCGGGTTCACCGACGGCGCGGAAGACTTCTTCGCCGACTCGGGCGTGTTCCAGGTGCAGGGCGGCGCCCTCACGGTCACCGCGGCCTCGACCACCGGCGACGCCGTCGCGGTGTACTACATCGACCAGTACCTGCCGATCTACTTCGAGATCCACGCGCAGGTGTACCTCACCAAACCGACGGGCGGCTGGAAGGCGAATGCCTACGTCATCTTCGACTACTTCTCCCCCACCGACTTCAAGTTCGCCGGCGTCGACCAGTCCACGAACAAGCTGGTCATGGGCCGTCGCACGTCGGCAGGATGGATGGTCGACGTCCAATCGGTCGTCACCGGCGGGGTGAAGTCGAACAAGTGGTACACGATGATGGTGGCGGTCAACGGCACCACGGTGAGCGTCGTGCTCGACGGCACCACCGCGTTCACGCACACCTTCGCCCCGCGGATCATCGACGGCGAGGCGGTCGGCCTCAACAAGGGCTTCGTCGGCGTCGGCTCCAGCCAAGCGCGCGGGCAGTTCGACAGCGTCTCCGTCCAGGTGCTGCCACCCACCATCACGTACGACGTGACCGAGGACTTCACGACCGGCCCCGGAATCGTCGGCCAGGTGCCGAGCGGCGCACTCGTACCCGGAACCGGAACTGTGAGCGGCACCGTGGCCGGCGGCAGGCCCGTGGTCGGACTCGCCGGCATCGGCGGCACGGTGTCGCCCAACGCCTACCTCGAGATCACCCAGGCGGTCACCCTGACGGCGGGCTCGCGCGCGGGCCTCGTGTACGACTACTACAGCACGTCGGACTACAAGTTCATCGTGCTGGATCTCGCGGCGCAGGCGGTCGTCTTCGGACACGTCGCCGGCGGACGCGTCGTCGTGGACCAGACGGTCAGCCGGGCCCTCACCGCCGGCACGAAGTACACCCTCTTCGTCACGATCAAGGGCGCCTCGGTGTCGCTGACACTCAACGGCGTCTTCATCGCGTCGCGCGCGTACAACGCCGCCCTCGCCGACGGGCGCTTCGGCCTCCTCGTCGCCGTGGGCTCCGCGCAGTTCGACTCGTTGCGAATACGCTCCGACGGCTATGCGCCGGGCGCGGCCATCACCGCAGCCGCGGCGCCGGTCACCCCCACTGCCCCGATTCCGGAGACATCGTCTCCGCCTGCGGAGCAGACGGTCACCCCTACGCCCGCACCGGCGCCGGAGCCCGCACCCGCCCCTGAGCCCACCCCCACCTCACCCGGCAAGGGCAAGAAGAAGTAGAGCTCGCACCCGCCGAGCGAAGTGGTGGCCATCCTTGATCATGTACTATGTTCACTATGTCCGGCACTCAGATTCTCGACACGCTTCTCGCGCTGTCCGGGGTGCTGAGCGCCGACCAGGAGCGCGAGCTCGACCGCCGAGGCCTCACGCCCGCCCGCACGCACATCCTCTGGCTCGTCTTCCACGAAGGCCCGCGCACCCAGGCGGAGCTCGCAACGGCGCTCGGTGTGACGCCCCGCAACATCACGACCCTCGTCGACGGGCTCGAGGCGACCGGTTTCACACGCCGCGAGCCGCACCCCCACGATCGCCGGGCCGTGCTCGTCACCTTGACGCCGCGTGGCGAACAGGCGATGCGCGCCATGGATGCCGAGCACACCGAGCTCGGCGCGCAGCTCATCGACGGCCTCGATCACGCGACGGCCGAGGCGACGCTGCGGGGGCTGACGCATGTCCTCGACCGGCTGAACGGGCTCATCGCGGAGCACGAGGCCCGGTCCACCGAGGAGGGTCCGTGATGAGCGCCGTCGACACTCCACTCGACAGCCCGGCTCGACCCGAACGATCGCCAGCCACCCCGGCACCGCGCGGATGGCGGACGAAGCTGGCAACCTTCGCGCGGCGCGCATGGAACATGGAGCTCGGGGTCTATCAGAGCGTCTACCGGTTCGTGTTCCGCAGGCCCCGCGTTCCGGTGGGCGCCAGCGCGTTCCGCTATCACTCCCCCGTGCTGACGCTTCTCGTCGTCTTCATCGTGCTGTCGGCCGTCGAGATCCCGATCGTCGATCTCATCGTCCACCGCTGGACCTGGGTGCGCATCCCGCTGCTCGTCCTCGGCATCTGGGGCGTGACATGGATGCTCGGCCTCCTGCTCGGCTACCTCACCCGACCGCATGCGGTCGGTCCTGCCGGAATCCGCGTGCGACAGGGTACGGAGCTCGACCTCGACCTGCCGTGGGAGGTCGTTCGGTCGGTCGAGCGCTCACCGCATCGGGTCGACAAGTCGCCCGCCGTCGTGGACGAGCCGGAGGGCCGCACGTTCGCGGCGCGCATCGCCAACGAGACCAACGTGCTGATCCGTCTCGAGCATCCGCTCGACGTGCGGGTTCCGCAGGGCCGCGACCGCGTGGAGGCGGTGCGGCTGTGGACAGACGATCTCGACGGATTCCTGTCGGCGGTGCGCACCCACATCCCCTGATCCCCGTCGACAATGGAGGGGTGGACGAGCCGGTCTTCGTGATCCCCCTGTGGGCCGACCTCATCGCCGTGGGTCTCGGCGGCATCCAGGGCGCGCTGTTCGCCTCAGGCTTCCGCGGTGAACGCCGGCTCGACCTGCTGGGCGTCGCGATCATCGGGATCGTCATGGGCATGGGCGGCGGTCTCATCCGCGACCTGCTGCTCAACGTCACGCCCACCACGCTGCAGAGCAATTGGTACCTGCTCACCGCGGTCGGCGCGGCACTGTTCGGGATGCTGCTCGCCGGCCTCTTCCAGCGCCTCAACGCCGTCATCGTCGGCCTCGACGCCCTGGTCATCGGCCTGTTCGGCGCGTTCGGGACCAGCAAGGCCCTCGTCCTCGGACTCCCGCTCGTGCCTGCCGTCTTCGTCGGGGTCTGTGCGGCGGTCGGCGGCGGCATCCTCCGCGACGTGATCATGGGCCTGCCGGTCGCGATCATGCACGTCGGCTCGCTCTACGCGGTCGCCGCGGGAGTCGGATGCCTCGTCCTCGCCACCTCGGAAGAGCTCGGCGTGAACGTGGTCATCGCCGCCGTGATCGGCATCGTCGTGACGACGGTGATCCGTCTGCTCGCCGTGATCTTCGACATCTCGCTGCCCGAGCAGCGGGCGCTCTACCGCCGCAAGGTGGCCGTGGAGACCTCGACGATCCCGATCGTCAAGCCCTGAGGCATCCGC
Source organism: Microbacterium sp. Leaf288 (assembly GCF_001422925.1). Taxonomy (GTDB): domain Bacteria; phylum Actinomycetota; class Actinomycetes; order Actinomycetales; family Microbacteriaceae; genus Microbacterium. The sequence continues at coordinate 531,803 of NZ_LMNI01000010.1, forward strand.
GTTCAGACCCTGCGTCTCGACTCTGCGTTTCGACTCGCAAGCTCGCTCAACGACCGCGCTCCGCTCTCGCTCAGCGACCGGGAGCTGCGAACACCGACGGGCGCGCGCGGGGATCACCCGCGCACACCCGTCGACGGTTCGCGCTCAGACGCCCGCGAGGGCCCCGGAGCGCTGCCGCGTACGGATGGCGCGGTTCACGCCCGACACGATCGCCTTGAGCGATGCGGTCGAGATGTCCGAGTCGATGCCGACGCCCCAGAGGCGCTCGCCATCGACCTGGAGTTCGATGTAGGCGGCCGCCTGCGCGTCGCCGCCTGCGCTCAGGGCGTGCTCGACGTAGTCGTAGAGCGTCACGTCGAATCCCTGTGCGCGGATGATCTCGAGGAATGCGGCGACCGGGCCGTTGCCGCGACCGGATGCCTCGAACCGGTCGTCGCCGTCGCGCAGGGTGATGTCGAGCGCGACATCGCCCGACAGGTCGCTGCGGGTGCTGGTCGCCAGCAGCTCGAAGCGTCCCCAGCGCTCGTCGTCGACTTCCGACGGCAGGTACTCGTCGGTGAAGATCTTCCAGATCTGGTCACTCGTGACCTCGCCACCCTCGGCATCGGTCTTGGCCTGCACGACGCCCGAGAAGTCGATCTGCAGCTTGCGGGGCAGATCCAGCGAGTGGTCGGTCTTCAGCAGGTACGCGACGCCGCCCTTGCCCGACTGCGAGTTGACGCGGATGACCGCCTCGTACGAGCGGCCGAGGTCCTTCGGATCGATGGGCAGATACGGCACGGCCCAGTCGATCTCGTCGACGGTGACGCCGGACGCCGCGGCGCGGGCCTCCATCGCCTCGAAGCCCTTTTTGATCGCATCCTGGTGCGAGCCGCTGAAGGCGGTGAACACCAGGTCGCCGGCCCACGGGCTGCGCTCGTGCACGGGCAGCTGGTTGCAGTACTCGACGGTGCGCTTGACCTGGTCGATGTCGCTGAAGTCGATCTGCGGGTCTATGCCCTGCGTGAGCAGGTTGATGCCCAGCGCGACGAGGTCGACGTTGCCGGTGCGCTCACCGTTGCCGAACAGGCAGCCTTCGATGCGGTCGGCGCCGGCCATGTAGCCGAGCTCGGCGGCGGCGATCGCCGTGCCGCGGTCGTTGTGCGGGTGCAGCGAGAGGATGACGTTCTCGCGGTGCGCGAGGCGTCGGCTCATCCACTCGATCGAGTCGGCGTAGACGTTCGGCGTGGCCATCTCGACGGTCGCGGGCAGGTTGATGATGACCTTGCGCTCGGGCGTCGGCTCGAAGATCTCGATGACCTGGTTGCACACGCTCAGCGCGAACTCGAGCTCGGTGCCGGTGTAGCTCTCGGGCGAGTACTCGTAGAAGACCTTGGTCTCGGGGATGCGCTTCTCGAACTCGCGGCACAGGCGCGCACCCTCGAGGGCGATGTCGATGATGCCCTGCTCGTCGGTGCGGAACACCACCTCGCGCTGCAGCACGCTGGTCGAGTTGTACAGGTGCACGATCGCCTGCTTGGCGCCGGCGATGGACTCGTAGGTGCGCTCGATGAGGTGCTCGCGGGCCTGCGTCAGCACCTGGATCGTGACGTCGTCCGGGATGAGGTCCTCTTCGATGAGCTGACGCACGAAGTCGAAATCGGTCTGACTCGCCGACGGGAAGCCGACCTCGATCTCCTTGTAGCCCATCTTCACGAGGAGGTCGAACATGATCCGCTTGCGCTCGGGGCTCATCGGGTCGATGAGCGCCTGGTTGCCGTCGCGAAGATCGACGGCGCACCAGCGGGGTGCGGTCGTGATGCGCTGGTCGGGCCAGGTGCGGTCGGGCAGATTCACGGTGATCTGCTCGTGGAACGGCCGGTACTTGTGGGTCGGCAGGCCCGAGGGCTTCTGGGTGTTCTGCATGATGTCGTCGCTTCTCTCGTCTGTTCCGAGCTGCTGCCCGATCGGGGCGGCTCGATGCCTGATGATGCGGGCCAACGAAAAGCTCCGCGACGAGGAAGGCCCTAGAACGAGGTCTCGTCGCGGCGGCTAAGAAGGAGAAGCCGGCCGAAGCGCATGGATTCAGGCTACACCCCGTGACGAGCGGAGAGCGAACAGATGACGCACGGATGCCGCGGCATCCGTTTCTGAGACGATCGGCGTCGATGCGACACCATCCAGACATGAGAGGTCTTCGCCGCCCGCTCGGCATCGCCGCCACCGCCGCCGTCGTCCTGCTCGCCGCCTCCGCGTGCGCGAGCGGGAGTCCGGGCGGGACGCCCGCGCCGGCCTCGCTCGGGGCGGTGACGCCGATCCCGCCCGAGGGCGAGGTCGCCGCCACCGGCACCGTGCTCGACACCGGAGGGGCCGCGCAGCTGTGCCTCGGTGCGGTGGCGGAGTCGTATCCCCCGCAGTGCACCGGGATCCCGCTCGAGGGCTGGACGTGGGACGGGGTCGACGGCGCGGAGTCTTCGGGTGAGGTCACGTGGGGCGCCTACGCGGTGCGCGGCGCCTACGACGGCGAGACGTTCACCTCGACGCAGCCGCCGATCCTCCTCGCCCTGTACGACCCGATCCGGCCGGAGGACCCGACGGGTGGCAGGCCCGGCGCGGGCGACGAGGCGACCCTCACCGCCATCCAGGACGAGCTCCCCGACAAGCTCGGCGACGCCTACCTGGCCTCCTCTGCGCAGGACGGGTGGATCTGGGTCGACGTCGTCTGGGACGACGGCAGCTGGCAGGAGGCCGCGGACGCGGAGTACGGTGCCGATACCGTCATCATCCGCTCGGCGATCACCGAGACCGGTGGGTGAGAGACGCCGTCAGAAGCCGAGGCGCCCCAGCTGCTTGGGGTCGCGCTGCCATTCCTTCGCGATGCGCACGTGAAGCTTCAGGAACACCTTGGTGCCGACGAGCGGTTCGATCTGCGCGCGGGCGCGGGCGCCGACGTCGCGCAGCCGAGAGCCCTTGTGGCCGATGATGATGCCCTTCTGGCTGTCGCGCTCGACGACGATGTCGGCGTAGATGTCGGTCAGGTCGGAATCCTCGCGGGGCTGCACCTCTTGCACGACGACCGCGATCGAGTGCGGCAGCTCGTCGCGCACGCCGTCGAGGGCGGCCTCGCGGATGATCTCGGCGATGCGGTCCTCGGTCGACTCGTCGGTGACGACACCCTCGGGGTACAGTGCGGGGCCCTCCGGCATGAGGGCGAGCAGCTCGTCGCTCAGGACCTCGAGCTGGTCGCGCGTGAAGGCGGACAGCGGGATGACGGCGGCCCAGTCCTCACGAAGCTGGTCGACCTCGATGAGCCGCTCGGTGATCTCGTCACGGGTCGCGGCATCCGTCTTCGTCACGATCGCGACCTTCTTCGCGCGGCCGTACCCGCTGAGCGACTCCGCGATGCGGCGGTCGCCGGGGCCGACCTTCTCGGTCGCGGGCACGCAGAACCCGATGACGTCGACGTCGCCGAGCACCTGCTCGACGAGGTCGTTGAGCCGTTGCCCGAGCAGGGTGCGGGGCTTGTGGAGTCCGGGGGTGTCGACGATGACGAGCTGACCGCCGGGCCGATTCAGGATCCCGCGGATCGCCCGGCGCGTGGTCTGGGGCTTGTCGCTCGTGATCGCGACCTTCTCGCCGACCAGGGCGTTCGTCAGCGTCGACTTGCCGACGTTGGGGCGCCCGACGAACGTGACGAAGCCGGAACGGCCTTCATCGGACGCGCGGGTCGATTCCGCCTCGGATGCCGGCGTGGGGTCGTTCTCGGTCATGACGTCTCTTCCTTCCGAGGCAGCCGGATCTCGCCGGTGCGGGGGCTCACGATGCGGATCTCGCCCGTGCGCGGTGAGCGGCCGATGTCGAGAGCAGGATCGCCGCGCTCGACGAACACCGTCGAGATCCCGCGCCCGCGTCCGCGCGACGCACCCCCGGTGAGCACGAGGCCGGCGTACTCGGCCGTGGCGCCCGGCTGCGGCACGCGGCCCAGGGCCTTGCCCAGCAACCCGCCGATGGAGTCGACGTCCTCGTCCTCGAGCTCCAGACCGAACAGGTCGCCGACCTCGTCGAGCCCGAGGCGGGCGCTCACGCGGTAGTGACCGGGCTCGAGCTCGGTCACCTCCTCGGCGCGCGGGTCGTACTCGTCCGAGATGTCGCCGACGAGCTCCTCGATGAGGTCTTCGAGCGTGACGAGTCCGGACACGCCGCCGTACTCGTCGACGACGAGACACACGTGCACGGCATCGCGCTTCATCTGCTGCAGCAGCGTCTCGGCCTTCATCGACTCGGGGACGAACACCGCCGGCCGCGCGATCCGGCTGATCGGGGCATCCCGCCACCCGGTCTCGTCGCGGAAGCCGAACTGCACCAGGTCCTTGAGGTACAGCACTCCGACCACGTCATCCGCATCGTCGTCGACGATCGGCATACGCGAGACGCCCTTCTCGAGGAACAGCGTCATCGCCTCGCGCGTCGAGGTCGAGGCATCCACTGTCACCATGTCGGTGCGCGGCACCATCACGGCCCGCACGAACGTGTCGGTGAAGTCGAACACCGAGTGGATCAGCTCGCGGTCGTCCTGTTCGATGAGCTCGTTCTCGGCCGCCTCGTCGATGATGCTGAGCAGCTGCTCCTCCGACGCGAAGGACGATCCTCGCGACGCGCCCGGCGTGATGCGCGTGCCGAGCGCGACGAGCCCGTGCGCGAGCGGCCCCAGGATGATGCGCACCCCGCGGACCACCGGAGCCGCCCCGCGCAGCAGTCCGCGCGCGTGCAGCCGTCCCACCGACCGCGGACTGGCGCCGACGACGACGTACGAGACGCCGGTCATGAGCAGGGCCGCCGCCAGCATCGCCCACCAGATGCTGTCGAAGAGGTCGACGAAGGCGACGGTGACGAGTACGGCGGCCGTCGTCTCGGCCAGCACGCGGATGAAGATCACGGCGTTGGCGTGCGCGTCGGGGTCGTCCGCGATCTTCCGCAGCGACGCCGCGTTGCGGCCGCCTGCTCCGAGCTCGGCGAGGTCCGCGCGGGAGGTGACGCTGAGCGCCGCGTCGATCGCGACCATGAGGGCGCCGAACGCGAGCAGGAGCGCTGCGGCGACGAGAAGAAGGGCGGCGGTCATGCGCGAGGTCGTCGGCGTTCGGATGCCTGGAACGAGGTGATGAGCTCGCGCTGCAGTCCGAACATCTCCCGCTCCTCCTCCGGCTCGGCGTGGTCGAAGCCGAGGAGGTGGAGCAGGCCGTGCGTGGTCAGGAGGATGAGCTCGTCGAGCGTGGAGTGCTTCGCGGCCACCGCCTGGGTCTCGGCGACCTGCGGGCACAGCACGATGTCGCCCAGGAGGCCTGGAGGCGTGGGAGCGTCCTCCGTGCCGGGACGCAGCTCGTCCATCGGGAAGCTCAGCACGTCGGTCGGGCCCGGCTCGTCCATCCACTGGACGTGCAGCGCCTCCATCGCGCCCTCGTCGACCAGGAGGATCGCGACGTCGGCGTCGGGGCTGACGTGCAGTTCGGCGAGGTTGTGCTCCATGAGGCGCAGCAGGACCGTCTCATTGACGGCGATCCCCGATTCGTTGCCGATCTCGATGGTCATGGGCGTCCTCGCTTCGGAAGGTGGTCACGGGGTCCGCCGCCGCGCACGGTGGCGGTGCGGCGTTCGGCGCGGTTGGCGAACTCGGATGCCTCGTCCCGTTCGCGACGCGCGGCCATCCGGCGCTCGTCGTATTCGCTGTAGGCGTCGACGATGCGGCCCACCAGGGTGTGGCGCACGACGTCGTCGCTGGTCAGGTACGAGAAGTGGATGTCGTCGATGTCGCCGAGCACGCGGGTCACCAGCCGCAGGCCCGACGCGCCCTGCGGCAGGTCGATCTGCGTGATGTCACCGGTCACCACCATGCGCGTGCCGAAGCCGAGACGCGTGAGGAACATCTTCATCTGCTCGGGGGTGGTGTTCTGCGCCTCGTCGAGCACGACGAACGAGTCGTTGAGGGTACGGCCGCGCATGTAGGCCAGCGGCGCGACCTCGATCGTGCCGGTCGCCATGAGCTTGGGCACGAGCTCCGGGTCCATCATCTCGTTGAGTGCGTCGTACAGCGGGCGCAGGTACGGGTCGATCTTGTCGGTGAGCGTGCCGGGCAGGAAGCCGAGCCGCTCCCCCGCCTCGACGGCCGGCCGCGTCAGGATGATGCGGCTGACCTCCTTGCGCTGGAGCGCCTGGACGGCCTTCGCCATCGCGAGGTACGTCTTGCCCGTACCGGCCGGACCGATGCCGAACACGATGGTGTTCTCCTCGATCGCGTCGACGTACGCCTTCTGGCCGAGGGTCTTCGGGCGGATGACCTTGCCTCGCGACGACAGGATGGCCTCGCCCAGCACCTCGGACGGCCGCGGGCCGCCCTCGCTGCGGAGGATGCGGTTCGACGACGCGACGTCGTCCTCGCCGAGCGAGTGACCCGCTCGGGTCATCGCGACGAGCTCGTCGACCAGCGTCCGTGCCGCCGCGACGGCCGGCGCCTCGCCCGTGAGGGTGATCTCGTTGCCGCGCACATGCACGTCGACACCCGGGTGCTCCTTCTCGACGACCCGCAGCAGCCGGTCCTGCGGACCGAGAAGCTGCACCATCGCGACGCCGTCGACCTCGACGTGGTCGCTCACCGTCTCATGACCGGGGTGATCAGGCACCGACACTCTTCTCTTCGAGGCCTCCCGCGAGCACATGGGCGTGCACGTGGAAGATGGTCTGGCCCGCGTTCGGGCCGGTGTTGAAGACCAGGCGGAAGTCCCCGTCCGAATGATCGGCGGCGACCGTGTTCGCGAGTCCTACGAGCTCCGCCATGAGGTCCGGGTCGCCGGCGGCGAGCTCAACGACGTTGCGGTACTCGTCGGTCTTGGGGATCACCAGCAGGTGCACAGGCGCCTTCGGGGCGATGTCACGGATGGCGAATGCGTTCTCGGTCTCTGCGATGATCTCGGACGGGATCTGCCCGTCCAGGATGCGCGTGAAGATCGAAGGCTCACTCATGTCGCAAGTCTACCGACGGGGCCCTGCGACCGGCTCCGGGAGCGGTCGGTGACCCTGTCGGACCGTCACCACCGCCCGAGCGCGGTGCTGACGACGGCCAGCGCCGCGGGACCCGCGGTCGACGTGCGCAGCACCGTGTCGCCGAGACGCACGCCTCGCGCGCCCGCGGCCGCGAGGGCGTCGAGTTCTTCGGGGGCGATGCCGCCTTCGGGCCCGACGACGAGCACGATGTCGCGCTGCTCACCCGGGTCGACCGCGAGTGCACTGAGCCGCTCGGTCGCCGTCGGCTCGAGGATCAGGACGACGGATGCTGCCGCCCGGCGCACGAGCGCCGCGGTCGTGGTCAGCTCCGCCACCTCCGGCACCCACGCGCGGTGGGCCTGCTTCGCGGCCTCCCGCACGATGCTCGCCCAGCGGGCGCGGCCCTTCGCGGCCTTCGCCGCGTCCCAGCGGGACACGCTGCGCGCGGCCTGCCACGGCACGATCTCGTCGACGCCGAGCTCGGTCGCCGCCTGCACGGCGAGCTCGTCCCGATCCCCCTTGGCGAGGGCCTGCACGAGCACGATGCGCGGGCTCGGGGGCGCAGCATCCGTCCGTCCGTCGATGCGCACGACCACCTCGCGGGGCGCCACCGACTCGACCGTGCCGGTGAGCCACGTGCCGCGGCCGTCACCGACCGTGACCTCCTCGCCGACGCGCACCCGGCGCACCGTCGAGGCGTGGTGGGCCTCCGCGCCGGTGAGCGTCACGGTGTCGCCGGGAGCGGCGCCGACGGGCTCGTCGAGGAGGAAGTGCAGTGCCACGGGTCAGCTGTTCCGGAACCGATCGCGGAGCTTCGCGAACAGGCCCTGGTGGAACTCTGCGAGCTTGGGGGCCGGCGCCTTGGTGCGCTTCGCGAAGTCCTCGATGAGGGCGCGCTCCTTGTGGTCGAGACGCGTGGGCGTGACCACGTGCACGCCGACCTTGAGGTCGCCGCGCTGCGAGCCGCGCAGCGGCGTGATGCCGCGGCCCTTGATCGTCAGGATGTCGCCCGCCTGCACACCTGCCCGCACTTCGAGGTCGACCGGGCCGTCGAGGGACTGGATTGTCGTCGTCGTGCCGAGGATGGCGTCGGGCATCGACACTTCGAGCGTCGCCAGCAGGTCGTCGCCGTCACGGCTGAACACCTCGTGCGGCTGCACCGTGACCTCGATGTACAGGTCGCCGTTGGGGCCGCCGGCCGGGCCGACCTCGCCCGAACCCGGCAGCTGCAGGCGGAGTCCGGTCTCGACGCCGGCCGGGATGTCGAGCGACACGGTGCGGCGGGCGCGCACGCGGCCCTGGCCCTGGCAGGTGGCGCACGGGTACGGGATGGTGGTGCCGTAGCCCTGGCAGACGTTGCACGGCTGCGTCGTGACGACGTTGCCGAGGAGGCTGCGCACCTGGCGCTGCACGTTGCCGGTGCCGTGGCAGATGTCGCACGTGACGGGGCTCGTCCCGGGCTGGCAGCACGAGCCCTGACAGGTCTCGCACACGACGGCCGTGTCGACCTCGATGTCGCGGTGGGTGCCGAACACCACATCGCCGAGCTCGAGGGTGACGCGGACCAGGGCGTCCTGCCCGCGCTCGCGGCGCGATCGCGGCCGGCCGCCGCGCGATCCGCCCGCCGCACCGAAGAAGGTCTCGAAGATGTCGTTGAACCCGCCGAAGCCGCCGGCCCCGCCGCCGAACGGCGAGTCACCGCCGCCCATGTCGTAGCGGGCGCGCTGCTCGGGGTCGCTGAGGACGTCGTACGCGTGCGTCACGAGCTTGAAGCGCTCGGATGCCTCCTCGCCCGGGTTCACATCCGGGTGCAGCTGACGGGCCAGCCGCCGGTAGGCCTTCTTGATCTCGTCGGTGGAGGCGTCGCGTGAGACGCCGAGGACCTCGTAGTGGTCAGCCACTTTCGCCTTCCTGCCGCGGCCGCGCCGCGGGATCGTGTGTGCGCGCGTGCGTCAGCGGGAGCTGTCGTCCTGCTCGAGCATGCGCGTGAGATAGCGCGCGACGGCGCGGACCGTCGCGAGGTTCGTGGGGTAGTCCATGCGCGTCGGGCCCAGCACGCCGACGCGGGCGAGGGAGCCCGTCGCGTCGTAGTCGCTCGCGACGACGGATGCCTCGGCCAGGCCGAACGCCTCGTTCTCGCGGCCGATGCTCGCCGCGAGGCCCTGCTCGTCGGCGACCATCTCGCCCATCAGCCGCAGCAGGGTCACCTGCTCCTCGATCGCCTCGAGGAGCGGATAGATGCTGCCGCGGAAGTCGGATTCTCGGCGTGCGAGGTTGGCGCTGCCGGCCATCACGAGCTTGTCCTGGCGGAACTCCTCGAGCTCCTCGGCGACGGCGCGGACGATCTCGTCGGTCGCGCGCTCGTGCGCCGGAGCCTGCGCATCCGGTCCCTCGAGGCGCTCGGCGATGCGCTGGAGTCCCTCGCGGACGGGCCGGCCGACCAGCAGGGTCCCGAGCCCGGCACGGATGTGCGCGAGGTCGACGTCGTCGAATTCCTCGCCGACGAATGTCAGGCGCTGCGACACGCGTCCCGTGTCGGTGACCACGATCACCAGCATCCGTCCGCCGCCGAGCTGGACCAGCTCGACGTGCGTGACGGTCGCGCGCGCGAACGACGGGTACTGCACGATCGCGACCTGGCCGGTCAGCTGCGTGAGCGCGCGCACGGTGCGCACGAGGACGTCGTCGAGGTCGCCGGAGCCGTCGAGGAACGCGGCGATGGCCGCCCGTTGGGCCGGCGAGAGCGGCCGGAGCTCCGCGAGATGGTCGACGAAGACGCGGTAGCCCTTGTCTGTGGGCACGCGGCCCGACGAGGTGTGCGGTGCGACGATGAGCTCTTCGTCTTCGAGCAGCGCCATGTCGTTGCGGATCGTCGCGGCCGACACTCCGAAGGCGTGCCGTTCGACGATCGCCTTGCTGCCGACCGGTTCGCGCGTGTCGACGTAGTCCTGGACGATCGCCCGCAGCACCTGCAGACCTCGTTCGCTGACCATCCCGCCTCCCCACGCCACAGCTGGCACTCGCATGACTGGAGTGCCAATTCTATCCGATGCCCCTGCCAGGATCGTCGAGCGACGCCGGGATGGATTGCGAAGCCGTCCGACGCACGATCGCGCCGGGGCTAATCGGTGAGCGCCCGCACGACCGCGTCGGCGAGCAGCCGGCCGCGCCGCGTGAGCACGACCCTCCCGCGCAGCGCGGCGGGACCCTCGATCAGCCCGTCCGCGATCAGCGCGGCGACCGCGTGACGGCCTTCGCCGCGGAGCTCCTCGACGGGGAGGCCCTCGCGGATGCGGGTGCGCAGCAGCACGCTCTCGAGGTTTCGGGCCGCGGCATCCGGGATCTCCCGCCCAGCGGCCGGCGACTCCCCTGCGGACAGCCGCTGCGCGTAGGCGGCAGGGTGCTTGACGTTCCAGAACCGCACGCCGGCGACGTGGCTGTGCGCGCCGGGGCCGAAGCCCCACCAGTCTGCGCCGACCCAGTACGCGAGGTTGTGGCGGGAGCGGTGTGCGTCACCACGCGCCCAGTTCGACACCTCGTACCAGTCGAATCCCGCGCCCGCGAGCAGGTCGTCGGCGAGCTCGTACATGTCGGCCTGCACGTCGTCGTCGGGTGCGACGACCTCACCACGGCGGATCTGGCGAGCGAGCTTGGTGCCGTCCTCGATGATGAGCGCGTACGCCGAGATGTGGTCGGGCTCGAGGGACACCGCCGCCTCCAGCGACGTGCGCCAGTCGTCGAGCGATTCACCCGGCGCGCCGTAGATGAGGTCGACGCTGACGTCGAGCCCGGCCTCGCGCGCCGCGGCCACCGCGGTGCGGACGTTGTCGGGATCGTGCGTGCGATCCAGGGCCGCGAGGACGTGCGGGACGGCCGACTGCATGCCGATGGAGAGGCGCGTCACCCCGGATGCCGCGAGCTCGGCAGCAACCGCGGGCGTCACCGTGTCGGGGTTGGCCTCGACCGTGATCTCGGCCCCGTCCGCGACACCGAATGTGTTCCGCACGCCGGCCAGCATGCGTGCGAGGTCGCCGGGCGGGAGCAGCGTCGGGGTGCCGCCGCCGAAGAACACCGTGGACGCGGGACGGTTCCCGCCGGCGCGCTCGAGCACGGGCGCCGCCAGCTCGATCTCTCGAAGGAGCGTGTCGGCGTACTCGTCCTGGCGGGCGCCGCGCAGCTCGGAGGACGTGTACGTGTTGAAGTCGCAGTACCCGCAGCGGACGCGGCAGAAGGGGACGTGCAGATACACGCTGAACTCTGCGGCCGGATCGATGCGCGTGCCAGCCGGCAGCGAGCCGTCCGAGGGAACGGGCTCGCCGAGCGGAAGAGCGGAGCCCATCAGCGCCTCACGCGGGAGTCGTGTACAGCGGCGAGATCGCGCGCAGGTACCGCGTGAACAGCTCGCGACGACGGCGCTTCGTGAGCCCCGGAAGCATCCGGTACAGCACGGCACGGGGCGCATCGAAAGCGCGGACGGTGAACCAGACCTCGTCGTTGTCGTACCAGTCGAGCATGAACGACTCCTCGCCGCTCACGACGGAGTCGCTCACGGTCCCGAGCGCGAAGCCCACCCGCCGAGGCTCCTCGACGGCGAAGATGACGCGCAGCTCCGCGTCGGCTCGCAGCCCCTTGACGCGACCGTCGACGCGGATCGTCGTGCCGGCGCCGACGAACGGGGTGCCGTCCGCGTCGAAGCGCTGCTCGGCCTCGGAGCGACTGGGCCCCACGGGGTTGCCCTCGGCGTCGAAGCTCACCCCCGAGTACATGGGACCGGAGGCGGGCCGCACATCGGTGACGTCGAGCCCGGCACCGCGCTGCGCGGTCCACGACATCAGCGCCTCGCTCGCGGCGCGGAAGCGCGCTTCGCCGCTGCCGATCCGCCACGACTGCTCTGCCGGGATGCTGCGCTCCGGCGGATACTGCATCAGATCCGGCGCTTGGGTCGCCCCGACAGCGGCATAGTCGACGGTGTCGTCACGGAAGGTTCCTCGACGCATGGATTCCAGCCTACTTCGCGAGTCGCATCACTTCTTGGCAGGACCCTCGACGTCGCCTGAGAGCGCGGCGATGAACGCCTCCTGGGGGACCTCGACGCGACCGACCATCTTCATGCGCTTCTTGCCCTCCTTCTGCTTCTCGAGGAGCTTGCGCTTGCGGGAGATGTCGCCGCCGTAGCACTTGGCGAGGACGTCCTTGCGCATCGCGCGGATGTTCTCGCGGGCGATGATGCGGGCGCCGATGGCGGCCTGGATGGGCACCTCGAACTGCTGGCGAGGGATGAGCTTGCGCAGGCGCTCGGTCATCATCGTGCCGTAGGCGTACGCCTTCTCGCGGTGCACGATCGAGCTGAACGCATCGACCTTGTCGCCCTGCAGCAGGATGTCGACCTTCACGAGGTCGGCGGTCTGCGAGCCGGCGGGCTCGTAATCGAGGCTCGCGTAGCCCTGCGTCTTGGACTTCAGCTGATCGAAGAAGTCGAAGACGATCTCGCCGAGGGGCATGTGGTAGCGCAGCTCGACGCGGTCCTCGCTGAGGTACTCCATGCCCAGGAGCGATCCGCGGCGCGACTGGCACAGCTCCATGACGGTGCCGACGTAGTCCTTGGGGAGCAGGATGCCGACCTTCACGACCGGCTCCGACACCTCGGCGACGCGCCCATCCGGGTACTCGCTCGGGTTGGTCACGACGACGGTGTCGCCGGTGTCGGTCGTGACCTCGTACGTCACCGAGGGCGCCGTCGTGATGAGGTCGAGGTCGAACTCGCGCGAGAGGCGCTCGGTGATGATCTCGAGGTGCAGCAGGCCCAGGAAGCCGCAGCGGAAGCCGAAGCCGAGCGCCACCGACGTCTCGGGCTCGTACTGGAGGGACGCGTCCGACAGCTTGAGCTTGTCGAGGGCCTCACGCAGGTCGGCGTAGTCGCTCTGGTCGATGGGGTAGATCCCCGAGAAGACCATCGGCTTCGGGTCGGTGTAGCCGGCGAGGGCGTCGGTCGCGGGCTTGCGATGGTTGGTGACGGTGTCGCCGACCTTGGACTGGCGGACGTCCTTCACGCCGGTGATCAGATAGCCGACCTCGCCGACGCCGAGCCCCTTCGTGGGGACGGGCTCCGGGCTCGACACGCCGATCTCGAGGAGGTCGTGCGTCGCCTTCGTCGACATCATCTGGATGCGCTCGCGCGGCTCCAGCTTGCCGTCGACCATGCGGACGTAGGTCACGACGCCGCGGTAGGAGTCGTACACCGAGTCGAAGATCATCGCGCGGGCAGGGGCATCCGCGTTCCCCTTCGGAGCGGGGATCTGCTCCACGATGCGGTCGAGCAGCGTCTCGACGCCCATGCCGGTCTTGCCGCTTACCCGCAGCACGTCATCGGGCGAGCCGCCGATGAGGCCAGCCAGCTCTGCGGCGTACTTCTCGGGGTCGGCGGCCGGCAGATCGATCTTGTTGAGCACCGGGATGATGTGCAGGTCGTTCTCGAGCGCGAGGTAAAGGTTCGCGAGGGTCTGCGCCTCGATGCCCTGCGCGGCGTCGACCAGGAGGATCGCGCCCTCGCAGGCGGCCAGCGAACGCGAGACCTCGTACGTGAAGTCCACATGGCCGGGGGTGTCGATCATGTTGAGCGCGAAGGTCTGGTCGGCGGTGGCCCAGGGCATGCGCACGGCCTGCGACTTGATCGTGATGCCGCGCTCGCGCTCGATGTCCATGCGGTCGAGGTACTGCGCGCGCATGTCGCGGTCGGAGACGACGCCGGTGATCTGCAGCATGCGGTCGGCCAACGTCGACTTGCCGTGGTCGATGTGGGCGATGATGCAGAAGTTGCGGATCAGCTCGGGCGGCGTGGCAGAGGGCTCGAGGGGCTTCAGGGCGCGCGGTGACATGTCCAGACGATTGTACGGGTGCGCGCCGCTCGGCGAACCCCGGCGACGGCGTCCGGGTCAGGCAGGAGCGGGGATGCGGCTCAGCCCGTCGAGCAGCTCGTCGCGGTCGCTGGCCACGCACACGCGGATCCAGCCCTCGCCCGAGGCGCCGAACGCGCTTCCCGGGGCGACGGCGACACCCTGCTCATCGAGGAACCGCTCGCACCAGGCGACGACATCGCCGCCGGAGACGTGCGCGACGTCGATCCAGAGATAGAACGCCCCTGTGGGGTCGAGGTAGCGCAGTCCCCGGGCGTCGAGGAGCGCCGTCGCGGCGGCGAGGTTGTCGCGGTAGTGCGCCGCACTGCGGGCGACGGCCACCTGGTCGCCGGTGAGGGCCTCGGCGGCCGCCCGCTGCGACGGCTCGTCGACGCAGCTGACCACGGACTCCTGCACACGCAGCATGGTCTGCCGCCATCCCGGGGGCGTGACCAGCCACCCGACCCGCGCGCCGGTCATCGCGTAGGTCTTCGACATCGAGAACACCGACAGCACGCGGCCGTCGTCATCGAGCGTCGCGGGGCTCACGTGCGGCTCGCCCCACGTGAAGCGCTCGTACACCTCGTCGCTGATGAGCCACAGGTCGTGGCGGCGCGCCAGGGCGATGAGCGCCTCCAGCGTCGGGCGGTCGAACGTCGACCCGAGCGGGTTGGAGGGGGTGTTCACGATGATCGCGCGCGCCCGCGGGGTGACCAGCGACTCGAGCTCGGCGAGATCGGGCTGGAACGCGCGTCCGGGGCGCAGCGGATACGGCACCGGCGTCGCCTGCAGGAGATGGGCGTTCATCGTGAACGTCGTGTACCCGGGGTCGGGCACGAGCACTTCGTCGCCGTGCGAGAGGGTGAGCGCCATCGCCAGGTGCAGCGCCTGGGTCGCGCCGACCGTCACCCAGATCTGCTCCAGGTCGACGTCCAGGGCGTTCTCGCGGGCGAGCTTGTCCCGGATCGCTTCCCGCAGCGCCGGGATCCCGCCGTTCGGGGTGTAGCGGATCGCCCCCTCGCGCCACGCCTCGGAGGCGGCATCCCTGATCCGCTCCCCCGCGACCTCTGCGGGCTCGCCCACCGCGAGGATGATCGTGCCGGGGCGGCGCAGGGCGCGCTCGAGGATGTGACGCACGCCGGAGCCCGGCATGCGCGCGATGTGCGGGGCGATCTCGGGCATGCCGCCATGCTAAGCGGGCGTGCACGGCTACCCTGGCGTCATGGTCGTCCAGGTCGTGCTCGTGCACGGCATCCGGACGTCCGCCACGATGTGGCGCGCGCAGGTCGAGTACCTGGCGGCCCGCGGGAACCCCGTCACCGCTGTCGACCTGCCCGGCCACGGCTCGCGGATGACCGAGGCGTTCACCCTCGAGGCGGCGCTCGAGACGATCGATTCCGCGGTGCGTGCCGCCGCGGAGCGCGGCCCCGTGCTGTTGTCGGGGCACTCGATGGGCGGCCTGCTGTGCATCGAGTACGTCGGTGCCGAGGACCCGCCGCCCGTCGCGGGATTCGTCGCGGCGTCCTGCACAGCGATCCCTCGCGGCGTGGGGCTCGCGACGTACCGCGTGCTCGCCCGCGGCTTCGATTCCCTGCCTGATCGCGGGATGTGGCTGACCGACCGCATGCTCGATCGCATCCTCCCCGACGAGACCCGCGCAGACTTCGGCGCCGGCGGCTACGCGCTGGATGCGCAGGACATCGCGCTGCGCAGCCTCTCGGTGCTCGATCTGCTCGCGGCCCTCCATCGCATCGACGTGCCGCTGTGGTTCGTCAACGGGCAGTGGGACCAGCTGCGCGTGAACGAGAAGCTGTTCATGAGGGTCGCGCAGCACGCAGAGCTCATCGTCGTGCCGCGGACGACCCATCACGTGACGGTGATGCGTCCGCGCGTCTTCGACGCGGTGCTCGAGGTTGCGCTCACGACCCTGGAGGCGTCACACGGCTGACGGCTGCCGCTCGCGGCTGCCGATCGCGTATGTCATGAAGCCGCCCGCGATCGACAGGACGCCCCCCACGAGGAACAGCAGCCAGAAGCCGCCCACGAGGGCGACGAGACCGGCGCCGAGGAGCGGGCCGATGAGCTGGCCGAGGCTCGCCGAGACGTTCACGAAGCCGAGGTCGCGGGCGTGGTCCTCGGGGAAAGGGAGCAGGTCCGTGCCCAGGGCGAGTCCCACCGACATGTACGCGCCGTAGCCGACGCCGAGGAGAGCCGCCGCGATCATCGCGGTGGTGAGCGACGGCGCCACCACCAGGATGATCGACGCGAGACCCTGGACGACGGCCGACCACACCACGAACGGGATCCGTCGCCCGGTGCGGTCCGAGATCCACCCCGACGCGATCGAGGAGCCCACCACGAACACGGTGTAGACGAGGATCAGGAGCAGCAGCTCGTCCTCGGCCGTCGCGGGGTCGCGGTGCAGTCCGTACAGCAGGAAGAACAGCAGCAGGCCGGTTCCGAGCGCGTTGCCGATGTTCACGGTGAGGCGCCCGGCGAGCAGCCACGCGAAGTCGCGATCGCGCAGCGCCGCGAGCCGTTCGCCGAGCGTGCGCACCTGGCGGGCGACGGCGACGTCCGAACGCGCGGGCGGATCGGGCAGCAGGAGCGCCGCCGCCGTGCCCACCACCGCGAGGAAGCCGGCGAGAACGAGGTACCCGACCACCACGCCGAGCTCGAGCAGCACGATCACGCCGACACCCACGACGATGCCGAGGGCCTGCGATGAGGAGACGGCGGCGGATGCTGCTCCCCGCTGCGTCGTCAGCTGATCGGCGATGAGGGCGGTGAAGGCCGCCGAGGCCACCGCGACGCCGACGGAGACGCCGACCCACGCGAGGCCCACGCCCCACGGACCGGACGCGAACGCGATTGCGGCGAGCGACGCGGTGCCGAGCCACACTCCGCCGAGCGCCCAGGGGCGCCGGCGCCCCATCCTGCCGCGGGTGCGGTCGGACAGACCGCCGGCGACGGGGGCGGCGATCACGCCGGCGACGCCGCCCATCGCCAGCACGAGGCCGGACGACACCACACCCGACACCCACCCGTCGGCATCGTCCGGCGTGTTGAGCTGCAGCGGGATGAGCAGCTGCAGCGGCGTGAGCTGCACCGTCCACAGCGCGAGCCACGCGAGCGTGAAGAGCGTGAACCAGCCCGCGCCGACCCTGGCGCCCGGCCGGACGCTCACGCGCGTGCCTCCGCGATGAGGGCGCGGTACCAGTCGAACGACGCCTTCGGCGTTCGTGCCGAGGTGTCGAAGTCGACGTGGACGAGGCCGAACCGCTGGGACCAGCCGTCCGCCCACTCGAAGTTGTCCAGGAGCGACCACACCGTGTACTCGCGCACGTCGACGCCCGCAGCGGCGGCCGCGCCGACGGCATCGATGTGCCCCGCGAGGTACGAGATGCGCTCCGCGTCGGGGACGGGTCCGTCGACGTGGTCCGGCTCGGGGAACGACGCCCCGTTCTCGCCGATGACGAGCGATGGCAGGCGGTCGCCGTAGCGCTCGCGGAAATCGAGCAGGAGGCCCGTGAGGGCCGCGGGCACGATCGGCCACTCGGAGCCGAAGCCCGTGACGGGCGCGCCGGGCGTGGGCACGATCTCGAACGGGACGGGGCTGCCCTCGGGCGCGGCGGCGACCGTCGTCGGGTTGTAGAAGTTGATCCCGTAGAAGTCCCCCGGCGCTGAGATCAACTCCAGATCGCCGTCCTCCACGGGCATCGGCGGGATGCCGAACGCCTCGAGGTCGGGGTAGGCGCCGGTCAGTACGGGGTCGGCGAAGACGCGGTTGTGGAGCAGGTCGTACACGGCCGCGGCCGCGAGGTCGGCATCCGTCTGGCTCGCCGGGAGCACGAGGGTGTGATTGTTGACGAGCCCGACCTCCTCGGCGCCCGCCGCGCGCAGCGTGCGGAGGGCGAGGCCGTGCGCGAGCAGCTGGTGGTGCACGGTCGGCAGCGCGCCGAACAGCAGCTGCTTGCCCGGCGCGAGAGTGCCGACGGCATAGCCCTGCAGCGACGTCGAGACCGGTTCGTTGAGCGTGTACCAGTGACGGATGGTGTCGCC
Organism: Microbacterium sp. Leaf288; assembly: GCF_001422925.1. Classification (GTDB taxonomy): domain Bacteria; phylum Actinomycetota; class Actinomycetes; order Actinomycetales; family Microbacteriaceae; genus Microbacterium. The sequence continues at coordinate 549,772 of NZ_LMNI01000010.1, forward strand.
CAGCGACTGCGCGACGATCTCGGCGTACTCGCCGAACCGCAGAGCCGTGTCGCGGTCGAGCCACCCGCCGCGCTCTTCGAGGACGCTCGGTAGATCCCAGTGGTAAAGGGTCGCGAAGGGCGTCACGCCGGCCTCGAGCAGATCGTCGGCGAGTCGTCGGTAGTAGTCGAGTCCGGCCCGGCTGACAGGGCCGCCGGGCTCAGGCTGGATCCGCACCCACGAGATGGAGAAGCGGTAGCGATCGACGCCGAGCGCGGTCAGCAGCGCGACATCCTCGCGATGACGCCGGTAGCTGTCGGGACCCGGGTCCGCCGTCGCCCCGTCGCGCACCGCGCCAGGCGTCGCGACGAAGTCGTCCCAGATCGACCGCCCGCGTCCGTCAGCGGCACGCGAGCCCTCGATCTGGAACGCGGCGGTGGCCGCCGACCACCGGAAGCCCGGCGGGAACGGCGAGAGATCGACAGACGGATGCTGCGGCACGGCGGACTCCTTCGTCACGGAGCGCGCATCCCCAGCGGTGCGCGCACCCACGCGTAGATCATGCATCATCGAAGGGGTCTGCCGTGCAGGCCTGTGGACGTCCATGAGTGATCGGTTCACCTGGTAGAATCCTTGTTTGGCTTGCGTGTGGGTTCGCCCTCACGACCGCCGCGAAGCGCCCCTCTCTCGCTGACCGGCACATAAATCCGATTCACCTTCGAACGAAAGAACGTCGACACGTGGCGAACATCAAGTCGCAGATCAAGCGCAACAAGACCAACGAGAAGGCGCGCGAGCGCAACAAGGCCGTCAAGAGCGAGCTGAAGACGCACGTGCGTCGCACCCGCGAGGCCGTCGCGGCCGGCGACAAGGCCGCGGCCGAGAAGGCGCTGGGCACGGCGACCAAGAAGCTCGACAAGGCGGTCAGCAAGGGCGTCATCCACAAGAACCAGGCGGCGAACCGCAAGTCGGCCATCGCCAAGCAGGTCTCCGCTCTCTGAGCCTCTGACAAGCTCCGCGACCCTCGAGTCGCGTGAAGGCCCGTCCCGCGAGGGGCGGGCCTTTCGCTTGCGTTCGCGGGCGCCGCGTCAGGCGCCGTACGGTGCACGCGTGGCGATCACCGTGATCATGCGCTCGAGGGCGAACACCGCGTCGCGCGAGCCGCCTTTGACCTCAGCATCCGCCCGTGCCGTCGCCTGGATCGCACGGCCGAGGCTCTCTTCGTTCCAGCCGACCAGGTCGCGGCGCGCGCGATCGATCTGCCAGTCCTTCATGCCCAGTCGCGAAGCGAGGGCCTTCGCCGGCTCGCGGTTGCCCGCGACCCGCGCCATCGTGCGCAGCTTCATGGCGACGGCCGCGACGAGCGGCACCGGGTCGGCGCCCGAGGCCAGGGCGTGCCGGAGCGCGATGAGCGCCTCGCCGTAGCGCCCCGCGAGCGCGGTGTCGGCGACCGCGAAGGCCGACGTCTCGACGCGGCCACCGTAGTAGCGCTCGACCACCTGGTCGGTGATGTCGCCGGGGACGTCCGCGATGAGCTGCTGGCACGCCGCCGCGAGCTCGGTGAGGTCGTCGGCGAACGCGGAGACGAGCGTGCGCAGCGCGGTCGGCGCGATGCGCTTCTTCGCAGCCTGGAACTCGCCCGCGGCGAAGTCGAAGCGGTCCGAGTCGCGCTTGACGGCCGGGCATGCGATCTCGACGCCCGAGCCCTCCCCCGCACGGATCGCGTCGAGCAGCTTCTTGCCGCGCACACTCGCACCGGTGTGCCTGAGCACGACCGTCGCGCCGTCCTGCGGCGCGGCGAGGTAGGCGACGGCCTCGGCGAGGAACGTGTCGGAGCACTTCTCGACGCCGCTCACCCGGACAAGCCGAGGCTCGCCGAACAGCGACGGCGACGTGACGCCGAGGAGCGTTCCGGCGGCGTAGTCGTCCGCGCGGACGTCGGACACCTCGAGCGTCGGGTCTTCGGCGCGCAGGTAGTCGCGCACGCCCGCGATCGCCCGTTCGGCGCAGACCTCCTCCGGCCCCGAGACGAGCACGATCGGCGCCGGCTGCGGAGCCCGCCAGGACAGCTGGGGAATGGCGCTGCGCGCGGCCTTCGCGGGTGCTCGGCGTGCGGGGGAAGCCATTGCCCCAGCCTACCGACGCCCACCGACGGCGGCCGCCCTCTCCTCATCCGCCGCGGTCGCGCCAGATCGCCACGGAACCGGCCTCGGCGCTCCACAGCGCGATCGCGCCGTCGCGGTCGGTGCGTGCGATCGTCGCGTCGACGTCGGCGAGGATCTTGAGCGCCTCGTCGCGCGGATGCCCGTAGTCGTTGCCGGCGCCCACTGTGACGAGCGCGATCGACGGCCGTGCGGCGGCGTAGAGCTCTGCGTGCTGATCGGCGCTGCCGTGATGAGCCGTCTTGACGATCGCGTACGGCGGATCCAGCACCCCCGACGCCGTCAGGAGCCGCTGCGGCGAGGCCGAGAGGTCGCCGAGCAGGAGTGTCGGAGGGATGCCGCCGCCTCGGACGTCGAGCACGACGCTGGCGTCGTTGCCCGACGGGAAGGCGCGGCTGCCGGCCTTGGGCCAGAGCACCCGCCACCGTGCACCTCCCAGCGACCCGCTGAGGCCGGCCGACGCCTCGGTCGCCCGGGCTCCCCGCGCCGTCAGCGATGCGATCGCTGATTGCCCCTTCGCATCGCCCGGTCCGTGGAGCACCGTGCCGATACGACCGCGCACCGCGTCGAGCCCGCCGACGTGGTCGAGGTCGTAGTGGGTGAGGACGAGCAGGTCGATGCGATCGATGCCGGCTCGCGAGAGACAGGCGGCGAGCGCTTCAGGGTCGGGCCCGGTGTCGATCAGCGCGACGGCGCCCTCCGACCGGAGCAGGACCGCATCTCCTTGGCCGACGTCGCACGCGAGCAGCGCCCAGGTGCCGGGGAGGGTCCATCGGCCGGCGAGCGTGGTCAGGGCTGCGGCGCCGAGCCCGCCACCGGTGAGCACCGCGACGACCACGATCGCGATCCCGCGTGTGGCCCGTCGAGCCCTCGAGCCGCCACGCTCGAGCGCGATCGCGAGCCCGATCGACAGGCCGACCCCGGCGAGGGCCACCGCGCCCGGGATGCCCTCCAGCCAGGGCAGCGCGTCGGCCGGAAGCGTCGACGCGGTCGTCGCCGTCGCGGCGATCCACGATGCCGGCAGCCAGGCGAGCGCTGCGAGACCCGACTGCAGCCACGGCAGCGGTCCGCTGAGACACGCCGCGAGCCCCAGCACGGTCGCGGCCGGTGCGGCGGGTCCGGCGAGAAGGTTCGCGAGCACGCCGTAGACGGGCACCGTCGGCTCGATGAGGATCAGCAGCGGGCCGCACGCGAGCTGGGCGGCGAGGGGCACCGCGAGGGCGAGTGCCAGCGGCCGCGGGACTGCTCTGGCGAGGCCGGTGGCCAGCGGGCGCGCCCACAGCAGCAGCGACCCCGTTGCCACGACCGAGAGCGCGAATCCGAGCGAGGCCGCGAGCCACGGATCCAGCACGAGGAGCAGGGCGACGGCGACCGACAGCAGGGCCATGCCCGCACCGGCGCGGCCGAGCAGCACGGCGAGCATCGCGATCGCGGCCATCGCGGCTGCGCGCACGACGCTCGGCTCCGGCGTGACCAGCATCACGAAGCCGGCGAGGACCGCGACCCCGCAGGCGACGCGGAACCGCCGCGATGCGCCCAGCGCGGCGGCGAGGGCGAACGCGATGCCCACGACCAGCGCGCAGTTGGCGCCCGACACGGCGGTGAGATGCGACAGCGAGGACTCCTTCATCGCCGCGTCCAGCGACGGCGACACGACCGACGTGTCGCCCACCGCGAGCCCCGGGATGAGCCCTGCGCCCTCGCCGGGCAGACCGTGCACCGCCGCGACGAGCCCTCGGCGCAGCCCGCCGGCGACGGCTGCGGAGCCGCTCGGGGCCTTCACCACCTCCAGCCCGCGCGACGCCCACACCTCGAGCACCGCCCGCTCCCCCGGTCGCCCCGGCTTCGCCGTGCCGCGGGCGTCGACGGTGGAGCCGACGTCGAGCTGCCAGGGGCGGTCGACGTCCTCCGCTGAGACGCGCACCGTGATCTCGACCGGCGTCGGATGCTTCACGTCGCCGATCCGCACATGCGACGCCCGGGCATCGAAGGCGAGCGAGCCGTCGGCGCGCCGCTCGATCTTGCCGATGACGTCCGCACGGATGTCGACGGCCCGGCCGCCGGTGAGGGCGAGATCCTCGACGGCGGTCCGGGCGGGCTGCGCCAGGGCGACGTGGGACGCGGCTGCCGCAGAAGCCGCCCCCGCGAGCACGACGACCACGAGCGCACGGCGCACGGCGGGCCGAGGCATCCGGAATCGCGTCCGTGCGCCGCCGTGGCGAGACGGAACGCCCTCGCGTGTGCTGAGGCCCAGCACAGCCGTCGTCAGCCCGAGGACGAGCACCCAGAGGGTCAGAGCCATCCAGGGCGCTGCCGCAGGAGTCAGGATCGCGGCGGCGGCGACCGCCCAGCATGCTGCCGCGACCGGTACCAGCCGCAACCCGAGTCGGCGGCGCACGTCACACCGTCACGAGGTCGCGCAGCGACTCGAGCATCTTGTCGCCGATGCCGGGGACGGCGAGGAGATCCTCGACGCTCGTGAACCCGCCGTTGTCGTCGCGCCACGCGATGATGCGCTCGGCCAGCGCCGGCCCGATGCGTGGCAGCGTCTCGAGGACAGTCGCGTCCGCGGTATTGAGATCGACCCGTGTGTCGGCCGGTGCTGCGGGTCCGGGTGCCCCCGCGGTCGGCGGTGCCTCTCCTTCGCGCGGCACCGGCAGCTGTTCGCCGTCGTCGAGCGTGCGCGCCAGGTTGACCGCGTCGCGGTCCGCGTCATCGGCGAACCCGCCGGCGGCCGCGATCGCATCGACGACGCGGGAGCCCGCCGGGAGCATGTAGAGGCCGGGGGTGCGCACCGCTCCCGAGACGTGCACGTAGAGCCGGGATGCGGGCGTCGCCGCGGCCGCGGGCGTCTGGTCGATGACGACCTCGTCGACAGGGGCGATCGCGGCCCGAAGGATGCCGATCCCGACGGTGATCGCCAGCGCGGCGATCACGAGCACGACGACGGCACCGACCCCGAGGCGGCGACGCGCGGCGAGGCGGTCGGACGACGCGCCCTCGGAACGGTCGCCGGCTGTCACGGACCCACGGTAGGAGGCGGGAGGGGACGCAGACGCAGCGGGTCCCGGGGATGTGCATATCCCCGGGACCCGGTCCTCCTGTGGAGGAGGCTCAGTGCGTGCTGAAGCTCACGACCTTCGGCGGGCGGACGACCACCCGGGTGATCTCGCGTCCTGCGAGCGAGCGCACGACCTTCTCATCGGCGCGGGCGAGTCGCTCGAGCTCTGCGGCGTCGATGCGGGCGGGCACCCGGAGGGTGCCGCGCACCTTGCCGTCGACCTGCACGACCGCGGTGACGCTCTCCTCGACGAGGAGGGTCGGGTCGGCGGTGCGCCACGGCACCAGGCCGACGAACCGGTCGTACCCGAGGATCTCCCACATCTCCTCCGCCAGGTGCGGAGCGAACAGGTCGAGGATCATCGCCGTGGCCTCAGCGGCCTCGCGGACGGCGGGGTCGGCGGGCCCGGCGCCGGTGTCGATGGTCTTGCGCGTCGTGTTCACCAGCTCCATGAGGCGCGCCACGACGACGTTGAACTTGGTCTGCTCGACGAGCCCCGGAGCGTCCGCGAGCAGGCGGTGGGTCACACGCCGCAGCGAGACGTCGCCCTCGGCCCACACCACGTCGGGATCGCTCGTGACGTCCGAGGCGACCCGCCAGGCGCGGGCGAGGAACTTCTGGGCACCCGTGGTCGACACGTCCTCCCAGTTGATGTCGTCCTCGACAGGTCCGGCGAACGCGATCGCGGTGCGCACCGCGTCGGCGCCGGGATCGACCATGCTCGACGCGAACTCGACCAGGTTGCCCTTCGACTTCGACATCTTCGAGCCGTCGAGGAGCACCATGCCCTGGTTGATGAGGCTCGAGAAGGGCTCGGTGAAATCGATGAGCCCCATGTCGAAGAGGACCTTGGTGATGAACCGCGCGTAGAGCAGGTGCAGGATCGCGTGCTCGACGCCGCCGATGTACGAGTCGACGGGGGCCCAGCGGTCCGCCTCGCGCGACGGGAAAGCCTCGTTCGGGTCCTTCGGCGCCAGGAACCGCAGGAAGTACCACGAGCTGTCCACGAACGTGTCCATCGTGTCGGGGTCGCGCAGCGCCGGGTCGCCCGTCTCGGGGTCCGTCGCCCTCATCCACTCCGTCGCGCCGCCGAGCGGCGACGTGCCCTTGGGGGCGAGGTCGAGTCCGTGCGCGTCGGGCAGGCGCAGCGGCAGCTGGTCCTCGGGGACGGGCACGATACGGCCGTCCTCGGTGTGGATCATCGGGATCGGCGTGCCCCAGAACCGCTGGCGCGAGATGAGCCAGTCGCGGAGGCGATACGACTTCGCGGCGCGCCCGGTACCGCCGGCCTCGAGCTGCTCGATGATGCGCGCGATGGCGTTGCGCTTGGAGAGTCCGTCCAGCGAGCCCGAGTTGATGAGGCGTCCCTCGCCGGTCAGCGCGATGCCGGTCGTCGCGGGGTCGAGCTCGGACAGCGTCTCGAGGGGGCCCGGATCGATCGGCACACCCTCGTCGTCCAGCTCGATGACCGGGATCGCGCCCGTGATCGGCGCCGTGGTGTCGACGACGACCTTGACGGGCAGATCGAACGCCCGCGCGAAGTCGAGGTCGCGCTGGTCGTGTGCGGGCACGGCCATGACGGCGCCGTGGCCGTAGTCGGCCAGCACGTAGTCCGCGGCCCAGATGGGCAGGCGCTCCCCGTTGACGGGGTTGACGGCGAAGCGGTCCAGGAACACGCCGGTCTTCGGGCGATCGGTGCTCTGGCGCTCGATCTCGGTCTCGCGCTGCACGCTCTCGAGGTAGTCCTGGAAGCGCATGCGCACGTCGGCCGACGAGCCGGCGGCGAGCTCGGCTGCCAGGTCGCTGTCGGGGGCGACGACCATGAAGGTCGCGCCGTGGAGGGTATCGGGTCGGGTCGAGAAGACGGTGACCTTCTCGGCGCGGCCCTCGATCTCGAAGTCGATGTCGGCACCCACCGAGCGGCCGATCCAGTTCCGCTGCATGCGGATGACCTTCTGCGGCCAGAAGCCCTCGAGCTGGTTGAGGTCGTCGAGCAGCCGGTCGGCGTACTCGGTGATCTTGAAGTACCACTGTGTGAGCTTCTTCTTGATCACCTCGGCGCCGCAGCGCTCGCAGTGGCCGTCGACGACCTGCTCGTTGGCGAGCACGGTCTGGTCGTTGGGGCACCAGTTGACCGGGCTCTCCTTGCGGTAGGCCAGGCCGCGCTCGTAGAGGCGCTGGAACAGCCACTGGTTCCAGTGGTAGTACTCGGGGTCGCTCGTGTGGAGGATGCGGCTCCAGTCGTACGACGAGCCGTACTCGCGGAAGCTCTTCTTGTGCTGCTCGATGTTCGCGTAGGTCCACTCGCGCGGGTCGGCCCCGCGCTGGATCGCCGCATTCTCGGCGGGCAGGCCGAACGAGTCCCACCCGATCGGGTTGAGGACGTTGTAGCCGCGGTGACGCCAGAACCGCGCGACGATGTCGACGTAGGCGTAGCTCTCGGCGTGGCCCATGTGGAGGTCGCCGGAGGGGTACGGGAACATGCCGAGCACGTACTTGCGGGGGCGCGTGTCGTCGGCGCCGCCGGCGCGGAACGGGTCGGCCTCGGCCCAGCGCGCCTGCCACTTCTGCTGGATCGAGTAGGCGTCATAGCCCTCTGTGGGCGCAGAGGTGTCGGGGGTTTCGGTCTGACTCACGTGGAAAGTGCCAATCATGGAAGCCGGAAAGCGCGCGCAGCGCGCGAAGCGCGTCTTCCAGGTTAGCGGAACGGGCGGTTCACCAGCCCGGCGGCAATGCGGCGCCCAGCGCGGCAAGCGGCCCGCGCGCCTTGATCCCGACTTCGGCGACCTCGGCCGCGGCATCCGATCGCCACGTGATGCCGCCGCCGGCACCCACGTACGCGTGGTCGGGCCTGACGACGATCGAGCGGATCACCATCGCGAGATCGAGCGCGCCGTCGTCGCCGATCCAGCCGAAGCAGCCCGAGAACACACCGCGCGGGGCACCCTCCAGGCCGTGCAGGATGGTCATCGCAGACAGCTTCGGCGCCCCCGTCATCGAGCCCGCCGGGAATGTCGCCGCCAGCAGATCGTCGAGGGTCGCGCCGGTCGCGAGCGTGCCCGACACGGTGCTCACGAGCTGATGCACCGCGGGGTACGACTCGACCTCGAGAAGCGCGTCAACGCCCACGGTGCCGGCGACGCAGACGCGCGAGAGGTCGTTGCGCATGAGGTCGACGATCATGACGTTCTCGGCGCGCTCCTTCTCGCTCGCGCGCAGTTCCGCGGCCAGCGCGGCGTCCTCCCCGGCGTCCGCGCCGCGCGGCCGGGTGCCCTTGATCGGCCGCGTGTGCACGACCGCACTGCCGTCGGGTGCACCCTCGACGTGGAGGAACTGCTCCGGGCTCGCGCTGAGCAGAGCGGTGTCGCCCGAGCGGATGAATCCCCCGTGGGGCGCGGGCGTGGCCGCCCGGAGGCGGGCATAGACCGCGACGGGATCGACGGATGCCTCGACTTCGAAGCGCGTCGTCAGGCACAGCTGGTACGCGTCGCCCTCGCGGATCGCGTCGCGACAGCGTTCGATGAGGGCGGCGTACTCGTCGGGGCGGTGGCGGGCGCGGGCGACGGTGTCGCGGCCGGCTGTTGAGGGCAGGACGGGCTCGCCGGTCACCGCGGTGACTGCAGTGGCGAGCTCATCGACGTCCGTCGCGGAGCCGTACACGCGGACGCTCTGACGCGCGTGGTCGAATGCGACGAGACGTTCCACCCGCAGCCACAGGTCCTGCGGGACTCCGTCCGCCTCGCGGGACGCAGGCGCGCCCGCGCGCGCCGCTGCGTCGTCGTAGCCGGTCCAGCCCACCCAGCCGCCGCGCAACGGGCTCTCGTCATCGGCAGCAGTGGCGGCCGTGCAGGTCGTCGCCTTCACCTGCGCCGGGTCGTCCGGAGACCCCGCGCCCATCCAGCTCCATCCCTCACGCGCGTCGGGTCCGGCATCGAGCCAGAAGGAGTGCGGCTCGTCCGCGAAGACGGCGCTGAAGACGGATGCCGGATCCACCCAGTGCTCGACGTCCGCGGCGGCGAGGGGCTCCGTCATCTTCCCAGGTTAGAGGGATGCGCAGAGCTCTAGGCTCGTGGCGTGAACGAGTTCCTGACGTGGCTGCTCGACGCCGTGCAGAGCGTCGACCCGATCGTCAGGACGCTCCTCGCCGGATTCGCGATCATGCTCGAGACCAGCGTGCTGATCGGGCTCGTGGTTCCCGGCGACACTGTGGTGATCGTCGCCGGAACCGCCGTCTCGTCCGTGCTGGAGGGCGTGATCCTCGGGATCGCGGTGGTCATCGGCGCCCTCATCGGCGAGAGCATCGGCTTCTGGCTCGGACGCTACCTCGGCCCGCGCATCCAGCACTCCAAGCTCGGGCGCCGTATCGGAGACGAGAACTGGGCGCGCTCGGAGAGATACCTGCGGCGTCGCGGCGGGCCCGCGATCTTCATCTCGCGCTTCCTGCCGGTGCTGCACTCGCTCGTGCCGCTCACCGTAGGGATGAGCGGCTACCCGTATCGGCGGTTCCTCGCATGGACGATCCCGGCGTGCGTGATCTGGTCGACGCTCTACATCTCGGTCGCGGCCGTCGCCGCGGGCACGTACCGTGAGCTCGCGGACCAGCTCCACTACGCGGGCTACATCTTCGTGGGCGTCATCGTGCTGTTCCTGGTGCTCGTCTTCGTCAGCAAGAAGGTCATCGAGCGGGCTGAGCGCAAGCACCTCGAGCACGACGGCACTGACGAGTCCCCCGTGGCGGACATGAAAGACTGAAGGGGTGCCCCACACCGATCCTCAGCATGTGCGCGCGAAGGTCCTGTGGCTCGCACGCCTGGAGTACCGGTTCCACTCATGGCGCGAGCGGCGCGCGCGCCGTCGGGGCCAGACGCCCACCGTCACGCCTTTCCCCGGCTACGGAGGCCCCGGTTGGGTGCGCGTCCTCGGCCGCGTGATGATCGTCCCGCCGGCGAAGCAGACGACCACCGGCGAGTACGCCGGAGTGCGCGGCTGGCGCAGCTTCGCGGCCGTCCCCATCGGGTACGCGCAGGTCACGGTGACGATCGCGGGCCTCGACCACGAGGTCGTCGCCGATCGGGGCGGTGTGATCGACACCAGGCTCCCGGCGGACCTCGAGCCCGGGTGGCAGACCTTCACGGTGTCGGTGGAGGGCGGAACGCCGGTCGAGACACGGGCGTACATCGTCGCGCCGGATGTGAAGTTCGGCATCGTGTCGGACGTCGACGACACCGTCATGGTCACGGCCATCCCCCGCCCGCTCCTCGCGGCGTGGAACTCGTTCGTGGTGAACGAGCACGCCCGCCAGCCGGTCCCCGGCATGGCGGTGCTGATGGAGCGTGTCGTGCGAGAGAACCCCGGCGCCCCGCTCATCTACCTCTCGACCGGTGCGTGGAACATCGCCCCCACCCTCATGCGGTTCCTCAGCCGCCACGTCTTCCCGCCGGGTGCACTGCTGCTCACCGACTGGGGTCCCACCCACGACCGCTGGTTCCGCAGCGGCAAGGCGCACAAGCTCTCCAACCTCCGCCGCCTCGCCGAGGAGTTCCCCCACATGCGGTGGCTCCTCATCGGCGACGACGGCCAGCACGACGACGCGATCTACACGACCTTCACCGACGAGCACCCGTCACGGGTCGTGGCCGTCGCCATCCGCCGCCTCTCCCCCGCGGAGGCGGTCCTCGCCGGCGGCCGCACCGCCGTCAACGACCACGCGGCCGCCGAGGTGCCGTGGGTGAGCGACAGCGACGGCGCCGGCCTGCTCGAGCGGCTGGAGGATGTCGGCGTGCTCGGTGCCGCCGGCGCACTCGAGGGCTGACCGGTCCCCACGGCACCGATGTCGGTAGCCCCGCGTAGGCTGGCGCCATGTGCGGACGCTTCGTAGTGGCCAGCGCCGGCTCCGATCTGGTCGGGGTGCTGCGCGTCGACGTCGAGGGTGACGATCTCCCGGCTCCGTCCTTCAACGTGGCACCGACCGCCAGCGCCGCGATCGTGCTCGACTCGGCGAAGACCGAGCCGCCGACCCGCCGGCTCGAGGCCGCCCGCTGGGGACTGATCCCTTCGTGGGCGAAAGACACCAAGATCGGTGCGCGGGCGTTCAACGCCCGGGCGGAGGAACTCGAAGACAAGCCCATGTTCCGCAGCGCTCTCGAGAAGCGCCGCGCGGTGGTGCCCGTGTCGGGCTACTACGAGTGGAAGAACGTCGACGGCACCAAGATCCCCCACTACATCCATCCCGCCGACGGCGGGCCGCTGTTCCTCGCCGGGCTGTACGAGTGGTGGCGCGACAAGACCAAAGGCGACGACGACCCCGAGCGCTGGCTCCTGAGCTTCACGATCCTCACCCGCGACTCGATCGGCCACCTCGGCTCGATCCACGACCGCATGCCGCTGTTCCTCGACCCCGACCATGCCGATGCCTGGCTCGACCCGACCACCGACAACGTGCGCGATGTGCTCGACGCGGCGATCGACGCGGCTCCCGCCCTCGCCGACACCCTCGACGACCACGAGGTGTCGAAGGACGTCGGCAACGTACGCAACAATTCCCCTGAACTCATCGAGCCCGTCGAGGTCTGACCCGCACCCAGCGCTCGCCGGGGCGCGCCCGCGTATCCTCGAACGGTGACGATCGCGCCCCCTGAAACCCCGGTGCTCGCCGGCGGCGTGTGGCGCGAGCGCGAGGCGGCGCACGACGAGCGCGCGCGAGAACTCACGGCCGCGCACCGCGCCCGGGCCGCGCGCGGTGAGAAGCACCCAGTCGAGGACTTCCTCTTCACCTACTACTCGTACAAGCCGGCTGTCCTGCACCGCTGGCATCCCGGTGAGGGCCTCGAGTTGGCGGATGCCGCCTCCGACGCCCGCGCCGAATGGCGCTGGTACCGGCCCGGCAGCGTGCCCGGCGCCCTCGCCGTCGACGGTGAAGGTTTCCGCGCCGCGCGGGGCGCGCTCGTGGCGAACGTGGGGCGGATCCTCCGGGCCACGGCCGGCCGCACCCCCGGCTTCGGGTGCTTCGGTCTGCACGAGTGGGCCATGGTGTACCGGCAGCCGGAGCACCGGCATCCCGTTCCGCTCCGACTGGGGCAGGACGCGACCGACGCGGTGGTCGAGGCTCACGATCTCCGGTGCACGCACTTCGACGCATTCCGGTTCTTCACGCCCGACGCCGTTCCGCGCAACCGCGACGTACCCACGCGCGAGACCCAGTCCGCGCTCGAGCAACCCGGCTGCCTCCATGCCGGCATGGACCTGTACAAGTGGGCGGTCAAGCTCGGTCCTCTCGTGCCGGGCGAGGTGATGCTCGACGCGTTCGAGCTCGCCCGCGACATCCGCGTCCTCGACATGCGGGCGTCGCCGTACGATCTCGCGGACTGGGGCTACGCGCCCGTCCCGATCGAGACCGCGGGGGGCAAGGCGGCTTATGTCCGCGCGCAGCGCGGCTTCGCCGAGCGCGGACAGCTCCTCCGGGCCCGACTCATCGAGATCGCGGGCGCCTGACTCACTCGACCGGATCCGTGCACGTGGTGCACGGCAGTTCTCCGCCTGCGGCCTCGGCGACGGCGAGCCGAAGCTCCATCACGCGCGTCGCCGCCTCCTCCAGACGCTCGGCCGGGACCGCGCCCGACTCCACCGCGGCGACGATGCCGTCGACGATCTGCGGAGCCGTCTCGGGCGTCGACGAGACCACCGTCAGCAGCATGTCGTTGCCGGCCGCGAGGGCGTTGACGGCATTCGCCACGGGGTCGGCGTACTCGGGGAGGCCGGAGCTCTGCAGCATGCCCAGGTCGTCGGTGATCGTCACGCCCTCGAAGCCCAGTTCATCGCGCGCGATCCGGTGCCATTCGGGCGACAGGCTCGCGGGCGCCGGATCGACGGCGGTGTACGCGAGATGGCCGAACATGAGAAGCTCGGCGCCGGCGTCGACTCCCGCCTGGAACGGGAGGGCGTCGGTGGCGCGCCACTGATCGAGCGGCATCGCGGTCGACGGGATCGAAGAGTGGGAGTCGCCGGGTGCCGCGCCGTGGCCGGGGAAATGCTTGAGCGTGGAGAAGACCTTCCCCTTCTCGCCGTTCACCGCGGCGGCCACGTGGGCGGCCGCGATGTCGGGTGTCGTGCCGAGGATGCGACGATGGATGAAGGAGTCGGGGTCGGCCGTGACGTCCGCCACGATGCCGAAGTTGACCGGGATGCCCGCCTGGCGCACCAGCGCCGAGCGCCCCGCGTACGCGGCCTCCACCGTGGCGGGATCGGCCTGCTGCAGCTCCAGCGGCGACGGAAGATCGTCCCACGGCAGCCGTGACACGTCGCCGCCCTCCTGGTCGATGGCGATGAGCGGCGGGTGCGCGGGGTCGACAGTGAGCGATGCGGTGATCGCCTCGAGCGCCGCCCCGTCCGCGGGGATGTTCGCGCCCATGAGCAGGAAGCCACCGGCATCGGTGGATTCCATGTACGAGCGCAGGGCCGCGGCATCCGTCGTCGGAATGTGCCCCATCACGACGCTCGCCGCGCGCTCCCGCAGCGACATCGACGAGACGGCCTGCTCGGCCGGCGAGAGACCTGTCGCATCGGGCGTCGGGGTCATCGTGACCGAGGGCGACGAGGTCGGCGACGGCTTCGCGGTGGGGGTCGCCGCACACGACGCGCAGACGATCGCCGCGGCTGCGACGACCGCGGCGAGCAGGAGGGAACGTCGCGCCGCAGTCACCCGAACAGCCTAAGCGCGGACGGCGATCAGTGGCGCGCGACGATGGCCGCGCCATCCGTCCCCGAAGGCAGCACACCATACTGCGCGCCGCGTTCCTCGCCCAGCCGGGCGGCGATGAACGTATCGGCGTCCTGTCCCGGTGCATGGCGCAGCATGAGGGACGCCTGGAAGGCGAGCGCGAGGTCCTCGCTGAGCCGACGGGCCTGTGACGGCGCCTCATCCGGATCGGCCGCGAGACGCCGCAGCAGGGCGAGGGTGCGTTCCACGTGCCGATCGAGGACCGCCGAAGCGCCCGCCGTGGCGGCGAGCTCGTCGGCGAAGGCCTCGCCCGACTCGCGGTCGCGCGTGAGCGCCCGCAGCACGTCGAGGGCGATGACGTTGCCCGATCCCTCCCAGATCGCCATGACGGGCTGTTCGCGGTACCGACGGGCGAGCGGGAAGCTCTCGGTGTAGCCGTTGCCGCCGAGGCACTCGAGCGCTTCGTAGGCATGGTGAGGGCCGCGCTTGCACACCCAGTACTTCGACACCGGCGTGGCGAGACGGCGCAGCGCGATATCGCGATCGGATGCCTCGGCCTCGAAGAGCTGCGCGAGGCGCAGGCCGGTGAGCATCGCGGCTTCGTACTCGAGGGCGAGGTCCGCGAGCACGCCGGTCATGGCGGGCTGATCGACCAGGAGCGCGCCGAAGGCCTCGCGCCCGCGCGCGTGCCAGAGGGCCTCGGCGACCGACTGCCGCATGCCCGCGGCGGTGCCCAGCACGCAGTCGAGGCGCGTGCGCTGGACCATCTCGATGATCGCCCGGACACCACGGCCGGGCTCGCCGATCAAGAACCCGACGGTCCCGTCGAACTCGACTTCCGCCGACGCGTTCGAGCGGTTGCCGAGCTTGTCTTTGAGCCGCTGGATGCGGAACGCGTTGCGCATCCCGTGCGGCAGGACACGGGGCACGAAGACGCACGTGAGGCCCTCTTCGACGCCTCCGCTGCGCGTGTGGGCGAGCACCAGGAAGCCGTCCGACATCGGGGCGGAGCAGAACCACTTGTGCCCTGTGAGCTGGTAGGCGTGTCCGCCCATCGACTCGCCGACGGTGGTGCCGGCGCGGACGTCGGAGCCGCCTTGCTTCTCGGTCATCGCCATCCCGATGAGGGCGCTCGCCTTGCCCCCGTCGACGATGAGCCGGGGGTCGTACTCGCGCGAGTACAGTCGCGGGAGCCACTCGTCGGCGACCCACGGTGATCCCTCGATCGAGGCGACAGCGGCGTGGGTCATCGACACCGGGCACGCGTGACCCGGCTCGACCTGCGCGAACAGCATGAACATCGCCGCGCGGGCGACGTGCGCCCCCGGCCGCGGTTGCGCCCATGCCGAGGTGTGCGCGCCACGCGCGACCGCCTCGGCGATCACGCGGTGGTACGACGGGTCGTACTCGACCTCGTCGAGGCGGAAGCCCCACCGGTCGTGGGCGTGGGCGGCCGGGGTGTGGACGTTCGCGAGATCCGCGTCGCGCTGGAACGGCCCCGAGCCGACGAGCGCGCCGGCTTCACGGAGGCCGTCCTCGGCCCACTCCGCCCCGAACGCGCGCACCGCCGCGCCGAGGGGCGCATTCAGTGCGTATTCGTCCACGTCGACGCGCCAGGGCGGCTGGTTCTCCACGTAGTGCGTCGCCGCACCGATCACCCGCTGCCCCCGCGCGAACGAGGTCATGACGTCTCCGTCTCCCCCGCCCCGGCGCCCGCCATCGCGAGCGTGTACTGCTCCCCCGGGCTGAGCGGCGCGCGCGTCACGATGTCGTGGACGAAGGCGAGCTTGTGCCGCACCGGCGTCACGATCGTGAACGGATACAGGTCGCCGAAGCCCATCGACCGGTTGATGCGGTTGAACGCCTGCGACAGCCACTCCCAATCGGTGAGCAGCCTCTGGATCGGCTCGTTCTCGTACGACTCGAGCGGGACGACATCCGTGTCGCGGAGGTTCGTCACGGACGCATCGAGATGGATGCCGATGACCGCGGCCGTCTGCAGGGTGCCGGTGATGTGGAGGTAGTGGGCGAACGTCTCGGCGAAATCCTCCCACGGGTGCATCGTCGCGTACTCGGAGATGAAGGCCTCGTGCCAGTCGGAGGGCGCCCCGAACGAGTAGTGGCGCTTCAGGGCGTCGCGGTAGCTCGTGCGCTCGTCGCCGAAGAGCTCGCGACACCGCGCCCAGAGCTCGTCGTCGGTGAGGAGGACGTTCTGGTAGTAGTGACCGACCTCGTGCCGCAGATGGCCGAGGATCGTGCGGTACGGCTCGCCGAGCCGCACGCGCAGCGCCTCGCGGCGATCGTCGAGGCTCTCGGCCAGGTCGATTGTGATGATGCCGTTGGCGTGCCCGATCGTGACCGGCTTGCCGTCGGAGAGGCTGGAGATCAGGTCGAACCCGAGCCCGCCCTTCTCGACGTCCCACCCGACGATCGGCAGGCCGAGATCGGCGAGCTGCAGGAGGAGCCGGCGCTTCGCCTCCTCGGTCTTCGCGAGCTTCTCGAGCGCGACGGTGTCGTCCGCCGCCGGACGGCGGCGCGTGAGCCGGCAGGAGAAGCAGCGGCCGGCGGGCGCGTTCTCCCACACCAGCCAGTTGCACGCCCATTCGCGGTTCGAGCAGGTGTACCAGGTCTCGCCGTCGATGACGGCCTGGCCGTGACGGAGCCCGAAGAACTCGCGTGTCGGGATGTGGTAGCCGATCTCGGCTTCGCAGTTCGGACACTGCAGGGTGTCCAGGTAGACGAAGTGGCGACAATGCGGACAGCGGGGCTGCGAGGTCACGCTCTCACCGTAGCGTGCCGGGGTCCGCGCGGACGCACGCGTCACGGCGCCTCGACGAGCTCCACCCGCAGGAGCAGATCGTCGCCGGGTCGCGGCGAGCCGCGTCCATCGGTGTTGTTGGTCAGGAGCCACAGCGAGCCGTCTGTCGGCGCGACCACGTCGCGCAGTCGTCCGTGCTCGCCCACCAGGGCGGCGACGGGCTCGCCGCGCATCTTGCCGGCAGCCGTGTCGATCTGCCAGAGTCGCTCGCCGCGGAGCCCCGCCATGAAGACCGTGTCGCCGCGGGTGGCGATCCCGCTGGGACTCGCATCGCTCGTCGGCCATTGCGCCACCGGATCGGTGAAGCCCTCCCGGTCGGAGATGCCCTCGACGGCCGGCCAGCCGTAGTTCGCGCCGGGTTCGATGCGATTGAGCTCGTCCCAGGTGTTCTGACCGAACTCGCTGGCCCACATCGTGCCGTCCGCCGTCCAGGCGATCCCCTGGACGTTGCGATGTCCCATGGACCAGACGCGCGTGTTCCACGGGTTGCCGGGAGCGGGGTCGCCGTCGACGGTGACGCGCAGGATCTTGCCGCCGAGGTCGTCCGGGTCCTGCGCGGCGTCGCGCCGCTGCGCATCCCCTGTCGTGACGTACAGGTAGCCGTCCGGCCCGAACGCGAGACGCCCGCCGTCGTGGGTGCTCGCCCGCGCTATGCCGTCGACGATGACCTCAGGCCCGCCCAGCTCGAAGGATCCCGGGTCGCCGAGCAGCGGCATCCGTGCCACGCGGTTGTCGTCGCTCGCGCCGAAGTAGGCGAAGAGCGTGCGCGCGCCGTCGGCCTCGTGCAGGGCAAGTCCGTGAAGGCCGGATTCGCCGCCCGACACCACAGCGGGGATGACGCCGACCGTGCGGACCCCACCGTCCGCGGTGAGCTCGAGCACCGTGCCGTCGCCGCGTTCGGAGATGAGCGCGCCGCCTCCGTCGAGGGGCACGACCGACCACGGCGCCACCAGCTCCGACGCGAGGGTTCCCGTGACCGACCCGGCACGCCACCAAGTCTCGGCTGCCGGGGCCGTGCTCGGGCCGATCGTGGGCGCCTGCGACGAGGGCGACGGCGACGGCGCCGGGGCGGTGCACCCGGCTGACGTGGTCAGCGCCAGGACGAGGCATCCGACCGCCGCCCACCGGGCGTCGCGTCTCATCCGTCCGCCACGGCAGCCTCGAGGGCCGCGAGGTCGATGCGGCGCATGCGGAGCATCGCCTGCACCGCGCGGTGGGCGATGTCAGGGTCGGGGTGGCGGATCAGCTCGACCAGCCGGTCGGGGATGATCTGCCACGACAGGCCCCACCGGTCCTTGAGCCATCCGCAGGGCTGCTCCTGGCCGCCCTGCGCGGTGAGGGCGTCCCAGTAGCGGTCGACCTCGGCCTGGTCGCGGCAGGCGACGTACAGCGAGACAGCCTCGGTGAAGGGGAACTGCGGGCCGGCGTCCATGCCGAAGTAGTCGCGGCCGCCGAGCCGGAAGTGCACGTGCATGACCTTGCCGCCCATGCCCGGCACCTCGTCCGGGTAGCGGTCGATCGTGACGAGCTCGGAGTCCGGGATCAGCGCGGTGTAGAAGGTGACCGCCTCCTCCGCGGCATCGTCGAACCAGAGGAACGGGGTCACAGCGCTCATGCGCTCCACCCTTGTCGACGCGCCGCAGCCGCGCAATGGGCGGACTACGGATGCAGCGTGCCGAGCCGCACCGTGACGCGCAGGCCGCCTTCCGGCCGGGCCATGAGCGCGAGCGTCCCGCCATGGGCCTCCGCGATGCTCCGGACGATCGCGAGGCCCAGCCCGACTCCGGCATGATCGCCGGTGCGGGCACGCTCGCTGCCGCGCTGGAACGGCTCGACCAGGGTGGCGGCGCGCGCCGGGCTGAGCACCTCGCCGGTGTTCTCGACGACGAGCTCCACCGTGTCGCCGCGTGCGGAGGTGATCACGTCGACCGTGCCGTGCTCGGGGAGGTTGTGGACGATGGCGTTGTGCAGCAGGTTCGACACGAGCTGGAGCAGCAGCGCGTCAGAGCCGCCGGTCCAGGCGGCGACGCCGCTCACGTGGACGGTCACGCCTCGGGCCTCGGCGAGCGGCAACAGCGTCTCCACGGCCTCCTCGGCGAGGAGTGACAGATCTACCGCGTCACGGGCGAATGAGCCCTGCTCCGCCCGGCTGAGCACCAGCAGCGCCTCGGTGAGGTCGATCGCGCGCGTGTTGACCGCGCGGAGCCGCTCGATGAGCGCGTCGACGTCCCGGTCGGGGTCGGTTCGGGCGACGTCGAGCAGGGTCTGGGTGATCGCCAGCGGCGTGCGCAGCTCATGCGAGGCGTTCGCTGCGAACCGCCGCTGTTCGGCGACGTGCGCCTCCAGGCGTGACAGCATCGCGTCGAAGCTGTCGGCCAGCTCGCGGAACTCGTCGTGGCGACCGGGGAGAGCGATCCGATGCGACAGCGAACCGCTCGCGGCGAGGCGCGTCGCCTCTGTGATCCGCGCCAGCGGCGCCAGCATCCGTCCGGCGAGGATCCAGCCGCCGAGCAGTCCGAACACGAGGAGGAAGATGAGCGCCCAGGAGGCCGCCGGCGTGAAGGCGCGGACGAGGTCGCCGCGATTCGGGACGAAGGGCCCCGGGCCCGTGATCTGCCCGTCCGGAACGTATCTCAGCAGGAAGACCCCCACCACGGCGAGGAGCAGCCCGCCGGCCACCATCAGGAATCCGGCGTAGCTCAGGGTGAGCTTGAGCCGCACGCTCATGCCGGGTGCCCTAGTCATGCCGCGCGCTGTCGTCGACGTCGATCCGGTAGCCGACTCCGGGGACGGTGGCGATGGCCCAGGGCTCCCCCAGTCGTTTGCGCAGGGCCGAGACCGTGATGCGCACCGCGTTCGTAAAGGGGTCGGCGTTCTCGTCCCACGCGCGTTCGAGCAGCTCCTCGGCGCTCACGACGCCGCCTTCGGCGCTCATCAGGACCTCCAGCACGGCGAACTGCTTGCGCGTC
Organism: Microbacterium sp. Leaf288; assembly: GCF_001422925.1. Classification (GTDB taxonomy): domain Bacteria; phylum Actinomycetota; class Actinomycetes; order Actinomycetales; family Microbacteriaceae; genus Microbacterium. The sequence goes on from NZ_LMNI01000010.1 coordinate 569,477, forward strand.
ACGGCGATGTAGCGCTCGTCGCGGTAGACCTCGCGCCGGAAAGCATCCAATCGGAGCCCCGCGAGCTCCCGGACCGGTGGCCGGATGTGGCCACGGCGACGATCCAGCGCCCGCAGCCGCAGCACGAGCTCCTGCAGGTCGAACGGCTTCGTGAGGTAGTCGTCGGCGCCCAGCTCGAATCCGGTCGCCTTGTCGTCGATACGGTCCGCCGCCGTGAGCATCAGGATCGGGATGCCGCTGCCGGATCGCACGATGTGCGCGGCCACTTCGTCGCCCGACAAGCCGGGAATATCGCGATCGAGCACGACGATGTCGTAGCTGTTGATGCTCAGCAGCTCCAGCGCGGTGTCGCCGTCGCCGGCGATGTCGGCCGCGATCGCCTCGAGGCGCAGCCCGTCACGGATCGCTTCCGCCATCAGGGGCTCGTCCTCCACCACCAGCACGCGCATGCCCTCGATGCTACGAGCCGGTGCATATCGTCCGCGTATCCGAAACTGCATACCCTCTCGCAACACGCGCGCACGTCAGCTGGGAGCATGAACCCCACAGCAACCGCCCCTGCGAGATCACGGCGCGCGCTCCGCGCCGTGCTCGTGTCGCTGCTCATCGGCGCCCTCGCGATCGCCGGTGCCGCGGTATATCGGTCGGCGTCGGCCACCGTGCCGACGGGCAGCATCGCCGAAGGTGCGTCGCTCGCCGACGTGCCGCCGCCTCTCGACGGCGCGGTCACCGAGGAAGACGGGCTGCTTCCCTCCGGTGCGACGGCGTTCGACGAGGCCTACCCGGGCATCGCGGGTCTGTCGCACGGTCTGCGAGATGCGCTGCAGCGCGCGTCGCACGATGCGGCCGCCGCCGACATCATCGTCCTTGTCAACAGCGGCTGGCGTTCCGCGGAGTACCAGGACCGGCTGCTGCAGGAGGCCGTGTCTCACTACGGCTCGGCGGAGGAGGCCGCTCGCTGGGTGGCGTCGTCCGCAACCTCGGCCCATGTGGCGGGCGACGCGGTCGATGTCGGTTCGTACGACGCCGTGGACTGGCTGACGGCGAATGGCGCCGCCTACGGGCTCTGCCAGACGTACGGGAACGAGTCCTGGCATTTCGAGCTGCGTCCCGAAGCGATCGATCACGGCTGTCCGGCGCCCTACGCCGACCCGGCCCACGACCCGCGCATGCACGGGTGACGGCAAGCGCCGAGATCCCCGCGAAAACCGAAAGGCCGCCCTGATCGGGCGGCCTTGTCGGTGGACCTGAGGGGACTCGAACCCCTGACCCCCTGCATGCCATGCAGGTGCGCTACCAGCTGCGCCACAGGCCCGGATGGTCTCGCATGTTCCCAAAACCCCTGGAATCGCGCCATTCGACTTCACTCCAGTGGTGATGACTGCCAGCATACGCGATCGGCGTTCGAAGCTTCTGGATGGTACTCGAGGGCCCTCGAGGTATCTCAACCGTCCAGTAAATGACTACAACTCGATTTGTTCGTCTGCACACAACGATTCCCCGCGCCGCCACATTTCCTGACGGTCTTCAGCACGCCGCGCGAGAGTCATCAGTGGCTCCCGTAGACCAACATCGCATCCTTGATGCTGACGTGGATCTGATCCAACACCATGTCATGAACCCGATCTCGGTTCTCAACTCTTCCCTCGCAGTCGACGCTGGCCGGGAGTAATGATTGAGCGACGACTGACTTTGCCGCAGACCCCATTCACAATCACGGTGGGCGGCGTCGAGTTGTTGCTACACGTTCCTCGGCTTCGTCCTGGGGATGCGTCCGCTATGTTCACACCATCGCAACTCGGTGCGCAGGTCACGATGGGCGCCGTCGAGCGACGCAGCATCTAATGCGGCAGAAGTCTCAGCCGGCCGGCTAAGTCGACTTCGTAGACTTCAAGACTTGCCGCCTCGACCACATCGTTTTCAGCGAGGTGTTGAAGGACGGTGGCGAGTCGGTCGTGGAACCGTTCCGGGATGCCTCGCTGGATGGCGAGCAAGGGGCGCACGGATGGGTGGTCTCCGATCGCTGCCTCGGGGGTGAGTAGTCCGATGGCGCGTCGTTGGTCGGCCACGCCTCGGAGGATCTCGACGGCTGCACCATCCGCGGCGAGCCAGCGTGACAGCAACCGCGCGTACACGATCACTTGCAGGGGCGCCCACGCTATGGTCGACGCGTTCCGAGGCTTGACCTCGATAGCGAGCAGGTCTCCGGCCCCGTCGACGGCGATCAGGTCGGCCTCGCCGCCCAGCCGTTCGGGTGCCGCCCCGGGTACGGGTGCTGACTTCGCCAGCGCGAGGAGGTCTGCGCCGGCTTCGCTGAGGATGCGGCGTCGGGTGGGGTCGTCTCGGAACTGGAGGATGAACTCGCGGTCGAGCATCGACCTCTCAAGCGAGTCGTACGACGACACTGCGGACTGAACAGCGCCCTCGACGCCCGCCGACCCGCCCGCGACCGGTGGGATCACTCGGTCGAGGTACAGCCCCAGTGAATCCAGCACGGGGCGAAGTTCGCGGAAGGCGACCGAGGCAGATCCGATTTCATCGAAGCCGCTCTGTGTGCCGCGGGTCCTATGCCCAGCGAACCGCACTGCGGATAGTCCGTCCCTGTGGACGTCGAGCACCTTCTCCGTTCCGACGTACAGGGTCGCCCGTTGCGCGTCTGTCTTGATGTCGCGCCTGAACTGAAGGTCGATCGGGTAGGGCGCCTTTCGGGCGTACTCGGCGAGAACCGACAGGTCACCGCCTGGGACGAAGAGCGACAAGAAGTCGTCGGAGACGCGACGGTCGTAGCGAAGTTCGAGATGCTCAGGCCACCGCTTGCTCACACCGCCCACCAGGTGCCCTCCATTTCGATTCCGACCACGGTATCGAAATGGGAGGCATACAGGTGTGGCGCGTCTGTGTGGATCGGTACCAACCGATCCGCGGCGATCGCACGCTCCAACCTCCTGAGATCTGCCGGGCTGGCATGTCCTGAGGTGTGGTGGTGGATGAAGCGGACGCCCGCCTTCTCCAGTGCGCCGACCATTCGGGAGTTGGCTGGTGAGTCGAGGTACCCGTCCCACATCGACCAAACGACGCACCCACCTGCCAGAGTGTCGGAGCGCACCCATCGCTCTTCTATGTTGCGGTCACGCGCGCACGAGACTGGGTCGCGCTCTCCTCGCACGGGCGGGTGACGAAGAACGCCGTGCCGGTCTCGCCCTACCTGTCGGCCTCGCGCAATATCGCGGGTGCGGGTGGCTTTGCGGAGTCCGTCGACGCGAAGACTGTCGAAGTGCCAGATCTCCAGGTGTCGTACAGCGACGTCGCCGCCTATCTTCGCTGCGGTCGTAGCTATCTTCTTCGGACGCGACTCGGCTTCCTCCCACCCGTCAGCGACGAGCTCGGCTACGGCAATGCCGTGCACCACGTCATGCGAGTGATCGCCGAACGGACGAAGGCCGAAGGTGTGCTTCCGTCGGCTGCGGAGATCGACAGCCTGATCGATTCGGACTTCTTCCTGCCCTTCGCGAACAAGCCCGCGCACAAGCAGATGAAGGATCGGGCACGGGCACTCGTCCAGTCCTACGTGGACACTTATCCCGACGAGTTCCTGCGGACGTGGGCAACCGAGCGGCCGTTCGAGCTCTACCTCGACGGAATCGTGGTCTCGGGCCGCGCGGATGTCATCTACGACGAGCATGACGGCATCCCGGAGAATCTCGCCATCGTCGACTACAAGACGGCGACCGGGCCGGAGGTCGAGCCGCTGCAGCTGCAGATCTATGCCGACGCGGGCCGGCGCGAAGGTCTCACGGTGGCGGCGGCGTTCGTGCACGACATGGGGAAGGCCACCCGCCACTCGGTCGATGTCGGGGATGCCGCCGTGCAGGGAGCCGAAGCACAAGTGGAAATGGCAGCTCAGGGACTGCGGTCGCTGTCTTTCGCAGCGTCACCGTCGAAGGACAAGTGCAAACACTGCGATGTCCGCCTGCTGTGTCGCGACGCGGCCGTGTGACGAGATCTGTCCCGAATTGCCCATGCTGTGCCGCTGTCCTCCTGCGCCGCTATGGTGTGACGCGGGAATGCTGGGGGTCTGCAAGTGGTAACCAATGAGGGTTTCGACCAGTGGGAGCGCGAGTGGCGCAATCGACTGGTGGGGCGGTCTCTTGTCGCGGAAGCGGAAGTCGACCCGGATACTGCCATTCGAGCCTTTCGCATCCTCGGTCGCAACTGGCTCAATCGTGCGCACGCCGAGGAGCGACAGCGACTCGCCCGTAAGTACCGTGCCGTACTTCTCACCGGCCTCTGCGCGATCGGTTCACGCCATTACGATGCCGGCACCTACTGGGACCATGTGTGGTCCACAATCGGCATGCCTGGAGACGTCAACAAACAGGCTGAGCTCGCCAATGGCTTTCGGCACGGACTCACGACGCTCGGACTGTCGCGCTTCACGCTGACCTCTCGGCGAAACGTCGGAGAGGTTCTTCTGCACGGAGGGGTGCCGATCAACAGCGTCGGCGCTCTGGCAAAGACGCTCGCGCGATGGGACGAGACGAACCCGTCGGGCGACGCTAAGAGCTTCGTCGCATGGTTGTCGGGTCTTTCGCAGAAGGTCGCGATCACGCGGGGCATCGACGTACCCACCTGGCTGTTCATCACCGAGACGGGTGAGATCGCGGCCGACTTCATAGACCGCTGCTTGATCGCCATAGATCATGTCGCTGGGGCCACCAGCGAGGATCCCGCACTTCCGAGTGCCGTCCTCGACGAGATCGCGCTGGCCTTGGCGGGCGCCGACACACGGCGGGGCCGGGGTGCACGTGAACGTCGAGCGATCGACGTCGCGCCCAGCCTCGTGTTCTCCGCGCAGCGCGTGCAGGTTCGATTGCCACCGCTGGAGGCTCAAACCGAGAGCGACATTCAGTGGATCGTGACCGTCGACGGAACCAGCCAGCGCGTCGAGTCCCCCGCGCCGTGGCCGGGCGATCCCGTGACGCCCAAGTTTGTGCCCGTTCGGGCGCCGGCCAGGCGCGCGGTCGTCTCCGTCGTGCCTTCAGAGCAGGCCTGGGAGCTCGACCTCATCGATGCTGACGACCCCCTCTTGGTGTTCGACTACGGCACGCAGCAGCTGATCCCCTCTCGCAATTCACTTTCGCGCGGTCGAGTGTGGGTGGCCTTCCCGAGCGAGTCCGCATCGACGGCGGAATACCTGCTGGAATGTGAAGGCAACTTCGTGGTGTTGGAGAAGGCAAGCACACCAAGCGGCTGGGACGGCTGGGAATTCGCGAGCATCGATCTGTCTGACGCGACGCGCGTGCGACTGCGAGGGTCCGACCGTTGGCGGTATGTCTCCACGACACGGCGTCCTCGCCTCATCGACGGCTCCACTGTGCCCTTTATCGAGACGCTTGACGGTCGAGCGGTTCTCGCTGAGAAGCCCCTGCTCGAGCTCCCGGGAACAGGCGGAGAGGCCACGATGACGTGGCTTGTCTCGGTGGCGACATCCGAGGGCGAAGTGCTCTCGACGGATGACTACGACGTCGGCGCCGGCACGATGACCGTGCGTCTCTGGGGTTCGACCAACGAGAGCCCACTCGGCGATTTCATCGTCAACGTACGAGGACCGCTCGGCCGCGGAGCGACTCTCCGGGTGGCGATAGCCGATGGCTTCTCGGCGGTCGCATCGACCGACTTCCGGTGGATGCGACCAGATGGCAGAGGGCTCGACAGCGCCGAGCTCACGATCCGCTCGGGTGCGATCGAACATGAGGAACTCGTCGTGTCGTTCACCGCCGAGAGATGGCGCAGAGCGCGCACTCTGCGTGCGGGCACGAACGCACTGGAGATCAGTGCGAAGCTGCCGTCGATGGCTGTAGGCGCTGCCGGAACTGCATTCAGGTCGCGGTCGGGAGGTCCCATTCCGCTCGACCTGGAATCTCTCGTCGGCACGACACTGCGCGTCGACGTTCCGCCGGGCACATGGGGAGCGCAGCTTGGGGCGGTGGCGAGCGGCGAATTCGTGCAGGCCATCAACGCGTCGCAGGCCGGAGGCGCCGCATCATTTTCGCTGGCGCAGCTGAGCGACACACTCGAGACTCATCGCTTCGCTCAGCTGCGGCTCATCCTCGGCGACCGCTCCGTCCCTGTGGCATATGTGCGACCCGGACAGCTAACGTCGGCAGCATCCGTCGACGATGGCGTTCTCGCGCTCGAGAACGCCATGCCCGTCGAGGGACTGATGGCACTCGCTTACCCGAAGTACGCCCCGTGGCGAGCGCCCGCTTCGATCCAGTTTCCGCCGGGCACCGTCGCCGTCGCGTTGCCCGAAGAGGTCCTGAGGGAGGGAGCGGCAACCTTCGTGGTCTCCGTCGCCAACCCATGGGTGCCGTTCGAGGCACCGGCTCTGCCCGACTGGTCGACCCGCAACGCGTTCGTCACGGAATGGGGCGAGGTCAGCGAGCCGGACGATCCGCGAGAACGCGGTTTCCGGTCGTGGCTAGCCACCGGATCCCCGTGTCCTTCGACACCCGAGAGCCTCCCGATCGCCCTCAAGATCTACACTCTCGTTCCACGGGTCGCCAAGCGGATCGACATCGACCGGCTGCGGAGCGAGCTAGCCGAAGCCGTCCGCTCGAATCGCGAGCAGGTCGTCGACGCAGTCCTGCGCGCCGAGTCAGATGCGAACGACCTCTTCCGTCTTTTCGTCGAAGCGGATGTCGTCACCGTCCCTCGCGAGGCGTGGGAGTCGTCGGATCTGCTGTGGTCGTTCAGTCCTGCGCTCGGGATCGTCGCAGACACCGACGAGCACGCGGGACCGCACCGGGATCAGTTGCGCGACAACCTCAGCAAGTACGTCGGCGAGTCCGCCATCGACATCCTTGATGCGGGGACTGATCCCTACGCGGCCGTCGGTCGCTTCGGTCCGCGCGATAGGGTGCTCGATTCGATGCCCCAAGATCGCATCGACGCGATGTGGGCCATCGCGAACGTTCTTCCGCGGGGCCTTCTGGACAAGGACACCCGCGCACAGGCAAGCAAGCTTCTGTTCGACCGGCGCCGAGATAGATCTCTGGACGCTGTCATCGCCGTCTCACGCACCCTGATCACCGAGGCTCGTACCGCGATTGCGACTGATCTCGGCCCCTCCGCCACCGCACCTCTCGACATACGCATCAGCGATGACGGGTGGATGAACCTCCCGGCACTCTCCCTCGCGTGTGCGTTCGTTGCGAGGACAGCCTCGCGGGGTGGACCGGCCTGCTCGCGCACATTCGAGAAGTTGAGGAAGGCATACATGCGACTCGCGGACGCCGCGCCCGATATCGTTCAGCAGGATCTTGGCCTGGCGGAACTGTGGATCACGAGGTGGAGCGAGCAATGACGACAGCGATCGACCCGGTTGCCGTATCGGGAACCATCGCCAACGCGTATCGGCGATATCTGCGATCACTCGTGTCCCCCCGAGACCCATCGATTGCGGCAGCCCTCCGCGACGCGATCGATGCGGAGGCTCACCAGCAGCTCGTGAAGGGCCCGTACCTCGAAGCCACGCCCCCCTTCGTCACGGGCCTGTCTCCGTCCGAACTCATTGAGGAAGGCATCCTCAGCCCGGCATTCGCGTCCCTCGCCTCCCCGTCCTTCCCGCTCGATCGACCCCTCTATTCGCATCAGGAAGAGTCGATTCGCGCCATCCGCGCGGGCCGAAACGTCGTCGTGGCGACGGGAACCGGGTCGGGCAAGACGGAAAGCTTCCTGCTGCCGATCGTCGACCGGCTGCTGCGCGAACATGCCGCGGGAACCCTCGGCGCGGGAGTGCGGGCCATCCTGCTCTACCCGATGAACGCGCTCGCCAACGATCAGCTGAAGCGCCTGCGGTCGCTGCTCGCCGCGACGCCGCAGATCACCTTCGGGCGCTACACCGGCGATACAGAGCAGACCACCGAGTGGGCCCGCAAGAAGTTCGGCAAGCAGTTCCCCGGCCAGCCGATGCTGCCGAACGAACTGCTCAGTCGCGAGCAGATGCGCGCCACTCCCCCGCACTTGCTCCTGACGAACTACGCGATGCTCGAGTACCTGCTGCTCCGCCCGCAGGACATGGAGCTGTTCGCATCGGTGGGTGGCTCGAGCACGTGGCAGTTCATCGTCGTCGATGAGGCGCACGTCTATGACGGGGCATCCGGCGCTGAAGTGGGGTTCCTCCTGCGCAGGCTCCGCGAGCGAGTCTCTGGGAGCGCACCGCTGCAGGCGATCGCCACCAGCGCGACGGTTGGCACCGACGCGGCGCGTGCCGCGCGCTTCGCATCGGACCTGTTCGGGCTCCCCTTCGCCTCGGGTGAGCAGGGTCCGGCGGATGTCATCTCGGCCCGCCGAGTCCGATACGACGACATACCGACATGGGGAGAATTCACCACCGAGGAACTCGACCTGGACTCTCCCGAGGCGCTGCTCGGCGCCGCCCAGCGTCACGGCAGCAACGACCCCGCCCTGCCCGCGCTCTTCGCCAGCATCACGATCTGGTCGCTGCTCTACAGCCTCGCCATCTTCCTCATCGGCTGCCTGATCCTGTGGCTGATCATCTACACGTCCGTGCGCGCCGCGCTCTCATCCCACCGGCGCGTGCAGGCCGAAGACGCTGCTTTCGCCAAGGGCATCGCCGCGCAGCGTCACAACTGAGCTGCGCTACTTCTGCTCGGTGTCGCTGAGGGGCACGAAGGTCTCTCGGCGCAGTTCAGGCTCCTCCGTGTCCAGGACCGGCTCGCCTGCGGCGGGGATGTCGGCCGCCGACACCATCTGCGAAGCCCGCGTCGGCCGATGGACCCAGGAACGCATCCTCTGGTCGAACCGCTGCGTGTCGAGGACCAGCTCGTCCTCCGCCCGGCACCTCTCGCACTCGTCGTTGGAGACCGTCCGCCGATACTGAGGCGACCACCCGCAGGTGTGCTCAGGCAGCTGGGCGCGGCGCATTCCCTGAGGCTACAGCGCCGGCTGGCTCAGCCTTGCCGAACCGACTCGGCGATGCCCGCGATCGACTCGTTGAACTCCGCTCGCCTGCCCGGCTGATTCAGCGAGAGCGGTGACGGATGCCAGATGTCCACGACGTCCGGGCCATCCGCGAACCACAGGGCGACGTGCCGGCGCCACCCCTCCTGCGCGTACCGGCCGGTGAGGGCGACCACCTCGAGGTAGGGGAGGAGGGTCAGCATCTCCCGCAGCGCCGCGGCCCCATCCACGAGCTCCCGGGCCGTCGGCTTCCGGGACGCAGCCCCGAGGTACCAGGGGACGATGTTCCATACGATCACCCCGTCATGCAGCCCCGCCGAGTCCCTGGCCGACCACATTGCAGAAGCTGTCGCATCGTCGTTGTCGACTGAGATGAACCCGCTCCCTGCACGTCGGTTGCCTGCGTTCGTCATCGGCCCAGGCGCTTCCAGGAGGAACAGCACCTTCGCGTCCACCCCGGCCTCCGCCGGGTCGAACTGAGGGATGTGCACGTCTCGACTGGCAGCCTGGTGGGCTGCCCACTCGCGCAACGGCTGAACGGACTGCTCCGTCTCGAGCATCGCGAGACGCTCGGCCACGAGTGATGGGTCACGGAAGCCGCGCGGGTGAGACAGGAACACGCCTGAATCGTATTGGCTGGCATCGGCAGTGGTCGCCCCCAGTACTACGCAGCGCGGTAGAGCTCCCCGCTCTCGCCTGTCGCGATCAGATCCCTGGCGTTGCGCGGCGAACATGCCAGGTAGCGGTGGCTCTGCGTGCGCATCGTCTCGTAGCTGGCGTATCCACAGCGCTCCGCGATCGTCGAGAGCGGCGCCTCTGGTTCAAGCACGGCCGTCACGACGAACTGCGCCAGCCGGCGATGAGCGAGTCGCTCCGCAACGCTCCGGTCACCCTCGAACGCTCTGGCCAGATGCCGTCGAGAGACATGCAGCCGTCGAGCGAGCCAAGCGTGGTCGGCGCGATGTTCGGAGAAGTGCGCGTCGATCAGCTCTAGACAGCGCGTGCGCAGTGACGTCTGAGTTCCGTTCTCCACAGCACGTCATGTCCGAACCAGCCAGCGCGGTTCCGAATTCGTCGAACCATCTCACGCGATCGCGGAGATGGAACCGAATCCGGACGGCGGACATTTCGGAGTAGAAGCCGCCAACGTGGGCGGCAGAGAGGACGAACATGACAGCTCTCAAACCGACACCGAAGCAGCAGCGGCGGCGATGGCAGAGGATCGCGGTTCTCGCCGCGGCCGCCGGCATCGTGCTGAGCCTCGGTGTCGCCGCACCGGCCTCAGCCGCCATCCAAACGGGCACCCTGGGGTGCGGCGCGAACTACGGGTGGCTCACCGCGACCGCCTAGGTGTACTCGACGCACGTGCCGCCCGGCAGCCAGAAGCGGTTCATCTCCATCACCGGCGGCACCTACACCCTCGTGGCGACGTACAACGACGGTATGCCGAAGACCGGCGGAGGTGCGTGGGGCATCGAAGGGACGACGAGCGCGTCCGGAACCCCGTCCTGCAAGAACTACGCGTGATCCTCGTGGCCGGTCGTCCGGACGACCGGCCACGAGTCCAGCCAGAGTCCGCACCCCACCAGGAGCCTTGATGAGCGACCGTCATTCACTACTGCAGCGGTGGTCGGCGATCGCCTGCATCGCTGTCCTGTCCGCGATGTTCACGAGTTGCGCGTCGAACCCGCCAAGTGAGCCCACCTCCACACCGGCGCCAGTCGCAACGTCTTCCTCGCAGATCGCCGATCAGCTGTGGGAGCAGGTGGCGGCCAAGTACCCGGATGCGGAACGGCCGACCGTCGCCGTGGTCCGCTACGTCGACCGTTTCGAATGGGCCGGTACCGTCGCGGACTGCATGACCGAGTCCGGCTTCGAAGCGGAAGCCCAGCCGAACGGGATGCTCGCTGTCAATGAGGACGCCGCGCAGGCAATGGCGAGCGACGTCGCGCAGTGGTCCTGCATGGTGATGTACCCGCTCGAGGAGAAGTACACCCGTCCGTTCGACGAAGCCCAGCTGCAAGCGCTCTACGAGTACCAGACCACGACCCTGACGATCTGCTTGCAGGAGGCGGGCGTCGAAGTGTCAGCACCGCCAAGCCTCGAGGTGTTCGAGCAGACCTGGCAGACCAACGAGCAGTGGTCGCCGTACCTGGACGTGGCAGCATCTCCGCTGGGCATGGACCAGGTCAACGAGCTCAGCACCGAATGCCCCGAGCTGCCGGAGCACGTCTATGACCTGCGGTAGCCAGCAGGACGGCGGCCGATGCAAGCGTCGGGAGAAGGGACGCTGAGGTGCGCGCGAGGGTTCAGGAGGGGCGAGATGCTCGTCAGAGCGTTAGCCACTGCGGCCTTGGTGGCCGTCTGCGGGCTGAGCTTCGCGGCCTGCGGCACAGCGGAAGCCGGCATTCAGACCAAGCAGGTCAGCGGGCTCCCGGACGCAGATGAGGTGGCGGGCGGCGTGGTCGAGCCGACGGACTTCGAGACCACTGTGTTCCTCTCCGCGGATGAGGCCTCGCTGATTATCGTCACGTTCGGCAGCGGCTCCTGCCCTGCCGTGCCGACGGCTCTTGAAGAGACAGCCCCGCAGGAGGTCGGAGTGACCCTCGGGAGCTCCGGTGGATCCATGTGCACGAGCGACATGGCTGCGACGTCGAATTGGGTGGAATTGCCCGAGGACGTCGATGTGCTTTCACCGATCACGGTCCACATCGATGACGAAGAGATCGTCGTAGAGCCAGTACCGGCACTTCGAACTGACCCGTCGGGACCCGAGAGGGAACCGGAAGCCGGGTGACGGACATACAGGACGAATCCCCCAAGGAGGAGTTCTGTGTCAAAGCGCACTCTGGCGGCCGTGTCCGCCATTCTCATCACCCTGTCCATGTTCAGCGCCACCGCGGCCGTCGCCGCGGAACCTGATGAGCCGTCTGCCTGCACGGTCGGCGGCGTCGCCGTTCCCGTGGGCCAGCCGATGCCGGAGGAGATCCCGACGGTCATCTCCTGCTTCGACACCGTGGCCGAAGCGGAGCAGTTCATCGAAGACGGAGCCCCCGGCGACATCGAACAGCTCGTCGAGTCCGGGCCCGCGGCACGCACCGCGGTCGCGGCCGCAAGCACCGTGACCATCGGGAAGGTCTGGACGGGCACGTCCCGCTCCGGGTCGGTCCTCATCCACTGGGGCACCGGAAGCGGCTGCTACGGCGTGACCTACGGGTTCCCGACCCTGGCCAGCGGATGGAACAACAACATCCAGTCCGCTGAGGGCTACAGCAGCTGCTGGGCCTCGCACTACGACACCACCAGCTACGGTGGCGACGTCCTCACCTGCGCACCGTACTGCGCCACGCTCGGCTTCATGGCCTCACGCAGCTCATCGATCGTCTACCGCCCGGTGGGCACGTTCGGTTGATAGGGGTGCAGGTGCAGCACTGAGCACTCGATGCGCCCGGGGACAACCGCAGCCTCACCGTTCTCGGTGACACAGGTCGTGAACTCCTCGGGCGCATCGCCCGGCGTGGGCGTCGGATTCAACGCATCCGGCTCCTGCAGGGAACCCGACAGCCACATCTGCTCGCAGACCGCTTCGGCGTCCTCGATCGGCACCACCCCGTCGGGTGCGGCGATGCTCACGGCAGCTCCGGGCAGCGACCCGTCGGCCCCACGGTGGGGACTGTCGAGGCAGTGCACGACGAGCGTCTCGCTCACGGGCCGAGTCTCGAGGAGGACGACACCGGCCACAGCGGTGCCGGCCACGAGCAGCGCACCGCCGGCGATCGACAACCTGCCCCACATGGTCTGCCACCACTTCGGGCGTGACAGATCGCTCCGCATCTTCTCGATGAGGAGGTCCTGGACCGCGTCGTGGTGCGGCATCCTGCCGTTGTCGGCGCTCATGCGTCTGCTTCCTGTGCAGGGGGAGCATATCGGCGCAGCGTGGTCCGCAACCGTGCCTTGACACGGGACAGGCGCGACTTCACGGTGCCCTCCGGTATCCCGAGTGCGAGAGCGGTGTCTTTGATGGGGAGTTCGTGGACGACGTTCAGCAGCAGGATGCTCGCATCGCGTGGATTCAGTGACTGGAGCACGGCCCGGATGTCCTGTGAGATGCGGAGCGCGTCCAGCGCCCCGGCGACTTCATCAGCATGGTCTGGCGCTGGGCCGTCGTGGGGGATCCGGCTGAGCAGCCTGCTGTACCGGCGGGTCGTGCGGAGCTGATTCTTCGCGACGAACGAGGTGACGGTGAGCAGCCACGGAAGAATCGAGTCGTCGACGATGCGGACGGCGTCCCGTTTGCGCCACAGTTCGAAGAACACGGTCGCCGCCACTTCCTCGGCATCCCACGGCTTGCGGACGAGCACCAACGCCACACGGTAGACGGATTGGGCGTGCCGGTCGTGAAGCTGGCGGTACGCGCGCTCATCGCCTCGCGCGAGCCTGAAGAGCAGCTCGCCGTCGCCGGCGCTCTCCTGCTCACCCTGACTCGACACGACGAAACCCCATCCGAACGTCCTGACGGCTCGTCTCCGAGCCGGTGCTGCCCCACCCCATTCTGCGTTACGAGAGTGAGCGCTTCGGACATGCGCGGTGGGACGGGGAACAACGCACCGTGCCAACTGCTCATGGCTGTCGCTCCGCCGTCCATGGGGGTCAGTACTGCAGGCCGTCGATCTCTGGGTACAACCCCGGCGCCTCGCGCGGGCACTCCGCTTGGATCTCCATGAGCACCTCGTGGTTCCGGCCGCTGGCCTCCCACGCCTCCGCGATCGGGTCCCACGCGTTCCCCGTGGCGCTGTAGTCGCTCAGCCACGTCTGCAGCGACGGCGGCTCGCTGACGTCGTAGCCGAGCGCAGTGACACACGGCGCCACGGTGGATTTGAAGAACTCGAACTGCGCCGTCGCCTGCTTCTCCGGAAGCGGTTCGTTCCGGCGAACGTCGTAGGGGTACTTCGCTTCGCACACGTACACCGCAAGATTCAGGGCAGGCCCTTGCTCCTTCGGGACGTCGGCGTACTCCACTGCTCCACCCGAGTAGACAGACGCCGAAAAGCCCTCCTCCGCCAGACAGTCAACCTGCGCTTCGGGCCACTCCTCGATGGGGACGATTCGTACGATCTCAACGTCGGGCGGGTCGGCGATGCCGGAGCCCTGGGCGCGAAACTCGAGCATGTCCCGGTACAGCACCATCCACTGATCTGCCGTCGTGGTCCAGTCTTTTGTCGCCTCGACCGTCTCGCGTGGCTGTGGGTCGGTGGCGGAACACGCGGCGACGGCCGTGACGGTGAGAGCACACACCGTCACGGCCGTCGCGAGCCTTGCTATCCGGCGCACGTGGCTCCGGACGGGCAGTAGACGTACGCCGACTTCGAGGAGAACGTGCCCGGCGTGATCATCGTCGTGTTGTGATACCCGGCCGAGACCGCCTGGTTCCAGCTGAGCGCCCCAGACGGGCTGCTGACCTTGATCACCGAGTCGACGTAGTACTGCGTGCTCGACGAGGTGTTGGACGACATCTGCAGCCGGTTGTTCGTGCCTGCATTGTGGCTCAGCTGCCAGTTCTCGTAGGCGAATGCGGGCGTCGCCGCGAGGGACAGGCTTGCCCCGAGAACCGCTGCCGTGAGTACTGCCGCCAACTTCTGCCGTCCTGTGCGCATGTTCCACTCCTTGAACCCCAGCATGGACGCTGAACGTCGCCACCAGAGATGTAGGTGGCGTGAGAAGCATCGTGGAATGACCAGCTCCGCGTCACTCCACGATCTGGGACATGTTCGCGCGGGTCGGCCCGATCGGCCGGAGAGCAACAGGGCGGATCGGTTAGGTTGACGCAATGACGAGGATGGCAATAGGTGTTGGCGGCGTCAGCGTCCAGGGCCGGTCGCATGAGGCCATCTGACGCAAAGGTGCGGCGTTGGCCCTGGGTCGTGATCGGCTCGATCGTTCTCCTGGGCGTCGGCGCTGCGGCCGGTTGGGCGGTCACGACCGTGCTCACCCCGGCCGAGGACGTTCTCGAGTCAACGCCGTACACCTACGTCTCCGTCGAGCCTGGCGAGGTCGGGGCAAGCATCCAACTGAACACGGTGGCGGAATGGACTCCGGTGCCCGTTGGGGCGAACCGGGCAGCCGGGGTCGTCACCGGGGTCACCGTGACCGCCGGCGATGAAGTCTCACAGGGATCGACGCTGTACACCGTTGACCTGAAGCCAGTTGTCGTGGCCCAGGGCGATGTCCCGGCGTTCCGGGCGATCGGGCAGGACACCGAGGGTACGGACGTCGCCCAGCTTCAGACGATGCTCGCGGCCCGCGGGTTCTACTCCGGTGCCGTGGACGGGAAGGCGAAAGCTGGCACTGTCCGGGCCATCAAGGCGTGGCAGAAGAGTCTGGGTGTGCCGCAGACCGGGGCGGTCGACGCCGGCGATGTCATCTACGTGCCGACTCTGCCCACCCGTGTCGCCCTCGACGAGGAGCTGATCTTCCGCGGCGCGACGCTGGCCGGGGGTGAGGAAGCGGTGCAGGGGCTCCCGGCGGCGCCGGTGTTCGAGGTTCCGGTCACCACCGCGCAGGCCGCGATGATGCCGGCGGGCACGCGTGTGCAGATCACCTCGCCGGAAGGCGCGGAGTGGGCGGGGTTCGTGGTCGAGCAGAAGCCGGAGGCGGACACCGGCAACGTGATCGTTTCGCTCTCAGGGGAGGGCGGCGCGGTGATCTGCGCCGATCAGTGCGCACAGGTGCCGGTGTCCGGAGAATCCATCCTGAGGTCTCGGATCGTGACTCAGGAGACGGTCGCCGGTCTCGTGGTGCCCTCCGCGGCCCTTGTCACCGGCAGCGACGGGCAGGTCGCGGTCATCGACGAGACCGGCGGCCGTGTTCCGGTCACCGTGGTGGCGGCGGCGAAAGGGATGACCGTCGTGGAGGGCATCAGCGACGGCACCCGAGTTCGCATCCCCGGTGAGGGATCCTGATCTTGCTGCGCGCCCAGGACCTGTCCTTCTCGTATGGACGTGGCACCGCACCGGTCATTGACGGCTGGTCGGCGGAGTTCCCCGAAGGCACCACCACTGCGCTGACCGGCCCGTCCGGGCGTGGGAAATCGACGCTGCTGTACCTGCTCGGGCTGATGCTCCGACCGACCGCCGGAGAGATCCTCATCGACGGCATGCCGGCCTCCACCGTCCGGGACGCCGCGAAAGCACGCCTGCGCGCAGACCGGTTCGGGTTCGTTTTTCAGGACGCCGCGCTCGATCAGACCCGGACGGTCATCGACAACGTCACCGAGACAGCGCTCTACCGGGGCGCGCGCCGAAACGATGCCGCCCGCCGCGGGATGGAGCTCCTCGACAGGTTCGGGGTGGACGTTCCCGCCGACCGGAAGCCTGGCCAGGTGTCCGGCGGTCAAGCGCAGCGGATCGCGCTGTGCCGGGCCCTGCTCAGTGAGCCTCGCATCCTGCTGGCCGACGAACCCACCGGGAACCTCGACCCGGCCACCACCGCGGTGGTCGTGGACGCGTTGCAGGAGCACGCGGCCTCCGGCGCCGCGGTCATCATCGTCACCCACTCGCCCGAGGTCGCGGACGCCTGTGACCGGAGGATCGAGCTGTGACGGCCCGCCCCGCAGCGGTCGTGAGGGAAGCGTGGGCATCCGCACTGTCGCAACCGATCGCGTCGGTCGTCACCGTCCTCGTCGTGGTCGGGATGGTGCTGACCGTCATGCTCACCACCGGCCGCACCGTCGGCGCGGAGCAGCGGGTGCTCGGTTCCATCGACGACGCCGGCACCCGCACGATCCAAGTCCGGGCCGAGACCGGCGCCGGTCTCACCAGTGACGTGCTCGACCGGATCGCGACCATCGAAGGCATCGAATGGGCTGCCGCGTTCTCCTCCGCCGTGGACGCCACCAACGCCGCCGTCCCAGACGGCACCCGAGTCCCTGTCCGCCTCGCATACGGGGCGCACCTCAGCCGGCTCGGCATCCCCGCCACCTCGCCGCTACCCGGCGACCTCGCGTACGCCTCACCGCAAGCCCTCGAACAGCTCGGCCTTCCCGACATCGCGGGCTCCATCACTACGACCACAGGCACCAACTACGCCATGGCCGGCTCGCTCACCACCCCGGACTTCCTCACCGGCTTCGAACCCGTCGTCCTCGCCCCGCAGCCCGATGCCGCCGGCGACGAGACCGTCAATGTCCTCCTCGTGATCGCCGACCGCCCCGACCTGGTCACGCCCGTCTCCAACGCCGTGTTCTCCGTGCTCGCCGTAGACGACCCCACGAAGATCTCGGTCCAGACCTCACAGGCGCTCGCCGACCTCCGCGCGATCGTGCAGACCCAGCTGGGGACCTTCTCCCGCGGGCTCGTGCTCGTCACCCTCGCGGTCACCGGCGTCCTCGTCGCGGTCATCCTGTACGCCCTCGTGATGATGCGCCGCAAAGACTTCGGCCGCCGCCGCGCCCTCGGCGCCACCCGCGGCCTCATCATCGGGCTCCTGCTCACACAGACCACCTTGCTCACCGTCGCCGGCGTGGTGGCCGGCCTCGCCGTATCCGCGATCGCGCTCGCCGCAACCGGCGACCCGTTCCCAGGACTGGCGTTCACCGCCGCACTCGCCATCCTCACCATCAGCACCGCCGCGATCGCATCACTGCTACCCGCCGCGGTCGCCAGCACACGAGAACCGATCCGAGAGCTTCGCGTGCCGTAGCCGAACGAACCTGTCCCACCGTGCCCGAAGAGAGGTAGTTGACCATGAGTTCGATCGCCGACCAACTCGCCAAGAAGTCCACCCACAAGACAGGCGTGAAGCAGGTACGCCTCCGGCTGGTGTACGTCGACTTCTGGTCCGCGTTGAAGCTATCCTTCCTGGCCGCCATCGCCGTCGCCGTCGTCACCGTCGTCGGATTCGTGCTCCTCTACCTCGTCGTGCGAGCGACGAACGTCATCGCCGAGGTCGACGGGGTCATGGCGGGCTTCTCGGACGGGAGCATCCTGCTGTCACAGTTCCTGGGGTTGCCTCAGGTGCTCTCGTTCGCAGCGGTGGTCGCCATCCTGAACCTTGTCGTCGTCACCGTCCTGGGCGCGGTCCTCGCCGGCATCTACAACCTCGCGGTCAAAGTGACCGGGGGTCTGCTGGTCGGTTTCAGCTCGAGCACGCATGTCTAGGGCGCGCGGGGCCCAGACGCGGCGAGCCACCCACCGTAGGGTTGAGAGCATGGGGACTCAGAGCGTTCGTCAACGTGAGCATGTCTCCGTAGGACTGGTGATCGCGGCGACGCTGCTGGCGGTCGGCACCATTGTGTTCCTCTGGTTGGTGGCGGTTCCATGGGGCCCGATCGTCTGCCCCGCCATCGAACCTGCACCGCTGAACTGTCAGCAGCCCCACCGAGCAGACAGCGCGACGGTAGCTACTTGGGTGGTACTGGGCATCTATGCCTTGACGATGCTCTTCGCACTGGTCGCACCCATAAGGCGCCGATCTGTCGTTGTCGTCGGCGTTACTCTGCTCGCGATTTGCCCGATCGCGGCATATGTTTTCGTCGCATGGGTGGGGTAAACGGCCCACCATGAAGGGCTTCCCGGAGTTGCCCGCCCGTAGTTGTGCCCCCAGGACCTTCGAATCGGTTCCTGGGGGCACAGCAGGCTCTCGCAAGTTCTAGGGGATGTACGAAAGGCCCCAGTTTCCGCCGCTGCCGATCGCTGCGACCACGGGTGCGAACAGTGCGACAGGGCTGCAGTTTCGGGTCGCTGTGCCCGGGTCCCCGGTGCAGGTCTGCGACCCTCCGACAATGCCGCTGATCACGCCCGACGCCATCGCCTTACCGGCGACCATCTGGTACACCGGGCCACCGCTGTCGCCGTTGCCGGCCGCTTCGATGCTCGACCGCTGACTGGTCCAGGTGATGCCCGCGTAGCACTGCGTGACGGAGTAGCAGATTGTCAGTCCGGTGAAGAGGACTTCATTGCTGCACACGTTCCCTGACCTTGATCCGGTGTAGCAGACGTCAGTCCCGACGGCCGGGTAGTTTCCACCGCGGACGAACTCACCCGTGGAGATGTCGGTGTAGCTGCCCGTGTAGATGGCAGGAATCATCTTCGACAGGCGTCCGCCTGTCCACAGTGCGGTGTCAGAGTTGAAGCCCGCCGTGGAGAGGAATCCCTGGAAATCTCCAATGTGATTCTGTGTCACGTTGTTGGTACGCGAGTACTGCCAGGCGGTATAGGTCTTGTCCCTTCCGCAGTGCTCCGCTGAAAGCATGCCTGGCGCCGATGTGGTGAGATGGGACTGCTGCACGGATAGGTGACATCTGATCTGGCTTGCCCGAGGGGTCGGCCTGGAAGGATGTTGCTGTGCCCAAGCCCTACCCGAGCGAGTTCCGTGACGACGTGGTGCGCGTCGCGAGGAACCGCGAGCCCGGAGTCACGATCGAGCAGATCGCGAAAGACTTCGGCGTTCACCCGATGACCCTGCAGAAGTGGCTCCACCGCGCCAAGGTTGACGAAGGAACCGCGCCGGGCCCGTCCCGGGCGGAGTCGGCGGAGAATCGTGAACTGCGGAAGCGGGTCCGGCTGCTCGAGCAGGAGAACGAGGTGCTTCGGCGGGCGGCGGCGTATCTGTCGCAGGCGAGCCTGCCGGGAAAAGGCTCTACCCGCTCGTGACTGAGCTCGCCGCCGCGGGGATCCCCGTGACGGTGACGTGCCGGGTGCTCAAGCTCTCCCGCCAGCCCTACTACCGGTGGCTGGCGAAGCCCATCACCGCGAGCGAGGTGGTAGAGGCGTATCGCGCGAACGCGCTGTTCGACGCGCACAAGGACGACCCCGAGTTCGGGCACCGGCTCCTCGCCGACGAAGCCCGCGACGCCGGCGAGGCGATGTCGGACCGGACCGCATGGAAAATCGCGTCAGCGAACGGCTGGTGGAGCGCGTTCGGCAAGAAGCGGGGCCGTGGCAGCGGGAAGAAGGCGGGCCCGCCCGTCCACGACGATCTCGTCGGTCGCGACTTCACCGCTGACGAACCGAACCAGTTGTGGCTGTGTGACATCACGGAGCACCGGACCACGGAAGGCAAGCTCTACCTCTGCGCGTTCAAGGACGTGTTCTCCAACCGGATCGTCGGCTACTCGATCGACTCCCGGATGAAGTCGAGCCTGGCCGTCACCGCCCTGAACAATGCGGTCGCCCGGCGCGGCGACGTCGCCGGCTGCGTGGTCCACAGCGACCGCGGGTCGCAATTCCGCAGCCGGAAATTCCTGCGCGCTTTGGCCCACCACGGCATGGTCGGATCCATGGGCCGGGTCGGCGCCGCGGGTGACAACGCCGCCATGGAGAGCTTCTTCGCGCTGCTCCAGAAGAACGTCCTCAACCGCCGCAGCTGGACCACCCGCGATGAGCTCCGCATCGCGATCGTGACCTGGATCGAGCAGACCTACCACCGACGTAGACGACAGCCTCGCCTCGGCCGTTTGACGCCCGTCGAGTTCGAGGTCATCATGAACACGCCAGCCGCACTGGCTGCGTGACAAACCAACCGTCACCTATCCGTGCAGCAGTCCCGATGTCGACCTCAGTCGCTTTTGCTTGCACGTGCTTGTTGAGCTCGCCCCCGAAGAGTCTTCGCCCTGCATCCGCGAGCGGAATCACGTCGCTCCCCGCCGCGAACTTCCCCGGGACGGTCGCCTCCAGCGCGTCGGCCGCACCGCCGATTCGGTAGGACTGAGGAACCTCGCGAGTCCAGTTCGAGGGGCCAAGGAACCATCGGCACTCGACGCCGGCCTCCTGGTATCGCCTGGTACGGCGGGCAAATTCCTGATCCGACTGAGGCGACCACTGAACCTCGACCGCGATTCGTTTCTCACCGCGGATGAGCAGCACATCGGCAATCCAGTCCCGATTCTCAGAGACGTACTCGATGTGCGACTCCCATCCCGTGACTTCTCCTGCTCCGGCCAGCGCGGTCTTCGCCGCGTGGTGCTCCGCCGTCTCAGGCCCCGTCTCATGCAATTGACAGCCGACGCCGGGGTGGTGCGCAAAGAACCGCAGGCCAAGCGACGAGTGTTTCGGGATGGCCTGCTCGCCGCACGTCATTGTCAGAGATGTGTACCGGTAGTTCTCGCGAAGAGCGGCCCAAACCTCGGCAGAGACGTCGAAGGCCGAAATCCGGGCGCCTTCCAGCATGGCGGTCATCGGCATAGCGAAATCGTAGTGATCCGCGACGACATCACCGTCTGCACCAGTCGTGGCGGGATCGATCAGAGCGTGATGTCAGGTCCTCGCTTGGCGAGATCGGTAGTCAGCCAGCGAAAGACTGTCATCGACGACGTGGGTGAAGCTGCGCAGGTGCGGAAGTAGCCCCGGCTCGCGAACTCCAGCGCGTGGCGGCGTGGCTCCGTGTACACGTCGAGGGGCAGCATCCCGCCCCGGAAACGCGTGCGGGATACCTCGGCGACCCTCGCCCGCAACTCGACCTCATGATCGGCGAAGTACTCCTCGGCAATCGCAAGGATCTCGCGCACGACACGTCGGTTCTCCGACCGCTCCTGCAACGCGCGCACCAGATCCGGAGGAGTCGGCTCGTCCTGATTTCTGATTCGGGCGATGTCCTCGCCGCTCCGCTTCTGCGCGAAGAATGCGTCGGCCGCGGCATCGTTGTGACGGCGCTCCGGCGCTAGAACCCGGTGAAGCCGACGCTCAGGCAACCCTGCACGCGCGCGGCGACGCCGCAGGCGCCTCGCTTCGTTCTCGCGCTCACGATACGTTGCGCGTTGGTCGGGAGTCGGCGACCATGCCGGGTCGCGGCCGGCAGCCCGGGCGCGGTCGACCGCGCGGCGTCGCGCCTCGTTCGCCTTCTCCGGGTCTGCAGCCTCACGCGCCCGCCGGCGCTCGGCGATCGCATCGCGATTGCGGTAGTAATAGTCCCGCTGAGCCTGCTTGTAAGTCTCCGGGTGCTTCTGCTTGTACCGCTCGCGCGCTTGCTGACGCTCCTCCGGGTGCTCCGCTGCCCACGCTCTTGCGCGATCGATCCCCTTCTGGCGGCGCGCCTTCTCCTCCCGCTCGCGCTGAGCACGATCACGCTCCCGCTCGCGGTTCTTCCGGCGGATGTCCTCGCGATTCCGCTCACGGTACTCCGCGTAGTAGGTCGGGTGCGCGTCGTTCCATGCCTTCCGCTGTGCGGCCAGGCGCGCTGCCCCCTCGTCGTCCCTCGGCTGCGCGTCACTCATGGTGGTCCACTGCGAGAACGCCGTCGAGCTCAACGAGAGCTGTGAACAACTCCTCGCGCGTCGCGGTGGGGTCGGTGATCGCTCGTGCAAAGAGCGCACGCATCCGCTCCCGCTCGACGTCGGACACGTCACCAAGCCGCGCGAGACACCATTCGATGTCGTCGGCGCGGCTATAGCTCGGATCATCCACCTCGATGCCGGGGTAGTACAGGAACGCGAGCACAGCCACGTGCTCCAGGACGGCGTCAGCGCGCTCACGATCGCTCATGGCAGGAAGGTGCGCACCCAGCGCCCACGATTCGGGCGGCGATGTCTGCTGGTCGGTCTACTCTCATGCGTGTTCGGCCGGAGGAGGAAGCCCAATGGCCGAACCGCGCCGGTGGCACCCGCTCCTCGCAGCGCAGGAAGGTCCGACGGGCACGTGGACATTGCTGGACGCGTTCGACCGCGTGTACGGCACCATCGAGATCCGCCGGGTGAACGCCACCGAAATTCGCTACCGCGCCAGCTTCCGGGGTGAGGTCATCGGCTGGTCAACAACCCTCCGTCTCGCCTGCGAGCGGGTCCACGACGAGTTCCTGCGGAACCACGGCCCGAACGGCGGACCGATCGCGAGTTGGGGCATGAACGATCGAGGTAAACCGATCGAATAGGTACTAAGCCGCTTCGATGTCTTCCTCGTCGAGGAAGTCGAGCGCCGGATCATCGACCGCTCCGTCGTCGGTCGAGAGCAGCGAGGTATCGGGGTTCACGCGGCGTAGGGTCCGGTCGAGGATTCCTGCCGGCCCCCGATCCACGCTGCGGTCGGGCTCGATGTAGTGCCCTTGTGTGATCGCAGTCGATCCGTGGCCGAGGAAAGTGGCGGCAGCGTCGGCGCTCGCCCCGCGCGCGATGACCGTTGCACCGGTCCGCCGATACCAGCGCAACGTGATCCCCTCCGCCGAGAGATCTGCCAGCTCGAGGAACGCTCGGAAGGTACGTCGCACATTGAACGGGCTCAGTGGCTTGCCCACTCGATTGGCGAAGACGGTCCGTTGCGGGTCGGTGGTCGGGATGCCAGCGAGCCGTGCTCGAAGGACACCCGCAGCGAAGTCGGGGACCGCGATTCGGCGGATAGAGTGCTCGGTCTTCGGGTGGTCTTGACGGACGGCACCGCTGCCGGTGCGCAACACGACCGTCCCCCTTACCGAGACCGCCATCCCGCCGGGAGCGTCCTCGACATCGCACACGCGGAGAGCGAGGCACTCGCCGATGCGCAGTGCGGTGCCGAGGAGCACCTCGATGATGTCGCGCACCTGCCCGTCGGGCCTGGGTCCCTTGACGTCGGGTCCGGTCCGCCAGCGACCCGCGGCATCGCGGATCGCGTTGATCTGCTCGACGGTCAACGCCTGACGCTCGCCCTTCGGCCGGCGCAGTGGGCTCGTTCCCTGCACCGGATTCCGCGGGATCGCGTCGTGCCGGAGAGCAAAACCGAAGAGTTGATTGAGAATCGTCCGCGAGTGGTGCGCACGAGAGAACGACACGGCCCTCTCCGAGCGGAGGAACCACTCCACGCGGCCCGTGGTGATCTCACCGAGCGAGAAATGCTCGAACTGCGGCCGCACGCGGAGGCGGAGATCATCGCGGTAGTTCTTCTTCGTCCCATCCGACAGCTCGCGCATCTCCAGATCCTCGAGCCACAGATCAGCGAGGTGACGGAAGGAGCTGCTGAAATCGAGCAGGCCTCCCGCCCCGAAGCCCGGCCTGTCCAGCAGGCGCTCCTTCAAACGGGCTCGAGCGGCCGACTCCGTACGTGCAGCACCCGTCACTCTGCGCAGGCGCCCGTCTGCGTCGCGAATGCGCGCCAACGCTACGTACGACGCGCCTCGCCTGGTCACGCTGATGGTTCCGTACGAGCCGATCAGGGTGCGTGGCCGCCCGCCGTTCACGACGCACCGCCGGCGTGACGCCGCTCGTCGGCCAGCTCCATGCGCTGGACCCACGCGTCGATCTCGCTCTCACGGAATCTCAGCTGCGTGCCGACACGGAACCCGCGGGGGCCACGACCCTTGCTCCGCAGGTCGTAGATCGTCTGCACGGAAACTTTGAGCTGCGCGGCAAGTTCAGCCAACGACACGTAGTTCCCGTGTCCCGACTCTGAGGTGCCCGCACCGTCCATATAGCGAAGGTGCGCGGGCCTTGCCGTGTACCTTCCAGATACTCCGAGAAGGTCCGAGAGAGCACTGCGGCGACCCGGCGAAGTGTCCAGTAAACGACTACCAAACATTCAAGCTCCCTGATCAGGGAATGAAGATTTGGGACTTTACCGGGAGTTTTGGTGGACCTGAGGGGACTCGAACCCCTGACCCCCTGCATGCCATGCAGGTGCGCTACCAGCTGCGCCACAGGCCCGGATGTTGTCCCCACTCTCGCGGGGCAACTCGTCTAGCTTACAACATTCTGAGGGGTGCTCCGTACCAGCGTCACTCCTCGACGGTGGCCCGAGCCGGCAGGGTGATGGGCACGACGGGGCAGTCCTTCCACAGCCGCTCGAGGCCGTAGTAGACGCGCTCCTGCTCGTGGAACACGTGCACCACCAGGTCGCCGAGGTCGATGAGGATCCACCGCGACTCGTCGCGGCCCTCGCGGCGCAGCCGCTTGTGGCCGGCTTCGAGCAGCTTGTCCTCGATCTCGTCGGCGATCGCCGCGACATTGCGTTCGCTGCGCCCGGTGACGAGCAGGAAGATGTCGACGAGCGGAAGGGGCTCGGACACGTCGAGCGCGACGAGATCCTCGCCGCCCTTGGCGTCGGCCGCGGCCGCGGCGATCTGGAGCATGTCGTGCGACTGCACGTTCGCCACCATCAGAACACTCCTGTCACGAAGGCGAGGATCAGAACGCCGACGAGGGCGAGGGCCAGCACGCCCGCGGTGATCGCGAGCGACATCATGAGCTTGCCGCCCTTCTCGGGCACCGGGGGCTTGATGACGTCGCCGGGCGCCTTCGCGGTGCTCACGGCGGCGCTTGCGGCGATCGGCGTCGGCGACGAGTGCGACGGCAGCTCGCCGTCGACCAGCGTGGCGTCGATCTCCTTGCCGTCAGCGGTGCCCTTCGCGTGCCCGGTCGAGCCGAGTCCCTCGGGCAGGTTGAAGGTGCCGGTGACGATGACCTCGCCGGTGGCGGTGACGGGCGCCACGAGGGGCCCCACCTCCGGCGCCTGCGACACGATCAGCGCGTTGGGGATCGCGATGGCACCGGTCGTGCGCGTGAGCAGCTGGTCGAACGAAGGCGGGAACTCGACGGCCGCGGGCTGCCCAGCGGCGGGTGCGTCGTCGAGGAGACTGGCGCCGAGGAGCGGGCTGACGGCCTTCGGCGCCGCAGGGGCCGCTTCGGCCTCGGTCTCGGTCTCGTCGTCGTCGGAGGCGCCGAACACGCTGTCGAACGGGCGGTCCTCGACCTCGGGCGCCGGGGACTGTTCGGCGAAGCCGGGAACCGGAACGGGGGCGACGGGCGCGGCCTGCTGCCAGACCGGTGCGGGGGCCGGCGCGGAGTCCGCCTCGCGAGGGATGCCGAACAGCGTGTGCATGCCGCTGTCGGTCGATACCGAGGACGCGTCGGTGGCAGGGGTGAACATCGACGGCGCGGGCTCATCGAAGGGGGCCACGGGCGGCGGGGCGACGGGGAACGCGAATGTCGGGGCAACGCCGCCGCTGGCGGCCGCGTGGGCGGCGACGACCTCCGGCGTGATCACGGGCACCGAAGCGGTGCGGATGCGCTCCTGCTGTCGCGCCTGGCGGCGGGTGAGCGGAGACACGCCCAGGTCCACGGCGGAGTCCGGAACGGGCGCCGGCGCCACGGCGGCCGGCTCGGACGGGCGCGGGAAAGGCGCGACGGCGACGGTCGCGGGAGGCGGGGTCGACAGCGCGGCGTCGACGGGGGGCGCCACGACGGGCGCGGCCTGGGTCTCGATGGCCTCGTCGTCGGCGGGGATCGCCGTGATCACGGGGGTGGACCCCGTGTTGCGCAGTTCGCGGATCTGCTTACGTGTGAGGGCTGGCGTCGCCGGGTGCTCGGGTGTACTCATTCCTTGCTCCGGTAGAGATGGTGCTTCGCAATGTATTGGACGACCCCGTCGGGTACGAGGTACCACACCGGGTGTCCTCGCTGAACTCGATCGCGGCAGTCCGTCGATGAGATCGCGAGGGCGGGGATCTCGAGCTGGCTGACGTCGTCGCTGGGCAGGCCATCCGTATTCAGTACGTGTCCAGGCCTGGACACCGCGACGAAGTGGGCGAGGTCCCACAACTCATCATGGTCCCTCCAACTGAGAATTTGCGCTATGGCGTCGGCCCCGGTGATGAAGAACAGCTCCGCGTCCGGCCGCTGGGCCTTGAGATCGCGGAGCGTGTCGATGGTGTAGGTGGGGCCGTCGCGGTCGATGTCGACGCGGCTGACCGTGAATCGGGGGTTGGATGCCGTGGCGATGACGGTCATCAGATAGCGATGCTCGCTCGGCGAGACGTCAGCCTTCTGCCAGGGTTCGCCTGTCGGCACGAAGACGACCTCGTCGAGGTCGAACCACTGCGCCACTTCACTGGCGGCGACCAGGTGCCCATGATGGATGGGGTCGAAGGTGCCGCCCATGACCCCGATCCGCGGGGCTGTCGCCAAGGACATGCAGCAGCCTCAGTGGCCGTGCCCCGCTCGCTGGACGTCGTTCGCGTGGGCCTTGGCGTACGCCTCGGCCTTGTGCGCGTGGCGGTTCGCCACGTTGCGGTACGACAGCGTCACGATCGCCAGCGCGGCGAAGACCACGATCGCGGTGATGCCGTACCCGACGGTCTCGAGGGCGACGTTGCCGTGGTGCTCCGACTCTTCGGCGGCAAAGGCGATGATCGTGGCGAGTGTCATTCGGGCTCCGTTCGGATTCGCCTCTGGGGCGCGGGACGGGACAAGTCTATTCCGTTATGCGCGGACCTGCCCGGCACCCCGCGCGAGCCACTTCGAGCTCGTGAGTTCGGCGAGGCCCATGGGGCCGCGCGCGTGCAGTTTCTGCGTCGAGATGCCGACCTCGGCGCCGAAGCCGAACTCGCCGCCGTCGGTGAACCGGGTCGAGGTGTTGGCCATCACCACGGCTGAGTCGACCTCGGCGAGGAAGCGCGCCTCGTTGGCGGCATCCTGCGTCACGATCGACTCCGTGTGGTGGGTCGAGTACCGGCGGATGTGCGCCAGCGCGTCGTCGAGGTCGTCCACGACACGCATCGCCAGATCGAGGCTCAGGTACTCGGTCGCCCAGTCCTCGTCGGTCGCGGGTGTGACGCCCGCAGCCAGGCGCTCGACGGTCTCGTCGCCGTGGACGGTGACGCCGCTCTGCTGCAGGGCCTCGACGACGGGGCCGACGAGGCGGTCGGCGGCGCCGCGATGCACGAGCACGGTCTCGACCGCGTTGCACACGCTCGGCCGCTGCGTCTTGGCGTTCACCACGATGTCCCGCGCCCAGTCGAGCGGCGCCGTCTCGTCGAGGACGATGTGCACGACGCCCGCGCCCGTCTCGATGACCGGGACCGACGACTCGGTCACGACCGTCTCGATCAGCTGCGCGCTGCCGCGCGGCACGAGGACGTCGACGACGCCACGGGCGTGCATCAGCTCGCGCGCTCCCTCGCGGCCGAACTCGTCCACCGTCTGGATGGCCTCGGGGTCGATCCCTCGGTCTGCCAGTGCGCCGCGCATCGCGCGAACCAGCGCCGCGTTCGTGTGCTCGGCCGCCGTGCCGCCCCGGAGCACGACCGCGTTGCCGGACCGCAGGGCGAGGGCCGCGATGTCGACAGTGACGTTGGGTCGGGCCTCGTAGATCGAGCCCACCACGCCGAAGGGGACGGCGATCTTGGTGAGCGAGACGCCGTTCGCCAGGGTGCGCTCGTCGAGGACCCTGCCCACCGGGTCGGGAAGCGCGGCGATCTCGCGCACCGCCGCGGCCAGGGACGTGACGCGCGGCTCATCGAGCCGCAGTCGATCCTGCAGGGCCGTCGACAGCCCGGTCTCAGCTCCACGCCGGAGGTCATCCGCATTCGCCGCCACGATCTCCGCCGCCGCAGCCTCGATCGCGTCGGCGATCGCGAGGAGCGCATCGCGCTTCGCTTCGTCGCCGAGGAGGCCGATGCTGCGTGCGGCGTCCTTGGCGAGCAGCATCCGTTCGCGTGCCGTCGTGGCGGTGGTGGTCATCCGCCCAGTGTATCGACCGCCGTGCGCACAGGACCGGTCGCGGCGGGCGCTGTGGGCTCGGGGTTGGGCTGGAACCACGTGCCGATCTCGTTGCCCGACAGCGCCTCGCCGACGAGGTCCGCGCTCGTGACGAGGACGCCGATCCCGGATGCTGCGGCCAGCCGCGCCGCGGACACCTTGGTCGCTGCTCCCCCGGTGCCGACGCTGTTGACGACGACCGAGCCGAACTCGAAGCCGTGCAGGTCGTCGCCGTACGTGACGCGCGGGATCGGCCGCGCGCCGGGCTCGTCGGGCGGACGCGTGTAGAGGCACTCGATGTCGCTCAACAGCACCAGGGCGTCGGCGCCGATCAGCTGGGCGACCATAGCCGCGAGCCGGTCGTTGTCGCCGAAGCGGATCTCGTGCGTGGCGACGGTGTCGTTCTCGTTGACGATCGGGAGGATGCGCAGGCCCAGGAGCCGTTCCATGGCGCGGCGCGCGTTGGAGCGGTGAGTCGCGTTCTCGAGGTCGCCCGCGGTGAGCAGCACCTGACCGGCGACGATGCGGAAGGGTCGGAGCGACTCCTGGTACCGGTAGATGAGCACGTTCTGGCCCACCGCGGCCGCCGCCTGCTGGGTGGCGAGGTCGCTCGGACGCTCGTCGAGGAGCAGATACGGCATCCCTGTCGCGATGGCGCCCGATGAGACGAGCACGACCTCGGTGCCGCGCCCGTGGGCGGCTGCGAGGGCGTCGACGATCGGCTTGATCTTGTGGGCGTTGTCGCCGCTGATCGACGAGGATCCGACCTTGACGACGACCCGTCGGGCGAGCGGGAGGTCGCTGCGCTCCCGCGTGCTCACTCCTCGTCCTCCCGGTCGCGGTAGCGCTCGGCGATCCGCTCGGCCTCGAGCTCGGCGCGCGCGTGGGCCTTGGCGTCCATCATGTCGTGGTACCGCTCGCGGCGCTCCGAGGTGGTGCGACGGGTGTCGCGCAGCAGACGCGGGTCGGTGCCGCGCGGGGCGGTCATCAGCTCCGCGTTCGACGAGATCGAGGGCTCCCAATCGAAGACGATGCCATCGCCCTCGCCGATCACGACGGTGGCGCCGGGGGTCGCGCCGGCGCGGAACAGCTCGACTTCGACGCCCAGCTTCTCGAGGCGGTCGCCCAGGTAGCCGACGGCCTCCTCGTTCTGGAAGTCGGTCTGCTGCACCCACTTGAGCGGCTTGTCGCCGAGGATGCGGTAGATGTTGCCGTACGTGCCGCCTTCGACGCGGACCGAGAACTCCTTCTCCGAGCCCTTCGGCCGGATGACGATGCGCTCGGGCGCAGGAGCCGCCGCCTGCTCGGCGCGGTGCTTCGCGACGATGTCGCCGAGTGCGAAGGTGAGCTGACGCAGTCCTTCGTGGCTCACGGTCGAGATCTCGAACACGCGGAACCCGCGGGCCTCCAGGTCGGGGCGGACCAGGTCGGCGAGATCCTTCGCCTCGGGGACGTCGACCTTGTTGAGCGCCACCAGCTGCGGGCGCTCGAGCAGCGGCAGCTGCCCGTCGGGAACAGGGTAGGCGGCGAGCTCGGCGAGGATGACGTCGAGGTCGCTGAGCGGGTCACGGCCGGGCTCGAGCGTCGCGCAGTCGAGGACGTGGACGAGCGCCGTGCACCGCTCGACGTGGCGGAGGAACTCCAGCCCCAGGCCCTTGCCCTCGCTCGCGCCCTCGATGAGCCCCGGCACGTCGGCGACGGTGAAGCGCTGCTCCCCCGCCTGAACGACCCCGAGGTTCGGGTGGAGCGTGGTGAACGGGTACTCGGCGATCTTGGGCCGTGCGGCGGAGATCGCGGCGATGAGGCTCGACTTGCCCGCCGAGGGGAAGCCGACGAGCGCCACGTCGGCGACGGTCTTCAGTTCGAGGAGGACATCGCCCTCCCAGCCGGGGGTGCCGAGCAGTGCGAAGCCCGGCGCCTTGCGCTTGGGGTTGGCGAGCGCGGCGTTGCCGAGCCCGCCGAGACCACCGGGGGCGGCGACGAAGCGCATGCCCGGCTCGATCATGTCGACGATCACGTCGCCGGAGGTGTCCTTCACGACGGTGCCGACGGGCACGGGCAGCTCGAGCGGCTCGCCCGCGGCACCTGATCGGTGGTCGCCCATGCCGAAGCCACCGTTGCCGCTGGAGCGGTGCGGCGAGTGGTGGTAGGACAGCAGCGTCGTGACCTGCGGGTCGGCGACGAGGACGACGTCGCCGCCGTGGCCGCCGTTGCCGCCGTCGGGTCCGGCGAGCGGCTTGAACTTCTCACGCTTGACCGACACGCAGCCGTTGCCGCCCTTGCCGGCACGCAGGTGAAGCGTCACCCGATCGACGAACGTGACCATGCGGTCCCCCTGAGGTCTTGATGCTTCCCGGTGGTCCGGGAAAGGGATAAAGGGAAGGGGCGAGCCGAAGCCCGCCCCTTCCGGAAGTCTGTGAGACTCGCTGGATTACTCCGCGACCGCCACGATGTTGACGACCTTGCGGCCGCCCTTCTGGCCGAACTCGACCGAGCCCGCGGCCAGTGCGAACAGCGTGTCGTCGCCACCGCGGCCGACGTTGGCGCCGGGGTGGAAGTGCGTGCCGCGCTGGCGAACGAGGATCTCGCCGGCGTTCACGGCCTGGCCACCGAAGCGCTTCACGCCGAGGCGCTGAGCGTTGGAGTCACGACCGTTACGGGTGGAGCTTGCGCCCTTTTTGTGTGCCATCTCTGCGTCTCCTGTGGCTTTACTTGATGCCGGTGACCTTGACGCGCGTGAGGTCCTGACGGTGCCCCTGGCGCTTCTTGTAGCCGGTCTTGTTCTTGAACTTCTGGATCACGATCTTGGGGCCGCGCTCCTCGCCGAGCACCTCGGCGGTCACGGTGACCTTCGCGAGCTTGTCGGCGTCGGTCGTGACCGTGTCACCGTCGACGAAGAGCACCGCGGGGAGCTCGATCTTGTCGCCGATCTTCGCGGCCTGACGGTCGAGAACGACGATCGTGCCGACCTCGACCTTCTCCTGCCGGCCGCCGGCGCGCACAACTGCGTAAACCACTTCACACCTGTTTCTTCTGGGAGCGCGCGCACGCACTCGGGGACGTCAACGAAGACTTGGTGCGGATATCTCGACGCACCAAGGGTCTACTTTATCAGATGCCGGAACACTCCGCGAAAGCGCGCCGGGCCGTGTCGCGGGATCAGGTGCGTAGGATCTGGACGTGGCGATCCTCATCGACGATCCTCTGTGGCCGGCGCACGGTCGTCTGTGGGCGCATCTGGTGACCGACACCGACCTCGCGGAGCTTCACGCGTTCGCCGCCGCGAACGGCATCCCTGCGCGCGGCTTCGACCTCGACCACTACGACGTGCCCGAAGAGGCGCACGCGCGTCTGGTGGCGGCCGGCGCGCTGCACGTGAGCGGTCACGATCTGGTGCGGCGCCTCATCGCATCCGGTCTTCGTGTGCGGGGGCGCGACCGCCGCTGACTCACCGGGCCGCCGCCGCCGACAGCTCGAGGACGTCTGCCGCGCGGCCGGGGCCGTCCATGGCACGGATCGCGTCGCCCAGCCGCTGCGCGCGCACGCGGGTGGGACCATCGGCCAGCGTCCGCCGGATCGCGCGCCGGATCGTGGCGGGCTCCGTCCGCCGCGACATCGTCGCTCCCACACCCGCGCGGGCCACGGCGCGGCCGATACGCGGCTGGTCGGAGGTCGGCTCCAGGGGCAGCGTGAGCACCGGCACGCCATGGGCCAACGCGGCCAGAGTGGTGCCGTGTCCGCCGTGACCCACCACGAGGGAGGCCTCCGGGAAGAGCTCGTCGTGCGGCATCCATTCGTGCACTTCGATGCCGCGGGGCACCCGCACCTCCCCTATCGTGACCGCCGGGCCGAGGGTGGCGATCACCCGCAGGTCGAGGCCGTCGACGGCGTCGAGCAGCCGCTGCCAGGTCGCGACGAGCTCGGAGAACCGGAAGGTGCTGAGGCTCAGCACGACCGTCGGCGCGGCGGGCTGTGCGGCGACGGCGCGCGTCATCGCTCCCGTGTACACGACCGCGCCCGGCGTCGCAGCGAGCTCGCGCTGGGAGGGGAACGGGATGTCGAGACCGGGGACGGATGCCACGACGATGGGCATCGCGTGCCGGCGGGGTGTCGCCACGCGGACCCCGCACGGCCAGACCATGGCGCCGAGCACCCGCGATCCCGACGCAAGGAAGTCGTGCATGGTGTGCTCGAGCACGGCGAAGCGCTGGTCCATCCGGTCCAGGACGTCGAGGACGGCGAGCAGCATGCAGTCGACGACCACGACATCGGCCGGGAAGGCGGCCAGCTGCGCGACCGTGTCATCGGCGAGGCCGTGGTCGGTGAACAGCCGGAGCATGCCCGCGGGGCGTGGATCGAGCACGAAGCCGGGTGCGCTCGCGAACGCCGTGAAGGGCAGACCGGCGGCCCGGTAGGCGCTCGCCTGGGAGTCGTGGCCGAGGACGCGGACATCGTGCCCACGCCTCACGAGCGCACGCGCGATGGTGATGGTGGGCATGCGGTTGCCGCCGCCGTCCCACGTCACGAACACGTAGCGCGCCATCGCGCCCCCGATCCCCAGTTCCCGGGATTCACCCTATCGAGGGGGCGTGAGGGCCGACAGAGGGGCGCCGTCCCGGCCTGGGGCCGGGACGGCGCGAGATGCTCAGTCCTCTGACGGCGTGTGGGGAACCGGGGTGCCCGTGAGTGCCGCGGTCGTCACGCGACGACGCGCGCGTCCCTGCCCCGGAGCCTTGGGCTCGGGAAGGGCGTTCAGCACCGAGTCGAGGAGGAGGTCCTTCTCGGTGCGGTTCTCCTTCTTCACGCCGGAATCCTGACGCTTCTTGCGCGGCTTCTTCGGGCGCTCGGCCGGAGCCTGCTCGACGACGGGGGCCGCCTCGACGTGCGGAGCCTCCTCGCTGTGGTGGATCGTGGATGCCGCGATCTGTGCGAGCGCCGACTTCACGCCCTCCGTGATCACGTGCGTGCCGTTCGAGCCGCCGCCGGTCGTGGGCGCCGGCGCGCCGCCCCGCGGGCGACGGCCGGACGACGGCGCACCGCTCGCGGCGGGCACGCGATGCTTGACGACGGGGTCGTGGTGCACGATCAGGCCGCGCCCCGCGCAGACCTCGCACGCCTCGCTGAACGTCTCCAGGAGACCCAGTCCGAGCTTCTTGCGCGTCATCTGCACGAGACCGAGCGAGGTGACCTCGGCGACCTGGTGCTTCGTCCGGTCGCGGCTCAGGCACTCGACGAGACGGCGCAGCACGAGATCACGGTTGGATTCGAGCACCATGTCGATGAAGTCGACGACGATGATCCCGCCGATGTCGCGCAGGCGCAGCTGGCGGACGATCTCCTCCGCGGCCTCGAGGTTGTTCTTCGTGACCGTCTCTTCGAGGTTTCCGCCCGAGCCGACGAACTTGCCGGTGTTGACGTCGACGACGGTCATCGCCTCGGTGCGGTCGATGACCAGCGAGCCGCCGGAGGGCAGCCACACCTTGCGGTCGAGCGCCTTCTCGATCTGCTCGGTGACGCGGAACACGTCGAACGGGTCGTGCTCGCCCTCGTACCGCTCGACGCGCTCGAGGAGGTCGGGCGCCACGGACTCGAGGTACTTCGAGATGGTGTGGTGCGCGTCCTCGCCCTGGATGAGCATCTTCGAGAAGTCCTCGTTGAAGACGTCGCGGACGATCTTGACGAGGAGGTCGGGCTCCGAGTGCAGCAGCGCCGGCGCCTGGATCGTCTCGATCTGCTTCGAGATGTGCTCCCACTGGTTGGTGAGGCGCTGCACATCGCGCGTCAGCTGGTCCTCCGTGGCGCCCTCCGCGGCGGTGCGCACGATCACGCCCGACGACTCGGGGAGCACCTCCTTGAGGATCTTCTTGAGGCGCGCGCGCTCGGTGTCGGGCAGCTTGCGCGAGATGCCGTTCATGTTGCCGCCCGGCACGTACACGAGGTAGCGGCCCGGAAGCGAGATCTGGCTGGTCAGACGCGCGCCCTTGTGCCCGACGGGGTCTTTCGTGACCTGCACCAGCACACGGTCGCCGGTCTTGAGCGCGAGTTCGATGCGGCGCGGCTGGTTGCCGGTCTCGACGGCATCCCAGTCGACTTCGCCCGAGTACAGCACGGCGTTGCGGCCGCGCCCGATGTCGACGAACGCCGCTTCCATGCTGGGCAGGACGTTCTGCACGCGGCCGAGGTACACGTTGCCGATCAGCGACGCGTCCTGGTTGCGCGCGACGTAGTGCTCGACCAGCACGTTGTCTTCAAGCACGGCGATCTGGATGCGGCCGTTGCGCGAGCGCACGATCATGTCGCGGTCGACGGCCTCACGACGGGCGAGGAACTCCGCCTCGGTCACGACCGCACGACGGCGACCTGCCTCGCGGCCGTCACGGCGGCGCTGCTTCTTGGCCTCGAGACGCGTCGAGCCCTTGATGCGCTGCGGCTCGGTGATGAGCTCGACGGCGCGCTGACGCGGCTGCGACGGCTCGGCGGGCGCGGATGCCTCGTCCCGGCCCTCGCCGCGACGACGGCTGCGGCGGCGCGAGGTGCTCGACGACGCTGCGGCCTCGGGCTCCGGCTCGGGCTGCTGACGGCCCGGACGTGCCGGAAGCGGCGCGATCTCGGGCGCATAGAACATGAGCTGCGTCGACACGGCGGACACGAAGACCTCGGGGAGAAGCCCCAGGGTCACCGCGGTCACGGCTTCGGGCTCGGCGGGCGCCTCCGGCTCGGCAGGAACGTCGGCCTCGGCGGACGCCTCGGGGGCGGACGCGGCTTCGGGATCGCCGTCGGCCGGTGCCTCGGCGTCGGCCTCAGCCTCGGCCGCGGGCTCGCCCTCGTGCTCAGGCGCCGCCTCGGCCGCGGGCTCAGCTTCGACCGCCGGCTCGGGCGCCACCTCGGTCGCCTCCGCCGGGCTCTCCTCGGACTCCGCGGAGACCTCGACGGTCTCCTGCGGCTCCTCGACCGGCGAGTCCGCGTCTGCCGCGGGTGTCGCCTCGTCGCCCGCTGTGGTCAGCGGCGCGTCCGGTTCGGTCTGAGAGGTGAATTCTGCATCTGTTCCATCGGCCATCACTGGCGTACTCCTAGCGGGGCGACACCGCGCGTCGCCCGGCGAAATCTCGTGCAGCGCCGCCCATGCCCCTCTGGACGGGGCGGTGCCGCGAACTCACTCGGTCTGCAGCGGTCGTCCGGCGCTAAGCGGATGCTCGCGCTGCCAAGGGCATTCGTCGCCCTGAAGTCTTCTGGTGATGATCGTCACGGCGCGGCCGTGAGTCATCGCCCCCCATTATCGCACTTACACCGCCAGAATGCCCATTCGCCCGACGACCGCGCCTTCCCCACGCCGCAGATCGGCGTTTTGCCACGGCGCGGGGGTGCGGCATCCGTGCAGAACTCGATGCCATAATCCGAGGCATGCCCGAGCAGCAGACCCACACCCGTCCGACCGGACTCGCCGTATGGCTCGTCATCGCGGGTGTGATCGGCTGGTGGGCGGCGTTCTCGCTGACGGTGGAGAAGTTCGAGAAGCTCGCGAACCCCGACGCGATCGCGTCGTGCGACCTGAGTGTGCTGGTGCAGTGCAGCGCCAACCTCGAGTCGTGGCAGGGCAGCGCGTTCGGGTTCCCGAATCCGGTCCTCGGACTCACCGGCTGGGTGGCCCCGATCGTCGTCGGCATGGCGATCCTCGCGCGGGCCCGCTTCGCGCGGTGGTTCTGGTGGTGCTTCTGGGGCGGGATCGCCTTCGCGTTCGGGTTCGTGATCTGGCTCATCAGCCAGAGCATCTACGCGCCCAACCTGCACACGCTGTGCCCGTGGTGCATGGTGACCTGGGCCGTCACGATCCCCACGTTCTACGCGGTGACGCTCCACATGCTCCGCGCCGGCCTCGTTCCGGCATCCGACCGGGTCCGCGACGTCGCCGACCGGCTGATGGTGTGGGTCCCGTTGGCGGCGATCGTGAGCTACGCGATCATCCTGCTGCTGGCGCAGCTCGAAATGAACGCCGTCGTCAACATCTGGCAGACGCTGTTCGGCTGACCCCGCAGGCGCGTCCGGGGCCAGCCGACTGAGCGATCAGCCGAACCAGATCTCGAGCTCGCGCGCGGCGGACTCAGGGCTGTCGGAACCGTGCACGAGGTTCTGCTGCACCTTCAGGCCCCAGTCGCGGCCGAAGTCGCCGCGGACGGTGCCGGGCGCGGCCGTCGTGGGATCGGTCGTGCCTGCGAGCGAGCGGAATCCCTCGATCACGCGGTTGCCGGCGAGCCGGATCGCGACCGACGGGCCCGACATCATGAACTCGAGCAGCGGCTCGTAGAACGGCTTGCCCTCGTGCTCGGCGTAGTGGCGCTCGAGCCTCTCACGGTCGGGCTCGACGAGGCGGATGTCGACGAGGGCGTACCCCTTCGCCTCGATGCGGGCGAGGATCGAGCCGGTGAGGCCGCGAGCGACGCCGTCGGGCTTGACGAGGACGAGGGTCTCTTCGATGGGCATGCGGGACCTTTCGTTGCTGATCAGGCGTGGGGAGGAGGATCCGCCGCGAGGCGCGCGTTGCGCCGGTCGAGAGCGGCCCCCTTGATCGTCGCATACCCGTACATGCCGCCGAAAATGAGCGCGACGATGGCGAGCGCCGGCACGAGGAAGGCGCCGAGCAGCACGACGACCTGCAGCACCCACCCGAGCACGATGCCCCACCGGTAGCGCACGACCCTCGTCGTGAGGATCATCAGCACGGCCAGTCCGGCCCCGGCGACGATGCCCCACCACGGCTCGATCGACGCGGGGAACGCCTTCAGACCGTAAACGGCCAGACCTCCGAGGAAGACGACGATCGACTCGAAGCCGAGCACGATCGTCGCGAGCGACTCCGCCGCACCGCGGGGGCGACGGGCCTTCGGCTGCCTCTCGCCGGTCACGCGTTCCACCCGGCCTTCCAGTCCTCGTCGGCAGCGAGGGCGAGGGCCTCCCCCGCGAGCACGACCGACCCCGCGATCACGACGGCACGTCGATCGGATGCCGCGGCCCACGCCCGCGCCGCCTCCGCGGCATCGGCGAGGTCGCGGTGAACCGAGACGCGCAGATCGTGCGCCTCCGCGAGGTCGGCGATGGCATCCGCGTCCTCCGCCCGCTCCGAGTCGGGGGCGGTGGCGAACACCTGGGCGGCGACGGGTGCGATCTCGGACACGATGCCGGCGGCATCCTTGTCGGAGAGCACACCGAGCACCACACCCCATTCGTCGAAGTCGAACGCCTCGCGCAGCGCGGTGACGAGAGCACGCGCACCGTGCGGATTGTGTGCCGCGTCGACCAGCACGGTCGGTGCGGCACCGACGAGCTGGAGGCGTCCGGGCGAGGTCACTGCGCCGAGGCCTTCCGCCAGCACGTCCCCGGCGATCGGCTGCGACGCACCGCCGACGAGCGACTCCACCGCCGCGATCGCGAGCGCCGCGTTGAAGCCCTGGTGGGCTCCGTAGAGCGGCAGGTACTCGTCCTCGTAGGTGCCGGCGAGGCCGCGCACGCTGATCTGCTGCCCGCCGACCGCGAGGCGCTGCTGGGCGAGTGCGAACTCGGAGCCTTCGAAGGCGATCGAGGCGCCGTGGGCGGCCGCAGCTTCGCGCAGCACCGCCTCGGCGGCG
This sequence comes from Microbacterium sp. Leaf288, assembly GCF_001422925.1. Classification (GTDB taxonomy): domain Bacteria; phylum Actinomycetota; class Actinomycetes; order Actinomycetales; family Microbacteriaceae; genus Microbacterium. The sequence continues at coordinate 607,511 of NZ_LMNI01000010.1, forward strand.
GGATCCTGCCGAGCCGACACCACGGCTGCGCCGTCCTTGATGATGCCTGCCTTGACGCTCGCGATCTCGGCGATCGTGTCGCCGAGCCGGTCCGCGTGGTCGAGGTCGATGGGCGCGAACACCGCGACGTCACCGTCGGCGGTGTTGGTGGAATCCCACGACCCGCCCATGCCGACCTCGAGCACGAGCACGTCGATCGGCGCGTCGGCGAACGCGACGAACGCGAGCACCGTCAGGAGTTCGAAGAACGTGAGGGGTGCATCGTCGCTCGCGGCGAGCTCCGCATCCACCAGCTCCACGAACGGTGCGATCTCGTCCCACGCGTCGGCGATCGCCGCGTCGTCGACCGGCTCGCCGTCGACCATGATGCGCTCGGTGAACCGCTCGAGGTGCGGACTGGTGAACAGGCCCGTGCGCAGGCCGTGTGCGCGCACGAGGGTCTCGATCATGCGGCTGGTCGACGTCTTGCCGTTGGTTCCGGTGACGTGGACGACGCGGTACGTCTTCTGGGGGTCGTCGAGCAGCTCGAGCACGCGCCGCGTGCGCTCTACGCGCGGCTGCACCCACCGCTCTCCCTGGCGCTGCAGCAGCGCCTCGTAGACGGCGTCGGCGCGCTTGCGGCCGCGATCGCTCATGCTGTGGCCTCCGTCCGGCCGACCGAGACGGTGAAGGCGCCGCGGTTGGCATACGTTCCCGCGTCGACCACCGCCTCGAACTCGATGGGTGTCCCGGAGTCACCGGCTGCTGCGAGCTCGGCTGTCCGCGTGCGCACGCTGTGGGCGAGCGCGAGCGTCTCGCCTGCCACGTCGGCGATGTCGAAGGCCGCGGAAACCGCCTCGCCGTCGGCCTCGTCGTCGAACACGAGGCCGAGGCGGATGCGGTCGCTCACATCGAAACCTGCCGCCTTGCGGGTGTCCTGGACGGCGCGGATCACGTCGCGGGCCAGACCTTCCGCCTCGAGCTCGGGCGTCGTCGTCGTGTCGAGCAGGACGAAGCCCTCGCCCGCCAGAAGGGCGATCGCCGTGCCGTCGGCGACGCCGCCGGCCTCGAGCGTGAGGTCGTACTCCCCTGGCTCCAGCGCGATGCCGTCGACGACCACGACACCGTCGCGCTCCTCCCACACGCCCGCCTTCGCGCCCGAGATCACGTGCTGGACCTGCTTGCCCAGGCGTGGACCCGCGGCGCGCGCGTTCACGCTGAGCCGCTTGCTGATGCCGTAGCGCTCCGCGACGTCGTCGCCGAGCTCGATCAGCTCGACCGACTTCACGTTGAGCTCGTCGCGCAGGATGCCGTCGAACTGCGCGAGGGACGCAGCATCTGCAACCGCCACCGTCAGGGTGGGAAGCGGCAGGCGCACGCGACGGCCCTCCTTCTTGCGCAGCCCGTTCGCGACGCTGGTTGCCTCGCGGACGGCGTCCATCGCGGCGCGGATGTCGTCGGCCGCGGGGAAGGCGTCGGCGTCGGGCCAGTCCTGCAGGTGGACGCTGCGTCCGCCGGTGAGGCCCTGCCAGATCTTCTCGGAGACCAGCGGGATGAGCGGCGCCGCGACGCGCGTGAGCGTCTCGAGCACGGTGTAGAGCGTGTCGAACGCCTCGCGGCTCTTGGCGTGATCGGGGCTGCCGTCGGCGGAGACGCCCACCCAGAACCGGTCGCGCGAGCGGCGGATGTACCAGTTCGTCAACGCCTCGGCGAAGTCGCGGACCTTCGCCGCGGCGAGCGTCGAATCGAGCACCTCGAGGTCGGCGGCGACATCGCGCACCAGGTCGCCGGTGAGCGCCAGGATGTAGCGGTCGAGCACATCCGTCGAGTCGGTGCGCCACGACGCCTGGTAGCCCTCGCCACCCGCGCCGCCGGCCGCATTGGCGTACGTCGCGAAGAAATACCACGCGTTCCAGAGCGGCAGCAGGAACTCCCGCACGCCGGCGCGGATGCCCTCCTCGGTCACGACGAGGTTGCCGCCGCGCAGCACGGAGCTCGACATCAGGAACCAGCGCATCGCGTCGGATCCGTCGCGGTCGAACACCTCACTGACGTCGGGGTAGTTGCGCAGCGACTTCGACATCTTGAGCCCGTCGCTGCCCAGGACGATGCCGTGGCACGACACGCCCGTGAACGCCGGGCGGTCGAACAGCGCCGTCGAGAGCACGTGCATCACGTAGAACCAGCCGCGCGTCTGCCCGATGTACTCGACGATGAAGTCGGCCGGCGAGTGCTCGTCGAACCACTGCTGGTTCTCGAACGGGTAGTGCACCTGCGCGTACGGCATCGACCCCGAGTCGAACCACACGTCGAACACGTCCTCGATCCGGCGCATCGTGCTCTTGCCGGTCGGGTCGTCCGGGTTCGGGCGCGTCAGGTCGTCGATGTACGGGCGGTGCAGATCGACCTCGCCGTCCGCGTTCGTCGGGAGACGCCCGAAGTCCCGCTCGAGCTCCTCCAGCGACCCGTAGACGTCGACGCGCGGGTGCTCCGGGTCGTCGCTCTTCCACACCGGGATCGGCGAGCCCCAGTACCGGTTGCGGCTGATCGACCAGTCCCGCGCGCCGTCGAGCCACTTGCCGAACTGGCCGTGCTTGACGTTCTCGGGCACCCACGTGATCTGCTCGTTGCCCGCGAGCATGCGGTCCTTGATGTCGGTGACGCGCACGAACCAGCTCGACACCGCCCGGTAGATGAGGGGGTTCCGGCAGCGCCAGCAGTGCGGGTACGAATGCTCGTAGCTCGCCTCGCGCAGCAGGCGCCCCTCCTGCTTGAGCAGGCGGATGAGCGGACGGTTCGCGTCCATCCACAGCTCGCCGGCGACGTCCGTCACCTGCGGCAGGAAGCGCCCGCCGTCGTCCAGGCTCATGATGAGGGGGATGCCGGCGGCCTCGGTCACGCGCTGGTCGTCCTCACCGAACGCCGGCGCCTGGTGGACGATGCCGGTGCCGTCGCCCGTCGTGACGTAGTCGTCGACGAGCAGGCGCCACGCGCTCTGCGTGCCCCAGATCGAGGCATCCGCGTAGTAGTCGAAGAGGCGGTCGTACGTGACGTTCTCGAGGTCGGCGCCCAGAACCGTCTGCTCCACGGCTTCGCGCGCGGCCTCGACGGAGTCGTACCCGAGGTCCTTCGCGTAGCCCGCGAGCAGATCCTCGGCGAGGAGGTATCGGTGCGCGGTGGCGCCCTCGGGATCGTCCCCCGCCGGGACGTCGGCCGCCCCGTGGGGACCGCCGGGAACGACGGCGTAGCGGATGTCGGGACCCACCGCGAGGGCGAGGTTCGTGGGCAGGGTCCACGGGGTCGTCGTCCACGCGAGCGCACGCACGCCGGTGAGCCCGAGCGCCTCCGCCTTCACACCGGTGAGCGGGAACGTGATGGTGACCGACGGGTCCTGGCGCATCTTGTAGACGTCGTCGTCCATGCGCAGCTCGTGGGCCGAGAGCGGCGTCTCATCGCGCCAGCAGTACGGCAGCACGCGGTGCCCCTCGTAGGCGAGGCCCTTGTCGTAGATCGTCTTGAACGCCCACAGCACGGATTCCATGTATGTGAGGTCGAGCGTCTTGTACCCGCGCTCGAAGTCGACCCAGCGCGCCTGGCGGGTGACGTAGTCCTCCCACTCCCTGGTGTACGCCAGCACCGACTCGCGCGACTTGGCGTTGAACGTGGCGATTCCCATCGCCTCGATCTCGCTCTTCTCCGTGATGCCGAGCTGCTTCATCGCCTCGAGCTCGGCCGGGAGGCCGTGGGTGTCCCAGCCGAAGACGCGATCGACCTTCTTGCCGCGCATCGTCTGGAAGCGCGGGAAGACGTCCTTCGCGTAGCCGGTCAGGAGGTGGCCGTAGTGCGGCACCCCGTTGGCGAAGGGCGGGCCGTCGTAGAAGACCCACTCCTCGGCGCCATCGCGCTGGTCGATGGACGCGCGGAAGGTGTGGTCGGCCTCCCAGAACGCGAGCGTCTGCTGCTCGATCTCGGGGAAGCGGGGGCTCGGAACGACGGCGGCCGGCGCGGCGTCGGCCGCGGGCCCGAAGGCGGAGGGGCGGGGGTAGGTCATCTTCTCTCGCAGGTGCTCGCTCGTGTGCTTCCTGCGGGGACGACACTGCCTGGATCCCTGACCAGACGTACCGCGGTACCACCCTGCATTGACGCTCGGGCCCTTCGACAGGCTCAGGGACCGAGACGCCCTCTCTCACAGCGGCTATGACGGGCCTGACCCGCTCGGTTCTACTGGGGGCGCCACGTGCGTGGGGTCCTGTTCTTCCGAGAGCTCCCCGGTGATGGCCGGATCCGCGCTGGTCCGACGAGTCTACCGTGGCTGTGCAAGAGGGAATGCGGCACCCGCCGTCGGGGTTTCTGGACTCGTGCCAAGATTGACGCCCGTGACCGCAGCAGCACCCGAACCCGCGCTCGCCCTCGAGACCGCCCCGACGCGTCGCGTCGCGTGGGCGTCGATGGTGGGCACCTCCTTCGAGTCCTTCGATTTCTACCTCTTCGCCTACTTCTCGGCGTTCTTCGTCGGCCCTCTGTTCTTCAACCCGCTGGGTGAGTTCGGCGCGACCAGCGCGGCCTTCCTCACCATCGCCCTCGCGTTCGTCGTGCGCCCGATCGGTGCGGTGATCTTCGGCTACATGGGCGACCGGCTCGGCCGCCGCGCAACCCTGCTGTGGACCGTCGCCATCATGGGTGTCGCGACCGGCGGCATCGGCCTTCTCCCCACCTATGCGCAGGCGGGCTGGCTGGGCGCCGTCCTTCTGATCCTCCTCCGCATCGTGCAGGGCCTGTCGCTCGGCGGGGAGTGGGGCGGCTCGATCCTCATCGCCACCGAGAACTCCGGACCCGTTAAGCGCGCCTTCTACGCCGCGGTCCCCCAGCTCGGATCGCCCGTCGGCTCGATCCTGTCCGCGACGGTGTTCCTCGTGCTGACGGCAGTCCTCCCGGCGGAGCAGATCGCGCAGTGGGGCTGGCGCATCCCGTTCCTCCTCGCCATCCCGCTGCTGCTGGTGTCGCTGTACCTGCGGTGGTCGATCACCGAGACACCGGTGTTCGAGCGCGTCGTCGCCGAGGGGCGCCGCGACCGCGTCCCCTTCCTCACGATGTTCGCGAAGCGCCCCGGCGCCATGGCCATCGCCATCGGCGCCGCCCTCCTCGGTATCGGGTCGTACTCGCTGATGAACACGTACACCGTCAACTACGGCGTGGACCAGCTGGGCTTCAGCTTCCAGGACCTGCTTATCGCGACCACGATCGGCGGCCTGCTGCAGCTCGTCACCATCCCGCTGTTCGGCGCATGGGCCAGCCGTGTCGGCTCCGCGAACGTCGTCGCGTGGGGCGCCCTGGGCACACTCCTCATCACGTTCCCGATGTACTTCCTCCTCCAGTTCGCGACCTTCCCGATCCTCATCGCGACGATGCTCGTCGGCGGCATCCTGCCGACGATGGCCTGGGCCGCGCTCGGGGGTCTCATGAACGACCTCTTCCCCGATCGCTTCCGCTACTCGGCGCTGTCGTTCGCGTACGCCCTGGCGGCGACGATCAGCGGCTTCGTGCCCTACCTCACGTTCGAGCTCGGCGTGGCCACGGGCTTCGCGTGGTGGCATCCCGGGGTGATCCTCGCCATCATGTCGGTCATCACCCTCGTCTCCGCGTGGCTGGCCTCCCGCCGCAGCGTCGAGCCCGAGCTCGCGAGCGACCCGGCGACCGCGACGACTGGCGCCTGAGCGAAGACAGCTGGAAGCGAGCGGATGCCGGAACCCCGGCGTCCGCTCGCTTCTGCCGGTGCACGGGTACCCGGGTAGAATCGAGCGACATCCCACACTCAGGCACGCTCACACAGTGCCGCACATATCGCCTCGAGGAGACGCCATGACCGACGCCCGCCCCGCACAGGGTCAGATTCCGGACAAGCCCGCGCTGGAGGGCCTCGAGGAGAAGTGGGATGCTGCCTGGTCCGGGCAGGGCACGTACCTGTTCGACCGCGCTCGTGCCGCACAGGTCGGTCGCGCCGGGGTGTACTCGGTCGACACTCCCCCGCCCACGGCGTCCGGGAGCCTGCACATCGGGCACGTGTTCTCGTTCACGCACACCGACCTCAAGGTTCGGTACGAGCGCATGCGCGGGAAGACGGTGTTCTACCCGATGGGCTGGGACGACAACGGGCTCCCCACCGAGCGCCGCGTGCAGAACTACTACGGCGTGCGCTGCGACCCGTCGCTGCCGTACGACGCCGACTTCACGCCGCCGTTCGAGGGCGGCGACAACAAGTCGAGCCGCGCCGCCGACCAGGTGCCCATCAGCCGCCGCAACTTCATCGAGCTGTGCGAGAAGCTCACCGTCGAGGACGAGAAGCAGTTCGAGGCGCTCTTCCGCCAGTTGGGCCTCAGCGTCGACTGGACCCAGACCTACCGCACCATCTCCGACGACACGATCCGCACGAGCCAGCGCGCGTTCCTGCGCAACCTCGAGCGCGGCGAGGCGTACCAGGACCTCGCGCCGACGATGTGGGACATCGACTTCCGCACCGCCGTGGCCCAGGCAGAGCTCGAGGACCGCGAACAGCAGGCGTCGTTCCACACCATCGACTTCCCGTTCGCGGACGGCTCCGGCGCGATCACGATCGAGACCACTCGTCCCGAGCTGCTTCCCGCGTGCGTCGCGATCGTCACCCATCCCGAGGGTCCCCACAAGCACCTCATCGGCACGAAGGTTCGCAGCCCCTTCTTCGGCGCCGACATCGAGATCCACGGCCACCACCTCGCGCAGCCCGACAAGGGCACGGGCGCGGCGATGGTCTGCACCTTCGGCGACGTGACCGACATCGTGTGGTGGCGGGAGCTGCGCACCACCGACGGCCGCCACCTGCCGAACATGACCACGATCGGACTCGACGGGCGCTTCCTGCCCCAGGCGCCTTCGATCGTCGCGAACGCGGAGGCGAGCGCGTGGTACGAGGTGGAGATGGCAGGCAAGACGGTCTTCTCCGCCCGCAAGGCCCTGGTCGAGAAGCTGCAGGAGACCGGCGACATCACCGCCGTCGGCAAGCCGTTCAGCCACGCGGTGAAGTTCTTCGAGAAGGGCGACCGTCCGCTGGAGATCGTCTCGACACGCCAGTGGTACATCCGCAACGGCGCGCGCGACGCCGAGCTGCGCGACAAGCTCATCGCACTCGGACAGCAGATGTCGTGGCATCCCGATTTCATGCGGGTCCGCTACGAGAACTGGACCAAGGGTCTCACCGGCGACTGGCTCGTGTCGCGCCAGCGCTTCTTCGGCGTTCCGATCCCGCTGTGGTACGGGCTCGACGAGAACGGCGAGCGCGACTACGACCGCGTGCTCACCCCTGACCTGGCGTCCCTTCCCGTCGATCCGTCGACCGACGTCCCTCCCGGCTACAGCGCCGACCAGCGCGGCGTCGCGGGTGGCTTCGAGGGCGAGAACGACATCTTCGACACGTGGGCGACGTCGTCGCTCACGCCGCAGCTCGCGGGCGGCTGGGATCGCGATCCTGAGCTCTGGAGCCTCGTGGCACCGTTCGACGTGCGCCCGCAGGGTCAGGACATCATCCGCACGTGGCTGTTCTCGACCATGCTGCGCAGCGCCCTCGAGGACGACCGCGCGCCCTGGTCGGATGCCGCCATCTCCGGCTTCATCGTCGACCCCGACCGCAAGAAGATGTCGAAGTCGAAGGGCAACGTCGTCACGCCCGCTGACATCCTGGCGCAGCACGGCTCGGACGCGGTGCGGTACTGGGCGGCCTCGAGCCGTCTGGGCACCGACGCGGCGTTCGACCCGCAGAACCCGACGCAGATCAAGATCGGCCGCCGCCTCGCGATCAAGGTTCTCAACGCCGCGAAGTTCGTGCTGTCGTTCCCGGTGCCGGAGGGTGCCGAGGTGACCCACGCCCTCGACGCATCGATGCTCGCAACGCTCCACGGCGTCGTGCGCGACGCCACGAAGGCGCTCGAGAACTACGACCACGCGCGTGCGCTCGAGGTGACCGAGTCGTTCTTCTGGACGTTCTGCGACGACTACCTCGAGCTCGTCAAGGAGCGCGCGTACAACCAGACCGACGCCGGTCAGGCCTCCGCCGCACTCGCGCTGCGCCTGGCGATGTCGGCGCTGCTGCGGCTCCTCGCCCCTGTGCTGGCGTTCGCGGCCGAAGAGGCCTGGTCATGGTTCAACGACGGTTCGGTGCACACCGCAGACTGGCCCGTGGCGCCTGAGGAGGAGTGGGGCGACCCCGCCGTGCTGACCGCCGCGAGCGCGGCGCTCATCGGCATCCGCCGCGCGAAGACCGAGGCGAAGGCCTCGCAGAAGACCGCGGTCGCCCGTGCCGTCCTCGCCGGACCGGCCGCCGCGCTCGACGCGCTGCAGCTCGCGGAGGGCGACCTCAAGGCGGTCGGCCGGATCGCCGAGATCGAGTACGCCGACGCCGATGCCGTCTCCGTCACGGAGATCGAGCTCGCCCCTCAGGAGGTCTGACATGCAGCTCGGAACACGCTGGACCTCGGGCGACGAACCGCCGAAGGCCGTCCCGGCCGCGCTGGTGCGCGGCATCCGTTCCGTCGACGAGACGATCCCCGCCGACCAGCTGGGTCAGCCGCGTCCGCGCTGGACGCTCACGTGGCTGGAGGGCAAGCCGATCGCGGAGCTCGACACCGGCGTGATCGTGTCGCTGGACGCCGACGGCGAAGCCGTCGTCCGGCATGATCCGGACGACGGCTTCGCGTAAGCCTCAGCGGCTCATTCCTCCGGTGCGTCGTGATGCGACGCCGAGAGGAGCAGCCGGACGGCGAACAGGGTCGCGACGAGAGTCACTCCCGCGGCGATGAGGAACGGCAGCCGCAGATCGATGCGGGCGACCCAACCGCCCAGAAGCGTCGCGAACGGGAAGATGCCCCACGTGAAGGTGCGGGTGATTCCCAGCACGCGACCGAAGATGTGACCCGGCACGATCGTCTGGCGCAGCGCCCCCCACGGCACGTTCCACACGGAGACGGCTGCGGCCATGAGGCCGTACGCGATGGTTCCCGTGATCGCCTCGGGCGCCGCCCACACCGCAGCGAGGCTGATGGCCGCGACGACGTTGGCGCCGAGCATCACCGGGCCGCGGCCGAACTTCGCGACGAGCGACGAAGCCACCAGCGACCCCGCGAGTCCCCCGAGCCCGATCCCGGCGGTGACGACGCCGATTGCGGCCGCAGGCACGTGCTGCACGTCGAGGAAGTACAGGTACACGGGTGCCTGGGCGAACGCGAAGGCCGAACCGACGATCGAGGTGAAGATCACCATCGAGCGCAGGAACCGGTGGTTCCAGAGGTACACGAATGCGTCGCGAGCCGAGACGTTCGAAGAAACAGGGGCAGCAGCATCCGTCTCCGCAGCCTCTTCGGAGGCCGCCAGCGGGTCGCCGGCTGCGACCGCCGCCTCAGCCCGCACGGACGTGGCGCGCGCATCGCGCAGCGGACGAGCGGCTGAGAGCGGAAGCATCACCGCGAGCACGATCGGGATGAGGTAGCCCGCAGCGCCCACCCACAGCGGCAGCGCGAGGGAGATCGCGAACAGCACGCCGCCGATCGGCGATGAGATGAAGCTGTCGATCGTGATCTGCGCGGCCTGCATCCAGCCGTTCGCGCGATCCAGTGCCGGCCGCTTGACGACCGCCGGCATGATCGCGTTCGTCGCGTTGTCGAACAGCGTCTCGCCGAGACCGAAGACGAGCACGCCGGCGAACAGCCACCAGATGTCGAGCGCCCCCGAGACGGTGAGCACAGCGAGCCCGACCGCAGCGAGTCCACGGATGCCGTTGGCGATGGCCATGATCCAGCGGCGGTCGAACCGGTCGACGAGCATGCCGGCGGGCAGGCCGAAGACGAGCCACGGGAGGAACGCGAGCGCGGTGATCGCCGAAATGGCGAGCGGGTCTCGGGTCAGGGTGGTGGCGATGAGCGGGACCGCCACGCGACCGAGGCCGTCCGCGAGGTTGCTGAACGCGGCTGCGGTCCACAGCTTTCCGAAATCGCGGCCGAGCGGGACCCCGCGTGCCCGCCCGGCCGACGATCCGGTCCGCTCTGCCGTGTCGACGCTGTCGCTCATCGCGGCAGCAGCCCCATCGCGGCGTGGGCCTCGGCTTCACGTCGAGCCCCGATCGCGGCGGCCTGTGCGGTCAGTGCGCGACGCTCTTCGGCGTCGTCTCGCTTCTCGACGCGTGCGACGACATACGCGTCGAGAGCGGATGCTGCGCGCAGCAGCGCGCGGTCGAATCGGGTGGCGGATGCCCGGAACCCACGTGCCGCGAGTTCGTCTGCCGTGATGGCGGTCATGACTGTCCTCCTATTTGCGGGAGCGGGAACAGGTCGGCCCGGATGGTGACGGGGCGGACGTTCTCGCCTGTCTGATTGCGGTAGTTGTCGACGGTCTCGTCGATGAGCGCCATGATCTTGAGCGCGAGGTCTTTGCTCTGCTCGGGGGTGAGACGCGCGGTCGCGGTGGAGATCAGCGTGCCGTCCTGCCACATCTGGTCCTCACCGCCGATCCCGCGGTTGACGAAGTCGAGCAGCTGGTCGTTGCGGTTGCGCAGGAACTCGTTCATCACGACCTGCGTCGCCGCACGACCGGCGGGCGTCGCCATCGCATCCGGGTTGGCGAACGACACGCCACCGACGGGACGCTCCCACCACCGCTCGCGGCCGGTGCCGCGGTCTTCGGCCTCCCGGATGAGGTCTTGCTTGGCGAGCGCGCGGAGGTGATAGCTCGTCGACCCGCTGGACTCCCCCAGCCGCTCCGCCAGAGAGCTCGCCGTCTGCGGGCCGTACTGGCTGAGGATGTCGTAGATCTTCACGCGCAACGGGTGCGCCAGAGCGCGGAGCGCCCCGGAGTCGAGGACGCGATCCTGGTTGTGTCGCTCCTCGGTGCGGGCGGCGGCATCCGCAGTCTCGGGTGTCTCGTTCTCTGCCATGACCTCAGATTAGCGATGCAAAGAGTTCTTTGCAAGTACTTCTTTGCAATGAATCGTTTGCAAGTGGATCTTTGCAAAAGAGTCGCGGCATAGCCGGTCCGCGTGACTAGGCTGGACGCCATGCCGAACGAGAACCCGCTCCTGTCTCCCAGCACGCTGCCGTATGGACTGCCCCGGTACGCGGTCATCCGCCCTGAGCACTACCTGCCGGCGTTCGAGCAGGCGTTCGCGGATCACACCCGCGAGGTGGCGGCGATCACGCGCGTGCGCTCGATGCCGACGTTCGAGAACACACTGGTGCCGCTGGAAGAGAGCGGACGTCTTCTGGGTGACGTCGCCCGCACGTTCTACACCGTGTCTTCGGCCGACGCGACGCCCGAGATCCAGGAGATCGAGGAACAGCTCGCGCCCCTCATGTCGGCGCACCAGGACTCGATCCAGCTCGACTCGGACCTGTTCTGGCGCATCAGGACGATCCACGAACAGCTCGATGAGCTCGATCTGTCGCCCGAGCAGCGGTACCTCGTGGAGCGCCACCACACCGAGATGGCGCACGCCGGCGCGGGACTGGACGACACGGCGAAGCAGCGTCTCACGGAGCTGAATCAGCGGCTTTCGACCCTGACGACACAGTTCGAGAAGAACCTCCTTGCCGACACCAACGACCTCGCGATCGTGTTCGACGACGCGTCCGAACTCGACGGGCTCTCGGAGGGCGAGCTGTCGGCAGCGGCGCAGGCCGCCGCGGACCGCGGACTCGATGGGAAGTGGGTCGTGACCCTGACGCTCTTCACGGGGCATCCTTACCTGTCGAGCCTGACGGACCGCGGATCCCGTGCGCGCCTGCTCGCGGCATCACGCTCCCGGGGCTCGCGCGGCAACGAGCACGACAACCGTGCCACCCTGCTCGAGATCGTCCGCCTCCGCGCCGAGCGGGCGGCCCTGCTCGGCTACGACTCTCACGCGTCGTACATCACGTCGGACGAGACCGCCGGCTCCCCCGCGGCGGTCCACGACCTCCTGCGCCAGCTCGCCGCACCCGCCGCACGCAACGCCCGGCGCGAGCAGGCCAAGCTGCAGGCCATCGTCGACGCCGAGCCGGAGCCGTTCCCGCTGGAGGCGCAGGACTGGGCGTTCTACACCGAGAAGGTGCGCGCGGCCGAGTACGACCTCGACCGCGCCGCGCTGCGGCCGTGGTTCGAGGCGGAGCGGGTGCTCCAGGACGGCGTCTTCCGGGCCGCCACCGATCTGTACGGCATCACGTTCGCCGAGCGCCCAGACCTCGCCGGCTATCACCCCGACACCCGCGTGTTCGAGATCCACAACGCCGACGGATCGACGCTCGGGCTGTACATCCTCGATCTGTACACGCGTGACACCAAGCGCGGCGGCGCATGGATGAACTCGATCGTGCTGCAGTCGCGGCTGCGCGGCACGCAGCCGATCGTGGTCAACAACCTGAACGTGCCGAAGCCCGCCGAAGGGCGGCCCACGCTGCTCAGCCTCGACGAGGTGACCACGCTGTTCCACGAGTTCGGACACGCCCTGCACGGACTGTTCGCGACCGTGACGTACCCGCACTTCGCCGGCACCAACGTCTACCGCGACTTCGTCGAGTTCCCGAGCCAGGTCAACGAGATGTGGATCTACTGGCCCGAGATCCTCGCCTCGTATGCCCGCCACATCGACACCGACGAGCCGCTGCCCGCCGAGATCGTCGAGAAGCTGCATGCGTCGGAGGCGTTCAACCAGGGCTTCGCGACGAGCGAGTACCTCGCGGCGGCATGGCTCGACCAGGCGTGGCACTCGCTGTCGGTCGATGGCGCCGCGGCGGACATCGACGTCGCGGACTTCGAGGCGGCCGCACTCGCCGACATCGGGCTCGACAACGCGGTCGTGCCGACCCGCTACTCGTCGACGTACTTCGCCCACGTCTTCTCGGGCGGTTACAGCGCCGGCTACTACTCGTACATCTGGAGCGAGGTGCTCGACGCCGACACAGTGGAATGGTTCCGCGAGAACGGCGGCCTCCGTCGCGAGAACGGCGATCGCTTCCGCGGCCGGCTGCTGGGGGTGGGCGGTTCGAAGGACCCGCTCGAGGCCTACCGCGACTTCCGAGGCCGCGACGCCGAGATCCAGCCGCTGCTCGAACGCCGCGGACTGGCAGGGTAGCCGACGCTCACAGCAGGTCGAGTCCGCGGGCGAACTCGCGCACCCGCTCGGCCATCACGGCGGGCACCTCGGCGATCGCGAAGTGCCCGCCCTCGTCGAGCCGCTCGAATGCGCGCAGGTCGCGGTAGAAGCGTCGCGCCAGCGATTCGGGATAGTCGCCTTCGTGGCGCTGGATGTGTACGGATGCCGGAACCCCGACGGGCGGCATCTCGTCGGGCTGGTCGGCGCCCTCGTAATACGGCCGGAACGATGTGCCGATGCTCTGGGTCGTCCAGTAGATCATCGCCTCGGTCAGGATGCGGTCGCGAGAGATCCGTCGCTCGACCGCGCGCGGGTCCGCTTGTGGAGTGTCGCTCCACTCCACGAGCTTCTCGGTCAGCCAGGCGAGCAGACCCGCCGGTGAGTCGTTGAGGGCGGCCGCGAGCGTATCGGGCCGGGTCGCCTGCACGTGCCCGTAGGCGCCGTTGGTGCCACCCCATTGCTCGAGGCGCGTGAAGAAGGCGACCTCGTCAGGGGCGGTGAGCAGCTCGCGCTCGGCCATGGCGGGGAAGTGCGAGTGGGTGACGACGACACCCGACACCGCCTCCGGGTACGATCCCGCGATCAGGTCGTTGACGTTAGCCGACACATCCTCGCCGTAGGTCAGGTAGGTCCGATAGCCGAGCACGTCGGTCATGAGGACATGCATCGTCGCGGCGAGCCGGGTCTCGGTCATCGGGCCTTCGGCGTAGGCGGACGAGTACGCGAAGCCGGGGAAGCTCGGCACCACGACGTGGAAGTCCGGCAGCAGATCCGCGAAGTCGAGCTGCAGCGCGAACGTGTGCGGCCAGCCGTGCATCACCAGGAGCGCGGGCGCGTCGTCACGCGCGGAGCGCAGATGCGCGAAATGGATCGTCGTGTCGCCGACGTCGGCGAGGAACTGCGCATGCGCGTTCAGCCACGCCTCGCGCGCCCGCCAGTCCCAGTCGCGCCACGCCGCGACGAGGGTGGCGAGATAGCCGGCGTTCATGCCCGAGGGCGGTCGCCGCGGCGATTCAGGAAGAGGCCGGAAGCGCTCGAGGCGGTCCTGCAGATCGGCGAGTGCGGCGTCGGGCACGTGGATCGAGAAGGGGCGAACGGTCGGCATGGGCCGAAAGCTACCCGGCCCTTCCGACACCGCCTGCCCGGATCGCGCCCATCAGCTCGCGGACGCGCACGAAGGTCGGCACCTCGACGTTCGCGAGGCCGGTGACGGTGGTCGCCGTCGGCGGATGGTGCCGGCTCACCGCCACTACGCCGTGGTCACCGCCTGAGATGACGAGATCCTCGCCATCGAGCCACACGCCGCGGCCGTAGCCGAGGTCGTCGCCCGCGTCGGCGGTCACCCGCTCGGTGAGCAGCGCCACAAGCGAGGGAGCGATGATGCGCCCTGCCAGGAGCGCCGGCCAGAACCGGTGGAGATCGCCCACAGTGGAGTGCGCTCCCCCGTCGCCGGACCCGACGACCGGCAGTTCGAACACGTTGGTGCGGCCGTCATCCTTATAGCCGGTCGCGGTGCCCGGCGGGAGCAGATCGGAGCGGGGAAAGCCTGTTGATGTCATGCCGGCGGGCTCGAACACACGTGCCCGCACGAGGTCGGCGAACGGGGTGCCCGAGACGCGCTCGGCGATGATCGCGAGCACGACATAGCCGCCGTTGCAGTATGAGAACCGTTCGCCCGCGCGGAACTTCGTCGGAAAGCCCTCGAGCATCGGCAGATAGGCGGGTGTGGAGTCCAGGCTCTGCACCGGCACGCTGAGGGGCGCCAGCGCATCCACCTCCTCGTCGAGATAGTCCCCGATTCCCGACGTATGGCTCAGCAGGTGGTCGATCGTGACGTCGTCGGCGATGAGCGGCAGGTCGTCCTGGAGGATCTCACGCGCGGGGCTGTCCTGCCGCAGCAGACCGTCGCCGATGAGCGAGAGCGTGGCGACCGCGGTGAAGGTCTTCGTTCCGCTCGCGAGCCCGAATCGCGTCGCGGGGGTGTTCGGCGCACCCGCCGTGCGGTCGGCGAGCCCGACAGCCCACTCCCCCAGCACGTCGTCACCACGACGCGCGCTGATGACGCCGCAGAAGCCCTCGAGGTCCGGTACGACATCGCCCATGCGTGGGACTCCCGCGGTCGTGGAATCCGGTCAGGCGCTCTTGCGCTTCTCCCGCAGCACAAGAGTCGGCGGAGCGCCCTCGTCGACGGAGGCACGGGTCACGATGACCTTGTCGACGTCGTCGGTCGACGGGATCTCGAACATGATCGGGCCGAGGACGTCCTCGAGGATCGCACGCAGGCCGCGCGCACCGGTCTTGCGCGCCACCGCGAGGTCGGCGATCGCCTCGAGTGCCTCGCGATCGAACTCGAGGGTCACCCCGTCGAGTTCGAACATGCGGTGGTACTGCTTCACGAGCGCGTTCTTCGGCTCGGTGAGGATCTCCATGAGCGCGTCGCGGTCCAGCGGCGAGACCGAGGCGATGACGGGGAGCCGCCCGATGAACTCGGGGATCAAGCCGAACTTGTGCAGGTCTTCCGGCTGCACGTCGCCGAACAGGTTCAGGTCTTCGTCCTTGCGGTGCAGCGAGGCGCCGAAGCCGACGCCGTGTTTCCCGACGCGAGAGGAGATGATGTCTTCCAGCCCGGCGAACGCGCCGGCCACGATGAACAGCACGTTCGTCGTGTCGATCTGGATGAACTCCTGGTGCGGGTGCTTGCGGCCGCCCTGGGGCGGGACCGAGGCGACGGTGCCCTCGAGGATCTTCAGGAGCGCCTGCTGCACGCCCTCTCCCGACACGTCCCGCGTGATCGAGGGGTTCTCCGCCTTGCGGGCGATCTTGTCGACCTCGTCGATATAGATGATGCCGGTCTCGGCGCGCTTCGTGTCGAAGTCTGCGGCCTGCAGCAGCTTGAGGAGGATGTTCTCGACGTCCTCGCCGACGTAGCCGGCCTCCGTCAGCGCGGTGGCGTCGGCGACGGCGAACGGCACGTTGAGGCGCTTTGCGAGCGTCTGTGCGAGGTAGGTCTTGCCGCAGCCCGTCGGGCCGAGCAGGAGGATGTTGCTCTTCGCGAGCTCGATCTCGTCGGCGCGCTGCTCTGCGGACTGGATCGTTCCGTGGGCGCGGACGCGCTTGTAGTGGTTGTACACGGCGACCGACAGCGCACGCTTCGCGTCGGTCTGGCCGACGACGTACTCCTCGAGGAAGGCGAAGATCTCGCGAGGCTTCGGCAGGTCGAAATCGGCGACGACGCCGGACGACGACTCGGCCATGCGCTCTTCGATGATCTCGTTGCACAGCTCGACGCATTCGTCGCAGATGTAGACGCCGGGGCCGGCGATCAGCTGCTGGACCTGCTTCTGGCTCTTGCCGCAGAAGGAGCACTTGAACAAGTCGGCGCTCTCACCGATGCGTGCCATGCCGCTCCTCCTCGTACGTCGGGGGCGAGCCCCCAGCTGTTCTCCGAGCCTAATAGCTGACGCCGACATGCGGCGGCATTGCGACGCACGTTGTGGACGACCCGCGGTTCGCGGAGAGAGAACCCCTGCCGCACACGCGAGTGCCCCGCCGCCCGGTCATCCAGGCGGCGGGGCACTGAGCTCCGCGTGGAGCGACTACTTCGTCAGGGCCTGCTGGCCGCGCTTGCGCGTGGTCAGCACCTGATCGACGAGACCGTAGGTGACCGCCTCCTCCGCGGAGAGGATCTTGTCGCGATCGATGTCCTTGTTGACCTCGGCCTGCGTCTTGTTCGAGTGCTTCGCGAGCGTCTCCTCGAGCCAGGTCCGCATGCGCAGGATCTCGGCCGCCTGGATCTCGATGTCCGACGCCTGACCGTGGCCGGCCTCGCCGACGGCGGGCTGGTGGATGAGGATGCGGGCGTTCGGCAGCGCCAGGCGCTTGCCGGGTGCGCCGGCCGCGAGCAGCACGGCCGCAGCGGACGCCGCCTGGCCCAGCACGACCGTCTGGATCTGCGGCGACACGTACTGCATCGTGTCGTAGATCGCGGTCATCGCCGTGAACGAGCCACCGGGCGAGTTGATGTACATGATGATGTCGCGGTCGGGGTCCTGGGACTCGAGCACGAGCAGCTGGGCCATGACGTCATCTGCCGAGGCATCGTCGACCTGGACGCCCAGGAAGATGACGCGGTCCTCGAACAGCTTGTTGTACGGGTCCTGGCGCTTGTAGCCGTAGGCGGTGCGCTCCTCGAACTGCGGCAGGATGTAGCGGCTGCCGGGCATCTGGAGGCCCTGGGGCGCCATCGGCGCTCCGCCGAAGGTGGGGGTCAGCATTGCGAGTTCTCTCTCTTTCGCCTTCGGGTCGTTCAGTTCGAGGAGCCGGCGGTGCCGCCGCCGCCGATGACGTCGCTCGCAGATTCGCGGATGTGGTCGACGAAGCCGTACTCCAGGGCTTCCTCGGCGCCGAACCAGCGGTCGCGGTCACCGTCGGCGTTGATCTGCTCGACCGACTTGCCGGTCTGCTTGGCGGTGATCTCGGCGAGGCGCTTCTTCATGTCGAGGATGAGCTGCGCCTGCGTCTGGATGTCGCTCGCGGTGCCGCCGAAGCCGCCGTGCGGCTGGTGGAGCAGGACGCGGGCGTTCGGCGTGATGTAGCGCTTGCCCTTCGTTCCCGCCGTGAGCAGGAGCTGGCCCATCGAGGCGGCCATGCCGATGCCGACCGTTACGATGTCGTTGGGCACGAACTGCATCGTGTCGTAGATCGCCATGCCCGCCGTGATCGAGCCACCGGGCGAGTTGATGTAGAGGTAGATGTCCTTCTCGGAGTCCTCTGCGGCGAGAAGCAGGATCTTCGCGCAGATCTCGTTGGCGTTGTCATCACGCACCTCCGACCCCAGCCAGATGATGCGGTCCTTCAACAGCCGGTCGAAGACGCTGGTCGCGACAAGTGGTTCGGCCATGTGTACTCCTGTTTCCTTGGGTCGCCATCGAATCTACCGGCGCCTCGCGAACGACCCGCCCGTGTTCGCCCTGGGCAGAGCGCGCAGAAGACAGAAGAGGACGGATGCGGCGGCATCCGTCCTCTTCTGTCAATCGGTCAGCCGACCGAAACGCGTCTCACTCGGCGTCGGCGGCCTTCTTGGCCGGGGCCTTCTTGGCGGCCGGCTTCTTGGCGGGAGCCTTCTCCGCGGCCTCGGCGTCCTCCGCGGCAGCCTTCTTCGCGGCGGGCTTGCGCGCGGGGGCCTTCTTGGCGGGCTTCTCGGCGGCCTCGGCCTCTTCGGCCTCAATCACGGCGTCGGCGTCGGCTGCGGCATCCGCAATCTCCTCCGCCTCCTCGACGACCTCTTCCTCGTCCTCGGTGGCGACGAAGCCGCTGAGGTCGACGGGCTTGCCGTTCGTGTCGACGACCTTGACCTTGCCGAGCGCGACGGCGAGAGCCTTGTTGCGGGCGACCTCGCCGACGATGGCGGGGAGCTGGTTGCCCTCCTGCAGCGCGTTCACGAAGTCCTGCGGTGCCATGCCGTACTGGGCGGCCGACTGCACGAGGTACTGCGTGAGCTCGTCCTGCGAGACCTGCACGTCGACCGTCTCGGCGATCTTGTCGAGCAGCATCTGCGTCTTGAACTGCTTCTCGCTCGCCTCGGCGACCTCGGCACGGTGGACGTCGTCCTCGAGACGGCCCTCGCCCTCGAGGTGGTTGTGCACCTCGTCCTCGATGAGCTGCGGCGGGACGGGGATCTCGACCTGCTCGAGCAGCGTCTCGATCAGCTTGTCGCGAGCGGCGGAGCCCTGCGTGAAGGCGCCCTGCTGGCCGACGCGCTCCTTGAGGCTGTCGCGCAGCTCGGCGATCGTGTCGAACTCGCTCGCGATCTGGGCGAAGTCGTCGTCGGCCTCGGGCAGCTCGCGCTCCTTGACGGCCTTGACGGTCACCGAGACCTCGGCCTCGTCGCCGGCGTGGTCGCCGCCGACGAGCTTCGAGCGGAAGGTGGTGTCCTCACCGGCGGTGAGCGAGTCGATGGCCTCGTCGATGCCCTCGAGCAGCTCGCCCGAGCCGACCTCGTAGGAGACACCCTCGGCGCGGTCGATCTCGTTGCCGTCGATCGCGGCGACGAGGTCCAGCTCGACGAAGTCGCCGGTGGCGGCGGGACGGTCGACGGTCACGAGCGTGCCGAAGCGGGCGCGCAGGCGGTCGAGCTCCTCGTCGATCGCGGCCTCGTCGACCTCGATCGCGTCGACCTCGACGGTCGTGCCCTCGAAGGACGGCAGGTCGAACTCGGGACGCACGTCGACCTCGACGGTGACCTCGAGGTCGCCCGAGAAGTCCTTCTCGTTCGGCCACGTGGTGACGTCGGCGGACGGACGGCCGAGCACGCGCAGCTCGTGGGCTGCGGCGGCCTCGCGGTAGAAGGTGTCGAGACCCTCGCTGACCGCGTGCTCGAGCACCGCGACACGACCGATGCGCTGATCGATGATCGGCGCGGGCACCTTGCCCTTGCGGAAGCCGGGGATCTGCACGTCCTGCGCGATGTGCTCGTACGCGTGCTTGATCGACGGCTTGAGCTCGTCGGGGCTGACCGTGATGTGCAGCTTGACCCGGGTGGGGCTGAGCTTCTCGACGGTGCTGTTCACCATGCCTGTACTTCTCCTCTTTCCGGCCGCACGCGGCAGCGTGCGGTTGAAGGTCTGGGTTCGAAAATTCCGAGGGCCGTGATGTCGGGGCGACAGGATTTGAACCTGCGGCCTCCCGCTCCCAAAGCGGGCGCTCTACCAAGCTGAGCTACGCCCCGGGCGGGTTCGCACGCGTGCGTGCGCCTTTCGGCCCCGAGAAGTCTAGCCGACGCGCCCGCGACGTTCCTGCGCGCCTACATCTGCTCGACCCAACCCGCGCGCCAGTCGGGGGCCGGGAACGGCTTCGTCCAATACGCGGTCTCTTTCGAGATGAGTCCGTCGCGCAGCTCGAAGACGAACACCGTCTGGTAGGGATCGCCGTCACCGTAGTCCAGATCAGCCTCCAGCACCCACAGGTCCCCGGCACCGGTGAGGCGGCGCGGCGAGATCGCAGGAAGCTGCGGAAATGCGCCGTAGATGGCGCGCCGGTTGTCTGCGCCCACGATGCGCTCGCCCGACTGCGGCCACTCGATGACGGCATCGTCGTGGAACACATCGTCCATGCCCGCGACATCGCCCGCATTGAGTGTGGCGACGAGCGCCTCGACGACCTGTCTCCCCGTGCGTTCCATGACCGGCCCCTTCGCTCGGCCGCGCGTCTGGACAGCGGGTCGGAACGGGAAGGCCGTCGCGATGTAATACGATTGACCGGTGCCCGTCCGCGGGCGCACGGGGATGTAGCTCAATGGTAGAGCCTCAGTCTTCCAAACTGATGGTGCGGGTTCGATTCCCGTCATCCCCTCCAGAAGCCCTTCCGCGGTCGGCCCCAGGCCGTCGACGGACGGGCTTTTCCCATCTGCGCCGCACGAATCCCCTGCGCGCCCTACTGTTCCCGGGTCGCCCTCTCGCGGCACACTGGGTGTGGAACTGTTCCATGCCCTCCAGGAGCCGCGATGAGCAGCCGTAAGCCGATTCCCGAGCCGGGTGAGCGCAAGCTCCCGCGGCGCCCTGCGTCGCAACTCGCCGAGAGGTGGACCCGCATCGACGGCGTCGACGTCTTCTACCGGGAGTCGCCGAATCCGACCAAGGACGAGCGCGTCATGGCGCACGTGCACGGCTTCGGACTCTCCGGCCGCTACCTGCTGCCGACGGCCGAGCGGCTCGCCGACGAGTTCCACACCTATGTCCCCGACCTTCCCGGATTCGGCCGCAGCGGCAAGCGCAAGGACATGCTCGACATCCCCGATCTCGCGCGTGCCGCGGTCGACTTCTTCGACGACCGCGGCGTCGAAAAGGCGACGCTCGTCGGCAACTCGATGGGCTGCCCCGTCATCATCGAGTTCGCGCACCGCTACCCCGAGCGCATCGACCGCGCGGTGCTGGTCTCGCCGGCGGGCGGACTGTTCAACCAGCCGCTGCGTCGGGCGATCAAGCAGCTCTCGCAGGATGCTCCGCGCGAGCCGGTGAAGATGGCGCGGGTCGCCGTGCCCGACTACGTGCGCTTCGGCGTGCCGAGCACGATGAAGATGTTCCGCTCGCTCACGCAGTACCCGTCACTGCAGCGGCTGCTCGAGATGCGCATCCCCACGCTGGTCGTGCTGGGCCAGCGCGATCCGCTCCTTCCGCACGCGCACCGCGTCGACGAGATCGCCAGTCAGACCGACAGCCATGTGCTCGTCGTGATGCTCGAGGGCGCCGCCCACGCGATCAACTTCAGCCATCCGGGGCAGCTGGCCCACGTGATCCGTCACTTCATGGACGACCTGCCGATCGAGAACGATCCGGCCTGGCCCGGCCACGTGCGCCTGTACGAGGTGCACCGAGGCAAGCACCACCCGCCCGCGCAGCCGCGCGGCTGACACCTCGCGCCGCCTCAGCCGAGGGGCGTCGCGTCGCGGTGCTCGTCGATGTGCGCGAGGTAATGCTCGGCGTTGCGGAGAAGCCCTGCCCGCTCCTGCGCGGTGAGCTCCCGGCGCACCTTCGCGGGCACACCCGCGACCAGGGATCCGTCGGGGATCTCGGAGCCCTCGAGCACGACCGCCCCACCGGCCACGAGGCATCCCGATCCGATCTTCGCGCCGTTGAGCACCACCGCGCCCATGCCGATGAGCGAGCCGTCGCCGATCGTGCAGCCGTGGACGACGGCGTTGTGGCCGACGGAGACGTTCTCGCCGATCACGACGGGCCTGCCGGCGTCCACGTGGACCGAGACGTTGTCTTGGAGGTTGCTGTTCGCCCCCACGGTGATGGTGTCGCCGTCGGCGCGGAGCACCGCGTTGTACCAGACGCTCGCACCGGGGCCGAGGGTCACGCCCCCGACGACACGTGCACCGGTGGCGACGAACGACGTGGGGTCGAGCGAGGGCGTCCTGCCCGCTGCGACGAGGACCGATGCTCCGGGTGCGACCGTCATGGTCCGACCCTAATCGCCAGCGCCTTCTCGATGGCGTCGGTGTACCAGGGCGCCAGCGTGTCGGCGAACGTGACCGTCAGGTGGTCCTGGTCGCGGTAGATGTTCGCCCCGCCGACGACCGGCGCGCAGGTGTCGGCGCTGCAGAACACGTCGGTGAAGTCGAGCAGTGTGACGGAGTCGAGACCGGATGCTGCGCCCCGGAGCGGATCGTCCTCCACCAGCACGTCGGATCGCGGACCATCGCATTCAGACATGTCGCGCGTGCGCAGGCACTTGTTCGGGTCGGTCTCCCACACCGGGTTGTCGACGACGGTGATGACCGGGATGCCGCGGTCGGTGACCGTGCTCCACGCGTCGCGGTAGCCGGCGACGGCCGCGTCGTAGGAGGAGTCGTAGCCGGCCGCCGAGTACGGGGTGGTCGCGATCGCCGCGGTGAACACGGCGTCGAGGTCGGCGTCGTCGATCGCGTTCTGCACGCGGTCGCGCCACTCGGCGCAGGCCGCGCCGAACGCCCCCGGCGTAGCCAGCGGTGTGGCGTTCCAGGGACAGGCCCCCTTGAACCACGTCACGAGCTGCCAGCCGTTCTCGTCCGCCATGCGCTGGAACGTCGACAGCAGCTGGTAGGCGTGACTGTCGCCGATGAGCGCGACGCGCGGGGCGTCGGGGTCGTCCGAGCCGAAGGTGCACGAGACGGGTCGCGAATCGGTGAGCTGCACGAAGCAGTCCGGATTCTCGGGCCGGTCGATGCCCGCGAAGCCGGGAGCGGGAAGGATCGTGTCGCCGAAGTCCGCGTCCGCGCAGGAGGAGTCGAGGACCGACGCTGCGCCGAAGCAGTCGGGCGGATTCTGCTGCAGCTCCGCGATGTCGCGGGTGCCCTGGCTGTACAGGGGCGCGTTGACGAACCACGCGGAGGCGGCCACCAGCGCGACCACGATCATCGCGGCGAGCGACGACCACAGGGTCACGCGAGCGGGGCGAGAGGTGAGCACCTTCCAGCCGCGGGCGGGATCCTCGACGAATCGCTTCGTGAGCCATGCGAGAACGAAGCACAGCACCAGCAGTGCGACGCGATGGTAGATCGTGAGACCCCAGAACGGCACGGAGGGTGCGATGACGATCAGCGGCCAGTGCCAGAGGTAGAGCGAATACGAGATGTCTCCGACGAACTGAGCGGGACGGATCGCGAGGATGCGGGTGGGGTACCACCAGCGCTCGGTGTTCGAGGCCGCGATGACCGCGGCCGCGCCGAGAGTCGGCAGCGCCGCCATGTAGCCGGGGAACGGCGTCTGCCCGTCGAACGTGAAGGCGACGTAGACAAGGAGCAGGATGCCGCCCCAGCCGAGCACGAAGCTCCCGATTGCGCCCCGGACCCTGAGCATCGGGACGAGCGCGATCAGGGCGCCCACGCCGAACTGCCACATGCGGCCGAACGTGACGAAGTACGCGGGCGCGGGGTTCGTGATCGTGAAGACGACGCAGAACACGAACGAGACGGCGGTCACGATGCCGAGCGTCGTGATGATGACGCGGCGACGGGCGCCGCGGAAGAACTTCACGCCGATCCACGCGGCCAGCAGCATGATGAGCGGCCACATCACGTAGAACTGCTCTTCGAGCGACAGCGACCAGTAGTGCTGCACCGTGGTGGGCGAACCCGAGTGGTTGAGATAGTCGGCGGAGTTGAGCGCCAGGTACCAGTTCTCGACGTAGAACGTCGACGCGAGGATCTCGCGCACTTCGTTCGGCAACGCCGACGTGGGCATGAGATACGGCGACATCACCACTACTGCGCAGAACAGCAGGACGAGGAGGGAAGCCGGGAGCAGGCGCCGTGCGCGTCGCGCCCAGAACTGGCCGAGCTTCACCGAGCCGGTGGCGGTCAGCTCGCGCATGAGATGCGCGGTGATGAGGAAGCCCGAGATCACGAAGAAGATGTCGACGCCGATGTAACCGCCCGTGAGCCGGCCCGGCCAGAAGTGGTACAGCACGACGCACAGCACGGCGATCGCACGCAGGCCCTGCACATGCGGGATGAAGCGCGAGGGCTCGGCGTGTTCGGGCGAGCGGGCGCGGGGCTCGCGGGTCACGGTCTTTGCGGGAACGCTCAGATGCTGCGGTCCGAGGTCGTGATCGGCGGAAGGCACGAATCGACGTTAGCCGCTGTCGCACCGTCGGCCCGCACCGACGGTGCGGATTCCCCGGTTTAGCCCAGCCTTCTCTTGCTTGCGGAATGACTCCCGCTGAGTAGCGTTGCAGTCACCAGAGGCCGAAAGATGGAGACGAGCGACATGACGAACACCCAGACCACCCCCGCAACCGCAGCGAACCCCGACGTCGCCGCCGCGACGGCGCAGTTCCTCACCCCCGTCGTCCTGGGCCTGCAGGCCCTGGCTGTCAACGGAAAGCAGGCGCACTGGAACGTGCGCGGCGCGAACTTCATCGCGATCCACGAACTGCTCGACTCTGTGGTCGCCCACGCTCAGGCCGGCGCCGACCAGGCCGCCGAGCGCATCGTGGCCCTCGGGCTTCCGATCGACGCCCGCGTCGGCACGGTCGCCCAGAAGACCTCGACCGCGGTCCCCGCAGGCTTCACGCAGTGGGATGCGCTCATCCGCAACGTGATCTCCGACATGGACACGGTCATCGCCGACACGCAGGCCGCGATCGACGGACTGGACGAGTTCGACCTCACGAGCCAGGACATCGCGATCGGCATCAAGGAGTCGCTCGAGAAGGACCGCTGGTTCCTCTTCGCGCACCTCGCCGAGTGATCGCCATCTGATGACGAAGGCCCCCGAGATCTCCCGGGGGCCTTCGTCGTGTCACGGATGCTGCAGGAAGGCGAGCACCGCGAGGACCCGGCGGTGCTCGGTGCCCGACTCCTCGAGCCCGAGCTTCGCGAAGATCGCGCTGATGTTCTTCTCCACCGCTCCCACGCCGATGAACAGCCGCCCCGCGATGCTCGCGTTGCTGCGTCCCTCGGCCATGAGTGTCAGAACATCGCGCTCGCGCGGCGTCAGCGTGGCGAGCGGATCGGGTCGCGCCGAGAGCAGCCCCTGTACGACGAGTGGATCGAGCACGGTCCCCCGCTCGCGGACGCGGCGGACGGCGTCGGTGAACTCGTCGAGGGACGTGACGCGGTCCTTCAGGAGGTAGCCGACGCCGCCCTCGCCGCCGGCGAGGAGCTCCTTCGCATACACCCCCTCGACGTACTGGCTGAGCACGAGGATGCCGACCGCCGGCAGCGCGGCGCGCACGGCCAGCGCCGCTCGGATCCCCTCATCACGGAAGCCGGGCGGGAGGCGGACGTCGAGAATTGCGACGTCCGCACGCGCTTCGCGCACGCGGGCCACCACGTCATCGGCGTCGCCCCAGGCGCCGGCCGTGACGTATCCCGCCTCGTCGAAGAGCCGGACGAGGCCCTCACGCAGGAGGACCGAATCCTCGAACAGGACGACGCGGAGCGGGGCGGAGCGGAGCGACGAGATCACTCCCTCAGGATAGGGATCGGTCATGGCAGGGCCGTGAGCGGGATGTGCGCGCCGACCGAGGTCGGCCCTCCGACCGGGCTGGTCACGACCAGCACGCCACGGAGTCCGGCGACGCGCTCGCGCAGGCCCTCGAGCCCGTGACCCGACGTGATGGCGGCGCCGCCGCGGCCGTTGTCGACGACCCAGACGTCGAGGTGCGTGGGTGTCCCCGCAGCCGTGCGTCGCAGCGACGCGCGCAGCGTGACCCCGGTGGCGCCGGAGTGCTTGACCGCGTTCGTGATCAGCTCCGCGACGATGAAGTAGACGGTACGGGCCACTTCCTGGCTGACGGCGCGGTCGACCGCGGGGTCGACCTCCACCTGGACCCACAGCGGCGAGCCCGTCGCGAGCGCGTCGAGCGCGGCGGCCAGGCCACGGTCCTGCAGGAGGGGCGGCGCGACGCCGCTCGACAGCGCACGCAGCTCGTCGAGTGCGGCCTTCGCGTGGCCCCGCGCGTCACGGGCGAGCTCGGCGGCAGCATCCGTGTCTCCCGACTCGGCGCGGCGCTCCAGCGCGGCGAGGTCCATCTGCAGCCGCACCAGGCGCTGCTGTGGACCGTCGTGGATGTCCCGTTCCAGGCGGCGCAGCGCCAGGTCTTCGGCATGGACGGCGGCACCGCGGGCGGCCGCCTCCGCACGGACCTCGGCGGCGAGCTCGTCCGAGTTCCACCGGCCGAGCATGCCCTTCGCGACCGCGTGGTGACCGCGGGCGAGGCCGCCGAGCACCCACGGCATCGTGAAGGTGAACACGATGCCCGCGACCAGGTACAGCGTGACCTCGACCGCCCAGCCGCTCCATCCGCCGAACAGCCCCGGCACGGCGTCCGCGACGAAGTGGCCCCAGTCGCCGCCGTCGCCTCGGGGCAGGAAGACACCCCAGAACCAGTACGTGAGTCCACCCAGCCCGACGCTCAGCCACACGGTCGTCAGCACGAACGAGATGGTGCTGATGATCGGGCTCACGATCATGCCGTGAACGAGGTACAGCCAGTAGTGGGCATTGCGGATGGGACGCGTGAGCGTCATCCAGAAGCCGGAGGTGTCGAGCTTGTCGCGGTTCCACTCCGGCTCGGCGATCTCGGCCAGACCCGTGAGCAGCAGCAGGAACCGGTCGGCCACGCCGAACCCGCGCGCGATGAGCAGGGTCAGCACGACGAGCGGCAGGCCGATCACGAGGATGAGCAGGCCCACACCCGTCCAGAAGAGCGCGGCGAGCACGCTCACCGAGATCATCGCGAGGACGAAGACGGCGAGAAGGTACAGCGCGCTGCCCGGTGTGCGCGCCCAGGCGCGTCCGTAGTGCGCCCAGAACCCGGGGGCGGGTTCAGTCGCGGCCGGCTGCAGCGGGGCCGGCTCAGTGGTCGTGACGGTCATCGGTGTCTCCCTCGGGACGCTTCAGGTCGGGCCGCTGGGCCGGTTCGACGACCAGGAACTGTCCCATCATGCCCTGGTCCTCGTGCCACAGCAGGTGGCAGTGATACATGTACGGAGTGGTCGGATCGGCGTAGTCCTCGAACCGCACGAGCAGGCGGTACTCGCGTTCGCCCTCGAGCGCGATCGTGTCCTTGAACCCTGCGAGTCGCGGCGGCGGCGGAGCGCCGTCGACGCTGAGGATCCGGAACTGCGTGTCGTGGACGTGGAACGAGTGCGGGAGCGGATTGCCGTTGCGCACGGTCCACACCTCGCTCGTGCCGACGGTCGCGACGACGTCGGCACGGCCGAGGTCCATCTCCCGGTCGTTGATGCTGTGCCCCGACATGACGAACGTGCGCTCGGTGGCGGCGTCCGCGTCGTCCGCGGCCGGCAGGCTCGCGAGCCGCGTCGGCACCTCCGGCGAGGGGGTCAGGGATGCCGCGGCCCGCAGCTCCATCACGTCGAACGCCGCCCAGCCCGCGTGCAGCGCCGGGTCGGGAGCCTGGGAGCGCAGCACGACCCGCTCCCCCGGGCTCATCGCCACCACGATCTCCGCGCGTTCGCCGGGCGACAGCGGGATGTCGGTCGCGCGCACCGGCTCCTCAAGCAGGCCGCCGTCGGTCGCGATGAGGTCGAACGGGCGACCGTCGGCGAACGCGAGGTCGTACATGCGCGCGCTCGAGCCGTTGAGCAGGCGCAGCCGCACCCGCTCGGTCCCGACCTCGAGATACGGCGCGACGGTGCCGTTGACGAGGATCGTGTCGCCGAGCACGCCGTCGAACTGCATGCCGAGACCGCCGGCGAACGAGCCGTCGCTGTGGAACGAGCGGTCCTGGACGATCACAGGGAAGTCGTCGACGCCGTACTCGCGCGGAAGCGGGAGCGCCGACTCCTCGTCGTCGCGGACCAGGAACATGCCGGCGAGCCCCGCGTCGACCTGCTCCCTCGTGCGCTCGTGCAGGTGCGGGTGGTACCAGAGCGTCGCGGCGGGCTGGTCGATCGTCCACTCCGGATGCCACGTGGCCCCGGGCGCGATCGGCGAGGACGGACCTCCGTCCATCGCCGCGGGCAGATGCATACCGTGCCAGTGCACCGTCGTGGGGTCGGACAGGCCGTTCGTCACATCGACGCGCACCGTCTCGCCACGCTGGGCGACGATGGTGGGTCCGAGGTAGGCGCCGTCGTAGCCGAGCGTGGGCGTTTCGCCCCCGGTGACGAACGACGAGCTCCCTTCCTGAGGGGTCAGCTCGAAGACCCGCACGCCGTGCTCGACGCGCGACGGGGCGAGCGGCGGCACGGCGAGCGGTGCACTGAAGTCGAGGGTGCCCGCGGGGGGAGGTGTCGCCCGCACGGCGTTCGTCGCGAACCAGATTCCCGCGGCCCCGACGAGCAGGACGATGACGGCGAGGGGGATGGTGACGAGTGCGATGACAAGCCGGCGTCGTCGCCTTCTCCGTGGCGGAGCCGGCGGTGCGGCGGCGCTCACGGCAGCCGGAGGGAGGGTCATGCCTCCAGCCTCGCGACGACGCCGGCGCGGCGGCATCCGACTCCCTCCCGAACCCGTACGGGGGAAGACCCCCGAACGGGCCGCGGGATTACACGCGGTGTGTCAGGCGCCCGCCCAGGAGCGTCGCAGATACGGGCATGCCTCGCAGGGCCATCTCATCGGCGCAGAGCGGGTCGCGTTCGACGATCGCGAGGTCGGCGACGTCGCCGGGACCGATGCGCGCCGGTTCCGCGGAGCCTCCGCGTGTCGATGCCGCCAGCGCCGTCGCCGCGTCGACGCGCTGCGCCGGCTGCCAGGCGTCGCGGCCGTCGCGCGTGCGGAACACCGCCGAGGCCATCGCCGCCCACGGATCGAGCGGCGACACGGGTGCATCGGAGCCGAACAGCATGTTCGCACCGGAATCGGCGAGTGCCCGCAGCGGATACGGCTGCGCCGTCTGGCCCGCCCAGACGGTGTCGGTCAGGTCGCGGTCATCGAGCGCGTGCTCGGGCTGCACGCTCGCTCCGATGCCGAGGCGGGCGAACCGCGGGATGTCGGCATGCGAGACGAGCTGCGCGTGCTCGATCGTGCCCCACGCCCCGGTCGCGGCGAAGGCGTCGAGCGCGTGCGAGTTCGCGACATCGCCGATCGCGTGAATGGCCGAGGCGATGCCCGCCGCTGTCGCACGCGTCATCAGGTCGACGAGCGTGGCGAGATCGACGGTGAGCAGGCCGTGGTTGTGCGGATCGCCGGGATACGCGTGCGAGCACGCGGCCGTGCGAGTGCCGAGCGATCCGTCGGTGATGACCTTGAGCGGGCCGACACGGACGAGATCGGATGCTGCGCCCCGGGCGACGTCTCCGGACTTGAGCCCGTCGGCGACCGCGCGATCGAGGAACTGAGGGTAGATCCCGAACGAGATGCGCAGCGCGTCGAACCCGGCGGCGAGGCGACGGACCCACGCGTCCTCGTTCCACGACATGTCGAGGTCGACGAGCCCCACCACACCGCGGGCGGCGGCATCCCGTGCCATGCGCGCGACGAGCGGGTCGGACACCGACGCGTCGACGGCGTTGAGCCTGCGGGAGATCTCGAACGCCGGCTCCTCGCGGAGGATGCCGTGGTCGTCTGGTTCGAAGCCCTCGCGGCGGAGCGCCGCCGAGTTGAGCCACACGCTGTGCACGTCGGCGTTGATGAGGTAGGTCGGGACCTCGCCCGTGGCGGCATCGAGCACATGGAGATCGGGGGTGTCGGCCCAGAACGCGTCGCGGAAACCGCTGCCGACGCGGCGCCCGTCGGGGAGCGGGTCCGCGGCTCCCATGAGACTCGCCGCCTGCGCGGCGGACGTCGCTCCCCCGAGCGGCACGCGCTGGGCCGAAAGGGCCCACTGCACGGTGTGGACGTGGTGGTCCCAGAGCCCGGGGACGACCCAGCCGCCCTCAGCGTCGAGCACGCTTCCGTTGCGCGCGAGCGCACCGGCGGGCGCGATGTCGACGACGAGGCCCTCGGCCAGGTGCACGTCGACCGGATCCGCACCGAAAGGATCTGTGCGGTCGGAGCCGGTGAGACGCGCGTTCGCGATGACGTCGACGGTCTCGCCGCGCGCCGCCGTCACCGAGCGGCCTTCCGGGTCTCGAAGTCGCGGCGCATCTCTGCGGCCAGGCGCGGGTCGGCGTACGGACTCGCGCCGGCCTCGAGCTCCATGATGACGGTCTCGACGGTCTCGTCGGGCTTGTTCTGGCTCAGCTTGCGCTTGCCGACGACCTTCGTCGGCGTGAGCCGGAAGCCCGCGGTGCCCCTCTCGAGCCGGCGCACGTACTCCGGATCGTTCGGCGGCTCCCACATCAGGCGCGGCTGCGGCAGGCCGCTCTCGAACCGCGCGACGAGGCGTTCGAGCACTTCGAGGTTCTCCTCCGGCGCGAGCAGCTCCGGGATGCCGCGGAGGTGCGCCGAGACGAAGTTCCAGGTCGGGACGCTCTGCACGTCGCCGTACCAGCCGGGCGAGATGTACCCGTGGGGTCCCTGCACGACCACGAGCAGCTCACGATCTCCCAGCCCGTGGATGAGGTCGTCAGGCTTGCCGACATGGCCGACGATCGTCAGGTCTTCGCGTTCGGCGTCGAGGAGCACGGCGTAGTGCGAGGCGACGAGCCCGTCCTCGGTCGACGAGACGATCGTGACCCACGGGTTCTGCTCGATGAGCCGGCGGATCTCACCGACATCCGACATCGCGAAGCTCGGGTTCTGACGCATGCGCCCAGCCTATTCGCGCAGGCTGCCACCGCGGATCGGCGTCACGCCTGGCAGCGCGGGCACCAGTAGAGCTTCCGCCCCGCGGCCTCCTCCACCACGATCGCCGTGCCGCACACCCGGCACGGCAGGCCGGCGCGGTGGTAGACCCAGTGGCGATCGTCGCGACTCGCCATCGCGGCACGGTAGGCCTCGGGGTCGAGGTCGTCCATCGTCATCATCTGGCCGGTCTCGACGCCGATGGCGAGCAGTCGCACCCAGTCCCGCCAGATGTCGCGCACGACCTCCTCGGGGACGTCGCGCCCCGGCGTGTGCGGGTTCTGCCGAGCCCGGAACAGCAGCTCGGCGCGGTACACGTTGCCGATGCCGCTGACGACGTTCTGGTCCATGAGCAGCAGGCCGATCGATGTCGGCTTGCGGCGCACGACCGAGGTGAAGCGCTCCTCCCCTTCCGCGACGTCGTCGACGAGCGGGTCGGGCCCGAGTTTGGCGATCGTCGCGGCGACCTCGTCGGGTGTCTGCAGCTCGCACGCGGTCGGGCCGCGCAGGTCGGCGCAGGTCACGTCCGTGAGAAGGCGCAGGCGCACCTGCCCGACCACGGGCGGCGGCCACTCGTCGCCCTCGTCGGCGAGCCCTGTGGTCTGCTCCGACATGCGCACGTGCACGCGGGTGCGCCGCGGGGCGCCGATCGAGGTCAGCGAGTTCTCGCCGGCGCTGTCGAGGATCGGGTCGTCGAGATCCGTGCCGCGCTGGTTCGTCTGTCCCATGCGGCCATTGGCCGAGGCGATCGTCGGATCGACCAGGATCTCACCCGCGAAGTCCCACGCCCCGTACATGCCCAGGTGCACGCGCAGCCAGAGGTCATCGTCGAACTCGAGGAACATCTGCTTGCCGACGGCCCGCACCGAGGTCGCGGCGCGCCCGCTCAGGATCTCCGCGCCCTCGACGAATCGGCCCTGGGGGCTCGAGGCCAGGGCGGCGCGCCCGACGAAGTTGCGGTCGAACTGGCGGGCGATGCGATGGACGGAATGCCCCTCGGGCACGGCTCAGCCGGCTTCGGGGTCGAATGAGCTGTCGTCGGCGGCGAGGACGTCCGGCTGCCCGGCAGTGGCACGCGGGTCGGGCTCGAGGGCGCCGTCCTCCTCGTAGGCCGCGAGCTGGGCGATGCGGCGCGCGTGGCGCTCCTCGCCCGAGAACGGCGTCGCGATGAAGCGGTCGATGAAGGTCGCCGCCTCCTCGAAGGTGTGCTGGCGCGCCCCGATCGCGATGACGTTGGCGTCGTTGTGCTCGCGGGCGAGCTCTGCCGTGGCGATGCTCCACGCGAGGGCGGCGCGGACGCCCACGACCTTGTTCGCGGCGATCTGCTCGCCGTTGCCGGAGCCGCCGAAGACGACGCCGAGCGCCTCGATGCCCGCTGTCTGGTCGCGCACGACGGCCTTGGCGGCACGGATGCAGAACGCGGGATAGTCGTCGAGCGGGTCGTACTCGATCGGGCCGTGGTCGACGACCTCGTGACCGGCGGCCGCGAGGTGGTGCTGCAGCTGCGTCGAGAACTCGAGGCCGGCGTGGTCGGTCGCGATATGGATGCGCATGGGCTCAATCCTAGAGAGGGCGGGAAGCGGACGACGAAGGATGCTGCGCCGCGGCGAGCGGTCCGTTCAGGCGGTTCGCTCGCTCAGGGCGCGATGCCCGCGGCTGCCGGCTTGAAGCCCGCGCGCACGTTCTCGCAGCAGGCGGGACGACAGACGTCGAACCAGGGTCCGAGGTCGGTCGCGTGGGGCCGTTCCCCCGCAGGCATGCCGTTCAGACGCTCTTCGACGAGGTCGATCAGCCCCGACACGAACACGGGGTCGACGCCGGGCGTCGGCGTGCGCACCGCGCGGATGCCGGCCTCGGCCGCGGCATCCATCGCCTCGGTGTCGAGGTCCCACAGCACCTCCATGTGGTCGCTCATGAAGCCGAGCGGCACGATCGCTACCGCCTGCACACCCGCCGCGGGCAGCTCGGCGATCACGTCGTTCACGTCGGGCTCGAGCCACGGCTGGCTCGGCGGGCCGGAGCGCGACTGGTAGACGAGATCCCACGCGACGCGGTCGGCGCCGGGGACCTCCGCGGCCACGGTCGCCATGACGACCTCGGCGACCGCGAGATGCTGTGCGGCGTAGGCGCCGCCCTCACCCAGGTCGCGGTGCAGCTCGTCGCCCTCGCGCGGGCCGGAGCGCTCGGCATCCGCCGTCGGGATGCTGTGGGTCGAGAACAGCACCCGCACGGCCTCGGGGGCGATGCCGTCGGACAGGAATCCTGCCACGGCGTCGCGCACACCGTCGATGAACGGCTGCACGAACCCGGGGTGGTCGAAGAACTGGCGGACCTTGTCGATCGTGACGCGCTCGCCCAGGTCCGTCTCCGTCAGCACGCGCGCGAAGTCCTCGCGGTACTGCCGGCAGCTCGAGAACGACGAATAGGCGCTGGTGGCGAGCGCCAGGAGCTTCGTGTGGCCGGCGTTCGCGGCATCCGTCACGGCCTCGCCCAGGTAGGGCGCCCAGTTGCGGTTTCCCCAGTAGACGGGGAGGTCCAGTCCGCGCCGAGCGAGCTCGGTCTCGAGGGCGGCCTTGAGCGCGCGATTCTGCGCGTTGATCGGGCTCACGCCGCCGAAGTGACGGTAGTGGTGCGCGACCTCTTCGAGGCGCTCATCGGGGATGCCGCGGCCGCGCGTGACGTTGCGGAGGAAGGGGATGACATCGTCCTGACCCTCGGGGCCGCCGAAGCCGGCGAGGAGGAGGCCGTCGTAGGCGACGGGCTGCTCGACGAAGGGCGAGCCGGGCGCGGCGGCGGGAGAGGCGAAGGGGACGACGTGCTGCTCGGGAGAAGTCACCCCTCCATCCTGACACCGCATCCGGGTGCTTTCAGCCACGGGATCGGGCGTTCGCGGGCCCGCTGACATAGGCTGGGACGGTTGTCATCGGTGCCAGCAGCGCTGGTGGCGGCCGCCGGATCGAGCGCTCGCGCGACGAGCCGATCGACCACCTCCGTCATCCTCACCCATGGGAGCCACAGCAGTGCCTGGAGAGAACCTCACCCGCATCGAGGCGCAGGAGCGCCGCGCGATCGTCGACACGCAGTCGTACGAAGTCGCGCTCGACCTGACGAAGGGCGCCGAGGTCTTCGGATCCCGCTCCGTCGTCCGCTTCACCGCGACGCCCGGTGCCGCGACGTTCATCGACCTGATCGCGCGCGAGGTGCGCGAGATCACCCTCAACGGCCGCTCGATCGACCCCGCCACGGCGTTCGCCGATTCACGCATCGCGCTCGACGACCTGGCCGCCGACAACGAGCTGGTCATCGACGCGGACTGCCTGTACACGAACACCGGCGAGGGCCTGCACCGTTTCGTCGACCCGGTCGACGGCGAGGTGTACCTCTACTCGCAGTTCGAGGTGCCCGACTCCCGCCGTGTGTTCGCGGTGTTCGAGCAGCCCGACCTGAAGGCCACGTTCGCGTTCACGGTCACGGCCCCCGAGCCGTGGAAGGTCGTCTCCAACTCCCCCACCCCCGAGCCGAAGAAGCACGGTGACGGCACGGCGACCTGGCGCTTCGAGCCGACGCCGCGCATCTCGTCGTACATCACCGCGCTCATCGCAGGCCCGTACGAGGCGACGTTCTCCGAGCTGACCAGTTCGTCGGGCCGGGTCATCCCGCTCGGCGTGTACGGCCGCAAGAGCCTCTGGCAGTTCCTGGACGCGGATTACATCTTCGACAAGACGCGTCAGGGCTTCGCGTACTTCGAGGAGAAGTTCGACTACGCCTACCCGTTCGCGAAGTACGACCAGCTGTTCGTGCCCGAGTTCAACGCCGGGGCGATGGAGAACGCCGGCGCCGTCACCTTCACCGAGACGTATGTCTTCCGCTCGAAGGTGACGGATGCCGTCAAGGAGCGTCGCGTCGTCACCATCCTGCACGAGCTCGCCCACATGTGGTTCGGCGACCTCGTCACCATGAAGTGGTGGAACGACCTGTGGCTGAACGAGTCGTTCGCCGAGTGGGCGTCGACGATCGCCACCGCCGAGGCGACCGAGTGGACCGAGGCGTGGACCACGTTCAACGCGATGGAGAAGACCTGGGCCTACCGCCAGG
This sequence comes from Microbacterium sp. Leaf288, assembly GCF_001422925.1. GTDB lineage: Bacteria > Actinomycetota > Actinomycetes > Actinomycetales > Microbacteriaceae > Microbacterium. Next base: position 642,407 of record NZ_LMNI01000010.1, read on the forward strand.
ACCAGCTCCCCTCCACGCACCCGGTGGTCGCGCAGATCAACGACCTCGAAGACGTGCAGGTCAACTTCGACGGCATCACGTACGCCAAGGGCGGCTCGGTGCTCAAGCAGCTGGCCGCGTGGGTGGGCATCGAGGCGTTCTTCGCCGGTGTCGCCGCCTACTTCAAGAAGCACGAGTGGTCGAACACCGAGGTGGGCGACCTGCTCGCCGAGCTCGAGGCCACCAGCGGTCGTGAACTGTCGACGTGGTCGAAGAAGTGGCTCGAGACGGCGGGCGTGAACACGCTGTCGCCCGAGATCGTGACGGACGTCGACGGCACCATCACGCGCTTCGCGATCGTGCAGACCGCGCCCGCGGACTACCCGACGATCCGCCCGCACCGCCTCGGGGTCGGCTTCTACGAGCTCCGGAGCGAGGCTCTGGTGCGCGTTCACCACGTCGAGCTCGACGTGGACGGCGATCTCACCGAGGTGCCCGAGCTCAAGGGGCACAAGCGCCCGGCGCTCGTGCTCCTGAACGACGAGGACCTCGCCTACGCGAAGATCCGCCTCGACGACCAGTCGCTTCAGACCGCGATCGACCACCTCGGCAAGATCAGCGACCCGCTCGCCCGCTCGCTGGTGTGGGGTGCCGCGTGGGACCAGACCCGCGATGCCGAGGCATCCGCTTCCGACTACGTCGACCTGGTGCTGCGCAACATCGGCGCCGAGACCGAGTCGACCACCGTCCGCACCACGCTCGCGCAGCTGCAGCTCGCCGCGAACTCGTACGTCGCGCCCGAGAAGCGCGACGTCACGCGTGCCAAGGTCGCCGACGCTCTGTGGGCGCTGGCCGGCTCGGCCGAGGCCGGCGGCGACAGCCAGCTGCAGTTCGTGACCGCGTTCGCGTCCGCCGCAGCCACCCCCGGCCAGTGGGAGAAGGTCCGTCAGCTGCGCGACGGCGAGGCGACGTTCGACGGCCTCGACATCGACACCGACCTCTCCTGGCAGCTGCTCGTGTCCCTCGCCGCCGGCGGGGTCGTGACGGCCGCCGACATCGACGAGGCCCTCGCCGCCGACAACACCGCCAAGGGCGGCGAGTTCGCCGCGCAGGCCAAGGCGGCGCTCCCGTCGGCGGAGGCGAAGGCCGCCGCGTGGTCGTCGCTCGTCGACAGCGACGACCAGCCCAACACGATCGTGCGGGCCGCAGCTCTCGGCTTCGTGCACCCCGCAGGACGCGGACTGCTCGCCGACTTCGTCGCGCGCTACTTCGCGTCGCTGCTGCCCATCTGGAACTCGCGCACCTACCAGATCGCGCAGTACCTCATCGTGGGTCTGTATCCCGCACCGCTCGCCGACGTCCCACTTCGCGACGCCACGCGCGCGTGGCTCGAGGCGAACGGCGACGCCGCTCCGGCCCTGCGCCGCCTCGTCGCCGAGAACCTCGCCGGCGTCGAGCGCGCGCTGTCGGTGCAGGACCGCGACTCCCAGTAGGCAACGACGACGGATGCCTCGACCCCGCGTGGGTCGAGGCATCCGGCGTCTTCGGCACCCTGGTACCACGTCGTCCGCGATTGTTCATCCCGAAGACTGACGCGCACGGGCACAGCTGACTCATAGCGTTGTGGGCATGATCGTTGCAGAACAGCTCACGAAGCGCTTCGGAGACAAGACCGCGGTGTCCAACGTGTCGTTCACCGTGCAGCCGGGGAAGGTCACCGGGTTCCTCGGTCCGAACGGCGCCGGCAAGTCGACCACCATGCGGATGATCGTCGGCCTCGACCGGCCCACATCCGGCACTGTGACCGTCTCCGGCCAGAATTACGCGCACCTGCGCTCACCGCTGACCGAGGTCGGCGTCCTGCTCGACGCGAAGGCCGTGCACACGGGTCGCTCGGCCCGCAACCACCTGCGCGCCATGGCCGCGACCCACGGCATCGGCCGCTCGCGCGTCGACGAGGTGATCGAGCTCACCGGCATCTCGTCGGTCGCCGGAAAGCGGGCGGGCAAGTTCTCGCTCGGCATGGGCCAGCGGCTGGGCATCGCGGCGGCGCTGCTCGGCGATCCGCGCACGCTCATCCTCGACGAGCCCGTGAACGGCCTCGATCCCGAGGGCGTGCGGTGGGTGCGCCAGTTCGTGCGGCACCTCGCCGCCGAGGGGCGCACCGTCCTGCTCTCCAGCCACCTCATGAGCGAGATGGCGCAGACCGCCGACCACGTCATCGTGCTCGGCCGCGGGCAGGTGCTCGCCGATGCCGAGCTGTCCGAGCTCGTGCAGGCGTGGACCACCAGCATCGTCATCGTGCGGTCGCCGCGCCTGTCGGAGCTCGTCGCCGCCCTCGCGGGCCCCGACGTCACCGTGACGGCGTCGTCGCCCGGTGTCGCAGAGATCTCAGGCGTCACCGCCGCGTCGATCGGCGACCTCGCCGCTTCGCTCGGCATTCCCGTCCACGAACTCACCTCCCGCACCGGATCACTGGAAGACGCCTATCTCGCCCTCACCGGCGACGCCGTCGAGTACACCTCCAAGGAGATCGCATGACCGCCCTCGCCCCCGCCACGCGTGCCGACGCCGGAGCGCGCGCCGCATCGCCGTACCGACTGACGTTCGCGAATCTGCTGCGCAGCGAGTGGATCAAGATCACGACGCTCCGCTCGACGTGGTGGTCGCTCGCGATCACCGCTGTGCTCTCCATCGGCATCTCGATGATGATCGCGTCGGCGTCCGCCCAGTTCGGCGGCGGATTCCCCGCGGTCAGCGCGATCCTCTCGCCGACGCAGTTCACCATGCTCGTCGCCGGCATCCTCGGGGCGATCGTCATCACCGGCGAGTACTCGACAGGGATGATCCGCTCGACACTCACCGCCGAGCCGCGCCGCGGCGCCGTCGTCGTGGCGAAGGCGGTCGTCATCGGCGTGCTCATCGCGCTGACGACCGTGGTGACCTACGCCCTCGCGATCGCGGCGACCGCCCCGTTCCTCGCTGAGGGGATCGACTGGTCGGAGCCAGCGCAGTCGATCGTGCCGCTCGCGCTGGGCGTGCTCTCGATGGTGGTCTTCACCCTCATCGGCCTCGGGTTCGGGTTCATCCTGCGCAACGGCGCCGGAGCCATCGCGGTGACCGTCGGCGTCCTGTTCGTCCTGCCCATCGTGTTCAGCCTGTTCTCGATGTTCGGTGAGAGCTGGAGCTGGATCGCCGACCTCGCCGAGTACCTCCCGATGAATGCCGCGTCGGCGGTGACCGCACCGGGCGCGGAGGACCTCACCGTACCGCTGGTCACGTTGGCCGCCTGGGGCCTCGTGCCGCTGGTGGGCGGCTGGGCGGTGCTGCGCGGACGCGACGCGTAGAGTCGACCGAATGCCGCGATCCGCCAGCCAGGCCGTCGTCGGTGCCGCTCCCGGCGCCGACGACGGCCTGCTGCTGCCGCGACCCCCGGGGGTCTTCCGGCGCTTCTGGGCGCGGCATCCGCGAGCCGCCGATGTGATCGTCGCGGTCCTCGCGTTCCTCCTGTCCGCACCCACTGCCGCGTTCCGCTCCGAATACCCGATCCCCCCGACGGTGCCGCAGACGGTGTACGCGATCGTCGTGGTCGTCGGCGCCTGCGTCGCCCTGGTGTTCCGCCGCTCGCGGCCGCTCCTCGTCTTCGCCGCGGCGGCGCTGCCCCTGGTGATCCTGCCGCCGAGCCTGGTCCCGGCATCCCATCTCCTTCCGGCCTTCGCGATCTACGCGGTCGCGGTCTATCGGTCGGTGCGGTCGTGCTGGATCGCCTTCGCCACGGCGACCGGCCTGATGGCGGTCTACACGGTCGTCGCCGGCCTCGCGGATCCCACAACGTGGGGCTACCTCGTCACTTCGCTGGTGTCGGGCGCCATCGCCATGCTCATCGGGGCGTTGATCGGGGTCAACGTCGGCAACCGGCGACGCTATCTCGAGGCGCTCATCGACCGATCCCGCCAGCTGCTCGTAGAGCGCGATCAGCAGGCGCGCCTGGGTGCCGCCGCCGAGCGCACGCGGATCGCCCGCGAGATGCACGACATCGTCTCGCACAACCTGACCGTCATCGTCGCCCTCGCCGAGGGGGCGACCGCGACTGCGGACCCGGCCCGCGCGCGGGCGGTCACCGAGCAGATCGCCGACACGGCACGCGGCGCCCTGACCGAGATGCGTGCGATGCTCGGCGTGCTGCGCGATCCCGAACTGTCCCCGGACGCGCCCCTCGCGCCGGTCGACGCGGCGTCGGTCGCGGATGCGGTCGAGTCGGCGCAGCGCGCCGGGTTCCCGGTCGTGCTGCACGTGGAGGGTCGCCTCGACGATGTCCCCGCGGAGGTGCGGTTCGCAGTGGCGCGCATCGTGCAGGAATCCCTCACCAACGCGATGCGGCACGCTCCCCTCGCCACCACGATCGACGCGCGGATCGCCGTGCGGGCGGACGCCGTCGACCTCGACATCGTGAACGACGGCGTGCGGCCGCGCACCGAAGCCGCAGATTCGCCCGGGGGCGCGGGGTTCGGCCTCCCGGGGCTCCGCGAGCGCGCGGCGCACGTGGGCGGCACCCTGCAGGCCGGACCCGTCGACGGCAGACGGTGGGCCGTGCGCGCTTCCCTGCCGCTGTCGGCCCAGGCAGGCGCGAAGACCGACCTGGAGGAGAACGCACCATGACGACACCCATCCGCGTCCTCCTGGTCGACGACCAGGAGCTCATCCGACTCGGCTTCCGTCTGGTGCTCGAGGCCGAACCGGACGTCGAGGTGGTCGGTGAGGCGGCCGACGGCGACGAGGCGCTGCGTGCGGTGGCCGCCCATGCACCGGATGTGGTGCTGATGGACATTCGGATGCCGCGCACCGACGGCATCGCGGCGACCCGGTCCATCGTCGCCGCACACCCGTCGACGCGCGTTCTCGTGCTCACCACGTTCGACCTCGACGAGTACGCCGTGGGAGCGCTCGATGCCGGCGCCAGCGGATTCCTCCTCAAGGATGCGCACCGCTCCGAGCTCACCGCGGCGATCCGCGCCGTGCATCGGGGCGACGCCGTGCTGGCGCCGTCGGTCACACGGCGGCTCATCGACCGGCTCCACGCGGCGCCGCCCGTCACGGAACCCCCGAGCCCGGCGGGCGACCCGACGGCCGAGCTCACCCAGCGCGAACGGGAGGTGTTCCTCGCGATCGCGCGCGGGATGAACAACGCCGAGATCGCGGCCCATCTGTTCCTCAGCGAATCGACGGTGAAGACGCATGTCGGCCGCGTGCTGGCCAAGATCGGGGCGCGCGACCGGGTTCACGCAGTGATCCTCGCCCACCGTCATCGCCTGGTCGACGAGTCCGCGCCGCCCGACGGTGAGCGGTCCACAACCTGAGCGCCGCCCAGGCTGAGCGCGTCCTCACCTCGTTAGGATCGTGACGATGATCAGCCTCCCCCTCGACACAACGACTCCCGACGAGCCGACCATCGCAGACATCGAGTTCTGGCAGCAGGTCGGCGATTTCTTCGTCAAGGCCGGCTGGAACCTGCTCACCGTCGCCGGCATCATCGTCGGCGCATTCATCCTCGCCTGGATCCTCCGCTTCGTGATCCACCGGGTCGTCAGCCGCATCGTCAACGGCGCCAAGAACAAGGCGAACGTCGACGACACCCAGGCGCTCGAGCGGTCACCGCTCGCGTCGGTGCGGCTCGTCCAGCGCACGCGCACGCTCGGTTCGATCCTCGGCAACATCGTCAACGTGACGATCGTGATCATCGCGCTGCTGCTGATCATCAACGTGCTGGCGCCGACCGCTCTCGGATCGCTCACGCTGCTCACCGCCGCCATCGGCGCCGGTCTCGGCTTCGGCGCGCAGAACATCGTGAAGGACGTGCTCAACGGGATCTTCATCGTGGCCGAGGATCAGGTGGGGATCGGCGACGTGGTCGACCTCGGACTGGCGACGGGCGTCGTCGAGTACGTGAGCGTCCGCGTCACGCACGTCCGCGACGTCAACGGCACCCTCTGGTACGTGCGCAACGGCGAGATCCTGCGCATCGGCAACCTCTCGCAGGGCTGGTCGCGGGTCATCCTCGACCTCTCGGTGGCCACCGACTCCGACATCGGCGAGGTCGAGAAGGCGATGCTCGACACCGCCAAGGAACTCTCGAAGGATCCGAAGTGGCGCACGCGCATCCTCGAGCAGCCCGAGGTGTGGGGCCTCGAGTCGATCTCGGGCGACGCGCTCGTCATCCGTCTCGTCATGAAGACCCGCGCGAACGCGAAGGACGACGTGGCACGCGAGCTGCGCATGCGGCTGAAGCACACGATCGATGAGATGGGCATCACGCTGCCCGCCCTCACCGCGGTCATGCCGAGCGGCCTCGAGGGCGCTCAGCGTGTGCGCGGCGCCAACCCGCCCAAGACCAAGCCCACGCCGGTCGCTTCCACGCCGGAGCGTCCCGTGTGGAAGCCGAAGCGAACCCCCAAGAAGCCGTCGACACCGCCCACGGGCGACGAGTCCGGCCCGACCACCGGAGGAACCCCATGACGGACCCGGCCACCCCGCTGAGCTTCTACGACGAGGTCGGCGGCCACGACACGTTCGTGCGGCTCGTCGACGCGTTCTACCGCGGGGTCGCAGAGGACGAGGTCCTTCGCCCCATGTACCCCGAGGAGGACCTCGGCCCGGCGCAGGAGCGGCTCACGCTGTTCCTCGAGCAGTACTGGGGCGGTCCGACGACGTACAGCCAGGAGCGCGGGCACCCCCGGCTGCGCATGCGTCACGCGGCGTTCCACGTGGACCCCGACGCGCGCGACCGCTGGCTCGCGCACATGCGGGCCGCCGTGGACGAACTCCAGCTCCCGCCGCTGCACGAGGCCACCCTCTGGGATTACCTCCAGCGCGCCGCGTATGCCATGGTGAATACCTTCGAGCCCTCGGGCATCGGACCCGCCGCAGGACCCCGGGCTGCGGCATCCATTCCCGTCACGGCGGCACCGCCGGCCGACACCGACCCCGCTCGCTGAGCTTCGCCTCAGCCTCCCCTCGCCGACGAAGGAGTCGACATGCCCTCACACCACACCGACATCCTCGTCATCGGATGGGGACTCGCCGGTCTCGTCGCCACCGCGGAGGCGGTCGCGGCAGGCAAGCGCGTGACGATCGTCGACCAGGAGCCCCGGTCGAATCTCGGCGGGCAGGCGTGGTGGTCGTTCGGCGGCCTCTTCTTCATCGATTCGCCCGAGCAGCGACGCCTCGGCATCCGCGACTCGCTCGAGCTCGCCCGGCAGGACTGGTTCGGCAACGCCGGGTTCGACCGCGACGAGGATCTCTGGCCCCGACGCTGGGCCGAGGCCTACCTGCAGTTCGCGCACGAGGAGAAGCGCGCGTGGCTGCGCGAGAAGGGCGTCGGCTTCTTCCCGATCGTCGGCTGGGCGGAGCGAGGCGGATACACCGCGACAGGTCCGGGCAACTCGGTGCCGCGCTTCCACATCACGTGGGGCACCGGGCCCGGGATCGTGGCGCCGTTCCAGGCGGCTGTGGAAGCCGGTGAGGCCGACGGCCGCGTGACGATCCTCCCCCGCCATCGCGTCACCTCTCTCACCGTCGACGGTGGCATCGTCACGGGCGCGGCCGGTGACGTCCTGGCTCCGTCCGGCGCCGCGCGCGGCGTCGCGAGCTCGCGCGAAGTCGTCGACACCTTCGAGGTCACGGCGGACGCGACGATCGTCTCGTCCGGAGGCATCGGGGGCAACCACGACCTCGTGCGCCAGTGGTGGCCCGAGCGCCTCGGCACTCCCCCCGCGACGATGGTGACCGGCGTTCCGGCGTACGTCGACGGCTCGATGCAGCCCGTGTCGGCGGCCGCGGGCGCGCGCCTGATCAACGGCGACCGCATGTGGCACTACGTCGAGGGCATCCAGAACTGGGATCCGATCTGGCCGGATCACGGCATCCGCATCCTTCCCGGGCCTTCGTCGGTGTGGCTCGATGCGACGGGCAATCGCCTGCCGGTGCCGCTCTTCCCCGGGTTCGACACATTGGGCACGCTCGCACACCTGCGCGCCACTGGGCACGACCACTCATGGTTCGTGCTGTCGCAGAAGATCATCGAGAAGGAGTTCACGCTCTCCGGCAGCGAGCAGAACCCCGACCTCACCGGCAAGGACGTCAAGCTCCTCGCGAAATCCCGCCTCGGAAAGGGCGCCGCCGGTCCCGTGCAGGCGTTCATGGATCACGGCGCCGACTTCGTCGTGCGCGACAGCCTCGACGACCTCATCGCGGGCATGCAGGCGCTCCCCGGCGGCGACGTGCTCGACGCCGACCGCGTGCGGTTCGAGGTCGAGGCTCGCGACCGTGAGATCGACAACGACTTCACCAAGGACGCCCAGATCGCGATGCTGCGCTCGGCGCGCGCGTTCCGCGGCGACCGCCTCATCCGCACCGCGAGCCCGCACCGCATCCTCGACCCCAAGTCCGGGCCGCTCATCGCCGTGAAGCTGCACGTGCTCACCCGAAAGTCCCTGGGCGGCATCGAGACCGACCTGTCGGGCCGCGCCCTCGGTGCCGGCGGCGAGCCCGTTCCCGGCCTGTACGCCGCGGGCGAGGCGAGCGGATTCGGCGGCGGCGGCATCCACGGCTATCGCGCCCTCGAGGGCACTTTCGTCGGCGGATGCCTCTTCTCGGGGCGGGTCGCCGGGCGCGCGGCGGCGGCGGCCGTGTGACCGCGAGGGTCGGGCTCAGCTCGCGGAGGATCCCGTACGACGCACGGCGGTGAGTCCGCTCGCCACCGGTCCACGCACCAGCACATGCCCGCGGCTGAGGCTCACTCGCGTCCACGGTCCGCTGGCGAAGACCCGAGCGGTCTCGCCGCCGCTGATGAAGCCGAGGCTCAGAGCTGCGAACGCGACGCCGAGCGGCAGACCTCCCAGCTCGTCATCGGGCGCGCCCCACACGGCGGCACGGACGGTGCGCACCACGTCCTCGCCGGCGTCCGTCGGCACCGTGTCGGCGACGCGGGCGATCCCCCCTTGGGCTTTGGCGGCGAGCGTCGAGGCCTCGATGCCGGGCCGCGCGTCCCAGCCGCTGCGCGGCGGGGTGATGCCCGCCCAGGCGGGCGACAGGGCGGTCTCGGGAAGCGAGAGCGCGCGCGGATCATCGGCGGTCGCAGACAGGGCGGATGCCTCGACCACGAGGTCGCACACGAGCTCGGGGTCCGCGTTCAGCGATCGGAGCGCAAGGACGGTCGGGGTCGGATCCCCGAAGCCGCGCGGTGCGAGCGGTGCCGCAGTCATCGCCAGGATCCCGCCGGAGGCCTGCAGCCGCACGCCCTCGACGGTGAAGCGCGCTGCCCGACCCGCGAAGGTGAGGGCGTCGGCGGCGGACTCGGGATCGGCGAGCAACAGGCGCGGTGACATCGCCCTCTAAGCTACCAAGCGGACCGACGGGCGGCCGCCGCCCCGGAGAGGAGCACCCGTGGATGCCGAGCCGAACGCCGAGACCGTGCCGGAGAAGGACCCGGTCGCGTCGATGCTGTCGGTGATCGATCTGAGCGCGTCCGACGCGCGCACCACGGAGGACATCTTCACCGGCGCATCGCAGTCGATGCCGCTCGGGCGCGTCTACGGCGGCCAGGTGCTCGCGCAGTCCATCGTCGCCGCGTCGCGCACGATCCCCGAAGAGCGCATCGTGCACTCGATGCACGGGTACTTCCTCCGCCCCGGCGACTCGGCGAAGGGCATCACGTTCTCGGTGGATCGCATCCACGACGGCCGTTCGTTCTCGACCCGGCGCACGCAGGCGTTCCAGGAGGGAGTCCCGATCTTCTCGATGATCGCGTCCTTCCAGGACGAGGACCCGGGGCTCGAGCATCAGGAGCCGATGCCGGAAGGCGTGCCCGCGCCCGAGGACCTCCCCGACATCGAGTCGCACCTCGGCGGCCTGCATCCGATGTCCAAGCGGCTCTTCACCGATCGACCCGTGGATCTTCGGCACGTTCCGGCGCCGATCTATGTCACGGCGGACGCCGAGAAGGCGCCGCGCCAGGCGGTCTGGATGCGCGTGCGCCGCCCGATTCCGGACGACCCCGCGATCCACCGCGCCGCGCTCGCGTACCTGAGCGACCTGACCATCCAGGAGTCGATCCTGCGCGCACACGGCGTCTCGTGGGCGACGCCGGGTCTGAAGGTCGCGAGCCTCGACCACGCCATGTGGTGGCATCGGTTCGGCCGCGTGGACGAATGGATGCTGTACGTCCAGGAGTCCCCGAGCGCCCGCGGTGGCCGGGGCCTGGCGTCAGGACGGATCTACGCCGCTGACGGCACCCTGCTGGCCAGCGTCGCCCAGGAGATCATGATCCGGGTTCCCGGGGCCGGCGGCGACGCCGGCTGAGTCGGTCGGCCGGTCAGCGCCGGTGGGCGTAGTGGATCGGCTCGCCGACGTAGGGCCCCCACGCCGCGCGCTCCTCGCCCGTGAGCCGGAGCGGGCGCCCGGTCTCGGCATCCACTTTCACGATGACCGTGGTGGCGCGTGCGTACAGCGTTCGACCGCCGGCAGCGGACTCGACCGGGCTGTAGACCTCGTAGCAGACCTCGATGCTCGACCCGCCCAGCTTGCCGAACCACATCTGCACGTCGAGCGGATGCCGCTGATACGGGACCGGCGCCAGGTACTCGATCTCCTGCCGGGCGATGAGCGTCAGCATCCCGCTGAAGATGCTCGAGTCCAGCACCGCCGTCGACGGAGCGTCCTCGCCGGGCTCGGGTAGCCAGAACGCTCGCACCCGGGCCTCTTCGAGCAGCTTCAGCATCGACGTGTTGTTGACGTGGTTGAATGCGTCGAGGTCTCCCCATCGCAGGTGGATGGGGATGTGCAGGCGGCGGTCGCCGGCCGTGGCTGCGACCGCCGCGTCGCCCATCTCAGTCACGCGTGAGCTTGCGGTACGCGGTGCGGTGCGGACGCGCCGCCTCCGCACCCAGGCGCTCGACCTTGTTCGCCTCGTACGCCTCGAAGTTGCCCTCGAACCAGTACCACTTGTCGGGGTTCTCGTCGGTGCCTTCGTAGGCGAGGATGTGGGTCGCGATGCGGTCGAGGAACCAGCGGTCGTGCGTGATGACCACCGCACACCCGGGGAACTCGAGCAGCGCGTTCTCGAGCGACTGGAGGGTCTCGACGTCGAGGTCGTTCGTCGGCTCGTCGAGGAGCAGCAGGTTGCCGCCCTCCTTGAGCGTGAGCGCGAGGTTGAGGCGGTTGCGCTCACCGCCGGAGAGCACTCCGGCCTTCTTCTGCTGATCAGGACCCTTGAACCCGAACTTCGACACATACGCGCGCGAGGGGATCTCGGTCTTGCCGACCGTGATGATGTCGAGCCCGTCCGACACGACCTCCCACAGCGTCTTGTTGGGGTCGATGTTGGCCCGCGACTGGTCGACGTAGCTGATCTTGACCGTCTCGCCCACCTTGAGGTCGCCGCCGTCGAGGGGCTCGAGCCCCACGATGGTCTTGAAGAGCGTCGTCTTTCCCACGCCGTTCGGGCCGATGACTCCGACGATGCCGTTCGGCGGGAGCGTGAAGCTCAGCCCGTCGATGAGCGAGCGGCCGTCGAAGCCCTTCTGCAGCTTCTTCGCGTCGATCACGACGCTGCCCAGGCGCGGCCCGGGCGGGATCGTGATCTCCTCGAAGTCGAGCTTGCGCGTGCGGTCGGCCTCGGCCGCCATCTCCTCGTAGCGCGCGAGACGCGCCTTGGACTTGGCCTGGCGCCCCTTCTGGTTGGAGCGCACCCACTCCAGCTCCTCAGCGAGGCGCTTGGCGAGCTTGGCGTCCTTCTTGCCCTGGATGGCGAGACGCTCCGCCTTCTTCTCCAGGTAGGTCGAGTAGTTGCCCTCGTAGCCGATGAGGCGCCCGCGGTCGACCTCGGCGATCCACTCGGCCACGTTGTCGAGGAAGTACCGGTCGTGGGTGATCGCGATGACGGCGCCGGCATACTTCTGCAGGTGCTGCTCGAGCCACAGCACGCTCTCGGCGTCGAGGTGGTTCGTGGGCTCGTCGAGCAGCAGCAGGTCGGGCTTCTGCAGCAGGAGCTTGGTCAGCGCGACACGGCGCTTCTCACCGCCCGAGAGCGGGCCGATCTGGGCGTCGCCCGGCGGCGTGCGCAGCGCGTCCATCGCCTGCTCGAGCTGGGAGTCGAGATCCCAGGCGTCGGCGGCGTCGATCTCTTCCTGCAGCACGCCCATCTCGGCCAGAAGTGCGTCGAAGTCGGCGTCGGGATCTGCCATGAGGCCCGAGATCTCGTTGAACCGGTCGACCTTCGCCTTGATCGCGATGCCGTCCTGAATGTTCTCGAGGACCGTCTTGGTCTCGTCGAGCTCGGGCTCCTGCATCAGGATGCCGACCGTGAAGCCGGGGCTCAGCTTCGCCTCGCCGTTGGACGGCGTGTCGAGCCCGGCCATGATCTTCAGGATCGTCGACTTTCCGGCGCCGTTGGGGCCGACCATGCCGATCTTCGCACCGGGGAGGAACGCCATCGTGACGTCGTCGAGGATCAGCTTGTCGCCGACGGCCTTACGGGCGCGGACCATCGAGTAGATGTACTCAGCCATGCGGGTTTCTGTTCTCCTTGGACTTCAGACGTCAGCGTCCCAGCCTACCGGGCGACGCGACGAGCGGCGTGAGCCGACTCACGTCCGTCATGGTGTGAGCGGCGGTCGGACCTCACCAGTCGATGGGCCGCGTCTGCCCGACGAGGCAGGTCCCCTCGGCGAGCACCGGCACCACGACGGTGACCGGGTCACCCGTCGCCGGGCCCACCTGGCCGATCAGGCACTGATCGTTCCAGCGCACCGAGAACTGGATGCTCTCGGCGGGATTGCCCACCGTCGACTGATCCTGGGTCACCTGCATCGCGGCCTTGTCGAACCCCGCCGCAGTGAGCGCATCGATGTACGCCCGCCCGGTCACCCGGGCGTCCGTCGCCCACACCGCCGCGGTGACCGACGAGAACAGCGGGAGGTTGTCGTCCGCGGTCCCGTCCGGCACGAGCGTGGGCTCGGCCGGCGTCGTCGGCGTTGCGCTCGGGCTCGGGGCGCCGTCGGTGGGGGTTGCAGTGGGGGTCGGTGTCGCCTCCGGGGCGCCGGGGCTGCACGCCGTGAGCACCCCGACGAGCGCAACGGTCAGGATCACCCGTGCGGCGCGCAGTGAACGGACATCGAAGCGAGCGCGGGGCGGGAGGTCTCGGGCCACGGGGAGAGTTTAGGGCCGCCGGCCCCGCGCAAGCTGAACGCCTCAGAAGGGCGCCTCCACGCCGTCCGTCGACGGGTCGTCCCCCGCCCCGACAGCGACGAGCATCGGCCTCGCGGCCGGTTCGACCTCGCCCGCAGGCCCACCATCGATCCCGGGGGCCGCCCACGCGTCGGCGCCCACGGGAGTCGACCGCGCCGGTGCGACGTCGATCGTCGCGCTGCGGGAATCCTTCACGAACGTCGTCGTCCCCCAGAGCAGGTCGTGCCCGATCGCCTCCGCGTCGATCTCGATCGCCGTGCCACGACGCGTGCCGTTGTCCCATTCCCGCAGCCGGAGGCGGCCCGTGAGGATCACCCGATCTCCCTTCTGCAAGGACTGGTGAGCATGGTCGGCCAGCGAACGGAACACCGACACGGTGTACCAGTTCGTCCCGGCGTCGGTCCAGGCTTCCGCTTCGCGGTCGTAGCGGCGCTGGCCGCTCGCGACACGGAAGGTGGTGATCGGCACCCCGGCCGGCGTCCGTTTCAACTCCGGAGGTGTCGCCACGTTGCCGGTGATCGTGATGGTGTCGCCTCTGTCGCTCATCGCTCATCCTCTCTGTCACCCGAGGACCCTCCTCGGTCCTGCCGGCGCCCCGTGCCCGAGGACGCCGGCAGTGGATCCAGACTCGCCGCGCCGAAGCGCTCGGAGTGCGGCGTGCGGGCGATCTGTGGACAGCGGCGTGGCGCGCTCGCCTGGGGAGGAAACGCCGGAGGACATCGCCACCCTGAATGTCGGAGGTCGTAGCTATGTTCGACTCTGAAGGAGGCACCATGTCAGCTCTCGTCGAAACCCGCACATCGGGCGCTCCCCTGCTCCGGTCGCGGACCAGCATGCGTCTCGTCGCCGCGGCACCTTCCCTGTGGCGGGTCGTGGACCCGGGCGGCCGCGTGATCGGCCATCTCCAAGAAGTCGCCCAGGCCGGCGCCATCCGCTTCCGCGCGCGGCGGTACAGCCCCGCAGCTCGCGTCTTCCGCGATCTGGGCGACTTCTGGAACGCAGACGACGCTGTGGAGTGCCTGGCATTCGCCCGTTGAACCCCGTCCAGCGGGCATGGGCGCCACCCGGTGGTTCAGATGACGGCGCCGACCTGCTCCACGAGCGTCGAGGGCGCGCCGGCACGGACCGACGACCAGGCGTCCGCGAGCACGTCCGCGGCGCGCACCGTCTCCTCGGGCGGTGCTGTGAAAGGCACGCGGAGGTGTCTCTCGTGCCCGCCCTCCACGGAGAAACGCGGCCCGGCGCTCAGCAGCACGCCGCGCGCCCGTGCCTCGATGACCAGCGCGGAACTGAGCGGGGCACCCAGCTCGATCCAGAGCGAGACGCCACCATGCACGTCAGGGACGTCCCACGCAGGCAGACGCTCCCCCAGCGCGCGCACCAGCGCGTCGCGACCCGCTCGCAGCAGCTCCGAGCGCTGCCGGACGATGTCGTCGAACTGCGAGTGCAGCCGGGTGGCGATCGCCTGCTCGAACTCGGGCGTACCGAGGTCGTGCGCCGGCCGCGCGGCGACCAGCCTGCGGATCAGGTCGCCGTCGGCGCGCACCCACCCGAGCCGCAGCCCGCCCCACACCGTCTTGCCCAGTGAGCCGATGCGCACGACCGTCCCGGGCTCGGACGCCGTGAAGCCGGCCGCGAGCGGGCCGCGGTCGATGTCCAGCTCCGCGGTCGTCTCATCGAGGACGAGCACCGATCCCGACCGCTCCCCCGCCGCGAGCATCGCCTCACGCTCTCCGACGCTCATGCTCCGGCCCGTAGGATTCTGGAAGTCGGGCATCAGGTACGCCATCACGGGAAGGGTGCGCGCGAAGGCCTGCTCGGCCCGATCGAGGTCCCAGCCTTCTCCGGTCGTGACGGGGACGCCCACCAGCCGGGCGCCGGCCCGGCGGAGAGCGTCGGCCGCGTGCGGATAGGTCGGCGTCTCGACCAGCACGCGGTCCCCGCGGCCGATGAGCACGGTCGACACGAGATGGATCGCGCTCTGGGCGCCCGTCGTCACGAGCACCTCATCAGCGCGCGTCGGCACCCCGCGCGCGGTGTACCGGTCGGCGATCGCCTCACGCAGCTCGATGCGCCCGAGGACGTCGTACCCCACGCGCGACACCAGCGCGGACGCACCGCCCGCCATCTCGGCCATGATCCCGGCCAACCCCGGCCATGCGGGCGGGCTGGCCTGCTGGAGATCGATCATCCCCTCGCCGGCGTCGGCGCGCCCGGGCTCCCGGCGTCCGAGCGGCAGCGTGACGCTGCCCGACCCGCGCAGACTCGCGATGTGGGCCGTCTCCCGAAGGCTCCGATAGGCCGCGGCCACCGTGCTGCGACTCAGGTGCAGGGCGGACGCCAGCTCGCGCTCGGCCGGCAGTGCGGTGCGAGGGGCGAGACGGTTGTCCAGGCAGAGCAGACGGATGCCGTCGGCCAGCGCTTCGTACGCAGGCTCGCGCGTGCGCCAGCCACCGAGGGCCGCCGCCAGGGCGCGCGCAGAGATGCGGGAGTCCATGGGGCCAGAGTAGTCGCATTGGACTGGAAGCTACGATCCAATTCTGCGATTGGATGGATCCATGCCACGCCGCATCGTCCAATTGCTCGTCGGTCTCTTCCTTTACGGAGCGGGCTGCGCCCTGACCGTCGAAGCCGGCCTGGGCGTCGATCCCTGGACCGTCTTCGCCCAGGGGCTCTCCGTCCGCACGGGGATCGGCATCGGCTGGATCACCAATATCGTGGGCTTCTTCGTGCTCCTGTTGTGGATTCCGCTCCGGCAGAAGCCGGGCGTCGGCACGATCGCGAACATCCTCCTGGTCGGCACCAGCATGCAGATCGTCCTCGGTGTCGTCCCGCCGGTCTCGGGGTTCGTCGCCCAGTTCGCGACACTGCTCGGCGGGATCATCCTGGTCGCGATCGCGTCGGGCCTCTACATCGGGGCGCATTTCGGCCCCGGGCCACGCGACGGCCTGATGACAGGCATGCACGCGCGCCTCGGGTGGCCCATCTGGCTGTGCCGTGCCCTGGTCGAGGTGTCGGTGCTGATCGTGGGATGGCTCCTCGGCGGCACGGTCGGGATCGGCACGGTGCTCTTCGCGGTCCTGATCGGCCCGCTGGTGCACGTCGCACTGCCCCTGCTCGACACCCGCAGGAAGCCGACGCGCGTCGCCGCCGAGCACTCGGCGTGACGCGCGGCACCCGGCGGCGCACCCGCGACCGGGCGCGCCGTGCGGGTCAGTGCTCGCGGAACATGGGCCAGTCGCTGCCCGGCGTCATGTGCGAGTGAAGTGCGCTCTTCGCGATCTCCATCGTCGGGTACGTACCCGTCGCTTCGCTCGCGCCTGCCATCGTGACCGTGTAGCCGTCGTCGTCCTTGCGGATGCTGCCGGCGACACCCGATGCTCCGTAGGCGACCCAGAGAGGGTGGTGCGTCTGCGTGGTGCTCATCGGTGAACTCCTTTCGATGCCTCCGGTCCTGACGCTACGCCGAGAGACGGTCATCCGCCAGCGTCCGCGACGGCGTGGTGCGACCCGGTAGTGTGGAATGACCCTTCCCTCCGTAGCTCAGGGGACAGAGCGAGCGGTTTCTACCCGCCAGGTCGGGGGTTCGAATCCTCCCGGAGGGGCGAACGGGTCCGGCGTGGGAGTCGGCACCCGAGTCCAGGCCCGTGGGATGTCTGGACTAGTGACAAGGATGGAGCACATGGTGGGTGCATCCGAGAACGACCGTCTGGTGTGGATCGACTGCGAGATGACCGGGCTCGACCTGGGCGTGGACGAACTGGTGGAGATCGCTGTGGTCATCACCGATTTCGAGCTGCGCACTCTCGATCCGGGATTCTCCGTCGTGATCAAACCCGACGACTCGGCGCTGGCGAACATGAACGAGTTCGTCACCAATATGCACCGCAGCTCCGGGCTGCTCGACGAGATCCCGCACGGCGTGAGCCTGGCGGACGCCGAGTTCCAGGTCCTCGAGTACATCCAGCGGTTCGTCCCGCTGGAGGGCAAGGCCCCTCTCGCCGGGAACACCATCGGCACCGACCGAATGTTCCTGGCGAAGTACATGCCGCGGGTCGACCGATGGCTCCACTACCGCAACGTCGACGTGTCGAGCATCAAAGAGCTGTCGCGCCGCTGGTACCCGCGCGCGTACATCCACGCACCCGCGAAGGACGGCGGTCACCGCGCCCTGGCCGACATCCTCGAGTCGATCCGCGAACTCGCCTACTACCGCCAGGCGGTGTTCGTTCCGGAGCCCGGTCCGACGAGCGATGGCGCGCGCGCCGCGGCCGCTTCCGTCGTGTCGTCGTTTGCTCCGGAGGTGTGAGAGAATCGTCTGGTTGCCCGCGCGAGCGGGAGACATGGTGGGTATAGCTCAGTTGGTAGAGCACCTGGTTGTGGTCCAGGGGGTCGCGGGTTCAAGTCCCGTTACTCACCCCAAATCGATCGAATGGGGCGCGTCTTACGCGCCCCATTCGCGTAGAAGCGGGGCATCATGATGGAGATGGATGCCGCGACCTTCGAGACGCTCGTGATCGACGAGCTGGATGCGCTCCCGGACGACATGGTCGAGGGCCTCGACAACGTCGTGTTCGTGGTCGAAGACCGACCCGAGGACGGCAGTCTCGACCTGCTGGGACTCTACGACGGCTGGGCGCTGACCGAGCGGGAGCGCTACGGCATCGGCGAGCTGCCCGACCGCATCATCGTGTACCGGGAGCCGCACCTCGCGGTCTGCGACGACGAGGACGAGCTGCGCGACGAGGTGCATACGACGCTCGTGCACGAGATCGCGCACTTCTACGGAATCGATGACGACCGCCTGCACGAGCTGGGCTGGGCATGATGGCTGCGCTCGCCACACCGTCGGTCGACGAGGACATCGACCTCTCCGAACGCGTAGACCCTGCGCGCCCCTGGCAGACCGTCGTCTGGGACGATCCGGTCAACCTCATGAGCTATGTCACGCACGTGTTCCGCGAGTACTTCGGCCTCGCCCGCCCTGACGCGGAGCGCCTCATGCTCGCGGTTCACAACGAGGGGCACGCGGTCGTCTCGCGCGGCCCCCGCGAGCAGATGGAGTTGCACGCGCAGGCGATGCACGACTACGGCCTGTGGGCCACCGTGAGACAGGAGCCCCGATGAGCGACCGGATCGTCGTGCTCGAGGTCGCCCGCCTCGAGGCCGCCCATCTCGCGGGCCTGGTCGGCCAGTTCGCCGAACTGCTGCGCCAATCCGCGCCCGACGACGGCGACCCCGCCATCGCCCGGCTGGTGCCGTCGGCTTACTCGGACGACGAGGACGCGGCGCGGGAGTTCCGGGCGCTCACGCAGTCCGACCTGCTCGATCGGCGTGCCACCGACGCAGGTCTCGTGCTGGCATCCCTCCAGGAGGCGGCCGAGATCCCGGAGGACCCCGACGACCCGGCACTGCTGGAGCAGGTGGAGATCAGGCTCGCCCCCGAGACGGCTCAGGCCTGGTTGCGCACCCTCGCCGCCGTACGACTGGTGCTCGCCACCCGGCTGGGCGTCGTCGAGGAGGACGAGCACGAGCACGATGATCCGCGATTCGGCGTCTACGACTGGATCGGGTACCGGCTCGACGGTCTCGTGGCGGCTCTCGACAGCGAGGACTGAACCGCGCTCACGGCACGGGGAACACGAGGGACGCGAGGCTCATCGGATCGTCGCGGGTCACGTGCCGCTGTTCCTGGCGCGCCCACCGATCCCAATGAGGACGGTACGTCTCGCCGTCGCGAGCCAGGGCGCGCTCCTTGCGCGACGCCGCCGGCGACTCGAGCCACACCCGCACATCGGCGAGCCGAGCGGTCGCCGGGGTGAGCACACCGGCACCTTCGACGATGAGCGGCAGAGACGGATCGACGGCATGCGCCTCGGCAGGTTCGCCGACGGTCCAGTCCCACCGCTGCCACACCCCCACGATTCCCTTGGCGTGCGGGGTCAGGATGAGCTCCCTCGCGAGCTCGACGCCGTCGTCCAGGCCGTCCCAGCCCGGGTAGATCGAGTCGAGCGCCACGAGTTGAACGCGGCCGCGCAGCGGCCATCGTGCGACGAGCGTGCGTGCCAGCGATGTCTTGCCCGCACCGCTTCGTCCGTCGATGAGGACCACGGGATTGGATGCAGCGACCTGCGCGACTGCCGCGATGATCCGATCGACCGCGATCCCGAGCGAATGGCCGACCGCGTCCGGGCTACTTCTTGAGGGTGCGGATGACACGGCTGAGCGCGCGACCGGCGAAGAAGACGAACGGAACCGCGACGGCCAGGAGCGCGATGATGTTCGGCTCGAACCGGAGATCGTCGCCCCGACGGATATATGCGCCAACCGGGATGGCCCAGCCGCCACCGCCGCCACCGCCGTTCCCCGCCTCGTCGGATCCGCCGCCGAATCCTGACCACGTCAGCGCCACCGGGATGATGCGGACGCCGTCGACGTCCTGCTGATCGCCGTATGCGCTCTTCACGCCGAAGGACGCGGACTGCTTGCCGAGTTCGAGTGCGATGTTGGGCATGGGTCCAACGTACCCGCCGCCGCGCCGCGCGCACAGCGCGGAGGCGAACTCCGGCGACGCTGCCGAGCCTCGTGCGAGCGCGTCACCCCTGGTCGAGCCGGGGCGGGGGCGGGCTGGACGGCAGGGTGCCCCCACCACGCGTACCGAGCAGTGTCGCGCGGGTGACCGCGCCGCGTCCGAACTTCGCGGCGGCACCGTCGAGCGCATCCTCGATGCGCCGCCATCCCTCGTCGTCGTCCCACAGCGTCGGCATCGCCGCACCCGCCGGGCGCAGCTTCTCCGCGCGCACGCCGATGAGCCGTACCGGCAGCGCGCGATCCACCGACGCGAACAGTTCGTGGGCGGCATCGCCGATGCGCTGCCCGACGGCCGTGGGCTCGGGGAGCGTCTGCGAGCGGGAGATCGTCGTGAAGTCCGCGTAGCGCACCTTGATCGCGACGGTCGATGCCTCCCACCCGGTGCTGCGCAGTCGGGCGCCCACACGGTCGGCGAGGCGTCGGAGTTCGGAGCGCAGGATGGCGGTGTCGCCGATGTCTTCGTGGAAGGTCTCTTCGTGCCCCACGCTCTTCTCGACGCGGGTCGTGTCGACCTCGCGCGCGTCGATCCCCCGCGCCAGGTGCCAGATCCGATCCCCCATCGCGACCCCGAGCGCCCGATCCAGCAGCTCGCGGGGCGTGTCGAGCACGTCGGCGATGGTACGGATGCCCCGTGCCTCGAGCGCCTCGGACGTCTTGGGGCCGACGCCCCACAGTGCGCGCACCGACCGCGGCGCGAGGAACGCGGCCGTGTCGGCCTCCGCGACGATGAGCAGCCCGTCGGGTTTGCTCATCGTCGAGGCCATCTTCGCGACGTGCTTGGTCGCTGCGACGCCCACGCTGCACGTGAGGCCGGTCTCTTCGAGGACGCGGCGGCGCAGCATCCGTGCGATCTCTCCGGGACTCCCCCACAGCCGGCGCGCGCCTCGCACGTCGAGGAACGCCTCGTCGATCGAGAGCGGCTCGACCAGGGGGGTGACGTCGCGGAAGATGCGCATGATCTGCGCCGACGTCTCGAGATACCGGTCGAAATGCGGGGGGACGACGATCGCGTGCGGACACAGTCGGAGTGCCTGGCCGACCGGCATGGCCGAACGCACGCCGAAGCGGCGGGCCTCGTAGGACGCGCTGGACACGACCGAGCGGCTGTCGGGCGCGCCGATGATGATCGCCTTACCGCGCAGCGACGGATCGTCCAACTGCTCGACCGACGCGTAGAAGGCGTCCATATCGACGTGCAGGATGCCGGCGCCACTGTCGTCGGCACCTTCAGGTGAGACGACCCGGCCAGTCCCGTCGCCACGCCCCATGGCTCGATCCTTCCACCAACCTCGGACATCGAACGCGAGAGGGCGGATCCCGGTCGGAATCCGCCCTCTCGAAGCAGCACGGGTGCTCGTGCACCCTCGGCCGTTACGCGCCCGTCGAGCCGGCGCGCTCGAGCACGAGCTCGCGCACGCGCGCGGCGTCCGCCTGACCCTTCATCGCCTTCATGACCGCGCCGATGACGGCGCCCGCCGCCTGCACCTTCCCGTCGCGGATCTTGTCGAGCACGTCGGGCTGAGCGGCCAGCGCCTCGTCGATCGCCGCGATGAGCGCGCCGTCGTCCGAGACCACCGCGAGGCCGCGGGCATCGACGATCTCCTGGGGCGTGCCCTCACCGGCGATCATGCCTTCGAGCACCTGGCGCGCGAGCTTGTCGGTGAGCGTTCCCGCGTCGACCAGCGCCTGCAGCGCGGCCACGTCCGCGGGGGTGGCGAGCTCAGCGGGCTCGCGACCCTCGGCGTTCGCGATGCGCAACAGCTCGCCAGTCCACCACTTGCGCGCCGCCGCGGGCGACGTGCCTGCGGCGATCGTCGCCTCGACCTCGGCGAGAAGACCGGCGTTGACGACGCCCTGGAAGTCGATGTCGGCGAACCCCCAGTCCGCCTTGAGACGGCGGCGGCGGGCTGCCGGCGGTTCGGGCAGCGCGGCGCGCAGCTGCTCGATCAGCTCGACGGACGGCGCCACCGGCAGCAGGTCGGGCTCGGGGAAGTAGCGGTAGTCGTCCGCGTCGGACTTGGGACGACCGGGCGACGTGGTGCCGGTGTCCTCGTGCCAGTGGCGCGTCTCCTGCGTGATCGTCCCGCCTGCGGCGAGGATGGCCGCCTGACGCTGGATCTCGTACCGCACGGCCCGCTCGACCGAGCGCATCGAGTTGACGTTCTTGGTCTCGGTGCGCGTGCCGAGCTTCTCCTGGCCACGAGGGCGCAGCGAGACATTGGCGTCGCAGCGGAGGTTTCCCCGCTCCATGCGCGCCTCCGAGATGCCCAGTGCGATCACGATGTCGCGGATCGTCGCGACGTACGCCTTCGCGATCTCGGGCGCGCGGTGCTCGGCGCCGAAGATCGGCTTGGTGACGATCTCGACGAGCGGCACGCCGGCTCGGTTGTAGTCGACCAGCGAGTACTCGGCGCCCTGGATGCGACCGGTCGAGCCGCCGACGTGCGTGAGCTTGCCGGCGTCCTCCTCCATGTGCGCGCGCTCGATCGGCACCGTGACGATCTCGCCGTCGGCAAGCTCGATGTCGACCGAGCCCTCGAAGGCGATGGGCTCGTCGTACTGCGAGATCTGGTAGTTCTTGCCGAGGTCGGGGTAGAAGTAGTTCTTCCGCGCGAACCGGCTCGACGGCGCGATCGAGCAGCCGAGGGCAAGGCCCAGGCTGATCGAATACCGCACCGCGGTCTCGTTGACGACGGGGAGCGCGCCCGGCAGTCCCATGTCGACGGGAGCGACGAGGGTGTTCGGCTCGGCACCGTGGTTCGCGTCGTTCGCCGGGTTGGCCGCCGCCGAGAACATCTTAGTCTCGGTGTTGAGCTCGACGTGCACCTCGAACCCGAGCACCGGCTCGTAGAGCTCGAGCGCCTTGTCGAAGTCCATCAGCTTGTCCTTCGCCATCAGCGGGCACCTCCGTTCGCGCCGAGCGCCGGCGCCCTGTCGAGGAGCGGACCGCCCCAAGAGTCGACGAGCAGGGACTCCAGCGCCGCACCGACGCGGTACAGGCGAGCGTCCTCGTGTGCCGGGGCGAGGAACTGGATGCCGACCGGCAGGCCATCCTCGGACGCCAGGCCGGACGGGATCGAGATTCCGGGCACGCCCGCGAGGTTCGCCGGGATGGTCGTCACGTCGTTGAGGTACATCTGCAGTGGGTCGTCGATCTTCTCGCCGAGCTTGAACGCCGTGGTGGGGGCCGACGGTGTCGCGATGACATCCACCTTCGAGAACGCGTCCGCGAAGTCCTGCTGGATGAGCGTGCGCACCTTCTGGGCCGAACCGTAGTAGGCGTCGTAGTAGCCCGCCGAGAGGGCGTAGGTGCCGAGGATGATGCGGCGCTTCACCTCCTCGCCGAAGCCGGCGTCGCGGGTCTTGGCCATGACGTCCTCCACGGTGCCGCCGGGAACGTCGACGCGCAGTCCGAAGCGGACCGAGTCGAACTTCGCCAGATTGCTGGATGCCTCGGCCGGGAGGATCAGGTAGTACGCGGCGACGCCGTACTCGAAGTGCGGCGCACTGATCTCGACGATCTCGGCGCCCTGGGACTCCATTGCGGCGAGAGCCGCGCGGAACGACTCCGACACGCCGGCCTGGAAGCCGCTGTCGGGAAGCTCCCGGATCACGCCGACCTTGAGGCCCTTGAGCACCTCGCCGGTCGCGCCCTCGCGGGCCGCGGCCGCGAACGACGGCCAGTCGTGGGCCAGCGACGTGGAGTCGTGCGGGTCGTGCCCGCCGATCACGTCGTGGAGGAGGCCGGCGTCGAGCACCGTGCGCGTGACGGGACCGACCTGATCGAGACTCGAAGCCAGCGCGATCGCGCCGTAGCGGCTGACGCCGCCGTAGGTCGGCTTGATGCCCACGGTGCCGGTGACGTGCGCCGGCTGGCGGATGGATCCGCCGGTGTCGGAGCCGAGGGCGAGCGGGGCTTCGAAAGCCGCGACCGCGGCGGCCGAGCCACCGCCCGATCCGCCGGGGATGCGCGAGAGGTCCCAGGGGTTGCGCGTCGGACCGTACGCCGAGTGCTCGGTCGACGAGCCCATCGCGAACTCGTCCATGTTCGTCTTGCCGAGCGGGACGAGACCGGCGGCGCGCGAACGCGCGACGACGGTCGCGTCGTACGGCGACATGTAGCCCTCGAGGATCTTCGAACCGCTGGTCGACGGCATGTCGGTCGTGACCAGCACGTCCTTGATCGCGAGGGGAACGCCCGCGAGCGGGCCGAGGTCGTCGCCTGCTGCGCGCCGGCGGTCGATGTCGGCAGCCACATCCAGCGCGTGCTCGCTGACGTGGAGGAAGGCGTGCACATCGGCATCGACGGCGGCGATGCGGTCGAGGTGGGCCTGCGTGGCCTCGACGCTCGACACCTCGCCGGCGGAGAGCTTGTCTGCGAGCGCGGCGGCGCTCAGCTTCGTGAGATCGGTCACGTCGGGCCCCTTACTGCTCTTCGCCGAGGATCGCGGTCACGCGGAATCGGCCGTCCGCGGAATCCGGTGCGTTCTGCAGCACCTGCGCGAGCGTCAGCAGATCGCCGGGCACGTCCGAACGGAAGACGTTCTCGAGGGGGATCGGGTGACTGGTGGCGGGGACATCGGGCGTGGCGACCTCGGAGACCTTGGCGATGTTGTCGACGATCGCGTCGAGCTGGCCGGTGAGGCGCTCGACCTCTCCGTCGCTCAGCTGGATCCGGGCGAGCACACCGAGATGGCGCACGAGATCGGGGGTGATTTCAGACACCACACAAGACTACCGGGGCCGCGCCCATGGCCCCGGGCGTCCCCGGCGTAGGCTGTGCCCGTGACGACCTACGACCCGCCGCGCCCCTGGATCGCCAGCTATGCCGAAGGGGTTCCGGAGGACCTCGCCCCCGTGACCGGCTCGCTCGTCGACATCGTCGATGCGTCGGCACGCGATTACCCGGATGCTGCGGCCCTGCAGTTCTTCGGACGCGAGACGTCCTACCGTTCCCTGCACGAGCAGATCGAGCGCGCGGCCGCCGGACTCCGTGACCTCGGGGTGAAGGCCGGCGACCCGGTCGCGATCGTGCTGCCGAACTGTCCGCAGCACATCGTCGCGTTCTACGCGATCCTGCGCCTGGGTGCGGTCGTGATCGAGCACAACCCGCTCTACACGCCGCGCGAGCTCCGCAAGCAGTTCGAGGACCACGGCGCGAAGCACGCGATCGTCTGGACCAAGGTCGTGGCGACTGTGCAGGAGTTCCCCGCGGACCTCGCCGTGACGAACCTCATCTCGGTCGACGTGATCACAGCGATGCCGTTCGGCACACGCCTGGCGCTCAAGCTCCCCATCGCCAAAGCCCGCGAGGCGCGCGAGGCGCTGACCGAGCGGGTCTCGGGGACGGTGACATGGGAGAAGGTCGTCGGGTCGCCGGCGCTGCCGGCATCCCATCCGCGCCCCGGCACGGACGACCTCGCGCTCATCCAGTACACGAGCGGAACCACCGGCACTCCGAAGGGCGCCTCGCTCACGCATCGGAACCTGCTCTCGAACGCGGCGCAGGCGCGCGCGTGGGTCCCGTCGATCGTCCGCGGAGACGGATGCGTCGTCTACGCGGTGCTGCCGATGTTCCACGCCTACGGACTCACGCTGTGCCTGACGTTCGCGATGTCGATGGGCGCCCGCCTGGTCCTCTTCCCCCGCTTCGACCCCGACATGGTGCTCGACGTCACGAAGAAGCATCCCGCCACCTTCCTCCCGCTCGTCCCGCCGATCGCCGATCGCCTCCTCAAGGCCGCGCGTGAGAAGGGCGTGTCGCTCGCGGGCACCCAGGTCGCGATCTCGGGAGCCATGGCGCTCCCGCATGAGCTCGTGGTGCCCTTCGAGGCGGCGTCCGGCGGGTTCCTCGTCGAGGGCTACGGGCTCAGCGAGTGCTCGCCGGTTCTGATGGCCAACCCGGTCGCCGACAACCGGGTCCCGGGGACGGTCGGCCTGCCGCTGCCGGGCACCGAGTGCCGCGTCGTCGACCCGGACGATCCGACGCAGGATGTGCCCGCCGGCGAACGGGGTGAGCTGGTCGTGCGTGGCCCGCAGGTGTTCAGCGGCTACTACGGCAAGCCAGAAGAGACCGAGGCGGTGTTCACCGATGGCTGGTTCCGCACCGGCGACATCGTCACGATCGACGACGCCGGGTTCGTGCGCATCGTCGATCGGATCAAGGAGCTGATCATCACGGGCGGCTTCAACGTCGCGCCCACCGAGGTCGAGAACGCGCTTCGCCAGTACCCCCAGGTCGAGGACGCGGCCGTCGTCGGACTCCCGAGCGAGCACTCCGGCGAGGAGGTCGTCGCCGCGATCGTGGTCGCCCCGGGCCAGGAGATCGATGTCGAAGCCGTGCGCGACTTCGCGCGGGGCATCCTCACGCCCTACAAGGTGCCGCGACGCGTCTATGTGGTCGACGAGCTGCCCAAGTCCCTGATCGGCAAGGTGCTGCGCCGCCAGGTGCGCGACCGCCTGCTCGCGCTGAACACGGGGGCCTGACGGCTCAGTCCTCGAGGCCGTCGCGCGCGACGGCGATCCGATAGGGATGCAGCGACGCGACGAAGACGCCGGCGGCCACCGCAGGATCGGAGTTCATCACCTCGCGCGCCGCGGGCTCGTCGTCTGCCTCGAAGATCGTGATGCCGAACGTGCCGTCGGTCTCCTGCGTCCGCCCTGCGATGACCAGCACACCGCGGTCGCGCAATGCGACCAGGTAGGCGAAGTGCTCGCCCACGATGCGCTGCTCGTCGGGCGTCGCATCGGCGACCATCTCGGGCCGCGAGGGGACGATGCGATAAAGCCACTGCGCCATGCGGTCATCATTCCAGCCGTCGCCCGCTGCCGCATCGACCGGCCCAGGCGCTGTCAGCCTGCGTCGGGCACGAGCGCGTCGACCGCCTCGGGTCCTTGCGTCACGAGGATGTGGAACTGTGCGGCATCGAGGATGCGGATGCCGAGCTCCTCCGCTTTCGTGAGCTTCGAACCGGCGCCCGGGCCGGCCGCGACGAAGTCGGTCTTCTTCGACACGCTCGACGCGGCCTTGCCCCCGGCCTTGAGAATGGCTTCCTGCGCCCCCTCACGGCTGTAGCCCTCGAGTGAGCCGGTCGCGACGACGGTGAGGCCGTCGAGCACTCCCCCGGTGCTGACGGCCGCTCCGGGACCGGGGTGGCCGGGCGTGGCGAGCTGGGCGCCTGCCGCCGCCCACCGATCGACGATGTCGCGGTGCCAGTCCACCTCGAACCATTCCCTGAGCGAATCGGCGATGATCCCCCCCACGCCCTCGACCGCGGCGAGGTCGTCGCGGGATGCCTCGCGGATCGCCGCGACCGAGCCGAACCACTGGGCCAGCGCCCGCGCCGCCACCGGCCCGACGTGGCGGATGTTGAGAGCCACCAGGAAGCGCCACAGCTCTTTGGACTTCGCGCGCTCCAGCTGATCGATGAGCGTGAGCGCCTGCGCCGACGGCTGTGCGTCGGTGACGCCGGCCTTCCTCTCGGCGGGTGTGGGATTGCGCCGGAAGGGCGCCCGCCGGACGACCTCACCGGACTTGTCATCGACGCGTGGCTCGCCGGTCTCGGCGTCGCGCACGACCACCTCGATCGGCACCAGCTGCTCGACCGTGAGCTCGAAGAGCGTCGCCTCGGTCTCGAGAGGAGGCACCTCGGGCACCGACGGCTGCGTGAGCGCGGCCGCGGTCACCTCGCCCAGCGCCTCGATGTCGAGCGCACCGCGCGAGCCGATGTGCTCGACGCGGCCACGCACCTGGGCCGGGCAGGCCCGCGTGTTGGGGCAGCGCAGGTCGATGTCGCCCTCCTTCGCCGGCGCGAGCGGGAAGCCGCACTCCGGGCAGTCGACGGGCATGACGAACTCGCGCTCGGTGCCGTCGCGGAGCTCGACCACGGGACCGAGGATCTCGGGGATCACATCGCCGGCCTTGCGCAGCACGACCGTGTCGCCGATGAGCACACCCTTCGCGCGAACGACGTCCTGGTTGTGGAGTGTCGCCTGACGCACCACCGACCCGGCGACCCGCGCCGGCGCCATCACGGCGAACGGCGTGGCGCGACCCGTACGACCCACCGAGACGACGATGTCGAGCAGCTTCGTGTTCACCTGCTCGGGCGGGTACTTGTACGCGATCGCCCACCGCGGAGCGCGGCTGGTCGCGCCGAGCTCGTCGTGCAGCGCGAGCTCGTCGACCTTGACGACGACGCCGTCGATCTCGTGCTCGACGTCATGGCGGTGCTCGCCGTAGTGCTCCACGAACTCCAGCACGCCGTCGATGCCGTCGGACGTGCGGAAGTAGGGGCTGGTCGGGAGGCCCCACTCGGCGAGGAGGCCGTACGTCTCGCTCTGCGAATCCACCGGCGGGCGACTCCACGCGCCGACGCCGTGCACGAAGAGGCGGAGCGAATCGAGCCGGGCCTGCCCGGCCTCGCGTTCCAGGCCGTCCTTCTTGTCGAGCTGCTGGCGGAGGCCGCCCGAGGCGGCATTGCGCGGGTTGGCGAACGACGGGAACCGCCGCTCCGCGCTCAGTCGCGCCTTGGCCTCGTCGAACGTGCGTCCGCGGGCGCGCGTCTCTTCGACGGCGCGATCGCGCATGTCGGCCTGCAGCGCGTTCAGCGCCTCGAAGGCCGCGACCGGGATGAACACCTCGCCACGCACCTCGACGAGGTCGGGGTGTCCGCTGCCTGCGAGTCGCTGCGGGATCCCCGCCACGCGGATCGCGTTGATCGTCACGTCCTCACCGGTGCGGCCGTCGCCGCGCGTCGCCGCCGAGGTCAGGACGCCCCGCTCGTAGCGCAGGCTGATCGCGAGTCCGTCGATCTTGAGCTCGGTGAGCCACCGCACCTTGCGGCCGGCCGCCGTCTCGGCCTTGACGCACCAGTCCCGCAGCTCGTCGAGGCTGAACACGTTGTCGAGGCTCAGCATGCGCTCCGCGTGCTCGACCGGAGCGAACATCGAGCTCTCGGCCGCGCCGACGGTCTGGGTCGGCGAATCCTGGCCCTGGAGCTCGGGGTGCAGCCGCTCGAGCTCCTCGAGCCGGTGCATCCACCCGTCGTACGTCGCGTCGTCGACGAGTTCGGCGTTGCGTCCGTAGTACGCGTCGCGGGCGTCGATGATGCGGTCCGTCAGCTCCTGCGCCTCGGCGCGCGAGGCCTCCAGACCGGAGTCGGCGGGGAGGTGGGCCGCCGCATCGAGCGGGGCGGAGGCTGGCGTACCGAGGTCATCCGTCACCGCACCAGTCTAGGAGCGGGGTCGGACACCGCCAGGGCGCTCAGGCGCCCGCAGAAGCGAGCGGCGCAGCATCCGTTCCGGTCCAGGCGTCGACCGGAACGGCCGACACCGTGCGATCGATCGTGAACTGCCCGATCACGCGCGTGCCGTCGTACAGCACGGCCGTCTGACCCGGAGCGACGCCGTCGAACGGCTCCTCGGGAACCACCGTCAGCAGGCCGTCCGCGAGCGTCGCGGTCGCCGGCACGGGGTCCGCGTGGGCGCGGATCTGCACATGGCAGGCGAACTGGCCGGCCGCCTGGGGACGCCCGGCCCAGGAGTACCGCTCCCCCGCGATCTCGGCGGTGGCGAGGGCCTCTTTCGGACCCACGACGACGGTGTTGGACACCGGTCGCACCTCGAGCACGAAGCGCGGCTTGCCATCGGACGCCGGAACGCCGAGCTGAAGACCGCGGCGCTGGCCGACGGTGAAGGCATGCGCGCCGTCGTGCGCTCCCACGACCGCGCCGGTCCGGTCGACGATGTCACCGCGCTCGGCGCCGACCTTCTCGGCGAGCCAGCCGCGCGTGTCGCCGTCGGGGATGAAGCAGATGTCATGGCTGTCGGGCTTGTGCGCGACGGTCAGGCCGCGTTCCTCGGCCTCAGCGCGCACGAGGGCCTTCGACGGTGTCGCACCCAGGGGGAAGTAGGTGTGGGCGAGCTGCTCGGCATTCAGGACGCCCAGCACGTAGGACTGGTCCTTCGCCGCATCCGAGGCCCGGTGCAGTTCGAGACCCTCCGGGCCGTCGACCAGCGTGGCGTAATGCCCCGTGCACACCGCGTCGAAGCCGAGCTCGATCGCGCGCTCCAGCAGCGCGGCGAACTTGATCTTCTCGTTGCACCGCATGCACGGGTTCGGCGTGCGACCGGCGCGGTATTCGGCGACGAAGTCGTCGATGACGTCGTCACGGAACCGCTCGGAGAAGTCCCACACGTAGAAGGGGATGCCGAGGCGGTCGGCGGCCCGGCGTGCGTCCATGGCGTCCTCGATCGTGCAGCAGCCGCGGCTGCCGGTGCGCAGCGTGCCGCCCGCCCGTGAGAGCGCCAGATGCACGCCGACGACCTCGTGCCCCGCCTCGACGGCCCGGGCGGCCGCGACGGCGGAGTCCACTCCACCGCTCATGGCCGCAAGGATCCGCATGGGTCCAGTCTACGAAACCCTGCCTGACCGCGGCCCGGACGCCGCCCGCGCGCGCTCGACGACGTCGGGCAGCACCGCGAGCACGGCGTCGACGTCGGAGTCGGTCGTGGTGCGCCCCAGCGTGAACCGCAGCACCTGGCGCGCTTCGGCATCGGTCCGTCCCATCGCGAGCACGACGTGCGACGGCTCGGGCACTCCCGCCTGACAGGCCGATCCCGTGGACACCTCGACGCCCGCCATGTCGAGGAGGAAGAGCAGCGTCTCGCCCGATGCCCCGGGGAAGAGCAGGTGCGCGTTGCCGGGCACACGGTCGATCGGGTCTCCGAGCAGCTCGGCATCGGGGATGGAGCTCAGGATGCTGCGCACCAGCCGTTCCCGCAGAGCCGCCAGCCGTCCCGCCTCGGACACCCGTTCCGCCTCCGCCAGCTCGGCGGCGACCGCGAAGGCGACGGCGCCTGGCACGTCCTGCGTGCCGGCGCGCAGTCGCCGCTGCTGACCACCGCCGTGCAGGAGGGCGATGAGCTCCGCGCCGCGCGCCACGACGAGCGCGCCGACGCCTGGCGGCCCCCCGATCTTGTGCGCGGACAGGCTCATGGCCGCCAGCCCGGCGCGGCCCCGCGCATCACCCCGCCAGTCGCGGAACGACACCGGCACGTGACCGAACGCGGCCACCGCGTCGAGGTGCAGCGGCACGCCCGCCGCCGCGGCCGCGGCCGAGAGCGCGGCCCCGTCGTTCACCGTGCCGGCCTCGTTGTTCGCGACGAGCGCGGTGGCCAGGGCTGCGCCCGACAGCGCCGCGGCGAACTCGTCGACGCGGATGCGCGCAGCGTCGTCGATGCCGACGTGCCGCAGGTGCGCTCCCTGCGCCTCGAGCCACTCGACCGCGTCGAGGGTGGCGTGGTGCTCGCCGTCCGGCAGCACCACGGCGTCGGAATCCGGTCGGCGCGCCCACCACAGGCCCTTCACCGCGAGGTTGACGGCCTCGGTGCCGCCCGAGGTGAACACGATCTCGATCGGGTCGGCACCCACGACCGCGGCGAGGCGCTCGCGCGCCTCCTCCAGCACGCGTCGCGCGTGCTGGCCCGCGCCGTGGATGGACGAGGCGTTGCCTGCCGTCACCGCGGCACCGACCCACGCGTCTCGCGCCTCCGGTCGCAGCGGCGAAGTCGCGGCGTGATCCAGATAGATCCGCACGTCGCTCATGACCGGTGAGCCCCCTTCGCGATCGGAGCGGCAGGCTGCTGCATCCGAGTTCCGTGTCCGGTAGGACCCGGTGTCGTAACACCGCCGACTCGGACCATGGTTATGGTAGTCCGCATGGTCAGCCCGGTCTCCGTGATCTCCCCCCCGGACGCGGATCTGCTCGATCCCCAGCTCGATGGGCTGGGCGTCGTGCTGCTCGACGGGCACGCACGCCTGCGCGTCTGGTCGGACGCGGCGGACGCGATCGACCTCGTCGTCTTCGACGACACCGACCTCGACTGGATCACCGCGACCGAGCCTCTGGTCGCGATCGGTGGCGGGGTCTGGGAGATCACGACGCCGCTCCTGCGCCCCGGCACGAGATACGCGATCCGCGTCGACGGGCCGCAGGCCCCCGGCAACACCTTCAACCGCGGCACGCTCCTGCTCGAGCCCTACTCCCGCGGCCTGGTCCGCACCGGGTACGACGGCTGGCGCTCGGAGGTCGTCGACGGATCGTTCGACTGGGGCGGCGTCGCCAAGCCGGCGATCCCGATGGACCGCACCGTGCTGTACGAGGGCCATCTCAAGGGCCTGTCGAAGCGGCATCCCGACGTCCCGGGCGCCCTCCGCGGCACGTACGCCGGCCTCGCCCACCCGGCCATGGTGCAGCATTTCCTCGACCTCGGCATCACCAGCATCGAGCTGCTGCCGATTCACGCGTTCACGACCGAACCGCGGCTGCTCCAGCACGGCCTCACCAACTACTGGGGTTACAACTCGCTGAACTTCTTCACCCCGCACGCCGCCTACGCCACCGAGGATGCACGTCGACAGGGCCCTGAGGCGGTCCTGCGCGAGTTCAAGGGCATGGTCAAGCTGCTGCACGAGGCGGGGCTGGAAGTGATCCTCGATGTCGTCTACAACCACACGGCCGAGGAAGGCATCGGCGGTCCGCGCTCGAGCCTGCGCGGCATCGACAACCGCGCCTACTACCGCCAGCAGGACGACGGTGCGTACATCGACGTCACCGGCTGCGGCAATGCGGTGAACACGTCGACGGATGCTGCGGCCCGCCTGGTGCTGGACTCCCTGCGCTACTGGGCGAACGAGGTCCAGATCGACGGCTTCCGCTTCGACCTCGCCGCGACGCTCGGACGCGACGCGGGGCACGTGTTCACCCCGGAGCATCCGCTGCTGCGCACCATCCTCGACGACCCCGCGCTCGCCGGCGTCAAGATGATCGCCGAGCCGTGGGACGTGGGTATGGGCGGCTGGCAGACCGGCAACTTCGGCGACGGCTGGAGCGAGTGGAACGACCGCTACCGTGACCGCGTCCGCAACTTCTGGCTGAGCGACGTCGACTACGCCCGCCGCGCCTCGACCTCCCCGGTCGGCATCGGCGGGTTCGCGAACCGCCTCGCGGGTTCCGCGAACACCTTCGCGGACGTCCGCGGTCCGCTGGCGGGCATCAACTTCGTGACGGCACACGACGGCTTCACCATGCGCGACCTCGTGTCGTACGACGTCAAGCACAATCTCGGCAACGGCGAGCAGAACCGCGACGGCGCCGACACCAATCGGTCCTTCAACCATGGCGCGGAGGGACCGACCGACGACGAGCGCATCCTCGCGACGAGGCGCAAGGCCATGCGCAACCTCCTGGGTACGCTGCTGCTGTCGGCCGGCGTGCCCATGCTGACCGCCGGCGACGAGTTCGCCCGCACGCAGCGCGGCAACAACAACGCCTACTGCCACGACTCGGTCCTGACGTGGCTGTCGTGGGAGCACGCGCCGTGGCAGCGGGACCTGTACGCGCACGTGCGCCACCTGCTCCGGCTGCGTCGCGAGAACCCGGCGCTGCGCCCCAGCCGCTTCGCGCGGCTCGGCGAACGCACGCCGTCGGCGTCCGTCATGGAGTGGTACGACGAGCACGGCGAGACGATGTCGATAGAGCGGTGGACCGATCCCTCGCACCGCACTCTGCAGTACGTCGCCGCGTCGACGCCCGAGTTCGAAGGGTTCAACCGCGTGCTGCTGATGGTCCACGGCACGGAGCGGGCGATCGACGTCACGCTTCCCGACGTGGAGGACGTGACACGGTACGTCTCGCTGTGGTCGAGCGCCGACGAGACGCCTTCCGAGAGCGGGGAGACCTTCGCACCCGGGGACACCGTCTCGCTCGCCGGCACGTCGATGCGCCTCTTCCGTGCCGAGTAGCTCCGAACCGCCGGTGAAATCGCGGCACCGCGTCACGTCGCTGTCATCCCGGTCGGGCGCGCGATAGGTTCGACTCGTGGTCACGAAGACGCGCTCCGTGCGCTCCCGCCCGTGGCGGAGCGCCTCGGCACTCCCTGTCCGCAAGACCCGCGCCTGGCAGCCGGAACGCGATACCGCAGCGCGGCGCGTTCCCCTCGCCCAGCCGACGCCGGCGGTTCCGTGGGGCGATTACCGGCCCACGGCGTTCGCCGGCGAAGTCGTCCCGTTCGGGGTGACGTCGTTCCGCGAAGGGCATGACCGCATCGGCGTGCAGCTGCGGCTGTTCTCGCCCTCCGGCGACGAATCGCTGCATCGCCTCGAGCCGCTCGAAGACGGCTTCGACCGGTGGCGGACCGAGGTGGCCCTGCTCGAGCAGGGCATCTGGCGGTTCCGGTTCGAGTCGTTCGGCGACGACTTCGCCACGTGGGAGCACGCCGCATCGCTCAAGATCGCGGCGGGGGTGGATGCCCCTCTCATGCGCGAGATGGGCGCTCGTCTGTTCGACCAGGCCGGTGCCGAGAGGGGCCGCCCCGCGGCGGAACGCCGGGCGCTCGCCGACGCGGCGGCGTCCCTGCGCGACACCGAGGTCGACGACGCCGGGGCGCTGTCGATCGTCGAGGACCCTGCGATCGCACGGTACTTCCACGAGCGGCCGGTCATGTCGCTCGTGACCATCGGGGACGACCTCGAACTGCTCGTCGAGCGCGAGCGCGCCGGCGTCGGCGCGTGGTACGAGTTCTTCCCTCGCTCCGAGGGCGCCCGTCGCCTCAAAGACGGCACCGTCAAGAGCGGCACGTTCCGCACGGCGGCCAAGCGGCTCCCGGCTGTCGCGGACATGGGCTTCGACGTGCTCTACCTGCCGCCGATCCACCCGATCGGCACGCTCAACCGCAAGGGACCGAACAACACCCTCGACGCGGGTCCCGGCGACCCCGGCTCGCCGTGGGCGATCGGCTCGGCGGCGGGCGGCCACGACAGCGTCCACCCCGACCTCGGCTCACTCGCGGACTTCCGCTCGTTCGTGCGCAAGGCGCGCGAGGAGGGCATCGAGATCGCCCTCGACCTCGCGCTGCAGGCCGCGCCCGACCACCCGTGGGTCGCCGCGCACCCGGAGTGGTTCACCACGCTCCCCGACGGGTCGATCGCCTATGCCGAGAACCCGCCGAAGAAGTACCAGGACATCTACCCGGTCAACTTCGACAACGATCCGGCAGGGATCCGCGCCGAAGTGCTGCGCGTCGTGCGCCACTGGATCGCGCAGGGCGTGCGCATCTTCCGTGTCGACAATCCCCACACGAAGCCGCTGCAGTTCTGGGAGTGGCTGATCGCGACGATCTCTGCCGACGAGCCGGACGTCGTGTTCCTCGCCGAGGCCTTCACGCGGCCCGCTCCCCTGCAGAGCCTCGCGTCGGCCGGCTTCCAGCAGAGCTACACGTACTTCACGTGGCGCAACACCAAGGCGGAGCTCGAGGAGTTCCTCTCGGGCCTCGCGCACGAGACCTCCGCCTTCCTCCGCCCCAACCTCTTCGTCAACACGCCCGACATCCTCACGGAGTACCTGCAGTTCGGCGGCAGGGCGGCGTACCGCATCCGCGCAGCCATCGCGGCGACCGCCGCCCCCAGCTACGGCGTGTACGCGGGTTACGAGCTCTACGAGAACGTCGCACGCCCGGGGTCCGAAGAGAACATCGACAACGAGAAGTACGAGTACAAGGTCCGCGACTGGGCGGGGGCCGTCGAGCGCGGCGATTCGCTCGCGCCGTTCCTCACCCGCCTCAACGAGATCCGCCGCGCCCACCCGGCGCTGCGACAGCTGCGCAACCTCAGCGTCCACTGGAGCGACGACGACGCCATCCTGGTGTACGCCAAGCACCTCGACGCGGCACTGTCGCCCGACGGCCGCAGCGACACGATCATCGTGGTCGTCAACACCGATCCCCACTCGGTACGTCAGACGATGGTCCATCTCGACACCCGTGTGTGGGGCGTCGAGCCCGGTACGCCGTACGAGGTCGAGGACCTCGTGACCGGCGGTCGCTGGACGTGGTCGGATCACAACTACGTGATGCTCGACGCGTTCACCGAGCCGGTCCACATCCTCCACGTGAAGGAGCCCCGATGACGCCCACCGACCAGGTCCTCGATGCCGTCGCGACGGGCTCGCACCACGATCCCCACGCCGTGCTCGGCATCCATCCCGACACGGATGCCGAGGGCACCGCGACCTGGATCATCCGCGCCCGCCGGCCGCTGGCGCGCAGCGTGACCGCGGTGTTCGCCGACGGCACCCGGGTGCCGCTCGAGCACGTGCACGCCGGGATCTGGGAGGGGACGCGCGCGGGAGCGCTGAACCGGTACGAGCTGCTGACCACGTACCCCGACGGCCCCGACTTCACAGCCGACGACCCCTACCGTCACTCGCCCACCATCGGCGAGCTCGACCTGCATCTCATCGGAGAGGGACGCCACGAGGAACTGTGGCGTGTGCTCGGCGCCCACCAGCGCGAGCACGACGGCTCGCGGGGAACCGCCTTCACGGTGTGGGCGCCCAACGCCCGCGCGGTGCGCGTGGTGGGCGACTTCAACGGCTGGGACGGCCAGGGGCACGCGATGCGCTCGATGGGCGGGAGCGGCGTGTGGGAGCTGTTCATCCCCGGGGTCGGCCAGGGCGCGGCGTACAAGTTCGAACTGCGCGCCCGCAACGGCGACTGGGTGCTCAAGGCCGACCCGATGGCCCGGTTCGCCGAGGTGCCGCCGGCCACAGCATCCGTCGTCGTCCAGTCCTCCTACTCGTGGGGCGATGCCGCCTGGCTGACCCAGCGCGCGACGTCGACCCCGGTGTCGCGCCCGATGTCGGTGTACGAGCTGCACCTCGGCTCGTGGCGTCAGGGGCTGTCGTACCGCGAGGCCGCCGACCAGATCATCGACTACGTGAGCGCGCAGGGCTTCACCCACGTCGAGTTCCTTCCGCTCGCCGAGCACCCGTTCGGGGGGTCGTGGGGCTACCAGGTGACCGGGTACTACGCGCCGACGAGCCGGTTCGGGCACCCCGACGACCTCCGGTACCTCATCGACAGGCTCCACCAGGCCGGCATCGGCGTGATCATGGACTGGGTGCCGGGCCACTTCCCGAAGGATGCCTTCGCCCTCGCCCGCTTCGACGGTGAGCCGCTGTACGAGCACGCCGACCCGCGGCGGGGCGAGCACCGCGACTGGGGCACGTACATCTTCGACTACGGTCGCAACGAGGTGCGCAACTTCCTGGTCGCCAACGCGCTCTACTGGTTCGAGGAGTTCCACGTCGACGGGCTGCGCGTGGACGCCGTGGCCTCGATGCTCTACCTCGATTACTCGCGCGAGGACGGCGAGTGGGTGCCCAATGTGCACGGCGGCCGCGAGAACCTCGAGGCGATCCGCTTCCTGCAGGAGGTGAACGCCACCGCATACAAGCGGTACCCCGGCATCGCGATGATCGCCGAGGAGTCCACGAGCTTCCCCGGGGTCACCGCGCCCACCAGCCAGGCCGGACTCGGTTTCGGCTTCAAGTGGAACATGGGCTGGATGAACGACTCGCTCCAGTACATCACGCGCGATCCGATCTATCGTTCCCACCACGAGGGCGAGCTGTCGTTCTCGTTCGTGTACGCGTTCAGCGAGAACTACATGCTGCCGATCAGCCACGACGAGGTCGTCCACGGCAAGGGCAGCCTCTTCTCGCGGATGCCGGGCGACCATTGGCAGAAGCTCGCCAACATGCGCGCGTTCCTCGCCTACATGTGGGGGCACCCCGGCAAGCAGCTGCTGTTCATGGGCCAGGAGTTCGGCCAGCTCTCGGAGTGGTCGGAGGGCCGCTCGCTCGACTGGTGGCTGCTCGACCAGCCCACGCACGCCCAGCTCCAGCAGTTCGTCGGCGCGCTCAACCGGGTCTACCGCGAGGAGTCCGCGCTCTGGGCGCGCGACAGCGACGGCGCGGCGTTCACACGCCTGGGTGCGCCGAAGTGGAACCCCAACGTGATCGCCTTCGCCCGCAGGGACTGGCACGGCAACACGGTCGTCGTCGCGGCCAACTTCTCGGGCAACCCGATCTCGTCCTATGAGCTCGACTTGCCCGAGACCGGGGTGTGGGACGAGATCCTGAACACCGATGCGCAGCTGTACGGCGGGTCGGGCGTCGGCAACCTCGGCGTGGTCCACGCGGGCGCGGGCGGCCGTGCGTCGCTCGTGCTGCCGCCGTTGGGCGTCCTGTGGCTCCGCCACCGGACGGACGCCCACATCCCCTCGCCGACGCAGGGCTGAGAATCCTCCGACGCGCGACGAGGGCCCCGGATGCAGCATCCGGGGCCCTCTTCCGTGGAAACGGATGATCCGTCGTCAGGTGCGAGAAGCGCTCAGAACAGCAGCGACGCCAGGCGGCCGCGCGCGGCGATGACGCGCGGGTCGGCGTCACCGACGAGCGCGAACAGCTCGAGCAGCCGCTCGCGCACCGGGGTGCGCTCATCAGCCGGAAGCTGGGCGAACAGGTCGAGCAGGCGCCCGTAGGCGTCTTCGACGTGCCCGCCGGCGAGGTCGAGATCGGCGACGGTGAACTGCGCGGCGACGTCCTGAGGGGCGGATGCTGCGGCCGCGCGGGCAGCCTGCAGGTCGACGCCCTGCACCCGGTCGAGCAGGCGCACCTGGCCGAGGCCCGCGCGCGCCTCCGCGTCGCGGGGGTTCTCGACGAGGGCCTGCTCGTACGCGGCGACCGCGCGCGCGTAGTCGCCCTGCTCGATGGCCGCGAACGCCTCGGCGTGCAGCGGGGGAAGCGGCGGTTCGGCGGGGGCCTCCTGCGGGGCCTCCCCGTCGACGGTCGCGGAGCCGGTCACGCCGTTCTGGGCGGCGAGCTGGAGCAGCTGAGCGAACACCTCGCGCACCTGCTGCTCAGGCACGGCGCCCGTGAACATCGGCACCGGCTGACCGGCGACCAGGGCGACGACCATCGGAATGGACTGGGCGCGGAACGCCTGCGACAGCTGGGGGTTGGCGTCGACGTCGACCTTGGCCAGCACGACCCGGCCGCCGAGCTCGACCACGACCTTCTCGAGGATCGGGCTCAGCTGCTTGCAGGGTCCGCACCACTCGGCCCAGAGATCGACGACCACGGGGACGGTGCGCGACAGCTCGAGCACCTGCGGGAACGTGTCGTCCGTGACGTCCAGCACGAGGGACGGAACCGCGACGCCGGCGCTGGCGCCGGCCGGCGCTTCCTCACCCGGCGCGGCGGGCGCCGGACGATTGCGGAGGGAGGACAGGTCGACGGCACCGCGCAGCGAGGCGCCCAGAGTGGGATCGGTCACTACAGAATCTTCGCATCGAGGATGTCGGACGAGTAACCGAGGAGCCGGATCTTCTCGTTCGACCCCGGACCGGGCACGTAGAAGAACACCTGGTCGCTGAAGGTCGTGGCGAATCCGGTCTGCGACTGGTCGACGCCGGCGAGCGTCTTGACCGTCCGGTTGTCGTTGACCTTGATCACGGCGTCCGCGTTGGTCGGCTTCACGGTGTCGATCTCATTGATGTTCACGGCGACGATCGCACCGCTCTCGACCGTCTGCAGGGCGAACGGCGCCTGCACCCCGGCGGCCGAGCTGAACTCCAGGTTTCCGGTCGACGATGCGGTCTTGTTGAACTCGTCGAGCCGGCGCTGGCGGTCTGCCGCGATGCTGGCTCGGAGCTGGTCGCCGTCGGCCTCGAAGAGGTCGTAGTACTGGCTCGACTCACCGTTGGTGATGATGTCCGAGTACGCGGCGGCGATCTCGTTCGGCGGCAGGAGGAGGAACGGCGAGTCCGGCTCGACCTGCGGGGCGCCGATGTACGCCGGCGCCAGGTCGGGAAGGGATGTCGAGGCCTCGAGGCTTCCGACATAGGACAGCTTGTAGTCCGCCCACTGATCCTGCTGGGTCAGCACCATGATGCTCGACGTCTTGGATTCGTCGTCGTCCGCAACGGCGATGACCGAGCGCGGCCAGCCGTCGTACGCCTGCGGCAGGATGATCTCGAGCGGCTTGGCCAGGATCGGCGCCGGCGCCGGGTAGTCGCCGAGGGCAGCGCGCAGCTTGTAGTTCGTGTCGCGCGCCGCGAGTGCCGCGCCCTCGAGGCGCGTGTCGGCGAGGTCGCCGTCCATCGCCGCGTCGGCGTCGGCCACCGTGGCGGCGATGCGGGTGAGGATGCGCTCGGCCTGGGCCTTCGTGACGGCCGGCGCCTGCTGCCCGTCGGGGGCGATGACGGTGGCGGTGGGCGACGGAGTCGGCGACGAGCCGAGCTGCGGCCAGGCGTCGGCCGAGCAGCCCGAGAACAGCAGCGCCGACACGGCGACCACCGGAAGCACCGCGAACGCGCGTCGCCCGCCGCTCGAGACGGCACGGCGCGTCGACTTCGAACTGCTGATCACGCCCTTGTCGTCGTGGTCGATCGCGATGTCGATGGGTTCGGTGACAGGCAGCGGCAGGCCCTTGCGTCGCGGCCCGCGCTTGCGGCGCGCGTGGCGGATGCCCAGGATGTACAGGAACACGCCGACGGCCATCAGGATGCCGCCGCCGACGATGAGCGGCCCCGCCCACGGCGTCGACGTCTGCAGCGGCCAGGAGACCGTCACCGTGCTCGGCGCGGGGGCGGTGCCGTCAGCGGCGACGAGCACGCTCATGTCTTCCGGCAGCTGCAGCGGAGCGATGAGAAGGTCCGTCTGCTGGTACTCGTCGAGCCACAGGTCCGATCCGACGGGAGTGCGACCGGCCGTGTCCGCGGCGGCGTCCCCGCTCGTCGCGTCGGGGGCGGCGGCCTCGTCTGCTGCGGCATCGCCGTCAGCGGGATCCTCGGCGGGTGCTTCCGCGGTGGGATCCACCGTCGCGTCGACCGCGGGCTCGACCACCGCGGTCTCGAGGGCGCCCTCGTCGTCCAGCGTGACGTGGGTGTAGGTCGAGTCGGAGAGCCATGCCTCCATGTCGGCGGTGCGGCCGTAGGAGGCGAAGATGTCGCCCTCGGCCTGGGCGCGCAGCGTCTGCGTGCCGGGCATCTGGTTGAGCACGGCGCCGTCGATGAGGAGATAGGGAGTCTGCTCTTCGACGGAGATCGCCGTGGTCTCGGTCTTGGGTCCCTGGAAGATCGTCCGCTGGGCGATGCCGGCACCGATCATCACGGTGGCGAGCACGAACGCCGCCACGGCCCACACGAAACGCACGAAGAACACCTTTCCCGGGGCGCGCGGACACGGCGCAGCCCTTCGATTCGACAGTTCAGACTAGCGAACACGACCTGTGAGGCGCGTGGGAGGCGGCATTCCCGGGCCTGAACGTCACTGATGCGTATCCTGGGCGGACAGACGAATCGACGCCATGTCGATCTGAGGGGGAACTCGATGAAGCTGCACAGCCCGTTCCGCACAGCGCTTCTCGCTACGCTGGGAGTCGGCCTCGGGCTGCTGCTCATCGGAAGCATCCAGAACCTCCAGACGATCCTGCTCTACGTCGGCACGGCGCTCTTCCTGTCGCTGGGCCTGGATCCGATCGTCGCCTGGCTGGAACGCCGCAAGCTGCCGCGGTGGGCGGCCGTCCTGATCACGATCCTGGGGGTGCTCGCGGTCTTCGCGGGCATCATCCTCATGGTCGTGCCAATCATCGTGCAGCAGATCGGCCAACTGGTCACGACGATCCAGGACCTCGCCGACAAGGGCGAGTTCGATGATCCCGTGGGTGCGATCCAGGACTGGCTGCATGCCGTCTTCCCCGCGCTCAACGTCGATGAAGTGTGGGGCTACATCGAGGACTGGTACGCCTCGCTCGACGTCGGCGCGATCGGCTCCGAGGTCGGCGGCAGCATCATCGCGATCATCGGCGCCCTCATCGCCGGGTTCGCGGGCGCGTTCATCGTGCTGATCCTCACGATCTACTTCACCGCCTCGACGCCGAACCTGAAGCGCGCCGTCTACCAGCTGGTTCCGGCATCCAAGCGCGCCCGATTCATGGACCTCGGCGAGCAGATCACCGACTCGGTCGGCTATTACGTCATCGGCCAGGTCACGCTCGGCCTCATCAACGGCGTGCTCAGTGCGATCTTCCTCACGATCATCAAGGCGCCGTTCCCCGCAGTGCTGGCGGTCATCGCCTTCTTCTTCTCGCTGATCCCGCTCGTGGGCACGCTCACCGGCTCGATCATCATCGTGTTCACGTGCCTGGTCGTGGGCTCCCCGACGACCGCCCTGATCGCCGCGATCTACTACCTGATCTACATGCAGATCGAGGCGTACGTGATCTCGCCGCGTATCATGGGACGCGCAGTGGCGGTGCCGGGTGCCGTCGTGGTGATCGCCGCCCTCGCGGGTGGATCGCTGCTGGGCCTGCTCGGCGCCCTGGTCGCGATCCCCGTGGCGGCCAGCATCCTGATCATCTACCGGCAGGTCGTGATCCCGCGTCAGAACGAGCGCTGACGCTCAGCCCTCCGCGGCCGGTCGGTGCCATTCGAGGGGCAGCGGCAGGGCGTCGGGATTGACAGCCGCGACGATCTCGGTCAGCACGCGGCGGGTCTGGTTCTCCCCCACCCACAGGTGCTTGCCGCCCTCGACCGGGATCAGGACGGCCTCCGGGACGCTCGCGAAGCGCTGGGTCGCGGCATCCGGTCGAAGGTAGTCGTCGAACTCGGGGACGAGCACGATCAGACGACGCTCGTCGCCCGCCCACGCCGCGACCTCTTCGTCGGTCGCGCGGTGCAGCGGCGGAGACAGCAGCACAGCGCCCTCGACGCCGTGGTCGCGACCGTACTTGAGTGCGAGCTCGGTGCCGAACGACCAGCCTACGAACCACGGCCGCGGGAGGCCGCGCTCGCGCACGAAGTCCATCGCCGCAGCGACGTCGAACGCCTCGGCACGACCGCCGTCGAACGAGCCTTCGCTGGTGCCGCGCGGCGAGGTCGTGCCGCGGGTGTTGAATCTCAGCACGGCGAGATCGGCGAGGGCGGGCAGGCGCCCGGCGGCCTTGCGCAGGATGTGCGAGTCCATGAAGCCGCCGGCCGTCGGAAGCGGATGCAGCGTCACGAGCGTCGCGACAGGCTCGCGGGTCTCAGGCAGGGCGAGTTCGCCGACGAGGGTCAGCCCGTCGAGCGTCTCGAGCTCGATGTCCTCGCGGCGCGCGGGCAGCAGCATCGGTCCGCGGATCTCCATGTCAGGCCACCTTCCAGCAGTGCTGATGCCAATGCCGCCGGGCGGCGAGGTCCGCGGCGTCGCCCAGCACGCCGTCTGCGCGCCACGCCACCAGGTGCGCGACGCC
Organism: Microbacterium sp. Leaf288; assembly: GCF_001422925.1. Taxonomy (GTDB): domain Bacteria; phylum Actinomycetota; class Actinomycetes; order Actinomycetales; family Microbacteriaceae; genus Microbacterium. The sequence continues at coordinate 685,358 of NZ_LMNI01000010.1, forward strand.
GACGTCGATCTGCCGGCCGCACCCGGGGCACGTGTACGGCTTCTGCGCCTGTGCGGCGGAGACCGGCTGCACGGTCCACTCGACACCGCGGCGCATCTCGGTGCGCTTCCAGCCCGCGAGCAGGCGCTCGAACGAATCGTCGCCGCCCGAATCGTGTCGACGGCGGTGGGAGCGCGGCACGACTCAGTACCAGCCTGTGCGCTGCGAGTGGTCCCACGCGCCGCACGGCGAGCCGTAACGGCCGCCGATGTAGCCGAGACCCCAGGCGATCTGCGTCGCGGGATTCGTCTCCCAGTCGGCGCCGGCGCTGGCCATCTTGCTGCCCGGGAGCGCCTGCGGGATGCCGTAGGCGCCGCTGCCCGCGTTGTACGCGTTGACGCGCCAGCCGGACTCCTTCTTCCAGAGCGCGACGAGGCAGGCGAACTGGTCGTCTCCCCAGCCCCGTGCCAGCACCATGTCGTAGGCGATGGCCTGCGCGCTGCCCGGGTCCGGCGTGACGAACGGAGGACGCCATCCACCGGATGACGACGATGTGGAGGTCGATGCCTGGGGGGTCGGCGTCGGCTTCGGCTTCACGTAGACCGTGTAGTTGCCCCGGTCGAGAGCCGCGGGCTCCGGATCGGCCGCGGACTCGTCGCCGGCGCGGGACTGGACGTCATCCAGTCCGCTGGCGTAGAGCGAGACCTGCGACTCGTCGTCCACGCTCGCCTGCGCCAGCGCGAGCCCGGTCGGACCGATGTACGCGACGACGAAGCCGAGAACAGCGAAGGCGGCGAACGCGCCGACGACACCACGACGACGAGACCAGCGCGGAGCGGGCTTGCGGGGCGGTGACGGCGGCGCCGAGGGACTGGATGCTGCCACCGCGACCGGCCGCGCAGACCGGGCCGCCACCTCGTGACGTCGGGCGCGTCTGGTCGGGTACCGCTCGTTTCCAGAAGTCACAGTGTCCCGATTCTCGCATACCGGCGCGACGAGGTGCCATCCGCGGACCCGCGCGTCTCACTTGACGGCGAGCATCACCTCGACGACGGCGTCGAGCACGGCGTCGACCTGCGTCTCGCGGTAACCCCCGCGCTGCATGCGGAACGCGACCGAGCGCACCTGCTCGACGGTGACGGAGTCGCCCGTCTCGAGGAACCGCGCGAGCTTGTCCGTGACGAGGTCGACCTCCGCGATGCGGTAGCCGTAGCGCAGCGGGGACACGCGGTCGAAGCGGCGCTTGGCCGGCCGCGAGAGGCGGTCCAGCACCTCCTGGGCGAGTTCACGGGTGTGGCCGACCCACTCCCTGGCCCCGGTGGCGGCGACGGCCGACGAGCGCTCGCGGGCGGCGAAGGCATCCTCGATGCGGCCGAGTGCGGCGTCCACCGAGGCGATGGCGTAGCCGTGGCGCACGAGCGGGAACGCGACCTGACGGATGTCGGCGGACGTGAGTGCGTCGGTGCCGCGCTCGAACGACGCACGTGCCCGCGCGAGGAACTCGTCGACGGGCTGCTTGTCGTAGCCCTTCTCGCGCCCGCGGGCTTCGGGGAAGGACGTTCGGGCGGTCGTCTCGGATGCGGTCATGATGCCACCAGCGGAGTGAAGAGGTAGTAAAGGGTCAGCGCCGCGACGACCGACAGGAGGATCGAGTCGAGGCGATCCAGGACGCCGCCGTGACCCGGGAGCCACGAGCTCATGTCCTTGATCCCGAGATCGCGCTTGATCATCGACTCTCCGAGGTCGCCGACCGTGGCCGTGGCGAGGATGAGGATTCCGAACACGGCGCCCATCCACCACTGAAGGCCGAGCATGAAGAGCCCGACGAGCACACCGGCGAGGATCGCGGCAGCAGCGGCACCCGCGAAGCCCTCCCACGTCTTCTTCGGGCTGATCCGGGGAGCCATGGGGTGCTTGCCCATCGTGATGCCCGCGGCGTACGCGCCCGTGTCGACCGCGACGGCGACGATGATGAACGACAAGACCCACCACTCGCCGCCCTCCTTCGCCAGCAGAACGAGCGTGAGGCTTCCGAGGAAGGCGACGTAGAGCTGGAGGAACGTCGCGATGAGCACGTCGCCCAGCACCAGACCGTACGCACGGCCGTCGTGCGACGCCATCTGGCCGACCAGTCGCCACACCACGACGAACGCGAGTGCCACGAACAGGAGCACCCAGTGCAGCCAGGAGTCGACGAAGAACGCCGACAGCACGACCACCGCACCCGCGATGAGCTGCGGGATCAGATCGACCCGGCGACCGCTCGCGATGAGAGCCCGCGCGAACTCGAAGAGCGCGAGCAGCGCCGCGGCCAGCGCGAACGGCACGAACGCCCACTTGACGAACAGCAGCGACCCCAGCAGGACGAGCCCGATCGCGAGGCCGATGAGGATCGCGACGATCAGGTCGCGCCCCGTCCGCTCCTTGATGCGCTCGTTCGCCTCCTCGAAATCGGCCCGCGCCTGTGCGACGTGGCCTTCCAACTCGCTGCGCGCCGCGCGCAGGTGAGACTGCAGTGCGGGGCCCGTGTCAGGGGTCTCGGCGGCACGGCGTGCCTCACCGGCCTCGCGCCGCGTCTGCGGTGAGGAAGGCTGTTCGCTCCGCGGCGGGTCGGATGCGTCGGTCATGGGCAGACCTCAGACCTCGAGGAGCTCGGCCTCTTTGCGCTTGAGCGCCTCGTCGATGGCGTCGACGTGCGCGCGCGTGAGCGCGTCGAGCTCCTTCTCGCCGCGAGCGAGCTCGTCCTCGCCGACCTCGCCCTTCAGCGCGTCGATGTCGTCCTTCGCCTTGCGACGGATGCCGCGCACGTGGACCTTCGCGTCCTCGCCCTTGGTGCGCGTGAGCTTCACGTACTCCTTGCGGCGCTCCTCGGTGAGCTCGGGCATCGTGACGCGCACGAGGTTGCCGTCGTTCGTCGGGTTCACACCGAGGTTCGGGATGTCGCGGATCGACTGCTCGATCGCCTTCAGCGCCGACTTGTCGTAGGGCGTGATGAGGAGCGTTCGCGCCTCGGGGTTGTTGATCGACGCGAGCTGCGCAAGCGGCGTCGGGCTGCCGTAGTAGTCGACGAGGACCTTCTGGAACAGCTGCGGGTTCGCGCGTCCGGTGCGCACCGTGGCGAAGTCCTCCTTCGCTGCCTCGACGGCGCGGTCCATGCGCACTCCGGCATCGGCCAAGACGTCCGCGATCACAGTGTCTCCTTCGCGTAGATGGGGCTGGTCAAGTCTATCGACGCGGGACGCGTCACGCCGTGACCAGCGTGCCGATGGTGTCGCCCAGCAGAGCCTTCGTCACATTTCCCGCGGGCTCCATGCCGAACACGCGCATGTCCATGCGGTTGTCCATGCAGAGGCTGAACGCGGTCGAGTCGACCACCTTGAGACCCCGCTGCAGCGCGTCGAGATACGTGATGCGATCGATCAGGGTGGCCGAGGCATCCTTCTTCGGATCCGCGGTGTACACCCCGTCGACGCCGTTCTTCGCGACGAGCACCTCCTGCGCGTCGATCTCGAGAGCACGCTGCGCGGCGACCGTATCGGTGGAGAAGTAGGGCAGGCCGGCGCCGGCGCCGAAGATGACCACGCGACCCTTCTCCATGTGCCGCTCGGCGCGACGCGGGATGTAGGGCTCGGCGACCTGCGTCATCGAGATCGCCGACTGCACGCGCGTCGCGGCGCCCGCCTGCTCGAGGAAGTCCTGCAGGGCGAGGGCGTTCATGACGGTGCCCAGCATGCCCATGTAATCGGCGCGGCCGCGGTCCATGCCGCGCTGACTGAGTTCGGCGCCGCGGAAGAAGTTGCCGCCACCGACGACGATCGCGATCTCGACGCGGTCGACGGCGGCCGCGATCTCCTGGGCGATCTGGCTGACCACGTCGGGGTTCACACCCAGCTGGCCTCCGCCGAACGCTTCGCCGGACAGCTTCAGAAGGACGCGGCGGCGCCCGGTGTTCTCGTTGATCACTGTGGTCCTCTCGTCTACGACAAACTACCGAAGGGCATGAGAAAAGGCCCGCATCGGCTTGCCGATGCGGGCCTTCTCAGAAGGTCAGGCGCCGACCTTGTAGCGGGCGAAGCCCGTCAGGGTCAGACCGGCGTCCTTCGCGACCTGCGCGACCGACTGCTTGTTGTCCTTCGCGTAGTCCTGGTCGAGCAGCGAGACCTGCTTGAAGAACGCGTTGACGCGACCCTCGACGATCTTCGGGAGGGCGGCCTCGGGCTTGCCCTCGTTGCGGGAGATCTCGGTGACGATCTCGCGCTCCTTCTCGACCTCGGCCTCGGGCACCTCGTCGCGCGACAGGTACGACGGGTTCGCGAACGAGATGTGCTGTGCGAGGCTGCGCGCCGTCTCGGCGTCGTCGCCCGAGTAGGCGAGGACGACACCGACCTGCGGCGGCAGGTCCTTGCTGGTCTTGTGGAGGTAGATCTCGAACTTGTCGCCCGAGAGCGTGTTCACGCGACGCAGCTCGACCTTTTCGCCGATGATCGCGGCCTCGTCCGAGATGAGCTCGGCGACCGTCTGGCTGCCGGCGGACGCGGCGAGAGCGGCCTCGGCCGAGTCGGCGTGCGCGGCGGCTGCGGCGTCGAGGACCTTCTCCGCGAGGGCGATGAAGCGCTCGTTCTTCGCGACGAAGTCGGTCTCGGTGTTGAGCTCGATGATCGTGACCTGACCGTCGACCTCCTTGGCCGCGACCAGACCCTCGCTCGTGGAGCGGTCGGCGCGCTTGGCGTTGCCCTTCGCACCCTTGAGGCGCAGGATCTCGACGGCCTTCTCGAGGTCGCCGTCGGCCTCCTCGAGCGCCTTCTTGGTGTCGACCATGCCCGTGCCGAGCTGCTCGCGCAGCGTCTTGATGTCAGCGATCGTGAAGTTTGCCATGGGTGGCTGCTCCTTGAATTGGTGAGTTCTCGTGGATGCCTCGGCGGGACCGTCCGGACCGTTCGATCGGGGCGATCCCGCCGGGGCGGAGTGTGTGTGAGCTTTACTCGGCGGAGGTCGCCTCAGCGGCCTCAGCAGCCTCGGCGGTTTCGACAGCCTCGACGGCCTCGGCGCCCGCCTCGTCGGCGGCCGACTCGGTCGCGACGGTCTCGACCTCGGCGACGTCGGTCACCACGGCCTCGTCGGAGGGCGCGGGCTGCTCGAGCAGCTCGCGCTCCCAGTCGGCGAGGGGCTCCGCGTCAGCGGTCTCGTCGGTGGGCTGGTGGCGCTGGATCAGGCCCTCGGCGGCGGCGTCGGCGATGATGCGCGTGAGCAGGCCCACCGAGCGGATCGCGTCGTCGTTGCCGGGGATCGGGTACTGGAACTCGTCCGGGTCGGCGTTGGTGTCGAGGATGCCGATCACCGGGATGCCGAGCTTGGACGCCTCGTTGATGGCGAGGTGCTCGCGCTTGGCGTCGACGACCCAGATGGCCGAGGGGGTCTTCTGGAGGTTGCGGATTCCGCCGAGCGACTTGTGGAGCTTGTCGAGCTCGCGCTTCTTGAGAAGGAGCTCCTTCTTGGTGAAGCCGCTCTCGGCCGGGTTCTCGAAGTCGAGCTCCTCGAGCTCCTTCATGCGCGCGAGACGCTTCGACACGGTCGAGAAGTTGGTGAGCAGACCGCCGAGCCAGCGCTGGTTGACGTAGGGCTGGCCCACGCGGGTCGCCTGCTCGGCGATGACTTCCTGCGCCTGCTTCTTGGTGCCGACGAAGAGGATGGTGCCGCCGTGAGCGACCGTCTCCTTGACGAACTCGTACGCCTTGTCGATGTACGTCAGCGACTGCTGCAGGTCGATGATGTGGATGCCGCTGCGCTCCGTGAGGATGAAGCGCTTGACCTTCGGGTTCCACCGGCGGGTCTGGTGTCCGAAGTGGACGCCGCTGTCGAGCAGCTGGCGAATGGTGACGACGGCCATGGCCGTTCTCCTGTTCCGGCGCGTGTGCGCCTGTTGCGGTTGTTCTCGCGCCGGCTCGTGGCCGGCGTGGCCTGGCGCCCGGCTCATTCCCGCCTCGCGATCGCTCGGAAGCGTTCGCGAAGACCGTCGGGGATGGATGCCGCGCCGTACCCTTCGTCAGACTCGGGGCTTGCGGCGCTGTGGGCACGCGGAGTCACCCCGACATGCGGAGTGCACAGTCAGTGTATCAGGAGAGGCCGGGCCGCTCCTCCTCCCCCGGCGGCCGAGCGCGCGGCTTCTCCACGGGTGTCGGTGCCACGGATCCGCAGCGTTCCCCGCATGGTCACGGTGGGATCATGACTCGATCCGTCCCCGCCCGCCAGCGCGGATTCCGTCGCGGCTGGGCCCGCCGCGCCCGGGGCGCGATCGCCCTCAGCGTCCTTCTTGCGGTCGCACCCGTTGCAGCGCGGGCCGACGCCGTCCGGGAGCCCGAGACTGTCCCGGTCGCCGACGGCGGCGCGGTGTCGCTCGCACGGGACTGGACCTGGCCGGTGCACCCGTTCCGGCTCGTGCACCCCTTCGTCGCACCAGCGCACGAGTACGGACCAGGTCATCGGGGAATCGACCTGCTGCCGTCACGAGACGGCGTCGTGCGCGCCCCGGCACCAGGTGTGGTGGCGTTCTCCGGACAGGTCGCTGGGCGCGGAGTGATCACCGTGGACCATGGCGACGGCCTGGTGTCCACACTCGAGCCGGTCGACCCCGGGCTCCCGGTCGGGACGCCGGTCGAACGATCCACTCCTCTGGGCACGATCTCGGCCGGAGGACACGCCGAGCTCGGCGCCGTGCATTTCGGCGTCCGGCTGGACGGTGCGTACATCAACCCGCTCGTGCTGCTGGGCGGGGTGCCGCGGGCCGTGCTCCTCCCGTGCTGCTAGCTGCCCCTCAGGCCCGCGGGTGCGCGAGGCGGTAGGAGGCAGCCAGTCGCTCGCTGGAGACGTGCGTGTAGATCTGCGTGGTCCCGAGGCTCGCGTGGCCCAGCATCTCCTGGACGGCGCGGAGATCTGCGCCACCGTCGAGGAGGTGGGTCGCCGCCGAGTGACGCAGCGCGTGCGGTCCCACCTGCGCCCCGAGCTCGGGCCCGAGTTCGCGCGAGACGAGGTCGTACACCGCACGGGCGCCGATCCGACCGCCCCGGGCGCCGAGGAACAGGGCCGGCAAGGGCAGCTCGTCCGCACGCCTGGCGAGGAGCGACGGTCGGCCGCGAACGATGTAGGCGTCGACCGCCCGGAGCGCCGGGAGGCCGAACGGCACGACCCTTTCCTTCGATCCCTTTCCGAGGACCCGAGCCGTGCGTCGGTCGCGGTCGAGGTCGCCGACGTCGAGCCCGCAGAGCTCGGAGACACGCACGGCAGCTCCGTACAGCAGTTCGAGGATGGCGTGATCGCGCAACGCGATCGGGTCGCCGTCGGCGGCGGCGGATGCCAGCCGATCGAGCACCCCGCTGAGGGTATCCGCTGTCGCCACCTTGGGAAGCGTCTTGCCGCGCTTCGGGGCGACCAGGCGAAGGCTCGGGTCGGCCGGCACCGCGCCGGTCTCGGCCGCCCAGGCGAAGAGGCCCCGGACGGCCGCCGTGCGCCGCGCGATCGTGGCGCGGCTGTCGCCGCGCTGGACGGCGTGCCAGAGCCAGTCGCGGAGGTTCTCGAGATCGACGGCGACCAGGTCGATGTCGCCGCAGGCGGTGGCGAGTCCTTCCAGATCGGAGCGATAGGCCCGCACCGTCGCCGGAGACAGGCGGCGCACCTCCGCGAGGTGACGCAGGTACGCCCCCGCTGCCTCGTGGATGTCCATGCGTCCAGCTTGCGCCCGCGCGTGCGCGCGGCGGTGCTGCGACGCACCCGAAGACGCTCCGCCGTCCGTCGATCATGCTCCGACCCGTGGCAGCCGCCACCCCTCGATCCCCGACTCGACCGCTCCATCGAGCGCCAACAGCCCGAGGATCCCCTCCACGACGTCGGCCGCCATCCCCGCGCGTTGCGCGATCGCTCGGGGGTCGCGCCACACGCGTGTGCTCATGGCGTCCTTCACGCGGGTCGCGTCCCCGGTGTACGTCCCGCCGACGGCAGGGGCGGCATCCATCGCCCCTCCCATCCCCAGCAGCTCGCGCACGTCATCTGCACTCGTGATGCACTGGGCGCCGTACTCCCGGATGAGCCGGTGCGTGCCTGCCGACGTCGCGGATGTGATCTGGCCCGGGACGGCGCCCAGCGGGCGCGACAGCGTCGCCGCATGACCCGCGGTGTTGAGCGAGCCGCTGCGCCATCCGGCTTCCACGACCACCGTGGCGGCCGAGAGCGCGGCGATCAGGCGGTTCCGCTGCAGGAAGCGCCACTTCGTCGGCGCCGAGCCGCATGCGACCTCGCTCACCACGACACCTCGTCGGGCGATGTCGTCGATCAGCTGCGTGTGGCCCGCGGGGTACGCGCGGTCGGCACCGCCCGCCAGCAGAGCGACGGTGAGTCCGCCGGCGAGAAGGGCGGCCCGGTGCGCTGCGCCGTCGATGCCGTACGCGCCGCCCGACACCACGGCGATGCCGCTGCCCGCCAGGTCGGCGGCGAGCTCCCTCGCCACGTGGTCGCCGTAGTGGGAGGCGGCCCTGGCGCCGACGATGGCGACGGATGCCTCGAGCCGGCGCAGCGCCGAGGCGTCACCTCGCAGCCACAGGCACAGTGGCGCGTGCGCGCCGAGGTCGTCGATCTGGGTCGGCCAGTCCGGATCGCCGCGCGTGAGCAGCGTCACGCCCCGTGCCGCCGCCGTGGCCAGGGACTCGGCCACCGCGCCCGCCGACAGTCGCGGAAGCCAGCGCCCCCGCCCTTCGGCGAGCTCCTTCGGTGTGAGTTCGGAGAGCTCCGCGCCCGCCAGCACGGCTTCCAGCGCCGCGACGGGGCCGCGCGCGCCGATGATGCGGCCGGCGACGGAATCGCCCGGCTCGATGAGCAGGCACCAGACAGCCGTCGCATACCGTGCCCGGGCCTCATCCGCGTCGTACTCGATGCCCGCGGGCGACAGAGCCCGCCGGGCGGAGTCGGCGCTCAGGTCGAATGCGATCACAGTGCGATCCCCTTCTTCAGGTACAGAGCCCGCCCGACATGCTCCGCCCCGAGCTGGGCGCGGCCCTCGATATCGGCCAAGGACCAGGCGACGCGCAAGACCCGGTCGTACGCCCGCAGGGTGAGCGCTCCGCGGTGGAGTGCGGCGTCGAGCGGGCGGCGGACGACCGGGGACGGCGCGGCCGGTCCCTCGCGCAGCCACGTTCCCGGCACGTCGGCGTTCACCTTCCACGGCGTCTCGGCCAGGCGGTGGCTCGCTCGTGCCCGCGCATCGGCGACCTGAGCTCGCGCGCTCTCGGTCGAGACCGTCGGCCCGGCGCCGCGCTGCGCCACGGCGACGCGCGTCAGCGTCAGCTCGATGTCCATGCGGTCCAGGAGCGGTCCGGACAGCCGGCCGAGATAGCGGCGGATCGCCGCCGGTGGACACGTGCACGTGCCCCCGCGGATGCCGTAGTCGCCGCAGGGGCACGGGTTCGTGGCGAGCACGAGCTGGAACCGGGCCGGATACTCGGCGTGCGCGCCCGCGCGGTCGATCGTGATGGCGCCGGACTCGAGGGGCTGCCGCAGGGCGTCCAGCGCACTGGCTGCGAACTCGCCGGCCTCGTCGAGGAACAGCACACCCTCGCTCGCGCGCGCGATCGCCCCGGGCCGCACCACACGGGAGCCGCCGCCGACCAGGGCGGCGACGCTCGCGCTGTGGTGCGGGGCGACGAACGGCGGGGTGCGAGAGAGCTCGACCACCCGGGAGCCGGCGAGACTCCGGATGGAGGCCGCAGCCAGCGCCGCGCGGTCGTCGAGTTCGGGGAGTATGCCGGGCAGCCTCCGTGCGAGCATCGTCTTGCCCGCGCCCGGCGGCCCGCACATCAGCAGATGATGACCGCCTGCCGCTGCGACCACGAGCGCCTCGACGGCGTCGCGCTGGCCGATCACCTCCGCGAGATCCAGCGAGGGCTCGGGCGCCTCCTCGTCGTCCGGGAGAGCGACCGGTTCGTCGTCGGTGACTTCGACGTCGCCGCCGTGCCAGGCGATCACCTGCGCCAGGTTGACGGCGGCGAGGACCTCGACGCCGTCCACCAATGAAGCCTCGGGGCCGTTGGCGTGGGGAACCACGACTCGTCGATGCCCCGCTCGCCGAGCGGCGACCACGGCCGGAAGCACACCCGGCACCGGCCGGAGGCGCCCGTCGAGCCCGAGCTCACCGATGTGGACCGCCGACGCGACAGAGGCCGCATCCATGGAGGTCTCGGTGGCGAGAGACGCGACGGCGATGGCGACGTCGAATCCGGAACCCTGCTTGGGCAGACTCGCGGGCGACAGGTTGACCGTGAGGCGCCGTCGCGTGAGCGGCGTACCGGTGTTCGCGCAGGCGTTGTGCACGCGCTGGACCGACTCGCCCAGAGCCTTGTCGGGAAGCCCGATGATGCGGAAGTCCGGCTGCTGATTCGAGAGGTCCGCCTCGACTTCGACGCATTCGCCCTCGGCACCCACGAGGGCGACGGCCCATGTGCGTGCGACCTTCACGGCACCTCCACGTTGACGAGGTGTTCCAAGCGCGCCGTGCGAGGATCGGCGCCGATGAGGCCGACGGCGTCGATGCGGAGCCGTCGTCCCTGCACGAGCTCGCGGTGTGCACTCGCCCACGCGATCGAAAGGCGCCAGAGCCTTCCGCGTTTGCGGGCGTCGATCGCCTCGAACGGGTGCCCGAATCCCTCATCACGCCGCGTCTTGACCTCGACGATGACCACCGCCGAGCGATCGGCGACCACGAGGTCGATCTCGCCGTCGCGACATCGCCAGTTCCGCGCCAGGACGGTGAATCCCTGCGCCTCGAAGTACCGGGCCGCGCGGTCCTCGCCCGCTCGCCCGAGAACGTCTTTATGTGCCATTCCGGCATCGTCGCGCGCGAGTGCCGGCGCGCGGACGCGAGGCCGCGGCATCCGTTCAGAACTCGCGGTGAGTCCCGGAATCGTCGGACTGGGGAGGAGGCGTCAGGCCCGCTCAGGTGTCGAGCGAGAGCTCCTCGGGGAGATGGAAATCACGGCGCGAGAGCTCCTCGACGTTGACGTCCTTGAAGGTCAGCACGCGCACCGCCTTCACGAAGCGGTCAGCGCGGTAGATGTCCCAGACCCAGACGTCGGACATCGAGATCTCGAAGTAGAAATCGTGCTCGGTGTCGCGGCGTACGACGTTGACCTCGTTCGCTAGGTAGAAGCGCCGCTCCGTCTCGATCACGTACTGGAACTGCGAGACGACATCGCGGTACTCGCGGTACAGAGCGAGTTCGAGCTCGCGGTCGTAGTCTTCGAAGACCTCGTCATCCATGGTGAATCCATCCTATGGGCGCGAACGGGTGCGGCGCCCCGCCTGTGCGTGTGGCGAACGCTCAGAAGAGCGTCGGCGCCTCGGCGATCGACCACGAGGCCCGGTGGTGCCGGCTGATGCCGTGCGTGCGGATGGCTTCACGATGGTCGGGGCTCGCGTAGCCCTTGTTGCGCGCCCAGTTGTACGCGGGAAGCTCGTCGTGCAGCTCGGTCATGAGGCGGTCGCGCGCGACCTTGGCGATGACGGATGCCGCGGCCGCCGAGGCGCAGTCGCGGTCGGCTTTGATCACCGGGCGCACGGTGAGCCCCCACTCGCCCGCTGGACGGATGTAGTCGTAGTTGCCGTCGAGGATGACGATGGCGTCCTCCGGCACGACGCCGTGCGCGCGGAGATCCGCGATGGCGCGGATCGAGGCGAGCCCGAGGGCGCGCATGATGCCGATCTCGTCGATCTCCTCGGAGCTCGCCCACCCGACGGCGCTGGCGGCGACCCACGAGGCCGCGCGTGCCGCGACGTCGGCGCGCTTCGGTTCGGGAACCAGCTTCGAGTCGCGAAGCCCCTGCGGGATGCGTTTGCGCGATCGCGGGGCGTCCACGACCGCCGCGCCGACCGCGACCGGACCCGCCAGCGCCCCTCGCCCCACCTCGTCGCACGCGATGACGAGCGTGTGCTCGCGCAGGAGCCGGCGCTCCAGCGTGAGGCGGGGCTCGGCGACGGTCACTTCCCGCCGCCCTCCGGCTCCGCGTCGGGGACCCCGGCGAACACGTCGTGGTGGAAGTCCAGCAGGCCGAACCGGTCGAACGGCCACGTCACGAGGAACGCGCGCCCGACGAGGTTGTCGATGGGCACGAAGCCCTTGCCCGGCTGATCGGTGTTGTACCGCGAGTCCTTCGAGCGGTAGCGGTTGTCGCCGAGCACCCAGAGGCTGCCCGCGGGAACTGTGACGTCGAACGGATCGCCCGAAGCGGCGGTCTCGCCCGCCGGCAGCTTGACGTACGCGCTCTCGTCGATCGGGACATCGTTGACGGTGATCTGCCCAATGGCGTTGCAGCACACCACGTGGTCGCCGGGAACCCCGATGATGCGCTTCACGAGATGGTCGTCGCTGTCGGGCGCCGCGAGGCCGACGAGCGACAGGACCCATTCGACACCCTCGACGATCGGAGGACGCGCGGGGGCGGTGCTGGGCGGCAGCCATCCGCCCGGGTCCTGGAACACGACGATGTCGCCGCGCTCGTAACCGCCGAAGCGCGGCGTGATCTCGTCCACGAGGATGCGGTCCTTGACGTGGAGGGTGTCCTCCATCGACCCCGAGGGAATGTAGAACGACCGCACGAGGAACGTCTTCACCACGAGCGAGACGAGAACGGCGATCAGGATGATCACGACGACATCGCGCAGGAACACCAGCCAGCCCCGACGACGCGGCTGAATGGTCGCAGCGGGCTCGGGCCGGGGCGCCGGCTCGGCCGGAGCCGACTTCTCGGTCGTCATGAGTTCCTTCGCGGGTGCCGGCGGTCGCGGCGGCCCGCCTTCAAGGGTCGCACATTCCGGCCCTTCCGGCGTACGGACGAAGCCCCGGACCTGGTCGGTCCGGGGCTTCGTGACAGCGCTTGCGGGGAGAGCGTCAGTTGCTCTCGCGCTTCTCCTTGATCTTGGCCTTCTTGCCACGGAGGTTGCGCAGGTAATAGAGCTTCGCGCGACGCACGTCACCACGGGTCACGACCTCGATGTGGTCGATGACCGGGGAGTGCACCGGGAAGGTGCGCTCGACGCCGACCTGGAAGCTGATCTTGCGGACCGTGAAGGTCTCGCGAACGCCGTCGCCGGAGCGGCCGATGACGACGCCCTGGAAGACCTGGATGCGCGAGCGGTTGCCCTCGGTGATGTTGACGTGCACCTTCACGGTGTCGCCGGCGTTGAAGGCGGGGATGTCGGAGCGGAGTGAAGCCGCGTCGACGGCGTCGAGGATCTGCATGATCGTCTCTCTCTGCGGCCGCCACAGGTCGACCGCGGGAAGGATGGTAAAGGACTGAGTGTGCCGCAGGCCTTCGGCGTGACGCCGTCCAGCTGGTTCCCCTGAGGCAGAACCGGTCAGGGCACAAACAGCCATTCTGCCATGGATGCCGCACCCGGCCAAACCGCGTCAGTTCGCGGGTGGCGTCTGCTTCTCCGAGATGACGATGACTTCGCGCGGAGCAGCCTGCGGCGCGTCGGTCTCCGCGGGGATGTACGCGACCCCTTCGGAGGTGTGCAGGACGAATCGCGAGGGCCGCGCCTCGCTCCACAGCTGCCACAGCTCGAGCCAGAAGAGGCCGACGCCGGCGAGGATGGCCACCACCATGACGGGCGCCCACCACGCCTCGGCGAAGAAGCCGAGCGAGATCACGAGCAGGTGCCACACGGTGAACCCGAGCACGTCCCACCAGGAGACGGCGCGATGAGCCCGCACCGTTCCGCGCGCCCGCACCAGGACGGTGAGGAGCAGCTGCCACAGGAAGACGCCCGGAATGGCGAGGAACAGCACCCAGAGGAACGCCCAGCCGCCCGTGCTGAACACGGCCCATCCGACCAGGAGCCACAGCGGCAGCAGGAAGGCGGACGGGATCAGCCAGCCGAAGAATGCGCGACGCAGCCACATGTCACTGATGCTACGCCCGCACACGACCCCCGTGGTCCGCTTCCGCGCGCCGCGGAGCATCCTCCCAGCCCCGTGCTGACGGGTCAGACAGAATGGAGGGGAACGAGAGGATCCCCCACATGATCGAGTTGCGCACGCCTGCCGAGATCGAGGCGATGAAGCCCGCAGGGCGATTCGTCGCCGAGACGCTCGCGACGCTGCGCGATGAGACCAAGGTGGGCACGAACCTCCTCGCTATCGACCGTCGCGCGCACGACCTCATCCGCCGCGCGGGCGCCGAGTCGTGCTACATCGACTACCACCCGTCGTTCGGCGCCCGTCCCTTCGGGAAGGTCATCTGCACCTCTGTGAACGACGCCGTCCTGCACGGACTCCCCTTCGACTACGCACTGCGCGACGGCGACCTCGTGTCGCTCGACTTCGCGGTCTCAGTGGACGGGTGGGTGGCTGACTCCGCGGTCTCGTTCGTCGTGGGATCCCCGCGCGACGAGGACCTCGCGCTCATCGACACGACCGAGCGTGCACTGGCCGCCGCCATCGGCGCGGCGACGGTGGGCAACCGCATCGGCGACATCTCGGCATCGATCGCCGCGGTCGCGCACGCCGACGGCTACGCCATCAACACCGACTTCGGCGGCCACGGCGTCGGCAGGATCATGCACGGCGACCCGCACGTGCCCAACGACGGCAAGGCCGGCCGTGGCTACCCGCTCCGCGCCGGCCTCGTTGTCGCGCTCGAGCCGTGGTTCCTGCAGACCACGGACGAGCTCGTGACCGACCCCGACGGCTGGACGCTGCGCTCGGTCGACGGCTCCCGCGGGGCCCATGCCGAGCACACCGTCGCGATCACCGAGGACGGCCCCATCGTCCTCACCGACCGGTCCTGGCTCGGCGTCGCCTGACCGCGTGCACCTGACCGGTCCGGTCAGGTGCGCAGCTCCGCGCGGGGGGCGTGCGCGGGCGTCCCCGCGCCGGCGAGTGCGGCGAGCGATGCGGCCACCGAGTGATCGACCTCACGCTCGACCCGCGGGTGCTCGCTCAGCACGATGAGCGACTTCGCCGCGAGGCGCAGGGTGTCGCCCGGCTCGATGAGCGCCGAGTCCGCGCGCTCGCCCGCGGTGTCGATGACGACCTCCCAATCGGGGCTGAACTCGACCACCGGGATGCGGAAGTCGATGATGTCGTCGCCGGCGTTGAAGAGGACGATGAAGTGGCGGTCGCGGATCGGTTCGCCGCGCCGGTCCTTCTCGCGGATGCCCTGACCGTTGAGGAACACGCCGACCGCGCGCCCGAATCCGGACTCCCAGTCTTCCGGCTGCATGAGCGTCCCATCGGGACGCAGCCACGCGATGTCCTGGATCGGAACACCCGCGTCGCGCCGCACCGGACGGCCCTCGAAGAACCGGCGCCGGCGGAAGGTGGGGTGGTCGCGCCGCAGCCGGCTCATCGCCGCGGTGAATTCGAGCAGCGGGCGGTCCACGGCATCCCAATCGATCCACGTGGTCTCGTTGTCCTGCGCATAGCCGTTGTTGTTGCCCTGCTGCGTGCGGCCGAGCTCGTCGCCGTGCAGCAGCATGGGCACGCCCTGGCTGAGCATGAGCGTCGCGATGAAGTTGCGCTGCTGACGGGCGCGCATGGTCAGCACCGCGGGGTCGTCGGTGGGGCCCTCGACGCCGAAGTTGTCGGAGCGGTTGTCGTCGGCGCCGTCGCGGCCGTCCTCGCCGTTGGCCTCGTTGTGCTTCTCGTTGTACGACACGAGATCGCGCAGAGTGAACCCGTCGTGGGCCGTGACGAAGTTGACGGATGCCACGGGCCGGCGCCCGGAGTGCTCGTAGAGGTCGCTCGACCCGGTGAGGCGGGAGGCGAACTCGCCGAGTGCCTGCGGCTCACCGCGCCAGAAGTCGCGGACGGTGTCGCGGTACTTGCCGTTCCACTCGGTCCACTGGGGCGGGAAGTTGCCCACCTGGTAGCCGCCGGGACCGACGTCCCACGGCTCGGCGATGAGCTTCACCTGCGAGACCACCGGGTCCTGCTGGACCAGTTCGAAGAAGGTCGACAGGCGGTCGACATCGTAGAACTCGCGCGCGAGCGCGGAGGCGAGGTCGAAGCGGAACCCGTCGACGTGCATCTCGAGCACCCAGTACCGCAGCGAGTCCATGAGGAGCTGCAGTGAGTGAGGGTTGCGCACGTTGAGGCTGTTGCCGGTGCCCGTGTAGTCGGTGTAGAACCGCTTGTCGTCGTCGAGCTTGTAGTAGGCGGCGTTGTCGATGCCCCGCATCGACAGGGTCGGCCCGAGGTGGTTGCCCTCGGCCGTGTGGTTGTACACGACGTCGAGGATGACCTCGATGCCCGCCGCGTGCAGCGCGCGCACCATCGCCTTGAACTCCTGCACCTGCTGACCGCGGTCGCCGGTCGCGGCGTAGCGGTTGTGCGGGGCGAAGTACGAGATCGAGTTGTAGCCCCAGTAGTTCGAGAGCCCCTTCTCCTGCAGCACCGCGTCGTCGACGAACTGGTGCACCGGCATGAGCTCGATCGCCGTCACCCCGAGCTTCGTGAGGTGCTCGATGATCGCCGGGTGCGCGACGGCGCTGTAGGTGCCGCGCATGTCCTCCGGGATCGCGGGGTGGCGCTCGGTGAGTCCGCGGACGTGCGCCTCGTAGATGAGCGTCTCGGAGTAGGGAGTGCCGGGGCGGCGGTCGCCCGCCCAGTCGAAGAAGGGATTGACGACGACGCCCTTGATCATGTCGCCGGCGGAGTCGTCGTCGTTGCGCGAGTCGGGATCCCCGAACGTGTAGCCGTAGACCGATTGTCCCCACGTGACCGCGCCCTCCACCGCCTTCGCGTAGGGGTCGAGGAGCAGCTTGGCGGGGTTGAAACGCAGGCCGTTCGCGGGATCGTACGGGCCGTGGACGCGATAGCCGTAGCGCTGGCCGGGCTGGATGTTCGGCACATACGTGTGCCACACGAACGCGTCGACCTCGACGAGATCGAGGCGCGTCTCGGCGCCGCGTTCCCCGAACAGGCAGAGCTCGACGCGCTCGGCGCCCTCGCTGAACAGTGCGAAGTTCGTGCCGCTGCCGTCGAACGTCGCTCCGAGCGGATATGCCGATCCCGGCCAAGTGTGCACGAATCTTCTCCTCGAATCGGGTCGCTACACCCTATCCGAGCAGGGTCGACGAACCGCGGGCGGTCCTTCGGGTCGCGGCATCCATTCCGCTCTTCTCACTTCTGCGCGCCGGCCGGTGTGATCGAAACGTTCGCTCGGGGTAACCGCCCGTGGTCCGGCGGTGAAACACCGCACTCGTAGCGTCAGCGTCACCGAGACGTCTGCCCCCCGAGGAGGAGCCATGGCCCACCGCGACCGTGTCAACAGCCGGAAACATGACGCTGACGCTGCTGCAACATCACCGGCGTACGGTGACGACATGAGCGAGACCCCTGCCCTCGGCACCCACGTGGTGATCGTCGGCGCGGGCATGGTCGCGCACCGCTTCGTCGAGAGCCTGCTCAGCCGGGCCGGCGAGGAGTGGCGCATCACGCTCATCGGCGAAGAGGAGCGTCACCCCTACGACCGGGTCGGCCTCACCGGTTTCTTCGCCGGTGCCTCGGCCGAAGACCTCGAGCTCGAGCGCGCGGTGCTCGACGACGAGCGCGTGCGGTTCCTCCGCGGCGAGGCCGTCACCCGCATCGACCGCGCTGCGCGCCGTGTGACGACCCGCAGCGGCACGAGCCTCGCCTACGACCGGCTGATCCTCGCGACAGGGTCGTACGCCGCGCGCCTCGCGGTCGACGGCTTCGGTCTCGAAGGCTGCTTCGTCTACCGCACGCTCGACGACGTCGAGAAGCTCGAGGAGTTCGTCCAGCGCCGCTCGGCGGAGCTCGGAAGGCCCCTGGTCGGCACGGTGATCGGCGGCGGACTCCTCGGCCTCGAGGCCGCAGGCGCCCTGCAGGGACTCGACGTCGCCTGCACGGTGGTCCAGTCCTCCGACCGGCTCATGTCGGCGCAGCTCGACCTTCCCGCGGGCAACGCCCTGCGGCGCCTCATCGAGTCGCGCGGGATCGCCGTGAAGACCGAAGCCGTCACCACCCGTCTCGACCCTGATCGGTCGGGGCAGGTGACGGGCCTCGAGTTCCGCGACGGCACGTACGCGCGCACCGACGTCGTGGTCTTCACCGTCGGCGTGCGCCCGCGCGACGAGCTGGCGCGGGGCGCCGGCCTCGACGTGCACCCCCGCGGCGGCGTGCTGATCGACGCCGGCTGCCAGACCTCCGACCCCCGCGTGCTGGCGATCGGCGAGGTCGCCAACTACGACGGCATGTGCGTGGGGCTGGTCGCACCCGGGTATGCGATGGCAGAGGTCGCCGCCACCCGACTGCTCGGGGGCGAGGCATCGTTCCCCGGGTACGACCTGTCGACCAAGCTCAAGCTGTCGGGCGTCGACGTCGCCAGCTTCGGCGATGCATTCGCCGAGACGCCCGGCGCACTCGACGTCACATACGCCGACCCGGTGGCCGGCGTCTACAAGAAGCTCGTCCTGTCGGACGACGCGAAGACGCTGCTCGGCGGCATCCTCGTCGGCGATGCGTCGGCCTACGGCTCGCTGCGTCCGCTCGTCGGCGGCGCGCTCGGCGGCGACCCCGCCGCCTACCTCATGCCCGAGGGCGGCGTCGCCGCGCCGACCGGCGACCTCCCCGACGAGGCGCTCGTCTGCTCGTGCAACAGCGTCACGGCGGGCGCGATCCGTCACGCGGTGCATGAGGAAGGCTGCACGGATGTCGCGGCCATCAAGTCCTGCACCAAGGCCGGGGCGGCATGCGGCTCGTGCGTGATGATGGTCAAGAAGATCGTCGGCACCGAGCTCGCCAAGTCCGGCGCTGCGCTCAGCAACGCGATCTGCGAGCACTTCGACATGTCGCGTCGGCAGCTCTTCGACGCGGTGCGCGTGTCAGGGCTCACGACCTTCAGCGCCGTCATCGAGCGCTTCGGATCCGGCCGCGGCTGCGACATCTGCAAGCCCGCTCTCGCCAGCATCCTGTCGACGCTCGTTCGCGGGCACGTGCTGGAGGGCGAGAACGCCACCCTGCAGGACACCAACGACCACGTTATGGCGAACCTGCAGAAGGACGGCAGCTACTCGGTGGTCCCCCGCATCCCCGGTGGCGAGATCACTCCGGAGGGACTCCTGGTCATCGGCCAGGTCGCGAAGGACTTCGGCCTCTACACGAAGATCACGGGCGGACAGCGGATCGACATGTTCGGCGCCCGCCTCGAGCAGCTCCCCGAGATCTGGAAGCAGCTGGTGGATGCCGGCTTCGAATCCGGCCACGCGTACGGCAAGTCGCTGCGCACCGTGAAGTCGTGCGTCGGCTCGACGTGGTGCCGGTACGGCGTCCAGGACTCGGTCGGCATGGCGGTGCAGCTCGAGCTGCGCTACCGCGGTCTGCGCTCCCCGCACAAGATCAAGCTCGGCGTCTCCGGCTGCGCGCGCGAGTGCGCGGAAGCGCGCGGCAAGGACGTCGGCGTGATCGCCACCGAAGCGGGCTGGAACATGTACGTCGGCGGCAACGGCGGCTTCACGCCGCGCCACGCCGTGCTGCTCGCGGAGGGGCTCAACGACGACGAGCTCCTCACGGCGATCGACCGGTTCCTGATGTACTACATCTTCACCGCCGACCGCCTGCAGCGGACCGCACCGTGGTTCGAGGACCTGGACGGCGGGATCGAGGGCCTCCGCGAAGTCATCTTCGACGACAGCCTCGGCATCTGCGCCGACCTCGACGCCGCGATGGCGGCCCACCTCGACTCGTACGAGGACGAGTGGAAGGCGACCCTCGAGGACCCCGAGAAGCTCCGCCGGTTCGCGTCGTTCGTCAACGCCCCGACGACGCCAGACCCCTCGCTGGCCTACACCGCCGAGCGTGGACAGCCCCGACCCGCCACCGAGGAGGAGCGCGCCGACTCGCGCGTGCTCATCGCCGGAACGACCCTGGAGGTGCGCCGATGACCCTCGTCGACCCGCAGACGGCCGAGTACACCGCTCCCGACGGCTGGGTGCGCGTATGCGCACTCGCCGACCTCGAGATCGAGCGTGGCCGCGCCGCCCTGCTCGGAGGAACGCAGATCGCGCTGTTCCTGCTGCACGGGCCCGACGGCTCGACGGGCCGCGTCCACGCCGTCTCGAACCTCGACCCCTACAGCCACGCGCATGTCATCTCGCGCGGCATCGTCGGCACCCGGCAGGACGTCCCCACGGTCGCCTCGCCGATGTACAAGCAGGTCTTCGATCTGCGCACCGGCGTCTGCCTCGACACGCAGGGCAAGGAGCCCAAGAACCTGCATGTCTGGCCCGTGACCATCGACCACGGGCATGTCCTGGTCCGCTGGGAGGGCGAGCGATGACCGGGCGCGCCAAGACCGACGTCGGGCGCGTCGACCTCATCGGCGGCGGCCCCGGGCCGATCGATCTGCTCACCCTGCGCGCGTGGCGCCTGCTGACGCGCGCGGAGGTCGTGGTGATGGACCGGCTCGGTCCGACCGACATCCGCGACCACGTCGGCCCCGACGTGGAGATCATCGACGTGGGCAAGCTCCCCGGCCACCACCCGGTGCCGCAGGACGAGATCAACGAGATCCTCGTCGACCGCGCCCGTGCCGGCAAGCGCGTCGTGCGGCTCAAGGGCGGCGACCCCTTCGTCTTCGGCCGCGGCGGCGAGGAGGTGGCGGCCTGCCTCGCGGCCGGTATCCCCGTCGACGTCGTGCCCGGCATCTCGAGCGCCGTCGCGGTGCCTCAGGCAGCCGGCATCCCGATCACCCATCGCGGTGTCGCGGGAGCGGTGCACATCATGAACGGACCGTCCGAGGTGACCGAGGCCACGCTCGCGGCCCTCCGCGACGACAGCGTCACGACGGTCATCCTGATGGGCGTCGGCGCACTGCCCCGCATCGTCTCGGACGCCCTCCACGCCGGTGTCCCCGCGGATCGCCCCGTCGCCATCGTCGAGCGCGGTCACCACCGTGACCAGCGCACGACGCGCAGTACCCTGGGGTCGGTCGTCGTCGATGCCGGCCTCGCCGGCGTGCGCAACCCCGCCGTCATCGTGGTCGGCGAGGTGGCCCGCGCCGGGCTGCTGCTTCCCGACCCCCAACTGGCAGGTGACATCGTCCTTTGAGCTCCACCCCACGCCCCACCCTCTCGGCCGCACTCGACGGCTGCACGATCGTCATCGCCGTCGACCGTCGCTCTTCCGAGTTGGCCGCTGCGCTCGAGCGCCATGGCGCCCACGTGCGCCACGCGCCCGCGCTGACGATCGTCCCCCACATCGATGACGACGCCCTCATCGCCGCGACGCGCGAGCTGATCGCGCAGCAGCCCGACGTGGTCGTCGCGACGACCGGCGTGGGCTTCCGGGGCTGGATGGAGGCCGCCGACGAAGCCGGACTGCTCGACGACCTCCACGCCGCGCTGTCCCGCGCCCAGATCGTCGCACGCGGCCCGAAAGCGCGCGGCGCGATCCAGCAGGCGGGGCTCACCGCAGACTGGGTGGCGGAGTCCGAGACCTCTGCCGAGCTGGGCGAATACCTCCTCGCCGAGGGCGTCGCCGACCGGCGCGTGGCGGTGCAGCACCACGGCTCGGGCGCCGACGGCCTCGACGAGCTGTTCGAAGGCGCAGGCGCCGACGTGGTGAGCCTCACCGTGTATCGCTGGGGTCCTCCCCCGGACCCCGCCGCGGTCTCGCGCTCCGTCATCGCCGCCGCACAGGGCGAAGTCGACGCGGTGCTGTTCACGTCCGCCCCCGGCGCCGCCGAGTGGATCACCGCGGCGCGGAACGAAGGCGTGCTCGACGAGATCGTCGACCGTGAGGCGGAAGGACGCCTGCTCATGGCCGCCGTCGGCCCCATCACCGCAGGCCCGCTCCAGGACGCGGGCCTGCAGCCGCTGATCGCCGAGCGGGGTCGCCTCGGCTCACTGGTGCGGGCCGTCGTCACCCACTTCGGCGGGGGCGGCGCAGCGTCGCTGCCGACCTCTGCGGGGCGGCTCGAACTGCGCAGCACGGGCATCGTGCTGGACGGCCGGCACATCCCGCTGTCGCGCAGCGCCACCGATATCGTCGCTGCGCTGTTCGATGCCCAGGGCGGTGTCGTGTCGCGGCCTCGGCTGCAGGCGGCGCTGCCGCGGTCCGGCGAGAACACGCACGCCGTCGAGATGGCCGTCGCGCGACTGCGCGAGTCGCTGGGCGTCCCCGACCTGGTGAAGACCGTGGTGAAGCGCGGCTACCGGCTCAACGTCATCGAACCCGCCTGACGCCTCCCCGGCGATTTCGCCGGGGCCGCGGCATCCGCCTCAGGCCGCAGGATCGGGCTCGCTCAGCAGGTCCGGACGATGCACCCGCGTGCGTTCGAGACTCTGATCGTGCCGCCACGCGGCGATCGCGCCGTGGTTGCCGCTGAGCAGGACCGGCGGCACCTCGAGCCCACGCCATTCGGCGGGCTTCGTGTAGCTCGGGTACTCGAGCAGACCGAGCTCATGCGACTCCTCGACGAGGCTCTCGGGGTTGCCCACGACGCCCGGGATCAGCCGGGACACCGCCTCGATCACGGCCATCGCGGCGACCTCTCCCCCGTTGAGCACGTAGTCGCCGAGGCTCACCAGCCTCACCCGCCCGCGCGCCGAGTAATGGTCGACGACGCGCTGGTCGATCCCCTCATAGCGTCCGCAGGCGAACACGAGGTGCTTCTCGTCGGCGAGCTCCCGGGCCAGCGGCTGCGAGAAAAGCTCGCCGGCGGGCGACGGCACCAGCAGCACCGCATCGTCGCTCAGCACCTCGTCGAGCGCCTCACCCCATGGCTCCGGCTTCATCACCATTCCGGCGCCCCCGCCATAGGGGGTGTCGTCGACGGTGCGATGGCGATCGTGGGTCCAGTCCCGCAGATCGTGGACGTGCATGTCGAGGATGCCGCGGTCACGGGCCTTCCCGATGAGCGAGACGCCGAGCACGTCGAAGAACGTCGGGAAGATCGTGACGATGTCGACGCGCATGCCTTCGAGTCTAGAAGCCCCGCGTGTTTCCGACGTGTGACGGGGTGCCCACCTCGGGCGGCGGCATCCGTGATCGAGAAGTGACGGAGAGGTAACCGCGCGAGCAGTCGGGCGGAAACACCGCCTTCCTAGCGTGGAGACACACTCACCCCCAGTGTGTGCTCACCTTCAGGGAGGCGCCATGACCACGACCGACACCCCGTCGATGACGGATACCGCTGCTCCATCCCGCACCATCGCACCGGCCGACGCGCCGGTCACCCTCACGCATCGCCCCGGCCGCTGGATCGACGGCTGGAACGCCGAGAACCCGGCGTTCTGGGCGGAGTCCGGCCGCGCCATCGCCAGACGCAACCTCGGCTGGTCGATCTTCGCCGAGTTCCTCGGGTTCATCATCTGGCAGCTGTGGAGCATCGTCGTCGTGATGCTGCCCGCCGCCGGCTTCCAGCTCACCAGCTCCGAGTCGTTCTGGCTCATCTCGCTGCCCAGCCTCGTCGGCGCGACCCTGCGCTTCCCGTACACGTTCATGGTCGCGATCTTCGGTGGTCGCAACTGGACGATCGTGTCGGCGGCGCTGCTGCTGATCCCCGCGACACTGCTCGGCATCGTCGTGTCGAACCCCGAGACCCCATTCGGCGTGCTGCTGCTCGTCGCGGCGCTCGGCGGCGTCGGCGGCGGCAACTTCGCGAGCTCGATGGCGAACATCACCTACTTCTTCCCGCAGAAGGAGAAGGGCTGGGCCCTCGGTCTGAACGCCGCCGGCGGCAACCTCGGCACCTCGGTCGCCCAGTTCGCCGTGCCGATCGCGGTGACCATCGGCGCCGGCGCGACCCTCAACATCTCGCTCGCCGGCTGGATGTGGATCCCGCTCATCCTGCTCGCGATCTTCGGCGCCTGGCGCTACATGGACAACCTATCGTCGGCGAAGGCGGACTTCGGCAGCTCCGCCGCGGCACTGCGCGAACCGCACCTGTGGGTCATGGCGCTGCTCTACATCGGCACCTTCGGCTCGTTCATCGGGTTCGCGAGCGTCTTCCCGAAGCTCATCGCCGACCAGTTCCCCGAGTTCTCCACGCTCCAGGTCGGCCAGGCGGCGGTCTCGGTCGCGTTCCTCGGCGCGCTCGTCGGCTCGCTCGCGCGCCCCTACGGCGGCCGTCTCGCCGACCGCTTCGGCGGCGCACGCGTGACGGTGTGCGCCTTCTCGGTGATGGCGCTCGGCGCGCTCGCTCTGGTCTGGACGCTGCCGATGCACAACTTCGTCGTCTTCCTCGCGTGCTTCCTCGTGCTGTTCGCGGCCACCGGCATGGGCAACGGGTCGACCTACCGCATGATCCCGAGCATCTTCGCCGCGCGCTCGCAGGCGCGGGGCTACGAGCCCGGCACGCCGGAGGCCACGAAGATGATCCGCAAGGCGGCTGCGGCGCTCGGCCTCATCTCGGCGATCGGCGCGTACGGCGGGTTCCTCGTGCCCCAGGTGCTCAACGCCTCCCAGCTCGCCACCGGCGGCTACCAGGCCGCGTTCTACGGCTTCGTCGCCGCGTACGTGGGGCTCCTGCTGCTCACGGTGTTCGTGTACGTGATCCCCCGGGCGTCGCTGGCGAAGCAGCGCATCTGACCGCACCTGCTCTGACGGAGAGCGGATGCCTCGACCCGAGGCATCCGCTCTTCTGCGTGTCCGTCCGCATCGCCGTCGACGGAGTTCGTTCGCCACCTGTGCACGCGAAACGCGCCGATTCGCGTGCACAGGCGACGAACGAACACAGCGGAGGCGACCGCGTCGGTGTGGCGACGACGCGGAGGGGGCGCGGCGGGGCGACCCGGCGACCCGAAATGCCGCGACGGCGCGACGGCGCGACGTCAGTAGACGTCGCGGACGTAGCGCTCATCGGCGGCGAGGCCGCGGACGTACTCGGCGGCGGCCTCCTCCGAGAGCTTGCCGTGCTGCTGGGCGATGGCGACCAGCGTGGCGTCGACGTCCTTGGCCATGCGCATCGCGTCACCGCACACGTACACGTGTGCGCCGTCGTCCTGGAGCCAGCGCCACAGGTGGGCGCCGTGCTCGATCATGCGGTCCTGCACGTAGATCTTCTGCCGCTGGTCGCGCGAGAAGGCGACGTCGAGGCGCGTGAGGAACCCGTCCTCGCGCATCTCATCGAGCTCGTCGCGGTAGTAGAAGTCGCTGGCGGCGTGCTGCTCGCCGAAGAACAGCCAGTTGCGGCCGGTGTGCCCGTCGGCGCGGCGGTCGTGGAGGAACGCGCGGAACGGCGCGATCCCGGTGCCTGGGCCGATCATGATCATCGGGGTGTCACCGGCCGCCGGCGGGCGGAAGGCGGGCGAGCGCTGCAGATACACGGGCGCGGCGAGGGCGTCGCCGTCCGCGAGGAACGTCGAGCACACGCCGCCGCGGGCGCGTCCGGAGTCGGTCTCGAAGCGGACCACCGAGACGGTCAGCTCCACGGTGTCTGGGTCCGCCTTCGGGCTCGACGAGATGGAGTACTGGCGGGGCTGCAGTCGCTTGAGCACGCCGGCCCAGTCGGCGGCGGTGGCCTGCACCGGGAAGTCGCGCACGAGGTCGACCGCCTGCTGGCTCCACAGGAACTGCTCGAGGCGTCCCTTGTTCTCACGCCGCAGCAGACCGGCGAGCATGCTGTCGCCGCTGCGCTCCGCGATGAAACGCACCAGGTCGACGGGCGTCTTCGTGATGTCGAGCCGCGTGCGCAGGGCGTCGGCGAAGGTGCGCTCCTCGCCGTCGATCTCCACGATCTCGAGCGGTGCGATGCCGGTCGCGTCGAGCCATTCTGCGACGACCGCCGGGGCGTTCGCGCACACGACGCCGAGCGAGTCACCGGCCTCGTAGGTCGCGCCCGAGTCCGAGAGGTCGAACGCGATGCGCCGAACCTCCTTCTGCGAACCCGGCCCGCTCAGCAGGTCGTTGCGCACGAGCGGTGCCTGCACCGGGTTGGACCGGCTGAACAGGCGCTTCGCCGGCGGAGCCTGGAGGGCGACGGATGCTGCACCCGTCGTCCCTTCCGCTGCCAGGGTGTCGAGGATCTGGGCCAGCCACGCCTCGCGCGGTTCGTCGGCGTCGGGCTCGAGATCGACCCGCTCCAGGAGCGCGGTCGCGCCGAGCTCGCCCAGGCGGCTGTCGAGCCGCCGACCGTGGCCGCAGAAGTCGTCGTAGTTAGAGTCGCCGAGCGCGAGCACCGCGTAGCGGAGCCCCGACAGTTCGGGCGCGCCGTCGGCGTTGAGCTCGTGCCAGAGCGCGGCGGCGTTGTCGGGGGGACCGCCGTCGCCGAACGTGGAGGTGACCACGAGCAGACGCTTCACCGCGGTCAGGTCCGTCGCGCGCAGCTCCGCCATGCTCCGTGCACGCGCGGGGATGCCGCGCGCGCCGAGCGCAGCGGTCGCCGCCGTCGCGAACTCCTCGGCGTTCCCGGTCTGCGAGCCCCAGAGCACCACGACCTCGTCGATGCCCTCGGCCCCCGGCATCCCCGTGCCGACCGACGTGCGGGAGAACGCCCCCGCGAGCACGCCGTCGAACCAGGCCCGCACGAGCGCACCGAGCGGGGCTTCGACGGGCAGCACCGGCACCTCGCCCGGAGCGAGCACCACCGACCGCACTGTGGAGAGGAAGCCTGCGAGGTACGCGCCCTCCAGATCGCTCAGCTGCGGCGGGGCCAGCGCCACGCCGGCGCTCGCGAGCGCCTCGTCGGCGGACGCGGTCGACGATCCTGCTCCCCCGACCGCCGGGCCGACGCGGCGAAGGGTCACAGCGGCGAACTTGAACTCCGGCTGCGCCGACAGCGGGTCCACCGCGTCGCTCGTCACGGCGTTGACGGTGACGTACTCTCCGTGCTCGTCGTTCCAGTGGAACGGCGCGAACAGTCCGCCCGGCTGGACACGATCGGTGAGCACCGCGGGCACGACGAATCGGCCGCGGCGCGAGGCGACCTCGACCTGATCGCCCTCGGCGATTCCGAGCCGTTCTGCGTCGACCGGGTGCACCTCGACGAAGGGTCCGGGGTGCAGCTTCGCGAGCTTGGCGACCCGGCCGGTCTTCGTGAGCGTGTGCCAGTGGTGCGGGAGACGCCCGGTGTTGAGCACCCAGGGGTAGTCGTCGTCGGGAAGCTCCGCCGGTGCCAGATGGGGCCGCGCGAGGAACTGCGCGCGCCGCGACGGCGTCGCGAACGCGAGGCGCGGCACCGTGCCGTCGTCTTCGACGTGCAGCGACTGGCTCACCCCGTCGTTCAGGTACCGGATCGGATGCCGCGTCGCGCTGTCGTCCGGCGGTGCGGGCCATTGCACCGGGGTCTCGCGCAGGCGCTCGTAGGTCACGCCGCGCAGATCCCACCCGGTCTGGGGGTTCCAGAATCGTCGGATCTCGTCGAACACGTCAGCGCTCGAGGTGAAGTCGAATCCCTCGAAGCCCATCGCACGGGCGATCTGGCAGATCGTGAGCCAGTCCGGCTGCGCCTCGCCCGGCGCGGCGATCACGTCGCGCACGAGCGTCAGGGTCCGGTCGCTGTTCACCGTCACGCCATCGGCTTCGACCCACAGCGTGGCCGGCAGCAGGATGTCGGCGTAGGCGGTGGTCGCCGTCTCGGTGTAGACGTCCTGCGCGATGACGAGCTCCGCGGTCTCCAGCGCCTCGATCACGGTCTTGCGATTCGCCACCGACGCGACGGGGTTGCTGCAGATGATCCAGACAGCCTTGATCTCGCCGTCGGCCGCGCGCCGGAACATGTCGATCGTTCCCGAGCCCGACTCCGCGCGGATCGCGCCCGGCTCCAGTCCCCACACGTCCTCGACGAACGCGCGGTCGGGCGCGCTGAACACGGCGCGCTGGCCGGGCAGCCCGGGCCCCATGTACCCCATCTCGCGCCCGCCCATCGCGTTGGGCTGGCCGGTCAGCGAGAACGGGCCGCTTCCGGGGCGGCAGATCGCGCCGGTCGCCAGATGGAGGTTGCAGATGGCGTTCGTCGACCAGGTGCCGTGGGTGGACTGATTGAGTCCCATCGTCCACAGCGTCATCCATTCGCCGGCCTCGCCGATCCAGCGGGCGGCGGTGCGGATGTCGTCTTCGGCCAGACCGGTCAGCTCCGCGACCCGAGCGGGCGGGTACTCGGCGAGGAGCTCGTCCATGTGCTCCCAGCCCTCGGTGTGGGCGGCGATGAACTCCTCATCGATGTCGCCCGCGGTCACCAGGAGGTGCAGCAGGCCGTTCAGCAGCGCGAGGTCCGTGCCGGGCCGGATCTGCAGGAACAGGTCGGCGCGGTCAGCGGTGGTGGTGCGACGCGGGTCGACCACGATCAGCTTCGCACCCTGCTTCAGCCGGTCAGCCATTCGCAGGAACAGGATGGGGTGGCAGTCGGCCGTGTTCGAGCCGATCACGAAGAAGAGGTCGGCGCGGTCGAAGTCCTCGTACGATCCGGGCGGCCCGTCGGCGCCCAGCGACTGCTTGTAGCCGGTGCCGGCCGACGCCATGCACAGCCGCGAGTTCGACTCGATGTGGATACCGCGCAGGTACCCTTTGACCAGCTTGTTCGAGAGGTACTGCGCCTCCATGCTCATCTGCCCCGAGACGTACAGCGCGATCGCATCGGGACCGTGCTCATCGAGGATCGCGCGAAGGCGGGCCGCAGCATCCGTCACCGCATCGGAGACCGGAACGGGCGCCGCGGGCTCACCGCGGGACGGCCGCACGTGCGCCGTGGTCATGCGACCCGGCGCCTGCATGAGCTCGGCGTGGGTCGCACCCTTCGTGCACAGTCGTCCGGCGTTCGTGGGGTGCGCGCGGTCGCCCGCGACCTTCGCGATGGCGAGCGGATGCCCCGCCCCGCCGTCCGAGGTCGTCACCGAGATACCGCAGCCGACGCCGCAGTAGGAGCACACGGTGCGCACTTCGACCATGTCTTCGATGGTCCCGGATGGACATTCCGGGGCGTTTCCCGCCGTGTTTCCCGCAGATCACATCTGCCGCACGCCGAGCGGCCGCGCGCAGTGAAGAGGAGTCAGTCGGTGGAGTCGTCGGTGTCGGGCTCGGAAGGAGCCTCGCCGGCGTCGTCCGCGATCTCTTCGAAGAGTCCTGCGGGCGGCGTCACGATGACGCGACCACCCGCGATGTCGACCTCGGGCACGATCGCCTTGACGAACGGCACCAGAACCTCGTCGTCGCGGACCTTCACAATGAGCAGGTCCTGCGAGGGGAAGTGGTCCACGCGTGCGACCCTGCCGACGGTCTCACCGTCACGCACGACGTCGAGGCCGACGAGCTGGTGGTCGAACCAGGCGTCCTCCTCGGCGGGCGAGGCCTGCATGTCTTCGTCGACCCAGAGGATCGCGCGAAGGAGCCCTTCGGCCGCGTCGCGGTCGTCGACGCCCTCGAAGAAGGCGACCGGGTGGCTGTTCATCCACTTGAACTCGCGCACCGTGAGCGGCTTGCCGTGCCACGGCGACGACTCGGGCACCTGGAGAGTGAACGTCGCGCCGGGGACGAAGCGCCCCTCGGGGTCGTCGGTGTACAGCTCGAGCTTGATCGCGCCCTTCAGGCCGTGCGCCTTCACGAGGCGGCCGACCCGGAGCTGCGTCTTGCCCGCGGGGGGAACTGCGTTCACGGGCTTGCGGGCGTCAGCGCCCGATCCCGTGGTGTCGCCGGCGGACACCTCAGTCGTCCGCGACGTCGACGCGCACGCGGCGGCCGTCGGCGAGAGCAGAGATGAGGGTGCGCAGGGCTTTGGCCGTGCGGCCGCCGCGCCCGATCACGCGACCCCGGTCATCGGGGTGGACGTGCACCTCGAGCACGTCGCCTCGCGGCGACGTGGACGAGTCGATGCGGACGTCGTCCGGGTGATCGACGATCCCCTTGACGACGTGTTCGAGCGCGGCGGCGAGCAACGGATTACTCGGCGGACTCGGCGGCGGCCTCATCGGCCGCGTCGGTCGCCTCGTCGGCGGGAGCCTCGGTGGGCTCCTCAGCCTTCTTCTCCGCCTTCGGCTTCACGACCGACTTCTTCGAGGCGTCGACCTCGAAAGCGGCCTTGTCCTCGCGGGTCTTCACGGTCGAGACCGCGTTCTTGTCGCCCTTGAACTGACCCCAGTCGCCGGTCAGCTTGAGGATGGCGAGCACCTGCTCGGTCGGCTGGGCGCCGACGGACAGCCAGTACTGCGCGCGCTCCGAGTCGACCTCGATGAACGAGGGCTCCTCGGTGGGGTGGTACTTGCCGATCTCCTCGATGACGCGACCGTCGCGCTTGGTGCGCGAGTCGGCCACCACGATGCGGTAGTAGGGCGCACGGATCTTGCCGAGGCGCTTGAGACGAATCTTGACAGCCACGATTCTCCTGAATGTGTGGAAAGTGATTGAACCGGTCGCCTGGAGCGTGGGGTGCACACCCGGCGGAAGCTCTGAAGGGAGGATCTCCGCGCTGGATAGAGGGTCGAGCGGGTGATCCAGCCCTCTATTCTGCCAGATGTCTTCCTGTGCCGTGAACCAAACGGTTCCGGCGAGTCCTCATGTCAGACTGTGCCCATGACGGTGCCCTTCGCGACATCCGCCCGATCGTCCGTCGGTCTCGAGTGGGAACTGATGCTCGCCGATGCCGCCACCGGAGACCTCATCCCCGGCGCGCCCGGGCTGCTCGCCGCCCTCGAGGAGCGCTCGACACTCGAGCGCTACACGGTCACCGGGGAACTGCTGACCAACACCGTCGAGGTGACCAGCGGGATCGGCGACACGGTCGCCGCCGCCGTCGACGACATCGCCGACGCGATCGCCGAGGTGCGTACCTACACCGACCCCCACGGCATCGATCTGCTGTGCGCCGGCAGCCACCCGTTCGCGCAGTGGTACGACCAGAGCGTCACCGACAAGACCAGGTACCACAAGCTCATCGAGCGCACCCAGTGGTGGGGTCGCAACATGATGATCTGGGGCATCCACGTGCACGTCGGCGTCGACGACGTCGACAAGGTGTTCCCGATCATCAACGCCCTCGCCGTCTATCTCCCCCACCTCCAAGCGTTGTCGGCGTCGAGCCCGTTCTGGGCGGGCGACCGCACCGGCTACGCGTCCAACCGCGCCCTCGTCTTCCAGCAGCTGCCGACCGCGGGACTCCCCTGGCCGCTGCACGACTGGAACGAGTTCGAGGGCTACCTCGACGACATGGTGAGGACGGGCGTGATGGAGGACGCCTCGGAGGTGCGGTGGGACATCCGCCCCGCGCCTCGCTGGGGCACGATCGAAGTCCGTGCGTGCGACGGGATGTCGACGCTGCCGGAGCTCGCCGCGATCGCCGCGCTCGTCCAGGTGCTGGTCGAGCTGTTCTCGCGCCGACTCGACGAAGGTCTGCCACTCGAGACGATCCAGCCCTGGTTCATCCGCGAGAACAAGTGGCGTGCCGCCCGCTACGGCCTCGATGCCCGCGTGATCGTGGACCACCTGGGCACGCAACGCCCGGTCGTGGACCACCTCCGCGAAACCCTGGAGGAGGTGGGCGACCTCGCCGTCGAGCTCAAGTGCGCGCGTGAGCTCGAAGGGATCCGGACGATCCTCAGTGACGGCGCGAGCTACTCGCGTCAGCTCGCGATCGCCGACGCTGCAGACGGCGACCTCCGTGAGGTCGTCCGTCACCTCGTGGGCGAGTTCCGCTCAGGCCCCACCCTGCGCGAGCATCTCGCCGCGCTCGGTCACTGATCCGGCGCGGCCGTGTGGGCTCACGGATGCTGCGGCCTGCAGCATCCGATTCCTCCCTGTCAGCCGCGGCCGAGCATCTTCTGCAGCTCGGCGAGGTCGGCTTCGGTCGGCGCGCCCTTCGCGCCGCCGCCGCCGAGCCCGAAGCCGGAACCGGTGGGCGCCTCCGCGGCCTGAGCCGCGATGCCGGCGTTCTCGGCGGCGCGCTTGGCCGGATTGCCCGACCGCGAGCCCTTCGCCTTCTGCTGCTTGCCGCGCTTCGACGACGCACCCGGACGCCCGGCGCCGGGGATCGGGCCCATGCCGGGGATGTTCGGCACACCGCCGCGGGCGACGGTCTTCATCATCTTCGCGGCCTGGTCGAACCGCTGCACGAGCTGGTTCACGTCGGTCACGGTCATGCCCGAACCGCGGGCGATGCGCAGGCGGCGCGAGCCGTTGAGAAGCTTCGTGTTGCGGCGCTCGGCGGGGGTCATCGAGCGGATGATCGCCTCGGTGCGATCGATCTCGCGCTCGTCGAAGTTGTCGAGCTGATCCTTCATCGAGCCCATGCCCGGGAGCATCCCGAGCATCTTCTTCATCGAGCCCATCTTGCGCATCTGCTGCATCTGCGCGAGGAAGTCCTCGAGGGTGAAGGTCTCGGTCGCGAGCTTCTCGGCGACCTTGAGCGCCTCTTCTTCATCGAACGCCTGCTGCGCCTGCTCGATGAGGGTGAGGATGTCACCGAGGTCGAGGATGCGCGACGCCATGCGGTCGGGGTGGAACGCCTCGAGGTCGTCGAGACCTTCACCCGTCGACGCGAAGATGATCGGGCGGCCGGTCACCGAGGCCACCGACAGCGCGGCACCGCCGCGTGCGTCGCCGTCGAGCTTCGAGAGCACGACTCCGGTGAAGTCGACGCCGTCCTGGAACGCCTTCGCCGTGTTGACGGCGTCCTGACCGATCATCGCGTCGATGACGAAGAGGACCTCGTCGGGATCGGTCGCCTTGCGAATGTCCGCGGCCTGCTTCATCAGCTCGGCGTCGACACCGAGACGGCCGGCGGTGTCGATGATGACGACGTCGTGCTGCTGTCGACGGGCGACCTCGACGCCGTCCTTGGCGACCTTGACCGGGTCTCCGACCCCGTTGCCCGGCTCGGGCGCGTAGATCGCGGCACCGGCGCGCTGGGCGACCACCTGCAGCTGGTTGACGGCGTTGGGCCGCTGGAGGTCGGCGGCGATGAGGAGCGGCGTGTGGCCGTCCTTCTCGAGCATCTTCGCCAGCTTGCCCGCGAAGGTCGTCTTTCCGGAGCCCTGGAGGCCTGCGAGCATGATGACGGTCGGCGGGTTCTTCGCGAACTGCAGGCGGCGCTGCTCGCCGCCGAGGATCGCGACGAGTTCCTCGTTGACGATCTGCACGACCTGCTGGGCCGGGTTCAGCGCCCGGTTGACCTCGTCGCCGAGCGCGCGCTCGCGCACCTTGGCGGTGAACTCCTTGACGACGGGCAGGGCCACGTCGGCGTCGAGCAGGGCGCGCCGGATCTCGCGGACCGTGCCGTCGACATCCGCGGGCGTGAGCTTGCCCTTGGTGCGGAGGTTGCGGAAGGTCTCGGTGAGCCGGTCGGAAAGGGTGCCGAAAGTCGCCATGATCCCCCGATTCTACGGGAGCGCGCCACGTGCTTCGCCGTGCGGTGTCGCCGTGCCTTTCCGGCCCGCTTCACGTGCGGGCACCCTCCGGTGCCCGCTCATAGCCGGACGGGGTGAGCGTCAGCTCCGCCTGACCACCGGTGAGCGCGCGCAGGTCGAGCACGTACCGCGCGAGCTCCGCGTCCGGGACGGTCGCGACGACGCGGGTGCGGCCGTCTGCGTCGGTCTCCGACTGGACCACGCGACCCCGTCGTCCCGACAGGTCCGTCAACACATGTCCCTGTCCGGCAGCCGGCACGACGACGACCACCGTCGAGACGGGTTCGAGCAGCACGGCCCCCGCTTGCGCGAGAGCCGCTTTCACCCCGATGGCCGCGGCGGTGCGGAAGGCCATCTCCGACGAGTCGACCGAGTGCGACTTGCCGTCGTAGAGCTCGACGCGAACGTCGACGACCGGATGCCCGAGCGTGCCTCCTGCGGCGAGGGCGTCGCGGGCGCCTTTCTCGACGGCCGGGATGTACGAGCGGGGCACGGCACCGCCGACGACGGAGTCGACGAACTCGAAACCTCCTCCGGGAGCGAGCGGCGAGACCCGCAGCATGACGACGGCGAACTGCCCGTGCCCGCCCGACTGCTTCTTGAGCTTGCCCTCGGCCGCCGCGCCGTGCGCGATCGTCTCCCGGTAGGCGACCGGCGCCGGGCCGGTCGTCACATGCACCCCGAGCACGCGCGCGAGCCGCTCGACGGCGACCGCCACATGCGTGTCGCCGAGTCCGCGCAGGATCGTGTCCGGCCCGACGCGATCCACGACGAGCGTCGGGTCCTCGGCGAGGAGGCGGCCCAGCGCCGTCGTGAGCTTCGTGTCGTCCGACTGCGACACCGGCTGCAGGCTCATCGCGAACACCGGCGGCCGGTGGGGCAGCCGCGCAGGACGGGCGTTCGTCTGCGGCCGGCTCCACAGCAGCGAGCCCGAAGGCGTGCCGGCGAGCTTGGCGACGGCCCCGATCTCGCCGGCCTGCAGCGCGTCGACCGGCAGATGGTCCGCTCCACGAAGCCGGAACAGCGCGGGCATCCGCTCGTCCACGCCTGTCGTGGCGTTGCGCAGGCGATCACCGGGTCGCAGGACTCCCGAGAGGACTTTGAGCATCGCGATCTGCCCCACGAACGGGTCTGCCACGGTGCGGAACACGTGGACCAGCTTTTCGCCTGAAGGCTCGGGCGCGACGCTGTGCGCGCTGCCTCCCGCGCCGTCCTCGTCCACGCCGAGCACGATGCTGCTGTCGCGGTGCGCGACGGCGGGGGCGAGCTCGCCCAGGAGATCGAGCACGCGGTCGACGCCTGTCCCGGTCATGGCAGAACACACGACCACGGGCACGCCGTCTCCGGCGGCGACGGTGCGGGCGAGCGTGCGCCCGAGTTCTGCAGCCGCCGGCTCGCGTCCATCGAGGTACGCCTCGAGCTGGTCGTCATCCCGCGACACGATCTCCTCGGTGATCGCCTGATGAAGGCGGTGCTCCTCCTCAGCGAGGTCGGCGGGCACCGGTTCTTCGTGCTGTCCGCCGTCCGCGTCGTAGAGCACAGCCTGCTCGGAGAGGACGTCCGCGATGCCCTGGAAGGACTGCGCCTCCCCGACAGGCAGCTCCAACGCCCAGATGCGGTCACCGAACTCCTCACGGAGCTGAACGAGGACTCCGCGGAAAGACGCCCGTGCACGGTCCTCCTGGGTCACGACGACGACCCGGGCGACGCCGGCGGCCTCCGCTGCGGACCACGACGCCCGGGCGCCGGCCGTCACGCCGTCGATGGCGCTCACGACGAGCACCGCCGCATCGGCGACCGCGAGCGCGGCGTCCACGGCGCCCGCGAAGTCCGGGTGCCCGGGTGTGTCCAGGAGCGTGATGCCGCAGTCTGCGTCGCCGACACGCCAGGACAGCCACGCCGGTGTCAGCCCGAGCGTCGTATGACGCGCGACCTCCTCGGGTTCGTGATCGCACACGGTCGTACCCTGCTCGATCGCCCCCCGCCGCGAGATCGCTCCCGAGCGGTGCAGCAGCGCCTCCGCCAGCATCGTCTTGCCCGAACCCGTCGCGCCGATCAGGGCGACGGAGCAGTGCATGGAGAGTGCGGATGCCGATTCCACGGTGACCTCCCACGACGATGTGCGCTGGGCACCATCGTGCCCCGTCTCCGAGGCGGCTGCCAGAGGACCCTGCGCAAGGCCTTCGCGCTCGGCGAAGGTCACTCCGCGGGCCCGAGCTCCTGGAAGAGCGTGAGCTGCAGGCCGGCCGGGCCGCGCAGGCGCGCGTTGACCGAGCGCCAGGGCGTCTCGCGTGCGGAGGCCTCGATCTCGGCGCCCGCGTCGGACAGCCGTGCCGCAGTGCTCGCCGTGTCTGCGACCTCCAGGGCCAGACGGATCCGATCGCTCGGAGCATCACCGTCGGTCTCGACACGGTCGATGAAGTCGACCTGGGCGCGATTGGCGATCTCAAGCGTTGCGCGACCAGCCGCGAGGATGGCGACCCGCGCGCCGCCCTCCGCCTCGTATGCCTCGGCCTGAGGCATCCCGACCACGTCGCGATAGAACGCCAGGGTCTGCTCGAAGGCTGCCGCCTGCACCACCACACGAAGCTGCGCGACGTCGCCGACCGGAGCGGCAGACGAGACCGGCGCCGCGACGTCGGCCGCGAGGGAGAGGAAGCGGGCGAGCGACGTGCGTCCGGCGCCGTCGTGCGCCCACGCTTCGACGGCGGCGAGGACCGCACCGCCCCACGCCGCTCCGGCGACCTCGGCGCGGACGCGGTCCGCGCCGCCCGCCAGAACACGAGCGGAGACCGCTCGCGCCACACGCGCTCGCCGCAGCGCGGCATCACGCTCGTATTCCGCCTCCAGGCCCATCGCAGTGGCGTTCACGATCCCGAGGGCGAGGCTGTCGGGCGCGAAGGACTCGGCGATGCCCAGCGTCGCGGCGCGAACGGCGGCGGAGGCATCCGTCCCATCCGCTTCTTCGAGGCGCCGCTCGAAGACGGTGAGCCTTTCGTCGAGACCCGCCCAGAGAACGTCGGACTTCGAGGAGAAGTAGTTGAAGAAGCTGGATCGGCTGACCCCCGCACGACGGGCGATGTCGACGATCGACGTCTGCTCGTACCCCTGCTCGAGGAAGAGCTCGCACGCGGCCTCGGCGATGGTCTCGCGCGACGACGCCTTGGGGCGTCCCGCGCGCGGCTCGGTGGACATGAAGCCCACCCTATTGGCCGCCCTCGGCGCGCGTGCCCGGCGGTGCCCGGCAACGACGGCGCCGTTCGTCGTCGATGTATTGTTGGACGCGATCCATCAATCGCCACAAGCGAAGAGCGAAGGAGCACGATGCTCGACATCCAGACTGTCGGCCTCTCCCCCGACTACGTGCCGTACCTCGACGGGTGGGCGCTGCAGCGCAGCCTCCACGCCGACATCGTCGCGGGGACCCGGCCCGACACCCTCCTGCTGCTCGAGCACGAGCCGGTCTACACCGCGGGGGCGCGCACAGCGCGCCACGAGCGGCCGACCGACGGCACGCCGGTCGTCGACGTCGACCGCGGCGGCAAGATCACGTGGCACGGGCCCGGTCAGCTGGTCGGCTACCCGATCGTGCGCCTCGCCGAGCCGGTGGACGTGGTCGCGCATGTGCGCCGACTCGAGCAGCTGCTCATCGACGCCCTGCACGAGTTCGACGTGGACGGCTACCGTGTCGAGGGGCGCAGCGGCGTGTG
This sequence comes from Microbacterium sp. Leaf288, assembly GCF_001422925.1. Classification (GTDB taxonomy): domain Bacteria; phylum Actinomycetota; class Actinomycetes; order Actinomycetales; family Microbacteriaceae; genus Microbacterium. The sequence goes on from NZ_LMNI01000010.1 coordinate 722,380, forward strand.
GGTGCGCCGCCCGCTCGGCGAGGACAAGGTCGCGGCCATCGGCGTGCGAGTACAGCGCGGCGTCACGATGCACGGCTTCGCGCTGAACTGCGACAACTCCCTGGCAGGCTTCCGCGGAATCATCCCCTGCGGGATCACGGATGCCGGGGTCACGACCGTCAGCGAGATCGTCGGCGCCGACATCTCCCCGAGCGACGTGATCGACACCGTGTCACGGGTCTTCGCCGACGACTTCGCGGGGGTGCCGGCATGAGCGCCTGCGGCACGCCGGGTGCGGCTTCCGCCCCCTCCTCCGCTCCCGACGGACGGAAGCTGCTGCGACTCGAGGTCCGCAACGCGCAGACGCCGATCGAGCGCAAGCCGGAGTGGATAAAGACGCGGGCGAAGATGGGGCCGGAATACCAGGCGCTGCATTCGCTCGTGAAGACCGAGGAGTTGCACACCGTCTGCCAGGAGGCCGGCTGCCCGAACATCTACGAGTGCTGGGAGGACCGGGAGGCGACCTTCCTCATCGGCGGCTCGCAGTGCACCCGCCGGTGCGACTTCTGCCAGATCGACACCGGCAAGCCCGCCGACTACGACACCGACGAGCCCCGCCGCGTCGCCGAGAGCGTCGTGCGCATGAACCTGCGCTACGCCACGGTCACCGGCGTCGCCCGCGACGACCTGCCCGATGGCGGCGCGTGGCTGCACGCCGAGACGGTGCGCGCGATCCACGCGGCGAACCCGAACACGGGCGTCGAGATCCTCGCGACCGATTTCAACGGCGACCCGGCGCTGCTCGGCGAGGTGTTCGACAGCCGCCCCGAGGTCTTCGCGCACAATGTCGAGACAGTGCCCCGCATCTTCAAGCGCATCCGCCCGGCGTTCCGGTACGAGCGCTCGCTCGACGTCCTCACCCAGGCCCGGGATGCCGACCTCATCACGAAGTCGAACCTGATCCTCGGCATGGGCGAGGAACCGGCGGAGGTCGTGCAGGCTCTCGAGGACCTGCACGCGGCGGGCACCGACATCATCACGATCACGCAGTACCTGCGGCCGTCGCCGCGTCACCTGCCGGTGTCCCGCTGGGTCAAGCCGCAGGAGTTCGTCGAGTTCAAGGAGGAGGCCGAGCGCATCGGATTCCTCGGCGTCCTCGCCGGACCGCTCGTGCGCTCGTCGTACCGCGCGGGGCGCCTCTGGGCGCAGTCGATGATCTCCAAGGGCCGCGAGATCCCGTCCCACCTCGCACACATCGCGGAGGACGTGCACGTCGACCGCGGGTTCGCCCAGGCGGTCTGAGGGCGAGCGGACGCTAGTCGGCGCTCGTCACCGACAGCACGCCGCCGTCGGAGTCGAGGTTGACGAGCAGGACATCGTCGGTGGCGTCGGGGTCAAGCGCGTACTCGAGAACGGCGAACGGGTCGGAGCCGCCGTGCTCGTCGGCGAGGATCGTCATGCTCATCAGCTGCAGCGAGCGGATCACGTCGATGTGCACGTCGCCCGAGATGTCGACGAGTGCGTCCTCGAGGGCGTCTCCGAGCGCCTCCTGCTGCTGCAGGATGTACTCGGTCACCTCGCTGGTGCGGTCACTCAGCTCGTTGACCATCGCGTTGCGGGCGCTGCGGTCGATGTCCTCGATCGCGGAGATGAGCGCGGCGGCGACGTCGAGGGCTGCCTCCGAGACGTCGTCCTGGTCGGGAGCCGTCAGATCCACCGTGACGGACTGGTCTCCCAGTTCGACGTTCTCCGACCAGAAGATCGATCCGTCAGGCCCCGATTCGAGGAGTCCGAAGTAGTCGTGCTCGATCGCCATGACCCCATGAAACCGCAACGAGCGCGTCCGCGATAGCCCGAACACGGCATGGCGCGGATTCGGTCGGATCCGCGCGGCTATTCAGTCGACGAGGGATGCCGCGAACACGTGCGGAGTGAAGCCGGTGAGGTCTCCGATGCCCTCGCCCTGGCCCAGCAGCTTGACCGGGATCCCGGTGCGCTCCTGCACGGCGAGCACGAAGCCGCCCTTCGCGGAACCGTCGAGCTTCGTGAGGACGAGGCCGGTGACGCCGGCGTGCTCGAGGAACGCCTGCGCCTGCATCACACCGTTCTGTCCGGTCGTCGCATCGAGCACGAGGAGCACCTCGCTGATGGGCGCCTGCTTCTCGATGACGCGCCGGATCTTGCTGAGCTCGTCCATGAGCCCGCCCTTGGTGTGGAGGCGTCCCGCGGTGTCGACGAGCACGATCTCGGTACCGGTGCTCTTCGCGTACTCGATCGTCTGGAAGGCGACGGATGCCGGATCCTGGCCCTCCTGCTGCGGCCGGACGATCGTCGCGCCGCCGCGCTCCGCCCACGTCGCGAGTTGGTCCACGGCCGCCGCACGGAACGTGTCGGCCGCCCCCACGACCACCGAGCGGCCGTAGCGCTGGAGGAACTTCGCGAACTTGCCGATCGTCGTCGTCTTGCCGACGCCGTTGACCCCGACGACCAGCACGACGGCCGGGCGTTCGGTCAGACGCAGCGTCGTGTCGAACTTGGCGAAGTGCTCCTCGAGCGTCTCCTTCAGCATCCGCTGCAGGTCCCTCGGGTCGGTGGTGCGGTAGCGCTCCACCTTCTCGCGCAGTTCGTCCACGATGCGCTCGGTGATGTCGGGTCCGAAGTCCGCGGTGAGCAGTGCGGTCTCGAGGTCGTCCCACGTCGTCTCGTCGATGGTCGGCTTGACGAACATTCCGCGCAGCGCGCGTCCGAGCGACCAGGAGCTCTCTGCCATGCCTCTAAGCCTAGGGTCCGATCAGGAGGCGACGCGTTCGGCGATGCGCTGGCCGACCACGGCCGAGACGCCGTCCTGGCGCATCGAGACGCCGTAGAGCGCGTCGGCGATCTCCATCGTGCGCTTCTGATGCGTGATGACGATCAGCTGGCTCGAGGCGCGAAGCTGCTCGAAGACCCCGAGGAGGCGTCCGAGATTCGCGTCGTCGAGGGCGGCCTCGACCTCGTCGAGGATGTAGAACGGGCTCGGGCGGGCCTTGAAGATCGCGGTCAAGAGCGCCACCGCCGCAAGCGACCGCTCGCCGCCCGACAGCAGCGAGAGCCGCTCGATCTTCTTGCCGACAGGCCGCACGGCCACCTCGATCCCCGTGGTGAGGGGCGAGTCCGGATCCGTGAGCGCGATCGAGCCCGTGCCACCGGGGAAGAGGATCGGGAACACCTCTCCGAACGCCACCTTCGTGTCTTCGAACGCCGCGAGGAAGATCGTCTGCATGCGCTCGTCGAGTTCTTCGATGATCGTGAGCAGGTCCTTGCGCGTCTGGGTGAGATCGGCGAGCTGCTCCGTCATGAACTTGTGACGCTGCTCGAGCGCTTCGAACTCCTCGAGCGCGAGCGGGTTCACCCGGCCGAGCTGCGCCAGCTTGCGCTCGGCCTCCTGCAGGCGTCGGCGCTGCTGCGGGCGATCGTAAGGAATGGATGCTGCGCCCTCAGGAGCGTCCTCTTCTCGAGTCGATCGGGCGACCGGATCGACGGGAACAGGCTGATCCGGACCATATTCCGAAACAAGAATATCCTCGCCCAGTCCGAGCTCCGACTGCACCCGCTCGAGAAGGCCGGTGACGTGGAGACGCTTCTCGTGGATCTGCAGCTCAAGGCTGTGAACACTCTCCGTCAGGCCGGCGAGCCGTTCCCGCACCCCGCTCTCCTGTGTGCGCAGCGCGGCGAGCTCCGAAGTCACCGCCGTACGCTCGGACTCCGCGGCGGCGAGCTCGGCGCGGGCCTGCGCGAGGGAACGGTCGACCGAGTCGATCACGGCGGGCAGCTGGCCTGCGACGCCGGCGGCGATCTCGCGCTGCGCGCGACGAACCACGGCGCGACGCGCTGCCTCGGCCGCCGCATCGCGCTCCCGCTCACGCTGGCGTTCGAGCGCGACGACGCGCGCTTCGCCCGCCCGGATGCGTTCCCGAAGCGTCTCGACGTCGAGACGGGACCGCATCTCGCCGTCGCGAGCCTCTTCGAGCGCCGCGAGCATGCCCTCCCGCGCAGAGGCGTCGAGGATCGGACGCGGGGCTTCGAGCGCCGCGGTGAGCTGGTCGTCTGCGGACCGCGCCGACCCCTCGGCTTCCTCGACCGCGGCGGCCGCCTGGGCGAGTCCTGCGGCGAGTCGCTCGCACTCGGCGACGGCGGCCTCATGGCGCACCGTCGCCCGGTTGACCTGCTCGGCGTGGGCGGCGAGGGCGGCGTCGTGATCGCGGAGGGTCGCGAGCGTGGTCTTGGTGCGCAGTCGCGCCGACTCGAGCTCGTTCGTCGCGTCGGTCAGCGCGGCACGCAGCGAGTCCGCCACGACGGCGATCTCGTCGCGGCGGTCGGCGGCAGCATCCCGTTCCGCCGCGAGCTCCAGTCGCGATCGCGAGGAGCCCGCGCCTGCGCGGAGGGAGTACTCGGTGTACACCTCGCCGCGGCGGGTGACGAGGGTGATCGGGCCGCCCAGCTCGGCATCGGCCAGCTCGGGCGCGGCGTCGCGGGCGGTCTCGAGATCGTCGGCGACCACGACGTACGACAGCAGGCCGAGCACGCCCTCAGGAGCGGTCACGACCTCTCGGGCCGGCACCACCCCGCGCACACTCGGGAACTGCGGACGCATCATGCCCGCGGTGGCGATCACGATATCGACGACGCCCGCTTCGGCAGCGCGGGCGGCGTCCGCCACGGCGAACGCGCTGTCGCGGTCCTCGACCAGCACACCTTCGGCGATCGGCCCCAGCACCGCCGCGATCGCGGCCTCGAAACCCGACTTGACCTGCACGGCGTCGCCGACCAGTCCGCGTACGCCCTCGCGCCCCTCGGCGATCAGCGATGAGGCGCCGTTCTTCACATCGAGGGCTCGGCTCAGCGCCGCCGTCTGCGCGGTGAGGGCCTCGCGCTCGCGTTCCGCGGCATGAAGGCGCTCACGGAGCGAGGAGACGGCGGCCTCGGACTCCGAGGCGTCGCGCTGTGCTCTGTCGTACGCCGCGGCGTGATCGGCCGAGGACTCCTCGGGGACGAGGTCGGGGTCGACGCCGGCGAGGATCGCCTCGGCCTCCGCGCGCCGCGCGAGCGCGGCATCCAGCGCCTTCTGCTGGCGTTCGACGGCCGCGCGCACCGCAGCGAGAGCGGATGCCGCGGCCTCCGCCGTGCCGCGCAGCGCGGTGATGCGCATGTCGTGCTCCGAGACCAGCGCACTCTGGGCGGCGATGTCGACGTCGAGCGCGTCCAGCTCGGCACGCGCGCGCATCACGTCGCGCGCTGCCTCGGCGGCGGCATCCTGCGCGGCACCGAGTCCGTCGGACACGTCGTCGATCTCGGCACGCGCCTCGTCGATCATCGCCTGCGAGACCGTCGTGAGCTCGATGCGGTCCTCGTCCTCAGCGTCGCCGAGGAGTGCGAGACGCTGGCCCGCCAGGGCATACAGCCCGCGCAGGCGCTCCTGTACGCGCTCGAGCCCGAACGCCACGCGGCGCGCACGGTCCACGCTCTCGGATCGCTGATCGCTCTCGAGCTGCTCGATGCGCACGCGCGCGTTGTCGAGCCGTTCCTGCAGCACCATGCGCTCGGCATGCCGCTCGTGCTCGCTGTGCGCATGCGAGGCGAGCTCGACGCGGAGTCCCACGATCTCGTCGGCGAAGAGGCGCGCCTTCGCGTCACGCACGACCGCGGCGATCGTGGCCGCTTCGCGGGCGATCTCAGCCTGACGGCCGAGCGGCTTCAGCTGCCGGCGCAGCTCGCCCGCGAGGTCGCTGAGTCTGGTGAGATTCGCCTCCATCGCATCGAGCTTTCGCAGGGTCTTCTCCTTGCGACGGCGGTGCTTGAGAATGCCGGCCGCCTCCTCGATGAAGCCCCGGCGATCTTCGGGCGTCGCCTGAAGAACGCTGTCGAGGCGGCCCTGTCCGACGATCACATGCATCTCCCGGCCCAGGCCGGAGTCGCTCAGCAGCTCCTGCACATCGAGCAGGCGGCAGGACTCGCCGTTGATCGCGTAGTCGCTGGAGCCGTTGCGGAACAGCGTGCGGCTGATCGTGACCTCGGAGTACTCGATCGGAAGGGCGCCGTCGCTGTTGTCGATGGTGAGCTGCACCTCGGCGCGACCCAGCGGCCCGCGCGTTGCGGTGCCGGCGAAGATGACGTCCTCCATCTTCCCGCCGCGGAGGGTCTTCGCGCCCTGCTCCCCCATCACCCACGCGAGCGCGTCGACGACGTTGGACTTGCCGGAGCCGTTGGGACCGACGATGCAGGTCACGCCGGGTTCGAGGGCGAAAGTCGTCGGCTGGGCGAACGACTTGAACCCTTTGAGCGTCACGCTCTTCAGGTGCATGGATACGCCTTCCACCCCGGTCGTTTACCCGCCTACGCTACCGGAGCGCGGCTCTCCCGCCGGGATGACCGGCCGAGCGCCACCGGATGCCGCGACACGCCATGAGATCACCGAATCTGCGAGAAAGCTTGACGCCGGTATCCCGCACCCGCTATGGTCACTGTCTGCGTCTGAAGTCGAGAAAGGAGGTCCCCCGATGATGCTGATGACTCCCACCGGAATCGCCGCCCGTGATGGCGGAGCGATTCGTGCCGTCGCGTCGGGGACCGTCTCCTTCGGCGCTGTGCCGAGCGGCCGCTTCCCCGCCGCCATCTGATCCCCGCAGGGGACGAGTCTGCCCGTTTTCGGGCGACGACCGTCTGCTGCGCCGCACCCGCTTCGCGGTGCTGAGCGCTCTCCCCCTGCATCCACGTCCCGTCGTGCTGCGGCACGGCATCCCCCGCCTCCGGCGCCTGCCGAGGCATCCCTTCCACAACCGGAAAGAACACTGATGAATACTCTCCTTGCGCCGCAGCGCCCCTCGGGGCTTCCCGATACGCTGCGGCTTCCGAGCCGCGACACCCGCACCTCGCTCCTGGACCGCCTCGCCCTCCACCTGGGTCTGCGGCTGCTGCTGTGGAGCACCCGCACCCCGCGGCTCGCGGACGACCGCCGCCGGCACGCTCAGACGTACCGGCACCAGGAGGCCACTGCAGAGCGCGAACGCGCCTACCTCCGCGAGGCCAGCCTCGCACCCCGGCCGTGACGGCCACCGGGTCCGCCGCCCGCACGCGGGCGGCGGACTCCACCCCTCGACCACACGTATCGACACCGCAAGGACGCACTGACATGACCACCATCACGGGGCTCGAGTTCCGCCCCCTCGTCGTACCCGCCTCCATCGACGCACCGGACGCCGCCGACTTCGTCGAGATGGTGCGCGTGCGCAACCTCATCTACCGCGAGATCTCGGGGCATGACGACCACGGGATCACCGCGGACGAGCTGCTCCCGCACTACCAGGCTTCCGAATACCAGACCCGGCTCGGCTGGGTGATCGTCGACGACGGCGCGATCGTCGGTCGCATCGGCCTCGACGTCCCGCACGAGGACGGCTCCACCGCCGCGTTCTGGCTCATCGAGCTGCTCCGCGAGACGTGGGGCCGGGGCATCGGCTCCGCCGCCTACGAGCTCGTCGAGCGCACGGCACGCGAACACGGTCGCACCGTGCTTCAGTCGTGGGCCGAGCACCCGGCCGCGCGGGGACCGCAGCTCGCACCGCCCACGGGTTTCGGCGAGATCCCCGAGGACCACGTCGCCCGGTTCTATCTCCGGCACGGATACAAGCTCGAACAGGTCGAGCGCAACAGCGCCTTCGACCTGACGGGCTCGTTCGCCGGTGTCGAGCGACTCCTCGCCGAGGCGGAGGCTGCATCGCCGGCCTACCGCCTCGTCCAGTGGTCCGCGCCGACCCCGGACGAGTACGTGGCCGGCTACGCCTGGATGAAGTCCCGCATGTCGACGGATGCGCCGGCGGCGGCACTCGAATTCGACGAGGAGGCGTGGGACGCCGCGCGCATCGCCGAGCACGACGGGCGATACACCTCGTCCGGGCGCACGATCCTCGTCACGGCGGCACAGCACATCGAGACCGGTGAGCTGTGCGCGTTCAACGAGCTGGTGATCGGCAAGGACCACACCGAGGCGACGCACCAGGAGGACACCCTGGTGCTCAAGGAGCACCGCGGGCACAAGCTCGGAACGCTCGTGAAGTGCGCGGGGCTCCTGTCCTGGCGCGAGATCGCGCCGGACTCGGCGCGCGTCATCACCTACAACGCAGAGGAGAACCGGCCCATGCTGGATATCAACGAGGCGATCGGCTTCGTGCCGATCGCGTACGAGGGTGCATGGAAGAAGGTGCTCGATGACTGACCTGGCCGAAACCGCCGTCGTGACCGTTCAGCGGATCGTCGTCCCCGAGACGGCGGACGCCCCCGACGCCCGCGTGTTCCTCGAGATGGTGCGGATCGCGAACGCGGTCTGCCTCGAAGACGCCGGACACGACTACCTGCACGAGGAGCCCGACGAGATGCTCGGGTTCTGGCAGGACCAGACCGATTGGACGCAGCTCGGATTCGCCGCGATGCGCGCAGACCAGGTGCTCGGGGCCGTGACGCTCATGATCTCGAACGAGGACGCCGCGAGCACGGTCGAATTCGACCTCATGGTGGATCCGCCGCACCGGGGTAACGGTCTCGAGGAGCTGCTGCTCGCCGAGGTCGAGCGGGAGGCACGCGAGCGCGGACTCGCAACGATCCAGACCTGGACACTTCATCGACCGGATGCCGCGGGCCCGCGCCTTCAGCCCTCCACAGGGTGGGGTGCCGTCCCTGCCGACGACGCGCAGACGAAGTTCCAGCTGGCGAGCGGCTTCACGCTCGAGCAGGTGGAGCGAAACAGCGTCTTCGATCTGACCGGCGACTTCGCTCTCGTGCAGCGCATGCTCGCGGACGCGGTCGCGGTCGCCGGTGAGGAGTACCGCCCGATCCAGTGGACGTCGCCGACACCGCCGGAGTACGTCGACGGGTTCGCCTACGCGCTGTCACGCATGTCGACCGACGTGCCGGCCGGCGGCCTCGTCATCGACGAGCAGCACTGGGACGCCGCGCGGGTCGAGCGCCGCGACGCGCGCCTGAAGGCACAGGGGCTCACCGTCTCGGTCGCGGCCGTGCTCCACGTGCCGACGGGCCGGGTCGCCGCGTACAACGAGCTCGTGATCGGCGAGGACCGTTCCGGTGCGACCCAGCAGTACGGCACGCTCGTCGTGAAGGAGCACCGTGGCCACCGCCTGGGAACGATCGTCAAGTGCGCGAACCTGCTGCGCTGGCGCGACCTCGTGCCCCAGTCGCCGCGGGTCTCGACATTCAACGCCGAGGAGAACCGCCACATGCTCGACATCAACGAGACCATCGGCTTCGTGCCGGCGTCGTACGCCGGGGCGTGGAAGAAGGTGCTCGAGCTCTGATCTGCGGCCCGCACCGCAGATCACTCAGACGTGTGCCGCGCTCGGTCCGTCCACACCCGAGCGCGGCACCCGCTGGCAATGCGCGCAGAAGTGACTCGAACGATTCGTGAACGACACGCGCACGATCGGACGGCCGCACCGGGGGCACGGCTCACCGGTGCGGCCGTACGCGTTGAGCGAGTGAGCGAAGTAGCCGGCCTGGCCGTTGACATTGACGTATTGCGCATCGAAGCTCGTGCCACCTTCGGCCAGCGCCTTGTCGAGCACGTGGCGCACTTCGCCGAGGAGGCGGTTCACGGCGCGTGTCGGCAACGCGCGGGCGGGCGTCTCGGGGTGGATGCGCGCGGCCCACAGCGACTCGTCGGCGTAGATGTTGCCGACTCCGCTGACGACAGTCTGGTCGAGCAGCACGCGCTTGATCGCCGAGTCTTTGCGCGCGAGAGCACGCCGGAACCCGGCATCCGAGAACGCCGGGTCGAGGGGATCGCGCGCGATGTGCGCCACCTGCGCGGGGACGGATGCCTCGTCCGACCCGTGACCCCCGGGCGCCCCGTCGGGCGTGGCGATCAGGTCGTCGATTGCGAGCGAGCCGAACGTGCGCTGGTCGGCGAACACGACCGAGAGCTCACCGTGCACCGGATGTGCGAGGTCGATGCGCACGCGCTCATGCCGTTCAGGCGCCGCGCCCGGCGCACGCAGGAGCAGCTGTCCGCTCATGCCGAGGTGGCCGATCACCGCCTCCTCGGAGGAAGCTCCCGCCGCGTCGGCCTCCAGCGGAAGCCATAGGAATTTGCCGCGGCGGGCGGCGGCGGTGACGATGCGCCCTGTCAGGCGCGCCTCGAAGTCGGAGCCGCCGCCGGCGTGTCGCGTCAGCGCGCGTTCGTCGAGCACGGTGACGCCCACCACGAGCGCGCCGGTCACGGCTGGGGCGAGGCCGGCACGGACGACCTCGACCTCGGGAAGCTCAGGCACGCCCGCTGAGTGCGCGCCACGCCGTGAGCGCGGCGGCCATTTCCGCGTGCTTCTTGCTCGTACCGGCGCCTTCCGCCGAGAGTTCGCCCACCGTCACGATCGCGGTGAAGCGTCGGTCGTGGTCGGGTCCCGTCGAGGTGACCTCGTACGCGGGAGGCAGCAGGCCGGCGTGCGCGGCGAGCTCCTGCAGCGCCGTCTTCGGATCCATCGCCGCGCCGTAGCGCTCGGGATCGGCGAGCAGCGGTTCCACGAGCCGCAGCACGAGTCCGGTCGCGGCGTCGGATCCGGTCGACAGGTAGGTCGCCCCGAAGATCGCCTCCATGGTGTCGGCGAGGATCGAGTCCTTGTCGCGTCCGCCGGTGAGGATCTCGCCGCGGCCCAGCTTGAGGTGCGCGCCCAGGCCGATGCCGCGGGCGATCTCGGCCAGGGCGACCGTCGAGACGACGCTGGCGCGCCGCTTCGCGAGTGCGCCCTCTTCGAGCTCGGGATGACCCGTGAAGAGGCGCACCGTGACGGCCAGGCCGAGCACGGAGTCGCCGAGGAACTCGAGACGCTCGTTGTGCGGAGCCTGTCCGTTCTCATACGCCCAGGAACGATGCGTCAGCGCCAGCGACAGAAGCTCGGGGTCGATATCGACTCCGAGCTTCTGTGTGAGGTCTGAGAGCGTTTTGCGCTCCGCTGCGACGTCTGTCACGTCAGACCGTGCGCGACGATCAAACGTCGGCGACCTTGCGGCCCTTGTACTCGAGGAACAGCTCGGTGCCCTGCGAGTCGGTGACGACCTTCGCCTGGTGCGGACGGCTGTAGACGGTCTTGCCGTTCTCGACGGTCTTGACGAGCGTGGGGGCCTCGGCCTTCCACTGCGCGCGACGCGAGCGAGTGTTGGAGCGGGAGACCTTCCGCTTCGGGGGGTTACCTGCCATGGCTAGCTCTCTTCTGTGTTCTCGACGCCGCTGTCAACCGCGGGGGCGCGGTGCATCGTCGTCGTGGCTCGTGGTGAAGTCCTGGAGCGCGGCCCATCGTGGATCGAGGGGCTCGCTCTGCGGCGTTCCGGCGTTCTCAGCCAGTCGCTCGCCCGTCATCGGATCGAGTCCGGGGCAATCCGGCTGGCACACCGGCTGAAACGGAAGCGACAGGACGACCGCTTCCCTGACCAGAGTTTCAAGATCCACGTGGTCGTCTTGAACCTCGAAGTCAGTTTCTTCCTCCCCAGGATACGTGAAAAGCTCCTGAAACTCGACTTTGAGCCCTTCGGCGATGTCGATGAGGCAGCGACTGCAGATGCCGGTGTACTCGGTGTCGATCTCGCCGGACACGAGAATGCCCTCGTGCACCGACTCGAGGCGCACGTCCAGGACGACCGGTTCGCCCTCGGGGACGGCGACGAGCCCTTCGCCCCACTTCTCGGGAGCGGGGACCTCGAGGGTGTGCTCGCGCATCTCTCCGGATCGGTGGGCGATGTCGCGGACCGGGAGGACGAACGGACCCGTCACATGCTTTCTGACCACGGCTCCAGCCTAGCCGCGGTTTCTGGTCAGATGCCGCGCGCGCCGGTGTCGAGGAAACGCGCGACGGCGGGCGGGACGAACGGCGACACATCGCCCCCGAGCGACGCGACCTGCCGCACCAGCGAGCTCGAGACGAGCGCGTGCGCAGGATCGGGCAGCAGGAACACCGTCTCGACGTGCGCGAGGTGACGGTTCACGATCGCCATCGGCGTCTCGTAGGCCACGTCGACCTGCGATCGGATGCCCTTGACGAGGACGCCGGCTCCGACATCCGTCGCGTAGTCCACCAGCAGGCCCATGCTCCACGAGGCGACGATCACGTCCCCCTCGATCTCGGCCTCGGCGATCGACTGCTCGAGCAGCGACTGGCGCTGCGCGATGGGGAGCATCGCCTCCTTGCCGGGGTTGTGCACGACCAGCACGTGAAGCTGGTCGTACAGCGAGGCGGCGCGGCGGATCACGTCGAGATGACCGAGGGTCGGCGGATCGAACGATCCCGGGACGACGGCGATCCGGCTGCTCATGCGGTCCAGCCTAGTGGGCCGTCCGGAGGCCCTCGGACGCGTCAGTTCTTGGCGAGGGCCGCGCGCTCCGCCATGCCGACGTTGCGCTCGAGAGCAGCGGCGAGCCCGGGATGCCGCAGCAGCGCGGGGTCCTCGGCGAGAAGCCGCTCGGCCGCCACACGTGCCTCGGAGATGATGTCGGCGTCCTTCACGACCCGCAGCAGTCGCAGCGACGAGCGCGCCCCGGACTGCGCATCGCCGAGCACGTCGCCCTCACCCCTCAGCTCGAGGTCGATCTCCGCGAGGGCGAAGCCGTCGAGGGTCGAGGCGACGGCTTCCACACGCTCGCGGGCGGGGGTGCCGAGCGGAGCCTCGGTCACCAGCAGGCAGAGCCCCGGGACCCCGCCGCGTCCCACGCGTCCGCGCAGCTGGTGCAGCTGCGAGACACCGAACCGGTCGGCCTCGAGGATCGCCATCGTCGAGGCGTTCGGCACGTCGACGCCGACCTCGACCACGGTCGTCGCCACGAGCACATCGATGTCGCCCCGTGCGAAGGCCTGCATGACCGCGTCCTTCTCGTCCGACGGCATCTTGCCGTGGAGGACCTCGACGCGGATAGTCGAGAACGACGGATGCCGCGACAGCAGGTCCGCGACCTGGACGACGCCCCAGCGGGTCCGGGTCGACTCGCCCCCCGTGTCGCCGGCGGGCTCGTCGGCGGTGTCGTCCTTGGTGAGCTTCTCGGCGTCGATGGCGGCGCACACGACGAACGCCTGACGCCCCTGTGCGACCTCCTCGGCGACGCGCTCCCACACTCGCGCGAACCAGCCCGGACGCTCCGCGAGCGGCGCGACGAAGGTCTCGATGCCCGCGCGGCCCGCGGGCATGGTGCGAATCGTCGACACATCGAGATCGCCGAACACCGTCATCGCCACCGTGCGCGGGATGGGGGTGGCGGTCAGCACGAGCGCGTGCGGCGAGGATCCCTTGGCGCGCAGCGACTCGCGCTGCTCCACGCCGAAGCGGTGCTGCTCGTCGACGACGACGAGACCGAGGTCGGCGAAGGTCGTGCTCTCGCTCAGGAGCGCGTGCGTCCCGACGACGATGAGCGCCTGTCCGGACGCGGCGCGCAGCGCCGCCTTTCGGCGCTCCGCCGCCGGGAGCTGCCCCGTGAGGAGCGTGGGCATGAGCTCGGGGGCGAGCTTCGGCCCCAGCATCCGTGCGATCGACCGCACGTGCTGCGCCGCCAGGACCTCGGTCGGCGCGATGAGGGCCGACTGACCACCCGACTGCGCGACCTGGAGCATGGCGCGCAGCGCGACGAGCGTCTTGCCGGAGCCGACCTCGCCCTGGACCAGGCGGTTCATGGGCCAATCCCCCTGCAGGTCACGCGCGACGTCGTCGCCGACGGTGATCTGGTCGGGCGTCCGCGGGAACGGCAGTGCCTCGTCGAATCGCTCGAGCAGCGTTCCCGCAGCACGCTTGGTCGCCGACAGTGCGCGGACGAACTGCCGCTGCTGCAGGAGCGCGACCTGGAGGACGAACGCCTCCTGCATGCGCAGTGTGGCCCGCGCCGGGTCGATCTGCTCGAAGTCGGTCGGACGGTGGATGTGCTCGATGGCGGACCGGGCGTCGATGAGGCCGTGCCGTGCGCGCAGCTCGTCGGTGAGCGGCTCGGGCACCTCGCCGAGTCCGTCGAGGACGAGTTCGACGATCTTCTGCAGCTGCCAGCTCGCGACCGTGCTCGTCGCCGGGTAGATCGGGATGGGAAGGTTGGCGTTCGCCTGCACCTTGAGCCGCGCCGTGTCGGCATCTTCGAACAGCTCGTAGTCGGGGTGCGCGAGCTGCTGTGCACCCTTGTAGATGCCCACCTTGCCCGCGAAGATCCCCTGCCGGCCGGGCTGCAGGTCGCGCACCCGCCACGACTGGTTGAAGAAGGTCAGCGACATCTCGCCGTTGCCGTCGCTGATCACGACCTCGAGCAGCGAACCGTTCCGGTTCTTCATGCGCCGTTCGCTCACACGGCGCACCTCGGCGACGATCGTCACCGGCTCGCCGAGCGGCAGCGTCGAGATCGGCGTCAGCTCGCCATGGCGGGCGTAGCGGCGGGGGTAGTGGACGAGCAGATCGCCGACCGTCGTCATGCCGAACGCACGCTCGAGGGCCGCCGCCGTCTTTCCGCCGATCGCGCCGCCGAGGCTCGAGTCGAGGGTGAAGGAGGCCACGCCACGAGTCTAGGAGCGACCGGCGACGTCCCGTGCGCCAGCCGAAGATGCACTCGACGATCTCGGAGAGGAACGCGCGCCCGTTCCGGTTCACCGTGGAGAGGTAGATCCACACCCCGTCGCGTGCGACCCCGCCGCCGCTCGCGTACCCCGCGAGCACGAATGTGGCAGAGGCGCGGCCGCGACCGGGCCGCACGGAGGAGGGCCGATATCGTGGGAGGGTGACGCGCATCATCGCCGGCCGTGCGGGCTCGCTCATGCTCGCCGTGCCGGACGCCGGCACCCGGCCCACGAGCGATCGCGTGCGCGAGTCCCTCTTCGGCGCACTGGAGTCCGCGGACGCGCTCCGCGGCGCCGCCGTGCTCGACCTCTACGCCGGCTCGGGTGCACTCGGCCTCGAAGCGGTGAGTCGCGGTGCGGTCTCCGCCGACCTCGTCGAGAAGTCCCCACGCGCCGCGACCATCGTCCAGCGCAACGCGGGCCGGGTGACGAAGGCCGTCGGGTCCGGCAGCACGATCCGCGTGCACCGCGCATCGGCCGACGCCTTCCTGCGCTCGGCGCGCGGCCCCTTCGACCTGGTCTTCCTCGATCCGCCCTACGACCTCGGCGAGACGGAGCTGTCGTCGACCCTGGCGCTGCTCGTGCCGGTCCTCGCCGCCGGTGCGGACGTCGTGATCGAGCGCGCCACGCGCTCCCCTGAGCCGAGCCTGCCCGAAGGCCTCGTCGCCACGCGCTCGAAGCGCTACGGCGACACTGCGATGTGGTGGGCGACCACGGCGGACTGATCGACGGAGGGCGTCGAAGCGTCGCTCCGACGCCGGATCAGCCGGTGCCCGCGTCCCAATCGCGGTAGGGGTCCCAGCCGCCACGTCCGTCGTGGGCCCGGCCGTCGACGAGCACGGCGTCCTGGCCCCGCGCCTGCACCACGCCCACGCGGACGAACCCGTGCGGCAGCGGTCGGTCCGCCGGGAACGTCGCCAGCAGCGCGTGATCCTCACCGCCCGCGAGGGCCGATGCGACGTCGGATCCCAGCGCCGCCGACTCCAGGGCGATGGTGACTCCGGATGCCGCGGCCATGCGCGACGCGTCGAGCACGAGGCCGTCCGACACGTCCATCATCGCCGTCGCGCCCGCGTCGGCCGCCTCGGGACCGAGCCACACAGGAGGCGATGGACGCAGCTGGGCCGCGAGATCGGCGAGCTCCGCGTGGTCGAGCAGACTCTCGTCGACCGGGATCGGGTGGCCCGCGGCATCCGTGAAGCGTTCGAACAGGATGTCGAGGCCGCGCGCCGCGCGCCCCAGTTCGCCCGCCACGGCCACGAGGTCGCCGGGTTCGGCGCCGGAGCGCAGCACCGGTGAGCGGCCCGCGAGAGCCCCCAGCGCGGTCACCGCGATCGTGAGGGTGTCGGAGACCGTGAGGTCGCCGCCTTCGACCCGGCAGCCGGGCGCGAGGTCGCGGCAGGCGGCGCGCAGGCCGTCCGCGATGCCGGTGACGAACGAGAGACGCGTCGCATCGGGCATGGCGAGGGCGACGAGCAGGGCGGTGGGGGTCGCACCCATGGCCGCGACGTCCGCGAGGTTGACAGCAGCCGCCTTGTAGCCGAGGTCGAACGCGCTCGACCACGCAAGGCGGAAGTCGGGACCGTGGACGAGCGTGTCGACCGTCGCCACCACCCGGCCGTCCGCGGCGGCGATCACGGCGGCATCGTCACCGGGTCCGACCAGGGCGTTCGACTCGCCGAGGCGCTCCAGGATGCGCCGCAGGATGCGCCCCTCGCTGAGCTCGCCCACCGTCGGATCCATGCGCTCGTCGACCACACGACCACGCTACCGGTGCCGACATCGCCCGCCGCGCCGCCGGGTTAGCCTGGAACGGTGCGTGTTCTCCCCTCCCTGATTGCGTTCGGGCTCGCGATGGTGGCGGCCGTCGGCTTGACGGGGTGCACCACCACCGTCGACCTGGATCCCGCGGAGGCCGCGAACGACCCGCTCTGCGCGGAGGTCACCTCGAACCTCCCGGGAATGGTCAGCGGTCAGGCGCGCCGGTGGACCGATGCGCAGGCCACGGGAGCGTGGGGCGATCCGGCCAAGGTGCTGCTCACGTGCGGCGTCGAGCCGCCGGGGCCGACCACCCTCCCCTGCCAGGACGTCGCGGGCGTCGACTGGATCATCGACGACTCCGACGCGCCCCGCTTCCGCGTGACCACGTTCGGCCGCACCCCGGCCGTTGAGATCTACCTCGACACGACCGCGGACGAGAACGGCGACGGCGTGTCGAGCCGCGACGTGCTCGACGCCCTGTCGCCGATCGTCAGCGTGCTGCCGGTCGACGGCCAGTGCCTCGATCGGGGCGAGGCGACCCCCGCTCCCTGATGCCCCGGCTCAGCGAGCCGCGCGGACGGCGACCGTCTGCCCGGCGCGCTCGAGTGCGGTGTCGATGAGTTCCGTGATGAGCTCGGGGTACGACATCCCCGACGCGATCCAGCACTTCGGGAACATCGAGATCGGCGTGAACCCCGGCATCGTGTTGAGCTCGTTGACGTAGAGCCCGTCCGCCGCGAGGAAGAAGTCGACGCGCGCGAGACCCTTGCCGTCGACCGCCTGGAACGCACGGATGCCGAGCTGCTGGATCGCGGCGATCTCACTGTCGGTCAGGTCCGCGGGGCAGACCACCTCGGCACCGTCGCCGCCGAGGTACTTGCCCTCGAAGTCGTAGAACTCGCGCGTCGTGAGGACGATCTCGCCGGGCAGCGAGGCGCGCGGGGCGGCGCCGCCGCGTCCTTCGAGGATCGCGACCTCGACCTCCCGTCCGACGATCGCCGACTCGATGAGCACCTTGTCGTCCTCGGCGAACGCGAGAGCGAGCGCCGCATCGAGCTCGGACGCGTCATGGACCTTCGAGACGCCGACGCTCGACCCGGCGCGCGCAGGCTTCACGAAGGACGGCTCACCGAGGGCCGCAGCATCCGCTCGCACTCCCTCGGGGTCGCGCTCCCAGCGCTCCTGCGTCACGGTGACCCACGGGGAGACGGGCACGCCCGCCGCCTGCAGGACGATCTTCATGAAGTGCTTGTCCATGCACAGCGCGGAATCGAGCACGCCACCGCCCGCGTACGGGATCTCGAGCGTGTCGAAGTAGCCCTGGATCGTGCCGTCCTCACCGTGCACGCCGTGCAGGATCGGGAGCACGACATCGAGGGCGCCGAGGTCCTCGACCGTTCCGTCGGCGCGGCGAACGCGCAGTTCGCGGTCACCGACCTCGGGCCACAGCACACGGGTGCCGTTGTCGACGACCTCCGGAAGCCGTTCGGCGTCGAGGGCGAACTTGTCGGGGTCGTCGTCCTCGAGGACGAAGACCCCGTCCCGCGTGATCCCGACGGGGATCACGCGGTAGCTGTCACGGTCGATCGCCCGCAGCACCCCGCCCGCCGTTGCGGAACTGATCGAGTGCTCGCTGGATCGACCGCCAAAGAGCACCGCCACCGCCGGCTTGTCCATTCGTCGTCCTCTCGCCCTGGGGGGTGTCGTCGTCGGTCGTGAGATGCGGCGCGATGTCGCGAGGGTTCATGGTGCCGTCGAGCACCATCTTCACCTGCTCGACGATGGGCATCTGCACGCCCACCTCCCGCGCCAGCTGCAGGATGGGCGCGACGGACGCGAGCCCCTCCGCCGTCTGGTTCATCTGCTTGACGACGTCGTCGAAGCGATAGCCCTGGCCGAGCAGTCGCCCGGCCGTGTTGTTGCGGCTCAGCGGCGACTGGCAGGTCGCGATGAGGTCGCCGAGCCCGGCGAGGCCCTGGAGCGTCTCGTGCTGGGCGCCGAACGCCACCGCGAAGTCCGTCATCTCGACGAGGCCGCGCGTGATGATCGAGGCCTTCGTGTTCTCGCCGTAGCCGACGCCGTCGACGATGCCGATCGCCACCGCGATGAGGTTCTTGAGCACGCCGCCGAACTCGGTGCCGATCACGTCGGTGTTGACGAAGGTGCGGAAGTACCTGTTGCGAGCGCGCCGGGCGACAGCCTCGGCCGTCTCCTGGCTCGTCGACGAGATGACGGCCGCGGTCGGCTGCTCGCGGGCGATCTCGAGGGCGAGGTTGGGGCCGGAGGCGACCGCGATGCGCGCGGGGTCGCAGTGGAGCTCCTGCTCGATGACCTGGCTCATGCGCAGGCCCGTCCGCCGCTCGACACCCTTCATGAGCGACACGATGGGCGCGTCGCTCTGCGCGATCAGCGGGCGGACCGCTTTGAGGTTCTGGCGCACCGCCTGGCTCGGGATCGACAGATAGATCTGCTCCGCGCCCTCGAGGGCCTCCGACAGATGATGGGTGGCGTGCATGTCGCGCGGCAGGTTGATGCCGGGGAGGTACTCGCTGTTGCGCTTGCCCTCCTGGATCTCGCTCGCGAGCTCGGGCCGCCGTGCCCACATCGTGACGTGGGCGCCGCCGTCGGCCAGGATCTTGCCGAACGTCGTGCCCCAGCTGCCCGCGCCGATGACGGCGACGCGCGGGCGCGCGGCATCCTGCCTACGACTCAAGGCGCCCCGTCTCCTTCTGGCCGTGATCGGCCGGGTTCCAGCGCTCCGGGGGTGCGGGCTCGCCGCGCAACTGCGAGAGGAGTCCCGAGATGTCGGCCATCACGGCGTCCGTCGCAGCGACGAGCGCGGTCTGCGACGAGGCCGACCCGGCATACGCCGACAGGTCCACCGGGTCGCCCACGATCACGCGCACGCGGCGCCGCAGCGGCCAGAGCTTGAGCTTTCCGTAGCGCGGGAGCACCTGCTGCGAGCCCCACTGCGCCATGGGGATGACCGGGATGCCTCCCGCCAGCGCAAGACGGACAGCTCCGGTCTTGCCGCGCATCGGCCAGAGGTTCGGCTCGCGGGTGAGCGAGCCCTCCGGGTAGACGATCACTCCGCGACCGTGCTCCACGAGGGTCTGCGACGCCTCCAGCGTGGCGCGAGCCGCGGCGGCCGACGTCGCCCGAGCGACCGGCACCATTCCCGTGATACGCAGGACCCACCCCAGCACCGGCACGCGGAACAGGCTCTCCTTCGCCATGAACCGAGGCGCACGGCCCAACCGCCACACGGCGAGGGCGACCACGAGTGGGTCGATCTCGCTCATGTGGTTCGGAGCGAGCACGTAGGCACCATCGCGCGGGAGCTTCCTGCCGTCTTCGATCTCCAGTTTGAAGAGCAGACTCAGGAGCGGCACGAGGAGGCCGGCCAGCGGCCAGAAGGCGCTCGGTCGCGTCTTCTCAGCCGACGCGCGCGGACGATCGGTGGCCACCGGGGGTTATCCGATGACGTCGAAGTCGGCGCCGAGCTGGTCGAGCTTGGCGAAGAACTTCTCGTAGCCGCGACGGATGATCCCGACGTTGCGGACGACCGACTCCCCCTCGGCTGCCAGTGCCGCGATCACGTAGCTGTAGCCACCGCGGAGGTCGGGGACGACCACATCGGCGCCGTGAAGAGGCGTCGGGCCGTTGATCACGGCCGCCTGCTCGAGGGCGCGGCGCGGGACTCGGCGGCCAGGCGCATCGATGCCGTCGCGATGCACGACGATGTCGGCGCCCATCAGGTTGAGCGCCTCGGTGAATCCGAGCCGGTTCTCGTACACGGTCTCGTGCACTGTCGACGTGCCCTGAGCCTGCGTGAGCGCGACGATGAGCGGCTGCTGCCAGTCGGTCATGAAGCCGGGGTGCACATCGGTCTCGACGACGACCGGCTTCAAGGCCCCGCCGCGGCGGAACTGAATGCCGTCCTCGCGGACGTCGAACCATCCGCCGGCCTTGCGGAAGACGTTGAGGAAGGTCAGCATCTCCTGCTGGCGCGCTCCGCCGACGAAGATGTCGCCGTCGGTCGCCAGCGCCGCGCACGCCCACGATGCGGCCTCGTTGCGGTCGAAGATCGCGCGGTGGTCGTATCCGCGCAGCGAGTCGACGCCCTCGATGAAGATGACGCGGTTCGGCTCGTACGAGATGATGGCGCCCATCTTCTGGAGCACCGCGATGAGATCCATGATCTCGGGCTCGATCGCGGCGTTCCGCAGCTCCGTCACGCCCTTCGCGCGCACGGCCGTGAGCAGCACCTGCTCGGTCGCGCCGACGCTCGGATACGGCAGCTCGATGTTCGCGCCGTGCAGCCCGTCGGGCGCGGTGATGCGGATGCCCTCGTAGCTCTTGTCCACGACGGCCCCGAAGGCGCGTAGCGCATCCATGTGGAAGTTGATCGGGCGGTCCCCGATGCGGCAGCCGCCGAGGTCGGGGATGAGCGCCTCGCCGAGGAGGTGCAGCAGTGGTCCGCAGAAGAGGATCGGGATGCGGGAGGCCCCGGCGTGCGCGTCGATCTCTTCGAAGTGCGCGGCGACGGCGCCACTCGGGTCGAGGTGGATCGTGCCCTCCTCCTCGCCGTCCACGACGCGGACGCCGTGGACTTCGAGAAGGGAGCGGACCACCTGGACGTCGCTGATGTCGGGGACGTCGCGCAGCGTGCTGGCGGTCTCTCCGAGGAGGGCCGCCACCATCGCCTTCGTGACGAGGTTCTTGGCGCCCTTGACTTCGACGCGCCCGGTCAGCGGTCGCCCGCCCCGGATCGCGAGGACTTCGCCGGTCAGTTCCTGCTCTCCCGCTTCGGCAGTGGTGCTTTCGCCGGCGGCGACGTTCAGGAGCGGCTTCATCCGGTGGTCCTCACTTGGTGTGCAGAGGGGGCTTGCGACGGTCGGGTGCCCGGGGTCTGGGCTCCCGGCCCGGCTTACGGAACGGGAAGTGTCCGCGGCCGCCACGCCTCTCGGCGAGCCTCGAACTGCGCGATCTTGTCTGCGTCGCGCAGCGTGAGCCCGATGTCGTCGAGCCCTTCGAGAAGCCGCCACCTAGTGTAATCGTCGATCTCGAAAGGGAGCTCCAGCGCGCCGATGCGCGCGGTGCGGGCGTCGAGGTCGACCGTCATCGACACGCCCGGATCCGCCTCGATGGCGGCCCACGCGGCCTCGAGGTCGGCCTCGGAGATCACCCCGGCGACGAGCCCCTGCTTGCCCGCGTTCCCGCGGAAGATGTCGGCGAACCGCGGGCTCAGCACGACCTTGAACCCGAAATCGCGCAGCGCCCACACGGCGTGCTCACGGCTCGAGCCGGTGCCGAAGTCGGGGCCGGCGACGAGGATGCTGGCACCCGCGTACGCGGGCTGGTTCAGCACGAACTCGGGGTCCTGGCGCCAGCTGGCGAACAGGGCGTCCTCGAAACCCGTCTTGGTGACGCGCTTCAGGTAGACGGCGGGGATGATCTGGTCGGTGTCGACCGCGGAGCGCTTCAGCGGCGCGGCGATGCCGGTGTGCGTCGTGAACTTCTCCATGTCAGGCCTCCGTGCCTTCGGCTGCGGCCGCGACGGGCGCGGGAAGATCGCCCGGGCTCGCGAGGCGGCCCATGACGGCGGTGGCCGCGGCGACGAGCGGCGAGACGAGGTGCGTGCGGCCGCCCTTACCCTGACGGCCCTCGAAGTTGCGGTTGCTCGTGGAGGCGCAGCGCTCCCCAGGAGCGAGCTGGTCGGGGTTCATGCCGAGGCACATCGAGCAGCCGGCGAAACGCCACTCGGCGCCGAAGTCCTCGATGACCTTGTCGAGGCCCTCGGCCTCGGCCTCGAGGCGGACCCGAGCCGAGCCCGGGACGACCATGACGCGCACACCGTCCGCCTTCTTGCGGCCTTCGATGACCGACGCGAACGCACGGAGGTCCTCGATGCGGCTGTTCGTGCACGACCCCATGAACACGGCGTCGACGGGCACCTCTTTGAGCGGGGTGCCGGGCACCAGATCCATGTACTCGAGCGCACGCTCTGCGGCGGCGCGCTCGTTGGGGTCGGCGAAGTCTTCAGGCGACGGGACGGATGCGCTCAGCGAGACGCCCTGGCCCGGATTGGTGCCCCACGTCACGAACGGCTCGAGCTCGGCGGCGTCGAGGAACACCTCGGCGTCGTAGACCGCGCCCTCGTCGCTCGGGAGCGTCCGCCAGTAGGCGACGGCGTCGTCCCAGTCCTGACCGGTCGGCGCGTGCGCACGGCCCTTCACGTACGCGAAGGTGGTCTCGTCGGGCGCGACCATTCCGGCGCGGGCGCCGGCCTCGATCGACATGTTGCAGATCGTCATGCGGCCCTCCATGGAGAGGGAACGGATGGCGCTGCCGCGGAACTCGAGCACGTACCCCTGCCCGCCGTTCGCACCGATCTTGGCGATGATCGCGAGAACGATGTCCTTGGCGGTGACGCCGGGCTTCAGCTCGCCCTCGACCGTGATCGCCATGGTCTTGAAGGGCTTGAGCGGCAGCGTCTGCGTCGCGAGGACATGCTCGACCTCGCTGGTGCCGATGCCGAACGCCATCGCGCCGAACGCGCCGTGCGTGGAGGTGTGCGAGTCTCCGCAGACCACCGTGATGCCCGGCATGGTCAGACCCAGCTGTGGTCCGACGACATGGACGATGCCCTGCTCCTTGTCACCGAGCGAGTGCAGGCGCACGCCGAACTCCGCGGCGTTGCGCCGCAGCGTTTCGATCTGGGTGCGGCTCGTGAGGTCGGCGATCGGCTTGTCGATGTCGAGCGTCGGGGTGTTGTGGTCCTCGGTCGCGATCGTCAGGTCGAGGCGCCGCACCGGGCGGTCCTCCGCCCGCAGACCGTCGAACGCCTGGGGGCTGGTGACCTCGTGCACCAGGTGCAGGTCGATGTAGATCAGGTCCGGCTGACCGTCTTCGCCGCGGACGACGACATGGTCGTCCCAGACCTTCTCGGCGAGGGTGCGGGGACGATCGGGAATACCGGATGCATCGGTCGTGCTCATTGCTAGTCGTTCTCCTCTGTGGGACTGCGCCCGAAAGGGGTGGGGCCCGCGACGAACTCCGCGACGAGGGAGGCCTGGGGACTAGGACTCGTCGCGGCCGCTAAGGAGAAGGCGAGCGATCCGCACGTGCCCAGGCTACCACCGTCGAAACGGGCACCCGCGCCGCCGCCGTCATCTGCCGCCTCCCCGCGCTCCCGCACCTCGGGCCGCCGACGACGGTCGGCGGCCCGAGGGATACGGCTGGAAGAAGGCGATCAGCGAGCGTCGTCCGAACGGGGCTGATCGACCGTGGGTGGGGTGCCCTTCTCGTCCGCCACGACGGCGGCCGCAGCATCCGCGTTCGGCATCTTCTTCTCACGCGCGGACGCGACGAGGCTCGCCACCGTCGCGACCAGCATCGAGACGATGATGACGCCGAGCGACATCCACGTCGAGATCTCGGGTGCCCATTCGATCGGCTCGCCGCCGTTGATGAACGGAAGCTCGTTGACGTGCATGGCATGGAAGACGAGCTTCAGACCGATGAAGGCCAGGATGAACGCGATGCCGTAGTGCAGGTAGCGAAGGCGATCGAGCAGGTCGCCGAGGAGGAAGTAGAGCTGGCGCAGGCCCATGAGAGCGAAGATGTTCGCAGTGAACACGATGAACGCGCTCTGGGTGATGCCGAAGATCGCGGGGATCGAGTCGATCGCGAACAGCAGGTCGGTCACGCCGATCGCCGCGAACACGATGATCATCGGCGTCCACATCTTCTTGCCGTCCACGACCGTGCGGATCTTCGCGCCGTCGTAGTGGTCGCTGATGTCGATCGTGCGGCGCAGCATGCGCACCACGAAGTTCTCCTGCTTCACGTCGGAGTCGTGATCGCCGCCGGGGAAGGCCTGGCGCCAGGCGGTCCACACCAGGAACGCGCCGAAGATGTAGAAGATCCAGCTGAACTGCTCGATCACCGCGGCGCCGACCAGGATGAAGATGCCGCGCAGCACGAGGGCGATGATGATGCCCACCATCAGCACCTCCTGCTGGTAACGGCGAGGCACCGCGAACTGCGACATGATCAGCACGAAGACGAACAGGTTGTCGATCGACAGGCTGTACTCGGTGAGCCAGCCGGCGACGAACTGGCCGGCGTACTCGGGCCCGGCGACGATCCACATGATGCCCGCGAAGATGAGAGCGAGCGTCACGTAGAAGACGACCCACAGCGTCGACTCGCGAGTCGACGGGATGTGCGGCCGCTTCAGGATCAGCAGGAGATCCGCGAGGAGGATCAGGGTGAGGATCACGAGCGATCCGATTTCGAACCACAGCGGGAGTTCGAGGTCCATGGAGGGCCTTTCGAAGGGGACGTGAGAGGGGTCGGCGGAATTCCGAAAGTCTCTCCCCCGCCGGCTGACCGCCTGCGGCGCGCACCCGGGGTCGCAATGTCGGGACCCGTGATGACGGATGCGCGGTGTCGGGATACTCCCTCTCGCTCGCAACAGGATACAGGCTCGGCGAAGCGCGACCGGCGCCGGTGAGACGATCCGGACGATGCGGACACTGACACGGTGAGAGACAATTCGGAGGATGGGGATGACGGGCGAGGACCTGCCGGGCGACGCCGAGCTCGTAGTGCTGGCTGCGGGCGGGAGCGAGCACGCCTTCCGCACGCTGTACCGGGCGTACGTGCGCCCGGTCTACTGGCTGGCGCACGGGCTCGTCGGCAACCCGGCGGACGCCGAGGAGGTCACGCAGGAGACGTTCCTCGTCGCCTGGCGCAAGCTCCCCGACCTCGACCTGCTCGGCGATTCGCTCCTGCCCTGGCTCGCGACGATCTGCCGGTTCCAGTCCGCGAACCGCATCCGCCGGCAGCGGCGCGACCGCGAGCACACCGAAGCCGCGGCCGACGAGACCCTGCCGTCCACGGTCGACGTCGAGCAGCAGGTGATCGACGACCGCCTGGCCGAGGCGATCCTGCACGAGGTCGCCGGGCTCGGCGAGCTCGATCGCGCCATCTTCCGGCTGTGCGCGACCGAAGGGTACGCGTACCAGGCGGCCGCCGACGAGCTCGGCGTCGCGCACGGCGTCGTCCGCAATCGTCTCTCCCGCATCCGCACCCGTCTGCGGACCGTCGTGAAGGAGAGCACATGAGCACGCAGCCCACGGGTCCCGAGACCCCCGCATCCCTCCCCGAACTCAGCTCAGAGCGCATCGACGACATCGAGGACGCTCTCTTCGCCGACATCGCACACGAGCGGACCCGCCGATCCGCACGGCGCACGCGGCGAGGACGCCTCTGGATCGCCGGCGGCGCGGCAGCCGCGGTGATCGCCGTCGCGGCCGTGATCGCCCCGTCCGTGGGCTCGCTGGTCAGTCCCTCAGGCAGCGTCGGCGACGAATCCGCCGTCGCGCCCGTCGCGCCCGCCGACTCCGGCGCCGGCGCGAACACGACGGACTCCTCGGGTGGTGCCGACACCCGCGAATCCGCACCGCTCACGGTCGCACCCGGCGCAGCCGGTGACACCGCCGCCGGCGCGGCGGCTGCTGATCGCGACATCATCACCACGGCCTCCGCGACGGTCACCGCTGAGGAGGTGGACGCGGCTGCACGGGCCATCGCCAACTCGGCAGTCGCCCACGGCGGCTATGTCGAGTCGCTGAGCGTCGGCAGCGACGGCACGGTGTACCCGGTGAGTCCCACCGACGGCGGCATCGTCTACGACACCATGCCCTACCCGTATCCGACGGACGGCGCGTGGATCACCGTCCGCGTCCCCGCCGACCAGCTGCAGGGCGTCGTCGACGAGCTCGACGACGTAGGCGAGGTGACGGCGACCAACCTGTCCCGTCAGGACGTCACCGAGCAGACAGTGGACCTCGAGGCGCGCATCGATGCGGCGCAGGCGTCCGTGGACCGCCTCACCGAGCTGATGACGCAGGCGCAGAGCGTCGCCGACCTCATCGCCGCGGAGTCCGCGCTGGCGGAACGCCAGGCGACGCTGGAGTCCTACCAGCAGCAGCTCGAGATGCTCGACGACCAGGTCGCCATGTCGACACTGTCGGTCACGGTCGTCCCCGAGGTCGAGCCGGTGACCGCCGATCCCGCCGGGTTCGGCGACGGCCTCGCCGCGGGCTGGAACGGCCTCGTCGCCACGCTCAACGGCATCGTGGTCGCGCTCGGCTTCCTCCTGCCCTGGCTCGCCGTGGCGGCCGTGATCGCGGTCGTGGTGTGGGCCATCGTGCGACTCGTCCGCGGGCGTCGGCGTCGGCGGACGGATGCTGCGCCCCCTGCTTCGCCGACCGTCGACGCGGACCGTTCCACCGACTCGTCACGATGACGGTCTCGGCGCCGTCCGCCCCCTAGGGAGTCGCCCCGGGGCGGCCCTACGGAGAACAGGAGTTGCTCTCGACACCCGAAGCCCGCGGGCGTAGCGTCCCCCACGCCGGGCACCGCGCCCGGGGTGGGGAGGTAGGGAAATGGGAATCAGATCGCGAATCGCCGTCGGCATCGTCGCCGGCCTCGTCCTGGGCATCACCGGGTCGGCCGCGGCCGGGGCCGCGCCGGTGGGCTTTCCGGTCGACGTGGTGGTGCACACCGAGATCGGCGGCGGACCCAACGACTTCGAGGGCAATATCCCGGGATGCGAGACCGGCACCGTCCTCGACGTCGACCCTCGCGCGACGTTCACGCCGTGGGGAGGCGTGTTCAAGGGCGACAAGGAATTCACCTGCGACAGCGGGAACGGGGGCTTCACCGTGCAGCTGAACGCGCGGTTCGGTGAGCCGGGGTCCACAGGGTCGTGGACGCTCGTCGATGCGTGGGGTCTCTATGAGGGCGTCAAAGGCTCCGGAAAGCTGACCGGGACATACACAGACTTGGGGATCGACGACCGGTACACCGGCAGCGCGCGCTGAGCGCCCGCCGTCTCGACCCGGCCGGGGTGCCGCGCCACGGCCGGGTCGACAGGCGTCGCAGCTACGGTGTGAGGGTGACCCGCACCCGCTCCCCCGCCGCCGTCTACGGCACCGGCGATGAGCCGGACGCGCGCTTCAGCCTCGCGAACGAGCGGACGTTCCTCGCGTGGAACCGCACCGCTCTCGCGGTCTCGCGTTCGCCGTGGTGCTCTGGACCCGCGCCGGCGCCCGGCATCGCCGCATCACCCGCGCCCTGCTCGACGACCGGCCTGACGCGCTGCCCGGCGCCGGCCTGCTCCTGCTCCTGCTCCTTACGGTGTTCGTCATCGCATGCGGCGTGGTGGCGGCCGTCGTGATCGCGCTGCCCCGCCTCATCTGAGCGGAAATGAAAGACGCCCCGGTCCTTCTGGACCGGGGCGTCGATGGTGACCCCAGCGGGATTCGAACCCGCGTTACCGCCGTGAGAGGGCGGCGTACTAGGCCGCTATACGATGGGGCCGTACAGCGCGCCGCAACCGGAGTTGCGACGTTGTTGCCTGACTGGTGACCCCAGCGGGATTCGAACCCGCGTTACCGCCGTGAGAGGGCGGCGTACTAGGCCGCTATACGATGGGGCCGTTCAGGCAACCGTTCGATTATGCCACGGCCCGCATGCCCTCTCCAAATCGGCGCGGGCACCGGCGCGCCGCCCCCTCGTCGCTTGCTCCGACGACGCCGTGGCGCTTGACTCGACGCATGCTAGTCACGAAGTTCGAGCACGCCACCCTGACACTCGTCGACACCGGAAGCACGGTCGTCATCGACCCGGGTTCGTTCACGGCACCGCTCGGAGAGCTCGAGGGCGTCGTCGCGATCGTCATCACGCACGAGCACCCCGACCACTGGACGCCGGACCACCTGGACCGCATCCTCCAGACTTTCCCGGGAACGCCGATCTTCGCCCCAGAGGGCGTGTCCAAGGCGGCCGAGGGCTACAACGTGACGATCGTCCATCCGGGCGACGTCGTCGAGGTCGAGCCGTTCCGCCTCGAATTCTTCGGCGGCCGGCACGCGGTGATCCACGAGTCGATCCCGGTCGTCGACAACGTCGGAGTGCTCGTGAACGACGAGTTCTACTACCCCGGAGACTCGTACGCCGTCCCGGAGGGCCGCGCGGTGAAGCTGCTGGCATCTCCGGTCGGCGCCCCATGGCTCAAGATCGGGGAGGCGATGGACTTCGTGCTCGCCGTCGCCCCACGACGCGTCTTCGGCACGCATGACATGACGCTGTCGGTCGCCGGCCGCGACATGGGCCGCGCGCGCCTGGGCTGGGCGGCCGAGCAGGGCGGCGGGGAACTCCTCGCGCTGAACCCCGGAGACAGCACCGACATCTGAACCGGAAGCGCCGAAACACCCCGCAGAACGCGGACGACGGATGCCGCAGCGGCTTCGACCCGCGGCATCCGTCGTCACATTCTTCGGTGCTTACTGTGCGTCGAGGTCCGTCTCGAGCAGAGCGACCAGGGCGTCCAGCGCCTCTTCGGCGCCGTCCCCGTCGGCCTTCAGGGTCACGACGGTCCCCTGCGAGGCACCGAGGCCCATCAGCGACAGGATGCTGCCGGCGTTGAGATCGGCACCGCCCTCGACCGCGATCGTGACCGGGACGGGCTGCGCCTGCACGGCCTGCACGAAGAGCTTCGCGGGGCGGGCGTGGAGTCCCGAGCTGCTGGCGATGGTGGCCTGACGTTCTGCCATGGTTCTCTCCTGTCTGTGTCGGACCTCGGCGGTCGACGATTCCGATTCTGGCGGACGACGCCCTCAGGCCGCCACGGGTACACGCGCTTCGGCCTCTTCGAGCTCCTTCGGTGCGATCCACTTCTTGAGAGCGATCACCGTGAGGGCCGAGACGACCGTGCCCGCCGCGAGAGCGATCAGGAAGCCCCAGATCGGGTTGATCGCGAAGAGGACGAAGATGCCGCCGTGAGGCGCCAGGGACTCGACGGCGAACGCCATGCTGAGGGCGCCCGTGACCGCGCCGCCCGCCATCATCGCGGGGATGACGCGCAGCGGGTCCGCCGCGGCGAACGGGATCGCGCCCTCGCTGATGAACGCCGCGCCCAGCAGCCAGGCCGCCTTGCCGTTCTCACGCTCGACCGGGGGGAACATGTTGCGTGCGAGCACCGTCGACGCCAGCGCCATCGCGAGCGGCGGGACCATGCCGGCGGTCATGACCGCGGCCATGATCAGGTACGGCGTGGTGTTATCCGCCGAAGCGGACGCAAGGCCCGCGACCGCGAACGCGTACGCGACCTTGTTGACCGGACCACCCAGGTCGAAGCACATCATGAGACCGAGGATCACGCCGACGAGGATGATCGCGCCGGTCGCGGCGAGGCCCGTGAGCCAGTCGTTCAGCCCGACCATCAGGGTCGCGATGGGGCGGCCGAGGAACAGGATCATGAGCCCCGACGCCACGATCGACGCCACGAGCGGGATGATCACGACGGGCATGAGGCCGCGCAGCCAGCGCGGGGCGTTGAATCGCCCGATCCACCATGCGACGTAACCCGCGAGCAGACCGCCGATGATGCCGCCGATGAACCCGGCGCCCATCAGCGCGGCGATCGCGCCGGCGACGAAGCCGGGCGCGATGCCGGGCCTGTCCGCGATCGCGAAGGCGATGTAGCCGGCCAGCGCCGAGACGAGGAAGCCCATCGACGTCACACCGATCACGAAGAACACCGACCCGAAGTACTGGGCGAGCCCGCCCTCCGGAAGCGCCCACAGGGCGTTGTCCTTGATGACGGTGAACGCCGCGTCGTCCGCGTTGACGTTGACGCCGCCGATGAGGAAGCCGAGGGCGATCAGCAGACCGCCGCCCGCGACGAACGGGATCATGTAGCTGACGCCGGTGAGGAGGATCCGCTGGATGCGGGCACCCCACGACATCGTCTCGGCGGGGGCCGCAGCGGCGGCGGCCGCCTCTCCCCCCACGCGGGTGGCCGACGGGTCGTTCGCGGCGGCGACGGCCTCCGAGATCAGCTGATCGGGCTGCTCGATGCCGCGCTTGACGCCCGAGCGCACGACCGGCTTGCCGGCGAACCGCTGCGGTTCCCGTACGTCGACGTCGGTGGCGAAGATCACGGCGTCGGCGTTGCGGATGACGTCCGCCGGAAGCGCCTGGTAGCCGCTGGAGCCCTGCGGCTCGACGACGAGGTCGATCCCGGCCTTCTTGCCCGCCGCGGTGAGGGCGTCGGCGGCCATGAACGTGTGCGCGATGCCGGTCGCGCAGGCCGTGACCGCGACGACGCGTGCCGGGCGGCCGTCGACGACGAGGCCCGATGCGGCGCTGGGCACCGAGGCCGCGGCAGCCGGAGCGGGCGCTGCGGCCTCGCGCTCCCCGATCGCCGCCTGCACGATCGCGACCACGTCGTCGTCGGACGACGCGGCGCGCAGTCCCGCGGTGAAGTCCTCCTGCATGAGGCTGCGGGCGAGCTTCGAGAGCACCGCGAGGTGCGCCTCGGCGGCGTCCGCGGGGGCCGCGATGAGGAATACGAGATCGGCGGCGCCGTCCGGCGCACCGAAATCGACGCCCGGGTTCAGTCGCGCGAAGGCGAGGGACGGGGTCGACACCGCGGCGCTCTTGGCGTGCGGGATGGCGATGCCGCCGGGAAGCCCGGTCTCGTCCTTCTCTTCGCGGGCCCACGCGTCGGCGAAGAGCGCTTCGGCGTCGGTCGCGCGACCCTGCGCGACCACACGTGCGGCGAGGGCCCGGATGACGGCGGCCTTGTCGGCGCCCAGCGGGACGTCGAGACTCACCAGGCCTGGGGTGATGGTGTCGGACACGGTGACCTCCTGCGGTCGTGGGGTGTGGTGGGTGGGTGTCAGTCGAGACGCGTGACAGGCACGTCGCCGGTGGGAAGGTCTGCGGGAGCCGGCGCTTTCGTGCCGGGAAGGGATGCTGCGGCCGACCCGTACCGGACCGCGAGGCGCAGCCGCTCGTCCTGGTCGGCGCCGCGCGTCGCAGCGAGCACGTATCCCGCGAGCGAGCTGTCGCCCGCGCCGACGGTGCTCACGACCTGGATCGGCGGCGGCGTGGCCGCCCAGGCGCCCTCGGCGGCGACGAGCACGGCACCGCGGGAGCCGAGGGTGATGAGCGCCGCCCGCACGCGGGCGGGAACGAGAACGCGCGCCACGTCGAGCACCGCCTGCGGGTCGGCGCCGTCGATGGCGACGCCGGCGAGCTCGGCGAGCTCTTCGTCGTTCGGCTTGATGAGATCGGGCGCGCCGTCTGCGACGACGGCGGTGAGCGCCGGGCCGGAGGTGTCGACAGCGATGAGCGGGGCGTCCGCGCCGTGCGCGCGGCGAACGGCGGCGATCACGCGCACGTAGAAGTCATCGGCGACGCCGGGAGGCAACGAGCCGGCCAGCACCAGCCAACGCGCGCCCACGGATGCGGAGACCACCGCGTCGATCACCGCGGAGACCTCGTCGGGCGAGAGTTCCGCACCCGGCAGGTTCAGCTTCGTGGTGACCCCGGCGGGGTCGGTGATCGCGATGTTCGCGCGCACGTTGCCGTGGATCGGAACGCGCCGTGCGTCGACCTCGGCCGCGCGGAGGGCCGCGTCGAACGGATCACCCGGCGCGAGCGGCAGCACCGCGGTGCAGTCCTCGCCCGCGGCGGCGACGGCGCGGGCGACGTTGATGCCCTTGCCGCCGGCGTCCTCCCGTGCGGAGGCTGCGCTCTGCACGTCTCCGACCTGCAGAGGGGCGGGGAGCATCACCGTGCGGTCGAGGGACGGGTTGGCGGTGAGCGTCACGATCATGCGAGCCAGACCTCCACATCGGCGTCCGCGAGCGCGGACGCGAGTTCTGCGTCGGGTGCGGCATCCGTCACCAGCACGTCGATGTCGGACAGCGACGCGAAGCCGACGAGCAGCTCCGCACCGAGCTTCTCGGCGTCGGCCACGACCACCACCCGACGCGCCGACTCGACGATGGCGCGCTTCACAGCCGCCTCGTCGGGGTCGGGCGTGCTGAGACCGAACGTCGCGGAGACACCGTTGGTGCCGACGAAGGCGACGTCGGGACGCAGGGCGCCGATGGCGCGGACCGTGTCGGCGCCGACGGCCGCGGCGGTGAGTCCGCGCACGCGACCCCCGACCAGCGAGAGCGAGGCGCCCGGGATGCCGGCCAGCGTGTTTCCGAGTGTCAGCGAGTGCGTGACGACCTCGATCCGAGCGCTCGAGAGGCGCGGGATCAACGCCGAGGCGACGGCCGAGGTGGTCGTGCCGGCGTCGAGGAAGACGGATCCGGTGAATTCGGCGCCGAGGGCGTCCAGGGCGCGCTGACCGATGGCGGCCTTGGCGCCGCCGTGGTGCTCGAGGCGCTCAGCGAGCGAGGGCTCGCGCGTGCTGGCGCGCTCCCGGCTCACCGCTCCCCCGTGAACGCGGCGCAGCGCGCCGGCGGACTCGAGGTGATCGAGATCGCGACGGATGGTCTCGGTCGTGACGTCGAAGCGCTCGGCGAGCTCGACGACGCTCACGCGGCTCCGCTCTGCCACCAGGAGCTCGATCTGCTCGTGGCGCTCCGTCGCGTACATGTGGGACAACCCTCCGTTGGATTCCCACACAATACAACACAGTCCCACATAAACGCAAGAGAGTATCGTCGTACGGTGCCCGACAAACCCGCCGCTGAGGTCTCGTTCGACACCGCACTCATCCGAGGACTGCTCGCCGACCAGGCGCTCGCGACCATCCCCGCCGCCCGCGAGCTGCCGCTCCGGAAGGTCGCGGAGGGCTGGGACAGCGAGGTGTGGCGGCTGGGTGGCGAGTACGCCGTGCGACTCCCCCGCCGCGCGCTCGCCGCACCCCTGGTCCTGCACGAGCAGGCCGTGCTGCCGGGGGTGGCCGAGCGGCTCGCGCCGCTGGACGTGCGCGTTCCGGCGCCCGTGGTGGCCGGTGTGGCGGGCCACGGCTACCCCTGGGCGTGGTCCGTCGTGCCGTGGATCGACGGCGTCTCCGCTCTGGACCAGCCGCGCGCCGAGCGCGGCGAATGGGCCGACACGCTCGCTCGCGCGCTCGTGGCACTGCATGCCGACGCACCGGAGGATCACCCGGTCAATCCCTTCCGCGGTGTGCCCCTCGCCGCTCGCACGGGCGCTGTCGAGGAGCGACTGCGCACGCTGCGCGCGGGAGGCCTCCTCGACGACACTTCAGCGGACGCCGTGCACGCGCTGTGGCAGGCGGGACTCGAAGCGGCTGCGTGGGATCGGACGCCGGTGTGGATCCACGGCGACCTGCACCCGGGCAATCTGGTCGCGCGCGACGGCGCGCTCGCCGGAATCATCGACTTCGGCGACGTCACCGCGGGCGACCCGGCCTACGATCTGGCGGTCGCCTGGCTGGCATTCGACGCCGCGGGTCGCGAACGGTTCATCACGGCGGCGGGCTCAGCCTACGACGCCGACGTCTGGGTGCGAGCGCACGCCTGGGCTGCCGCCGTCGTGCTCATGCTGCTGGCACACAGCGACGACAACCCCGCCTACTTCGCGCTGGGACGGGATGCTGCCACCGAGGTGCTCGCAGACGCCTGAGGCCGCGATATCCATGTTCGATGGAAAACGAAAAACCCCCGCTCAGCGGGGGTTTTCTCGTTTGGCTGGGGTACCTGGACTCGAACCAAGAACAACTGAACCAGAATCAGCCGTGTTGCCAATTACACCATACCCCAAGGCTGTCAGCCGAAGCCGTGCCGAGGAATGAGTCTACGCGACGCAGGCACGTGCTCCAAACCGAGCCGTCACCCGCGCGCGTCGAGCAGTGCTCCGAGGCGGCGGATCGACTCGGACTTGCCGAGCAGCTCCATCGACTCGAACAGCGGCGGTGACACCCGACGGCCGCTCAGCGCGACGCGCAGCGGGCCGTAGGCGATGCGGGGCTTGAGACCGAGGCCCCCGTCCTCCGCGGGCGAGATCAGCGCGCCGGCGAGGGCGTCCTGCACCGCGGCGGCGGTGAACTCGGTGTCGGGCACGAGCTCGAGGGCGCCGACCGAGGCGACCAGCACCTCATTCGTGTTCGCCGGCAGCGATGCAAGGGCGTCGTCCTGATAGCCGACGGTGTCGGTGAACAGGAAGCCGAGCAGTCCCGGCGCATCACCGAGCAGCTGCATGCGCTCCTGCACGAGCGGGGCGGCGGAGGCGAGCATGGCCGCCTGGGCCGGCGTCGGGTTCTCGTCGACCACTCCGGCAGCGGCCAGGTACGGCACCAGCCGATCGGCGAAGTCTCGGGGCTGCAGCATCCGGATGTGGTCGCCGTTGATGGACTCCGCCTTCTTCTGGTCGAAGCGCGCGGGGTTCGGGTTGACGTCGACGATGTCGAACGCCGCCACGAGCTCCTCGAGGGAGAACACGTCGCGGTCGGGGCCGATCGACCAGCCGAGGAGAGCGAGGTAGTTGAGCAGGCCCTCGTGGATGAAGCCCTTGTCGCGCTGCAGGAACAGGTCGGCCTTCGGGTCGCGCTTGGAGAGCTTCTTGTTGCCCTCCTCGCCGAGCACGAGCGGCATGTGTGCGAACCGCGGGACGAACGATGTGACGCCGGCATCGACCAGTGCGCTGTACAGCGCGAGCTGACGGGCGGTCGACGGCATGAGGTCCTCGCCGCGGATGACGTGGGTGATGCCCATGAGTGCGTCGTCGACGGGGTTCACGAACGGATACAGCGGCACGCCGCCCGCGCGCACGAGGACGAAGTCGGGGAACGAACCCGCCGGGAAGGTCACCTCGCCGCGGATCAGGTCGACGTAGGTGAGGTCCTCGTCGGGGACCCGCAGGCGCCACGCGGGCTCACGGCCCTCGGCGCGGAAGTCCGCCTTCTGCTCGTCGGTGAGGTCACGGTCATAGTTGTCGTAGCCGAGCTGCTTCGCGCGGCCGTTCGCCTCGTTGCGGGCGTCGATCTCCTCGGCCGTCGAGTAGCTCTCGTACACGGCTCCGGCGGCGATGAGCTTGTCGAGCACCTCACGATAGATGTGGTGGCGCTGCGACTGGCGGTACGGGGCGTGGGGGCCGCCGAGCTCGACCCCCTCGTCCCAGTCGATCTTGAGCCAGCGGAGGGCGTCGAGAAGCTGCTGGTAGCTCTCCTCGCTGTCGCGCGCCGCGTCGGTGTCTTCGATGCGGAACACGAGCTTGCCCCCGGTATGACGCGCATACGCCCAGTTGAACAGCACCGTGCGGATCAGTCCGACGTGCGGAAGACCGGTCGGCGAAGGGCAGAACCGGACGCGGACGTCGGTGCCGGTGGCGGTCGTGGTGCGAGGATCAGGCGAAGAAGACATCACCCCTGAGTCTAGTTGCGGGATGCTGCGGAACCAGGCTCGGCCAGGGGCTCGGCGATGAGCCGCGCAAGGGCGTTCAGCGTCGCGCGCACCGCGGGAACGCGGTCCGCGCCGCGCGCCGTCACGGTGTGGATGCGACGCTGCTCCCCCGCCGGCAGCGGCACCACCGCCACCCCCGGCAGCTGCGGGAACGACTCGACCGCCATCCGGGGCAGCGTCGCGACGCCGATCCCCTGCGCGACGAGCCCTTCGACGGCGACGAAGTTGTCGGTCTCGAACGCGATGCGCGGCGCGAACCCGGCGCGCCCGCACAGCTCGAGCAGGTGACCCCGGCAGCGCGGGCACCCGGCGATCCAGTCGTCGTCGGCAAGGGTCGCGACATCGATGATCTCCGCGGTCGCCGCCGGGTGCTCCGCGGGAAGCACCGCGAGCAGCTCGTCGGCGCCGACCGTCTGCACGGCGAGGCCGCGGGCGCTCGAGCCGTGCGGATCGTCGCGGTCGCCCGGGTAGCTGAAGGTGAGGGCGATGTCGGTGCGGTCCTCTCGCACGGCCTCGACGGCCTCCGGGGGCTCCGCCTCGACGTAGGTGAGGGAGATTCCCGGATGCCGCTGCGCGAGGTCCGCGAGCAGGCGCGGCACGATCGTGGGCGAGGCCGACGGGAAGCCGACGAGGCGCACGCGCGCGGCGCGGAGACCGCGGAGCTCGGCGAGCTCGCCGGCGGCAGCATCCAGAGCCGTCGTCACGGCGGGAGCGTGCCGCGCGAGGATGCGGCCGGCGTCGGTGAGGCGCACGCTGCGACCGACACGTTCGACGAGCGCGACCCCGAGGCGCTGTTCGAGGCGCTTGAGCTGCTGACTCACCGCGGGCTGGCTGTAGCCGAGAGCGAGGGCGGCGCCCGTGATGGACCCTTCGTCGGCGATCGCCTTCACGACGCGCAGTTCGCGCGCGTCGAAGCCCGGGTCGTCGTCCCACGCATCCGTCATGCATGAATCATAAGTCTTTGTTATGTCCAGCATGGAACACCTGCCATAGACGTAGGCAATCGCCGCCGTCAACCTGGATGCATGCCCGCGATCGCTCCTCACCCCACTGTCGACGCCGCGAGGCGTGAGTTCACCGGAGGCCGCGACTACCTCGCGGCGTGCACGGTGGGCCTGCCGAGCCGCGCGACGCGACGCGCCGTGGTGGCGGACCTCGACGCGTCCGCCTCGGGCCGCCCCGACCTCGCCGCCTACTGTGCGGCGGTCGAGCGCTCGCGGGCGCTGTTCGCCTCCCTCGTCGGCGTCGGGGCCGAACGGGTGGCCATCGGCTCGCAGACCTCGGTCGCGGCGGGAATGGTGGCTTCCGCGCTCCCCCGCGGCGCGGAGGTGCTCGTGCCCGACGGCGAGTTCTCGTCGCTCGTACTGCCGTTCATCCACTCCGGCCGCGGGCTCGTCGTGCGCACCGCGCCGCTGGCCGACCTGGCAGCGCACGTGCGTCCGACCACGGCGCTGATCGCGTTCTCCGTCGTGCAGTCGGCGACAGGGGAGGTGGCGGATGCTGCGGCGATCGCCGCCGCAGCGGCCGCGCACGATGCCCTCACGCTGTGCGACGCGACGCAGGCCGTCGGCTGGCTTCGCGTCGAGGCATCCGTCTTCGATGCCGTCGTGTGCCACGCGTACAAGTGGCTCTGCGCGCCGCGGGGTGTGTCGTTCCTGACCGTGTCGGACCGCCTGGGTGCGCGCATGACACCGCTCAACGCCGGCTGGTATGCCGGGGACGATCCCTGGTCGTCGTGCTACGGCACGGAGGTCGAACTCGCATCCGATGCCCGCCGCTTCGACGTGTCGCCGGCGTGGCAAGCCTTCGTCGGCGCAGCCCCGGCACTCGGGCTCTTCGCGTCGCTGGATCCTGCGGAGCTCCATGAGCACGCGACCGGGCTCGCTGCGGCCTTCCGCACCGGCCTCGGCCTCGCACAGCCGGAGCGCGCGTCGGCGATCGTCACGTGGGACGACCTGGACGGGTGCGACCTCGCACGACTGACCGCGGCGGGGATCACCGCATCCGGCCGGTCGGGCCGCGCACGCGTGGCGTTCCACGTCTTCAACGACGCCGACGACGTCGACCTCGCACTCGCGGCGCTGGGCCACTGACGGCACGCCCTCGGCGCATTCCGGCGACTGCGTAGACTGCCAACGCGGGTCAGCCGGGCCCCGCACGACGGAGGCCGCATGACCGCCCACCCCGACCGCACGGTGCTGCGCGGCGGCATCGTGGTCGACGGCACGGGAGGCGATTCCCGCGAAGCCGACGTCGAGATCCTCGGCGATCGGATCGGCGTGATCGGCGACATCCCGGCGCAAGAAGGCGATGACGTCGTCGACTGTCGCGGGCGCCTGGTGATGCCGGGCTTCATCGACGCGCACGCGCACGCCGACGGAGCCGTCTTCCGGTCGGACGTGCAGCTCGCACTGCTGCGCCAGGGAGTCACGACCGTCATCGGCGGGCAGGACGGCGTCTCTTACGCCCCCGGCGATGGCGTCTGGGCGAGCCGGTACTTCGCGGCGATCAACGGCACGCACCCGACCTACGCGGGCGGCGGCGTCGCAGAGCTGCTCGGCACCTACGACGGCACCACGCCCCTCAATGTCGGCTACCTCGTGCCTGCCGGCACCGTGCGCCACGAGGTCATGGGCATGGCGACGGGACGAGCGGATGCCGCGCAGCTGACCCGGATGCAGCGGCTCGTGGCCGACGGTCTCGGCGCCGGCGCGCTCGGGCTGTCGACCGGGCTCGACTACGTACCCGGCATCTTCGCCGACGCGGACGAGCTCGCACAGCTGTGCGCTCCTCTGGCCCCGGCGGGCGCGCTCTACGTGACGCACATGCGGGGCGGCTACGAGACCAACACCGCGGCCGGCATCCAAGAGGTCGTCGCGATCTGCGCGCCGGGCACGGCGCACGACGGCGTCCGCGGCCACGTCTCGCACCTTCACGTCGATGCCGACGACGCCGAACGGCTGCTGACGGAGGCCGCAGCATCCGGAGCCGATCTCTCCTTCGACATGTACCCGTACACGCGGGGCTGCACGCTCGTCTCGATGGCGGTGCTTCCGCCGGAGTACAGCGCGATGGACGTCGACGAGGCGATCGCCCGGCTGTCGGATCCGGCCGAGCGCGCGCGGCTGCGCGACGAGTGGTTCCCCACCGTCGCACACAAGCCGAGTCTCGGACCCGACTGGCCCTCGATGATCCGCGTCGGGCACACGCCCGCGAAGGACTGGGCCTGGGCGCCCGGACGGACCCTCGCCGAGATCGCCGATCGTCGGCAGACCTCGGTCGAAGAGGCGACGCTCGACCTCCTCGTCGCCGGGCGCATGGAGGTCAACGCGGTGATGGCGGTGCGAGACGAGCGCCCGGTCGAGAATCTGGCGCAGCTGTTCGCACATCCAGGGCACACCGGCGGCTCGGACGGCATCTTCATCGGGGCGGTGCCGCACCCCCGCGCGTGGGGCGCGTTCGGCCGGTTCCTCGGCACCTACGTCGGACGCTCGTTCACGTGGGAAGGAGCCGCCGTCCACCTCGCCGCGCGCGCCGCCGAGCGGTTCGGACTGGCCGATCGCGGCATGCTGCGTTCTGGCGCTGCCGCGGATGTCGCCATCGTGGACCCGGCGACCGTCACGGATGCCGCCACCTACGACGACCCTCAGCAGCCCGTGCGCGGCATCGATGACGTCTTCGTCAACGGCACGCACGTGCTGCGCGGCGGAGGACTCACCGGCGCTCTGGCCGGGCGCGGCCTTCGCCGTTCGAATCAGACTGCTCCCCTGTCGCGAACTGCCGCCCCGGCCGGCACTTCTTGACAGGCGAGCAACCATTCGCCCCCAGGAGAGGAACCCCATGACCAAGCACGCCGTCCTCATCGAGAACGCTCCGAAGCCCGCC
This sequence comes from Microbacterium sp. Leaf288, assembly GCF_001422925.1. Lineage (GTDB taxonomy): Bacteria > Actinomycetota > Actinomycetes > Actinomycetales > Microbacteriaceae > Microbacterium. The sequence goes on from NZ_LMNI01000010.1 coordinate 761,867, forward strand.
GGGCCATACAGTCACGGCGTCGCCGCCGCGGGCCTGCTCTTCACCGCGGGGTTCGGCCCGCAGGACCCCGCGACGGGAGAGCTCGTGCCCGGCGGCGTCTACGAGCAGACGCAGCAGGTGCTGCGCAACGTCGGCAGCGTGCTCGCCGCCAAGGGCGCCTCGTTCGACGACGTCGTCAAGGTGACGGCGCACCTGCAGCACCTCAAGCGCGACTTCGCCGAGTACAACCGCGCCTACGCCGAGTTCTTCACCGAGCCCTACCCGGTGCGCACCACGGTCGGCTCCGACCTGTACGACATCCTCGTCGAGATCGACGTCGTCGCCGTCCTCCCGGGCGAGTGATGTCAGCCCCGCAGCGCGGTGTCGCGGCTCGCCTGCTCGACGCGGGCGACAAGGCGCTGCCGTCGGATGCCGCGGGCCTGACCGTCGCCGGATTCCTGGCGCGCAGGCCACGGCTCGCCGACCTGTGGACGCCCCTCGTCGTGCTCGACGACGGCGTGCTCGACGACAACATCGCGTTCCTGGCCGGCTGGGTGGCCGCGCGTGGGCTCGAACTGATGCCGCACGGCAAGACCACGATGGCGCCGCAGCTGTGGCGTCGGCAGCTTGAGGCGGGAGCCACCGGCATCACGGTGGCGAACCCCTCGCAGCTGCGCGTGGCGGTGGATGCCGGCATCCCGGCGATCATGCTCGCCAACCAGCTCGTGCAGCCGGAGGCGATCCGCTGGACCGCCGACGTCGTCACGGCGGGCACGAGGATCTGGAGCTGGGTCGATGACGTCGCCGGGATCGAGGCGATCGAGCGTGCCCTCGGCGAGCCGGCGGAGCGTCCGCTCGAGGTTCTCGTGGATGTGGGCCGTCCCGGTGGCCGCACGGGCGCCCGATCGCTCGAGGCGGCGGTCGCGGTGGCCGAACGCGCGGCGGCCTCGCCGGCCGTGCGCCTCGCCGGCGTCACCGGGTACGAGGGCTCCGTCGCGCACGGGCGCGGCGAAGAGGCGCTGGCGTCGGCGAAGGCGTACATCGACGAGCTGCTCGCCGTCCACGACGCGGTGGCCGAGTTCTACGACGACGGCGACGTGCTGGTGTCCGCCGGCGGCAGCGCCTATCCGGACGTGGTCGGCGCGGCGTTCGCCGCCGCAGCCGTCGGCGGCGACCGCGCGCGTTTCGTCCTGCGCTCGGGGGCGTACCTCGTGCACGACCACGGCTACTACCGGCAGAACTCGCCGTTCGAGGGATCGGGACTCCGCCCCGCGGCGCGCGGACTCGCACGAGTGGTGTCGCGACAGGACGCCGACACGGCGATCGTCGATGCCGGCAAGCGCGACTTCCCGTACGACGAGGGGCTGCCGACGCCGCTGTACGCGATCACGAGGGACGGTGGGCGGATGCCGCTTCCCGGCGCCGAGACGACCAAGCTCAGCGATCAGCACGGCTTCGTGCGCATCGGGCGCGATTCGCCGCTGTCCGTGGGCGATCTCGTGGTGTTCGGACTCTCGCACCCGTGCACGATGCTCGACAAGTGGCGGCTCGTGCCGGTGGTGGATTCGGTGGAGGATCTCGAGGCGGCGATCGTGACCGACCTCGTCGAGACGCTGTTCTGACGGGCCTGTCGGGCGGTCAGGCGCCCGACGCGGCCTCCGGCGCCCGCGCGGTGGACGCCCGCCAGCCCAGCGGGGAAAGCACCACCGAGGCGGCGACGAGCACCATCACGACGAGCGCGAGCCCGCCGTAGCCGATCCAGCCGAGCAGTGCGCCGGCGGTGATCGCGCCGACGCCGCCGACGATGCTCATCGTGAAGTCGCTGATCCCCTGCCGCCTGGTGCGCAGCTCCTCCGACGACGACTCGGTCAGCAGCGTCGAGCCGGCGACGGTCGACGCGCTCCACCCGAGCCCGAGCAGCACCAGCGCGACCGTCACCGCCGTCGTCGAGGCCTGGCCGAACGACGCCGTCAGCAGCGCGGCGGCGAGCAGCACCTGACCCACGAGGATCGTCGGGACGCGCCCGAGCTTGTCGGCGAGGATGCCGAAGACCGGCGAGAGCATGTACATGCCGGCGATGTGCAGGCTGATCGTGAGACCGATGATCGACAGGGTCGCGGCCTCCGTCGCGCCGTGCGTCAGGTGCGCCAGGTGCACGGGCGTCATCGCCATGACCGAGACCATCGTGCCGTGGGCCGCGGCGACCGCGAAGATCGCGTAGCGCGCAGCCACGGGCCGGTCGGCCTTGGCGATCGTCCGGCTCGCCGCCTTCGCGGAGGCCACGACGCGCTGCGCGAGCAGCAGCGGGTCGGGTCGCATCGCGACCAGATAGAGGACGATGGCGAGCCCCTGCGCGACGATGGTGAACAGGTACGCACCCGTCAGCGGCGGCATCCCGATGGCGCCGCCGATCAGTTCGCCGGGGCCGGTGAGGTTCGGGCCGAGGACCGCTCCCACGGTGGTCGCCCACACCACGATCGACAGATCCCGGCCGCGGGAGGCATCCGTCGCGAGATCCGCCGCGGCGAAGCGGGACTGCAGGTTCGCGGCCTGCCCTGAGCCGATGATGAGGAATCCCGCGAGCAGGACCGGGAACGATCGCAGCGCGACGGCGAAGATCACGAGGCCGACACCGATGAGTGCGACGGCCATGCCCGTGGTGAGTGACAGCCTGCGGCCGCGGCGGCGGGCGATCGCCGCGAGCGGCACCGCCGTCAGCGCCGTGCCGAAGGTGACGGCGGCCGCCGCCAGCCCCGAGAACGCGTCTTCGCCGGACAGCTCGGCCGCGAGCACCGCGCCCAGCGACAGCGTCGCACCGAACGCGAGCCCGCCGAGCACCTGCCCGCCCGACAGGACCCATACGGTGCGTCGCTGGACGCGCGCGAGCTCGTCTTCGGTCGGCGCGATGTCGACCGCCGGTTCTGATCCGGTCTCAGCCATCGCGGGCGGGATTGCGGAGCGTCCCGAGCCCGGTGATCTCGACCTCGACGGTGTCACCCGCGCTGATCTGGCCGACGCCGGCGGGGGTGCCCGTGAGGATGACGTCGCCCGGCAGAAGCGTGAAGGCGGCCGAGGCGAAGGCGATGACATCGGCGAGCGAGAAGATCATGTCGCTGATCGGACCCTGCTGGCGCACCTCGCCGTTGAGACGGGTCGTGATGACCGCGGGGCCGTTCACGTCGAAATCGGTCTCGATCGCCGGACCCAGCGGGCAGGACGTGTCGAAGCCCTTGGCGCGCGCCCACTGGCCGTCCGACTTCTGCCAATCGCGTGCCGTGAGGTCGTTCGCGATCGTGTAGCCGAAGACGTAGTCGAGCGCGTTCTCGGCCGAGACGTTCTTGGCGATGCGGCCGATGACGGCGGCGAGCTCGCCCTCGAAGCTGATGAAGTCAGACCCCTTGGGCAGCACGACCGCGTCGCCGGGGCCGATCACCGACGTGTTCGGCTTGAAGAACAGCATCGGCGACGTCGGCACGTCGTTGCCCAGCTCGGCAGCGTGGTCGCGGTAGTTGCGGCCGACCGCCACGATCTTGGAGCGGGGGATCACGGGCGCCAGCAGCGCGACATCGGCGAGCGGCACGCGCTCCCCCGTCGTCTCGTAGCCGGCGAACATCGGGTCGCCCGCGAGGACGACCAGCTCGCCCTCGTCGACGATTCCGAATCTGATGGCGTCGTTGTGGCTGAAGCGCGCGATCCTCACCCGCTCAGCCTAGCGAGAAGCGCCGACGCCGGCCCCGGTGGCGTGCACCACAACGACGGAGCGGACGGATGCCGCAGCATCCGTCCGCTCCAGGGGATTCGGTGTGGGCGCCGCTCAGCCGTCGAGGCGCACCAGCCAGTTGTGCTTGTCCTCGCGGCGGCCGTACTGGATGTCGGTGAGCTCCTCGCGCAGCGAGAGGGCGAGCGAGCCGGTCGGCTGCTCGTCGAGGAAGTCCTTGCCCTTGAGCGCGCCGATCGGGGTGACCACGGCGGCCGTGCCGCAGGCGAACACCTCGACGATGTCGCCGGATGCCACACCCTGACGCCACTCGTCGAACGACACGGCACGGCCCTCGACCTTGTGGCCACGGTCGGCGGCGAGCTGGAGGATCGAGTCGCGCGTGATGCCCTCGAGGATCGAGTCGGACTGCGGAGTGACGATGGTGCCGTCCTTGTAGACGAACACGACGTTCATGCCGCCGAGCTCCTCGACGTTGCGGTCCTGGTCGAGGAAGACGACCTGGTCGCACTCGTTCTCGTACGCCTCGGACTGGGGCAGCAGGCTCGCGGCGTAGTTGCCGCCCGTCTTGGCCGCACCCGTGCCGCCCTTGCCGGCGCGGGCGTAATCCTCGCTGAGCCAGATCGACACCGGCTGCACGCCGCCCTTGAAGTAGGCGCCGGCGGGCGAGGCGATGACGTAGTAGCCGACCTTGTGCGCGGGGCGGACGCCCAGGAACGCCTCCTTGGCGAACATGAAGGGGCGCAGGTACAGGCTCTGGTCATCGCCCGACGGCACCCACGCGCCATCGACGGCGATGAGCTCGCGCAGCGACTGGATGAAGTACGAGACCGGCAGTTCGGGCAGCGCGAGGCGGCGGGCGGAGCGCTGCAGCCGGCGGCCGTTCTGATCGGGACGGAACGTGTGGACCGACCCGTCCGCGTGGCGGTAGGCCTTGATGCCCTCGAAGATCTCCTGGCCGTAGTGCAGCACCGCCGCGGCGGGATCGAGCGACAGCGGGCCGTACGGCTGGACGCGCGGTCGGTGCCATCCGCCGCCGACCGACCAGCAGATGTCGACCATGTGGTCGGTGAAGCTGGTTCCGAAGCCGGGGTTCGCGAGGATCTCCTCGCGCTGCGCCGTGGTCTTCGCCTGGAGGTTGCGGTTGACGGTGAACTCGAGAGGCGCGAGGCCGGTGTCGGGATCGGAATCGATGAGGGTCATGACGAGCCTGTGCTTTCGTGCGGTCGAGCCGCTGGATGGAGAGGCGCTTGCCGGTTCCAGGTTACGCCGGGAGCCGGCCGGCGATGGCGTCGCCGATCTGCGCGGTGGTGCGCGCTGCGGTGCCCCGGTTCGCGATGTCCGCTTCGACAGCCGTGGTGACGCGCTGTGCCTCGTCGGTGAGCCCGAGGTGATCGAGCAACAGTGAGACGGAGAGGATCGCGGCCGTGGGATCGGCCTTCTGCAGTCCTGCGATGTCGGGCGCCGATCCGTGCACGGGCTCGAACATCGAGGGGAACGCGCCGTCGGGGTTGATGTTGCCCGAGGCTGCGAGGCCGATGCCACCGGTCACGGCGCCGGCCAGGTCTGTGAGGATGTCGCCGAAGAGGTTGTCGGTGACGATCACGTCGAAACGGCCCGGGTTCGTGACCAGGAAGATGGTTGCCGCGTCGACGTGCAGATAGTCTACGGCGACGTCGGGGTGCTCCCGCGCCACGTCGTCGACGAGCCGCTTCCAGATCCCGCCGGCGTGCACCAGCACGTTGGTCTTGTGCACGAGGGTGAGCTTCTTGCGGCGACGCTCGGCGAGGTCGAACGCGTAGCGCACCACCCGCTCGACGCCGAAGGCGGTGTTCACCGAGGTCTCGTTGGCGACCTCGTGCGGCGTGCCGGTGCGGATCGATCCGCCGTTGCCGACATACGGCCCCTCGGTGCCCTCGCGGACGACGACGAAGTCGATGTCGCCCGGCTCGGCCAGCGGCCCCGGTACGCCCGGGTACAGCTTCGACGGACGCAGGTTGACGTAGTGGTCGAGCTCGAACCGCAGCTTGAGCAGCAGCCCGCGCTCGATGTTCGCGTTCTTCAGCCGCGGGTCGCCGGGCACTCCCCCGACGGCGCCCAGGAGGATCGCATCGTGCGTCTTGATCGCGTCGAGGTCGTCGTCCGTGAGCGTGTCGCCGGTCTCGAGGAAGCGGGCGGCGCCGAGCGAGTACCGCGTCTTCTCGAAACGGATGCTGCTGCCCGCGGTCGCGGCGTCCAGCACCTTCTCCGCTTCGGCGATGACCTCCGGACCGATGCCGTCACCCGGGATGACGGCCAGCTTCACGACACGCGACATGGTGCTCCTACGACTTCTGGCGGGACCCTCCCAGGGTAGTGGCCGCGATGACCCCTGCGACGACCACGAGGGCCGCTCCGATGAGCGCAGTCACCGTGACACCGGCGTCGAACGCCGTGGCCGCCGCTTCGAAGAGCGCCTCGCCCGTGGCCCCGCCGAGCTGGTCGGCCGCGTGCACCGCACCCGCCAGGGTCTCGGACGCCGCCGCGGCCGCGGCATCCGGAACACCGTCCGGCACCACGAGATTCGTGCGGTAGAGAGCCGTCAGGATGCCGCCCAGCACCGTCGTGCCGAGAACAGCACCGAGCTCGTACGCCGTCTCCGAGACGGCGCTCGCGGCACCCGCCTTCGCGGGCGGTGCGCTCGAGAGCACGAGTTCGTTCGACACGGTCTCGGCCGCGCCGATGCCGATGCCGAGCGAGATGAACGCCGCGACCAGCGTGCCGATGCTGTCCGGCCCGGTGGCGAACGCCACCGCGATGTAGCCCGCGACGGAGAACACCAGGGCGATCGGGACGACGATCCGTGCAGGCCACTTCTTCGAGATCGGCACGACGGCGAGGCCCGCCAGGATCATCATCGCGAGGCCCGGGACGAGTGCGAGACCGGCTTGCATCGGCGACAGCCCGACGATGAGCTGCAGGTGTTGCGCGACGAAGAAGAGGAAGCCGACCAGCGCGATCACGCTGAGGAGGTTCACCAGCAGCGCACCGCTGAAAGTGCCGAGGCCGAACAGCCGCATGTCGAGCATCGGGGTCTTGGCACGGAGCTGGCGGCGTACGAAGAGCACGCCGAAGCCGAGGCCGACGAGCATCGGCAGCCACGCGGCGACGGTGAACCCGTGCACCGCGAGTTCCTTGATGCCGTAGACGACCGGGATCATCGTCGCCATCGACAGCGCGATGCTGAGCGGGTCGATGCGGCCGGGCTTCGGGTCGCGGCTCTCGGGCACCAGCAGCGGCGCGAGCACCAGAAGCGGGATCAGCACCGGCACCGACATGAGGAACACCGAGCCCCACGAGAAGTGCTCGAGCAGCAGTCCGCCCACGATCGGGCCGAGCGCCGCTCCCGCGGAGAACATCGATGCCCAGACCGCGATCGCGAGACGTCGCTGATCGCGGTCGGTGAAGATGCTGCGCAGCAGCGAGAGCGTCGACGGCATGAGCATCGCGCCGAACACGCCCATCGCCGCGCGGGCTGCGATGAGCCACGCGGCGCTCGGCGCGAAAGCCGCGAGCACCGACACGGCGGCGAAGCCGGTCGCGCCGATGAGCAGCATCCGTCGCCGGCCGAACCGGTCCCCGAGCGTGCCCATCGTGACGAGCAGGCCCGCGAGCACGAGCGGATACGCGTCGATGATCCACAGCTGCTGGGCGCTCGAAGGCCCGAGTTCGAGGGCGATCGACGGCAGCGCGAAGCTCAGCACCGTGTTGTCGACCGACACGAGCAGCACCGGCAGCATGAGCACGACCAGCGCCGCCCAGCCGCGCCAGCCGACCTTCCGGCCCTGGGCGTCGGCGAGCGAGAGTTCTTGAGTGAGAGTCATCATTTCTATACCGTCCAGCCGGTATAGTAACAGGATGCTCCGACACCTGTCGATACCATCGAGGCCATGAGTCGTCCTCCCCTCGCCCGCGAGAAGGTGCTCGATGCCTTCGAGCAGATCCTCATCGAGGAGGGCGAGCGCGCGGCGACGATGGACGCCACCGCGAAGGCCGCGGGGGTCTCCAAGGGCGGACTTCTCTACCACTTCGGCACGAAGGAGGCTCTCGAAGCCGCGCTCATCGAACGGCTGCGGGCGCTCGTGCAGGCGGACGTCGACCTGATGGCATCCGCGCCGGAGGGCCCCATCGCCTACTTCCTGCACACGTCGGTCATGGCGAACGACCCGATCGACCGAGCGATCCTCGCGACATCGCGACTCGCACAGGGGGGTGACGCGACGGCGAGCGACGCGCTGCGTCACATCAGAGACGACTGGGCCTCTGTGCTTCGGCCCCACACGAAGGACGCCACGGCGCTCGATCTCGTGATGCTCGTGAGTGACGGCCTCTACTTCAACAACGCGCTCGCGGGCGGCTCCATCCCCGGCCCGGTCCCCCGCGGCGAGGCGCTCGACGCGCTGGTCGCGCTCGTGGAGCGCGCCGCGCGCCCCTGACCTCCGCCGGGTCTGGCCCGCACGCGACGACGGATTCCGCGCCCTGGCCCTCGCCGAGGACTCAGGGACGCGGCATCCGTCGTGGAATCAGGACTCGGTGATCTCGATCTGGCGGAACAGGTCTGCCTGGATCGCGGTGCTCACCTCGTCGAGCAGGGCGTCGGGCACCGGCGAGTCGACCGTGAGGACCGACAGCGCCTGGCCGCCGGCCGTCTGGCGCGCGATCTGCATGCCGGCGATGTTGATGCCCGCCTCGCCGAACTTCTGGCCGTAGATCGCGACGATGCCGGGTCGATCGGTGTACAGCATGACGACGTGGTTCGTCTCGATCGGCAGCTCGATCGCGTAGTCGTTGATGCCGACCAGCTTCTCGACCTGCTTCGGGCCGGTGAGCGTGCCCGAGATCGCGAGCTGCGAGCCGTCCGACAGGGCGCCGCGCAGCGTGATGACGTTGCGGTACTCGGGGCTGTCGTCGTCGACGAGCAGGCGCACCTCGACACCGCGCTGTTCGGCGAGCAGCGGCGCGTTCACGTACGACACGGTCTCGCTGACGATGTTCGTGAAGACGCCCTTGAGGGCGGCGAGCTTGAGCACGCTGACGTCGTAGCCCTGCAGCTCGCCGTGCACCTCGACGTCGAGGCTCGTGAGCGGCGACCGCGCGAGCGCCGAGAAGATCTGACCGAGCTTCTCGACGAGCGGGATGCCGGGGCGCACGTACGGGTCGATGACGCCGCCCGCGACGTTCACGGCGTCGGGAACGAGCTCGCCGCCGAGCGCGAGGCGCACGGACTTCGCGACCGAGACGCCCGCCTTCTCCTGTGCCTCTTCCGTGGAGGCGCCGAGGTGCGGGGTGACGACGACGTTCGGGAGGTCCAGCAGCGCCGCGGCGGTGCCGCCCTCCGCCGGGGGCTCCGACGTGAACACGTCGAGGCCGGCGCCTGCGATCTCGCCCGCGGTGAGGGCGGCGTGGAGGGCCTCCTCATCGATGAGGCCGCCGCGCGCGACGTTGACGACGTACGCCGTCGGCTTCATGATCTTGAACTGCTCGGCGCCGATCATGCCCGTGGTCTCGGGGGTCTTCGGCATGTGGATCGTGACGAAGTCGCTCTGCTCGAGCAGCTCGTCGAGCGTGACCAGCTGCACACCGAGCTGCTGCGCGCGGGCGCTCGTGACGTAGGGGTCGTACGCGATGACGCGCACGTCGAACGCCTGCAGGCGTGCCGTGATGAGGGCGCCGATCCGGCCGAGGCCGATGATGCCGACGGTCTTCTCGAAGAGCTCGGTGCCGGTGTACGAGCTGCGCTTCCACGCACCGCCCGCGAGCGACGCGTGCGCGGCGGGGATGCGGCGCGCGAGGCTGAGGATATGGCCGACGGTGAGCTCGGCCGCCGAGATGATGTTCGAGGTCGGCGCGTTCACGACCATGACGCCGGCGGTGGTGGCCGTCTTGATGTCGACGTTGTCGAGGCCGACGCCGGCGCGGGCGACGACCTTGAGGACGGGGGCCGCGGCGATCGCCTCGGCGTCGATCTTCGTCGCCGAGCGGATCAGCACCGCGTTGGCGTCGGCAAGGGCCGAAAGAAGCGCGGGGCGGTCGGTGCCGTCGACGTTGCGCACGTCGAAGTCGGGACCCAGGGCATCGATCGTGGCGGGAGAGAGCTCTTCGGCGATCAGGACGACAGGCTTCGGCACGGGTGTTCCTTAGTGGGGCGGTGCGCGAACGCGCGGAGCAGAACCGGATGCCGCGCCGCACGCCGTCGGGGGGCGAGGCCTGTGCCAGCCTACCGCCCGCAGGGCGAGGCGCCCGACCGTGTGACGACCTGCGACAGGCTCAGCCCAGGAAGGATGCGGAGTTGAGCGTCGTGTACGCGACGACGTTCAGCCAGAACACCGCCACCAGCGCGAGGCCGGTGAGCATCACGAGGAGCAGCTCGTGCGGTGCCCGTCGGTGTCCGATCGCGAACGCTCCGCCCCACACCAGCAGCGGGAACACTGCGGCGAAGATCCAGATGAACCAGCCGAGGGCGTTGAGTGTGACACCCGCGCCACCGAACGTCTGAAGCGTGATCACGAGGTTGCCGATCGCGTTCCAGACGGCGTACGCGTAGAACAGGCCCACGGCGCCCGAGATCGTCGCCACGAGCCACGTGGGCGTCTTGCCGCGCTTCGCGGCCGAGGGCGCAGCATCCATCACGTTCTCGCTCATTGTCCGATCGCCCCGATCATCACGAACGGCCAGGGCAGCAGCAGCACGACTCCGGCCGCGAGCCACGTGAACCGCAGCCACGCGCGCGAGGTGCGGGTGAGCAGCAGGGTGGTGGCGAACCACAGCAGCGGGGCCAGGACGGCGAGCCACAGGCTCCCCTGGTACATCACGTCGGTCACGAGGTACTGAGCCCTGCCCTGCAGGCGCAGGCCGCCGATGAGCCAGCCGATCGCATAGAGGGCATACACGCCGCCGAGCACACCGAACGCGATCAGCGCGCCGTTGCCCATCGGCTGACGGCCCGGGGTGACGGCCGGCGCCTCGGACGAGCCCTCGGGCACCGATCCGGCGGCCGGCGCATCCGTGGAGTCCAGCGTCTCGCTACCTTTGCCCACGGCGGTGAAGCCCTTCGGGAGCTCCGCAGTCGTCGACGCGGGTCGCGTCTCGAGCTCATCTTCCGGCTCTGCGGCCGCACCGTGGTCGAGCGTGGGATCGTCGTCGCCGTCCCAGGTGAGGGCGTCGTCGTCGCGTCCGGTCGTCACGTTCTCAGCGTAGTGCCGCGGCCCGGCAAGCCCGGATGCCACCCGCGCTGGTCGCGGCACCCGGGCCCGCGTCGCTCATTCGAAGAGCCGAAGCATCAGCGTGTGCCAGGTGTCCGGGCCCACGATGCCGTCGACGGGCGGCGCGAACAGCTGCTGGAACTCACGGACCGCGGCGTCGGTGGCCGGACCGAAGTCGCCGTCGACGGCGAGGCCGGCGAGGAGCGTCTGCACGGCGCGCACGGCCTCGCCCTTCGCCCCGCCCGGGCCGTCACCCTGCTTCACGGTGATGATGAGGCTCGGCCAGTCCAGCTGCCCGAGCGTGGTCGAGATCTCGACGGCGCGCAGCGTCTGCTGGAAGGTCTTGACGGCCTGACCGCTCTGCGGTCCGAATGCACCGTCGGCCGCGATGGTCGCGCCATGCGCACGCAGCAGGTGCTGCGCGGCGAGGACGCGCCAGTTCGTGGCCTGCGACGACCCCTGCTTGACGAGCGCCCACGGGCGGTCGCCCGGCATGAACGTGCTGAAGAACGACCAGGTCTCGCGACCGGCGACGCCGTCGAGGGTGAGGCCCCACGACTCCTGGAAGAACTCGACCCGCTCCTTGGTGATCGGGCCGAAGTCCCCGTCCACGACGAGCGGGTCCTCCCCCGGCGATCGCGCGAGCCCGAACTGCTGCACGGCGCGGACGGCGTCGCCGGTCGACCCCTGGTGCACCGCGATGACGAGCTTGGGCCAGGTCACGGGTCCGACGATGCCGTCGGCGGGCACGCCCTGCGCGGTCTGGACGGCGGAGACCGCGGCCGCGGTCGCGGGCCCGTAGTCGCCGTCGACGACGACGGCATGCCCGTGCGCTCTCAGCAGGTACTGGATGCCGGGGACGATCGCCGCTGACGATCCCGGCCCGACGGTGCTCCATGGTTCGACGTTCATGACGGCTCCTCTGATCTGGGGGTGGACTGGGGGCGTGCCGCCCCTCATGCTTCCGAGGCGTCACCGGCGCGCCGTGATACCTCAGTCCCGCACGGTGGAGACGGCATCCGTCTCCACCGCCTTCGCGTACTGCAGCGCCAGCGGCACCGCGAACGCGTCGTCCTCCTCGGTGTAGCGGTGCTGCAGTCCCTGCGCAAGGATGCGCCAGGGACGTTCGTTGGACGCGGTCGCGGCGTCGCCGTCGTCGGGGAGGAACTGCGTGTAGTCGTACGGATGACTCGCCGTGGCGCCGAGCGGCACCGAGAACGTGTCGACCGCGAGCATTCCCGCGGCGAGATCGACCTGGAGCAGTCGCTGGAAGCCCGTCGCCCGTTCCCCCGTCGGCGTGCGGAACTCCTGATAGTCGGCGAGCGCCTCGAGCACGGTGTGCCCGGGGATCCCCCCGGCGTTCTCGGTGATGATCGCGCCGAGCCCGTGGAAGTGCCCCGACAGCACGAGAACGACGTTGCGGTTCGGCGCGACGACCCGCTCCCACAGCAGATCGCCGTGCGAGACCCATCGCGAGGTCGTCGAGCGCTCCGCCTCGTCGGTGGCCGTCGCCGGCATGAGGTGCTCGTGCGTCGAGATGACGACGTTCGCATCGCGGTGGGCGGCGACGACGTCCTGTGCCCAGGCGACCTCGCGCTCGCCGTACGCGTACGGCAGCGAGATCATCACGAACCGCGCGCCGCCCGCCGCGAACGACGACCAGTTCGCGCTGTTGTCGTCCGCGGTGAGCGAACCGCCGAACCACGGCCGGTCCCGATATCGCTCCGGCCCGAAGTACTCGTTGAAGAGGTCGTTGCTCACGCCGCGCTTGTTGTCGTGGTTGCCCGGAAGCACGCTGTTCGCGATTCCGTTCGCATCCAGCACGCCTTGCAGCCGCGACGCCACCTCGTACTCGCGGCGGGCACGCTCCTCCGTCTGGCCCGGATCGACCCAGTTCTGGATGAGATCGCCCGTGTGGGTGACGAAAGCGAGCTTTCGCGCGTCGGCATTCTCCGCCAGCCACGCCACCTCTCCCGCGTACACCTCGGGGTACGCCTCCGAGTAGTACTGCGTGTCGGTGATGTGCCCGAGAGCCAGGTCGTAGTCCGCGGGGTCGGCGAGCCCGTCCGCGTCGGCCGCCGCCGACTCCGCTCTCGGCACCACCTGCACCAGCAGGTCGACCGCGCCGCCGACGACCTCTTCGCCGCGCACGACTCCGTCGAGTCGCACCGATGCGGTGGCTGCGGCATCCGCTGCCGCCAGGGCGCCTGCGGCTTCGTCGAGAGCGCGCCATCCCGCCCGGCCCGTGGTGCCGGCGCCCGGAGCCCAGACCGACAGCCGCACTTCGGCCCGCCCGACGGTGCGGCCCTGCCACGAGATGGTGCCACCGCCGTCGGGCACCCGCACGCGCATCCGCACGTAAGGCAGGTCGTACCCGTCGTCGCGCGCCGTCAGTCCTGCGGCTGAGACCTCGTGCTCGCCCGGTGCCGTCCTGCTGGTGAGCGGCGAGGGCCAGGAGCCGGCGTGGGCGGCCAGCACCTCCAGCGGCGTGCCGTCGCCGGCCTGCGGGGCGACCGCGACGGCCGCGGCCCGGCCGACAGCCGCATCGACGGCTTCCGATCGGGCGTCGTCGAGCGCGCGTCGGATCACATCGTCGGCAGACGATGCACGGCGCACGGCGAGGACGCCCGGGGTCGCCGGGGCGGGGAAGAAGTCGCTCGCGTCATCGCCGGTGAACGCGGCGCGCTGCAGTGTCTCGCCGCGCACCCGATCCACGGCGAAGGTCGACAGTGCGAGTCCCTTCGTGCAGGGGCTCGGGACGTCCACGCTGCTGTCCATCTCGTTGCGGTGGAAGACGCCGACGCTGTCGACACGGCGCCCTTCGGCGTCCTGCACCCACACCCCCGCGCCCGCAAGCTCGAGCGGGTCGGCGTACGCCGCGCCGGCCACGCCGGCCGCCGGTGTTCCTTCAAGGGCGGCTGTCCACGTGTCGTCGGGGCCCAGCACCGTGCCCGGAGCCACGACGGCGAGGTCGTCCAACCTGCGGAAGCCGTCGGCACCGCACGCGACCAGCGTCCAGCCCGAGATGTCGACCTCGCGTGCTCCGAAGTTCGCGAGCTCGACGAAGTTGCGCCGAGGCATCCCGTCGATCTCGGGGTCGGTCGCGATCTCGCTCACCGCCAACCCCGGCCGATCGTCGTACGCGAACGCCGTCGCGATCGAGGAGGCCGCCGAGCGCGACCGCTCCGCGTTCGGGGCCCCCGGCGTGCGACTTGCGATCGCGAAGCCGCCATCGGCCTGCCGCTGCCAGCTCTCCCCGGTGCGGTAGTCCAGCGTCGAGGTCAGCTTGTCGCGGCCGGTCTGGCAGGCGGTGTCCTCGCGGGAAGACACTCCGACTCCGTCGACCCGGCGTCCGTCGGCGTCGACGAGGAGCACACCGTGCACGGGGTCGGCCAGCGACGTCTCGACGCGGACGTCAGCGTCTTCCGCGAATCCGGGACCGCCGATCACCAGACGCTCCCCCGGTCGAAGCGTCGCGCTCGCGTCGAACACGTGCTGGAGCGCCTCGCTCGGGGCGGCCCCGGTGGCGGTGCAGCGGTAGAGCCGCCAGCCGTCGAGGTCCACGACCACCGGGCCGGCGTTCTCGAGCTCGACGAAGTCGTCGCTGCGCCCGGCCGGGCCTGCCGCGGCGATCTCCGACACCCGCACCGGCTCGTCGCCGGCGACCGCAAGCACGTTCGACCCACCCGGGGTCGCGATCGCGCGCACCCAGCGCCCGTCGGCGGACGCCCCGGCGCGCTGCCAGCTCTCGCCGAGCGCCGCCGCAGTGGTCACCGGCAGCTCGACACCCCCGCATTCCGACGTCGTCGGCGCAGGATCGTCCGAGTACACGGCGAGAGCGTCGACGGTCTCGCCCGACGGGGCGATGACGATGAGCCCGTATCCGCGCTCAGAGAGTCGGGTCGTCGGGAACGCCCGCCGCTCCCCCGCCGCGAGGACGACTGCGCCCAGGTCGGCCTCGGGATCCGACGGGCGGGCCCGCAGACCCTCGTCGTCGCAGCGGAAGACCGCGTACCCCGTGAGATCGACCGGGCGATCACCGGGATTCGCGAGTTCGAAGAAGCCGGAAGCCGAGCCCCGAACTCCTGCCGGCGCGACCTCGACGAGCGACACCGTGCCCGTCGACGTGACGATTCGGGGCGATTCCGCCGCACCGGCAGGACCGCCGACCGAGGCCGCAATCCCGATGAGGAGGATGGAGGCCGCAAGGAATGTGGTCACACGTTTCGTGGCGCGCACGCCATGACGGTGACCCGGCGAGGTGAACCGGCACGGGCCTGGCGGCGATCATCCGGTGTACGGCTGCGGGACGCTTGCCTCAGCCGGCGGCGGCGGCGACGGCCGCCGCCACGACTGCGGCGTCGGTGACGTCGTGGCCCGGCGACCCGCCGCCCGGGCCGGACGGCGCATCGTGGCCCGCGCGCGCTCGCGCCGACAGGTGCACCGCGTCGACCCCGGCCGCGAACAGTGCCGGGATGTCGGCCGGCTGCACGCCGCCGCCCGCCATCACCTCGACAGCTCCCGAGCGTTCCGCGAACACCGCCAGCATGGCGAGGCCGTCGATGGAGCGCGGCGCACCGCCCGAGGTCAGCACACGGTCGACCCCCTCGGCCACCAGCGCGTTGAAGACGGCCGACGGATCGGCCGCGGCGTCGACGGCCCGGTGGAACACGAGCGTCGCGGGGCCCGCAGCATCCCGCCATCGGCGCAGCGTCTCGACGTCGAGGCCGCCCGCCGAGGTCAGCGCGCCCACGACCACACCGCCCGCGCCGCGATCCACGCACGCGCGGATGTCGGCCGCCACGAGCGCGACCTCGTCGGGGTCGTAGACGAACCCGCCTCCGCGAGGACGCACGAGCACGTTCACGGTCGCGGGGTCGACGGCCGCGAGCACGGCCTCGAGGGTCGCGAGCGACGGTGTCAACCCGCCCACGTCGAGGGCCTGGCACAGCTCGAGACGGGTGGCCCCGGCCGCGATCGCGGAGCGGGCCCCTGCGGGGTCTTGGACGGCGATCTCGACAGGGCGCGGTGCGGACATGCCGCGAGCCTAGTCCGACGGTGAGCCCGGCCGCAGACATGGTGAGACCCGCCGCGCTCCCGGGCGGCGGGTCTCGACGGATTCAAGAGAATCGCAGCTGCCGCGGCCTCGTGAAGAGGTGACGGAACCACACGCCGATGCCTGCGACGACGTGCGACGCCGGGCTCTCGGGCGTGATCGTCGCGCCGCGGTCGGCGATGCTGCGGAGAATCTCGTTCTCGCGATCCAGGGCGGCCGCCCGCTCGCGATCGAGCCGGTCGGCCGTGTAGGTCAGGGTGTTCCCGTCCATGGCCGTTCCTTTCATGATGCTCGCCCGGGTTGGCGAGGGTTGTGTGGTGTGAGTCGCGGTCGCGGTGCGGTGATACGCCGGGCCGTGAACACAGCGTCGCGGCATCCGGTATCGGGATCGGGCGCGTCCGGTACTGGTCCGGTACTGATCAGGGGCGGATGCCGTTGACGCTCGTATCGGCGGAGATCACACTGCAAAGATGGCCATCAGGGTCTTGGGGCCGCTCGACACGGGGACCGAGCACACCCTGAGCCCGCGGGAGCGGGTGGTTCTCGCCGCACTGATCGTGCGAGCGGGACGCACTGTCGCGCCGGGCGACCTCGCGGAGGCGTGCTGGGGCGAGGATCCGCCGCGCACATGGCCGCAGCAGGTGAAGACCTGCGTGGCCCGCATCCGGGCCGGGCTCGGGAGCGCCGCCGTGGTGACCCGGGGCTCCGAGTACACGCTGGGGATCGATCCCGCGACGATCGACGCGTTCGAGTTCGAACGCCTGGTCTCGAGTGCGCGGCAGCATGCCCTGCATGACGAGCACGATCGCGCGGTCGACGCGTACCGGCGCGCGCTCGAGCTGTGGCGCGGCGAACCCTACGCGGAGCTGGTCGACTGGGCGCCCGCGGCGGCCGAAGCCGAGCGTCTCATCGAGATCCGCGACAGCGCCCAGGAGGAGCTGCTCGAGGCCCGCCTCGCCGAAGGCGAGCACCGCGCGGTCATCGCCGACGCCGAGCGCCTCGTGCGCGCGGCCCCGCTCCGCGAGGATCGCTGGGCGATCCTCGCGATCGCCAACTATCGCGCCGGGAGGCAGGCCGAGGCGCTCGCCACCGTGCGCGCCGCTCGCACGCGACTCGTCGACGAACTCGGCATCGACGTCGGGCAGCGGCTGCGCGAACTCGAGGCGTCGATGCTGCGGCAGGATCCGGCCCTCGCCCTCGTCAAGACGCTGCATCGCGTGAGCGACGCGTGCCCGTACCGCGGCCTGGCGGCCTTCTCGACCGCCGACGCGGACGAGTTCTTCGGACGCGAGAGCGACATCGAGGCGCTCCTGCAACGCGTGCGGCCGGGAACGCTGACCGCGGTGGTGGGGGCGTCCGGCTCGGGGAAGTCGTCGCTGGTGTTCGCGGGCCTGCTCCCGCACGCCTCGGAGGACCGCCGCGTGGCTATCGTCACCGCGGGACGCGAAGCCGCGCCGCGACTTCGCGGACGGCTCGAGCAGCGGGGCGCGGCCGACCTCGTCGTCGTGGACCAGTCGGAGGCGGTGTTCCAGCTCCCCGAGCGCGAGCAGGAGGAGTTGTGCGCGCTCGTCGCGAGTGTCCTGTCGACCGGGTCGGCCGTGATCATGACCCTCCGCAGCGACTTCCTCGACCGCGCGACGGGTCTGCCTCACATCGGAACCCTGATCGGCCGGGGCGTCTACGCGATCGGGCCGCTCAGCCTCGCCGGTCTGCGCGAGGCGATCGAGTACCCGGCCACCCGCGCCGGTCTCCGGCTGGAGCCGGGACTCGTCGAAGTGATCGTGAGGGATGCCGCCGACCGGCGCAGCACGCTTCCCCACGTCTCGCACGCCCTGGTCGAGACCTGGGTCCGGCGCGAGGGAGCGACGCTCACCGTCGCCGGGTACGAGGCGTCCGGAGGTCTGGTCGGCGCCATCGCACAGTCGGCCGAGAGCCTCTACCGATCGCTCGACGCCGAGGATGCCGATGCGTGCCGATCTCTGATGCTGCGACTCGTGCACCGTGGCGCCGACGGCGCCTCGGTTCGGCATACCGGTCAGCTCGCACCGCTCGTCGCGGACCCGGCGCGCCGCAGGGTGCTCGACCGCCTGGTCACCGCGCGACTCCTGACCACCGACGGGGACGAGGTGACGATCGCCCATGAGTCCATCGCGACGGCGTGGCCGCGCCTTGACCGCTGGCTCGAGGAGGACGCCGAGGGAGCGCGCCTCGTCCCGGTCGTCGCGACGGCGGCGGAGCTGTGGAACGGGTCCGGCCGGCGGGACGAGGACCTGCTCCGCGGAGCGCGCCTGCAGGCGGCGCTTGACTGGCGTGGCGAGGCGCAGCCCGACCTCACCGCCGTGGAGCGGGAACTGCTGGACGCGTCGGCCGAACGCGAGCAGGACGAGCTGCGCGAGCTCGGCGAGCGCGCCGCCCGCGAGAAGCGGAGCAACCGACGGCTGCGGTGGGCGGTGGGAGGTGCGGGCGTGCTGGTGGTGGCGGCGATCGTCGGCGGAAGCCTCGCGGTCGTGCGGGGCGGGGAGGCGCAGGTCGCTGCCGAGAACGCGAGCGTCGAGGCACTCGTTGCGACGTCGCTCTCGCTGCTCGACCAGGACCGCGAGGTCGCCGCATTGCTCGCCGCTGAGGCGTACCGCCGATGGCCCGACGATCCGCGGACGCGATCCGCGCTCTGGGGTGTCGTGACGAACTCCGGAGGCGTCGTCGCCGTCCACCACGGGGCCGACGCGTCAGTCCCCTGGCTCGATGTCATTCCGGGGACGGGCACCGCGGTGCGAGTATCGGCGGCTCCGACCGATCGCACAGCGTCGACGGTCGACATCGTGGATCTGGCGACCGGCGACTCTATCGACGTGCTCGACGCCGAGCTGCCGGCGGCGGTCGCCGGGTCGGAGCGGAGCGTCTCGGTGAGTCCCGACGGATCTGCTGCGGCGATCACCGTCTTCGTCTCCACTGATCCGGTAGATGCGGACGAGTGCTGCTGGACGCACCTTTCGGTGATCGATCTCGCGAGGGGACGAGCCCGGCCGGAAATCGACGTGGTTCGAGCCATGTTGTGGCCTGGCGCGGTGTGGGATGCGGCGGGTCGGAGTCTGTTCATGGTCGACGCGGAGACGGCCGAACTGATCGCGGTCGACTCGGCGTCAGGCGTCGTGCGGGTATCGAGCGGCTGGGCGCCCTCCCCGCCTTCGAACATGGACGACGTGCAGGTGTACGCGAGCCCCGCCATCGTCGACGAGGAACTCGTCGCCGTCGGCGCAGGCCACGAGATCCGGTTGCACGAACAGGATTCACTCGCGCTCGCGCGAACGATTCCCCTCGACAGCGACAGATCGAGCGAAGCGATCATCACCGACGGCGGGGGTGGATTGGTGGCCGCAGGGTGGGACGGCACGGTCCGCATCGCCTCCGACGGAACCGTCCTGTGGCGCCGCAACGTGGAACCGACGGAGACCTGCGTAACGCTGCATCTCGTAAGCCCCGACACGATCGCCTGCGGATCATACGGAGGATTGTCGATCCTCGATCTCCACACCGGCGAGGCGACGGGTGCGCGTGCGCCACTGCAGTACAACCGGAAGGCGTTCTTCGAAACCATCGACGATCAGTCCCTGCTCGCTTTCCCCACGATCCCGCCGGTCTGGCTGCGCTGGCGGATCGACGGCGGTGGCGCGGGCGCGGAGGTCGTCGCGAAAGGACGCGAGCTTCTCGAGGGCCCCGAGGCAGGAGGCTCACTCGTCGTCACACAGCCATCAGGTGGCGGGCCGATGCGGCTGTGGGACATCGACCGCGACGTCGCCGTCGGCGAGGAGTCGGCGAGGATCGTGCCGCTCGGCAGCGGAGTGGTGGCACGCTTCGCCGAGTACGAGTCAGGCCCGTTGTACGCGCGGTACTGGCAGCAGTGGGGGCGGCCGACGCTCGAGCACGTGTCGACGGGCGACGAGATCCCCCTGCGCATCGGCGATCTGCCCGACTCGGTGAACGTCTACCCGGGGGGCTGGGCGACCCCGGCCTTCGCCGCATGGCCTGGCGCCGTGGTCGCCTTCGACCCTTCGACGGGCGAGGCCCTCGGACCGATCATCAGGCTCGCCGAAGGGCGCTTCACCGACGTGGGTTCGATCAGCGAAACGCCCGACGCGACGCGCGCCGTGATCACCTGGTGGAACGTGAAGCGGGCCACCTCGGAGACCGGGGTCTTCGAGATCTCGACCGGAGACCTCATCGCGCGCGGTCTCTACGGCCTGGAGGGGAGCCTGGCCGTCGACGACGACCGCTTGGTCGGCGTCGCGGAGGATGAAGCCCGGATCTACGACCTGCGCACACTCGAGCCGATCGCCGCCCTTGCGCGGGCTGCAGGCGGCGGCAACCGGATCGCGGTCAGCGCGGACGGTCGCACGCTGCTGAACGTCGGGTACAACAACACGCTCACGCTCTACGATCTGGCGGGGAACGTCGCCCTCGCGGGTCCGCTCGACGGTGCGGCGGATGCGACTCTCATCGCCGGCGGGTTCCTCACCGCCGACGGCGAGAGCCTGATAGAAGCCCTGCCCAGCGGCATCCGGATCTGGGAGCTGGGCGCCCGGCAGCAGTCGACCCACGCGTGCACGCTGGCCGGCCGAGAGCTCACCACGGACGAATGGACGACGTACTTCCCCGGCGAGGAGCGTGTCGAGACGTGCGCAGCGCTCGCCTCCGCTGCCGGTGAATGAAGCCCACGGGGCGCGCGGATCCCGAGCAGGAATTCGCCGCAGGATGCTCGCTCACCCCGCGCCCGCGCTTCACCGGGCCGCGCGTGGTCAGAACACCGGCACGCCCGCGCGCACCAGCCGCCAGTTCGCGACGTGGAAGTCGGCGGGGTCGATCACTCCCGTCGCCGAGGCGTACGCCACAATCGCCTCGCGGATCGCGACCTGCGCGTTGTAGACCACGGGCGCGGTCGCGACGTGCGGGAACCCGCCGCCACCTGATTGCCGATAGTTGTTGATCGCCACCACGAACCGCTGGTCGGCCGCCACCGGCGCTCCGCCGAAGGCGAGGTTCGCGATGCGCGAACCCTGCGGCTGGGAGATCTCGATGTCGTATGTGACGCCCGAGAACTGGTCGAAGTTGTAATCCGGGGTGTTGAGCGCGTTCGTCCAGGTGGCCGGTGCGACCGGGGCATCGGGTGCCACCTGCTGGAAGTACTTGGCCGAGTATTCGAGATAGTCCTTGATCTGGGCGCCCGTGATCACCGACCCGAGCAGCGTGTTGTCGTAGATGTACAGCCCCGCGACGTCCTTGATCGTGACCTGCCCGGCCGGGAACGTCGCGGCGCGGTTGAACGGCGCCGCGAGGGAGATGATCGGAAGGGATGCCTCGGGGGTGCCGGCGATCGCCTTCGACACGGTGTCGATCTGCACGTGGTGGATGTAGTCGAGGATCGCGGTGTCTTTCCAGCACGACTCGGCGGCAGAGAGCACCTCGGTGGAGGTCGCGACCGGCGTGTTGACGTACGCGACGACGGCGTCGTGCTGCGCCTTCACGACCTGGACGAGCGCGGGGTCGTCGGCGACCGTGTTCGTGTTGACGGTGAGGGACTTCGCTCCGGTGACCGCCCACTTGCCGCGGTCGATCGTGAGCGTGAGGTCGAACACGCTGAGGCGCTGACCCCAGTTCTTCGGCTCGCTCATGACGACCTGCCTGCCCGTAGCCTTGTTCGTCACGAACCGCTGCGGGACGTCCTGGTGGGCGTGACCGAAGAGGACCGCGTCGATGCCGGGCACCTGCTCGGCCAGCAGGGCGGACGCGTTCTCGACCGGGATGTCGGAGCCGTACGACGACAGCCCGCTGTCGCCCGCGTGCACGCTCACAACGACCACGTCGACGCCCTCCGCCCGCATCACGGGCACCCAGCGCGCCGCCGACTCCACGACGTCGAGCACGTCGATGCGGCCGCTCACGTTCGCCTTGTCCCAGATGACGACGCCGGGGTTGGTGAGGCCGAGCACGCCGACGCGGATCGGCTTGTAGCCGGGAATGTTCATCTTCTTGACGACATAGGGGCGGAACGCGGGATCGGTCGTGCCCGCGTGCACGGCGTTCGCGGCCAGGGCCGGGGCATCCAACTGTGAGATCCAGTTGTCGAGGAAGTCGAGCCCGTAGTTGAACTCATGGTTGCCGAGGGCCACGGCGTCGTAGCCGATCGCGTTGAACGCGGCCGCGATCGGATGCATCGCACCCGACGCGGTGACCGGGTCGACGGTCGCGTAGTAGAAGCCCAGCGGCGACCCCTGAATCGTGTCGCCGGCGTCGAACAACAGCGTCCGGCCGCGTCCCCGATCTGCACGGATCTGGTTCACGAGGCTCGACACGCGAGCCAGCCCGATCGTGTTGCCCGCACTGTCGCTGTAGGCGGCGTCCTTGTAGTAGTCCCAGTTGAGCGCGTTCGCGTGGATGTCGGATGTGCCCATGATGGTGATGGTCACGGACTTCCCGCCGGGTGCGGCCAACGCCTGCGGCGACTGCACCCATCCGGCCGCGGCGAGCACACTCGCCGCGGAGACACCCACGAGGAAATTGCGTCGACTCAGACCCGAGTGGGGCGGGTTCTCCGCCGTGGTCCCGAGGTCGTGGTCGGATGCGTGATCAGGCATGTTTTCTCCCATGGCGAGGATCGAACCACGCTCCCGGGCACGGCGACAAGAGTCCGCGGATGAGGAAACTCTCAGCAACCGCTCCGACCGGCAGCGGTGCTCAACCCCGGGCGGCGGCCACCGCTTCCGCCACGATCCCCGGATCGGTGACATCGTGCCCGTCCGTGCCGCCGCCGGGTCCCGCGGACGCGCCGAGCCCCGCGCGCCGGCGCGCCGAGAGGTGCACGGCGCCCACGCCGGCGCGGACGAGGTGGCGGATGTCGGCCGGCGCCACTCCCCCGCCTGCCGTCACTTCGAGGTCCGGCCCGGCGAGGCGGGCGTACGCCTCGAGGCGGTCGATCCCCTGGATGCTGCGCTCCGCGCCCCCCGACGTCAGCACCCGGCCGATGCCCTCGGCCAGCAGGGTCTCGAACACCTCGGCGCTGCGCGGCGACGCGTCGATCGCACGGTGGAAGACGAGCGTCGCAGGGCCCGCGGCATCCGTCCACCAGCGAAGCGCCTCGCGGTCGGCGCGGCCGTCGCGCTCGAGCGCGCCGACCACGACGCCGCCCACCCCCCGCGCGACGCAGGCGCGGATGTCGGCCGTGACGACTGCGACCTCGTCGGCGTCGTACACGAAGCCGCCGCCCCGGGGACGCACCAGCACGTTCACCTTCTCGGCCCCGACCGCGTCGCACACGGCCTCGATCGACCCGATCGACGGGGTGAGACCGCCGACGACGAGCGCCTGGCACAGCTCGAGTCGATCGGCGCCGGCCTCGATCGCCGCGCGAGCACCCGCGGCGTCCTGCACTGCGATCTCGACGACCGTCGGGATCACAGCTCGACCCGGAGGGCGACCGCCGGCTCGGTCCGGAAGGCGTCGGGGACGGTCGCGTACACGCGACCGTCGGGCGCACGCTCGAGCGCAGCCTCGGTGCCGTCCGCCCAACGGGCAGGCCGGCCGGCGAGCTCCTCGGGAAGATCGAACTCGCCCGAGGCGGGGTCGAGCGCGATCACGTTGACCACACCCTCGGCAGCGGTGTAGGCGCGCGGCGCGCCGGTCTCCTCGTACGCGCGCACCCACGGGCGCGTGGCGTAGATCGCGTCGCCGTCGCGGCGGAGCCACGCTCCGAGCTCCCGCATGGCGCGTTGCTGCAGCTCGGGGATCGATCCGTCGGCGCGCGGGCCGACGTTGATCAGGAGATTGCCGTTCTTGCTCACGACGTCGGCGAGGAGCCGGATAAGGGCGTCGCCCGACAGCGAATGACTCGCATCCTCCGCTTGGTTGTAGCCGAAGGAGTACCCGAGTCCACGCGTCGACTCCCAGGGCTCGGCGACGATGTCGGCGACGTGGGTGTACTCGCGCGTGAGGAAGCCGTGCCGAGGCACGCCCCAACGGTCGTTCACTGCGCCGTCCGGCACGGCGGCGAGGTAGCGGCGCAGCAGAGCGGCGACCGCGTAGTCCTGCTGCCCCTTGCCGCCGTCCGGCCACTCGATGTCGTTCCAGAGCAGGTCGGGGCGGAAGCGGTCGACGAGCTCGTCGAGCTGGGCGGCGGCGTACCGCGAGAACCACTCGTCCGCCCGGCGGAACCGGAACAGGTCGGTGTCGGACTCGATCGGCGGGTGGTCGCTGACGTGCCAGTCCAGCGCGCCCGAGAAGTAGACGCCGAACCTCGTGCCCGCGCGACGCGTCGCGTCGTGGAGTTCGGCGATCAGGTCGCGGCGCGGCCCGCGGCGGGCCGAGCTGAACGTCGTCGTCGCGGTGTCCCACAGGCAGAAGCCGTCGTGATGCTTCGTCGTGGGCACGACGTAGCGCGCGCCCGCGTCGACGAGCGCGCCGACGAATGCGTCGGCGTCGAACCCATCGGGATTCCACTGTTCCGCGAGGTCCTCGTAGCTCGTGCCCGTGCCGTAGAGCTCCTGGTGGCGCCGCCACGTCGGGCTCCCCGCGATGCGCACCGTGTTGGCGTACCACTCGGCGTACTGGTGGTGGGCATAGGCGTCCTCGGTCGGCACTCCCCCGGGAGGGTGGGCCGGCGCCCATGCGGGCACCGAATACACGCCCCAGTGGATGAAGAACCCGAGCTTCGCGTCGCGATACCAGTCGGGAACCGGCGTCTCGGGGTACTCGGGCGCCGCGTCGCCGAGGTCGGGTCCGGTGCGGGTCTCGAAGTTCATGCGCGTGCCTCCGTGCCGCGGCGTCGGGTGACGAGTGCCGCAAGGTCGGGCTCGTCGTCGGTCGTG
Organism: Microbacterium sp. Leaf288; assembly: GCF_001422925.1. GTDB lineage: Bacteria > Actinomycetota > Actinomycetes > Actinomycetales > Microbacteriaceae > Microbacterium. Next base: position 786,716 of record NZ_LMNI01000010.1, read on the forward strand.
GCGAACGGGTAGGTTCCGGGGCGCAGCCGGGAGTGGCCGAGGCGCAGCAGATCCTGGTCGACGCCGCCGGGGGTGAGCGCGAGCGTCCAGCCCGCGGCGAGATCGTAGAGCTCGGGTTCGAGATAGCCGATCTTCACGATGACGATGTCGGCCGATTCAGGGTCGAGTCCCAGCATCCGGAAGTCGTCGAGGGAGTGGAAGGGCTTGCGCCGCTCGGTCACGATCGCGTGCACGGCTCCACGGCGTACCACGACCTGCGTGCCCGCGACCGGGTCGCCGTCGGTGATCGAGAACACCTCGCCGGTGACCTCGACCGGCCCCCGCGGCCCGGGGTCGACACGGCCGCCCACGTGCACCGTGACCGTGCCGCCGATCCCCGCCGCCTGGGCGGTGCTCACGGCCTCCGGATCGAACACGGAAGCCGCGAGCACCGTGCGCGACGCATCGTCGAGGTCGGCCCGCTCGAGCAGGCGACCGAGGGTCCACGAGACGTCTCCGGCGCCGCCCGCGGTGGGGTTGTCACCGGAATCGGAGATGACGTAGGGCCGCGGCGCGTCGTCCGCCAGAGCCTCGTCGAGCGCCTCGTCGAGGCTCGCCGTCGGACCCACGAAGACGAAGTCCGCTCGTGCATCCCAGTACCGCCGTCCGAGCCGCTCCGATTCGCGGGCGATCACATCCGGGTCGTCGCCGGTCACGATGACGGTGGCGTGGCAACGGGGTTCGTCGGCCCACGCGTAGCCCACCCAGACCGCGGCGTCGACGACGCCCTCGAGCTCCTCGACATCCGGGATGGTGCCGTACAGCCCCTGGGCGGGCTCGAGCCGCGTGCTCGTCTTCTCGCCGGGCAGCAGCACCGGGACGCGCACCCACGCCTTGTAGGGGCGTCGCGCGTCCGGGTCGGCACCCAAGGCACCACGCAGTCGCTCGAGCAGGTTGTGCACCGCGCGCTGCTTGGTGTTCATCCAGTCCTCGTGCGGCGCCATCCGGTAGCAGGTGATGAGGTCGACGGCGTCGAAAAGGGCGTCCGACACGTTGCCGTGCAGATCCATCGACGCCGATACGAGGGTGTCTGGACCGAGCGCCTCGCGCACCGCAATCGCGAGGTCGCCCTCGGCGTCGTCCATGCCCACGACGCTCATCGCTCCGTGGATGTCGAAGAAGAACGCGTCGAACGGGCCTTCCGCACGGATCCCCTCGACGATCGCCTGCTTCATGCGCGCATAGGTCTGCGGGTCGACCGCCCCGCCGGGCAGGGACCGCCCGTGCGTGAGCGGGACCCAGGTCGCAGCATCCCGCAGCTCCTCCCCCTCGGAGAGGAAGGGGTAGTACGCGAGCAGCTCATCTCCGGTGCGGATCGTGAACGCCTCGTCACCCGAGATGTGCGGTGAGAACGTGCTCGACTCGATCGAGATGCCGCCGATGCCTATACGCGGGCGCGCGAGCCCCGCCGGGTGGAGCGGGCCCAGGGGGCCTTTCCAGATCTGGTCGTGGTCAGGACGCGACGTCACGGACGAGCTCACCTTCTGCGAACGATTCGGAGGGGATGGAACGATCGGATGCCGCCACCAGGGCCGCGGCACCGAGCACGACCGCGTCACCGCGCAGGGTTCCGGGAACGATGCGCAAGGGAGCGCCGGACACCGGCGGATCGGTCAGGAGCGTGGCCTCGACAGCAGGAGCGAGCAGGTCCCATGCGGAGGCCACCCCGCCCCCGACTACCGCGAGGGGCACGTCGACGAGGGTCGCGGCGGAGATGCACGCGAGGGCGACCGCCCTCCCGGCGTCGTCGAACACGGCCTTCGCAACGGGGTCGCCGGTTCGCGCCCGGTCGGCCACGACCCGCGCGGATACGACGACCTCGCCGGTCGCGGCCGCATAGCGGCGCGAGATCGAGGTGCCCGAGGCCAGGGTCTCAAGGTGGCCGGTGCGACCGCAGGTGCAGACCAGATCGCTGTAGCCCGGAGTGTGGCCGATCTCGCCGGCAGCGCCGTATGGACCGTGGCGCAGTGCTCCGTCGAGCACGAGCGCTCCGCCGACACCGGTGCCGAGCATCACGCCGAGCACGTCGCTCCCCCGCCCCGAGCCCCACGCGGTCTCGCCGAGGAGGAAGGCGTTGACGTCGTTCTCGACGCGCACCTCGAGCTCGAGTCGGTCGCCGAGGCGCTCGCCGAGCGGGAATCCCGCCCAATCCACGAACATGTCCGACGCGGCGCGGATGGCACCGCTCTGCGGATCGACGACCCCCGCCGCGCCGACGCCGACCGCATCGGGACGCACGCCCGTGTCGTCGGCGAGCTCCTCGACGAGGAGCGCCGCCGTCTCTGCCATCGCGGCGCCGCCGGCGCGGGCGGGGGTGACGCGCGTCGCGCGCGCCAGCACCTTGCCGTCCGCGGCGACGAGGGCGCCGGAGGTCTTCGTGCCCCCGATGTCGATGCCGGCGACGACGGCGGGGGCCTCTGCGCACCCGCTCATCGGCCGCCCAGCCCGGCCATCGCGATGCCCTTCACCAGGTGCTTCTGCAGGACGATCACGAGAATCGTGGTGGGGATCATCGAGATGATCGCGGCCGCCATCTGCAGATCCCAGCGCGTGCCGGTGAGACCCGAGAAGCTGGCGAGGCCCACGGGAAGCGTGCCCAGCGTCGCGTAGTCGACCGTCACGATGAGCGGCCAGAGGTAGCTGTTCCAGAACGACAGGAAGGTGAACACCGCGAGCACAGCCACCGCCGACTTGGACAGCGGAAGGATGATCTGGAGGAAGGTGCGCACCGGACCCGAGCCGTCGACCCGGGCAGCCTCTTCGAGCTCGAACGGGATGCCGCGGAAGAACTGACGCATGAGGAAGGTGCCGAACGCCGTGAAGGCGAACGGGAAGATGAGCGCCTGATAGGTGTTGACCCATCCGAACCACTGCATCACCTGGAACATCGGGATGACGAGCACCTCGGCCGGCACCATGAGCGTGGCCAGGAACAGCACGAAGACCGCGTCACGCCCCTTCCAGCGCAGGCGCCCGAACGCGTAGCCAGCGGTCGTCGAGACGATGAGGACGACCAGGGTGCCGGCGATCGCTACGAACAGCGAGTTGCCGATATAGGTCAGGAACGGCCCGTAGGCGAAGACCTCCGCGAAGTTGCCCCACTTGATCTGCGAGCCGACCAGCGTGGGCGGCATCGAGAACATCTCCTCGTTGGGCTTGAGCGCCGAGAAGAACGCATAGACGAGGGGCGCGACGAAGATGAGCGCCGCGAGGTAGATGCAGATGTGCGCGAGAACAAGTCGGATGCGCTCGCCGGGCGTGCGGGCGGCGGTGCGGCGGCGCGCCGGGGGCTCCTCGACGAACTCGTCGTCGGACGTCATGAGCAGCGTCTGCTCGATCACCGACGCTTCCTTGTCGGTCTCGGTCTCGGTGTCAGTGCTCATAGTGCACCCACTTCCGCTGCGCGGCGAACTGCATGCCTGTGATGAGGATGATGATCGCGAAAAGGATCCACGCCGCTGCTGCAGCGAGTCCCAGGTCGCCGAAGGTGAACCCCTGTTCCCAGATGAACATGACGAGCGGCTTCGTCGCGTTGCCCGGGCCGCCGCCGGTCAGCAGCTGCGGCTGGGCGAACACCTGGAGGGCGGTGATCATCGTCATGATCGTCGCGAAGAAGATCGACGGCGAGATCATCGGGATCATGACGCTCCAGACGAGGCGGAAGCCCCGGGCGCCGTCGATGCTGGCCGCCTCGAGCACGCTCTCGGGGAGCTGCTCGAGCGCCGCGGAGAAGATCAGCATGTTGTAGCCGAGCCCCTGCCACACGCTCATCGCGACCACCATGATCATCGCCCACGAGGGATCGGCGAGGAAGTTCGGCAGCGTGATGCCGAACCAGCTCTGCGCCAGCCCGTTGAACAGGCCCTGCGGCTGCAGCATCATCTTCCACACCAGGACGTTGGCCACCATGGGCACGACGACCGGGATGAAAAAGAGCACGCGGAGGGCTCCGCGACCGCGGATGCGCGGCCCCAGCCCGATCGCGAGCGCGAGCGAGAGGGCAATGCTGAGCGGCACGTACAGCAGCGTGTAGACCGCGGAGTTGCGCAGCGCCGGCCAGAAGTCCGGGCTGCTGGTGAACAGCTTGGCGTAGTTCTCGACGCCGTTGAAGGTGCGGTCGCCGAACGTCGGCCAGTCGTAGACGCTCATCACGATCGAGAGCCCGACGGGCACGATCGTGAACAGGGCGAGCCCCACCAGGGCCGGGCTTGCGAAGCCCAGCGCCTGGCGGGCCTCGGCCCTGGCGAGCGACCCGCGACGTGTCGTCGTCGTGGTCGTCATTGCTCTGCTCTCTTGCTCACGTGCGAGGGTTCGAGGCCGAACCCGGTCAGTTGCCGAACTGCGCCTGGGCGCTCTCCAGCAGGTCCGACATCTCCATCTGGCCGTTGTAGACGCTGACGAGGTTCGGCTGGATGTAGCTGTCGAGCTTCTCCCAGTTCTTCGTCATGTACAGCGGCACGGTGGTGGCGAACGCCGACTCGAAGACCGTCTGGACCTGTTCGCGGTACTGCTCGTCGATGGAGTCGAAGTACAGCGGCTGCGACTCGGTGCGCGCCGGGTACGAGCGGCCCGACGAGGCGATGTAGTCCTGCGCGTCCTTGCCGAGCAGCGAACCCATGACCTTGAGGGCGGCCTCGGGGTTGTCGCACGTCTTCGAGATGCCGTAGCCCGATCCGAGGATCGGTCCGGAGTTGCCGTGGTCACCTGCCGGGAGCGGCGCCATGCCGGCGGCGAAGCCCGACTCGTTGTTGAGGTAGCTCACCGCATTCCACGTGCCGTCGACGGCCATGGCCGCGTTGCCGCCGGTGTACTGGTTCTCTCCCCAGCCGGTGTCGGAGGCCGAGGCGACCGGTGCCGCGACTCCGAGGTCGGTGACCAGGCCGGAGTACCACGAGGCCGCGTCCACGAAGTCGGGGTCGTCGATGTGAAGCGTGCCGTCCTCCGACGCCGGCTGCTTGCCGGACAGCGCGATCGGCATCGACATCCACTGGTATCCGCCCATGCCCATGCCGAATCCGTACTTGCCGTCGGCGGTCGCGGTCGTCGCGACGTCCTCGAAGTCGTCGAAGGTCCAGCCGATCTCGGGCGTCGCCGCACCGGTCGCGGTCAGCATGTCCTGGTTGTAGTAGACGAGCATCGTCGCCACGTCGAAGGGAACGCCGTACAGCCCGCCCTCGAAGCTCAGGATCCCCTCGGCGCCCGGGTTGAAGTCGGCGAAGTCGAGGCCCGCCGTCTCGAGGTCTTCCGCCGTCAGCTCGCGGAATCCGTCGGTGAACCCACCGAGCTGCGCGCCGCTCATGCCCGTGACGCACGCCATGTTCCCGCTGGCCATGTTGGTGGTGAGCTTCGTGAAGAAGTCGTTCCACGGCGCGGTCTGCAGCTTGATCGTCACATCGGGGTTCTCCTCCTGCGCGATGGCGACCTGCTTCTCGAGAGCCGTGGTGTCGTCCTCGCTCCCCGCCCACATGTCGACGACGATGGTGGGCTTGCCGTCGGTGGAACCCTCGCCACCGGAACCGCTCGCGCACCCCGTCAGCACCACCGCTACGCCGGTGGCTGCGGCCACCGCGCCAACGCGCAACTTCTTCATCGAATGCCTCCTATGGCAGCCAGTTGGTTCAGGTTATTTCGATTCTCGAAACAACCTTGTACTCTTGTGTCGCAAGTCACCCTCGCAGGTTTCGATCGGTGACGCAACCCGAACATCGGATGTTTATCGACGTGTGATACTTCGTCACGTCTCGGAAACACGGCCGCCTACACCCGCGAGAGGGAACATGACCCCCGACACCGACCGCTCTTCCGCCGACGAGGACCTGTCCCGGCGGATCATCGATCTGATCGCGCGCGGGCGGGCGAGCTCGCGCAGCGAGCTCGCCGCGGCGCTGGGCCTCGCGCCGTCGACCGTCAGCCTGAGGGTGCAGACGCTGATAGACGCCGGGCTCGTGACCGAGCGCGGCGACGGCACGTCACGCGGCGGTCGGCGTCCACGGCTTCTGGGCATCGACGAGGGTTCGGGGATCGTGCTGACGGTCGACCTCGGAGGCGGCCACGCCCGCATCGGCGCACACTCGCTCAGCGGCGAGCTGCGTGAGACGCGTTCCATCCCGGTCGCCCTCGCGGACGGCCCCGAGGCCACGCTCGACGCCGTGTGTGATGTCTTCGACGAGCTCGCGCGGGACACCACGATCCATGCGATCGGCATCAGCCTTCCTGGCCCGGTCGACATCGACCGCGGAACCGTCACGCAGCCGTCGCGCATGCCCGGGTGGCCCGGCTTCCGTGTCCCCGACTACGTGCGGCGCCGCTACGGCGTGCCTGTTGCCGTCGACAACGACGCGAACCTCGCCGCACTCGGCGAGCACCGCGCGCAGTTCGGCGCGAACGGCCACAGCATCACCGTCAAGGCTGGCACGGCCATCGGCAGCGGCATCATCGTGGACGGCCACATCCACCGAGGGGCCACGGGTGCGGCAGGCGATATCACGCACACGCGCATCGACGGCAGCGGCGACATCCCGTGCTCCTGCGGAAACACCGGCTGCCTCGAGACCGTCGCCAGCGGCGCAAGCCTCGTCCGCCAGATGCGCGAGCGCGGACGGACGGATGTCGAGACCACCGCGGACGTCTTGGCGCTGGCCCGCGACGCCGAGCCCGAGGCGACCACCATCGTCCGCACCGCCGGCACCCACCTGGGCCAGGCGCTCTCGGGCGTGGTCAACTTCTTCAACCCCCATGCCGTGTTCCTGACCGGCAGCATGAGCGCGTCGGAGCCCTTCATCGCCGCAGTGCGCAGCCGCGTCTACGAGGCGTGCCACCCCCTGGCCACTCAGCAGCTGCGGATCGAGGCCGCGCAGACGCGCGCCGACGCGATCCTGCACGGTGCCGCGCGGTGGGCCCTCGACAACCTCGAGATGCCCACCGCCTGACTGTCAGTCCTCGCTGAGCGTGAGTTCGATCACGGGCACGAGCACGTCCGGCCTGGCGACCGGGAGGTGTACGGTGAGCGTCCCCTCCGCCTCGCCCGCCGGCGTCATGTTGACCGCCTTCTGACCGGGATCCGCCGCCGACGCGCGAAGCCAGGAGCCGTCGTGGAGGAATCGCGCGTACCTGACATTGCCGGCAAGACCAGGAAGGTGCACGAAGCCCAGCGGCCACGACAGCAGGTGCAGATAGAGCTTCCGCCCTCGCCTGGTGTAGACGCCCTCACGCGGCGGCTCGAAGCCCGCGTGGCCGGCGCCGACGATCGCACCCCGGTGCAGCCGCATCCATTCGCCGATCTCGGCCAGCGTGCGCTCGTCCCGCGGGGCGATCGCCCCGCGGCCGTCCGGGCCGATGTTGAGGAGCATGTTGCCGTCCATCGAGACCGAGTCCGCGAGCATCTGGACGAGCAGCGTCGCCGGCTTCTGCTCGGTGTTGTCGCGGTGGTAGCCCCACGAGCCGTTCATCGTCTGGCAGGCCTCCCACACCTGAGGGACGCCGTCGACCACGAGCGGGGACGTCGGCTGGTACTGCTCGGGCGTGACGAAGTCTCCCGGGATGCCGAGCCGGTCGTTGACGAGCATCTCGGGCTGCAGTTCGCGGCACATCGCTAGCAGCGCCTCGGCGTCCCAGTCCTCCGGGCCCTTGCCCGCGAGCCCGTCCATCGACTCGGGGTAGGTGAAGTCGAAGAACAGGTAGTCGATCTGCCCGTAGTCGGTCAGCAGCTCGCGCACCTGGGCGTGCAGGAACTCGCGATACCGCCCCATGTCGCGACCCTCGTTGAGGGCGGCGACGTCCTCGTCGGCCCGTCGCGGGTGGTTCCCGTCGACCGTGAAGTCGGGGTGGTGCCAGTCGATGAGCGAATGGTAAAGGCCCACCCGCACCCCTTCTGCGCGGAGCGCGTCGACATACTCCCGCACGAGGTCCCGGCCGCACGCCGCGACCGCGTTGAAGTCACTTACCGCCGTGCCCCACAGTGCGAAGCCGTCGTGGTGCTTCGTGGTGAGCACCGCGTAGCCCATGCCCGTCTCCTTCGCGCGCCGGGCCAGCGCCCGCGCATCGAACAGGTCCGGGTCGAAGTTCTCGAAGTACGGGAGGTAGTCCTCGTCGGTCAGGAACTCGTAGTTCTGCACCCACTCGTGCCGTGCTGCACCGCTGTACAGGCCGAAGTGCACGAACATCCCGAATCGCGCCTCGTCGAACCACTGCTGTCGCATTCTCGCCCCACTCGCCTTCCGTGTGTGTGCTCCCATCCTGACACAAACATCCGATGTCTCCGCACGTCGGCACCTCAACCCACTTCGGAAACGCCGAAGGCCCGACCCCGCGAGCGGGAACCGGGCCTTCGGTGAATCGGGGTCAGCGCGCGGCCGAGCCCTCGACGTAGTCCGCGTCCTGCTGCTTCCACGCGAAGAGCGAGCGCAGGTCCTTGCCGACCGACTCGATCGGGTGGGCGGCGGCCTTCTCACGCAGCTCGAGGAACTCGACGCCGCCGTTGTCCTGGTCGTCGATGAAGCGCTTGGCGAACGCGCCCGACTGGATGTCGGCGAGCACAGCCTGCATGTTCTCCTTGACGTGCGGGTCGATGACGCGCGGGCCCGAGACGTAGTCGCCGTACTCGGCGGTGTCGGAGACCGACCAGCGCTGCTTGGCGATGCCGCCCTCCCACATGAGGTCCACGATGAGCTTGAGCTCGTGCAGCACCTCGAAGTAGGCGATCTGCGGCTGGTAGCCCGCCTCGGTCAGGGTCTCGAAGCCGTACTGGACGAGCTGCGACACACCGCCGCAGAGGACGGCCTGCTCGCCGAACAGGTCGGTCTCCGTCTCTTCCGTGAAGGTCGTCTTGATCACGCCGGCACGGGTGCCGCCGATGGCCTTCGCGTACGACAGCGCGGTCGCCCAGGCGCCACCCGTCGCGTCGCGCTCGACGGCGATGATGTCGGGGATGCCGCGGCCCGCGACGTACTCGCGGCGCACCGTGTGGCCCGGCGCCTTGGGCGCGACGAGGATGACGTCGACACCCTCGGGCGCCTCGATGTAGCCGAAGCGGATGTTGAAGCCGTGCGCGAACGCGAGCGTCTTGCCCGGGGTCAGCTTGTCCTTGATGCTGTCGTTGTAGATCCCGCGCTGGTGCTGGTCCGGCGCGAGGATCATGATGACGTCGGCCCACTCGGCCGCGTCGGCGACCGACTTGACCTCGAAGCCCTCGTCCTGCGCCTTCTCGATCGACTTCGAGCCGTCCTTGAGCGCGATGACGACCTCGACACCCGAGTCGCGAAGGTTCTGGGCGTGCGCGTGGCCCTGCGAGCCGTAGCCCACGATCGCCACCTTCTTGCCCTGGATGATGCTCAGGTCGGCATCGGCGTCGTAGAAGATCTCAGCCATCTTCGTGTTTCTCCTTGATTGATCGGTTCTGGAAGTAGTGGATGCCGGGGACTCAGCCGCGCAGCACACGCTCGGTGATGCTCTTGCCGCCGCGGCCGATCGCGACGAGGCCGGACTGCGCCAGCTCCTTGATGCCGAAGGGCTCGAGCGCGCGCAGGAATGCGTCGACCTTGCCCTTGTCGCCGGTGACCTCGACCACGAGCGCGTCGGGCGCGTAGTCCACGATCTGGCCGCGGAAGAGGTTCACGACCTCGAGCACATTCGAACGGGTCTGGTTGTCGGCGCGCACCTTCACGAGCATGTGCTCGCGCTGGACGGATGCCGCGGGGTCGAGCTCGACGATCTTGATGACGTTGATGAGCTTGTTGAGCTGCTTGGTGACCTGCTCGAGGGGAAGCTCGTCGACGTCCACGACCACCGTGATGCGCGAGAGCCCGGGCACCTCGGTGACGCCCACCGCGAGCGACTCGATGTTGAAGCCGCGCCGGGCGAACAGGCCGGCGACGCGCGTCAGCAGACCGGGCTTGTCCTCCACGAGGAGGCTCAGCACGTGACTCGTCATGTCTCAGTCCTCCTGCTCGTCGAAGGCGGGCGAGTGGTCCCGCGCGTACTGGACGAAGCTGTTGCTCACGCCCTGCGGCACCATCGGCCACACCATCGCGTCGGCGCTCACGACGAAGTCGATGACCACCGGGCGGTCGTTCGTCTCGAGCGCCGTCTGGATCGCAGCATCCACGTCCTCTTCCTTCTCGACGCGGATCGCGAGGCAGCCGTACGCCTCCGCCAGCTTCACGAAGTCGGGGATGCGCACCGTGCCGTGGCCGGTGTTGAGGTCGGTGTTCGAGTGGCGGCCGTCGTAGAACAGCGTCTGCCACTGGCGCACCATGCCCAGCGACGAGTTGTTGATGATCGCGACCTTGATCGGGATGTTGTTGATCGCGCAGGTGGCGAGTTCCTGATTGGTCATCTGGAAGCAGCCGTCGCCGTCGATCGCCCACACGACGCGATCGGGCTCGGCGACCTTCGCGCCCATCGCCGCGGGAACCGAGTAGCCCATCGTGCCGGCGCCGCCCGAGTTGAGCCACGCGTTCGGACGCTCGTACTTGATGAACTGCGCGGCCCACATCTGGTGCTGGCCCACGCCGGCGGCGTAGACGCCCTCGGGGCCGGTGAGCTCGCCGATGCGCTGGATCACGTACTGCGGTGACATGTGGCCGTCGGTGGGCTGGGTGTAGCCGAGGGGGAACTCGTCGCGCAGCCCATCGAGGAACGACCACCACTCGGCGATGTCGGGCGCGGTGCCGCCGCTGACCGCGCGGAACGCCACGTCGAGGTCGACGAGCACGTCCTTGAGGTCGCCCACGATCGGCACGTCGGCGGTGCGGATCTTCGAGATCTCCGCGGGGTCGATGTCGACGTGCACGACCTTCGCGTTCGGCGCGAACAGGGCCGCCTTGCCGGTGACACGGTCGTCGAAGCGGGCCCCGAGGGCGACGATGAGGTCGGCCTCCTGCAGCGCGAGCACCGCCGGCACCGTGCCGTGCATGCCGGGCATGCCGAGGTGCTGCGGGTGTGAGTCCGGGAACGCACCGCGAGCCATCAGCGTGGTCACGAGGGGCGCACCCGTCGTCTCGGCGAGCGAACGAAGCTCCTCGGAGGCCCGGGCGCGGATCACGCCGCCGCCGACGTACAGCACGGGCTTCTTGGCGTCGGCGATCAGCTGAGCCGCAGCCTGGATCTGCTTGCCGTGCGCCTTCGTGACCGGCCGGTAGCCCGGGAGGTCGATGTTCGGCGGCCAGACGAACGGCGCCTCGGCCTGCTGGGCGTCCTTCGTGATGTCGACGAGCACGGGGCCGGGGCGACCGGTCGCGGCGATCTCGAAGGCGGCCGCGATGGCACCCGGGATGTCTTCCGCGCGCTTCACCAGGAACGAGTGCTTGGTGATCGGCATCGTGATGCCGACGATGTCGGCTTCCTGGAAGGCATCCGTTCCCATGAGGGTGGAGAAGACCTGGCCGGTGATGCAGACGATCGGCACCGAGTCCATGTAGGCGTCGGCGATCGCGGTGACGAGGTTCGTCGCGCCGGGACCGGACGTCGCGATCGCGACGCCGACACGACCCGATGCGGCGGCATAGCCTTCGGCCGCGTGACCGGCGCCCTGCTCGTGCCGGACGAGGATGTGGCGCACCGACTCGTCGTCCATGAGGGGGTCGTACACGGGCATGATGGCGCCACCCGGAAGACCGAAGACGTCGGTCACCCCGAGCAGGTCGAGAGAACGGACGACCGCTTCCGCGCCCGTGAGCACGGGCGTCGAGGCGGTGCGGGCTGGCGGCCGGGGAACGGCCGCGGCGGTGTCGGCTGACATGGTGATTTCCTCTGAAATGGGTCGGAGGCGGATGTCGGAAGCCAGGCTCAACCGGTGGTCGCGCCCTCCGCAGCGGAGCGCACGAGTCGGGAGTACTTGGCAAGGACGCCACGGGTATAGCGCGGGGGAAGCGGCTCCCAGCCAGACCGGCGGGAGTCAAGCTCAGCCTCGTCGACGAGTAGGTCGAGAGTGCGAGCCGCGATATCGACCCGTATCAGATCACCATCGCGCACGAAGGCGATGGGACCTGCGTCCACCGCTTCGGGTGCTATGTGGCCGATGCACAGGCCGGTTGTGCCGCCTGAGAATCTGCCGTCCGTCAAGAGTAGTACATCTTTTCCGAGCCCAGCGCCCTTGATGGCAGCGGTGATCGCGAGCATCTCGCGCATGCCCGGGCCGCCCTTGGGGCCTTCGTAGCGGATCACGACGACGTCGCCGGCGGCGATCTCGCCCGCCTCGAGCGCGTCCATCGCGGCACGCTCGCGCTCGAACACGCGGGCAGGGCCCTCGAACACGTCGGCGTCGAAGCCGGCCGACTTCACGACCGCACCCTCGGGGGCGATCGAGCCGTGCAGGATCGTGATGCCGCCCTTGGCGTGGATCGGGTCGTCGAACGAGTGGATGACGGTGCCGTCGACAGGGTCGGGATTCAGGTCGGCGAGGTTCTCGGCCAGCGTCTTGCCGGTGACGGTGAGCGCGTCGCCGTGGAGCAGACCCTCGTCGAGCATCGCCTTCATGATCACCGGGATGCCGCCGTGCCGGTCGACGTCGTTCATGACGTACTTGCCGAACGGCTTCATGTCGGCCACGTGCGGCACCTTGTCGCCGATGCGGTTGAAGTCGTGCAGGCTCAGGTCGACATCGGCCTCGCGGGCGATCGCGAGCAGGTGCAGCACGACGTTGGTCGAGCCGCCCAGCGCCATCGCGAGCGCGATCGCGTTCTCGAACGCCTCCTTGGTGAGGATGTCGCGCGTCGTGATGCCCTGACGCAGCAGGTTGACCACGGCCTCGCCCGAGCGGTGCGCGAAGTAGTCGCGGCGGCGGTCGGCCGACGGCGGCGCGGCCGAGCCGGGAAGGCTGAGTCCGAGCGCCTCGGCGACGGAGGCCATCGTGTTGGCGGTGTACATGCCGCCGCAGGCGCCCTCGCCCGGGGCGATCGCGCACTCGATGCGCTTGAGGTCGGCCTCGCTCATCTTGCCCGCGAGGCACGCGCCCACGGCCTCGAACGAGTCGATGATGGTGACGTCCTTCTCGGTGCCGTCGGAGAGCTTGACCCAGCCGGGCGCGATCGAGCCCGCGTACAGGAAGACGCTCGAGAGGTCCAGGCGCGCCGATGCCATGAGCATGCCGGGGATCGACTTGTCGCAGCCGGCGAGCAGCACCGATCCGTCCAGGCGCTCGGCCATGATGACGGTCTCGACGGAGTCGGCGATCACCTCGCGGGAGACGAGCGAGAAGTGCATGCCCTCGTGGCCCATCGAGATGCCGTCCGAGACGGAGATGGTGCCGAACTGCAGCGGGTACCCGCCGCCGGCGTGCACGCCCTCTTTGGCGCCCTGCGCGAGCCGGTCGAGGCTCAGGTTGCAGGGGGTGATCTCGTTCCAGCTCGAGGCGATGCCGATCTGCGGCTTCTCCCAGTCCGCGTCGCCCATGCCGACGGCACGGAGCATGCCGCGGGACGTCGTGGCTTCGATGCCGTCGGTGACGACGCGACTGCGGGGCTTGATGTCGATGGAGTTGTCAGCGAGCGAATCGGGCTGGGCCATTGACTCAGTGTATTCCCGTGACACGACCCGCTCGCCCCGAGTGACGGAGCCCGGGGCGATCCCTAAGAGCGACGCTGCGAGCGCTCAGCTGCCAGGCGCTTCAGCAGGGCGGCGAGACCCGCGATGTCGGTCGCGCGCACCGCTGCGGCGGTCTCACCCTCCCCCACGCGCACGCCGAGGTCGCCGTCTCCGAGGCTCGCCAGCGCGTCCTCGTCGGTGACGTCGTCGCCTGCGAACAGCACCGCCGTAGCGCCCACGCGCTCGCGCAGCTCGGCGATGGCGGAGTCCTTGCCCTCATGCCGGAAGGCGAACTCGACGATGTTGTGTCCCGTGCGCCGGCGCCAGTGCGGGGCCTCGGCCGCGACGATCTCATCGACCACGCGGTTCGCCTCGGCCGCGGCCTCGACGGTCGCCCGGCGCGTGTGCACACCGAACCCGAAGGTCTTCGGCTCGATCCAGACACCATCCAGGTGCGCTGTGGCCTCCTCGGCATGCCCGCGGAGCGCGTCGCGCAGGGCGACGTCGGCCTCTTCTTCGCCGTGGCTCACAATGCCCTCGCCCGGGAGCCAGAACTCGGCGCCGTGCGATCCCGCCAGCAGCACCTGAGACGAGTCGTCGTGCTCGGCGATCACGCGAAGGTCGACGAGGCTGCGCCCCGAGACGAAAGCGACGATCGTGTCCGGCGCCGCGACCAGCGCGTCGACGGCTTCGCGCGCGGCGGGCAGCATCCGTGCGTCCATCGGCTCGTCCTCGAGCGGCGACAGCGTGCCGTCGAAGTCGAGGGCTGCGAGAAGGCGATCGGATGCCGCGAGCTTGTCGATCGCCGCGGCCGCGGCGCGCGAGTCGACGGTCATGCGCGGGACCCCGCAGCCTTGTTGAGCGCGGGGAACCTGTTGCGCTCGCGCGCCCCGTCGAGCGCGTCGAGGAACGACTGCGACCATCGTGCGACGTCGTTCTCGAGCACCTTCCTCCGCAGCGCCCGCATGCGACGACCCTGCTCGGCAGGGGGCATCTCGATGGCCCGCATGATGGCGTCCTTCATCCCATCGATGTCGTGGGGATTGATCCGCACCGCGCTCGGCAGCTCGTCCGCGGCGCCGGCGAACTCGCTCAGCACGAGCACGCCCCGGTTGTCGATGCGTGCAGCGACGTACTCCTTCGCGACGAGGTTCATTCCGTCGCGGAGGGCGGTGACCAGCATGACGTCGGCAGCCATGAACAGGGCCACCATCTCCTCCCGCGGATACGCCTGGTGGAGGTACCGGATCGCCGTGTGCCCCATCGTGTCGTGGTCGCCGTTGATGCGACCCACGGTGAGCTCGATCTCGTCGCGCAACTGCATGTAGGCCGCGACCCGCTCGCGGCTCGGGCTCGCGACCTGCACAAGCGTCACATCCTCGACCGTGATGCGGCCGTCCTCCAGCAGCTCGCCGAATGCCTTCATGCGGTGACGAATGCCTTTGGTGTAGTCCAACCGGTCGACGCCGAGCAGGATCTTCTTCGGATTCCCCAGGCTCTCGCGGATCTCCTTCGCGCGCGCCTTCACGTCATCGCGCTGAGCGAGCTCCACGTACGAGGAGGCATCGATCGAGATCGGGAACGCCTTCGCCAGCGCGCGGCGGGTGGTGCCGTCGGGGTTGGGCACGGTGATCCCGGACGCCTTCGTCTCGTAGCGGAACTGCCGGCGCACCGCGCGGGCGAAGTTTCCGGCGTCGGCAACACGCTGGAATCCGATGACGTCTGCCCCCAGCAGCCCTTCGAGCACTTGCCGTCGCCACGGCAGCTGCGAATAGAGACCGTATGCCGG
Organism: Microbacterium sp. Leaf288; assembly: GCF_001422925.1. Classification (GTDB taxonomy): domain Bacteria; phylum Actinomycetota; class Actinomycetes; order Actinomycetales; family Microbacteriaceae; genus Microbacterium. The sequence goes on from NZ_LMNI01000010.1 coordinate 802,065, forward strand.
GAAGGGAATGTGGTGGAAGTAGCCGATCGTCAGGTCGGGACGCGCCTCGCGAAGCATCTGTGGGACGAGCTGAAGCTGATAATCCTGCACCCACACGGTCGCGCCCTGCGCCGCGACCTGGGCGGCCGATTCCGCGAACCGCCGGTTCACCTTGACGTACGAGTCCCACCACACCCGGCGGTACCGGGGCTCGGCGATGACGTCGTGGTAGAGCGGCCAGAAGGTGTCGTTCGACATGCCCTCGTAGTAGAGCTCGACGTCTTCGGCGCTGAGCTTCACGGGCACCAGGTAGGTGCCCTCGAACTCGAAAGGATCGAGCTCGATGTCGGGCTGCCCCGGCCAGCCGACCCACGCACCGTCGGTGCGGCGCATCATCGGCTCGAGCGCCGTCACGAGGCCGCCGGGCGAGCGCCGCCAGCCCGGCTCGCCATCCCCGTCCACGACACGGTCCACCGGCAGCCGGTTGGCGACGACGACGAGTTCGGCGGTGTGGGCGGCGGGCTCTGTCACGCGGTCTCCTGACGGTTTCGTGGACTCGGCACGCCCAGGCTACCGCGCGCCGGGTCGCGTCCGAGTCCCCTTGACTCATCGGGCGGCGCCATGTCAAGGCGCGCGGCATCCGCATGCCCCGCGCTAACGTGGCCCCATGCGCAAGTACCTTTTCGGCACCGGCCTGCTCACCGCGATCACCGGCGGGCTGACGTTGATGAGGGGACTCCGCGAGAACGAGCCGTTCACGTGGCGCATGGCGCTCGGGTGGCTCAGCTGGGGCATCTCCCTGGCCCTCGCGATCGGAGCGATCGTCGACGTGCGCCGCGCATCGCGTGGCGAGCTCATCGCGAACGACTCCCCCGTCCACGGCCGCGAGAAGAAGCTCCTCAAGCGCCGCATCCAGCCCTGACCCGCACAGGCAAGCGCCACGAGACCCGTCCGGGTCCCGTGGCGCTTCCGTCTTGGGGTCGAAAGTGCTCAGCGCGTGAGGATCAGCGCGTCGCCCTGACCGCCGCCGCCGCACAGCGCCACCGCCGCCGTGCCGCCGCCGCGCCGCACGAGTTCGTGGACGGCGTGGACGACGAGGCGGTTGCCGGATGCCCCGATCGGGTGTCCGATCGCGATACCGCCGCCGTGCGGGTTGACGACGTCGTCCGAGAGGCCGAGCTCGGCCTGCGAACGCACCACCACGGCGCCGAACGCCTCGTTGATCTCGACGATGTCGAGGTCGCTCGCGGCGAGGCCCTGCTTGGCCAGAGCCTTCTCGATCGCGCGCGCGGGCTGCGAGTGGAGTGAGTTGTCGGGGCCGGCCACCTGGCCCGACGCCCCGACGACTGCGAGCACGTTCCAGCCGTTCTCGTCGGCGTGCGAGCGCGTTGTCAGCACGACCGCGGACGCGCCGTCCGAGATCTGCGACGAGTTGCCCGCGGTGATCGATCCGCTGGACGCGAACGCCGGGCGCAGGCCCGCGAGCGTCTCGACCGTGGTCTCGGGGCGCACCCCTTCGTCCTTCGTCACGACGACCGGCTCGCCCTTGCGCTGCGGGATCTCGACCGGCACGATCTCGGCGTCGAAGAGCCCCTCGGCCTGCGCGGCGGCCGCACGCTGATGCGACCGTGCGGCCACAGCATCCTGGGCCTCTCTCGTCACCTCGAGCCGTTCGTTGTGTCGCTCGGTCGATGCGCCCATGCTCTCGCGGTCGTAGGCATCGGTGAGCCCGTCGAACGCCATGTGGTCGAGCACCTCGATCGAGCCGTAGGCCCAGCCGTCACGCGAGCCCATGAGCAGGTGCGGGGCGCGGGTCATCGACTCCATGCCGGCGGCGACCACGACCGTCGCGTCGCCCACCGCGAGCATGCGTGCGCCGTCGATGATGGCCGTGAGGCCGGAGAGGCACACCTTGTTGACCGAGCCGGAATGGACGTCCCACCCGATGCCCGCGCCCACCGCCGCCTGACGCGCGGGGTTCTGGCCGCTTCCGGCCGCGAGCACCTGACCGACGAGGACCGCGTCCACGGCGTCCGCGGGGATGCCGCCCTTCTCGAGTGCGCCCTTGATCGCGGCGCTGCCCAGCTGCACCGCCGTGAGCGGAGCCAGCTGGCCCTTCAGCCGCCCCTGCGGAGTGCGCGCAGCGGCGACGATGACGACGTCGTCGTGGTTCATGCTTCGATTCTCTCTCCGACGGCGACCGTCAGCTCCGGTTCGGTGGCCGCGATGACCTCTGCCACAGTGACGCCGGGGGCCGTCTCGACCAGCACGAGTCCGGCATCCGTCACGTCGATGACGGCCAGGTCCGTGATGATGCGGTCGACCACCCCGCGTCCGGTGAGGGGCAGCGAGCACTCGTTCACGATCTTCGCCGAGCCGTCCTTGGCGACGTGCTCCATCAGCACGATCACCTTCGCAGCGCCGTGCACCAGGTCCATCGCGCCGCCTGGCCCCTTCACCATCTTTCCGGGGATCATCCAGTTGGCCAGGTCGCCTGTCGCCGACACCTGCATCGCGCCGAGGATCGCGGCGTCGATCTTGCCACCGCGGATCATTCCGAAGCTCGTCGCCGAGTCGAAGAAGGCGGCTCCGGGCAGCGTCGTCACCGTCTCCTTGCCGGCATTGATGAGATCGGGGTCGACGTTCTCCTCGGTCGGGTACGGCCCGACACCGAGGATGCCGTTCTCGGACTGCAGCACGACGGTCACGCCCTCGGGCACGAAGTTCGGCACCAGGGTCGGCAGGCCGATGCCCAGATTGACGTAGGCGCCGTCGGCGAGCTCCTCGGCCGCGCGGGCGGCCATCTCGTTGCGGGTGAGCGGCATGTCAGGCTCCTTCCGGCATCTCGCGCGCGGCGGCCTGTGCGACCGAGACCGTGCGCCGTTCGATGCGCTTCTCGATGTCGGATCCGACCTCCACGATGCGGTGCACATAGATGCCGGGGAGATGGATGCTGTCGGCCTCGAGCTCGCCCGGTTCCACGAGCTCCTCGACCTGGGCGATGCACACGCGCCCGGCCATCGCGGCGAGCGGGTTGAAGTTGCGTGCGGACTTGTTGAAGACGAGATTGCCGTGGCGGTCGCCCTTCAGCGCGTGCACGAGAGCGAAGTCGGTGACGATCGCTTCTTCGAGCACGTAGTCGCGCGGCGTGCCCGAAACGCCGAAGCTGCGCACGTCCTTGACGGGCGACGCGACCGCGATGCTGCCGTCCTCGGCGTAGCGGCGGGGCAGCCCGCCCTCGGCGACCTGCGTGCCGACACCGGTCTGGGTGTAGAACGCGGCGATGCCCGATCCGCCGGCGCGGAGCTTCTCGGCGAGCGTGCCCTGCGGCGTCAGCTCGAGCTCGAGCTCGCCCGAGAGGAACTGCCGCTCGAACTCCTTGTTCTCGCCGACGTACGAGGAGGTCATCTTCCGGATGCGCTTGGCGTTCAGGAGGATGCCGAGCCCCCAGTCGTCGACGCCGCAGTTGTTGCTCACGATGCTGAGGTCGCTCGTGCCCTGTGCGAGCAGCGCCTCGATGAGGGCGATGGGGTTGCCGGACAGCCCGAACCCTCCCACCGCGAGAGACGCCCCGTCGGGGATGTCGGCGACGGCCTCGGCCGCCGACCTCCAGGTCTTGTCGATCATTGTGCTCCTTCGCATTCCGGTCGCCCGGCTTCCATCGTCCGGCTTGACGGCGCGCACCGCCACCTCCCCGCTTGCCATGTGGCCACCCCGCGTCGTAGCGTCCATATTGTGGACACCACAGCCAAGCGCACCGTTCCCGGCGCCCAGTCGATCGCCCGCGCCGCCCAGCTCCTGCGACTGGTCACCACGGGTGGAGAAGAGGGGATGCCGGTGGCCGAGCTCGCCCGCCGCGCCGAACTCACCCGCCCGACGACGCATCGACTCCTCACCGCACTGCGCCACGAGGGCCTGGTCGATCAGGACGAGCGCACCGGCCGCTGGATGCCCGGACCCGAGCTGTACCTGATGGGCACGGTCGCAGCATCCCGCTACGACATCACCGCTGTCGCGCGCGACATCGTGCGCTCACTGGCCGTCCGCACCGAAGAGAGCGCGTTCCTGTCAGTCCGCCGGGGCGACGAGACCGTGTGCCTGCTGCGCGAGGAGGGCAGCTTCCCGATCCGCTCATTCGTGCTGTCGGAGGGCGTGCGGTTCCCGCTCGGCGTCGCCTCCGCAGGGCTCGCGATCCTGTCGTTCCTGCCACCTCACGATGTGGACGCTTACTTCGAGCGCCACCCCGAACTCTCCCGCGAATGGGGCGCCGCCCATAACGAGCAGCGGCTGCGCACGCGCCTGCGTGACACCCAGGAGCGCGGCTACGCCGTCAACCCCGGGCTCATCGTCGAGGGCTCCTACGGCATCGGAGCGGCGGTCTTCACTCGTGAGGGCCACCCGCAGTGGGCGCTGAGCCTCACCGGCGTGGAGTTCCGCTTCGGCCCCGACCGCCTCCCCGAGCTCGGTCGCACACTGCTCGCCCACGCGCACCAGCTCACGACCCGCATCGCCGCGTCGCGCTGATCGCGTTCGGCGGCCGGCCGCAGCGTCACCTCAGGCCTCGGCTAAGTTGCCCGCAGTTGCTCATCAGATTCGTCACACGTCGGTTATGTTGTTCGCACCCGTGCGGCAAAGAGGCCTCGTCGGGGAGCAGTACCCCTGGGGAGGGACCAATGAAACAACGGACGTCTGTGCTGTCCGCAATCGCTCTGGCGGTGTCAGCACTCCTGGTTTCGATAGCGGGCGCGGCTTATGCCGACAATCTCGTCGTCGACGGCGATGCGCTCGTGACCGGCACGCAGGCCGAGATCGACTTCGGCACCGTGGCGTGCGGCGCGACGGCGACCGAGCAGGTCGCGATCTACGTGCAGCGGGTCGGCCAGGGTCAGGTCTTCCAGGGCGGTGCCCTCGTCGACGTCACGGCGACAACGTCTGCACCGCTGTCCGTGAGTGGGCCTATCGACGGCGCGGAAGACATCAAACTGCCGTCGAACTGGACGACCACCTACCCGAACAACACTCTGTCGACGGACGGCGTGGCCGCGACCGTGCGTCTCACCGCCGGGACCACCGCCGGCAGCTTCAGCCGTTCGATCGAGTTCTCGGGGGCAGGCGCCGCACTGCAGGAGAAGCCGCAGGATCCGGCGAGCATGACCCGTTCGGTCACCGTCACCGCCCGCTGGACGGTGAGCGACTGTCAGACACCGACCACGACGACCGTCGCCTGCCCGACCTCGGTCCCGTATTCCGGCTCGGCCGTCACCCCGTGTGAGGCCACCGTCACGGGCGCGAACAATTTCTCCGAGTCCGTTCCCGTCACCTACACCGCCAACACGAATGTCGGCACCGTGACCGCCTCGGCCCAGTTCGCCGGCACCGCCGCTCACAAGCCGAGCAGCGGCAGCACTGATTTCACGATCACGAAGGCATCGTCGACGACAACGCTGGCCTGTCCGGCATCCGTCGCCTTCACCGGCTCCGCGCTCACGCCGTGCACCGCGGCCGTCAGCGGCCCAGGCCTCAGCACGTCGGTGACTCCGCGCTACACAGACAACACGAATTCGGGCACCGCGACCGCCTCCGCGGCTTTCGCGGGCGATGCCAACCACACCGGCTCCGCCGACACGAAGACCTTCGAGATCGACCCGGCACAGGCGACGTGCGACATCAGCGGTTTCACCGGCGACTACGACGGGAACCCGCACGGCGCCAAGGGCTCGTGCACCGGACTCGGCGGCGCCGACGTCAGCCACGGACTCGTCCGCGGGGCCTCGTTCACCGACGTGCCCGGCGGTATCGCTGACTGGTCGTTCGCGCTGCCGAACTACGCCTCGCAGTCGGGCTCGGTCGGGGTCGCAATCGACCAGGCAGCCTCGTCGATCGCCCTCGTCTGCTCCGACACCGTCTACAACGCCAAGCCGCAGGAGACCTGCACCGCGACGGTCACCGGGGCGGGCGTGCTGTCGGAGGATGTGGACGTCGAGTACACCGCAAACACCGGTGCCGGGACCGCGACGGCGAAAGCAGCGTATGGCGGTGACACCAACCACAAGGCGAGTGCGGCGTCGACGACGTTCAGGATCGCGAAGGCGCCGACCTCAACCGAGGTCACCTGCACCGGACCGAACACCTACACAGCTGGCGCGCTGACGCCATGCACCGCGCGAATCACCGCCGCCTACGGTCTCAACGAGACGGCGACGCCGTCGTACGTGAACAACACGAACGCGGGAACCGCCTCGGCGTCATACACGTATGCGGGCGACGCCAACCACGAGCCGAGCAGCGACTCGATGACGTTCACCGTCGACAAGGCGTCGTCGTCGATCACGCTGAGCTGCCCGGTCTCCGTCGTCTTCACCGGCGACGCGCACGAGCCGTGCACGGCGGTCGTCTCGGCCGTCGGGCTCGTCGACTTCACCATCGACGTGGTCCACACCGACAACACGGATGCGGGGAACGCCACCGCGACCGCCGCGTGGGCGGGCGACCCCAACCACGTCGGCAGCTCGGCCAACGGCGGATTCGAGATCAGAAAGGCACCGTCGGAGGTCGTGGTGAGCTGCCCGACGACACCGATTCCGTTCACCGGGTCGCCGATCGAACCGTGCTCGGCCTCGGTGACGGGCGCCGGTGGCCTCGACCAGCCCGTGAGCCCCGTCACTTACAGTGACAACACCCTGGCAGGCACGGCGACGGCATCCGCGACGTACGCCGGCGATGCCAACCACCTCGCCGGTGGAGGCTCAGCGAGTTTCACGATCGAGGCGTGGAAGCTCAACGGCTTCTACAAGCCTGTCGACATGGGCACCGCCGTCCTCAACATCGTGAAAGGCGGCTCGACGGTGCCACTGAAGTTCATGGTGCTGGCCGGCACGACCGAGGTCACCGAGCTCGCGAAGCTGGGCGCGGACTTCGTGGTCAAGGGTGCGAGCTGCGACCCGGCCGATCCCACGAGTGACGACTTGCTCACGACGACCGGCAACACGACGCTCCGGTACGACGCGACGACACATCAGTGGATCCAGAACTGGCAGACGCCGAAGACGGCCGGCAAGTGCTACACCGTCGTCCTCAAGACGGCCGACGGATCGACCCTGAAGGCGCAGTTCAAGACGAAGTAGGCAGCAACATCAGAGCGCCCGGCGGCTTGCGATCCTCGCAAGCCGCCGGACCTCGTCCGAATCGCTCACACTCGCGCCGCGAGCTCCTCGCGCACTGCGGCGGCGACCACATCCGCCCCCGAAGGCGACATCACGATCGTGTAGTGGTTGAAGCCGTCCACCCGCTCGTGCTCGACCGTCGGGTACTCCGAGAGCAATCGCCCGAGGTGGTGCGGGGCGTACAGCCCGGGCGGCTCGTTCTGCAGGCCGCGGGGCACGGTAATGAGGCGGGTCGGATGCTGGAGCCCGGCCAGCGCCGCCGGCAGGGCGTCGCCCGTGTTCATGTCGAGGGTGTCGTCGGCGGTCGTCGCGTAGCTCGTCGCGGGGCGGAACGCGCCCGTCCCGTCGTCGACGAGGTCGTACGCGAGATAGCGTTCGAGCTCGGGCGTCCAGGCGCCGGCGAAGGCCGGATGCTGCCGCCAGAAGTCCAGGTACTCCCCCGTGTCCGCGAACCTCATCGACAGCCGCGCCGCGGTCGGGCCGAGGATGCCGGCGACGAGCTCGTCGGTGCTGAGTCCCGCCGGGACGTCGAGCGGCAGCCCGCCGTCGACGAGCAGCAGCCGCGAGACGCGCTCGGGGTACCGGTGCGCGAACACGACGGACACGAACCCGCCCATCGAGTGCCCGACGACCACGGTGCGGTCGATGCCGAGCGCATCGAGCAGCGCCCTGAGGTCCGCCGCGTGTGCGGCCATCCCCGCGGCGCCGTCGATGCCGTTGCTGCGCCCGCGCCCGCGCAGATCGGGCGCGACGATGCGCACTCCCGGGAGGCGCTCCACGACGAACGGCCACGCCAGGTGCGAGGCCGTGACCCCGTGCACCAGCAGCACCGTCGGCGCCTCGGGCCCGGCATCCACCGGCTCCCAGACTCCCGCGCGCAGCGCGCCGCCGTCGACGGGCACATCGATCGTCCGATACTCGTGGTTCACCGCGCCGTCCATCCGCCGTCCATCGTGTACGAGGCGCCCGTGACCATGCCGGCCTTGTCCGACACGAGCCATCCGGCCAGCGACGCGACCTCGTCGGCTTCGACGAGCCGCTTCACCGCGCTCTCGGTGAGCATGATCTTCTCGACGACTTCGCTCTCCGCGATCCCGTGCACGGCGGCCTGGTCCGCGATCTGCTTCTCCACGAGGGGTGTGCGCACGTAGGCGGGGTTGATGCAGTTGCTGGTCACGCCGTGCGGGGCGCCCTCGAGCGCCGTCACCTTCGACAGGCCCTCGAGCCCGTGCTTCGCGGAGACGTAGGCCGACTTGAACGCGCTCGCCCGTAAACCGTGCGCGCTCGAGATGTTGATCACTCGGCCCCATCCGCGCTCATACATCGCCGGGAGCGCCGCGCGGATGAGCAGGAACGGCGACTCCAGCATGAGCCGGACGATGAGCCGGAAGGCGTCCGGATCGAACTCCGTGATCGGGGCGACCCGCTGGATGCCGGCGTTGTTCACAAGGATGTCGACGTCGAGGGTCAGATCGTCGAGCGCGGCGGTGTCGGCGAGGTCGACGGCCCAGGACTCACCGCTGACGGCTGCGGCGGCATCCGTCGCGGCATCCGCGTTCAGGTCCGCGATGATGACGTGCGCGCCGCGCGCCGCGAACTCGTGCGCGCAGGCGAGGCCGATGCCGCTCGCCCCGCCGGTGACGAGTGCGCGCTTGCCCGCGAGATCCTTCTCCGCCATCAGGCTTCCTTTCCTGCGTCGTCCGCTCGCGGCGCGAGGGCGTTGTCGATGAAACGGGTCATGCCGGCGAAAACCACGGGGTCGAGCTGCGCGGGCGGCTTGCCCTCGGCGTCGCGCTCCCACAGCAGGAACCGCATGCCGATGAGCTCACCCATGCCCATGAGGGCCCACGCCGTCGTCTCGGGGTCGAGGGCGCGGTCGACGTCGCCCATCGCCTGTGCGGCGCGCAGGCCGGCCTCATAACCCTCGACGATGCGCGTGTAGTGCGTGCGCAGCACCTCGGGCGAGACGAACTCCGCCTCGCGGACGACCCGGTACAGCGCGGGGTGCTCCGCGGTGAACCGGAAGAACCCGGCGAACCCCGCGCGCTCCGCCTCCAGACGGCCGGATGCCCCGACCATCGCCTCCGACATGGAGTGGCGCACGCGGCGGTTGAGGTCGAGCACGAGCGCCTCGAAGATCGACTGCTTGCTGTCGAAGTACAGGTAGAACGTGCCGAGGCCGATGCCCGCGCGCTCGGTGATCTTGACGATGGATGCCTCGTGGTACCCCTGTTCGGCGAACACGAGCTCCGCCGCCTCGAGCAGGCGACGTCGGGTCGCCTCGCCCCGCTTGGTGAGGGGGCGTCCGGTGGCGGAGGAGACCAGCTCCTCTTCCCGGTCGACGAGTTCGTCGGACATGCTCATCGGGATTCCCCCTTCGTACGCTCGTGCACCACTCCGTGCGCGCGCTCCCCAGCACGATCTTCCTGCTCCCGCCGCCGTTCGACCAGCAACCTGGCCTCTTCGCGGAGACGGGATCGTGCGAGCTTCTCGATGGTCGACCGCGGCAGCGTGTCGACGAACTCCACGTGGACCGGGATCTTGAAGGCGGCGAGGTTGCGTCGCGCGTGGGCCAGCACCTCGTCGACCGACAGCGCGGCCCCCGCCACGGGCACGACGAACGCGACTCCCCGCTCGCCCCACACCGCATCGGGCACGCCGACGACGGCCGCCTCCTCGATGAGCGGGTGCAGACACAGCGCGTACTCGACCTCCGCGGGAGCAACGTTCTCGCCGCCCGAGATGAAGATGTCCTTCAGGCGATCGACGATCCGGTACACGCCGGACGCGTCGCGCGACGCCAGATCGCCGGTGCGCAGCCACTCGCCACTCATCGCACGGGCCGTCGCATCGTCGTCGTCGAGATAGCCGGCGAAGACGCTGGGGCCGCGCACCGACAGTTCGCCGGTGGCCTCGCCCTCCAGCACGAGCCCCGAGGCGGGGTCGACGATCCGCACCGACACGTGCGGGTACGGCCGGCCGACGGCGCCCGGCGCCTCGATCGACTCGGCAGCCGGCAGGTGCAGCACGTTGGGTGCCGCTTCGGTGAGCCCGTACCCCTGCGTGAGCGGGATCCCCCGCGCTGTCCACTCCTCCTGCAGCTCCACCGGCATCGTCGCGCCCCCGACGAGAGCGAGGCGCAGCGACGAGGCTGGGCCCACGCGGCCGGAGGCTCCGCCCGACGCGCCAGCGGCGGGKGGAGGGGCCGTGGGGACCTTCGTCCGCCACTCGCGGTCGCCCGCGAGCAGCGCGTACTGCGTCGGCACGCCCATCATCGCGGTGACCTTGCGGTCGGCGATGAGCTGCAGCACGCGCGCCGGCTGGAACGACCGCTCGAGCACGACCGTCGCGCCGACCCACCACGCGAGCAGCGGCTGGCAGTTCCACGCCGCGACGTGGAACTGCGGCAGCATCGCGAGCACGACATCGTCCTGCGCGAGCGGCAGCGCCTGCGCGAGGGCCAGGTTGTTCCAGAAGCAGTTCGCGTGCGTGAGCACGACGCCCTTCGGCGCGGCTTCGCTCCCCGACGTGAAGATCACCAGCAGCGGGTCGTCGTCGCGCACCGGCCGGCGAGTCCTCGGGTTCGTCGCGCGGGGCACAGATGCTTCGACCCCTGTCGTGCCCAGACCTGCGACCGGCGCTGCCACCGCCGCGATCCGCAGCGCTTCGCCCGCGAGTGCGGCGTGCTCGTCCTCGATCAGCGCCAAGGCCGGTGAGGAGCGTGTGAGCACGTCGGCCAGCTCGCGCGGCGTGAGCCGCCACGACAGCGGCACGAAGGCGATGCCCGCGATCGCGCACGCGAAGAACGCGACGACGTGGTCGGTGGAGTTGCCGGACACGGTCGCGATGCGGTTACCCGGCCCGTAGCCCGCCCGGCGCAGCCGGTCGGCAAGTTCCGAGGAACGGGCGGCGAGGGTGGCGTAGTCCGTCGTCACTCCGCGGTCGTCGATCGCGATGCGCTCGGGCGAGCGGGTCGCGCGGTCCACGATCCACCGGCCGACCGTGTGCGGCCCGTCGTCGATGTCGGGATCGGCGGTCCAGCTCATGCGCGCACCTCAGCCGGCGTCTCCACGGAGTCATCGGCGTCGTCGAGCTGCCGGAGCGACCCGCGGACCTTCTCCCCGCGCCGACGGCGGACCGCGGCGTCGATAGTGCCCGCGATGCCGCCCGGGAGGAACATCACCACGATGATGAACAGCACGCCGAGGAGGAAGAGCGGCTCCGACAGTGGAATCCGCAGCACGTCGGGAAGCCCGGCGATCGCCTCGGAACCCGCGAGCACGGTGAGCCGCTGATCGAGCAGCGTGTAGAGCACACCGCCCACGATGGCACCCCAGCGGAATCCGACGCCACCCAGCACCACCATCACCAGAACCGTGATCGTGAGGTCGGCGGAGACCGACCGCGGAACGGTGCCCGACTGCAGGAGCATGTACGCGACTCCGGCGAGACTCGCGAGACCCGCCGCGATGACGAACACGATGAGCCGGACGCGGTAAGGCGACAGACCCAGCACACGCACGCGCTGCTCGTTCTCGCGCGTCGCGCGGGCGAGATGGCCCAGACGCGAGGTGTCGACCCACAGCACCACGAGGTACACCAGGACGAGCACGACGAGCGTGAACCAGTACAGGTTGCGGGTGTTCACGACCCCGATGAGGAAGTCGGGCACCTGCGCCGTGTTGAGGCTGAGTCCTTCCTCGCCGCCGGTGACCTGCGAGTTGCGGCGCACCAGCACCGAACCCGCCTGCGCGAACGCCAGCGTCACCATCGCGAAGGGGATGCCCGAGACCCGCATCGACACCGCGCCCGTCACCAGCGCGATCACCATGCCGCCGATCAGCGCGATGAAGACGCCGGGCCACAACGGCACGCCGAAGTGCTCGAGCGCGATGCCCAGACCGTACGCGCCGGCGCCGAAGTAGAGGGCGTGGCCGAACGACAGCATCCCACCCGATCCGAGCAGCAGGTTGTACGACAGCGCGAGCGCGGCGAACACCATGCAGAGGGACAGCAGCGCAAGGGTGCCGGGCAGGTACGTCGGCGTGGGCAGGATGCCCGGGAGCGAAAGGTTGAGCAGCGGGAGCATCGCCATGAACGCGACGAGGACGACGCCCACGAGCGCGGGGAGGAAGCGACGGATGCTGCGCTCCTCGGCCGCCCCGCGTCCCTGAGCCTGTCGAAGGTTCATGCCTTCCTCCCCAGGAGTCCGGTCGGACGCACCAGCAGCACGAGTGCCAGCAGGATCACGACGATGAAGTCCCCGGTGCCGCCGAGGTAGAAGTTCGCGAACTGCTGGAGCACCGCGACGAGGACGGACGCCACCGCCGCACCGGTGAGCGAGCCGAGACCGCCGACGACGGTGACGATGAACGCGAAGATGAGGAGTGTCTGCCCGAGGTGCGCCGACACGAAGGTCGAGTAGTGCATCGCCAGCACGCCGCCGATTCCCGCGGCCGCGCCGCCGATGGCGAAGACGAGGGTGAACGAGCGACGGACGTCGATGCCCAGGGCCGTCACCATCGAACGGTTCTCGACGCCGGCGCGGATGATCATGCCGTACCGCGTCTTCTGCAGGAACAGCACGAGGGCCGCGAGCACGAGCACGGCCGCGATCATCAGGACCCAGTACGTGTTGGGGATGCGGGCGCCGAGCACGTCGGTCGTCTGCTTGAGCCACGGGGGTCCGCCGATGTGGATCGGGTCGGTGCCCCAGATCCCCTCGAACAACGCCACCGCAGCGAACGAGAGACCGACCGTGACGAGCACCTGCTCGATGTGCCGCTCGTACAGCGGTCGGATGAGCACGAGCTCGGTGAGCGTCGCGAACACGGCGCCCACGCCCGCGCCGACGAGGACCGACAGCAAGAAGGATCCCCATGAGTCGGTGCCGAGCGCCTGCGCGACCATCCAGCCCATGAATGCGCTCAGTGTGAGGAAAGCGCCGTGCGCGAAGTTGAGCACGTGCATGAGGCCGTAGATGAGGCTCAGGCCACTGGCGACGAGGAAGTAGAGGGCGCCGAGACCGACGCCGGTGATGAGGGTGAGGATCAACGTGCTCATGCGGCGTGCTCCACGTGGACGCCCAGCAGGCGGCGGGTGAGGTCTTCGTCGTCGAGGATGTCGCGCGCCTTGCCGACGTGCGCGACGCGACCGCCGGCGATCACGATGGCGTCATCGGCGAGCCGGCGCACGACCTCGAGGTTCTGCTCGACGAGGAGGATCGGCACGATCTTCGACGCCTCCTGGAGCGCGTCGGCGACCTCGGTCACGATCTTCGGCGCCAGGCCCTTCGTCGGCTCGTCGACGAGGAGCAGCCGGTTGTCGTTGAGCAGCGCCCGTGCGACCGACACCATCTGCTGCTGACCGCCCGAGAGCGTGCCGGCCTGCTGGTCGCGGCGCGCGACGAGGTCGGGGAACAGCTCCGCGACGAACTCGCGCCGCGGGTTGCGCTGACGTTCGGCCAGAGCCAGGTTCTCGGCGACGGTGAGCTTCGAGAACACCTCGCGGTCCTCCGGCACATACCCGACGCCGCGCCGCACGATGCGATGGGTGGGGAGGCCGTCGATGCGGTCGCCCGCGAGCGTCACCTCGCCACGGCGGGAGATCAGGCCCAGGATGCCGCGCAGGGTCGATGTCTTGCCGACGCCATTGCGGCCGAGCACCGCGGTGATGCCGGTGGCCGGCACGTCGAACGACACGTCCTCGACGACCTGCTGGCCCGCGATCGTGCAGCGGAGGTTTCGGACGGTCAGGATGGGCGTGCCGGAGAACGCCCCGGTTCCAGTAGAAGCCCCGCTCATGCCGCCGCCTCCCCCGCCGATCCGGTGCCCAGGTAGGCACTCTGCACGAGAGGGTTCTCCATGATCCGCTGCGGCGTGTCGTACGCGATGATCGTGCCGAAGTACATGACGGCGACCTTCTCGACGAGGCCCATCAGCACGTCGATGTGGTGCTCCACCATCAGCAGCGTGCAGCCCTTCTCGCGCTGCATGTCGCGGATGTTCTCGACGAGCCCGGAGACGTCGCCCGAGGCCACGCCCGCCATGGGCTCATCGAGCAGCACGATGCTCGCCTCCGTCGCCAGCAGCACCGCGATCTCGAGCTTGCGCTTGTCGCCGTGCGAGATGTCGCCCGCGAGCGCGTCGCGCTTGTGGCTGAGTCCCACGACCTCGAGCTTCGTCAGCGCGAGCTCGGTGGCGGCATCCGTCCGCTTCGGGAAGTGCAGGAGAGAGCCGGAGCCGCCCAGCGACACCTGGGCCGCCAGACGCACGTTCTCGAGCACCGACAGCTTGGGGAAGAGGCTCGACGTCTGGAAAGTGCGACCCAGCCCCGCCCGCGCCCGCGCCGGCACCGACGCCGTCGTGATGTCTCGGTCGTCCAGCACGACACGGCCGGCAGTGGGCTTCATGAGCCCCGAGATCACGTTGAAGAGCGTGGTCTTGCCGGCGCCGTTGGGACCGATGACGCCCACGAGGGAGCCGGCGGCGACGTCGAGCTCGACGTCTTTGAGGATCGTCGCGCCGCCGATCTGCAGGCCGAGGCCCTCGATCTTCAGCGGAGAGCCGCGGCGCGCGGTCTCCGCGGCGGGCGCGGACGGGACTGTGGTGCTCATCGTTTCGCGAAGCCCCGGATCACTCGGCTTCGGCGGGGGCGACGTCGTCGGCCGAGACCGTGTCGACGAGCTCGGGCACGAATGTGCCGTCCTTCGCGACGAGCTTGACCTGGTACATCTCCTGGATGAGGGCATGGTCGCTCGCGCGCACCGTCATGCTGCCCTTCGGCCCCTCGAACTCGAAGCCTTCGAGCGCCGCGACCATCGCGTCGACGTCGCCCTGGCCCGACTCGATGGCGTGGACGATCATGATCGCCGCGTTGAAGCCGTCGGGGCTGAACAGGTCGGGCGTGCCGCCGGCCTCCTCGATCGCCGCGACCATCGCGGTGTTGACGTCGTTGTCGGGGGCCTCGGCGAAGTAGTGGTTCAGGAAGCTGATCTTCTCGGATGCCTCGCCGTACGCGCCGAACGTCGCCGAGTCGCCGAGGCCGGTCACGACGGGAATCTCGTCCATGACCCCCTGCTGGCTCATGGCCTGCCACATCGCGCCCGAGGTCGCGCCGGCCCAGGCCACGAACACGAGGTCGGGAGCGCCCGCGAGCACCTGCTGCGCGAACGGCGTGAACTCGGTCGCGTCCTCGGCCACGAGCACGGAGTTCACCGTGGCGCCCTGGCCGCCGAGGATCGCCTGCACCGCCGCGACATTGCCCTGGCCGAACGCGTTGTCCTGCGCGAACACCGTCACGGTCCTGCCCTCGATGTCGTCGAGGAACGTGCCCGCGGTCGCGACGTCCTGCGCGCTCTGCCGGCCCGAGCGGAACGTGTAGTCGTTGATGCCCGTGATCGCGTCCGCGGCCGCCGGGCCCGAGATGTAGAGCACCTTGTTCTGCTCCGCCTGCTCGGCGACGGCCAGCGCGACGCCCGACGATGCGGTGCCCGCGATGATGTTGACGCCGGAGCCGATGAGCTCCTTGACGGCGGTGACGGCCTTGTCGGGGTCGCCGGCGTCGTCGCGGTACTCGACGTTGATCGTCGTCCCGTCGATCTCGCCGGTGCCGTCGGTGGCGTAGTCGAGCCCTGCCTTGAAGGCGTCGAGGTACTGCTTGCCGTAGCCGGCGAGCGGCCCGGACTCGCTCGTGACGATGCCGACGGTGACCTCGGACACCCCGCCCGGCTCGGTGGACCCGTTGTCGGGATCGCCGGACGGCGCGCACGCCGCCAGGGCGAGCGCTGCCGTGACGACCACGGAGCCCAGGAGCAACTTCTTCGTAACCCGCATGTGCGTGCCTTTCCCCATTGGAAGGTTCTGGTGCGTGAATCGGTGCTTCATCCTCAAACATGAGATCCGATTCAGGTTCTTGCAATGTAGGAAACGGAAGCCGTGCAGGTCAAGTCGGCGAGCCCGCTCCTCTCCCGTCGTTACCGAATCGGGACGAACTCCCGCGCTTCGGCGAATTCGCATACCTGCGGTATATAACAGCGGTATGCTTTCTTGGTGACCCACGATCAGGACATCGAGACCCTCATCGTCGCCGCCCACGCACTGACCCGCGTCGCGGCGCTCGAGACCGCCAACGAAACACCCGCCGCGCAGTGGCGCACGCTCACGATCCTCCGCGACCACGGCGCGCTCCGCATCGGCGAGCTCGCCCGCCTGAGCCGCGTGACCCAGCCCGGCATGACGCGTCTGGTCGGCCAGATGGCCGACCACGGGCTCGTGGCGAAGATGACGGATGCCGCGGACTCGCGCGCGACGGTCGTGGAGGTCACCCCGCTCGGCCTCGAAGCACTCCAGACCTGGCTGCTGCAGCTCACCGCCGCGCTCGCCCCTCACTTCGACGACCTCCAGCCCGAGGAGTGGGACGCACTGCGGACCACGGCATCCGTCCTCATGCGCAAGCTCGACCGCACGCGCACGGCCGCCGCCGACACGGCCGAGGTCACCCGATGAGCGCCCACGGCAGCACCACGGGCTCGGTGTGGCGCCAGCCCGCGCAGGTGTGGGCAGTCGCCTTCGCCTGCGTCGTGGCGTTCATGGGGATCGGCCTCGTGGACCCGATCCTCCCCGCGATCGCGGAGTCACTGCAGGCGAGCCCCGTGCAGACCGAACTCCTGTTCACGAGCTACCTGCTGGTGACCGGGCTCGCGATGCTCGTCACGAGCTGGATCTCGAGCCGCATCGGTGCGAAGGCGACTCTGCTCATCGGCCTCGCGCTGATCGTCGTGTTCGCACTCCTGTGCTCGCTGAGCGGCAGCGTCGATGCGATCATCGGCTTCCGGGCCGGATGGGGCCTCGGCAACGCGCTCTTCATCTCGACCGCCCTCGCCACCATCGTGGGCGCGGCGTCGGGCGGCAGCGGCGCGGCCATCGTGCTCTACGAGGCGGCACTGGGTCTCGGCATCGCGATCGGTCCGCTCCTCGGCGGCCTGCTCGGCGAGATCAGTTGGCGCGGACCGTTCTTCGGCGTGGTGGTGCTCATGGCCATCGCCTTCGTCGCCGTCCTCGTGCTCCTGCGCGGGCCGAGCGAGAAGCCGGTGCCGGTGCCCCTGTCGGCGCCCTTCACTGCGCTGCGCATCCCGTCGCTGGCTCTGCTCGCCGTCGCCGCTCTGTTCTACAACATCGGCTTCTTCGTGCTGCTCGCCTTCTCGCCCTTCCCGCTCGGCTTCGGCGCCATGGGCATCGGCTTCACGTTCTTCGGCTGGGGCGTCGCCCTCGCGATCACCAGCGTGTGGGTCGCGCCGCTGCTGCTGCGCTTCATGGCCCGCACCACCGTCATGCTCCTGACGCTGCCCCTGCTCGCGGTCGACCTGGTCATCGCCGGAATCCTCGTCGAAGACACCACGGCCCTGGTGGTCTGCATCATCGTCGGCGGACTGCTCCTGGGCGTCATGAACACGGTGCTCACGGAGTCCGTGATGGAAGCGACGGATCTCCCCCGTTCCGTCGCGTCCTCGTCGTATTCGGCGGTCCGCTTCCTCGGTGGCGCCGCCGCTCCACCGCTCGCCGCGCTCCTGTGGCACCTGTACGGCCCGACCGTGCCGTACCTCTTCGCCGCGGCATCCGTCCTGATCGCCACCGGCACGATCCTCTTCGGCCGGCGCGCGCTCGCCCGCATCGACGAGAACGAAGCGGATGCCGCCGATGAGGCCGCGGCCGTGCTGGTGGGCGACGCGGCCTGAGTCGGCCGCCGAGGCTCGGAGCGGACATCGCGCCGGACAGCAGAAAGGCCCCGGATGTTCCGGGGCCTTTCTGGTCGGTGCACCCCCTGGGACTTGAACCCAGAACCCACTGATTAAGAGTCAGTTGCTCTGCCGATTGAGCTAGAGGTGCGTTGTTCACTTACGAGGCGAACGAGGATCAACATTAGCATCACGATCGCGTCTCGTGAAATCGAGGCGGGAGCGCCCCGGCTATCCTGGATTCCGTGACCTCCCCCTCCCCCGTTTCGACGTTCGACACGCCGTTCGAGGGAGACCTCCGGGCAGATCTCGATCTCGCCCTGCGGCTGGCGGATGCGGCGGACGCGGCATCCATGTCCCGCTTCGATGCGGTCGATCTCGACGTGCGACTGAAGGCCGACGCGAGCCATGTCACCGAGGCGGATCTCGCCACCGAGCGGGCGCTCCGCGACCTGCTGGAGACAGAGCGTCCGGGCGACGGGGTGTTCGGCGAGGAGTACGGCGTCACCGGCGATTCGGCGCGGCAGTGGATCATCGACCCGATCGACGGCACCGCGAACTACCTCAAGGGCATCCCGATGTGGACGACCCTCATCGCCCTCGCCATCGACGGTGTGCCGCGCGTGGGGGTCGCGAGCCAGCCGGCGATCGGACGCCGCTGGTGGGCCGCGAGCGGCCTCGGAGCGTGGACGAACACGCCGACGGGCGAGACGAAGCGTCTCGCCGTGTCGGCGGTCGACACGATCGCCGACTCGAGCGTGAGTTTCCAGAGCATCGGGCAGTGGCGCGACGCCGGCAAGCTCGACGCCCTGGAGCGCCTGACCTCGTCGGTGTGGCGCGATCGCGGGTACGGCGACGCGTGGCCGTACATGCTGCTGGCCGAAGGTCGTCTCGAATTCGTCGCCGAGTTCGGCGTCAAGGAGTACGACATCGCCGCGCTGGTGCCGATCGTGACCGAGGCCGGCGGCAAGTTCACGTCGTTCGAGGGCAACGACTCTCTCTCGGATCTCTCCTCGCTCGCGACCAACCGCGTGCTCCACTCGGCCTATCTCGACCTGCTCCACACCGCCTGATCCCGCTCCGACTGACACCCGACCGCCTCCCATCCCCCACGGAGACTCTCTGATGCCCTTCCCCCGCATCCTCGGCACCGCTGCCGCCCTCGCGCTCTCCGCCGTCCTCCTCTCGGCCTGCGCCGGAACGCCCGAGGCCGCGCCCGAAGAGACCGGCAACGCGAAGACGCCGACCGCGGCCGCACCCGAGCCTTCGGCGACGCCCGAGCCGGCGCCCGCCTCGACCGAGGACCCGACCTGCACCACGATCATCGGAGAGTCGGTGGTGGCCGACTTCGAGAGCCTCGGCTGGAGCTCGCAGGCGTCGCCGCTGTACATCGGCAGCACCGAGATCGAGGACGGTCTGCAGTGCATGTGGGCGGACTTCGAGGGTCCCGCCGGCGACCACGGGCAGATGTTCGGCTGGGCGCCCGTCTCCGATGCCGACGCCGTCGACCTGCAGGAGGAACTCGAGTCCCAGGGGTGGCTGCGCGAGGAGGATTCCGCGGGCGTGTACATCACCGAGAGCGCGGACACCGCGATCGCGACGGATGCCGAGGGCTACGGCATGACGTACCTGTTCGCGTCCGGCCAGGTGAAGGTCGCCGACACGAAGCAGGGCCTCCTGCTGATCGAGTGGCCGAAGAGCTGACGCCCGGGGTCCGCGCGGGTCACTCGGGCAGCACGCGCTCGGTCCGCGCCCGCGCGGCCTCCTCCAGCACGATCCGGCCTCCGCGCTCGTAGAGCTCCATCGCACGCTCGCGCGTGTCGCCGACCGCTGTCATGCCGATGCGGCCCTGTTCGGTGATCGAGCTGATCATGTGGAACACGATCCCCTCCTGCCGCGACCGGTCGAAGTGCAGGTCGTGGCGCGCCACGACATCGAAGAGGTCTCCCACAGATAGCGCGCGCAGGTCGTCGCCCTCGAGGTGGTCCGTCGCGACCAGGTGCTTCGGCACGCCCTCCGGGGTGAGGAACGCGCCGTCCTCGCCGTCATAGCGGCCGTCGGTGAGGAACTGCAGGGTGAGGAACGGATGCGTCGTGCCGCCCTTGCGGAGATTGAGCTCGATCGCCCACGAAGACCATTCGCCCGCAGCATCCCGCACGACGACGAAGTCCAGCGCGAAGCGCCCGCGCACCCCCATGTCCGCCAGGCGCCGGGCGACCGCGAGCGCCGGCTCGCTGATGAGCCGCGAGTACGCCGGATCGGCGGGGAACACGCATCCGAGGTAGCTCTGTCCGCTCGGACCGCCGAGCAGCTGGTCGTGCGTCGAGAGCAGCTCGATCGTGCGGTCGGGAAGCACCCGCAGCTGCACGCTCGGGCTCAGGATCTCCTCGCCCACGATGCGCTCCTCGACGATGCCGTGCCGGGTCGCGAGGGCGTCGAGCATGTCGGCCGGGCTCAGGGTCTCGACCTCCGGCTGCATCGCCTGGAGGGCCTGGACGATCGCGTCACGGCGGGCGTCGCCGCCGAGCTCGCCCACGCCGGCGAGGTTCACGAGCGCGTTGCCCGACCCCGATACGCCTTCGTCGAGCTTGAAGATCATCTGCCGCACCGTCGGCTTCTCGTCCAGCACCGCCTCGATCGCCCGCACGGCGTCGTCCCGGCTGCGCAGATCCTCGACACCGAGCGGATGCTGCACGCCGACGTCGCGGAACAGCCGCCGGCATCCGGTCTTCGTGCCGAGCGGGGCGAGACGGTGGTCGGCGCCGTACATCGGGATGCCCAGCATCAGCGCGAGATCGCGCTCGCGCTCGGTGGTGTTGTACGGGATCAGGTGGCACCGCTCACGGTCGGGGATGCTGCGCGCGATGCGTGCGAGTACGCGGGGACGTTCGAGCACCTTCTCGCTGAGCGTGCGGTGGGTGCCGTCACCCACCGAGACGAGTGTGAGCCGCGCGAGGGCATGGCTCGGGATGACTCCCGGGAGGAGCGCGAGGTAGTACTCGATGATGCGGGGGTCGATGGGCTGCGAGGTGACGTAGGTCATGCGCAGCATGGGCTGGCGCAGCAGGAGGAGCAGGAACAGGAACCGTTCCTCGTACGCCTGCACCATCGTCGCCGAGGTCGCGCGGCTGCCCACCGTGAGAGAGGGGACGACGACGACCGATTCGTCCTCGAGGTTGTGCTGCATCGATGCCCAGACCCCCGGCATCCGTTCCTGCAGGCGGTCGAAGCGGTCATCGCGTTCGGCGTCGGAGAGCGACGAGAGCGTCGCGGGCGCCGCGGGCGCCGTGTCGGTGAGGGTCATGGTGCGACTCGATTCTCGGGATGACGGATGCCGTCCACGGCGTACGCGCGGACGGCCCGGCTGAAACCGCGAACGTCGAGCTCCCCCACCGGGTTCGCGGCGATGTGCTCCTCGACGGCGGTGAACGCGCGCTGCGCGACGAGGATCTGCCCGGCGGCGGCGGCCGCGCAGAGGCGGGCGGCGAGGTTGGTGACGCTGCCGATGGCGGCGTAGTCGAACCGGCCCTCGAACCCGATCCGGCCGAGTGTCGCGTACCCCTGCGCCACACCGATGCCGATGCCGAGATCGATCGCGCGGCGGTGCCACGCGGCGGTGAGGTCGCCCACCCTGTCGCGGATCTCGATCGCCATCTCGATCGCGCGCCGCGCCGGGTCCTCGAGCGGCAGCGGGTCGTTGAAGAACACCATGACGCCGTCGCCGGTGAAGCGCTCGAGCGTCCCCTCGTAGCGGTCGATGAGCTCGCCGAGCACCGCGTGGTACTCCGACAGCACGCCCATGACCTCTTCGGGCTCGCTGGCCTCGGCGAACGGGGTGAAACCACGCAGATCGCAGAAGACGACCACGATGTCCCGCCGGTGGCTCGCCAGCACGGCCTCGTCGCCGTGGTCGAGCACGACGTCGACGACCTGCCGTGACAGGAAGCGCCGCAGTCGGTTCACCCGCTCGAGCTCGTCGACCTGGCTCGCGACCCGGGCCTCGAGTTCGACATTCCAGCGGGCAAGCTCGGCGGCCTGCCGCTCGATCGTGTCGTGGTACCGCTTCAGGCGTGCGAGCGACGCGACGCGCGCGATGAGCTCTGCCTGATCGAACGGCTTGCTCACGAAATCGTCGGCGCCGGCTTCGAGCGCATGCCGCTTCTCCTGATCTCCGCTCGCGGTGATCATCACGACGGGGAGGAACCGCCAGCGCGGCACCGCACGGATGCGACGGCACACCTCGTACCCGTCTATGCCCGGCATCATGATGTCGAGCAGCACGAGGTCGATGTCGTGCCGCTCGAGCTGCTCGAGGGCCTCCTCGCCCGACGCCGCGGTGATGACGCCGTAGCCCCGCGGGCTCAGCACCGCGTCCAGCAGTCGCAGGTTCTGCTCGAGGTCGTCGACCGCGAGCACGAGGATCGGGTCATGAGACATCGGCGCGGCCCCTGCCGATGAATGCGTCCACCTGCCCGGCCAGCTCGCGGATGCTGATCGGCTTCTCGAGGTACCCGTCGAAACCCGATTCCTTGGCCCGCTCTCGGTCCTCGCGCATCGCGAACGCGGTCACCGCGACGACGGGTACGTCCTGCAGGGCGGGATCCTCCCGCAGTCGCCGCAGCGCCTCATACCCGTCGAAATCGGGCAGCTGCAGATCCATCAGCACGAGGTCGGGCTCGCAGGTCGCCGCGAGCGTGACCCCCTCCTCGCCGGTGACTGCAGGCAGCACCTCATAGCCCGACGCCGTGAGCACGTCGCGCACGAGCTTGAGGTTGAGGGGGTTGTCTTCGACGACGAGCACCCGATGTCCGGTTGTCACGGCGCCTCCCCTCCGCCCGCGCTCGCCGCGATCGCGCCCGCGAGGGCACCGACGTCGCGCAGCGCCCCGACGAGCGCGTCGCGACGGACGGGCTTGACGAGGTAGGCCGAGGCGCCCATCGCCAGCCCGCGCGCCCGCTCGTCCACGATCGACACCACGATGACCGGCACCGCGGCAGTGGCGTCATCCGCTCGCACGCGTCTCAGCACCTCCCACCCGTCCGTCCGCGGCAGACGGATGTCGAGGAGCACCGCCGCGGGCACGTGCCGGCGGATCGCCGACAAGCCCTCGTCCCCGTCGCGCGCGATCACGACCTCGACCCCGAGCCCGTCGAGGTAAGCCGAAGTGAGATCGAGCGACGCGCGGTCGTCCTCGACGACGACGATAATCGGCCGTCCCGCCTCGTCGTCCGCCGCGGGCATCGGGAGTGGCACACGCCGCGGGATCGTGAACCCGAAGGTGCTGCCGACGCCGACCTCGCTCTCGAGCCACATCGTGCCGCCGAGGATGGCCACGATCCGCCGGCAGAGGGTGAGGCCGAGGCCCGTGCCCTCCTCGCTCTGCAGTCCCCTCCGGCCCTGCTGGAAAGACTCGAAGATCCGCTCGCGGTCGGCGGGCGCGATGCCGATGCCGGTGTCGGCGACCGCCACGGCGATCTCATGCTCGCTTCCCCGGGCGGTCACCGTGACGCTGCCGCCGTCCGGCGTGAATTTCACGGCGTTGCTCAGCAGGTTCACCAGCACCTGCTTGACGCGCAACTCGTCGGACTCGACCGTGTCGAGGTCGGCGTCGACATCGATGGACAGACGGATGCCGTGCCTCGCGGCCCGCTCGCGCACCATCGAGGCGCCGTACTCGAGTGCAGAGCGCAGCGAGAACGTCGACGGTTCGAGTGCCATGCGGCCGGCCTCCACCTTCGACAGGTCGAGGATGTCGTTGAGCAGCTGCAGCAGGTGGCGGCCGGAGCCCAGGATGTCGCGCAGGTACTCGTCCTGCCGGTCGTTGAGCTCGCCGAACATGCGCTCGAGGAGCACCTCCGAGAACCCGATGACGGCGTTGAGCGGGGTGCGCAGCTCATGCGACATGCTCGCCAGGAACTCGGACTTGTGGCGGCTCGCGATCTCCAGCTCGGCGGACTTCGTCTCGAGCTCGCGGAACAGCTGCGCGTTCCACACGGCGAGCGCCGACTGGCTCGCGAAGTTCTCGAGGAAGTCCATCGTGTCGGCCGAGAACTCACCGGGCGTGCGTCGGCGCACCACGAGCGCGCCGACGATCCGATCACCCCGGAGGACGGGCACTGCCACCATCGACCGCCAGCCGTCCTCGTGCAGCAGGCGCAGGTGGATGTCGAGTTCGACTTCGTCGAGATCGGCGACGGCGATGGGATGCCGCTCCCTCGCGGCACGGCCGACGAGGGTGGTGTCGAGGTCGACCTTGATGCCGCGCAGCCGCTCGAGGAGTCGGTCGCTGGCGTACGCGCTTCTCACCGTGAACGCGTGCTCGTGCTCGACGTACTCCATGATCGAGCCGCCGTCGCATCCGGCGAAGCGCACCGCGTTCATGATGATCGTCGTCAGCACCTCGTCGAGGACGAGGCTCGAGCTCACCGCCTCGCCGACCTCGCTGAGCGCTTCGAGCTGGTCGACCTTGCGCGCGAGCTCGACGCCGCGGTCCTCGAGCGCACGCACCAGATCTATCTGCCGCACCACGACAGCCGCCTGCGCGGCGAACGCCTGCAGGGCGGCCTGCGCGCTCTCATCGAACGGCGACACATGGGTGCGCCACAACGAGAGGACGCCCACGACTTCGTCATCGAGGAGCATCGGCGCAGACATCAGGGTGCGATAGTGGCCGAGCTCCTGCGCGTCTTGCCGGCCGTACTCGGCATCGCTGAGCACGTCCGGAATCTGTTGAAGCTTCCGATCCCGCGCAACGCGTCCGAGAAGACTGGCCCGATCGATGCGGAAAGGATGGGCTGTGATGTGCTCGACGAGCGCGGAGGGCACCCCTACCCAGGACGACAGCGCGAAGTAGTCCCCGTCGACCAGATAGACCTGAGCGGCGTCGCTGCGGCAGAGCCGTCGCGCACTCTCCACGATCGTGTCCAGAGCCGAATCGGGATCCGAAGCGGAGCGCCCGAGTGCAAGCAGCACTTCGTTCATCGCTGCGAACTGCTCGGTGGCGTCGGTGTAGCCACGCTGGGGGGTTTCGAGTTCCCCCTCGCCGGCTCCATCCGAACGCTCCACGGGTGGCCTCCTCCCAGTGAGACCTCGCGTTCGCCGCGATGACAGGCCACATTGTCCTCGCGCCCGGGACTGCTTTCAAGACGAGGGGATTCAGGCGTGCGGAGCGCCCGGAAGGTTCGCCGCGAACGCCTGCTCGGCGCAGTCGGCGAGGATCTCCAGCCACTCGTCGTAGGCTCGATTCCCATGGCGATCGGCGTGACGATGTACACCTTCGATATCCAGCTGGCCGACGTCGATCGAGGCGTCTACGAGGATCTCTCGGTGCGCGTGGCGCGGCATCCCTCCGAGACCGACGCCTTCATGCTGACCCGAGTCCTCGCGTACGCACTCGAGTACGAGGAGGGCATCGCGTTCAGCGAGGGCATCTCGGCCACCGACGAGCCGGCTGTGCTCGTACGCGACCTCACCGGCGCGCTGGTGTCGTGGATCGAGGTCGGGGCGCCCGACGCCGCACGCCTGCACACCGGCAGCCTGGCCGGCGCGCGCGTCGCGGTGTACACCCATCGCGACCCCGCGAAGGTGGCCGCGCCCTGGGTGGGGAAGAAGATCCACCGCGCCGAGGAGATCAGCCTCTACAGCTTCGACTCGGGCTTCTTCGATGCGGCGACGGCGGTGCTCGAGCGCCGCAACCAGATGACCGTGTCGATCACCGAACGCCGGTTGTACCTCGACCTCAACGGCTCATCGTTCGAGTCGGACGTCCACGAGGTGGCGGCAGGCTGACACGCGGGTCACGGCAGGAAGTTCTCCCGCGCGAGCGGCGCGATCTCGAGCTCCAGGGCATCAGCGCGCGAGACCCAACGCAGTTCCTCGATCTCGGCGTCGATCACGGGCACCTGGGTGCCGATGTCGGCGACGAACACATCCGCCACGACGAGGAAGCCCGGTTCGTTCGCCGCTGCCGCGGTGTACAGACCGAGCGACTGCAGCGCACCCGGATCCACCGAGAGCCCCAGTTCCTCGAACAGCTCGCGGCTCAGCGTCTCGGCCGGCGTCTCCCCCGCCTCGGGCTTGCCGCCCGGCTGCATGAACGCCGTCGTGCCGGCTTTTCGCACGAGCAGCAGCTCGTCGTGGTCGTTCAGGATGACCGCGGCCGACACGTGGATGCTGCGCGTCGACGTCGATGCCGGGTTCGAGGTGCTCACGAAGGCACGCTAACAGCAACCGCGGAACCGGCCCGGCGTAGAATCACGTGTGCTTCCCGATTCCCCCGACCCCTCCGACCTGCCGCCGAGCGGCATCGACCCGGAAGATCTGGCGACCACCCTGCGGGTGCTCGCGATCATGCCGGGCGTCGACGAGTCGCACCCCGACTACGTGGCCGTCCGCCGTGCCACCGCCGCGATGTTCAAGGCCGTCAAGAAGGTGCGGCGCCGGGAGATCCGCGAGGCGATCGCCTCCGCCGATCGCGCAGTGGTCGCCGCCACGGCCACCGGAGCGCCGGACCGGATCGACGACGAGACCCGCGGCATCCCGATCAGCTCGTCCACCACGGCTGCCAGTGCCGGCACCCTCCTCAAGGCTCGCGCCTGCTACATCTGCAAACAGCCGTACACGGTGGTCGACGCGTTCTACCACCAGCTCTGCCCCACATGCGCGGCCATGAGCCACGCGAAGCGCAACGCGCGCACCGACCTCACCGGCAAGCGCGCGCTGCTCACCGGCGGCCGCGCGAAGATCGGCATGTACATCGCGCTGCGCCTCCTGCGCGATGGCGCACACACGACGATCACGACGCGCTTCCCGCGCGATGCCGTGCGCCGCTTCAGCAGCCTCCCCGACTCGCCCGAATGGATCGACCGCCTGAAGGTCGTCGGCATCGACCTGCGCGATCCTGCCCAGGTGATCGGTCTGGCGGAGGATGTCGCTGCCGCCGGTCCTCTCGACATCCTCATCAACAACGCGACCCAGACCGTGCGCCGCTCCCCGGGCGCGTACCAGCCGCTGGTCGACGCCGAGCTCGCGCCACTGCCCGATGGCCCGCTGCCGGAACTCGTCACGTTCGGCCACACGAACGACCGTCACCCGCAGGCGCTCGAGCGCTCCGTGACAGCGCACCCGATCCTCGCCGCGGCAGCCGCGCGCGCCGACGAGCTGACGGAGCAGGCCATGGCCGCGGGTTCCAGTTCGCTCGAGCGTCTCGCCGCCGGCACCGCCATCGACGCCGGCGGGCTGATCCCCGACCTCGACCACACCAACTCGTGGGTGCAGAGCGTCGAGGAGGTCGACCCCCTCGAGATGCTCGAAGTGCAGCTCGCGAACACGACCGCGCCGTTCCTGCTCGTGTCGAAGCTGCGCGCGTCACTGGCCGCGAGTCCGGCACGCCGCACGTACGTGGTCAACGTCAGTGCGATGGAGGGCGTCTTCAATCGCGGATACAAGGGGCCGGGGCATCCGCACACCAACATGGCCAAGGCTGCTGTCAACATGCTGACGCGCACGAGCGCCCGGGAGCTGTTCGAGACCGACCGCATTCTCATGACCAGCGTCGACACCGGCTGGATCACCGACGAGCGCCCGCACCCGACGAAGGTGCGGCTCGCCGAGGAGGGCTTCCACGCCCCGCTCGATCTCGTCGACGGCGCCGCCCGCGTCTACGATCCGATCGTGCGCGGCGAGGCGGGCGAGGACCTGTTCGGTGTGTTCCTCAAGGACTACGCACCCGGCCAATGGTGAACCTGCCTGAGCCGGGTCACCGGGTGGTGGTGCGCTACATCCTGCCGACGGGCCAGGCGACAGACGCCCTCGGCGAGCTGCTGAGCGCGGATGCCGAATGCGTCGTCGTCGACGGCAAGCGCGGCGTCGAACGCATCCCGCACGGCGCGATCATCGCCGCGAAGGAAGTCCCGCCGCCGCCCGCACCCCGGGCGCCGCGGCGCCCGCCGACCGACGAGCTCTGACCCCGGGGGAAGAACTTCGCCCCGTCGGTGGTTCGACGATCCCATGAGCACAGTCGCAGAACTCCTCCGTCTGAACCTCCACGGCGTCTTCGGGAACCGGGATGCCGCCCACCGACGGGATGCGGCGGCTCGCGCCTACTCCCCCGGCGTGGTGCTGACCGACCCAGAGGGAACGGTCGTCGGCCCTGAGGCGCTTCTTTCCAGCGCGGAGGGGCTGCTGAAGGACGCGCCGGAGGAGTTCGTGCTCGTCGAGGACGGACCGGCCTACGTCTCGGAGACGACCGGGGTGCTGCCATGGGCGTTCGGACCCGCCGGCGCCCCCGTCGTGCGCGGCGTCGATCTCATCACCGTCGAGAGCGGCGTCATCACGTCGCTGACCGTTCTCCTGGCCGAAGCGTGAAGCCGCGTGGGCCGCGCCGCCGCGGCCCACGCACCCACCTCAGAACCGCAGCAGCACCTTGCCCGCCCGGCCCGGAACCGCGCTCGCGGCGGCGGCCTCGCGCGCCCGATCGAACGGGAACACCTCGTCGACCGGCAGCGACACCTCACCCGACCCGATGCGCTGCACCAGCTCGGCGAACAGCGCACCGCGGGTGGCGGCATCCATCGTCTGGCTCACCTTGCTGCCCCAGAAGCCCTTGACCGTCGCCTGCTTGAAGATGAGGTCACCCGCCGACAGCTGCAGTGTGCTCGAACCCATCGATCCGAACGACACGAGGGTGCCGCCCTCGCCGAGCAGCGAAAGCAGGTCGCCGGCCGCTTCGCCGCCGACCGAGTCCACCGCCGCGCGCGGAGCGTTCTCGCCGAGGATCTCCGCTGCCCGTTCCCGCCAGTCGTCCGACGCGGTGGATACGACATCACGGATGCCGAGCCCGGCCAGTTCGGCGACCCCCGCATCGCGGCGCACCAGACCGAGAACGTGCACCCCACGCGCCGCGGCGAACTGGGCGACGAGCTTGCCGACGGCCCCGTTGGCCGTGTTCTGCACGATCCAGTCGCCCGGTTGCACGTCCAGGAAGTCGAGCAGGCTCAGCGCGCTGAACGGCATCGAGATCAGCTGCGCAGCCGTCTCGTCGCTCACGGCCTCAGGCACGGGGACGAGTCCGGCAGCCTTCGCGACGAAGTACTCGCTCCACACGCCGAATGTTCCGCCGGTGGCGACGCGCTGCCCGAGGTTGAGCGAGTCGACGCCCTCGCCGACCGCGTCCACGACCCCGACGGCCTCTGTCCCGGAAGCGGCAGGAAGCTCGGGCTTGTAGCCGTACGTGCCCCGGATCGTCCAGAGGTCGTGGTTGTGGATCGGCGAGAGGACCGTCCTCACCCGCACCTGCCCAGGACCCGGCTCGGGCAGAGGTCGTTCCGCGACCTCCAGAACCTCGGTCGGATCGCCGAAAGCGGAGTGGATGAGTGCGCGCACGGTGGTGCTCCTTGGTAGATCTCGGGCCGCGGGTGCGCGGCCCTCGAAGGTAAACCCGCATGCCTGCCGCGCGCATTCCCGGGCTCAGCGGCTCCCTAGTGTGCGGACCTGGGCCGTCTCGGTCGGAACAGCGGCGGAGGTGCCCACGTGCCCTGTGGCACGCGGACCCCTCCGCCTCCCGGGATCAGCTGCGCGCCGGGTTCGCCGGCAGCCACTCCTCGAGGGTCGTCTCGAACACCTGGACCCCGGCCACGGGCATGAGCGTGCGCTCCTGCATTCGCGCACCGAAGTACGGCGCCTCGGCGTCCGTCACGACCTCGCGCGGGTCCCCGCGGAAGGTGAGGCCGCGGCGCACCATCTCGTCGAGGCCCATGACCTCGGGGCCCGCGATCTCGACGTCGGTGTTCAGCGGGGCGCCGGCGGCGGTGCGCGCCACGGCGGTCGCGACATCCTCCGCGGCGATCGGCTGCACGAGGTTGCCCGGCAGGTGGATCGCCTCACCGTTGCCCGACACACCCGCGATGCCGGTGATGAACTCGAAGAACTGCGTCGCGTGCAGGATCGAGTACGGGATGCCGGAATCCCGGATCAACTCCTCCTGAGCGGTCTTCGCCGCGAAGTACGAGATCGCGTTCGGACGGTTCGTGCCCACCACGGTGAGGGCGACGAAGTGCCCGACGCCAGCGTCGCCTGCGCCCGCGATGAGGTTCCGCGTCGACGTCGTGAAGAAGTCCATCACGTCCTCCGGGGCGAACGACGGCGAGTTCGACACGTCGACCACGACGTCCGCTCCCTGCAGCACGTCCGCGAGTCCCTCGCCGGTGATGGTGTTGACGCCGGAGTTCGGCGATGCCGGAACGGCCTCGTGGCCGTGCTCAGTGAGCTTCGCGACGACCTTCGAGCCGATGAGCCCGGATCCTCCGATGACGACGATCTTTGCCATGATGTGCCTTTCGTTCAGGGAGCGCGTGGGGCGCTCACCAGCTGAGACAGTCCTCGCCGCCGATCTGTGACAGCCCCGACTCAGCAGCTCCAGTGCGTGAGCTTCTCGGGATTCGAGACGAGCCACGCCTCGAGGATCAGGCGGCCCCGCACGGAGATGCTGAGCACGCCGGTCACCCGCCCTTCCCGGCAGACGACGATCCCCGGCACGCCGTTCACAGACTCCACGCGCAGCGACACCACCTCGTCCAGCAGCACGCCGCGGAGATGCCCGCCGACGTCCGGCGCGCCCTCCAGTGCGGCGGCCGGCGCTGCCACGATCCCGCCACCGTCGACGGTGAGAACCACGCCGGGGTGCAGCATCCGTGTCAATCCGCGGGAATCACCCTGCTCGGCGACGGCGACCAGCGCCCTCACGACGCGCTCGTGCTGCGCGGCGCTCGCCCTCGAGCGTCGCGCAGAGCGGTGCAGCCACGAGCACGGGCGCGCGGTCACGCCCCGACCTGGGCGACGTGCCCGAGCTTTTCGGGGCTCATCACCCAGAGGAGGCGCCGGATGCCGTCCTCCGCCGCTGTGACGGTGACGAGGGTGGTGACCTCTCCCCCTTCCGAGAGGGTTGCTGCGGGTCGGCCGTTGACCTCCACCCAGTCGATCTGCTTGCCGGTCCAGAAATGGCTCGAGAACGCAGCCACGAACTGGGCGACGCGACTTCGCCCGGCCACCGGGATGCGCGCGGCGAGCTTGACGCCGTTGCCGTCGGTGTAGCTGACGACGTCCTCGGCGAACAGCCGCTCGAGATCGCTCACGTCGCCCTTCTGCGCGGCGACGAGGAACGCCTCCAGCAGGCGCCGCTGCTCTGCGGCGGCCACCTCCGCCTTGCGCGCCGACTCGAGGTGCTTGCGGGCACGGCTGACGAGCTGCCGGGCGCTCGCGACCGTGGCGCCGATGACGTCGGCGATCCGCTCGTACGGGTAGTCGAGCGCCTCGCGGAGGATGTACGCGGCCCGCTCGGTGGGCGTCAGCTTCTCGAGCACGAGCAGGATCGCGTACTGCAGGGCCTCGCCGCGCTCCGCGCCGAGCGCGGGGTCGGCGTCGGTGTTGACCGGCTCGGGCAGCCACGGCCCGATGTACGTCTCGCGGCGTGCGTGTGCGGACTGCGTGGCGTTGATGGAGAGCCGCGTCGCGACCGTGGCGAGGAACGCGCCCGGCTCGCGGACCTCGGCGCGGTCGGCGTTCTGCCAGCGGATCCAGGTCTCCTGGACGATGTCTTCGGCGTCGGCCACCGTGCCGAGCATCCGATACGCGATGCCGAAGATGCGCCGGCGGTGCTCGTCGAAGACGGTGACCGCGCGTCTGATGTCGTCCGGATCGATCACAGGTTGCGTGTGCTCGCCCATTGCGTCTGCCGCTCCCGTCGCCGCGCTCAGCGTACGCCCGCCGCGGACGGCAGCAGCGCGTCGCCGGCTTCGCCGGCAGAGATCTGCCAGTCGTGGAAACGCGTCGGCGCGATGACGGCGCCCGCTCCGGGCAGCAGCTCGAACCGGTCGAGCTGCGCACCGAAGTAGGTCGCGAGCGGGTCGGCGGCGACCTCGCGCTCGTCGCGACGGAACCGGAGCTCGCGCTGCGCGAGGTAGCCGAGCTCGAAGACCTCGGGTCCCGCGTGCTCTGTGATCCCGCCGGTGGGTCGTGCGAGTGCGGCGCGGGCCACCGCCGCGGCCACGTCGTCGGCGGCCATGGGCTGGGTGAGGGCGTCGGCGACGTATGCGATCCCGCTGCGGGTCGCGGCATCCGTGATGCTGCGGATGAATTCGAAGAACTGCGTCGCGTGGACGATCGAGTAGGGGCGACCGGATGCGGTCAGCAGGCGCTCCTGCTCGGCTTTCGCCTGGAAGTACCCGCCCTCGGAGCGCGCGAGCCGGTCGGTGCCGACGACCGACAGCACGACGTGGTGCGCCACCCCGGCGGCGGCGCCGTACGTGAGGAGATTCAGCGTCGACCCGGAGAAGAACTCGCGCGCACCGGCCTCGTCCGTGTACGACGAATTCGACACGTCGACGAGGGCCTCGACTCCGTCGAGGGCGTGCTCCAGCCCTTCGCCGGTGAAGGAGTTCACGCCCGCCGCTCGCGCCACCACGACGACGTCGTGCCCCGTGGCTTCGAGCGCGGTGACGACCCTCGAGCCGATCAGTCCGGTTCCCCCGATGACAGCGATCCTCATGTCGAACCCTCTCTGCTTCATCGCGTGCGGAACGCGCGCGTCACAGCTGAGACCGGATGACTCGGCGTTCTGTGACAGGTCCGCGATCGATCTGCGGAATCAGCCGGCCGGGGCTTTCGGAGGATTGTGCATGAACTCGATGCGGATGCCGTTGTCGTCCTCCACGAAGGACGCGTAGTAGCGCTCGTTGAACCGCGGGTACGGCTTGGGATCGCGCACCGCGCTCCATCCCGCGGCGAGCGCGATGGCGTGGAGCCGATCGACGTCGTCACGGGAGTCCACGGCGAACGCCAGATGCTGCCAGCCGACCGAGCCGTGCACATGGGGGCCGGTCCCCGGCTCCCGCGCGGCGAAGAGGATGAGCTCCGTCTCATCCTCGACGTACCACGAGACCCCGTTGTCGCCGTCGGTGCGTTCCATGCCGAGCGCCGTGAGCACGGGATCGAATTGAGCGACCGCGCGGGGCAGGTCTTCCACGGTGATGCCGAGGTGATCGAGCAGGGGCATCGGGCCAGTCTCCCCGATGCCCGTTGCGTCCGCCCTGTCGACGCGCGGCCCCTGTCACAAGTCCGGGCCCCACCCGGTCCTAGCTCACAGTCTGCAAGACCCCACCCTCGAAAGGATCTCGACATGACCGCTCAGAAGCCCACCATCGTCCTCGTCCACGGCGCTTTCGCCGAGTCGTCGTCGTGGAATGGAGTCATCGCCCAGCTGCAGCAGCACGACGTCCGCGCGATCGCGGTCGCCAACCCGCTGCGGAGCCTCGCCGGCGACGCGGCCTACGTCCGTGACGTCCTCGCCTCGATCGAAGGCCCCATCGTCCTCGTCGGCCACTCGTACGGCGGGCTCGTCATCACCGAGGCGGCCGCGGGCAACGAGGCCGTCGTCGGGCTCGTCTACGTCGCAGCGTTCGTCCCCGAGACCGGGCAGAGTGCGTTCGAGCTGTCGAACAGCGCTCCCGGAGGCACGCTCGGCGACGCACTCACGGCGTACCCGGTGACGAGCGGCGGCGATGAGTTCGCCATCCGTCCCGAGCTGTTCCACCACCAGTTCGCCGCCGATGTGTCGCCCGAGGTGGCCGCACTGATGGCCGCGACCCAGCGTCCGGTCACGCGCGCGGCGCTGTCGGAGGCCCTCCCGACGGATCGTCCGGCCTGGCACGACATCCCGTCATGGCACGTCTTCGGCGACCAGGACCTCAACATCCCGGTCGCCGTGCACCGAGCCGGCGCTGAGCGTGCCGGCTCGCGCGGCACCCACGAGATCGCCGGCGCGTCGCATGCGATCACGGTGTCGCAGCCGGCGGCCGTGGCCGCGACCATCGCAGAGGCAGGAAAGGCGTACGTGGCTTCTCAAGAGATCGCCGCGTGACGGACCGGCGGCGCCCCGGACGATGGTCCGATCTCCGGGGCGCCGTCTCCACCTCGCGCGGCTGAACCGGCGCGCGAAACGCAGTGGCGGCGGTTGCTGGGGCAGACTTGACCTGTCCCTCGGTGCACGGAAGGTCGCCAGTGAAGATCAGTGAGCTGCAGCGGTTCGTCACCATCGTCGACCAGGAACTGCATGTTCCGCGCGCCGCCGATGCGCTCGGGGTCCCCTTGGCGTCGCTGTACTCGACGATCGACAAGCTCGAAGCAGAGGTCGGGCATCCGCTCTTCACCCGCAGCAAGCCGAGCTGGTCACTGACCCCGGCGGGCGTGCTCCTGCTCGAAGAGGCCAGGAATCGGATCGCCCGAGCCCCGGCTCCCGTCACGGCACCGAAGGCTTCCGCAGGCGGCAAGGCGAAGGCCTCCAAGGGCAAAGGCCGAGCGCCCATCGTGAAAGGCCAGCCGAAGCCGTACAAGAAGCGCCAGGGGCGTTAGCGGGCCGCGACTACAGCTCGATGACGCGCCCGGCGTCGACGCGCCAGTGACGGTCGAGGTGGACGGCGTCGAGCATCCGCCGATCGTGCGTCACCAGCAGCAGCGTCCCCTGATACGAGTCGAGCGCCTGCTCGAGCTGCTCGATCGCGGGCAGATCGAGGTGGTTGGTCGGCTCGTCGAGCACCAGCACGTTGACGCCGCGAGCCTGCAGAAGCGCCAGGGCGGCCCTCGTGCGTTCGCCCGGCGAGAGCTCGTCGACCGGTCGGCCGACGTGATCCGCTTTCAGACCGAATTTGGCGAGCAGGGTCCGCACCTCGCCGGACTCCATGTCCGGCACGAGCTCGCCGAATGCCGCCGCGAGCGGCTGTGACCCCACCAACAGCGACCGCGCCTGGTCGATCTCGCCGATCTCGACGTTCGCGCCGACGCTCGCCGTGCCCGCGTTCGGCGCCTGCCGGCCGAGCAGAGCCCGCAGCAGCGTGGACTTGCCTGCGCCGTTGTGCCCCGTGATGCCGATCCGCTCTCCCGCGTTCACCTGCAGCGACACCGGCCCGAGCGTGAACGAGCCCTGCTCGAACACCGCCGAGCTCAATGTCGAGACGACCGTGCTCGAGCGTGGCGCGGCGCCGATCGTGAACTCGAGCTGCCATTCTTTGCGCGGCTCCTCGACCTCTTCCAGCCGCGCGATCCGGCTCTCCATCTGGCGGACCTTCTGCGCCTGCTTCTCACTCGACTCGCTGTTGGCCTTGCGGCGGATCTTGTCGTTGTCGGGCGACTTCTTCATCGCGTTGCGGACGCCTTGGCTCGACCATTCCCGCTGCGTGCGCGCCCGGGCCACGAGATCGGCCTTCTTCTCGGCGAACTCGTCGTACTTCTCCCGCGCATGCCGGCGAAGCGTCGCGCGCTCCTCGAGATACGCATCGTAACCACCGCCGTAGACGCGGTTCGAATGCTGAGCCAGGTCGAGCTCGAGCACGCGCGTCACGCAGCGGGCCAGGAACTCACGATCGTGACTGACCAGCACGACACCGCCACGGATGCCGCGTACGAAGGCCTCGAGCCGCTCGAGACCATCGAGGTCCAGGTCGTTGGTGGGCTCGTCGAGCAGTGCGATGTCGAATCTCGAGAGCAGCAGCGCCGCGAGCCCGACGCGAGCGGCCTGCCCGCCCGACAGCCCGGTCATCGTCGCCCGATCCGCAGGCGTGCCACCGAGATCGAGTCCCAGATCGGCGAGAACGGCGGGCAGCCGCTCCTCGAGGTCGGCGGCACCACTGGCCAGCCAGCGGTCGAGTGCGGTCGAGTACATGTCGGCGGGATCGACGCCGTGCGCAGCGAGCCCGGGGTCGCCGAGCGCGGCGGCCGCAGCATCCATGTCTCTCGTCGCCTGCGTGCACCCCGTTCGACGAGAGATGTACTCGGCGACAGTCTCGCCCTCGACGCGTTCGTGCTCCTGCGGAAGCCAGCCGACGAAGGCGTCGGCGGGTGAGAGCGAGACAGTGCCGGCCTGCGGCTCGTCGATGCCGGCGAGCAGGCGAAGCAGGGTCGACTTGCCGGCTCCATTGGCGCCGACCACGCCGACGACGTCGCCGGGCGCGACGGTCAGGTCGAGCGAGTCGAAAAGTGTGCGGTGGCCGTATCCGCCGGCCACGCCGCGCGCCACGAGTGTTGCGGTCATCAGCCAATCCTCTCAGCGCCGGCACGCTGCGCTGACCCGGCTGATGCCCGCGAAGGCGGCTCCGGCTCACGCCGGCGCGTTGAGCCCGATCCTGTTGCCCTCGCTGTCCTCGATGTAGGCGTAGACGCCGCGACCGCCCATGATCTCGGTCTTTGGCACGAGGATGCCTCCGCCCGCCGGCTCGACCCGCGCCAGCCACTCATCGATCGAGGGGCTCGCGTCGAAGTAGACGCGCGAGCCGACGTGCGACGGCTCGTCTTCCGGGGCGGCGAACAGGCATCCCGCCGCGCCACCGTCCGCCGCGGCGAAGATGGCGGTCTCCTTGTCGGGCCCGACCGGAAGCCGGATGAGCTTCTCTTCGGTGAGCGCCTCATAGAACGCGATGGCTCGTGTCATATCGGTGACGGGGATGTCGAACCACACGACTCTGGACATTGCTCGGTCCTCCTTCTGGCGTCAGGCGGCCTGACCGGACGATCATCTCGCGTGATCAGGACGGATGCTGTCCGCGATGCGGTACCGGAACGGTATCGATCATCTTGTGCGCACGGGACGGCGGGTCTACCGTCACGCACAGAGGGAGATGCCCGTGCTCGCCTGGGGTCGATGGGTCGTGTTGCTGGGGGCGGTACTGCTTCTGGCAGGCTGCAGCGCACCCTCTCCCGCGAGTCCACCCGTGCCGATTCCCGCACGCGCGGTCTCGGCGCCTCCGCCCGACGAGGAGGCGACACCTCCTCGGTCGGATCCCACGGGCTCGGCCCTCGTCACGATCGACCCGATCGGATTCGGCCTTCGGCCCGGCGCCGGGTCGCATCGCCTGGTGGCATGGGCGACGCAGTACTGCGAAGCGGCCGGGCTGTCGCCCTGCTCGGACATCGCCGATCGCGCCGAGCGCCTCTGCATCGAGCGATGGGACTGCCACCCGGCGCTGCTCGTGCCCTTCAGAGAGGGCACTGCCGCGTTCCTGTCGGGCGGGCGGTTCACGTCGCCGGTGGTCTACGCCGTGTGGCTTTCGGAGAACCCGATGGTCGCCGTGGCCGGCGGCAGTCGGCACCTCCTCGAGTCATACCTGCTCACCGTCGGCGTGTGCCCCGACCAGGGAGGCGGCTACCCGCGCGGACCGGAGTGCCCGGCGTAGGAGGAGCCCGCCGTTTCTCCCTAAGGGCTATGCCCAATCGACGCAGGCGCGGCGCGGTGGGACAGTGAGGCAGGCTCTCCGAGCCTGTGCCTCAGATCCCCACTTGTGAGGTTGATCATGAATACTCGTCGATCCATCGCCATCATTGCGGCGGCACTCATCGCGTCGGTCTCACTCGGAGCCGCGGGGGCCTCGGCCGCACCGCCGACAGCCACGAACGCCACCGCCGTCGTCCATTGGAATGAGGTGGCGGCGAACACGCTCGCCGCCGTCCCCGGGCCGAACGGCGGCGCGCCGCCTGCGTATCAGATCAACATGGCCATGACACAGGGTGCCGTGTACGACGCGGTGACCGCGATCGGCCCGAAGCAGTACCAGCCGTACGTCCTCAAGCAGAGGTTCGGGGCGAAAGCGTCGATCGAGGCGGCGGTCGCCACGGCGGCGTACGACGTGGTCCACGCACTCGTCTCGACGGCGCCGGAGATCGCGCCGTTCCCCGGCAGGGGCGGCCTCCTGACGACGCTGGACGCGCAGTACGCGGCGTCGGTCGACGCCATCGCCGAGAGCTCGTTCAAGAAGCAGGGCATCGCCGCCGGCCACGCAGCGGCGGACGCGATGCTGCAGGCCCGACAGGGCGACGGGCGATTCGGTCCGTCGCAGTGGGTGCGCGACCCTCGAGCGGGGCACTGGTCCCCGCTGCTCAACGCGATGGGGCAGGAGATCCTCGACCCGACACCGTGGGTGGGCGGTGTCGAGCCGTTCCTCGTCGAGAGCGCGACCCAGTTCCGCTCGGCACCGCCGCTCGCGCTCGACAGCCCGGAATACGCGGCCGAGCTCAACGAGGTGCAGATGATCGGCAGGGCGACTGGGTCCAGCCGGACGGAAGCCCAGACCTACGTCGCACAGTGGTGGCAGTGGGCGCCGATCCTCGCATGGAACGAAGTCGCGCGGCAGCTGATCGTCGCCAACGAGCTCAGCGCCGCCGATTCCGCACGGCTTCTCGCGATGCAGAACCTGAGCGGTGCCGATGCCCTGATCACGTGCTGGGCGGACAAGTACTACTACGACTTCTGGCGGCCGTGGAACGCGATCCCGCGGGCGGACGAAGATGGCAACGGTGGGACGACCGCCGAACCAGGCTGGACGGCACTCCTCACGGCCCCGTACCCGGATCACCCGTCCGGACACAACTGCAACGACGGCGCGCATGCGGCTGTCCTTCGCATGTTCTTCGGCGATGTCGTCGCGGGGGGCTTCCACATGACGAGCACGTCAGCGGCGCTGCCCGCCGGTGCGCAGCGGGTTCGCACATTCGACACGTTCTCGCAGCCGCTCAGCGAACTCATCGATGCGCGCATCTGGGCCGGCCTGCACTTCCGCTACGCGGACGTCGAGGGCCAGCGCCTGGGCGTCAACGTGGCGCAGTACGGGGCAGCGCACTACTTCCAGTCGGTGGGCCACTGACTGCCCGCGCATACGGTGACGGGCGAGGCGCCCGAGATCACCGACCCGCGCCTGCGCGCGAGCGCTCTGGAGCGTCAGCTGGCCGCCACGAACCGGGGCAGATCCAGCGCACCCCCGCGCGCCGCCTCGACGGCGGCGCGCACAGCTCCGACCGACACGATGTCGGCGCCCAGGTCGGACGCGACGATCTCGGGCGCGGGCAGGTCCAGCTCCTGCGGCAGCGCGTCGAGCGCCGCGTCGATCACCGGCCCTGCGCCGGCGGCGACGGCGCCCGACACGATGATCCGTCGGGAATCGAAGAGGCTCCCCAGGACTCCGGCGATGACGGCGAGCGTCTCTCCCACCTGCCGCGCGACGAGCACCGCACCCGTGTCGCCTTCGGAGGCGAGCGCGAGCACGGTCTTGGCGTCGATCTGGGCGGAGTCCAGTCCCCACAGCGCACTTGACGATGGCAGCGATGCCTCCGCCAGCGCACGACGTGCCAGCTCGGCCACCCGGTAGCCGAGCCCCCACGCCCCTTCGACGCCCGCGACGTGGTCGAAGGCGACCATCTCGGCGGCGCCGCCATGCGCACCACGGAGCGGAGTCCCGTCGACCCACACGCCAGCGCCGAGGCGCTCTCCTGCGAGAAGCGTCACGAAGTCGTCGCAGCCGACGGCCGCGCCGACCGCCCGCTCCGCCACCGCCGCCAGCGACGCATCGTTCTCGACCCGCACGATCGGCGCCCATTCGCCGAAGAGGTCGCCGAACGACGGGTTCATCCGACGCCAGAAGTCATCCCGGTGAGGAGGCGACGCCCCGTTCCGGTCCACGGGCGCCGGAACACCGACGCACAGCGCAACGACGTCGGTTCGCGTGATCCCGGCCGCCGCCAGCGCATCATCGACCACACGCGCGGCGTCGCGACGCCGGTCTTCGGGTGAATCGTGAGACGCATCGGCTGCCAGATGGCGCACCGCCCGCGCGGCGCCGCGCAGATCCGCGACGGTCGCCGTGAGGTGGGCGCGACCGGCGTCCAGCCCGACCACGTATCCGCTGTCCTCGCGGAACGCGAACCGCCGAGCCGGTCGCCCCTTCTGGTACTCCCCCACCGCACGGGCGTTCGGCAGCTCGGCGAGCAGCCCGCGCTCGACGAGTTCATCGACGACGTCGATGGCGGTCGACCGCGTGAGCCCGACGTGTCCGATCACGTCCGAGGCTGTCAGTGCGTCGGCGTCCCAGGCGAAGCCGAGGACAGCGTCCAGGCTCGCGCGACGCAGTGCCGTCGGGGTGAGCAGCGATTGTGACATCGAGGTCTTGACCTTTCACGCGTTCCTCAGCATTATGGTCCATATCCAGTTGATTCGACGAGTAAATCTACTCTTCGAACCAACGAGACCCACAACCCACGGAAAAAGGACAACGACGTGCCTGCAGCATCCGTCTTCCTCCGCCGCGCGAGCGCGGCGGGCGCCGTCATCGCGATCCTCGGCACCTCCCTGGTCGCGTGCTCCGGCGCATCGACCGGCCCGGCCGAGGTGAGGTTCCATCTCAGCAAGCCGGAGGCGATCCCCTACTTCCGCGATCTCATCAAGGAGTACAACGCGAGCCAAGACGAGGTCGAGGTCGTCTTCGACACCTCTTCGAACCTGCAGGCGGGCTTCCTGCGCGGCAACCCGCCGGACCTCGGTCTGCTCAACTACAACATGGAGATGGCGCGCTTCATGGAACGCGGCGCCCTCAGCGACCTGAGCGACATGCCCGAGGCCGACCGCATCCTCCCCGAGGTGCAGGATCTGGTCGACCAGTACGCCACCTACCCTGGGCGCACGAGCGTGCTGCCGTACTCGGTGATGGCGGCGTCCGTCATCTACAACAAGCAGATCTTCGACGAACAGGGTCTCGAGGTCCCCACCACGTGGGACGAGCTCGTCGAGGTCTGCGACGCGCTGAAGGCGGCGGGCATCACGCCGTTCTACGCCACCTTCAAGGACCCGTGGACCGTCGGGCAGGGATGGTTCGACTACGCCGTCGGCGGTGAGGTCGACGTCGCCTCGTTCTACGACGAGATGAACGAGCTCGGCACCGAGGTCGGCCCGGACTCGCCGGTGTCGTTCGAGAAGACCCTCGCCGACCCCGTCGAGCGGATGACGCAGCTCACGAGCGAGTACACGAACGCGGATGCCGCGAGCCGGGGCTACGGCGACGGCAACCTCGCCTTCGCGAAGGGCGAGGCGGCGATGTACCTCCAGGGGCCGTGGGCGTTCGGCGAGATCGACAAGACGAACCCCGACCTCGACCTCGGCACGTTCCCGCTGCCGATGACCGACGACCCCGATGACAACAAGGTGCGGGTCAACATCGACCTCGCCGCGTGGATCCCCGAGGCATCCGATCAGAAGGAGGGTGCGCGCGACTTCCTGAGCTACCTGTTCCGCAAGGACGTGATGGACGAGTACAACGCCGCGTTCCTCGGCTACGGCACCACCACCGACTCTGCACCGGTCACCGACGAGCGCATCCTCGGCATGAAGGAGTACTACGACTCCGCGAAGTTCTACCAGGGCGCCTCGAAGGCGATCCCGCTGACCATCCCCACCGACAACTACATGCAGGGCATCGTGACCGGGTCCGACATCGAGAGCACACTGCGCACCCTCGACGCCGACTGGGCTCGGCTGGCACTGCGCCAATAGCAGACACGAAGGGAACGCACTCATGGCAACCACCACGGCCACCCTCACGGTGCCCAAGGCGGGCAGGCGCTCCGGCGCGGCGACGATGCCGCGCACGCGCCGACGCGTCGAAGGGGTCTACTACCTCTTCCTGCTCCCCGCCCTCATCCTGTTCACACTCGCCATCACGATCCCGGCGGTCATCGGCATCTTCTTCAGCTTCACCGACTCGATCGGGTTCGGCGACTGGGAGTTCGTCGGGCTCATCAACTACGTGGCCGTCTTCACCGACCCGGCGATCCTGCAGAGCTATCTGTTCACCTTCGGCTTCGCTGCTGTCACCGTCATCGTCGTGAACGTGCTGGCGTTCCTGCTCGCGGTCGGGCTCGTCTCGCGCGTGCGGCTGAAGGCCGGGCTGCGAGCGATCTTCGTCATCCCGATGGTGATCTCGGGCATCATCATCGCCTACGTCTTCAACTTCCTGTTCTCGAACTCCCTGCCCGGGCTCGGGCAGGCGTGGGGCATCCCATGGCTCAGCGAGAGCATCCTCGCGAATCCGGATCTCGCGTGGATCGCCATCGTGATCGTCACGGCGTGGCAGGCGATCCCCGGCACGCTCCTCATCTACATCGCCGGCCTCCTGTCCATCCCGGGCGACGTGTACGAAGCGGCCGACATCGACGGCGCCGGCAAGATGCAGCAGCTCCTGCGGATCACGCTGCCACTGGTCGCGGGGTACGTCGTGATCAACGTCATCCTCGGCTTCAAGAACTTCCTGAACGCGTACGACATCATCGTCGGCCTCACCAACGGCGGCCCCGGCACCGCCACCCGCAGCATCGCGATGACGATCTTCACCGGCTTCTCGGGTGGCGACTACGCCTACCAGATGGCCAACGCCACGATCTTCTTCGTCATCGCGCTGATCCTCTCCCTCCTCCAACTCCGTCTCACTCGCGGAAGGAACGTGTTCTGATGACCACGCAAGCAGCCCTCGCCGTCGAGGACATCAACGCCGAACGCGTGCTCGA
Source organism: Microbacterium sp. Leaf288 (assembly GCF_001422925.1). Classification (GTDB taxonomy): domain Bacteria; phylum Actinomycetota; class Actinomycetes; order Actinomycetales; family Microbacteriaceae; genus Microbacterium. The sequence continues at coordinate 844,308 of NZ_LMNI01000010.1, forward strand.
CGGCGACGCCGTCCGCAAACCCGCCCGCTCGCGCTTCGCGATGGAGCGCGTGAACTGGTCCGGCACGATCGTGCTGATCCTCTGCGCCTTCACGGTCCTGATCCCGCTGTACGTCACGATCACTATGGCGTTCAAGACGCAGGGTCAGGCCGTCGACGGCAACGCGTTCTCGCTTCCGGCGCCGTGGAGCATCGAAGGGTTCGTCGCCGCCTGGGAGCTGACCGACTTCCCACGGGCGTTCACCATCTCGCTCCTCGTGACGGCGTTCACCGTCGCCGGCACGATCATCCTGGCCGCGCTGGCGTCGTTCGCCATCTCGCGCAACTGGGATCGCAAGCTCTTCCGCTACTCGTTCTACTACCTGCTTGCGGCGATGTTCCTGCCGTTCCCGGTGGTGGCGCTCCCCCAGATCCAGTTGACGGGACTCGCCGGGCTCGACAATCCCGTGGGCGTGACGATCCTGCACATCATGTTCCAGCTGAGCTTCAGCATCCTGCTGTTCACAGCGTTCCTGCGGTCGATCCCCGGTGAGCTCGAAGAGGCCGCCCGCATCGACGGCGCCACGACGTGGCAGACGTTCTGGCGGCTCATCTTCCCGTTGCTCGCGCCGATGAGTGCCACTGTCGGGATCTTCGCATTCCTGGCATCGTGGAATGACTTCATGATGCCGTCGCTCATCATCTCGGACCCGGCATCGCAGACGCTTCCGGTCGTCCAGAACATCTTCCAGACCCAGTTCAGCAACAACTACAACGTGTCGTTCGCCTCGTACCTCATGGCGATGGCGCCCGCGATCATCGTCTATCTGTTCACCCAGCGATGGGTCATGGAAGGCGTGACCCAGGGAGCCGTCAAGGGCTGAGGCCGCGGCATCCCACTCTCCCACCGAAGAATCACCTCGAAAGGAAACGCGTCTCCGTGACGACTGTGCACTCCGCACCGCTGACCGCAAAGCTGAATGACCTCACGACCCCCGATTGGTGGCGTCAGGCGGTCGTCTACCAGGTGTATCCGCGGAGCTTCGCGGATGCCGACGGCGACGGCATCGGCGACATCCGAGGCGTCACCTCGCGCGTGCCCTACCTGAAAGAGCTGGGGATCGACGCGGTCTGGCTGAGCCCGTTCTATCCGTCGGCGCTGGCTGACGGCGGCTACGACGTCGCCGACTACCGCGACGTCGACCCTCGCCTGGGCACGCTCGAGGACTTCGATGAGATGCTCAGGGCGCTGCACGGCGCGGGCATCAAGGTGGTGGTCGACATCGTGCCGAACCACACGTCGGATCAGCACGAATGGTTCCAGGAGGCACTCGCGGCCGGCCGAGGCTCGGCCGCTCGCGCACGGTACATCTTCCGCGACGGATCCGGGCCGGAGGGCTCCGAGCCGCCCGCTGACTGGGTGTCGGTGTTCGGCGGCTCGGCCTGGGAGCGCGTGGCCGACGGGCAGTGGTACTTCCACAACTTCGCGGTCGAGCAGCCCGACCTCGACTGGTCGAACCCGGAGGTGCGCGCCGACTTCGTGAAGACGCTGCGTTTCTGGTCGGACCGGGGTGTCGACGGCTTCCGCATCGACGTGGCGCACATGCTCACAAAGGATTTCGTCGATCCCCTCCCCTCGCAGGCCGAGCTCGACGCGATGCCTCGCGACGGCAACCACCCGATGATCGACCGCGACGATGTGCACGAGGTGTACGCGGAGTGGCGCGAGGTGTTCGACTCCTACGACCCGCCGCGCACCGCCGTGGCCGAGGCGTGGGTCGAGCCTTCCCGCATCCCGCTGTACGCGCGCGCCGAGAGCCTGGGCCAGGCCTTCAACTTCGACTTGCTCGAGGCAGACTTCGACGCCGCGCAGTTCCGCCGGATCGTCGGGGACAACCTCGCGCTCGCCGGGAAGTCGGGCTCGTCGACCACGTGGGTGCTGTCGAACCACGACGTGGTGCGTCATGCGACGCGTTACGGACTGCCCGACGTCGAGCGCGACGACAAGGGACGCCCCACGCGCAAGCACGGCAACGAGTGGCTGCTGTCGGGCGGTACGTCGCCCGTGCTCGACACCGAGCGCGGACTGCGCCGCGCCCGCGCCGCGACGCTCTTCGTGCTGGGCCTGCCGGGTTCGGCGTATGTCTACCAGGGCGAAGAACTGGGCCTGCACGAAGTGGCCGCGATCCCCGACTCCCAGCGCCAGGACCCGACCTTCTTCCGCAGCCCCGGCGAGGACATCGGACGGGACGGATGCCGCGTTCCGCTGCCGTGGTCGGCTTCGGGGTCCTCCCTCGGTTTCGGCGACGGCGGCGCCCACCTGCCGCAACCCGAGTGGTTCGCGGATCTCGCGGTGTCGGTAGAGGAGGACGACCCGCGCTCGACGCTCGCGCTCTACCGCCAAGCCCTCGCGCTGCGCCGGCTGCTGCAGACCGGCGAATCGCTGGAGTGGATCGACACCGGTCGCGAGGACGTGCTGGCTTTCCGCCGTCCGAACGGGTGGACGGTCTTCACCAACTTCGGTGAGACACCGTACGATCTGCCCGACGGAGGCGCGATGTCGCTCTCGAGCCACCACGTCGAGGGTCGCGAGCTCCCGGGCGAGGCGACCGTCTGGATCTCTGGGGCCTGACCGCCCCTCCCGAGCGCAGGGCAGCGGATGCCGCGGCAAGCGAGAGCCGCGGCATCCGCGTCTGGGAATCACCTCGAGAGAAGGCGGCGCGACATCGATCACCGCCCCGCTTGCGAAGCGTGCCGGAGGAAGTCCGGGAACTTGGCAGAACACCGTGGACGGAGCGTCATCCGGACCAGCGACGGCTGCAGCTTTGATCCGCCGGAGCCCCGCGCCGCCGTTGTTCTCTGCGTCCTGTCGGTGGCGTTGGAGTTGCCGATGGCCGTTGAGATCGCAATGATCGCCGGAGCTCTCGTGCTGCTGGCATCTGCGGGTGGGTTGATCGGTGCGGCTGCGGTGGCGCGAAAGACGTGAGTGGGCTGTGTCTCGGCAGGTACCGCCCGTTTAGGCTTGCCCGATGCCTGAGGAATTCCGCGTCGTGTCGCATGGCGCACTGACCGCCTCACAACTCTCCGCTCTGCGGGGGTTGTTCGACCGGGAGTACCTCGCAGAGTACGGAGGGTGGGATCCGGATCGGCCCTACGGATACTCGCCTGCCAGCGTGCACATCCTCGCCTTCGTGGGCTCTGCGCTGGTGGGCCACGTCGGGTTTCAGACCCGGACGCTCACCGTCGGGGAAGCGGAAGTCACGGTCGCCGGCACAGGCGGCGTCTTGGTAGACGAGGTTGCGCGCGGCAGCGGGCTTGGTCGGCGCCTCATGCGTCGCGCGCAGGAAGCGATGTGGGAGGACGAGCGAATACAGTTCGGCTACCTCGGTTGCCGAGAGGGAGTCATTCCGTTCTACGAGAGCGCCGGGTGGCAACGAGTGCGAGCCGTCGAGCGTCACACATCGATGCAGGATCCGCGGTCGACGGTGGTGTCGTCCGACGGTCCACTGCTGATCTTCCCCATCCGGGGACGCGATTGGCCGGCCGGCGAAATCGACCTGCGCGGCACCCCCTGGTGAGGCTCGAGCTGACCGGCACGGCGGCTCCGGCCTAGGCCAGCTCACTGATGGACCGGGTTGCGATCGCACCTTGCCCGGGGCGAGCATCCGTCCAAAGTGCGGCGTCACGGTAGGCCGAGCAACCCCTCCAGACGCTCGTTGACGAACCCAGCCCGAGCTGCGGCGGTCTGCCCCGATCACCGGTCGATCGAGGCCATGTTGGCTTGGTCGTGTCGTTCACCGGCGGCGGGTTCGAGCGCGCTGAGGCGATCGGCCTGCTCCTGAGTCAGCTCGAGGGCGTCGGCTGCGGTGTTCTCCTCCACACGCGCGACTCGCCGCGTGCCGGGGATTGGGGCGATGTCGTCTCCTCGGGTGAGGATCCACGCCAGCGCGGTCTGTGCCGGGGTGGCTCCGATCTCGGCACCGATGGCACGGACCTCGTCGACGAGGCGGAGGTTGCGGGTGAAGTTCTCGCCCACGAACCGGGGGTTGGTCTTGCGCCAGTCGTCGTCGGGGATGTCGGCAGCGGAGCGGATTTGCCCGGTGAGCAGCCCGTGACCGAGGGGTGAATAGGGAACGAACCCGATGCCGAGCTCGCGCAGCAGAGGAAGGATCTCAGCTTCCACGTCGCGGGTCCACAGCGAGTACTCGGTCTGGAGGGCGGAAACGGGCTGTACGGCGTGCGCCCGGCGAATGGTCTGTGCGGATGCTTCGGACAGTCCGAAGTGGAGCACTTTGCCTTCGGCGATCAGGTCAGCGACGGCACCTGCGGTGTCTTCGATGGGCATGTTCGAGTCGACGCGGTGCTGGTAGTACAGGTCGATGTGGTCGGTACCGAGACGGCGCAGGGACCCTTCGACCGCGGCTTTCACGTTCATCGGGGCGCTGTCTGTGACACCGGGTCCGCCGCCGGAGTGTGAGACGAGCCCGAACTTGGTGGCGATCTTCACCTGGTCGCGTCGTCCGCGAAGTGCTTGGCCGACGATCTGCTCGCTGAGGTACGGACCATAGATCTCCGCGGTATCGATGTGGGTGACGCCGAGGTCCAGGGCGCGGTGTATGGTGCGGACGGACTCGTCGTTGTCGAGCGCTCCACCCGTCGTGTAGGTGCCGGCCATCGTCATCGCACCAAGGCCGATGCGAGAGACCTCGAGGGATCCCAGGTGTGCGTTCTTCACGGGTGGTGTGTGCCTTTCTCGAATGTCGCCGTTCGTTCTGCGGCTGATGGTTCGAGTCAACGCTTCTTCCGCCGGGTGAGCGTGGCCCTGTCTATGGGTGCCCCGACAGGAACCCCCTACGCGCCCCGAGTCGGCGTAACTTCGAAAGATGGATGCCTCGGACGCGATCAGCGACTTCCTCACCACGCGGCGCGCCAAGCTCACGCCGTCGCAGGTGGGGCTGCCGGACTTCGGCGGCCGCCGTCGGGTGCCCGGACTCCGCCGGGAAGAAGTCGCACTGGTGGCCGGGATGAGCGCGGAGTACTACAAGCGGCTGGAGCGTGGCAACGCCGCGGGGGTTTCCGAAGCCGTCATCGACGGCGTCAGCCGCGCCCTGCAGCTCGACGAAGCCGAGCACGCCCATCTGTATGACCTGATCCGCGCCGCGAATGCCGGCACCCACCCACAACGGCGAGCGAAGACCACCCGCACGTCGCAACTCACGCCCGGTGCGAGGCAGACGATCGACGCGATGTCGACGGTGCCCGTTTACGTGCAGAACGGCCGTCTTGATGCCGTCGCCACCAACCGGCTCGGGCGAGCGCTCTACTCTGAGATGCTCGATGACGGCCCGCACCCGGCCAACGCCGCCCGGTTCATCTTCCTCGACCCGAGGGCGCGGTCCTTCTACCGGGAATGGGAAGCGCAGACACGTCAGATAGTGGCTGTCCTTCGCACCGAGGCCGGCCGCTCCCCCTACGACCGTCGACTGACGGGGCTTGTCGGCGAGCTCTCAACCCGAAGCGATCTGTTCCGAAAGCTCTGGGGAGCCCACGACGTCCGCGAGCACCGCACCGGCCTCAAACTGATCCACCATCCGGTCGTCGGCGATCTCGACCTCACCTTCCAAGCCATGGACCTCGCGTCCGACCGCGGACTCCAGATGATCGTCTTCTCCGCCGAACCCGGAACCCCCAGCCACGAGCGCCTCCAGCTGCTCGCCAATCTGGCAGAAACCGCCGTCCCTGCGCAATCCGCCGAGAGATCAAGCTACCCAGCCTGAAACGCCGCTCGCCGAGGACCGGCCTACGGGCACTGCACGGATATGGATCGAGCGATCGCCTCAAACGGAAGGCTCCGTTTCGGTAGGAAGTACCTCGGCCCCCTTCCAACGTGCTTCCGTCGAGGCAACGCAGAAAGTCGTCCGCGGTCATGACCTCGATCTCCTGCCCCTGGTCCTGCAACTCGAACGCTTTGCGCGCTTTGCCTGTGACGCTGGAGCCGGGCCGGAGCACTGCGGGATTGATGTCGCCCACGACGAGCACGGGGCAGAATCCACGTATGCTCGGCCGCATGACCGACTACGCGTTCAAACCCGGGACGATGTCTTCACCCAGGGCGCACGCGGCACTGTGATCGACGTCCGGGCAACTCCGTCCGGCAAGTGGGTCTTCGGTGTCGAGGACGCCAACGGGACGGTCGACTACTACACGGCTAGGGCTCTCCGGTTGGCGTCGAGCTAGCGTCGGCCTCGAACCTCCTTCGAAGGAGGACACCTCACGGGACAGGGCGCGAGGCCAACTCGGATGAATCGAGCCGTCCACACAAAGAAGAAGCCCCGACTGTTACCACACAGCCGGGGCGAGACGAATGAGAAGTTCGCCTATCTCGCCCAGAGTACCGCGCGCACCTGGGAGATGACTGGCGACGACCATTTGGGTCTGAGCGCTCTATCGAGCCGACCGACAAGGGAGCGCGCATCGAGCGACGCGATGCGGCCCAGGTCGACCGGAGCGGCGACAATTGGCTTGTGAAGATCGAGCGAGTATCGGATGTCGATCTCGAGGAGATTCGCGCGTTCCTTCGTGAAGCCGATCTGACACTTGCAGGCCTCGAAGCCCCCACTGTCCAACTCTGGATCGAGCGCGACAAATGTGGGGAGATCGTCGGCAGCGCGGGATTCGAGCTAAGCGCAAATCGGAAGCACGCCCTGATCCGAAGCGTGGCGGTGGCGCAGCAGCGCCGATCCGCTGGGGCGGGATCGCGTCTTGCGAAGTTTGCCTTGGAGCGAGCGCACGAAGCCGGCGCTACGCGCGCGTGGCTGTTCTCGCGACGGTCCGGGCCGTTCTGGCAGAACCTCGGCTTCACCCGCGCCGACCGTGAGCAACTCGCGGCGACTCTGCCGGACACGCACCAGGTGCTTCTCTTCGTTGAGACGGGTCAACTCGACCGCAAAGTCGCGTGGTCCCGGAGCCTCAGCGACGACGCGCGCTGAGCGACCGGCCAAGTGAGCCGGCGCGTCCTAAGGTCGACGCATGAGGCGCTCCACCCCGCAATCATCGACGGCCGCAGCGCCCGAAGCCGCGGTGGTGTGGGTGAGTGGTTCGCAGGGCAAGCTCGGGCGCGAGGTGTGCCGCCAGTTGCGCGCGGCCGGCGTCCGCGTTCTGGAGGCTGATCTGCAAGGACCATCCTCCGTGGATCTGGCCGACGCGGACGAGGTGGCACGTTCGATGCAAGGCGCGACCGCGATCATCCACTGCGCCGCGATCCCTTCCCCGGAGCACACCGAGCCCAGCGAACTCGTCCGCAACAACACGATGGCCTGCTTCAACGCGCTGAAGCAGGCGTGGGAGGCGGGCATCAGCACTGCTGTGCTGGTTTCGAGCGGCGCCATCTACGGCACGTCATTCTCGCCTGAGCCGCTCCTCTTCTCGACCCTCCCGGTGAATGAGTCGACGCCGCTCGCCTTTGTTGACCCGTACGCGCTGACGAAGGACTTCACTGAGCGCATGGGCGAGATGTACGCGCGACGCGGAATGACGGTCACGGCGCTGAGGCCGCACTGGATCCTCACTTCCGGCGAGGCCGAGCGTGTCGCCCGCACCCGCAGCGACGCCGACGGCGCCGCGAGCCTGTGGGGCTGGATCCACCTCGAGGACGCCGCTCGAGCATGCGTGCTCGCCCTGCAGCCTCGACCCGAGCACCGCGGATACGAAGCGGTAGTGATCGCAAGCGACGACACGCTCTCAGAAACTCCGACGAGCGACTTGCTGGCCCGCCACCTCCCGGGCGCGACTCGCCACGGGGACTTCCCAGACCACAGAGGCGGGTTCGACACCTCGCGCGCAGCCACCGTTCTCGGCTGGCATGCGACGCGCTCGTGGCGACATGGCTGATGCGCCAGCACGATTCCCTGCCCCCGCCAAGGTGGAACGACAGGGCTCCGACAGCAGCCAGAGTCAGTACGGTGAGGGACCCGGTCAGCGCCCGATTCACCAGGTCGGCTAGCGTCTTGAGCGTGAGCCGTATTCTTGTCACCGGCATGTCTGGGGCGGGCAAGACGACGCTTCTCGATGAGCTCCGACGTCGCGGCCACCAAACGGTCGACACTGATTACGACGGTTGGACGCAGGGTGACGGCACTTGGGATGAGCCGCGCATGGCCGCACTGCTGGCGAATGGGGGCCCTGTCATCGTTTCCGGGACGGTCGAGAACCAGGTGCGGTTCTACGACAACTTCGACGCGATCATCCTCCTGACCGCACCACTCAGCGTGCTCCTGGAACGCGTCTCGGCACGCGTCAATAACCCGTACGGCACAACGAGCGAAGAGCGTGAAGAGATCTCACGCAACCTCCGTGATGTCGAACCGCTCCTCAGGTCGGGAGCAACGCTCGAACTGGACGGCCGCGAGACCGTCTCGGCACTCGCCGATCGCGTCGAGGCCGTCATCCGCGACACGAGGTCACACTAGCGACCGATCAGGGACCGATGAACGGACGGGCCGGGAGCCCTCACTGGGCAAGCAGATCGGTGAGCTGGCGGCGTGAGCTGATCTGGAGTTTCCGGAACACCTTGCGCAGGTGGTAATCGACCGTATTCGGGCTGATGAACATCGACGCGGCAATCTCGGTATTCGTCGCACCGCGCGCTGCCAGCAGTGCGACCTCCCGTTCCTGGCTGGTGAGGAGGTCCGGCGCTTTCGGTTCGCTGAGGACCTGCGCGCCTGCGGCTTGGATCTCGCGGCGAGCGCGTTCGGCGAAGGTGACCGCACCGCGTGCGGTGAAGGTCTCGTACGCGAGCTGCAGCTGTACGCGGGCGTCGTTCCTCCGCCGCACACGACGCAGCCATTCTCCATACAGCAGGCGGGCGCGGGCGCCGTCACCGTCGTGGTCGCCGACGAGCGCGTCGATGGCCGAGAGGTAGTGCTCCTCAGCGCTCTGATCGTCGGCGAGGAGGGCGCGGGATCGGTCTCGCAGCCCGCGCGCGACGACGGAGCCGCTCACATCGGCGTAGGACTCCAGCTTCGCGAGCGCCCAGTGGGCCGATGAATGGTTTCCGCTTCGGGCGGCAGCCTCAATGTATTCGGGGATGTGATGAAAGCTCGCTTGAAGAAACGGATGGCGGACGAGCGGCGAAAGGCGCTCGAACGCCGCCTCGTAAGCTCCGGCGGCGATCTCGTTGATCGCGATCGCACCGATGGCCATGCGGGTGATGCCGCCCCACCCTGCTTCGTGAATCGCGTGGGTGATCTGCTCGACCACCGCCGGCGGTGTGCCCTGCCAGGCGAGCAGCCCCGCGTTCACCGCCTGTTCGTCGATCACCCCGAGCGCACGTCGGAGCTCCGCAGATTGGTCGATATAGCCGGCGGCGGCCTTCGGGTTCATCCTGCTCATCTCGACCGCGCTGAGGATCCACAGACAAGCGTCGACGTCGCGCAGTGCGCCGACGGTCCGGCTGACTCGCGCCGCGCGCTGGAGCAGTTCGGACGCGGCATGCCAGTCCCAGAGCGCGACGCACGGGATGGTCACATAGAAGGCGAGGCCGGTGGGCTCTTCGCCCATCCCGTCCAGCAGCGCGTCGAGCGCTTCCCGGAGCAGGGGCGCCGCGATCACGTAGTCATCGAGGATGAACGCGCTCATCGCGCGGAGAAGCATCGCGGTGAGGTCTTCGCCGTCGGAAGCGGCCCTCATCCGGAGTCCGAGATCTCGAATGTCGGCGCCGACGGCCTGCTCCTCCGTGACGGTGCCCGAGTTGAGGGCGAGAAGCAGCGTCTGGCGGGACAGGTCCGGCGCAAGCTCGCTCACGAGATCCGCCGCGGCGATCAGCTTGCCCAGCCCGCCTCGAAGACCCTCCGGGTGGGACAGGAACATCCCGGACATCGCCTCGACGATGAGCTTGCGGCCTCGGCCGACGTCGTTGAGGGCGGCTTCGTCCACTCGATCGAGCAGCTGCACGGCGAGTCGCGCAGCGCCCGCGCTGAGGGCGGCCTCGGCGGCCGCCACGGATCGCTCGCTGCGATCGGCGACCGTCGTCGACAGGGAGGCGGCGCGGGCGAGCAGGTGCGCGCGCGAGAGCATGCCACCGCGCGCACCGGCAGTGTCGGCCGCCGAGGCGAGTTCCGCGGCAACGCCATCGTCGGGCCTGTCGACCGCGGCCGCCGCGTGGTACGCCGCGATCTCGGGCCAGCCGTGCGATCTCGCGTGGTCGCCGAGCGCGCGGTGCGCTCTCCTTCTGTCTGCGCCGGTGGCGTCGGCGTAGACGGCTGAGCGAATGAGCGGATGCCGGAAGCGGATTCTGTCGCGCGTGCGCACGAAGTCGATCCGCTCGGCGTCGGCGGAGGCATCGGTGGGGATGCCGAGCGCGTCGGCGGCGGCGCTGACCGCGCCGATATCGCCGCTCGACTCGGCGGCGGCGATGAGAAGCCATTGCCTGCTGGCTTCGGGAAGCTCCCGCAGCCGGCGCGCGTAGATCTGCTCGAGTCGGCGACCGATCGGAATCGGCGAGTGGGAGATCGCGGTCGCGGTGAGCTCCTCCGCGGACCATTCCACGGCGAGTTCTCGCAGCGCGAGCGGATTCCCCGCCGTGTATGCGACGTAATCGGCTGCCACGGTGTGATCGAGGACTCCTCTCGTCGCCCCGCGAATCAGTGTGGAGCCGGAATCCGGGTCCAAGCCGCCCAACTCGAGACGAGGTACGCCGGCCAGGGTGCCTTCGACCGCGTCGTCCATGCGGGCGGCGATCACAATGCCGGCGCGCCGACTACGCGCTCGACTGGGCTGTCAGCCACGCGAGACCCACGCGGTCCGCCGTCGCCGGGTGATCCGACGGCACGTCGAGCGCCCGCAGAACCAGCACACCTCACACCGCACACCGCACACCGCACACCGCACACCGAAAGGAAACTCCATGATCAATCGAAAGGGCAGAGGCCTGCTGGGCCTCGCCGCAGCAGCCATCGTTTCGGTCGCCGTGGTCACGGGAATCGCCGCCCCAGCGGCTGCGGGGCCCACCGCAACCACCGGGTCCGGCACGCCGAAGCCCACGATCGTCCTCGTGCACGGCGCGTTCGCCGACTCCAGCGGATGGAACCTCGTCGCCCCTGCCCTCGAAGCCGGCGGCTATCCGGTCATCGCCTTCTCCAACCCATTGCGCGGCATCCAATTCGACAGCCAGTACCTGCGCGACTTCCTCACCACAGTCGAAGGACCCGTCGTGCTCGTCGGACACTCCTACGGCGGCGCACTCATCACGAACGCCGCCACGGACAACCCCAACGTGAAGTCGCTCGTCTACATCGCGGCCTACGCCCTGGCCGAAGGCGAATCCGTCGCTGCGGCGAACGGACTCGGCGGCGGGCACTCCGAGGTCACGGAGCACCTCGTCATCCGCCCGTTCCCGGGTGCGTCCGAGAACGACGCAGACGCCTATATCGACCCGGCGGTGTTCCCGGAGCTGTTCGCTCAGGACGTCCCCAAGGTGGTGGCGAAAACGATGGCCGCCTCGCAGCGCCCCGGCTCCTACGCCTCGCTCGTCACGCCCTCGGGACCGCCGGCGTGGGAGAGCATCCCGAGCTGGTACATGGTCGCCAAGCAAGACCGCATCATTCCACCCGAGGCCGAACGCGCGATGGCCGAACGCGCCGGCGCGACCACGGTCGAGGTCAACACCTCGCACGTGCCGATGATCAGCAAGCCCCTCTCGGTAATCGCTCTGATCAAGCAGGCCGCCAAGTAGCGTGCGAAGATCGCTGGCTCCGCGGGTCGGACCCGCGGCGCCGGCGATCTGTGCTGGGCGCACACGCTGTGGTCGCGGCTCAGGTGTCGGCGAAGCGCTGTTCGTTCTTTGATCTACCGCGATGTGGGGCCGAGGCTGCCAAGTGCGGCAGGATGGCTCCAAATGCCAACGCCAGACGATCCTCGCCTCGAGGAGCTTCGTGACCTTCGCACCCGCGCATACGGACCGCACGCCGACATTCACGAGGACGCTGCGGCACTGGCTCGGCTCCGCGAACTCGAAGCACACGCCAGCGGCGCGGTCGCCGATCCTGCGATCCGAACGCCGATCACTGGACCTCGCGTGGAGCCAACGGCGTCTGATGCATCGGCCCCCGCAGACGACGGGCACACGTCGGCGGCGGGTAGCGTCACACCGACCGGGCCGGCCACTGCTGTGGAGTCGCCGGCATGGTGGCGCAGGCGCGTCCCCCTGCTCTGGACCGCCGCGGGCGTCTTCGGTGGTCTCGTGATCGGCGCCGGATCGATGTTGCTCGTGCAGCCAACCCCGCCTCAACAGGTCGCGGTGCTCCATGCCGATCCAGACGCCGAGTGGCCGAACCAGATGTTCGGTGCGAGCCCCGAGGACGGCCAGCGCTACAACGAGTTTCACGGATTGACCGTGGTCACCTACGACCAGAACACCGGCGATGGCGCCTCGCGGCCATGCCTCGCCGTCCTCACCACTCCGAGCGGTGCGGGCTTCGCCGCGGGAGGCTGCGGCGCAGGGCCATTCCCGGCCACCGTTTCGCTGCAGATCACGTCGCTGTTGCCTCAGGCGCTGCGCGACGAGTTCCCTGAAGATACCTCGCTCCAATTCGTGCACGACGATGCGGGGGTGCAGGTCTACGCGGCCCAGCCGACCACCGCACGACCGAACCCCTGAACGTTGCCGGTGCAGGCCTCCACAGTCGCTGGCTCGGGGACCGGCTCGCGGGCGGGCTGAGTGGGGCGACGATAACGATCCGACGACTGTCGGCGGCTCGAGCGGCCAACCGCACCTAGCCTGAGGCGATGTCTGGAGCGACGCAGGGCGATGCCACGTCTCGTGAACGATTGCGAGTGCCGCTGGGACGGCTTGCGATCGCGACCGTGCTCACGGCCGCAACCCTCGCCGTAGTCTGGTTCGTCGCTGTCCCATTGGGGCCCGTGGCGTGCCCTGCGATCATGCCCCCACCGACCAATTGCATGTCGTCCTACCGGGAAGGCACGGCGCTCGTCATCTCCGTCGCGACTGTGTCCATCTACGCCGCGATGGTCGTCGGTGCCCTCACGATTGGTCGCCGACGCCCCGCGATCGTGACGGCCGGCATCGTCGTACTCACTGCTCTGCTCGTCACAGCGTGGCCCCTGATCGGTTTGCTCGCAGGCTTTCCCCTGGCCTGATGGCTGAATCGACGCCTCGGTTCGTGATCGAGAACGACGCCATCGCCGTGTAGGCAAGATCACCGTGACCGACGACGTGATCCCCACGGTCCGCGATGCGACGGTCGACGATCACCCAGCCGATCCGCGCGTAGGCACCGGTAACCGCGCCGAGGCGTTCGCCGACCTCAGGGTGACGCGACAGTTCATCGCGAAGCGGGCATCACCCCGATTCGGCGAGCTCGTCGGGCAAGGGAGGCCGCCGCCACGGCCGGCGCGTCAGCTTACGACGACGCGCACGAACCATACCGGAGCGACGCCGTCATTGACGTATGAGTATTTCTGCGCGCTGGAGTACATGACGTGCTGCCCGGCTGTCAGGTGGGTGATGCCGTCTTCGCGCTCGACGCGCAACGCCCCTTCGGTGACGAGGATCATTTCCTGCCAGCCGGCCGGATCGGCGTTGGCGTCGTATCGCTCTCCTGCCCCGAGCGTCCAGGTCCACAGCTGCGCCTCCCTCGTGGCGCGTGCGGATCCCAGCAGGGTGCCGACGCTGTCTGCGGAGTCACCCCGCCACGCCACTTCACGGATCGCGTCGCGCGGTACGGACGGCGCGGCGACGAGATCGACGAATGTCACCCCCAGCGCAGCCGCGATGTGGTCCAGCGCCGACAAGCTGACGTTCGCCTCACCGGCCTCCAGATTGATGATCGTGCGCCTGCTCACACCGGACTCCGCCGCGAGGGCGGCCTGACTCACGTCGGCGGCGACGCGGAACCGCCGCACGTTCGCCCCCACATGCGCCAGTACTTCACCCCGGGACCCATCGAGTTGCATGTGCACAATTCTGCACTATACGATGTGCAATATGCTGCACATTCGGGATGTCTTGGGTCGGATCCGGTGGGGTCGTGCCGAACTGGCTCTCATCGGGATCACGATCGTCTGGGGAGCGACCTTCCTCATCGTTCACCTGACCCTCGAGCACACCGGGCCATGGTTCTTCGTCGGCATCCGTTTCCTCACCGCAGGCCTGCTCAGCGCCATCGTCTTTCACCGCGTCCTGCGCGGCCTGCGCTGGAAGGAATTCGCCGCGGGGTCGGCGATCGGCGTCACGATCTATCTCGGATACGGCCTGCAGACCGTGGGCCTGCAGACGATCGACAGCAGCACATCCGCGTTCCTCACCGCCCTCTACGTCCCCCTCGTGCCGCTGCTGCAATGGCTGGTGTTCCGCAAAGCGCCCACCCGGATGGCACTCCTCGGCATCGCGCTGGCATTCATCGGCCTGATCCTCCTCACCGACCCCAGCAGCGTCGGCCTTCACTGGAGCACCGGCGAGATTCTGACGCTCCTCAGCACCGTGCCCATCGCCGCAGAGATCGTCCTCATCGGGCTGTTCGCCAAACGCGTGAACGTCGGACGCGTCACCGTCATCCAACTCCTCGTCGCCGGAATCCTCGCGTTCCTGACCATGCCGATCGTCGGCGAGCAAGCGCCCGCGTTCTCCTGGGCATGGCTGGCCTCGGCGCTCGCCCTGGGCGCGGCGAGCTGCCTCATTCAACTCACGATGAACTGGGCGCAACGCTCGGTCAGCCCCACCCGGGCGACCATCATCTACGCCGGCGAACCAGTCTGGGCCGGCATCATCGGCCGCATCGCAGGCGACCGCCTCCCACCCATCGCCATCCTCGGCGCCGCACTCATCGTCATCGGCTCACTCGTCAGCGAACTGCGACCTCGGAGCGCACCGGATGCCGAACACCCCACCGACACCACACCGCACGACGGAGACACGCGGTACGCCGAGCCTGCAGACACGCATGCACCCTCCCCAGGCGCTCGCTGATCGACCGCCTCCCGGGCCGCCTACAGGCGAGCCACATCGTTGCCTGAGGATGCCGTGGGACAGTCCCCTCGGTTCATCGGGGAGGTGGAGGGCGCCGACTTGTACCTTGCTCGCGGCACGAACAACAGCTTGTGCCTCATTCAGATTCGGGATGAAGAATGGGAGCAGATGGGGTGCGGTGCAGGCCTTGGCGTTGGAAGCACACTCGAAAGCGGCACGCGAATCGAAGCCGGGACGTTCAAGTTCCCCGACAACGAAGTCGGAGAGGGCAAGCGCACACCGCTCAGTGACAGCGTGACAGTGATCTACTTCCCCTAGTTGGTTCGCAGTCAGCCGGGGCCACGCTAGCCTCGCCCCGTATATCGGTCCCTAACGGACCGTCTCTTGACAGCGCACGCCATTCCAGTCCCCCCTGTTCGCCGACCTATCGCAACAGCCACAATCGCTGTTGTGCGGGACCACGTGCTCATGTCCAAGATTGCGAACGCGCTCATCGAGGATGCTCAAGTGCGCGCTTCCAGCCTCCTGCCCGTTCTGTCCGCGTTCCGCGCGATGTGGGGAGGACTGTGGGTGGGCGGACGAGTGACGCTCACCCCGGAGTCCGTCTCCTTCGCGGCGAACACGCTGAACCGCGTCGCGCAGGCGGGCACGATGGATGTCGCCGTGCCGCTGGACCAGGTGACGAATGTGGAAGTCCTGCCCGGCTTCTTCACCAACATCGTGGCGATCAGCACCCCGGTCCGTGTCTTGAAGGTTCGCTGCTACGGGGCGCGTCGCTTCGCAGACGCGGTGATCGCAGCTCGCGATGCTGTCAGCGGTGCACGATAAGCAAGGCTGTCGGATCGAGGACGACAGCTGAACTGTCGTCCGCGCAAATCGCCACACCTGGTCGTCACGTCCGGGAACTCCGCAGCATGACGTGACGATGGTGATGTAGCTGACCCAGATCGCGGGCCGATCCAGACACGCTGGCACCCGCATCGGGCCGCCGCCGGGGCGTTTGTGCTTCGATACGGTGAGTTCATGAAGACGCAGATCGCCGGAACGACGATGCCGGTCCTCGAAGTCACTCTCGACACCGGCGAACGGATCATCGCGGAAGGCGGCGACGTCGCCTGGCTCACACCCGGGTTCGACATCGAGACGTCGACGGGATTCGGATCCGGCGGCAAGGGCGGCTTCCTGAGCGGCCTGAAGCGGATGGTCGGCGGCGGTCAGCTGTTCCTCTCTCAGTACACCGCGTCCGCTCCCGGCAGCATGGTCGCGTTCGCCGCACAGTTGCCCGGCACCATCCGAGAACTCACCATCGACCCGAGCGATGAGTTCATGGTCCAATCCGGTTCCTACATGGCCAGCACCCCGGATGTCGAGGTCTCGTGGGTCTGCAGACGAAGCTCGGCGCCGGGATCTTCGGCGGCGCCGGTGTGGTCTTCCAGATGCTCGCCGGAAACGGCACGGCCTGGGTGCAGCTGGCCGGCGAGATCGTCGAGTACGAGTTGCCCGCGGGCGGTTCGCTCCTCGTCCACCCGGGGCACCTGGCGCTGTATCGTGCGGAGATGCAGCTGGAGTTCGCCACGATCAAGGGCGTCAAGAACAAGTTCTTCGGCGACTCGCTCTTCCTCGCGCAGGTGCACGGTCCCGGGCATGTCTGGCTGCAGTCGATGACGCCGGCGAAGCTTGCCGCGGCGATCGAACCGTACCTGCCCGACAAGAGCTCCTCGTCGAGCAGCTGAGATCGACGCGACGTGATCGAAGTAGAGAACCTGACGCAGGTCTTCGGCGACAAGGCCGCCGTCGACGATCTCACCTTCACGGTCGGCTCGGGGACCGTGACTGGTCTGCTCGGGCCGAACGGCGCGGGTAAGTCCACGACGATGCGGATGATCGTCGGCCTCGATCGCCCCGCCCGCGGCTCGGCGCGCGTGAACGGGGAGGATTTCCGGCCCGCCGAACACACGAGAAGAGCCCGAGATCCGCGCAATTACGCGGATCTCGGGCCCTTCTCTGTGACAACGGCTGTGGAGATGGGGGGAATCGAACCCCCGTCCATCGCTGGGTAACTGCGGTTTCTCCGGGCGCAGTCTGTGAAATCGTTCTACTCGGCTCCGACCTTTGTCACAGACACCTAAGTCGACAAGCCCATCCTGAAAAGAGTCCCACGCGACGCTCAGGCGACGTCACGCAGCAAGATCCCTAGATGACGCCAATACCCGTGACGGGATCAGTCACGGATTGACGGCGTCGGGCTCGCTGCTCAGGCAGCGAGGGCGAACGCGGACTGCTTCTTTTCGGCAGTTATTGGTTTGCAAGGAGCGTTTACGAGATAACCCTGCATCCTCGGCCCGCTTCACGCAGATTCACAGGCGATGTCGAAACCGATCATCCCCGTTACCTCTTCAGAGGTGTCCTTCTCGCGAAGGGCCGCTGTCACACTGTGGAGTTGCCAACACTCGGCGCCGAAGCATCCGAGCACATCAGAATACAACGGATGCTGCGTCCCCGCCATTCCTGGACGCGAAGCCGGATCGCAGCATCCGTTCTCTAGCATGTAAGGGTGACCTCACCTCGCGCCGCGCGCCCGCAGACCACCCTGTTCGTGACCGGGAGCGCCTGGCTCTCGCCCGACCTGGTGCGGGTGACGCTGGCGGGCGACGAGTTCGCCGACTTCGCCGACCGGCCCGAGACCGACAAGTACGCGAAGCTGTACTTCCCGCCGGCGGGCAGCGCCCTCGAGCCGCCGTACGATCTCGCCACGCTGCGTGAGACGGTGCCGTTCGACGAGCTTCCGACGATCCGCACCTACACGATCCGGCGTGTGGATGCCGCAGCCCGCACCATCGAGATCGACTTCGTCGTGCACGGTGACACCGGCATCGCCGGGCCGTGGGCCGCGAACGCGAAACCCGGCGATCGGCTGACGATGTCGTCCCCCGGAGCGGGTTACTCCCCCGACCTCACCGCAGATCACCACGTGCTGATCGGCGACGAGTCGGCGATCCCGGCGATCTGGTCCGCGCTCGAGGCGCTGCCCGCGGAAGCTGCGGTGACGACGATCATCGAGACGCGGTCGGCCGCGCACCGGATCGAGGTGCCGTCGGGCGCCGTGGTCCAGTGGGTCGACGAGGACCACGACGCTCCCGGCGCGCGGCTCGTCGCGGCAGTGGATGCTGCGGCGTGGCCGGCCGGCCGCGTGCAGGTCTTCGCACATGGTGAGAGAGGTGCGATGAAGTCGCTGCGGCCGCTCCTGCTCGACCGCGGCGTCGCGCGGGCCGACCTGTCGCTGTCGGCGTACTGGGCGTACGGACGCACCGAGGATGCGTTCCAGGCCGAGAAGCGCCTTCCGGTCGGGCAGATCTTCCCCGATTGACCCACCGGTCACGGGTTAGGGTCTGAGGATGAGCGACGTCGTCATCACGGTTCGCGGGGAGCACGAGACCCGCATCGCCCCCGAGCGCGCGATCGCGCACCTGACCATCCGCGCCGAAGGACCCGAGCGCGGCGCCGTCGTCGAGCGCATGGCCGCGCTCACCGAGCCGGTGCGCGACGACCTCGCCTCGCGGAAGTCCGCGGGCACCGTCACCGAGTGGACGAGCCAACGCGTATCGGTGTGGTCGGAGCGCCCCTGGAACAACGAGGGCAAGCGCCTGGCACCGGTGCATTATGCGACCGTGGACTTCTCCGTCACGTTCACCGACTTCGCGGTGCTGTCGTGGTGGGCCGGCGAGGTCGCCGAGCGCGAGGGCGTGCAGCTGGGCTGGATCGAGTGGAAGCTCACCCCCGAGACGAAGGCATCCGTGGAACGGGAAGTCGCCACGCGGGCCGTGGGAGTGGCCGTTGGGCGAGCGAGCGCGTACGCCGGGGCGCTCGGCCTCGCCGATGTGACCGCCGTCGAGCTCGCTGACGTGGGGCTGCTGACGCAGCAGAGCCACGCCGAGACGGCACCGGCGCCCCGCATGCTCATGGCGAAGGCGTCGTTCGCCTCGGACGCTGCGGGCGGGGGGCCCGCTGTGCAGCTCCAGCCCGAGGACATCGTGATCTCGGCAGCCGTCGAGGCCCGGTTCGCCGCCCGATGAGCCCTGCCGACGTCGTGCCCCGCGCGGGCATCGCCGAGCGACTGTCGCGCATGATCCAGCTGCCCACCGTCTCGGCGGAGCGCGCTGAACGCGGGCAGGGGCCGTTCGATGCGTTCGCCGACGTGCTCGTCGAGCTCTACCCGCTCGTCCACGAGCACCTGGAGCGCGAGCGCATCGGCGAGCTGGGGATCCTGTACCGGTGGCGCGGGCGCGCCGAAGAGCAGCCGACGGTGTTGATGGCGCACTTCGACGTCGTCCCGGTCGACGAGAGCGACGCCTGGACCCACCCGCCGTTCGAGGGGCGCATCGATCGTGGCTGGGTGTACGGCCGCGGCGCGCTCGACGACAAGGGACCGCTCGTCGTCGTGATGGATGCCGTCGAGAACCTGCTCGCCTCGGGCTTCACGCCCGCGCGCGACGTGTACCTGTCGTTCGGAGGCGACGAGGAGACTTTCGGTGGTGCCGCCCGCATCATCGCCGAGACGCTGCGGGAGCGCGGCGTCGAGCCGTGGCTCGTGCTCGACGAAGGAGGCGCCGTCGTGGACGCGCCGCTGCCCTTCATCCGCGGCACGGCCGCCATGGTGGGCGTGGGGGAGAAAGGCGTGCTGACGCTCCGTCTGAGCGCCCGCGGCGAGGGCGGGCACGCGTCCGCTCCTCCCGCCCGCACCGCCGTCCGGCGCATCGCGCGCGCCGTCGAGCGGCTGTCGCCCCAGACGTTCCCTGCACGCACGCCGGCGGCGGTCACGCGCATGCTCGAGCTCTTCGCGACCCGGACGGGCGGCATCCCTCACGCTCTGTACCGGCTGCTGTCGAGGGCACCGTGGCTCACCGCGCGCGCCTTCACCGCGATGGGCGGCGAGCCCGCGGCGCTCGTGCGCACAACCGTCGCCGCCACCATGCAGTCCGGCGGAACGGCTGCGAACGTCCTCCCCTCGCAGGCGACGGCGACGCTCAACCTGCGCATCGCACTGGGCGAGTCGGTCGCGAGCACCGTGAAGCGGGTCCGCAAGCGGATCGCCGACCGGCACGTGAAGGTCGAGGTGCTCGAGGGCGACGGACCGTCCCCGGAGTCGTCGACGGAGAACGCGCAGTTCGCGCTCATCACGGACGCGGTGAAGGTGTCGCACCCCGGCGCAGCGACCGTGCCGTACGTGATGATGGCGGCCACAGACTCGCGGCATTTCCACCGGTTCTCGCCGGCGGTCTACCGCTTCGCGCCACTGGAGATGAGCAAGGCGCAGCGCGCGTCGATCCACGGCGTCGACGAGCGCGTCGAGATCGCGGCGCTCGAGCGGGGCGAGCTGTTCCATCGCACCCTCCTCCAGCGCTTAGAGTGATTCGCACCGCCTTCGGCATGCCCGGGGGCGGTGCGCAGCAGTGACCGGGTCTGGGGCCCGAGCGAAGGAGCACCGATGACGCGCAGCGCCGTGTCCTCACGCGTCACCATCGGCGCGCTCGCGGGAGTCGTCGGCTTCCTCGCGTTCGTCGAGTTCACGAGCGGTGTGATCCAGGGCTTCTACACGCCCATGCTCACCGACATCGCCCGTCACCTCGGAGTGCACGACGCCGACGTCAATTGGCTCGAGGGCACCCAGCTCATGCTCTCGGCGCTCGTCGTCCCCGCATTCGCGAAGCTCGGCGACATGGTCGGACACAAGCGGATGCTGGTGATCTCGACGGCGATCACGGCCGCAGCATCCCTCGTCCTGCCGTTCACCGACTCGTTCGGCGTCTTCCTCGCGGCGTGGGCCGTCCAGGGGTTCTACGTCGTGTGGCTGCCTCTGGAGATCGCGCTGATCTGGTCGCGCTCTCGGCGCATGGAGGGCCGGGCGACCATCACGGCGCGAGCCGCCGGATTCCTCGTGGCGGCGCTCGAGACCGGCGCCATCACCGGCGCCCTCGTGGGCGGCATGCTCATCGACAGCCTGCCGCTGTGGATCGTGCTGCTCGTGCCCGCTCTGCTCGTCGTCGTGTGCTTCTTCGTGATCCTGTTCGGAGTCAAGGAGTCGCCCGAGCCCACCGGCGGCCGCCTCGACAACGTCGGCCTGGTTCTCATCTCGCTCGCACTCGTCGCCTTCACCGGCGGACTCAGCCTGCTGCGCCTCAACGGCCCGGCTGATCCGATCGCCTGGCTCGTCACGGTTCTCGGGGTGCTGCTCGTGGTGCCCTTCGCGCTGTGGGAGCTGCGGCACGACGATCCGCTCATCGATGTGCGGATGTTCCGCTCCCCCGCCCTCGGGCCCGTCTTCCTCACGGCCGGCCTGTTCGGTGTGAGCGTGCTCGGCGCGCAGGCCCCGCTGTCGACCTTCGCCCGCACCGACCCGTCGGTGTACGGCTATGGCCTCGGCACGACGGGCTTCCAGACCTCGCTCATCATCGGCGTCTACCTCATCGCGATGATCACGGGCGCGCTGCTGTTCCCGCTCGTCGCCCGGCTCACCGCGCCCCGCCTGACTCTCATCGGTGCGGCGACGCTGGTCGGCATCGGGTTCCTCATGTTCCTGCCCTTCCACGACACCTACACCCAGGTCATCGTGAACATGGTGGTCGTCGGCCTCGGGTCGGGAGCGCTGGTCGCGGCGCTGCCCGCGGCCGCAGCATCCGCCGCCCCTCCCACCCAGACGGGTGTCGCGACCGGTCTCACGAACTCGGTCAAGACCGTCGGCGGTGCGATCGCGTCGTGCGTGTTCGGCATCGCGCTGCTGCACGGCGCGACCGGCGCGGCGACCGAGGGCACCGCGGGCTCGTTCTCGGGCTACGTCACGGTGTGGGTGGTGTGCGGCGTGACCGCGCTGGCCGCCGCGGTGCTGCTGTGCTTCGTCCCGAAGACGGCGTTCAGCGACCGCGCCGCGCACGGCGCGGACGCGGCGGAAGCAGTGAGCTGAGCCTCTACTCGCCGAGGCGGTTGCGCGAACGCATCGCGCGTTCCGCCTCGCGCTTGTCTTCGCGCTCGCGGATCGTCTGGCGCTTCTCGAACTCGCGCTTGCCCTTGGCGACGGCGATCTCGACCTTGGCGCGACCGTCCGAGAAGTACAGCTTCAAAGGGATGAGCGTGTAGCCGCCCGCCGAGATGGCGTGCGAGAGCTTGACGATCTCCTCCTTGTGCAGGAGCAGCTTGCGCGTGCGCTTGGACGAGTGATTCGTCCAGTGGCCCTGCGAGTACTCGGGGATGTGCACCGCGTCCAGGTACGCCTCGCCGTTGTCGATGTACGCATAGCCGTCCGAGAGGTTCGCGCGACCTTCACGCAGCGACTTCACCTCGGTGCCGGTCAGCACGAGGCCCGCCTCGTACGTCTTCTCGATCGCGTACTCGTGGCGCGCGCGACGATTGGTCGCCACGACCTTCTCCCCGCGTTCCCTGGGCATGGTGTCTCCTCGCTGATGCCGGCCTGCTGGTCCCCGAGCCTGTCGGAGGGCGGACGGCAGCCTGTCAGTCTACCCCTGCGGCGGGGTGGACGATCACGCGCGCAGCCACCTGCGGATCGCGAAGCTCGCCGACAGCGCCGCGAGCACCACACCGACCAGGATCAAGACGGGCACCACGAGCCACGCGTCGGCCATGCCGACCCAGGTCGTGACGAAGTCGACGCGGTTGCGCAGATAGTTGTTCACGCCGAAGTGCACGCCGGCGATCACGGCGGCGCTGGCGAGGATGGATCCGAGCAGCGCCGCGAAGACACCCTCGAGGATGAACGGAGTCTGGATGAAGCGGTTGGATGCCCCGACCAGGCGCATGATCCCGAGCTCCCGTCTTCGCGCGAACGCGGAGAGCCGGATGGTGGTCGCGATCAGCAGCACCGCGGCGATCAGCATGAGCACGGCGATGCCGACCGCGATGTAGGTCGCGATCGTCAGGGCCGAGAACAACGGATCGAGGTACTGCATCTGGTCCTTCACCAGCTCGACCCCCTGCATGCCGCTGAAGGCCTCGATGATGACGTCCGACTGCTCGGGGTCGACCAGCGTGATGCGGAACGTCTCGTTGACCTGATCGGGCGTGATCACGCTCGCGTTCTCTTCGCCGGCGATCTGCAGCAGCTCGTCGTACGCCTGCTGGTGGTCGAGGAACGTCAGGTCGCGAATGAGAGGCGCCAGCGCGCTGCCCTCGAGCTTCGCGCGCACCTCTTCGACCTGCTCGGGCGACGCCTCGCCGTTCGAGCACGTCGAGGGCGTCGAGATGCTGGTGCACATGTAGACCGCGACCTGCGCGCGCTCGACCCAGAAGTCGCGCATCGTGCCGATCTGCATCTGCATGAGGATCGCCGC
Organism: Microbacterium sp. Leaf288; assembly: GCF_001422925.1. Lineage (GTDB taxonomy): Bacteria > Actinomycetota > Actinomycetes > Actinomycetales > Microbacteriaceae > Microbacterium. The sequence goes on from NZ_LMNI01000010.1 coordinate 867,608, forward strand.
ACCGACGAACGTGAGCGACACGAAGGTGACCAGCACCACCGAGACGACCATCGAGACGTTGCGCCGGAGGCCCGTGAAAGCCTCCGACATGATGAGTCCGAACCTCATGAGGTGGGCCCCACTTCGTCGTCAGGATCGGTGGCGCCGAGGCCGAGCCGATCGGCGAGACCGAGCTCCTCGACCTGCAGCTCGACGGCGTCGACGAGCGGGATCGGCTGGGTGTGGGTGGGCTTCGCGGGAGCGGATGCCTCGGCCGCGGGCGCGGGTTCGACGACCGGCTCCTCGAGGGCCTGCGCAAGGCCCTCCGCCTGCTGCGCCTCTGCGGCCGTGACGGCGACAGCGGCTGCTGCGGCGGCCGCAGCCGCCGCGACACCGGCGGCCGGCGACGCCGCATCCGGTTCCACGCCGACGAGCTCCTCGTCATCCTGCACGGCCGTCGGATCGAGGCCTGCGGCGGCAGCGATCGCGGCCTCGCGCTGCACCTCGAGCACCGCGGTCAGGGCGGCGACCGCGGCGGCGCCGCGCTCCGGCTCTGGAGCGAGGCTCGGCAGGCTCGACCGGTCGCCGTACCCGCCGTGGCGCTCGTCGCGGATGATCTCGCCGTGGCGCAGCTCGATGACGCGGCGCTGCATCTGGTCGACGAAGCCCGCCTCGTGCGTGGCCATCACGACAGTGGTGCCGCCCGCGTTGATGCGCGCGAGCAGCTGCATGATGTCGATGGATGTCGCGGGGTCGAGGTTTCCGGTCGGCTCGTCCGCGAGCAGGATCTGGGGCCGATTCACCAGCGCACGCGCGATCGCGACGCGCTGTTGCTCACCGCCCGACAGCTCGTGCGGGAACCTTTTCTCCTTGCCGGCGAGGCCGACGAGCGCGAGCACCTCGGGGACCGCCTGCTGGATGAAGCCTCTCGACGATCCGATGACCTGCAGCGTGAAAGCGACGTTCTGGAACACGGTCTTGGTCGGCAGCAGCCGGAAGTCCTGGAAGACCGCCCCCACATGGCGCCGGAAGTACGGAACCTTGCGGTTCGACAGCGTGCGCAGGTCGCGACCGAGGACGACCACACGCCCTTCGGACGGCGTCTCCTCGCGGAGGATCAGACGGAGGCAGGACGACTTGCCGGAGCCCGACGCACCGACGAGGAAGACGAACTCCCCGCGCAGCACCTCGAAGTCGACATCGCTCAGGGCGGGTTTGGAAGTGCCGCGAAAGCGCTTCGTGACGTTTTCGAACCGGATCATGGCCTAACGAGCCTATGCGGACGCCACCGGCCCCGGTCCAGCGACACTCATCGTTTGCGCATCGGTTCGCCGAGTGCGGGCTGGATCAGTCGTCGTCGTCTTTGCGCTTGCGCCAGCGGATGCCGGCGGAGATGAAGCCGTCCAGGTCGCCGTCGAAGACGATGGCCGGGTTGCCCACCTCGTGGCCGGTGCGGAGATCCTTGACGAGCTGCTGGCCGTACAGGAAGTACGACCGCATCTGGTCGCCCCAGCTCGCCGTGATCGTGCCCGCGAGCTCCTTCTTCTTCGCCGCCTCTTCCTCGCGCTTGAGCAGGAGCAGGCGGGTCTGGAGCACGCGCATCGCGGCGGCGCGGTTCTGGATCTGCGACTTCTCGTTCTGCATCGACACGACGATGCCGGTCGGGAGGTGCGTGAGGCGCACGGCCGAGTCCGTCGTGTTGACGGACTGGCCGCCGGGACCCGACGAGCGGAACACGTCGACGCGCAGGTCGCCCTCGGGGATGTCGACCTCGACGGCCTCCTCCATCACGGGGATGACCTCGACCGCGGCGAACGACGTCTGCCGCTTGTCAGCGGAGCCGAACGGGCTGATGCGCGCGAGGCGGTGCGTGCCGGCCTCGACCGACAGCGTGCCGTACGCGTACGGAGCGTCGATCTCGAACGTCGCCGACTTGATGCCGGCCCCCTCGGCGTACGAGGTGTCCATGACCTTCACCGAGTACTTGTGGCGCTCCGCCCAGCGCAGGTACATGCGCAGGAGCATCTCCGCGAAGTCTGTGGCGTCGTCGCCGCCCGCGCCCGAGCGGATCGTCACGACCGCGGATCGCTCGTCGTACTCGCCGTCGAGGAGCGTCTGCACCTCGAGCTGGCTGACGATGTCCTCCAGTTCGGCGATCTCGTGGCGCGCCTCTTCGGCGGAGTCCTCGTCGTCCATCTCGTTGGCGAGCTCGACGAGCACATCGAGATCGTCGAGGCGCTGCTCGACGTCCGTGACGCGCTTGAGCTCGGCCTGGCGGTGGCTGAGGGCGCTGGTGACCTTCTGCGCCTTCTCGACGTCATCCCACAGATTGGGGGCGCCGGCCTCCTCGCTGAGTCGGGCGATGTCGGCGTTGAGTGCCTCGACGTCGACCACGGCCTTGATGTCGGCGAACGTGGAACGCAGGGCCTGGATGTCGGCGGAGGGATCGAAGTCGAGCATGACACTCCAGACTAACGTGGAAGCGATGACCGATCACGCAGGCTCCCCCACCGCCCGTGACGTGCTGTGGCGGTTCGGGCCGATGGTCTACGGCCCCACCGTACTGTTCGCGCTCGGCGAGGGCGCCGTCATCCCGCTGATCCCCGTCATCGCCGCACAGCTCGGAGCGGATGTCGCGACCGCCGCCCTCGTCGCCTCCGCGCTCGTCGTGGGGCAGCTCTGCGGCAACATCCCCGCCGGCTGGGCGGTCGCCCGCGTCGGCGAGCGGCTGACCATGGTGATCGCTGGAGTCGTCTCCCTCGGCGGGGTGGTGGGCATGGCGCTGGCACCGTCGCTCGGCATCTTCGCCCTCGCGGTCTTCCTCATCGGCTTCTGCGCCGCCGCCTTCGGCCTGGCCCGCCATTCGTTCATGACGACCCGCGTCCCCCTGGCGTTCCGCGCCCGCGCACTGTCACTGCTGGGCGGCACGTTCCGTCTCGGCATGTTCGTCGGACCGTTCGTCGCGGCCGGCCTTCTCGCCCTGTTCGGCGACGAGCACGCCACGATCTGGTTCTTCGGCGGATGCCTCGTGGCCACGGTCCTGCTGGTGCTCCTCGGCCCCGACCCCGAGAAGCAGTTCCTCATGCCGCAGGAGCAGGCGGCACGCGACGCTTCCGTCGACACCGAAGACACGGGTGAGCCGGTTACCGGTTCGATCCGCCTTCCGCGGAAGAAGACCTCCGGCACCGGTCCCGGAACCGGCGTGATCCGCACGATGTGGCGGCACCGCCGTATGCTGTCGACGCTCGGCCTGGCCGCGGCATCCCTGTCCGCCGTCCGTTCGGCGCGCCAGGTCGTACTGCCGCTGTGGGGTGTGTCGATCGGCCTCGACGCGCAGACGATCGCCCTCGTGGTCGGCATCTCGGGTGCGATCGACTTCGCCCTGTTCTACGCGAGCGGCCAGGTCATGGACCGCTTCGGTCGACTGTGGGCGGCCCTGCCGGCCATGATCCTGATGGGTGCGGGCTTCGTCGCCCTCGCGTTCACGCACGACCTCCCCCAGGCCGCGATGTGGTTCGCGATGTTCGCGGCGGTCCTGGGCGTGGGCAACGGCCTGTCGAGCGGCATCCTGCTGACCCTCGGCGCCGACGTCGCGCCCAAGGCGGACCCGGCGCCCTTCCTCGGCTCGTGGCGAACGCTCACCGACGCGGGGGGCGCGGTCGCACCGCTGCTCGTATCGGGCATCGCCGCCGTCGCCTCGCTTTCCGTCGCGGCCGGGATCATGGGCGCGATCGGCCTCGTCGGCGCGCTCGCCTTCGTGCGGTGGGTGCCGCGCCACGTACCGCGGGCCCGCGCATGAGCGAGGTCGTGACCTTCTGCCGCAGCCGCAATGACGGGCGGCGCTGCACACGACCCCTCGGGCACGCGGGACTGCACCGCCACCGGACGATCATGTGGTCGGATGCCGGGGCGGATCCCGCGCACTGCTCCGGCTCGGGCGAGCCGGGCGAGCCCGCCGCACCCCTCGACGACGGCTTCCCCGACGGCCGCGCGCTGTGCCCGGTGTGCCTGAGGTTCATCCCGCTCGACGCTGACAGCCGCCTCCTCGCGCACGACACCGCCGACGAGACGGAGACGGATGTCGAGGCATCCCGCCGCCGCGACTGGCTGAACGCTCACGGCTGGTAGCACTCGCCGCGGCTTCGAGACCGGCCGTGTGCGCCGAGACCGGGGTTCCCTCCCGAAACCCACGCGCTCACCAGCGGTTTCGCGGCATCACACGGGTTCGCGATGAAGCGCGGGCCGCCGAAGGTCAGACCCAGGCGCGCCGCACGGCCTCTGCGCCGAGCTGCATGCGCGTGGTGACCCCGGCGGTGTCCATCAGGTCGGCCACTCGGCGCTGGACCGTTCGCAGCGAGATGCCGAGCTGCGCGGCGGCTGCGGCATCCGTCACCCCCAACAGGAGCAATCGCAGAAGATCGCGGTCCACGTCCTCGGTGGTCGGCGCCGCGGCGATCGGAAGGAACTCGGTGGCGGCCCGCCAGTACTCCTCGAAGATCGATGACACGAGGTCGAGCAGGCCGCTCGGATGGATGAGAAGGGCGCCGAAGCCCTGGTCCTCGTCCTGCGAGTGCATGGGCACCAGCGCCATCTGGTCGTCGGCGATGAACATGCGCGTCGGCAGCGTCGGCAGCACCCGGATCTCCTCGCCGATCTGAGCCATCTCGCGGGCCGCCGCGAGGAATCCGGGTCGCTCGAGCACAGCGCTCTCGACGATCACGCGGTATCGCACACCGCGTGCGAGAGCGCGGTCCTCCTCGATGTTGTCCTCGCCGCTGAGCAGCGCGATCTCGTGGAGCACGAGCACCCGCACCTGCTCGATCGAAGCGGCCTGCAGCTGCGCCACGCGCTGGCGCACGGCGTCGTCGCCGATGACCACGTCGACCACGTCCGCGATGCTGCGCTGCTCCGCGGAACGCCGGTAGAGATCGCTCAGCTCGACGAGCGCTTCGTGTGCGCGGGTCAGCCCGCGCTCGCGCTCGAGCAGCAGCGGACGCAGCGAGATCGACGGCGGGGATGCCACGAACCGGTCGCTCGCCGACGCCTGGCGTGCGAGCAGCCCGAGCCGCTCCAGCTCGGCGACGATCGGCCTCACGCGCGGCAGCGACATGCTGAGCAGCGAGGCGATCTCGGCCGTGGACGCGGAGGGCTGCTGCAGGACGCACCGATAGACGGACGTATGGGCCTCGTCGAGGCCGAGCGCGTCGAGCACGGTCACCTTCTCCATGTGGTCCATCGTCACCCGCCGACCCTGGCGGATGATGGCCATGGCATTTCTCCGCCATCCACTTTATGCACTCCGGCCACGAAGGTGGGGGTTACACGGATCCCCACACCGGAAGGCTCGCGCATGTCACGACCCCAGCCCTTCGGCCGTCGCCTCGGACCGATCGTCGCCGCCACAAGCGGACTGGCGATCGGCATCGCAGGCATCGGCCTCGCCTCGCTCCCGGCGGCCGCCGCCGCCCCCGCCCCCAGCGGTCCCCCCACCGCCGGCGCGGTCGCCGGCAGCCCGCACACGGTCACCCTGATCACGGGCGACCACGTCACCGTCACCGACCTGACCGACGGCACCCACGCGGTGTCGATCGACACCGCGGTCGAGGGCGCCGGCGCCCGCACGTACGAGGCGGCGGGCGACCTGCACGTCGTCCCCGACGCGGCGATGCCGTATCTGGCGTCGGGTGCCCTCGACGAGGACCTGTTCAACGTGTCGCTGCTCATCGAGTACGGCTACGACGACGCGTCCGTCGACGCGACGCCGATCATCGTCGAACAGGATGCGGCCGCGACCCGCTCATACTCCGCACCCGTTCCGGGTCTCGAGGTGCGGACCCCGCTCGAGAGCATCGGCGGCGCCGCGGCGACGCTCGGACACCAGGACGCGGCATCCGCGTGGCAGGCGCTCTCCACCCCCACCGCGCGCAGCTTCTCCGCAGCGCCTGCCCTGGCCGGCGGCATCGAGGCGATCCACCTGGACGGCAAGGTGCGTGCCACGCTCGACTCGAGCGTGCCGTACATCCACGCGCCCGAGGCGTGGGCCGAGGGGCACACCGGCGAGGGCGTCACCGTCGCCGTGCTCGACACCGGCTACGACGACACCCACCCCGACCTGCAGGGCCACGTGCTCCCCGACTCGAAGAGCTTCGTGCCCGGCGAGGAGGTGGCGTCCGATCCGAACGGCCACGGCACGCACGTCGCCTCGACGATCGCCGGCACCGGCGCGGCCAGCGGCGGCACCCACCGCGGCGTCGCCGACGGCGCCCAGCTGCTCGTCGGCAAGGTGCTCGGCGCCGACGGCTACGGCCAGGACTCGTGGATCATCGACGCCATGGAGTGGGCGGGACAGAACGCCCCGATCGTCTCGATGAGCCTCGGCTCGCAGAGCCCCTCCGACGGCAAGGACCTGATGGCGGAGTCCCTCAACCGGATCTCGGAAGAGACCGGCGCCCTGTTCGTCGTGGCGGCCGGCAACTCGGGCGCTCCCGAGACGATCGGCGCCCCGGGCTCCGCCGAGCAGGCGCTCACCGTCGGCTCGGTCGACGACCCGTCGGGCGCACTGTCGTGGTTCACCAGCCAGGGCCCGCTCGCGCGGTCGGGTGCGCTCAAGCCCGACGTCACCGGGCCCGGCAACGACGTCACGGCGGCACGATCCGCCGACAGCGGCGGCGCGGGCAGCTACATCACGATGAGCGGCACCTCCATGGCGACGCCGCACGTCGCCGGTGAGGCCGCGATCCTCCTCAGCGCCAACCCCGACTACACGAAGGACCAGCTCAAGGCAGCGATCGCGAGCACCGCGACCGACGTGGGTCACACGGCGTACCAGAGCGGCACCGGTGTCGTCGACGTGGCCGCCGCGCTCGGCGCCCCGGTCATCGCGTCCGGTTCGGGCGACTTCGGCATGCTCGTGTGGGGCGAAGAGGCAACGCCGGTCGAGCGCACCGTCGAGTACACGAACCGCACGGATGCCGACCTCACGGTGGCCCTCACCGCGACGCTCTCCGACACCACGCCGGGTGGCGGCGACGGCGGGCCCGGCCCGCTGTCGGCCGGGATCGCGTTCGACGCCCTCACCATGGACGTCGACACGCTGACCATCCCCGCGGGCGAGACGCGTTCGGCGAAGCTGACGGTCGACCCGGCGAAGGTTCCCGCCGGCACGCAGCTGTCGGGCGTGCTCGTGGCGTCGGTCGACGGCGAGGCCGTCACGCGCACCGCGCTGGGCACGATCGCGGAGGCGGAGCGCTACGACCTCACGCTCACGGCGACGGACTTCGAGGGCAATCCGACCACCACCTACGCGTTCCTCTGGGACCCGGCGACCGAGTGGGCGGAGCCCGTGCTGGTCGAAGGCGAGACCACCCTGCGCCTCATGAAGGGCGACTACACGGTCATGTCGTTCATGGAGCTGAACCGCACCCCCGACACGATCGCCAGCGTGCTGGTCGGCGAGCCGACGCTCACCCTCGACCAGGACCGCACCGTTGCCCTCGACGCGCGCACGGCCGAGCAGGTGACCGTCGACGTCGGTCAGAAGGGTCTCGACCCCGTCTTCCGGCGAATGGACGTGACGGTCGACGCGTTCGTGGCGAGCGCGATGATGCCGGTGTGGACCGACGAGATGTGGGCGCAGCCCATGACCGTCGACGACGCCGACTTCTCGTTCGCGACCCGCTGGCGCCTCCAGACGCCGATGCTGACGGTGTCGTCGGGCAAGAAGCCGATGGACCTCATCGTGCAGATCGGCTCGACGTTCCTCGACGGCTCGTTCAAGGCAGCCGCCGTGGACGCCGGCAAGGGCAGCGCCGACGAGCTCGCCGCGGCGGGCGTCGCCGGCAAGATCGCGGTGGTCACTCGATCGGCGGAGGTCTCGGCATCCCAGCGGGCCGCCAACGCGGCCGCCGCCGGCGCGAAGCTGCTGATCGTCGTCAACGACGCCGATGGCGAGTTCAACGAGTGGGTCGGGTCGGAGGACTACACGACGGATGCCCCGATCCCGGTCGCCGGCGTCAGCGGTGTCGAGGGGCGCGCGCTGCGCGCACAGCTCGCGCAGAAGAAATCCACGCTCTCCGCGATCGGCGTGCCGACCTCGGACGTGGTCTACGACATCGCGGAGTTCGGCGACGGTGAGATCCCGTCCGACATGTCGTACGCGCACACCGCCGAGGACCTCGCTCGCATCGACACCCGCTACATCGGGCAGAAGGAGGAGATCGGCGAGTTCCGCTACGACTTCGTGCCCGGCGCTGAGTACGGCAGCGGGTTCCCGATGCGCACGCAACGGGGCACCGAGCGCCAGGACTGGGTCAACACCGACGGACTCCGCTGGTACCAGGACGCGACCATCACGTCCGTGGGGTGGCAGATGCGCGACATCAAGCGCACGTACGAGCGCGGCGAGCGCACCGAGGCCGACTACTACGGCGGCATCGTCCGTCCCTACGTCGGCACCGGGTACTGGGTGCCGTACCTCGCATCGGACTACGCGCAGATCAACATCCCGAGCTGGGCCGACGGCGGCGACGGTGAGCACACCGGCGCCTTCGACACCTGGATCGAGCCGTCGACCGTGCAGCAGCTGACCGACATCTACATCGACGGCGAGCTGTTCGCACAACGCGAGCACCAGGGGGCCAACGTCTACGACCTGCCCGACGGCGAGCACGATTGGCGTGTGGTCAGCACCGCGACCCACGACGGCTCGCACCTCGCGGGGTCGACGAAGACGGTCAGCGACTGGACGTTCCGCGCGTCGGGCAAGCTCGGCGACTGGGACTACCGGCTGCTGCCGATGATCCAGGCGTACTACGACGTCGAGGTGAATGCTGAGAACCGCGTCGGCGAAGGCCGTCGCAAGGGCTCCGCCATCCCCCTCGGTCTCGAGCTCGGCCACGTCGCCGGCACCGCGCCGGCCGGCGCGATCACCGAGGCCACGCTCGAAGCCCGCACCCCGGGCGGCGAGTGGAAGCCGGTCGCTCTCGACACCGCGAAGACGGATGCCCCCACCGGCGCGGTCGAGGGCGACGGGTACATCTTCGCCGAGTCGCGCGCGTGGGTCAGCGGCTACTCGGCGCAGATCCCGGTGTCGGACAAGGGCGGCTGGGTCGACCTGCGCGTGACCGCGACGGACGCCGAGGGCAACACGTTCACGCAGGAGATCGAGAAGGCGTTCGAGGCCACTCCGGCCAAGGGCGTCCGCTAACCCCCCGCCCCCGGAATCCGGCAACCCCGGCGCACGCGCGCCGGGGTTGCCGGCGTCTGCGGGGATCCGCCTGAACCAGCATCACCAGAGCATCGCGACGAGGTGGGCGAACACCTGCTCGGGGTCGTTCTCGAGCCCGCGACGGGTAAACCACGTCGAGACGTTGACGACGTCACGGTGGAGGAAGTCGAGGCCCTGCGGGTTCGCGGCGACGTCGACGATCTGTGGAAGATCGATCACGACGACACGGCCGTCGTGATCGAGCAGGTTGTAGGGCGAGAGGTCACCGTGCGCGAATCCCGCGTGCGCGAACGCCTCGAGGATGCCGACGACCTGGTCGAAGGCACTGCGCAGCTGCTCACCGTGCAGCCGGCTCTGCGCCAGCCGCGGCGCGGCCGCCCGCCCTTCGCCGACGAACTCCATGAGCACCTCGGTGTCGCTCACCTGCACCGGGTACGGTACCGGGACCCCCGCGCGCCAGGCGCGGCAGAGCGCGTCGAACTCGCTCACCGCCCAATGGCCGGCGGCGACCGAGCGTCCGTACGCCGACCTGCGACTCACCGCCCGGGCGTCACGGGTGTTGCGCATCGTGCGTCCCTCCTCGTAACTGCCCGAGCGGTGGAAGTCACTGTGATGCGAGTTGCGGTAGCGCTTGGCGGCCAGGAGCACGCCGGCGGTGCCGGGCACCGCGCGCTCGATGAGGTGCACGTCGGCTTCTTTGCCGGTCTTCACGACACCGAGCTCGGTGTCGAACGCGCCGGACGCGGTGACGACCCATTCCGGGTGCGGCAGCGGTCCACGCTGGGTGGGCGGGGATGCCGGCCACGTGGACCAGCGCTGATCGGGGCCGGGTTCGAGATCCGGCGAGAGAACGGATGCGGACGCGTCGAGGCGTTCGGATGACATCGGCAGGACACTCCAGGACTGGAGGTCGCCGATCTCAGTGCGTGCGGGCGACCTCGGAGGAAAGGGAAGGGGCAGGGAGCATGACGAAGACGGTCATCGTTCTCCTCCTTTCCGGTCGAGGTGCCTGGGGCACCGATCCGGCACCACTGTAACGGACGCCGGGCTGCGGCATCCAGCCCTCCGTCTCGGCGGGCGCGGCGAAGCGGCGACGGGCACCGGTTCCGTCGCCGCTTCGTCCGCTGCTGATCGGTCCCGCCTCCGGCGAATGGACCAGTCCTTATGAGCGGGCTTCACCCCCCAGTCATGGCAGCGGTGGGATCGTTCCTCCGTTCGTGATGATCAGCGACGACGTCTCGTGGCAACTCGGGAGGATGTCATCCTGCGCCGGGTTGGTGCTGTCGTAACTCACCTTCCAGGAGAACGGCCCGCCGGTGGTGACGGCGACGGTGGTGTTGTTGGTTCCCACCGTCTGCGGCGACGCGCCCGAGACCCCTTGGTTCACTGCCGGGAACACCGGAGTGCCCGAGCAGTCGGTCGAGGGATACAGCGTGAACGTCACCGTCCCGGCAAGAGGCCCACCGGCCGAAGCCGAGATCGTCGCCGAATCGTTCGGATACCACCGCTGCGCGGTCGACATCCTCGCCTGCACCGTGCTGACGACGACGTCTTCGTTGCCGTCGGTGCACGGGGCGTTGTGGGTCTTGCCGAGGGTGTTCGGTGAGCTCCCGCTGTATGTCGCAACCCAGTGGTAGGTGCCCGCGGCGGTCGGCGTCACCGTCGGCGACTCGTAGTTGCCGTTGCCGCTCACGTTCACCGCGGTGGTCGTCTGCACGAGCGGGCCGCAGCCGGTGGTGCTCGGTCCGTACAGCGAGAACGTGATCGTGCCCCCCGCGGAGGCGCCCGGGACCGGCTGGGCTCCTGTGCGGATGACGGGGTCGAGCGGCTGGGCGGTGGTCCCGCCGAGTGTCGCCGTGTCCTTGACCGTGCCGCCGAGCACGATGCCCGCGCTCGCCTGGGTGGTGAGTGTCGGTTCCACCGGATTAACGGTGAAGCACTCCGTCGCCCTCGAATCGCTCGAGCCCGTGACCCCACTGCCTTGGACCGGCGTGTACTCCGCCCTCCAGCAGTAGCGGCCGGCGGCCGTCACCCACGCGGTGGCCGACTCGACCGTCACCGGATAGGTCGCACCGGTGAGGTTGGTCGATCCGACGTCGGTCCCACCCTCCGCGCACAGTCCAGGTGCGTCCACCTTGCAGAGGTGGAACTGCACCGAACCGCCCACGGCGGTCGTCCCTCCGGTGATGTTCACGACGGCGGAGTCCTTGACGCCGACGACCCCAGTGCCGATCGAGATCTCCGAGCCGGGGATGGTTGCGCCGGCGGCGGTCTTGGGTGTGGTCTCCGTCGTCGATTCGCAGCTGCCGAACTCGGGCGCGGGTGCCAGGATGGTGTCCTTGTAGTCGGCCGTGTCGGAGTTGCCCGTCACGGTGCTCGGGATCACGTTCGCGATCGTGAGGCACTGCTGCACCCCGCCGAACACGGTGTCAGTCAGGTTGATGGCCGCCTCGCCCTTGAATCTGTCCGGACTGTACGCGGCCTGCGATACCGTCGCGTTGAGTGGGATCGCGGCTCCGAGCGTCAGATTCGGCGCCGTTCCGCTCCAGATGCGCAGCGACAGGGCGGTGCTCCCGCCTTGCTGGTCCCAGAGGATCATGAAGTCGCCGGGCACGACCGGCGGTCCCGCGGATCCGCCCTGACGATTCGCCCACGGATTGCAGTTCGCGATCAGCTGAGCGTCGGTGGCCGTCTCGTAGGCGCATCCGGCCGGCACGTCGTTCTGCATGAACTCGAAGGCGATGAACCCGCTGCCGTTGGCCGAGTCGCGCTCCCACGCGAAGTAGAGCCAGTCGTCGCCCGCCGCGTCCTTCTCCGCGTCGACCCACGCACGCCGCAGGTCGACCTGGGCGTTCGGGTTGGTGGGGTCGAGCGTCGGCAGCCCGTCGTTGTGGATGACCGCGATCTTCGTCGTGTTGGAGTTGAGTGGTCCGAGCTCCTTCACGTTGCCGAATTCGTCCTCGATCGATTCCATCGCGGGATCCGTGACATCGGGTACGACGATTCCGTCGATCGCCCACGGGCCGTCCGCCGCGGTGGCCGCGGATGCTCCCCCCAGAACGAAGGCCGCCACCATACAGCCCGTGACTCCCGCGGCGATCGAGCGCCGCCGCTTCTCCTGAGACATGGTCCTCCCCTTTCCCCAGGCCATTGCTGGCCCTAGGCTATGAACCGCGTGGAGACGCGACCATCGGGAGAAATGCGGATGGGGTTCCGGGGAACTCCCTAGGTCGTCAGTCTCGGGCGGGAGGCGCGCGATTCGGGGAGGAATCGTGAGCACGGAAGAGTCATTCGCACTCGTGGTCGCTGGTGACCACGTCAGGGCCGAGTACGTAACGCTGCTGGGCCGGCTGGGGCTGTCCGCGGTCGCATTCGCGACGGTGACGCAGGCCGCCGCACAGCTGAACGGCGTGGCGCCCGAGGTGGCGATCCTCGAGGTCGAGGACGGCGGGTGCGGGTTCCTGCGGGAGCTTCGAGATCGCTACGGACCCGAGCTGCCCGCGGTGCTCGTGTCGGCGGATCGGACGACGCCCGCCGACGTCGTCGCCGGGCTGCTCGTGGGCGCCGACGACTACGCCGCGGAGTCCATGGACGCCGAGGAGTTCCTCGCCCGCGTGAGACGGCTCATCGAGCGCACCCGGCCGGCTCGCGGCGCGACCGTGGACCTCCGGCGGCTCTCAACGCTGACCCCGCGCGAGAGACAGGTGCTCGCGCTCACGACCGAGGGGATGTCGCAGAAGCAGGTCGCCACCGAGATGGGCATCAGCATCAAGACGGTCGGCGCGCACATGCAGAACCTCCTCGGCAAGCTCGGCGTGCACTCGCGCATGGAGGCGGTGGCGCTCGCCGCGCGCGCCACGGCGACCTCCGAGGGGTAGCACCCGCGGCGCCCCCGCGTCAGCGCAGCGCCGTGCGGCTCGTGGCGGTGGACTCGAGGACGACGCCGTCAGGTACGAACACGGTGACGATGGGCGGATGCCACTGCCCGGCGACCGTCACCCGCGCGGAGACTCCGTCGGGGGTCGAAGCCGAGATGAGTCGCGCCTCGGGGTCGAGGGTTCCCATCATCGCCTCGGCTTCCCGACGGACGCCCGCGTCGGTGAGCGTGGCGACAGGCTCGCCGTCGACCACCGAGAGGTCGAAGCCGTCCGCCGCAGCCAGAGCCGCCGCATCCGCCATCGCGTCGAGCTGCTTCTGCGCGAGGTACAGGCTCGTCGCGGCCGTGCAGACGAGGATCACCGCGATCGCGAGCACGGCGTAGCCGAGGGTGAGGATCAGAACGCTGCCCGCCTCGTCGGGGTCGGCCGCCTTGGTTCTCCGCGCGAGCACGCGCGTCACCTGGGCGATCATCGCTCGCTCCAGAAGCGTGAGACCTTGTGCGCGGACGACGCCTCGATCGGGACCGCGGCGATGCGGTCGAGGTCGAGCACCGGCGGCACGAGCGGCAGCGTGACCGTCGTGCGGACGCGCACGTGCAGCGTCGCACCCGCCCGCGGACAGGCGGCGCCCGATGGCGTGCAGTCGATGGAGAGGTCGACGTCGTCGAGGCCGTACTCCTCCGACACCGCTGCGAGCACCGCGTCAGCCCGGGCGCGCGCGTCGTCCACGTCGCTCGCGGTCGACACCGCGCGCGCGATGTGACGTGCGGCGGCCTCGGCACCGAGGCTCTGCCCCTGGATGAGGCCGAGCGCCACGACCACGTAGACGAGGGGCACGAGGAGGAGGAGCCCGACGAGGATGAACTCGAGGGCTGCGGAGCCGCGGTCGTCCGCGAGCGGATCCGCTGCGAGGCTGTCAGTCGAACGATTCGACAGGCGCATGCGCCGTCACCTCCATTCCGCGCGGCGCACCGAGCAGGCCCACGAGGGGCAGGGTCGCCTGGACTCGTACCTCGACGGTCCGCTGGCCGAGCGCCGCCGACTCCTGCACTCTGACCTCCGTCGCGTATTCGGCGCCGATCGCGCGACCCACGATGTCGCGCGTGCGCTGCGCGCCGTCGGCGAGCGTCGTGTCGGCGAGGGCCGCGTGATAGGCCCCCTCGACGGCCGCGTCGTGCACGACGTTGCGGACGTACACGGCGAGGCCGAACTGCAGCACACCGAGGGTGAGCACGGTGAGCAGCGTGCCGACGAGGACGAACTCGACGGGGCTCGCTCCGGCGTCGTCGCGCAGGTCAGCGCCGAGTCGGGCGCGCAGGCCCGACAACGCGCGGACCAGGCCCACACGCAAGACGTCAGAGCCCGGAGACGCGGCTGATCGCCTGCTCGAACAGGTCGGCCAAGGCGGGCCCGGCCATCGCCCAGATCACGACGACCAGCCCCGCGGTCATCAGCGTGATGAGGACCCACCCGGGGACGTCACCCCTCTCGTCGTCTGCGAGGTCGCGCGCTGTGGTGCGAAGCCGAGCCGTGAGGCGCAGCATCCGTGCTTTCATCATTTCTCCTTCCGGCCGTCAGCCGAGTCCGAGTCGAAGCATGAAGATCCCCGGGAACACCGCGAACAGCACGCTGAGCGGCAGGATCAGGAAGACGAGGGGAAAGAGCATGTAGATCTCCTTCCGGCCCGCGCGCTCGATGAGTGTGCGCTTCGCGTCCTCGCGGGCGTCGATCGCCTGCGCCTGGAGAACGTGAGCGAGCGGCGCGCCTCGCTCGATCGCCGCCACGAGCTGGTCGATCGAGCGGGTGAGAGTGGGGATCTCGAGGCCTGCGGCCAGGCGAGTGAGCGATTCCGACAGCGATGAGCCGGTGCCCACCGCGACGACGACGCCCCGCAGCTCCGCGGTGAGCTCCCCCGCCCCCACGTCGCTGACGCGACGCAGCGAGTCGAGGATTCCCTCGCCCGCCGAGAGGCACAGCGCGAGGAACTCGAGCACCGTCGGCAGCTCCTCCTCGATGCGTGCGGCCCGCGCCCGCGCCGCGCGGGTGAGCCACGCGTCGTACGCGAGCGCCGCGGCGACGGCGGCGACCGGCGGAAGCAACCCGAGGACCGGCGATCCGCGGCCGACGAGCACGAGCACGACGACCACTGTGCCGCCGACCGCCAGCCCCGCGATCGCCCAGGCCAGCTGCCGTCCGCGGAAGCGGGCGGCGTCGATCGTCCACGCGGCCTGATGCAGGCGTCGGGTGAGCGACGCGTCACCGCCTGCCAGCCGGCCGAGGCGACGCTGCACGAACGCCGACCACGCGAACGGCGACCCTCCGACCGCAGGACCCGCCACGTCGAGGCCCCGCGGATCGGTCACGTCGCGGATGTAGGGCGCGATCCGCCGCGCCAGGCTGGGCGCGCCCCATCGCGGTGCGAGCGAGATCAGCAGGCACACCCCGACACCGAGCGCCGTGCCGAGCACGACGGCGTAGGCGACGTCGCCCATCGCGAATCCGATCACCCGAACCACCGCCGCGGTTCGGGAAGGCGGCCGAGACGGATCATGAGCCGGTACGCGATCAGCGACACCGCCGCGCCGACGAGGATGAGCGCGATGCCGCCCGCGCTCCCGTACGCGCGGGCGCCCTCCGGACGCATCGCGAGCATCGCGAGGATCACCCACGGGGCGACCACGCCGAGCACGGCCGCCCCGCGGATCCACGACTGGCGCGATTCGACCTCGGCCCGCAGCGCCGCGTCCGCTCGCACGGAAGAGGCGAGCGCGCGCAGCACCGCGGTGAGCTCCGTGCCGCCCACCTGACGGGCCATGCGCAGGGTCTCGACGATGCGGTCGGCGACCGGGTCTGCCAGATTCGTCTTGAGGCGCTGGATGCTCGAATCGAAGTGCCCCGACGCGGCGATGTCGCGCGCGAACGCCGCGAACGCCGGCCGCAGTTCAGCGGGAGCCGAGTCTGCGAGACTCGCGACGGCATCGGGCAGCGACATCCCCGCGCGCACCGACGCGATGAGCAGATCACATACGTCCGGCCAGAGGCCGCGTCGCGTGCGCAGCAGCTTCGAGCGACGCGAGCGCAGCCAGGCGAAGGGCGCGAGCGCCCCCGCAGCCGCAGCGACCAGAGCGAGCGCGGCGACCGGCGCGATGAGCCACGCCACGGCGGCCGTCACCGCAGCGGACACCACCGCGACCACGATGATCGACGACGCGGACACGCGGGGCATCCCCGCGTCTTCGAGCAGACGCGAGATCCGCCCGCGCCGGGGCGCACCCGGACGACGCGAGCCCGCCGGCCAGAACCACGGCGACAGCATCAGCAGCAGCCCGGCGGCGAGCACCGCTGCCCACACGAAGGTCACGCGGCGACCGCCCGGTAGAGGGTGTGCGCGGTGAGCACGCCGTCCGCGACTCCCGTCGGCGCGACGATCTCGACCACCCGTCGTGCGCCGCTCGCGTCGCGCTGGCAGTGTGCGACGAGATGGACGGATGCTGCCACCGCCGGCTGCACGAAGCTCGCGTCGATGTTGCGCCCGGCCAGCAACGGCAGCGCGGCGAGCTTGCCGAGCGCTTCGCGAGCGGAGTTGGCGTGGATCGTGGCGGCACCGGGAACGCCGGTGTTGAGAGCCAGCAGCAGATCGAGCGCCTCAGCGTCGCGCACCTCGCCGACGACGAGCCGGTCGGGGCGCATGCGCAGCGCCTCCTTCACGAGTCGGCGAAGCGTGACCTCGCCGGTCCCCTCGAGGCTCGGCTGCCGACCCTGGAGAGCGACGAGGTCCGGCGCCGCGACCGCCAGCTCGAAGGTCTCCTCGACCGTCACGATGCGGTGCTCGGGTGGGCACGCGGCGATGAGCGCGCCGAGCAGCGTCGTCTTCCCCGCGTGCGTCGCCCCCGAGACCAGCACCGACTGCCCCGCGATCATCGCGTCGCGCAGCAGCGTCGCGGCCTCCGGGGCGATCGAGCCTGCCGCGACGAGGCGTGCGAGATCCCGGTACGCGGGGAGGAACTTGCGGATGTTGACCGCCCAGTGCCGGCGCGTGATGTCGGGGATCACGACGTGAAGCCGGGAGCCGTCTGGAAGCGACGCGTCGACGAACGGCTGACTCAGGTCGACCCGACGACCGCTGGATTGCAGCATCCGTTCCACCAGATCGCGCACCGCCGTGTCAGTGAGCATGAGCGGCGTGCGCTCGGGGACACCGCCGCGGGCGACGAAGATGCGGTCGGGTGCGTTGATCCAGACCTCTTCGACGGTCGGGTCGTCGAGGTACGCCTGCAGGGGGCCGAACCCGGAGACCGCGGCGAGCACGTCGCGCACGCAGGCCGTCTCGTCATCGACGGGCGCGAGGCCGCGCGCGAGGGCGAAGTCGTTGTGGCGGCGCACCTCTGCGCGGGCGACCTGGGCCGCGAACTCGGGGTCGCGGGTCGGATCCGACCGTTCCGCACGCAGCCGTTCCCGCACGCGCTCCGCCACGACGGATGCGACGGGGGCGGCGGCAGAAGTCACGTCTGCATCCTGCCAATTCGCTGCCGAGCCAGCCGAAAGTTATCCACAGATGCGGGCGGACGGCCGGCGCGGCAGGATGGAGGAACAGACGAAGGGACGAAGATGACCAAGACGGAGATGGCCCCCGCGGCGAAGGCGGGACTCGGCGTGCTCGGCATCGTGCAGGTCGCGTTCGCGTTCCTCGCATTCTGGGATCTCGCCCACCGCGACGCCGATGAGGTCCGCGGGCCCAAGGTCGCGTGGATCCCCGCGATCCTCGTGAACTGGATCGGTCCCGCGAGTTACTTCCTGTTCGGCATCCGCCGCTGATCCCCCGGCCGGAACGGGGGCCAGCCCCACAGCCGACCCCCAGTCGCCTCACTAGACTGAGAGCCTCGCGGGAGTGGTGAAATTGGCAGACACGCAGGATTTAGGTTCCTGTGCCTCCGGGCGTGTGGGTTCAAGTCCCACCTTCCGCACGCGAGTTCTCGCATCCTCCGCCGACTGACGACGGGACGACCATCGTGCACGCAGTTCCCACAGCCCTGATCCCCTGGCTGGATCCGGCCGCCATCATCGAATGGGCGGGCCCCTGGGCGCTCGTCGCCGTGTGCTTCATCGTCTTCGCCGAGACGGGCCTGCTCATCGGGTTCCTCCTCCCCGGAGACACGCTCCTCGTGATCTCGGGCCTGCTGTCGCACCCCCAGTCGTATGCGCCGCACGGCGTGTTCGGCATCAGCGTGTGGTGGGTGGCGCTGCTGATCGGTCTCGCCGCATTCATCGGCGGAGAGGTGGGCTACTACATCGGCCACAAGGGCGGCCCGGCGGTCTTCGAGAAGAAGGAGTCCGGGCTGTTCAGCGTCAAGAACGTCGAGCGCACGAACGCGTTCTTCGAGCGGTTCGGCGGACTGACCATCATCCTGGCCCGCTTCGTCCCGATCGTGCGCACCTTCGCTCCCGTCGCGGCGGGCGTCGGGCACATGAACAAGTGGAAGTACACGCTCTACAACTTCATCGGCGCGGTGCTGTGGGGTTTCGGTCTGACCATGTTCGGCTACGCCATCGGGTTCATCCCGCCGGTCGCCACGTTCGTAGAGAACTACATCGACCTCATCCTGCTCGCGGCGGTCGGCGGCACGGCGCTCGTGACGCTGTGGCACTACTTCCGCGAGCGCGGCAAGGCGAAGAAGGCTGCGGCAGCGGGCGAGGATGTCGTCACCGACCACAGCGAGGCCGAGGCGCTCGTCCTCGACGCCGAGGTGTTCGACCGCGGTCCCGACCACCACGAGGGCGGCGCCCCCAAGGCCTGATCGGACGGCGAGCCGCGGCCCGATCCGTCAGGAGGCCTTCTTCTTGGCGGCCGGCTTCTTCGCCGACGACTTCGCGGCGGGCTTCTTGGCGGATGCCTTCGCCGCCGGCTTCCCATCACCCCCGGCATCCTCGTTGCCTGACGCGTTCGCGTCGCCGACTTCGCGGGCTGCCCGGGACTTCTCGACGCTGGCGCGGAGCGCAGCCATCAGGTCGATGACCTCGCCGCCGGCCTCCTCTTCCTCCTGCTCGCCGAAGGTCTCGGAGGTGTCGAGCGCGTCGCCCTTCTCGAGCTTCGCCTCGATGAGGGTGCGCAGCTCCTCCTGGTACTCGTCCTTGAACTCTTCAGGATCGAAGTCGCTCGAGAAGCTCTCGACCAGCGACGCCGACAGCTCGAGCTCCTTCGCCGAGATGCGCACCGACTCGTCGAGCGACGGGAAGGCGGCTTCTCGCACTTCGTCGGACCACAGCAGGGTCTGCAGCACCAGCACGTCGTCACGCACGCGAAGCGCCGCCAGCCGGGTCTTCTGCCGAAGGGAGAAGCGGACGATGGCCGTACGATCGGTCTGCTCGAGCGTTTTGCGCAGCAGCACGTAGGCCTTGGGAGAGGCCGAATCCGGCTCGAGGTAGTACGCACGGTCGAGCGTCAGGAGGTCGATCTGCTCGCTCGGCACGAACTCGACGACGTCGATCTCGCGGCTGCGCTCCGCCGGCAGCGACTCGAGGTCCTCCTTCGTCAGGACGACGGTCTTCTCACCGTCGTCGTAGGCCTTGTCGATGTCGGAGTACGGCACGACCTGACCGTCGATCTCGCAGATCCGCTGGTAGCGGATGCGCCCGCCGTCCTTGTTGTGCACCTGGTGCAGCGAGACGTCGTGGTCCTCGGTCGCCGAGTACACCTTCACCGGCACGTTGACGAGTCCGAACGTCAGTGCACCCTTCCAGATCGCTCTCACCCCACCAGTGAACACCAGGGCGCCGACACGCGGCCACCCCTTGCGTCACGCCGCGCCGATACTCTGAGCCCATGGCGGGCGACGAGCAGCTGGTGCGCATCGGCGGCCGTCGCCTGCGCATCACGAACCTCGACAAGGTGCTCTATCCCGAGACCGGCACCACCAAGGGCGAGGTCATCGACTACTACTCGCGCATCGCCGAGCTCCTCATCCCCCACGTCGTGGGACGACCCGTCACCCGCAAACGGTGGCCGGACGGTGTCGGCACCGACGACGACCCCGGCATGGTCTTCTTCGCGAAGGACCTCGAGCGCGGCGCGCCGTCGTGGGTGCGACGGATGCCGATCGCCCACTCCACGGGCACCAAGGAGTATCCGCTGGTGGGCGACGTGCCGACGCTGGTCTACCTGGCCCAGGTGGCGAGCCTCGAGCTGCACGTGCCCCAGTGGCGCTTCGCGCCTGAGGAACGAGCAGGCGGGCGCTTCGACGCCGGCGGAGGACGCGGTCCGGCCGACCGGCTCGTGCTCGACCTCGATCCCGGGCCCGGCGCCGGCCTTGCGGAGTGCGCGGTGGTAGCGGGCTGGGCCCGCGAGATCCTGCTCGACATGGGGCTCGAGCCCTACCCCGTCACGAGCGGCAGCAAGGGGATCCACCTGTACACGGCGCTGCCCCCGGGGCAGTCGACCGAGCAGGCCTCCGCGCTCGCGAACGAGCTCGCCCGCGCGATCGAGGCCGATCACAAGGACCTCGTGGTCAGCAGCATGAAGAAGACCGAGCGGCACGGCAAGGTGCTCATCGACTGGAGCCAGAACAACGGGTCCAAGACGACCATCGCGCCCTACTCGCTGCGCGGCCGGCCGCATCCTACGGTCGCCGCGCCGCGCACCTGGGAGGAGCTCGACGATCCTGGGCTGCGCCACCTCGAGTACACCGAAGTGCTCGAACGGGCCGAGAACATCGGCGACCCGATGGCTGCGCTCGGCTTCCACGCCGGTGGCCGTGACGCCGAGTCCGGACCGCTGTCGGCATACATCTCCAAGCGGAGCGCCGACCGCACCCCGGAGCCGGTGCCGGCGAACCCCCTCGGCGCGTCGCCGCACGGCGAACTTCCGAGATTCGTCATCCAGGAGCACCACGCGACCGCGCTGCACTGGGACTTCCGCCTCGAACACGACGGCGTCCTGGTGAGCTGGGCCGTTCCGCGCGGCGTCCCGCACTCGTACACGCGCAACAACCTCGCGATCATGACCGAGGACCACCCCATGGAGTACGCCACGTTCGAGGGCACGATCCCCGCGGGCGAGTACGGGGGCGGCACCGTGACCATCTGGGACGACGGGCGCTACGAGCTCGAGAAGTGGCGCGACGACGAGGTCATCGCGACCCTGGAGGGCCGCCCCGGCGGCCCGCTCGGGCGCGTCCGGCTGGCGCTGATCCGCACCGCCGGCGACGGCGAGAAGTCCAGCTGGCTGCTGCACCGCATGAAGACGGATGCTGCGGGCCGAACACAGCCGGACGGCGCGGTCGTCGAGCCCAGTCCCCAGGCCGACGCGGTTCGCGACACACCGGGCGGGCGGGGTGCTGCCACCGGTCGAAGACCCTCTGTGAGCTCCGGTTCACACAGCGGCCCCGGCGCTGGGGCCGGCGCGGCCGACGTGGGGACCCGTGTGAACCGGAAGTTCAGCGGGGTTCCAGGAGCATCTGCACCGGCCGCCACAGAGCTGCGGCCCATGCTCGCGACGAGTGCGACTCCCGCCCAGGCGCGTCTGGCCGCGCGCACCTGGACCGACCGCGAGCACGGCGCCGAGGCCTGGGTCGAGATGAAGTGGGACGGCATCCGCGCGGTCGGCGCGTGGGACGGGCAGCGCCTGCGCCTGTTCGCGCGCAGCGGCAACGAGGTCACGCACCGCTACCCCGAGCTGACGGCGGTCGACGCCGGCCTCGGCGCGGAGCCGTGCGTGGTGGACGGCGAGCTCGTCGCCCTCGAACCCGACGGCCGGCCCAGCTTTCCGCTCCTGCAGACCCGCATGAACCTCGAGCACGCCGGCGACATCGCTCGCGTGGCGCGGCGCACGCCCGTGCGGTACTACCTGTTCGACGCGCTCTCGCACGACGGAGACGACCTCGCCGGGCTGGCCCTGCGCGAACGCCGTGACGTGCTCGAGGCGGTGGCCGCAGCATCCGTCGAATCGATCACCGTGCCGCCCGTGTTCGACGATGTCGACGCGGCGCTCGACACCAGCGAGCAGCTGCGCCTCGAGGGCATCGTCGTGAAGGACCCGGCGTCGCGATATCTCCGCGGCGGCCGCTCGGAGTCATGGTTGAAGGTCAAGAACACCAGAACCCAGGAGGTCGTGATCGCGGGCATCCGACCCGGCAAAGGCGGGCGCAGCGGCACCTTCGGGTCGCTGCTGCTCGGCATCCCCGGCGCCGACGGCCTGCGGTACGCCGGCCGCGTCGGCAGCGGATTCAGCGACTCGACACTGTCGATGCTGCTCAAGAAGCTGACGCCGCTGCGCACCGACCAGAACCCGCTCGTCGGGGTGCCGCCGCTCGACGCGCGGGACGCACTCTGGGTGCGGCCCGACCTCGTCGCCGAAGTGGAGTACGGCGAATTCACCCCGGGAGGCATCCTCCGTCACCCCAGGTGGCGCGGACTGCGTCCCGACAAGTCGCCCGCCGAGGTGCGGCGCGAGGACTGACGCGCCGCGTCACGCGTGGGCTTCGTGCTCGACGTGCCCGGCGGGCTCGAGCTGGAAGGTCGAGTGCTCGACGTCGAAGTGGTCGGACAGGCACGACTGCAGGGTGCTGAGGATGCCGGCGGCCCGACCGTCGGTGAGTGCCGCGGTGTGGACGACGACATGCGCCGTGAACACGGGTGCCCCACGCGTCAGCTGCCACACGTGCACGTCGTGCACGTCGACGACCCCGGGTGTGGCGAGGATGTGCTCGCGGATCTCGTGCACGTGCGTGCCCTCGGGCGCCGACTCGGCGAGCACCGACACGACCTCGCGCAGCAGGCCGACAGCCCGCGGGATGATCATGGCGGCGATGAACAGCGAGGCGATCGCGTCGGCCTGATACCAGCCGGTCGTGACGATCACGATCGCCGCGACGATCACGGCCGCCGAGCCGATGAGATCGCCGAGGACCTCGAGATACGCGCCGCGCACGTTGATGCTGTGTCGCTGGGCGGAGCTCAGCAGCCACATCGCCACACCGTTGGCCACGAGGCCGACGACCGCGACGACGAGCATGAGGCCACCGGCGACCTCGGTCTCGCCCGGGTGGAGCAGGCGCGAGATGCCTTCGAACGCGACCCATCCCGCCAGCACGATCAGGATGACGCCGTTGATCAGGGCCCCGAACACCTCGGCGCGCTGATACCCGAAGGTGCGGCGGTCGTTCGCCGGCCGGCCCGCGACGGTGTTCGCGATGAGGGCGATCACCAGTGCGGCGGCATCCGTGAACATATGCGCGGCATCGGCGAGGAGCGCGAGCGAGCCCGATAGCACCGCGCCCACGATCTGCACCACCATGACGGTGGAGGTGATCGCGAGCGAGATCGCGAGCAGGCGGCGGTTGCCCGCCCCTCGGATCCCGGTCGGCGCGTGGTCGTGCATGTGCCCAGGCTAAGCCCGGGACCGCCCCGGAACCGGCAGTCGCGCCCAGTCGGGAATGAGTGTGATTCTCAGTCGCAGCGCGATGACCGCTACCGGTGCCCGCGTGTGCCCCCCGGCCTCGCCACGATGATGCTCGCGGCGAGGTCCATGGTCCGGCTCGACTCCGCAGGAGGCACCGGCCGGCGGACCAGGCGGGGCCGAAGGACGAACCACAGCACGACGCCCATGACGACCGTCGCCCCCAGAGCGCCGTTCGAGCCGAGGACGGTACGGGCTCCGCCCACGGTCCCCAGCAGCCCGGCAACGCCCCAGGACAGGCTCACCGTCGCCGCCCACGCGAGCGCGATACGCCACCGGCGTCGCAGCAACGACCCCTGGGCGACCCCGACCACGCCGCCCGTGACGAGTGCCGTCGCCGCGGCCGCGGCCGGCGTGACCGCGGGGCCGAACCAGACAAGGCTGAGCGCGCAACCCACACCCGTCGCGCCGAGCGTCCAGACCGCCCAGCGCCAGTCCACGAGGCGGCCCAGCGCAAGACACTGCGCGGCTCCGACGACGCCGCCGACGATCGAGCCCGCCGCCAGCGCCGTCAGCGCGCTGCGATGCGTCCCCAGGACCGCTGAGGCGATCGACTCCCCCAGCGGAAAGGCGAGGAAGGTGGGGATCCAGCGAAGGAAGAACATCGGCCGCTCCGGACAAGGCTGCGTGCACAACAGCATGCCTCTCCCGGGCGGCGATGGCGAGGCATGCAGGGATTCTCCCCCCTTCGATGCTCTCCACCTGATACCGCCGCGCCCGTGAAGGACGGTGTCGAAGGAGTGACCGATCGCCCCTCGCGTCAGAGCTCGGCGAGCAGCGCGGCCAGCGCGACGAACGCACGCGAGCGATGGGATGCCGCGTTCTTCTCGTCGGCTGTCCACTCTCCGACCGTCCGCTCGGCGCCGGTCGCCTGCCCGTCGGGCACGAAGATCGGGTCGTAGCCGAAGCCGCCGGCGCCTGACGGCGCCGTCGCAAGGCGTCCGGGCCAGATCCCCTCGACCACGTGCTCGTCGGCGTCCCCCTCGGCCACCGGCACGACGAGCGCGATCGTGGAGACGAACTGCGCGGTGCGATGCGGGTCGCCGATGTCGGAGAGCTGGTCGAGCAGCAGGTTCAGGTTGGCCGAGGCATCCTTGGCATGCCCGGCCCAGTAGGCCGAGAACACCCCGGGCGATCCGCCGAGCACGTCCACGCACACGCCCGAATCGTCGGCCAGTGCCGGCAGTCCGGTGTGGTCGGCGGCCGCGCGCGCCTTGATGAGGGCGTTCTCTGCGAAGGTCACGCCGTCCTCGACAGGCTCGGGCCCGTCGTATCCCACGACCTCGAGGTCAGGGCGCGTCGCCGCGACGATCGCCTGGAATTCCTCGACCTTGTGCGGGTTGTGGGTCGCGAGGACGATCTGTCGCGGCATCCGTCACTCCCCTTCCGCGGGCTGCAGGGCCGCGAGCTGATGTGTCCGGAGGTCCGCGCAGCCGTTGACGCCGAGCTCGAGCAGGGCGTCGAGCTCGCGCTTGTCGAACGGTGCGCCCTCTGCGGTGCCCTGCACCTCGACGAACAGGCCGCGGCCGGTGACCACGACGTTCATGTCGGTCTCGGCGCGCACATCCTCGACATACGCGAGGTCGAGCATGGGCTCGCCGTCGATGATGCCGACCGACACCGCCGCGACGGAGTCGAACAGCACCTGCGCCTTCTGGCCGATGAACTTCTTGCCGCGGCCCCACTCGATCGCGTCGGCGAGCGCGACGTAGGCGCCGGTGATGGCGGCCGTGCGTGTGCCGCCGTCGGCCTGCAGCACGTCGCAGTCGATGACGATGGTGTTCTCACCGAGCGCCTTGGTGTCGACGACGGCGCGCAGCGCCCGGCCGATGAGGCGCGAGATCTCGTGCGTTCGGCCGCCGATCTTGCCCTTGACGCTCTCGCGGTCGTTGCGCTCGTTGGTCGCGCGCGGCAGCATCGCGTACTCGGCGGTGATCCAGCCCTTGCCCTTGCCCGTCAGCCAGCGCGGCACGCCGTTCGTGAACGACGCGGTGCACAGCACCTTGGTGTTCCCGAACGAGATCAGGGCGGACCCCTCGGCCTGGCTCGACCAGCCCCGCTCGATGGTGATCGGACGCAGCTGGTCGACGGTACGGCCGTCGGCACGGGTGATGTCGGTCATGCAGTTCTCCTCCGGAGGGACGGATGCCTCAGCCGAGACGGCGGGCAGGGTTCGAGGCACGCGGAAGGTCGATGGCGCCGGTCTGGACCAGGCGCACGTCGGTGACCTCGCGGCCCATCAGGCGGTGCGCGAGGCGCAGGAACTCATCGGCCGACGCACCGGTGGCTTCGTAGACGTGGCGGGGCTCGGCATCCGGCCCCGCGAGCAGGTCGCGGGAGACCAGCTGACGGTAGACGTCCTTCGCGGTCTCGGAGTCGCTCGACACCAGGCTCACGTCCGGGCCCATGACGTAGCTGATCGCGCCCTCGAGGAACGGATAGTGCGTGCAGCCCAGCACGAGCGTGTCGACCTCGGCTGCGCGCAGCGGCGCAAGGTACTCCTCGGCGACGGCGAGCACCTCCGGCGAACCGGTGACGCCGGCTTCGACGAACTCGACGAACCGCGGGCAGGCCTGCGCGAAGACGGTGAGACGCTCATTGACACCGAGCATGTCCTGGTACGCGCCGGAGCTGATGGTGCCGGCCGTGCCGATGACGCCGACACGCCCGTTGCGCGTGGTCGACATCGCCGTGCGCACCGCGGGGTTGATGACCTCCACCACCGGCA
The DNA here is from genome assembly GCF_001422925.1 of Microbacterium sp. Leaf288. Taxonomy (GTDB): domain Bacteria; phylum Actinomycetota; class Actinomycetes; order Actinomycetales; family Microbacteriaceae; genus Microbacterium. The sequence goes on from NZ_LMNI01000010.1 coordinate 893,869, forward strand.
CGTCGTACCGCTCGCGCGCGTCGCGCAGCATCGCCGAGGACGCCGTGTTGCACGCGATCACGAGCATCTTCACGCCCTGGGCGACGAGATCGTCGAGCACCTCGAGCGCGTAGCGCCGCACGTCGGCGATCGGCTTCGGGCCGTACGGCGAACGCGCGGTGTCGCCGATGTACAGAATCGACTCCTGCGGCAGCAGCGCCGAGACGGCCCGCGCGACGGTGAGCCCGCCGACTCCGGAGTCGAAGATTCCGATCGGCGCGTCGTTCACGAGAGTCCACCCTACGCCAGCGGGTCGCCGCGGGGCACGGCGAAGCCGCGGCGAGCAGAGCGAGCCCTCGGGGGGAACCCCCGCGTCATGAAAAGCTAGGCTGACCCGCATGGCCGCCTCGACCGCCCTGCTGACGGACCGCTACGAGCTCACGATGGTCGACGCGGCGCTGCGCGACGGCACCGCTCACCGACGATGCGTGTTCGAGCTGTTCGGCCGGCGGCTTTCCGGTGGCAGGCGCTTCGGCGTCGTCGCGGGCACGGGGCGGCTGCTGTCGCTCATCCGCGAGTTCCGCTTCGCAGACCAGGAGCTGCGCTTCCTACGCGACGAGAAGGTGGTGGATGCCTCGACCCTCGATTTCCTGGAGGGCTACCGGTTCACCGGCTCGGTGACGGGGTATCGCGAGGGCGAGCTGTACTTCCCAGGCTCCCCCATCCTCACGATCGAGGGAACGTTCGCCGAGGCCGTCGTGCTCGAGACCCTCGCGCTCAGCGTGCTCAACCACGATTCGGCGATCGCGACCGCCGCCGCCCGCATGAGCATCGCCGCCGGGGATCGTCCACTGGCCGAGATGGGTTCGCGACGGGCCGGAGAGTCGTCGGCGGTCGCCGCAGCACGTGCGGCCTACATCACCGGGTTCAGCGCCACCTCCAATCTCGAGGCCGGTCGCCGATGGGGCATCCCGACCATGGGCACGGCCGCCCACGCCTGGACGCTCCTGCACGACACCGAGGAGGACGCGTTCCGCGCGCAGATCGAGGCCCTCGGCGTCGGCACCACGCTGCTCATCGACACCTACGACATCCGCCAGGGCGTCGAGACGGCCATCCGGGTCGCGGGGACGGGGCTCGGCGGGGTCCGGATCGACTCCGGCGACCTGCCCACCGTGGCCGCCGAGGTGCGCGCCCAGCTCGACGAACTCGGCGCCACCGGCACGCGCATCACCGTGACGAGCGACCTGGACGAGTACGCGATCGCCGCGCTCGCGGCATCCCCCGTCGACTCCTACGGCGTCGGCACGTCGGTGGTCACCGGGTCGGGCACGCCGACCGCCGGCATGGTCTACAAGCTCGTCGCACGGCAGGACTCCGACGGCGGGTGGGTCGGCGTGGCGAAGGCTTCGACAGACAAGGCGTCGAAGGGCGGCCGCAAGGCGGCGTTCCGCACGCTCGACGCGGGTACGGCGACGAGCGAGCTCATCGTCGTGTCCGACGGCTTCGAAGCACTCGACACCGCCGCCGCCCATCCCGGATCCCGCGCGCTGCAGGTGCCGCTCGTCGTCGACGGCGAACCGGATGACGCGTACGAGGGATCCGACGGCGTCGAAGCCGCTCGAGCGCATCACGCTCGCGTACGCGAAGAGCTTCCGGTGCGCGGGCTCGCGCTCAGCCGCTCCGACCCGGCGATCCCGACGGTGTACGCCGACGCCGAGTGATCAGCTCTGCAGCGACTCGTAGATCTCTTTGCAGGTGGGGCACACGGGGAACTTCTCGGGGTCGCGGCCCGGCGTCCACTTCTTGCCGCACAGCGCGCGCACCGGCTTGCCCGTGATGGCGGACTCGAGGATCTTGTCCTTCTTCACGTAGTGCGAGAAGCGCTCGTGGTCACCCGGCTCGATGTTCTCTTCTTTGAGGAGCTCTTCGAGCTCGCGATCGAGGGTCGCGATTCCGCCCTGGTCGGGGCTGTCCAGCGGGGTGCTCATGGTCTGCCAGTGTAGTCGGGGCGGACCCGGCTGGGGCGCGTCCGCACGAGTCAGGTGGACTCCGCGAACTCCATGAGCCGCCCACCACGACGCTCGAAGACGATGGCTCCGATGCCGATGCCGACGACGAGCACGCCGAACCCGATCGCCAGGCCTCCCCACAGCGCCGTGTTCGCGGCCTCCGTGTCCCCCTGCAGGGCCAGCCAGCCGCACCACAGGACAGGTGCCGACAGGACGAGCGCACCGGCCATGACGCTCCCCTGCGCGATCGCGCCGTTCGCGCCGGTGCGCTGCGGCTGCTGGAACGGGCTCTCGCCCGGCCGCGACACCGCGTAGGGCGCGACCACCGAAGAGATGCTCGAGAGCCCCAGGCCCGAAAGGAACAGCGCGGCGCACACGCCGGTGAGAGCCGGGAGCACTGCCCAGCGTCCGTGCAACAGCGTCGCCACCGGGATCGCGAGGGCGAGCAGAGGGACGCCGACGAGCAGCACCGGCACGAGCCGGCCGAGTCGGTCGGAGACGCCCCGCACGCCGCTGGCGATGTGCATCCACACCGCAGTGGAGTCGTAGGCGATGTCGTCGTGCGGCAGCCAGCCGAGGAAGAGCGCCGCGAAAGGCACGGGCACGAGGGCGACCAGCTCGGGCGGGACGCCGGCGATGAGCAGCGGCACCACCGTGATCGCGGCTGCGAACGGGATCACGAGGCCGTTCACGACGTAGCGTCGGTCGCCGAACCAGTAGACGAGGCTGCGCGCCGCGATCGCACCGCCGGGAGTCCCCGGGGCGACGCCGAACCATCCGAGCCCACCTCGCTCGCGCCCGGTCCCGGGGCGCTCGGTCGTGGTCAGCAGTCGATTGACCGCCCATACCCAGAGCATCGCCAGCAGGACGATGGTGCCCACCGCGATGAGCGCGGACAGCCACGCGTCGCCGCCGGTGATGACCATGCCGGGCAGGGCCCACGCGGCGCCGAGCGGGGTGAGTGCCAGCCAGTCCACGGCCTCGAGCAGCTGCGGCGGCACACTCCCCTGCCACTCGAGCGAGGCGAGGAAGACACCCACCGGAACCACGACGACGAGCACGACGAGCACGAAGACGCCCGAGAGCTCGCGCGAGCGCCGGTCGCGGAGGAAGAGCGAGGCCAGCGCCATGCACACGCGCGCCAGCAGGACGCACGTGAGCACTCCGAGCAGCACGCTCACGACTCCGACGATCACCGGCACACCGTGATCGGCCCACACGATGGCGGAGCACACCGCGACTGCGAGCAGGACCAGGATGGGCACGCTGAGCAAGCCCGCGACCGCCAGCACGAGGGCGAGGCTTCCCCGTGGAAGGCCGAACAGGGCGAATCGCCGGGGATCCAGCGGGTCCTCCACGGCGCCGAACAACGGAGCGAGCGCGAAGCCGAGGGTCACTGCGGAGCCCCCGAGCACGGTGACCGCGAGCACCTCCTCGGTGGAGGCATCCCCCAGCGTCAGCAGCGCCCAGCAGGCGGACGCCGTCGCGGCGACGAGGATCACCAGCCCGATGACCACCCGCGTCACATGGCCGCCGTCACCGCGGAACGTGCCGAACAGCAGCGCGAGCCTCAGTCGGAGAATGTGTGCAGCCACTCGAGGCCCTCCACATCGCTGAGCCCTCCGGCCAGTTCCACGAAGCGCTGCTCGAGCGTCAGCTCGCCGCGCACCTCGTCGACGGTGCCCTCCGCGAGCACCTGACCGGCCACGATGACCGCGACGCGCGTGCAGACGCGCTCGACGAGGTCCATGCCGTGGCTCGAGAGGATCACCGTGCCGCCGTGCGCGACGTAGGTGGAGAGGATGTCGAGGATGATCGCACTCGAAACCGGATCGACCGCTTCGAACGGCTCGTCCAGCACGAGCAGACGCGGCGAGTGGATCAGCGCGCCCGCGAGCATGACTTTCTTGAGCATGCCCGCCGAGTAGTCCGAGACGCTCCGGCCCAGCGCGTCCTCGAGGTCGAAGGCGCGTGCGAGGTCAGCGGTCCGGCTCTCGACGACGGCGGGCGGGAGCTTGCGCAGCACCCCGTAGTAGTACAGGAGCTGACGGCCCGTCAGCCGGTCGAAGGTGCGCAGCCGATCAGGGAGGACCCCCATCATCCGCTTGGCCGCGAGCGGCTTGGCCGCCGCATCCACTCCTCCGACATGGATCGTGCCGCGATCGGGTTCGAGCAGGCCCGCGATCATCGAGAGCGTGGTCGTCTTGCCGGCACCGTTGGGGCCGACGAGACCGTAGAAGGTGCCCGCGGGGATCGTGAGGTCGATGCCGTCGACGGCGACGGTGCTGCCGAATCGCTTGGTGACGCTGCGCAGCACGAGGGCATTGGCGGATGCCGCGGCCGCCGTTGCGGCCTCGTCCAGCGAGACGGCCGCGGCCAGGGCCTCGGGGTCGAGGGTCGTCATCGGCTCCGGGGTGGGCAGAGGCACCGGCTGGAGTTCAGCGGGCGTGGGAGCGTTCTCCAGCGCGGCCGCGTCCGGCTCGGCGGGCGCAACGGAGGGCTCGACCGCGGGCGTGGGCTCCACGACCCCCGCGGGCTCGGCCACGGGCGCGGACTCGACCACGGGCTCAGCATCGACCACCGCCGCGGTTTCGGCAAGAGTCGTGTGTTCGACGTCGGCCTCGGACTCGGCGGCCGGTTCGGGCGCGTCCGGAGTTTCGGGCGCGTCCGGGGTTTCGGGCTCGACCGCGGCCGCCGGCTCAGCCTGCGGCTGCGCCGGGAGCGCGGGCTCCCGCTCGGCCTGCGGCCCCGCCTCGATCGCGGCGTCGTCCGCTGCCGTGCCGTCGTCGACGGGTGTCGCCTCCTCGACCGACGCCGCCTGCGCGGTCTCCGCGGGCGAACCCTCGCCGACGTCGGGAAGCGGCGGGCGCGGCGGCACGACGATGCCTGCGGCAGCGCTGGCCGCGAGCTCGAGATCGCTCGGAAGGGGCGGCGGCGGCCCCGGATCCGGAGCGGGGTCCGGCTTCGGCGCGGACGCAGCCGGCGTGCGCTTCTTGCGCGGAGCGGCGGGGGGTTGCGATCCCGCGTCGGTGCGCGGCTTGCGCGGCGGGCGGCGGGGCTTGTCGGGAGCCGGTGAGACCGTGTCTGCGAGGTGTACGACGCGCGCGCTGGAGTGACGGTCCGGCTCTTCCGGATCGATGTCATTCGGCACCGGGAGGGAGGCTGTCACTGAACCAACGTATCAAGCGGGCCTGATCGCGACGGAGTTCGTCTCGCCGCGTCGCGGCATTCGCGTTATGTCACAAATCGGCAACGGGAGCCGCCTATTATGCGCCTTCCCAGGCCTCATCGCTACCATGGTCGAGGCACGAAGGGGTGTCGCGCCGGTGAACCGGCAGTGAATCACGCACTTCAGGAGCAGATTTTGACCCTTCAGACCGTCATCCTCGCAGCCGGAATGGGCTCGCGACTCGGCCGCAGCCTGCCCAAGCCCCTCACGGAGCTCGGCGACGGCCGCAGCATCATGCAGCAGCAGCACGACAACATCCGTGCCGCTTTCGGCCGCGAAGCCAAGATCACCACCGTCGTGGGCTACCGCGCCGAGACCATCGTCGAGGCGTTCCCCGACGTCGACTACGTCTACAACGACCGTTACGACCAGACCAACACGTCCAAGAGCCTGCTGCGCGCCCTCGCCAAGACGGGCAAGGGCGGCGTCCTCTGGATGAACGGCGACGTGGTCTTCGACCCGCGCGTGCTCGGCCGCGCCATCGAGCTGATCGAGCGCGACCAGTCGTTCGTCACGGTCAACACCTCCAAGGTCAGTGACGAAGAGGTCAAGTACACGGTGACGCCGGAGGGCTTCATCAACGAGCTGTCGAAGACCGTCAAGGGCGGCATCGGCGAGGCCGTCGGCATCAACTACATCTCGAGCCGTGACAAGAAGGCGTTCATGCGCCACCTCACGCGCGTCGACGACCAGGACTACTTCGAGCGTGGCCTGGAGCTCGCGATCGCCGAGGACGGCGTACTGCTGGAGCCGCTCGACATCTCGGACCTGTACGCCGTCGAGGTGGACTTCGCCGAGGATCTCGAGCGCGCCAACCTCTTCGTCTGACGGGTCGCTCCGCGGCTGTCAAGCCCGAGCCTGCGATCAGACTCGGCCGCATAGACTCGGCGCGATGACCGACAAGGTTCACCAGATCCACTCCCTGCCCGGCGACGCGCCGTGGCAGGGAGGGCTGCCGCCCGCAGGATCCGACGAGCACCCCTTCACGATCCGTGCGCTCGACCGGGTGCTCGCGATCCAGCGGCCGGTCGTCCTCGCGCACCTTCGCAGCATCCGTCTCCGCCATCCGGACTCCTCTCCCGCTGACATCGTCCGCATCCTCGAGCGGCGCTATCTCGCTGCGGTGACCACCGGCGGCGCCGCGGTCGGCGCGACCGCGGTCGTTCCCGGGATCGGCACGGGCGTGACGCTGGCGCTCAGCGGCGTGGAGACGGTCGCGTTCCTCGAGGCGACCACGCTGTTCGCACAGTCGGTCGCCGAGGTGCACGGCATCCCGGTGTCGGATCCTGATCGGGCGCGGGCCCTGGTGCTGACGCTCATGCTCGGCAAGGAGGGTGTCGACCTCGTCGCGCAGCTCGCCGGCCAGGCCGCCGGGCGCGGTCCCTCCCGTTCGGGCTACTGGGGCGAGCTGATCACGAAGTCGCTCCCGCGCGCGGCCGTCGGGCCGCTCGTCGACCGGCTCAAGACGACGTTCATCCGTCAGTTCGCGGCGCGGGGCGGCGCCTCGTGGATCGGCAAGGCGCTGCCGTTCGGCATCGGCGCGGCCATCGGCGGCGCCGGCAACAACATCCTCGGGCGGCGGGTGCTCACCGGCTCCCGGCGGGCGTTCGGGGTGCCCCCGCACGCGCTGCCTCCCGAACTCGAACCGCGCCCCGGCGCCGACCGTATCGAGCGGCTCGCCGGACGCGGCATCCGTCGCGCCGGCGAGGCGGTCGTCGACGGCGTCACGCGCGGCGCGTCCGGTGCCCGCCGCATCACGGCCCGCGTGATCCGGCGCGCGCCGGAAGCGATCGAAGCGCCCGTTCCGACCGAGGACGGAGCCTCCTCCCCGCCGGCGGGGTGACAATGGCGGTATGGGTCTGTTCAGCAAGCTTCCCGAAGAGCCCGTCGAATGGGCGGGTCTGCCGTCAGAGCCCGCCCGCTCCGAGACGCAGGCCGAACGATTGACCGAAGCCGCATCCGTCGATCTCGGCGGCCTCGGCCTCGGCGACATCGCCGTCGGCGGCGGCGCCGTCGAATCCATCGTCATCCCGGTGGCGCCTGTCATCGAGATCGCCGAGCACCAGGAATCGGGCGAGGACGAGTAGCGCGCGAACCCCGCCCGCTCTGCAAGCGCTTGCAGCGCGTCCTCGACACACGCACGACCACGGGCATACGCTCACAGGTATGGACAGCACGTTGGCGTGCCTTGCGGCGTGGATGCCACGGCAGCGGTGGTACGCCGCCAAGGGGCGCCCGCCCAGCCTGCGCCTGCTCGCGTGGTGGGATCTGAGCGCGGAGTCCGGCGGCGCGGAAGACGCCGACACCGGCACACGCATCCGCACATTCCTCGTCGCGGACGAGGGCGCTCTGCCGGCCGTGCTGTACCAGATCCCGGTCGTCGAGCGCGCGACGGAGGACGTCGACGCCGACCCCGACCACGTCATCGGCAGTCCGGTGCCGGGAACGACCTTCATCGACGGCCCGTTCGACCCCGCGTACGCCCAGGCTCTGCTGCGCCTCATCACGGTCGGGGGCACCGCACACGGACCGCAGACCACGGCGATCGGGCGGGTTGCAGGCTCAGGCGGAGCTCCGTCTCGGGCGACCTCGCGGGTGATCAGCGGAGAGCAGTCGAACACGTCGCTCATCTTCGAAGGCGACGGCGCCCCGGTGATCTGCAAGGTCTACCGGCAGCTGCACGCGGGCCTCAACCCCGACATCGAGCTGCAGGAAGCGCTGGCCGGGGCGGGATCGCCCCATGTGCCGCGTCCGGTCGGCTCGATCGAAGGCACGTGGCCGGACCTGGCCACCGCGCACGGCACCGTGCACGGGTCCCTCGCCTCCGCGCAGGAGTTCCTGCCGGGCGTCGAAGACGCATGGCGCGTCGCGCTGCAGGCAGCAGCCAAGGGTGACGACTTCCGCGACGCGGCGCGCGCGCTCGGCACCGCGACGGCCGAGGTGCATGTCGCCCTGGCGGAGTGCTTCCCGACCCGCACGGCGACGGACGCCGACCGCGCGGCGACGGCGGCCACGTGGGAGCGAAGGTTCGCGATCGCCATCGCGGAGGTCCCCGAGATCGCCGGACAGCGGGATGCCGCCGCAACGGTGTACCGGCGCGCGCTCGAGGTGCCGTGGCCGCCGCTGCAGCGCATCCACGGCGACTTCCACCTCGGGCAGGTGCTGCACTCCCCCGAGCGCGGCTGGATCATGGTCGACTTCGAGGGCGAGCCGCTGCGCCCGATGGCCGAGCGCACGCAACCCGATCTCGCACTGCGCGACGTCGCGGGGATGCTCCGCTCGTTCGACTACGTCGCGGGTTCGCTGCGCCTGGACGACCCGGATCGCTCCGCCGACGCGGTGCGCGCGTGGGCGCGGGACGCACGCCGGGCGTTCGTGGACGGATACGCCGCGTCGGCGGGAGGGCTCGACCCCCGGCATCCGCTCCTCGCCGCGCTCGAGCTCGACAAGGCGGTGTACGAGGCGATCTACGAGGCCCGCAACCGGCCGACGTGGGTCGCGATCCCGCTGCGCGCGATCGCGCGGCTGGTCGAGCGTCCTGCCCCGGTGGCCTGACGCCGTCGGCCGAGCGTCGCGGGCTCAGCCCTCGTCGTCGAGTTCCGCCTCGTCCTCGGGCTCGTCGTCCTCGGCGTCGGCGACCGACCGTGCGTACCAGGAGTCCCAGTCATCCATGAGGCGCTGCACGGCCCCGTGGAATCTCGCCGTCGCCGAGCCCGGTGCGGTGTCGCCGAAGTAATGGGTGACCCACTCCTCCAGGCGCGCGACGGCCTCGGGGTCCGAGAGGACGCGCTCGGTCTGGGCGACGATGTCAGGGGCGGCTGTCGCGTCGAGCCACTCGCAGGCCGACAGGTACCCGTGCGTATCGATCGCGGCGGCGGGGTCGGCCGGCCGCGTGATCATGAGCGGCTTGTCGGCCGCGAGCCGGTCGTAGACCATCGCCGAGATGTCGACGATCGCGACGTCCGCGGCGGACAGCTGCCAGCCGAGCTCCGGCCCGTCGTCGAAGACGTGCTGGCCCGAGGGATCCGAGGCATTCGCTGCGTTCAGGGCCGCGATGATGCGCTTGTTCGCCGCCCCGTACTCGTGGTTCACGACACCCGAGCGCGGGTGGGGCCGGTAGATCACGCGATGGCGACCCGTGGCGAGGAGCGCGGTCACGAGCGCCTCACCGTGCGTGGCTATCGAGCCGTAGTGGGCCGACGGGCGGTCCCCCTCCCACGTGGGCGCGTAGAGCACCACCGTGCGCGCGTCGGGTGTGTAGGGCAGGGTGCCCGAGTAATGGTCGGCCTGCGGACGCCCGATCTCGATCGTGCGGCGCGCGATGTCGTAATCCCACAGCACCCGCGAGAGTCGCTCCCGCGCGGCGTCGCCAGCGATCATCGCGTAGTCGTACGCCTTGTACTGGTTCGTGGTCATGTACATCTTGTCGGACTCGCCGTGGTTGATGAACACGTGCCAGCGACGGCCGTAGCGGAACATCTGGAAGTTGCGCGTGTTCTGGTTGACGTACAGCACGACGCGGATGTCCTGCTTGGCGATGAAGCGCTCGAGATCGCGCACCGTCGGAACGAACGCCACCGGGAGCGCCCCGTCGGCCAGCAGCGCTTCGGCGCCGGTGGCGGCGCGGCTCAGCACCACGACGGGCCAGGTCTTCGCGAGGTCTGCGAGCGGCTTGTACCACTGCCGCATCTGGTACATGTTGACCGCGCCGTCGGCGAAGTAGACGGCCACCCGGTACTGGAAGGGCGGGTGCGGCGGCCGGGCCGCGAGGGTGCGCCTCACGTCGATCACGGCCGAACGATTGCGCACCGCCTTGCGGACGAGAGCGACCGCCTTCTTGCCATCCGAGACCAGACCCACGCTTCCAGCCTACCCAGGGCTCTCATGACATGATCGACGCGTGCATGTCGAGCAACACGGGCGCAGGGACGCTCCGGTCCCTCCCCCCGGCTCCGGCGTGAGCTTCGTGATGCCGGTGCTCAACGAGCGCGACTACCTCGGCCGTGCGGTCGAGACGGTGCTCGCGCAGGACGTTCCCGGCCCGACCGAGCTGGTCCTGGCTCTCGGCCCCTCGACGGACGGCACCAACGCGCTGGCGGCGAAACTCGCCGCCGGCGATGATCGCATCGTGCTCGTCGAGAACCCGGGCGCAGACATCCCGATCGGCCTCAACCTGGCGATCCGCGCCGCGCGGCACCCCACCGTGGTTCGCGTGGACGCACACTCCGAGCTGGATCCGACATACGCGCGACGCGCGCTGGCGACCCTCGACCGCGTGCGCGCCGCGAACGTCGGCGGCGTGATGCGCGCCGACGGCCGCACGCCGTTCCAGCGTGCCGTCGCGCGCGCCTACAACTCCCCCATCGGCCTCGGCGGCGGCGCGTACCACGGCGGCACGCAGGAGGGCGAGGCGGAGTCCGCCTACCTCGGCGTCATGCGCCGCAGCGTGCTCGAGGAGGTCGGACTGTTCGACGAGAGCATCCGGCGCGGCGAGGACTGGGAGCTGAATCTGCGCATCCGTCGTGCCGGCTACCGCGTCTGGTTCGATCCCGCGCTGGCCGTGACGTATTGGCCGCGCGAGAGCTGGGCGCGCCTGGTGCGCCAGTTCTCGGCGACGGGCCGGTGGCGAGGGGAGCTCGTCCGCCGCTTCGGGCGCGGCAACTCGCTGCGGTTCTTCGCGCCGCCGGCGCTCGTGCTGACGATCCTGCTGGGGATCATCATCGGCGTGCTCCAGCTCACGGGTCTGCTGCAGGGTTGGTGGTCGGTGGCGGCTTGCGTCGTCTACCTCCCCGTGCTCGCGTACGCCGTCCTCATCGCCGTCGTCGCTCTCGGCCGGGGTGGCGGGCACGGCTGGCGCGACAAGCTGTGGACAGCGGCGGTGCTGCCGTCCATGCATCTCGCATGGGGCTGGGGCTTCCTCCTCGGAGTGATCGGCGGTGCACACGACACCGTCGACACGTCCCGCCTCGGAAGCCGCAACACGCCGCTGCCGTGACACCCGGCGGGCGGGCGGCCGTCAGGCGTCGATGAAGCCCTGGTCGAGGATGCGTGCCACGACCCGCTCGGCGGCGCGGCCGTCGTCGCGGGCGTTGAACTTGTCGCGCCACCGCGCGTACCGCGACGCGTACTTCGCGGTCTCGTCCGCGGCGAGCGCGGCCACCAGTTCATCCTGCGTGCGCACCATCGGGCCCGGCGCGTGCGCGGCCAGGTCGAAGTAGAACCCGCGCAGTTCCCCTCGGTAGTGCTCCATGTCGGGCACGAGGAAGTACATGGGCTTCCCGGTCACCGAGTAGTCGAACATCACGGACGAGTAGTCGGTGATGAGCGCGTCGGCGACGAGCAGCAGCAGCGAGGTGTCGGGGAAGCCTGTGACGTCGATCACGCGCGGGCCTTCCGCGTCACGTCCGGGCAGCAGCGTGCGCGAGTGCCCGCGCACGAGCACGACCGCATCGGTGGCCGCGGCGAGCGAGACCGGATCGATGAAGTCCACGATCTGGTCGCGGTCGTCACGCCACGTCGGCGCGTACAGCAGGACGCGCTCGCCGGGACGGATGCCGAGGGCCTCGCGCGTCGCCGTGCCGTCGCCCGTGGTCAGCACATCGTTGCGCGGATACCCCTCGACCCAGATCGGTCGTGTGAGGAATGCGTACGCCTTGCCGAGGATGCGCGCGGCATAGGGGTTCTGCGCCAGCAGGATGTTCCACCGCCGCGACTCGCGGACGACCGCCGCCGTCCGGCGCGGGTCGAACCCGGGCCGGTGCAGCGCCAGGCGCTTGAGGGGCGTGCCGTGCCAGGTCTGCAGCACCACCTGCCCCTTGCGTCGCGCGAACCGGCGGCGCAGCCAGTCGTTGACCACGAGCAGTCGCGCGGCGCCGCGGGCCCGCCACCATTCGGGGCTGCCCTCGACCACGGCAATCGCGCCGGCCGGCACGGCGACCGACAGGTCGACGACGCTCCAGTAGCGGGTCACGCCCGGCGCGCGGCGCGCGACCTCTCGGTCGATCGCGAGAGGGTTGCAGCTGGCGTTGCGGCCATAGAAGCTCTCGAAGAACACCGCGTTCTCGAACCCCGTGGCGGGTCGGGTCGCATAGCGGCGTTCGAGGGCGTCCTGCCCCTCACCGGAGTCGTACGCGGGGTCGATCGGCGGCCCGACACGCAGGGTCCACCCCTCGAGGCTCGCTCTGAGTGTTCCGAGCTGTGTGAGCGGGAGGACTTCGGGGGGACGGATGCCGCGGGCCGTGGGGTCCGTGATGCGCACCTCGTACGAGCCCGCGGGCAGCGGCAGTTCCGGGCCGCCCCAGCGCGCGGCGCGCAGCGGGAGCGTCGCGGTCCACGTCTTGCCGCGGCCGGTGAGGCGCGCGGTGACGCGGGCGCGGGCGCCGACGATCTCGACGGATCCGGGCCGTTCCCCCTCGCCCGAGAGCACGAGAGCCGGGCTCCCCTCCGTCGTGAAGCGCGCGTCGGTCATCCGGTTCCTTCCCTGGGGCCGTCGTGGGCCGTTCCGGCCAGAATCGCACGGTACACCCTCTCGGCGTTGCGCCCGTCGCGGAACGCGTGCACCCGCGCGTCCAGCGCGACCGCCCGTTCGACGCGGCGCGCGCGCTCGGCATCGTCGCCGAGCACCGCGTCCAGCTGGGTCGCCGCCTGGGTCCAGTCGATCGCCCAGTCGTCGCCCGCCACGTCGGCGTAGGTGCCGTAGAAGCCGCGCCTGCGCGCGTACTCGTCGACGTCGGGCGCGAGGAACAGCGTGGGCAGCGGCACGAGCGAGGCGTCGAACGCGAGCGACGAGTAGTCGGTGACGAGGGCGTCGAGGCCGGGCAGCAGCGGGGTCACGTCTGCGACCAGGTCGCTGCCGAGCGACTGCACGCGGTCCGTCGGGAACGGCGGGGCGTAGTCGCCCGCGCCGAGCGGGTGCGAGCGGACGAGGAGCGTCGCGTCATGACGCCCCAGCACGTCGACGATCTGCGACCACTCCTCGGTGGTCGGCACCGCGGGGTCGACCGCACCGTCGCGCCAGGTGGGCGCATAGAGCACGAAGCGGGTCGAGGGCTCCACGCGGGCAACCGCGCGCCCGATCGCGGCGCGGGCCTGCACGCGGCGATCCTCGGCGGTGCCGCGCGAGAGCACGTCGACGCGCGGCTCGCCGGTCACCGGCACGCTCGCGTCGGGCAGGGCGAAGGCGGATTCGAGACGGCCGCGGACGAGGTGCGAGGCGGCCGGAATCACGCGGATGCGGCGCGCGGCGCCGCGGTACATCGATCTCAGGAGCCCGCGCACCGCCCCGGCGGCGGGGGTGGCCGCGACGACGTCGGGCACCCTCAGCGTCTCGGGGGAATCGACCCCGATCCGCTTGAGCGGGATGCCGTGCCACAGCTGCACGACGAAAGCGCCCGACACGGCGTAGCGGTTGACGTCGCCGAATCCGTGCGTGACGACGACCACCCGGGCGCGCGCGGTGCGCCACAGCCCGTTCAGGGAGCGCTTCGGAACCGTACGGATGCCGCGGGCCGCGGCATCCGTCGCCTCCTGGGCCGACCCGACCAGCCACACCGGGCGGCGTCCGTCGGCGGCCGCCACCTCCCAGAGCGCCAGCGCACCGTCGCCGATGCCGATCGCACAGCCGATGACCCACTCGTCGCGCGAGCGAGGCACGAGGAGGGTGAGGAGGCGTCCGGCGGCGTAGAGCGGGATCGTCGCGAGCTTTCGGGCGTTCCCCGCGCCGAACGAGAAGGACGCCATCCCGCGAGCCTACCTGCTCGCCGGATGGCGTCCCTGGGGGGGGTGTGGACTACTGCTGGAGCGATCCCAGCGTGACCTGGACGGTCTGCGTCTTGCCGTCGCGGACGTACGTCACTTCGGCGTCGCTGCCGGCCGCGGCCGCACGCACCTGAGCCGTGAGGTCGGTCGCGTCGGTGACCGGCACGCCGTTGAAGGCGGTGACGATGTCGCCCTTCTGCAGGCCGGCGGCGGCGGCCGCACCGCCGTCGGTGACGGCATCGATGTAGGCGCCGGTGATCGTGGAACCCTCGACGGATGCCGCGGCCTTCACGTTCGCGCCGAGCAGACCGTGGGTCGCCTCGCCGTTGTCGATGATCTCGCCGGTGATGCGCTTGACGATGTCGGACGGGATCGAGAAGCCGACGCCGATCGAGCCCGAGCCGTCGGACGACGACCCGCCCGCGGTCGCGATCGCCACGTTGATGCCGATCAGCTTGCCGTCGGAGTCGACCAGCGCGCCGCCCGAGTTGCCCGGGTTGATGGCGGCGTCGGTCTGGATGACGGAGATCGAGATGCTCTCGGTGGCCGTCGACTGCTGGTCGCCCTGACCGAAGTCGAAGCGGAACGGGCCTTCCTGGCTGTTCTGATCCTGCTCGTCCTGGCTGTCGCCGCCCGCGTCGGGCGCCGCCGACGACGCGATCGAGATCGAGCGGTTGAGCGCGCTCACGATGCCTTCGGTCACCGAGTTCGCAAGTCCCAACGGCGCGCCGACCGCGACGGTCGTGTCGCCGACGTTGAGCTTGCTCGAGTCGGCGATCTCGATCGGGGTGAGGTCCTCGGCGCCCTTCAGCTTGATAACGGCCAGGTCGTACGTCGGGTCGGTGCCGACGACCTCGGCGTCGTAGACGCGGCCATCGGACGTGGTCACGCGGACGGTCGCGTCACCGGTCGCGCCATCGAGCGTCACGACGTGCGTGTTGGTGACGACGTAACCGTCCTCCGTGAGCACGACGCCCGAACCGGTGCCGGCCGCCGACGAGCCGGTCGCCTCGATCGTGACGACGCTCGGCACGACCTTCGCGGCGATCGCGGTGGTCTGGTTGACCGAGTCGGTGTCGTTGACCGTGACCGTCGACGGTCCCGCGGCGGGCGAGGCGCTCACCGGGGCGAACCAGGTGACGCCGGCGTACGCACCGCCGAGGCCCGCGGCGCCGCCGACGATGGCGGCCGCGACGATCAGGCCGACGACCTTGCCGGCTCCGGACGGCTTCCTGGGCGCCTTGGTCGCCGTCGGCACCGCGCCGGTCGAGCCCGCGATCGGCAGCGTCGGCTGGGCGTCCGCAGCGGTGACGCCGAACGCGGCACCGGGGGCGCCGGGCGCCGGCTGGCCCGCGTAGGAGTGGGGGTAGGGCGCGGGCTGACCGGCGTAACCCTGCGGACGGGCGTAGGCGTGTGCCGCTGCCGGGTAACCGGCGGGCGGCACGGGCTGGGTCGGCGCGGTCGGCTGCACGTGGGCCGCAGGCTGCGCGGCGGGTGCGCTCGGCGGGACCGGGGGCAGCGCGGCGGCGGCCGCGGCCGGGGTCACGGGCGGCGCGGGCTGGGCCGGCGCGGCGGGCTGCGCGGGCTCGACGGCTTCCGGCGCGGCCGCGGCGGGGGCCGAGGTCTCGGGCTGGGCGGGCGTCTGCGCGGCGGCCTCCGCGGCCGACTGCGAGGGGACGGCGGGGGTCTGGTCTTCCGGGCGATCGCCCTGGATGTCGCTCATGGTTGCTCCTTCTGCCAAGCACTCACCACTGTGCCCACCGATGCTGTGCGTTTCTTATGTCGCGAATGGGACTCGGCTATGCAACAGGGATGAGCCCGCCCGGTATTACGGTGAAGCGATGCGACAGATCCCCGGAGCATGGCGCCGCACAGCCGCGGGCGCCGGACTCGTCGGTTCCGACGGGTCGATCCACCCCACCATCTTCGCCGAGATGTCGGCCCTTGCGGCGCGTACGGGCGCGATCAATCTCGGGCAGGGCTTCCCCGACGAGGACGGCCCGGCCGAGGTGCTCGAGGCAGCCCGCTCGGCGATTGCGAACGGCGCCAACCAGTACCCGCCGGGTCGCGGCATCCCGGATCTCCTCTCAGCCGTGGCCGAGCACCAGGAGCGGTTCTACGGGCTGCGCCTGGATCCCGCCCGCGAGGTGCTCGTGACGGCGGGCGCGACCGAGGCGCTCGCCGCGGCGCTTCTCGCCCTCATCGACGGTCCCGACGACGAGGTCGTGGTGTTCGAGCCCTACTACGACTCGTACGCGGCGGTCGTCGCCCTCGCCGGCGCGCGGCTCGTGACGGTGCCGCTGAGGTGGCCCGATTTCCAGCCCGACCTCGACGAGCTGCGCGCCGCCGTGAGCGATCGCACCCGCGTCATCCTCGTGAACGATCCGCACAATCCCACCGGGGCTGTCTTCGGCGCCGAGGTGCGCGACGAGGTCGTGCGCCTCGCCGAGCGCCACGACGCCGTCATCGTGACCGACGAGGTGTATGAGCACCTCGTCTTCGACGAGCCGCACGTGCCGATCGCCACGCTCCCCGGCGCCGGGGAGCGCACGCTGACGATCTCGTCGGGCGGCAAGACGTTCTCGACGACCGGCTGGAAGATCGGCTGGATCTCAGGCCCCGCCCCGCTCGTCGACGCGGTGCTCGCGGTCAAGCAGTTCCTCACGTACGTCAACGGCAGCCCGTTCCAGCCCGCGATGGCCACCGGACTCCGCTTGGACGATGCGTTCTTCCAGAGCATCGCCGGCACGCTGCGTGCGAAGCGCGACCTGCTCGGCGCGGGGCTGCGCGCCGCCGGGTTCGATGTGTCGACGCCCGCCGGCTCGTACTTCACCGTCGTGGACGCCGCGCCGTTCGGAGCGACGGATGCTGCGGCCTTCTGCCGCGCCCTCCCCGAGCGCGCCGGGGTCGTGGCCATCCCCCTCACCGCGTTCGCGACGCCGGACCGGCGTGAGCAGTACGCCACGCTCGTGCGCTTCGCCGCCTGCAAGCGCGTCGAAGTGCTGGAGGACGCGGCATCCCGCCTCGCCCGCCTCGGATGAGCCTCGGCGTCAGCGCGGCCCGACACCGAATCGCCGGAGCGTCAGCGCAGGGTTGACACGGCGCACGCGCTCGATCGCTCCGACGTCGAGGTGGGCGACCGCGACGTCGGTCGACGTGCCGACGGCGGCGAGCTCCACGCCCTGCGGGTCGACGACGAGCGAGTGGCCCACGCCCAGGGGCGGCGGATGGTCCGCGGCGGCGACGAACACCGTGTTCTCGATCGCGCGGGCGTGCAGCAGGGTGCGCCAGTGGTGCTCCTTGAGCGGACCGCGCACCCATTCCGCCGGAACGAGGAACACATCGGCCCCGGCGTCCACGAGCAGCCGCCCGACCTCGGGGAATCGGAGATCGTAGCAGGTCATGAGACCGAACCGGAGTCCCCCGAACTCGAACGTCTGCGGTTCAGCGGGCTCGCCGGCTTCGACCCAGTCCGACTCCCGCTGGCCGAACGCGTCGTACAGGTGCAGCTTCCGGTAGTGCGCGATCAGGCCCGTCGCATCGACCGCGACCGCGGTGTTGCGCACACGCTCGCCGTCGCCGGCGCGCTCGAGCAGGCCGGCGACGATCGTCAGGTCGTGCTGCGCCGCGAGTCGCGTGAGCGCCTGCACGAACGGGCCGTCCAGCTCCTGGGCGTTCGCGGCGAGCGACTCGTCGAACGGGTCGACGAAGTAGCTGGAGTACTCGGGGAGCACGACGACCCGCGCTCCGCGATCGGATGCCGTGGCCACGAGCTGCGCGATGGACTCGAGGTTCACCGCGGCATCGGCCGTCGGCGCGAACTGCGCCACCCCGATGGGGAGGGTCTCGGTCATCGTCACGCTCCGTTCGTCCGGCGGCGTGCCCGGAGGATCGCGGGCAGGACCAGCCACATCGCGCAGACCAGCAGCCCGAGCGGGATGAGGGCCCACCAGAACGCCGACCCGCCCAGCACGACATCGAACACGAAGGCCACGACACCGACAAGGAGCACGGCGACGGTTCCGAGCGCGGTGACGAGGGCGAGGTGTCCGTACCGCACGACTTCGGCCTTGGCGCGCTGCTGGAACAGCGCGCGATGCAAAGCCACCGGTGCGAGGGCGACGATCGAGCTGAGGGCCGACAGCACGACGAGCCCCAGATAGAACGACTTCTGAGACTCGGTGAGGTCGCCGAAGGCCGGCTGGAACGCCAGCGCGAGCAGGAAGCCGGTCAGGATCTGCGTGCCCGTCTGCAGAACGCGCACCTCCTGCAGGACCTCGCTCCAGTTGCGGTCGGCGCGCTCCTCCGGCGTCTCGGCGCGGCCGTCGGCGCGCTCTTGTCGAGGGTCGGTGTCGCGCTCGGTGGGCATGGGTTCATCCTCGCCCGCTGCCCGCGATCGGGGCAAGCAGACCACCCCGTGTCACGACCACCCCAAACCCCGTGCTAGGCTATTCCTTGTGCCGCGGGGTGGAGCAGCTCGGTAGCTCGCTGGGCTCATAACCCAGAGGTCGCAGGTTCAAATCCTGTCCCCGCAACAGAGAACACAGAAGAGGGCGTCCCGAAAGGGACGCCCTCTTCTGTGTTTGTCCCGCGTTGTCGCTTCAGTCCTCCGGGTCCATCGCACCGCACAGGTCGTCGAGGAACCGCGCGACCACGGCGAGTTCCTCTTCGTCGTAGTCCATCGCGACGCTTCGCATCGCCCGCAGCCGGTCGCCGAAGACCCGGAAGAACGCATTGCGCGCGTCCTCCGTGAGCACCACCACGCGCCCCCGCCCGTCGCTGGGATGCGGTCGGCGCTGAACATGCCCGGAATCCACGAGTCGATCGAGCAGCTTCGTGGTCGATGCTGTCGAGATGCGCAGATGGCGGGCGATGTCGCGCGGGCTGACCGACCGCCCTTGCCGCTCCCGGATGATGAGCAGCCGAAGGGCCGCGACATCGGAGGCGTTCATGTCCATGTCGCCCTTCATGCCGCTGTGCATGCGCTCCATCGCGTCGCTGACGGCGCGGATGGACGTGAGCACACGCATCACCGCATGCTCATGCTCTGTCTGTGGCAGCCATCGCTCGGACATCATGGAAGTTCCCTCCGACCCGTTGTAGCATCGCACGAGAGGTATTGCTAGTTTATCTAGCAATCTGAGAGGAATGATGGGATGCCCGACACCGACCACGTCGTCCTGCTCGACGATGACGGCCGCGCCATCGGCACGGCCCCGAAATCCAGCGTGCACGGCCCCGATACCGCCCTGCATCTCGCGTTCTCCTGCCACGTGGTCAACAGCGACGGCCAGGTGCTGATCACCCGTCGGGCCCTCACGAAGCGTACGTGGCCCGGCGTCTGGACCAACTCGTTCTGCGGGCATCCGCGTCCTGCCGAGCCGGTGCTCTCGGCGGTCCGCCGCCACGCGGATTTCGAACTCGGGCTCACGCTCACCGACCTCCGGGTCGCGCTTCCGTTGTTCCGGTACCGCGCCACCGACGCCAACGGCGTCGTCGAGCACGAGGTGTGCCCGGTGTACACCGCCTACACCGACGACGAGCCCGTGCTCAATCCGCTGGAGGTCGTCGACGCGCGGTGGGTCGAACCCGAGGCGCTCGCCATCTCGCTCGAGGCGACCCCGTGGGCGTTCAGCCCGTGGCTGGTGCTCCAGGCCCAGCAGCTCCACCTCTTCGAGACGCCATCGCGCGAGAGACGCGCGTCATGATCCCCGCGGCAGCCGACCCCGATCTGCGGATCGCGATCGACGGGGCGCTCGCGCGCATCCGCGAGCGCGCGTCGGAGCTCGGCCCCGCGTTCGGCGTCCTGGGCGACGCGATCACTCGTGCAGCGCAGGGCGGAAAGCGTCTGCGTCCCGCCCTGGTCACCGCATCCTTCGACGCGTTCCGCTCCGACGAGGCCGACACGTCCGCGGTCCTCTCCGTCGCGGCGGCCTTCGAGCTGCTGCACACGGCGTTCGTGGTGCACGACGACGTGATCGACCACGACACGATGCGCCGCGGGGTGCCCAACATCGGCGGCGAGTTCCGGCGGCGGGCAGCGGACGACGGCGCCGACCCCGACGGGGCGGCACTGGTGGGCGACGCCGCCGCGATCCTGGCCGGCGACATCCTGCTCCACGAGGCCTTCCGCCTGGTGGCGATGGCTCCCACCGACGGTGCGACGCGGGACCGGCTCCTGACCCTGCTCGACGACGCCGTCCTGATCTCGGCGGCGGGCGAACTCGCCGACGTCGAGAACAGCGTCGCGACGCGGCATCCGTCCCGCCTCTCGACCCTCGATACGGCGTTCAACAAGACCGCGGTGTACACGTTCCGCGCTCCGCTCCAAGCGGGCGCGCTCCTCGGGGGCGCCGACGGCGACGCTCTGCGCGTACTCGGCGAGGCCGGCGGGCGCCTCGGGCTCGCCTTCCAGCTCGTCGACGACCTCATCGGCGCCTTCGGGACCACGGCGCAGACAGGGCGTGACACCG
Organism: Microbacterium sp. Leaf288; assembly: GCF_001422925.1. GTDB lineage: Bacteria > Actinomycetota > Actinomycetes > Actinomycetales > Microbacteriaceae > Microbacterium. The sequence goes on from NZ_LMNI01000010.1 coordinate 914,319, forward strand.
GACCCGACCTCCGCGAGAACAAGCGCACCCCGCTCGTGGCGCTCGCGCGCGAATCGGGCGCCGCGCCGCGCGTCGACGAGGCGCTCGCCCTCGCGCGCACCGGACCCGTCGCGGTGCGCGAGGCTCAGGTCGTGCTGGAGGAGACCGGAGCACGCCAGCGCCTGGTGCAGCTCGTCGCGGACACGTTGACCGCCGTGCGGGCGGCGTCGCACGATCCCGCACTCCCCGACCGGGCCGGCGCACTCCTGCGCACCCTCGCCGACGGCATCGAAGGACGGATCCCATGAGCACCGTGCGCACCGCGACCCCCACGGGACTCGCCCTCTACAACCAGGCGGCGGCGGATGCTGCGGCAACCGTGATCGCGCGGTACTCGACGTCGTTCGGGCTCGCGTGCCGGCTGCTCGGTCCGCGACCGCGACCGCATGTGCGCAACGTCTACGCGCTGGTGCGCATCGCGGACGAGATCGTCGACGGCCCCGCCGAAGAGGCCGGGCTGCCTCCGGAGGTCGCCGGCGAGATCCTCGACCAGCTCGAGCAGGAGTCACTCTCGGCGATCGCGCGCGGCTTCAGCTCGAACCTCGTGGTCCACGCGTTCGCCGGGACGGCCCGCGAGTGCGGCATCGGCGAGGATCTCGTGCGTCCCTTCTTCGCGTCCATGCGCACCGACCTCGGCACGCACAGCCACGACGCCGCCTCGCACGACGCCTACGTCTACGGCTCGGCGGAGGTCGTGGGGCTGATGTGCCTGCAGGTGTTCGTCAACGCCGGGGCGCAGCATCCGGTCACGCCCTCTCCTGAGCTCGTCGACGGCGCCCGGCGCCTCGGCGCCGCCTTCCAGGACGTCAACTTCCTGCGCGATCTCCACCACGACGAAGCCGTGCTCGGACGCGACTACCTCGGTCTCTCGTCGGCCGATGGGGAGCGCGCTGCGGTGCTCGATCGCATCGATCGCGATCTGGCCGCCGCGGCCAGCGCCATCCCGGCGCTTCCCGCCGACTGCCGCCGTGCGGTGACCGCCGCGCACGACCTCTTCGCCGAGCTCGCCGTGCGCCTGCGCGCGTGCGACGGATCCGAGGAGCGGGTGCGCGTGCCCGACGCCGTGAAGGCGCGCCTTGCGGCCCGCGCGCTGCTGGGCTTCGCTCCGCGGGAGGTGCGCGCATGACACTCGTCGACGGACCGCGCCGCGCGGTCGTCATCGGCGGCGGCGTCGGCGGACTCGCCTCGGCGGCGCTGCTGGCCTCCGAAGGGTGGGACACGACCCTGTTCGAGGCGCGCGACGAACTCGGCGGGCGCGCAGGGTCGTGGGAACGCGACGGCTTCCGATTCGACACGGGGCCCAGTTGGTACCTCATGCCCGAGGTGTTCGAGCACTTCTTCCGGCTGCTCGGCACGACTGCGGAGCGCGAACTCGACCTCGTGCCGCTGGATCCGGCGTACCGCGTGTACTCGGATCCGTCGACGGGCCTCTCTCCGCTCGACGTGCGCTCCGGCCGCGCCGAGGCCACCGCACTCTTCGAGGGCGTGGAGCCCGGCGCGGGCGCCCGCCTCGACGCGTACCTCGACTCCGCCGCCGACGCTTACGAGCTCGCAGTCTCGCGCTTCCTCTACGACACGTACGAGACGACCGCGGGCCTTCGAGACCCGGCACTGCTGCGACGGATGCCGCAGCTCGCGCCCCTCCTGACGCGCAGCCTCGCCCGCCATGTCGAGCGTCGGTTCACCGATCCCCGGCTGCGTCAGATCCTCGAGTACCCGGCGGTCTTCCTCGGGGGATCGCCCTACGGTGTTCCGAGTCTGTATCACCTCATGAGCCACCTCGATCTGGGAGATCGCGTGCTCTACCCGCGCGGCGGATTCACCGAGCTCGTGGCCGCGATCGCGCGCCTGGCCGAGGCGTCCGGGGTCGCGATCGAGACCGGAGCGCGAGTCACCGCGATCACCACGGAGGCCGCAGTCGCGACGGGCGTCGAACTCGCCGGCGGACACCGCGTTCCCGCCGACCTCGTGGTGTCGGGCGCCGACCTGCACCACACCGAGACCCGGCTGCTCCCCCGCGCCGCGCAGACGTATCCCGAGGAGTGGTGGCGCTCGCGCACGCCGAGCCCCGGCGCGCTGCTGGTGATGCTCGGCGTGGAGGGGCGGCTTCCGCAGCTCGCCCACCACACGCTGCTGTTCGCCCGGGAGTGGCGCGAGAACTTCACCGACATCTTCGGCGCGCGCCCACGCATCCCGGCCCCCGCGTCGCTCTACATCTGCCGTCCCAGCGCCACGGACCCCAGCGTGGCGCCGCCGGAGCACGAGAATCTCTTCGTGCTCGTCCCCGTGCCCGCAGACCCCCAGCTGGGGCACGGGGGCATCGACGGCGGCGGCGACGCGGCGATCGAGGCGGCCGCCGACGAGGTGATCGCGCAGATCGCCGAGTGGTGCGGCATCCCCGACCTGGCGGAGCGGATCGTGGTGCGCCGCACGGTGGCACCCGGCGACTTCGCCGACGACTTCGGAGCCTGGCGCGGCAACGCGCTCGGCCTCGCGCACACGCTCGGGCAGAGCGCGGTGTTCCGTCCCCGGAACACGTCGCGCAAGGTCGAGGGCCTGTCGTACGTCGGCGCCTCCACCCTGCCCGGCATCGGGCTGCCGATGTGCCTCATCTCGGCCGAACTCGTCGTCAAGCGTCTGCGAGGGGATCGCTCCCCCGGTCCCCTCGCAGAGCCGGCGAAGGTGTGACGGTGCCGGGACTCTACCTCGCCGCCATCCTCGTCTCGGCGGCGGGCGTGCTGCTGATCGACCGGCGCTGGCGCCTCGCGGCGTGGCCCGCGCCGGGACGCACGGCCCTGGCGGTGGGGATCGGCACCGCGTTCTTCCTCGCGTGGGACGCCGTCGGGATCGCCACCGGTGTCTTCGTCAAGGGCGACAGTGCCCTGCTGCTGGGCGTCGACCTTGCTCCCCATCTCCCGCTCGAAGAGCCCGTGTTCCTGGCGTTCCTGTGCTACCTGGCCCTCGTCGCGTGGTCCGGCGCCCTGCGCCTGACAGATCGTCGGAGGGCGGATGCTGCGCCCCCGCGCTCGGAGGCGACCCGATGACCTACTCCCTCATCGTCGTGCCGTTCGTCCTCATCACCGCGATCGTGGTCGTGCTGACGGTCCGCCTCCCGGCGTTCGGGCGCAGGATGACGGCATCCGTCATCGCCGCGGGCGTCCTCGTCGTGCTCACCGCCGTATTCGACAACATCATGATCGCCGCGGGGCTCTTCACGTACCCCGAGGCGCTGATCTCGGGGGTGCGCATCGGCCTCGCCCCTCTCGAGGACTTCGCCTATCCGGTGTGCGCGGCGTTCCTCGTACCGGCGATCTTCGCGCTGCTCGGGTCGTCGCGCTCGCGTCGTGAGAAGGTGGCCTCGTGACCACCGCTGCGCCCCTGCGCGCGAGCACCGTCGCCCGGCAGCTTCTCATCGCCTCGCGGCCCGTGAGCTGGATCAACACCGCGTACCCGTTCGCCGCCGCCTATGTCATGACCACGCGCGAGGTGGATCTGACCCTCGTGCTGGGCACGCTGTTCTTCCTCGTGCCGTACAACCTCGCGATGTACGGCATCAACGACGTGTTCGACTACGAGTCGGACCTCCGCAACCCCCGCAAGGGCGGCGCCCACGGCGCCGTGCTCGATCGGCGGATGCACCGCGTGACCCTGTGGGCCTCCGCACTGCTGTGTCTGCCGTTCGTGGCCTATCTCGTGGTCATCGGGTCCGCGGTCTCGTGGCTCGTCCTCGCCGCGAGCCTGTTCTTCGTCGTGTTCTACAGCGCGCCGCCGCTGCGGCTGAAGGAGCGGCCGTTCCTGGACTCCGTGACCAGCAGCATCCACTTCTTCTCCCCTGCCGTGTACGGGCTCGTCCTGGCGGGAGCCACGTGGACACCCGCCCTTGTGGCGTTGATCGCCGCATTCGCGCTATGGGGCGTCGCCTCCCACGCGTTCGGCGCGGTGCAGGACGTCGTCGCCGACCGCGAAGCGGGGATCGCATCGATCGCCACGGCGCGCGGCGCACGCTGGACGGTGCGCTTCGCCCTCGCGTGCTACGCCGCGGCGGGGGTCGCGATGCTCGCGACGACCTGGCCGGGACCGCTCGCGGCTGTGCTCGTGGTGCCCTACCTCGTGACGGTGTGGCCGTACCGCTCGATCGCCGACGCCGAGGCGGCGGCCGCGACCACGGGATGGCGCCGGTTCCTGTGGCTCAACCAGTTCTCGGGCTTCGCGGTCACGCTGCTGCTCATCTGGTACGCGATCCTCACCGCTTAACCCCGGAACGCCGAAGGCCGGTCCCCGCGGGGACCGGCCTTCGGCGTTCCGGGGTCTACGGCTGCTCGCCGAGCTGGATGAGCTTCTCGACCGCCGCGGTCAGACGCTCGTCGGCCGCGCCGTACGCGGCCCAGTCGCCCTGCTCGAGCGCCGCCTGGCGATCGAGCATCGCCTGCTGAGCGTCCTGCAGCGCGGCCTGGTACTCATCGGTCGGCTCGGTCGGCGTCGTCGGCTCGGTCGGCGTCGGCTCCGGAGTCGGCGCCGGCGTGGCACCCGGGGTCGGCTGCACGTCGGTGTCACCCGCGTCGGCGCCGGAGTCACCGCCGAACAGCGTGTCGAGGGCCTCGTTGAGTGTGTCTTCGAAGGCGATCTTGTCGCCGAACGAGACCAGCACCTTCTGCAGCTTGGGCAGCTTCGTACCCGTCGACGACTGCACGAACACCGGCTGGACGTACAGGAGGCCGCCGCCGACCGGCAGGGTGAGCAGGTTGCCGTTGAGCACCTCGGACTGTCCCTGTTTCAGCAGGTTGATCTGCGCCGAGATCTGCGGATCCGAGTTGAACGTGTTCTGCACCTGGCCAGGACCGGGCACCGTCGTCTCGGCATCGATCACCAGCATCCGCAGCTTTCCGTAGTCCTCGCTCTTCACGCCCGCTTCGCTTCCGGCGTTCGAGTCGACCGCGAGGTAGCCCATCAGGACGTTCCTGGTGTTGCCTGCCGTCGCCGCCGGGATGAACGACGTGAACATCGAGTACGTCGGCTGATCCTGGTCGGGCATCTGCATCGTCAGGTAGTAGGGCGGCTGCAGCGCCGTCTCTTCCTGCGGGTCGTTCGGGGTCTGCCAGCGGTTGTCGCTCTGGTAGAACGAGCGCGCGTCGTCGACGTGATAGACCCCGAGGATCGTGCGCTGCACCTTGAACAGATCGGTCGGGTACCGCACGTGGCTGATCAGGTCGGCCGACATGTCGCTGATCGGCTTGATCGTCGACGGGTAGACCTTCTGCCACGACTCCAGCACCGGGTCGCTCTCGTCCCACGCGTACAGGGTGACCGATCCGTCGTACGCGTCGACGGTCGCCTTCACCGAGTTGCGGATGTAGTTGATGTCGTCGAGAGCGAAGCGCGGAGCGGGGTTGCTCGAATCCGAGATCGCCGACGTCAGGCTCACGGTCGACGAGTACGGGTAGTTGGCGCTCAGCGTGTAGCCGTCGATGATCCACACGATCCGCCCGTCGACGACGCTCGGGTAGGCGTCGTTGTCGAGCGTCAGGTAAGGGGCGACCTTCTGGACGCGATCGCGCGGATTGCGGTCGTACAGGATCTGCGAGTCCTCGTTGACGTAGTCGGAGAACAGGATCTGCTCGGCCTGGAACTTGAGCGCGTAGATGAGCCTGTTGAAGACGTTGCCCAGGCTCGGCCCGCCCTCGCCGTCGAACGTGGTCTTCGTCTCGCCGGAGCCGTCCTCGCCCGAGGGGTAGTCGAGCTCCACCGGTTCGGCCCCCGCGGGTGCCCCGACGATGGAGTACGTCGGCGAATACTCGCCGAAGTACACCCGCGGCTGGAAGTCCTCCCGGTCGGAGAGGAACCCCGAGGCGGGGATGCCGCGCTCGAGGAACACGGGGTCGCCCTCATTCGTGCGGTCGTTGCCCTTCGCGGCGACGAGGCCGTAGCCGTGCGTGTAGACGACGGCGGAGTTCTGCCAGTCGGCGGCGTTGCCGAGCTGCGCGAGGTTCAGCTCGCGCACCGACACCACGGTGTCCTGCGCGACCCCGTCGATGTCGTACCGGTCGACGTCCAGCGGGTCGGCGAACTGGTAGTACGACCGGTACTGCTCGAGCTGGCGCACGTTCGGCGAGATGATCGCGGGGTCCATGATGCGCACCTGGGCCGTGGTGGCCGCGTCGTCGCGCAGCTGGCCGGCCGTGACATCGGTCACGGCCGTGAAGTCCTGCTGGTCGAGGTTGTCGACGCCGTACGCCTCGTGCGTCATGTCGACGTTGCGCTGGTAGTAGTCCTCTTCGAGGGCGAACCGGTTCGGCTGCACCTGGAAGGTGTTGACGACCCACGGATAGCCGACGCCGACGACGATCGCCGAAACGACGAGCAGGGCGGTCGCGATGAGCGGGTAGCGCCAGCGGCCGATGATCGCGGTCACGAAGAACAGGATGGCGACGATGACGGCCGCGAAGGCGAGGATCGTCTGGCCGGGGATGATCGCGTTGACACCCGTGTATCCGGGACCCGTGATCCGATCACCCGGCTCGACGAGCGTCTTGTACCGGTCGAGCCACAGGCTCGCGGCCTGCACCAGCAGGTACAGCCCCGCGGTCACCGCGAGCTGGATGCGCGCCGACTTGGAGATCCGCAGCTCGCGCTGACCGATCCGCACAGAGCCGTAGAGGTACGAGACCAGCGCAGTGACGAGCAGGCAGATCAGCAGGACCGCCGAGACGAAGCCGATGAGCGAGCTCCAGAACGGCATGGCGAACATGTAGAAGCCGGTGTCGAGCCCGAACTCGGGGTCGGTCGTCTTGGTGGCGACGCCGTTGAACCACAGCCACGTGGTCTCCCACTGGGCCGAGGCGGCGAAGCCTGCGAAGAAGCCGAAGAAGATCGGGATGCCCCACATCGCGAGCCGGCGCAGCGGCTCGACGACCTCCTGGTAGCGGTCGAGCTGCGAGCTCAGCCGTGCATAGACGGGGCGCAGCCGGTAGGCGAGCTGGATGGAGAGCCACACCGGCACCGCCATCCCGAGGAAGCCCACCGCGAACATCACGACACGCGCGACCCACTGGGTGAGCAGCACCTCCGAGAACCCGAGCTGGTCGTACCAGAGCCAGTCCGCGTAGAGGCTGGCGAAGATGAAGAAGGCCACCACCAGCGCGGCGATGATCGCCAGGGTGATCGCTATGACGCGTCGGGTGCGAGAAGGTGTGGCCGGGGTCGGCGCGGAGGTCGTGGTCACGTTCCCATCCTAGGCGCGCGATTCTCGGCTCCCGCCTTGTCCTCCCTGGGCGAACTCTAAGAAACTCGCAACGTTTCGGGCACGATCCGCACGCTCACTTGAGCGTGCAGGTCGGGAGCGCGTCGAGATCGCCGTCCGAGCTCACCGCGTCGAGCACCGCCAGCGCATCGTCGAGATCCTCGACCGAGAACACGCGCAGATCTCCCGGGATGTGACCCACGACCTCGTCGCAGTTCGCCTCGGGAGCGAGGAACCACTGGGCGCCGGCATCGAGCGCACCCCACATCTTCTGATGGATGCCTCCGATCGGCCCGACCTCGCCGTCGGCGGTGATCGTGCCCGTGCCGGCGACCTGCTGCCCGCCGTTGAGCTCACCCGGGGTGAGCGTGTCGATGATCCCGAGCGCGAACATCATGCCGGCGCTGGGTCCGCCGACGTTGTTCAGCTGGATGGTGACGTCGATCGGGAAGTCGTAGTCCGTCGTGAGATTGACCCCGAGGATCCAGGTCGTCTTCCCCGCGTCGTCGGTGGTCTCCTTCGGGGTGACCTCCACCGTCTGCTGCTCGCCGTCGCGCTCGATGAGGAGCTCGACCGGAGCCCCCTCCCCCTCGTTGATGACCGAGCGCAGCGTCGAGACATCCGTGAGCTCCTCGCCGTTCGCCTCGAGGATGAGGTCGCCCTGCTCGAGGATCCCCTCGGCGGCGGCGCCGTCGATGACCGAGTAGACCGACAGGGTCCCTCCCACGTCGTACCCGAGCTCGGTCAGAGCAGCCGCCGTCGCCTCGTGCTGGGAGTCGACCATCATCTGGGCGCTCTCCTCGTTGCGCTGCTCGGTGGTCTGGTCCTCGGGGAAGATCGTGTCGATCGGCATGACCGCCCGGCTCGGGTCGAACCAGGCCATGGCGAGCTCGAACCACGACGGCGTGTGCTCGCGATTGCCCTGCACCTGCACGGTGAGGAGGTCGAGCGATCCGTCCGTCGGGTAGGTCTCGGCGCCCTCGACCGAGATCAGCGGCACTTCCTCGCCGTCGGCGTTCTGCGCCGTGCCGAGCGTGTTGTACACCGGACCCGGCCGCTGGATGACGTAGGAGGTCGGCAGGAACGTGATGACGAGGAGAACCACCATCGCGACGGCGAGCGCCCAGACGCCGGCGAGCGTTCGGCGGGACATCCGCGGCCGTGGGGCGGGCTCGATCGTCGTGTTCTCGTCGAACAGGGCCACGCGGGACCTCTCTTCCGTGCCTTTTCGGTGATGCGCCTGGTCGTTCGCGACCGGCGTAAGGCGTTCGGGTCCTTGCCGGGGAGTGCGACGGATGCTGCGACTAGCGTAGAACGCAACCTCATCGACCGGCTGAAAGGCGGCTGAAGTGGCAGACGACGTCACTGGCGGGGGCGACCCCAGCCCCGAGGACGACTTCCAGGAGCTCATCCGTCAGCTGTTCGGCGGCGCGGGGGGCGACTTCGACCCCGAGCAGCTGTCGCGGCTGTCGGGCATGAACATCGACCCCGCGATGATGCAGGCGGTCATGCGCCAGCTGCAGGGCGCTTTCGAGGGCGCGGATGAGACCGGCATCTCGTGGGACATGGCGAAGCGTCAGGCGCTGCACATCGCCAACCAGGAGGGCCTGGGTGTGACCGCGGGCCAGCGCACGGACCTCGACCAGGCGTTCGCCCTGGCGGCGCTGTGGCTGAGCGAGGCGACCACGATCTCGGAGCTGCCGGCTCCTCCGGCGACGCTCACGCGCGGCGCCTGGGTCGAGGCGACGCTGCCCGTGTGGCAGGAGCTCGCCGCTCCGGTCGCCACCAGCATCGCCGACGCGCTCACCTCCGCGCTGAGCGAGCAGGCGCCCGAAGACATGCAGGGACTCGTGCAGGGCGCCGGGCGCCTCATGCGCACGGTCGGCGGCTCGCTCTTCGCGTCGCAGCTCGGCCAGGTGGTCGGCAACCTGTCCAAGGAGGTCGTGAGCGGCGGCGACGTCGGCATCCCGCTGATGCCCGACGGCCAGGCCGCGATCCTTCCCCAGAACTTCGCCGACTTCGGGCGCGATCTCGAGGTGCCCGAAGACCAGCTCGCGCTGTACGTCGCGACGCGCGAGCTCGCGCACGCCCGCCTCTTCCGTCACGCGCGCTGGCTGCGCCTGCACCTGATCTCGCAGGTCACCGACTTCGCGCGCGGCGTGCACGTCGATACGGACGCCCTCGAAGATCTCGCGACGCGCTTCGACCCGTCCGAGCCCGAGGAGCTCCGTCGCGCGATCGAGAGCGGCGCGCTGCTGCCTGCCCGCTCCGAGGCCCAGGAGGCCGCCCTCGCGCGTCTGGAGAACCTCCTCGCAACCGTCGAGGGCTGGGTCGAGGTCGTCACGGAAGACGCGACCTCCCGACTCCCCTCGGCACAGCGCATCTCGGAGGCCGTTCGCCGTCGCCGCGCCGTCGGCGGTCCCGCCGAGCGGGCCCTCGGCTCGCTCGTCGGCCTCGAGATCCGCCCGCGCCGCATGCGCGAGGCCGCCGCGATGTGGCGCGCCGTGACGGATGCCGTGGGCCCGGCCGCGCGCGACGCGCTGTGGGACTACCCTGACCTCATGCCGAGCGCGACCGACATCGACGATCCCGCGGTGCTCGTCGCCCGCCTCGAGGCCCGCGCCCGCGGCGAGGAGCCGGTGCGCGACGAGATGGACGACGCCCTGGCTCGCCTCCTCGCGGGCGAGGAGCCCGACGGATCGGCCGCGGACGAGGCATCCGATCCCCCGTCTGAGTCCGACGGGGCCGACGACGAGGATGAGAGCGGCGCGCCCGACGACCACCGGCCCGTGTAGGCGGCGGGCCGGGGTCGGGTCGCCGGTTCCTCCCCAGGCCGTCGCGGCGCAGCGAAGTCGCCTCGCGGCCTGTGGATACCCGTTGTGAACCCCGGACTTCCGACAGGATCGGGCGCATGCTGCGACTCGACCCCTCGTATCCCCCGGTGTGGCGGACCGACTCGACGATCCAGTTCGGCGCCGACCCGGTCGCGGTCCTCGACGATCCGCGCCCCTGGCAGCAACGCCTGCTCCGCGAGCTGGAGCGCGGCATCCCCGATGGCGCCGCGGTCCCCTTCGCGCAGGCGCTCGGTGCTCCGGACGCGTCCGCCGCGTCACGGTTCCTGTCGCGCATCCGCCGAGCACTCATGACGGACGCCACGGCCCGTCGCCTTGTCACGATCCAGTGCGCCGAGGATGTGCCCGACCGCCATCGTGACGCGGTCGCCGCGGGCCTCGCCGCGGAGGGGTACGACGTCCACACTGCTCACCGCTTCGACGGCATCGGCGGCGCCGGCACGGATGCCGCGGCCGTCGTCTTCCTCGTGCATCGCGTCGTGGCGCCTGGCGCAACCGCCGCTCTCATGGGCGCCGACGTCGATCATGTTCCGATCGCGCTCACCGGCTCGGGCGCGGAGGTCGGTCCCTTCGTGGAGCCGGGCCGCAGCGCGTGCCTCGCCTGCGTCGCGGCTCACCGCCGCGACAGCGATCCCTCGTGGCCCGCTGTCGCTGCGCAGCTGCTCGGGCGCCCTGTCGAGAGTGAGCCCTCGGTGCTGTGGGAGGCGGGGATGGTGGCCGGGCGCCTCATCGCGGAGCGCGCGCGGAACCCCTCGGCCGGCCGGACCCGGTCGGTGACCCTGCGCGCCGGCTCGCTGCATCGGCACGTGCGGTCGCACCTCCCGCACGCAGAGTGCCGTTGCCGATCTCTCGCAGGAACCGCGACGGCTGCCGCTCCCGTACGCCTCGAGCCCACGACAGCGACAGTGTTCGCCCAGCCCGCGTGATGCCGACGTACGCGAGGCGCCGCTCTTCGTCGACCTGCTCGAACGTGGTGGCGTAAGAGATCGGAAGGAGCCCCTCCGCGACGCCGATGAGGTGCACGTGCTCCCACTCCAGGCCCTTGGCCGCGTGCAGCGTCGCGAGCGTCACCGTGCGCCTCGCGGGCTCGTCGTGGGCCTTGGCGCGGGCGGTGAGCTCGTCGGCGAAAGCCCGGAGGGTGGTCCCCACGGGCGCCTCCTGGGCGAGACGCAGCAAAGCCGCTCGGGCCTCCCACGCGTCGCGGAGAGCGCCGCCGGCCTCCGGCGGCTCGTCCGTGAGGCCCCGCGAGCGCAGGATGTCGCGCACGGTGTCGACGAAGCCGCTCTCGATGGGTGCGACCGAGGCCGCACGCAGCTCCATGACGGCCTGCCGCACCTCGGGCATGTCGAAGAAGCGGCGTCCGCCGAGCACCGTGGTCGCGATCCCCGCATCCGAGAGGGCGGCGACGAGCTCCGCGGACTGCGCATGAGCGCGGTAGAGCACCGCGATGTGGCCTGGGTCCGCGCCCTCGGCGATCTGCGCGGTGATGCGCGCGGCCACCGCGCGCGCCTCGTCTCGGTCGTCCTCGAACGCGGTCACCGTCGGGACCGGGGCCGAGCCGGCGTCGGCGTCGCGGTCGGCGGCCGCCGAGAGGTGCAGCGCGCCGGGTCGACCGCGCATGAGCTCGTTCGCGACGGCCAGGATCGGGGCATCCGATCGATAGTTCGTCTCGAGGCGTACGACGCGGGCGCCTTCGAAGCGCGAGGCGAAATCGAGGAGGTACGCCGCATCGGCGCCGGCGAACGAGTAGATGGTCTGGCTCGCGTCGCCGACGACGCAGAGGTCGCGGCGGTCCCCCAGCCACAGCTCGAGCAGGCGGTTCTGCAGGGGCGAGACGTCCTGGAACTCGTCGACCGTGAAGTGGCGGTACTGCTCGCGAACGGCCTTGGCGACCTGCGGCTCGGCCTCGAGCATGCCGGCGCAGGCGAGCAGCACGTCCTCGAAATCGAGCTGACGGCGTTCGTCCTTGAGCTTCTCGTAGGCGTGCTGCAGCGCCACGACGCGCTCGACGCCGAGGCGGCCGACGCCGTTCGGGCGGGCCGCCGCGTACGCGTCGACGCTCAGCATCGAGACCTTGCGCCATTCGATCTCGGACGCGACGTCGCGCAGGGTGGCGACGTCGGGCGCGAGCCCGATTCCGTCGGCCGCATGGGCGAGCATCCTCACCTTGTTGTCGACGATGCCCGGCGCGGTGTCCCCCGCGAGCGTCGGCCAGAAGAAGTTGAGCTGCGCGAGCGCGGCCGCGTGGAACGTGCGGGCCGACACCCCGCCGACACCCATCGCCCGCAGACGCCCTCGCATCTCACCGGCGGCCTTGGTCGTGAAGGTCACCGCCATGACGCGTCCGGGCGAGTACGCGCCGGTGTCGACACCGTGGGCGATGCGGTGTGTGATGACACGGGTCTTTCCGGTGCCGGCGCCGGCCAGCACCGCGACGGGCCCGCGCAGGGCGGTCGCCGCCTCGAGCTGATGCTCGTCCAGCCCCGCGAGGGCGCTCACGCCCGCTCCGCGTGCCAGTCGGCGATGAGCCGGTGCGCGATGGACGCCCGCCCGGGAAGCACGACGTCACCGTCGCCGGCGAGCGCCCGGCCGATCTCGTCGCGCGTGAACCAGCGGACCGCGGCGATCTCCTCGCCGTCGGCACGCGCCGCCGCATCGTCGCGGGACTCGGCGAGGAATCCGACCATGAGCGAGCGGGGGTACGGCCATGCCTGGGACCCGCGGTAGGTCACCGTGCCGACCTCGATGCCGGACTCCTCGGCCACCTCGCGGCGCACGGCCGCCTCGAGCGACTCGCCGGCCTCGACGAAGCCTGCGAAGCACGAGAACCGGTCGGCACCCCACAGGGCGTTCGAGCCGAGGAGCAGCAGATCAGGGTCCGCCGTGCTCGTGATCGCGACGATCACCGCGGGATCGGTGCGCGGGAAGTGCTGCCGCCCGCAGTTCGGGCAGCGGCGCGACCAGCCCGCGTCACCGAGGATGGTGCGGGTGCCGCACGCCGGGCAGAAGGGCGCGTCGAGGAGCCAGCGTCCGAGGCTCAGCGCCTCGACGAATGCGCCGGCGTCGCGGGGCGACAGCTGAGCACCGACCGTGCGCAGGCCCGCCCAGCCCGCCGGGGCGGCGAACAGATCGCCGTCGTGCGACGCGAACACTGCGGCGAGCAGGGCGGCGCCGTCGGCATCACGCCCGAGGAAGGCCCACTCAGCCCCCTCCGGCACGTCCGCCGGGGTGCGCCATTCGAGCGCGTCGGGTGCGGCGAGCGGTGCGGAGTCGCCGGCCACGACGAGGACGCGGGACGTGGCATCCGTCTTCGCCGTCTCGAGGAGGTCGGGAATCAGCCTCTCATCGGCCGCGCGATCGAGTCCGGGGTGCGCCAGCGGATTGAGGCTGGTGCTGTCGGGCGCCGTCATCGAACATGCTCCGCTTCGTCGTTCAGGGCCGGGCGTGGCGCGGGGACGGACGAGCGCGACCGACCTACCCTGGGCACATGGCACGCTCACCCCTCACTCTAGCCGCGTCGGTCACGTCGGCTCTCCCGCGGGTCGGCGTCGTCGGAGTCGGCGCCCTCACCGAGGGAGCGGCCGGCCGATTCGACGCGGCGGTCGCCGATCTCGACGATGGGCGGCGGGTGGTCGTACGTGTCCCTGCCGATGCCTCGTCCGCTCCCGAACTCGCCGCGGAAGTGCGCGCGCTGCGCGCGCTCACCCCCGGTGTGAGGGGCCTCCTCCCCTTCCGCGCGCCCGAGCTCCTCGGCGAGACGGGCCTCGGCGACACACGTGTCGTGGTCGTCGACTTCCTTCCCGGCTACCGCGTCGATGCGGCGCACCTGCCGCCGGGACGCGGCGCGGCGACCTCGCTCGGTGCCGCACTCGCGGCGCTTCATGCGCTTCCGCATTCGATCGTCAAGAGCGAGGGCCTGCCGGCGCGCACGCCGCAGCAGGTGCGCGCCGATGTCACGCGAATGATCGAACGCGCCGTCGCGACCCGCCGACTGCCGGTGAGCCTGGCCGAGCGCTGGCACCGGGCCGTCGACGCCGACGAGCTGTGGCGCTTCGAGTCCGCCGTCGTGCTCGGCGGCGCGGGGGCCGCCTCGTTCCTCTTCGAGGACCTCGACGGCGTTCCCACCGTGACCGGACTGCTCGAGTGGCACGGGCTGTCGATCGGTGACCCCGCGACCGACCTGCAGTGGCTCGCGTCGGCCCCCGACGCCGCCGATGACGTCTACGCCGCTTACGTCGCCGGCAGCGGCCGCGCTCCCGACGTCCGGTCGCGCGAGCGCGCGCGCCTGTACGCCGAGCTCGAGTTCGCGAAGTGGCTCGTGCACGGCCACGACGCCGATCGCGACGACATCGTCGCCGACGCCGTCGAGCTGCTCGAATCCCTCGCTGGCGGGGTCGCCGGCGACGACATCCTCTCGCCGGGCGCACTCGACGTCGACGATGCGATCGCCCTTCTCGAACGCACGCCCGGCGCGAGTGCACCGACCATCGACACGTCGATGCAGACCGATGCGTACGACCCCGAGGAGCTGGCGCAGTGGGTCGCCGACCAGGACCATGCGCGACGCGAGACGGGGCCGGTGCCACCCGCGCCGGAGTCCTTCGACACGCAGGAGATCGCCGCCGAGGAGCTCGCCGCATTCCGGCCCGTCGATCTCGACCCGGCCGCAGTGGAGCTGCCCGCGATCCACCCGGACGACGACCTCTCCACCGCGCCCATCACGCTGCCGACGGGCGCGGCCACGAACGGGTCCGGTTCCCGCGACGACCGCGACAGCGGTCTGGATGCCGAGGCCGAGGCGGAGCGCGCGTCCGAGGCGGCGCTGCGCCGCTGGATGGCCGACTGAGGCGAGCCGCGACACCGTGCGGCCCGGACCGGTTCTCGCGCCGGGGGCTCAGCTTCGCAGGATGACGTCCTCGGCGACGTAGTAGAGCGCGACATCGATCTCGTCGAGCGGCACGCCGTGCTTCGAGTGATAGGCCTGTCGGTACAGCTCGAGCTGCAGCATCCGTTCCTCCTTCTCGGCCGGGGTGCGCGGCGCGACGCCGGTCTTCCAGTCGACGATCTCGATGCGCCCGCCGCGGTCGTCGCGCTGGTACACGGCGTCGAGCTTGCAGATCACGATGTGCGGCAGGCCGTCGGGGCCGATGGTGGTGAAGTCGATCTCGGTCTCGACCTCGATCGGCTGGAGCGCGGCCCACTCCGACGCGAGGAAGCGTTCGCGCAGGGCCGTCAGCGCGGCGGCGTCCTCGACCGAGGCCTCCGTCCCGGGAAGGTCCTCGTCCGTCTCCCACAGCGCGTCATCGAGCGAGCCGCCGAGTCCTGCGCGCCCCGAGCGCTGTTCGACCCAGGCGTGGAACAGAGTGCCGAGGCGGGTCTGACGGAAGGGGCGCTCGGGCATCGGCCGGGCGATGCCGGCGAGAGTGCCCTCGAGGTCGGCCACATACTCCTTGTAGCGCGACGCCGCGATGCGCGTCGGCGCCGTGTGCACCGGGCGCGCACGGCGCGCCTCGCGCTCGGCGAGCAGCAGCGCCGCCTGCGCATCGATCTCCGCACGCGGTGCGCCCAGCGCGGCTTCGACCGTGCCCGCAGCGCCTGCCACCGCTGCCCTGCGGGCACCCAGCGGATCGATCGGCCACTGGAGCACGCGCCGCTCCCCCTGGTACGGATCGTCGCCGGGCTCGTCGTCGGAGAGCGGCACCTCGAGCGCCTCGGCGATCTCGGCGAAGAACGTGCTGCGGGTGCGCGGGCGCTTGGTGCCCGACCACGTCGCACCGGTGAGCAGCAGGTGATCGCGGGCGCGGGTGACGGCGACGTACGCCAGTCGGCGATCCTCTTCGAGCTGCCGAGCCCGGTTCGCCTCGACGAACGTCTCGATCGCCTCCTTGAGATCCTGCTGCGTCTCGGCCGACTGCCAGCCGAGCGCCGGCAGCCAGGCCGAGTCGCCGCGGAACGCGTACGGCAGGACGCCGAAGCCCAGCCACGCCTTCGTGTCACGGGGTGCGCTGGGCAGCTCGTCCTTGACGAGCCGCACGACGGCGACGGCGTCCCACTCGAGACCCTTGGATCCGTGGATCGTCAGCAGCTGCACGACGTCGTCCTCAGGCGGCTCGGTGCGCGGCGCGAACTCGTCCAGCTGCTCGGCGTGGTCGAGCCACGCGAGCAGGCTCGACAGCGACCCGGTCTCGTCGGCGGCGAGGAAGGCGTGCACCTCGTCGACGAACGCCCGCAGCTGCGCCGAGGCGATGCGCGCGGGGCCGCGTGACTCGTTCGCGGCGAGCTCGATGTCGAGCCGCAGCTCGAGCTCGATCAGCCGCACCAGTTCAGGGATCGGGATGCCGCTCGCCTGACGGAGTCCCGCGAAGACGGATGCCGCGTCCCGCAGTCGCTCCCGCGCCTCGGGCGTGAAGCCCGCGAGCCAGCCGTGATCCGGCTTCTGTCGCAGCACGAAGTCGAGGGCATCGACGAGCGACCCGTCGTCGTCGCCCGCGCTGCCACGGATGCGCTCGACCACTTCTGGCGCGAGGGGCTGCAGCGCGGTGTCGTGGCGTGCGAGGCGGCGGGACAGCGCCGCGAGCTCGCGCAGGTCGGGGAGCCCGATCGCCCACCGCGGCCCCGACAGCAGCCGGATGAGCGCGGAGCCGGCAGATGGGTCGCTGATGACCCGCAGCGCGCAGACGACGTCGACCACCTCGGGCGTCGACAGCAGCCCGCCGAGTCCGAGGATGCGGTGCGGGATGCCACGGCGCCCGAGTGCGTCGCCGAAGCGCACCATGTGCTTCTTGCTGCGGAACAGGATCGCCCCCGTGGTCGACCGACCGTCGTCGGCGCGCTCGGCGCGCACCCGTGCGAACCAGTCCGCGACGCGGTCGGCCTCGGTGTCGAGGTCTCCGTCGAAGCCGAGCTCGACCATGCCGGCGGGCGCTCCCGGCCGCGGCTGCAGCTCGCCGACCGCGACGGAGGCGGATGCGGCGAGCGGCGCGAGCACGGCGTTCGCCGCCGTCAGCACTGCGGCGCTGTTGCGCCAGCTCGTCAGGAGCGAATACTGCGCGCATGCCGCGCCCGGCGCGAAGGCCGATGAGAAGCCGCCGAGGTTTCCGGCGCTGGCCCCGCGCCACCCGTAGATCGCCTGGTGCGGATCGCCGACCGCCATCACCCCGGTGCCGGCGAAGAGAGTGGCCAGCAGGTCGGTCTGCACGACGGAGGTGTCCTGGTACTCGTCGAGCAGGACGACGCGGTACCGGTCGCGCAGCTCGTCGGCGACCGCGCGGTGGCTCGCGACGACCTCCAGCGCGCCGGCGACCTGATCGGAGAAGTCGATGACCCCGAGACGGAGCTTCTCCGCGGCGTACTCGCGCGCGAGGTCGGCGAGCAGCGCGAGCGCATCGACGCGGTCGGCCGCGTCGGAGACGTCGGCGTACACCGTGGTGCGCCGATTCGTCGACGGCAGCTCCCGTACCGCGCGGAAGCGCTCGGGGAACGCAGCCAGCGCGTCGAAGTCGACGAGATTGTCGACGCCGTCCCGCGCGATCCGCAGGGCCGCGTCGACGATCGTGCGCACCGCCTCGCCGCGCTCCTCGAGGCGCGGGTCGTCGGAGGCGAACACGACGCGACGCATGAGGAGCCACGCCGCGGACTCCGAGAGGACCGCGGCCTCGGCATCGCGTCCGATCCGGAGCGCGTGCTCGCGCACGATCTGGTCGGCGAAGCTGTTGTAGGTCGCGACGCTCGGCCGGTGCAGCAGCGTGTCGTCGACGGAATCGTGCGGGACGGCGCCCACCGTCTGCGCGAGCGCGTCGAGCAGGCGGTGGCGCTCCGCGGTCGCCCGTGCCCCGTCGGCGCCGGACCGCTCGAGCTCGCCGAACACGTCGAGCCGACCCTCGCCCGCGAACGCGGGCAGCGCCGGCAGCAGGCCGCGGCGCTCGAACTCCGCCAGACGTGCGAGGCGTTTCTGGATGCGCTCCGCGAGCTCGCCCGCGGCCTTGCGTGTGAACGTGAGCCCGAGCACCTCGTCGCGGCGGACGATGCCGTTCGCCACCAGCCACACGACACGTGCCGCCATGGTCTCGGTCTTGCCGCTGCCTGCCCCCGCGACGACGAGGGCGGGCGCCAGGGGCGCCTCGATCACCGCGATCTGCTCGTCGGTCGGCGGGAACTGTCCGAGTGCGGCCGCGATCACGCGCGCCGGCAGCAGCGCAGTCGGGGACACGGATGCCGGGGCCACAGGCTGCCGACTCGCTCCCTGCACGATGGTCACGAGGCGCTCACCGCGCCGACGGTGTGGATCCGGCACAGCCCGTAGGAGTGCTCGTCGCGGCAGTGCTCCTCGTACGGTGCGGTGAAGCTCTCGCCGCGCATGACGGCGACGGCCGTGCGGATCCGGCCGACGAACGCGTCACGGCGCTCATCGTCGAACGGCGGCTGCCACGGGGTGACGTAGTCGGACCCGGTCGCGCTCGGCCGCAGCACGAGGAGCTTCGCGCCACCGGGCGCATGGCCGTTCGCCTCCGGGATCGCGCCCGACTCGAAGGCCAGCTGGTACGCACCCAGCTGAGGGTTGTCGAGCACCTTGGCGTCGGTCTGCGGCTCGCGCTTGCCGGTCTTGAGATCCATGATGACGACGGTTCCCTCCGGCGTGAGCTCGACGCGGTCGATGTAGCCCGACAGGATCACGCGGTGCTCGGAAGCCTCGGGGACAGCCATCGGCGTCCCGTCTTCCAGCGGGATCACCACCTCGAAGTGCGGCTCGGCGCCGATCAGCGTGCCGCCCGCGTCGTCGAAGCGCCGCAGGTAGAGGTGCAGACGCCGCACCAAGTCGCGCGCACGGGTCTGCTCGGCGCGGTCGCGCCACGCCGCCTCGAACGTCAGCTCGCCCCAGCGCGACTCGACCTCGGCCCACAGCGCCGTTTCATCGTGACCGGCCGCGTGCTCGAGCGCCGCGTGGATGATCGTGCCGAGGCCTGCGGTGGTGCCGCCGGGGTCGCCGCCGAGATCGGCGATGACCCAATTGAGCTCGCACTCCTCCAGGGCGTGCAGCCGGGAGGGCGAGACGCGGACGTCCTCTCTCGACAGGTCGCGCAGCGGGCCGGTCGATGTCGGCCCCGGGACGCCGTACCATTCGCGCGGCGACGCACCCGGCACCCCGGCATCCGCCAGCAGCGCGAGCTGTTCCGCGGCGCGCGCCGCGGGCGCGGCGAGCGACCCGGGAACGGCGGCCGCCCGTGGACCGGCGGCGGTCAGGGTGCGCCGGTGCCGCGCCACGAGCCCGCGAAGGGACACGGGGTGGTCCAGATCGAAGGGCTCCGGGTCGGGCAGCAGCTCGAAGAACACGCTCGGGCCCGAGTCGTCGTCATCGACGGCCGTCACGATCACGCGGGCCGTCGCCCGCGACAACGCGCGCGCGAGCAGGCGGAGTTCGTCGTGCAACGCCGCGCGGCGGCGGTCGAACGCGCCGAGCGTCTCGCCGTCGGCACGGGTGGCCGCGTCTGCGAGACGCCACGTGTCGAGAAGGCTGCCGCGCAGTCTCGTGTTCGGCCAGACACCGTCCTGCACGCCGGCCACGACCACGGTGTCGAACTCGAGCCCGAGCGCTCCGGCAGGCGTCATGACACGCACGCTGCCGTCGCGCGTCGGCGCTTCGAGACGGTCCTCGGCGACGCCGATGTCGAGGATCGACCGCACGAACACGCGCGGATCGGCGTCGAGCGAGCGCTCGACGAATCGCTTCGCGGCCTGGAACAGCGCGACCAGGGCGTCGAGGTCGCGGTGCGCCTGCTCTGCCAGTGGACCGTTGCCGCGCGCGAGCTCGCCCCATGTGCGCTCGAGTCTGCTGCGGTCCCACGCGGTCCACAGCAGCTCGTGCGCCGTGGCACCGCGGTCGAGGTCTTCGCGCAGCACCTCGAGCGTGCGCGCCAGCGATGCCGCGCGCCGGGCCTCGCGCGTGTCGAGCAGGTCGAACTCGAGCGGCTGGCGCATCGCCGAGAGCACGAGGTCGCGACCCGAGCGCTCGGCGACGCCCTCACCCTTGTCGCTCTCCGCGGCTGCCGTGGTGTCCGAGGCCTCCGCCGCGCTCTCGATGATCCGGCGCAGCTCGGCGTGCCGCAGTGCCGAGCGCAGCCGGCGGAGCTCGATGACGTCGAGTCGTCCGTACGTGCCGACGAGCGCCGCCGAAACCTCTTCGAACGTCCACTCGTCGCGCGACGCCAGCTCGATGAGCCGCAGCAGGTCGGCCACAGGCCGCACGGCGCCGAGGGCGCGCCCCGGTCCGCTCGAGCGCGCCGGCACCTCTCGCGCCGACAGCTCCGCCTCGAGCGCCGCTACCTGCCGGGTGTCGTGCGCGATGACGGCACAGCCGCTCCACGGCACGCCGTCGTGCACGTGGCGCTCGCGGAGCACCCGCGCGATGGCGTCGTACTCCTCGGCCGCGGAGCGCAGGGTCAGCACCCGCACGGAGTCGTCGGCCTCGGCGCCCGATGCCGCACCGCGGTGGGCCACGACGCCGACCGCGCCGATGCGCTGAGTGACGCGACCGACCAGCTCGCGCTGCCACGCGCTCCCGCGATGCCCTGCGGTGAGCACGTGCACGGCACCCAGTGATGCCGCGAGGCGGGCGAAGTTCTCGGGCGTCGCGCCGCGGAACGTTCCCGACCCGACATCGGGGTCGCCGAAGGCGAGCACGGCGGCGCCTCGGGCGCGCACCGCCTCGAGCATCTCGACGCCGCCCAGGGTGAGCTCCTGCGCATCGTCGACCATGACCACGCGCACCCGGTCGACAGCAGGGCTTCCGGCCGGTGCCGTGCGCAGCAGCCCGACCGCTTCGCGGACCAGACCCGCGGCGTCCCGGTGCGCCCCGCGCATGGCGCCTCGCACCTGGAGGTATTCGCCGAAGAACGACGACAGCGACACCCAGGCCGGCAGCTCGTGACGCTCGCCGAGCTCGCGGAGGCGGCGCGGCCCGATGCCGAGGGTGGTGCACTCGGCGAGGAACGTGCGCACCTCGGTGCGGAACCCGGCCGTGCCGCGGATCGCCGGGCCCAGCCAGTCCGGCCAGCGCACGACCCCGACCGCCTCGTCCTCGTCGTCGCCCTCGAGCAGATCGCGGATGATCTGGTCCTCGTCGCCGCCGGTGAGAAGCTGCGGCGGATCCGCCTCCGCCGCGACGGCGTGCGCCCGCACGACCTGGAAGGCGTACGAGGCGACCGACCGCGCGAGCGGCCCCGTCGTCGCGACTCCGACCGCGAGGCCCAGGCGGTCGCGAAGCGCCGTCGCGGTCTGACGCGACGGGGTGAGCACGAGCACGGCATCTGGATCCACGCCGGCCCGGATCACGGCGGCCACGCGCGCGATCAGCGTCTCGGTCTTGCCGGTGCCGGGTGCGCCCACCACGACGCCCGATGCCTCCCGCGGCAGCGCCAGCACCGTCTGCTGCGCCGCGTCCGGGGTCCACGCCGCACGATCCGCCTTGCCCGAAGTCACCCTCCGACGCTAGCGCGAGGGCGCGACATCCGCCGTTCGCCCAGAGCGTTCCGGCGACGGGCGGATGCCCCTGCGCGGTGTCGTAGAGTTGCCATGCGTCCGGGGAGCCCTCAGCCTTTCCGCCAGGAGGAGCCCTCAGCCATCTGGCACACAACTATCGCCCCGCGCAGGAGGTCAGTCACGTGGAGATCCGCATCGGCATCGCGAACACCGGCCGCGAGCTCAACTTCGAGACGAACGAGCCGGCGGCAGACGTGAAGAAGTCCGTCGCCGCGGCGCTCGACGCCGGCGCCACGCACGTCACCTTCGCCGATGCGAAGGGCAACTCGTACATCGTCCCCACCGCGGGCCTCGCGTACATCGAGCTCGGCTCCGAGGAGTCGCGCCGCGTCGGTTTCGTCGCCTGAGCGGACCCCGGACATGCAGATCCTCATCGCGTTCATCGTCGGCGCGGTCGTCGGCATCGGCATCCACTTCCAGCTGCACCAGCGCCTGACGCGCGGGGTCGTCCTTGCGCCCATGATCGGCGCCGTGTCGGCCGGTGCCGCGTGGTCGATCCTGACCTGGCTCGGGGTCGGGATCGACACGCCGTGGCCGTGGCTCGCGGCGCTCATCGTGCCGATGGTCGTCACCTACCCGGCGATCACCCTCATCTCCCGCGCCCGCGTCGCCCACGACGCGCGCGAGAAGGCGCGCCTCGGCATCGGCTGATGACGCTCGGCTGAGCGCGACCCGAACCCCGCCGCGACCCGCGGCCGCAGCATCCGTTCTGCGCGTCAGGCCGCCAGGCCCATGGCGTCCATGCGGCGCGAGTGCGCGGCCATGAGCTCGGTGAAGACGGGCTCCACCTTCTCCTCGGCCACCGGGCCGAGGTCGGTCGGCCGCAGCGCGGCGCGCGCGATGAGCAGGGTGTCGCCGACGAGGCGGCGCCCCCACAGCGCCAGCAGCGATTTCCATTCCGGGTCGCTCGCGATGGCCTGGGAGATCAGCTCGACGATGGCCTGGCGGTCGTCATCGGCCTGCAGGATGTGCGCGACGCGGTCGCCGGTCTCCCCGTAGCTCGCCGACAGGGCCAGGTAGAAGTCGTCGAGCATGCCCGCGGTGATGTGCACCGAGAGCATCGTCTCCTGCGTGCGCACGCCGTGCGTGGCCGCCCGGAAGGCGTCCAGCGGCTCCCGGAACGGTCGCATGATCTCGGTGGGGTCGTCGCCTCGCTCGCGGATGAGCGCGACGAGCGCCTCGTGCTTGGTGAGGGCCGCACCGGCGGCACGGGACACGGCCTCTTTCTCTCCCAGCTCGGGGATCGACTGGATGAGCTCGGTGAGCGTCTCGAAGAAGCCGAGCTGCAGATAGGCCGCCTGGCCGAGGAACGTGTCGATGTCCGGGGCGAGCTCCTCGAAGTCGACGCGATTGCCGCCGCTCAGCTCGTCACGCGAGCGCAGCTGCAGCTTGCGCCCCGTGTCGCGACGCTGCCAGAACCACTTCACCATGGACGAAAGCCTACGAGGGGACACCGCCTCCGCGCTCGCGGCGGGGTCCTCCGGTATCGTGGGTGTCGGCCCCGGCGTCGGATCGGGGCGCCCGCGCCTGTGGGAAAGAAGGGCGTGGATCGCTTTTCCGCCCGCGCGGCGACCTCGCAGAGGCCTCGGACGCGCCAGGGCATGAACCCAGGCAGCATCCCACTGCCGGACAGGCACCCATCGTGACGACCTTCGCCGAACTCGGCGTTGATCAGGACATCGTCGACGCGCTCTCCACAAAGGGCATCGTCGACGCATTCCCCATCCAGGAGCAGACCATCCCCCTCGGCCTCCCCGGCCAGGACATCATCGGCCAGGCCAAGACCGGCACCGGCAAGACGTTCGGCTTCGGCATCCCCGTCGTCCAGCGCCTCGGCGTCGACCCGGCCCCCGGAGTCAAGGCACTCATCGTGGTCCCCACCCGCGAGCTGTGCGTCCAGGTCTATGAAGACATGGACATGCTGACCTCGAACCGCTCCACGAGCGTCGTCGCCATCTACGGCGGCAAGGCCTACGAGGGCCAGATCGACCAGCTCAAGGCCGGCGCGCAGATCGTGGTGGGAACGCCGGGCCGGCTCATCGACCTCAACAACCAGCGACTGCTCGACCTGTCGAACGCGACCGAGGTCGTGCTCGACGAGGCCGACAAGATGCTCGACCTCGGCTTCCTCCCCGACATCGAGAAGATCTTCTCCAAGGTCCCGGCCGTCCGTCACACGCAGCTCTTCTCGGCGACGATGCCCGGCCCGATCGTCGCGCTCGCGCGGCGGTTCATGTCGAACCCGATCCACATCCGCGCCACCGACCCCGACGAGGGCCTCACGCAGGCGAACATCAAGCACCTCGTCTACCGGGCGCACTCGCTCGACAAGGACGAGGTCATCGCCCGCATCCTGCAGGCCGAGGGCCGCGGCAAGTCCGTGATCTTCACCCGCACCAAGCGCGCCGCGCAGAAGCTCGTCGACGAGCTGAACGACCGTGGCTTCAACGCGGGCGCGGTCCACGGCGACATGAGCCAGGAGTCGCGCGAGCGCTCGATGGCGGGCTTCAAGGCCGGCAAGAAGGACGTCCTCATCGCGACCGACGTCGCCGCGCGCGGCATCGACGTCGACGACGTCACGCACGTCATCAACCACACGATCCCCGACGACGAGAAGACGTACCTGCACCGCGCCGGCCGCACCGGCCGCGCGGGCAAGACCGGCATCGCGGTCACCTTCGTCGACTGGGAGGACCTGCACAAGTGGGCCCTCATCAACCGCGCCCTCGAGTTCGGCCAGCCCGAGCCCGTCGAGACCTACTCGTCGAGCCCGCACCTGTTCTCCGACCTCGACATCCCCGCAGGCACGAAGGGCCGCATCGTGACGGCCCCGAAGACCCAGGCGGTCCGGGTCCAGCCCGAGAGCGCGGTGGATGCTGCCGCCGAGGTCGAGACGAACGGCCAGGCTCCGCGAAGCCGGCGTCGCCGTCGCCGGTCGGGTTCGTCAGAGCGAGTCGGCTCCACCTTCCAGACCGCCGATGCGGGTGCCGCCGGTTCGCCGGAGCACGGCACGCCGGCGAACACCGACGGCGACCGCTCCACCGACGGGGGCGGAACCCACGACGGCGGAG
The DNA here is from genome assembly GCF_001422925.1 of Microbacterium sp. Leaf288. Lineage (GTDB taxonomy): Bacteria > Actinomycetota > Actinomycetes > Actinomycetales > Microbacteriaceae > Microbacterium. The sequence goes on from NZ_LMNI01000010.1 coordinate 939,053, forward strand.
GCAAGGAGCACCACGACGGCAAGCCCGCCCCGCGGCGCCGCCGTCGCCGCCGCGGCGGCAGCGGCGGCGGCGGGTCGGCCCCCGCGGGCGGCGCCACCGTCGGCGCCTGAATCCGTCTTCTCCTGTCGCGGCGCCGTCATCCGGCGCCGCGACAACGCTATGGTGAGCGCAGACGGCGCACAGGGCGCCGGTATTCCGCATTCACGAAAGGCACACGATGCGCATCATCGAGGCCGTCACCACCGGTTATGAGTACCAGGGCTTCTGGGGCTCCTTCTGGGACATCATCTGGTGGTTCCTCTGGATCTTCTTCTTCATGGCGTACCTGTTCGCGCTGTTCGCCGTGATCGCCGACCTGTTCCGCGACCACACGCTGAACGGCTGGTGGAAGGCCGTCTGGATCATCTTCCTGATCTTCGTGCCCTTCCTGACGCTGCTGGTCTACCTGATCGCGCGCGGAAACGGCATGGCCAAGCGCAGCGCGAAGGAGGCTTCGGAGCTGCAGAGCGCCCAAGACGCCTACATCAAGTCCGTCGCGGGTGCAGGCGCCAGCCCGGCCGACGAGATCGCCAAGGCGAAGGGTCTCCTCGACGCCGGCACGATCACGCAGGCCGAGTACGACGCTCTCAAGGCCAAGGCCCTGGGCTGATCGTCATGATCTGACCCGCGGCATCCGCGGTCCGAGGCGCCCTCGTCATCCCCTCACGGGTAGACGGGGGCGCTTCCCGTTGCCCGGGCGATGATGCGCGCCACCATCTCGTCGGTGGTGGTGTTCTCGCCCGGCTGATTGGGCTTGCCGAGACCGTGGTAGTCGCTGGATCCCGTCACCACGAGATCGCGCTCGCGGCACAGGTCGCGCAGGGTCGTGAGAGCGGGGTCGCGGTTCTCGCGATGACCCAGTTCGAAGCCTGCGAGGCCGGCATCCAGCATCCGTTCCATCAGTCGCATCGGAAGCAGGCCGGCACGCCCGGCCGGATGCGCGATGACGGCCACTCCCCCGGCGCCCGCGACGAGTCCCACCGCGGTCACCGGATCCGGCGCGTAGAGGGCGACGTAGTAGTCGCCGCGCGGGCTCAGGATGCCCGCGAAGGCCTCGGCGCGATCGCGGACGAGCCCCCGCGCCACCAGGGCGTCGGCGATGTGCGGCCGGCCAACTGTCGCGCCGTCGCTGGTCTGCTCGAGGATGTCGTCCCACACGAGGTCGTAGTCGCGCGCGATGCGGTCGGCCATCAGGCGGGCGCGATCCAGGCGCGAGGACCGGATGCGTGCGGTCTCGGCGCGCAGCGCCGGCTCGTCAGGGTCAGGCAGGTACGCCAGCACGTGGACGCTGCGCCACTCGTGCCGCGCCGACAGCTCCATCCCCGGGATGAACGTCATGCCGAGGGAGGTCGCGGCCTCGGCGGCCTCGGCCCAGCCCGCCGTGGTGTCGTGGTCCGTGAGCGCCGCCGTCCGCACGCCGTGCCGATGGGCGGACGCCATGACCTCGGCGGGCGGCTGCGTGCCGTCGGAGTTCGCCGAGTGCAGATGCAGGTCGCTCGGTCCTTCGAACGGCTGCAGTCGGGGCATCCTCCGAGCGTAGCGCGGCGCGATTCGCGCGACGCCCGCGCGCGCTGACGGATCTCACAGCCTGCTCGCATAGAGTCGCCGTCGTGCTTCGCCTGCTCGGGATCCTCGTCACCGTGCTGTGCGCCATCGCCGCTGCGGTGCTGACCTTCCCGGGTTTCTTCCGCGTCGAGCGCTTCTATCCCGTCGCCCAGATCGTGTCGTTCCGGGGCATCCTCGCGCTGGCGTTCGCCGCCGCGGCGCTGCTGGCGCTCCTCCTCGCGATCGCCCGCCCGATCCGCGCGTTCGCCTTCTCGATCGCGGTGGTCGCGGGGCTCGCGACCGTCGCGAACGTCGCCGTGCTGTCGTCCCGCGGCGGCCTGGGCAGCGACCCGCTCCCGGCGAAGACCGAGGCGTCCGTCCGCGTCATGACGTGGAACACCGCCGGCGCGGCGACACCGCCCGAGACGATCGCGAAGATCGCTGTCGCGATGGACGCCGACATCGTGGCATTGCCCGAGACGACCATCGAGACCGGGGAGAGCGTCGCCCTCGCGATGCGCGACCTCGGCCATCGCATGTGGGCGCACCACGCCTCCGACCCGTCGACCGAATGGGACGCCGGCTCGACGACGCTCCTGATCTCGCCCGAACTGGGCGACTACGCCGTGATCGAGTCCTCGCTCGACGGCAGCAGCAACACCTCGACCGTGCCCAGCGCGGTGGCCATGCCGGTCTCGGGCGACGGGCCCATCGTCGTCGCAGTGCACGCCGTCGCCCCGCGCCCGAGCTACATGCAGAACTGGCGCGACGACCTCCAGTGGCTTGCCGATCAGTGCGGCGACGGCAACGTGATCATGGCCGGAGACTTCAACGCGACGGTCGACCACATGTCGGGTCTCGGGCTCGACGGCGCCACGATCGGCCACTGCACCGATGCCGCGACCGAGACCGGCAACGGCGCGCTGGGCACGTGGTCGGCCGACATGCCGGCCATCCTCGGCGCCCCGATCGACCATGTGATGGCGACGGCGCAGTGGCGGGCGACGGGCTCGCTCGTGCTGCGCTCGCTCGACGATTCCGGCTCCGACCACCGCCCGCTCATCGTCCAGTACGACCCCGCCGGCTGAACTGCCCGCGCTCCCACGCGCGTGCGAGACTGGGAGGCATGAGCAGCGCAGCCAGCGAGCAGTCCCCCGGCGCCACGAGCACCACCGAGACCTCGACCAGCACGAATCGCCGTCAGCCGTACGGGCAGGGCTTCCTCGACACGATCTCGACCGGATGGGCCGAACGCCCCGAGTCCGCTCCGCCGGCACGCCCTCAGGCCGCGTTCACGGCGGCGCGTCGCGACGCCCTCTCGGCGGCCTTCCGAGGCAAGCGCCTCGTGATCCCGGCGGGCGAGCTCACGCAGCGCAGCAACGACACCGACTACCCGTTCCGCGCGCACTCGGCCTTCTCGCACCTGACGGGGTGGGCCTCGGACGCAGAGCCCGGCGCCGTGCTGGTGTTCGAGCCTCGCTCGTCAGGTGGCCACGACGTCACGCTGTACTTCCGCGAGCGTGCCGACCGCACGACGAGCGAGTTCTACTCGGATGCCTCGATCGGCGAGTTCTGGATCGGCCCGCGCCCCGCTCTGGCGGGCGTCGCCTCCGACCTCGGCCTCGCGACGGCGCACATCGACGACTTCGAGGCTGGTGACGGGGACGTCGTGCTCGACGAAGACGACGACCTCACCCGGTTCGTCTCGGAGCTGCGCCTCGTGAAGGACGCCTATGAGATCGGCCAGATGGAGCTCGCCGTCCAGGTCACCGCATCCGGTTTCGACGACATCGTCGCGAACCTCCCCGCGATCGTCGAGCACCCCCGCGGCGAGCGCGTCGTCGAGGGTGTCTTCCACCAGCGCGCGCGCAGTGACGGCAACGCGGTCGGGTACGACACGATCGCGGCGTCGGGGCCCCACGCGTGCTACCTGCACTGGACGCGAAATGACGGCGCCGTCGTCCCCGGCGACCTCATCCTGATCGACGCCGGCGTCGAGATCGACAGCCTCTACACCGCCGACATCACGCGCACGCTGCCGGTGAGCGGCCGCTTCACGGACGTGCAGCGCAAGGTCTATGAGACCGTGCGCGAGGCCGCCGACGCCGCGTTCGCCGTGGCGAAGCCGGGCGTGAAGTTCCGCTCGATCCACGAGGCGGCGATGCAGGTCATCGCGACGCGCGTGGCCGAATGGGGTCTCATCCCCGTCACCGCCGAGGAGGCGCTCGACGCCGAGAGGGGCGGCCACCACCGTCGTTACATGGTGCACGGCACAAGCCACCACCTGGGCATCGACGTTCACGACTGCGCGCAGGCACGCCGCGACATGTACTACGACGGCATCCTCGAGGCGGGCATGGTCTTCACGATCGAGCCCGGACTGTACTTCCAGATCGACGACATCACGGTCCCCGAGGAGTACCGCGGCATCGGCGTGCGCATCGAGGACGACATCCTCATGACCGCCGACGGACCGGTCAACCTGTCCGCCGCGATCCCGCGCACCGCCGACGAGGTCGAGGCCTGGATCGCCCGCGGCGGCCGCTGAACCCTCATCGGTCGTCAGCTTGTCGAAATACACCTCCCCGTCGTCCTTCACGACGCGCCCGACGCTGACGGGCACGTTCGGCATGTCCGCGTCCACGCACTGGCTCGCGACGGCCACCGCACAGGCGGTGCTGGAGCGGGGCGGCAACGCCTTCGACGCGTCAGTCGCGGCGGCCTTCGTTCTCCACGTCGTCGAGCCTCATCTCAACGGACCCGGCGGCGATCTCGTGGCGATCTTCCAGCCGGTGGATGCTGTGGCCCCGACCGTGCTCATGGGTCAGGGGCCGGCTCCCGCCGGCGCCACGATCGAGCACTACCGCGGCGAGGGTCTCGACCTCACGCCCGGCGCCGGAGGCCTCGCGGCCGCAGTGCCCGGCGCCGTGGACGCCTGGCTCCTGCTGCTGCGCGACCACGGGACGTGGGAGCTCAGCGACGTCCTCTCGTACGCCATCGGCTACGCGCGCGACGGGCACCCGCTCGTGGCGGGCGCCGCCGCCACGATCGCGCGCGTCGCCGAGCTCTTCCGCGACGACTGGACGACGTCGGCAGACCTGTGGATGCCCGACGGCGAGCTTCCGGTCGCCGGTCGAGTCGTGCGGAACCCGGCCTACGCCGAGGTTCTCGACTCGCTCGTCCACGCGTCGTGCACCGTGCGCGACGACGGGCCGGTCGGACGCGCTGCCCGCATCGACGCCGCACGGCGCGAATGGAAGACGGGGATCGTCGCGCACGAGGCATCCGCGTTCCTGTCGCAGCCGCACCGCCACTCCGGCGGGGGCCGGCACGCGGCGGTCATCACCGCGGACGATTTCGCAGGCTTCGACGCCGGCTACGAGCCCGCCGTCACGCGGGAATTCCGCGGCCGCACGATCGCGAAGGCCGGCGCGTGGACGCAGGGCCCCGCGCTGCTGCAGACGCTGGGACTGCTCGAACCCCTCGCCGACGAGCTGCTCGACCCGTCACAGGAGGCGGGCGCGCACACGATCCTGGAGGCTCAGAAGCTGGCGTACGCCGATCGCGACGCATGGTTCGGGGACGACGACGTCGACCTCGACGCGCTGCTGTCGGCCGAGTACCTCGACGACCGGCGCTCTCTGATCTCGTCGGAGGCCTCCACCGAGTTCCGCCCGGGTGCGCTCCCCGGCCGCGCGCCGTTCCGTCCCCCGCTGCGCACGACCTACGACGCGCCCGCCGTCGGCACGGGTGAGCCGACGGTCGCCAAGACCGGCGAGACGCGCGGAGACACGTGCCATCTCGACGTCATCGACCGGTGGGGCAACATCGTCTCGGCGACCCCCTCGGGCGGGTGGCTGCAGTCCTCCCCGACGGTCCCGGCACTCGGGTTCTGCCTCGGCACACGTCTGCAGATGACGTGGCTCGAGCCGGGGCATCCGTCGTCGCTCGTTCCGGGGAGGCGCCCGCGGACGACCCTCACCCCCACGCTGGTGCTTCGTGACGGCACACCGGAGTTCGCGATCGGCTCCCCCGGCGGCGATCAGCAGGACCAGTGGCAGCTGCTGGCCCTGCTGCGCATCATCGTCGGCGGCTATACGCCGCAGCAGGCGATCGATGCGCCCGCGCTGCACACCACGTCGATGCCCGAGTCCTTCTGGCCTCGCACGTGGACGCCCGCCGGTGCCGTGGTCGAGAACCGGCTCGGCGAGGCGCTGATCGAAGGGCTCGAGCGCCGCGGCCACCGCGTCACGCGGGCGGGCGACTGGGCGCTCGGCCGCGTGTCGGCCGTCGGACGCGATGCCGCCACCGGCGTCCTGTGGGGTGCGGCGAACCCGCGCGGGATGCAGGGGTACGCCGCCGGACGATAGTGCCGCTCAGGCCGCCGCCACCCGGACCGAGGGCCCCACGTACCGCGCCGACGGGCGGATGATCTTCGGGTCGCGCGCCTGTTCGAGGATGTGCGCCGTCCACCCGATCGTGCGCGCGACCGCGAACGTCGGCGTGAACATCGAGCGCGGGATCCCGCATTGCTCCATCACGAGCGCCGCCCAGAACTCGACGTTGGCGTGGAGCTCACGGCCGGGCTTCGCCTCGGCGAGCAGCCGCTCGGCGCTCTGCTGGAAACGCAGGGCGAGCTCGACCCGCGGCCCACCCCTGCGCAGCGCGACGCGCTTCATCAGCTCGGCGCGCGGGTCCGCGGTGCGGTACACCGCGTGCCCGAACCCCATCAGTCGCCGCCCTGCCGCGAGCTCCCCACGGATCCACGGGTCGATGCGGTCGTCGGTGCCGATGGCGTCGAGTCCGTCGAGCGCACGGGACGGAGCACCTCCGTGCAGGGGTCCCGTGAGGGCTCCGAGCGCGCCGACGAGGCAAGCCGCGGCATCCGCGCCGGTCGAGGCGATGACCCGGGCGGTGAAGGTGGAGGCGTTGAAGCCGTGGTCCATGACGGCGATCAGATAGGCGGTCAGAGCACGCTCGGTCGCCTCGTCCGGAACGCGTCCGGTGACCTGCCGGAGGTATTTCGCGACGACGCCCCGGCCCTCCAGCACGGGCAGCTCGCGCTCTCCGCGACCGCGCCGCCAGAGGGCGCCGACGAGCATCGGCGTCGCGGCGGCGAGGGCGATCGCATCGGCGAGACGTCCGCTCTCGTCGAGATCGTAGAGCGGACGGATGCCGCGCCTCGCGCCGAGCAGCGGCCAGGCGGCCGCGAGCCCGGCGAGCACGTCCGGCGTCGCTGCCGACACCGCGTCGACGACGGGCCCGAGGTCGCCGCGCCGCCCGGTCGTGGCATCGGAGACTCGGGCGGCGAACCCCGGGCGGGAGGCATCCGTCGCGTCCTGGCCGGTGACGAGGAGCTGCCAGGCGTCTTCGAAGCTCGCGGTCTCCGCAAGCTCGATCGCCGACCGATCCCGGTACTGATAGAAGCCCTCCGCCCCGCGGACATCGCTCACGGTGGTCTCGGCGACGATCACGCCGGCGAGGCCCCGCGGCGCGTCGATCGGGGTGAGGCGTGTCGTCGTCATGTCGGCTCCTTGCTCGAGGTCTCCGGGAGGTCGACCGCACCATGGGCGATCGTTCCCGCTACAGTCAGTGTCGGAACTTGATCACGCTTTCGTCAATCTTGATCGGATCAACATCATGAGCGACCTTCCCCGCCTGACCGCGGCTGAGGCGGCGGCTCGTCTCGGCGTCAAGCCGGAGTCCCTGTACGCGTACGTGTCGCGGGGACTGCTGTCGCGAGAGCGCGATGCCGCGGGCTCGTCGTTCGATCCGCTGGAGGTGGAGGCGTTCGCGCGCCGGCGCCGGCGCTCCCCGAGTGCTGCCCCCGGCTCGCCGGCCCCGGGTACGCCGCTCATGGTGCTCGACACCGGACTCGCCCACATCGAGGACGACGAACTGCACTATCGCGAGCGGTCGGCGGCGCGGCTCGCGCGCGGGTCGTCGTTCGAGGAGGTCGTGACCTGGCTGTGGGACGTACCCGCGCTCCGTGCCCCGTCGCCTGCCGACCTCGTCGTCGCTCGGCGCACGATCGAGGCGCTGGGCCCGACCGCGCCGCCGGTCGACCGCCTGATCGTCGCGGTGGCGGCTCTCGCGGCCACCGACCCCCTGCGCGACGACTCCGATGCGTCGCAGCTGGTGCGCGTGGGGGCGCGGCTCGTCACGGGCCTGGCCGGCGCGCTCGCTCCCGCCGGCCAGGAGCCGGACGTCGCACGGACCCTGTGGGGCGCACTCGCTCCGCATGACCTCCCTGGCGGACCCCGCCTCCTCGACGCGGCACTGGTGCTCGTCATCGACCACGATCTCGCCGTCTCCACCCTGGCCGCGCGTGTCGCGGCGTCGGCCCGCGCCTCCGGATACGCCGTCGTCACCGCCGCTCTCGGCGCTTTCGATGCGCCCCTGCACGGCACCGCGAGCCGGGCGGCCGCGCAGCTGCTGCGGGCCGTCCGCGACGGCGACGCACCGTCGACCGCGATCGCGCGCGCCGTGCGCGACGGGGGTCGCGGCATCCCCGGGTTCGGGCAGCCGCTCTATGCCGGGGGCGACATGCGCGCGCGCGTGCTCCTCGAGCTGCTGCGGGAGGCGCCGCAGAGCGCGCGCGTCCTCGCCGCGGTGGACGCCGTCGCCGACGAGGTGGCGCGCCGTGCGGACGTGCGTCCGAACCTCGACCTCGCGTTGGCTGCCCTCACCCTGTGGGCGGACATGTCCGATGACGCCGGGTCGGTGATCTTCGCGATCGGACGCATCGTCGGCTGGATCTCGCACGCGGTGGACGAGTACAACGAACGCCCGATGCGCCTGCGACCGCGGGGGCGTTACGTGGGTCCTGCTCCGGAGTGAGCCCGGCGCAACCACTCGGCGACCATCGGTGCGAGGCCGGCCGCGATCTCGGCCGGCGCACGCTTGTGCCCCTTCACCTCGAACGAGTGCCCACCGCCGTCGATCCAGGCGATCTCGGCGACCTGGCACGACGCGACGGCCTCTTCGAGCTGCTCATGCGGGTCGATGAAGGGGTCGTTCGTGCCTTCGACGAAGAGCTGCGGCTGCGACACGTCCGGCAGGTGTGCAGTGCGAGCCTTGTCGGGGTTCCCCGGCGGATGCAGCGGGTACCCGAGGTACACCAGGCCCGCAGGAGCGATCACACCCTCCGCCGCCGCCATCGACGCCATGCGTCCGCCGTACGACTTGCCCATCGCGAACACGGGCGCACCCGCGGCGCGCTCTGCCAGCTCGGCGTGGACCGCCGCCCACGTCGCGATCGCGTGCGCCGCAGGTCCCGGCATCCGTCTCCCCGCCTCCACGTACGGGAAGTTGAACCGCAGCGTGGCGACGCCCTCTCGCGCCAGCGCGTCGGCGAATCCGGTGAGGAACGGATGCCGATACCCCGCGCCCGCACCGTGCGCCACGGCCGCGAACGCCCATGCCGATGACGGCATGACGAGGTCGGCCGATACCTCGGCGCTCCCGTTCGGGAGCGCGACGGTGATCCGCGAGGGATCCCCGTCTTCGTTCATGCGCTCCTGCTGTCGTCCGCGTGCGGCGCGTCGGCGTGATCCTGCCTCGCGTCGGTCGGCGGCTCGGGCTCGGTCGGCTCGCCGGGGCGCTCGACCGGCTCGGGACTCACGGCGTGCGCTCCGGGTGCGGCCTCATCGCCGGGCTCGCCCTCGGCATCGGGCTTCGCCGCGACCCGCTCGCCGTACTTCGGCGGCTCGGCGGACGGAGCCGCGGAGCCCGGGGCAACCGGTGCCGTCGGTACGACCGGAACGGCGGGCGTCACGGCGGTCTGGGGGCCGAGCACCTGACGCGCCCGGCCGACGCTGTTGTCGGTGACGGTGACCTCGTAGTGGTCGGCGACGACCTGCATCACGGACGCGTAGTCGCGGCGCCGGCGCACGAACGAGTACGCCACGATGCTCAGCAGCATTCCGATCGCGATGCCGACGAACAGCACGCCGACGAATGCCTGGATCGGCACGGACGGCGAGCCGATGACGAGGATCGCCGAGAAGAGAAGGCCGAGGAGGAGTCCGTTCACCGCGCCCGACCGCGCGGCCGACGCGTAGCCCAGACGGCCGGTGATGCGCTCGATCGAACGGAGTCCCTGCCCCACGATCGCGATGTCGCGTGCCGGAATGTCGGCCGCGATGAGGGACGACACCGCCTTCTGCGCCGCCTCGTACGTCGGGAAGTTCGCCACGGTCTGCCCGACCGCGTCAGAACTCTGCGGAGAGCGCCCTCCCATCATGGTCATCTCCCCATCCTCCCACGGCGCGCGGACTACGCTGGGACGTGTGAGCACGCAGAGGGTTTTCGTCGCGCGCCTGTCCGGGTGCTCGGTCTTCGACCCCGCCGGCGACCGCCTCGGCAAGGTCCGCGACGTCGTCGTCATCTACCGCAAAGACGATCCGCCCCGTGTGATCGGGCTCATGGTCGAGATCCCCGGCCGGCGGAACGTGTTCGTCTCGATCGGCCGCGTCACCTCGATCGCGACCGGCCAGGTCATCACCACCGGGCTCATCAACGTCCGACGCTTCCAGCAGCGCGGCGGCGAGGTGCGCGTCATGGCGGAACTCCTCGGCCGCAAGGTGTTCTTCGCCGACGGATCCGGAACCGCGGTGATCGAGGACGTGGCGATCGAGCGCAACCGTCTCGGCGAGTGGGACGTCGGGCAGCTCTTCCTGCGCAAGCCGAAGACGACGGCCTCCCCCTTCGCCAAGGGTCCCACCACGTTCGCGAACTGGGACGCGGTGCGCGAGAGCCAGGTGCCCGGCGAGGCGCAGTCCGCCGAGCAGCTGGTGGCGACGTACTCCGAGCTGCGGCCCGCCGACCTCGCGAACACGCTGCTCGACCTGCCCGAGGAGCGGCTGCTCGAGGTCGTCGACGAGCTCCCCGATGACCGTCTCGCCGACGCCCTCGAGGAGATGCCCGAAGAGGAGCAGGTCCACATCCTCGAAGCCCTCGACGACGAGCGCGCCGCCGACATCCTCGACGCCATGGAGCCCGACGACGCGGCCGACGTCCTCGGACAGCTGCCCGAGGACCAGCGCGAAGAGCTCCTCGAGCTCATGGAGCCCGAGGAGGCGGAAGACGTCCGCGCCCTTCTCAAGTACGGCCCCGACACTGCGGGCGGCCTCATGACGAGTGAGCCCATCGTGCTCTCCGCCGATGCGACGATCGCCGAGGCCCTCGCGCTGATCCGTCGTCACGAGCTGCACCCCGCGCTCGCGGCCGCTGTCTTCGTGACCCTTCCTCCGTACGAGACCCCCACGGGGCGCCTGCTCGGCACCGTGCACTTCCAGCGGATGCTGCGCTACCCGCCGCACGAGCGGCTGGGGGCGATCATCGACGACACGCTCGACCCGGTGCCGGCGACGGCGTCGGCGGCCGAGGTCGCTCGTCTGCTCGCCTCGTACAACCTCGTCTCCCTGCCCGTCGTCGACCCCGCCCATCGGCTGGTCGGCGCGGTCAGCGTCGACGACGTGCTCGACTATCTCCTCCCCGAGGACTGGAGATCGCACGATGCCGAGGAGGATGAACGCCCGGCATCCGAGTCCGTACCCACCACGACCGCCAGCACGTCTGTGCTCGGCAAGCCATCCGGCACAGGGAGGAGGCGCTGATGGCACGCAGCACCCGCCAGCCGTCGCTCGACGCCCCTCGTGGCCGCTCGGGCATGCTGCAGCGCACCCCACAGCCGTCCAGCGACCGCTTCGGCCGCTTCTCGGAGGCGTTCGCGCGCGCGATGGGCACGTCGGGCTTCCTGATCGGGATGACGATCTTCGTGGCCGTGTGGCTGGCGTGGAACATCTTCATGCCCCCGCAGCTGCAGTTCGATCCCGCGGCGACCAACTTCACGCTGCTCACGCTGATCCTGTCGCTGCAGGCGTCGTATGCCGCGCCCCTCATCCTCCTCGCTCAGAACCGGCAGGACGACCGCGACCGCGTGCAGATCGAGCAGGATCGGCAGCGAGCCGAGCGCAACCTCGCCGACACGGAGTACCTCGCGCGCGAGGTCGTCGCACTGCGGATGGCCGTCAACGACTTCGCCGACCAGGTCCTCACGCGCGACGTCCTCCGCAGCGAGCTGCGCGCCATGCTCGAGAAGCTCGAGAGCTCCCCTGAGGTCGAGGACGGCGCCGCCCGATGAGCCCGGCCTCCGCGGACGCCGTCCGCACCGCCGTCGGCGCTGTCTCCGACCCCGAGCTGCGCAGACCCATCGGCGAGCTCGACATGGTCCGTGACATCTCGGTGGACGACGGCGTCGCGCACGTCGCGATCGCCCTCACGATCGTGGGGTGTCCCGCGGCTGACCGGATCGCGTCCGACGTGCGCGCGGCCGCGGCATCCGTTCCCGGGATCACGGACGTCGCACTCGAGGTGGGGGTCATGACTCCGGCCGAGCGGCACGCGCTCACCGAGCGGCTGCGCGGCGGACGAGCGCGCGAGATGCCCTTCGGTCCCGGCACGCTCACGCGCGTCATCGCCGTCACGAGCGGCAAGGGCGGCGTCGGCAAGTCGACCGTCACCGCCAACCTCGCCGCCGCGCTGGCCGCACGTGGGCTCGCCGTCGGGCTCATCGACGCCGACGTGCACGGGTTCTCGATCCCGGGCCAGCTCGGGCTCGTCGCGGCAGACGGCACCGTGCCGCAGCCGACGCGCGTCGACGACCTCATGCTGCCGCCCGTCGCCTACGGCGTGAAGGTGATCTCGATCGGCATGTTCCTGCGCCGCTCCGCCGCAGACACGCCGGTCGGCGCCGTCGCGTGGCGCGGGCCCATGCTGCATCGCACCGTGCAGCAGTTCCTCACCGACGTCTATTTCGGCGACCTCGACGTGCTCCTGCTCGACATGCCGCCCGGCACCGGCGACGTCGCGATCTCGGTGGGGCAGCTGCTGCCCAACGCCGAGGTGCTCGTCGTCACGACGCCGCAGGCGGCGGCGGCCGACGTCGCGGTGCGCAGCGGTGTCGTCGCGCGTCAGACCGGGCAGCGTGTCATCGGGGTGGTCGAGAACATGGCCGCCATGACACTTCCCGACGGCACGACGGTCGATGTGTTCGGCGCGGGCGGAGGCGCCGCGGTCGCAGAGGCGCTCTCGCAGCCGGATGCCGAGGTGCCGCTGCTGGCTTCGGTGCCGCTCAGCCCGACGCTGCGGACGGATGCGGATGCCGGGACCCCGGCGGTCATCGCACACCCCGACGACCCCGCGGCGCGGGCCATCGCCGGCATCGCTGAGACGCTGGCTCAGACGCCGCGCGGACTGTCGGGCCGCTCGCTCCCGTTCCGCCCGCGCTGAACAGCGCCGGGGTCAGGTCGCTTCGCTGTCGTAGGGCGTCGGGCCCTCGATCGGGCTGCGGTACGGCGACCGCACCGGCGTCGTCGGCGGCATGGGTGCGGACGGCGCCTGGGAGGCCGCGATGCTCGCGACCGGGGCGTCGTCGAGGAGCGCCTCACGGATGATGCGACGCGGGTCGTACTGGCGAGGGTCGAGCGTGCGCCAGTCGACGTCGTCGAAGTCCTCGCCCATCTCGTCGCGCATGCGCGTCCGTGCGGTCGTCACCCAGGTCCGCGCCCGTTTGGTCAGGCCGGCGAGCGACTCCGCATAGCGGGGCAGCCGCTCGGGTCCGAGGATGAGTGCCGCGACGAGTCCGATCAGCAGCAGCTTCTCGATCGTGAGGCCGAAGATCATGCCTTCAGATTACCGCCGTGCCTGTGCGGCCAGCGCCGCGCGGCCGCGTAGGCTGGCGGGCGGAGGATGCCGATGGGAGAGCAGAACGCGAACCAGCGGTTCGTCGACGAGGCGACGAGCGAGCCGGAGCACATCGCGCGTGCCCGCGCGCATGCGCTCGAGCTCGGAGCCGCACCGATCAGCCCGGCGATCGGCGCCCAGTGCGCGGTCATCGCAGCGGTGTCACAGGCGCTCAACATCGTCGAGATCGGCACGGGTGCCGGAGTCTCCGGGCTCTGGCTGCTGCACGGCTCCCCCCGCGCGACCCTCACCACCATCGACAAAGAGCCCGAGCATCTCGGCGCCGCCCGCCAGGCGTTCGCCGAGGCCCGGATCCCTCCGGCTCGTGCCCGCTTCATCACCGGCCGCGCCTCGGAGGTGCTGCCGCGCATGAACGAGGCGTCCTACGACATCGTGCTCGTGGACGCCGATCCCGAGGGGGTCATCGAGTACGTCGAGCACGGTCTGCGACTGGTGCGGGCCGGCGGGACGGTGCTCGTCCCCCGCGTGATGGCCGGTGGGGCCGTCGCCGACCCGGTGCGGCGGGACCCCGTGACCACCGCGTACCGCTCGCTCATTCAGGAGACGCAGGCCTCTCCCGCGGTGATCGGCGCACTGTCGATCACGGGCGAGGGACTGCTGCAGCTCACCACCGTCTCCACGCCCTGACTGCTCCGCACCGCATGCAAGAACGGCCGGTCCGATCGGACCGGCCGTTCTTGCAACGAGCGACTACGCGGCGTTGACGACGCCCCCCAGGACGTCGTAGAGCTCCTTGGCCTCAGCGTCGTTCACCGAGACGACCAGACGACCGCCTCCCTCGAGCGGCACGCGCACGATGATGAGTCGACCCTCCTTCACGGCCTCCATCGGCCCGTCTCCGGTTCTCGGCTTCATGGCTGCCATTGCGGCTCCTTTTCATCGATGGTCTGCACGTCAAGTTTATCGTGAGGGCCGACGCCCCGGGCACGCCTGGGGAAAGCGGCATCCGTCATCCGGCGTCATGGGACCTGCCAGTTCGTGCTTCCCAGGGCATACATGTTGTAGATCCACCACCACTGCCCCACGAGACACGCGATCAGCACGCCGATCCGCCAGATGCGAGAGCGCGGAACGGCGAACGCACCCCACAGCGGCGACAGCGGCACCAGCAGGCGGAAGATGCTCGACTGCGGAAAGAAGACCAGCAGGAGGTAGACGAGGTAGCTCGCACTCCACAGGCGGATCTCGATACCGAGCCGGCGCACGTGCGGCAGCGCGACCAGGGCCACCGCGATGAGGAGCAGTCCCCCGCCGACGAGGGCGTACCCGAGGGCAAGCGGGAGGTGCCACATCGTCTCGAACCAGTAGGAGATTCCCGCGAGGAACGGCTCGAGCGGCGTGAACGTCGCGTCGCCGAGGATCCAGTTGCGCCGCCAGGCCATCTCCGTGACGAGATAGGCGTCCGGGTTCCCCGTCACCCATCCCGCGATGAACTGCCACGCGAACCCCGCCACCGCGGCGAGAAGGCCGGCGGCGATGATGTGCCCGATCTCCGGTGCCCGCAGCGGTTCACGCGCCCGTGTGAACCAGCGCCAGATGCCGAACAGCGCGAGGAACAGGGCGAACGCCAGCACGCCGGGTCGTGTGAACGCCATCAGCGGGATCAGGGCATACAGCCACACATAGCGCCGGCGTGCCACCGCGAGCAGCGCGCAGAACAGCCAGAACAGGTTGAGCGCCTCGGCATATCCGACGTGGAAGAGCGCCGCGAGCGGTCCGCTCGCGAAGAACGCCACAGCCCAGAGCGTCGCCGACTCGTCCAGCCGCCTCCGCAGCAGGTAGTAGAGGGCGACGGATGCCCCGTACCCGGCGACCAGCGACACGATGAGGGCGCCGGTGTGCCAGAGGCCGAACGGGACCGAGACCCACTGCGCGAGCCACGGATAGATCGGGAGGAACGCCCAGGCGTTCTCAGCGACCTGGCCGGCGTCATTGAGCGGCAGCCGGCTCGGGTAGCCGGAAACCGCGACCAGCCAATACCACTCGCCGTCCCACGCGACGACGGTGTCGCCCAACCGGGCATCCGCACCCATCCGGGACGTGAAGCCGGAGAGCTCGGTGGCCGCGAACAGGAACAGCGTGGTGACCATCCTGGCGACGACGTAGATCGCCGCGACCCGCGCAGCAGTCCGAGCCGCAGACGGACGCGTCACCGGCGACAGCGTCAGCTGCTCGCCAGCCACGCGCGCAGACCCTGCTCGACCGCCTCGATCTGCGCGACCGGCACGCGCTCCTCGTCGTGGTGCGCCAGGTGGGGATCGCCGGGTCCGTAGTTCACCGCGGGCACTCCGAGCGCGCTGAAGCGGGCGACGTCGGTCCAGCCGTACTTCGGCCGCGGCTCGGCGCCGACGGCTGCCAGGAACTCCTGCGCGAGCGGGGCGTCGAGCCCCGGACGGGCGCCGGCTGCAGCATCGACGACCTCCACCTCGAACCCTGCGAGCACGTCACGCACGTGGCGCTCCGCCTCCGCGACGTCACGGCTCGGGGCGAAGCGGTAGTTGACCTCCACCTCGCACAGATCGGGGATCACGTTGCCGGCCACACCGCCGTTGATGCGCACCGCGTTGAGCCCTTCTCGATAGACGAGGCCCTCTACGGCGACGTCACGCGGGACATAGGCGGCGAGACGCTCGAGGATCGGAGCGGCTTTGTGGATCGCGTTCTCGCCGATCCAGGCACGCGCGCTGTGCGCGCGCACCCCATGCGTGCGGACGATCGCACGCAGGTTGCCGTTGCAGCCGCCCTCGACAGCGCCGTCGGACGGCTCGCCCAGGATGGCGAAGTCGCCGGCGAACAGGTCGGGGCGTGTGCGCGCGAGTCGCGTGAGTCCGTTCAGGTCCGCGTCGACCTCTTCGTGGTCGTACCACATCCACGTGATGTCGACCCGGGGGTCGGAAAGCTCTGCCGCGAGTTTCAGCTGCACCGCCACCCCGGCCTTCATGTCGACGGTGCCGCGGCCCCAGACGTAGGGCTCCCCCTCGACCTCGATGTCCTTCGTCGGCACGTTGCCGTTGATCGGAACGGTGTCGATGTGCCCGGCGATGACGACGCGCTGCGCGCGACCCAGGTGGGTGCGGCCGACGATCGTGTCGCCGTCGCGGTACACGTCGAGGTGCTCGAGCGCGGAGATCTCCGCGAAGATCGCGTCAGCGAGCGTCTTCTCGTCGCCGGAGACGCTCGGAATGTCGCAGATCATGCGAGTGAGTTCGACAGATGACAGGGACAGGTCGAGCGCCGGCATCCCTCGAGTCTACCGAGCGCGAATATGTGCCGTTAACGCGGAATGGCCACCCGTGTGGGTGGCCATTCCGTGAATGGGTGTCCGGCGGTGTCCTACTCTCCCACAGGGTCCCCCCTGCAGTACCATCGGCGCTGAGAGGCGTGACCACGTTGAGTCCGAGGCGGCTCGAGCATCGTGTTAACGCGGAATGGCCACCCGTGTGGGTGGCCATTCCGTGAATGGGTGTCCGGCGGTGTCCTACTCTCCCACAGGGTCCCCCCTGCAGTACCATCGGCGCTGAGAGGCTTAGCTTCCGGGTTCGGAATGGGACCGGGCGTTTCCCTCTCGCTATGGCCGCCGAAACTCTTTCGATGAGTTCGGTGCTTTCACAACGTGAAAAGTTCTCTTTTTTGTTGTGTTCCCGACCGTACATCGGGAACCACTCAGTGGACGCGAGCWATCTCGACCCCTCCAAGGGAGGGGGAGGTGTTTTCAAGTCATCGGCTTATTAGTACCAGTCAGCTGCACACGTTGCCGTGCTTCCACATCTGGCCTATCAACCCAGTAGTCTGGCTGGGAGCCTCTCACCCGAAGGTATGGAAGTCTCATCTTGAGGCCGGCTTCCCGCTTAGATGCTTTCAGCGGTTATCCATCCCGAACGTAGCTAACCAGCGGTGCACTTGGCAGTACAACTGGCACACCAGAGGTTCGTCCAACCCGGTCCTCTCGTACTAGGGTCAGATCCTCTCAAACTTCCTACGCGCGCAGCGGATAGGGACCGAACTGTCTCACGACGTTCTAAACCCAGCTCGCGTACCGCTTTAATGGGCGAACAGCCCAACCCTTGGGACCTACTCCAGCCCCAGGATGCGACGAGCCGACATCGAGGTGCCAAACCATGCCGTCGATATGGACTCTTGGGCAAGATCAGCCTGTTATCCCCGAGGTACCTTTTATCCGTTGAGCGACAGCGCTTCCACAAGCCACTGCCGGATCACTAGTCCCGACTTTCGTCCCTGCTCGACCTGTCAGTCTCACAGTCAAGCTCCCTTGTGCACTTACACTCGCCACCTGATTGCCAACCAGGTTGAGGGAACCTTTGGGCGCCTCCGTTACTTTTTGGGAGGCAACCGCCCCAGTTAAACTACCCACCAGGCACTGTCCCTGAACCGGATTACGGTTCGAAGTTAGATATCCAGAGTGACCAGAGTGGTATTTCAACAATGACTCCACCATAACTGGCGTCATGGCTTCACAGTCTCCCACCTATCCTACACAAGCCACACCGAACACCAATACCAAGCTGTAGTAAAGGTCACGGGGTCTTTCCGTCCTGCTGCGCGTAACGAGCATCTTTACTCGTAATGCAATTTCGCCGAGTTCGCGGTTGAGACAGTTGGGAAGTCGTTACGCCATTCGTGCAGGTCGGAACTTACCCGACAAGGAATTTCGCTACCTTAGGATGGTTATAGTTACCACCGCCGTTTACTGGGGCTTAAATTCTCAGCTTCGCCTTGCGGCTAACCGGTCCTCTTAACCTTCCAGCACCGGGCAGGCGTCAGTCCGTATACATCGTCTTGCGACTTGGCACGGACCTGTGTTTTTAGTAAACAGTCGCTACCCACTAGTCTCTGCGGCCACCACACCCTTTTCCAGGCAAGCTGGTATAAGTGGATGGCCCCCCTTCTCCCGAAGTTACGGGGGCATTTTGCCGAGTTCCTTAACCACGATTCTCTCGATCTCCTTGGTATTCTCTACCTGACCACCTGAGTCGGTTTGGGGTACGGGCGGCTAGAACCTCGCGTCGATGCTTTTCTCGGCAGCATAGGATCACCCACTTTTCATCCGCATCGTGTCTCAGCCTGTATGAGTCACGGATTTGCCTATGACTCGGCCTACGCACTTGCCCCGGGACAACCATCGCCCGGGATGGGCTACCTTCCTGCGTCACACCTGTTAATACGCTAACCGCACCAGAATGGGGTCGTACGCTAGGCCCCACGCCATCACCCGAAGGATCCGGTCATGGGGATTCAGATACTTAGCACTACTGGATTAGTTTGGGCGGTTCTTCGCCGGTACGGGAATATCAACCCGTTGTCCATCGACTACGCCTGTCGGCCTCGCCTTAGGTCCCGACTTACCCAGGGAAGATTAGCTTGACCCTGGAACCCTTGGTCTTTCGGAGGACGTGTTTCTCACACGTCTTTCGCTACTCATGCCTGCATTCTCACTCGTGTGGCGTCCACGGCTGGGTCACCCCGCCGCTTCACTCGCCACACGACGCTCTCCTACCCATCAACACGGCTGGACCACGAAGGCCTACCAATAATGTCAATGCCACAACTTCGGTGGCGTGCTTGAGCCCCGTTACATTGTCGGCGCGGAATCACTTGACCAGTGAGCTATTACGCACTCTTTCAAGGGTGGCTGCTTCTAAGCCAACCTCCTGGTTGTCTAAGCAACTCCACATCCTTTCCCACTTAGCACGCGCTTAGGGACCTTAGATGGTGGTCTGGGTTGTTTCCCTCTCGACTATGAAGCTTATCCCCCACAGTCTCACTGCTGCGCTCTCACTTACCGGCATTCGGAGTTTGGCTGACGTCAGTAACCTTGTAGGGCCCATCGGCCATCCAGTAGCTCTACCTCCGGCAAGAAACACGCAACGCTGCACCTAAATGCATTTCGGAGAGAACCAGCTATCACGAAGTTTGATTGGCCTTTCACCCCTATCCACAGCTCATCCCCTCAGTTTTCAACCTAAGTGGGTTCGGCCCTCCACGACGTCTTACCGTCGCTTCAGCCTGGCCATGGATAGATCACTTCGCTTCGGGTCTAGGACATGCGACTGAATCGCCCTATTCAGACTCGCTTTCGCTACGGCTACCCCACCCGGGTTAACCTCGCCACATATCGCTAACTCGCAGGCTCATTCTTCAAAAGGCACGCTGTCACACCTACCAGGGGTGCTCCAACGGTTTGTAAGCAAACGGTTTCAGGTACTATTTCACTCCCCTCCCGGGGTACTTTTCACCTTTCCCTCACGGTACTTGTCCGCTATCGGTCATCTGGGAGTATTTAGGCTTATCAGGTGGTCCTGACAGATTCACACGGGATTTCTCGGGCCCCGTGCTACTTGGGATACGCTCCACGCCAGAACACGCATTTCGACTACGGGGCTGGCACCCACTCTGGCCCGCCTTTCAAGACGGTTCGTCTATACGCTTCTGTCACGTCGACCACTCGGCAGAATGATCAGGAACGTCCCGCAACCCCCCACATGCAACGCCTGCCGGCTCTCACACACATGAGGTTTAGCCTGATCCGATTTCGCTCGCCACTACTCACGGAATCACGGTTGTTTTCTCTTCCTGTGGGTACTGAGATGTTTCACTTCCCCACGTTCCCTCTACCCGCCCTATATATTCAGGCGGGAGTCACTAGGTCGGCACGCCGCCCAGCGGGGTTTCCCCATTCGGACACCCTCGGATCAAAACTTGCTTATCAGTTCCCCGAGGCTTATCGCAGATTGCTACGTCCTTCTTCGGCTCCAGATGCCAAGGCATCCACCGTTTGCTCTTAAAGACTTGAAAACATGAGAATCAAAACTCAGCCACACTCAAAAAAGAGTGCGACAGAAATTGACTAATGATCTTTAAGATCATCAACACAAAACAACCCCRAAGGGTCATCTTGCAAAGATGCTCGCGTCCACTGTGTAGTTCTCAAAGTACGGGCGGCACCCCCACCACACGACCAAACAGCCGGCAGCAGAAGCCCTAGAGAGTTGCACACCACCCAAAGGCGGCGTCCGGTCCCTCAGGACCCAACAGCGTGCAGGCACCCCGCTCACCAACCCCCACCCTCCAACCACACCCCGAAAGGTGCGGCGTACTAGTAGGAACCAGCTGCGCTGATGCCATGTCAAATGTTCCACCCACGAGCCCCAACCAGGAACATTCGTCCTGATCTGGGTCCTGCAACCCTTACGGGTTGAGGTGCTCCTTAGAAAGGAGGTGATCCAGCCGCACCTTCCGGTACGGCTACCTTGTTACGACTTAGTCCTAATTACCGATCCCACCTTCGACGGCTCCCTCCACAAGGGTTGGGCCACCGGCTTCAGGTGTTACCGACTTTCATGACTTGACGGGCGGTGTGTACAAGACCCGGGAACGTATTCACCGCAGCGTTGCTGATCTGCGATTACTAGCGACTCCGACTTCATGAGGTCGAGTTGCAGACCTCAATCCGAACTGGGACCGGCTTTTTGGGATTCGCTCCACCTCACGGTATTGCAGCCCTTTGTACCGGCCATTGTAGCATGCGTGAAGCCCAAGACATAAGGGGCATGATGATTTGACGTCATCCCCACCTTCCTCCGAGTTGACCCCGGCAGTATCCCATGAGTTCCCACCATTACGTGCTGGCAACATAGAACGAGGGTTGCGCTCGTTGCGGGACTTAACCCAACATCTCACGACACGAGCTGACGACAACCATGCACCACCTGTTCACGAGTGTCCAAAGAGTCCCCTATTTCTAGAGTGTTCTCGTGTATGTCAAGCCTTGGTAAGGTTCTTCGCGTTGCATCGAATTAATCCGCATGCTCCGCCGCTTGTGCGGGTCCCCGTCAATTCCTTTGAGTTTTAGCCTTGCGGCCGTACTCCCCAGGCGGGGAACTTAATGCGTTAGCTGCGTCACGGAATCCGTGGAAAGGACCCCACAACTAGTTCCCAACGTTTACGGGGTGGACTACCAGGGTATCTAAGCCTGTTTGCTCCCCACCCTTTCGCTCCTCAGCGTCAGTTACGGCCCAGAGATCTGCCTTCGCCATCGGTGTTCCTCCTGATATCTGCGCATTCCACCGCTACACCAGGAATTCCAATCTCCCCTACCGCACTCTAGTCTGCCCGTACCCACTGCAGGCCCGAGGTTGAGCCTCGGGATTTCACAGCAGACGCGACAAACCGCCTACGAGCTCTTTACGCCCAATAATTCCGGATAACGCTTGCGCCCTACGTATTACCGCGGCTGCTGGCACGTAGTTAGCCGGCGCTTTTTCTGCAAGTACCGTCACTTTCGCTTCTTCCTTGCTAAAAGAGGTTTACAACCCGAAGGCCGTCATCCCTCACGCGGCGTTGCTGCATCAGGCTTCCGCCCATTGTGCAATATTCCCCACTGCTGCCTCCCGTAGGAGTCTGGGCCGTGTCTCAGTCCCAGTGTGGCCGGTCACCCTCTCAGGCCGGCTACCCGTCGACGCCTTGGTGAGCCATTACCTCACCAACAAGCTGATAGGCCGCGAGCCCATCCCAGACCGAAAAATCTTTCCAACCCCCACCATGCGGTAGAAGCTCATATCCAGTATTRGACGCCGTTTCCAGCGCTTATCCCAGAGTCCAGGGCAGGTTGCTCACGTGTTACTCTGATCCACCAAGCAAGCTTGGCTTCACCGTTCGACTTGCATGTGTTAAGCACGCCGCCAGCGTTCATCCTGAGCCAGGATCAAACTCTCCATAAAAAAATGATGCTGCAAACAATCGGAATAAGACCGAAAGCAGCGAGTTCAATCATGACCAAAAACGAATATCAAACTGACATCCATGAATTGATCCAAAAAAGACCCCCACCAACCAAAAAATGGTCGACAGAGAAAAAATTGGCATTTGACAAGTGCACGCTGTTGAGTTCTCAAAGATCGGACGCACCAACCAGCAACGAATCCCACGACCCGCTACCCCGACTGGGCAACTTCTCTATCTTACACATCCGCTCTCGCTTGTCAAGTCGGCGGGGCAAGGCACAAGACCTCACCACAGCCGGAGACCAGCAGTCACAGAAGTGGAAGAAACCCATCCTAAACCGGAACCCGGCCCGCTCGCCAGAGCAGATCGGATGGGGTGGTTCGCTGCTTGAGGGGAGCGAGACCTTCCGGCCTTCCGCTCTACCCTTTGGGGCGAACAACAAGAACATTACGTGGATCCCACCCGCCGGTCGAATCAGCCCCGCATCCCGGGCGTGTCGCCACGGTTCTCCCCCGGAAACACGCGGAACTCCACCGGGGCCCGCGCGCTAGCGTTGAAGCCATGACCGAAGAACGATGGGTGTGGGGCGTCGGCCTCGCGACGACCGCCGAAGACGGAACCGTGCTCGACACGTGGTTCCCTTCCCCCACTGCCGGACGCATCCCGCTGGGCTACGACCCCCAGATGCCGCCGGACGAGCTCGACCGCCTTGCTGTCGCCGACGAACGGCGCGCCGTCACGGTGGATGTCGTCGCCATCGAGACCGATCTCGATGCTGCGCCGACCTCGACTCCGGACGCGTACCTGCGCCTTCACGCGCTGTCGCACCTTCTCGTGCGCCCCAATGAGGTGAACCTCGACGGGATCTTCGCGCACCTGCCGAACGTGGCGTGGACCAACGCGGGGCCGATGCATCCCGACGCGCTCACCCGCCTGCGCCCGTTCCTCATCCGCGAGGGCATCCAGGTACAGGGACTCGACAAGTTCCCCCGCCTGCTCGACTACGTGACGCCGGCCGGCGTCCGCATCGCCGACGCGTCCCGCGTGCGGCTCGGCGCCTACTTGTCGCCCGGCACCACCGTCATGCACGAGGGCTTTGTGAACTTCAACGCCGGCACCCTCGGCCAGAGCATGGTCGAAGGCCGCGTCTCGCAGGGCGTGGTCGTGGGCGACGGCAGCGACATCGGTGGCGGCGCCTCGATCATGGGCACCCTCTCCGGCGGCGGAACCCACAAGGTGTCCGTCGGAGCCCGCACCCTGCTCGGCGCGAACGCCGGCATCGGGATCTCGCTCGGCGACGACTGCATCGTCGAGGCCGGCCTCTACGTGACCGCGGGCACCAAGGTCGTGCTTGCGGACGAGCCCCGTCGGGCCGACGGGACGCTTCCCACGGCGAAGGGTGCCGACCTCTCCGGCAGCACCGGACTGCTCTTCCGCCGCAACTCTCTCACCGGAGCGGTCGAGGCCGTGCGCCGCGCAGGCGTGGGTGTCACCCTCAACGAGGCGCTGCACGCCTGAGTCCCGCGCACTGAGACCGCTCCGTCATCCACGACGGGGCGGTCTCGTCGTTTGCGGTCGTCGCCGCGACCGTGGTGCTGACGGTCCGGCCATGTGGACGGACGGATGCTGCGACCCACGGCTCGCTCGAGAACGCCGGCCCACCAGCACTCGTCGACGTCGGCTCACTCACCGCGGCGGGCACGACCCCGCTCAACGACGATGCCGCGCCCCGACTCGGGGGCGCGGCATCCGTCAGTTCCGGGTCAGGACAGACCGGGGTAGTTGCGCTCTTCGGCGCCGATGTACAGCTGCTGCGGACGGCCGATCTTGGTCTGAGGGTCGCCGGCGGCCTCGCGCCACTGCGCCAGCCAGCCGGGCAGGCGCCCGATCGCGAACAGCACCGTGAACATGCGGGTCGGGAAGCCCATCGCCTTGTAGATCACGCCTGTGTAGAAGTCGACGTTCGGGTACAGGCGGCGGTCCTGGAAGTACGCGTCGTTCAGCGCGATCTCTTCGAGCTCCTTCGCGAGGTCGAGCAGCGGGTCGCTGACGCCGAGCGCCGACAGCACCTCATGGGCCGATTCCTTGACGAGCTTCGCACGCGGGTCGTAGTTCTTGTAGACGCGGTGCCCGAAGCCCATGAGCTTCACGCCGTCTTCCTTGTTCTTCACGCGCTCGACGAAGCGCTGCACGCTTTCGCCGGAGTCTCGGATGCGCGCGAGCATGTCAAGCACGGCCTCGTTCGCGCCGCCGTGCAGCGGACCGTAGAGCGCGTTGATCCCTGCCGAGATCGACGAGAACTGGTTCGCGCCCGTCGAGCCGACCAGGCGCACGGTCGAGGTCGAGGCGTTCTGCTCGTGGTCCTCGTGGAGGATCAGCAGGCGCTCGAGAGCGCGCGACATCACCGGATTGACCTCGTACACCTCCGAGAGCACGCCGAAGTTGAGCTTCAGGAAGTTGTCGACGAACCCGAGCGAATTGTCGGGGTAGAGGAACGCCTGGCCGATGCTCTTCTTGTGCGCGTACGCCGCGATCACGGGCAGCTTCGCGAGCATGCGGATCGTGTTCAGCTCGACGTGCTCGGGGTTGTTGGGGTCGGACTGGTGCTCGTAGTACGTCGAGAGCGCGGACACGGCCGACGACAGCACCGACATCGGGTGCGCGGTGTGCGGCAGCGCCGAGAAGAACCGCTTGAGGTCCTCGTGCAGCAGCGTGTGCCGACGGATCTTCTCATCGAACTCGGCCAGCTCGTCAGCGGTCGGGAGTTCGCCGTAGATGAGCAGCCACGCGACCTCGAGGTAGGTGCTGTTCTTCGCGAGCTGCTCGATCGGGTAGCCGCGGTAGCGCAGCACGCCTTCGTCGCCGTCGATATAGGTGATCGCGGACTTCGTCGCCGCGGTGTTGACGAAGCCGTAGTCGAGAGCCGTGTAGCCGGTCTGGCGGGTGAGGGTGGAGAGGTCCACGCTCGGTGTGCCGTCGGTGCCCCGCAGAAGCGGGAACTCGGCGGTGCTGCCACAGATCGTGAGGGTGGCCTTCTCCTGCTGGGTGCCCGCGTCGCTCACGGCGCCTCCTCGCGATTTCTGGTCGTACCGGGGGTGTCGTCCAGTCCTGTGCGGCGCCATGGGGAGGGCTGCAGCAGAACGGAGGGGCGGGACGGGGGATGCCGCGTCGCCGCGCTTCTTACAGCCTAGTGCGCCGCCACGCCTACTGTTGACAAGGCCAAAGGCTCGCGGCATCCGATAGAGGAATCCTCAGATCGCGATGTGTGATGCGGCGCGCAGTCGTGCGGCCGCGGCCGCGATGCGCTCGTCGGTCGCGGTGAGCGACAGTCGGATGTGCTGCGGGAAGTGCGTGCCGTAGAAGTGGCCCGGACCGGCGAGGATGCCGAGATCGGCGAGACGCCCGAGACTCTCCCACGCTTCGCGCCCCTCGGTCGCCCAGAGGTACAGCCCGGCCTCGCTCGCGTCGATGCGGAATCCGGCGGCCTCGACGGCGGGGCGCAGCACATCGCGTCGACGACGGTACAGCTCCTTCTGCGCGGCGACGTGGACATCGTCCTCGAGGGCGGCGGTCATCGCCGTCTGGACCGGAAGCGGGAGCATGAGGCCGAGGTGCTTGCGCGCCGTGAGCAGACGAGCGATCACGGCGGGATCGCCGGCGAGGAACGCCGCGCGGTAGCCGGCGAGGTTCGACTGCTTGCTCAGCGAGTACACCGAGAGGATGCCGCGGAGGTCGCCCGCGGTCACGCGGGGGTCGAGCGCGGACGGCACCGGTTCGGCGTCCCATGGGGCATCCCACCCCAGTTCCGCGTAGCACTCGTCGGACGCCAGCACGGCGCCGAGCTCGCGCGCCCGCTCGACCGCCGCGCGCAGGGCGTCGACGTCGAGCACGCGGCCGTCGGGATTGCCCGGGGAGTTCACCCACACCAGGCGGGTGTCCTCGGGCCAGTCTGCGGGCTCGTCCGCGGCGACGGGCGTCGCGCCGACGAGGCGCGCGCCGACCTCGTACGTGGGATATGCCGCACGGGGGTGCACGACGACGTCGCCGGGTCCGAGACCGAGCAGCAGCGGGAGCAGGGCGACGAGCTCCTTGGACCCCACGGTCGGGAGCACGTTCTCGGGGGTCAGCCCTGAAACGCCCCGGCGGCGGGCGTACCAGCTCGCGATGGCCGCCCGAAGCTTCGGGGTGCCGACCGTCTGCGGGTACGCGTGCGCGTCGGTCGCGGCGCGGAGTGCGTCCGCGACGACGGCGGGCGTCGCGTCGACGGGTGACCCGATCGACAGATCGACGAGGCCGTCGGGATGCGAGCGTGCTCGCGCGGCATACGGCGCGACCGCGTCCCAGGGGTAGTCGGCGAGGTCGGCGACCCCCACGTCAGTGTTCCTGCGGCGGGAGCGCCTCGATGATCGGGTGATCCTTGTGGATGACGCCCACCTTGGCGGCGCCGCCCGGGGAGCCGATGTCGTCGAAGAACTCGACATTGGCCTTGTAGTAGTCCTGCCACTCGTCGGGCAGGTCGTCCTCGTAGTAGATCGCCTCGACGGGGCACACGGGCTCGCAGGCGCCGCAGTCGACGCACTCGTCGGGGTGGATGTACAGCGATCGATCGCCCTCGTAGATGCAGTCCACGGGACACTCGTCGATGCAGGCGCGGTCCTTGACGTCCACGCAGGGAAGGGCGATCACGTACGTCACGGCATCAGTCTAGCCGCGGCATCCGCAGCGCATCCGCCGTGCGACGATCAGGTGGAGCGCTCCGAGGGTGCGTCCGCCCGCACAAACGTGTCGGGCCACGCGATCACCACGGCGGAGATGATCGGCACGAGGATCGTCCACACGATTCCGGGGTTGAACTCTCCGTCCGGCGCCTGCGGCACCACCACCGAGCCGCCGGGACCCGCGCCCGAGAAGACGAGCGTCGCGGTCATGAGGCCGATGGCCACGGCAAGGGTCGCCCACCGATCGGACGTGAGCAGCCGCACCGCGAGGAGCAGGGCGGCAGAGCCGACCACGGCGAGGATCAGGCCGAGCGGGAACCAGCCGATCGCGTACGCGTGGGCCACCGTGCCGGCGACGCCGTAGACCAGTCCCACCAGCAGGGCGACGATCCAGCTGCCGATGCGGGCGGGGACGGAGGGGCGCATGCCTCGATCGTACCGACCGCACCTGTGCGCTGCTGCGCGCTCGACGGGGGTCGGGACGGAGCCCCGGCTACGCCGCCCAGCCCCACAGACGCAGGAGTGCCGCGACGAGCGCGGCCGCGACGACCACGACGAGGAAGGGCGCCCGCAGCATCAGCAGACCCGCGGCGACGAGCACGGCCGGGACCCGGGCATCGACCACGACCGCCTGCCCCGCGCCGAGAGTCTGCACGGCGACGAGGGCGGCGAGCAGCGCCACGGTGAGCAGATCGGCGATGCGCATCGGCGTCGGGGCCTCGACCCACTTCGCGGGGATGAGATAGCCCACGGTCTTGAGCGCGACGCAGATGATCGAGGCAACGAGGATGGCCGTCCACATGGTCACGGCAGCCCCTCCCTCTCGGCGACGTCGTCGGGTTCGGTCTCGACCCGGTCGTCCTTGCCGAGCCAGTTCGTCCAGCCGACCACGATCGCGACGAGGGCAGCGATGATGACCGGGAGACCGGGCATGAGCACGGGCGTGAGCACCGTCGCCACGACGGCCGCGGCCACGCCGACCACGATGGGCTGGCGGGCGCGCAGGCGCGGCCACAGGAGGGCGAGGAACGCGGCTGCCGCGGCGGCGTCGAGTCCGTACGCCCGCACGTCGCCGAGCACGTCGCCGAGCAGCGCGCCGGCGAGCGTCGACAGATTCCACCCGATGTAGATCCCGATGCCGGTGACCCAGAACCCCAGTGTCCGGGCGTGCGGCGAGCGCTGGGCGAGCGCCACCGCGGTCGACTCGTCGATCGTGAACTGCGCCGCCGCGGCGCGGCGCCAGAAGCCCGCGCCGACCACCGGAGACATCCGGATGCCGTAGGCCACGTTGCGCACTCCGAGCAGCGCCGCGGATGCGATCGCCGCCGGCACGGCGGCCAGCCCCCCGGCCCCCACGATGCCGACGAACGCGAACTGGGATCCGCCGGTGAACATCACGAGACTCAGGACGCACGTCTGCCAGACGTCGAG
Organism: Microbacterium sp. Leaf288; assembly: GCF_001422925.1. Lineage (GTDB taxonomy): Bacteria > Actinomycetota > Actinomycetes > Actinomycetales > Microbacteriaceae > Microbacterium. The sequence continues at coordinate 967,297 of NZ_LMNI01000010.1, forward strand.
CCCGGCCGCGACGGCGAGAGCGCCGAACGAGACGCCGTAGGCACTTGTCGCGAGCGCGACGCCCAGCCCTTCGCGCACCGCCCGCCTCCCCTCGCCGGCGCTGTGTGCGTCGTCGAAGTGCGGATCGAGGGTCACCTCGTCATGCTACCGACGGGTCCGACACCGGACGCCGGTCCGCGTGCGGGACGGTGGCCTCGTCCGGCGCCGCCGTGCACGCGGGAATGCTCGGGTCGCAGCATCCTGGGATTGCGCTTTCCTACTCCGCTTGCCATGCTGGGCGTGAACCGGCAGAAAACGCTTCCTCAGCTCCACGGTCGCCCCCGCGTCGTCCTCATCACGGATTCTGCACAGGACGAAGGAGTCCCATGCGCACACCGTCCCCCCTGCCCGAGCGCGCCGCGCCATCGCGCTCCCGCCGACCGCGGGCGCTCGCCGTGGTCGCCGCCGCGGGCCTGGCCGCAGCGCTCGTGCTGCCCGCCTCTCCGGCGACCGCTGCCGCCGCCGCACCCGGTGCGGCTCCGTCCGTCGACCTCGGCCGCGAGGTCATCGCGCCCGGCGACGGTTGGGCGTCGTGGAGCGGCGACACGTACCCCGAGCGCGCACAGCGCCTCGCCGCGCCGACCACGGGGGGCTCCTCCGCCTCCCCCGCGGACGTGTATGTCGCCGGCACGTGGCAGGAGTTGCGCGACGCCCTCGCCGGCAGGGCGGGCGGATCGCAGAACGACGCGCGCTACAACACCGTGCCGCGCATCGTCTACGTCACGGGCACGCTCGACCCGTGGCTGCGCGCCGACGGCACGCGGACGACCTGCGACGACATCGCCGCGCAGATCACCGTCGCGGGATCCGGCGCGCCCTTCTCGATGGACGACTACATCGCCGCGTTCGGACCCGGGGTCGACCCCTCCGGCCCTCTCGAGGCCGCTCGCGCCGAGGCCGCGGCGCTGCAGGCGCGGCTCACGCTGCAGCACGTCGGCTCGAACGTCACTCTTGTCGGCGTCGGCGACGACGCGCACGTGGTCGGAGCGTCCCTGCGAATCCGCGACGCCTCGAACGTCATCGTGCGCAACCTCACACTGTCCGACGCGTACGACTGCTTCCCGCAATGGGATGCCAATGACGCGGGCGGCAACTGGAACTCGGCGTACGACAACCTCTCGGTGTGGACGTCGACGAGCGTGTGGATCGATCACAACACGTTCGACGACGGAGACCACCCCGCGGCGAGCCTCGACACGGTCTACGGGCGTCCGTTCGAGGTGCACGACGGGCTCGTCGACATCACCCACGGCTCCGACCTCGTGACGATGTCGTGGAACTGGCTGCAGCATCACGACAAGACCGACATCATCGGCTCATCGGACTCGCGCCTGCAGGATCGGGGCCAGCACCGCGTCACGCAGCACCACAATCGGTGGACCGACATCGGCCAGCGCGGCCCGCGGGTGCGCTTCGGCGACGTGCACGTCTACAACAATCTGTACGAGCAGACGGATGCCACGACCCAGGCCTCGTCGGACGGCTACGACTTCTTCCAGTACTACTGGGGAGCGGGTCGCGAGAGCAGCATCGTCGCCGAGTCCAACGCCGTCGAGCTGATCGACCCCGCGAGCGCCTCGCGGATCATCGCCGGCTGGGGCGGCACCGAGCTTTCCGCCACCGACACGCTCGTGAACGGGGAGATCGTCGACGTGCTCGCGGCGTACAACGCCGGCGCCGCCGCCCCGCTGTCCCCCGCGGTTCGGTGGGATCCCGCTGACGCCTACGCGTACACGCTCACACCCGTCGGCGACGTCGCCGAGGCGGTGCGTGCGGGGGCCGGCGCGGGCGTGCTCGCCTCGGGCACGCCTGGCGCCACCGACGCACCGGCCGCGTTCACACTGTCGCACGACAACGGCTGGGACACGGGCCTGCGCGACGGCGACTACCGGGTGACGGCCGACCTCTGGTGGGGTCAGAACGCCACGGTGGTCAAGCTCTACGAGAACGGCACGCTCGTCGGCGCGCAGTCGATGGCCGGGGTGTCCCCCGCCGCACAGCGCACCACGTTCGACATCGCCGGCAGGACGAACGGCGCGTACGCGTACGAGCTCGTCGCGCTCAACCCTCACGGCGAGTCGCGGTCGCGCAAGCTCACGGTGACGGTGACGGATGCCGCACCCGCCGTCGCCGTACTGAGCGCCTCCGGTGTCCGGACCGGCGACGTGACGATCACGGCGAACCTGTGGTGGGGCACCAACGCGAGCGAGTACGTGCTGTTCCAGGACGGCGTCGAAGTCGACCGTCAGGCGCTCACGTCCGCGACACCCGGTGCCCAGCGCGCGACGACGTCGTTCGGCGCACTGTCTCCCGGCACGTACGAGTTCACCGCGGTGCTCTCGAACGCCGCGGGATCGACGGCTGCGCGACCGGTCGCGGTGACGGTGAGGGACTGACGACGACGGATGCTGCGACCCCGCGCTTCGAGAAGCCGCGGGGCCGCAGCATCCGTGTCACTGCTTACGCGTTGGCGTCCTGCCGCTTGAGGCGCGAGGCGGCGCGGCCGCGCTCGGTGGCGTCGAGGATCACCTTGCGGATGCGCACCTTCTCGGGCGTCACCTCGACGCATTCGTCGTCGCGCGCGAACTCGAGGCTCTCCTCGAGAGAGAGGAGGCGCGGCGGAGTCATCGACTCGAACGCGTCAGCGGTCGAAGACCGCATGTTCGTGAGCTTCTTCTCCTTGGTGATGTTCACGTCCATGTCGTCGGCGCGCGAGTTCTCGCCCACGACCATGCCCTCGTAGACCTCTTCGGTGGGCTGCACGAAGAAGCTCATGCGCTCCTGCAGCGCGATCATGGCGAACGGCGTGACGACACCCGAACGGTCGGCGACGATCGAGCCGTTCTGGCGGGCGACGATGTGGCCCGCCCAGTCGTCGTAGCCGTGCGAGATCGCGTTGGCGATGCCGGTGCCGCGCGTCATCGAGAGGAACTCGGTGCGGAACCCGATGAGGCCGCGCGAGGGGACGATGAACTCCATGCGCACCCAGCCGGTGCCGTGGTTGACCATCGTCTCCATACGGCCCTTGCGCGACGCCATCAGCTGGGTGATCGCGCCGAGGTACTCCTCGGGGGCGTCGATGGTGAGGTGCTCGAAGGGCTCCTTGACCTTGCCGTCCTCGCCCTTGCGCGTGACGACCTGGGGCTTGCCGACCGTGAGCTCGAAGCCCTCGCGGCGCATGTTTTCGACGAGGATCGCGAGGGCGAGCTCACCGCGGCCCTGCACCTCCCACGCGTCGGGGCGTCCGATGTCGACGACCTTGAGCGAGACGTTGCCGATGAGCTCGCGGTCCAGGCGGTCCTTCACCATGCGGGCGGTGACCTTGTGGCCCTTGACCTTGCCGACCAGCGGCGAGGTGTTCGTGCCGATCGTCATCGAGATCGCGGGGTCGTCGACCGTGATCGCCGGGAGGGGGCGGACGTCCTCGGGGTCGGCGATGGTCTCGCCGATCGTGATCTCCTCGATGCCGGCGATGGCAACGATGTCACCGGGGCCGGCCTCTTCCGCGGGGTAGCGCTCGAGGGCGCGGGTCTTGAGGAGCTCGGTGATGCGGGCGTTCGAGTGCGTGCCGTCGTGACGCACCCACGCGACCGTCTGGCCCTTCTTGAGCGTGCCGTTGAAGACGCGAAGGAGGGCGAGGCGACCGAGGAACGGGCTCGAGTCGAGGTTCGTGACCCACGCCTGCAGCGGAGCCTCGTCGTCGTATGCCGGGGCCGGCACGTGCTCGAGGATCGCCTCGAACAGCGGCTCGAGATCGGCGTTGTCGGGCAGCTCGCCATTGGCGGGACGGGTGCGGGATGCTGCGCCCGCGCGTCCGCTCGCGTACACGACGGGGACGTCGAGCAGGGCGTCGATGTCGAGGTCGGGAACGTCCTCGTGGAGGTCGGACGCGAGGCCGAGCAGCAGGTCGTGCGCCTCTTCCTCGACCTCGGCGATGCGCGCGTCGGGCCGGTCGGTCTTGTTGACCAGGAGGATGACGGGCAGCTTCGCCTCGAGCGCCTTGCGCAGCACGAAGCGGGTCTGCGGGAGCGGGCCCTCGCTCGCGTCGACGAGGAGCACGACGCCGTCGACCATCGACAGGCCGCGCTCGACCTCGCCGCCGAAGTCGGCGTGGCCGGGGGTGTCGATCACGTTGATCGTGACGGGGACCTCGGTGTGGGCACCGTTGTAGGTGATCGCCGTGTTCTTGGCGAGGATCGTGATGCCTTTTTCGCGCTCGAGGTCGTTCGAGTCCATCGCACGCTCTTCGACGTGAGCGTGCTCGCCGAACGAGCCGGTCTGGCGGAGCATCGCGTCGACGAGGGTGGTCTTGCCGTGGTCGACGTGAGCGACGATAGCCACGTTGCGGAGGTCCGGACGGAGGGCGCGCGCCATGAGGGAATCCTTGAAAGAGAATGGGGATGCCGGAATGCCGGCATCCCCATTCTATTGGGCGCTGCTGTGTATCGCCTTTCGGCGGCGGATCAGCCCTCCAGACCCGCTTCGAGAAGGGCCGCACGCGCTTCGCGGCGCACGCGCTGTTCTGCGGGGTCGGGCACCGGGATGGCGGCGATGAGGCGACGCGTGTAGTCCTCCTTGGGCGCACGGAGGATCTGCCCGGTCGCGCCCTGCTCGACGATCTTTCCGTGGTGCATCACGATGATGCGGTCCGCGAGGGAGTCGACGACCGCCAGGTCGTGGCTGATGAAGAGGCACGCGAAGCCCATGTCGGCCTGGAGCTGGCGAAGCAGCTGCAGCACCGTCGCCTGCACCGACACATCGAGCGCCGAGGTGGGCTCGTCGGCGATGAGCAGCTTGGGCTGCAGGGACAGGGCGCGCGCGATGCCGACGCGCTGCTTCTGACCGCCCGACAGCTCGTGCGGGTAGCGGTTGCGGTAGGAGCGCGGGAGCTCGACCGACTCCAGCAACTCCTGCACACGCACGTCCAGCTGGCGGCCCTTCGCCACGCCGGCCAGCAGCATCGGCTCCCCGATCGACTGGCCGATCGGCAGACGCGGGTTGAGCGACGACGACGGGTCCTGGAAGACGATGCCGACATCCTTGTGCACCTTGTGCAGGAGGCGCCGGTCGGCCTTGGAGATGTCGGAGCCGACGACCTCGGCCCTGCCGTCCGCGATCGGCAGCAGGCCGATGGCGGCGCGACCAACTGTGGTCTTGCCCGAGCCGGACTCGCCCACTAGGCCCGTGACCTCACCCGGGTAGATCGAGAAGTTCGCATGTTCGACGGCCCGGAATGCGGGCACGCGCCCACGCTTGGGGTAGTCGATCGCAACGTCCTGGAAGTCGAGCACGGGCGCGCCCAGGCCCTTGCGGCGCTCCGCGTCCTCGCGCGCGGCGACCTCAGCCAGGCGGATCACCGACGTGTCGCCGGCGAGGGCGGCCGTGGTGTCGATCGACTCCCCCTGCGCGTCGCCGATGCGGGGCACCGCTGCGAGGAGCTGCTGCGTGTACGGGTGCGTGGGGCGGTTGAACACCGCATCGACCGAGCCGCGCTCGACGATCTCGCCCTTGCGCATCACGACGATGTCGTCGGCGATGTCGGCCACCACGCCCATGTCGTGCGTGATGATCAGGATCGCCGAGTCGAGGCGGTGCCGGAGGTCCCGCATGAGGTCGAGGATCTCGGCCTGCACCGTCACGTCGAGGGCCGTGGTCGGCTCGTCGGCGATCAGCAGCTGCGGGTCGCACGAGATCGACTGCGCGATCATGGCGCGCTGACGCTGGCCGCCCGACAGCTGGTGCGGGTACGAGTTGAAGGCCTTCAGCGGATCGGGCAGCTCCACCATGTCGAGCAGCTCGAGCGCCCGCGTGCGCGCCGCGCTCGGCGTCATGCCCTGGTGGATCCGCAGCGTCTCGATGATCTGGAACCCGACCGTGAACACGGGGTTCAGCGCGGTCATCGGCTCCTGGAAGATCACTGCGATCTCGCGGCCGCGCACGCGACGCAGGTCGTCCTTGCGGAGGCCGAGGATCTCGCGGCCGGCGAGCTTGACGCTGCCGGTCACCCGGGCGTTGGACGGCAGGAGCCCGAGCATCGCCATGGAGCTCGCGCTCTTGCCGGAGCCGGATTCGCCGACGATCGCGAGGGCCTTGCCCGACTCGACGGAGTAGTCGAGCTTCTTCGCTGCCGGCACCCAGTAGTTGTCGACGGCGAAGTCCACGGACAGGCCGCTCACTTCCAGCAGCGGACTGCCGGTCATGGGAGTGGGGGACGCGTTCATTTCATGGTCCTTGTGGGATCGATTGAGACAATGAGGGGGTGACCGACCGTGCGATCCGCATCGACTCCCGTTTCAACCGCATTGCTGCCGTCATCGTCTGGAGTCTTGCGGGGCTCGCAGTGATCACCGCCGTATGGAGCGCGGACCCGCGGCTGACGTGGGTCTACGCCGCCGCTCCGCTGGCGGCGCTGCTCGGCTGGATGGCGCTGTGGCGCCCCTGCGTCGAGGTGTCGGATCGCGGTGTGCGCATCGAGAACGTGAGCCACGACGTCGACGTGCCGTGGGAGGCCCTCGTGCACGTCGAGACGGCACGCGCCCTGACGCTGCACACGCCGTCCGGCAGCTTCACCGCCTGGTCGGCGCCGGCCCCCGGCTTCTTCACCACGATGATGGGCAATGCGAAGGCCCGCCGCGAGGCGAGCGCCGCCGGTGGCGACGCCCGCCCGAGCGACCGCATGGGCACCGACTCGGGCAACGCGGCTCTCGTCGTGCGAGAGTCGTGGCGCAGCCGCCTCGATGCCGGTCAGGTCGAACTCGGCGTGGCCGATGAGACGCCCGTCAAGCGCCACTGGCACGTGCCGTTCCTCATCGCGTCGATCGTGCTCGCCGCGGCGTCGGTCGCGCTGATCGTCGCCACCGGCTGAGCGCCTGGCGCGCATCATCCGCGGCGATCCGGGTCGGGCGCGATCTCGTCGTCGAGGACATCGTCGGGGCGGTCGCTCGTGACGCCCTCGACGATCGCCGCACCGCCGGCCGTGACCAGCGCACCCTCGGGCACGTCGGCGGTCGTGCCGGCCACGATGACCGCATCCTCCGGGAGATCCTTGACCTTGCGGAAGACGATTCGCTTCTGACGCGGGTCGAACGCATCGCGCAGACCGTCGCCGACGAAGTTCACGAGCAGCGACAGGATCACGATGAATGCCGCCGGCCACCAGAACAGCCACGGACGCGTCTGGAACGCCGACTCGTTCGCCGAGATCAGCAGACCCAGCGACACGTCAGGCGCGCGGACACCGTACCCGAGGAACGACAGCGACGTCTCGAGGATGATCGCGGCGGCGATCAGCAGCGTCGTTGCGACGATGACCACGCCGATCGCGTTCGGCAGGATGTGCTTGAAGATGATGCGGGCATCCGACGCACCGGCCACGCGTGCCGCCTCGACGAACTCGCGCTCACGCAGGGTCAGGAACTCGGCACGCACGAGTCGGGCGATTCCTGTCCAGACGAAGAATCCGAGGAACAGCGCCAGCAGCAGCGGACCGAGGTTTCCCACGGCCGATCCGACGACCGCGCCGATCACGATCACGGGGATGACGATGACGATGTCGGTCAGGCGCATCAGCACCGCGTCGACCCACCCACGGTAGTAGCCCGCGAGAGCGCCGACCACGACGCCGAGGAAGGCGCCGATGAGTCCGATGATGAACATCATGTAGGACGAGTTGACGAGGCCGCGCATGACCATCGCGAAGTAGTCCTTGCCGACCGTGTTCTGGCCGAACGGGTGGTCGCCGAGCGAGAACGGCCACAGCGTCAGCGTGGGCTTGCCGCCGTTGCTGATCGGGATCAGCTCTTCGTAGTTCCACTTCCACCAGCCCGGGATGGGCCCGATGCCCGTCGCCGAGATGGCGAAGCCGACGATGAGGATGAAGAGGACCGCGCTGACCACGGCAGGCTTGTGGGCGATGAAGCGTCGGAACGTCAGGCGTCCCTGGCTGATGCCGCGCTCGTCAGCGGTCTGGACGTGCACGCCTCCCTCGGAGGGTGCGGTGGGGGGCTCGAGGGCCGGATCGATAGGGATCGACATTACTTGACCCTCACTCTCGGGTCGATCGCCGAGTACGCGAGGTCGGCGAGGAAGTTGAACGTGATGGCGAACACCGCGATGACGACGAAGTACGCCATGACGGGGTTCGGGTCGGCATGACTCAGACCCTGGTTGAAGAGGGCGCCCATCCCACTGAAGGCGAAGATGCGCTCGGTGATGATCGCACCACCGATGAGGGCTCCCACGTCCGCCGCCACGATCGTGGTGATCGGAATGAGCGAGTTTCGGAAGGCGTGACGGACGACGACCGTGCGCTCGGGAAGGCCCTTCGCGCGAGCGGTGCGGATGTAGTCCTGGTTCAGCGTCTCGAGCATGCCGCCACGCGCGTAGCGCGTGTACGCCGCGAACGAGATCAGCATGAGGCTGATCGTCGGCAGCAGCAGGTGGGTGAACGTGTCGATGCTCTGAATCCACCAGTCGCCCTGCAGGTTGGGCGTCTGCGAACCGATGGTCGCGATCGGGCGCCCGTTCACCTTCGGGTTGTTGACGTACGAGTTCCAGTTCTGCATGAACTGGTCCAGGACGATCACGCCCATGCCGAGCAGACCGGAGAGCACGCCGATGCGGATCGCCTGGCCCTTGTCGTACTCACCGAGGAACCAGCCCGCTGCCGCGCCGACGAGAGCCGCCGCCACGAACAGGGCGAGGACTCCCCAGCCGTTGAACGACTTGAGGAACGGCTGCAGCACGAAGTACGCGGCGATGAGGACGATCGCGGTGACACCGGCGGTGCGCCACGCGTAGCGCGCACGGGGTCCGGCGATGATGAGGACCATGCCCGCCGCGAACGCCGCGATCAGCAGCGGCGTGAGGATCGGTCCCAGCGACGGGTTGAGGAACCACGCCGTCACGCTCATGCCGTAGAGCATCGCTCCGGAGGTCACCACTGAGGCGGCGAAGACGATCAGGCGGCGCTGCCTGGGTCCGCCGATGATCGCCTGCCAGAAGACGCCGGAGATGAGACTGAGTGCGATGATCCACGGCCATGTGAACACCGGACTGTCGAGCCAGTCGTTGAAGCCGAGGGCGAAGAAGACCTTGAGGAGAACACCCATCACGAACGACGGCAGCGAGTAGAACAGGAAGCTGGCGAACGTGAACGAGTAGTCGATGGCGCTGTACTGGCGAAGCGCAGACACGATGCCGACGAGGACGCCGAGGACGATGGCGAGGATCGTCGAAGCGGTGACGAGCTGGAGCGTCGCGCCCATCGCACGTGCGAGGACGATCGTCACGGGCTGGTTCTGGATGGTGACGCCGAGGTCGCAGCCACCGAACGGGATGACGCAGCGGGCGGCGCCGAGCAGCCAGTTGAACCAGCGGACGGGGATGGGCTGGTCGAGGTTCAGCCATGCGATGCGCTGCGCGATGAGCGCGTCGCGGTTCGGGCTGTTGGAGGCGTACAGGTCCTCGAGCGGGTCTTTGGCAAGAGCCACGAGGGTGTACATCAGGAAGGATGCGGCGATGAGGATCAGGATCGAGACCCCGATGCGCCGCAGAACGAAGCTAAGCACTGGGCTGGCCCTTCATGCAGAAAAGGTAGCAGGCGGGCGACGACGGCAGCAGAGACCGGGCGTCGGGTTCGCCGGCTGTGGACGGGAAGACACACGCACGGGGCGCCGGGCTGTTAGCACCCGACGCCCCATGGCGTGGTGTTTCAGATCGTCACCGGATTAACCGGCGACCGTCCACTCCCAGAAGTTCCAGAACACACCGGTCTGGTTGCCCATGAAGGTGATGCCCTCGACGCGGTCGGTGTGCGCCTCGAGGCCGGGGCCCTGGAAGAGCGGCAGACCGTACGCGTCGGAGAACAGCTCGGTGTCCGCCTCGATCGTCATCTCGTCGATCTTGTCGGTGTCGAGCGTCTGCGGGATCGTGCGAGCGATCTCGTCGACGGTGTCGTTGGCGTACTTGTTGAAGTTGCTGCCACCGAAGCTGGCGAAGATCTGCGGGATGGTGCCGTTGCCGACACCGGGCGAGATCCAGCCGAAGATGACCGCGTCGTAGATGTCCGAACCGAGCTGCGCGCTCCAGTCCTCACGGCCCACATCCTCGATCACGAAGCCGGCCTGCGAAGCCGAGGCCTGGATGGCCTCGAACGCCGCGACGCGGTTCGGGTTGTTGATGTTGTACATGAGGCGGATCGTCGGGGTCGCACCGGCGAGGAGCTCCTTGGCGCCCTCGATGTCGACATCGGCGTACGCGTCCGAGCCGTTGGCCGCGACAGCGTCCTCGTACGGCTTCTGAGCCGGGATGAAGAGGTTCGAGTTGAGAACCTCAGCCTCGGGGTTGACGGGCTTGATGAGCGTGTCGACGAGCTGCTGGCGCGGGATCGTCTTCAGGAACGCCTCGCGGACGTTCTTCTCGGCGAAGGGGCCGGCGAACGTCAGGTCGAGGTGGTCGTAGTTGAGCGCGTCGCCCTGGAGGACCTCGACGCCGTCGATCGCCTGCAGCGCGGTGAGGGTGTCGCCGCTCGCCTGCGGGGCGATCACGTCGACCTCGCCGTTCTGGAGGGCGGTCACCTGAGCCTGAGCGTCACCGATGAAGCGGATGACCATCTCGGAGAACTGCGGCTTGAGGTCACCGGTGTACTTGTCGTTGAGCTTCAGCGTCATCGACTGCGTGGGCTCCCACGAGTCGATGATCCACGGGCCGCTCGAGAGGTACAGCGACGGGTCGTCCGGCAGCGACGTCATGTCGAAGCCCGAGTTCCAGAAGTCAGCCGCAGCCTTGAGCGTCTCGTTGACCGGAGCCGGAGCCGCGGCGTCGCCGCGCGGGCTGGTCAGGATCGTGTCGATGAGCTCGGCCTGGTCGACGCCGGCCTTCTCGGCGACGACGTGGACCGGCTGGTCGATGAGACCGATGATGTTCCAGTCGACGAAGGGAACGTCGTACTCGAGCGTGAGCGAGAGCTTGTCATCGGCGACATCCGTGATCGTCGAGGCGTTGACGCCCTCGGTGCTGCCCGCGTACGCGAAGTACTTCGTGCCGCTGACCGGCTCGCCCGACTCGGGGTCGAGCGTGGCGTCGTCGAAGATGCCCGAGGTCGCAGCCCAGCCGAAGATCAGGTCGTCGGTCGTGATGGGCTCGCCGTCGGACCACTCGAGGCCGTCGTTGAGGGTGTACTTGACCTGGAGTGGGTCCTCGCTGACGACCTCCATCTTGCCGAACGACTCGTCCGGGACGACCTCGTAGGTGTCGCTGACGTAGTAGAAGCCGGCGCGGGTCAGGTAGTTGACCTTGCCGTTGATGTCGAGGTTGCCGTTGTCGCTGTTCGAGTTCGTACCCGTGAACTCGTTCACCTCGGCGATGGTCACCGCGGCGTCGGCGGTGTCCCCGGTCTCCTCCGTCGCCGGTGGGGTCGTCGAGCAACCGGCGAGGACCATTGCGGTCACGCCGACGCCCGCCGCGACTCCGAGTGCGCGCATGCGCCACGTCGTCTTGTCAGACACTTGTGTCTCCTCTGTGCAGGGTAATGCGCGCGGATCCGGCCGGAAGCCGGACCTGCGCGCGGATGGGAAAACGATAAGCACCGGTTGTGAGATGGTCAAAACGATCGGCGAAAACGTTACAGAGCCTTAACTCAATCGACGCGGAGTGTGACAATCTGACAAGATGACGCCGCCGAACCGGCCCACAGGTCAGAGGGATTCGACTAGTCTTTCGCCCCTCACGCCGTACGACCGTCGACGCCTCACGTGGGAGGTGTGGATCGTCCTCGCGATCACGGTCGGGCAGTCCGCGCTGTACTCGGTGCTGTCGCTCGTGCGCAAGCTCCTCGCGCCCGTTCCGCTGGGCCAGCAGCAGACCCAGGTGAACCCCTCGCGGGACGCGCAGGCGGTCTGGGACGTCGTATACCAGGTGCTCGCCGTCTTCTTCGCGCTCGCCCTCGTGGCACTCGTCGTGTACCTGCTCTGGGAGCCCGGCGGCAACGCGCTGCGCCGCATCGGGCTGGACTTCTCGCGGTTCGGCGGAGACCTCGGCCGCGGCATCCTTCTCGCCGCCGTCATCGGCGTGCCGGGACTCGCTCTCTATGCCGCGGGACGCGCGCTCGGGGTCACCGTCGCAGTGGTCGCCTCTCCCCTGGATGCGGCGTGGTGGACCGTGCCGCTGCTGGTGCTGTCCGCGCTGCGGGCGGGCTTGACCGAAGAGGTGATCTTCATCGGCTACCTGTTCGACCGGCTGCGACGGTTCGGCTGGAACGACTGGGCCATCATCCTGACCTCCGCCGGCCTGCGCGGCGCCTATCACGCGTACCAGGGCATCGGTGCGATCGTCGGCAACTTCGTGATGGGCGTGGTCTTCGGCTGGTGCTACCGCCGGTGGGGTCGCGTCATGCCGCTCGTCATCGCGCACACGCTCCTGGACGTCGTCGCGTTCGTGGGGTACCCCCTGGCCGCGGCCCTCTGGCCCGGTGTGTTCGCCCCGATCCCGACGCCCACGCCCACCCCGACGCCCACAGCGACCCCCGCGGCCTGACCGTTCGCGGATGCCCCGGCCCCGCGGCATCCGTCCCCGTCCCTCACGCCGATCGCCCGCGGTACCCGCCGCAGGCGCCCCTGATCGGCGAGAGTGCACTTGGTCGCCGAGATGCTGGTTGGCTCCCTACCTCTCGGCGACCAGGTGCACTCTCGCTGAGTGGGGACGTGGGAGGGGACGGGGAAGGGGACGGGGAATCCAGCCGAGATCGGCCCGCCGCGGGCCCGCTCCTCCACAGCGTCGGCCAGACGCGTGGGGTCCACAGAAGGGTGGCGCTCATACATCCGTAGCCGCTTGACACGGAGAGGCTGGACGGATGCCGCTGGTCACTTTCGCGCGAGTCCTCACGCCGAGTCCGTTGGCGCTGCTGCGGCATGTCGACGTATCCCATCCAGAGCGCGGGGTCGCCAAGGGAGAACTGGTCAAGGTCCGCCATGGCGTCTATGCCTCCGCCGCGCTGTGGAGGTCGCTGCCGCCGTGGGAGAAATACCTCGCACGCGTCCACGCTGCGGCCCTCGTCCACCCCGACGCGATCTTCTGCCTCGAGTCCGCTGCCGCGCTGCTGGGGATGCCGATCTTCGGCGACCCGGTCGACGTGCATATGCTCGTACCGGCGAAGCGCTCATCGAGACTCGTTGCCGGTGTGCGCACGCACCGGTCGAGCGAAGACCGGACGATCGTGGAGATCGCCGGGCTCGCGATGACCGGTCCGGAAGACACCGCGGTGGACCTCGCTCGTCTCCGGCACCCGGCGATCGGACTTGCTGCCGCGGACGCGGCGCTGAGAATCGCACCTGCGTCCTCCGCCGACGCACTGACCCGGATGAGCGAAGCGCGCATCAGCAGTCGCGGTCGCGATATCGCACGGTGGCCGCTCGCACGTGCGACCGCCAAGTCCGAGACCACCATCGAGGCCGTCAGCCGCGCGGTGATCGAGTGGTTGGGCTTTCCCGCGCCCGAACTCCAGGTCGTGTTCCGATCGTCCGGGAAGGAGGATCGTGCCGACTTCGTCTGGACGCACGTCAATCTCGGAGGCGAGGCCGACGGCGACCTCAAGTACGACGGACGCTACGGCGATGCCCGTGAGGTGTTGCGCCGCCAGACCCTCCGCGACAGGCGGCTGCGAACCCACCTCCGCGCGGTCGCTCATTGGGGATGGACGGATGCGACCACGGTGACACCCTTGCGCGACATCCTGGCAGGCGCCGGCCTGCGGGCGATCGCGCCCGAACAGACCGCGCATCTCCACTCGCTCCGCCGCCTGCTGGCCCCGCACGCACCCCACCTGACCGGCGCATCCGCCGCGGGTCGGGTCCACTGAAATCGCGAGAGTACAACTGGTCGCCGAAATGCTGGTTGCTTCCCTACCTCTCGGCGACCAGGTGCACTCTCGCGGCTCGGGGGCGGCTCGGGGGCGAGGCCAGGGCGGGGCGGGGCCAGGCCGGGGCGGCGGGACCGCCGACCCGGGCGAATCGGAAGAGCGACGGGATGCCTGGGGCACCGGCATCCCGTCGCTCGGGGGTCGTCAGGCGAAGGCCTCGATGGGCGGGCAGGCGCACACCAGGTTGCGGTCGCCGTAGGCCTGGTCGATGCGGCGGACGGGGGGCCAGTACTTCGTGCGGACCAGCGTGTGGACCGGGTACACGGCGGTCTCCCGCGAGTACGGGTGGTCCCACGACCCCGAGACCACCGACTCGGCCGTGTGCGGGGCGTTCGCGAGGGGGTTGTCGGCGGCAGGCCACTCCCCCGCGCCGACGCGGTCGGCCTCGGCCTTGATCGCGATCATCGCCTCGATGAATCGCTCGATCTCACCGAGGTCCTCGGACTCCGTGGGTTCGACCATGAGGGTGCCCGCCACGGGGAACGACATCGTCGGGGCGTGGAAGCCGTAGTCGATGAGGCGCTTGGCGACGTCGTCGACCGAGACGCCGGTCGCCTCCTTGAGCGGACGCAGGTCGAGGATGCACTCGTGGGCCACGAGCCCGTCCTCGCCGGTGTAGAGCACCGGGTAGTGCTCGCGCAGCCGCACCGCGATGTAGTTCGCGGCGAGCACGGCAGCCGCGGTGGCGCTGCGCAGTCCCTCGGCGCCCATCATGCGGACGTACGCCCACGAGATCGGGAGGATGCCGGCCGAGCCGTGCGGTGCCGCCGAGATCGGCCCGCCGTCGAACACGCCGCCGGCGTGGTCCTTGCGCTGCGACAGCGGATGCGAGGGCAGGTAGGGCGCGAGGTGCGCCTTCGCCGCGACGGGCCCGACGCCGGGACCGCCGCCGCCGTGCGGGATGGCGAACGTCTTGTGCAGGTTCAGGTGCGACACGTCGCCGCCCAGGTCGCCGAACCGCGCGTAGCCGAGGAGCGCGTTGAGGTTGGCGCCGTCGACGTACACCTGGCCGCCGGCGTCGTGCACGGCCTGCGTGATGTCGAGCACGTCGTGCTCGTACACGCCGTGCGTCGACGGGTACGTGATCATCAGCGCCGCGAGCTCGTCGGCGTGCGCCGCGATCTTCGCGCGCAGATCGTCGAGGTCGACGTTGCCGGCCTCATCGCACGCGACGACGACGACGCGCATGCCGGCGAGCACGGCGGACGCCGCGTTCGTGCCATGGGCCGACGACGGGATGAGGCACACCGTGCGGGCGAGGTCGCCGTTCGCGCGGTGGTAGCCGCGGATCGCCATGAGGCCCGCGAGCTCACCCTGCGAGCCGGCGTTCGGCTGCAGCGACACCGCGTCGTAACCGGTGACCTCGGCGAGCCACACCTCGAGCTGCTCGATCATCGCGAGGTAGCCGTGCACATCGTCCTCGGGCGCGAACGGATGCACGCGCGAGAACTCCGGCCACGACACGGCCGCCATCTCCGTCGCCGCGTTGAGCTTCATCGTGCACGAGCCCAGCGGGATCATGCCGCGGTCGAGCGCGTAGTCGCGGTCGGACAGCTGCTTCAGGTAGCGCATCATCGCCGTCTCGGACCGGTGCGAGTTGAACACCGGGTGCGTGAGGAACTCCTCGACACGGTGCAGGCCGGACGGCACGCCCGCCAGGGGCGCAGCATCCGTGAACGAAAGCACCCGCTCGCCCTGCTCGCCCGCGCCGAGGAACTCGTTCTCGGGCAGTCCGAAGGCCCACGCCACGGCCGCGAGATCGCCTTCCGTCGTGGTCTCGTCGACCGAGACACCGACCGTCGCGTCGTCGACCCAGAACAGCTGATAGCCGCGCTCGCGCGCGCGGTCGATCACGCGGCGCGAGGCGCCCGGCGTGGCAACCCGGATGGTGTCGAAGAACGAGTCCGAGCGCAGCGAGAGGCCGTATGAGCGCAGCCGGGCGGCGAGCGCCTCCGCCTTCTTCGCGACGTCGGTCGCGATCGCGCGGAGGCCGTCAGGCCCGTGGTACACCGCGTACATCGAGGCCATGACGGCCAGCAGCACCTGCGACGTGCAGATGTTGGACGTGGCCTTCTCGCGGCGGATGTGCTGCTCGCGCGTCTGCAGCGCGAGGCGGTAGGCGGGGTGGCCCGCGGCGTCCTGCGAGACGCCGACGAGGCGGCCCGGCAGCTGCCGCTCGAGTCCCTGGCGCACCGCCATGTAGCCGGCGTGCGGCCCGCCGAAGCCGAGCGGCACGCCGAAGCGCTGCGTCGTGCCCACGGCGACATCGGCGCCGAACGAGCCGGGCGAGCGCAGCAGCGTGAGCGCCAGCAGATCAGCGGCCACGACGACCAGCGCGCCGGCGACGTGCGCCGCGTCGACGACGCCGGACGGGTCCCACACGTTCCCCGACGCGCCCGGGTACTGCACCAGCACGCCGAACAGCTCGTCCGGCAGGGTCGCACCTCGGGCCAGATCGAGCTCGACGAGCTCGATGCCGACGGCGGCCGCGCGGTGCGCGAGCAGCGCCTTCGTCTGCGGCAGGGCGTCGGCGTCGACCACGAACACGTTCGAGGCGGACTTCGAGGCGCGCCGCGCCACCAGCATGCCCTCGACGACGGCGGTCGATTCGTCGAGCATCGACGCGTTCGCCGTCGCCAGCCCCGTGAGATCGGTCACCATCGTCTGGAAGTTGATCAGCGCCTCCAGGCGCCCCTGCGAGATCTCGGGCTGGTACGGCGTGTACGCGGTGTACCAGGACGGGTTCTCGAGCACGTTGCGGGCGATCACCGACGGCGTGAGGGTGTCGTAATAGCCCAGCCCGATCATCGGCCGCGCCGTGCGGTTCTGCGAGGCCAGCACGCGCAGCTCGGCGAGCGCCTCGGCCTCGGTCGCCGCTGGCGGGATGTCGCTCGTGGCGCGCGGCTTCGCATGGATGGATGCCGGGACCGCCGCTTCGACGAGCGCGTCGACGCTGTCGTAGCCCAGGGCGTCGAGCATCGTGCGCTGGGCCGCAGCATCCGTCCCGATGTGACGGTCGGCGAACAGACCCGTCATTCGGCGCCGCCCGTGAGCGAGATGTACGCGTCGCGGTCGAGGAGGTCCGCCACGGACGCCGGGTCGACCGTGATCTTGACGAGCCAGCCGGCGCCGAACGGGTCGGCGTTCACGAGCGACGGGTCGTCGACGACGGCGTCGTTGACCGCGACGACCTCACCCGTCAGCGGCGCGTAGAGCTCGCCGACCGACTTCGTGGACTCGATCTCGCCGACGACGGTGGCCGCGGTCACCGAGCTGCCCACGGCGGGCAGCTCGACGAACACCACGTCACCGAGCTTGTCGGCGGCGTACGAGGTGATGCCGACGGTCGCGACGTCGCCGTCGAGGGCGACCCACTCGTGCTCGGCGGTGTACTTGAGGGCGGTGAGATCGGTCATTTGTTCCTCCGGTAGAAGGGCAGGTCGGTCACGGTCGCGGGGATGCGGGTACCCCGCACGTCGATGAAGAGCTCGGTGCCGGGAGCGCTCGCGGCGGGCGAGACGAACGCCATGGCGATGGGATGCCCCAGGGTCGGGCTGAGCGCGCCGCTCGTGATCTCGCCGACCGGCGTCTCGGCCCCGGTCGCGTCGAACACGGCGTAGCCGGCACGGCCAGCGCGTCGGCCGTCGCAGACGAGTCCGACGAGCACGGGAGCGTCGGGCACGACGACGGCCGCGAGGCCCGCCTTTCCGACGAAGTCGTCCTTGTCGACCGCCACGACGCGGCCGAGACCGGCCTGCGCGGGGACGATGTCGAGCGACAGCTCGTGGCCGTAGAGCGGCATGCCGGCCTCCAGGCGCAGCGTGTCGCGGGCCGCGAGACCCGCGGGAACGAGGCCGAGCGGCTCGCCGGCGGCCAGCAGTGCATCCCACAGCGTCGGCGCGACGGGGTTGGGG
This sequence comes from Microbacterium sp. Leaf288, assembly GCF_001422925.1. GTDB lineage: Bacteria > Actinomycetota > Actinomycetes > Actinomycetales > Microbacteriaceae > Microbacterium. The sequence continues at coordinate 985,165 of NZ_LMNI01000010.1, forward strand.
ACCAGGAGCTCGAAGCCGTCCTCGCCGGTGTAGCCCGTTCGCGCGACGAACAGCGGAGCGCCCTCGAACGAGCCCGACGACCACGCGTAGTAGCCGAGGTCGGCGAAGGCCGGGGCGACGTCCGCGATCCCGGCGGTCGCCTCGACCACGGCGCGGGCGGCGGGTCCCTGCACCGCGATCAGCGACATGCCGTCGGTGTGGTCCTCCAGCTCGACCTCGAAGTCGCCGACGCGCTCTCGGAATGCCGAGCCGACGGCATCCCGGTTCCCGGCGTTCGCGATCACCAGGAAGCGGTGGTCGGCGATGCGGTACACGATGACGTCGTCGACGATGCCACCCGACTCGGCGAGCACCAGCGAGTACTTCGCCTTGCCCACGCGCATCGGCGAGACCGCGCCCGCCAGCGCGTAGTCGAGGAATGCCGCGGCCTCGGCGCCCTCGACGGCGAACTCGGCCATGTGCGAGATGTCGAAGAGGCCTGCGGCCGTGCGCACCGCGTGGTGTTCGGCCAGGTCGGAGCTGTAGCGCACCGGCATGAGCCAGCCGCCGAAGTCGGTGAAGGAGGCGCCGAGCGCCTCGTGGCGGTCGTGCAGGGCAGTCGTACGGAGTTCTGTCATGAGTTCTCCCGGTCGCGGACGGGCAGGCGTCGATCGACGCCTGTGAACTCCCCCTCTGTCATGGGCCTGAGAGTTTCGCCCGTCCTGCGAGGGAGCGGGTTTTCACCGTCGGCGGATTGCGAGCGATCACGTGCAGACGCGTAGCGGATGTCTCACGTGAGGGGTTTCGATGCGGCGTTGGAGCGCCTTACTCAACCCGATTTCTTGCTTCGCTCGAAATCGCTTTCCAGAGTCGGCCTGCCCGAACGGTACGCGTACCTGAGAGATTGGCGGGGAGGCTTGCTCCTTCGGTGCTCGGCGATCGCGCTGCCGAGGCTCTCCCGCCCGGGTGATGGGCCGTTATTGACTTGCGGAGCAAGCATACCGGTCGGTGCGCTCAGCCGACGCAGGATCCGGTCGACACGGTGTTCGTGAGCGCAGGCGCACGATCGGCGACCGGGGTGAGCTCGGCCATCGTCATGGCGTATCCGATGTTCTCGTCGTTCTCGGCGCGCGCGAACACGACCCCCGCGACCTCACCGTCGCCCGTCAGCAGCGGGCCGCCCGAGTTGCCCGGGCGCACGACGGCCTGCAGCGAATAGATCTCGCGCGGGTTCCACGAGCTGTCGTACACGTCCGGAACGTTCGCGACACCCACCGACTGCACGCTCGCCGGCACCATCGTGAACGGACCGCCGTACGGATAGCCCTGCACGACCGCGGCGGCGCCCGCCGCGAGCGTGGGCGAGAACGGCAGGGCGGTGGCGTCGAGGTCGTCCACGGCGATCACCGCGAGGTCGTCGATCGGGTCGAAGTAGACGATGCGCCCCTCTCGTGCCGGCACTCCCGGCAGCTCGACGACGGGCGTGTCGACGCCCGCGACGACGTGGGCGTTGGTGACGACGCGGTCCTCGGCGACGACGAAGCCGGTGCCCGACGATCCGCGTCCGCATGCGTACGCATTCCCCGACACACGGGCGACGGATGCTGCCGCCCGCTGCAGCTCGGGATCGTCCAGGGCGACCGGGGGCGCAGGCTCCGCGGTCCCCGGTCCGAGCAGAAGCCCGAGCCCCGGCAGACCGTCGTCGAGCACGGCGCCGCGCAGCTGTGCGAGGGCGGCGGCGACGGGGTCGGGGGTGGCGGCCTCGATGCCGCGCAGGATGGCCGAGGATGCCACAGCCGACGAGATGACGGGGATGCCGGCTACCGCGATCGCGGGGGCGACGAGCGCCAGCGCGAGGATCGCCGCGACGACCGAGGCGATGCCGCCGAGGAAGCGCTCGATCCCCCGCAGCTTCAGCCGGTCGGCGCCGGAGCGCAGCGCCGCGCCGATCGCCGCGCCGACCGCCGCGCCGGCGAAGACCAGCCCGAGAGCGGTGAGGAGCACGGCGGGGCCGCGCCACACCGGCGACGGCACCCAGGCGCTCACCAGCGGGGTCAGCCAGAAGGCCGCGAAAGCCCCCGCTGCGAGGCCCGCCAGGGTGCCGATGCTGGCGAAGAAGCCGCGCTGGACCCCGGCGACGCAGGCGGCGATGAGAAGGAGGACGACGATCACGTCGACGACGATCATCCTCACCCCTTCCCGACGGGACCCGTCTCGTCAGGCTACGCATCGAGGCTGGGAGAGGACCCCCATCGCCCGCCCGGGCGTGTCGGGAGGACCTGCGTGCACAGGCGGGTCAGCGGCGCTCGGCGGCGAGCTCCCTCCGTACCTCGTCGCGCAGCATCCCCTGGTTCTCGGGATCCGGCGCGGCGCCGAGCAGCGTGCGGGTGTACTCGTGCTGCGGATCGAGGATCACGTCGTCGGCGCGTCCGCGCTCGACGATGTCGCCGCGGTACATCACCAGGATCTCGTCGGAGAAGTGCCGGGCCGTGGCGAGGTCGTGGGTGATGTAGAGCACTCCGAGGTGGTCCTCGCGCTGCAGTTGCGCGAGCAGGTTGAGCACGCCGAGGCGGATGGACACGTCGAGCATCGAGACCGGCTCGTCGGCGATGATGAACTGCGCGCCGGGCGCGAGGGCCCGCGCGATCGCCACGCGCTGGCGCTGACCGCCCGACAGCTCGTGCGGACGACGCTCGGCCATCTTGTCGCTCGGCGTGAGGCGCACCCTCTCGAGGAGCTCGAGCACGCGCTGACGCACCTCGTCGCGGCCGATCCCCGGGTTGTGGATCCGCAGCGGACGCTCCAGATGGTGCTCGATCGAATGGAACGGGTTCAGCGACGCGAACGGGTCCTGGAAGACCATCTGCACGTCGCCGCGATACGCGGCGACGTCGCGGCTGCGCCCGCCGGCGGGTGTGCCGTCGAGCAGGATCTGCCCGCTCGTGGGCGTCTCGAGCCGGGCGAGCATCTTCGCGATCGTCGACTTACCCGACCCGGACTCCCCCACCAGCGCGATGGTGCGCCCGGCTTCGAGCGTGAACGACACGTCCTTCACCGCGTGGAGAGTCGAGAACTTCAGGCCGCTGCGCAGCCGGAAGTCCTTCACCAGGTTCCGTGCCTCGAGCGTGCGCGGCGACCCCGCGACCGGGTTCTGGGCGCTCATGCGGCCCCTCCTTCTGCTGAGGCCGCGCCCAGCGTCGCCGAGATGGGCTGATGGCCGGTGCGCACGAAGTCGCCCCGGTCGCCGCGCAGGCTCGGGAAGCTCGACAGCAGCTTCTTCGTGTACTCGTGCTGCGGCGTGCGGTAGATGTCGGTCGCGGTGGCGAGCTCGACGATCTCGCCCTGCAGCATCACCGCGATGCGGTCGGAGATCTCGATCAGCATGGGCAGGTCGTGCGTGATGAAGATGACGGCGAACCCGAGCCTCTCGCGCAGGCGCATGATCTCGCGGATGATGCCGCGCTGCACCACGACGTCGAGGGCCGTGGTCGGCTCGTCCATGATCATGACCTGCGGGTCGAGCGCGAGTGCCATCGCGATCATGACGCGCTGTCGCATGCCTCCCGACAGCTCGTGCGGGAAGCTCGTCAGTCGCTTCGGGTCGACGCCCACGAGCTCGAGGAGCTCTTCGCTGCGCTGCTGCTTCTGCCGCTTGGACATCTCGGGCCGGTGCGTCGTGAACACATCGAACAGCTGCGCCCGGACGTTGATGACCGGATTGAGCGAGTTCATCGCGCCCTGGAACACCATCGACACCTTGTCCCACCGGAACCGGCGCAGCTCCTCGTCGGCGAGGCCGACGACGTCGATGTCTTCGCCCGACCGGTCGTGGAAAACGACGTCGCCCGCCGTCATCAGCGCCGGCGGCTTGAGCAGCCGATCGATGCCGTACGCGAGGGTCGACTTGCCGCACCCGGACTCGCCGGCGAGTCCCAGGATCTCGCCGCGGTGGAGCGTGAGCGACACGTCGCGCACTGCTTTGACCGGCGGATCGACCTCATACTCGATCGAGACGTTGCGCACGGTGAGGACGGCGTCGTCGTTCATGCCTCGGCTCCGTTCGGGACGTGGACCGACTCGACACCCCGGCCGGCGCGCTTGGCCTGGCGCACGCGCCGGGCGTTCTCGGGGGCGAGCCGCAGCTTCGGGTTGATGATCTCGTCGATCGAGAAGTTGATGAGCGACAGGCCCGCGCCGAGGAGCGCGATCATGAGGCCCGGCGGCACGAACCACCACCAGGCGCCGGTGCCGAGCGCCTGGCCGGTCTGCGCGTCGTTGAGCATCGTGCCCCAGGTGATCGAGCCGGTCGGCCCGAGCCCGAGGTAGGAGAGGCCCGCCTCGCCGACGATCGCGAAGATGATCGCGAAGAGGAACTGGGCCGCCAGCAGCGGCAGCAGGTTCGGGAGGATCTCGACGCGGATGATGCGCGCCGTCTTCTCCCCCGCGACCCGGCTGGCCGCCACGTAGTCTCGCGACCGCAGCGAGCGAGCCTGCGCTCTCAGAACGACCGCTGACCCCGCCCACCCCGTGATTCCGAGGACGAGGGCCACCAGCATCCAACTTCTCCCGGGGATGTAGGTGGCGATCACCATCACCAACGGGAGACCCGGGATGACGAGCATGATGTTCGTGAAGAGCGACAGGATCTCGTCCCACCAGCCGCCCTTGTAGCCGGCGAGGATGCCGAACACGATCGACAGGATCAGGGCGATGAGGCCGGCGACGATGCCCACCATGAGGGAGCCGCGCGTGCCCCAGGCGAGCTGGGCGAGCACGTCGTAGCCGAGCTTGGTCGTGCCGAGCCAGTGCTCCGCGCTCGGCGGCGACAGCGCCGGGTTGTCGGAGTCGGTCGGGTCCTGGCAGAACAGCGGCCCGAGGATGCCGAAGAGGGTGATGCCGATGACGATGGCGAGGCCGAGCGCGAGCTTCAGCGACATCCTCGGCAGCAGCTGGCGGAAGCCGCGGCGCGCGGCGCGCGCCTCGTCGCGCGCCGCCTCGACGTCGGCGTCGACGGGCGGCGACATCATCGCGCCCGGTGCGATGAGGGCGGGGTCGATCGTGCGGTCCGACAGCGTCTCGGGGACGCTCTCGAGATCGGTCGACGTGTCGGTCACTTCGAGCCTCTCAGACATTGTGGCGCGCCCTCGGGTCGATGAATCCGTAGACGATGTCCATGATGAAGTTCGCCGCGAGCACCGCGATCGTGATCACCAGGAAGACACCCTGCATCAGCGCGTAGTCGCTGTTCTGCACGGACTGGATCATGAGCTTGCCGATGCCGGGATAGGTGAACACCTGCTCCATGACGATGGAGCCGGCCACGACGAATCCGAGCGAGATGCCGAACCCGGCGATCGACGGGATCGCGGCGTTGCGGGTCGCGTAGGTGCGCAGGATTCGCACGGGCTTGAGACCCTTGGCCTCGGCCGTGACGATGTAGTCCTCGGAGACCGTGGACACCATCATGTTGCGCATGCCGAGGAGCCATCCGCCGACCGAGCTCAGCACGATCGTGAGCGCGGGAAGGAACCCGTGGTACACGGCGCTCCCGATGAAGGCCCAGCTCCACTCCGGGCCCTCGGGGAAGGCCCACACGTCGTAGCCGCCGAAGATCGGGAACCAGCCCAGCGCGACGGAGAAGATCGCAACGAGCACGAGGGCGAGCCAGAAGTAGGGAATGGACTGCAGCACCGTCGTGAACGGCACCAGGTGGTCGACCCATGTGCCCCGGCGCCAGCCCACCCAGGCACCGATGCCGACGCCCAGGACGAAGGAGATGACGGTGGCGAGACCCACCAGGATCACCGTCCATGGCAGGGCCGCGGCAATGAGATCCGTCACCGGGGCCGGATACTTCGTGATGGAGACGCCCAGGTCTCCCTGGAGCATCCGGCCCCAGTACGCGACGTACTGGTCCCACATCGACGACGTGTCGCCGCCGAGGAGGGTCTTGATGTTGCGGACCGTGGTCTCGCTGAGTTCCCCGCCGGCGCGCTGCATCTTCGCGAGGAGGATGTCGGCGGGGTCGCCGGGCAGAAGCCTCGGCAGGAGGAAATTGAGGGAGATCGTCGCCCAGAGTGTCACCACATAGAACGCGATCCGCCGCGCATAGAACTTCATCGCAGCCTGCTCCTCCGTGCCGCGCCTTCTGCCCGGTCGCGCATTACTTCACCGGCTCCAGGTGCTGGAGGACGTAGCCGGACGCCACCGAGCCCCAGGCCGGCGGGAACGCGTACAGGTCGTCCTCGGTCGGCCAGCCCGTGAAGTCCTTCGTGTTGAAGAACGTCTGGGTGGCGTTGATCACCAGCGGGATGTACGGCAGGTCGCGCACGATCTCGGTCTGCAGGGCGGCGTACGCCTCCTGCTTGGCGGCCTCGTCGTTCGTGGCGGCGGCCGTGGCGACGGCCTCGTTCACGACGGGGTTGTCGTACCGGCTGAAGTTCCAGCGGCCGGCGGGAACCTCTTCACCGACCTGCGAGGTCGACTCACCGGCGAACCAGTCCTTGTAGATCTGGAACGGGTCGGCGACCGAGGTGCCGATGACGCCGCCCATGATCAGCTGGTACTGCCCGGTCTGACGTGCGTCCGAGAACTCCTGCCACTGCACCGTCGAGGCGTTGACCTTGAGGCCTGCCTCCGCCGCCTGCTCGCTGATGAGCTTGGCCGCGTCGTTGTAGTCCGTCCACCCGTCGACCGAGATGAGGCTCAGCTCGATCGGGGCGCCGTCCTTGCCGTAGAAGCCGTCGCCGCCCTTGGTGTAGCCGGCGGCCTCGAGGATCTCACCGGCGGCCGCGGCGTCGGGCGACTGCGGGCTGACCTCGTTTGCAGGGTCGGCGACCCACTTCTGGTCGCGCGGCAGCAGGGCGAAGGTCGGCGAGATGTCGCCGGTCAGGCCGACGAACGCCTTCTCCTTGATGGTGCCGCGGTCGATCGCGACGTTGAGCGCCTGGCGCACCGCCACGTCGGTCTGCGGGCCCGTGCAGCCGAGCTCGGCGTTCGAGCAGGTGTAGAGCACGGTCGGGTCCTGCGGCGTGTTCAGCATGCTGATCACGCCGTTCGAGGTCACCGAGTCGGGGTTCGGCACGAACATGCCGGTCCAGTCGAGTTCGCCCGCGGTGAGCAGGTCCTGCGCGGACTGGTTGGCGTCGATGCCGATGTACTGCACCTTTTTGATCGCCGGCACCCCCTCCTCGCGGAAGTTCTCGTTCGCGACGACGGTGTAGGACGCATCCGTCACCTTGTCGACGACGTACGGGCCGGTGCCCACCGGCTCCTCGTCGGTGAAGGTCGTGTAGTCATCGACCTCCGACCAGATGTGCTCGGGCAGCATCCAGGTGGTGCCGAGGATCTGGAACTCGTTCGTGAACTGCGGCGTCTCGTACGTCAGGACGAGCGTGGTGTCGTCGGGCGCCTCGGCCGAGATGAGGCCGTCACGGTGGTTCGGCTCGTAGTTGAACGTGAACGCGGCGTCCTCGGCGGTGAAGTCCTCACCGTCGTTCCACTTGACGCCGTCCTTGAGCGTCACCGTGATGACGGTGCCGTCCTCGTTGTACTCGAAGCTCTCGCCGAGCATGGGCTCGGGCGCGTCGTCGGCGGTCTTGTTGTAGAAGAACAGCGGCTCGTAGACCGGGCCGAGCGCGGCGTGCAGCACGCTCGGCGAGAAGGGGTTGAAGTTCGCCTCGATCGGAGTCTGGCTTCCGGCCCAGACCCGCAGCGTGCGTCCTTCGGAATCGCCGCTGTCGTTGCCGCCGCCACTGGCGCAGCCCGACAGGCCGAGACCGAGGATCGTGGCCCCGGCGACGGCGATGAGCGCCGCTCGGCGCTTCGCGTTTCGAATCATCGTTGGTTCTTTCTCTCGTGCGGCTTTGCAGGGAGGAGGAGTGCGCGGGCACCCGGTGCATTCATTAAGTACTGGGTCTTAACAAATGTTTGAACGTAAACCTAACAAACATTCCCCTGCGCCCGCATCCTCTGAATGAGCTGTGTACGTCACGTCTTGGCAACGGTTCGGGCGAGGACGTGCAGTACGGCGGGTGTTACGGCGGGGGTTTGGCTTCTGGTCAGAGTGACACTATGATCGCTCTTGAGAGTTAGAGTCACCATGACCAGAACAGCATCCGAACCCCTGCCCCCCGGCGCCGCGACCGAGTCCGACGCGACGCGGGTCGCGGTGTCGACCGTGATCTTCACGCTGCGTCGCCTCCCCGGCAGCGACGCCGTGCAGGTGGTGCTCCCGCTGGTGCGGCGCACGCGCGATCCGCACGAGGGCCAGTGGGCACTGCCCGGAGGATGGCTCGACGTCACGGAGGGACTGGATGCCGCGGCATCCCGCACGCTCGCAGAGACGACCGGCCTCGCACCCAGCTACCTGGAGCAGCTGTACGCGTTCGGCGCTGTGGGTCGCTCCCCGACACGCGTCGTCTCGATCGTGTACTGGGCCCTCCTGCGCGCCGACGAGATCACCGACACCGTCGAGAACGTCCAGTGGTTCGACGCGGCCGAGCTCCCCCGGCTCGCGTTCGACCACAACGAGATCGTCGACTATGCGCTCTGGCGCCTGCGAAACAAGGTCGGCTACAGCCGCATCGCCCATGGCCTCCTCGCCGACGAGTTCACGCTCGCCGACCTGCGCGAGGTCTACGAGGCGGTCCTCGGTCGGCGCCTCGATCCGGCGAACTTCCGCCGTCAGGTCGAGAACTCCGGCACCCTCATCCCCACCGACCGCTTCCGCACCGGAAGCCACCGCCCCGCGCGGCTCTACCGCTACAACCAGGACGTCGAGCTCGCCGACCGCGGCCCGCTCGACGCCCGCCACTGATCCCCCCGAACGGAGCACCCGACATGCCTGCCGTGAACATCACCCTCCAGCCCCGCCCCGAACTGGATGCCTCGGTCGACCACGCCATCCAGGCGATCGTCGCGGGCGCCGTCGTCGGCGAGACCTGCAACACCGATCTCGCCGCCGGGCCCTGGGACTTCGACACGCGCCCCGGCTACGGCCCCGGCTCGTCGATGGGCGACGTCATCCCCACCGGGTCGCCGCGCCAGGGCGAGCTTCCCCGCGAGTACCGCGAGGCGTCCGAGGCCGAGCTCGACGAGCGCATCCGCGCCGCGAAGGCGACTCTCGGCGATCGCGTCGTCGTGCTCGGGCACTTCTACCAGCGCGAAGAGGTCGTGGTCCACGCCGACTACGTGGGCGACTCGTTCCAGCTCGCGAACGCGGCGCTGGAGCACCCCGACGCCGAGGCCATCGTGTTCTGCGGCGTCCACTTCATGGCCGAGACCGCCGATCTGCTGTCGCGTCCCGAGCAGGCCGTGATCCTCCCGAACCTCGCCGCCGGCTGCTCGATGGCCGACATGGCCGACATCGATCAGGTCGAGGAGTGCTGGGAGCAGCTCGCCGAGGTCTACGGCGACATGGACGCGACGGATGCCGACGGCCTCGTGCCCGTCATCCCCGTCACGTACATGAACTCCTCGGCCGCCATCAAGGGCTTCGTCGGACGCCACGGCGGCATCGTGTGCACGTCGTCGAACGCGCGGACGGTGCTCGAGTGGGCGTTCCAGCGGGGGCGCCGCGTGCTGTTCTTCCCCGACCAGCACCTCGGCCGCAACACCGCCAAGGCGATGGGCGTGCCGCTCGAGCAGATGCCGATGTGGAATCCGCGCAAGCCGCTGGGCGGAGCATCCGCAGACAAGCTCGCCGATGCCCGCGTCATCCTCTGGCACGGCTTCTGCTCGGTGCACCGCCGCTTCTCGGTCGACCAGATCGACAAGGCCCGCGCCGAGCACCCCGGTGTGCGCGTCATCGTCCACCCCGAGTGCCCGATGGAGGTCGTGGACGCCGCCGACGAGGCCGGCTCGACGGATTACATCCGCAAGGCGATCGAGGCCGCGACCGAGCCGACGACGTTCGCGATCGGCACCGAGGTCAACCTCGTGCAGCGCCTGGCCGCCGACCACCCGCAGCACACGATCTTCTGTCTCGACCCGGTCGTGTGCCCCTGCTCGACGATGTACCGCATCCACCCCGGCTACCTCGCGTGGGTGCTCGAGGGGCTCGTCGCGGGTGAGGTGCGCAACCGCATCACTGTGCCGGCTTCCGTCGCGGATCCGGCACGGGTGGCGCTGGAGCGGATGCTGGCGGCCAAGCCCCCGGCAGCACCCGCGGCCGCGTGGAAGAACGCCTCATGACGGCGCACGGAACCGAAGGCGCGCCCAGCGCCATCGTGGTCGGCTCGGGCATCGCGGGCCTCCTCACCGCCCTGCACGCCGTCGAGCACGGCTGCCGCGTCACGCTCGTGACGAAGGACGTGCTCGAGCACGCCAACACCCGCTTCGCGCAGGGCGGGATCGCGGGTGTGATGTTCGACGACGACCGCGCCGACGACCACGTGCGCGACACGCTGGTCGCGGGCGCCGGTCTCAGCGATCCGGCCGCGGTGCGCGTGCTCGTCGACGAGGGCCCCGCGCGGATCCGTGAGCTCATCGCGCTCGGCGTCGCGTTCGACCGCGACGACAGCGGCGGTTTCGTGAAGGGGCTCGAGGCCGCGCACTCCTACCCGCGCATCCTCCACGCCGGCGGCGACGCCACCGGCACGGCCATCGAGAAGGCGCTCGTCGCACGGCTCCGCGCCAGCGACGTCGCGGTGGTCGAGCACGCATTCCTCGTCGACCTCGTCGTGACGGACGGTCGCGTCAGCGGCGTCGAGCTCATCGTCGGAGAGACGGATGCTGCCTCCGGCCGCCGCGAGACCATCGAGGCCGACGCGGTCGTGCTCGCCACGGGCGGCGCCGGCGAGCTGTACGCGCACTCCACCAACCCCGAGGTGGCCACCGGAGACGGGATCGCCGCAGCCATCCGTGCCGGCGCGGAGGTCGCCGACCTCGAGTTCTTCCAGTTCCACCCGACGGTGCTGGAAGGCAGGGCTGACGCCGCCGGGCCGGCGGCGCGTGACTCGTTCCTGGTATCGGAGGCCGTGCGCGGCGAGGGCGCTACCCTCGTCGACGAGCACGGCCGCCGGTTCGCGTTCGACGCGCACCCCGATGGCGAACTGGCCCCCCGCGACGTCGTCGCGCGCGCGATCGCACGGCAGATGGAGACGCAGAGCGGCCGCCCCGTGTTCCTGGACGCGACGCACATCCACTCCGAGGACGCCGGCGAGCGCGCGGCCTTCCTCGCACGCCGTTTCCCCACCATCGACCGCGCGGTGCGCGAGCGGGGTCTCGACTGGGCGCGCGAGCCGATCCCGGTGACGCCGGCCGCGCACTACCTGATGGGCGGCGTCCGCACCGATCTGTGCGGCCGCACCACCCTGCCCGGCCTCTACGCCGTGGGCGAGGTCGCGCGCACCGGAGTGCACGGCGCGAACCGCTTGGCGTCGAACTCGCTGCTGGAGGGCGCCGTGTTCGGCGCACGTGCGGGTGACGTCATCGCCGACGACGCGGCATCCGATTCCTGGCCGTCCGACCCTCTCACTCGTCCTGCTCCGCAGTCACGAAATGCAGTGGTGGAGGCGACCGACTCGCACTTCGCGACTGCGGAACACGGGGACGGGCGCGTCGAGGCGCCGGCGTTCTCGCGGCCGGCGCTGCAGGAGCTGCTCTGGGACGATGCCGGACTCGTGCGGGATGAAGGAGGCCTCGGGCACGCGGCATCCGTCATCTCGACCTGGCGCGCGCAGCAGCGCACCCCGGTCACCGAGCACGACTTCGAGGACGAGAACCTGCTGCTCGTCGCCGAGCACCTCGTCGCCGCCGCCCGCGCGCGCCGGGAATCGGTCGGCGCGCACTTCCGCTCCGACGGCACGCCCGCCGAGGCTCCCGCACACCTCGCGGCGGTTCGCGGCGCGAGCGCCGACCCGCACTCCCCCTCCACGCGCCTCTCGAAGGAGCCCGTCGCATGCTGAGCCGCGCCGTGATCGACCGTGCCGTCGCCGCCGCCCTCGAAGAGGACGCGCCGTGGGGCGATCTCACCAGCGAAGCGCTGATCCCCGAGAACGCGGTCGCCCGCGCCGATCTCGTCGCGCGCGAACGCGGCGTGTTCTCGGGTGGCGAGGTGTTCGAGGCGGCATTCCGGCTCACCGACCCGTCGATCGACGTCGAGCTCGTCGTGGAGGACGGCGAGTGGTTCGAACCCGGCGCCGTGCTGGCGGTCGTCACCGGTCCGGCGCGCGGGGTGCTCACGGCCGAGCGGATCGGCCTCAACTTCGTGCAGCGGATGTCGGGCATCGCGACCCTCACCGGGACCTATGTGGCCGAGGTCGCGCACACCGGCACGCGGATCGCCGACACGCGCAAGACGACGCCGGGGCTCCGCGCGTTCGAGCGCAAGGCGGTGCGCGACGGCGGGGGACGCAACCACCGCCACTCCCTGTCGGACGCGGTCATGGCGAAGGACAACCACCTCGCGGTCCTCGCGCAGAAGGGTGTCTCGCCGACAGCCGCCCTGCTCGCCGCGAAGGACCTCCTCCCCCACACGACCCACATCGAGGTCGAGGTCGACCGGCTCGAGCAGATCGAACCCGTGCTCGCCGCCGGCATCGGCACGATCATGCTCGACAACTTCTCCCTCGACGACCTCCGCACGGGCGTCGCCCAGGTCGCGGGCAGGGCGACGGTCGAGGCATCCGGCGGGGTGTCGCTGGAAACCGTGCGCGCGATCGCCGAGACCGGCGTCGACGTCATCTCGGTCGGCGCGCTCACCCACTCTGCGCGCGCCCTCGATCTCGGGCTCGACGTGCGCATCGACGCCGCCTGATCCCACCCGGAGCATCCGATGAGCATGCTGTACCTCGACAACGCCGCGACCACGCCGGTGCGCCCCGAGGTGCTCGAGGCGATGATGCCGTACCTGACCCGCTGGTACGGCAACGCGTCGAGCCACCACACCGTGGGCGAGGCGGCGGCCGACGCCCTGGCAGACGCCCGGGCGCGCGTGGCGAGGGTGCTCGGCCTCCGTGCCGGTGACGTGGTCTTCACGTCCGGCGGTACGGAGGCGAACAACCTCGCGATCAAGGGCATCGCGATCGCCGCGGCCCAGCGTCGCGACGACCGTCGCGCGCACGTCGTCACCACGCCGATCGAGCACGAGTCGGTGCTCGAGTCGGTCGACTATCTCGAGCGCGTACACGGCGTCACGGCGACGCGCGTGCCCGTCGACGACCACGCGCGCGTGTCGACGGATGCCGTCGCAGAGAGCCTCCGCGACGACACGGTGCTGGTGAGCATCGGGTACGCCAACAACGAGGTGGGGACCGTGCAGGATGCCGCGGGCCTGGCCGCCGTCGCCCGGGAGCGGCGCGTCCCGCTGCACCTGGACGGCGTCCAGGCGGCGGGCTGGCTCACGCTGTCGGCCGACGAGCTCGGGTACGACGCGATCTCGCTCGCCGGACACAAGCTCGGCGCGCCGAAGGGCACGGGCGCGCTGGGCGTCCGCGGCAGGATCCCGCTGGAGCCCCTCATGCACGGCGGCGGTCAGGAGCGCGGCCGTCGCAGCGGCACCGAGGATGTCGCCGGCGCCGTGGGTTTCGCGACCGCGCTGGAGCTCGCCGAAGCCGAACGGGTCGAGGCGTCCGCTCGCGTGTCGGCCATCCGCGATCGCTTCATCGCCCGCGTGCTTCAACGGATCCCGTCGGCGCGTCTCACGGGCGACCCGGTGCACCGGCTGGCGGGCACGGCGAGCTTCACCTTCGCCGGGACGAGCGGCGAGGCCGTGCTGCTCGAGCTCGAGCGCCGCGGAGTCGTGTCGTCGAGCGGCTCGGCGTGCGCGGCGGGCAGCGACGAGCCCTCCCACGTGCTGCTGGCGATGGGCATCGCCCCGGAGGTCGCGCAGACCGCGGTGCGCTTCACCTTCCCGCGCTGGCTGAACGCGCCGCTGGATGCCGTCGCCGACGCGGTCGAGGCATCCGTCGCCGCCGTCAGCGGTTCGCCGCACTGACACAGAATCGGATCCGCACCTGCGGACGCGGACACGACACGCCGTGAACCGCAGCGCCGCTTTCGGTGTGTCGGCGCGGCGATCCGTTCCTGCGGATCCGATTCTGCAGTCAGGCGTCATACCCGCGCCCGGCGGCGCCCGGCCCTCCTGGGCGCCCGTAGGATCGGGACGTGACCCCCGCCGTGACCGTCATCGTCCCGGGCTACGACGTGGCTCTCTATGCTGCCGAGGCGCTCGACTCCCTCCGTGCGCAGACACGCGAAGACTGGGTCGCGATCCTCGTCGACGACGCATCGAGCGATGAGACGGGTGCGCTGTTCGACGCCGCCGCCGCGGCCGACGACCGGTTCCAGGTCGTCCACCATCGCGCGCAGAGCGGGCTCGGCGCCGCGCGCAACTCCGCGCTCGACCTCGTCCGCACCCCGTTCGTGGGGTTCCTCGACGCCGACGACCGCCTCACGCCCACGGCGCTCGAGCGGCTCGTCGGCACGGTCGCCGGCAGCGGCAGCGACTTCGCACTCGGCGCCTATGTGCGCCTGCGCCCCGACAGCGCCGGCGGGTACGAGGCCGGCAGCGTGCAGCCCTGGGTCGCTGCGGCGACGGATCCCGCACGCGTCGGCGTCACCCTCGACCAGCACCCCGAGGCATCCGGCAACATCGTCGCGTGGTCGAAGGTGAGCCGGACCGATCTGTGGCGGCGCACCGGTCTGCGCTTCCCCGAGGGCAAGGCCTACGAGGACCAGATCGTCGCGCAGCAGATGTACACGCGCGCCCGCGCGTTCGACGTCATCCCCGACGTCGTCGTCGAGTGGCGCGAGCGGGCCGACGGCTCCTCCATCACTCAGCACAAGGGCGAGCTCCCCGTGCTCCGCGACTACCTCGAGGCGCTCGCCGGAGGCATCGCGGTGCTGGATGCTGCGGGCCAGCCGCGGGCCGCGGCATCCCGTGTCCGACTCATCCTCGCGATGGACCTGCCGCCCCTCGTCGGCCTCGCCCGCGATCACGTCGACGACGCCTACCGTCAGGCGCTCGGCGCGTTCGCACGGAAGCTGGGATCGCGCGCGGACGGTGTCGCGCTGTCGGAGCCGGCCGCGACGGCGCTGGCCGCCGCGCGGCTCTGGTGACGACGCCACCCCCGCCTGCCGTGCGGGAGCTCAGTCCTCGCGCCACTCCGGGTCACCGACGCTGCCGCGACCGGCAGCCATCACCTCTTCCGAGGTGAAGACGGGCGCGTCGGGCGGGCTGTCGGCGCGCCGCTCGGGGTGGTCGGCGGGCGCCTCGGCGTCCTCCGCCTCGAGGATCCTCGTCGTCGCGAGCTGCTGAGCCGCGAGTTCGGCATAGAGCCCGCCCTCCGCGAGCAGCGAGGCGTGCGTCCCGGACTCGACGATGCGCCCGGCCTCGACGACGTGGATCACGTCGGCCGCGATCACCGTCGACAGGCGGTGCGCGATCGACAGGGTCGTGCGGCCTCGCGCCGCCGCATCCAGCGCCTCCTGCACGACGCGCTCCGACACGGTGTCAAGGGCCGACGTCGCCTCGTCGAGGAGCAGCACGGGCGGGTCCTTCAGGAGCACACGCGCGATGGCGATCCGCTGCTTCTCCCCGCCCGAGAGTCGATAGCCGCGCTCGCCGACGACGGTGTCGTAGCCCTTCTCGAAACGCTCGATCACGTGATGAATGTTCGCGGCTCGGCACGCCGCCTCGACCTCGGCATCCGTCGCGTCCGGCTTCGCGTATCGCAGGTTCTCGCGGATCGTGGCGTGGAACAGGTAGGTCTCCTGCGAGACGATGCCCACGTTGTCGATGATCGACTCCTGCGTGAGGCGCCGCACGTCCTCACCGGCGAACAGGACGGAGCCGCCGGATGCCTCGTACAGCCGTGGCGTCAGGTACAGCACGGTCGTCTTGCCCGCGCCGGAAGGCCCGACGAACGCGACGTGCTGACCGGGCTCGGCCGTGAACGACACGCCCTGCAGCGTCGCGCGGGTGTCGGGCGCGGCATCCGGATAGCGGAACTCCACCTCGCGGAACTCGATGCGCCCGAGCGGGCCGGGGGCGTCGGCGACGTCGACCGCGTCGGGGGCGTCGCGGATGGCCGGCACGAGATCGAGGTACTCGAAGATGCGGGCGAACAGCGCCGACGAGGTCTGCAGGTCGAGCGAGACGCGCATGAGCCCCATGAGGGGCATGAGCAGTCGCGCCTGCACCGTGGTGAACGCGACGATGGTGCCCGCCGTGATCGCGTCGGTGCCGCCGCCGATGAGATAGCCCGACACCAGGTAGATGATCGCGGGGACGCTCGCCATGATGACCTGGACGACGGCGAAGAAGCCCTGGCCGCTCATCGCGCGCCGCACCTGCAGCCGCACCTGGTTGACGTTCTCGTCGGCGTAGCGCGTCGACTCGGTGCGCTGGCGGTTGAACGACTTCGACAGCAGGATGCCCGAGACGCTCAGGGTCTCCTGTGTGATGGCGGTCAGCTCCGACAGCGACTCCTGCGTCTCGCCCGCGATGCGCGCCCGCACCTGGCCGACGCGGCGCTGCACCAGGATGAGGAACGGCATGAGCACGACGGCGATGATCGTGAGCCGCCAGTCGATGAGGATCATCGCGACGAGGGAGGCGACGACCGTGACGGTGTTGCCGAGGATGCTCGTCACGGTGTTCGTGAGCACCCCCGAGACGCCGCCCACGTCGTTCTGGAGGCGCGATTGGATGACGCCGGTCTTGGTGCGCGTGAAGAAGCCGAGCTCCATCGACTGCAGGTGGTCGAACAGCTTCACCCGGAGGTCGCCGGTGACGCGGTTGCCGACGGTGGAGGTGAGCCACGTCTGCACGACGCCGACGACTGCGGACAGCAGGAAGAGCGCGATCATCGCGAGCACGAGCTTCCACAACAGTGAGAGGTCGGGCGGCGACCCGTCGACCGGGAACAGCGCGTCATCGAACACCCGCTGCACGAGCAGCGGGGGTATGACCGCGATGCCGGCGCCCGCGACGACGAGCACACCGGTGATGGCGATCGACCATTTGTATGGACGGAAGAGGGCGACCACCCGCCGCCCGAGGTTCGGGATCTGGGGCGCCTCGGCGTTCGCGCGCCGCTGGGCCTCGGTGTCGACCGGGCGGAAGCCGGGGTGTCCGCCCCCGCCCCCACCGCCGCGCATGCTCACGTGGCCAGCCTAACCAGCGCCGCCGACGCTAGGCTCGTGCCATGACCTCGACCCCCGACCTCCCCGAGCACGACGGCAGCGACCTCGCGGAGCTCCGCGAAGAGATCGACGCCCTCCAGGCCATCCCGCACGAGGAGATCGTGAACCCTCTCCCGAAGAACCTCGAGGAGCGCGAGCCCGAGGCCGAGCCGACCGATGCGATCGGCTCAGAGAAGTGGGACGACGCGGAGCCCGAGCGCTCCGACAGCTGACCCTCGGGTCGCTTCGTCGCCGACATCCGTTCCCCGAAGCGGGAATGGGATGTCGGAACCTGTGGTTATCCTGAAGGCTTGCCATCCTCGGGTGGTATTTCGCTGCCCATCCGAGCCCTCGAGGAGACGACCTATGGCCGCCATCGAAACGAACCCCGGAACCGGCAGCATCCCCGCTGCTGCGGGCACTGCCGGCGCCCTCCCCACGCTGCGCCCCGAAGAGAGCCGTGTCATCTGGCTGCTCCTCGGCGCCGCCTTCGTCGCAATCCTCAACGAGACGACGATGGGCGTCGCGATCCCGCACCTCATCACCGACCTCGGCATCACGGCGCTCGCCGCGCAGTGGCTGACGACCGCGTTCATGCTGACGATGGCCGTGATCATCCCGATCACCGGCTTCCTGCTGCGCCGCTTCACGACGCGCACGATGTTCGTCGCGGCGATGGGGCTGTTCTCCCTCGGCACGCTCATCGCGTTCCTGTCGCCGGGCTTCCCCATGCTGCTCGTCGCCCGCGTGGTGCAGGCGTCCGGCACCGCGATCATGATGCCGCTGCTCATGACGACGCTCATGACGGTCGTGCCCGCCGCCATCCGCGGCCGCATGATGGGGCGCGTCAGCATCGTGATGTCGCTCGCCCCGGCGATCGGCCCGACGCTCGCCGGTGCCATCCTCAACAACTTCGAGTGGCGCTGGATCTTCGGCATCGTGCTGCCGATCGCCATCGTGGCGCTCGTCGTCGGCGCGCGCTGGATCCACAACCTCGGCGAGACGACGCGTGCTCCGATCGACGTCCTGTCGGTCATCCTGTCGGCCCTCGGCTTCGGCGGTCTCGTCTTCGGCCTCAGCCAGCTGGGCGGCGGCGGGCACGGCAGCGGGGCGGATGCCGCGGCCGCGAGCGCAGCGTCGACCACGACGCTGATCGTCTCGCTGGCGGTCGGCGTCGTCGCGCTCGGCCTCTTCGGCTGGCGTCAGGTCGTGCTGCAGCGCAAGGACGACGCGCTGCTCGACCTGCGCGTGTTCCAGAGCGCCAACTTCTCGCTGTCGATCGGCCAGATGGCGATCATGTCGATGGCCTTCTTCGGCGCGATCACCGTCGTCCCGCTCTACCTGCAGGACGTGCTGGGCGTCGACCCGCTCACGACGGGTCTGGTGGTGCTGCCGGGCGCCCTCGCGATGGGCCTCGCCGGTCCGTTCATCGGTCGCATCTACGACCGCTGGGGCACGACGGTGCTGCTCGTTCCGGGCGCCGTCATCACGACCGCGATGCTGTGGTTCTACACGACGTTCGGCACCGAGACGCCGGTGTGGCTGATCGCCGTGGCGCAGACCGTGCTCTCGGTCGGCCTCGCGCTCTCGTTCACGCCGCTGTTCACGGCGTCGCTCGGCTCGCTCCAGCCGCGGTTCTACTCCTACGGATCCGCGGTCGTCGGAACCGTGCAGCAGGTCGCGGGCGCCGCGGGCATCGCGCTGATGTTCGGCGTCATGGCGGCGGCCACGTCGGCCGCGACGACGTCGGGTGCCGACGCCCTCGCCGCCGGCGCGGCCGGCACACATGCCGCGTTCTTGACGGCGGCGTTCCTGTCGCTGCCGCTCCTGGTCGGCGCGTTCCTCATCCGCAAGCCGGTCGACGCCCCGATGGGCGCCCCCGCCGGTCACTGACCGACGTATCACCCGGATGCCCCACCCCTCGACAAGGGGTGGGGCATCCGCGATTCTGGATGCGCCCGAAAGCCGACGGGAGACAGCACCATGATCGTGAGCACTCCGGACCTCGACGGAGCCACCGGCCATGTCGCCGAGATGTACGACGGCGATCTCCGCAGCGACGGGTTCGTCTTCGGGCACACGCGCGCGATGGCGATCAACCCCGAGGCCCATGCGGCCTTCGAGACGCTGATCCGGAGCATCGTCCCGTCGATCGGCCTGCGCAACTACGAACTCGCCACGCTCGGCGCCGCCCGCGCGATCGGGTCGGATCACTGCCTCCTCGCGCACGGCCGAAAGAGCCTGCGCGCAGGCCTCCTCGATGAGGACGAACTCGCCCGGCTTGCACGCGAGGGCGCAGACGCCGGCCTCGACGAGACGGACATGGCAGTGGTCGCGTACGCCGAGAAGCTCTCGACGGATGCCGCGACCATGACCGACGCTGACACACAGCGCCTCCGCGATCTCGGGTTCACCGATCGGCAGATCGTCGACATCACGCTCGCCGCCGCCGTGCGCAACTACTTCAGCCGGGCGCTGCTGGCCCTGGCGGTGCCCGTCGACGACGTGCCCGGCCTCAGCCCCGCGCTGGTCGCCGCCCTGCTCGCGCCGGCGCAGGCCGCACGCCGCGACGTCAGTGGTGGATGACGGCCTTCAAGAGGATGAGCACTCCGCCGAAAGCGGCGGTGATGAGCGCGCTCAGGATGCGGGGAAGCCAGTGCGTGCTCCAGCGCGCGACGGCGATCCAGCCCAGTGCGCCGAGCATGACGGTGTTGACGATGAGAGCCACCCAGAGCGCGGTGGTGTCTTCGATGACGCGCGTCGCGCCGAGCAGCAGGATGATCAGCGGCGGAACGGACGCGAGGAGCATGCCGCCCGATTGACGAGCGGATGCGCGGAGGCTTGCGCGGAGTCCGGCATGACCGTCGGTGGCGGCCAGGCGGCCCAAGGTGCCGGCGAACACGTGAGCGGCGAAGAACACGATCACCGTGACGGCGACAGTCGCGAGGGCCTCCCACGCCGTCCCCCGGGCCGAGACGACGATCATGCCCGACACGAGGATCAGTCCGTAGATCGCCTCCTCCGACATGAGGATGCGGCCGACCCGCGGAGTGATGTGGAGCTGTTCGTCGGTCATCGCCGGGGCGTCGTGGTGTGAACCGCGGGCTGGTCAGTCGATGCTGCAGCTGCCGCCGCCGCAGCACGAACCTGCGGACTCGACCACCGTGAGGAGGTTCTTCTCGTCGGCGACGGGGGCGAGGGTGATCGGGGCGGGCTGCTGCGAAGTCGTCATAGCGACCATGCTACCCAGGTGAACGGCGACGTCGGCCGCCCGCGTCGCGGTGGGCGCCGACTCAGAGCGGCATTCCCTTGTTCTGGCACGTCGGGCAGTACTGCGCCGAGGTACCGGAGAACGTGAGATCGCGGATGGTGTCGCGACACACCGGGCAGGCTTCGCCCGTGCGCCCGTGCACGCGCATCGCCGCCACCTTGTGCGCCTTGAGCTGGTCGATGGGGACGCCGAGGCGCGCATCGATCGCACCGCGCACGGTCGTCAGCGTCGCGTCGAACAGCCGGTCCGCTTCGGCGTCGTCGAGCGCGGCGGCGTGGGTCACGGGCGACACCTTGGCGACGTGGAGGATCTCGTCGGAGTAGGCGTTGCCGATGCCGGCGAGCGACTCCTGCTCTTGCAAGATGGCCTTGATCTGCTTGCGCCGACCGCCCAGCGCGCTGTCGAACTGGTCGCGCGTGAAGGCCGCGTCGGCGGGATCGGGCCCGAGCTTCGCGATCGCGGGAACGTCAGCAGCGTCGCCGACCACGAACAGTCCGAGCGACACCCAGCTGCCGGCATCCGTCACCTCCAGACCGCGGTCGCCCGACAGCTCGAAGTTCGCCAGGGCCGGCGGCGCGTCCGCCGAGAGCGGGGCGGGCTCTTCATCGGGTGCGGCATCCAGCCACCGCATCCAGCCGTGCCGCCCCAGCGAGACGACCAGGCTCGCCTCGTCGAGCACGATCTCCACGTGCTTGCCGTGGCGCCGGGCGCCGGTGATCGTGCGTCCGATGATGCCCGCCGGCGGCGTGGCACGCGTCTTGACCGTGCGGAACTCGAGCACATCGACTCCGCGGACCTCTCGCCCGGACGCCTCGTCAGCGAGGAACCGCGCGAGAGCCTCGACCTCCGGCGACTCAGGCATGGCCCCATCCTGCCACCGGGCTGCGACACCCGGGCCGTGGCGCACGCCCACCTCGCATGGATCCTTAAGGGACGGCCTCTCGGCCGCTCGGCGTGCACGAGTGATCGCGGAGAGCGCGCCGGTCTGTCAGCGCGGAAGCGGCGCGAGTCTCGCGGTGATCTGGTCGATGGCCTCGCCGATCGAGCCGAATTCGCAGACTCCCGCAGCACCTGTCACCCACAGCAGGTACACGCGATCGTCCTTGCACTCGAGGTAGGCCACCACGCGGTGCGGGTCGGTGGCTGCCAGCGACGGATCGCATGCCACCCATGCCCCCGAGCCCACCCACTGCAATTCCGGGCGACGGGCCTGAACGGCGGGAATCGATGTGTCGAGCATGTCGGCCTCCCCTGTGTCACTGTCCGCGCATCGTCGCGCGGCAGAGTCAAAGATCCTCGGACTGGGCGCGGCGGCGAAAGGGGTTGACGGCGAGCACGCGATCTGCGTAGCGACGAGCGCGCCCGGGGCGACCTAGGCTGAATCCGATGCGGGAGTTCATCGGAGGCGTGGGTCTGCTGGGCCGTGGCTTCGCACAATGGCGGCAGAGGCCCGGGCTCATGGCGCTCGGCCTCGTGCCCGCCGCGATCGTCGGCCTGCTGTTCCTCGGCGGGCTCATCGCACTCGGCGCCTCGCTGCCGGCGCTCACCGAGGCGATGACACCGTTCGCCGACGGCTGGCCGGGTGTGTGGGCGACCGTCTTCCGCATCGCGGTCGGTACCGCGCTCCTCGGTGCCGCCCTGGTGCTCGTGGCCGTGACGTTCACGGCACTCACGCTGCTGGTGGGCGAGCCGTTCTACGAGCGGATCTGGAGGGCGGTCGAGGCAGACGCCGGAACCCCGAAGCTCGAGGGCGACTACGGGTTCTGGCGATCGGTCGCGGACGGGCTGTCGCTCATCGCACGCGGCGTCGGCGTCGCGCTGGTCGCCGCGCTGATCGGCTTCGTCCCGGTGATCGGCGCCGTCGCGAGCACCGTCTTCGCGGTGCTCTTCACCGGATGGCTGATCGCCGACGAGCTGAGCTCCCGCGCGCTGAGCGCCCGCGGGCTGACGAGGCGCGACCGCAAGCAGCTGTTGCGCCGCAGACGCTTGCGCGTCCTGGGTTTCGGCGTCGCGACGCAGCTGTGCTTCCTGGTGCCGCTCGGCGCGGTGGCCACGATGCCGGCAGCCGTGGCAGGAGCGACGGTTCTCGCGCGGTCGCTGCTCGATCCCACACCTTCGACGGCGCGCTCCCGGGCGTGATCCGAACGCCGGCGACGCGGCATCCGAGTCAGTGAGTCCCGTCGCGATCCGGTGCCACATCGAGGAGGTGCGGGATCGCGCGGTCGATCATCCTCATGGTCGCCGTCAATGAGATCCGGAAGTGCTGCGGCTGCTCGAACAGCGACCCGGGCATGACGTACACGCCCCGCTCCTCGAGGGAATCGCAGAACGCCTGGGCGTCACCGGCCGGCGCCCGGCCCCACAGGTAGAAGGTGCCCTCGGGCCGCGTGACCTCGTAGCCGGCGTCGGTCAGCGCGCCGTACATCCGATCGCGCTTGCGTGCCAGCTCGGCCATGTCGAGCGACAGACCCTCGAGTTCGGGCACCGAGTACTGCATGACCGCATCGGGGAATCCCCAGCCGATGGCCAGCCCCAGGGGGAACAGCGCAGCGCGCAGCTCTTCCCGCTCCGCCGTCGGGACCAGGGGCGACAGCGCGAGGTAGCCGAGCCGCGCCCCGGGGGCGAGCAGCACCTTGCCGTAGCTGTAGTCGATCACCGTCCACGGGTAGGAGGCGGCGGGGCTCGTGAACGCGATGCCGTCGAAGCGGATGCGGCGGTACGGCTCGTCCGACAGCAGCCAGATGCGGCGTCCCTGGGCACGCGACGCCTTCTCGAGCACCGCGGCGAGCGCCTCCCATGTCGATGGCGGGTAGACGCGACCGGTGGGGTTCGCGGGCGAGTTGACGACGACGATCCTCGTGCGAGGGGTGATCGCGCGCGCGATCGCGTCGACATCGAGGTCGAATGTCTCGGGGGCGAGGTCCACGCCGACCGGGACGAGGTCCGCGGCGTGCAGCATCGGCGCGTAGCAGAACCAGCCGGGCACCGGGATCACCACCTCGTCCCCCGCATCGGCCAGCAGAGCGAACGCGAGCGAGATCGCACCGAAGGCGCCCTGCGTCATGGCGATGTCTTCGGGTTCGAAGTCCAGTCCCAGCTCTCCCGACAGCGCGCCGGCCACGACTTCCTGCGCGGAACGCTCACTGCTCTTGTACGCGAACCAGTCGACGGTCCGCGGCTCGGCGTTCCTGCGAATGGCCGCCGGGAGGCCGGGCAGCGCCATCTCGTGCGGGTTGCCGAACGCGAAGACCAGTGCGTCCGGGTCGGACGCGACGACCTGCATGCGGGAGAAGTAGGAGCCGACGACATCCACCGCCGCCTTCGCCGCCTTCGCCCGTGTCGACATCGCCATGGCAGTCACCTCTCGCCCCCAGTGCCGATCCGTGATCCCGCCCAGGATCCCAACAGACGCGTGGCGCGTCAATCGCCTCCGCGATCGGCACGCGTCACAGGCGTTCCCCAACCGCGCGGTGCTACCTTCGCTCGGGCGCGACAAGTGGAGGACGGATGATCGACGACCCTGAGCTGGGGCTCGTACTCGGAGGTGGTGGCGCCTTCGGCGCCGCGCACGTCGGTGTGCTGCAGGTCCTCGCCGAGCGAGGCATCCGTCCCGGCATCGCGACCGGAACGAGTTCGGGCGCCCTCGTCGCGGCGGCCTACGCCGCCGGTCTGGAGGCGCACGCCATCGAGCGCGCCGCACGAGCGTTCCGCTGGAGCGCGATCGCACGCTGGTCTCTGACGCCGCGGTGGGGTCTGCTCGACACCACCGCGATCGTCGACGCCGTCCCCCGTGCCCTCGGCGAGGACCCGCACATCGAGCACCTGCCCCGCCGCTTCGCCGCGTACGCCACCGATCTGCGCACGCGCCGCGGAATCATCCTCGACGAGGGACCGCTGAGCGCCGCCCTCCGCGCGACTGTCGCGGTGCCGGGCCTTCTCCCCCCGATCCGCCGCGGCGATGCACTGCTCGCGGACGGCGGGATGATCGACAACGTGCCGGTCGCCGCGGCGCGCGCCCTCGGCGCCACCCGTGTGATCGTGGTGCGGCTGCACGCGAAGTGGGAGAACGTGCGCATGATGCGCACCGTCACCCGCATCGCGGATCTCGTCGCCGACCCGTCGGTCGTGCTGGTCCAGCCCGAGATGGAGGGGATGGCGCAGTGGCGGATGACCGACGTGCCGCGCCTCATCGCGGAGGGGCGCCGCGCGGCGACGGCCGCGTTGGATGCTGCGGCCCAGCGCAACGCGTCACTCCGGTGGGGTGCGGCGGTCGTGGCCGAGTAGTCGCGCGGCCGCGCCTCTACATCCGCGCGTAGCGGGCGCGGGCGAAGCAGAAGACGCCGTAGATGATCAGTCCCGCGGCGACCACCCACAGGATGACCGGCCCGAGCGGCAGCCCCGCCAAGGTGTGCAGGGCGCCATCCAGTCCACCCGCCGCTTGGGGATCGTGTGTGAACGCGGCGACCGCGAACAGCGCGCCCGTCACCGCCACGGCGATGCCCTTCGCGACATAGCCGACCACGCCGAACGTCACGATGCCCTTTCGCGCAACCCCGGCGGGGAGGTCGAGGCGCTTCTCGAAGGCGCGGGTGAAACCGCGCACGATGAAAGCGATGCCGATGGCGAGCACGATGAGCCCGATCAGGATGAGCACGAACAGGCCGCCGGAGCTGGCCATCAGCTGCGCGCTCAGGGATTGCGAGGACTGCGAGGAGTCCGAGCTTCCGCCGAGCGCGTAGACGAGCGCGGTGAACGCGATGGCGAGGTAGGCGACCGCGGTGCCGATGTACTTGACGCGGTATCCCCACTTCTTCTTGGCGTCGGGATCCCGCTCCAGGAATGCCTCGGCGACCTGCCAGACGGCGAGCGCCGTGAGCCCCAGTACGATCGCCCACAGGAGGAGCACTCCCGCAGGGGTGTCGCGGATCTTCTCCATGGCACCGCCCTGGTCCGCCTCACCCGCACCGCCGGTGGCGACGGATACGGCGATGGCGCCGATCACGATGTGCACGATGCCGAGCACGACGTAGCCGATGCGGGCGATCGTCCGGAAGACGGGTGAGTCGGTGGCGGCCCGCGCCGCACTTTTCGCAGTGGTCATTCGCGAAGCGTATCTCCGGCGCGTCTGCGGGGAACAGGGCTTGCACTCGGGCGGGGAATCGTGCTCACCCACCGGGCGGCGAGGACCGCCTGGCGCGCCGGACCCGATAGGCCTGGGCGGCGCTCCACACGAGGCACGCCACGGCGATGCCCTCCAGCAGCCCCGCAAGCACGTCGCTCGCCCAGTGGGCATGCAGGTAGGTGCGGCTCCACATCATCCAGGCGACCCAGATCACTCCGAGCGTCCAGACGTACCAGCGGCGCAGCAGCAGTCCGAGCGTCACGGCGATGGTCGTCGCCACAGCGGTGTGACCGGACGGGAACGAGGTGGCCATGCTCTCCGCGAGCGAATCCGACGGCCGCACCCGCGCGATGATCGCGGCCATCGGGGCACCGATCGCCGTCACGGTCACGAAGGCCACCGCGAGGGTCGCGGCATCCCACCACCGCCGCCGCCAGAGGAAGATCGCGATGATGAGGATCCCGACCACAGGCGCACCCACCACGCCGCCGATGACGGAGGGCACCCAGGCGATCACCAGCCCCACGTCGGTCAAGCCCGCGAGCATGGCATCGTCCCACCAGATGTCGACGGCGAGCGGATCGTGCCCGCCCAGCGCCACCGCGAAGCGCAGCATCACGAAGAGCACGGTGGCCACCACGCCGACCACCAGGACGGTCGCACGGTGGGGGTCGGGATGCGCAAGAGGCTCATCGGATGTCGCCGCGAGCGGCGCGCCACCGGCCCGGGGTTCCTCGTTCTCGCCCACGCGCCCATTGTGCGTGCGGAGCAGTCTTCGCCGCGCCCTCTTGCCGTGCACGGTCCCGGTGTCGTATGGGCCATTGACGAGCCGCACGCGCACTGCTCTGATGAGCGCATGGACGCGATCGTCGACGTCGACTACGTGGTCGTCGGGGCGGGGGCGATGGGGATGGCGTTCGTGGACGCCCTCACCGGGGCCGCCGATGACGTGTCGGTCGCGATCGTCGACCGCCGGCACGGCGCCGGCGGTCATTGGCTCGATGCGTACGGATTCGTGCGGCTGCACCAGGCGTCGGCCTTCTACGGCGTCGCCTCGACTCTGCTCGGCGGCGGGCGGCTGCAGGACGACGGTCCGGAGCGAGGACTTCACGAGCGCGCGAGCGCCGCGGAGGTGTCGGAGTACTACGCCCGCGTGCTCGCACGACTCGTCCGGTCGGGCAGGGTCGCCTTCCACGGCCGCAGCGAGTACCTGGGTGATCGCCGGTTCGTGTCGCTGCTCAGCGGCACGCGCTTCCATGCGCCCCGAGCACGGGTGGTGGACGCGCGGTACCTGTCCCCCGACATCCCGCTGCTCACTCCCCCGCCGTTCGCGGTCGAGGACGGCGCCCACGTCGTAGCCGTCAACGACCTCGTCCGCCTCGCGGAGGCTCCCGGCCACTACGTCATCGTCGGTGCCGGCAAGACCGCGACGGACACGTGCGTGTGGCTGCTGCAGAACGGCGTCGGAGCGAACGCGATCACGTGGGTCCGTCCGCGCGACCCGTGGCTGCTCAACCGTGCCGTCGTGCAGCCCGACCCGGCGATCTTCCTCGGCATGGCGGCCGACACGATGGCCGCCGCGGCGGCGGCTTCGGATCCCGACGACGTCTTCTTCCGGATGGAGGATGCCGGGATCATGCTGCGCTTCGATCCCGCGGTCACCCCGACGATGGCCAAGACGCCGACGCTCGCCACGTGGGAGCTCGACCTCGTCCGCACGATCGACGACGTCGTCCGTCGCGGACACCTGAAGTCCGCCGGCCACGGACGCCTGACGTTCGCCGACGGCGACGTGCACGTTCCCGCCGATTCGCTCGTCGTGCACTGCGCGGCCGAAGGGCTGAAGTACCCGGGCCTGCGACCCATCTGGACCCCGGAGGCCATCACTCCGCAGCCGGTGCGGGTCGGCTTCCCCTGCTACGGCGCCGCGCTCTCCGGCTACGTCGAGGCGACCCGCGACGACGACGCCGAGAAGAATCGCGTCTGCCGCCCCTCGCCCTACTCCGACACCCCCGCAGACTGGGCGACGATGCAGACGATCGGCGGCGACGCGTCGCTCGCGATGTCGAAGGAGACGGATCTGCGGGCGTGGTCGAACACGACGTCGCTGAACCCCGCGCGCGTGTCGCCGGAGCAGGCGGATGACCCGGCCGTGCTCGCCGCCGCGGCGCGGTTCAAGCAGAACATCGGCGCAGGGCGGGCGCGCCTGGCGGAATTCGCGGGGATCGCGTAGCCGGTGCGCCAGAATGTCGCCATGAACCAGACTGCCGCCTACCAGCCCGGCGTGTGCAACATCGGTCCCGCCGAGATCCGCAGGCGCCGGGCCTCGGGGTGGTGGGGGCTCGCGATCGCCGTCGTCTTCCTGGGCATCGCGTTCGCCCTCGGGTGGGCGGCTCCGTGGCGTCTGCTGGTCGCGCTGCCGGTGTTCCTGTCGGCCCAGGGATTCCTGCAGGCCGCGTTCCACTTCTGCGTCGGGTTCGCCAGCCGGGGTCTGTACAACTTCGGCGACGTCGGAAGAGAGGAGAGCATCCAGGACGCCGAGTTCCGGCGGAAGGATCAGCGCAAGGCGCTGTTCATCAGCCTGCTGGCGTTCGCCATCGCGGCCGTCGTGGGCGTGGTCGCGTACCTGATTCCGATCGGCTGACGCGTCCGGACCTCAGTCCCAGTCGAGGTACTCCTCGACGATGACCGCCGTCTCGACGGGGTGAGTGAGCGGGAAGAGGTGACCGGCCCCGTCGAGGTTCTTGACGCTCGCACGCTCGGGCGCCGTCGCCTGCAGGCGTTCGCCGTTGGCGCGGGGGGTCACCTCGTCGTCCGCGCCCTGCACGATCAGCACGGGGATGACCGGGGCGAGAGCGATGTCTTCGTCCTCGACACCCAGCAGCAGCAGTCCGTTGACGCGCTCGGGGTGCGCGGCGACGAGCGCCCGCGCGACGGTGCCGCCGCGGCCGTGCCCGCCGACCCACGTGCGCTCGAGGCCCAGCTCATCGATGACCGCGATGACGTCGTCTGCCTGATCGCCGGTCGACGCCGCGTCGACGTTCGTGCGGTAGCCGACGCGGATGATGTGGAATCCCGCCTCTTCGGCGAGGTAGTGCCCCACCACACCCAGCGCGTCCTGTCCAGGTTCGGCGATCAGCACCAGGCCGATGGGCCCGTCGCCCTCGACGATGTAGGGGATCGCGCGTCCGTCGGGCTCGAAGATCTGCGTGGTGTCGGTCATGGGAAGCCTTTCCGGGAAGCGATCGTCAGACGTTGAAGCGGAACTCGACGACATCGCCGTCCTGCATGACGTAGTCCTTGCCCTCGAGCCGGGCCTTGCCCTTCGAGCGGGCCTCGACGACCGAACCGGTCTCGACGAGGTCGTCGAACGAGATGACCTCTGCCTTGATGAAGCCCTTCTCGAAGTCGGTGTGGATCACGCCGGCCGCCTGCGGCGCCTTCCAGCCCTTGCCGATGGTCCAGGCACGGGCCTCCTTCGGGCCGGCCGTGAGGTACGTCTGCAGCCCGAGCGTGTCGAAGCCGATGCGCGCCAGCTGATCGAGACCGGACTCGTCCTGCCCGGTCGAGGCGAGCAGCTCCGCCGCGTCATCCGGGTCGAGGTCGATGAGCTCCGACTCGATCTTCGCGTCGAGGAACACCGCCTTGGCCGGCGCGACCAGAGCCTCGAGCGAGGCCTTCCTCGCAGCATCCGTCAGCACCGCCTCATCGACGTTGAAGACGAAGATGAAGGGCTTCGCGGTCAGCAGGCCCAGCTCCTTGATCGGCGAGAGGTCGATGCCCGAGGCCGACAGCAGCACGCCGCGCTCGAGGGCATCCTTCGCCTCGATCGCCGCGGCGAGCACCGAGGGGTCGAGCTTCTTGCCCTTGACCTCCTTCTCGTACCGCGTGATCGCCTTCTCGAGCGTCTCGAGGTCGGCGAGCTGCAGCTCGGCGTTGATGGTCTCCATGTCGCTCTGCGGGTTCACCGCGCCCTCGACGTGCACGACGTCGTCGTCGTCGAAGCCGCGCACGACCTGTGCGATCGCATCGGCCTCGCGGATGTTCGCGAGGAACTTGTTGCCCAGACCCTCGCCCTCGCTCGCGCCGCGGACGATGCCGGCGATGTCGACGAAGGACACGGCGGCGGGCAGGATCCGCTCGGAGTGGAAGATCTCCGCCAGCTTGTCGAGCCGCGGGTCGGGCAGGTTGACCACGCCGATGTTCGGCTCGATCGTCGCGAACGGGTAGTTCGCCGCGAGCACCTGGTTCTTGGTCAGGGCGTTGAAGAGGGTCGACTTGCCGACGTTCGGGAGACCGACGATTCCGATGGTGAGAGCCACGGGCATCCAGTCTAGATGGCGACGGATGCCGCGCCCCGCGGCATAGGTCCTTCTGAGGGCCGCACCCGTTGCCGGGCGTGTCGCACGCGGCGATACTGAGCGCGTGGACGAGTGCTGCGCGCCGCGGGCGCCCGAGGGCTACGACCGGGAGTTCAACGCCCGGTTCGCCCGGCGGCTCGCTCGGCAGTACCGCAGCGACGGCCTGTCGCCGAGCGCGGCGCTGGTGCTCGAGTTCGCGGGCTCCGTCGGGCTCGAGGGAGCGTCGCTGCTCGAGATCGGCGGGGGGATCGGCGACATCCAGCTGGAGGCGCTCAAGCGGGGCGCGTCCCACACGACCAACGTCGAGCTGTCCGCCGCCTACGAGCCCGAGGCCGCCCGACTGCTCGACGAGGCCGGCCTGCGCGATCGGGTGACACGGATGCTGGGGGTCGATCTCGCGAGCACGCCCGAGGCGGTGGAGCCGGCCGACATCGTGGTGCTGCATCGCGTCGTCTGCTGCTACCCGGACTACGAGCGTCTGCTCGGCGCCGCCGCCGGAAGAGCCCAGCGCGCCGTCGTGTTCAGCCACCCGCCGCGCACGCTGTTCGCCCGGTTCTCAGCGCGCGCGATCAACGCCTGGTACCACCTGACGGGCAACCCCTACCGTGCGTACGCGCACACGCCCGACGCCATGATCGCGGTGCTGAGCGGGCGCGGCCTCGAACCGCGCTACCGCGAGGTCAGCGGACCATGGCACGTCGTCGGCTCCGTGCGCGCGTGACCTGCCGAGATCAGGACCGGATGCCGCGGAACGAGTGCGTCACGTACGGCAGGTCCACGACCTCGGCGCCGGTCGCCTCGATGACCCGGCGCTCGTCGAACAGGTCGCTCACCGAGGCCAGGATCGCCGCCCGGTCCGCGTCCGACGCGGTGATGACGTAGCTGCGCGAGGCGACCATATCGAGGAGCGCTGCGCGCGTGAGGGAGCGCGTCCATGTCCACGAGCGCGGCTCGAGTCCGTCGAACGGCTCGGCCACACGGGGCCCGTCGCCCGCGAGCATCTCCTCCGCGTGGCTGCCGTGCATCGCCGCCGTGAGGCGCGCGACCCACGGATCCGACTCGTCGCGGATGTTCCAGACGAGCCCGAGCACACCTCCCTCGCGAAGCGCCCGGCCGACTTCGGCGGACGCGGCGACGGCGTCGACCCAGTGCCACGCCTGGCCGAGCAGCACAGCGTCGACGGAGGCGTCGGGAAGCGGCATCCGTTCCGCCGTCCCCACGAAGGTCGGAACCCCGTGGACGTGCTCGCGGAGAGCGGCGAGCATGTCGGCGTCGGGGTCGATCGCGACGACCTCGGCGCCGGCTTCGACGATCGTGCGCGTGAGCTTGCCGGTGCCCGCCCCGACGTCGGCGACGCGCACAGCGCGGCCCGGCTCGCGCACCGGGGCGAGCATCCAGTCCACGGCTTCGCGCGGATAGTCGGGACGGCCCGACTCGTACGCGGCCGCGGCGACCCCGAACGACAGCGACATCTCCTCGCGACTGGCCATGCCTCCGACCCTATGACGACGGTGCGCGCTCGGCGCGCCTTCCGTCCGCGCACCCGGGCCGGGGTGAGTGTGGACATGTGCCTCTGGACTTCACCGCGATCGACTTCGAAACGGCGAACTCCAGCAACGCCTCGGCCTGTGCGGTGGGGCTCGTGCGCGTGCGCGACGGCGAGATCGTCGACCGGACGGGCTGGCTGATCCGCCCACCGGCCGGGCACGACGTGTTCTTCGAGCTGAACGTCCGCATCCACGGCATCCGCCCCGAGGACGTCGTCGACGCAGCGCCGTGGAGCCGCCAGCTCGCCGACATCGTCGCCTTCACCGGAGACGACATCCTCGTCGCCCACAACGCCGGCTTCGACATGGCCGTGCTCAAGCGGGCCTGCGACGCGACCGGCGACGAGTGTCCGCCGTACCGCTACGCGTGCAGTCTGCAGGTGGCCCGCCGGGTGTACCGTCTCGAGTCGTACCGGCTGCCGTTCGTCGCCGCGGAGGCCGGATTCGCCGACTTCCCGCACCACAACGCGACTGCCGATGCGATGGCCTGCGCGCACGTCATGATCGACGCGGCGCGGCGGGTGGGCGCCGGCGACATCGACGCCCTCACCGAGGCGGTCGGCGTGCGAGTGTCGCAGATCGCGGTCACCGAGGCCCCCGCGGTCTCGTTCGCCGTCGTCTGACGCGCAGCCGGGCCCAACGCGGCCCGCCGCGCAGGCGATGTCCGAGGCATCCGGCACCCTGGAGTCATGGACGCAGTCGTGATCAGTGTGGTGGCAATCGCCTGTCTTCTCGTCGGCGTGATGGCGGGCTGGGCGGCGGGACTCGCCCGCGGCGCGGCACGAGCCGCGCGCGAACAGGCCGACCTCACCGCGCGGCTCGCCGGCTCGGAGGCCGCGCGGCAGGGCGTGCAGGCCCAGCTCGAGCATCAGCAGGTGCTCTACCGCGAGCTCGCGAGCCAGGCGCGCCACGACCAGGCGGCCCGCGAGGAGCGCGAGCGCCGCGAGCAGTCGGTGCTCCGGGCGCTCGCGCCCGTGCAGGAGACGCTGGCCGCGATGCACACGAAGGTCGACGATCTCGAGCGCGACCGGCACCTGCAGTTCGGCACGCTCGCCGAGCAGCTGCGACGGGCGCACGAATCCGACGAGGCCCTGCGGGCGACCACCGAGTCGCTGGCCGGCGCCCTGCGCTCGGGCAGCACCCGTGGCGTGTGGGGCGAGACGCAGCTGCGGCGCGTCGTCGAGGCCGCCGGGCTCACGCGCCACGTCGACTTCGACCTGCAGACGTCGATCACGTCGGACGCCGGCGCGGGCCGGCCCGACATGGTCATCCGCCTCCCCGGCGAGAAGGCGATCGCCGTCGACGCGAAAGTGCCCCTCGACGCCTTCCTGGAGGCGAGCGCCATCCCGCTGACGGCGCAGGGGGCGGAGGCCGCCCGTCGGCGCAGCCTGCTCGACAAGCACGTCAAGGCCGTACGGGCGCACGTGGACGCCCTCGCCCGCAAGACCTACTGGGCGGGGCTCTCGTCGAGCCCCGAGTTCGTCGTGTGCTTCGTGCCGAGCGAGTCGCTCCTTGCGGCTGCGCTGGAAGAAGACCCCTCGCTGCTGGACTATGCGTTCGGCAAGCGCGTTGCGCTGGCCTCGCCCGTGAACCTCTGGGCGGTACTCAAGACCGTCGCCTACACCTGGACCCAGCAGGACGTGTCGCAGGAGGCCCGCGCGCTCTTCGACCTCGGCAACCAGCTCTACGAGCGGCTCGGATCGCTGGCGTCGCACGCCGACGACCTGCGCCGGGCGATCGAGCGCACCGTCGACAGTTACAACCGGTTCGCCGGATCCCTCGAGACGCGCGTGCTGGTGAGCGCGCGCAAGTTCCCCGGCATCGATGCGACCAGACTCGACGCCGTGAACGAGCCCGCGGCCATCGAGAAGAGCCCGCGCCGCCTCACGGCCCCGGAGCTGCTCGATGAGACGCTCCCCGGGCTCGAAGAGCGGCCCGAACCTGGCGCCGGCAGCGACATCGAACCGCCGCGGCTCTCCGCGACCGCGGAGATCGGCGACGTGCGCGCACGCATCGCCTCGCCGAACGAGTGAGGCTCAGGCGCCGCCGGGGACGAAGCTCAGCAGCACGATGACCGCGGCGGAGACGCCGACGAACGCGCCGATCATCCACCACGCGCTGATCTCGTGGCCCTCGTCACGGCGGACACGCAGAAGCACGTCCGGCCGGCGGGCGGGATCGATCGCGTTCGCGACCACCGCCTGCGCGCCCGTCTGGGGCGACGACGGATCAGCTGAGTGCGCAGACATCGTCAACTCCTCGGGTTGGGAACACAGACGTGTCTCCATCGACACCACTGAAGATTCTGCCAGAGTTCCCTCGAAGGCCGGTCACGAAACGGTCACGGCGGCATCACGTGTCGCACCGCCGCGGCCGTTTCCGTCAGGCGGTCAGAGCCACTTCGAGACGAGGTGCTCCGACGAGATCCGGCGCAGCGTGCCCGACGCGCCGCGCAGCACGACGCTCTCGGTGTAGACGTACCCGCCTTCCCGACGGACGCCGGCGACCAGCGCGCCGTCGGTGACGCCGGTCGCGACGAAGATCGTGTTGTTGCCCTTCACGAGGTCGTCCGCCTCGTAGACGTAACCGTCGAGGTTCAGGCCCGCGTCGATGCCGCGCTGCTTCTCGTCGTCGTCGCGGGGCCAGAGGCGGCCCTGGATGTGACCCCCGAGCGCCTTGATCGCGCACGCGGTGACGATGCCTTCGGGGCTGCCGCCGACACCGACGCACATGTCGGTGCGGGCGTTGTGGCGCGCGGCGTTGATGCCGCCTGCCACGTCGCCGTCGCTCATCAGGCGCGTGCCCGCGCCGGCCTCGCGGATCTCTTCGATGAGACGCTCGTGGCGCGGGCGGTGCAGCACGGAGACCACCAGCTCGTCGACGGGCTTGTCGAGGGCCTTCGCCAGCCGGCGGATGTTCTCGCCGATCGGCAGTCGGATGTCGACGACGCCGACGCCCGCGGGGCCGGTGACGAGCTTGTCCATGTAGAAGACGCTCGACGCGTCGAGCATCGTGCCGTGGTCCGAGACGGCGATGACGGACAGAGCGTTGTTGCGCCCAGCCGCCGTCAGCGAGGTGCCGTCGATCGGATCGACCGCGACGTCGGCCTGCGGGCCGCGCCCGTTGCCGACACGCTCGCCGTTGTAGAGCATGGGCGCTTCGTCCTTCTCGCCCTCGCCGATGACGATCGTGCCGTCGAAGTTCACGGTGGTGAAGAACGCCCGCATCGCGTCGACGGCGGCCCCGTCGGCCGCCTCTTTGGCGCCGCGGCCGATGAACGGCACTGCGCGGATCGCCGCCGCTTCGGTCGCCCGCACGAGTTCGAGTGCGAGGTTGCGGTCGGGGTGGAGGGGACTCATGTCCGCGGTCAGGCTCACCATGCGGTCAGCCTATGCCAGCATGGCGGCCGATTCACGAGAATTTCACGCCATCGAAAGCGAAGGAATCACGTTTCTTTCCCATAGCGCAGGGACGTGGGTTTCCCGCGATCCGCCGGGCAGCGGCATCCGTTCCGGCTTCCGCCCCTTGGGTAGAGTTTGCGGTGACGCCCACTCGATCAAGGGAGCACTCATGCCCGTCGCCACCCCGGAGCAGTACGCCGACATGCTGGACCGCGCGAAGGCCGGTGGCTTCGCGTATCCCGCCATCAACGTCGCCAGTTCGCAGTCGATCAACGCGGTCCTCCAGGGACTCACCGAGGCCGGCTCGGACGGCATCATCCAGGTCACGACGGGCGGCGCGGACTACTTCGCCGGCCACACCGTGAAGAACCGCGCCGCCGGTGCGCTCGCGTTCGCGAAGTTCGCTACCGAGGTCGCCAAGAGCTACCCCATCACGGTCGCCCTCCACACCGACCACTGCCCGAAGCCGGCGCTCGCCGACTTCGTGCTCCCCCTCATCGAGGCGTCGGAGGAAGAGGTGAAGGCCGGCCGCAACCCGATCTTCCAGTCGCACATGTGGGACGGCTCGGCTGTCCCGCTCGACGAGAACATCGAGATCGCGAAGGACCTGCTCCCCCGCCTCAAGAACATCAACGCCATCCTCGAGGTCGAGATCGGCGTCGTGGGCGGCGAGGAGGACGGCGTCCAGCACGAGGGCTCGAACGAGGCGCTCTACACGACGGTCGCCGACGTGACGAAGGCCGTCGAGGCACTCGGCCTCGGCGAGAACGGCCGCTACATCTCGGCCCTCACCTTCGGCAACGTGCACGGCGTGTACAAGCCGGGCAACGTCAAGCTCCGCCCCGAGCTCCTCGGTGAGATCCAGGAGGGCATCGCCGCGAAGTTCGGCACCGGCCCGAAGCCGCTCGATCTCGTGTTCCACGGCGGCAGCGGCTCGACGGACGAAGAGATCGCGCTCGCGGTCGCCAACGGCGTGGTGAAGATGAACGTCGACACCGACACGCAGTACGCTTTCACGCGCTCGGTCGCCGGCTTCATGTTCTCGAACTACGACGGCGTCCTGAAGGTCGACGGCGAGGTGGGCAACAAGAAGGCCTACGACCCGCGCGCCTGGGGCAAGATCGCCGAGTCGGCGATGGCCGCCCGCGTGGTCGAGGCCACGAAGCAGCTCGGCTCGGCCGGCAAGAGCCTCGGCGCGTAAGCAGCAGATTCGACGGATGCCTCGGCACCGGCCTCGCGGGGCAGGTGCCGGGGCCTTCGTTCACTCGGGGTCGGCGTAGCGGTCGAGCGGCCCGGGAGCGCCGTCGCCGCCCTCACTCCCCCGGCGGCGCCGCGGGTTCGCCGCGCAGCAGCACGCGGCCGTCCGACACGGCCCGCACCTCGATCGACGCGATGTCGTCGCGGTCGAGGGCCGTGCCGGCGTCGAGGTGAGCCGTCGTCCCCGGCCCTGCTCGCCACGAGGACAGCTCGCTCGTGGTGCCGTCGGTCGAGGTGACGACGAGCACGTAGGGCCACTCCTGGTCGGCCGTGTAGGGATCGCGGCTGGGCGGGTAGTGGCAGGTCATCGCAATGCGGGTGCCCCACGCCACGTCGGTCAGTTCCACCTTCGCGGTCAGTGGCACGTCCGTCACAGCCTGGAGCGCGACGACCTCTTCGGGCACGCTCGCCGGCGCGACCGCCGTCGTCACCGCGAACGCGACCACCACGGCGACGGCCGCCGCCGCGGCGAGGCCGCTGCCCCACGCGATCATGCGGCGCCTGCGGGCGTCGCGCGTCCCGCGGACGACCATGCGCTCGCGCGCCGCGGGGCCGGGCCCGTCCTGGTCCGACGGTTCGAGCAGCGTCTCGGCGCGTTCGGGTGAGACCCGCGCCAGGAGTCCCATGGTGGGCGCGAGGTCGGCGATCGCGCCGCGGCAGACGGGACAGCTGTCGAGGTGGGTCTCGTACCGGCGGCGGTCGTCCACGCTGAGCGCGCGCACGACGTACGCGGCGTCCCAGTCGGCGAAGCGGGCGTGATCCGTGGTCATCGCGTCACCCCCTTCTCCTGCAGGGTGAGCCGGAGGGCGCGCAGCCCGTAGTGGAGGCGCGACTTGACGGTGCCCTCCGGGATGTCGAGTTCGTCGGCCATCTCGGCGACGGAGAGTCCCCGGTAGTAGGCGCGCACGACGACGGCGCGGTGGTCGGTGGTGAGCGTGGCCAGCGCTTCCTCGACGAGGATCGCCTCGAACAGCGCGTCGGTGGCGTCCGGCGCGGTGCGCTCGGGGACCTCGGCGACGCCGATCTCCCGGCGCCGCCGCGCGCTGCGCGCCTCGTCGATCACGAGGTGACGCGCGACGGTGAACATCCACGAGCGCGTGGTCGAGGGATCCTGCTCGAGGATCTTGGGCGTTCGCCACGCCCGCAGCAGCGTCTCCTGCACGATATCGTCGGCACCGGCGCGGTCGCCGGTGAGATGCACGACATAGCGCCAGACGGGCGCCGCATGTGCGTCGTACAGTGCGGCCAGGCGCGCGGCATCGCGTCCGGCGGCCCTGTCTCGGCGCTCCACGCTGTCGTGCGGCATCCATCACCTCCCGCAGGAGACACGAGACACGCCACCCGCGGGTTCACGTGAATCCGCAGCGCGCCCGCGCTGTCACCAGTGAGTATGGACCCGCGGTGGCGGGACCGCACGGCGCGCGATCCGCGCGCCGCGGAAGGTCAGAGTCGCGCGCTGTCGAGGAGGGCCTGCCACACGGCGGGGTCGTTCGTCAGCGGCGCGACCATCAGCGCGCCGGCGATCAGCGAGAAGACGATGCCGCCCACCAGCGGGATCCACCACGTCACGCGCGAGCGGCGCATGTTCCAGACCGAGAGGGCCGCGGTGGCGCACCAGCCGACCACGAGGACGACCACGGCAGCGATCGCCCACGGCTTGGCCGCGGCGGGATCGGAGAGCTGCACGTCGACGCCCATCAGTCCGAGCATCGTCTCGGCGTACGAGCCGTAATCGAGGAAGGCGGGCACCGAGGTGATCACGTTGACCAGGCCGTAGGCGAGCAGCGCGAACGTCACGATGCGATCGACGGGGTGCTGACGCTTCTCGGCGACGGCGGGAGCGGGTGGGATGCCGTCGGCCGGGGCATCGGTCATGATCGGCGCGATCGGCTCCTGCTGCCAGGGCGCGGGCTCCTGGATGCGCGCCCGCTGCTCCTCCGGCGTCGCGTACTCGCCGTACTGGGGACGGGGACGCGAGCGCGGATCGGGCTCGGCGTTCGCGGCGTCGCTCATGCGCGGGTCCGTCCGCCGAGGGCGCGGTCGTCGCGCTTGCCGGCAGCATCCGTCCGCAGCTCCTTCGGGAGGGAGAACTGCAGATCCTCCTCGGCCGTGCGCACCTCTTCGACATCGCGGTAGCCGGCGGCGGCGAGGTCGTCGAGCACCTGCTGCACGAGCACCTCGGGGACCGACGCGCCGCTGGTGACGCCGACGGTCTCGACCCCTTCGAGCCACGCCTGCTCGACCTCGTCCGCGTAGTCGACGCGGTACGCCGCCTTGGCGCCGTGCTCCAGCGCGACCTCGACGAGTCGCACACTGTTCGACGAGTTCGCCGACCCGACGACGATCACGAGATCGGCGTCCTTCGCGACCTTCTTGATCGCGACCTGGCGGTTCTGCGTCGCGTAGCAGATGTCGTCCGACGGCGGATCCTGCAGCTCGGGGAAGCGCACCCGCAGACGGCGCACGGTCTCCATCGTCTCGTCGACCGAGAGCGTCGTCTGCGACAGCCACACGACCTTCGACGGGTCGCGAACCTCGATCGTGTCGGCCTCCTCGGGCGAGTTCACGATCGTGACATGGTCGGGAGCCTCGCCGGCGGTGCCCTCGACCTCCTCGTGGCCGATGTGGCCGATGAGGAGGATCTCGAAGTCGTCGCGCGCGAAGCGCACCGCCTCGCGATGCACCTTCGTGACGAGGGGGCACGTCGCATCGATGGCGCGTAGACCACGATCGGATGCCGCGTTCACGACCGCGGGCGACACCCCGTGCGCGCTGAACACGACGTGGGCGCCCGAGGGGACCTCGTCCACCTCTTCCACGAAGATGGCGCCCTGCTTCTCGAGCTCGGTGACGACGTGGATGTTGTGCACGATCTGCTTGCGCACGTACACGGGCGCGCCGTAGCGCTCGAGCGCCTTCTCGACGGCGATGACGGCGCGGTCCACGCCCGCGCAGTAGCCGCGCGGGGATGCCAGGAGCACCCGCTTGTGTCCGGCCCCGGCGATATCCTTGAGCGGTTCGCGCCGCCGCGGGATCCGCGGGACGGGCATGCTCACAGGGGCCTGACTCGTTCGGGTCTGCCCCGCGGTGCTGATGCTCACCCCTCGATTCTACGGGCGGGCTCCTGAGCGGGGACTCCGCCGAGGAGCCTGCGACGCCCGCCGGCTCACCGGTGCGAGCAGCCCGCGCCCGGGCATGAAAGGACCGCATGACGAGTTTCCAGCCCGCCACCGTCCCCGGCGAGCCGCCACCTCCCGACTCCGTTCCGCCGCGAGATTCCACGGCGCAGGCGCCGACCTCCGTCGCCCGGCTCAACGACACCATCCGCGGTTTCGTCCAGACCTGGGGCTCGGTGTGGGTCGAGGGCGAGGTCACGGGGTGGAACCAGCGGGGCGGCAACGTGTTCGGCCGCCTGAAGGACCTCGTGACCGACGCCACGATCTCGTTCCGCATCTGGTCCTCCACGCGAGACCGGCTGCCCGGCGACCTGAAGGTCGGCGACCACGTGATCGCGTGCGTCAAGGCCGACTACTTCGTGAAGAACGGCGACTTCAGCTTCGGCGTCTCCGCGATGCGCCATGTGGGACTCGGCGACCAGCTGGAGAAGCTGGAGCGCCTGCGCGTGCAGCTGCGGTCCGAAGGACTGTTCGATCCCTCGCGCAAGAAGCCCATCCCCTTCCTGCCGCACCTCATCGGCCTCATCACCGGCGAGAACTCGGATGCCGAGAAGGACGTGCATCGCAACGCCGAGCTGCGC
Source organism: Microbacterium sp. Leaf288 (assembly GCF_001422925.1). Classification (GTDB taxonomy): domain Bacteria; phylum Actinomycetota; class Actinomycetes; order Actinomycetales; family Microbacteriaceae; genus Microbacterium. The sequence goes on from NZ_LMNI01000010.1 coordinate 1,024,990, forward strand.
TGGCCGCAGGTGCGGTTCCAGACGAAGTACGCCGCTGTGCAGGGAGACCGGTGCGTTCCCGAGACGATCGCGGCTCTGAAGGCGCTGGATGCCGCACCCGACGTCGACGTCATCATCATCGCCCGCGGCGGCGGCGACCCGCAGACCCTGCTCGGCTTCAGCGACGAGCGGCTGGTCCGGGCGGTGGCGGCGGCATCCACCCCCATCGTCAGCGCCATCGGCCACGAGAACGACCACCCCCTCCTCGACGACGTCGCCGACCTGCGCGCATCGACCCCGACCGACGCCGCCAAGCGCGTCGTGCCGGACGTCGCGGAGCAGCGCGCGCTCGTCGGTCAGCTGCGCGCCCGCATGAACACGAGGCTCACGCAGCGCATCTCGCACGACATCGCCCAGCTCGAGCAGCTGCGCTCCCGCCCGGTGCTGCGCGACCCCGAGACGCTGCTGACCACCCGCTCGCACGAGGTCGAGCTCCTCGCGGCTCGCGGGCGCGATCGCATCGACCGGTCGCTGCGCGTCCAGGAGCAGCGCACCGCCGAGCTCCGCGCGACGCTGCGCGCCCTCTCCCCCGCATCGACGCTGGCCCGCGGCTACGCGATCGCGCACCTCGCCGACGGCGTCATCGTGCGCGACGCCGCGCAGGCCCCGGCATCCACTCCCATCGTCGTCACCGTCGGGCGCGGCTCGTTCGCGGCGCGCTCCGAGGGCGAGATCGCCGAGGACGACACGCGGACCGACGACGACGTCGAGCCGAACCGGGCGGGGCACGGGGCGGGTCCCGCGGCCGAATAGACTGTGACCATGACTGAGACGAGCGGCGCCCTCACGGACGTCGCGGCCCTCTCGTTCGAGCAGGCGCGCGACGAACTCGTCCGCGTCGTCGCCGAACTCGAGCAGGGCGCCCCGACCCTCGAGCACTCCCTCGCACTCTGGGAGCGCGGCGAGGCGCTCGCCGCCCGCTGCGAGGAATGGCTGCTGGGCGCCAAGCGCCGTCTCGAGGCCGCTCGCGCCTCCGCCGATCGCGCACAGGGCGAGGCGCTCTGATGTCACGCGAACCCCGCATCGTCGCCGAACTCGGTCGCCCCGAGACGCCGCAGGAGACCGCCGACCGCAAGGCCGAGTCGTCGCGGATCTACCGCTCGAGTCAGAACGTGCGCAATCTCATCGCGGCGCTGCTCGCGACGCTGGCGGTCGTGATCGTCATCATCGCCGCCGTGCCCCGCGGCACGCCCCCGCCGCGCGAAGCGATCGACGTCGCCGCGGTCGCGGAGGGTGTCGCCGCCTCCGAAGGCCGCACGGTCATCACTCCGGAGATGTCCGACGGGTGGATCGTGAACCGCGCGGGCATCGAGGGCAACGGCGGGGTCCGCGCGTTCACCGTCGTCTACGCCCCTTCCCAGGAGGACGAGCGCGGCTTCCTGCGTGTCGCCCAGGGATTCGACGCCGACGAGTCGTGGCCGGCCCGCGTGCTCTCGGGCTCCGCCCCGCAGGACACCGTCACGATCGACGGCATCACGTGGGAGCGCTACGAGCTCGACCCCGACCGCACCGGGAACATCTCGGTCGCGCTGGCCACCGACGCCGGCACCGACACGGTGCTCATCTACGGCGCCGCGGGCGAGACCGCCCTCGAAGAGACGGCACGCTCCGTCACCGACCAGATCACCGCACTGCGCCAGGAGGCCGAGTGACCGATCAGCCCACCCCCGCGAAGGCCTGGCGGGAGATGCAGCGCGGCAACGCGCGCTTCGTCGCCGGCGAACCCCGCCACCCTCGGCAGGACGTCGACACCCGGCATGAACTCGCGGGAGGGCAGCGACCCCGTGCCGCCCTCTTCGGCTGTGCGGACTCGCGTCTGGCGGCGGAGATCATCTTCGACAAGGGCCTCGGCGACCTCTTCGTCGTCCGCAACGCGGGCCAGGTCGTCTCCGAGTCCGTCGTGGGCAGCCTCGAGTACGCCGTCGCTGTGCTCGGTGTGCCCCTCATCGTGGTGCTGGGCCACGACGCGTGCGGCGCCGTCCGCGCGGCGATCGACAGCACCAGCCCCGACGCCGATCCGCTGCCCCCGCACATCTGGCGACTGATCTCGCCGATCGTGCCCGCGGTGCGCCGCGTCCAGCGGGCGTCCGCGGTGGACGGCGTGTACCCCGACGTGATCGACGCCGAAGAGGTCGGCCGCGAGCATCTTCGCGACACCGTCGGCGAGCTGCTCCACTCCTCCGAGCTGATCAGCTCCGCCGTCGCCGAGGGGCGCCTCGCGATCGTCGGCGCCAATTACCGCCTCGGCGAAGGCACCGCGGTACCCGACGTCATCGTCGGCATCACCGACCCCGCCTGAACCCCCAGCTCTGCCAAGACATCCCCTGTACCGACACGTGAGGAACAACGACGTGACCGACATCGAGTACCGCATCGAGCACGACACCATGGGCGAGGTGCGCGTGCCCAAGAACGCGCTCTACGCCGCGCAGACCCAGCGCGCCGTGGAGAACTTCCCCATCTCCGGCGACCGGCTCGAGCCCGCGCAGATCGTCGCGCTCGCGCGCATCAAGAAGGCCGCGGCCCTCGCGAACAAGGAGCTCGGCACGCTGGACGGCGCCATCGCAGACGCCATCGCCGGTGCGGCCGACCGCATCATCGCCGGCGAGTTCGCCGACCAGTTCCCGATCGACGTCTACCAGACCGGCAGCGGCACGTCGTCGAACATGAACATGAACGAGGTGCTCGCGACCCTCGCCACGCAGGCGCTGGGCGCGACCGTGCACCCGAACGACCACGTCAACGCGTCCCAGTCGTCCAACGACGTGTTCCCCACCTCGGTGCACATCGCGGTGACGCAGGAGCTCATCGACGACCTGATCCCCGCTCTCGACCACCTGGCCGTCGCCCTCGAGGCGAAGGCCGACCTCTGGAAGACCGTCGTGAAGTCGGGCCGCACCCACCTCATGGACGCGACCCCCGTCACCCTCGGCCAGGAGTTCGGCGGCTACGCCCGCCAGATCCGCCTCGGCATCGAGCGCGTGCAGGCGGTGCTCCCCCGCGTCGCCGAGGTCCCCCTCGGCGGGACCGCGGTCGGCACCGGCATCAACACGCCGCTCGGCTTCCCGCAGCGCGTGATCGAGCTCATCGTCTCCGACACCGAGCTGCCGATCACCGAGGCCAAGGACCACTTCGAGGCCCAGGCCAACCGCGACGGGCTGGTCGAGGCATCCGGCGCCCTCCGCACCGTCGCGGTGTCGCTGACCAAGATCAACAACGACCTCCGCTGGATGGGCTCGGGCCCGAACACAGGTCTGGGCGAGCTCCACATCCCCGATCTGCAGCCTGGATCGTCGATCATGCCCGGCAAGGTCAACCCGGTGATCCCCGAGGCCACGCTCATGGTCTGCGCCCGCGTCATCGGCAACGACGCCACGGTCGCCTGGGCGGGCGCGTCGGGCGCCTTCGAGCTCAACGTCGCCATCCCGATCATGGGCAGCGCGGTGCTCGAGTCGATCGAGCTGCTCGCGAACACCTCGCGCGTCCTCGCTGACAAGACCATCGACGGGCTCGAGGCGAACGTCGAGCGCGCCGCCGCGTACGCCGGCATGTCGCCGTCGATCGTCACCCCGCTCAACAAGCTCATCGGCTACGAGGCCGCCGCCAAGATCGCCAAGCACTCCGTCGCGAAGGGCATCACGGTGCGCGAGGCTGTGATCGACCTCGGCTACGTGGAGCGCGGCGAGCTCACGCTCGAGCAGCTCGACGAGAAGCTCGACCTTCTCTCGATGACGCACCCGGGCTGATCCGCCCACCCGATGTCGCAAGCCGTGCGTCGGCGGGATAATCGGGTCATGGCCCGAACCCCCCGCCCGGTTCCCGCGCGCGTCAGGATCCTCGCCGCGATCCTGGCCGTCGCGTGCGTGGGTCTCGCGATCGTGGGCAGCGTCACGTTCCTCGTACAGCGCGAGCAGGCACTCGGTGGCGTCAACGATCGACTCAAAGCCCAGGTCGCGTCGCTCCAGACCGTGGCCGAGGGCGACTCCGCCGACGCGACCGACGGCGCGTCCGCGGCGACGGAGGAGCTCGACAAGAGTGACTTCCAGAACGTCGACGACTACCTGAACGCGGTGGTGGCGCGCCTGGTGCCCGCGCGCAACGAAGGCTCGCTGGCGCTGATCGACGGCGTGCCGAGGTGGGTGCCGTCCACCCTCACGGGAATCCCCATCGCGAAGAACCAGCAGCTCATCGACCGCGTCGTCGAAGAGACCGCTGACGGCACGCCGCACATGGGAACGGCGGTGACCGACCAGGGTTCGCTCCGCTACATCGCGATCCCGGTGAGCATGGCCGGCGATCCCCGCCAGGGGATGTACGTTCGCGCGGTCGATCTCGGCGCGGAGCTCCAGCCGGTGACCTTCGCCATGACGACGTATGTGATCGCGGCGGTCGCCGTGCTGTTCGCGATCGGGATCGTGGGGTGGTTCGTCACCGGGCGGCTGCTGTCGCCGATCCGGCGCCTCCGCGAGACGGCCGACGCCATCTCGATCACCGACCTCTCGCATCGGCTCGAACCTCAGGGCAACGACGACATCGCCGACCTGTCGCGCACGGTCAACTCGATGCTCGATCGCCTGGAGGATTCGGTCGACGTCCAGCGTCAGCTCCTCGACGACGTGCGCCACGAGCTGAAGACGCCCATCACGATCGTGCGGGGTCACCTCGAGCTCATGAACCCGCAGGATGCTGCGGATGTGGCGTCCGCCCGGGACATCGGCATCGCCGAGCTCGACCGGCTCACGCGCCTCGTCGAGGACATCGACCTGCTGGCCACCGCCGAGGCGGACTCGTACAGCCTCGAGACCGTCGACCTCGCCGGGCTCACCGAGCGGGTGGGCGAGCTCGTGGCTGTCATCCCCGGCCACAGCTGGACGGTCGAGGCCCGCGCCGAAGGAGTCACCGTGGGCGACCAGGACCGCCTGCTGCAGGCATGGCTGCAGCTCGCCGACAATGCCGCCAAGTACACGCCCGAGGGCAGTCCCATCGAGATCGGCAGCGCCCACTCGGACGACGGCTCGCGGCTCTGGGTGCGCGACCACGGCCCCGGCATCCCGCCTGGCGCCCGGGCCCGCATCTTCCGCCGATTCGACCGCGCGCACGTGAAGCGCTCGGTGGGCGGGTCGGGTCTCGGCCTCGCCATCGTGGATGCGATCGCGAAGGGGCACGGCGGGCACTGCGTCGTCACCGATACGCCGGGAGGCGGCGCCACGTTCACGATCCACCTGCCTCCCACGGAGGCCGAACTGCCGGCACCGGTGCGTGCCGGAGACGTGCTGCAACGGGAGGCCGCCGGATGACCAGGATCCTCATCGTCGAGGACGAACCTCGGATCGCCGCGTTCGTCAGTCGCGGCCTCGAGGCCGCCGGCTACGAGACGCTCGTCTTCGAGGACGGCCCGGAGGGACTCGAGTCGGCGCTGCGCGGCGATGCCGACCTCGTGCTCCTCGACGTCGGCCTGCCCACGATGGACGGCTTCGAGGTGCTGCGCGAGCTGCGAGCCCGCGGTTCCGCGGTGCCCGTGATCATGCTCACCGCCCGATCCAGCACGCGCGACACCGTCACCGGTCTGGACGCGGGCGCCAACGACTACGTCCCGAAGCCGTTCACGTTCGAAGAGCTGCTCGCGCGCGTGCGGTCGCGCCTGCGCGAGAGCGTGCCGCAGCCCGGCGTCGCGATCTCGCACGGCGACGTCGTGCTCGACATCCTCGCGCGCCGCGCGACCGTAGGTGGCCGCGAGGTCGACCTGTCGGCGCGCGAGTTCTCACTCGCGGAGCAGTTCCTGCGCAACCCCGGCCGCGTGCTCAGCCGGGAGCAGCTGCTGAGCCGTGTGTGGGGGCTGGACTTCGATCCCGGTTCCAACGTGGTCGACGTGTACGTGCGCTACCTGCGCGGCAAGCTGGGCGCCGACCACATCGTCACGGTCCGCGGCGCGGGCTACCGCTGGGAGTGAGCCGTCGGGCACCCGATGGCGGGGGTGCCCTGCCGGGACAGGAAGAAGCCCCCGGTGCTGGGGGACACCGGGGGCTGTGAAGGGCCGGACTGGGGGATCCGACCGTTGTCAGTCGCGCTTGTCTGGGGAATTGCGCGACTGGTCTTTCTTCCCGTCGTTGCCGGCGCCGTTGCCGTTTCCGACGTTCGATCCCGCGTGCGCGGGAGGCTTCTGACCGGTCGACTGCTGACCGGACTGATTCTGCTGCTTCTGAGGCGGCTGCGCAGGGGCCATTTGCTCCGGGGCCGGAGCCTGGACGATGCCCTGCCGCTGAGTGGTGGATCCGCTCGAGTTGCTCGAATCGACCGAGTTGTTCCGGTCGACCTGCTCGGTCTGGTCGGCGATCTCACGCTCCAGACGTGCGATCAGCGCATCGAGCCGACCGCTCGCCCAGCCATGCGAGGCAGCCCAGCTGCGCAGCGCGTCCCACGTGCCCGCGGCCTTCGCTGCGGCGATGGCAGAATCCATGTCGCCACCCGCGCCCGGTGCTGCGGGAGGAGCCGGGGCGGCGGGCGCCGCCTCGGGCGCCGCGTTCGCGGGAGTGCGCGTGCTGGTCGACTCAGGCGGCGCGACCTCGACAGGGGCGGGCGCCTGGACCACCTCGGGCTCGGCCGAGGGGATCAGGGCGTCGGGCGTCGCGGCCGGCGCGGGCTGGGGCGTCGCCGAGGGGGATGCCGCCGCCGGGACGACGATGCGCTGGGATCCGACGCTCGTGCCCTCGGATTCGGCCAGCGCCGCAGTGTTCGCGAGGGCGACGGCAGTCACGACAGCGACGCTCGCTGCGACAGCGGTCATGCCGCCGACCACGAGTCCCGTGCGTGCGTGCACTTCTCGCCTGCCCTCCGTGTGCGCGGAATCGTTTCCCCTCATCCATGGTGACAGACCGATCGCGCGGTATGCGCCGTGGGCGATGAGACTTTCCTCATGCTCGCACGGCACAGCGGGCCGGAATCCGACATCCCGGCCCGCTGCGTCGTCAGCTGATGACGGCGGCTCTCAAGCGAGTTCTCCGGCCTCCAGGAGGTCGGTGACGAGCGCCGCGATGGCCGACCGCTCCGACCGCACGAGCGTCACGTGGCCGAACAGCGCGTGACCCTTGAGCGTCTCGATGACCGATGCGACGCCGTCGTGCCGACCGACCCTCAGGTTGTCGCGCTGGCCCACGTCGTGGGTCAGGACGACGCGGGAGTTCTGGCCGATGCGGCTGAGCACCGTCAGCAGCACGTTGCGCTCGAGCGACTGCGCCTCGTCGACGATCACGAACGCGTCGTGCAGAGAGCGTCCGCGGATGTGCGTCAGCGGCAGCACCTCGAGGAGGCCCCTTTCGACCACCTCGTCGAGCACGTTGGTCGAGACCACGGAGCCGAGCGTGTCGAAGACCGCCTGGCCCCACGGGTTCATCTTCTCCTGCTGGTCCCCCGGCAGGTAGCCGAGCTCCTGGCCGCCGACGGCGAACAGGGGCCGGAACACGATGATCTTGCGCTGCTGCTGTCGTTCGAGCACCGCTTCCAGAGCGGCGCACAGGGCGAGAGCCGACTTTCCGGTGCCGGCACGGCCGCCGAGCGAGACGATGCCGACCTCGGGATCGAGCAGCAGGTCGATGGCTATCCGCTGCTCGGCCGACCGCCCGTGGAGGCCGAAGACCTCGCGGTCGCCGCGCACCAGGCGGTACTCGCCGTCACCGACGACCCGACCCAGCGCCGAGCCCCGCTCGGAATGGATGATCAGGCCCGTGTTCACCGGGAGCCCCTGCACGTCCTCGCTGGAGGCGACTTCGCTCTCGTACAGGTCGCTGATGTCGTCGCCCGAGACGTCGAGCTCGGAGATGCCGGTCCAGCCGGAATCGACCGCCTGCTCCGCGAGGTACTCCTCCGCGGTGATGCCGAGCGACGCCGCCTTGACCCGCATCGGCAGGTCCTTCGAGACGACGGTGACCTCCTGCCCGTCCTGGGCGAGATTCATCGCGATGGCGAGGATCCGGCTGTCGTTGTCGCCGAGCCGCATCCCCGAGGGGAGCACCGTCGCGTCGGTGTTGTTCAGTTCGACGCGAAGCGTGCCGCCCTGACCGACGGGAACGGGAAAGTCGAGGCGCCCGTGCTCGACACGGAGTTCGTCGAGATGGCGCAGTGCCTGCCGGGCGAAGTAGCCGATCTCGGGATCATGCCGCTTGCCCTCCAGCTCCGTGATCACCACGACGGGGATCACGACGCTGTGCTCGGCGAAACGGAAGAACGCCCGCGGATCGCTCAGCAGCACCGACGTGTCGAGTACATAGGTCCGCAGATCCTGATCGGAATCGGCGACCCGCTCGAAGCCCTGACTGCGCTGCTCGTGTGGTGCTCGTGTGGTCACAACCCACTCCCGCCCCGGGTGGTTCACCCGGCAGTCACGAGTCGACCATGGGTCACGAGTCGCGATCCGGAAGGCCGACTCGACCGGGCTCCTTGCCCGATGCGCTCACGTTACGACCGCGCCGCGTCGTCGGACGCGCTCGACACGCACGAATTCGTGACATGTCGGTGAACGGATGCTGCACGAGCAGCATCCCCTGTCACCAGACGCGCGCCGACGAGAAGGCGGCGAGCGCGTCGCCGAACAGCCGCAGCGTGTCGGCACCGGTGCCGACGTGCGGGGCGACCCGGATACGGCCGGCCCGCGTCGTGACGGTGAGGCCGTGGTTCGCCAAGGAGGCGGCGAGGGGCGCTGCGTCCTGCGGAGGGGGCTCCAGGGTCACGATGCCCGCGCGGCGCTCGGGGTCCCTGGGTGTGACCACCGGCACCTCGTAGCGATCCGCGAAGAAGATGACGTCGGTCGCCCGCGCAGCCAGCACCGCCTCGATGGCGGCCACGCCCACATCGACCACTTCGCGCAGCGCCGTCGCCAGGCGCGCGGCGGCGAGCGTGTCGAAGCCGGCGACCGAGAAGGCCCGTGCCGAGGCGGCGGGCACGGGCACGGTGTCCACCGGCAGGTCGCCCTCCACTCCCTGGAAGCCCGACAGGACGGGCGCGATGCGCTCGAGAGCACGATCGCCGAACCACGCGAACCCCGTCCCCCGCCCCGCGCGAAGCCATTTGTAGCCGTTGCCGCACACGACGTCCGCCGCGAGGTAGTCGGCCTCGACCGCGCCGAATCCCTGGATGGCGTCGACGATGAGGAGTCGATCGCCGATCACCTCGCGGATCGCCGACAGATCGGTGCGGTACCCCGTGCGGAAGTCGACGAGGCTGACCGCCACCGCACGGGTGTCGTCGGAGAGGGCGGAGCGGATCGCGTCGGGCGTCATGAACCCGTCGGCCGGCTCGACCCACTGCAGCTGCACCGAGCCGAACGCCTCGGACGCGCGGGTCGCCGCCACCGTCAGGCTCGGGAACTCGCCGCGGCCGAGCATGAGGCCGCCTGCCAGTCCGTAGATGGCGTGCATGAGGCCGTACGTCGTGGACGGCTGCAGCACCACGTGCGAGGCATCCGTGCCGATCAGCTCCGCGACCAGCTCGCGGGCCTCTCGCTCGTGGTCGGCCACGAGTTCGATGCTCGTCCGCCGGCCCGAGCCGAGCAGCTCGGTGTCCCCCTGCGCCTCGCTGCGGACCGCAGGCGAGAGCGGCCCGAACGCCGCCCAGTCCAGATACCCCGGTTCCCCATCGAACGACGCCAGATATGAATCCAGATCCGTCACGCGGATCATTCTGGCAGAGGTGCGATCAGCGGTGTGAGCGGCCGATCAACCGCCGTATCGACGGTCACGCGAGGCGAAGTCGCGGATGGCGCGGAGGAAGTCCACCTCGCGCAGATCCGGGCCGAGAGCCTCGACGAAGTAGAACTCCGAGTGGGCCGACTGCCACAGGAGGAAATCGCTCAGCCGCTGCTCCCCCGACGTGCGGATGACGAGGTCGGGATCGGGCTGTCCTCCGGTGTAGAGATGCTCGCCGATCTGCTCGGGCGTGAGGCTCGCCGCCAGCTCCTCGAGCGATCCCCCGCGCTCATCGTGCTGGGCGATGATGCTGCGCACGGCGTCGACGATCTCGCCCCGGCCGCCGTAGCCGACCGCGAGGTTGACGTGCATCCCCGCGTTGTCCTTGGTGCGGGTCTCGACGTCGGCGAGGACGCGCCGGAGGTCCGCCGGCAGCGCGTCCGCCCGGCCCACGTGCTTCACGCGCCAGTCGCGCTCGTGCGAGAGCTCGTCGGCGAGTTCGGCGATGATCTCGATGAGGTCGGAGAGCTCCCGCGAATCGCGTTTGCGCAGGTTGTCGTTGGACAGCAGGTACAGCGACACGACGCGGATGCCCACGTCGTCGCACCAGCGGAGGAATTCCTTCATCTTGGCCGCGCCCGCGCGGTGGCCGTGCGCGGCGGAGTCGTAACCGAGCTGCTTCGCCCACCGGCGGTTCCCGTCGATCATCATCGCGAGGTGGCGGGGGACGGATGCCGGGTCCAGGCGTCGGCGCAGGCGGTTTATGTAGAGCCGGTAGAGGGGCCCCCTGCCCTCGTTCGTCTCGCCGCGCGCCACATGCCTACGCTACCTCCCGCGCGACGTCGACCCTAGCGTGGGACCGAGTGCCACTTCCCCTGCGACCGAGCATGTTCCCCTCGCGGCATGCGCGCCCCTCTACGCTGGGGGAATGAGCCGCCGTCGCAGTATTCCCCGGGCCCCTGAGGTCCCCGTGCTGCCGCTGATGGACGCCGCGGCCGTCGACGCCGCGACACCCGATCTCAAGCCGACGTGGCGCGGCTGGATCCACGCGGCGACCTTCCCCATCGCGATCGCGGCCGGCATCGTGCTCATCGTTCTCGCGCAGGGCGCGCCGGCGAAGTGGGCGTCGGCGGTGTTCATGGCCACCTCGCTGCTGCTCTTCGGCAATTCCGCGCTCTACCACCGGTTCAACTGGAAGCCGAAGACCAAGGCGATCCTCAAGCGCATCGACCACGCCAACATCGTGCTGCTGATCGCGGGCACCTACACTCCGATCGCGGTGCTCGCGCTGCCGCCCCAGCAGGGGGCGCTGCTGCTGGTCCTCGTCTGGAGCGGCGCCCTGCTCGGCATCCTGTTCCGCGTCTTCTGGATCAACGCGCCGCGCTGGCTCTACGTCGCCCTCTATCTCCTGCTGGGGTGGGCGGCCGTCATGTACATCGTTCCGCTGTTCCAGGCCAGCGCGGCCATGATGGTCCTCGTCGCCATCGGCGGCCTGCTCTACACCGGCGGCGCCGTCGTCTACGCGATGAAGCGTCCCAACCCGTGGCCCGGCCACTTCGGCTTCCACGAGATCTTCCACGTCTGCACGGTGCTCGCATTCCTCTGCCACTGGACGGCGTGCCTCATCATCGCGCTGCACCCGTACTCCCCGTCGCTGGGGCTTCCGAACTGAAGATGATGGCGGATGCTGCGGGCCGCAGCATCCCGTCACCGCCACCGCTCGCGGCGGCTCAGCCCTTGGGCGGCGCCGTGGCGTCCCCGCGGTCGTCGTCGGCCGCCGGGTCGATGCTCTGGTCGTCGACCTCGGTCGCGTCCGTGGCGCGCGCCGCCTGCTCCTCGGCGTCGAGCTGCTCCTGGATGTCGGCGCGTACGCGGCCCCGGCGGATGCGGCGCATCATGTCCCAGATCAGGAAGATCACGGCGATCGCGATGAGCGCGGTGAAGAGGAATCCCACGACGCCGGGGCTCACGAGGTTCGGATCGACCGCGGGCGCGGGCGTCGGCGTCGGGGTCGTCGCTGCGGGGAGGAGTGCGACGATCGCGTGCTGCATGGGGTCCTCGCTCTGCCCGCGGGGCGGGCGGTGTCGTCGGGGGTGCGCGCGAGCGCATAGCCTGGAGTTCCAGCCTAATCTTCCGATCCGACCCGACGAGCCCGAAGGAGCGGCGTGACCACGCAGGACATGCTCGACGAGCGCTACGGCCGCCGCCGCTCCCCTGCACGCGCGTGGCTCATCGGCGCCGGCATCGTGGTGGCGGTCGCCGTCGTCGGTCTCTTCGGCTGGTCCACCGTGCGAGCCTCGCTCAACTCCGTCGACTCGGACACGACATCGTTCGACGTCGTCGACGAGCACTCCGTGACGCTCGGATTCCAGATCAGCAGTCCCCCCGGCGCCGCGGTCGCGTGCGCGATCGAGGCGCAGGACCAGGAGCACGGCGTGGTGGGCTGGCGGGTCGTCGAGCTGCCGGCATCCGAGCTCCACGCGCGCGCCTTCCGCGAGACGATCCCGACGACCGCGCTCGCCACCACCGGGTTCGTGAATTCGTGCTGGGTGCTGCCCGAGTGAGTTTGTCCGAACAGACGCCGTGACGTAGTCTGGCGGGACATCAGCACAATCGCGCCCTGGCCGTGAGCCGGGGCGTTCGGTTTATGCCCGCACCACTGCGGTCGGCAGCGGGCCCAACGAAGGAGTCAGCCGTGTCCACCGACGCCCCCGTGACCTTCCTCACCCAGGACGCCTACGATCGCCTGGCCGCCGAGCTCGAGCACCTCTCGACCACCGGCCGCGAGGAGATCGCCAAGCGCATCGAGGCCGCGCGCGAAGAAGGCGACCTCAAGGAGAACGGCGGCTACCACGCCGCCAAGGACGAGCAGGGCAAGCAGGAAGCCCGCATCCGCACGCTTCAGCACCTGCTCAAGACCGCGACGGTCAGCGAGGCGCCGGAGAGCAACGGCGTCGTCGAGCCCGGCACCGTCATCACCGCCATCGTGGCGGGCGGCGAAGAGGTCTTCCTGCTCGGCAACCGCGAGATCGCGGTCGGCTCCGAGCTCGACGTGTACAGCGAGGCCTCGCCCCTGGGCGTCGCGATCCTCGGCCGCAAGGAGGGCGAGAAGACGTCGTACACCGCCCCCAACGGCCGTGAGATCGCCGTCGAGATCGTCAAGGTCGAGACCTACAACGGGCAGTGACCCGCAGCGGCCTCAGGGAGTCCTCTGAGGCCGCCGGGCGCGGCCTTGCCTAGTCCGGAACGACCGTGGGCGCGTAGCCCGCGTCCTCGAGCACCGAGATGACGTGCGCGCGGTGCTCCTCACCGCGCGTCTCCACACTCAGCTGCAGGATCACCTCGCTGATCTGGATACCCTGCCCGTGCCGGGTGTGCAGCACCTCGATGACGTTCGCCCCGGCGATCGCCAGCAACTCCGACACGCGCGCGAGCTGACCAGGACGGTCCGGCAGCGGGATGCGCAGCGTCATGTACCGACCGGATGCCGCGAGCCCGTGCGCGACGACGCGCTGCAGCAGCAGCGGGTCGATGTTGCCACCCGAGAGCACCGTGACGGTCGGGCCGGTCGCGACGACCTTGCCCGCCAGGATCGCCGCGACGCCGACCGCGCCCGCGGGCTCGACGACCTGCTTGGCGCGTTCGAGGAGCACGAGCAGGGCGCGGGCGATGTCGTCCTCCGTCACCGTCACGACCTCGTCGACGAGATCACGGATGATCTCGAACGGCAGGTCCCCCGGACGGGCGACCGCGATGCCGTCCGCGATCGTCGGCGAGGTCGGGACCTCGAGCGGATGCCCCGCCTCGAGCGATGCCGGATAGGCGGCGGAGTTCTCCGCCTGCACGCCGATCACCCGCACCGTGCGGCCCTCCGCCGCGGCACGCGCCTTGACGGCCGCGGCGACGCCGGCGACGAGTCCTCCCCCGCCGATCCCCAGCACGACGGTGTCGAGGTCGGGCAGCTCATCCATGAGCTCGAGGCCCAGCGTGCCCTGCCCGGCGATGACGTCGTGGTGGTCGAAGGGGTGGATGAAGACGGCACCCGTGCGCTCGGCGAACTCGGCCGCGAGGCGCAGCGGCGTCTCGACGGTGGCACCCTCGAGAATGACGTCGGCGCCGTACCCTCGCGTGGCGAGGAGCTTCGGCACCGGCACGCCGAGCGGCATGAAGATGGTCGCGTGGATGCCGAGCGCCTTCGCCGCGAGCGCCACGCCCTGGGCGTGGTTGCCGGCCGAGGCGGCCACGACGCCGCGGGCGCGCTCCTCGGCGGTCAGCCGCGAGAGGCGATAGGTCGCGCCGCGGATCTTGAACGACCCGGTGCGCTGCAGGTTCTCGAGCTTGAGGTGCACCGGCACGCCCAGGACGTCCGACAGGTGCAGCGAGGCGTCGAGCGGGGTGTGCGAGATGACGCCCTCGAGGGTGGCGGCGGCATCCTCGAAGTCCGCGAGCGTCGGGACGGCCGAGGCGAGTGCTGCCGGGGCAGGCGCGGTCGCGGCGGCCTGATCGGCGGATGACATGGCGGTGGTCACGAACGGACTCTCCTCTGCCGTGGGACGGTGCTCCAGATGAGATCTCCGGTGGGTCTGGCGCCGGTCTCCCACGCGCGTTCGGCAAGGTAGACCGCCACGACGTTCACGAACGCGGCGAGCGGCACGGCGAAGAGGGCTCCCGGGATGCCGGCGATCATGGCACCGCCCGCGACCACGAGCACCACCGCGAGCGGGTGGACCTTGACGGCGGAGCCCATGAGGAGCGGCTGGAGCACGTGGCCTTCGAGCTGCTGCACACCGAGCACGACCACGAGCATCCACAGCGCGATCCACGGACCGTTGTACACGAGCGCGAGGAAGACGGCGACCGTTCCGGTGACCACGGCACCGACGATCGGGACGAACGCGCCGAGGAAGACGAGCACGGCGACCGGGATGGCGAGCGGCACCCCGAGGAGCGCGGCGCCGAGGCCGATTCCGATGGCGTCGATCGTCGCGACCAGCAGCTGCGTGCGGGCGTAGTTGACGACGGTGATCCACCCGGCACGGCCGGCGCCGTCGGCGGCGGGTCGCGCCTTCTTGGGGAACAGCCGCAGGGTCCAGCGCCAGATGCCGGCGCCGTCGGCGAGCAGGCACAGCAGGATGAAGAACGCCAGCACGGCGCCGGTCACGACGTGGCCGATCGTTGAGCCGATGGCGAGCGCGCCCGACCACAGCAGCTCGGCCTGCTGCTGCAGGAACGTCCAGCCCTGCGCCAGGAGGTCGTCGATCTGGTCCTCGCTCAGGTGCAGGGGGCCGTCGATGAGGTACTGCCGGAACTGCTGGACCGCGGCGACGGTGCTCGCCTGCACCGAGTCCCATTGCTGCATGATCTGCCAGACCACAAGCCACAGCAGACCCGTCACGATCGCGACGGTGCCCACCACGGCGATGACGATCGCCAGCCAGCGCGGCACGCGGCGCCGCAGCATCCAGGTGAAGGCGGGCCACAGCAGGGCGGTGATGAGGATGGCGATGAGGAGCGGGATCACCAGCAGCTTCAGCTGGATGACGAGCCAGACGCCGACCCCGATCGCCGCGGCGACGACGATGAGGCGCCACGAGTAGGCGGTCGCGAGGCGGAGGCCACGCGGCACCGCGGCGGAGGTCTCGGTCGAGACGACCCTGCTGCGGTCGCGGACGGCGTCGAAGATGGATCCGCGGGGCTTATCGTCGGAGCCGCTCATCAGCCCAGTCTAGGCGCGTCGCATTCCGCGCCGGTCATGAACGGCGGGCGGGCGCGGTGTCTGAGGCCCGGGCTACGCTGGCGCGCGTGAAGTCCTCACTCAGCGCCGCAGAGGCGCGCCGCGTGGCCCTCGCCGCCCAGGGATTCGGGCGACCCCGACCGACGGCAGCCGGCACCCGGCAGCTCAACGGCGCGCTGGCACGCATGGCGACGCTGCAGATCGACTCGGTCAACGTCTTCGCGCGCTCCCACTACATGCCGCTGTTCTCGCGGGTCGGCGCCTACGACACCGCCGCGCTCGACCGTCTGCTGTTCGCACGGCGCTCCCCCTACGTCGAGTACTGGGCCCACGTCGCGGCCTTCATCCCCGCCGAAGACTGGGGTCTGTTCGATTTCCGCATGCAGGCCATGCGTGCGAAGTACGGCAGCAAGCCCGGCGGCTGGTTCGACGCGAACCGCGACATCGTCGACTGGGTGCGTGCCGAGCTCGCCGATCGCGGCCCGCTGCGCCCGGCTCAGATCGAGCACGACGCCAAACAGAGTGCGCGGGGTCCCTGGTGGGACTGGGACGTCGTCAAGCAGGCTCTCGAGCACCTGTGGATGTTCGGCGAGGTGGCGATCGCCGGCCGCCGCGGCTTCGAGCGACGGTACGGCCTCGCCGAGCAGGTGATCCCCCGCCATGTGCTCGAGGCACCGGTCCCCCGTGACGAGGCCGTGCGTGAGCTCACGCGTCGCGCGACGCGCGCCTACGGCGTCGCCACCGCCGCCGACATCGCCGACTACTGGCGCATCGCCGACCGCAAGGCCGTCACGGCCGCCCTCGATGACCTCGTCGACGCCGGCGAGCTGTACCCGATCACCGTCGAAGGGTGGACGACCGCCGGTCGCCCGGCCAAAGCGTGGCTGCACGCCGACGCCGTGGTGCCGCGCAAGATCGATGCCGCCGCGATCCTGACCCCGTTCGACCCCGTCGTGTGGTTCCGCGACCGTGCTGAGCGGCTCTTCGACTTCGAGTACCGCATCGAGATCTACACGCCCGCGCCGCGTCGCCGGTTCGGCTACTACTCGCTGCCTGTCCTCGTCGGCGACGACATCGTCGGCCGCGTCGATCTGAAGGCCGACCGCGCCGCCTCGACATTGCTCGTGCAGTCCGCGTGGTGGGAGCACGGCACCCCCGCCGATGCTGCGCCTCGCCTTGCCCAGGAACTCCGGCTCGCCGCGTCCTGGCAAGGACTCGAGTCCCTCTCCGTCTCCCGCTGGGGCGATGCCACCGACGACCTTGCCCGGGTCCTGCCCGAGGCGACGCGCCACGAGGCGGGTCCGGCCGAGCCGGTGCCGCTCGCCGCTGACGAGCCCGGGGCGGACACGCACGACCTCGATGTCGAGGAGCTCGCCGGCTGATCCGGCGACGCGCCGGTCTCACGCGCCCGGACCGACCACCTCGAGCCCGAGCCAGCGGGCGAGATCCTGGATCTCGGCGTCCACCGACTCCCTGACCTCATCGGTGAAGGGCTCGTCCTCATGCACGGCATGCACGCGGAGCAGGCCCGCCTTGCGGTCGGCTTTGGCGTCGAGCTTTCCGACGAAACGGTCGCCGTGAAGGATCGGCAGAGCGAAGTAGCCCCACCGCCTCTTCGCCGCCGGCTTGTACATCTCCAGCAGGTACTCGTACCCGAAGAGCTCCTCGAGCCGGCGCCGATCGAACACGAGGCGGTCGAACGGCGACAGCAGCGCGGTGCGCCCCGCGAAGCCGTCGGCGGCCTCCAGGGCGTCGGCGTCGACGCGCCAGACGCCGTCGACCCCGTCGACGACGGCTTGTTCGCCGATCTCGCCGACGTCGATCGGTTCGAACGGCTGGGCGATGCCCTTCCTCCGCGCGATCCCGAGCGACGCGAGTCGGCGCTCCGCACGCTCGCGGCCGGCGTCCTCGTCGGTCAGGTGCGGCACATCTCGCGGGTACACGCGGTCGGCGACATCGAACAGGCGGCCACCGGCATCCCGCGACGACACGGCCACATCGCCGCACAGCACGAGCATCTCGAGGAGCTGCATCGAGTTGCGGTTGTTCGTCCAGCCCGACGAACGCCACGACACCTGCGCGGCATCGGGGATGTCGGCCGCCCGCAGCGGACCCTCGGCACGGAGCCGCGCGAGGACCTCCCGCCGGAACACGTCGTTCGCCGCGAGCCACTCTCGCGCCTGCGCGGATTCGGGTCGACGCTGCATCTCAGGGATGAGCAGTGCGAGGTCGGTCATGGCGCGGTAGAACCCGCCCCATTCGAACACCGCGCGGTCCTCTTCGAACAGGCGCGTCAAATCGGCCGGCTGATATGGCCACCCGAGCCGGCTCCACAGGATGAGGTCGGCACTGGGCGCGATCGCCGCGGTCGGCTCGATGTTCACCACCGTGAGCGCGTCGATGGTCTCGACGATGCCGGCCGGCCTCTCAGCCGTCAGCAGCTGCCCCCGCAACGCGACGCGCCGCGCCTGCGCGCGGCTCAGCCGATGGACCATGGCCCCGACGCTACCGCCGGCCTCCGACGTGCGTCACGGGGTTCCGGCTCGCTTCGCTCGCTCAACCTGCACCAGGCTCGCATCAACGCTCGCCGGCGCTCGCTGGGACCCGAGCCGCGTCAGAACTGGACGCGCGGGGGCTCCGAGATCGCGGCACCGTCGATCACTTCGAAGAACTCGCGCTCGTGGAAGCCCAGATTGCGTGCGAACAGGTTGTTCGGGAACACCTTGATCTTCGTGTTGAGCTCGCGGACCCCGCCGTTGTAGAACCGGCGTGACGCCTGGATCTTGTCTTCCGTGTCGACGATCGACTGCTGCAGCTGCAGGAAGTTCTGACTCGCCTGCAGCTGCGGATACGCCTCGGCCACGGCGAACAGGGACTTCAGCGCCTGCTGGAGGTGTCCCTCCGCGACGCCCGCCTCAGCCGGCCCTGACGCCGACAGCGTCTCGGCGCGGGCCCGCGTCACGTTCTCGAACACCGCCTTCTCATGAGCGGCGTAGCCCTTCACCGCCTCGATGAGGTTCGGCAGCAGATCCGCGCGGCGCTTGAGCTGCACCGTGATGTCGCTCCACGCCTCGTCCACCCGCACATTCAGCTGGACGAGCGAGTTGTACGTCGCCCAGAGATAGATGCCGACGATGACGACGAGCGCCACCACGATGAGGACTGGAATCAGCCATTCCATTTGCCGATGCTCCGTTCGGTAGTGCCCTCATCCTACCGACGCAAAACCCCCTCGCATGTGGGGTATTCCCCGACTCTCAGCCGTTACCCACCGAGTACGCGATCGAGGTACGGGTTGCGGAACAGCCGCTCTGGGTCGAGACGGTCGCGCAGGGCGACGAAGTCGTCGAATCGGGGGTAGCGCGACCGCAGGGCGTCGGCGCCGAGGGTGTGCATCTTGCCCCAGTGCGGCCGACCGTCGAAACCGAGCATGATCTCCTCGACTGCCTCGAAGTACTCGGTCGGGTCCTCGCGCCAGTAGCGGTGTACCGCGATATACCCGGAGTCGCGGCCGTGAGCCGTCGACAGCCAGCGGTCGTCGGCCGCCGCGACCCGCACCTCGATGGGGAACCCGATCCGCCAGCCGCGGTCATCGATGAGTGCGCGCACCGCCTCGAACGCGGAGCGCAGGTTCTCGACCGGCACCGCGTACTCCATCTCGCGAAACCGCACCGACCGGTTCGTCGCGAAGACGCGGGCCGAGGCATCCGTGAACTCCCGATTCCCCCAGATCTTGGCCGACAGCCGGTTGATCGGCGGCACGAGCGCCGGCATCGCCGCGCCGGCCGCGCACGCGACCTGATGGACACCCGTGCCGACGAGGGTGTCGTCGATCCACTTGCCCACCGGGGGAAGAGGATGCCGTGGCGCGCTCTCGGGGAGCCGCGTGTTGGTCTTGGTCATCGCGCGGTCGGTGTGCGGGAACCAGTAGAACTCGAAGTGGTCGGCCGCCGCCGCGCGCTCGTCGAGGGCGCCGAGGACCTCGTGGAGGCCTTCGGACTGCTCGACCGCGTGCAGCACGAAAGCGGGCACGCATTGGATCGTGACCTCGACGAGGATGCCGAGGGCACCGAGGCCGAGGGCCACTGCCGGCACGAGCTCGGGGTTCTCGTCCTCGCTCACGGTGAACAGTTCGCCGGAGGCGGTCACGAGGGTGGCGCCGACGACCTGGCCCGCGATGCCGGTGAAGCGCTCCCCGGTGCCGTGGGTGCCGGTCGAGATCGCCCCCGCGATCGACTGGCGGTCGATGTCGCCGAGATTCTCCATCGCGAGGCCGAACGGCGCGAGGAGCGACGGGACCTCGTGCAGGCGCGTGCCCGCCAGAAGCGTCACCCGGGCACGGTCGACGTCGACCGAGACGAGCCCGCTGAGATCGCGGAGCTCGAGGAGCGCGCCGGGGGCCACCGCGATGCCGGTGAAGCTGTGGCCGGCGCCGACGGCCTTGATCGGCATGCGCTGCGCCGCCGCCGCGACGACGGCGCGCTGCACCGCCGCAACGGTGCGGGGGAACTCCACGCGCTGCGGCCGCACCGACTCCGTGCGGCCCCAGTTGCGCCACACCCCTCCGGGACGGGTCACAGGAACGCCTTACCCTCGCCGCGGTAGGTCGCCACCTCCCCCACCCTGGTGTCGCCGTCGACGAGGTGGTAGCGATCCACGCGCTCCGCGAGCTCGCCGCTCTTGGAATGACGGAACCAGACACGGTCGCCCACCCGCAGATCGCGCGCCGCGTCGCCCCGCAGCGGAGTCTGCACTTCGCCGGCGCCCTCGCGGGGCGCCATGCGCAGGCCGCCGGGCCACACCGCCCGGGGCTGACGCGACTCGAGTGCCGGTCCGGAGGCGATCCATCCGCCCCCGAGCACGGTCGCGACGTCGGGGGCGGGCTTGCGCACCACCTCGAGCGCGAACGCCGCGGCCGGCGCGGGATCGAATGCGCGATAGCCGTCGAACAGGTGGCCGGCGAGCAGGCCGCTGCCGGCGGTGACCTCGGTGACGGCCTGATCGGATGCCGTGAGCTCGAGGGATCCGGTCCCGCCTCCGTTGACGAACTCGAGCGGGGCGATGTCGCGCAGCGACGCGACGATGGCCCCGCGACGATCGAGGAGCTCGGCGGCCGAGCGGCGCTGCATCCAGCGGATCACGGCGTCGCCGGATCCGGTGGCATCGCCCTGACCGGCGATCTGCGCCTCGTACATCATGAGACCCACGAGGCGGAATCCGGGCCGGGCCGCGATCGAGCGAGCGAGCGCGGCCACCTCCGCCGCCTCGTGCACGGGCGAGCGGAGCACGCCGATGTGCCCGAGGGCCGGCGCGCGCCAGGAGGCGTCGGCGTCGATCGCCACGCGGATCTCGGGTCGCGCGCCGGGCGCGGCGACGGCGTCGACGAGGTCGAGCTGCGCGAGGTCGTCGACCATCAGTGTGATGCGCGACGCCGCGGTCTCGTCGGCGGCCAGTGCGGCGATCGCGGCACGGTCGGCCGTCGGGTAGCCGAGCACGATGTCGTCCATCGTCTCGGCCAGCCACAGCGCCTCGGGAAGGGTGAACGCGAGGATGCCCTGGTAGCCGGGCAGGGCCAGGACGGCGTCCAGCACCTCGCGCACGCGGACCGACTTGCTGGCGACGCGGATCGGCACACCGCCGGCCCGCACCACGAGGTCGAGCGCGTTGTACCGCAGCGCCCCGGAGTTGATGGCGGCCACGGGGCCGCTCACGTCCGCCACGGCATGGCTCATGGCGTCCCAGTAGGACGCGGGGTGGTCCCACGGCTTCGTCGCCGTGGGCGTGGACAGAAGATCGAGACTCATACGGCTCGCTTCGGGTGCGTGCGCATCGCCCCAGCCTAGAGCGCTGGGAGCGGTTCCGATGACCGGCTGTGGAAGCCCGTCTGCGCCGCTCGCGCCACGGCGATCCGGAGGTCAGTCCTTCGCCCTCGCGGCGCGCTCCTGCTCGACCTCGTCCTCGGCACCGTACACCGCGATCGGCGGGGCACCCAGGAACAGCGCCGTGATCTTCCACCACCAGCCGCTCTTCGGCGTGCTCTGCGCGGCGTCGCCCTGCCGGTCCGTGCTGTGCTCGTTCATGCCGGTACCCTTTCGCCGGTTTTGCCCAGGTTAGCGAGCCTTCTCGGCGAACGCGAGGGTCTGGCGGGAGTACCCCCGGTGGGATTCGAACCCACACTTGGGCGAGTTTAAGTCGCCTGCCTCTGCCGTTGGGCTACGGGGGCGGGTCACGTGCCGCCGGGAACGCGAATGCCGCAGGCTCATCTTCTCAGACGAGCCTGCGGCATCCGGCGTTCGACGTCAGTTCGCGGCGACCTTCTCGGCGTCGGCCGCGGCCTTCGCCGGAGCCTTGCGCGCCGGCGCCTTCTTGGCCGGCGCGGCTGCCGGAGCAGCCTTCTCGGCGGGCGCCTCGACCGGCTGCGGCGGCCGCGGGCGCGCGGCGAACTCTTCGAAGACGTAGCGCGGGTTCTGGACGGTCGACAGGTTCACCATGTCGCGGCCGAGCCAGAAGTTGTTCCACCAGCCCCACAGCACACGCCACTTGCGCTCCCACGAGGGCATCGCCAGGCCGTGGTAACCGCGGTGGGCGAGCCACGCGATCCAGCCCTTGAGCGCGATGTTGCCGGACTGGAACACACCGACCCAGAGGCCCAGGCCCGCGACGGCACCCAGGTTCTTGTGGATGTACTGACGGGGCACCTCGCCGCGCAGCACGGCGACGAGGTTCTTCGCGAGGAGCTTCGCCTGACGCACGGCGTGCTGGGCGTTGGGCACGCAGTAGCCGCCCACGCCGCCACCGGTGAGGTCGGGCACGGCCGAGACGTCGCCGGCGGCCCAGGCGCCCTCGACGACCTCGTCCTCGGTGCCGACACGGAGGTCGGCACGGGTGCGGATGCGACCGCGCTCCTCGACGGGCAGGTCGCCGCCGCGCACCACGGTCGGGTTCGCCATGACGCCGGCGGTCCAGATGATGAGGTCGCTCGGGATGGTCTCACCGGTGGACAGCTCGATGTTGCCGCCGACGGCGCCGGTCACCTGCGTGTCGAGGTGCACCGAGGCGCCGCGCTTCGCGAGGTTCTTGAGCACCCATTCGCTCGTCTTCAGCGACACCTCGGGCATGATGCGCCCCATGGCCTCGATGAGGTGGAAGTGCGTGTCGTCGAAGGTGAGCTGGGGGTAGCTCTTGACCAGGGAGGAGGCGAGCGAGCGGAGCTCGGCGAACACCTCGATGCCGGCGAAGCCGCCGCCGACCACGACGACCGTCAGCAGACGGTCGCGCTCAGGCCCGGCAGGCAGGGTCGACGCCTTGTCGAAGTTCGACATCAGCTTGTCGCGGATCGCGACGGCCTCTTCGATCGTCTTCAGGCCGATCGCGTTGTCGGCGATGCCGGGGATCGGGAAGGTGCGCGAGACGGCGCCCGCGGTGACGACGATCTGGTCGTACTCGAGCTCGTAGGGGTCGCCCGCGATCGGAGTGATCGTGGCGACCTTGTTCGCGTGGTTGATCCCGGTCACCTTGGCGGCCACGACGTTCGTCTTCTTGAGGTGACGGCGCAGCGCGACGACCGAGTGGCGGGCCTCGATCGAGCCGGCGGCGACCTCGGGGAGGAACGGCTGGTACGTCATGTAGGGCAGCGGGTCGACGATGGTCACGTCCGCTTCACCCTTGCGCAGATGCTTCTCGAGCTTCCAGGCCGTGTAGAAGCCTGCGTATCCGCCACCGACGATGAGGATCTTGGGCACGGTGTTGGTCACGGTTTGGAGTACTCCTCCTGTGTCAGCGGCTCGGCGCGCGGGACGCCAATCGGATGCGTCGGACAGCAGCGGTGACGCCGAGCGCCACCAGTATAGCCGTCGCAGTGACCAGCAGGAGCGGGAGGGTGCCGTAGATGACGGTGTCCCGATCCGGAAGAAGCGGCGATGCGACGCGCGTCGCGGGATCGGCGTCCGGCAGCGGCGGAACCTCCACGGGTGCGGTCGGCTCCTCCGGCAGCGTCGCGACCGGCGCCCGGCGGTACAGGCGCACCCAGTCCTCGAGACTGCCCATGGGGTTGGCGGTGACGCTCGGGATGCTCGCGGTGACGGCGGCTGCGGCATCCACCAGTCCATAGCCGTAGAGGACGTCCGGCACATCCTTCGCTCCCGCCGCAGGGCGAGCGGTCTTGATGATGCGGTTGATCACGTTGTTCGCGTCGAGTTCGGGATGCGCCGCCCGCACGAGCGCCGCGATCCCGGCGACGATGGGGGCCGCGCCGCTGGTGCCGTCCCACGAGACGAGCGTCGAGTCGGCGGAGACGCCGATGAGCTCCTCGCTCGGCGCGGTGACCCCGATCGTGATGCCCTGCGTCGACGCCTCGACGCTGGCCTTGCCCGATCGGTCGACGCCGCCCACCGTCAGCACACCCGGGATCGTCGCGGGCGCTCCGACGCGCGTCGTGCCGCTCCCCCGGTTTCCCGCGGCGACGACGATGACGACGTCGTGCTCGAAGGCATACAGGAAGGCGTCGTCCCAGCTCTCCGGCCAGTCCGGCACGTTCGTCGTCAGCGACATGTTGATGACGTCGGCACCGTTGTCGACGGACCAGCGGATCGCGTCGGCGATCTGGTCGGAGAAGGGCCGCGGTGCGGAGGAGCCGAACGCGACCGACACCGACAGCAGCTGCGCCTCAGGCGCGACGCCGATCATGCCGGCGCCCGGGCCGGTGCCCCTGCCCGCGGCGAGGGAGGCGACCCAGCTGCCGTGGTCCTTGTCGACGGCGCCGACGGGCGTGCGCCCATCGGGTGAGCCGGCGCCCGAGACATCCGTTCCCCCGGCGACCGCACCGTCGAACTCGACGGGTCCGCGGCCGATTCCGGTGTCGATCACCGCGATCTTCACGCCGGCGCCGCGCGTGGTCTCCCACGCCTCCTCGACGCCGTAGTCGGTGAGCCAGTACTCGGCGCTGCGCACCGGGTCGTCGGCAGGAGCCGCCTGCGCGGCCGCAGGGCCGGCCACGACGAGGGTCGTCGCGACGGCGACGGCGACCGCGGCGACGGCCGCGAGCAGGCGCCGGATCATCCGCCCGATCCCGGGTGCGCGCACACGCAGCGCTCGGGCGACCACGAGGACATGGCCAGTGCGCGGTCGCCGATCGGGTTGACGCCCGGGCCGGCGGCGAGGGCATGGCCGGCGAGCGCGTGCAGGCACTTCACACGCGTCGGCATGCCGCCGGCGGAGATCCCGGCGATCTCGTCGACCTCGCCGAACCCGGCGCGGTCCCGCAGGTAGGCCTCGTGCGCACGCCGGTATGCGGCGGCGACCTCCTCGTCGGCGAGCTCGTCCTGGAGTTCCCGCATGACGTGGTCGGCTTCGAGGCCCGACATGGCGGCCGTCGCGGCGGGGTGGGTGAGGTAGTAGAACGTCGGGAAGGGCGTGCCGTCGGGAAGGCGCGGCGACGTCGCCACCACCGTGGGGTTGCCGCACACGCAACGCGCGGCGATTCCGACGACGCCGCGGGCGGGACGACCGAGCTGTTCCTGGAGCACGGCGAGGTCGGCGTCGCTGACAGAGGGGTACGGCGGGGTCGTCACAGAGGTGCTCCTTGGTCGGGCCCAGGCTACCGGCGCCACCTGGGACGGTCCTGGGCCACGCGGCGGGCGAACGCGCCGCCGTCATCCCGGCGGCCGGCGTCGCTCACGGCGTCGGGGTGGTCGAGGGTTCGGGGTCGGGCACGCCCACGGTCACGGGCGCCACGGTCTGCGCGAGCCCGGCCTCGGTGACCGAACGCACCAGCTTCGCCATCCAGTCCGCATCGGCGGCCCGGAGCTCGTCGCTGACCGGATCCTGCTCCTGCGGCGCGAGCTCGGGCGGCAGATCGTCGTCGACGAGGTACACGACCTCGCCGGGCTTCACGTAGTACAGCCGCTCGCGCGCCTGCGTGGTGATGTAGGCGGGGTCCTGCCAGCGATCTCGCTGCGATTCGAGCTCGGCGACGTCGTCGCGGCTGACCTGCACCGCCGCCTCGAGCGCGGCGACCTGCTGGCGCTGGTCGACGTAGGTGCCGATCGTGGGCACGAGCACGAAGGCCGCGAGGACGACCAGACCCATCATGATGACCATGAAGCCCGAGAGACGGATGCCTCCGAGCCACGCCCGCACGTCGACCGGGCGCCGTGCGCTCACGGGGCGGCGACGGGGCGCACCGGCACCGCCGCCTGTCGCCGGGGTACGAGAAGGGGGAGCCGTCGTCTTGGCCACGGCTCCCCCTTCCCGTCAGCAAGCCGCTACGCGGCGCTGGTCGCTAGCGATGTCTACCGCGCATCAGCCCTTGAAACGGGGGAAGGCTCCGCGGCCCGCGAACACCGCGGCCTCGCCGAGCTCCTCTTCGATGCGCAGAAGCTGATTGTATTTCGCGACGCGCTCGCTGCGGGCGGGCGCGCCGGTCTTGATCTGACCCGCGTTGACGGCCACCGCGAGGTCGGCGATCGTGGTGTCCTCGGTCTCGCCCGAGCGGTGCGACAGCATCGAGCGGTAGCCGTTCTGGGTGGCGAGGGCGATCGCGTCGAGCGTCTCCGACAGCGTGCCGATCTGGTTCACCTTGACCAGCAGCGCGTTGGCGACGCCGAGGTCGATGCCGCGCTGCAGGCGCTCAGGGTTGGTGACGAACAGGTCGTCGCCGACGAGCTGCACCTTGGTGCCGATCTTGTCGGTGAGGGCCTTCCACGCGTCCCAGTCGTCCTCGGCGAGGGCGTCCTCGATGGTGACCACCGGGTAGTTCGCGACAAGGTCGGCGTAGTAGTCGGTCAGCTGCTCGGCCGACCAGGCCTTGCCCTCGACGGTGTACACGCCGTCCTTGAAGAACTCGGTCGCCGCGACGTCGAGGCCGACGCCGATGTCCTTGCCGGGGGTGAAGCCGGCCTTCTCGATCGCCTTGATCAGGAAGTCCAGGCCCTCTCGGTTGCTCGGGAGGTCGGGGGCGAAGCCGCCCTCGTCGCCCAGACCGGTCGAGAAGCCCGCCGCCTTCAGCTCGCCCTTGAGGACGTGGTAGACCTCGGTGCCCCAGCGCAGGGACTCGGCGTACGTGTCTGCGCCGATCGGGGCGAGGAAGTACTCCTGGAAGTCGATGCCGTTGTCGGCGTGCTCGCCGCCGTTGATGACGTTGAACAGGGGCACGGGCAGGACGTGCGCGTTCGGGCCGCCCAGGTAGCGGAACAGCGGCAGGTCGGCCGAGTCGGCGGCGGCCTTCGCCACCGCGAGCGAGATGCCGAGGATGGCGTTCGCACCGGTGCGCGACTTGTTCTCGGTGCCGTCGGTGGCGATGAGGATCTCGTCGACGAGACGCTGCTCGCTCGCCTCGACACCCTCGATCGCGGGGCCGAGCTCGTCGATGACGGCCGCAACCGCCTTCAGCACGCCCTTGCCGCCGTAGCGGCTCTTGTCGCCGTCGCGCAGCTCGTACGCCTCGAACGCGCCGGTCGACGCGCCGGAGGGGACGGCCGCGCGCTGGACGATCCCGTCGTCGAGCAGCACCTCCACCTCGACGGTCGGGTTTCCGCGCGAGTCGAGGATCTCACGGGCGCCTACAGCCTCGATCTGTGCCACAGGGGGTCTCCTTGCTTGGTGGAGGGTGGTTCGTCGGAGCGTCGTCGGTCCGCCCACGAGTCTAGTGATGACGGATGCCGCGGCCGGAAGAATCCGTCATACGACGAGTGCGATCGCGATCCCGTCGTAGCCCTTGGCGTCGAGCGTCTGGATGGCGGTCGCGTCGAAACGCGGGTCGCGTGCGAGCATCTCCAGCCCGCGCTGCACCCCGATGATCTGGGGATTCTCGGTCGCGGGGTTGGCGACCTCACCACCGCGGACGGTGTTGTCGACCATCACGACGGTGCCAGGTCGCCCGAGCCGGGCAGCCCAGTCGAGGTAGATCGTGTTGGACTCCTTGTCGGCGTCGATGAAGACGAGGTCGAAAGGCTCGCCTCCCTCGAGCGTCGGCAGCACGTCGATGCCGCGGCCCAGCCGGATCTCGACCTTGTCGCCCACCCCGGCGCGGTCGACGTTCGCGCGGGCGAGCTCCGCGTTGAGGGGCTCGGCCTCGATCGTCACGACCCGGCCGTCGGTGGGGATGCCACGCGCGAGCCAGATCGTCGAGTACGCGCCGAGGGTACCGATCTCGAGCACACGACGGGCACCCGACATCCGCGCGAGCAGGTGGATGAACTTGCCGTTGACCGGCGCGACCTCGATCGCCGGGAGGCCCGCGTCGTTCTGGTCGGCGACCGCCTGCTCGAGACCAGGGTCGTGCCCGACCAGCAGCTCGGTGAGGTAGGCGTCTACGCGGCGCCACGTGTCGGGGGTGGGATCGGCCATGCCCCTCAGCCAATCCGGCCGCTCGCCGGGCGTCAAGACCTGGCGGCCGCCCGCGCGACGAGTGCCTCGAGGAGCGCCGCCCCGGTGCCGGCGTCGTCGACGGTCACGACGAACCTCTTACCGCTGCCACGGAGCACCTCGATGGCCTCCCCTGCGCGCAGCACGACGCCGAAGCGGCGCCCGGTGCTGAGGCGCAGCCCCCAGCCGCCGAACTCCCCCATCGGGTTCACGTCGACGCGCGCCGCCGAGACGACGTCGGAGAGCGGCACGTGGAACCGCGGGATGCCGAGCACCGAGTCCACGTGCAGGCCGGTGTCATCCACGCGGACGTGGAAGGCGAGCGTCGTCGCAGTGAACGCCACGAGCAGCGCCGTGACGCCGGTGAGGACCCAGGCGATCGTCGTTTCTGCGCCCGTGAGCCAGACACTGGCCGCCACGACAGCCAGGACGAGCACGGAGACGACCACGACGATCGCGCCACCGGTGTTCATCGCGGTGGCCCGCACCCACACGGCGCGTTCGTTCGCGGCGAGCGCGAGCGGCGTCGCGGGGACCGTCGTGGCATGCGCCGCATGCTGACGAGGCTGCACGAACCACGCGGCGATGCCGACCAGTGCGGCCGCCGCAACCGCCGCCACGAGTGCGACCCAGACGGTGGGCGCATCGCCCCCGCTGTCCAGACCCGCCTGCACCGCGAACGTCACGGTGAAGGCGACCGTCGTCAGCGCCGACGTCGCGGCCGCCGTCGCCCCCAGGAGCCGGTACGTCGCTCCGCGCTCCCCACGATGCAGTCCGGGCAGCGTGCTCAGCGCGATCAGGAGCGGGATGCCGAGCCCGAGCGCCACGGTCATCAGCGGCTGCGTCCACGCGGGGGCGAATCGGTCGGCCTCCCCCGCCGCGTTCCAGTGCACCGCGACGGTCGACGGAACCTGAGGGAGCAGCACGAGCTGGACGGCGACGCCGATGGCGACGAGTGCGACGGGCAGCCACACCGCGACGAGCACGAAGCGCCGGACGACCAGGTCAGCACCATCAGCGGGTGTGGCGTTCGTCATGGGCGGCGATCTCCTTCACGAGGGCGGCGAGTGCGTCAGACGGGAGCCCCGCCGCGCGCGCCCGCGCGACGAGGTCGTGGATGTCGTGATGGAGGGCTTCGAGGGTCGCCGCCTGCGCGGTGACGACCGCGCCGCGTCCGCGCCGGAGCTCGACGAGCCCTTCGTCGCGGAGGTCCTGGTACGCGCGCAGCACCGTGTGCACGTTGACGCCGAGTGCGGCCGCGATCTCACGGGCGGCGGGCAGCCGGTCACCCGGCTGCACACGTCCGGTCGCGGCATCCGCTCGCACCGACGCCGCGATCTGCGCGAACAGCGGCGCATCGCTTTCGGGGTCGATCCTCACCAACACGCGCTTATTCTATGACAACTAGAACAACTTGAGGTACTCATTGTGGAGATCGACCAAGCGAATGCGGCTCGCGGGGCGATGTCCGCCATGCTGTGCCGCATGCGCGTGACCCCTCGACGACTCGCCGTCGGCATGAGCCTGTGGATCCCCAACCTCTTCAGCGGCATCCGCGTGCGGAGATTCGCCGACGATTGGACCAGCGCCACCGTCGAACTGCATGTCAACGTCTTCACCCGCAACTACGTGAAGACGGCTTTCGGCGGCTCGATGTCGGCGATGACCGACCCGTACTACTTCATGCTGGTGATGCACCAGCTCGGTCGCGACTACGTCGTGTGGGATACCCGCGGCGAGATCGAGTTCCTGAAGCCGGGTCGGGGACTGCTCACGGCGCACTTCGCGGTGCCGCGCGAGAAGGCCGAAGCGCTCCGCGAGCGCGCACGCGGCGGCGCGAAGGTGCTCGAGTGGTTCGAGACCGACATCACCGACGCCTCGGGAGACGTGGTCGCCCGGGTGCGTCGCGAGGTCTACGTGCGCGAGAAGAAGCGGGTGACCACGGCGTCGGCGGACGGCGCGCATCGGCTCGACTCGGCTCAGAGGCCGGCGCGGTAGTCGGTCGCCGTGAACCCCAGCACTGCGCGGAAGTCGTTCGCGAGGTGCGCCTGATCGGCGTAGCCGAGGTCGGCGGCGATGTCGGCCAACGAAGCGTCAGGATCCTCCCGCACGCGCTGCGCCGCTTCCTGCAGTCTCCGGCGCCGGATCATCGCGGCCGGTGACAGACCGACCGTGCGGTGCGCCAGCCGCTGCAGGGTGCGCACCGACACG
The DNA here is from genome assembly GCF_001422925.1 of Microbacterium sp. Leaf288. Taxonomy (GTDB): domain Bacteria; phylum Actinomycetota; class Actinomycetes; order Actinomycetales; family Microbacteriaceae; genus Microbacterium. Next base: position 1,055,014 of record NZ_LMNI01000010.1, read on the forward strand.
CGCAGGCGTTCGGCCGCGTCGTCGAGACGGAGGATCGTCGGGTCGCTCATCAGCAGGTCGGCCATCGCGTTCGCGAGGCGCGCGTCGGACGTCGGCGGTCCGACGCGCTCGACGAGCCACCCCGAGACCGCTGCCGCCGCCGCATCGAGGTCGGGCATGGCCGCTGACACCGCGTGCTGAAGGTTCGGCTCGTCGAGGGGGATGTGCGCATCGACCAGGTCGCTCGGCGCGTCGTGCAGACGGGCGAACGCCGCGGGCTTCAGCAGAGCGCCCACTGCCCAGCCGCTCCCGCGGAGCTCGCGCTCCGATGCTCGCGTCGTCGCACCCCACAGTGCGACTCCGTCTGGCTCGACGACCAGGTTCGCGGCCGGATAGCCCAGGACGGGCTGACGCGAAACGACCGCCTCGGGAAGGTCCCACTGCGGGATCCAGAACCATTCGACGAGAGTGGATGCCTCGCCCTCCGGCGCGAGCCGGGTGAAGCTCGGCAGTCGCTCCGGGTAGAGCACCCCGCGCGTCGGATCGGTCACTCCGTCACGGTAGTGCGCGGGTCGGACACCCGGGACCGACGGTGTCGCGAATCTCCAAGACCGCAGCATCCGTCCGCCGCGAGCATGGCTTCATGAGCACTCAGAACACGACCGGCGCGACCGGCGCGCACACGACCGACGGCCGCCCCCACAGCGCGACCAGCCTCACCCCCTTCCTCGCGATCCGCGGGGCGAAGCAGGCGCTCCACTTCTACCGCGACGTGTTCGGCGCCCGCGTGACCGACGTCACCGAGTTCGACGGGCTCGTCGTGCACGCCGGGCTGGACTTCGGCCTGGGCATCCTCCAGATCGGCGAGCCTTCCCCCGCGTACGGGCTCGTCCCCGCGCCGGAGGGCGACGACGACTGCTACTCGATCGGCATCTACGTGCCCGACGCCGACGCGGTGACCGCTCGCGCGGTCGCCGCCGGCGCGACCGTGCGCGAGGAGCCGTCCACCTTCGTGTCGGGCGACCGCTACGCGAGCATCCGCGACCCGTTCGGCGTGCGGTGGTCGATCATGACGCGGGTCGAAGACCTCTCGGAGGAGGAGAGCGCCGCGCGCGTCGCGGAGTGGGCCGCCTCGGTCAGCGCGGGCTGACCGCGTCCTCCCGCGCGGAGGCGAGCTCGGCGAGGAGCGCGGGCAGCAGCGCCTCGGCGGTGCGGCGATAGCCGAGCGCGCTCGGGTGGAACCGGTCGAGGCTGAACATCTCGTCGGGCTGGGTCACGAAGAACGGCCCGACGGCCCGGCCGAGCGACACGGCACGCGCACCGGTCCGGGCTGCGACGACGGCCTGGGCGTCGGCCAGCTGACGTGACAGCCGCGAGCCGAGCGCGCGCAGCGGCTGCGGCACCGGGCGCAGCGCGCCGAGGTCGGGGCAGGTGCCGACGACGACCACGGCGCCGCGCGCGCGGAGGCGCACGATCGCCTCCGCGAGGTGGGCGACCGAAGTCGGCACCGGCACACGATGCGTGATGTCGTTGCCTCCCACGACGATGACGGCGGCGTCGGGACGGTAGTCGGCCGGAAGGGCGTCGACTTGCGCGGCGAGCACCGACGACTCCGAGCCCACGATCGCCGCGGTGCGCAGCCGCACCGGCCGGCGCTCGGCCCGGGCGAGGCCCTTCGCCAGGCGGGCGCCGAGCGTGTCCTTGCGCCGTTCCGCGCCGAGCCCGGCCGCGATCGAGTCGCCGAGCACGACGAACTCGAGCGGCGGGCCATCGAACCGCCGGGCCCACACGCGGTCGGCGTCGAGGGCCTCCTCGCCGAGCGGCTTGCCGATGCGGCGCCGCGCGACCGCCGCCTGCCGCTTCAGCACGGCACGTCCGCCGAGCAGGACGAGCCCCGCACCCAGCACGACCCCCGCGGCGCCGACGACGACGGACCGTGGCACCACGTCACGCGAACCAGCCATGCCTCCATGCGACAACAGCAGGGTGAACGGACGCTGACGCCCGACGGACGCGCCGGTGCGGCGCCCCATGCACGATCCGACGCGATCGGTCACCAGGCCGCCCCGCCTCCCGCGCCCAAGTACAGCGCGAAGTCCGGACTTCGCAGCACACGCGGCCCCTTCTGCCCGCGATTCCGGGACTGCAGCCTCCAGAACGAGCGAATGCACTCGGGGCCGGCGTCGACCGTCCTGCGAAGTCCGGACTTCGCAGCGTGTCGTCACAGGCGGTCTGCGAAACCCGGACCGCAGCCGGGCGACCGCCTACGGTGTGGTCAGATCCTCCACGGCCGCGGCGACGCGGCGCTCGCGGGTGTCGGCGCGCTTCGCCTCGGTCACGCCGCGCGCGAGCTCCTTGCGCCGGCTGAAGGTCAGCGCGTCGAACGCGGCCCGCGCGCCCGCCGCCTCGAGGGCGGCGGCCAGATCGGCGGGAACCTCGACCTCGCGCTCGGCGGTGTCGAGGTCGATGGTGGCGTCGACCTCGTCGCCGATGTCGACGCCCAGCTCGGCACGCACGGCCTTCGAGAAGCCGATGAGGTTTCGCCCGCCCATCACGCCGAGACGCACCCGCGCGGAGCGCCCGCCGATCCCGACGACGACGGCGGCGCGCTTGCCGCCGCCGAGCTCGCCGACCTGCTCGTCGGTCAGTTCGATGGCGGTGGCCGGGCCCATCGGCGCGAGCACGGTGTGGATCTGCAGCGTCATGGGCCCCATCCTCGCGGGCGCAGGTGCAGCCGCGGAACCCCGAACCGCCGGTTCTCCGCCGCGAGCTAGAGTTCGCCCGTGACCTCCCCCGCGCTCCAGCGCCGTCTCGGGCTCGGCGACGCCGTGTTCATCGGCCTCGGCTCGATGGTCGGCGCGGGCGTCTTCGCCGTATGGGCGCCGGCAGCGGATGCCGCAGGCACCGGTCTGCTCATCGGCCTCGCGATCGCCGCCATCGTCGCGTTCGGCAACGCAACCTCGTCCGCGCAACTGGCCGCCGCCCATCCGACGTCGGGCGGAACGTACGCCTACGGGCGCGCGGAGTTGGGTCCCTGGTGGGGGTTCGTCGCGGGCTGGGGCTTCGTCATCGGCAAGATCGCGAGCTGCGCAGCGATGGCGCTGACCTTCGCCGCCTACGCCGCGCCCGCGGGGTGGGAGCGCCCGGTCGCCATCGCTGCCGTCGTGGCACTCACCGCAGTCAATTGGTTCGGCGTCACGCGCACCGCCGGCGCCGCGCGCGTCATCGTCGTGATCTCGCTCGGCGCGCTGGCCGCGGCCGTCACCGCCGCCTTCTCGGCGGACTCCACCCCGGACTGGTTCACGGCCGGGACCGTTTGGCCGGGCGGCGGCTACGGCATCCTGCAGTCCGCCGGTCTGCTGTTCTTCGCGTTCGCCGGGTACGCGCGCATCGCCACGATGGGCGAGGAGGTGCGCGATCCGCGCCGCGTGATCCCGCGGGCGATCGTGATCGCCTTCCTCATTGCGCTCGCGGTGTACGCCGTGGTCGCGGTCGCGGTGCTGAGCGCACTGGGTCCTGACGCCGTCGCCGCGTCGACGGCGCCGGTCGCCGACGCCGCCGCGCAGTCGGGCTGGGCGTGGATCGACGTCGTGGTGCGCATCGGCGCCGCGGCCGCCTCGCTCGGCGCGCTGCTCGCACTCATCGCCGGAGTGAGCCGCACCGCGTTCGCGATGTCGCGCGAGCGGGATCTGCCCGGATTCCTCGACGCCGTGCACCCGCGCTGGCACGTGCCGCACCGCGCCGAACTTGCGGCGGCCGGCATCGTCGTGGTGCTCGTGGCGTTCGTCGACCTCCGCGGTGCGATCGGCTGCTCATCGTTCGGGGTGCTGCTGTACTACTTCGTCGCCAATGTCGCCGCCTTCCGCCAGCGCGGCGACGCGCGGCGGTACCCGGTCGTGCTGCAGATCATCGGGGCGATCGGATGCCTCGTCCTCGCGATCACGCTGCCGTGGCAGTCCGTCGTGGCCGGCGCGGTCGTCGTCGCGGTCGGGGTGGCGTACCGGGTCCTGCGTCTGCGTCGCCGGATCACTCCCCCGGCGTGATGGCCGCAACCCCGCGGTCCCGCACCAGGTAGATCCACGGGAAGGCCCGGCACCCCACCTCCCAGCCGTCGGCGTGCTCGGCCGCGAGGGAGGCCCGCCACAGGATGCGGCGGTGCTCCCACTGCGTGTCGGTGCGCACCATCCGATGGGCGAGCGTGCCGGCCTCGACCGTGCGCCAGCCCGCGCGCCCCGCCAGTTCCAGCTCGGCCATCTCGTCGAACGCCGTCACGGGTCCGAGCCAGCGCTCGGCGGCCAGGTCGCCGACGGTCGCGCGGGACGACCCGGCACCACCGCCGAAGCGCTGCTGCGCCGCCTGGCGCGTCATCCCGAGCTCGCCCCCGATGCGCGCCCAGCTCGCGCCGCCGGCCCGCGCCGCGGTGACGGCGCTCTGGAGGATCGCGCGCACCTCGTGTTCCGCGCGAGCGCCCGCAGCGACGAGGGCGAGGTGCTCGTCGTCGGTCAGCGTCTGATCGGGGCCGATGCCGGCGTCCGCGAGCACCGCACCGCCGATGGCGTCGGCGAGATCGCTCACCCGCGCCCGTCCCGGCTGGGAAGCCAGGTTCCGCGTGACGACGGCCGGCGCAGACCGTTGGCATACCCCCAGAAGTACATGCCTACGGCGGCGAAGCCGATGCCGACGCCGATGACAGCGCCCCCGCCGAAGCCTTCCCAGTCCAAGCCGATACTGAGGAGCACAAGACCGAGACCGACGACGATCGAGACGATGGCCATAGTGACGATACGGCCCGGCGTGGTGGAACCACGGGATGTCGAATTGCCCATGTTGTCAACCTAATCTTGACACCGACTCCGTGTCAAGATTCAGTTGACACTACCCGAGCGGCTTGACCTCGAGGGCGTCTGCGGAGGTGCCGGCGGACACCGTCGCGAAGGCGGTGTACCCGTCGGATGCCGCGCGCTCGAGGAGCGCCTTGAGGTTCTTGGTCCGCTGCTCGAGACGCACACGCGACCCCTGACGCACCAGCCCGGCCTTGAGCGCGAGGAGCTCCCCCTCGGAGACGTCGCGGTCGTGGACGAGGACGACGGCCGGGGCCGCAGCATCCGTCCGCTCCGCCACCAGGTCGACGATCCGCTCGAAGCCGATCGAGAACCCGACGGCGGGCACGTCCTGGCCGAGGAAGCGGCCGATCATGCCGTCGTAGCGGCCACCGCCGCCGAGGGAGTAGTCGACCGAGGGGTGCGCGAGCTCGAAGATCGTGCCGGTGTAGTAGCCCATGCCGCGGACGAGGAAGGGGTCGAACACGAGCGGGATGTCGCCCTCGAGCTCGGTCTGCGAGCCGCGGGCGGCCGCCACCGCCGCGCCGATGCCGACGAGGTGTGCGACGATCTCGTCGGGCGCGCCCTCGGGCAGAGCCTTGCGGATCTGCCGCTCGCCGTACGGGTTGTACTCCAGGGTCGTCGGACGGCGGAGGAACGCCGCGAACGCGTCCACCGCGCCGGCGGTCGCGCCGCGCTCGCGCAGCTCGTCGACGATGCCGTCGGGGCCGAGCTTGTCGAGCTTGTCGATCGTGATGAGCACGCCCGGGCGCTCCGCGGTGCCGAACCCGAAGCTGTCGAGCATCCAGTCGAGCACACGTCGGTCGTTGATGCGGATGCTGCCGCCCTCGAGCCCGAGCGCATCGAGCGTGTCGAGCGTGGCCACCGCGAGCTCGGCCTCGGCGCGCGCGGACGCGTCGCCGATGATGTCGATGTCGCACTGCACGAACTGGCGGTAGCGGCCCTTCTGCGGGCGCTCGGCGCGCCACACCGGCGCGATCTGGATCGAGCGGAAGACCGAGGGCAGCTGGCCGCGGTTCGTCGCGTAGAACCGGGCCAGCGGAACGGTCAGGTCGTAGCGCAGGCCGAGGTCGGTGAGGGCGGCGGGGTCGTCGGCCGCGGCGCCGATCGCTTCGGCGTCGAGACCGCGCTTGAGCACGTTGTAGGCGAGCTTCTCGTTGTCACCGCCGATGCCGGCGTGAAGCCGCGAGTACTCCTCCATGACGGGCGTCTCGATCTCGTCGAAGCCGTGCGCGCGGTAGCGCTCGCGGATGACGGCGAGCACGCTCTCGCGACGGGCCTTTTCAGCGGGGAGGAAGTCGCGCATGCCGCGCGGCGGATTGACGGATGCCACGCACCCTATCCTTCCAGGTCCTCCGGGGTGCTCTCGGCGGCGCGGATGTCGCGCTCGAGACCGCGCAGGCGCTCACGCAGCGCGCGCTCGGCGTCCCAGCCGTTGGCTCGGGCGGTCGCGACGAGGCCCAGGAGCGCGTCGCCGAGTTCCGCCTCCGACGCGAGCCGACCCGGGACTTCCCCGTGAGACGACAGTGGCGGGACGAGACCTGGGGTGTTCCCCGCGGTCTCGTCCCCCGACTGGGGTCTCAGCGGAAGGGGGGCGGGGACGGTGCGGGAGAGGCCGACCTGAGACGCCTTCGACAGGAGCTTCTGGGCGAGTGCGAGGCTCGGCATCCGTTCGCTCACACCGTCGAGGACCGACCGACGCTGGTGCTTCTCCGCGGCCTTCGCGGCGTTCCAGTGGACGAGCACCTCCTCCGGCGTCGTCGCGACAGCGTCGCCGAAGACATGTGGATGCCGGCGCACCATCTTGTCGGTGAGCCCGCGGGCGACGTCGTCGATGTCGAAGGGGTCGTCCTCGTCGCGCGAGGCGATCTCGGAGTGGAACAGCACCTGCCACAGCAGGTCGCCGAGCTCTTCGCGCAGCTCCTCCCGCGAGCCGTCCTCGACGGCGTCGATCAGCTCTGCGCTCTCCTCGACGAGGTACGGCACGAGGGCACGGTGGTCGATCTGCTGGGTCCAGACACAGCGGTCGCGCACGGCGCGCATGACATCGGCCGCCTCGCGGAGAGGGTCGGGGGCCTCCGGCGAGCGGGGTGCGGTCACGTCGTCACGGATGCTGCCGCCGTCCGGCGTCGATAGTGCCATGCCCGCCACGATACGAGCCCTGCGGCCAGGAGGAGCGAAATCACGGAACCTGCGAGCACTCCGAGCGTCGCCTGGTCGCGGAGCGCCGCCTCGTCGGAGAACGCGAGCTCGGAGAGCAGGAGGGACACCGTGAACCCGATGCCGCCGAGCGCGCCGGCGGCCAACAGGTCCGCGAAGGCGAGGGGCGGTGCACTCCCTCGGAGCCCGATGCGCAGCGAGATCCACCCGAACAGCGAGATGCCGACGACCTTGCCGACCGGCAGCGCGACGAGCACACCCCAGAACGCGGGCGACAGCGCGGACAGCGGCACCGACGGGATCAGCACGAGCGCGGCGGAGAACGCGAACACCGGGAGGACGATGACGTTGACCCACGGCTCGAGCTCATGCCGCACGCGCAACGCCGGGCGCTGGGCCATCGCCAGCCCGAGCGCCACGCCGGCGATGGTGGCGTGCACACCCGAGAGGTAGACGAGCACCCAGGTGGCGATCGCCAGCAGCGCCAGGACGATGGCGATCGGCACGCGGGCACGGGTGTCGAGCTGTCTGCTCAGGATGCCGAACCCGACGACCGCGACCGCGGCTCCGGCGAGCGCCGCGACGTTCACCCCGGTCGTGAAGAGCACAGCGATGAACACGATGCCGACGATGTCGTCGAGGATCGCGAGCGCGAGGAGGAACACCCGCAGCGCCGACGGCAGCCCGCGGCCGAACACCGCGAGCACGCCGAGCGCGAACGCGATGTCGGTCGCGGTCGGGATGGGCCAGCCGGCCGACGCGTCCGATCCCCACGCCATCGCGGCGTAGATCGCGATCGGGATCAGCACGCCTCCGGCGGCGGCGATCGCGGGCTGGAGCGCCTTGCGTGCCGAGTTGAGCTGGCCGGCGGTGAGCTCGTACTGCAGTTCGACCGCGACGACGAAGAAGAAGACCGCGAGCAGTCCGTCCCTGATCCAGTGGGAGAGGCTGAGCTCGAACACGCCCGGGATGCCGAGGTACGCGTGCATCGCGTCGTCGACGGCGGGGCCCCACGCCGAGTTGGCGACGAACAGGCCGAGACCCGCCGCGAGGAGCAGGATGATCGCGGGGAAACGGGCGGAGCGGAGAAGCGACATCTGGCCTCCGGGAGGGGATCGCGGGTCGACGAGGACGTGCCGACCAGACTTCCCGGCGCTCCACGGTCAGTGTAGCGAGCGGGTTCGCGGCACCTCCGAGCGACGGCCCCGACCGATCGTCACACAGCGTCCACCGTCACTTCCGGGAAACAGCGCGCCGTTAGCCTGGAGAGATGCGTGAACTCACCCACACCGAAGCGATCGACCTCGTCGGGCGGTACGAGGCGGAGCAGGCGATCCCCGAGCAGATGCGCGGCGACGTCCGCATGCTGGGGACGCTCCTCGGTCAGGTGCTGCGCGAGAGCGGTTCGCCGGGACTGTACGAGGATGTCGAGCGCCTGCGCACCGCGACGATCCAGGCGTACACCGACGAGACGCCGGAGGCGTTCGCCCGCGCCGCCGCCATCGCCGACTCGTTCACGATCGCCCGCGCCGACGAGGTCGCGCGGGCGTTCACCGCGTACTTCCACCTCGTGAACCTCGCCGAGGAGCACCAGCGGGTGCGCGTGCTGCGCGAACGCGACGGGCGCCCCGACCGCGAGCAGGCCACCGACTCGGTCGCCGCCGCCTTCGTGCGCCTGGCCGCCGAGGTCGGCGACGACACCGCCCTGAAGCGCCTGCAGAGCATGCGGTTCCACCCGGTGTTCACGGCTCACCCGACGGAGGCCCGCCGCCGTGCGGTGTCCACCAGCATCCGCCGCCTCGCGACCCTTCTCGAGGAGCACGACGCGTCGCTGCGCGGCGGCGCCGACGAGCGCCGCGCCGAGCGTCGCATGCTCGAGGAGATCGACACCCTGTGGCGCACCGCGCCCCTGCGGCCCGAGAAGCCCGCCCCCACCGACGAGGTGCGCGCGGTCATGGCCGTGTTCGACGACACGCTCTACACGGCGGTCCCCCACGTGTACCGCCGCGTCGACGACGCCCTGCAGGGCCCCGCCGCCGGCGGACGCGCACCGGTCGTGCGCCCGTTCGTGCGCGTCGGCTCGTGGGTGGGCGGGGACCGTGACGGGAACCCGTTCGTGACGGCATCCGTCACCCGCAAGGCCTCCGCGATCGCGAGCGAGCACGTGCTCATCGGCCTGGCGCGCACGACCAGCCGCATCGGCCGCACGATGACGCTCGACGCGTCGACCACGCCGCCGAGCGATGCCCTCCTCGCGCTGTGGCGGCGCCTCAAGGCCGCCGACGAGGACGCCGCGAAGGACATCGCCAAGCGCTCTCCCGACGAGCCGCACCGCCGCATCCTGCTGCTGATCGCTCGCAAGATCGAGGCGACCCGCGCGCGCAACGCCGACCTCGCGTACCGCGACCCCGAGCACCTGCTGGCCGACCTCCGCGTCGTGCAGGACTCGCTCGTGCAGGCGGGCGCGCCTCGTCAGGCCTACGGCCACCTGCAGCAGCTGCTGTGGCAGGTCGAGACCTACGGCTTCCATCTCACCGAGCTCGAAGTGCGTCAGCACTCGGCCGTGCACGCGAAGGTGCTCGCCGAACTCGAGTCGGGTGCGCCGCGCAGCGAGCTCGCCGAAGAGGTGCTCGACGTCGTGCGCACGGTGGGGTTCCTGCAGGAGCGCTACGGTCCGCGTGCCGCCGGTCGGTACATCGTGTCGTTCACGCAGTCCGCGCAGGACCTGGCGAACGTCCACAGGCTCGCCGCCTACGCGGTCGGCCCCGACGGCACGCCGCCCGTGCTGGATGTGATCCCGCTGTTCGAGACGTTCGCCGACCTGCAGGCCGCGCCCCGCATCCTCGCCGAGATCGTCGAGCACCCCGAATTCGCCGCACGCCTGGAGGCGACCGGGCGTCGCCTCGAGGTCATGCTCGGCTACTCGGACTCCTCGAAGGACGTCGGCCCCGTCGCCGCCAACCTCGCGCTGTACGAGGCGCAGGCGAAGATCGCCGCGTGGGCTGACGAAAACGGCATCGAGCTCACCCTCTTCCACGGTCGCGGCGGCGCCCTCGGGCGCGGCGGCGGCCCCGCGAACTCTGCGATCATGGCGCAGCCGCCGCACTCCGTCGACGGCCGGTTCAAGCTCACCGAGCAGGGCGAGGTCATCTTCGCCCGCTACGGCGACCCCGCGATCGCGATGCGCCACATCGACCAGGTCGCCGCGGCGATCCTGCTCGCATCGTCGCCCTCCAACGAGGAGCGCAACCGCGACGCGGCGGCGACGTACGCCGACGTGGCCGCGACGATGGACGCGGCTTCGCGCGAGCGCTTCTTCTCCCTGGTGAAGGCCCCAGGGTTCGCGCCGTGGTTCGCCCGCGTGACGCCGATGGAGGAGATCGGCCTGCTCGCCCTCGGCTCCCGGCCGGCCCGCCGCGGCCTGTCGGTCGAGTCCCTCGAAGACCTCCGCGCCATCCCGTGGGTGTTCGCGTGGACGCAGGCGCGCATCAACCTCGCCGGCTGGTTCGGCCTGGGCACGGCGCTGGAGGCGGTCGGCGACGAGCCGCTGCTGCAGCGGGCCTACCAGGAGTGGCCGCTGTTCCGGACGCTCATCGACAACGTCGCCATGAGCCTCGCCAAGACCGACGACCGCATCGCGCTGCACTACCTCGAGCTGGGCGACCGCGACGACCTCGCGGCGCTCGTGCGCGACGAGATGCACCTCACGCGCGACTGGGTGATCCGCATCACCGGCGGGACCGAGCTGCTCGGCAACAAGCCCGTGCTGCAGCGTGCCGTCAAGATGCGCAGTCCCTACGTCGACGCGCTGTCGCTGCTCCAGTTGCGGGCGCTCCGGGCGCTCCGGGAGGCTCCCGAGGGCGCGCCGGTCGATCCCGAGCTGCAGCGCCTGCTGCTGCTGTCGGTCTCGGGTGTCGCGGCCGGACTGCAGAACACGGGCTGACCCGCACAGCGCCGCGCGTCGCAACCGGGATCGCCGAGAGCCCGGCGTACCGTGGCGCCCATGGCACGGATCGTCGTCGCCGAAGTCTGCCCCTGGTGCGGGTCGCTCGATGTGCGGGCGAGCGAACCGAGGTGGTTCCGGATCGAGTGGGAGCGTCGGGGCCACCTCGACGACGGCTCGGTCGACCGCCTCGAGTTCTGCTGCCGCGACTGCGGCCTCGCCTGGGACTGACGTCGGGGATTCACGGATGCTGCGGCTCGCAGCATCCGTTCCTCTCGTCGTCCGCGCGGGCGGGCGTCACTCCACGCGGCGGTCGCCGGCGTGGCGGGCGAGGCTGCGGCCGTAGCGCTCGGTGAGCTGCACCATGAGGTCGGGGGTCTCGCGGTCGAGGCCGAAGACGTAGCCGGGGAAGTCGAGCTCGCGCTGTGCGGCCCAGATCTCCTCATGGCGGTCGGGCGGCAGGATCTGCACCGGGTCGCCGACGGCCACCCATCCGATCGGCACCGTCGATTCGGCGGGGAGCGTCGTGCGCAGGTGCACGACGGCGTTGATGCGCACCTCGCTGCGCGCGCCGATGTGCGCGCCGTTGAACACGCGCGTGCCCGTCGCGAGGAAGACCTCCTCTTCGACGACCGCGCCCGAGACACTCGCCATGGGGCCGACCAGCACGTGGTCGGCGATGTGCACCGGATTGGTCGCGGTGGCACGAATGAGCGCGTTCTCCATCACGATGACGTTCGCGCCGAGGGTGATGGCACCTCCCTCGGCCGTGATCACCGCGCCGTGCAGGATCTGGCAGTCGGCGCCGATCTCGACGTCGCCGCTGATCACCGCGGTCGCCGCGACGACCGCGTCGGGGTGGATGCGGGGCTGTGCCCCGAGGTGCTCGAACCGCATCGGCCGCGCCTCCCGCCTTCGTGGATGTGGCCAGCGTAGCGGCCGTCACACGTGCGATCGACGCCGTGACCGTGGATAGGGTGAAGGAGCGCCACCCCCGCGCACCGCTCCACCTCGAAAGCTCCACCATGCCCTCTGCGCCCTCGACCGCGTCCGCCACCGAATCCCTCACCTCGGCGGAATCCATCCGGCTCGTCCTCGACACCGTCGAGGCCCGCAACCCGAACGAGCCCGAGTTCCTGCAGGCCGTGCACGAGGTGCTCGAGTCGATCTCGCCGGTGCTCGAAGCGCACCCGGAGTTCGTCGACGGCGGCATCCTGGAGCGCCTCGTCGAGCCCGAGCGTCAGATCCTGTTCCGCGTGCCGTGGGTCGACGATGCCGGCCGCCTGCAGGTCAACCGCGGCTTCCGCGTGCAGTTCTCGTCGGTGCTCGGCCCGTACAAGGGCGGCCTGCGCTTCCACCCGTCGGTGAACCTCTCGATCATCAAGTTCCTGGGCTTCGAGCAGATCTTCAAGAACGCGCTCACCGGCCAGGGCATCGGCGGCGCGAAGGGCGGCAGCGACTTCGACCCGCACGGCCGCTCGAACGCCGAGATCATGCGCTTCTGCCAGTCGTTCATGAATGAGCTCTACCGCCACCTCGGCGAGCACACCGACGTGCCCGCCGGTGACATCGGCGTGGGAGCCCGCGAGATCGGCTACCTGTTCGGCCAGTACCGCAAGGTCACCAACCGCCACGAGTCGGGCATGTTCACCGGCAAGGGCGTGCAGTGGGGCGGCGCCGAGGTGCGCACCGAGGCGACCGGCTACGGCGCCGTGTTCTTCGTCGAGGAGATGCTCGGCGTCCACGGCGAGACGCTGCACGGCAAGCGCGTGGGCATCTCGGGATCGGGCAACGTCGCGATCTACGCCATCGACAAGGCCCGCCAGCTCGGCGCGACGCCGGTCACGGCATCCGACTCCTCCGGCTACGTCGTCGACGACGCCGGCATCGACGTCGACCTCCTGCGCCAGATCAAGGAGGTCGAGCGCGCCCGCATCTCGGAGTACGCCGCGCGCCGACCCGGTGCCCGCTACGTCGAGGGCGCGCGCCCGTGGGAGGTGCCCGTCGACGTCGCGATCCCCTCGGCCACGCAGAACGAGCTCGACCAGGGCGATGCCCGCGCCCTCATCGCCAACGGCGTGCGTGCCGTTGCGGAAGGCGCCAACATGCCCTCGACCCCCGAGGCGATCGAACTGCTCCAGTCGGCGGGCGTGCTGTTCGGCCCGGGCAAGGCGGCCAACGCCGGCGGCGTGGCGACCTCGGCGCTCGAGATGAGCCAGAACGCCGCACGTCAGCGCTGGAGCTTCGACGACAGCGAGGCGAAGCTCCGCGCGATCATGGCCGACGTGCACGACGCCGCGTTCCAGGCCGCCGAGCGCTACGGCCGCCCTGGCGACTACGTCGTCGGCGCCAACTCCGCGGGCTTCGAGCGCGTCGCGCACGCGATGCTCGCGCAGGGCGTCATCTGACGCTTCTGCCACTCGCTGAGATCAGGAGATCTGACGAGCGCAGGACGATCGCACGCGATTCGTCCTGCCTCCACCAGATCTCCTGATGTCGAGAACGACGGCGTCAGGCGTTCGCTGCCGGCCGGGCCGCGGCATCCGTCTCCGCCTTCTTCTCGGGCCACAGCTGCTCGATGAGCTGGGCCACCCACGCGATGAGCTCGTCGTCGCCCAGCGGCTCGCCGCCCGCCGACGGCAGCGGCACGATCATCGCCTCACCCCCGGCGACGAGCTTCGCCTTCGGGTGCAGGCGCTGCAGGCGCACGCGCATGGAGTCGGGAAGGTTCGCCGGGGCGATGCGCAGGTTCGGGCCCATCGCGACGACGTCCGCGAGGCCGGCCTGCCCGGCGCGGCGGCGCAGGCGCGCGACGGCGAGCAGTCCTTCGACCTCCGACGGCGGCTCGCCGTAGCGGTCGGTGAGCTCCTCGATGACGAGGTCGATCGCGTCGGCGTGGGCGGTGACGGATGCCGCGGCCGAGAGCTTCTGGTACGCCTCGAGGCGGAGCCGCTCGCTGTCGATGTACGAATCGGGGATGCGCGCCTGCACGGGCAGTTCGAGCCGGAGCTCGGTCGGCCCCTCGGTCTCATCCCCGCGGAAGGTGGCGACCGCCTCGCCGATCATGCGGAGGTACAGGTCGAACCCGACGCCGGCGATGTGACCGGCCTGCTCGGCGCCGAGGAGGTTGCCCGCGCCACGGAGCTCGAGGTCCTTCAGCGCCACCTGCATGCCCGAGCCGAGGTCGTTGTTGACGGCGATCGTCTCGAGGCGGTCGGCGGCCGTCTCGCTGAGCGGCTTCAGGTCGTCGTAGAGGAAGTACGCGTAGGCGCGCTCGCGCGCACGGCCCACGCGACCGCGCAGCTGGTGGAGCTGGCTGAGACCGTACTTGTCGGCGCGGTCGATGATGATCGTGTTCGCGTTCGAGATGTCGAGGCCGGTCTCGACGATCGTCGTGCAGACCAGGACATCGGATCGCCGCTCCCAGAACGCGTCGACGACCTCTTCGAGCGCGTGCTCCCCCATCTGCCCGTGAGCCACCGCGATGCGCGCCTCGGGTACGAGCTCGGCCAGCTCGGCTGCGACGCGCTGGATCGACTGCACGCGGTTGTGCACGTAGAACACCTGGCCCTCGCGCAGCAGCTCGCGGCGGATGGCGGCCGCGATCTGCTTGTCGTTGCGGGGGCCGACGTACGACAGGATCGGGTGCCGGTCCTCCGGCGGCGTCTGCAGCGTCGACATCTCGCGGATGCCGGTGACCGCCATCTCGAGGGTGCGCGGGATCGGCGTCGCGCTCATCGCCAGGATGTCGACGTTGGTCTTGAGCTTCTTCAGCTGGTCCTTGTGCTCGACGCCGAACCGCTGCTCCTCGTCGATGATCATGAGGCCCAGGTCCTTGAAGATCACCTTCTCGGTGAGGATGCGGTGGGTGCCGATGACCATGTCGACGGTGCCGTCGGTGAGCCCCGCCAGCACCTCACGTGCCTGCTTGTCGGTCTGGAAGCGCGAGAGCGCCTTGACCTTCACCGGGAAGCCCGCGAAGCGCTCGGTGAACGTCTCGAGGTGCTGCTTGACCAGGAGCGTCGTCGGCACCAGCATCGCGACCTGCTTGCCGTCCTGGATCGCCTTGAACGCGGCACGGACCGCCACCTCGGTCTTGCCGAAGCCGACATCGCCCGACAGCAGCCGGTCCATCGGGATCGGCTTCTCCATGTCGGCCTTGATCTCGTCGATCGTCTGCAGCTGATCGGGCGTCTCCGCGAACGGGAACGCCTCTTCGAGCTCGCGCTGCCAGGGCGTGTCGGGTCCGAACGCATGGCCCTTCGAGGCCATCCGCGCCGAGTAGAGCTTGACGAGCTCGACCGCGATGTCTCGCACCGCACGTCGGGCCTTGCTCTTCGCCTGCGCCCAGTCGCTGCCGCCCATCTTCGACAGGGCCGGCGCCTCGCCGCCGACGTAGCGCGACAGCAGATCGAGCTGATCTGTGGGCACGAAGAGCTTGTCGCCCGGATAGCCGCGCTTGGAGGGCGCGTACTCGAGCACGAGGTACTCCCGCACGCTCTTCACCGCGTTGCGGCCGCCGCTGGACACCTCGCGCTGCGTGAGCTCGACGAACTTGCCGATGCCGTGCGTCGCGTGCACCACGTAGTCGCCCGCCTTCAGCTGCAGGGGGTCGACGACGGCCTTGCGCCGCGACGCGAGCTTCTTGACGACGCGGTTGTCGCCGCCGATCGTGCGGCCGTAGAACTCCGACTCGGTCAGGACGGCGAGCTTCGCGTCGGGGACCTCGAACCCGCGCTCGAGCACGCTCACGACCACGTGCGCGACGCCGGGCTCGGGAGCGTGCAGCACCTCGTCGACCTTGCGCGCCGCGATGCCGCGCTCGGCGAGCACGTCACGGGCGCGCTCGACGAGTCCGGCTCCGGATGCTGCCACCACGACGCGCCAGCCGTCTGCGAGCAGTGCGCCCACGTGATCGGTGGCGCCCTCGACGTTGCCCTGGAACGAGGGCACGGCCGAACCGGGAACCCGGATGGCCGCTGCAGCCTCGAGGGCGACGTCGATGTCGTCGTCGATGAGACCCTCCGCGGCGGCATCCGCGTGTCCGGAGTCGAACGCGCTGAGCGTCCACCAGACACCGCTGCGATCGCGGGCCGCCTCGCGGAGCTCGGGAAGGGTCAGGAAGTCTCCGGCGCCCAGGTCGATCGGCGTGCTCGCGCCCGCGGTCGCCGCACTCCACGCCGCTTCGAGGAACTCGCGGTTCGTCTCTCCGAGGGTGATCGCGCGGGTCACGGCGCGCTCTGGATCCACCAGCGCGACCGCGGAGCCCTCGGGCAGGTAGTCGACGAGGGTGACGAGGCGGTCGACGACGGCGGGCAGCAGCGACTCCATGCCCTCGACCGGGATGCCCTCCGACATCTTCTCGAGCATGCCCGCAAGGCCGGGGAACTCGTCCTTGAGCTGGCGGGCACGGCCGCGCACGGCATCCGTCAGCAGAAGCTCGCGGCTGGGCAGAAGAGTGACCGCGCGCACCTCGCCGGGAAGCGACCGCTGGTCCGCGACCGAGAACGCCCTCATCTCGTCAACCTCGTCGCCGAAGAACTCGACGCGGTACGGGTGCGGCGCGGTCGGCGGGAAGACGTCGAGGATGCCGCCACGCACGGCGAACTCGCCACGGCGAGACACCATGTCGACGCGGTGGTATGCCAGTTCGACGAGACGCGTGGACACGTCGCCGAGGTCGTGTCCGCGGCCGCCCACCACGAGTTCGACGGGGTCCACCTCGGTGAGTCCCGCAGCGAGCGGCTGGATCGCACCGCGCACCGACGCCGTGATGACCAGCGGCGTCGCGGCATCCCAGCGCGCGACGCGCGTGAGGATGTCGAGGCGCGCACCGACCGTCTCGGCACTCGGGCTGAGGCGCTCGTGCGGCAGCGTCTCCCACGCGGGGAAATGCAGCACCTCGGCACCAGGCAGCAGCGCGCCCAGCGCGGGACCGAGCGCCTCGGCGCGACGCCCGGTCGGTGCGACGAGCAGCACGACCGGCGGCTTGCCCGCAGCACGGCGACGCTCGAGCAGAGCCGCGAGCAGAGGGGCGTCGAGTCCTTCGACGAGCGAGAAGTCGGCATCGACGGATGCCGCGGCCAGCGCGTCCCGGAAAGGCTCAGCCTGTTCGAGGGCGCGCACGATCCCGGGAACTGTCACCGCACGAGTCTACGACCCGCCACGGACACCGGGATCCGCCCGGGTGCGGCCCCGCTCCTAGGATGAGGCTGTGAGCCAGCCCGACGCGCCCCAGAACCCGCCCGCTCAGCCCGGCGGCTGGGCGCCGCCCGGAGCGGCGCCGTTCGGGACCCCGACGAGCGAAGCCCCCGCCCCCGGGCATCAGGGCGCCGCTGCGGCGACCCCGCAGGGATGGGCGACGCCCCCGGCGGGCGCGTACGCGCCGCCACCCGGCTACGCGCCGCCGGCGGGCTATCCGGTGGCGCCGGCGGCCCCATCCGCCATCGCGTACGGTGCTCCCGCTCCCGTGAAGCGCAGCGGCGCACTCGGGATCGTCGCGCTCGCGCTCGCACTCGTCGCCACGATCGGCGCGAGCCTGACGGCCGCGATCGCGAGCTTCAACATCGGGCTCGGCGCCGGCCGCGAGATCTCGTCACGACCGTTCACCGGCGACTTCGACTGGTCGGTCCTCACGCCCGTGCGCGACTGGGTGCTGATGGGCGAGGTCTCGTTCTGGGTCGGCACCGCGATCGGCGTGTGGGCTCTCGTGCAGGGGATCATCGCGGTCGTCAAGGGACGCGGCCGCGGCGCCGGCATCGCGGCGGTCGTCATCGCCGCCCTCGGCCCGATCGCCTTCGGCGCCGTCGTGCAGGGCTTCCTCACCGCGGGCCTCGCCGCCGGGACCGGCATCGGCGGCTGACGCGGCTCGATACCCGGAGCGACAGCATCCGCTCGCGTCCTTCTCCTCATTTGAGGACGCGAGCCGAAATGCGGAGCGAAACCCCTGGGTCGGCCCTCATCTCGGCACTCGCCCTCAACTGAGGAGGGAAAGACCTGAGGCTCCTCGGGCGGCGGTGCGCGCTGCGCGGGGTCAGACGCGGGGGGCGTGGTGCTTCTGCTGGGTGGCGAGCAATCCCTCGGCCACGAGCTGCTCGACCGCGTCGGCGGCGTCGCCGACGAGGATCGGGAGGTTCTTGCGCTCGGTGGCGCCGAACGGGTCGAGCACCCAGTCGGCGGCGTCCTGGCGGCCGGGAGGGCGGCCGATGCCGACGCGCACGCGCGGGAACTCCGCGGTGTCGAGCGCCTTCGCCACGTCCCGCACGCCGTTGTGGCCGCCGTGGCCGCCGCCGATCTTCAGCTTGATCGTGTCGAAGGGGATGTCGAGCTCGTCGTGCACGACCACGACGTGGTCGGCATCGATGCCGTAGAACTTCGCGAGCCCGGCCACCGGTCCGCCCGAGACGTTCATGAAGGTGTTGGGCTTGGCGAGGATGAGCTTGGGTCCGCCGGGGCGCAGCCACGTCTCGACGACGCGGGCGTTCGTCTTGTGCGCCTTGAACGACTCGCTGCGCCGGCCGGCGAGCTCGTCGACGACGAGCTGCCCCACGTTGTGGCGCGTGAGCTCGTAGCGGGGGCCGGGGTTGCCGAGCCCGACGATCAGCCACGTGTCTGCCATGTCATCCATCCTGCCCGAGCCCGCGCCACGTCGTCGGCGCAGACCCCTCGTGAGACGCAGCGAGGGGGTGCGGCATCCGCACCCCCTCGCCGGAAAGCGATCCGATCGCTCGGCGTCCGATTACTCGGCGGCGGCCTCCGCGGCCCCCTCCGACGCCTCCGACTGCTCGGCGGCGAGCTCGGCGTCGGCCTCGGCGATCTCCTCCTCTGCGGCGAGTGCCGCAGCCGGGACCGAGATGGCGACGATGAGCAGCTCGGCGTCGGCGACGAGGACCGAGCCCTTCGGCAGCTTCAGGTCGGCCGCGGTGATGTGCGTGCCGTCCTCGAGGCCCTCGACGTCGACCTCGATGTGCTCGGGGATGTGCGTCGCCTCGGCCTGCACCGTGACGGTCGTGTTGTCGAGGTTCGCGATGGTGCCGGGGGCGGACTCGCCCACGACCACGATCGGCACCTCGATCTCGACCTTCTCGCCCTTCTTCACCACGAGGAGGTCGATGTGCTCGACGATCTGGTGCACCGGGTCCTTCTGGACGTCCTTGACGAGCGTCAGCTGCGAGGTGCCGTCGAGGTCGAGCTCGAGCACCGCGTTGGCGCGGCGGATGAGCAGCGAGACCTGGTGGCCCGGAAGGGCGACGTGCACAGGGTCGGTGCCGTGGCCGTAGATGACGGCGGGGATCTTGCCGGCAGCGCGGAGGCGGCGGGCGAAGCCCTTGCCGAAGCTCTCGCGGAACTCGGCGTGGACCTTGGTGTCGGGCTCAGTCGACATGGTGTTCTCCTTGCGGGCGCGGGGCCCATTTCTGCGGCGGCGCATGGCCGTTCCGAATCGGCCTGCGCGGTGGCGGGCCCGGGTATCAGGGATGTCTTCGACTCGAACGCACGCGCGTGAGGAAAGCCCGGGAGGCCGGCATCACCGCGTCGATCACGGATGCCGCAGCCCGCCGCTCGACAGGCGCGAGGCATCCCTCGCCGAAGTTCGGACAAGAGTCTACCAGCGCCCCCGCTACGATGAGGAACGCACCTGCTTCCCGCTCACACGGAGGACCCCATGGACTACGGCTTCGCTAGCCACGCTCTTCTCTGGCTCATCGGCGCCATGGCCGCCGTCGGCGCTCTCGGCACGGTGCTCGCCTTCTGGAGCCTCGGCCGCCAGGGCTACCGCAAGGACTGACCTCGCCGTCCGGGTTCTGAGCGCTCACGCTCCCCGGCCGTCCCCGCGAATTCGTCCCCGACGACCTCGTCGATCGCGGCATCGGATTCACTGACGATCCGCGACATCGCCTCGAACGCCGCGTCCGCCTCGCCGCTCGCGACCGCGAACGCGACGTCGCGATGCCAGCGCACCGCATCGGGGTTCGCCTCGTGCGGCATCAGCGCGTGACGCGTGCGGCCTTCGAGGACCGCCTGCACCACTCCCCCGAGCACCCCGAGCATCGGGTTTCCGGAGGCGCTCAGCAGCGTGCGATGGAACCGGACGTCGGCGTCGAGGTACTCGGCCTCCGCCGCCTGCTGGTCGTGACGCGCCATGCCCAGCGCCGCCGCCACGAGCTCCTGGCGCTGCGCATCGGTCGCGTTGGCGGCCGCGAGCCGCGCCGCGAGCGGCTCGACCGCGCCGCGCAGCTCGCCCAGCTCGTGCAGCTGGCGCGCGCGCCCGGGCCCGTCGAGGCGCCACGCGATGATCTCGGGGGCGTAGACGTTCCACTGCTCCACCGGCAGCACCTCGATGCCCGCCTTGCGGCGCACCTGGACGAGACCGAGGGATTCGAGGACCCTCACCGCCTCACGCGCCGCCGATCGCGAGGCGCCCGAGGACTCCGCCAGCGCAGTGGTCAACAGGCGCGATCCGGCGGGATGCTCGCCGTGCACGATCGCGGCGCCGAGCCGCTCGACGAGGGCGTCGTGAACGGGACTGCCGTGGGGCGTGTCGGCCATGGTCCGATTGTGCCGCACCGACGTCGTGTCGTCCGACATTCGCGCACCATGCAGTTTTTATGTCGTACATATTGACAGTCGATGGATATCACGTCAGACTAAACGGCATCCTCGGGTCAAAGACCGACCCTGTTTCGATCAAGGACGCTCATGGTTCTCTCCGGACTTCTCTCCCTGCCGGCCGCCGCGGCCGAAGTGACCCCCGTCGGCCCGCCGTGGCAGCTGCTGACCGCCGCCGTCATCGGCATCGCGATCATCGTGGTGCTGATCACCTGGCTGAAGGTGCACCCCTTCCTCGCCCTGATGATGGGCGCCATCGCCACCGGGATCATCGCCGGGTTCGAACCCGGCAAGACGATCGTCAGCTTCACGACGGGCTTCGGCGCGACGATGGGCGGCGTCGGCATCCTCATCGCGCTCGGCGCCATCTACGGCAAGCTGCTGGCAGACTCCGGCGGTGCCGACCGCATCGTCGACACCCTCGTCGCCCGCGCCACGCCCCGGAGCCTCCCCTGGATCATGGGCTTCATCGGCGCCATCATCGGCCTGCCGATGTTCTTCGAGGTCGGCCTCGTCCTGCTCGTCCCGGTCATCATCCTGGTCGCGCGTCGTTCGGGCCTGCCGCTCATGAAGATCGCGATCCCGGCGCTCGCGGGCCTGTCCGCGATGCACGGCCTCGTGCCGCCGCATCCCGGCCCGCTCGCCGCCATCGACATCCTCGGCGCCAACCTCGGCATCACCCTCGCCCTGGGCGTGCTGGTCGCCATACCCGCGGTGATCGTGGCAGGCCCCCTGTTCTCGGGCCTCGCCGCCCGCTGGGTACGCGTTCCGGTGCCCGATCTGTTCGTCACCGCGGAGGACGAGGGCGAGCAGCAGACGCGGCGCCCATCATTCGCCGCCACCCTCGCCAGCATCCTGCTGCCCGTCGTGCTCATGCTCGCCCGCGCGATCGCCGACATCATCGCGCCAGGCTCGACCGCTCCGGCCAAGGCCGTCATCGACTTCCTCGGCACACCCGCGGTCGCGCTCCTCATCGCCGTCATCGTCGGCTTCTTCGTGCTCGGCGGCGGAGCCGGATTCGGCAGAGATGAGATCGCGAAGTCGGTGGGCTCGTCGCTCGGCCCGATCGCCGGCATCCTGCTGATCGTCGGCGCCGGCGGCGGGTTCAAGCAGGTACTCGTCGACACCGGCATCGGCGACGTCATCGCGAACCTCATCGCCGAGTCCGGTCTCTCTATCCTGTTCCTCGCCTGGCTCGTGGCCGCCGTCATCCGCGTCGCGACCGGATCCGCCACGGTCGCCACGATCACCGCGGCCGGCATCCTCCAGCCGCTCACGGTGGGCCTCGACCCGGCGATGTCGGCACTGCTCGTGCTCGCGATCGGCTCGGGATCGGTCTTCCTCTCGCACGTCAACGACGCGGGCTTCTGGCTCATCAAGGAGTACTTCGGTCTCAGCATCACGCAGACGCTCAAGAGCTGGACGGTTCTCGAGTGCCTCATCTCGGTCGTCGGACTTGTCGGCGTCCTCGCCGTCAGCGTGTTCGTATGAGCGGTGAAGGGAGAAATCGGATGCTGTCGGCCTCGCCCATCCTCGTCCTCATGGGTCCGTCCGGCACCGGCAAGTCCACCGTCGGGGCCATGCTCTCCGGCAGGCTCGGATGGCCGTTCCAAGAGGGCGACGATCTCCATCCGGCTGCCAACGTCGAGAAGATGCGACGCGGTCACGCACTCACCGACGCGGACCGGATCCCGTGGCTGGAGCTCGTCGCGGCGTGGATCGACGAGCGCCGCGCGGCAGGCGAGCCCGGCATCGTGACCTGCTCGGCGCTCAAGCGCAGCTATCGCGACATCCTCCGCCGCGACAACGTCACGTTCGTGAACTTCACGGGAGACGCGGCGGTCGTGCGCGACCGCATGATGCGCAGGCAGGGGCACTTCATGCCCCCGGCGCTGCTCGACTCCCAGTTCGCGACGCTCGAGGCACCCGGGCCCGACGAGCAGGCGATCGACATCGACATCGCGTTGCCGCCCGAGGACCAGGCGGCGCTCGTCGCGTCGGCCCTGCGGCTCGAAGGTTCATGACGCTCCGGCCGAGACCCACAACGCTCCCGGGCTAGGCTCGTCACGTCAGCCGCGAGCCGCCCCGCCCGAAACCCCACGCTCACATTCGGCCGCCTCGCGGCGTGAGCAGCCGGCCATGTCGTGTAACACGAACAGGTCAGACTTTAGGCTGAATAGCAACGAAGACAGGAGCTCGAGTGTCCGAGAATGCAGCGAACATCGGTGTGGTGGGTCTTGCGGTGATGGGGTCGAACCTCGCCCGCAACCTCGCCAGCCGCGAGGGCAACACGGTCGCGGTCTACAACCGCAGCCGGTCCAAGACCGACGAGCTGACCGCGGCGCACCCCGAGGCCGAGTTCGTGCCCGCGTTCTCGTACGAGGAGTTCGCCGCGTCGCTGCAGAAGCCGCGCGCCGCGATCATCATGGTCAAGGCCGGCCGCCCCACCGACGCGGTCATCGACGCGCTGGTCGAGGTGTTCGAGCCCGGCGACATCATCGTCGACGGCGGCAACGCCCTCTTCACCGACACCATCCGCCGCGAGAAGGCCGTCCGCGAGACCGGCATCAACTTCGTCGGCGCCGGCATCTCCGGCGGCGAGGAGGGCGCGCTCAACGGCCCGTCGATCATGCCCGGCGGCTCGGACGAGTCGTGGGTCACCCTCGGCCCGATCCTCAAGTCCATCGCCGCGGTCGCCGAGGGCGAGCCGTGCGTCACGCACGTCGGCCACGACGGCGCCGGCCACTTCGTCAAGATGGTGCACAACGGCATCGAGTACGCCGACATGCAGCTCATCGCCGAGGCCTACGACCTGATCCGCCGCGGCACCGGCAAGAGCCCCGCCGAGATCGCCGAGGTCTTCGCCGAGTGGAACCAGGGCGAGCTCGAGTCCTACCTCATCGAGATCACCGCAGAGGTGCTGCGTCAGGTCGACGCCGCCACCGGCCGGCCGCTCGTGGACGTCATCCTGGACCAGGCCGGCGCCAAGGGCACCGGCGCCTGGACCGTGCAGACCGCGCTGTCGCTCGGCGTGCCGGTCTCGGGCATCGCCGAGGCGACGTTCGCCCGCTCGCTCTCCTCGCATCCCGAGCAGCGCGAGGTCTCGCGCGACCTGCCGGGTCCTGAGGAGGGCCTGAAGGTCGACGACGCCGACGCGTTCATCGAGGACGTGCGCCTCGCCCTCTACGCGTCGAAGATCGTCGCGTACTCGCAGGGCTTCGACGAGATCCGCGCCGGCGCCGCCGAGTACGACTGGACCATCGACCTCGGCGCGGTGTCGAAGATCTGGCGCGCGGGCTGCATCATCCGCGCCCAGTTCCTCAACCGCATCGCCGACGCCTACGACGCCCAGCCCGAGCTGCCCGTGCTGCTCACCGCCCCGTACTTCGTCGAGGCCCTCGGCCGTGCCCAGGGCGCGTGGCGCCGGATCGTGTCGGCAGCAGCGGGAGCCGGCATCCCCGCCCCCGCGTTCTCGTCGTCGCTGTCGTACTACGACGGCCTGCGCGCCGAGCGCCTGCCCGCCGCCCTCATCCAGGGCCAGCGCGACTTCTTCGGCGCCCACACCTACAAGCGCATCGACAAGGAAGGCACCTTCCACACGCTGTGGTCCGGCGACCGCACCGAGATCGAAGCCGAAGACACCCACTGACGCCTCGACCGTACGTCCGAGGGCGGATCCCCACACCGGGGATCCGCCCTCGGCGTTTCAGCCCGTGCCAGCAAGACCGGGTGGGCGGACGGGTCAGGCGGCGTGGCCGTTCGGGCCGGGCTTGACGTTGTGGTTGCGGCAGAACACGTTGCCGGGATCCCACTCGCGCTTGACCGCGGCAAGGCGGGCCATCGTCGCCGGCGGGTACATCCGGTCGGCGAACGTGGCGTCGGTCGAAACGGTGAAGTTGCCGTACACGCCCGACCCCTTCGACTCGATCGCATCCCACTCCTCGATGACCTGCGCGCGCGTCGCGTCGTCGAGCATGCCCGGCACGTCGAACGCGCCGGCCATCGCGAACCATGTCGCGTCGCGAGCGGGGAACGCCGAGTCGTCCTGGGAGACGTCGCCGTACGCCCCGCCCAGCGAGCGCAGGAACGCGACGGATGCGGGGTGCTGCTCGCGGAACGACGCGAGCTTCTCGATCGTCTCGTCGTCGAGCACCGGCAGCAGGGTGTTGCCGCCGACGAAGCCGGGCATCGGCTGCTCGGGGTCGAACTCGGGGGCCTCGAGCAGCACGTCGGGATACTCCTGCACCCCGAACTCGCGCTCGGTCACGCCGGGCGCGCCCGCGAGCGGCGCCAGCGCGCGACGCGCGGCCTCTTCGTCGGTGCCGATCCACACCGCCGTGATGGAGGCGCCCGCGGGCGCACTCGGGTCCATCGCGGGCACATCCATGTACGTGACGGTGAGGTCGCGTGGGGCATCGGTCATCAGATCGCGCAGCACGCGGATGATCGGGCGGGCGTCGCCCTCGATGCCGTAGACCGCGTGCACCACGCCGTCGAGGGGGTGCGCCTCGAAGTCGAACCGCGTGACGACACCGAAGTTGCCGCCACCGCCGCGGAGGGCCCACAGCAACTCGGGGTGCGAGGCATCCGTCGCCTCCACCACCTCGCCGCGAGCGGTCACGAGCTGGGCGCCCACGAGCTGGTCGGACGCCAGACCCCACGCGCGCACCATCCAGCCGATGCCGCCGCCGAGGGTGAGGCCGCCGACGCCGACCGATGCGGTGTCGCCCGAACTGATCCCCAGTCCGCGCTCGGCGAGCGCGTGTGCGACCGCGCCCCACTGCGCTCCCCCGCCGACGCGGACGCGGGTGCCGTCGACCTCGATGTCGTCGAGCGCGGAGATGTCGACGGTGAGGCCACCGGGCACCCCGCCCCAGGCGCTGTGACCGCCGCCGCGGATCATGATGTCGAGCCGCTCCGCCGAGGCGTAGCGGAGGGCGCCGCGCACGTCGTCGACGGCGGCGGCGCGGATGACGGCGGCGGGCGAGCCGATGCCGGAGTGGAAGCGGCGGGCGGATTCCCATTCGGAATCGCCCGGACGGATGACGGTGCCGACGGCGCCGGTGCTGAGGTCGTCGTTGCTCATGACGGCCAGGCTAGAGGTCGGCGCCGACATCGACCAGGGTTCGCCCGGCCGAGTCGTCCACGGCCGCGGCGGGTGGGCGGACCGGCGTAGGCTCGCGAAGGTGACGAGCATCCTCTACATCGGCGGCACCGGAACCATCAGCGCGGCGTGCGTACGCCGTTCGGTCGCCCTCGGGCACGACGTGGCGGTCCTGAACCGCGGCGGCGCCCGCCGGCCGCTCCCGCCGGCGGTCGAGCTCATCGAGGCCGACATCCGCGATGCCCCAGCCGTCCGCGCCGCGATCGGCGATCGCCGTTTCGACGTGGTCGCCGAGTTCCTGGCGTTCTCACCCGAGCACATCGCGACCGACCTCGACCTGTTCGAGGGGCGCACCGGCCAGTACGTGTTCATCAGCTCCGCCTCCGCGTACGAGAAGCCGCCGCGCCGGCTGCCGGTGACCGAGTCGACGCCGCTGCGCAACCCGTACTGGCAGTACTCGCGCGACAAGATCGCGTGCGAAGACGTGCTGGTCGCCGCCCATCGCGAGCGCGGTCTGCCCGTCACGATCATCCGCCCGTCCCACACCTACGATGAGCGGCTGCTGCCGACCCTCGGCCACTGGACCGACATCGCGCGCATGCGCGAGGGGCGCCCGGTCATCGTGCACGGCGACGGCACGAGCCTGTGGACCATCACGCACAGCGACGACTTCGCGGTCGCGTTCACGGGTCTGCTCGGCAATCCCGCCGCGATCGGCGAGGCGTTCACGATCACCGGCACGCACGCGCCGAGCTGGAACCAGATCTACGGGTGGCTGGCCGATGCGGCGGGTGTGGCCTCCCCCGACATCGTGCACGTCGCCTCCGACACGATCGCCGCGTTCGAGCCCGCACTCGGGCCGACCCTCATCGGCGACAAGGCGCATTCCATGGTCTTCGACGTGTCGAAGGTGCAGCAGCTCGTGCCCGAGTTCCGCACCACGATCACGTTCGACGAGGGTGCGCGACGCATCCTCGCGTACTACGACGCGAACCCCGAGGCGCAGCAGATCGACGAAGGCCGCGACGCGCTCTTCGATCGCATCGCGGCCTTCGTGCGCGCTGCCGGCTGAACGCCGGCCAGGCCCTGATCAGCGCGTGATGTCGCGCACCGTCCCCTTGTCGAGGCGCAGGCGGCGCCGAGCGCGCCGCGCGACCGCCGAGTCGTGCGTCACGACGATGAGCGTGAGTCCTTCGTCGTTGAGGGACTGCAGCACCGCGAGGATCTCGTCGCGCATGCTCTCGTCGAGGTTGCCCGTCGGCTCGTCGGCGAGCAGCACGCGCGGCCGCTTGACGATCGCCCGTGCGATCGCGACACGCTGCTGCTGACCGCCCGACAGCTCGCCGGGGCGGTGGTCGGCGCGCTCGGCGAGCCCGACGTGCGTGAGCGCCTCCGTGACCCGCGCGGTGCGCTCGTCCCTCGACAGCCCCAGCGGCTCGAGCGCCATGTCGACGTTCTCGTGCGCCGTGAGGGTGGGGATGAGGTTGAACCCCTGGAACACGAAGCCGATCTCGTGCGCGCGGATGCGGCCGAGCTCGCGGTTGTTCGCGGTCGCGATGTCGATCTCGCCCAGGTGCACCGAGCCGGTGGTCGGACGGTCGAGCGCGCCGAGCAGCTGCAGCAGCGTCGACTTGCCGCCGCCGGTCGGGCCCTGGATCGTGACGAAGTCGCCCGCGTCGATGGTGAGGTCGACGCCGGCGAGCGCCTTCACGACGCGGCCTTTCTGCGTGTAGGTGCGGGTCACGCCTTCGAGGCGGTATTGCGCCTGGGGCGCAGCATCCGCAGCGGCGGCCCGCTCGGTGTCGATCATGGTCATGACGTGCTCTCCCGTCGGTGAGGTGGGTTCGGGTGTGGTGGGGATGGTGTCGGACATGGGATGCCTCAGCCCACCGATCGCAGGGCTTCGGCGGGGCTGAGCCGGGCTGCGCGCCAGCCGCCGAATGCACCGGCTACCAGGCCGCCGAGCACCGCGATCCCGACTGCCGCGACGACGACCCAGAGGGTGATCGGCGCCGACAGCACGATGTCGGTGCCCGCCGACTGCATGACGTTGCCGAACGCACCGCCGCCACCGCCCATCGGGCCACCGCTCTGACCGCCTTCGGGGCCGAAGCTCTGTGCCGCCGGTGCCGTCGAGATCGTCGGCGAGATGAGGTTGACGGCGATGATGCCGGCGAAGCCGATGATGAGGCCGATCACGCCGCCGATCGCGCCCTGCACGACCGATTCCCCCGCCACCTGGCCGACCACGCGGCCGTTGGACCAGCCGATGGCCTTGAGCGTGCCGAACTCCCGCGTACGGCGTGAGACGCCCGAGATCGTGAAGAGCACGGCGAGCACGAGCGCGACGGCGAGCACGATGAGCGAGAGCCACGTGCCGAGGTTCGTGATGAGGGTGGAGGCGCTCGAGAGCGATCCCGACACGGTCGAGGCGAGGTCCGCCTGCGAGCTCACCGTGGCGTCGGGCAGCTCCTCTTGGAGGGCCGCCTGCACCGAGGCGATGGCGTCCGATGACGCGGCCTGCACATAGACGGTGGAGACGACGTCGCCGGCGCCCGAGAGCTCCTGGGCGACGCCCAGCGGGATGTACACGTCGGAGGCGGTGTCGGCCTCGTCCGAGGTCGAGGCGACGAGTCCGACGATCTCGAACTCCTGACCGCCCATGTCGATGGTGCCGCCGACGGCGAGGTCGGCCGTCGAGGCGTAGGTCGCGTCGAGCACGGCGACGTACGCGCCCTCGTCGGACACCTCGAGGCCGCGGCCGTCGGAGACCTCCACGGCAGACAGCGGGCCGACGGCGTCCGCCGACGGGTCGATGCCGAGCACCGTGAACGAGTCGACGCCGAACGAACCGCCGCCGAAGCCGCCGCCCCCGCCCTCGCCCTGCTGCGGGGGCTGGCCCTGCGTGCCCGTGCCGGAGTCCGTCGAGTCATCGGGACGCTGCGGCAGCTCCCCGGAGAACGTCATGTTCGTGAGGCTGAGGGCTGCGGATGCCGCGGACACGCCCTCGACGCCCGTCACGGTGTCGAGGGTCGTGG
Organism: Microbacterium sp. Leaf288; assembly: GCF_001422925.1. Taxonomy (GTDB): domain Bacteria; phylum Actinomycetota; class Actinomycetes; order Actinomycetales; family Microbacteriaceae; genus Microbacterium. The sequence continues at coordinate 1,083,685 of NZ_LMNI01000010.1, forward strand.
CGTCGAGCGTCGCGCGCATCAGCTCGGTCACGAGCCGCGACTGGCTGAGCTCGGTGGTGCCGTCGTCGGTGGTCGACCCGCCGTCCTGGCCGAAGTCGAACCGGGCACCGCCCTGGCCCGGCTCCGCCTGTGCACCGGTCACGGTGAGGTCGGTGCCGACCCCGTACACGGACTCGAGCGCCTTCGCCTGCGCGGCGCTCACGCCTGCGGCGAGCGAGTTCACGATCATCACGAGGGCGATCGCGATCGCGAGGCCGGCGGCCACGATGATCGTCTGCTTCTTGCGGCCGGCCAGCTCCCGCCGCAGATAGGTGAAGTACATGGGTCTCCTCTTGGCAGGCGGAATGCCGGCCGTCGACGTGACGCTACGGAGCGGCGTGATGCGCGCCCTCAGCGCGACCTATGCACCCCTTATGAACGGTGAGACGACAGTGCCGGGACGAGACCTCGGGTGAACCCCGGAGTCTCGTCCCGCGACTGGGGTCTCACGGACGAGTGCGGTTTCACAGCCGGCGCATAGCGGGCTCCATAGGAATCGCATAGGAAGGCCCGCACAATGGACGCATGACCAACCCCGCACCGGCCCTCCTGCGTCCCGACGGCTCGAACCTCCGCGTCCTCGTGGTCGACGACGAGCAGATGCTCACCGACCTGCTGTCGATGGCGCTGCGCATGGAGGGCTGGGAGGTCCGCACCGCGGGCTCCGGCTTCGAGGCGCTGCAGTCCGCGCGGGACTTCGAGCCCGACGCGATGGTGCTCGACATCATGATGCCCGACCTCGACGGCATGTCCGTGCTGCAGCGGCTGCGTCAGGCGGGCGACGACGTTCCGGTGCTGTTCCTGACCGCGAAGGACGCCGTGAGCGACCGCGTCGCCGGGCTCACTGCCGGCGGCGACGACTACGTCACGAAGCCCTTCAGCCTCGAGGAGGTCGTCGCGCGTCTTCGCGGGCTCATGCGCCGCGCCGGCACCGCCCACGCCGCGGGCGCCGAGCCGATCCTCCGCGTCGGCGACCTCACCCTCAACGAGGACAGCCACGAGGTCGAGCGCGCCGGCACCGAGATCGAGCTCACCGCGACCGAGTTCGAGCTGCTCCGCTACCTCATGCGCAACCAGCGCCGCGTGGTCTCGAAGGCGCAGATCCTCGATCGCGTCTGGAACTACGACTTCGGCGGCCGCTCGAGCGTCGTCGAGCTCTACATCTCGTACCTCCGCAAGAAGATCGACGCGGGACTCGAACCCCTCATCCATACCGTGCGCGGCGTCGGCTACATGATCAAGGCGCCGCAGTGACGGATCAGAAGACTCCCTCCCCCCTGACGACGAGGGCGACGGATGCCTCGACCGGCGCGGACGCGCAGGCCGAGGCATCCACTCCTCCCGTGCAAGACACCCAGGGCACCCTCCCCCGCCGAGCACCGTGGAACCTGCAGCGCAAGCTGATCGTCACGGTGGTCGGCATCACGTCGTTCATCCTGGTGCTCGTCGCGGTGGCGACGAGCGCGATCCTGGGGCAGGTGCTCGAGCAGCAGCTCGACGCCGAGGTGAAGGCCGAGCGCCAGAGCGTCGAGTATCTGCGGGGCCCCGTCGCGGGAGGACTGACCGCGGAGCAGATCCTCGAGCAGCAACCGCGCCAGCCCGGCTACTTCCTCGCCGTGCAGTCGCTGCCGGGAGACGCCAGCGCGGCCGTCGTCGACCAGAACGGCGACGTGGTCGCTCTGACCGACGACCAGATCACCGAGATCAACGACAGCGCTCAGGGGCAGCGCGGCCAGCTCGTCGTGACGATCGACGAACTCGGCACCTACCGCATCGAAGGCGTGTCGTTCGGCGGCACGACCATCATCGTCGGCTTGTCGCGTGCCGGGATCACCGAGACCCTCACGCGCATGCTCATCACGATCGGCCTGCTCACCGCGGGCGGCCTGCTGCTGCTCGCCGTCGCGACCGCGTGGACGATCCGCCGAGGCCTCGCGCCCCTGCGCGCCGTCGCCGACACCGCGGCACGCGTGTCGGTGCTGCAGCTCGACCAGGGCGAGGTCTCGATCGCCGAGCGCGTCCCCGTGCGCGAGTCAGACCCGCGCACCGAGGTCGGCCGTGTCGGCGCCGCCCTCAACACCCTGCTCGACCACGTCGACGAGTCCCTCACCGCGCGCCAGCGCAACGAGGAGCGCATGCGCAGCTTCGTCGCCGACGCCAGCCACGAGCTGCGCACGCCCCTGGCGTCGATCCGCGGCTACTCGGAGCTGTCGCTCACCGCGCTCAGCCGCGGTCAGAGCACGGCCCTCGAGACGACCGAGGCGTCGCTCGAACGCATCCAGGCGCAGTCGCTGCGCATGACGTCGCTCGTCGAGGACCTGCTGCTGCTCGCGCGGCTCGACGAGGGCCAGGAACTCGTCTACGGCACGGTCGACCTGACGCGGCTCGCGATCGACGCGGTGAGCGACGTCACGCCGACCGGTCCCGACCACGAGTGGGTGCTCGAGGTCGGCGACGAGCCGGTGCTGATCGCCGGTGACACCGGGCGCCTGCACCAGGTCGCCGCGAACCTGCTCGCCAACGCGCGCACGCACACGCCGGCGGGCACGACCGTCACCGTGAGCGTCTCTCGCAACGGCACGGAGGCGATCCTCCGCGTGCACGACGACGGCCCCGGCATCGATCCGTCCCTCACGGACGAGCTGTTCGAACGCTTCTCGCGCGCCGACCGCTCCCGTGCCCGTCAGACCGGCGGCACCGGCCTGGGCCTCTCGATCGCCCGGGCGATCGTGGACGCGCATGGCGGCAGCATCCGTGTCGCCAGCACGCCCGGCGACACGACCTTCGAGGTCCGCCTGCCGGCCCGCCCCGCCGACCCGGTCGCGCACAGCTGAGCCGAGGTCGTTCCTCGCTCGCCCAACGACCGGTGAGGGCAAAGAGCGGAAGAGCGCTCTGGCGCCCGAAGACGACACGCCTGCACCCGGCGCACACCACGGCGCGGCGTCAGTAGCCGCTGAAGGCGTCGGTGGTGATCGAGCGGGCTTTCTCGAGCGCGGGGGCGAGCTCGGCGATCAGACCCGCGGGCCCGGAGATGTACGCGTGGCGCGACGAGATGTCGGGCACCATCCGCACGAGGCCTTCGGCGTCGAGGCGGACCCCCTGCGCCCACACCCAGTGGGCCGGGAGGTCGGCGGGCCGGTCGCGCGTGAACACCACGACGCGGGCTCCGGATGCCTCGATCTCGTCGCGGTAGGCCAGCTCCGAGGAATCCGACGCGACGTAGACCAGGACCACGTCACGGTCGACGCCGTTGGCCGTCTCCTGGCCGAGCTGCGACACGAACGGCGTCACACCGATGCCGGCGGCGACCATCAGGATCGGCGCCGCGTCGCGCTTGGGAAGCAGGAAGTCGCCCCACACGCCGGTGATGGCGAGCTCGTCGCCCGGCTCCACCAGCGCGAGCGCCTTCTTGTACGAGCTCAGCGGCTTCGTGGTCTTGCCCTCCTTGAAGGCCACCTTCACGAACGGCAGGTCGGCGGGCGCCGAGGCGATGCTGAACTCGCGGCGCGTGCCGCGGGCGTCGGGATGCCGGTGCGGCACCTCGAGCTCGAGATACTGCCCCGGCAGGAACGCGAGCCGGTCGTGCACGCGGAAGGTGAGCTCCTGGACGGTGGGCGTCGGTTCGGAGCGCGCGACGAGCGTGAGCCGCACCGCGGTGCGGACGGCGAACGCGAAGGCGACCAGGTTGCCGACGAGGAGGGCGCGCTCCTGCCCGAGGGTGACGTCGCCGATCGCGATCGGCCATCCGGCGAGCACGCCCACGACCGCCGCGACGGTGAACTGCTGCCAGCGGCGCGGTGGCAGCGTGAGCGGCTCGGACAGCATGAACGCGCCGAGGAACAGGAACGGCGACGACCACAGCACCGGCCACAGCACGTCGAGGATCTCAAGGTCCAAGCCGGCCGCCTGGTACTGCGCCGCGATGCGGAAGATCGCGACCCCGACCGCGATCACGAGGAAGATCGCGACGACGCGCACCTTCTCGGTGCGCACGAGCACGGCGAGACCCAGCAGGATCACGGGTGCAGCGAGCGCAGGCGTGCCCACCCACCACGAAGACGCGCCGAGGTCCGGCCACGCCAGGCTCAGCAGGGTCAGGACGGTCGCGCCGACCGCCGCGGGATTGAAGATGTGCCGGCCGCGCCACGCGAGCACGTACTTCGACAGCGACGCGACGGCGGCGGCGATCGCGATGCCCAGAAGCCCCACGAGCTCGTACGTCGGCCGCAGCACGAACAGCAGGATGTGCGCCGTGATGAGCGACGATTCGAGACGCCACGGGAGGTTCAGCACGCGCTGGGCGGCAGCATCCACCCCCACGCACACCGCCGAGAGCACGACGAGCGTCGCGATCAGCTGCAGCGGGTCGGGTCCGACGAGATCGAAGAACGACAGCAGCAGCGCGACGACGGCGAGCGCCGCGAGCGCGAAATAGACGAGACGGTACATCGACATGCGGCCGAGCACCGCGAAGACGCGGTTCCAGAGAGCGGTCAGCGATCCCATCCGCGTCACACCGGCTGCAGGGGCTCGAAGAGACCCGCGGGCGGGATGACACGGATGCTGTCGCCCGGGCGCACGACGCCGCCTGCGAGCACGACCGACATGACGCCCGCGAGACGCACGGTGGCGCCGCTGTCGTCGACGGAGACCAGTTCTTTCATGAGCCCTTCCGAGAGTCCGTTGATCTGCGCGCAGGGGTTTCGGAGTCCGGTGATCTCGATCACCGCGTCCCCACCGAGCTCGAGTCGCGTGCCGCGCGACAGACCCAGCAGGTCGATGCCCGCGGTCGTGATGTTCTCCCCCAGTGCACCGGGCGTCACCTTGTGGCCGCGCGTCGCCACGAGATCGAACAGCTCGGCGTGGATGAGGTGCACCTGACGGAGGTTGGGCGTCATGGGGTCGCGCGTGATGCGCGAGAGGTGCTGCACGGTCGCGCCGGCGTGGGCGTCGCCCTCGACGCCGATCCCGGCGATCAGGGTGATGCTCTCGCGCGCGGGTTTGCTGAAGCGATGCGCGTCGTCGCGGGAGACCCCGACGACGTGTCCGGAGGAAGACTCGGTCACCCCTCAAGGCTATTCGGTCGCGAAACCGGCGCGGTCCCGGGTCCGACATCTGCTCGCACGAACAGGTCGGCGCGGCAGCCGGGCGACCACTCGACGCGGCCGTCGGTGCTCATGCGCACCCACTCCGCGCCCCACTCGAGCGCGAGGCGCGGACCGCCGTCGAAGAACAGCGCGGTCGCGATCGCGTCGGCCGTCATCGCGTCGGCCGCCACCGCCCAGGTCGCCGCGTAGGTCCGCACGGGCTGCCCGGTGCGCGCGTCGAGCACGTGGTGCAGGGTCGTGCCCGTCGCCGACGGCCACGCGCGCCGGTTGATCGCGGACGCGCAGAGCGCGGCATCCGTCACCTCCCACACGCCGATCGCGCGACGCGGATCGAACGGATGCTCCAGCCCGATGCGCTGCGGACGCCCCCGCACAGCGAGGTCGCCGCCGGCGTCGACGGTGAGGTCTCCGGACTCGGTGCGCATCAGGACGTCGAGCACGAGGTCGACGAGGCGCCCCTTGCCTAGTGCGCCGACATCGACGGTCGCGGGCTCGGTGAGGGCGAGTCGGCCGTCGCGCCAGCTGAGCCGCTCGCGCCAGTCGCGCGGCGCGGCCACGGGTCCGCCGTCGTGGAACGAGTAGTGCGCGTCATAGCCGAGCGCATCGAGCGAGTCCCCGACGAGCGGGTTCACGGCTCCCCCGGTCGCGTCAGACACGGCGGCGAGGGCGTCGAGCATGGGTGCGGCGTCCTCGGGCGACGGAAGGGAGACCGCGCCCCCGGCGAGCGCGCTGACGTCGGAGTCCTCGCGGAACCGCGACCACGCGCGGTCGAATGCATCGATCCGCGCGGTCACCTCGTCGCGCACCGCCGCGGGCAGCGGACGCTCGGCGACGATCTCCCATCTCGTGCCGATGGCGTCGAAGCGCCACGACGCCGGCACGGTGCTCATGGGCTAGCTCGCCGCTTCGGACTTGATCGTCTCGATGGCCTCGTTGAAGCCGTTGCTGGTGAGCGACGATCCGGCGACGCGGCTGACCTGGATGTCGTCGATGTCCTGCCCGACCACCACGTCGGCGATGCCGCCGATGAACTGGCCCTGGTACTGCTCCGACTCGCGCTTCTGCGGGTCGCCGGTCACCTCGACCGCGGTGATGACGTCGTTCTCGAGGGTCACCGTGACGCTGATCGTCTCGACGGACTCGGGCGTCGCGTACGAGCCGTCCGCCGTGTACGTGCCGTCGGCGTACGAGCCGGTGCCGGTGTCGGACCCGGTCGAGCCGGTGTCGGTCGACGAGGACGATCCGGTGTCGGGCGTGGTGGGCTCTTCGGCCTCGGAGGCCGTGGCCGCGCAGCCCGAGAGGAGGGCGATGCCGGCGACGGCGGTCAGGGCCGCGCCGGCGCGGACGGGGCGGGAAGCGAGTGCGGTGCGGATCATGACGGTCCTCCTGGCTCGGGTCGGGCTCGTGGCGTCGACGCGATGTCCGCGTCGAAGGGGATCCTTTCAAGCCCGCCTATGAGCCGCCTTTGAGAGATGCCGCAGAGCCCGATGCGCCCCGTCGCGCACGCAGCACCGCCTTCAGCGCCTCCACCGCGAGGAAGATGCCGACCGACACGACGATCGGGAGGATCCAGGATGCCGCGGGCAGCGGCCGCGACTCGAACAGCACGTTCATGAACGGCACGTACGTGTAGACGAGCTGCAGCACCACCAGCGCCAGTGCCGACCACCACACCACCCTGTTGCCGCGCAGCACGTCGAGGGTGAGGCTCGAACGGGTGAGGAACCGGCAGTTCAACAGGAACGCGAGCTGCCCGAACGCGAGCATCAGGACGGCCTCGGTGCGTGCCACCTCGAGGTCGGCTCCGGCCGCAGACACCCCGTAGAACACGCCCATCGCCGCTCCGCCGATGAGGAGCGACACGATCAGGATGAATCCGAGCTCGCCGCGGTTGATGATCGGACCGCCGCTCGCGCGGGGCGGACGGCGCATGATGCCGCGCTCGGCGGGCTCGTAGGCCAGGGCGAGCGAGAGCGTCACGGCGGTGACCATGTTCACCCACAGCACCTGCACGCTGGTGAGCGGCAGCGCGAGGCCGAACACGACAGCGACCAGGATGACCAGGGACTGCGCCCCGTTCGTCGGCAGGAGGAAGACGATCGACTTGCGCAGATTGTCGTAGATGCGCCGTCCCTCGGCGATGGCGCTGCGGATCGTCGCGAAGTTGTCGTCGGCGAGCACGAACTCCGCCGCTTCCTTCGTGGCCTCCGTGCCTTTGATGCCCATCGCGATGCCGACGTCGGCGCGCGTCAGGGCGGGGGCGTCGTTGACGCCGTCGCCGGTCATCGCCACGACCTCGCCGTGCGACTGCAGCGCGCGCACGATGCGGATCTTGTGCTCCGGACTGGTGCGCGCGTACACGTCGACGCCCTGCACCACCTCGCGCAGCTGCTCCTGGCTGAGCGCTTCGAGCTCCGCGCCGGTGAGCACCTCCGCGTCGGCGCCCGCCAGGCCCATCTCGTGCGCGATCGCCAGGGCGGTGCCGGCGTGGTCGCCGGTGATCATCTTGACCCGGATGCCGGCGGCGTGGCAGTCCGCGATCGCCTCGACGGCCTCGGGACGGGGAGGGTCGACGATGCCCCACAGGCCGATGAACTCGAGGTCGACCAGGTCGTCGAGCGCGAACTCGTCGGTCGTGGGACGCACCGGCTTGCGTGCGGCGGCCAGGACGCGCAGGCCCTGGCCGCTGAGCTTGGCGACCGCCTCGTCCCAGCGCGCGAGGTCGAGCGGCTCGGAGCCGTTCGCGCCGCGCTGCGTGAGCGAGCGCTCGAGGAGCCGGTCGGGCGCGCCCTTCACGAGGATCGCCCGCGACACCTCACCCGCCTCGCCTCCCGAGCGCGCGCCCTCGTTCAGCGTCGCCATGAGCTTGTTGGCGGAGTCGAACGGGATGACGGCGACCCGGCGCCCTCCGGTGCTTCCGACGCCGCCCTTGATCGCGACGGCCTTGAGCGCACCCTCGGTGGGCTCGCCCACGAGGCTCCACGAGCCGTCGTCGGCTCGAACGATGTGCGCGTCGTTGCACAGGGTCGCGATCGCGAGGATCGCGGCGAGATCGCCCCGGCCCCCGGCATCCGGGTCTGCGTCCGCCGGCACGATCTCGCCCTCGGGCGCGTAGCCGAGGCCGGTGACGTCGTAGTCCGCGAGCGGGGTGACGATGTGGCGCACCGTCATCTCGTTGCGGGTGAGCGTGCCCGTCTTGTCGGAGCAGACCGTGGTGACCGAGCCGAGCGCCTCGACGGCGGGGAGCTTGCGCGTGATGGCGTTGTGGCGGGCCATCTGCTGCACGCCGATGGCGAGCGTGATCGTGACGAGCGCCGGCAGGCCTTCGGGGATCGCCGCGACGGCGAAGCCGATGGCCGCCGAGACCAGCTCGTCATACGGCATCCCGTGGAGGAACCGACCGATCATCATCATGACCGCCGCCATGCCGAGGATCACGACGGTGAGAACGCGGCCGAAGCTGTCGAGCTGACGGGTGAGAGGAGTGGCGAGCGCGTCGGCCTCGTCGGCGAGGCTCTGGATGCGGCCGAGCTCGGTCGTCGGGCCGGTCGCGGTCACGACGCCCCGGCCCTGGCCGGCACTCACGATGGTTCCCGAGAAGGCCATCGATCCGCGGTCGCCCACGCCCGCGTCAGACGCGACCGGATCGGTCGTCTTCGACGACGGCACCGACTCCCCCGTGAGGGCGGCCTCGTCGATGCGCAGCTGGTGCGCCTGCAGCAGTCGGAGGTCGGCCGGCACCTTGTCGCCCGGCATCAGCCGCACCACGTCGCCGGGGACGAGGTCCGACGCCGGGACGGTGACCCAGCTGCCGTCTCGCCGCGCGCCGGCGTCGGCCGACAGCATGCCCCGGATGCCCGCGAGCGCCTTCTCGGCGCGGCCTTCCTGCACGTACCCGATGACCGCGTTGATGATCGCGACCACCATGATCACCCAGAAGTCGAGCCAGTCGCCCATGAGTGCCTTGATGACCGCTGCACCCAGCAGGATGTAGATCAACGTGTCGTTGAAGTGCGCGAGGAACCGCAGCCACGCCGGTTTGCGCGCCGGCTCGGGCAGGCGGTTGGGCCCCGCGACTTCGAGGCGTTCCGCCGCGTCAGCGGCGCTGAGACCCCCGGCGTCCGCTTCGAGATGCTCCAGCACGTCGTCTGCGGGGATGGCCCATGGACGCGCGACGGTCAGCCGGGCCTCCGTCAGCGGTGTGGACTCGAGCGGCTGCGACATCTCTGCATCGTCCTTCCGTCGCCGCCGCGGAGCCGGGGTCCCGACTCGGCGCCGGCGTCAGGCGGCCCCGTCGAACATGCTGGTGACGGAGCCGTCCTCGAACACTTCGTGGATCGCACGTGCGAGCAGGGGTGCGATAGGCAGAATCGTAAGCGTCGCGAAGCGCTTCTCGGCGGGGATCGGCACCGTGTCGGTCACGACGACCTCATCGACCGCGGGGCTCTGCAGGCGCTGAGCAGCCGGGTCGCTGAAGATCGCGTGGGTGGCGGCGACGATCACCTTGACCGCACCGTTGGCCTTGAGCGCCTCGGCGGCCTTCACGATCGTGCCGCCGGTGTCGATCATGTCGTCGACGAGGAGGCAGACGCGCCCGTCGACGGCACCGACGATCTCGTTGACGGTGACCTGGTTCGCGACATTCGGGTCGCGGCGCTTGTGGATGATCGCAAGCGGAGCGCCGAGACTGTCGGACCACTGGTCGGCGACGCGCACCCGGCCGGTGTCGGGCGAGACGACGGTGAGGCGCTCGCGGTCCTCGGCGCTCAGCGTGTTCTCGAAGTACTCGAGCAGCACGGGCTTCGCGAACAGGTGGTCGACGGGACCGTCGAAGAAGCCCTGGATCTGCGCGGCATGGAGGTCCACGCTCATGACGCGGTCGGCGCCCGCGGTCTTGAAGAGGTCGGCGACGAGGCGGGCGCTGATCGGCTCGCGGCCGCGGCCCTTCTTGTCCTGACGGGAGTACGGGAAGTACGGCGCGACGACGGTGATGCGCTTGGCCGACGCGCGCTTGGCGGCGTCGAGCATGATGAGGGTCTCCATCATCCACTCGTTGACCGGCGGGCCGAAGCTCTGGATCAGGAACAGGTCGCAGCCGCGGATCGAGACCTCGAATCGGGTGAGGATCTCACCCGACGCGAAGGTGCGGTACTCGGTCGGCACCAGCTCCGTGCTCAGCTGTGCGGCGACCTCGGCCGCGAGCTCGGGATGGGAACTGCCTCGTGCGATGACGAGACGCTTCTTCGTCTTGGCCACGAGTCCCGGGGCGATGTCATTCGCCCGGTCGAGTTCAACGGTCTTCTTCTTGCGCGCCATCGTCCGCCTTCTGTGCGCTGCGGGCCTTGGCGGCGACATCCGCCGCTCCGGTACCCGGTCTGTTCTTCTCGACCCACCCCTCGACGTTGCGCTGAGGGGCGACGCTGAGAGCGAGGGCACCGGCGGGCACATCCTTGCGGATGACCGCCCCGGCCCCGGTCTTCGCGCCGTCTCCGATCCTAACGGGCGCCACGAAGACGTTGTGCGAGCCGGAGTGCACCTCGTCGCCGATCTCGGTGCGGTGCTTGTTCAGGTCGTCGTAGTTCGCGGTGATCGCGCCGGCGCCGAGGTTGACGTGCTTGCCGATCGTGGTGTCGCCGATGTACGAGAGGTGCGGAACCTTGCTCCCCTCGCCGATCGTGGAGTTCTTGGTCTCGACGAACGTGCCGATCTTGCCCTTCTCGCCGAGATACGTCCCCGGGCGGAGGTAGGCGAACGGGCCGACCGTGGCCCTCGCGCCGATCACGGCGAGCGTCGCATCGGTGCGCGTGACGGTGGCGTCCTCCCCCACCTCGCAGTCGACGAGGCTGGTGTCGGGACCGACGATCGCACCGGACGCGATCACCGTCGCCCGCAGGATGTGGGTGTTCGGCAGCACCGTCACATCGGGCGCCAGCTTCGCGTCCACGTCGATCCACGTCGTCGCCGGGTCGAGGATCGTCACGCCCTCCAGCTGCCAGCGCCGCACCGTCCGCGCGTTCAGGATGCGGGCGGCCTCGGCCAGCTGCACGCGGTCGTTGACGCCCAGGGCGGCCGCGGCATCCGGAGCCGTCTGCGCCGCGACGAGGAGGCCGTCGCCGCGCAGCAGCGCCACGACGTCCGTCAGGTACTTCTCGCCCTGCGCGTTCGCGGTGCCCACGAGCGCCAGCTCGGTGCGCAGTGCCTGCACCTGGAAGACGTAGACCCCGGCGTTGATCTCGGTGACGGATGCCTCATCCGCCGACGCGTCCTTCTGTTCGACGATGCGCGACACGGCGCCGTCGGCATCGCGGATCACGCGGCCGTAGCCGGTGGCGTCGTCGAGCGAGGCGCTGAGCACGGTCGCGGCCACGGCGCGGTCGCGATGGGTGCGCACGAGCGCCGCGAGAGTGTCGGCCTCGAGCAGCGGCACATCGCCGCTCAGCACGAGCACGTCGCCCGCGAAGTCGCCGAGGGCGTCGAGCGCCACCTCGACCGCGCGGCCGGTGCCGGGGACCTCGTCCTGGTCGACCACCACCACGCCCGGAACGGCACTCGCGACGGCGTCGGCCACCAGGTCGCGCTCGTGCCGCACGACCACGACCACGCGCTCGGGCCCGAGGGCGATCGCGGTGTCGAGCACGTGCCCGACGAGCGGGCGACCGCCGATGCGGTGCAGCACCTTCGGCGTCGAGGACTTCATGCGGGTGCCCTGCCCTGCGGCCAGGACGATGACAGCCAGAGCGTTGTCGCGGGTCGTGTCGGTCATGCTCCGCCGCCAGGACTCGAACCTAGACCTCACAGCTCCAAAGGCTGTCGTGCTGCCATTACACCACGGCGGACCGCGGCGCTCCCGGGTGCCGGGCGCCGCCCGTCAAGTCTGCCAGATGCCCCGTGCGCGCCCGTCCGCGTCGGGGTGTGGGGGCCGGGTCGGGATAATGGGGGCATGACGGCGCAGAGCGACGAGGTGGACCGCATCGTCGAGGCCTGGACCACGCAGCGCCCCGACCTCGACTTCTCCCCTCTCGGCGTGCTGTCGCGCGTGGACCGGCTGTCACGTCATCTCGACCGCGCGCGCCGCGACGCGTTCAAGCGCAGCGAGCTCGAGCCGTGGGAGTGGGACGTGCTCTCGGCGCTGCGCCGAGCGGGCGAGCCGTTCCAGCTCAGCCCGAAGCAGCTGCTGCAGCAGACGCTCGTCTCCAGCGGCACGATGACCAACCGCATCGACCGCCTCGTCGGCCGCCGGCTGGTGCGCCGCGAATCAGATCCCGACGACGGCCGCAGCATCCTGGTCACCCTCACGGACGAGGGCAAGATCCGGGTGGATGCCGCGATCACGCGTCTCGTCGACGCCGAGGCGCTCCTGCTCGACGCGCTGTCACGCGGCGACCGCGACCGGCTCGCCGCACTGCTGCGCAAGCTCAGCCTCGGGTTCGACGCCGCGGACTGACCCGGGCTCAGCCGAGCTGCTCGGTGAGCTCGAACCAGCGCTCCTCGACCCCGTCGCGCTCCTTCTCGAGCTCGCCGATGCGGGCCATCTCGGCGCCGAGCCCGACGTAATCCGACTGGTCGTGGTCGGCGAGCGCCGTCTTCGCGGCGGCGATCTGCGTCTCGAGCTTCTCGAGGCGGCGCTCCAGCGACGCGACCTCCTTCTGCGCGGCGCGCAGCTCCTGCCCCGACAGCGACGGCGTGGTGGATGACACGGATGCTGCGGGTGCAGCATCGGCCGCCTTCGAGGTCGCCGGCCCCGCCGTGCGCTCACGCTCGCGCAGGCGCAGGTATTCGTCGACGCCACCGGGGAGGTGGCGGAGGTGGCCGCCGAGGATCGCGTACTGCTGGTCGGTCACGCGCTCGATGAAGTACCGGTCGTGTGAGACGACCAGAAGCGTGCCCGGCCACGAGTCGAGGAGGTCCTCGATGGCGGCGAGCATGTCGGTGTCGAGGTCGTTGGTGGGCTCGTCGAGGATGAGCACGTTCGGCTGCTCGAGGAGGATCAGCAGCAGCTGCAGGCGGCGCTTCTGGCCACCGGACAGGTCCTTGACGGGGGTGGAGAGCTGAGCGCTCTGGAATCCCATGCTCTCGAGCAGCTGGCCGGGCGTCAGCTCCTGCGCCTTCGAGCCGCTGCCGAAGGTGTACGTGGTGCGCAGACGCGAGATGACGACGCGCACGGGGTCGCCGAGGTGCTCCTCGAGCTCGTCGAGACGCTGTGTGAGGGTCGCGACCTTCACGGTCTTGCCGCGCTTCACGCGCCCGGCGGTGGGCTCCACGTCGCCCGAGACGAGGCCGAGCAGCGTCGACTTGCCCGCGCCGTTGACGCCGAGGATGCCGGTGCGCTCGCCGGGGGCGATCCGCCACTCGACCGGGTGCAGCACCTCGCGGCCGTCGTAGGAGACCGCCGCATCGAGGAGGTCGACGACGTCCTTGCCGAGCCGGGAGACGGCGAGCGAGCGCAGCTCGGTCGCGTCGCGGATCTCGGGCACATCGGCGATGAGCACGTTGGCGGCGTCGATGCGGAACTTCGGCTTCGCCGTGCGCGCCGGCGCACCGCGGCGCAGCCATGCGAGCTCCTTGCGGGCGAGGTTCTGGCGGCGCTGCTCGATGACGGCCGCCTGGCGGTCGCGCTCGACGCGCTGCAGGATGTACGCGGCATACCCGCCCTCGAACGGCTCGACGATGCGGTCGTGCACCTCCCACGTGGTGTTGCACACCTCGTCGAGGAACCACCGGTCGTGCGTCACGACCAGGAGGCCGCCCTGGTTCGCCGGCCAGCGGCGCTTGATGTGCTCGGCGAGCCATGCGATCGCCTCGACGTCGAGGTGGTTCGTGGGCTCGTCGAGGAAGATGACGTCGTCGTCGCCCACGAGCAGCGCCGCGAGCGACACTCGTCGTCGCTGACCACCGGAGAGCCCCGCGACCGGACCGTCCCACGGGAGGTCGCCGAGGAGGCCTGCGATGACGTCACGCGTGCGCGCGTCGCCCGCCCACTCGTGATCGGGGCGCTCGCCGACGACGGCCTCCCGGATCGTGAGGGCGTCGTCGAGGGTGTCGGCCTGGTCGAGCACGCCGACGCGCACGCCGCCGCGCACCGTGACGCGGCCGCCGTCGGGCTCGAGCCGCCCGGCGAGCATCGCCAGCAGGCTCGACTTGCCGTCACCGTTGCGGCCGACCACGCCGATGCGGTCGCCCTCGTCGATGCCGAGCGACACCCGGTCGAAGACGACCTTGGTCGGGAATTCCAGGTGCAGGGCCTCGGCCCCCAGAAGATGTGCCATGTCCCCTCAAGGCTAGGCGACCGAGGGCGGCACCCGGCGTCACACTGCGGGGACCAGAGACCGGACAGGTTAGGCTAGGCATACCTTGGACTTGCGCCGGCGACTCTCCCCGCGGCGGCGCGTCAGGAGAAAGCCACTCCCTCTATGACCGCGACTGCGCCCGCCCTCGGCCTGTCCCTCCTCGGAGGGGATCCCGACCACACCGCGCTGATCGCAGACGGCACGCGGCTCGACTACGCGGAACTGTGCGATCGGGTGATGCGGCGCCGGGACGAACTCGGCGACGTGCGCCGGCTCGTGATGATCGCCGCGGGCAACGCGGTCGAGCCGATCGTCACCTATCTCGCCGCGCTCGAAGGCGGACACCCGGTGCTCCTGGTCTCCGGCGACGACGACGAGGCCGCGCGCGCGCACCGCGCATCGCTGATCGCACGGTTCGACCCCGACGTGGTCGCCCACGACGGGGTCTCGGGCTGGACGCTAGACGAGCGGCGCGCCGGCAGCCGCCACGAGTTCCACCCCGATCTCGCCGTCCTCTCGAGCACGTCGGGCTCCACCGGCTCGCCGAAGCTCGTGCGACTGTCGGCCGAGAACGTCCGCAGCAACGCCGCGGCGATCGCCGAGTATCTCCAGCTGACCCCGGCCGATCGGGCGGCCACGACGCTTCCCCTGCAGTACTGCTACGGGCTGTCCGTGGTCAACAGCCACCTGCTGACCGGCGCGAGCCTGCTGCTCACCGAGCGCTCGGTCGCCGACGAGGAGTTCTGGCGCCGGGCGCGCACGCATGCCGTCACCTCGTTCGCCGGCGTCCCGTACACGTTCGAGCTGCTCGAGGCGCGGGGCTTCGACGGCCGCGACCTGCCGTCGCTGCGCTACCTCACCCAGGCGGGCGGCCGGATGGCTCCCGACGCGGTGCGGCGGTTCGCGCACCTCGGCCGCGAGCGCGGGTTCGAACTCTTCGTGATGTACGGGCAGACCGAGGCCACCGCTCGAATGGCGTACCTCCCACCCGACCTCGCGATGACGCACGCCGGCGCCATCGGACGCCCCGTCCCCGGCGGCGCTTTCCGCATCGATGCCGTCGACGGCGCCGAGTCCGGCGAGCTCGTGTACGAGGGCCCGAACGTCATGATGGGGTACGCCCACGGGCCCGAGGACTTCCCGCTCGGGCGCACCGTGACCGAGCTGCGCACCGGAGACGTCGCGCGGCTGCGCACGGACGGGCTGTACGAGATCGTCGGCCGCATGAACCGCTTCGTGAAGGTCTTCGGCCTGCGCCTCGACCTCGATCGCGTCGAGCACCTCCTTGCCGACGAGGGGATCGAGGTGCGCGCGGCGAGCGCCGACGAGCGGCTGCTCCTGTTCGCGACCTCCCAGCGCGCGGCCGACCGTGCTCGCGAGCGCGCCGCGGCCCTCACCGGCGTTCCGGCGCGGGTGATCGGCGCCCACGCGGTGACCGAGTTCCCGCGGACCTCGAACGGCAAACGCGACTACGCGGCGCTGGTGCGCTTCGCCGCCGCGCACGAGCGCAGCCCGGCCGCCCTCCGACCGACGGATCCGGCCGTCGTCACCGCCGAGACCGTGCGCGACCTGTACGCGACGCTTCTGGGTGAGCCCGACGCGGGCATCGACGACACGTTCGCGGGGCTCGGCGGCGACTCTCTGAGCTACGTCGAGCTCTCACTGCGACTCGAGGAGATGGTCGGCGCGCTCCCCCGGGACTGGCCGACACGCACCCCGCGCGAGCTCGCGGCATCCGCTTCACCTCTGCAGCTGCCCGTCACGAACACGGAATCGGAGGCCGCGCCCGCGGCTGCGGCGGCGACGTCGGTCATGCGCCCCTGGCGTCGCCGGTTCTCGTGGACGCGCCTCGAGACGCCGGTCGTGCTGCGGGCGGCGGCGATCTTCGTCATCGTCGCGACCCACGCCGATCTGTTCGCCCTCAAGGGCGGTGCGCACCTTCTCCTCGCCGTCGCCGGCTACAACCTCGCGAGATTCCAGCTGGCGCCCGCCCCGGGCACCGCGCGCCTGCGGCGCCTCGGGCGCAGCGCGACCCAGCTCGCGGTCCCCGCGGTGCTGTGGATCGGCGCGGTGGCGCTGGTCACCGGCCAGTACGCGCCGACGACCGTCGCGCTCCTGAACAACTTCGTCCCCGGCGACGGCCGGTGGAACGAGCAATGGCAGTTCTGGTTCCTCGAGGCGATGCTCTGGTCGTTCGCGGGCGCAGCGGCGCTGTTCGCGGTGCGCCGCATCGAGCGGCTCGAGCGCCGGGCGCCGTTCGGGTTCGCCCTGGTCGCGCTCGCGGTCGCGCTCACCGCCCGCTTCGCGATCACCGGGCCCACCGCCGAGTACGTGGAGCGGTACTCGGCACCGGTCGTCCTGTGGCTCGTCGTCCTCGGATGGCTCGTCGCTCGAGCGGACACGACCGCCCGGCGCATCGTCGTCTCCGTGGTCGCCGTCGCAGCGACCTTCGGCTTCTTCGGCGAGCCGTGGCGCGAGGCGATCGTAGCGGGCGGGATCCTCGCCCTCGTCTGGGTGAGGGCCATCCCGCTCCCCCGCCTCGCGGTGCCGCTCGTCGTCACCGTGGCCGGAGCCTCCTTGTTCGTGTACCTCACGCACTGGCAGGTGTATCCGCCGTTCGAGCAGAGCGCACCGTGGCTCGGCACGCTGCTGTCGTTCGTCGTCGGCGTGATCGCGTACCGGCTGTACGTCAGTGCCGGCGCCGGTGCTGCGGTCGGGTGGGCGTGGCTGCGCCGCGCGACGGCACCGGTCAGCCTGCGGCTGCGCCGCGCGTGATGACGCTTCCCGTCGCAGTGGCCTCGCCTGCCGCGGCGTAGAGCACGACGCCGCCTTCGACGATCACGCGCACGGCAGTGCCGGGCGCGAACGCGGCTGCGCGGTGCTGCGGCACGCGGTACATGAGCTCGGCCTCGAACTCGCCGGTGCCGACGCGAAGCCGCAGATCGGCGGTCGACCCGGCCGGACGCACCGCGACGACGGTGCCGTTCGCCACCGGGGCCAGCGTGGCGGCCGCCCCGTGCGCCGCCGCGGCCACGCGCAGCTGTGCGGGCCGCACCATCGCCCGCACGCGCGAGGCTCCGCCCGACAGGTCGTGCCGCACGGCCAGCCGACCGAACCCGCACTCGACACCGTCCGCGTCGGAGCGCGCGGGAACCACCAGTGCATCACCGAGGAACAGCGCCACGCTCGCGTCGATCGGGGCGTCGTACACCGCCATCGGGTCGCCGGACTGCACGAGGCGCCCGCCGACGAGAACCCCGACCTGGTGGCCGAACGACAGTGCCTCGTGCTGATCGTGCGTCACCAGCACGGCAGTGACGCCGCTGCGTTCCAGAACGTCGACCACGGCGTCGCGCGTCGCGGACCGCAGGCCCGTGTCGAGCGCGCTGAAGGGCTCGTCGAGCAGGATCACCCCGGGATTCTGGGCGAGAGCGCGCGCCAGCGCCACCCGCTGCTGCTGACCGCCGGACAGCTCGTGCGGCATCCGCGCGGCGAGGTCAGGGTGCAGGGACGCGAGCTCCAGCAGTTCGCGCACGCGGGCCGCGCGACCGGGTCCGCGCGGAAGCCCGAAGGCGATGTTGCGGGCCACCGACAGGTGCGGGAACAGCGCGCCGTCCTGGGCGACGTAGCCGATGCCGCGCCGGTGCGTGGGCACGGTCCTTCCGTGTCCCGACAGCTCGCGATCGCCGAGGCTGATCACCCCGGCGTCGGGCTCGACGAATCCTGCGACCAGGCGCAGCAGCGTGGTCTTGCCGCTTCCGGAGGCGCCGACGAGTGCGAGCCGCGTGCCGCGGGGAACGTCGAGCGAGACGTCGCGCAGCACCTCGGTGCCGCCGTACGCCTTCGACACACCCTCCAGCCGAAGAGTCATCTGAGGGTCCTCCCCGTCGCGTGCGTGAACATCAGAGCGACCGCGGGCACCGACAGGAGCACCAGCAGCACCGCGTAGGGTGCGGCGGTCGGGTAGTCGAGGGCGGATGCCGCCGACCAGAAGCTCGTGGCCACCGTGCTCGTGCCGGTCGGGGCGAGCAGCAGGGTCGCGGTGAGCTCGTTGGCCGCGCCCAGCGCCACGAGGGCGGCGCCGGCGCCGATCGCCGGGAGCAGCAGCGGCACCGTGACCCGCAGCCGGGCGGCGGCAGGAGGCACCGCCAGGGCGCGCGCGGCCTCCTCGAGCGACTCCGGCACCTGCGAGAGCCCGGCGCGCAGCGGCACGAGCGCCCGCGGCAGGAAGATCACGACGTAGGCCGCGACCACGGTGAACGCCGTCTGGTAGAGCGACGGCGCGAAGGCGAGCGTCACCGCCACGAACGAGAGCGCCACGATGATCGCCGGAAGGCTGCTCGCGAGATAGGCCGCACCCTCGAGCAGCCGTGACAGCCGTCCCGGGTAGCGCACCGCCAGCCACGCGAACGGGAGGGCGACGGCGATGGTGCAGAGCGCACCCGCGAGCGCGAGACCGAGCGTCTGAAGCGCCGCGATGCCGACGTCGCCGAAGGCTGCGGCATCCGCTCTCATGAGCCATCGGACCACGCTCGTCAGCGGCACCACGAGAGCGCCCGCCAGCACGGCCGCCACCGCGGCGAGCGCCGGCACCGTCAGCGGGCCGAGCCCCAGCGTCTCCGCCGGGTGCGGAGAGCCGCCGCCGACGCGGGCGTAGTGGGCGCGGCCGCGGGCGGCCGACTCGGCGCCGAGGAGGATCAGGCACAGGAGCGCGAGCACCAGCCCGAGCGCGGCCGCGTTCGGGCCGGCGAACATGCTCTCGTACGCGACGACGATGGCCGTGGTGAACGTGTCGAAGCGCAGGAACGCGAACGCGCCGTACTCCGCCAGGAGGTGAAGGGCGACCACGAGGGCGCCGCCGAGCACCGCGAGCCGCAGCTGCGGCGCGACGACGCGGAAGAAGACGGCCCACGAGCCCATGCCGAGGGAGCGCGCTGATTCCTCGAGCGCAGGGTCCAGACCCCGGATCGCCGCGAGGGCGGGCAGGTACACCAGCGGGAAGTAGGCCAGCGTCGCGACCAGCACCGCCGCCCACAGTCCGTTCATCGACGGGATGGCGCTGGCCCAGCCGTAGCTCGCGACGAACGCGGGGATCGCCAGCGGAGCGGCCAGGGCGACTTTGAAGATCCCGCGGCCCGGCAGCGTCGTGCGTTCGACGAGCCAGGCGCCGCCCACGCCGAGGACGACGGTCGCGGGTACGCCGATCACCACCAGCAGCACCGTGTTGACGAGCAGCTCGGCGACCTTCGGCCGGAAGACGAGGGCCGACAGCTGGTCCCACCCCATCGCGAACGCCGCCTGGACGACGTAGCCGATCGGGATCAGCGCGCCGAGGGCCAGCACCGCGACGACGACGACCAGCCCGGCGGGCGGACGCCTCTCGGTCGAGCCGCGCGCGGGTGTTCGCGTCTGGAGCTGGGTCAGAGGAGTCCGGCTTCCGTCATGAGCTCGATGACCGCGGGCCCGTTGAGCGTGGACGGGTCGATCACGGGTGCGTCGAGCTCGGCGAGCGGGGGCAGCTCGGGCTTGGCCGGGACGTCAGAGGCGACGGGATACTCGAAGCTGTAGCCCTCGCCGAGGATCTTCTGCCCCTGCTCCCCCGCGATGAACGCGAGGAACTGCTGCGCCTCGTCGGCGTGGGGGGCGTTCTTCAGCACGCCGCCGCCCGAGATGCTGACGAAGGCACCCGGATCCTGGTTGCCGAAGTAGTGCAGCTTCGTGTCGGCGCTGTCTTCGGCTGCGGCGTCCTGGTCGCGGAACCAGTAGTAGTGGTAGATGATGCCCATCGGCACCTCGCCGGCGTTGACCGCCTTCATGGTGACGATGTTGTTGCGGTACTCGACCGCGTTCTCGGCCATGCCGTCCAGCCAGTCGCGTGCGCCGTCCTCACCCTGGGTCGCGAGCACGGCCGAGACGATGGCCTGGAAGTCGGCCTTCGCAGGCGCGGCACCCCACTTGCCTTTCCACTGCGGGTCCGCGAGGTCCAGAAGGGATGCCGGGAGCTCGCCCTCCGAGATCAGCTCGGGGTTGTAGACCAGCACGGTCGAGCGGGCGGCGATCCCCGTCCAGAGACCCGAGGCCGGACGGAACTGCTCGGGAACGAGGGCCAAGGTGGACTCGTCGACGGGGGCGAAGAGGTCCGCATCTTCGACGAGCGACATCGCCGGGGAGTTCTCGGTGAGGAACACGTCGGCCTTGGAGGCCTTCCCCTCCTGCACGAGCTGATTGGCCAGCTCGCTGTCGTCGCCGTTGCGGAGCACGACATCGATGCCGGTCTCCGCCGTGAACGCGTCGGCCCATTCCTCGGTCAGCTGCTCGTGCTGCGCGTTGTACACGACGAGGGCGTCCGGATCGGCGGCGTCCTCGCCCGCGGCTCCGCCGGCGCAGCCGGCCAGGGCGAGGCCCGCGACCACCACCGGTACGACGAGGAAGTGGCGCAGGCGCGCGGAAGACGGGAGGCGTGAAGGCATGGGGAACCCCTCGGAAACAGACAGGTAAGGCTAGCCTAAAGCACTCGATCGCCGTGTTTCGTTCGGTTTCGCCACCTCCCCCGCCCGCTCGCTCAGTACCAGATGCTCAGGCGCGGCGCCGTGTGCCAGCCGAGCACGCGGGTCGCCTTGGCGAGCGCGTCCGCGGATGCCCCGGCCGAAGCATCCGTCACCGTCACACGTCCTGCCGCCGCCAGAGTCGCGAGCGAGACACCGCCGAGGTACGTGGCGGACAGCTCGGCGACGCCGAGAGCCACCGTCGGCGCATCGATCGATTCGCCGTCGCCCAGGATCCGCACGCGGGCGGCGCCGCGCCCATCGACCTCGAGCAGGTAACGGCCGGAGGCGATGCCGAGCGAGTCCGAGACGTCGAGCACCAGCGTGCCGGAGCCGCCGTAGCGACGGGTCTCGAGCGCGGCGACGACGTCGATGATCCGCAGGTACTGGTGGTCGCGCACGCTGACCTTCGCCGCGCGCTGGTCCGCGATCATCCACAGCAGCGGCTCATCGACCGACAGCTCGCCCGCGTGCACCTCGGCCACGAGGTCGAGCTCGAGCAGGAACCGCCACAGCGCCGCGTACGCGTCGTCGGTCTCGGCCAGCAGGTAGTGGACCGAGACGGTCGCCTTCGTGAAGTCGTCGTGGTTCTCGCGGACCGCGTACACCGCGACTCCGCGCACCTCGCCCGCGGCGTCGGAGTACTGCACGGCGCGCTTCTCGGCGGTCTTCTCGGCGGCGGGGTTGGTGCCGGCGAACCCATCCCAGTGGCTCCCCGGCACGTCGATCTCGCCCGGGTGGCGGTGCCGCACCCGCTCGTGCAGGGCCGGCATCAGCTCGCGCACACGCTCGCGGCCGATGAAGTCGATCCGCCCGGCGGGCTGCGGGCCGATCCAGCCGGCGCGCTTGGTCTCGATCGTCCACGAGGCGCCCGCTGCTGCCGGCGCGAACCCGTACCGCCCGTACAGCGGCGACTCGCTCACCGTGAGCATCGCCATCGGGATGCCGGCCGCCTGGGCCGCTCGCAGTTCCCCCTCGAGCATCGCGCGGGCCACGCCCTTGCGCCGGTGCGTCGGTGCGACGGTGACGGCGGAGATCGCGCACGACGGGATCATCGCCTCGCCGGGCACCGTGAGCTCGCCGAGCCACGACGCGATGGTCGCGACGGGAGCGTCCATCGGCGACTCCGGGTCGAAGACGCCTGTGAGCCGCCGGTAGCCGCTGCGCTCGCGCGTCGCGGCGATCTGCTCCGCAGTGCGCTCCCCGTCCTGGAAGCCGCGCGCGACGGACTGGAGCCAGCCGACGTACTCGTCGCTGTCGACGGCGATGCGCCGGTAGTCCAGTCCGTTCGTCGCGAGCCGCCCGGCCGACTCCTCGTCGACCGGACCCGCGCGGAAGGCGGCGCGCTCGGTCTCGCCGATGCGGCCGTATGTCGAAACGGACGTGCTCATTGTTCTTCCTCTCCGCGCCCGCGCGGGCTCAGGTGGGTGTGCGGCCGGTCGAGGGCCGGCTCAGGTGACCACGCGCGCGCCGGCGACCGGACCGTGCACGTGGAGCGCCTCGTAGCCCGCGGCCGACAAGGTGATCTGCAGTTCGAGCGCCGACTCCGGGTCGACGGTCAGGAAAGCCAGCGTAGGGCCTGACCCCGACACCATTCCGGCCAGGGCGCCGGACTCCTCGCCGAGCTCGAGCACCTCGCGCAGCTCGGGGCGCAGCGACAGCGCAGCGATCTGCAGGTCGTTGCGCGTGTGCTCGGCGAGCGCGATGGGGTCCGCGGCGCGCAGCGCGTGGAGCACGCCGGGCGCGACCGCCGGCACCCGGGCACCCGCGTCGATGTCGGGCCGCGCACGCAGCTCGTCGAGGTGCGCGTAGACCTCGGGGGTGGACAGTCCGTCCTCCGACGGCACCACCACCCAGTCGAAGCGGCCCTTGGCGAGCGCCGGGCTCAGCTGGTCGCCGCGCCCGGTGCCGACGGCCGTCCCGCCCATCAGGGCGAAGGGCACGTCGGCGCCGAGCCGCGCCGCGAGCTTGTGCAGCTCGGCGGTGCCGAGCTCGGCCCCCCACAGCGCGTCGCACGCGACGAGGGCGGCCGCAGCATCCGCCGATCCTCCGCCCATGCCGCCCGCGACCGGCACGTGCTTCACGATGTCGAGGTGCACGCCGCCCGCATGGCCGATGCGCTGCGCGACGAGCCGCGCGGCGCGGACGGCCAGGTTGCGGTCGTCGGCGGGGACGCCGGTCACATCGACGGTGCCGGAGATCGACACGGTGAACTCGTCGGAAGGCGACGCCCACACATCCTCGTACAGCGACACCGCCTGGTACGCCGACGCGACGTCGTGGTACCCGTCGTCGTGCACGCCGCCGACCTCGAAGAAGAGGTTGAGCTTGCCCGGTGCCCGCACCCGGACGCCGTCCGCGGCGAGAGCCTGACTCACCGGTTCGCCGATTCCGCCCAGAGGTCCACGTCGATGCCGTCCGACAGGGCGTCGATGCGCTCCTGCTCCTCGACCGTGAAGGCCGGCCCCTCGAGCGCCTTGAGGTTCTCGTCGAGCTGCGCGGGACGCGAGGCGCCGATGAGCGCGGACGCGACGACCGGGTCGCGCAGCACCCACTGGATCGACATCTGCGCGAGCGTCTGCCCGCGCTCCTTCGCGATGACGTCGAGCGACCGCAGCGTCGACAAGCCTCTCTCGCTCAGCGAGCCGTTCGGCAGCGACCCGCGCTGCTGCGCGCGCTCGGCCGAGCCGTCGCCGAGGTACTTGTCTGTCAGCAGCCCTTGCGCGAGCGGCGTGAATGCGATCGCGCCCATGCCCTCCTGCCTGAGTACCCCGGTCAGGCCGTCTTCGACCCAGCGGTTCAGGATCGAGTACGCCGGCTGGTGGATGACGAGCGGGGTGCCGAGCGAGCGGGCGACGGATGCTGCGACCGCCGTCCGCTCGGCGCTGTAGGACGAGATTCCGACGTAGAGCGCCTTGCCCTGCCGCACCAGGGTGTCGAGCGCGCCCACCGTCTCCTCGACCGGGACATCGGGATCGACGCGGTGCGAGTAGAAGATGTCGACGTAGTCGATGCTCATGCGCTTCAGCGACTGCTCGGCGCTGGAGATGAGGTACTTGCGCGAGCCGCCATTGCCGTAGGGGCCGTGCCACATGTCGTAGCCGGCCTTCGACGAGATGATGAGCTCGTCGCGGTACGGCGCGAAGTCCTCGCGCATCATGCGCCCGAAGTTCGTCTCGGCGGTGCCGTAGGGCGGGCCGTAGTTGTTCGCCAGGTCGAAGTGCGTGATGCCGCGGTCGAACGCGTGGCGCAGCAGCGCCCTCTGGTTGTCGAACGGGATGTTGTCGCCGAAGTTCCACCAGAGTCCGAGCGACACGGGCGGCAGCGTGAGCCCGGAGGTGCCGACCCGGCGGTAGTCCGCACCGGTGTACCGGTCGGCGTCGGCGGTGTAGGGGCGGTGGAGGTCTCCTCCACGGGACAGGTAGCGCGCGTCTTCGGTCACCGGTCCAGGCTAGCGAGGTCGGCCTGCTCGCGCAGGGAAGGATGGGAGACACATCGACCGGGCCCATGTCAAGGGCCTGGGTGCGAAACGTCGTCGTAACGGACGCTCCGTAGTGTCGAGACCCCGGGGGCGCGCATCCGCGCCACCACCCGGGTCGACGAGAAGGAGGACCGCATGACGCTGCTGTCCGCATTGCCCCACGCGGCCGACCCCTGGAGCGTGCTCGTGGAGCGCGCCGACGTGGTCGTCGACCGCGGCATCCTGCATCTCGTTCACGACGATGTCGCGCCGCACGAGGCGCGCGATGCCGACCTGCTGCTGGTCGCCGCCGCACTCGACGACGCCGGCGTCGACACGCTCCTGATCCGACACGACCGCACCATCCCCGCGCTCGTGGTCGACGTCCGCGATCGCGAGGCCGCGACGGCGGCCCTGGCCGCGGTCTGCACACGCGAGCCGCTGTACGTCAAGTCCAAGGGCCGCGCGCCGCTTCTCGCCTGCGACGCCCCACCCGCTCCCGACGCGCCATCCGCGATGCGCGTGTACCGCCCCCGCCTGAGCCGGTCCGGATCGTTGCGCTACGGGGCGGCACTCGGCGTGCACCTGGAGTTCTGGCGCTTCGGCGAGGAGACGGTCGAGGCTCCGCGCGACAACGCGCTCATCCGGAAGCAGACCCCGGTCGAGGATCTCGCCTATGAGACGGTCGAGCGCCACGGTCGCACGTGGCGCACCGTCGCCGGCATGTTCGCCGCCCAGCCGCTCGAGGTCACCGACGAGATCGACATCGTCTTCTCGTGGGTCGATGCCTCGTCGAGCGACTTCCGGCGACAGCGGGCGGCCCAGCTCTCCGAGTACGTGGTGGGCGAGGGCGATGACGGACCGGCGCGGTACCGGCACGTCGACGAACTCCGCTACGCGCTGCGCAGCGTCCACATGTACGCACCCTGGGTGCGGCGCATCTTCATCGCCACCGACTCCCCCGCCCCGGCGTGGCTGCTCGAGCACCCCAAGGTCACCATCGTGCGCAGCGAGGAGTTCTTCGCAGACCCGTCGGTGCTGCCGACGCACAACTCCCACGCGATCGAGGCGCAGCTGCATCGCATCCCGGGGCTCGCCGAGCACTTCCTCTACTCGAACGACGACATGTTCTTCGGACGCGCCGTCGAGCCCGAGCTGTTCTTCACGCCGGGCGGGGTCACGAAGTTCGTCGAGTGCGAGGTGCGCATCGGCGCCGGCGAGCCCGCTCTCCACCGCAGCGGCCACGACAACGGCCTGCGCGTGAACCGCGCGCTCCTGCGGGAGCGGTTCGGCCGCACCATCGTCCGCGACCTCGAGCACTGCGCGGCGCCACTGCGCCGCAGCGTCATGGCGGAGCTGGAGCAGACCTTCGCCGAGGACTTCGCCCGGACGGCGGCATCCCGATTCCGCTCCGCGACCGACATCTCGGTCACCAACAGCCTGTACCACTACTACGCGCTGCTGACCGGACGCGCCATCGCCACGCGCGCCCCCCGCGTGCGCTACGCCCAGACGACGCTCGCGGCGGGCATGCGGCGCATGGAGCGGCTCGTCGAACGCTGCGACGCCGACATGTTCTGCCTCAACGACGGCGGCGAGGCCGAGGTGCCCGAAGAGATCCGGGTACGCGCGCTCCGCAGCGCGCTCGAGCGCATGTTCCCCGTGCGGGCGCCGTGGGAGCGCGACGAGCTCAGCGCAGCACGGGAATCGGCTCGGTCGGCGCATCCCTCCGGGCGGCGATGAGCGGTGCCACCCCGGCCGACATGAGCCGGCGCGCCGCTTCGTCGGGGTCGATGTACTCGAGGGTGCGCGGCGCGTCTACCGGCACGACCGAGTGCACCACCGTGTCGTCGTACACGTGCACGATGCTGAACGCCTGCGCGCCGTCCTGAGGACGCGTACCGCCGACAGGCACCGTGAGGTCCTGCGCGTAGCAGGTCGACGACGCCACCGACACCGGGATGCCGGCGAACGTCGCGAAGGTCGAGTAGTGCAGGTGACCCGCGAGGATCGCACGCACGTCAGTGCCGCGCAGGACCGCCGCGAGCCGCCGCTGGTCGCGCAGCTCGACGCTCGCGGCGAGCGGCAGCACGCTCGGCACGGGCGGGTGGTGCATGGCGAGGATCGTGCCGAGCGGCGCGGGCGTCACCAGCTCGTCGGCGAGCCACGCGAGCTGCTCGTCGCGCAGCTCGCCGTGGTGGTGGCCGGGCACGCTCGTGTCGAGCGTGATCACGCGCAGGCCGTCGAGCTCGTCGACGCGGTCGACGGGACGCGCATCGGATGCCTCGTCGTACAGCCCCGCGCGGAACGCCCCGCGCTCGTCGTGGTTGCCCATCACCCAGAGCACGCGCGTGCCGATGCGCTCGGCGAACGGCTCGACGAGCGCGCGCAGCGCAGCGTATGCGCCGGGCTCGCCGAGGTCGGCGAGGTCGCCGGTGACGACGATCGCGTCGGGGCGGATGCCGCTCGACTCGATCGTGCCGATCGTCTCGGTCAGCCGCGCGGTGCCGTCGATCGCGTCGAAGAGGTGCGGGGTCGCGGGCGCACGCAGGTGCGTGTCGCTCAGGTGCAGCAGGATGCGTTCGGGAGCCGGGTACTCGGCGGTGCGCATGTCAGATCACTCCGGTCCGCCGGGAGGCGAGGTGCCGAGGAACCGGACGACGGACGCTCGAATGTTACCGGCATGTTTCGCACGGTTCCCGACGACGCGGTGAAGTTTCGCTGAATTTCAGCTTTCCGAGATGCTTCCCGCGGCGACCGCGATGCGCACGTAGTCGTCGATCGAGAGCTCCTCGCCGCGCGCGGTCGGCGCGACGTCCGCACTCTCCAGAATCGCGGATGCTGCGGCCGCCGATCCGCCGAGCACGCCGGCCGTCGCCTGCCGGAGCATCTTGCGCCGCTGCTGGAACGCGGCATCCACGATCGCGAAGGTCCGTCTGCGCAGCTCCTCATCGCCGCGCGGCTCGTCCGCGCGATGGAAGCCGACGAGCACGCTGTCGACGTTCGGCACAGGCCAGAAGACCTGGCGCGACACCGTGCCGGCAAGACGCCATGGCCCGTACCAGGCGGCCTTGACACTCGGCGCCCCGTACACCTTCGACCCGGGCGGGGCGGCGAGTCGCTCCCCCACCTCGGCCTGGACCATGACCACGCCGCGGTCGAGCGCCGGGAAGTGCTCGAGGAAGTGCAGCAGCACCGGCACGCTGACGTTGTACGGCAGGTTGGCGACGAGCACGGTCGGGTCGCCGGGCAGGTCGGTCACGCGAAGGGCATCGGCGTCGACGACCGTGAGCGCGCCGTCGGCGACCCCGTGCGCGGCGGCGGTGACAGGCAGCCGCTCGGCCAGCCGGTGGTCGATCTCCACCGCCGTGACGGATGCCCCGGCCTCGAGGATCGCGAGGGTGAGCGATCCGAGACCCGGTCCCACCTCGACGACGCGATCGCCCGGCTCGACCTCGGCGACGTGCACGATCTTGCGGACGGTGTTGGCGTCGACGACGAAGTTCTGCCCGAGTTTCTTGGTCGGCGTCACGTCGAGTTCGGCGGCCAGCGCGCGGATCTCGGCCGCACCGAGGAGTGTCACGGGCATGCGTTCACTGTACGGCGTGCGCGCACCCAATCTCGGATCCGCAGGTGCGGATCACCGGCACGACACGCCGGTTGCGGATGCCGCCACCCGGCGTTTCCTCTCACCGCTCCGCTCGTGCGGATCCGATCTTGCGCACGCGTGCCACCTGCCGTGGCGGCGACCCGGACGCTAGCGTGACCAGCATGAACTCGACCGGATCGATCCCCGCAGACGCGTTCTCCCTCCGGAGCCCGTACGGGCGACGAGCGATCGGCCTGTCGGTCGCGGCCGCGGTCGGCGGCTTCCTGTTCGGCTTCGACTCGTCGGTGATCAACGGCGCCGTCGACTCGATCTCCCAGGACTTCGCACTCAACGACGTCATCACCGGCTTCGTCGTCGCGATCGCCCTGCTCGGCTGCGCCGTCGGCGCGATCATCGCGGGCAACCTGTCGGACCGCTGGGGGCGCCTCAGGGTGATGTTCCTCGGCGCCATCATGTTCTTCGTCAGCTCCATCGGCGCCGGACTCGCGTTCTCGGCATGGGATCTGGCGCTGTGGCGCGTCGTCGGCGGTCTGGGCATCGGCATCGCGTCGGTCGTCGCCCCCGCCTACATCGCCGAGATCGCGCCCCGCCAGATCCGCGGCGGACTGGCGTCGCTGCAGCAGCTCGCGATCACGCTCGGCATCTTCGCGGCGCTCCTGTCGGACGCGCTCCTCGCGAACTCCGCCGGCGGCGCCGACAACGTGCTCTGGTTCGGCCTGGAGGCCTGGCGCTGGATGTTCCTCGTCGGGGTGATCCCGTCCGCGGTCTACGGCATCCTGTCGTTCACCCTCCCGGAGTCGCCGCGATACCTGATCGCGAAGGGCCGGTACGACCAGGCGCGCGAGATCTTCGCCCGGCTGGTGCCGCCGGCCGACCTCGACCACACCATCCGCGACCTGCAGACCGCGATCGAGACCGACCGCAAGAACGCGGGTGTGTCGCTGCGCGGGCCGGTGCTCGGTCTTCAGCGCATCGTCTGGGTGGGCATCATCCTGTCGGTGTTCCAGCAGTTCGTCGGCATCAACGTGATCTTCTACTACTCGACGAGCCTGTGGCAGTCCGTCGGCTTCGACGAGAGCGATTCGTTCACGATCAGCGTCGTGACGTCGATCACGAACGTCCTCGTGACGCTCGTCGCGATCTTCCTGGTCGACCGCGTCGGGCGAAAGCCGATCCTGCTGACGGGCTCGGTGATGATGGCGGTGTCGCTCGGCCTGATGGCGATCTCGTTCGTGTTCTCCGAGACGGACGCCGAGGGAGCGGTCACGCTGCCCGCCCCGTGGGGGCCGATCGCGCTCGTCGCGGCGAACGTCTTCGTCGTCGGCTTCGGCGCCTCGTGGGGCCCGCTGGTGTGGGTGCTGCTCGGCGAGATCTTCCCGAGCCGCATCCGCGGCAAGGCCCTGGGCGTGGCCGCGGGCGCGCAGTGGATCGCGAACTTCCTCATCACGATCTCGTTCCCGGCGATGTCGTCGTGGTCGCTGCCGCTGACGTACAGCATGTACGCCGCGTTCGCGGCGCTGTCGTTCTTCTACGTCCTGTTCCGGATCCCGGAGACCAAGGGCATGGACATCGAGCAGACGGAGACGCTGTTCCTCCGCAAGGACGCGAAGACCGCCAGCTGACGCACCCCCGGTGAAGGAGAGGTCCGCCACTGCTCCTAGGATGGCGGGATGCCTTCGCTCGGGGAACTGATCGCACCGCGGCGCCTCGGAACGGACTTCCGGTGGCTGCTCGCGTCGTCGTGGACCAGCAACCTCGGCGACGGCATCGCGCTCGCGGCCGCTCCGCTGCTGATCGCGTCGCTCACGTCGTCGCCGGTCCTCGTGGCGGCGGGCGCCATGATGCAGTTCCTGCCGTGGCTCCTCTTCGGCCTCCTCGCGGGCGCCGTCGCCGACCACCACGACCGGCGCCGCCTCGTGATGCTGGCGAACGGCCTGCGCGCGGTGATCGTGGCCGTGCTCGTGGCGTTCCTCGTCAGCGGGCAGGCCACCGTGTGGCTGGTGCTGGCCGTGGCGTTCCTGTACGGCACCGCCGAGGTCTTCGCCGATTCAGCCGGCAGCACGCTGCTGCCGATGCTGGTGAAGCCGGCGGACCTCGGCATCGGCAACGCCCGCATGCAGGCGGGCTACCTCGTCGCGAACCAGCTCGCCGGGCCTCCGCTCGGCGCCTTCCTCTTCGCGGTGGGCTCGTTCTGGCCGTTCGTGCTGCAGGTGCTGTGCGTGGCGCTCGCGGTGCTGCTCATCTCCCGGATCGCGCGCACGCCGGTGCCCGAGCACCCGGACTCGGAGCGCGGGACCAAGGCGCACGCCATCCGCGAGGGACTGCAGTGGCTGCGCCACAACGCACCGGTGCGCACGCTCGTCATCATCATCCTGGTGTTCAACGTCACCTGGGCCGCCCCCTGGGGTGTGCTCGTGCTCTACGCCACGGAGCACCTGGGAATGGGACCGGTCGGCTACGGCGCCCTCACGACCGCGGCCGCGCTCGGCGGCATCGTCGCGATCTTCAGCTTCGGCCGGCTCGAGAAGCACGTGTCGTTCTCGACGCTCATGCGGGTGTGCCTGTCGCTCGAGGTGCTCATGCACCTGTCGTTCGCCCTCACCACGTCACCGGCGGTGGCCTTCGTGATCATGTTCGGCTTCGGCCTGTACGCGTTCGTGTGGGGCACCATCTCGACGACCGTCCGCCAGCGCCTCGTGCCGATGGAGCTGCAGGGCCGCATCGCATCGGTGAACATGGTCGGCGTCTTCGGCGGCCTCGTGATCGGGCAGTTCATCGGCGGCATCCTCGCCCAGGTGTGGGGACTCACCGCTCCCTGGTGGTTCGCCTTCGGCGGCTCGCTCATCACGCTGCTGCTCGTGTGGCGGTCGATCTCCCACATCGCAGCCGCGAAACCGGTGCTGGATGACGAGTCCGCGAAGGAGGTCGCCGAGGAGGACGAACCCGGCGCGGGCGGGCTCCCTCTGATCGACTGACAACTGTCACCGCGCCGAGCCAAGGGCTTCCCGCCGAGACGCGGGACCTCACCCAAGGTGTCGGCGCGAATCCCCTGTGTCGACGAGTTCGGCCAGGCGGTCGCCTAACTGCGCGAGCCGAGGCACCCACGGGTCGGCCATCTCGCCCGCGTCGCCGCGGCGCAGCGCTTCGGCGAACGGGACCCATTCGCTCTCGCAGACCTCTTCGGGGTCGAGCACGACCGGCGGATCCCCCGGCACATGCGCGGCGTACAGATCGAACAGCGCCGTCGCCTCGACGACCCGCCCCACCAAGACCAGCTGCGCCACCTGGAGCGGCACGCCTGCCTCCTCGTGCAGTTCGCGCACCGCGCCCTCGGCGCTGGTCTCGCCCGCGAGGGCGCTTCCCGCGGGGAACTCCCACGACAGCGGGTAGTCCTTGATCGCGGCGCGCCGGGTCATCAGCACCCGGCCGTCGCCCCGCACGAGGCAGACCGAGGCGACGATGTGGAAGCGCCCGAGCGGGAAGTCAGGGTCGCCGCGGCGGTGCGTGATGCCGATCGGATGGCCGTCGGCATCCGTCACGTCCCACAGCTCGCCGTCGATGATCAGTCCTCGAACGCCCCGTAGACCTCGAGCGTGTTGGCCGCGATCTGCGCGCACAGCTCGTCGACGTCGACGCCGAGCTCGGCGGCCATGTACCGCAGCGTCACCGGGATCAGATAGGGCGCGTTCGGCCGGCCACGATGCGGGGTCGGCGTCAGGAACGGGGCATCCGTCTCGACCAGGATCCGCTCGCGCGGGATCACCGCGAGCGCATCGCGGAGGTTCTGGGCGTTGTTGAAGGTCACGTTGCCGGCGAACGACAGCCAGTAGCCGCGCTCGCCCGCGATGCGCGCCATGTCGGCGTCGCCCGAGAAGCAGTGGAAGACCGTGCGGTCCGGAGCGCCGACGCGCTCGAGCGTCTCGAGCACGGCGTCGTGCGCGTCGCGGTCGTGGATCTGCATCGCGATGCCGTGCTTCTTCGCGAGGGCGATGTGCGCTTCGAAGCTCTCGAACTGCGCGGGCCGGCCGTCCTCGTCGGTGCGGAAGAAGTCCAGGCCGGTCTCGCCGATCGCCCGCACGCGCGGCTGCGCGGCGAGCTCGTCGATCACCGCGATCGCCTCGTCGAGGCGTCCGGCGGCCTGGTACGCAGGTGCCTCGTTCGGGTGGATGGCGACTGCCGCGAGCACACGGGGGTGGGATGCTGCCGCCCACGCCGACCAGCGGCTCGAGTCGATGTCGCCTCCGGCCTGCACGACGCCGACCACGCCGACCTCGCCCGCGCGCGCGAGCTGCTCGTCGAGCGACAGGCCGACGCCGTCCTCGATCTCGAGGTGCGCGTGGTTGTCGTACACCGGCACCGCGAGCGGCTCCGGCGCCGCCGGATACGTGACGTCGCGCGACCCCTTCTCGCGGGTGCGCACGTACTGCGACGGGTCGGAACCCGCCTCGGGGTACGGAACCGGCGGTGCCGCCATCAGACCGACTGCTCGACGCGCGGGAACAGCGGCGCGAGGCCGTTCACGCTGGAGCCCGGCGTCAGCACGCCCCACGTGCCCGCCTCGCGGATCGGCTGGTCCTCGAGGCGTCCGATCGACTCGGCCGCACCGAGCGCGATCCAGAGCTTCTCGGTCGAGACGGGCATCACCGGCGACAGCAGGACCGCGAGGGCCCGCAGCCCTTCGGCGGCGGTGTAGAGCACCGTGCCGAGACGCTCGCGCTGGGCGTCGTCCTTGGCGAGCGCCCACGGCTCGTTCTCGGTGATGTACAGGTTGAGCGCGTCGACGATCGTCCAGATCGCGTGGATCGCCTCATCGATGCGGAACCGCTCGATCGCCGCGTCCGCGTGGGCGGCAGCATCCGCCACCGTCTTCTGGATGTGCAGGTCGGCGTCGGTGTACGCGGCTGCCGGGGGCACGACGCCCTCGTAGTACCGCTCGATCATCGCTGTCGTGCGCGAGGCGAGGTTGCCGAAGCCGTTCGCGAGCTCGGCCTGGTAGCGGGCGGAGAGGTCCTCCCACGAGAACGAGCCGTCCTGGCCGAACGCGATCGCCGACAGGAAGTAGAACCGGTAGGCGTCCGAGCCGAAGACGTCGGTGATCTCGGTCGGCGCGATGCCGGTGAGCTTCGACTTCGACATCTTCTCGCCGCCGACGAGCAGCCAGCCGTGCGCGAAGACGCCGCGCGGGACCTCGAGTCCTGCGGCCATCAGCATCGCCGGCCAGATGACCGCGTGGAAGCGCAGGATGTCCTTGCCGACGATGTGGTACGCCGGCCAGCGGCGGGCGAACTCCTCGGGGTCCTCGCCGTAGCCGATCGCGGTGGCGTAGTTGAGGAGCGCATCGACCCACACGTAGATGACGTGCGACTCGTCCCACGGGAGCGGGATGCCCCAGTCGAACGCCGAGCGCGAGATCGACAGGTCCTTGAGGCCGTTCTTCACGAACGAGACGACCTCGTTGCGCGCCGACTCGGGGCGCACGAAATCGGGAACCGTGGAGTAGAGCTCGAGCAGCTTGTCCTGGAACTCGCTGAGCTTGAAGAAGTAGTTCTTCTCCTGTAACAGCTCGAGGGGCTTCGAGTGGATGGCGCAGACCTTCAGGCCCTCGAACGCGCCGGTGCCGTCGACGATCTCGGACTCGGGCTTGAACTCCTCGCAGCCCACGCAGTACAGCGCCTCGTACTCGCCGGCGTAGATGTAGCCGCGGTCGTAGATCGCCTGCACGAACTGCTGCACGCGCTCCTCGTGGCGCTGCTGCGTCGTGCGGATGAAGTCGTCGTTGGCGACGTCGAGCGTCTTCAGCAGCGGGAACCACGCCTCGGTGACGAGCTTGTCGACCCACTCCTGGGGCGTCACGTTGTTCGCCGACGCGGCGCGCATCATCTTCTGGCCGTGCTCGTCGGTGCCCGTCAGCATCCAGGTGTCGTCGCCCGCCTGGCGGTGCCAGCGCGCGAGGGTGTCGACTGCCACGGTGGTGTAGCCGTGGCCGATGTGGGGCACGTCGCTCGGATAGTAGATCGGCGTCGTGATGTAGAAGGACGAGGGGCCGGAAGTCACCCGACGAGTCTAGTCAGCGCGGATGCCCCGGCCGCCGCTGTGACCGGACGCCCTCGTCCGCACCCCGAGAAGGGGTCGGACGTAACACTCGGGCGTGTCGGGTCAGGCGCTGTCTCGGACGACCAGCGTCGTCGGGAGCGTGATTGGCTCGGGCGCCGCGCCGGCGATCACGTCCAGGAGCGTCGACACCATCTCGCTGCTCAGGCGCTCCCAGGGCTGGCGCATCGTCGTGAGCGCGGGCTCATGCGTCGCGGCGAGACCGGAGTCGTCGAAACCCGCCACCGCGATGTCGTCCGGCACGCGAAGGCCGGCCTTGCGCAGCGTCGCGATGGCGCCGGCGGCCATCATGTCGCTGGCGGCGAAGACCGCGTCGATGTCGCGCGTGCGCTCCAGCAGGCGCGCCATCGCGAGAGCGCCGGACTCCTGGCTGTAGTCGCCCTCTTCGACGAGGACGGGGTCGAAGTCGTCGCCCATCTCCTCCTCGAAGCCGACGAGGCGGAATCTGCCTCCCGGCGTGTCGTGGGGGCCGGCGATCATCGCGATGCGGCGGTGTCCGCGGCCGCGGAGATACCGCGTCATCTCGCGGGCGGAGGCGATCTCGTCGACCGAGACCGTCGGCACCTGGGCCTCATGACCGAGCGGGATGCCGCAGCACACGGTGGGCACGCCCGCCTCGAGCAGCTCGTCGACGAGCGGGTCGGATTCGTGCGACGAGATCAGGAGCACGCCGTCGACGTGCCCGGCGCTCACGAAGTGGGCGACGTTGGCGCGCTCCGCCGGCGTGCCCGCAACCAGCAGCACGAGCGTCATGGAGCGCTGCGCGAGAGCCTCGGCCGCGCCGCGCAGGAGGAGCGCGAACGTCGGGTCCTGGAAGAGCAGGTGCTGCGGCTCGGTGAGCAGGAACGCGAGGGAGCCCGCCCGCCCGGTGGCGAGGCTCCGCGCCGCGTGGTTCGCGGTGTACCCGGTGCGCCGGATCGCCTCCTCGACGGCCACCCGCGCGTCGGGCGACACCCAGTGCCCGCCGTTGATCACCCGCGACACGGTGCCGCGCGAGACGCCGGCGGCCGCAGCGACATCGCGGATCGTCGGTTTGCGTCGCACGGACGTCGTCTCCCCCACGACGAGCGACTCTACCCCCGTGACGGGGCGATTCGCGCGCAGACACGATCGCGACTGTGACCGGTCACAGTTACGTAACGGTTCCCGGGCGGAGCCTGCGTCGAGGCATCCGTCCGAGTAAGACTGTGACCGGTCACAGCCACCGCCGCGACCGAAGCGCACTGCACGAACTGCACCGACCCGATGGAGCGTCCATGACCTCGCCCGACCGCTGGCCCGAGATCCGGGGCATCGCCTACGGAGGCGACTACACCCCCGAGCAGTGGCCGCGAGAGGTGTGGCGCGAGGACGTCGCCCTCATGCGCGAGGCCGGCGTCAACCTGGTCAGCGTCGGGATCTTCGCCTGGGCCCTCATCGAGACGAGCGAGGGGGTCTTCGACTTCGCGTGGCTCGACGAGCTGATCGACCTGCTGCACGAGAACGGCATCTCGGTCGACCTCGGCACGCCCACCGCGTCTCCCCCGGCATGGTTCTTCGCCGACCACCCCGACGCGCACGTCGTCTCCCGCGACGGCGTCACGATGGGCTTCGGCGCGCGCGGCATGGCCTCGCACGCGTCGCCCGCCTACCGTGAGGCGATCGTGCGCATCGCCTCGGCGCTCGCGGAGCGCTACGGGTCGCACCCCGCGGTAGTTATGTGGCACGTCCACAACGAGTACGGCGTGCCGGTCGGTGAGGACTACTCCGCACAGTCGGTGCGCGCCTTCCGCGGCTGGCTTCGCGAGAGATACGGCACGCTCGACGCGCTCAACGCGGCGTGGGGCACCACGTTCTGGGGTCAGCGCTACGGCGAATGGGACCACATCGGCGCCCCGGCGGCGGCACCCTCCGTCGTCAACCCCGCACAGCGCCTGGATTTCGCCCGCTTCACCGACGCCCAGCTGCGCGCCTGCTTCGTCGCCGAGCGCGACGCGATCCGCGCCCACGCGACGCAGCCCATCACCACCAACTTCATGGCGAACCAGAGCTGGACCACCGACCTCTGGGCGTGGGCCCGCGAAGTCGACATCGTGTCGGACGACCACTACCTGTGGGCGGCAGATCCCGAGGGCGAGATCGGGCTCGCGATCGCGGCCGACCTCTCCCGCTCGGTCGGCGGCGGCACGCCGTGGATCCTCATGGAGCACTCCACGTCGGCGGTCAACTGGCAGCCGCGCAACGTCGCCAAGCGACCGGGCGAGATGGCGCGCAACTCGCTGACGCACCTCGCGCGCGGGGCCGACGCGATCCTTTTCTTCCAGTGGCGCGCGTCACGCTCGGGCGCCGAGAAGTTCCACTCGGCGATGATCCCGCACGCCGGCACCTCCTCCCGCGTCTGGCGCGAGGTCGTCGAGCTCGGCGACGCGCTCGGACGCCTCGAGGAGGTGCGCGGCTCGCGGGTCGCGGCGGACGTCGCGATCCTGTGGGACTTCGAGTCGTTCTGGGCGCAGGACCTCGAGTGGCGCCCGTCGGTCGACGTGTCGCACGCCGACCAGATCCGCGCGTTCTACGAGCGGCTGTGGCGCGACGGCATCACGGTCGACTTCGCCCTGCCCGGCCAGGACCTGTCCGCGTACAAGCTCGTGCTCGCCCCGGCGCAGTACCTGCTGAGCGCCGCGGACGCCGCGAACCTCACCCGCTACGTCGAGGACGGCGGCACGCTCGTCGTCTCCTTCTTCTCGGCCATTGTCGACGAGAACGACGCCGTGCACCCGGGCGGTTTCCTCGCACCGCTGCGCGACGCGCTCGGCGTCGTCGTGGAGGAGTTCCTGCCGCTCCGCGAGGGCGCGCGGCACACGGTCGGATGGGCCGGCTCGACCGCGCAGACGCTCGCCGCCGACGCGTGGCAGGAGGACCTCGTCCTCCACGGTGCCGAGGTGAAGGCGACGTACGTCGACGGCCCGGGCGCCGGCAAGGCGGCGATCACGCGTCATGCGCACGGCACCGGGCACGGCTGGTACATCAGCACGCGATTGGATGCCGCGGGCCTCGGCACCGTCATGTCCGACGTGTACGCCGATGCGGGGGTGGCGCCGTCGGCCCACCCCGAGGGCCTCGAGGTCGTCGTGCGCCGCGGCGAGAACGCGGACTACGCGATCGCGATCAACCACCGCGACGACGACGCCTTCCTCGCGGCATCCGGCGTCGAGCTCCTCACCGGCGCAGACGTCGACGGCGAACTCGTCGTGCCCGCCGGCGGCCTCGCGGTCGTCCGCACGCCGCACACCCCCTGACCCACCGAACCCTGCAACACCACATCACCGAAAGGGAAATCATGCGAAAGCAGATCGCACTCGGAGCGCTGGCGCTCACGGCAGCGGTCGTCCTCGCCGGCTGCGCCGGCGGAGGTTCGTCCGACAACTCCGACGACGCGGCCGACAGCAGCGCCGAGCTCGTCGTCTGGACCGACGAGGAGCGCCAGACGGCGGTCAAGGACGCGGCCAAGGCCTTCGAGGAGGAGACCGGCGCCACCGTCAAGATCGTCAAGAAGAACTTCGAGGACCTCCGCAACGACTTCATCGCGCAGGTGCCGACCGGTGAGGGCCCCGACATCACCGTCGGCGCGCACGACTGGCTGGGCGCGCTCGTCGCCGCCGGCGTCGTCGACACGATCGACCTCGGCGACAAGGCGTCGGAGTTCGAGCCCGTCGCCCTCGAGGCCATGACCTACGACGGTCAGCTGTACGCCCTCCCCTACTCGCTCGAGACCATCGCGCTCGTGCAGAACGTCGACCTCGTGGGCGCGGAGGCCCCTGCGACGTGGGACGAGATGATCCAGAAGGGCCTGGCGTCCGGCGCCGAGCGTCCGTTCGTCATCAACACCGCCGGTGAGACCGGCGACGGCTACACCATGTACGGCTTCCAGACGTCGTTCGGCGCCCCGGTCTTCGTGCAGGACGCGTCCGGCTCGTACACGACCGAGGTCGGCATGGGCGGTGCCGCGGGCGAGGCCTTCGCGACCTGGCTCGGCGCCAACGGCACCTCGGGCACCGGCTACATCTCGACGACCGTCGACTACGACATCAACAACGAGCTCTTCAACACCGGCAAGGCGCCCTACACGATCCAGGGTCCGTGGGCGATCAGCGCCTACACCGACGTGAAGAACATCGCCGTGAACCCCATCCCCTCGGCGGGCGGCGAGACGGCCGCTCCGTTCGTGGGCGTGCAGGGCTTCTACCTCAGCTCGCAGTCGAAGAACGCGCTGCTCGCGCAGGAGTTCCTCGTGAACTACCTCGGCACCGAGGAGGCGCAGCGCGCCCTCTACGAGGCCGACCCCCGCATCCCGGCGTGGTCGACGCTGGCCACCGAGGTCTCGTCCGACCCGATCATCGCGGGTTTCCTCGCTTCGGCGCAGAACGGCGTCCCGATGCCGAGCATCCCCGAGATGGGCTCGGTGTGGGACCTCTGGAACGCCGCGCAGTCGCAGATCATCAGCGGCGCCGACCCCGTGTCGACGTGGAACACGATGGTCGCCGATGTCCAGGCTGCGGTCGAGGGCTGATCCCGACCGGCTGAACCCGGTCACCGCCACGGTGGCCGACATGCTCCGGGAGGCGGGTGAGTGCCTCTCCCCGCCTCCCGGATCCCAACCCCTTCCCGGATCGACCCCGTCGATCCCCCTCACGCCCGGCGATGAGGCCCGTGACAGGAGCAGACGCATGACGGTGGACGCCCCCACCCTCCCCCAGGCGCCGGCGAAGACGCCGCCCCGCGAATCGCATGCCCGCCGCTGGCGCGGCCCCGGCTGGGGCTTCCTCGCCAAGCTCGCCCTGATGGCCCTCGTGAACGCCTTCGGCGTGATGACGCTGCTGAGCGCGTTCCGCGTCGAGTCGTGGGTCGTGTTCTCGGCGACGCTCGTGCTGATCCTGGCCGCCGACGTCGTCTACTTCACCAAGCGCGCGCTGCCGCTCAAGTATCTGCTGCCGGGCCTGGCATTCCTGCTCGTCTTCCAGGTCTTCATCTTCGGCTACACCGCGTACATCGCCTTCACCAACTACGGCACCGGTCACGCCGGCACCCAGGAGCAGGCGGTCGAGGCTGCGCTCATCCAGGGCGAGCGTCGCATCGAGGATTCCCCGACCTATCCGCTCTCGGTCGTCGAGCGCGTCGGCGAGGTCGGCTTCGCGATCGTCGACGAGAACGGCGACGTGCTCGTCGGCTCTGCCGAGCAGCCTCTCGAGGAGGCCCGCGGCGCCGAGGTCGGCAGCGCCGGCTCCCCCACGGAGGTCCCCGGCTGGGACGTCGTGCCGCGTGCCACGGTCATCACCGACGCCGCCTTGCAGGAGCAGATCGCGAGCCTTCGCGTGCCGGTCTCCGAAGACCCCAACGACGGCTCGATCCGCACGCGTGACGGTTCTTCGGGCGCGGTCTACGAATCGACCCTGGTATGGGATGCCGAGGCCCAGACCATCACCGACACCACCACCGGCACCGTCTACACCGCGAACGACAAGGGACTGTTCGTCGCCGAGGACGGCTCGGCGCTGCCCACGGGCTGGTATGTCAACGTCGGGTTCGAGAACTTCTTCCGGCTGTTCACCGACCCCGCGCTCGCGCAGACCCTGCTGTCCGTCACCGTCTGGACGTTCGTCTTCGCGACACTGTCAGTCGTGCTGCCCTTCGCGCTCGGGCTCCTGCTCGCACTCATCTACAACGACGCGCGCCTCAAGGGCCGCCGGTTCCTCAGAACGCTGTACATCCTCCCGTACGCGTTCCCCGCGTTCATGTCGGCGCTGCTGTTCCGCGGCATGTTCAACGCCGAGTTCGGCGTGATCAACGATCTGTTCTTCTTCGGTGCGAACATCAACTGGCTCGGGGACCCGTGGCTCGCCCGCGCGGCCGTCGTCTGGGTGAACCTGTGGCTCACGTACCCGTACTACTTCCTGGTGTGCACCGGCGCGCTGCAGGCGCTCCCGCAGGACACCCTCGAAGCGGCCTCCCTCGACGGCGCCGGCCGCTCGCGGCAGCTGCGCTCGATCATCCTGCCGCTCGTGCTCGTGGCCACCGCGCCCCTGCTGATCTCTTCGTTCGCGTTCAGCTTCAACAACTTCACCGTCATCTACATGTTCAACAACGGCGGCCCGGCGATCCCCGGCGCCCCGTACGCGCTCGGGGCCACCGACATCCTCATCTCCGCCATCTACGACATCTCCGGAGTGTCGGGCGGTGCCGCGGACTACGGCCTCGCGAGCGCGTTGTCGATCCTCGTGTTCGCCGTCGTCGGAGGCATCTCGGCGATCGCGTTCCGTCAGACCCGCAAGCTCGAGGAGTTCCAGTGATGTCCACCGCCACCGATGTCGCCACGGGACCGACCACCCGCACCCCCGGCGCGCCCCGCGACCGCCGCTCCGCACGCCGACGCCGCTGGCTGCTCGAGGTCGGCTGGAAGTACCTGCTCGCCGTCGTCGTGATCTTCTACGCGATCTTCCCGCTCGTGTACGTCCTGTCGGCGTCGCTGAACCCCAACGGCACGCTCGCCGCGAGCAACGCCCTCTTCAGCGTCGTCGACCTGTCGAACTACGCCGCCCTCGGTGAGACGAGCTTCTGGACGTGGGCGGGCAACACCCTCCTCATCGGCGGCATCGCCTCGGTCGGCGCCGTGCTGATGGGCGCAGCTGCCGCGTACGCGTTCTCGCGCTTCCGGTTCTCGGGCCGCCGTGCGGGGCTCACCGGACTTCTCATCATCCAGATGTTCCCGCAGGCGCTCGCGTTCGTCGCGATCTTCCTGATGCTGCTGGGTCTCGGCGAGGTCGTGCCGGCGCTGGGCCTCAACTCCAAGATCGCGCTCATCTGCGTGTACCTCGGCGGCGCGCTCGGCGTCAACACGTTCCTCATGTACGGCTTCTTCAACACCGTGCCGATCGAGATCGACGAGTCCGCCAAGATCGACGGCGCATCCCACGCCCAGATCTTCTGGCGGCTGATCTTCCCGCTCGTGACCCCGATCCTCGCGGTCGTCGCGCTGCTGGCCTTCATCGCGGCGTTCGGCGACTACATCATCGCCAAGATCGTGCTCGTCTCGGAGGAGAACTGGACCCTCGCGGTCGGCATGTACCAGTGGGTCTCGAACCAGCTCGCCTCCAACTGGGGCCTGTTCGCCGCCGGCGCGGTGATCGCCGCGATCCCCGTGCTGGTCCTGTTCCTGTCGCTGCAGCGCTACATCGTCGGCGGCCTCACCGCGGGGTCCGTCAAGGGCTGAGCCTCAGTCCACCCCCTGGATCAACGTCGATCGGAGAACCCACGTGTCCCACCACCCTCGATCCGCGCGCCTTGCGGCGGTCGCGGCATCCCTCGCCCTGGTCATCACCGGGCTCGCGGCGGCCCCCGCCGCCGCAGACGACGGCCCTGTCGAGGCCGGCATCACCGTCCCCAAGGTCGAGAACCTTCCGGCGGACTTCATCAGCGGCGTCGACTTGTCGTCGGCGATCGCGCTCGAGGAGTCCGGCGTCGTGTTCCGCGACGCAGCCGGGCGGCCCGCCGACCTGTTCGACGTCCTCGCCGACGCCGGCGTCACCGACGTCCGCGTGCGCGTGTGGAACGATCCGTTCGACGCCGCCGGCAACGGATACGGCGGCGGTGACAACGACGTGGCCCACGCCGTCGAGATCGGCAGGCGCGCGACGGATGCCGGACTCGGCGTACTCGTCGACTTCCACTACTCCGACTTCTGGGCCGACCCCGCGAAGCAGCAGGCGCCGAAGGCCTGGGCGTCAATGACCGTGGAGCAGAAGACCGTCGCGGTGACCGCCTTCACGACGGATGCCCTCGAGGAGCTCAAGACCGCGGGCGTCGACGTGCAGATGGTGCAGGTCGGCAACGAGACCAACAACGCGGTCGCCGGCGTCAGCGGGTGGGACGGCATGGCGCAGATCTTCTCCGCCGGATCCGCGGCCGTGCGCGCGGTGTTCCCCGACGCCCTCGTCGCGGTGCACTTCACCAACCCCGAGTCCAGCGGGCGCTACGCCGGCTACGCGGCGAACCTCGCGTCACGCGGCGTCGACTACGACGTGTTCGCCTCCAGCTACTACCCGTACTGGCACGGGACCGTCGCGAACCTCACCGCAGTGCTCGAGAACGTCGCCGATACGTACGGCAAGAAGGTCATGGTGGCCGAGACCTCGTGGGCGTACACGCTCGAGGACGGCGACGGCCACGGCAACGTCATCGACCTCCCCGCGGAGGCCACGCAGTACCCGGTCAGCGTGCAGGGGCAGGCCGACGCCGTGCGCGACGTGATCCAGGCGGTCGCGAACGTCGGCTCCGCCGGCATCGGCGTCTTCTACTGGGAGCCCGCATGGCTCCCCGTCGGACCGCCTTCCGCACTCGACGCGAACAAGGCGCTGTGGGAGACGCACGGGTCGGGCTGGGCCTCCAGCTACGCCGGCGAGTACGACCCCGATGACGCCGGCCAGTGGTACGGCGGGTCCGCGTGGGACAACCAGGCGCTGTTCGCGCACGACGGCACACCATTGGAGTCGCTCAACGTCTTCGCGTACGCCCGCACCGGCGCGGTCGCGCCACGCGAGGTCACCGCGGTCGCGCCGGTGAGCCTCGCCCTCGCGGAGGGCGATGCGGTCATCCTGCCCGCCACCGTGACGGTGTCGTACAACGACGGCTCGTCCGAGACGCAGCCGGTCACATGGTCTGACACCGCGAAGTGGATCGACGGCCCCGGCACGTACACGATCTCAGGCGTCACATCGTCGGGGCTCGCGGCGACGGCCACGGTCGTGGTCGCACAGGCGAACCTGCTGCGCAGCCCCGGCTTCGAAGGCGACAACAGCGCCTGGACGAAGACCGGCGCAGGCCTCACCGTCGGCGCGTGGGACGACCCGCGCACCGGTGCGCACTCCGCGCACTTCTGGGCCGCGAACGCGTACTCCTTCACCCTGTCGCAGCGCGTGGACGGCGTCCCGGCCGGATCCTACGTCGTGCGCGGCGCACTGCAGGGCGACGGAGAGGATGCCGCGAGCAGCGTGCGCCTGAGCGTCTCGAGCCCGTCGGGCGAGGCATCCATCCCCTTCTCGATGGACGGGTGGCGCAACTGGTCGGTGCCGACCACCGCACCGATCGAGGTCCCCGCGGGCGGCAGCGTGACCGTCACCGTCACCGCGGCCCTCTCGGGCGGCGCGTGGGGCACTGTCGACGATGTCGAGCTCGTGCGTGCCGCGCCGACCGGTGTCGACACCTCCGCCCTCGCCGCGGCACTCGCGGACGCCGAGGGGGTCGACCGATCCGCATACGCGCCGGCGACCGCGGCAGGACTGCAGGCAGCGATCGAGCGGGCGCGGATCGTGCTGTCGGCGGATGCCCCGTCCCGCACCGGGGTGGACGGCGCGACGACCGCCCTGGCCGACGCTGTCGACGGGCTCCTGGTGGTCGACACGGCCGCCAGAGCCCCGGGCCGCGGCATCCTGTCGCACGACAACGGGTGGGACACCGGCCTGAAGGACGGTGCGTACACCGTGCGCATGAACCTCTGGTGGGGCGAGAACGCGACGAAGCTGCGCGTGTTCGAGAACGGCGAGCGCATCGCCACCGTGGCACTCGGGTACGGTGGCGTCGGCGCGCAGTCGGCCGAGATCCCGGTCACCGGGAAGGAGAACGGCGTCTACGTCTACACCGGCGAGCTCGTGAACTCGCAGGGCACCACCGCGCTGCAGCCCGTCACCGTCACGGTCACCGACGCGTCCCCCGCGAAGCCCGTGCTGAGCCATGACAACAAGGACGGCGACGGCACCTACGCGCTGACCGCCGATCTGTGGTGGGGCACGAACGCGACGACCTACCGCTTCTACGAGGGCGACACCCTCGTGGGCGAAGGCGCGCTCGTCGCGGCGACGCCGGGCGCGCAACGTGCGACGCTCTCCGTCACCGGCGCCACGCGTGGCACGCACACCTACCGCGTCGTCTTCGCGAACGACGCCGGCGCGACCGCGAGCAAGGACCTCGCCGTCACCGTACGCAAATAGCGCCGGTCGCGGATCGTTTTCCGCGGTGCAGGAGCACGGATGCCGGGGGTCGCGCCGAACCCCGGCATCCGGTATGTTCGCCCTCAAGTCGATGATCCGTGCGCTCTCGCGGGTCTCGACGGGAGGCTGTGGGGGCCTCGGCGCCTGGCGACGGCCCTTTTCCTGGGGAGGAAAGCGCCATGTCGCGTGCTCGTGTGATCTCGCTGGTCGGAATCGGGGCGCTCGTCGGCGCCCTGCTGGTGCCCTTGGCCGGAGCCGGGGCGGCCTCGGCCGCCACGCTCCAGCCCTCAGGACTGCAGACGGGATTCCAGCTCGACGGCGACAAGGCCGGAGGCACCCTGCCGACCAGTTTCGACTGGGACTCGTTCTTGACGACCCCCGTACCCGACGGCAGCTACACCTTCACCCCGACCGGGCCCTACACGACGGCGACCGGACTGTCGTCGTCCGGCATCCTGGACGCCACGTTCGGCTGGGACAACGGAAGCCTCGACGGCGCCTGTCCCGCGACCGCGCCCGATGCGACGGGGTCGCCGGGTTCCCAGATCCCCGACACCATTCCGTGGGCGCCCGGTAGCGCCAATGTCAACGACAAGGGCAACATGTGCAGCACGGGAGCTGCGTACGAGGTGGTCGTCGATGCGCAGGGTGCCCGCCACGCGATCCTCTACTCCTACTGGACGCGCCTCGTCGGCAACGGGAGCCTGAGC
The DNA here is from genome assembly GCF_001422925.1 of Microbacterium sp. Leaf288. Classification (GTDB taxonomy): domain Bacteria; phylum Actinomycetota; class Actinomycetes; order Actinomycetales; family Microbacteriaceae; genus Microbacterium. The sequence goes on from NZ_LMNI01000010.1 coordinate 1,128,571, forward strand.
CTCCTCCAGAACCTCGAGGGTCCCGCCGCCGGCCGCTGCGACGACGTGCTCGTCGTCTTCGATTACGAGTCCAACCTCGGGACCGTCACCGTGCACTTCCGCCGGTGGACGCCGAACGCGAACGACGGATGCGCGAACCCGAACGGCGCCGGACAATGGCTGCCCACCGGGCAGGCCATCGACTTCGCGTACGCCGTCGGCGTGCGCACCGAGGGGCCGATGCCCGTCGGCAACCAGCCGCAGGCGACGTTCGGCGAGTTCGCCGTCGACCTCACCACGGCCGGCCTGTTCAACCCCGACTCCTGCACCACGTTCGAGGTGTCGACCGAGCTCTCCCGCACCGGATCCGATTTCGGCGCTCAGACGCAGGATTACCTCGACGCCGCCGACCCGCTCGTGCTCGCGAATTGCGGTTCGCTGAGCGTCACGAAGGACGTCGTGCCCGCCGGCTACGAGTCGGACGACCGCTTCGGCTATCGCGTCGACCGCGCGAGCGGCGGCATCGTGCTGCCGGACACGGATGCCAGGCAGATCGTCGATGACCTCGGCATCGGCGAGACCGACACCTTCCAGAACGTGCTCGGAGCGACGGACTACCGGCTCGCGGAGACGGTCGCCGACCCGTGGCAGCAGCAGTCGGCCGTCTGCACGACCGCGCAGCCAGGCACCGGTGAGCCGGTGGAGTTCGTGCTGACCAGTCCGAGCGACCCGTTCACCGTCTTCCCGAACACGCAGACCGACTGCGTCATCACCAACGCCACCTCGACCGTGACCGTGACGAAGCAGACGCTGCCCGACGGGTCGCCGCAAGAATTCGACTTCACCGTCGGGGCGAATTCGACGACGCTCACCGACGGCGAGAGCGTCACGTACGCGTTCACGCCGGGCACCACGGTGGTCATCGGCGAGACCATCCCCGACGGGTGGATGGACAGCCCCGACATCACCTGCTCCGACGAGAATGCGGTCATCACGCCGACGACCGCGAGCGCACAGGTGACCACCGTCGCCGGGCAGGACATCTCCTGCACCTTCACCAACACGCAGCTGGGCAACATCGTCATCAGCAAGGAGGCCTTCGGCACTGCCGACGGCCTCGTCTTCGACTTCACCGGCACCTGGACGACCGGATCTCCGGCCCTCCCCGACGACGGCGACTTCTCCATCACCGCCGAGACCGGAGACGGCACGAACTACTACGCGTCCTTCGAGGGTGTCGAGCCCGGCAACTACACGGTGGCCGAGCTGCCGAACCAGCACGGCACCGTCCTGGGGTCGCTGATCTGCACCATCGGCGGCCAGGACGTCGACTTCGACGTCGCCTCCGCGAACTTCGACCTCGCCCCCGGTGACACCGTCACCTGCTACTACGCGAACGTCATGCCGGGGCGCATCCTCGTCGTCAAGTCCACGGATCCGTTCGAGTACGACCAGGACTTCGATTTCGTCTTCACGCCCGCGGACGGCGAGCAGGTGGACTTCACGCTGAACCCGCTGCCCGGACAGGCGACATGGGACAGCGGGACGCTCGATCCCGGGCAGTACGACATCTCGGAGCTGCTCGACGTGCCCGGCTGGGAGCTCACCGACATCGTCTGCGACACGAGCGCCGGCACCACGTGGACGCCGAGCCTGAGCGACGGCGCCGTCACCGTCGACCTCGCCGCAGCGGGCGTGGCCGAATGCGTGTTCACCAACACGGCCGAACCGGTCTCGCTGCAACTGGAGAAGACCGCGGTCGGCGTCGCCGACGGCTTCCCCTGGTCGTTCGACTTCGAGCTGACCGATGAGAGCACGGGCGACGTGCGCGTCATCACGCTGACGTCGGAGACGCCGTCCATCGAGGTCACCGACATCGCGCCCGGAGCGGACTACAGCCTCGTCGAGGTCGCGAAGGAGGGCTGGGCCGGAACGCTCGACTGCGAAGTGGTCGACAACCGTGCCGCCGACGACGGCTGGCAGTTCAATCTCCAGCCGGGCACGTCGTTCTCCTGCTCCGCCGAGAACACGGCGGCGCCGGCATCCGTCTCGGTCACGAAGACCGTCACCGGCGTGACCGACGACTACGAGTGGTCGTTCCCGTTCGCGCTCACGCCGTCGGATGGCGTGACGCCGGAAGGCGGCGAGCAGTCGATCTCGGGCACCGGCGAGAGCTCGGAGACGGCGACCTGGACGGGCCTGCTCGCGGGAGAGATCTACACGATCACCGAGCTGCCGGTCCCGGGCTGGGTGCGGGGATCGCTGACCTGTGCCGGGTTCGAGGGCGACATGGACGAGGACCCGGCCTCCTTCACCTTCATGGCTGAACCGGGCGCCGAGATCAGCTGCGAGATCGAGAACACCCCCGAGCCGATCGACATCACCATCTTCAAGGCGGCGCGCGGCGGCGATGCCACGTTCCAGTACGTCCTCACACCGCTCGACCCCGCCGGCGAGGCGATCGTGTCGTCCGTCGTCACCGAGGGAGGCTTCGGCACCGCCACCTTCGCGGGTCTCACCGCGCGCGGGCTCTACTCGCTCGCCGAACGGGATCTGCCGGGGTGGATCGAGGGCCCGCTGTCCTGCACCGTCGCCCACGCCGACGGCGAGGTCGACGCCCTCGACATCACCGGGTTCCGCGTGGAACCCGGTGACCAGATCGAGTGCGAGATCGAGAACTTCGCGGTCGGCCGCATCGTCGTGGCCAAGAACGTCGAAGGCGCCGATGGCGTGTTCGACTTCACGGGCACGTGGCTCGATCCGGAGGACTTCTCGATCGAGACGTCCGGGGGCACCGGCTCCGCCACGTTCGAAGAGCTCGCACCCGGCGAGTACGAGGTGAGCGAGGTCACGCCTGCGGGCTACGACAACACCGATCTCGTCTGCGTCGACGGCCGCCCGCTGGGCGGCGAGTCGACGGTGGACGGGCTCGTCGGGTCGATCGTGCTCGATCCGGGCGAGACGGTCGTCTGCACGTTCACGAACACGGAGTGGGGCTCACTCATCGTCGACAAGGCGACGCTGCCCGCCGGCTCGACGCAGGAGTTCGACTTCGAGTGGGGTCCCGACGGCGAGGCATTCACGCTCACCGATGAGGCCGACCCGTACTCGACGGGACTCATCGCCCCCGGCTCGTACACCGTCACCGAGACGAGCGAACTCGAGCGCTGGCTGCTCGATGACATCGAGTGCGTCGGGTCGGACGGCGACCCGGTGATCGAAGGGGCATCGGTGTCGGTGGAGGTGCCACTGCGGGCCGCCGTGTACTGCACGTTCGTGAACGCGTATCTGGCCCCGCTCGAGATCGAGAAGACCGTGACATCGGGGCCGACGAAGCAGGCGGACGGCACGTTCGCGATCGCGTACTCGGTGACCGTCACGAACCCGGGCGCACTCACCGACACCTACGACCTCGACGACGAGCTCCGCTTCGGGAGCGGCATCACCGTCGTCTCGGCCGGCGTCTCGTCCGTCGAGGGTCTTCCGGTCAACGCCGGATGGGACGGCCTCACCGATCTGCGGATCGCCACCGGCATCACGATCGACGGCGGCCTGACCCACACCTACGACGTGAAAGCCACGGCGCGGGTGTCGTCGACGATCACCACCGATCAGGCGGACTGCACGACCGGATCCGAGGCAGAGGGCACCGGGCTCCTCAACGCGGCGACGGTGCTCTTCACGGGCGGGGACGCCACCGCGACGGCGTGCGTGCCGGTGCCGGCGGTCCTGCCGCCGACCGGCGTGACCCTGACCGCACTGTGGGTGGGTCTCACGATGCTCGCGGGCGGCGTGATCCTGTTCGTGATCCGCCGGCGGCGCTACCCGCGGACGGAGAGCGCGGCCTGATAGAGCTCGCGGCTGGAGTGTCCGGTGAGTCCGGACACTTCGGCCGCGGCCTCTTTCAAGCGCGTGCCGCCGCGGACGAGCTCGAGCACCTGGGTCACCGCATCGGGGAACGCGACGCCGCGCGGAGGCGCTCCCTCCACGACGATCACGAGCTCACCGCGGACGCCGCCCTCGGCCCACGCGGCGAGCTCGGCGAGCGTGCCGCGCGCGACCTCCTCGTGCAGCTTCGTCAGCTCACGGCAGACCGCGCCGCGACGTTCGTCGCCGAATGCGGCCGCCATGTCGGCGAGCGTCGCCGCGACGCGCGACGGCGCCTCGAAGAAGACCATCGTGCGCGGCTCGGTGCTCAGCGCGCGCAACGCCGCCCCGCGCTCCCCCGCCTTGCGGGCCACGAAGCCCTCGAACGTGAAGCGGTCGGTGGGCAGCCCTGAGACGGCGAGCGCCGTCACGACCGCGCTCGGCCCGGGGATCGCCGTGACGTCGACGCCGGCCGCCGCGGCAGCCGCGACGAGCCCGTAGCCGGGGTCGCTCACCGTGGGCATGCCCGCATCGCTCAGCACGAGCACGTCCTGCTCGCGTGCGAGCTCCACGAGCTCGGGCGCCCGCTCCTTCTCGTTGTGATCGTGCAGCGCGATCAGCCGCGGGCGGTTCGCGATGCCGAGTGCGGCCAGCAGACGCTGAGTCGTGCGGGTGTCCTCCGCGGCGACGACGGTCGCCTCCTCGAGGGCCTCGACGAGCCGGCGGGACGCGTCCCCGAGGTTTCCGATCGGGGTCGCCGCGAGGATGATCACCCCCTCAGCCTAAACTTGACCGGGTGACGGATGCCGCGCGGCTCGAGGCCGACCAGCCCGCCGCGCCGCTGAACCCCCCGGCACGACCGAGCCTGTACGACCGCTTCGCCCGCCGGCTGAGCGAGGACGCGCGCGCTCGGCGACTGTATCGGTGGCTCGGTCCTGCGGTCGTGCTGGTGATCGCCGCGGTCCTGCGGCTGTGGAACCTCGCCGCGGCGCACGACCTCATGAACCAGTTCGACGAGACGTACTACGTCAAGGACGCCTGGACCCTGCTCAACCTCGGGTACGAGGCATCCTGGCCCGCTGGCGCCAACGAGAGCTTCCTCTCGGGCGATGTGAACGTGTTCACGCCCGATCCGTCGTTCGTCGTGCATCCGCCGCTCGGCAAGTGGATCATCGCGCTCGGTATGGCGGTGCTCGGCCCCGACTCGGGCTGGGGCTGGCGCATCACGACGGCGCTCCTCGGCATCGCGTCGGTGCTGCTGCTCATGCTCATCGCGAAGCGCCTCACCCGCTCGACCACGTTCGCCGTCGTGGCGGGGCTCCTCATGGCGGTCGACGGCCTCGCCGTCTCGATGAGCCGCATCGCACTGCTCGACACGTCACTGATGTTCTTCGTGCTGCTCGCCGTCCTGTTCGTGCTGCGCGACCGCGAGCGCACGATGACGCGCATCGCCCAGACGGTCGCGGCGCGCTACGACGGTGACACGCCGCCCTCCTGGGGACCCGTCCTGTGGAACCGGCCCTGGATCATCGCCGCAGGCGCCGCGCTCGGGGCGGCCAGCGCGGTGAAGTGGTCGGGCGCGTGGGTGCTCGCCGGCCTCGGGGTCTACCTGGTCGTCACGGACGCGCTGGCCCGACGCCGCGCGGGCGTGCTGTTCTGGCCGACGGATGCGGTGCGCCAGGGTCTCGCGACGTTCGTGCTGTTCGTCCCGGTGGCTCTCGTCGTCTACGTCGCGTCGTGGTCGGGATGGCTGTTCAGCTCGGGGGGCTACGACCGCCAGGCGGGGAGCAACCCCCTCCAGAGCCTCTGGATCTATCACGTCGCGATGTACAAGTCGACCGCCGGCATCACGTCGGGGCACTCCTACGCGAGCCCCGCATGGCAGTGGCCGCTGCTGTGGCGTCCCACCGGCGTGTACTACCACCACGATGCGCTGGGCGTGAACGGCTGCACCGCGCCGAGCGGCTGCGTGGACGTGATCTCCACGATGCCCAACCCGCTGATCTGGTACGCCGGGGTAGCCGCCGTGCTGTACCTCGCGTACCGATTCGTGGTGGCGCGCGACTGGCGCTACGCCCTCGTGCTCACCGGTGTGGCCGTCACCTATGTGCCGTGGCTGTTCCTGCCCGAGCGCACGATCTTCCAGTTCTACACGGTGCTGGTCCTGCCGTTCATGCTGCTCGCGCTCACGTTCGCCCTCAAGGACATCGCCGGTCCTCCCTCGGCGGACTCCTACCGCCGGCTCACGGGTCAGCGCCTCGTGCTGGTCTTCCTCGTCGTCGCGCTCGCGCTGTCGGCGTTCTGGTACCCGATCATCTCCGCGATGACCGTGCCCTACGACTTCTGGCACCTGCACATGTGGATCACCAGCTGGGTGTGAGCCGCGCTCAGGCCTGCAGGTCGGCGACCTCGGTCACCGGCAGCCGGCACGCGAAGTCCCGGCAGTCGTACGCGGTCGGGTGTCCGTCGCGCCGCGCCTTCTCGGCGAACAGCTCGAATCCCGCTTCAGCCCACGAGAGCGACTGCTCCGGCGACACGATGGACACGACATCGACACGGATGCTGCGTGCCGCCGTCGCGAGCGCGGCTCGGGCATCGTCCGTGACGACGACGACCTGCCGGGGCGGCTCGGCGAGGCCGGCGGCGACCCGCAGGAGCGCGCCGTACGCGAGCGGCTGGGCGAGGGCTGCGGGCGCGTGGGCTGCGACGAGCAGCTCGGCGATCGACCGATAGCGGTCTCCGGCGCCCAGCACCCAGAGCGCCGCGGCGGCCGCCGCGACAGACGCGGCCCCGGACGGCTCATCGGCGTCGGAGGCGGTGTCCGGCGCACCGATCCCCTGCCGGGACAGCACCGGATCTCCCCCGCCGGGGACGGCGACGCGGTGTTCCTCGTGGACGCATGCGTCGATCAGCTCCCGCGCCCGCACGGCGTAGGCGACCTCCCCCGTGGCGACGGCGAGGGAGATGAGCCCCGTGGCGAGCTGGCCGTGGTCGGCGAGCGTCGCGTACGCGCGCGACGGCACCTCGTCGAGGGATGCGCGCAGCAGCCGGCCGTCCGGGGTGACGTTCACCTCGAGGACGGCGTCCGCCGCCCAGCGCGCCGACTCGATCCACGACGGCTCGTCCAGCCGTGCGCCGGCGCGCGCGAGCGCTCCGATCGCGAGGCCGTTCCAGCCGCTCACCACCTTGCCGTCGACGGCCGGGGGCTCGAGACCGGCCCGGGCCGCGGCATCCCGTCCGTAATAGCCGCCCTCGCTGCGGGCACCGTCGATCCAGGACTCCGAGTCCTGCGCGGCGCCGAAGCCGCCGCCCGGCTGCTGCAGCACGTCGCGCAGGAACCCGGCGATGCCGCGAGCGACGTCGTCGCGGGGCACAACCGCGTCCATCGCGACGTCGAGCAGCTGAGCGTTGTCGGTCAGCATCCGCTCGTAGTGCGGCACCGTCCAGTCGGGCCGGGTCGCGTAGCGGAAGAAACCCCCCTCGACCGCATCGCGCAGCGGCGAGGCTGCCATCGCGCCGAGGGCACGGTCGGCGACGGCGGATGCCTCGGGGGCGTGCTCGCGGATGATCCGTGCCTGCAGGAAGCGGAGCGCCGTGGCGACGGGGAACTTCGGGGCGCCGGCGGCGGGATCGCCGAACCCGCCGTGCCGCGGATCCTCCCGACCCGCGAGGGCGCGTGCGGCGCCGATCAGGTCCTCGGCGGACGGCGTCGTCGCTTCCGGGGCGGGCGTGGAGTCGCGGACCTCCGCGAGAGCACCGGCGACGGCATCCGCCGTCTCGTCGATCTGCTCGCGCCGCTCGGTCCACGCCTCGTGCACCGCGGCGAGAACCTGCCGGAACGCCGGCATGCCGGCGCGCGGCTGCGGCGGGAAGTAGGTGCCGGCGTAGAACGGCCGCCCCTCGGGCGTCGCGAACACGGTCAGCGGCCAGCCGAGGCTCGGCGAGAACGCGGAGGCTGCGGCCATGTAGGCGGCGTCGACCTCGGGGTGCTCCTCGCGGTCGACCTTGATCGACACGAAGCCGGCGTCGAGCTCGGCGGCGGTCGTCTCGTCCTCGAACGACTCCCGGGCCATCACATGGCACCAATGGCACGTCGAGTAGCCGATCGACACCATGACCGGCACGTCCCGGCGTCGTGCCTCGGCGAACGCCTCCTCGCCCCACGGAAACCACGCGACCGGATTGCCCGCGTGGGCTCTCAGGTACGGGCTCGTCGCTTCCGCGAGGCGAGGGTTCACGGCATCCGCTCCCGCTCGCGAGCGGTCAGTTGACCTCGTCGGGGTGCGCGCTCACGCGCCCCGTGCCGTCGCCCGGCTCCATCGCGTCGATGGCGGCGATCTCGTCGGCGGTGAGCTCGAAGTCGAACACGTCGAGGTTCTCCTCGAGGCGCTCGCGGCGCACCGACTTCGGGAAGACGATGAAGCCCTTCTGGAGGTGCCAGCGGAGCACCGCCTGCGCCGGCGTCTTGCCGTGCGCCTCGGCGGCCGCGGCGACCGGCGCCGCTCCGAACAGGTCGTACTTGCCCTGCCCGAGGGGTCCCCACGACTCGATCCTCACATCGTGGGCGGCGGCCCAGTCCGTGATGTCGCGCTGCTGGTGGGCGGGGTGCAGCTCGATCTGGTTGACGGCCGGGACCACTCCGGTGGCCGACACGATCTTCTCGAGGTGCGGCACGAGGTGGTTCGAGACGCCGATGCTGCGGGTGAGACCGGCGCCCCGCAGCTCGATGAGCTTCTCCCATGCGTGCAGGTAGTTGTCCTGGGCGGGCGTCGGCCAGTGCACGAGGTACAGGTCGACCTGCTCGAGTCCGAGCTTGGCGAGGCTCTCCGCGATCGCGGCGTGGGGCTCGTCGCCGTCGTGGCGGTCGTTCCAGAGCTTGGTGGTGATGAACAGCTCGTCGCGCGCGATGCCGCTCGCCGCGATGGCCGCGCCCACGCCCTCTTCGTTGCCGTAGATCGCGGCGGTGTCGATGTGCCGGTAGCCGACCTCGAGCGCCTCGGCGACGGCCCGCTCCGTGTCCGCCGGCGGCACCTTGAAGACGCCGTAGCCGAGCTGAGGGATCGTGTTGCCGTCGTTGAGGGTCACGCTGGGGACTGTCATGGTTCCCAGCCTAGGCGCGCGGACGCGGCGTCGGACGGGTCGATCCGGCGCCCGGCCCGAGCGGATACGATCGAAGGCTATGTCCGCGTCCGAACCCGTCATCTCCTATCCGCCGGAGCTCCCCGTCAGCGCCGCGCGCGACGAGATCGCGCGCGCTGTGCGCGACCACCAGGTCGTGATCGTCGCGGGCGCGACCGGGTCGGGCAAGACCACGCAGCTGCCGAAGATCGCGCTCGAGCTCGGGCGGACGCGCATCGCGCACACACAGCCGCGCCGCATCGCGGCGCGCACGATCGCCGAGCGCATCGCCGAGGAGCTGCAGGTGCCGCTCGGCTCGGCAGTCGGCTACAAGGTCCGCTTCACCGACAAGGTGTCGGAAGACACGCGCATCGCGCTGATGACCGACGGCATCCTCCTCAACGAGATCCACCGCGACCGGCTCCTGCGCCGCTACGACATGGTCATCGTCGACGAGGCCCATGAACGCTCGCTCAACGTCGACTTCCTCCTCGGGTACCTGCGACGCATCCTGCCCAAGCGCCCCGACCTCAAGGTCGTCATCACGAGCGCGACGATCGACCCGGAGAGCTTCGCGAAGCACTTCGCGAAGCCCGACGGAACCCCGGCGCCGATCATCGAGGTGTCCGGCCGCACGTATCCGGTCGAGATCCGGTACCGCCCGCCCGCACGGCCGGCCAAGGGCGAGGAGGAGTCCGACGACGTCGACGGCATCACCTCGGCCCTGCGCGAGCTCGACCGCGAGGCCGCCGGCGATGTGCTCGTGTTCCTCCCGGGCGAGGCCGAGATCCGCGATGCCGCGGACGCCGTGCGGGGCATGTACGCGAAGGATGCCGCACCCACCGAGGTGCTCCCCCTCTACGGGCGCCTGTCCGCGGCCGAGCAGCACCGGGTGTTCGAGCGGTCACAGGTGGCCGGCATCCGTCGCCGTGTCATCCTCGCCACGAACGTGGCCGAGACGAGCCTGACGGTGCCGGGCATCCGGTACGTGGTCGATACCGGCACGGCGCGCATCTCGCGCTACAGCAACCGCAGCAAGGTGCAGCGGCTGCCGATCGAGGCGGTGTCGCAGGCGTCCGCGCAGCAGCGATCCGGCCGCGCCGGACGCACGAGCGACGGCATCGCGATCCGGCTGTACTCCGAGGAGGACTTCGGCACCCGGCCCGAGTTCACCGAGCCCGAGATCCTGCGCACCAGCCTGGCCTCGGTCATCCTGCAGATGCTCTCGCTCGGCTTCGGCGACATCTCGTCGTTCCCGTTCCTCACTCCCCCCGACTCGCGCGGTGTCAAGGCCGCACTGGATCTCCTCGTCGAGCTCGGGGCGGTCAAGGCCGGCCGCGACCACCCCACGCTCACCGACCTGGGCCGCGAGATCTCGCGCCTGCCGATCGACCCGCGCTTCGCGCGCATGCTCGTCGAGGCTCGTCGCACCGGGGTGCTGCGCGACATGCTCGCGATCGTCGCGGGCATGTCGATCCAGGACGTGCGCGAGCGCCCCGAAGACCGTCGCGAGGAGGCCGACCGCCTGCACGCGCGGTTCACCGATCCGTCGAGCGACTTCCTGAGCCTGCTCAACCTGTGGAACCACCTGCAGGAGAAGCAGGCCGAGCTGGGCTCGAGCGCATTCCGGCGCCTGTGCCGCGCGGAGCACCTCAACTACGTGCGGGTGCGCGAGTGGGCCGACGTGCACCGTCAGCTCAGCGCGCTGGTGAACGCCCCGCGCACGTCGACACGCTCACGGACCGGTGGAGGAGACACCGCCGACCCCGACGAGCTCCACAAGGCCATCCTGTCGGGGCTGCTCTCGCACCTCGGCCTCCTCGACGAGCGCACCACGTCGTCCGCAACGCGGGGCCGCACCGGCTCCGACCGCGCGGAACAGCGGCGCGGCGCCGAATACCTGGGTTCGCGGGGCACCCGGTTCGCGATCTTCCCGGGCTCCGGGCTCAAGAAGAAGCGGCCCACCGCCGTCATGGCCGCCGAGGTGGTCGAGACGAGCCGCCTGTTCGCACGCACCGTCGCCGCGATCGATCCGGCCTGGGCAGAATCGCTCGCGGGCGACCTCGCCAAGCGCTCGCTGAGCGAGCCGCACTGGTCGAAAGCGTCCGGCGCGGCATCCGCCTACGAGAAGGTCACGCTCTTCGGCCTCGAGATCGTGCCGAAGCGCCGGGTGCAGCTCGCGCGGTTCGACCGGCCGTTCGCGCGCGAGCTGTTCGTGCGCCACGCACTCGTCGAGGGCGAGTGGGACTCGTCGCACCTCGACAAGAAGCTCACGGCGTTCGAGCGCCGCAACCTCGAGCTGCGCCGGCGTCTCGAGAAGATCGAGGAGCGCGAGCGCCGCCGCGACATCCTCGTGGGCGACGAGGCCGTGTTCCGCTTCTACGACGCCCGTCTTCCCCGCGATGTGTTCGACGCGCGCTCCTTCGAAGCCTGGTGGAAGGATGCCTCGGCCCGCACGCCGCGCCTGCTCGACATGACGGAGGCCGACCTCGTCGACGAGGCGTCGCGCGGTGACGAGCGCGACTTCCCGGCACGCTGGACCCAGGGCGACCAGGTGCTCTCGCTCGCCTATCGGTTCGAGCCCGGCGCCGCCGACGACGGCGTGACGGCCGTCGTTCCGCTCGCCCTCCTCGCACAGCTGCGCCCCGACGGCTTCGACTGGCAGGTGCCGGGGATGCGGGACGAGCTCATCACGGCGCTGCTGCGCTCGCTGCCCAAGTCCATCCGCCGTCACGTGGTCCCCGCCGCGGACTGGGCGGCGACCTTCGCCGCCGACCTCGCCGGGCAGGGTCCCGAGGCTCACGACGGCGTCCCGCCGGTGGCGCTCCGCGACGCGCTCGCGGCGCGCATCCAGCGCGTCGCGAGCCAGCCCGTGAGCGCCGCCGACTTCGAGATGGAGCGGGTGCCCGGGCATCTGCAGGTGTCGTTCCGCGCCGTCGACGAGCGCGGGCGAGCGGTGGGTTCCGACCGCGACCTGGCCGCACTGCAGGCGCGGCTCGCCGACCGGGCCCGCACATCCGTGTCCCGTTCACTCACCGCGACGGCGCCGGCCAACGGGCGCGCCGATCGCGCCGCGAGGGGCCCCGCGGCCCGCCTCGCGGGTGCACCCGGCGGTGCCCCGCGGCCCGAGTCGACGTTCACGGAGCGCACCGGCCTCACCGACTGGACGTTCGGGGACCTCCCCGACGTCGTCGACACGAAGGTCGCCGGCGGCGTCGTGCGCGGCTATCCCGCGATCGTCGACGAAGGCGCCTCGGTCGCGCTCCGGATCGAGACGACCCCCGAAGCCGCGACCCGCGCGACCCGGGCCGGCGTCCGGCGCCTCGTGCTCCTGTCGGTCGCGTCGCCGTCGGCCTATGTTCTCGAGCACCTGACGTCCGCCGAGAAGCTCGCGCTCGCGGCATCCCCGTATCCGTCCGCGAAGGCGCTCATCGAGGACGGCCGCGTCGCGGTGGCGGACGCCGTGATCGCACGCACCGCTCCTGACGCGGTCGTGCGCAGCCGGGCCGGCTTCGAAGCCGTGCGCGACGCGTTCTCGGGCGCGGTCGTCGACGAGCTGTTCCAGACGGTGTCGCTGACCGCCCGCATCCTCACGGCCGCGCGAGACGTGGAGCGCGCGATGCGCGACGCGAACTCGCTGACGCTGCTCGGCGCGCTGAACGACATCAAGGGCCAGCTGGCGGGCCTGGTGTTCCCGGGCTTCGTGTCGCGCACCGGCACTGCCCGGCTGGCGCAGCTGCCCCGCTACCTGCGCGGCGCGCTGGATCGCGTGCGGGCACTCGCCGACAATCCGGGCCGCGACCGCCAGCGCATGACCGAGTTCGAACGCGCCGCGACCGTGTTCGCCGAGGCCGGCGGCGTGATCCCGCCGGCCGATGACGCCCCGCTGGCGCTCGTGCACGCCCGGTGGCTGCTCGAGGAGTACCGTGTGAGCCTGTTCGCGCAGTCCCTCGGCACGGCCGAGCCCGTATCGCTGCAGCGGATCCAGAAAGCCCTCAGGGAATAGCCGTCTCGACGACAGGAGTTGCCCCCGTCATGACCACTGCGATCGCGTACACCGAGTTCGGGGGCCCTGAGGTCCTGCATGAGATCTCTGTTCCCGAGCCGGTGCCCGCAGCCGGGCAGCTCGCGATCCGCGTGACGGCCGCCGGCGTCAACCCGATCGACGGCAAACTCCGCTCCGGTCGTCGGCCGTCGGGCGAGATCACTGCGCCACGTCGCGTCGGCGGCGACGGCGCGGGTGTGGTGACCGGCGTCGGCGAAGGGGTCGACGGGTTCCGCGTCGGCGATCCGGTGGTGTTCGCCGGGGCGTCGGGAGCGTACGCGACGGACGTCGCGGTGACCGCCGCCCACGTCTTCCCCCGCCCCCCGCAGGTGAGTGCGGCCGAAGGCGCTGCGCTCGGCATCCCGATCGGCACGGCGTACCAGGCGCTCCGCTCGCTCGCGGTCGGCAGCGCAGACACCGTGCTCGTGCACGGCGGCTCGGGCGCGGTCGGCCAGGCGCTCATCCAGTTCGCCGTGCTGTGGGGAGCGACCGTCGTCGCCACCTCGTCCGAAGGCCGATTCGACCGCGTCCGCGAGCTCGGCGCCCTCCCGGTCGCATACGGCGAGGGGCTCGCCGACCGCGTGCGTGCAGGCGCTCCGCAGGGCGTGACCGTCGCGATCGACGCCGCCGGCACCGACGAGGCCCTTCACACCTCCCTGGAGCTCGTCGCCGACCGGCAGCGGATCGCGACGCTCGTACGAGGACGGGATGCCGCGGGCCTCGGCATCCGCGCCTTCTCGGGCGGCTCGCCCGCACCGCTCACCGCGCAGCAGCAGGTCTGGCGCACCGAGGCGGTGCCCGTCGCGCTCGCGCTCATGGCCGCTCGACGGTTCTCGGTCGAACTCGGTCCGTCCTTCGCGCTGGCCGACGCCGCCGAGGCGCATCGCGCGATCGAATCCGGCGTCGCCGGCAAGATCACGCTCGTGCCGTGATCCCGGCGAGGCCGGCCACCGCACCGGTCACACGGTGCCGGTGACCTCCGCGGGCGCCGCGCCGGTCGCGACCGGGCGTCCCGGAGTGTTCGACCACTGGCTCCACGAGCCCGGGTAGATCCCCAGCTCGAGCCCGCCGAGCTCGGCGGCGAACACCGCCTGCGCGGCGGTGACGCCCGACCCGCAGTACGCCGCCGCGGTCACGCCGTCGCCGGCGCCCACCGCGGCGAAGAGTGCACGCAGGGTCGCAGCATCCCGGAATCGCTCACCGTCCATGTAAGCGCCGGTCGGGAGGTTCACGGCGCCGGGGATGTGGCCCGCGATCGGGTCGATCGGCTCGACCTCGCCGCGGTAGCGCTCGGCGGCGCGCACGTCGATGAGGACGCCCGAGAAGGCGAGCGCGGCGGCACCGTCGATAGACAGCACCGGCTCGGCGATCGGCGCGAGCGAGACCGCGCCCGGCTCGGGCGTGACGGGTCCGGACTCCAGCGGCAGGCCGGCCGCGGCCCAGGCGCCGAGACCGCCGTCGAGGAGGCGGACGTCCGCGATGCCGGAGCGCGTCAGCAGCCACCATGCGCGCGATGCGCCCAGCGCGCGATCGTCGTCGTACACCACCACCGTGTCGCCGTCGTCGATGCCCCAGCGGCGCGCAGCCGCCTGCAGCGCTTCATGGGGAGGAAGCGGATGCCTCCCCTCGTGGGGACGGCCGTGCTGCGAGAGCTCCGTCTCCATGTCGACGTACACGGCGCCGGGCACGTGAGCTTCGAGGTGCTCGGCACTGCCGTCGGGGCGGTCGAGCCGGTAGCGCACATCGAGCACGCGCACGGCGGAGGACCGGAGGAGATCGTCGAGTTCTGCGGGGGTGATCAGCTGCGCCACCCGACCATTCTCGCGTGCCCGCGCGCTACCGCTCCTCGAGCGGCGCCGGGCCGGGCGCGCAACAGTTCGACACACGAAACGCCGCCCCGGGCACCGCGGCTCGACAATGGTCTGCATGCCTGAACAGACTCGTCCTGCCGCCCCTCGCTCGTTCGCGACGGCGCAGGTGCAGGCCGGGTTCGACTCCGGCATCGCGGAGAACACCGCCGTCCCCTCGATCCACCAGTCCAACGGCTTCGAGTTCCGCTCGCTCGCCGAAGCACGCGACCTCTTCGCGCTGCGCAAGGACGGCAACATCTACAGCCGTGCGGCGAACCCGACCGTTCTCGTGTTCGAGCGTCGCGTCGCCGAGCTCGAAGGCGGCATCTCCGCGGCCGGTGTCGCATCGGGGCAGGCCGCCGTCGCCGTGGCACTCCTGGCGCTCGCCAAGCAGGGCGAGCACATCGTCGCCGCCCGTCAGCTCTACGGCGGCACCATCGACCTGCTCCAGGACACCTTCGCCGACTGGGGCATCGAGGTGAGCTTCGTCGATCAGGACGACCTCGACGCGTGGCGCGCCGCCGTTCGGCCGACCACCCGCGCGCTGTTCGCCGAGTCGATCTCGAACCCCATCGCGCAGGTGCTGGACCTCGGTGCGGTCGCCGCCGTCGCCAAGGAGGCCGGCGTGCCCCTGGTGATCGACAACACCGTCGCGACGCCGTACCTGCAGCGCGCGAAGGACTTCGGCGCCGACATCGTGGTGCACTCCGCCACGAAGTTCCTCGGTGGCCACGGCACCTCTCTCGGCGGCGTCGTCGTCGACCTCGGCACCTTCGACTTCACGGCGGAGCCCGAGCGCTGGCCGCAGCTGACCCAGACCTACCCGCGCGTCCCGGACGGCAGCCTCATCGAGCGCTTCGGCGAGACCGGGTCGGCGTACATCGCGCTGGTCAAGACCAAGTACGTGCACGACCTGGGTCCGTCCCTGTCGGCATTCAACGCCTTCCAGCTGCTCCAGGGCCTGGAGACCCTCGACCTGCGCATGCAGCGCCACACCGCGAGCGCCCTCGCGGTCGCCCGCTTCCTCGAGACCCACCCCGCCGTGTCGCGCGTGCACCACCCCGGGCTCGAGTCGAGCCCGTGGCGCGCGCAGGCCGAGGCGTACCTCCCCGACGGCGTGAGCTCGGTGTTCGCGTTCGACCTGCCCGCCACCGGCGACGCCGAGGCGGACTTCCGCCTCGTCGAGGCGTTCATCTCGCGCCTGCAGGTGATCCGCCTCGTGGCGAACATCGGCGACGCGCGCAGCCTCGTCGCGCACCCTTCGTCGATGACGCACAGCCACATGTCGCCGACGCAGCTCGCCGAGGCGCACATCGGCCCGACCACGGTGCGGCTGTCGATCGGCCTCGAGGACGCCCGCGACATCGTCGACGACCTCGCCCGCGCTCTCGACCAGATCCTGGTGGCCGAGAGCGGCGTCGAGCTTGCGGAGAGCGTCGCCCGCTAGTCGCCCGCGCACGGGGGGCATCGCGCCGATAGCCTCGTTCCATGACTTCGCCCTCTTCCCCCCGCTGGGGGATCCTCGGACCGGGCGGCATCGCCCGTGCGTTCACCAGCGACCTGCGCACCGCCGGACTCGACGTCGCTGCGGTGGGGTCGCGGCGCCGCGAGACCGCCGAGGCGTTCGCCGCCGACTTCGGCATCCCGCACGCCCACGGCTCGTACGAGGAGCTGGTCGCCGACCCCGACGTCGACATCGTGTACATCGCGACGCCGCATCCGATGCACGCGGCGAACGCCCTCCTCGCCCTCGAGGCGGGCAAGCACGTGCTGGTCGAGAAGCCGTTCACTCTCAACGCGGCGGAGGCCCTGGCGGTGCGCGACGCGGCAGCGCAACGCGGTCTCCTCGCGATGGAGGCGATGTGGACGCGGTACCTGCCGCACATGGTCCGCATCCGCGAACTCGTGGAGTCGGGCGCCCTGGGCGAGATCCGTGCCGTCACCGCCGACCACACGCAGCTGCTTCCCTCCGACCCGGCGCACCGCATCAACGCGCTGGAACTCGGCGGCGGTGCCCTGCTCGACCTCGGGATCTACCCGGTCTCGTTCGCGTGGGACATCCTCGGCGCGCCGCTGTCGATCGCGGCCGCCGCACGCATCGGCGATGCCGGTTCCGACACCGAGGTCGCGACGATCATGACGCACGCGTCCGGTGCGCTGTCGACCTCGATCTCCGCATCCCGCGGCGCCGGCCCCAACACCGCGACCATCATCGGCACCGAGGCCCGCATCGACATCGACAGCGTCTGGTACTCGGCCACCTCGTTCCGCCTCGTCAGCCCCGACGGGACGGTGATCGAGGAATTCCGCTCCGACATCGACGGCCGCGGCATGCAGTTCCAGGCGCTCGCGGCCGAGCGGTACCTCGCTGAGGGCCGCACCGACTCCGACGTGCTGCCGATCGACGAGACCGTCGCGATCATGGCGACGCTCGACGAGATCCGCGACCTCGTCGGCGTCCACTATCCCGGTGAGGAGTGACATGCCCGATCTGCTGAGCCCCCGCGTGGCGGTGTACCTGGACTTCGACAACATCGTGATGTCCTGGTACGACCGTGTGCACGGCAAGAACTCCTACTCGCGCGACCGTCAGAAGATCGCGACGGATGCCTCGGACCCCGAGATCGCCGAGCGCCTCGCCGCCGCGACGATCGACGTCGGCGCCATCATCGACTACGCGACGTCGTTCGGCACCCTGGTGCTCACCCGGGCGTACGCGGACTGGTCGGCGCCCGTCAACGCGGAGTACCGGTCGCAGCTCGTGGCGCGCGCCGTCGACCTGGTGCAGCTCTTCCCCGCGGCCGCATACGCGAAGAACGGCGCCGACATCCGCCTCGCCGTGGACACCGTCGAGGACATGTTCCGCCTCCCCGACCTCACGCACGTGGTCATCGTCGCCGGCGACTCCGACTACGTGCCGCTCGCCCAGCGCTGCCGGCGCCTCGGCCGCTTCGTCGTGGGGGTGGGCGTCGCGGGATCGACCGCGAAGTCCCTCGCCGCGGCGTGCGACCAGTTCGACTCGTACGACGCGCTCCCGGGTGTGGCGGCTCCGCCGACGGGGAAGAAGGATGCCGCGCCGCAGCGCGCGTCCGGCAGCCGGCGCTCGAGGAAGGCCGCCGTCGACCCGACCGAGTCGCTCCTCGAACGCGCGCTGCGCCTCGAGAGCGACAAGGAGGGCGTGGAGTGGCAGCACGCCTCGGCGGTGAAGAGCCTCATCAAGCGGCTCGACCCGTCGTTCAGTGAGAAGGCCCTGGGGCACAAGAGCTTCTCGGAGTTCGTGAAAGCCCACCCCGGCGTCGCCGAGGTCGACGAGTCCGGAAACATCGTCCTGATCCGCCTCGCCGCCGACCGGCGCTGAGTCAGGCGGGGGCGACGCGAGCGAGGAACTCGAGCATCCCCGCGTTGAAGGCCTTCGGCTGTTCGATGTTGGCGGCGTGCCCGTCCTGGGCGATCACGGCCGACTCGCCTCGCGAGGCGAGCGCCGCCGATGCTGCGGCGTGGGAGCTCGGCCAGAACTCGCTCTCGGCGCCGGCGACGAACAGCACCGGCACGTCGGTCGCGGCGATGACCTTCCGCCAGTCCGCCTGGGCGTGGTCGTTCAGGAGCGCGAGCTCGCCGTGGGTGAACGCCCGTTCGGCGCCCTTCATGGCGCGCAGCAGTCGCACGAGTCGCCTCCCCCGGCGCAGCATCGGCGTGCCGTGCCCCGTGTCGGGAATGCCTTCGGCGAAATAGGTGTCGACGTTGCCCTCGGTGTAGCCGTAGAACCCGTGCGGCCAGTCCGCGGTGTTGAGCATCTTCGGCGTCTGATCCACGCTCACCACCGCGGCGACCCGGTCGGCGCGCTCCTGCCCGAGATACGACCAGATCGTGCTGGCGCCCATCGACCCGCCGACGAGCACCGCGCCGCGGAGATCCAGCGCCTCGAGGAGGTCGCGCACGTCCTGCCCTCTGCGGTCCATGTCGACACCAGATGACGGGCGTTCGGCGCCGCCGTGCCCGCGGAGGTCGACGGCGACCACGCGGTACCCGGCGCGTTCCAGCGCCGGCAGCTGGTACGTCCAGCTCGATGCGGCGGCCTTGAACCCGGCGAGAAGCACCACGGGGCGGCCCGCAGGATCGCCGGACTCTTGGTACTCCAGCCGGACGCCGTCGTCGGCGCGGATCGAGGGCATGTCATTCTCCGTTCGGGAAGGCCTTGCCGGGGTTGAGGATCGACGCCGGGTCGAGCGCGCCCTTGATCGCGCGGTGCAGGCGCAGCACCGCGGGGCTCAGCTCTGCGGCCGCACCCGGCAGCTTCAGCAGCCCGACGCCGTGCTCGCCGGTCACCGTGCCGCCGAGGGCGCGGCAGTCGTCGACGATGCGATCGAACGCGACTTTCGCCCGCGCTTTCGCGTCGTCGTCGCCCTCCGGCGCGATGATCAGCGGATGCAGGTTGCCGTCGCCCGCGTGGGCGATGTTGGCGATCACAACGCCGGCGTCCGAGGCGGCGGCCTCGATGCGCGCCAGCATCTCGGGGACGGCAGCGCGCGGTACGCAGATGTCCTCCGTCAGCACGGGACCGAGCCTTTCGAGCGCGGGGTAGGCGAGCCGACGGGCGGTGAACAGCCGGTCGACCTCGTCAGGATCGGCGGCGCGCTCGACACGGCTGCCGCCCGCGGTGCGGAACAGCTCTTCGACGGCCGCGGCGAGCTCCTCGCCGCGGGCGCCGGCTTCGTCGACCTTGGCCAGCAGGAGCGCCGACGCGTCGTCGGGCAGATCCCATCCCTGCCACTCGGCGACGGCGTGCAGGCACGTGCGGTCGATGAGCTCGAGGGCCGAGGGCACGATACCCGCCTCGGTGACGGCGGCGACGGCGGCGCCCGCGTCCGTCAAGGAGTGGAAGTAGCCCACCACCGCGCGCTCCTCGCGACCGCCGAGCGGGCGGAGCTTCAGTGTCACGTCGACGATGATCCCGAGCGTGCCCTCCGACCCGACGAAGAGTCCGGCGAGGTCGTAGCCGGTGACCCCCTTCGCGGTGGTGCGTCCGAGCTTCGCCACGCTCCCGTCGGCGAGCACGACGGTCACGCCGAGCACGTAGTCGCGCGTCACTCCGTACTTGACGCAGCAGATGCCGCCGGCGTTCGTCGCGACGTTCCCGCCGATCGTCGAGATCGCCTGGCTCGCGGGGTCCGGCGGATACCAGAGCCCTGATCCCGCGACGTGCCGGCGCAGGTCGTCGTTGAGCACGCCCGCCTCGACCACCGCATACCGCTCGGCGACGTTCACCTCGGTGATCCTGGTCATGCGCTCGAGCGAGAGGACGAGGCATCCGTCCGTCGCATTCGCGCCTCCCGACAACCCCGTGCCGGCACCGCGCGGCACGATCGGCACGCCGTGTGCGGCGGCGACGCGGACCGTCGCGACGACGTCGTCGATGGACGATGCGAAGACGACCGCGGCGGGCAGCGCGTAATCGGCCCATTCGGCGTCGTCGTGGCTCAGACGGTCGCGCGTCGCGTCGTCCGTGACGACGGCGTGCGTGGGCAGTGCGGCGCGAAGCGCCTCGACGACGGTGTGCATGGCGTACCGATGCTATGCGAGCCGGGTACGCGACGGCGCGTGATCCCACAGCCGACCTGGGAAATCGGCCGTGGGATACAGTGTGACCTGTGGCACGCCGTCAAGCCCCGCCGGGCTCGCAGACCTCGCTCCGCGAGGCCAATCGCGCGCGCGTCATCGAGTCCCTGAAGCGCCACGGCCGTCTCACCCAGATCGAGCTCGCCGGCAGCACGGGCCTCTCGCCCGCCACCGTCTCGAACATCGTCAAAGAGCTGACCGCGTCGGGCCTCCTGCACACGTCGTTCACCACGAGCAGCGGACGCCGCGCAACTCTCGTGTCGCTCGCACGCCGCCTCGGCCTCGTCGCCGGCGTCCACTACAGCTCTCGCCACCTGCACATCGCGATCGCCGACACCGCGCGCACCATCGTGACGCAGTCGTCTCTGCCGCTGCCCCTCGACCACCGCCACGACTCCGAACTCGACCGCCTCGCGCTGCTGCTCGGCGACATGATGGAGTCCCTCGGCGGATCCATCACCGACCTCCTCGGCGTCGGCCTGGCCCTCCCGGCGCCCATCGACCCCCGCACGGGGATGGTGTCGACACCGGGCCTGCTGCGCGGCTGGGAGAACGTCGACGTCGCCGAGAGCCTGGCGATCCGCATCGGACGCCCGGTGCACGTCGACAGCGAGGCGAACCTCGGCGGGCTCGCCGAGGCCCGCGAGGGCAACGGGCGGTCTGCGGCATCGTCGGTGTTCATCCGCGTCGGCCACACGATCAGCGCCGGCCTCGTCGTGAACGGCGACCTCTTCCGCGGCGTCAACGGCAAGGCGGGCCAGATCGGCCACGTGACGCTCGACGAGAACGGCCCCATCTGCCGCTGCAGCAATCGCGGATGCCTCGAGACCTATGCCGGCGGCCCGGCACTGCTGTCGCTCTTCCCGCCGAGCGAAGGCATGCACCGCCTCGGCGACCTGCTGCACGCGGCCGAACTCGGTGACGGCGCCGCGCGTCGCGTGATCGCCGACGCCGGCCGCCACATCGGCATCGCCGCCGCGAGCCTGTGCAACCTCTTCGACCCCGAGATCATCGTCGTCGGCGGCGAGCTCGGCCAGGCCGGCGAGATCCTCATGGCCCCCATGCGTCACTCGCTCGAGCGCACCGCGCTCCCGTCGGCCGACGGCCTCCCCGAGATCGTGGGCGCCTCGTTCGGGGAGTGGGCCGAGACGCGTGGCGCCATCGCGATCGCCCTCGACCACGTCACGGTCGACGCCCAGCTCCCGACTGCACCGTCGCTGCCCATCACCGCATAGGCTCGTCCGATGCCCCGTACGCGACTGGATCGGCCGCGACGGCGCCCGAGCGGGCGTCGCGCGGTGGCGGCGGCATCCGGGTTCCTCCTCGCCGCAGCGATGCTGTCTGCCTGCACCGGCGCACCCAGCCCGGGCGGCACCCCGTCGGACGACACGATCGCGCTGCTGCTGCCCGACGCGAAGACCGCACGGTACGAGACGTTCGACCGGCCGATGTTCGAGGCCCGCGTCGCCGAACTCGGCGACTACGAGGTGCTCTACGCCAACGCCGACCAGGACGCCGCGAAGCAGCAGCAGCAGGCGGAGTCGGCGCTGACGGCGGGCGCCGGTGTGCTCGTGCTCGACCCCGTGGACGCGAACGCCGCCGTCAGCATCGTGGGCTCGGCGAACGCCAAGAGCGTGCCCGTCATCTCGTACGACCGCCTCATCGCCGGCGGCGACCTGGCGTACTACATCTCGTTCGACAACGAGAAAGTGGGGGTGCTGCAGGCCACCGCGTTCGTGGAGGGCGTGCACGCGGAGGACGAAGGCCGCGGCATCCTGATGGTCAACGGCTCCCCCACCGACAGCAACGCGGCGCTGTTCAAGCGCGGCGCGCACAGCATCATCGACGGGAGCGGCCTGCGCGTGCTCGCCGAGTACGACACCCCCGGCTGGAGCCCCGAGAAGGCGCAGGAGTGGGTGTCGGGCCAGATCGCCCAGCACGGCGGCGCCATCGCCGGCGTGTACGCGGCGAACGACGCGACGGCCGGCGGCGCCATCGCGGCGCTGCGGGTCGCGAACGTCGATCCCCTCCCGATCGTGACGGGCCAGGATGCGGAGCTCTCGGCGATTCAGCGCATCCTCACCGGCGACCAGTACATGACCGTCTACAAGGCGATCAAGCCGCAGGCAGAGCTCGCCGCCGAGGTCGCGGTCAGGCTGCTGCACGGTGAGAAGGTCACCGCCCCGCTCGAGATCCAGGGAACACCGGCCACTCTGCTCGACCCCGTGGCCGTCACGATCGACGACATCATGGACACCGTCGTCGCCGACGGGTTCTGGACCGTCGAAGACATCTGCACCCCGGCGTACGCGGATGCGTGCGAAGCGGCGGGCATCGGGTAGGGTCCTGACTCTGACAGGGGTCGGCTGGGGATCGATGAGGACGAGGCGAGGATGTCGATGACGCACCCGCGAGCGGGACGCCCGCGCGAACGCGTGCTGACGATGCGCGGCATCGGCAAGCGCTTCGGCGCGGTCAAGGCGCTCACCGACGTCGACTTCTGGGTCAACGAGGGCGAGGTCGTCGCCCTCGTCGGCGACAACGGCGCCGGCAAGTCGACGCTCGTGAAGGTGCTCGCCGGTGTGCACCCGCCCGACAGCGGGTCGATCGAGTTCGACGGCGAGCCGGTGGGCATCGACACTCCGGCCGACGCCCAGGAGCTCGGGATCGAGACGATCTTCCAGGACCTCGCCCTGTGCGACAACCTCGACGTGGTCGCCAATCTGTGGCTGGGCAGGGAACTGCGCGACGGTGCGACGCTCGACGAGGTCGACATGGAGCAGCGCACCTGGACCCTGCTGCGCGAGCTGTCGGCGAAGATCCCGTCGGTGCGCGTGCCCGTCGCCTCGCTGTCGGGCGGGCAGCGCCAGACCGTCGCGATCGCGCGCTCGCTCATCGGCGAGCCCCGCGTCGTCATCCTCGACGAACCGACCGCCGCGCTCGGCGTCGCGCAGACCGCCGAGGTGCTCAACCTCATCGAGCGGCTGCGCGAGCGCGGGCACGGCGTCATCCTCATCAGCCACAACATGGCCGATGTCATGGCGGTCGCCGACCGTGTGGTCGTGCTCCGTCTGGGCCGCAACAACGGCGTCTACAACGTCGCCGACGTCACGAGCGAGACGCTCATCGCGGCCATCACCGGTGCGGTCGATCACTCGGCCACCCGACGCGCACCGGAGCGGACGGATGCTGCGGTCCTGCCGCCGCCCGCCGGTCCGCCGCTGGACCAACCGCCGCTGGACGAGCACACCGCCGGCGGCACCGTGATCCGCATGCCCCGCGCCGGCTCCCGCACGCCCCGTCCGCGCGGGGACGGGTCCCGATGAGTCTGCGCGGCGACGAACGCCTCGCCGAGCCCGTGGCGGAGGAGCGCCTCCTCAGCGGCAGCGGCATCCGCCACGCGCTCGAGGCGTTCGTGGCCCGCGTCCGCGGCGGCGATCTGGGGGCGCTCCCCGTCGTGCTCGGCATCGCGGTGATCTGGACGGTGTTCCAGCTGCTCAATCCCGTGTTCCTCTCCAGCGAGAACCTCGTGAACCTCACGATGCAGTGCGCGGCCATCGGCACCGTCGCTCTCGGCGTGGTGCTGGTGCTCCTCGTGGGCGAGATCGACCTCTCCGTGGGCTCGGTGTCGGGCCTCGCCGCCGCCGTGCTGGCGGTGACCTTCGTACAGCTGCAGTGGAACATCGTGCTCTCACTGATCGCGGCCATCGCGATCGGCTGCCTCGTGGGGCTCCTCTACGGCTTCCTGTACACGAGGTTCGGGCTGCCGAGCTTCGTCATCACGCTCGCCGGACTGCTCGGCTTCCTCGGGCTGCAGCTGTGGGTGCTCGGCGAGACCGGGTCGATCGCGATCCCGTTCGACTCGTGGCTCGTGCAGTTCGCGCAGCAGATGTTCCTTCCCGCGTGGGCCTCCTACGTCGTGGCGGTGCTCGCCGTGACCGCCTTCGCCTGGTCGCTCGTCCGACGATCGCGACGGCGCGCGGCCGCCAACCTCGTGAGTCAGAGCTACGGCGAGATCGCCGTGCGCAGCGGCGTGCTGCTCACGTTCCTCCTGGCGGCCACGTGGTACCTGAACCTCTACCGCGGCATCGGCGTGATGTTCCTGTTCTTCCTCGGGCTGGTGGTGGCGATGAACTTCGCCCTGACCCGCACCCGCTGGGGACGCGCGGTCTACGCGGTCGGCGGGTCCGTCGAGGCGGCACGGCGCGCCGGCATCCGGGTGGATCGCATCTACCTCTCCGTCTTCGCGATGTGCTCCACACTGGCCGCGGTGGGCGGCATCCTCGCCGCCGCACGACTGGCTTCGGCGAACCAGAGCTCGGGGACCGGAGACGTGAACCTCAACGCGATCGCCGCGGCCGTCATCGGCGGGACGAGCCTGTTCGGCGGGCGCGGTTCGGCCTTCTCGGCCCTGATCGGCATCGTGGTCATCCAGTCGATCTCGTCGGGCCTGACGCTGCTCAACCTCGACTCGTCGGTGCAGTTCATGGTCACCGGCGTCGTGCTCGTGCTCGCCGTGATCGTCGACTCGCTGTCGCGCCGCACCCGCGCCGCGACGGGTCGGGCCTGAGCGCTTCATCACCCTCGCTGTCTTCACTTGACGAACGCTCCCAGCGGGAGTTCAGGTTCTGATGTGGCTCCGACTACGCGAAAACCGGAGTTCTCGCCCGCTTTGGGCGCATTCTGCACGGTAAACGCTCTCTCCGACCCTCTTTCTCCTGCTGGCGCGGCGCTCTATCAGGGGCGTTGCCAAAGTGTTATGTTCAAGACTTGACGATAAGAATCCGCGTCGTCGATGATCGCATCAGCGCGATGAACGCCAGGGACGATCCTGGGGACTCGCCCGCTTCAATGACGAAAGGCAAGAGATGAAGAAGTCTTCGATCCTCGCCGTGGTCGCCCTCACGGGCGCCGCCGCGGTGATGCTGGCCGGCTGCTCCAGCGGCAGCGGCAACGGTGGGTCCACCGAGGGTGGCGGCGATGCCGCCAGCCGTGCGTGCGTGATCCTGCCCGACGCGGCCTCGTCGCCGCGCTGGGAGAACTTCGACCGCAAGTACCTCCAGGAAGGCCTGGAGGCGGCCGGATTCGAAGCCGACATCCAGAACGCGCAGGGTGACGTCAACAAGTACTCGACGATCGCCGACCAGCAGCTCACGCAGGGCTGCGGCGTCATGCTCCTGGTCGACTACCAGGGCGCGGCCGAGGCCGTCGCGACGAAGGCCAAGGCCGAGGGTATCCCGGTCATCGCCTACGACCGTCCGTTCACCGGCGCCGACTACTACGTGTCGTTCGACAACACGGAGGTC
This sequence comes from Microbacterium sp. Leaf288, assembly GCF_001422925.1. GTDB lineage: Bacteria > Actinomycetota > Actinomycetes > Actinomycetales > Microbacteriaceae > Microbacterium. Next base: position 1,154,352 of record NZ_LMNI01000010.1, read on the forward strand.
GGACGCCTGGAGGGCCAGACCGTGCTCGACGGCCTCGAGGCGGCGGGCAAGGACCCGGCCACCGCGATCGTCGTCTACATGGGCGGCGACCCGACCGACGGCAACGCGGCGATGTTCCACGACGGCGCCGTCGAGGTCATGGAGGCCGCCGGCATCAAGGCGGCCGCCGAGCCTCCCGGGGTGTGGGACCAGGCCAAGTCGCAGACCAACTTCGAGCAGGCGCTCACCTCGCTCGGTGGCAAGGTCGACGGCGTCTGGGTCGCGAACGACACCAACGCGGCGGGCGTCATCAAGGTCCTGCAGGACAACAACCTGACCGGTGTCGCCGTGTCGGGCCAGGACGCGAACGTCGCGGGACTGCAAAACATCCTGCTCGGTTGGCAGACCGCCACGGTCTACAAGCCGGTCAAGGACGAGGCCACGGCCGCTGTCGACACCGCCGTCTCCCTGCTCAAGGGTGAGGACGTCACCGCGCAGGCCGAGCTCGAAGACGGCACGCCCTACATCCAGGTCACGCCGATCCTGGTCGGACCCGACAAGGTCAAGGACGTCGTCGCCGCCGGTGACGCCGACTACGACGATGTCTGCACGCCGGACGTGATGGCAGCCTGCGAGCAGTACGGCGTCACCGCCCAGTAATGGAGCGGTCTGCGGACTGAACCGCAAGGGGCGTCGCGCCGCACGGCGTGACGCCCCTTCGCGCCGGACCATGGCATTCCCAAGGAAGCGAGCATGTCAGACACAATCACCACCGCCCCGGCCGCCAAGGCCGGCGCCGAGCCGATCATCCAGCTGGTCGGTGTCAAGAAGTCCTTCGGACCGGTCAGCGTCCTGAAGGGCGTCGACCTGAAGGTCCACCCCGGCAAGGTCACCGCCCTCGTGGGCGACAACGGCGCCGGCAAGTCCACGCTGATCAAGGGCCTCGCCGGCGTGCAGCCCTACGACGAGGGCGAAGTCCTGATCGACGGCCAGCACCGCGATCTGCACGCTCCCCGCGACGCCTCGGGCCTCGGCATCGAGGTCGTCTACCAGGACCTGGCACTGTGCGACAACCTCGACATCGTGCAGAACATGTTCCTCGGTCGCGAGGAGCTCTCCTTCGGCACCTTCGACGAGGGCCGCATGGAGAAGGAGGCCTCCGACACGCTCCGCTCGCTCTCGGTGCGAACCGTGAAGTCGGTGCGCCAGAAGGTGTCCAGCCTCTCCGGCGGCCAGCGCCAGACCGTGGCGATCGCCCGCGCCGTCCTCAAGAAGGCGCGCGTGGTCATCCTCGACGAGCCGACCGCGGCGCTCGGCGTGGCGCAGACCGAGCAGGTGCTGAACCTCGTCAAGCGCCTGTCCGAGCAGGGCGTGGCGGTGATCCTCATCAGCCACAACCTCGCCGACGTGTTCGAGGTCGCCGACGACATCGCCGTGCTGTATCTCGGCCAGATGGTCGCGCAGATCCCGACGTCCTCGACCACCCGCGACGACGTGGTCGGCTACATCACCGGCACCAAGACACCCGCCGGCGTCTCGATCCTCGACACGTCGACCGTTCGCACCGAAGGAGGCGCGGAATGAGCAGCAACGTGACCCGCACCGAGGCCGCTCCCGACCCACTCGCCAGCGACATGATCGGCAGCGGCGTCGAAGGCGGCGTCGGCGATCAGATTCGCGCGTGGTGGCAGCGCGTGCGCGGCGGCGACATGGGCGCCCTCCCCGCGATCGGCGGCCTCGTCGTCCTCGGAGCACTGTTCTCGATCCTCAGCCCGTTCTTCCTCACCGAACGCAACTTCGCGAATCTGCTCAACCAGGCCGCCACGCTCGTCGTGCTCGGCATGGCGCTCGTGTTCGTGCTGCTGCTCGGCGAGATCGACCTGTCGGCCGGTGTCACCGGAGGCGTCGGCATGGCGCTGTTCGTCGTGCTGAACGCCCAGTTCGGCATCCCGTGGCCGCTCGCGCTGCTGATCGGATTCGGGTTCGGGTTCCTCACCGGCGCCTTGATCGGCTTCTTCGTGGCGAGAGTCGGCATCCCATCGTTCGTCGTGACATTGGGCTTGTTCCTGGGCTTCCAGGGGCTCGCGCTGGTGATCATCGGCCCGGGCGGCCTGTTCCGACTCGAGGTGCCCGAGCTCATCGCGCTGCAGAACGGCAATCTGCCGGTGTGGGGCGGCTGGGCGATGCTGGTGATCATGCTCGCCATCTCGGCGGGGACGTCGTTCTGGGACCGAGCGCGTCGCAAGCGCGCGGGCGTTCCCAACCGGGCCCTGTCGATGGTGTGGATCAAGCTCGCCGCCATCGCCGTCATCGGCGGCGTCGTCGTCTATGTGCTGAACCAGAACCGCGGCCAGTCCGTGATCGAGGTCGCCGGCGTGCCGATCGTGGTGCCCGTGGTGCTCGTCATCCTCTGGATCGGCACCTTCCTGCTGGATCGCACCAAGTTCGGCCGCTACATCTACGCGATCGGCGGCAACGCGGAGGCGGCTCGCCGCTCCGGCGTCAAGGTGCGCTGGATCAAGTGGTGGGCGTTCGTGATCTGCTCCAGCCTGGCCGTGTTCTCGGCTCTGCTGAGCGTCGCCCGCGTCGGCTCAGTCGACGCGACCGTGGGGCGCGACATCGTCCTGTCGGGTGTCGCGGCAGCAGTCGTCGGCGGCGTCAGCCTGTTCGGCGGCAAGGGCCGTCTGATGCATGCGGCGATCGGTGCGCTGGTGATCGCGACGATCACCAACGGCCTCGGGCTGCTCAACCTGCCCGCCGGCGTCAACCTGCTGGTCACGGGCGGCGTGCTGATCCTCGCCGCGACCGTCGACGCCCTCTCGAGGGTGCGGTCGGGCGGCGCGCGCTAGCGTCGCGACAGCACGCGAAGAGCGCCGGGTGGACTCATCCACCCGGCGCTCTCTTCGCCTATCCGGCGCTCCGCGCCGCGATCACCTCGTCGACCCACGCCGGCACGAGCTCGCTCGCGAGGCCGGCCCGCGCCTCGTCGAAAGGCACCGCCGGGTCGCTCGGCTCGAGGTTGAGCTCCACGGTGCGCGCGCCGAAGGCTGCCGCGAGCGCCACGTACCCCGCCGCCGGGTACACCTCCCCCGACGTGCCGATCGAGACGAACACGTCGCACGCGACGACGGCCTGCTCGATGCGATCGAGCTCGTACGGCATCTCGCCGAACCACACCACGTCGGGGCGCAGCATCCGTTCTCCGCAGACCGGGCAGGCGGGGCGGTCGATGAGGTCGGCGTCCCACTCGGGCCGGGATCCGCACGCGAGGCAGAGCGCTCGGCGCAGCTCGCCGTGCATGTGCACGAGGTTCCGGCTGCCGGCGCGCTCGTGCAGGTCGTCGACGTTCTGCGTGACGACGAGCAGGTCGTCACCGATCGCGCCCTCGAGACGGGCGAGCGCGCGGTGCGCGGCATTCGGGACGACGGATGCTGCCGCCCGCCGTCGCGCGTCATAGAACGCCTGGACGAGGTCGGGATCGCGCTCGAAGCCCTCCGGCGTCGCGACGTCTTCGATGTCGTGCCCTTCCCAGAGCCCGTCGGCGCCGCGGAACGTGGGCACGCCGCTCTCGGCCGAGATGCCGGCGCCGGTCAGCACGACGACGCGGTTCATCGCAGGGTTCCGGGCGCGACGTGCGACAGCACGCGCTCCCAGACGTCCGCGAGGATGAGCCGCGCCTCGATGTCGTCCGTCCGCGGCACCATCTCGATCCGCGCCGACGACAGGTGGTCCTTGAACCAGCGGGCCGCCCCGGAAGCGGCCATCGGATCAGCCTGCCCGTTCATGAGGAGCGTCTTGGCGGCGATGCGGCCCAGGAGCACGGCGACCTCGCTCGCGCCGAGCTCGGACTCGGGCCGGGGAACAGCGACGAGCGCCAGCCGGTCGACGCCGTCGCCGAGGTGCGCCGCGATCATGATCGCGAGCTCCCCGGCCTCGCCGACGCCCACGAGCCCGATCGGGCGCCCGTGGGCCTCCTCTGCGATGAACCGCGCGATGACGCTCGCGGTCGCCTCCGCCGGGGTCGCGCCGCGGTACGCCGCGGGATCGTCGATGTCGTCGACCGTGAGCCCCACCGCGACGATCCTCGCGTCGCGCCGTACGGTGGCGTCGGGGCGTGGATCCGACAGGGTCGAAACCCCCGAACGGAGCAGCACGACCGTGCGCTCCGCGCCGGGCGCCCCGAAGCTGCGGTTCTCGTACGAGGCGTCGGGCGCGGCTCCCTTGGTCATGGCCAAATCCTACGAGCCCTCCGATGCGCGTTGGGGGGCACCGATCGCCCCACGACCGTGAGACGACAGTCGGCCGCCGAGACGGCGGGCAGAACCCACGGTCTCGGCGGCCGGCTGTGGTCTCACGCGAAGGAGCGCGTCGTCAGGCCATCAGCGGAATGGCGCCGACCAGCACGCCGACCGCGAGCATCGCGAGCGAGACGATCGTGGCGCGCCACAGCACCTTCTTGTGGTGGTCGCCGAGGTTCACGCTCGCGAGCGAGACCAGCAGGAGGATCGCCGGCACCAGCGGGCTCTGCAGGTGCACCGGCTGGCCGGTGATCGATGCCCGCGCCATCTCGACCGGGGCGATCCCGAAGTGCTCCGCGCTCTGCGCGAGCACCGGCAGGATGCCGTAGTAGAACGCGTCGTTCGACATGAAGAACGTGAACGGGATCGACAGGATGCCGGTGATCACGGCGAGGAACGGGCCGAGCGAGGCGGGGATCACGGTCGTGATCCAGGTGGCCATGGCGTCGACCATGCCCGTGCCGTTCAGCACGCCGACCAGCACGCCCGCGGCCAGCACCATCGACACCACGCCGACGATGCTCGGAGCATGCGCGACGATCTCGTCGGCCTGGCTCTTGAGCTTGCGGAAGTTGACCACCAGCGCGATCGCGGCGCCGACCATGAAGACGTACGCGAGCGGGAAGATGTCGAGCACCAGCAGCACCATCACCACGAGCGTGAGCGCCAGGTTGAACCAGATCAGCTTCGGCCGCAGCGTCGCGCGGTTCGGGTCGAGCATCGTGTCCGCCATCGCGGTGTCTTCACGGTCCACCACCGCGGTCGCCGCGGGCACGCCACCGTGACCGCCGGCGAGGGTGACGATATTGCCGGTGCGCAGCGTCGCACGGGCGCCCGGCTTCGTGTCGGCGCCGCGGAAGATCCGCGGGCCGGCGAGCGAGCCGCCGTCACCGAGACGCGAGGCGTCGATGCTGCCGATGCGCTTGCGCTCCGAGAGGCCGAGGAACCACGCGAACGTCAGCGCGATGACCAGGCCGGCCGCGAGGGACGGCAGCATCGGCACGAAGATGTCGGTCGGCTGCAGGCCCAGCGCGGTCGCGGCACGGACGGTCGGACCACCCCACGGCACGATGTTGAGCGTGCCGTTCATGAGACCCGCCACGCACGTGAGCACGACGGGGCTCATGCCCAGACGCAGGTAGATCGGCAGCATCGCGGAGGTCGTGATGATGAATGTCGTGGACCCGTCGCCGTCGAGCGACACCGCTCCCGCGAGGAGCGCCGTGCCCAGCACGACCTTCGCCGGGTCGTCGCCCAGCAGCCTCGTGATCGCGCGGATGAGCGGGTCGAACAGCCCGACGTCGATCATGATGCCGAAGTACATGATCGCGAACATGAGCAGAGCGGCGGTGGGAGCCATGCTGCTGATGGCGTCGATGATCATGTCGCCGAGCCCGAGCCCCGCGCCGGCGAACAGGCCGAACACCGTGGGCACGAGGATGAGCGCGACCATCGGCGTGAGCCGCCGCGTCATGATGAGCGCCATGAAGACGAGCACCATCGTGAACCCGAGGGCGACCAGCACCCATTCGGGCGGGACGAAGGCCGTCGCGTAGCCTTCGTCGGCCTCGGCGGCCTGGAGGAGGAACGGTGCTGCCGCGTTCATGTCGACTCCTTCGTCGTGGGGTGCGTCAGGTCTCCCGCACCGTTTCGCGGTGCGTCTGGGAGAGACTAGGTCGAGCCCCGGACCGGCGCGCGGTAAGTCGCATTCCCTCACGTTGTGCGCGTAGCGTGTGTTCTGCGCATTCTGCTCACGCGCAGTCCGCTCACACACCCGGGAGGTGGCATGCGCTTCGCGACACGGCTGCTGCTGGTGCAGCTGGCGACGGTCGCCGCCGTCGTCGCCGTGTGCGCGCTCGTCTTCGGATGGCTGGGCGTGCGTCAGCTGCGCGCGGAGTCCGAGGCCGCCGCGCTCAACATCGCCCGCACCGTCGCCGAGGACCCCGACGTCAAGTCCCTCGTCGCCGATTTCTCAGCTGACCCGGGAACTCCGGATGCCGCGGACCTCCGTGACGGTCCGCTGCAGCAGATCGCCACGGATGTGGCCGAACGCACCGACGCGCTGTTCGTCGTGATCACCGACGACCACGGCATCCGTCTCGCCCACCCGAATCAGGACCTGCTCGGCCAGGTGGTCTCGACCCCCTTCGCCGAGGTGCTCGAGGGCAACGAGGTGGTCGACTGGGAGGTCGGCACGCTCGGCGAGTCCGCCCGCGCGAAGGTGCCGATCTACGCCGAGGCCGGTGGTGTCCCGGCGGGCGAGGTCAGCGTCGGCTTCGAGCGTGCGAGCGTGTTCGACGACCTCCCTGCGCTCCTCACGACGATCGCGGTCGCCGCGCTCGGTGGAGTGGCCCTGGCGACGTTGGCGACGCTGCTCCTGCGGCGGCGCTTCGAACGGCTGACCCTCGGACTTCAGCCGGAAGAGCTCGTGGCCCTCGTTCAGAATCAGGCCGCGGTGCTCGAGGGCGTCGGGGACGGCGTCGTCGCCCTCGATCCCGACGGCGTCGTGCGCGTGTGCAATGAGGCGGCGGAGCGGATGCTGGGACTCGACGATCCCGTCGGCCGCCGGTTCGACGAACTGGCGTTGCCGGAAGACGTGCTCCGGGCCGCGCGCGAGGGCGCGACCGCCGTCGAGGCGGTGGTGGGCGACCGTGTGCTGTACATCGACACGCGTCCGGTGCGCCGCGACGCCCGCGCGCTCGGAGAGATCGTCGTGGTGCGCGACCGCACCGATGTCGAGGCGCTCGCCGGCCGGCTCGAGACCGTCCGCGCCATGACCGAGGCGCTCCGCGTGCAGCGGCACGAGTTCGCCAATCGCCTGCACGTCGCATCGGGGCTGATCGACGCCGACCGCGTCGACGAGGCGCGCGCGTTCCTCGGCGACCTCACCGAGCGCGGAGCCGTCGACTTCGCCGTCTCCGGCCTCGAGCGCGTTCCCGACGCATTCCTCCAGTCCCTTCTGGGCGCGACGGGCGTGGCGGCGCGTGAACGGGGCGTGAGCCTGCGGGTCTCCGACGACACCCTGCTGCTGAGCGAGGTCGCACTGCCGGAGGATGTGGCAGCCATCCTCGGCAACCTCGTCGGCAACGCGGTGACCGCAGCCGTCGCCGGCGACGAACCCCGCTGGGTCGAGGTCGCGCTGCTGGGCGACGACGACGAACTCGTGGTCACGGTCGCCGACTCGGGCCGCGGCATCCGCCCGCTCGGGAGCGATCCGTTCATCCGCGCCGGATCTCGCGAGGCCGATCCGGATCGCAACGACGCGGTGCACGGACACGGCTACGGTCTGCCGCTCTCCCGCGACCTCGCTCGCCGGCACGGCGGCGACGTGTGGCTCATCGATGCCGGCAGCCACGGTTCGGGCGCCGTGTTCGGGGCGCGACTTCCGGGCGCGCTGCGCCGCGAGCCGACTGTCTCTCGAGAGGAGAAGAACGCATGAGTCAGCCCATCCGTGTGCTCGTCGTCGACGACGACTTCCGCGTCGCCGGACTGCACCGCGACGTCGTGGCCTCTCGCACCGGCTTCACCGCGCTGGACCCCGTGCATTCGCTGGGGGCCGCGCGCCAGGCCGTGCGCGCCCACGCCCCCGACCTGCTGCTCGTGGACGCCTTCCTCCCCGATGGGGACGGAGTCGAATTCATCGCGGGTGTCGACGTGGACGCGTTCGTGCTGTCGGCTGCGACGGATGCTGCGACCGTGCGTCGTGCGCTGCGCGCGGGCGCACTCGCGTACCTGACGAAGCCGTTCGAGGCCCGCGTGCTGGCGGAGCGCCTCGACCGCTACGCGCGCATGCGGAATCTCCTCGCCACCGACCGCCCGCTCGAGCAGGAGCAGATCGACCGCGCCCTCACGATCCTCCACGGCAGCGCGGAACCTGCCACCGTCGCCCGATCGGCGACGGAACAGCTGATCCTCGCGGGCCTCGGCGACGACGAGGCGTCAGCGGCCGAGGTCGCCGACCGCGTGGGCATCTCGCGCGCGACCGCGCAGCGCCACCTCGCCACCCTCGCCGCACGCGGCCAGGTCGAGGTGCAGCTGCGCTACGGCACCACCGGAAGACCCGAGCACCGGTACGTCGCTGCCCGACGATGACGCAGCGCCGCCGTCATCCTCGCAGAAGGGCGCGGAGCGACTCGATCGTGTCGGCCTCGTCGGGACGCTTGTCGGGGCGATAGCCCTTCACCCGGGCGAAGCGCAGAGCGACCCCGCCCGGGTAGCGCGTCGACCGCTGCACGCCGTCGATCGCGATCTCGACCACCGTCTCGGGGCGCACGTGCACGGCGTACGCGGAGCGGTGGGTCTCGATGGTCGGGAAGTGCTCGGTCTGCCATTTCAGCGTCGCGTCGGTGAGGCCCTTGAACGTCTTTCCCACCATCACGAAGCCGCCCGGCTCGCCGAAGTCGCCCTCCGGGTCGCGGGCGCCCAGGTGCAGGTTCGACAGCTGTCCGGTTCGGCGGCCCGACCCCCACTCGACGGCCAGCACGACGAGGTCGTAGGTGAGCACCGGCTTGACCTTGAGCCAGCTCTTGCCGCGCCGCCCGGCGGCGTAGGGAGCGTCGAGCGCCTTGACCATGACGCCCTCGTGGCCCGCCGCGAGCGCCTGGCGCGAGAACTCCTCGGCCTTCGCCGGGTCGTCGGTGACGACGCCCGGCATGCGTGCATCGCCCACGGCTCGATCGAGCAGCTCGAGCCGCGTCGCGAGCGGCTCGTCGATCAGGTCGCGGCCATCGAGATGGAGGATGTCGAAGAACCACGGCCTCAGCACCGTGGCCGCCGCGTCGTCGCCCATCGATCCGAACCGCGACATCGTGTCTTGGAACGGCCGCGGACCGCCGTCCTCGTCGAGCGACAGCGTCTCGCCATCGAGGATCACCCGCTCGGCGGGCAGTGCCCGCACTGCTTCGACGAGCTCGGGCACGCGGTGGGTGATGTCGGCGAGGCTCCGTGTGAAGACGCGAACGTCGTCGCCGTCGCGATGCACCTGGATGCGCGCCCCGTCGAGCTTGTATTCGACGGATGCTGCTGCCCCGAGAGTCTCGAGCGCCTCCGTCGTCGAGCCCGCCGTCGCAGCGAGCATCGGCAGCACTCCGCGCCCCACCTCGAGGCCGACCGCCGCGAGCTCGTCGGCGTCGCCGGTGAGCGCGATGCGCGCCGTGGCACCCAGGTCACCGGAGAGCATGGCGGCCCGCCGCACGACGGGCGCTTCACGTTCGGAACCCTTCGCGATCGCATCGAGGAGCACACCCTCCAGCGCCCCGGTGCGCAGCTCGCCGGTCATGACGCGCGCCAGGAAGTCCCATTCGTCGGCCGTGGCGGCCGCGGCGAGCGCATCGAGCTCCCCGCGACGCGCGAGCACCGAGCCCGCACCATCGGCCCCTGCCAGTCGGCTGAGGGACGCGTCCACATCGAGCACGGTCAGCGTCGGTGTCTCGGCATGGACGACGTCGAGGCCCATGAGACTCCGCCACCCGACGCCGAGCCGCCCCTGCCGCGGACTGGCGGTGAGGAATCCGATGGCGGGAGCGACCTCGTCGGGCTGAAGCGCGCGCAGCAACGTGGCGAGGACGGCGATCTTGGCCAAGCGCGACGAGGTCGACGCGACTTCGCCCGTCGCGGTCACCAGCTCGTTCAGCAGCACATCGGCATTCTGGCACCGGCCCCCGACACATGTCCCCGGCTGTTAACGCGCGACCGTCCTCAGCGCGGACTCCAGGTCGCGGTGCGCGAACTCGTAGCCGGCCGACAGCAGCACGTCGGGCACCACCCACCGGCTCTTGAGCACGAGCTCGGGTTCGGTGCGCAGCACCGCCATCGCCGGCTCCAGCATGAAGCGGTAGGCGGGAAGGCCGATCGGCTGCCCGACGACGCGTCGCAGCGTCGCCATGAGCGTGCGGTTGTCGCTCACCTCCGGAGCCGCGAGGTTCACGGGACCGTCGATCTCGGGCCGGTCGCGCATGAAGCGCACCGCGCCGACGACGTCGTCGAGGTGGATCCAGCTGAATCGCTGCCGCCCGCGCGACCGGTGCCAGGGCTGCCTCCCGTTCCCCGTCGGCTGGGCGCCGATCCCGCGGTACCGACGGTGCGCCCACCACCAGCCGTCGTACTGCGGGCCGCCGAGACCGAGCCGCGCGAGCCGAAGGAGCATACGCGTCGCCGGGCCGTCGCCGATGACGATGGCCATCCGCAGCGCGACGCGACGCGTCGCCGGCAGATCGCCCGCGAAGAACTCTTCTTCCCAGTTCCGCGCCACATCCACCGAGAATCCTTCACCGAGCTCCCCGTCGGCTTCTGTCTGCGGCCGGTCCATCGCGTAGCGATAGATGGTGGCGGTGCTGGCGTTGAGCCACAGCGGAGGCGGGGTCGCAGCATCCGTCACCGCCTCGCGCAGCGTCTTCGTCGTCTCGACCCGCGACCGCAGGATCTCGTCGCGGTTCGCGTCGGTATAGCGGCAGTCCACCGACTTTCCGGCGAGGTTCACGAGCACCGCGGCGCCCTCGACGAGTGCACGGATGCCGCCGCCGTCGTCCCACGTCGCATCGGCGTTCGAGCGGCCGATCGTGCGCACGTCGTACCCGTCCTCGGCGAAGGCGCGCACGAGCGCCTGGCCGACGAAGCCCGATGCGCCGGCGAGGACGGCGACCGGCCGGCTCATCGGCTGCTGCCCGGCGTGCCGCTCGTGCTCCACAGGGCCCATCCGACCAGCAGCGGCTGCAGGAGCAGCCGGACGAACCGTGCCCGATCGGTGCGCAGCATGGGCGCCGACCGGCCCGTCCGCCACTGATGGACGTTGCCCGGGAAGACGGCCACGAAGAACGCGGCCACCGCCCAGCCGACGCGGCGGCGCTCGGCGGGAAAGGCCACGAGCGCGCTGCCGAGCATCAGCTCGACGACCCCCGACGCGACCACGATCGTGTCCGTGTCGGTGTGGAACAGCCGCGTCGCCCAATCGGGTACGACGATGCGGTAACCGCGGCGCCCCCACAAGAGGTGAGAGGCGCCCGCGGCGGCCAGCAGCGTCGCGAGCGCCCAGCGGGCGACGACCCGCGTCACCCGAGGGCCTCGGCGACGGCGTCGATGAAGCGGAGGTGTTCGTCGAGGCTGCCCGAGGCGGTGATGGCCCGGAGGACCACCTCGTCGGCGGCGGCGCGATAGGCGGCGATCCGGTCCCGCAGCGCAGCGGGCCGGATGACGGTCTCCGCCGCCTGGACCCCCAGTCGGGCGAAGTTCGCCGCGTAGGCGGGGTACCCGGCGTAGCGCTGCGCCTCCTCATCGAGCGCGGAGATCGCGTCGGGGTCGGCCGCCGTCCGCACGTACAGCGCGACGTGCGCCGTGCGGGCGAGCTCGTGAGCATGCCGTGCCTGGTCGGCCGCGATCTCCGGGGTGAGCCAGCTGAGAAGGAGCCCGTCGGATGCCTCCGCCCCCGTGCGCCGCATCCTCGGGCCGAGCGCGCCGACCACGACACGCGCCTCGGTGCCCGCGCGGAGGGCGGTGGCAGCATCCGTCACCCGATCCACGGCACCGTGGCGCAGCTGCCCGGAGCCGATGCCGAGCACGAGGCGGTCGGCGGGGAGTCCTGCCGCGCGGGCGAGGATGTCGTCGGGCGTGCGACGGTCGATCGGAAGCACTCCCGTGGCGAGCACGAGCCGCTCGGTCGCACCCGCGCTGGCCGCGAGCACGGCCAGCGCGTCGTGGCCCGGAGTGTCGTTGACCCACAAGGCGTGCAGTCCCGCGGCCTCCGCCGCCGCCGCGACACGCGCACCGACCTCTGCGCCGGCCGCCGCGGCGATCCCGATCGAGAGCGCCGCGGTCATGCGACGTGCGCGCCGACGAGCTTGGAGACCTCGGCGGCCGCCCGGTAGAACTCCGCGATGTCGCCGCGGGACGAGGGCAGCAGCACCACGTCGTCGACGCCGGCGTCGAAGAAGCGCTGCGCGTCGGCGGCGACGTCCGCCGGGTCGCCCCACAGCGAGCGCTCGGCGGGATCGGGCTTGTCGCCCACGTCGGCGATCGCCCGCGCCTCGGCATCCGCGCCGAAGGCGGTGACGACGTAGGCCACCACGTCGTGGTCACCGGTGCGACCCGACGCGGCACGCGCCTCGCGGATGGCGGCCGTCGCGATGGCGTACTCCCCCGCCGTGTGCCCGCTGTCGAGCACGGTCCCGTCGCCCACCTCGCCGCTCAGCCGCAGTGTCTTCGGACCCTCTGCCGCCGCGTACACGAGCGGCGGCGCGACCGGCGGATAGTCCAGACGCACGTCGCGGAGGGTGACATAGCGTCCGTCGACGCTCATCTGGTCACCGGCGAGCAGGCCGCGCAGCGCCGGCACGTACTCGCGCATCAGGGTCAGCGGCGAGGCGACGCGCGACCCGACCTGCCCCATCCAATCGAGCACGCCGTGGCCGACCCCGGGAAGCAGCCGGCCGGGGAACAGCCGCTCGACCGTGGCGATCTCCATCGCCGTTGCGGCGACATTCCTCAGCGGCATCGGCGCGATCCCGATGCCGATGCGCAGAGCGTCGGTCCAGGCGAGGGCCGCGCCCACCGTGGCGAAGGCGGACTGGCGGAAGCAGTCCTCCCAGATCCACAGCTCGGGCAGTCCCCCGGATTCGGCGGCGCGCACCGCGTCGCGGAACTCGTCGGGGCTGTGCGTGTACGGGTTGAAGATCGCGCCGATGCGGGTCATGCATCCCACTCTGTCAGGCCGTGCCGACACGCGAGAAGCACGGCGTCGGCGACGGGCGGCATCGGTGTGCCCACCGCATCAACAGGTCAACCAGGATTCCACAGGAGATCTCGGCCCTGGGGTGCCCCAGTTGTGGTGGAGTCTGGTCCTGTGGTGGAGATGAATGCTGGGAGTAGGGATCCCCGGGCTGGTGGGCGCCATCAGTACACGCCGGCAGAGCGGGCCGAGGC